>NZ_JBVASG010000001.1:0-3327320 GCF_057813875.1 Labrys sp. F242 | reverse complement strand
CTTCCGACTCGTCGCGCAGCGCCACGATGTCGGGATGGCGGTAGAGGGCGTTGGCATCAAAGCCCATCTTGGCGTCCAGGCATTTGAGCTGGCCGTCCTTGGTGACGATCAGGGGATTGATCTCCAGCAGCGCCATGTCCTTGGCCACGAAGGCGGTGTAGAGCTTGGTGGTCAGGCTGACCGCCTGCTTGGCCAGGTCCCCGGAAAGCCCGAGCGCCTTGGCGACCGCCAGGCCGTGATGGTTCATCACCCCGGTGGCCGGATCGACCGAGAAGGTCACGATCTTCTCCGGCGTCTCATGGGCCACCTTCTCGATGTCCATGCCGCCCTCGGTGGAGACCACGAAGGCAACGCGGCTGTTCTCGCGGTCGACCAGCACCGAGAGGTAGAACTCCTTCTCGATGTCCGAGCCGTCCTCGATATAGAGGCGGTTGACCTGCTTGCCGGCCGGACCGGTCTGCACCGTCACCAGCGTGTTGCCCAGCATCTCCTGCGCACTGGCACGCACATCCTCGATCGACTTGGCCAGGCGCACACCGCCCTTGGCATCGGCGGGCAGTTCCTTGAACTTGCCCTTGCCGCGCCCGCCCGCATGGATCTGCGACTTCACCACATAAAGCGGACCCGGAAGCTCCTTGGCCCCCTTAACAGCTTCCTCAACCGTCAGCGCAGGCACGCCGGGGGAGATTGGCAGGCCGAAACTCTGCAGCACGGCCTTGGCCTGGTATTCATGGATGTTCATTCTTCTTGGACCTCGTCGCTGTCATGGGATGGTGCCTGCCGGTCATGAGGCATAGTTCCGCCATTCTCGCGATCCCGATGAGGGAGCACAGGCTGGATGGGCTGTTCGATTGAGGGAGGAGGGGGTGAACGACGCCGGCGCGGTGCGTCGACGTCATCAGCAAGCCTGGCCTCAGAGCAACCCAGCCCCGCGAGCCCATTTATATTTGGCGCCGAGCACTTCCACCGGCAGCTCGGTGGAATAGGCATAGGCTGGCACGCCATGGGCATAGAGATATTCGGAAGCTTCCTCGACCTGTACGTCGCCGGCGAGGGAAGCGACGATCGGCTTTTCGATGCCGCGAGCCTTCATCTCTTCCTTGGCCTCGATCACCAGCTTGGCGAAGGTCATCGGCGGCGTGATGATGGTGTGCCAATAGCCCAGGATGATCGAGTGGATGCGGTCGTCTTCCAGGCCGAGCTTGATGGTGTTCTTGTAGGTCGAGGGCGGTTCCCCGCCGGTGATGTCGACCGGATTGCCGGCTGCGCCGAAGGGCGGGATGAATTTGCGGAAGGCCGCGTCGAGATCATCGGGCATCGACATCAGCGACAGGCCGTTGTCGACGCAGGCATCGGAGAGCAGCACGCCCGAGCCGCCGGCGCCGGTGATGATGACCACGTTTTCGCCCTTGGGCGTTGGCATGATCGGCACGCCGCGGGCGAATTCCAGCAATTGTCGCAGCGAACGGGCGCGGATGACACCGACCTGCTTGAAGACGTCTTCATAGATGCGGTCATTGCCGGCAAGCGCGCCGGTGTGGGAGCTCGCCGCCTTTGCGCCGGCCGAGGTGCGGCCGGCCTTGAGCACGATCACCGGTTTCTTCTTGGAGACGCGCTTGGCGACTTCGGCGAAGGCGCGGCCGTCCTTCAGGTCCTCGCAATGCTGGGCGATGATCTTGGTGTTGTCGTCCTGCTCGAAGAAGGTGAGCAGGTCGTCCTCGTCGATGTCGGATTTGTTGCCGAGGCCGACGATGGCCGAAACACCCATCTTGGCCGAGCGGGAGAAGCCGATGATGGCCATGCCGATGCCGCCCGACTGGGAGGACAGGGCGGCCGAGCCCTTCACGTCATAGGCGGTGCAGAAGGTCGCGCAGAGATTGGATGGAGTATAGTAGAAGCCATAGATGTTCGGTCCCATCAGGCGGATATTGTATTTGCGCCCGATCTCCTGGATCTCGCGCTGGCCCTCCTCATTGCCGGTTTCGGCAAAGCCCGAGGGAATGAGTACGGCGCCCGGGATGGCCTTCTCGCCGCATTCGATCAGGGCGCCCGCCACGAATTTCGCGGGAATGGCGAAGACGGCCGTATCGATGGTGCCGGGCACATCCTTGACGCTCTTATAGGCCTTGTAGCCCAGGATCTCGTCGGCCTTGGGGTGGATCGGATAGATCTGGCCCTTGTAGCCACCATTGATCAGGTTCTTCATCACCGAATTGCCGATCTTGCCATCCTCGGAGGAGGCGCCGATCACGGCCACGGCCTCGGGGCGCATGATGCGGTTCATCGCGGTAACGATGGCCTCCTGCGAGGGCCGGGGGCGGGATGGCCTGACCTCGAAGTCCACCACGATGCGGACGTCAGCCGCAACGGCACCATCCTTGGTGGCGAAGACCGGATTGAGATCGAGCTCGGTGATCTCTGGAAAATCGGTGACGAGCTGCGAAACCCTCGCCAGCGTGTCGGCGAGCGCATCGCGATTGACCGGATCGCCGCCGCGCACGCCCTTGAGCATCTCGGCAGCCTGGATGCCGTCGAGCATGGACAGAGCCTCGTCACGGTCGATAGGCGCCAGGCGGAAGGTGATGTCTTTCAGCACCTCCACCAGCACGCCGCCGAGGCCGAAGGCGACGAGCTTGCCGAAGCTGTCGTCGGTCACGGCGCCGATGATGACTTCCTGGCCGCCCTTCAGCATCTGCTGGACTTGGATACCTTCGATACGGGCATCGGCCTTGTAGGCCTTGGCATTGGCGAGGATCTTGTCGTGGGCGGCTTCGGCTTCGGCCGCGGAGGCCACCCCGACGATCACGCCGCCGGCTTCGGTCTTGTGCAGGATGTCCGGCGAGACGATCTTCATGACGACCGGAAAGCCCATGTCGCCTGCGAGCTTGGCGGCCTCGGCGCCGGAACGCGCCAGCCCCTCCTGCGGCACGGGAATGCCGTAGGCGTCGCAGACGAGCTTGCCTTCTGGTGCGGTGAGGCTGGTGCGGCCGGATGCCTTGACGGCATCGAGAACGGCCCGGACATCGGCCTGGATGGAATGCGCGGGTTTCGCCTGGATGTTCATGGGGGTTTCTCCCTGGTCGTTGCCGGTTCGAAGCGTCGTCCTATCGGCGAGAATTCGAATTGTTGGTATCTGGTATGCCAGATTTGAGTTTGTCAAGCCCGGTCTTGGCTGTCGTGCGAGGCCTAAAGCAGGCTTTGAAGGAAACGCACTTTTGCTCGAACTCTTTGTTTAGGCTTGTCTTTGCGAATCCCGACAAATCTGGCGGCGGCAAGTGCTTGAGTGCGAAGAACCGTATTCGGTTCTTGGCCGCATGTCGGAGGATCCAGGGCCTCAACGCCGCTGGAGCATCGTGTCGCGATCGTGACGAAGAATGCAGCCTGGGATCGGGTTCGATAATCCCGGCCGGTGCCTGTCGGCGGCACCGGCTTTTGCTGATCGGACGTGGCTGTTGATGCCCGCCACGCGAGGGTTATGCGGCTGCGGTGCTCGCCGGCTGTTGCAATTCGTGCTTGCGCACCACGCCCGCCCGCCAGGGCTTGAGCACCCCGATGGCGAGGACAGCAGCCAGGATGTTGGCACCGGCTGCGATGAGGAACACCAGGTCCCAGCTACCGGTCTGCTGCTGCAGGACGTTGGCGAAGGGGACGAGCAAGGCGGCCGTTCCCTTGGCCGTGTAGAGCAGCCCGGCATTGGTGGCCGCATATTTGGAGCCGAACGTATCCGTGCAGGTCGAGGGGAAGAGAGAGTAGATCTCGCCCCAGGCGAAGAACACGAAGCCGCTGAGCAGCACGAACCAGACCGGGTCATGGCCGAATTTGTACAGCAGGTAGATGCCGACCCCTTCCATCGCAAAGGCGATGAACATGGTATTCTCGCGGCCGATCTTGTCCGACACCCAGCCGAAGAAGGGACGGGTGAGGCCATTGAGGATACGATCGAGCGTCGCGGCGAAGGTTACGGCTGTCATGGTCAGGCCGAACAGCGAGACCGGGATGCCGTCGAGCTTGAGATCGGCACCGATGGGCTTGAGGTTGGCGGTTACCATCAGGCCACCGGCCCCGACGATCACGAACATGAAGTACATCAGCCAGAAAATTGGCTGGCGCAGTACCTCGGTCGGTGCGAAATTGCGGCGGGTCTGCACGATGTTCTTGTTCTGCACCGGAGCTGGCACCTGGCCGCTGCGAGGCGTGTGCATGAATAGCGCGAAGATGATGACGATGATGCCTTGGCCGAGGCCGAACCAGAAGAAGGCAGCCTGGAACCCGTCATTGGCGATCATGGCCTGGATGGGGGCCACGGTCAGGGCCGAGCCGGCGCCGAAGCCGGCTGCGGTGATGCCGGCCGCCAGGCCGCGCTTGTCCGGGAACCATTTCAGCGCATTACCTACGCAGGTACCGTAGACGGCGCCGGCGCCGATACCGGCAATGATCTGCCCGAGATAGAATAGAGAAAGCGAGGTGGCGTAGGAATTGATCACCCAGCCGATGGCGCAGAGCGCGCCGCCGAAGACCACCACGAGTTTCGGCCCGTATTTGTCGACGAACCAGCCTTCGACCGGCACGAGCCAGGTTTCGAACAGGACGAACAAGGTGAACGCCCATTGTATCGCGGCCCTGTCCCAGCCGAACGTTTTCTGGATGTCGGGAACGAAGAATGTCCAGCCATATTGAAGGTTGGCGATCATCACCATGCAGACGACGCCGATTGCAAGCTGTGTCCAGCGGAAGGCATTGGATACCTTCGGCAGGCTTTCCTCTCCTTGCGACCCTACCATTGCAGTCCCCCTTGGTTTTTGTTGGAGGTTGGACGGAGCTCAGGCTCCATTAAGCAGGTTGTGAGGGCATATTGGTATCTTGCATGCCAGTTGGCAAGCGTCGTTTTTCATCGACGCATGCCGAACGGCCCCGGAAGAGACGTCTTCCAGGGGGCTTCAGCACGGATGAGCAGGAAAGACGATCGGCATCAAGTTACGGAAAGAACTGAGATCTTCGTTCCGCGTACTTCGATGGCCGGCGCAGTTGCGAATAGATCAAAAAAAGTTGCAGGGAAGCAGTCGCAACGCTGCCCCACGTCGTAAATAAGGTAGGAATAGTCGATTCTTAGATATAATCTTCTGGCATGCCAGATTCGGATTTGCTCTCCAGACAATGCGTCTGGCTGCGCCGAAGGGGTGTGATCGCGTCCACCCGGCCCACGCTTTCGACAATTGGAGAGAGGGCCTGTCAATCGAGTGACCCGCCAGCGATCCCAGTCGAATCGTTTTCACCAGCGCGGTCTCCGGGACCATCGTGCCAGGCCATTGGCGAGGCACGGCAGCGACGATCCAGAGTATTTAGAGGCCGAAGGGTTCGCGGGAGCCGGCGCGGATATCGGCCTGGGCCATCTTCATCAGGAAGCCCGAGAAGGCAGTCCAGATACGGGCCGACAGCGGACGGGCGGCGGGGCTACGGGACAGAGCAGAAGTGGTCATGGTCGTTCTCCGCGTTGGGGTTCGAGGAAAGATCTTTTGTTGCTGCGAATCTGGCATGCCAGAGCCCAGATGGAAAGCGCCGATGTTGCATTGCAGTCATGCGCTCTTTGCAATGCGAAGTAAACAACCGCCACTTACCTCCAGGCCGTCAGTGTCCCTGTTGGGCGGGGCGACATAGGCTGAAACTGGTTTAGGGGTAGCTCCATACTAAACACGAAAATTCGAGGCTTTCTTATAAGCTTTACTGCATCGCGGCATGAATTTGCGCACACCATCATGATGCGAGCTTGGCTGCAGAGACGGTCTTTCAAGCCGGCAAAATCGTGCTTCCCTGCTGCCGTAACTCCACGCGATTTTCGCTTGGAGTTGAATGTCAAGCCCTTGAAATAAAAGAGAATTCATCTTTCCTCATGGCAGTGGAAGAGGTCGATGCCAGCCGCCACGCAGGCCGGAAAATTCGGATTGACACTCTGGCATCTGGCATGCCAATGTCGAGACATACGGCATGCCATGGCGTCACTCCGCCAAGTAGAAGGCGATATCGGCACAGTTGATCCCGTCCATTCCTATGCGATGGGCAACAAGCCGGCCGATGCTTTCAGCGGCATATCGTTGCGAAGAACAACGGGAGGAATTGCCCCAATGGCAACGGTTACAGCACTGCAAAAGCCCGTGACCACGACGGCCGAAGATACGCTCAAGCAAAAAGCCCGCGACGGCAGCGTTGTCTCCGGCGGACATCTCGTCGCCAAAGCGCTCAAGGCCGAGGGCGTCGATACGATCTTCACCCTGTGCGGGGGGCATATTATCGACATTTATGACGGCTGTCTTGACGAAGGCATCCGCATCGTCGACGTGCGTCACGAACAGGTTGCCGCCCATGCCGCCGATGGCTATGCGCGCCAGACCGGCAAGCTCGGCTGCGTCGTCACCACGGCCGGTCCAGGCTGCACCAATGCGATGACCGGCATCGCCACCGCCTTCCGTTCGGAAAGCCCGGTTCTGCATATTGGCGGGCAGGGTGCGTTGACCCAGCACAAGATGGGGTCGCTGCAGGATCTGCCGCATGTCGACATGATGAAGCCGATCACCAAATTCGCCGCGACGGTCTCCTCCACCGAACGCGTGGCGGACATGATCTCGATGGCGGCGCGCGAATGTTTCGCCGGTGCCTATGGCCCGTCTTATCTCGAGATCCCGCGTGACGTGCTCGACCGGGAAGTCTCCCTCGACCGCGCGGTCCTGCCGGCCTCCGGCAGCTATCGCGCCTCGACCAAGTCGATCGGTGATCCCGCCGATATCGAAAAACTCGCCGATATCCTGGTTGGCGCCGAGCGCCCCGCCATCCTCTATGGCCAGCAGGTCTGGACCGGCCGCGGGCAGGATGAGGCCATTGCGCTCTTACGCGGGCTCGACATTCCCGGCTATTTCAACGGCGCCAGCCGCGGCCTGCTGCCCCCCGGCGATCCCCACCATTTCGACCGCACGCGCTCGCTCGCCTTCGCCAAGGCCGATGTGCTCGTCATCGTCGGCACGCCCTTCGATTTCCGCATGGGCTATGGCAAGCGCATCAGCAAGGACTTGAAGCTCATCCAGATCGACATGGATTACCGCACCGTCGGCAAGAACCGCGACATCGATCTCGGCCTGGTCGGCGACCCTGGTGCGATCCTCGGCGCCGTGCTGCAGGCGGCTTCCGGGCGCATGGACAAGGGCAAGCGCCAGCTGCGCCAGCAATGGATGCAGATGCTTCAGGACGCCGAAGCGGTGGCGACCGAGAAGCTGATGCCTCTGTTCCTCTCCAACCAGACGCCGATCCATCCCTATCGCGTCGCCTATGAGCTCAACGAGTTCCTCGGCGAGGACACCATCTATATCGGCGATGGCGGCGACGTGGTGACGATCTCGGCCCAGGCCGTGCGTCCACGCGGACCGGGCCAATGGATGGATCCGGGCGCGCTCGGTTCGCTCGGCGTCGGTACCGGTTTTGCCCTGGCGGCCAAGCTCGCCAATCCCAACAAGGAGGTGCTGTGCTATTACGGCGACGGCTCCTTCGGCATGACCGGCTTCGACATGGAAACCGCCGATCGCTTCGGGGCGCCCTATCTGGCCGTCATCGGCAACAACTCCTCGATGAACCAGATCCGCTATGGCCAGGTTGCCAAATATGGCGAGGAACGCGGCAATGTCGGCAACAAGCTCGGCGACGTGGCCTTCTCGAAATTTGCCCAGATGCTCGGCAATCACGGCGAGGAAGTCCGCGACCCCGCCGAGATCCAGGCGGCGCTGCGACGGGCCCGGGATGCCATGGCCAAGACGGGACGCTCGGCACTGGTGAACATCTGGGTCGATCCGAACGAATACGCGCCGGGCACCAAGAACCAGACCATGTACAAGTGAGACCGCGGGATGGCCGGCCTTGCGCAAGGCCGGCCATCCCGCTCCCTCGCCATAACAGATGATATTTCCGAGGAGGGAACCATGGGACAAGCACTCGAAGGCGTGCGCATCCTCGATTTCACACATGTCCAGTCCGGCCCGACCTGCACCCAGTTGCTGGCTTGGTTCGGTGCCGACGTGATCAAGGTCGAAAAGCCCGGCGTGGGGGACATCACCCGCACGCAGCTGCGCGACATTCCCAATGTCGACAGCCTCTATTTCACCATGCTTAACCACAACAAGCGCTCGATTACGCTGGACACCAAGAACAAGGCCGGCAAGGCGGTGCTCGAGGAGCTCGTCAAGAGCTGCGACGTGCTGGTGGAAAATTTCGCCCCCGGCGTGCTCGACCGCATGGGCTTTTCCTGGGCCCGCATCCAGGAACTCAACCCCCGCATGATCGTGGCTTCGATCAAGGGCTTCGGCCCCGGTCCCTACCAGGACTGCAAAGTCTATGAGAATGTCGCCCAATGCGCCGGCGGCGCGGCCTCGACCACCGGCTTCGATGACGGCCCGCCTCTGGTGACGGGGGCCCAGATCGGCGACTCAGGCACGGGCCTGCATCTGGCGCTCGGCATCGTCACCGCGCTCTACCACCGCACCCATTCGGGGCGCGGCCAGCGCGTGGATGCCGCCATGCAGGACGGCGTGCTCAATCTGTGCCGGGTGAAGCTGCGCGACCAGCAGCGCATCGAACGCGGGCCCATGAAGGAATATCCGCAATATCCCAATGGCAAATTCGGCGATGCCGTGCCGCGCGCCGGCAATGCCTCGGGTGGCGGCCAGCCCGGCTGGATCCTCAAATGCAAGGGCTGGGAGAGCGATCCCAACGCCTATATCTACTTCATCACCCAGGCGCCGGTCTGGGGCGCCATCTGCAAGGTGATCGGCAAGGAAGAGTGGATCACCGATCCCGATTATGCCACGCCGGAAGCGCGCTTGCCGCGGCTTCGTTCCATCTTCGACACCATCGAGAAATGGACGGAGACCAAGGACAAGTTCGAGGCGATGGATATCCTCAACAAATACGACATCCCGTGCGGACCGATCCTGTCAATGCGCGAGATCGCCAACGAGCCCTCGCTCAGGGTGACGGGGACCGTCGTCGAGGTCGACCATCCCGAACGCGGGCCTTACCTCTCGGTCGGCAATCCGATCAAGCTTTCCGACAGCCCCACCGTGGTCGAGCGCTCGCCGCTGCTAGGCGAACATACACAGGAGGTGCTGCGCGACGTCCTCGGCTTCGATCAGCACCGGATCGACGAGATCGCCGGAAGCGGTGCGCTTGGCAATCCCGTGGCCATGGCGGCGGAGTGAGGTTGTCCCGCTGAGATGATGGGGCGGGTGCCGTCGTGGTGCCCGCCCTTTTTTGTGTTGGTGGGGCTACCTCCAGACCGGCCCGTGCCTTTGCAGGCAAGCATGGCATTTCCGTGCCGGTCTGAGGACCGGCACGCCAGGGCGGTACTCCATTCGCGCTCCCAGACTTTCCGCTTTGACAGTTTTTGGTATCTGGTATACGTTATACCAGATAAGAGCGATATCCATGCATGGGAGGGAATGATGAAACTGCACGAATTCCAGTCCAAGCAGATCCTGGCATCCTATGGCGTCGAGGCGCCGCAGGGTGCCGTCGCCATCACGGCCGGCGAGGCCGGGCAGGTGGCACGTCGCCTCGGTGGTTCCCGTTTCGCCGTGAAGGCGCAGATCCATGCGGGTGGCCGTGGCCGGGCCGGGGGCGTCCCTATCGTTTCCTCTCCCGAGGCGGCGGAGGAGGCGGCCAAAGCGCTGCTAGGCCGGCGTCTGGTCACCGAGCAGAGTGGCGCGCATGGGCGCGTGGTCGAACGCGTACTGGTAGAGGCGGCCGTCGACCACATCCGCAGCTTCTATCTGTCGCTCAGCGTGCATGCCGCCAGCGGCACCCTTGTCCTTGCCGCGAGTGGCGCCGGCGGTGACGACATCGAGGATCGTGTCCTGGCCGGAGAAGATGGCCTGGAGCGCCTGTCATTCGGGGATGGCAGCCAAGTCAGGATCGAGGAACTGCGTACCCTCGCGGCACGCCTGGGCCTGGTCGGGACGCCGGCTGAAGCTTTCGCCAATCTTGCCGATGGCCTGCGACGCGCTTTCCTGGAACTCGACGCCAGCCTGATCGAGATCAACCCGCTGGTCCTGACCGCCGACGACAGGCTGCTGGCGCTCGACGTCAAGATGATCATCGATGACCATGCCCTGTTCCGCCAGGCTTCCCTTGCGGAGCTGCGCGAGGAAGATGGCGACGAATACGAGGTCAAGGCCCGCCAGCGCCAGCTCAACTATGTCCGCATGGACGGCACCGTTGGCATCGCGGCCAATGGTGCCGGGCTCGGGCTTGCCACGGTCGACCTCGTCCACGCCGCTGGCGGTGCGCCGGCCAATTTCATGGATATCCGCACCACGGCAACCAGCCTCGACATCGCGCATGGCTTCGGCCTGCTGCTCGACAATCCCCAGGTGCGCGCACTGCTCATCAATGTGCATGGCGGCGGCATGCAGTCCTGCGACACGGTTGCCGAAGGTCTCGGCATCGCCATGCGCCGGGCCGGGCGCACGCTGCCGGTGGTGACCAGGCTTGCCGGCAACAATGCCGATTATGCCCGCTCGCGTTTCGCCAATTTCGGCTGCCGCGTCATCGAATGCCCGGACATGTGGACGGCAGCCGCGAAGGCCGTCGCCGCCGCACGCTGACGGCGATTTTGCTGCAGTTTTAGACTGATAAATCCAAAATAACGCGATAGCGCCGTTGGTGCGCACGGGAGGGCGAAATGGCTATCCTCATCGACAATGAAACCCGCGTCGTCTGCCAGGGCATGACCGGCTGGGCGGGAACCCATCATACTGCTGCGATGATCGAGTATGGTACCAAGGTCGTGGCCGGCGTCACGCCCGCCAAGGGCGGGCAATCCCATCTCGGCGCGCCGGTGTTCGATAGCGTCGCCGAAGCCGCGAGGGAGACCGGCGCCAATGCCAGCATGGTCTTCGTGCCGCCGGCCCGGGCAAGTGCCGCCATCATCGAGGCTGTCGAGGCCGAGATCGCGCTGGTCGTGGCCATCACCGAACGTGTGCCTGTACTCGACATGATCAGGGTGCGCCATGCGCTCGCCGGATCGAAGACTAGGCTGATCGGCCCCAATTCGCAGGGGATCCTGTCACCGGGCCTGTGCAAGATGGGCGTGATGGCAACCGGCAGCGAGCGCCCGGGCAGCGTCGGCATCATCTCGCGCTCGGCCTCCCTGACCAGCGAGGTGATCGCCCAGATCTCCGCCGCGGGTCTCGGGCAGTCGACCACCGTCGGGGTCGGCGGCGACCCCGTGCATGGCCTGTCGATGCGCGATTGCCTCGAACTGTTCCTTGCCGATGCCAAGACCGAGGGCGTCGTGCTGATCGGCGAGATCGGCGGCGAGGAAGAACAAGAAGCAGCCGATTATGTCGCCTCTGTCAGGCCGGCCATGCCGATCGTCGGCCTAGTCGTCGGGCTGCATGCCCCGGCCGAGCGACGCATGGGCCATGCCGGTGCCCTGACCATGCATGGCCGTGACCGGGCCGACGCCAAGATCGCCGCCTTCGAGAAGGCCGGTATTACCGTTCCGTCAAGCCCGCATCTGGTCGGCGCTACGATTGGCCGGGCGCTCGCCGCGAAGGCGAAAGCGGCTTGAAAGCAATTTCGCCGCGTGCGCGGGCAGGATGCCCAAAGGCGACAACTTAAGCCGAGAAGGCGCTGGTTCTTTACCCTCCCCCTCCAGGGGAGGGTAAAGAACTGGCGTTCTTCCTGCTTAGGTTCGCGTCTACGGGTATCTCTCTCGCTCTTTCTTTCTGTCGGTATTTGCTTGGGTTGGGCAAGATGCCGGCACACCCGGCTTCTTCGTTGCTTACTGCACGAAGCGGTTCTCCAGGCAGCCAATGCCTTCGATGCTGACGCGGACATCGTTCTGCGCTTCCTTCATGGCGCCGACGCCGAGCGAGGTGCCGCAGCAGATCAGGTCGCCCGGCAAGAGGGTCATGTCCCTGGAAATCAGGCTGACCAGCCTGGCCGGCGGGAAGACCATGTCGGCGATCGGGTAGTTCTGGCGCTCGTCGCCGTTGAGCAGCGTCCGCACCACCAGGGTGGCGGGATCGATGTCGGTGGCGATCACCGGACCGAACGGCCCGAAGCCGTCGAAGCTCTTGGCGCGAACCCATTGGGCGAAGGTCGAGTCCCGCGTGATGATGTCGCCGGCGGTGATGTCGTTGACGCAGGTATAGCCGAAGATGGCGTCCGCTGCTTCCTCCTCAGAGGCGTTGCTGCAAGGCTTGCCGATGACGATGCCGAGCTCGCCCTCATAGACGACCCGGCCATCATAGGAAGAAGGCCTTGCCACGGTCGCGCCCGGGGCGGTGACGCTGGTGGGCGCCTTGAGCAGATAGAGCGGCTCCGGCGGCACGGCGACATTCAGCTTGGCGGCGAGCTGGTGGAAATTGTTCCAGAGCGCGATGATCTTGCTAGGCACCGTCGGTGCAAGGATCCTGGCCTTCGCCAAAGGCAGCGTACGGCCGGTGGCGGCGGCGATGCCGAACATGTCGCCGCGATGGACATGGATGGCATCGCCTTCGAGCGTACCGAACTGGGCCTGCCCGTCTTCCTCGAAACGGATCCATTGCGACATGGCGGTCTTGCCTCTCTGTGATGGCATGAGGGATTTTCGAAAGACGGCGAGATCGTCGCCGCCTTTCGACAATGTTCGTCGTGCCCGGTCAGGCTTGGCCGACGGCGCGCAGCGGAGCCGGCGCCACCTCTTGCGGGAAGGTGGGGTAGAGGCCCCTGACCCGAGCCATCTGCTGCACCAGAGCGAGCACGGCATCGATATGCGGCGTCGCGATCCCGGCGATGCGCCCCATTTCCTGCACCGAAGTGAGCAGGGCGTCGATCTCCAGCGCCCGGCCCTTGTCGAGATCTTGCAGCATCGAGGTGCGGTGGGCGCCGACCCCTGCCGCCCCGTCGATGCGCCGGTCGACGCCGACCCGGAAGCGTGCACCGAATTTGAGCCCTATCTGCTCGGCCTCCACCATCATGGCGCGCGCCAGCGCCCGCGTGCCCGGCTCGGTCGCGATCACGTCGAGCGTGGCATGGGTGAGGGCGGAGATCGGGTTGAAGCACAGATTGCCCCAGAGCTTCAGCCAGATGTCGTCGCGGATATCCTCGTAGAGCCGGGGCTTCAGGCCGCCGGCCGTCATCGCTTCGGCGAGCCTGGCCACGCGCAGGCTCTCCGTGCGGTTGGGCTCGCCAAGGCCGAACTGGTTGCCGTAGATGTGCTTGACCACGCCGGGCTCAGCGATCTCGGTGGCCGGATAGACCGTGCAGCCGATCACCCGCTCGGGGCCGATGGCCTGCCACTGCCGGTTACCCGGATCGACGCTGGCGAGGCGGGTGTCGCCATGAGGCGCGGGCAGGCCGTAGAAATACCACCAGGGCACGCCGTTCTGGGCGGTGACGACGGCGGTGTCGCGGCCGAGCAGCGGCTTGAGTGCTTCAGCCGATTCCCAGGCCTGGTGCGCCTTGAGGGCGACGATCACATAATCCTGCGGCCCGAGATCGGCCGGGTTCTGCGTGGCCGTGGGCGAAGCCGTCAGTTCCTGCCCGTCGACGAGCAGTTTGAGGCCGCGGGCCTGCATGGCCTTGAGGTGGTCTCCGCGTGCGATGACCGAGACTTCGGCACCCGCCTGCTGCAGCATCACTGCCATGTAGCCGCCGATCGCGCCGGCGCCGTAGATGCAGATCTTCATGATGTCGCTCCCCTAGAGCATTTTTCAGAAAAGTTGATAGACTTTTCGATTAAAAAAATGCGCAAAAACAAAGAGTTGCCGCCCGCCTTGCGGGTCTTCAGTTTCAGTTGGTCGTGGTGGTGACGGCGTGGTTGGCCATGAGTTCGAGGGCCCGCACCATGGCGGAATGATCCCAGGCCGCGCCGCCATGCGAGACGCAGGCATTGAACAATTCCTGGGCGGTGGCGGTGTTGGGCAGGGAGAGGCCGAGCTGGCGGGCCGTGGTCAAAGCGAGATTGAGGTCCTTCTGGTGCAGGGCGATGCGGAAGCCCGGATCGAAAGTGCGCTTGACCATGCGCTCGCCATGCACTTCCAGGATACGCGAGGCGGCAAAGCCGCCCATCAGGGCCTGGCGCACCTTGGCCGGGTCGGCACCGGCGCGCGAAGCGAACAGCAGGGCCTCGCCGACGGCCTCGATATTGAGGGCAACGATGATCTGGTTGGCGACCTTGGTGGTCTGGCCATCGCCATTGCCGCCGACCAAAGTGATGTTCTTGCCCATCTTCTCGAAGAGCGGCCTGGCGCGCTCGAAGGCAGCTTCCGGGCCACCGACCATGATGGTGAGGGAGGCGGCCTTGGCGCCGACCTCGCCGCCCGAGACCGGCGCGTCGAGATAGTCGACGCCGAGCTCGTTGATGCGCTTGGCGAACTTCTTGGTCTCCACCGGGGAGATCGAGCTCATGTCGATGACGAGCTTGCCGGCGGAGAGGCCTTCGGCGACGCCGCCCTTGCCGAACAGCACCGTCTCCACGTCCGGGGTATCGGGCACCATGGTGATGATGATGTCGGCCTTGCGGGCGACATCGGCGGCGCTCGGCTCGGCCTTGCCGCCGGCCTTGATCAGGTCCTCGGGCACATTGCCGAGCGTGTTGAGGAAGAGGGTGTGGCCGGCCGCAATCAGGTGCCCCGCCATCGGGGCGCCCATGATGCCAAGTCCGACAAAGCCGATATTCATGATGAAGATCCTTGTTCCTTAGGCGCAAGCGCCAGCCAGTCGCCTTCTCCCTCTGAGGGAGAAAGTGCCCCGATAGGGGCGGATAAGGGGTGAACCACCGCACCGGCATGGGATCGCAAGACCCCTCATCCCCCTGCCGGGACCTTCTCCCGCAGGGGGAGAAGGCAAGTGCCTCGATAGGTTCAGCGAGCGGCGCCCGCCGCCTTGAACCAGCCCAGGCCCGCTTCGGTCTCGCCCTTGGGCTTGTATTCGCAGCCGATCCAGCCGGCGTAGCCGAGCTGGTCGAGCCATTGGTAGAGGAAGGGGTAGTTGATCTCGCCGGTGCCCGGTTCGTTGCGGCCGGGATTGTCGGCCAGCTGCACGTGCCAGATCTCAGGCAGGTGCTTTTCGATGGTGCGGGCCAGATCCCCTTCCATGATCTGCATGTGGTAGATGTCGTATTGCAGACCGACATTGTCCGAGCCGGTCTCGGCAATGATCTCGGCCGCCTGGCGGGTATTGGTCAGGTAGAAGCCGGGAATGTCGCGCGTGTTGATCGCCTCGATCACCAGGCGGATGCCGGCCTTCTTGAGCTCGCTTGCGGCATAGCCGATGTTTTCGACGAAGGTGGCCCTTGCCTGCCCCGCATCGACGGAGGCGGGCGCGATGCCGGCCAGGCAGTTGACCAGCTTGCAGTCCAGCGCCTTGGCATAGGTGATGGCCTCTGCAACGCCTTCACGGAACTCCGCCTTGCGATCGGGCAGCACGGCGATGCCGCGCTCCCCGCCCGCCCAGTCGCCGGCCGGCAGATTGTGCAGGACCTGGGTGAGCTTGTGCTCCTTCAGGGCGGCAGCCAGATCGGCCGCCGGGAAGGGATAGGGGAACAGATATTCCGCGCCCGCAAAGCCGTTGCGGGCGGCTGCCGCGAAGCGCTCCATGAACGGCACTTCATTGAACAGCATGGTCAGATTGGCGGCAAATTTAGGCATGAGGGTCCTTTCTACCCTCCCCTGGAGGGGGAGGGGCGGCCCGTAGGGCCGGGGTGGGGTGGCAGCCCGGCCGTTGATGAATGAGCCGAACTCCCCCTGGAATGGTTTTGGTTAGGGCAGCACTTCCCACCCCACCCCGACGCTTCGCGTCGACCCCAGATCATTCCAAGAGGAATGGTCGATCCCTCCAGGGGAGGGTAAAGAGCCTCATTCGGCCGCGACGGCTTCCGACCGGATGGGCAGGTCGAGGATGTCCTCGAACTCGGTCACCGCGTCGATCTCCGGGCCCATGGCGATGTTGGTGACACGCTCCAGGATGAACTCGACGACGACGGGCACCTGATAGTCGCGCATCCATTCGCGGGCCTTTTCAAAAGCCTGCCCGAACTCGTTGGGACTGCGGACCCGGATCGCCTTGCAACCGAGCCCCTCGGCGACGGCGACATGATCGACGCCATAGCTTTCGAGGTCCGGCGCGTTGATGTTCTCGAAGGAAAGCTGGACCTGAAAATCCATGTCGAAGCCGCGCTGGGCCTGGCGGATCAGGCCGAGATAGGCGTTGTTCACCACGACATGGATATAGGGCAGCTTGAATTGGGCCCCGACCGCCAGTTCCTCGATCAGGAACTGGAAGTCATAGTCGCCGGACAAGGCCACGATTTCCCGGTCGGGATCGGCCGCGCGCACGCCGAGGGCGGCGGGAATCGTCCAGCCCAGCGGGCCGGCCTGGCCGCAATTGATCCAGTGGCGCGGATGGTGCACACGCAGGAACTGGGCGCCGGCGATCTGTGACAGGCCGATGGTGGAGACGTAGCAGACGTCTCGGCCGAAGGCGGTGTTCATCTCCTCATAGACGCGCTGGGGCTTGAGCGGCACATTGTCGAAATGGCTGCGCCGGAGCAGGCTGCTTTTACGCCCGCGACATTCGGCGGCCCATTCGGAGCGGTCCCTGAGCCGGTCCTGCGCCTCGAGGTCGCGGGCAACCTCGAGGAAGAGGTCGAGGGCGGCGCCGGCATCGGAGACGATGCCGAGATCGGGATTGAAGACCCGGCCGATCTGGGTCGGCTCGATGTCGACATGCACGAATTTACGGCCCTTGGTGTAAACCTCCACCGAGCCAGTGTGGCGGTTGGCCCAGCGATTGCCGATGCCGAAGACGAAGTCGGAGGCGAGCAGCGTGGCATTGCCGTAGCGGTGGCTGGTCTGCAGGCCGACCATGCCTGCCATCAAGGGATGGTCGTCGGGGATCGCACCCCAGCCCATCAGGGTCGGGATGACAGGCACGCCCGTCAACTCGGCGAAGGCGACGAGCTTGTCAGCGGCATCGGCATTGATGATGCCTCCGCCGGCCACGATCAGCGGGCGCTCGGCTTCTTGCAACAGCGCGATGGCCTTCTCGGCCTGAAGCCGCGTCGCCTCCGGCTTGTAGACGGGCAGCGGAGCGTAGACCTCGTCGTCGAACTCGATCTCGCCCAATTGCACGTCAACGGGAAGGTCGATCAGTACCGGGCCGGGGCGGCCCGAGCGCATCAGATGGAAGGCCTGCTGGAACACGCGCGGCACCAGAGCCGGCTCACGCACGGTGACCGCCCATTTGGTGACGGGCTTGGCAATCGCCTCGATATCGACGGCCTGGAAGTCTTCCTTATAGAGGCGGGCGCGAGGGGCCTGGCCGGTGATGCACAGGATTGGGATGGAGTCGGCTGCCGCCGAATAGAGGCCGGTGATCATGTCGGTGCCGGCCGGGCCGGAGGTACCGATGCACACGCCGATATTGCCGGCCTTGGCGCGCGTATAGCCTTCGGCCATGTGGGAGGCGCCCTCGACATGGCGGGCGAGGTAATGGTTGATCGAACCGCGCGCCTTCATGGCCGAATAGAGTGGGTTGATCGCAGCGCCCGGCACCCCAAAGGCGCACACCACACCCTCGCGTTCCAGCACCCTGACGGCAGCGTCGATTGCGCGCATTCTGGCCATGGATGTTCCGCCCTCTTTGTGGTCTTCTGGTATACAAGATGCCAGCAAATGAGAGCGTGTCAACCGCTTTATGCAACCTGGCCTCGGTGCCGGCCGCGGCCGATTGGCGCAAATTGTTCTTGAATCGGCCAGACCGACGAGGTGAAGCCACCCTTTCTGTTGATGGGCGCGGGGCCGTCGTACCAGTCCGATGCTCGCGACAGGAAAGTGTGAGAAGTTGACGCTGCTTCGTGATCGTCATGTTCTACACAAGGAGAATTCCTATGCGGCTGCCCGGGCTTACAAGAGCCATTTTGCTGGGACTTGCAGTCCTATCTTTGGCAGGACCGGCCTTCGGGGCCGATGAATGCGCCGATCCCGAGGACCAGGCCACGCTCAATCAATGCGCCGGCAAGTCCTTCAAGGCATCCGATGGCGAGCTCAATGTCTTATACAAGGGGATCGAAAAGCGCCTGAAGGACGATGCGGACAAGACGAAATTGATGATTGCGGCGCAGAGGGCGTGGCTGGCTTTTCGCGATGCCGAATGCGATTTTTCAAGTTCCGGTGTCATCGGCGGCACGCTTTATCCCCTCGCTGTGACGCAGTGCCGGGACGGCCTGACCAAGGAACGCATCAAGACCTTCAAGGCTTGGCTCAACTGTAGCGAAGGCGATCTGAGCTGCCCCGTGCCAGCGGCGAATTAATCATGAACGGCCATGCGCCTGCATTTCCGACATGATCCTCGTCGATAGGCTTCCTGTAGCGGGCCCGTTGGTCTCGTCCTCTCATGGAGGACTGGCGCGGCCTGCGTTGATCACTGGCGGCTGGAACTTTATAAAGCCCCAGGATTCGACCGAAGAATCACACAAACGTCATGATGAGGAGACAGGAGTGTCGACATCAATGACGTAACGCTGTCGCTCTGACACTGAAACTGTCGTTCGATCAACTGATGCCGAACGTCTTATGGAGCGCAGGAAACTTATCGCAACGTATACGGATCATGCCATGTCCCGACCGACCCTAGCCGTCATCCTCGCTGCAGGTGAAGGCACCCGCATGAAATCATCGCTGCCGAAGGTGCTGCACGCCATCGCCGGCCGTTCCATGCTGGCCCATGTCCTGGCGAGCGTGAAGCAGGCCGGTATCACCGACGCGGCCGTCGTCGTCGGACCCGGCCGGGAGGACGTCGCCAGGCTCGCGCAGAAGGAACTGCCGGGCTGTGCCGTGTTCACCCAGGTCGAGCGCAGGGGCACCGGCCACGCCGTGCTGGCGGCGAAGGAGGCCCTGGCCGACGGCAAGGATATCATCGTCCTCTATGCTGACACGCCGCTGGTGCGCCCGCAGTCGATCGAGACGCTGAAGGCGGCCTTGGCGGATGGCGCCTGCGTGGCCGTGCTCGGTTTCCATGCCGCCGATCCTACCGGCTATGGCCGCCTGATCGTCGAGGGCGATGCGCTCACTGCCATCGTCGAGGAAAAGGATGCCACGCCCGAACAGAAGACCGTCGGTTTCTGCAATGGCGGCCTGATGGCCCTCAGCGGCGAGCACGGCCTTGCCTTGCTCGAAGCCATCGGCAATGACAATGCCAAGGGCGAATACTACCTCACCGACGCAGCCGAGATCGCGCATCGGCAGGGACTCCGGGCCGTTGCCCGCCCGATTGCCGAGGAAGAAGTGCAGGGGGTAAACGATCGCCTGCAGCTGGCAGCCGCGGAGGCCGTCATGCAGTCGCGTCTGCGCACCGTCGCCATGCGCGAAGGCGTGACCATGATCGCGCCCGAGACCGTCTTCCTGTCCCATGACACCCGCATCGGCAACGACGTGGTGATCGAACCCAATTGCTGGTTCGGCCCGGGCGTGACCATCGAAAGCGGCGCCGTGATCCATGCCTTTTCCCATCTGGAAGGTGCGCATGTCGGCAGCGACGCCTCAGTCGGCCCCTTCGCGCGGCTGCGGCCCGGAGCCAAGCTCGCCGAGGACGTCAAGGTCGGCAATTTCGTCGAGGTCAAGGCGGCCAGCGTCGAAAAGGGCGCCAAGATCAGCCATCTCAGCTATATCGGCGATGCCCGGGTGGGTGCGGAAGCCAATATCGGCGCGGGCACCATCACCTGCAATTATGACGGCTATCTCAAGCATCGCACCGATATCGGCGCGGGCGTGTTCGTCGGTTCCAATTCCGCCCTCGTGGCCCCGGTGACGATCGGAGACAACGCCAATATCGGCGCCGGCTCGGTGATTACCAGGGACGTGCCAGCCGATGCCCTGGCGGTGGCCCGCGGCCGGCAGGTTGGAATCGATGGCTGGGCCAAGGCCTATCGTGCCAAGAAGAAGGCGGAGAAGGAAGCCAAGTCCAAGGGATGAAGATACGCCGGGAGCGCGGACATCTCGCGACATGCTAGCATGTTGCGGTGTCCGCTGCTTCGGCCGTGAACGCCGGGCTTGGCATGCAAAAATGCGGACAGGATGTCCGCGGTCCGAGAACGTCCTCGGTAAACAATGAAAATAGCCGGCTAAAAGCCGGCTATTTTCATCAATGCATCCTTGAAACCATCTCAGATGGCAATCATCCCTCCGCCCGGAGCAGCACGACACCAGATCGCGGTTTGAGTTCGATCGGGCCGCTGACCGCCTGGCCGGACAGGTCGCGCCAGCTGCCCGCAGGTGGCTGGATCGTGGCCGATTCCCGGTCCGAGAAGTTCACGGCGGCGTAACCGCGCTGGTAGTTGCGCCAGGCGAGCGTGCCCTGAAGCTGTGAGGCGCCGACCGGAGGGCCGACGGGCGGATCGAGATTGGGATATTCGACCCAGCGCCCGGTGTCCTTCTGCGGCAGCACGGCGAGATAACTGCGATTGTTGCGGTTTACCAGGAAGCTGGCGACGATCCAGGACAGTTCGGCGTTGTCGGGGGGCGCGGGGGCGTTCGTGCAGGTGTAGTTGATCGAGACATAGGCCCGATCCTTGCGCTGCTGGATCAGCTCACGCTTGAGGCGCCAGGCATCGTCGGTGATGCGGCGCCGGCAACTGTCGCTGAAGCCGCCTTCATCGACCCAGATATCGGCAAGGTTGATCAGGGCCTTGGTCTCATCGGGTTGCTTGGGGTCGATCTTGGCATTCAATGCGATCAGGCCGCCGCGTTGATGGATCTCCTTGGCGAGCCAGCCGATATAATCGAGCTTCTGGGCGGTATGAGCCGGATCACGCGACTGCCCGCTGAAAAGTTGCACCCATTTGCCGTCGCGCCAGACACCGCAACGCTTGTCCGTGTTGGGCAGGGCGACATTGTCGAACGCGATGGAATGATAACCCTTGGCCAAAGCCGGCTCGATATAGGTCTTCAGGAGATATTGGCGCACCTCGGGATTGCTGGTGTCCAGCGGCGCATAGGCACCCCAGGAATAGGTGTAGCCGAAGGAGGGCGTCTGCTGGTCGCACTGATAGGTGATCCAGCTGGGATGATTGGCCTTGTACCATTCCGCCGTGTGGGCGCGGTTGAGATCGCGCTGATTGGGATAGTAAAAGCTGTCGATAACCTTGTTCGAACGCAGGGGTGTCTTGGAGCCCCAGACGAAGCCGACATTCGGCAGATTGCCGGGTGACTGCATGTGATTGTTGAAGATCTGGGCGCGCGGAATCCGGTCCACGGTCTCCGGATGCGCCACGCTTTGCTGCCCCAGGGCCGCGGTCGCAGCAACGAGGGAGACGGTGACGGCAATGCCGAAACTCAGATGTTTTTGCAGCATGGCTCTTCCGTTGATCTGTGTGCGTATGCGCCGCGTCCCGACCTCGCCGAGAAGTTGACAGCCCCCAGCGGAGCTGGAGGCTGACGCCTATTCCCGGCCCGGCAGGAGGTGATCCAAGAGAACCAGGGCGGTCGGATCCTCGTGGCGCAAAGCGAGGGCATCGAAGCAGGCGCCGATGGCGTTTTCGATATCCTGGCTGGCTCGGCAGGCACGCGCCAGCTGGACATAGTCGTCGGCGGTGGCAGCGCCTTGGGCGGAAACAGCCTGAAGCAGTGTCTTGGCCTGCGCATAGTGCCGGTTGGCGATCAGGGCGCGGGCATGCAGGCTGCGGGCGGCACCGTCCTCCGGATAGTCCTCGAGCAGGGCGGCCGTGTGCTCATGGCTGTCCGGTTCCTTGGCGACCAGCGCCTTGCGCGCTTCGGCCAGCCTGCGCGCCTTGATGCGCTCGGCGAGGTCGCCGGCCGCTGCATCCAGGCCGAGCCGGCTGCCCGCCTGCAGCCATGCATGGGCTTCCTGCCAGGCCTGGTCCCGGAAGGCTTGCCTGGCGCGGTTGCCGACATCGCGAGAGAGGGTTGCCGAGGCATCGGCCAAGGCGGCGGCATCGGCAACCAGCCCGGCATTGCGGGCGAACTCGCCGGCTTCTCCAGCGGCGGCGAGCAGGCGCAGGAAATCGATGCGAAGGGCGACGTTGTCCGGGGCGAGGGAGAGCGCCATTTCGAAGGCCGTCACCCGCTCCTGAGTCGGGTTCTGCTTTCGCAACGCCTGCTGGCGCAGCAGCGTGACGATGCGCGGCAGCACCTCGGAATCGCAGGACTGGATCCTGACCGGTGACACCGTCGCGACACGCGCGGCCGCCTGTACCTCGCCATGGCGCAGCAGGCCGCGGATGCCGGCTACGGCCTCGTTGATCGAAGACGGCAGGAGATTGGTGAGGGCGGCGATGGTGCCTTCGATATCGCCCAGGCTCAGAGTGCTGCGCGCCAGGGTGCGCAGGGCAATATTGTCATCGGGCGTGATCGCCAGAGCGGTCCGTGCTTCCTCGGCAGCTTCGGCGAAGCGTTCAAGCTTGAAGAGTGCCACGCTGGCGCGTGTATGTGACTCCGCTGGAGAGGCTAGGGTCATCTTGACAACTCGGCGTTTGCCCCAAATCGGGGGAGGTGGATCTGGCATCCGGCTCGTCGCGGAATTCCTTTGCGGCGAGCCGGGCCGGTGGCGTGCAATCGAGGTCGGAGCTCAGCTCAGACCCGGTAGTAGGAGCGGTACCATTCGACGAAGTTCCTGACGCCGACATCGATCGTCGTCGTGGGCTTGTAGTCGATCAGCTTCTCCAAGAGATCCGCAGCCGCGAAGGTCGCGGGAACGTCACCCTTCTGCATGTCGAGGAAATTCCGCTTCACCGGCATTCCCAGGCATTTTTCGACGGCGTCGACATAGTCGAGCAGGCCGACGGGCTGGCCGCCGCCGATATTGACGACACGATAGGGGCCGGCCGGTGACAGGGAATCGATGTCGCTGACGGGCTGGCCCTCGATGGGCGGCACCTGGGTGAGGCGCGCGATGGATTCGACCAGGTCGTCGACATAGGTGAAGTCGCGCTGCATCTTGCCATGGCCGTAGACGTCGATCGGCTCGCCGGCCAGCGTCGCCTTGACGAATTTGAACAGGGCCATGTCAGGCCGGCCCCAGGGGCCGTAGACCGTGAAGAAGCGGAAGGCCGTGGTCGGGATCTTCCACAGATGCGCATAGGAATGCGCCATGTCCTCGGTGGCCTTCTTGGTCGCCGCATAGAGCGTGAGCGGATGGTCGGTACGCTCGCGCTCGTTGAAGGGCATGTCCTTGTTGGCGCCGTAGACCGAACTCGTCGAGGCGAACAGGAAATGGCCGACGGAATGAGCCCGAGCCAGTTCCATCACGTTAAAGGTGCCGATCAGATTGGCGTCGACATAGGCGCGTGGATTTTCGAGGCTGTAGCGTACGCCGGCCTGGGCGGCGAGATGGACGATGACATCGGGCTTCTCGTCGGCGACGACCTTTTCGAGCGCGCTGAAATCCTCCAGCATGAGGATGTGTTCGCGGAACGCATTGGTCTTGGCCAGCATGGCGTGCCGGGCCTGCTTGAGCGTGACGTCGTAATAGGGCGTCATGCCGTCCACGCCCGCCACGAAGTGGCCGTCGGCCAACAGGCGGCGGGCAAGGTGGAAGCCGATGAAGCCAGCCGTGCCGGTAATCAGAAAGCGCATAAAGGGTCAGTCCTTTCATAGCGTTTTGCGATTTGGCGGTATCGCCGAGAATCGCAAAGACGCGTCACAATAAAGAGCGGGAGCAGAGCGGCGGTCGCACCAAAACGCGCTTTGCTCCGAGGTGGATAAAGCCGACGCGGCGGACCGTCAGGCCGCCAGGTCGGGAATTGCAGAAACATTCGGCTTGATCACGCGGTTGAGCAGATACCAGCCATACATTTGTTCGAAGCCCGGATCGTAATGGTCGAGATCGGCGCCCTGGCGTTCGAGGGCACGCGTGCGGCCGACGGCCTCGATCACGCCGCGCGGCTCGAAGACGGGAATGCCGAGTTCGGTGCCGACCTTCCTCACCCGGGTGATGAAGGCCTCGCGGCTCTGCAGGACGCGTCCGTCCTGGAGCGGCAGGCCGACATGCGACACCGCGGCCATCGGCTTGCCCCAGAGCTGCTTGAGCTCGATCAAGCCCTGGCGCAACGCATCTTCGTCGGCAAGTTCGCAATGGGCATCGCGCAGGATCCGGGCGTCTGCCTCGCCGAAGCCGGCCTCGGCGAACTGCTCGGAAGCGATGACTTTCTTGGCAGTCTCGGCCGAGATGCTGCGTTTCTGCAGCATTTCCTTCCACCACACTTTGCCCCCTTCGCCCAGGGGACTGAGCAAATGGCGGTGAAGATAGTTGAGCTGGAGATAGATGCCGTCGCAGATCAGCTCCTTCTCGGAAGCGACCTCCACGAGGAGGAAATCGGCCTTGGCCTGTTCCTTCTGGGCATTGGCAGAAAGCCTGGGCACCCGCTCCGTCGAGAAGACATAGGGCGCCATACCGTCGGGGATGACGCATTCGCCGCGCATCCAGCGCAGGCGCTGGACGGCTTCGCCGACCGAATGCAGATAGGCGCGTGAACCGCCGTCATAGTGGCTGCAACGGCCCGTGGCCGCGATCTCTTCCATCGGCCTGTGCAGACGGCAGGACCCCAGAACGAATACCTTCATCGCGCGTCACTCCTTGCATGAATGGGATAGCGGGAGAGTTGGAGAGTTGAACGGCCAAAGCCAAATTTCATCGCCAAACCTCATCGGCCTGAGATCGCGTTTCGGATCAGGCCGCCGGCCACCGAAGTGAGAAAGACCAGCGCCAGGCCCACCAGCAGGGAGGAGCCGAGAGCGGTCAGCTTCTGCGGGTAGGTCGGCGTATAATCGGCCTTGGGCTGGGCGATCGGCGAGACATAGCGCTGCTGGCGCAGGATTGCCACGCGCGCCTGGTCGAGGGACTGGCGGGCCGAGGCCAGATTGGTGTCGGCGAAGTCCTGCGCGATCTTCAGGCTTTCATAGGTGGAAAGCTGCTTGGCCACCGTCTCGCTGCCGCCACCCAGCCGCTGGCGGGTATCGTCGATCTCCTTGCGGAGGGTGACGATCCGCGTCTCCACGCTCTTGCGTCGCGGATTGTCGCCCTGCGTTACCTTGAGCTGACCGAGATCGGTCTGGGCTGCGGCCAGCTGGGCTTCGAGCTGCCCGATCAAATTGGTCAGCACGGTCAGATCGCCTGTCGGATCGACATTGGCGTTGCGGTTGCGCCAGTTTGCCACCCCCAGGCGGGCATCGGCTGCGCGCTGTTCGCTGCGCGAGACCTCCTCCTGGGCGACCTTGAGGGCATCGTTGAGGGCGCGCTGGTTCATGTTGTTGGCGAAGGTGTCGGAAAGATCGATTAGCGAATTGGAGATCTTGACGGAATCTTCCGGGGTGAAGGCCTCGACCTGCAGGACGACGATCTGCTCGATCATGTTGTAGCGCACGGTGATCAGCGATTTATAGGCTCGGTAGAGATCGTCGGGCGTCGGATCGTCTGGCAGGCGCACCAGTGGGTCGGCCGGATGCTCGGTGAGCATCTTGGTCAGGTCGATCTTCTTGGCGAGCCCGTCCATTGCTTCGCGAGACTGCAGGAAATCGCGAACCGCGTAGCCATCGACGAAGCCGGTGACACCCATGCCGGACGAACCGGGGGTGAGCAGGCCGCCGACGCCGGCCTGTGGCTGGACATCGCCGCCCCGGATCGCAAACCGCGACTCCGCAGTATAAAGAGGCGTGGCGAGAACGAAGACATAGAGCGCCGTCAGCGCCAACGGTAGCAAAGCCAGCGTCAGTGCGATCAAGGAAAAACGCCGCCGCCGCCGCCGCACCTTGTGCTGGTAGCGCAGAAATGCCGCACTCTCCTCCGGAGCGATCTCGCTTTTAAGCGAATTGATCGTCGACAAGGGGCTCGGGTTGACCTCGTCCAGTGTCGTTGATGTCGGGACGGAGAGGGAATTTGCGGATGACTTCGTCAAGTTGGCTCTCTATTTCGATCAGACCCTGATTGAGGATGAGGGCGGTGTCACAGAACTCGTCGACTTCGGTTTTTCGGACGGTCGACAGGAGGAGCATCCGACCGGCAATGCGCTGCTCGAAAAGGGCTCTCCACAACAAGGTGAAGCGATCTTTCCGATAGGGGAATGTGCCGTCGACGACGTAAATTTCAAATGTCGGCAGGAGCGGCAAAATATACCCGAATTCCTGACGCGCTGTGGCCGGCCAATGCTCTACGAACTCGTCGAGATATTCCGGCAGAGTCAACATCGACTCGACGAGGTATATACAGAATCTATAGTCAAGATGATACAAACGGGAGATTAAGGCTACAATTTGTCTCCCGCTCAATTTACCGCGAACAAAACCCGCGCGGCCGATGGGCCAGGAGCAACTGCCACCGCGGACAACATGGCCGCTGCTGGGAGGGCGCAGGCCGGCGAGCAGGTCGATGGCGGGCTTGCGCGCGATCGGATCCGGCGAGACGACGGCATAGCGTGCTGTCGGCAGCGTCATGGTGATGTCGAGTGCCACCGGGTAGGGCGAGCCCCCCACCAGCGGTGTATCCACAACATGTTCGAGCGCAATCATGGTCCTCACACGGGTTGGATACGAGGCCGCGCGTGCTTTTCGGCCAGGAGGCCGATGCCCAACACGGCGATCAGACACAGAAAGAAATAGGTCGGGTTGGCGTCCGAGGAGGCGTAGCCTGGAAAATAGGCCGCCCGCAGAAGCTGCATGCCATGAGAGGTCGGTGACCACAGCACATAGCCGCGATATTCCTCGGGCAGTTGCTCGGTCACGAAAAAGACCGACGAGAACAGCTGCAAGGCGCGTTCGAGCACCGAAGCCAGGCGCAGGAAGAATGGCCAATGCACGGCAATGGCGCCGAAGATGAGACCGATCGCCAGCCCGTAGAGCCACATATTCACGACATAGCTGATCACCAGGGGCACGTTGGCCGGCAGGGTGATCATGTTGACCAGTCTTCCGCAGGACAGCAGGATCATGAAGACGACGGCATAAATGATCAGATATTGGACCGCATAGGCGAGCGCCTGATGGATCGGCCGGACAGGCGGCAGATTGATGAAGACGCGGTTGTGCGCGACGGCGGTGCTCACCCGGAAGATCACCTGGCGGACCATGATCCAGGTCGTGCTTCCGACCAAAGCGAAGGTCGGGACGTCCATGTTCATGATGAACTGCGTCTGAAGAATGAAGTAGACCAGCGAGATCAGCGTCAGCAATACGGCGGGCTGAATCAGCATCCAGAGGATGCCGAAGCGGCTTTCGGAGGCGATGAGCTGGAACTGGACGATGAGAATGGCGCGGATCACGCCGATCGCGCCGGCGACCCGCGTGCCACGGCCGTTCTTCCCGCGGGCAGGATCGGCGAGAAACAACCCATTGCTGAGATGGGCGATCAGCTCCAGATCCTGGCGGCTGGCGCGGCTGAGATAATCCTCCTGGACGCCGCCCTCGACCAGGCGTGCCTCCCGGGCGGCGGCGTCGCGCTTACGGGAGCGCCTGAGATCGCGCGCTTCGGCCAGCTTGATGGCGGCTTCGCGCAGATCCGACGGTGCATAGCCATCGTCGAAGACGTCGATATCGGCCCGGATGTCGTTTTCGAGAATCCGGATCGTCGTCCTCAGCAGACGATGGTGATAGTCGTGATCTTCGGCATCGGTCCCGCCGTCGTCTTCGTCAAAGATCTGCTTTTGGGTCTTTTCGGCATGATTGTAGACGGCCCGCCGCGTCTTGATGTTGTTGTCAGGCAGATCGCGTAGCGCATGGCGCAGGAGGGTGAGATATCCGTCCCAATCCTGTTGAAGAACGTTAGCGGAGGTCATCGGCCATGATCCTTCTGTCTGCCATGGGCCGGTGACGGCAGGAACCGCGAAGGAGCTGCGCACTCCTCGTCACGGCATCGACAGGGGCACGACGCCTCGACCCCGCGCCGGATCGGCGCAGGGAGAGGCAAAGGCCTGTGCCCGTCCCCCAAGCGGGGGACAGGCGAAGCGCCGAAGCGCCTATGGTCTGTTGGGCGTTCAAGGGCGCGAGGTCACAGCCGCCAGACCGTGACACCCTCCGGCGCGGTCGCGCGATCGAGTACACCCTTGACGTCCATGACCACGCCCGTGCCGTTGCGCAGGCGCGACTTGATCAGTGGCCAGCCCTTGGTGGCATATTCCTTGTGGGGAACGGCCAGGATGATGGCATCCGCTGGTTCGACGTCGTCCAGTTCGGAAAGCTCGACGCCATATTCGTGCAGCGCCTCCTCGTTGGAGGCCCAGGGATCGTGCACCGCGGTCTGGATGCCGAAACGGTTGAGCTCCTTGAGGATGCTTGCCGCCTTGGAGTTGCGCAGATCCGGCACGTCTTCCTTGAAGGTCAGACCGAGCTGCAACACGTTCTCGACCTTGCGGCCCTCCTGCAGCAGCAGGCGCACACATTCGCGGGCGATGCGCTCGCCGACGGAGTCATTGATGCGCCGGCCCGACAGGATGACCTGGGGATGGTAGCCGGCCTTCTCCGAACGATAGGTCAGGTAGTAGGGGTCGACGCCGATGCAATGGCCGCCGACCAGACCCGGCTTGAAGGGCAGGAAGTTCCATTTGGTGGAGGCCGCTTCGAGCACGTCGCTGGTATCGACATCGAGGAGCTGGAAGATGTGCGAGAGCTCGTTCATGAAGGCGATGTTGATGTCGCGCTGGGCGTTCTCGATCACCTTGGCGGCTTCGGCAACCTTGATAGTGGGAGCGACATGCACGCCGGCGGTGATGACGGAGCCATAGACGTCGGCGACGATGCCGCGGGTCTCCTCGTCCTGGCCGGACACCACCTTCTTGATCTTGGTGAAGGTGTGCTCCTTGTCGCCCGGATTGATGCGCTCGGGGGAATAGCCGACGGTGAAGTCGACACCGCTGGTGAGGCCGGAGGCCTTTTCCAGCACGGGTACGCATTCTTCCTCGGTCGCGCCGGGATAGACGGTGGATTCGTAGACGACGATGTCGCCGCGCTTGAGGGCGCCGCCGACGGTGCGCGATGCTGCGCGCAGAGCGCCCAGATCGGGCTGGTTGGCGCTGTCGACCGGGGTCGGCACGGTAACGATGAAGAAATCGGCCTTGTTGAGGTCGGCCGGGTTCCAGGAGAAGATCGGCGGCGTTGCCTTCAGCTCTTCGCTGGAGATCTCACGCGTCCGATCCTCGCCGGACTGCAGTTCCTTGACGCGGGCCTGATCGATGTCGAAGCCGATCGTCTCATAGCCATGCTTGGCAAAGGCTACCGCGACCGGCAGGCCGACATAACCCAGCCCGATGACTGCGATCTTGCGTTTCTGACTCAAGACATAACTCCTTGCGGTTTGTCATTGCGACGCCCTAAGGGCGGTTGAGTGGGTCGATCGCCGAAGCCGGCGGATCGTCCGTTCGTCACCGTCCTCCTGCGGGAGGCGGACAGGTTTTCGAAAAAGGCGAAAATGTATGGATCGGGACCATCAGCGGATGCCTCGCCAGATGCCGCCGCTGAGCCGAAGGTTTTCGGGGCCGCGCAGGATCTGCCGCTCGACTTCCCTGAAGAACGCGCCCTGATAGGCTTCGGCGAAGGCCGGGAATTCCTGGCCCTCCTGCTTGGCGGGCATGGCCTCGACGTGGAACTTCACCCGGCGCTCCTGCCAATAGGGAATGGTGATGAAGCTTGGAACGCCGAGGCGATGGACGAGCCCGGCGGCGAACTGGGAATAGGTCACCTGCCGGCCTTCCCAGCCGACCCGAGGAGCCGAAGGGCTCATGGCACCGTCGATGGCGATAACAACCGCACTGCCCTGGCGCAGGGAGGTCATCACCTCGCGCGTCACCTCGAGTTCGGAGTGCTCACTGGTGGAAATCAGGGAGCCGACATGCGGGAAGGAGGCGATCTTGGGGGCAGAGGCGAGCCATTTCATCGGAATGTCCGCCATGTGCAGCGCCAGGGGCCCGGCATACATCGGTCCCATATGCGGGCTGATCAGCAAGGCGCCCTTGCCCTTGTCCAACCCCTCGCGGATGCCGGCCACGGCCGCGTCGATGCCATCGAGGATTTCAGCCACTTCGCCGGTTCGTTCGGGCGCGCATTCGAGCCAGTCGAGCAGCAGCAGGTCGGCGAGGCAGCCCCACCGCGCCCGGTCGTCCCAGGCCTTGCGATCCCAGGCCTTGCGATCACTGGGCTCGCCGCCGGCAAGACGGGTTGCGAGCGACCAGGCAAAATCGAGCCTGCCCTTGGGGATGGGCGCGCTGGCCAGGTTCTCGTCGAGACGGGCCAGGGTATCGGCGAAGGAGTCCTTGAGATAGGCCCGCTTGCGGCCGACGAGGTCGGCATAATGCCCCTGGGCTTCTTCCTTCAGGCCCGCTTGCAGCAGCGTGGAGATGGTGTAGCGCTGCAGGGCCGGCGAATGAGGGTCTTCCTGAGCCAGCTTGCGCAGCAGCTTGGCCGCCTCGTCATAGTGGCGGGCCAGTCGCAGGGCACGCGCCAGCAGCATCTTGAGATTGCGCAGATCCGGTGCGAGCTCGCTGGCCTGCCGGAGGACGTCGACCGCTTCCTCGTTCTGCCGCAGCCTGAGCAAAGTCTCGCCGAGTGTGCGCAGCAGCAGCACGTCCTTGGCGGCCTTGTCGCGCGCCTGGCGCAGATGCTCGAGGATCTCGGCGTCGTTCCTGCCGAGCGACAGCATCGCATTGGCGACGACAAGATGCAGCCTCGGGGATTCCCCGCCCTGTTCAAGGGCCTTGCGGCCGATGGCCAGCGCCTGTTGGTGGCGCCCCGCCAGTTGCAGGACCTGGGCGACTTCGAGGGCGAGATCTGCCGTAAGGTCGGTCCGGTCCTGCAAGCGCTCGACGATGACGAGACTGGCATCGAGGTCACCCGCCCGCGTCAGAGCGATCAGGCAGAGCTGGGCCAGCCGCGCATGCTCCGGACTGCGCTCGGCATAACGGCGTGCGAAGTCGCGGGCGGCATCGAAATCGGTCGCCTGGACCAGGGCCTGCAGCCTTACCGCCGCGATAGCAAGATTGTCGGAGTCGAGTTCTCCGGCCCGTTCGATATGCGCCTGGCCGGCATCGCGCTGGCCTGAGCGCATCATCACGCTGCCGAGCGTGAGGAGGTCGTCGCTGGAAGAGGGATTGGCCTCGACCAGACGTTCCAGGAAGTTGCGGGCGGTGTCGAGTTCGCCGGCGCGCATGGCCGGCGCGACGACGAGGCGCCGGACCTGGTTGCGATTGCGCGGCACGGCGGCCACGGGCAATGTCAGCAGGGCGAGGGCGTCCTGCATCCGACCGCCCCCGGCCAGAGCGAGGACCTCGTCGATCGCCTGCCTCGAATCCGTGGCCTTGGTGTCTTGTTCGGTCATTCGCTTCATGCGCTGTCGCCTCGCGAATTAGCGGTCGAGATAAGCATCGACGGTCAGCTCCAGCATGCGGCGCATGGAAAAGCGCTCGCGGGACCATTGCGCCACATTGGTGGCGAGTTCCGCGCGCTCCTGCGGGTCGCGGCGCCAGGCCAGCACCTGGCTGGCGATGGCATCCGGTTCCAGATTGTCGATCGAGGGCAGGACGGTGCCGCTCACCTTGGGCACCAGCGTCTCGGCGGCGCCTCCGGCCGGCGTGGTGACGACCGGAACCCCGCTGAACTGCGCTTCGATCAGCACATTGGGTAGGCCCTCGTGCCGGGACAGCAGCAGAAACACGTCCATATGCGACAGCCAATGGCCGACCCGAGGCGAGCGCCCGGTGAACAGCACGCGATCGGCAATGCCCAGTTCCTCGGCATAGGAGGTGGCCTTGCCGAGCAGGGGCCCATCACCCACCAGGATGAAGCGGGCATCGGGCACGCGTGCGGCCAGGCTCGCCGCGGTTTCCAGCCAGAGCAGCGGGCGCTTGTTGTCGTCGAAGCGCATGACCGAACCGATGGTGAAGCCGGCCTTGACGTCGAAGCTCTCGAGCTTCTGGGTCAGGGCCAAGGTCTTCTCGTCCGTCGCCGTGCTCAGGGGATCGAGCCCGTTGGGGATGATGCGCACCGATCCGCGCGGCAGCTTGAGCCAGGCCTCGTAGCGCTCGCCGGCGGCCTGCGAGTTCGCCACGATGGCAACGCCCCGAGCCGAGAGCAGCGAGCGATAGACCGCTTCATATTCCGGCTTGTTGCGTTCGAAGCGATCTTCGGGCGGCAGCGTGCGCACGCCGAGCAGGATGCGAGGCACGCCCGCCAGCAGGGCGGCCAGCCCCGTGGCGAGGACCGAGCCGTCCTGCCAGATATGCACGATGTCGGGGCTGATATATTTCAATGCGTCGGTGAGCCGGATCACGCCTGTCCGCATCTGCGTCGGCAGGTGATCGAGGAAGCCGATCAGGTCCTTGACGCGGGAATAGCGCGGACGTCCGCCATATTCGGCAAACAGCGAATATTCGTGGATCGGCAAGCCCGCTTCCACAAATTGCGGCACGAAGAAATCGGCGCCGGCACGCGAATGCAGCGAGCTGCAGACCACATGGATGGGGCCCATGATGTCGGCATCGGCAATAGGGCTCGCCGCATGGATGGCGCGGTTCAGGCCGAGCGCCGTGTTGGTGAACTGGCGTTCGGCACCGCCCGATCCCAGGCTGCCATTGATCAGCACGACCGGTCCGACGAAGCGGCGCGGCTCGAAGGTCGTGTTCGCCTCGCGCTGGGCGATAGCCATCTCGAACACGCGTTCGATCACCAGATTGGGCAGATGGTCGTCGCTGTTGGCGTGATCGGGCACGAGTTCGCTGAGACTGCGCAGATCCTGTTCGATCCGTGCCTGCGTCTGGGCGATGTGCTTGGTCTCACCGAACTTGTCGCGCGCGAATTCGATGATCTCGCGGGCCCGCATCGGCTGTCCCAACGAGACATAGAGACGTCCGAGCGCAACCAGCACCGATTCGGGCGTCGAGTCCATCTCGACGAGCTGGCCGAAGGCCGCCTCGGCGCCATCGAAATCCTTCAGCTCGATCAGGCCGCGCCCGTAGATCAGCAGCTGCGAGGGATCTTCCGGTTCTTCGGCGAAGCGATCGGAATGGAGCGTCCTGCCGGCATCGACGCCGTCGATGCGGATGGTCCAGCGCAGCACGCGAAAGAAGGCCTCGCGCGAGGTCGGAAAACGCTCGTCGATGCCGCGCCAGACCAGGAGGGCCCGTGGATCCTGCACACGTTCCAGGGCCCGGGCGACCAGTGCCTGGAAGCGCTCCTCGCGTGGGTGCTTGATCACATAGGGAAGCAGCTTGTCGAGAGCTTCGGACAGTTCGGGCAGCCGGCGCATCGCGCCGGAGATGTCGCGGGCCTGGTTGACCTCGGCGGTGGTCACGCGTTGCGCGCCATTGCCTGCGCGCAGGCCGCTGGCTACCGCGGCCGAGACGATGTCACGGGCCGAGGTCTCGAGGGGAGGCGCCGGCGTGGCGTCGCTCGCCCCGGCGTCATCCACCGGCTGTACAGCAGACTGGGTGCGGAAAGCCATCATGACGATGAGACCGCCCGCGCCTTGCGAAGCCGTTCGACCAGGGCCCCTGCGGAGGACAGCGAGCGCCATTCCTCGGCGCGGCCGGCACTCTTTTCCTGCTGCGCGCTACGCTGCGAGGCGTCGCCGGCGAGCTGGTTGAGCGTTTCGACGAGACCATTCTCGCCTTCACCGATCCAGACCGCTGCGTTGCCCAGGATGGCGCGCGCCACCGGCCCATCGGATGCAACGATGGTCTTGCCATGCAGGAGCGCGTCGACGAGTTCGAACCGGGTCCGCTCGGTTCGGCTCGAACCTGCGAGCGTCGGGGTGACGAAGATGTCGATGGTCTTGTAGGCTTCGGCGATCGAGCCGACCTTGGGACGGCCGGGGAAGAGCACGCGCTCGCCATGGCCCATATGGCTCAGGCGCTCATGCAGCTTGAGGAAGCGGGAACCGACACCGAAAACCGCCAGTCCAACATCAATGCCATTGGCGACGAGCTTGTCGAAAGCATCCCCGATACCTTCCAGATCGAGGTCCTCATAGGGATCTCCGACATAGCCCAGGACCAGCCGGTTTCTGAGGGCGGGGTCGCTGCGCCAGGCGGGGGTCTTCTCATCCGCCTTGAAGGCGGGCACGCTCTCTCCGAGCATCAGCAGCTTGGCCGGCGGCACCTTTCGGGCGGCCACGGCATCCGATGCGCCGGGCCAGCGGGTGAGGACGAGGCCCGCCTCCGCGATGAGAGCATCGTCAGCCTGGCGAAGCAGCGTTTCCTTGTCGTTCGCCGACGTGGTGTCGGTCCCCGCCGCGACACGCTGGCAATCAAGCACCAGAGTGGCGCCCGACATCCGCGCCGCGATGGCGGCCGGATAAGCCGCCTCCAGATCGGTGGCCACCACAATGATATCGGCTTCGAGCGTCCTGGCAGTGCGCCCCAGTGCGACGCCGGCGTCGCGGCCGTATTGATCGATGATGGCCGGTGCGGTCTCGATCGGGGCCATACGGTGATAGGCGATGCCATCGACCATGTCAGGCCCGGATTTACGGGAAGCCCCGGTGTTGCGCACGGGATATCCCGGCTGGGTCACCACCCGCACCGAGCAGTCATGCTTGGCCAACTCCTGGGCCAGGGCATGCGTACGCATGCTGATGGAGGACCAGTGATAGGGCAGGGATTGCGGCACATAGAGCAGCACGTTGAGGCGTGCTCCCGGCGCCTTGCGCGAGACCTGTTTGGGCAGACGGATGCCTTGGTCCTTGAAGCGCTCCAGCGCCATCAGTTCCTCATAGCGTCGGGTCTCCGTCGCATTGAGGGCCGCACCGGCGCGCAGGGCTTCCTGGAGAATGGCGCTGGCCTCATCGATCGAGCCGGTATCCATGAGCGTGAAGGCCAGGAGCTTGACCCGTCCCTCGTTCGGATCGGCTTCGGCTGCGGCCTTGGCGAGCGCGACGGCGGTGGCCGGATCGGCGGCGCGGGCTTGCTTGGCGAGATCGAGCAGCACGCGCGACAGCACGCTGCCACGCGGGCGCTGGTCCTGGATCCAGCGTTCGGCCGCTGCCAGGCCATCCTTCTGCGCCTTGGCGAGGGCGATCTCGGACAGTTGCAGATATTCGGGGGCCGCGCCGGTCGGGATGAGATCGGCCGGCAGCGAGAGCGAATGGCGATAATCCCGATACCATTCGGCGATGCGGGCCGGCAGGCGCATGCTGTCACGCCAGCTCGAAAATCCGGTCATCATCACCTGGCCAAGCCGGTAGGTATGGCCTTCGCGCAGCTTGGTGATGCGTTGCTCGGCATGCTTCCAGACACTGCGCGTGTCGAGCACGGCGAGTTCCGCACTGCGTTTGGCTTCGCGATAGACGTCGAGGTCACGTTCCAGCTGCTGCAGGCGGGTGGTGAGCGCCACCTTGTCCTCGGCCAGTGAGCGCTCGGCCAGTTCGGCTTCGAGCTCCCTGATGCGCCGTGTCGCAGCCGCTTCGCGGTCGAGCGCAGCCTGAAGCTCGGTACCAGAGGAAGCAGGCGGCGCGGAAACGGCCGCAAGCCTGGTTTTGCGGCGGTCGGGGGAGTCAGAATCGTGCAAGCCGCCGTCCATGGTAATCGCCGCCCCTTCGAGCTGACGGTCGTCGAAGAGCGTCGTCCTGGGACTCACATGCTCCGCCGTTCCATCACCATTACGATGCAGCCTGGGCGCTTCGGTCACTCTGCTCACCTTGATCTCCGGCTCCTCGGAACAAGGCGCGTTCAGGCAGAACGCGCCTTTGCTCCAACTTTTCGTGCGGATGCGTCATGCGAAGCCTGGTGCGGACACCGGATCGCAAGACGTTTTGGGCTCAGCTCGCCAGCTTCAGGTTCAGCAAGCCTTCCAGGTTCTTGCTGGCGCTGTTGTCCGGGGCGAGTTCGCGGCTGCGGGCGACCGCGGATGAGGCCGTGGCAAGATCACCGGCCCGATGGCTCGCGCGAGCCAGATGCAGCCAATGGGTGGCTGAGTCAGGCTTGAGCTCGAGGACGCGCTGGTAGTAGTCGGCCGAGTCGGTGAAAGCGTGCGTCTGGTAGAGATGATGAGCCACCGCTGTCAGAGCCGGCACGTTCTCCGGATCGATCTGGAGCAGGAGATAAGCAACCTCGGCAGCCTCGGCCGGCCGCTTCTCGCGGCGATGGGCGCTCAACTCCTTGGAGAGGATGGCGGCGACCTTGCGGCGGAGCAGTTGCAGTTCGTCGTCATCCTGGCCAACCTTGGCCAGCAGCGCCAGGTGAAGCGCTGCCTGGCGGGCCTCGCCACCGCGCAGGGCAAGCTTGCTGGCACGGCGGACACGCTGGATCAGGCGGCCGACATAGTCGACCTCGGGTGAAGCCAAGCCGGCCTGATACAGGGTCACCAGACCCGTATATTCCAGTTCTGCTTGTCCTGCGGCCCGGGCGAGGCGCTTGGCGGCAACCTGATCGGTGGGATCGATATCGAGCAGGCGCGACCACAATTCCAGCGCTCGTTCCGGGATGCCGGTGCGCTCGGCGGCGGTCGCCAGGCGCTTGGTCGCCGTGGGATGGCGGGGATCAACCTTCAGGACCTGTTCCCAAGCGGCCGCGAAACCGGCGGGATCCTGCTCGAGATCGGCCTGCTTGGCCTGGTCTACCACGTCGTTGCGCAGGGCGATGATGCGCTTGCGCAGGATTGGATCGGCGGGCGCCACCGCGTTGCCGAGGCGAAGCACGCGACGATAGCCGTCCTGGTCGCCAGCCCGATCGAGCTCGACGGCGGCCTTGGCGAGATTGCTGCCGACCCGCGCGATGATCTCCTCGAAACCTTCGATCGTGCCGGCGTCGGCATGGCGAATGGCGATCAGGACCTTGGCGGCGTCTTCGATCTGCTGGCCGCTCAGGAGCTTCTTGGCGGCCAGGAATGCGGTCGAGGGATGCGCTTCGGCTGCAGCGACGGCTGATTGCGCGACCTTGTCGAGCACGCCGGTATTCATGGCCGCTCTCAGACGCATCTTCAGCGCATTGGCGTGGCTGGGCGAAATCGCCAGCAGTTTGTCGGCTTCTGCGATCACCGCGTCCCAGTTCGAGGCCTGCCAGGCATCGCGCATGGTTTCGAGATGGCTGCGCAATTCCGGTGCCGAAGGCGACATACGCCGCTTTGGCTGGGTCCAGCTTGCGGGGCCGGGAATGACGCTATGGCCGAAGGAGGCGTTCGAGAGGGCGTCGTTCGCAATATCCATCTTCTATCTCACTCGTCATATTTGCCTGGGCAGGCACTCGGCGATCACCACATGTGATCAATTGATCTGATCACTCGGAGATGATCAGAAGCGTTCTGTAGGAATCAATGTGTATTTTTGGGCTTTAAGCCAGTACAGCATCTGAATTTGGCGTTACGGTGGCAATAATTAAATTTTAGTAAACTATATTATATTTCATATACTTAGAGATATTGATCATAATTATTACAACGAACGCATTTTACTGCAGATTTAATTTTTTATGGCTCGATCTCTGGTGTTATCAGGTCCCATGTCGTCGGTATCGTCGACAGCTCGCCTCCGGCTGTGGCGTTCAGCGGGCGCGGGCCCTCTTGTATTTCCGTGGTTGCTCGGCTGGAGGATCTGCCGCCGGCGGACTTGCCAATAAATCCACGGTTCGCTGCACCATCAGGGTGGTGGAGAAGCGTTCGGAAGCGATCTGCCGGATGCGATCCGCAAGGCTTGGATCGGAGCGCCGCCAGTCGATGACGTGGGCCACCTTGGCGCATAAGGCTTCGAGATCGACCGCCTCGACCGTGTCGGTGGCCAATCCCGTCACGCCCGGCGTGAAGGTTTCGCAGGCGCCGCCGGCCGGGGTGCTCACCACCGGAATGCCGGCGAGCTGGGCCTCGATGAGCACGTTGGGCAGGCCCTCGAAGCGCGACAGCAGCACGAAGGCATCCATCTTCGCCAGCCAATAGCCGACGCTGGCCGAACGGCCCACGAACAGGATTCGGTCTGCTATGCCGAGTTCGGCGGCACGTTGGCGCACGCGGGGCAGCAGCGGCCCGCTGCCGACCAGGACGAAGCGGGCGTTGGGCCGGGCCTCGTGATAGGCGCGGGCGAAATCGATCCAGAGTTCCGGGCGCTTGTCGACATCGATGCGGAACACGCCGCCGATCGTTTCGGTGGCATCCGCCGTACGGCGCTCGAATTTCTGCCAGCGTTCTTCATCGGTCTCGTTCGGGTCGGGCGGCAGATGCTCGACACCGTTATGAACGATGTTGAAGCGCTCCTGCGGCAGGCCGAGCCAATCGCAATAGGCCTTGGCGGCTGCATGGCTGTTGCTCATGAACTCCACGCCTGGAATTTGAGCCAGGGCCCGGTACATCGGCTCATATTCACCCCGGAACAGATGGGGGCGCAAAACCGGCGGCAGGCCGCGCGCATTGAGGACGATGCGTGGAACACCGGCCACGAGCGCCGCCAGTGCGGCGAATAGCACGGCACCGTCCTGCCAGATATAGGCCACGTCGGTGCCATGGCGGCGGAAGTGCTCGACCAGGCGTTGGGCGCCGAAGGCGGCATGGGCCGGCACCAGGGGCAGCAAATGCCGAAGATCGCTGTCTTCCGCCACGAGGTCCACCGGGCGGGCCGGCGTCATGTTGTCGATCTGATAGGCCTCGACCTGCTCGCAGGCGATCATGGGCAGAAAGAAATCGTGATTGTTCTCGCGGCTGAGCGACTTGACCACGACCTGAATCGGACCGCGGATCTGCCGGCCGGAGATGCTGCCGCTTTCGCGCCGGGTGCGCTCCAGCCGCGCCGCCGTGCGGGCAAGCTGCCGTTCCGCGCCGCCGGTGCCGAGGCTGCCCGTGATCAGCGAGACGGAGCCGAGCCGGCCCGGCGCCACCGGACGCACGGATCGGTTGCGGAAGATGTCGATGGCCGTCCTCAGCACCACGATGCGTGCAGGTATGCCGCATGTGCGCCAGTCCGGTGCGTGCCGGTCGAGGACTTCCATGCCCTTGCGCAGTTCCTCGGCCATCACCGAGGCATTCTTGGGCGCCTGTTCGGTTGCCAGAAGCCGATCCAGGATCGCCAGGGCTTCGGTCAATTCCCCCCATTCGCGCAGCCGCTTGGCGTAGATGAGCGACGCGTTCTTGGAGTCCGGGAAATCGGCCAGGGTTGAGACGAACAGTGCCTTGGCAGGTGCGATCTCTCGCAGTTCGACGAGGAGTTCGGCCTTGTTGAGGCGCCGATCCGCGTCGGAGGGCACGCCGGGATAATGGCGCTCCAGGATTTCGAGGCCTTCGGTGGTGCGCTGATGCCGTGACAGCCAGCGCAACCGATATTGCAGGGCTCGGTAATTGTCGGGGAATTTTTCGTGGACGTCAGTCCATAGCTCCAGCATGCCCTCGCGGACACGGGTCATCTCGGCGACGAGTGCGTGGGAGAGATTGACGTCCAGCTCCCCCGGGAAGCGGGAAAGCAGATATTTCAGGCGCGGAAGCGCAACCTGGGCGGTTTCGACATTGTCGGCACGCTTGACCAGATCGGCGCATTCGGCGCGCACGGCTTGCGAATAGACGTCGACGGTAGAAAACCAAGCGTGTCCACTCTCATGGACCGAGAGTAAAGGCGCGTCGGCGGTCTCCGACGATGGAAATCTGTTAGGTTTCAATAGTGCCTATCCCGTGGTTGCCCATGTATAGATTCCATACTCAATCATTAATTCCATAAAGATCAGATAATCTTTACAAAAGAATGACGCAAGTAAGGCAACTATTTGGTTTTCAACTGATGATTGTCTAGGCGTCTACAGCAAGAAATGTGGGTCGCTTCTTTGAGCGATTCCAATTTCTTTTGTTTTCCCCTCGGGCGGCGTCATGTCCGTTTCGAGCAGTCGGTTGCAGCGCGTGGCGGTGGACCGACATGCGCAATCACGCCGAACGTTCGCCCCGCACGAGACCTGCAGATATTGCAATGCAGCAATGTCCGCGCAGCCGAACGGAGCGCCGGAGCTCTGGCGAATGGATGGGCAGCGTGAGCGAGTGGAACTGCTGCGCCCAGAAATATCGATAGCGCACAGGCCTCTTTCGCCATCCGTCCTCCGATTCAACCAATGCCCCATACGGCACGATTCATCAGTACCTATGGCATTGCCAACCTCAGCGAGTCGGCTTTTTAGACTCATCGAAAATGGATTGCAAGCTTATAATGTTTTCTGCTTGGTGAAGCCAATTTTGAATAACCATAAATAGGCTGATCAAACCCCATTTTGTTCATCAATATGAACGTGATGGGTATAACAGAAGAAATGTGCTGTATTTACACTGACCATATTCTGAACATATTGTGTATGTTGAGTTCACGGGGCTGACTGTAGATGAATCTTTTATGACCGGGGTGCGATCAGTTGCGAGGCAGGGAAGTATGGGGCGGTTCGATTTCGGGCCGCCATTCCGTGCGTCTTGGCGCTGTGTCCGGACCGGTCGCCGCAGGGTGGGCAATCCAACACCAGCCTGTCGCGGCAAGGGATTTCGACGGTTGACCGTCAATCTCATCACAACAAATCGGCAGGGGGTGGCGGGCGCCTTGTAAGGTGCCGGAAGCTTGCTCGAATGTCTGGCCAACCCCGTCATGCGGCTTTGCGTCGAGATGGGTGGCGGCCGCCTGCCGTTACAAAACATAGGGCATTTTGAATATGCCTACTATCCAGAGTTCCTTAATCGAAAACATCATTGTTTTGATTCGGACCAAGATAAGGTAGAGCACATGTGTGGTATTGTTTGTGTTCTTGGCAGCGAATCAGTGGCCATGCCGCTGGTGGATGCGCTGCGAAGACTGGAATATCGGGGGTATGATTCCGCCGGTATTGCAACCCTGGAGGGCGGAGCCATCGTCCGCCGGCGCGCCGAGGGCAAGCTGGTCAATCTGGAAGCCAAGCTCGGTCGGGCACCACTTAGCGGTACCAGCGGTATCGGCCATACCCGTTGGGCGACTCACGGCAGGCCTACTGAAGACAATGCCCATCCGCATGCAACCGAGCGGGTGGCCGTCGTTCATAACGGCATCATCGAGAATTTCCGCGAATTGCGCGACGAATTAAGGGCCGATGGCGCCAGCTTCCAGTCGGAAACCGATTCCGAGGTCATCGCGCATTTCGTCACGCGAGAGCTGGAAAAGGGCCTTACGCCGATCGAGGCCGTGCAGGCATGCCTCAAGCGTATTCGCGGTGCCTTCTCGCTCGGATTCCTGTTCGCGGGGGAGGATGATCTCATCATCGGTGCCCGGCTTGGGCCGCCACTGGCGGTCGGCTATGGCAATGGGGCGATGTTCCTGGGATCGGACGCTATTGCTCTCGGTCCACTGACCAATACTTTCGCTTATCTTGAAGACGGCGATAGCGTCGTGATCACCCGCTCTACCGCGACTATCTACGATGCGGGGTTCAATCAAGTCGATCGCCCCATCCAGAAGGCAGAGATTTCGGCGGCCATCGTCGAAAAGGGCAATTATCGCCACTTCATGGCCAAGGAGATCCATGAGCAGCCGGAGGTGATTTCCCACACCCTGGCTTCGCTGATCGACATGACCAGCGAAACCGTTCGTCTGCCGGACCTGCCTTTCGATTGGAAGAACCTTAGCCGCCTTACCATCTCGGCTTGCGGCACGGCATCCTTCGCCGGACAGGTGGCGAAATACTGGTTCGAGCGCTATGCGCGCCTGCCGGTCGAGGTCGACATCGCTTCCGAGTTCCGCTACCGCGAAGCGCCGCTCGAAAAGGGCGGATTGTCGCTCTTCGTCTCGCAGTCGGGCGAGACGGCCGATACAATGGCAGCGCTGCGCTATTGCCAGGAGCATGGCCAGCACACGCTTGCCGTCGTCAACGTGTCGACCTCCACGATGTCGCGCGAGGCGGACGCCATGGTGCGCACGCTTGCCGGCCCTGAGATCGGCGTTGCCTCCACCAAGGCCTTCACCTGCCAGTTAGCGGTGCTTGCCTGCCTGGCGATCGGTGCGGGCAAGGCCCGCGGTACGCTGACCGTCGAGGCAGAAAAGGAGCTGGTGCGGGCGTTGATCGAAGCGCCGCGCCTGATGACGGAGGCGCTCCGGCTCGATCATGAGATCGAGGCCTGCGCGCGCGACCTCACCAAGGTCAAGGATGTGCTTTATCTCGGCCGCGGCACCAGTTACCCGCTCGCCCTGGAGGGTGCGCTGAAACTCAAGGAAATCAGCTACATCCATGCGGAAGGCTATGCCGCTGGTGAGCTCAAGCACGGCCCGATCGCCCTCATCGACGAGAGCATGCCCGTGGTGGTCATCGCTCCCTTCGATGCGATCTTCGAGAAGACCGTCTCGAACATGCAGGAGGTTGCCGCCCGTGGTGGTCGCATCATCCTGATCACCGATGAGAAAGGCGCCGAGGCCGCTTCGCTTTCCGGTGCAAGGACGATCGTGATGCCGGCAATGCCGGAAGTGGTTTCGCCCCTGGTCTATTCGGTGCCGATCCAGCTGCTCGCCTATCACACAGCGGCGCTCGTCGGGGCGGATGTCGATCAGCCGCGCAATCTCGCCAAGAGCGTGACGGTGGAATAGGCACCGGATCGCCGAAGCGCCCTGCGATTTGACGGCATTACCCGGAATCGCAAGGGCGCTCTAGCCAATCCGTTGGATTGGCCGGGAAACAAAGCGTTGGAGCAGACGGGCGTTCAGCCATGAACGCGCCTTGCTCTGTGAGATTGCAGCATCGGGCCGGAACCGAGCCTCAAGACGGCAACTGGGCCGGCCCGATGCTGGTGCAAGCGGCGCAAGTAACGCGGAAACAATAATTGAGGCTCTGCAGTCAGGATGCTGCAGCCATGCCTCGAAAGCTCGGGGTTATCACATGAGTCGCAAATATTTCGGCACGGACGGGATCCGTGGCCTGGCCAATAGTGTCATTACGCCAGAACTGGCGATGAAGGTCGGCATGGCGGCCGGCCTTGCCTTCCAGCGCGGCGAACATCGCCACCGGGTGGTGATCGGCAAGGATACCCGCCTGTCGGGCTATATGATCGAGAATGCCCTGGTAACAGGCTTCACCGCCGTGGGCGTCGACGTGATGCTGCTGGGCCCGATGCCGACGCCCGCCGTGGCGATGCTCACCAATTCACTGCGGTGCGACATCGGCGTGATGATCTCGGCCTCGCACAATCCTTATGAAGATAATGGCATCAAGCTGTTCGGCCCCGACGGCTTCAAGCTGTCGGACGAGACCGAGCGCGCCATCGAGGCCCTGATCGATACCAATCTGTCGTCGCGGCTGGCCGGTTCGCGCGATCTCGGCCGCGCCCGGCGCATCGACGACGTGCATGCTCGCTACATTGAATTCGCCAAGCGCACCTTGCCGCGCGGGCTGCGTCTCGACGGCCTCAGGGTCGTGCTCGACTGCGCCAATGGCGCCGCCTACAAGGTCGCGCCCGAGGCACTTTGGGAACTCGGCGCAGATGTGATTACCATCGGTGTCGAGCCGGATGGTTTCAACATCAACCGCGATGTCGGCTCGACTGCTCCGAGGGCACTCGCCCAGAAAGTGCGGGATCTGCGTGCCGATATCGGCATCGCCCTCGATGGCGATGCCGACCGCGTCCTCATGGTCGACGAGAAGGGGCGGGTCATCGACGGCGACCAATTGATGGCGGTGGTTGCCTCCGACTGGAAGGAAGAAGGCAAGCTGACACAGCCCGGCATCGTCGCCACGGTGATGTCCAATCTCGGCCTGGAACGCTATCTCGGCGGGCTTGGCCTGCAACTCGAACGCACCGCAGTGGGCGATCGCTACGTGCTCGAACGCATGCGGGCGCAGGGCTACAATGTCGGAGGCGAGCAGTCGGGCCACATCATCCTGTCGGATTTCGCCACCACCGGCGATGGTCTGGTCGCCGCCCTGCAAGTGCTGGCGGTGCTCAAGAAGACCGATCGCCCGGTCAGCGAAGTCTGCCATCGCTTCGATCCGCTGCCGCAGATCCTCAAGAATGTAAGGATCCGCCGCCGCAAGGTGCTGGATGATCCCAAGGTGGCCAGTGTGATCGAGGGCGCGCGCAAGCAGCTCGGGGATGGCGGCCGCCTGGTCATCCGCCCCTCCGGCACCGAACCGGTGATTCGCGTCATGGCCGAGGCCGACGACCGCGCCAACGTCGAAACGGCCGTGGACGAGGTGATCGACGCCATCACAAAGGCGGCGGCGTGAGGTTTTGGTGGCCGGGTCCCGGGACCCGACCACCAAAGATCGCGATCAGGTTGCACAGCGTGGCAATTCAACCTTGCATGAACGCAAAGCTGGATTGCTTCGTTGCTTCCGCAAGGACGGTCGCCATTCAATCTCTCAACGGGCGAATTTGCGGATGAGCGAGACGAGCTGCGGCTCGTCGATCAGCAAGGCGGCGTCTTCGGGCGAGAGCCATTTGCGCAGGCGTTGGGCTTCTTCGGGCCAGCTTTCAAGTTCGTTCTCGACCTTCAATGGATAGACGTCGACCTCGACCATGCCAAAATGGCTCTTGAAGCGCTTCCAATAGCGGTATTGGCCGATAGGCTTGCGCTTGATCTTGCCGAGGATCCCGGCTTCCTCCAGCGCTTCGCGCTCCGCCCATTTCCAGGTCTTGGGGCCTTCGGCCCAGCCCTTCGGGATGATGAAACGGCGGGTCTGGCGCGAAGTGAGCACCAGCACCTCGATGCCGCCGCCCTTGCGCCGGCGAAAAGGCAGGGCCGCGACCTGACGGAGCGCCGCGCCGCTCGTCAGTGACTTCTGGTCCCTGGCCTTGATCTTCGCCATTGCCCGCCGTTCCCGCTCAGGCGCCGTGCTTGCGGATGGCGGCCGAGATCTGCGCCAGGCCTTGCTTCAGTTCTTCCTCGAGCGGATAGGCAAAGCCGATGCGCAGATGGTTACGCGGCATCTCGAACCAGTGCCCGGGGCCGACATAGGTTCCGAAGCTTTCCAGCAGATCCTTGTAAAAGGCATCGAAGTCGAAACCGGGCGGATGGCGGAAGCGCGGAAAGCAGACCACGCCTCCCTTGGGTTCGACCCATTCGAGCTTGGGATCGCCCGCGATCCACTCGCGCATGATGGCAAGGCGATCGGCGATCAAGCCCGCCTGCTCCCTGAGGAAGGGGCCGCGCCGTTCGAGCACGCTGCCAGCGATCCATTCGTCCACCACGCTTCCGCAGATGCCGATCTGCTCCTTGGCGGCAAGGAAACGCTCCTGCAGTTCGGCGTCGCGCGTGATGATCCAGCCCACGCGAATGCCGGGCACGCCGTAGGCTTTGGAAAGCGAGGAGACGCTGATGGCGCTCGGGCTGAGCGAGGCCGCCACCGGCAGGACCCCACCATGACTGAGGTCGCGATAGGTTTCGTCGACCAGCAGCTTGCAGCCGGCCTGCTCGACCAGGGCGATCAGCCCGTCGAGATCGGCCTGGCTGAGCATGGTTCCGGTTGGATTATGTGGGCAGGTCACGCTGATATAGCGGGTTTCCGGCCTCATGGCCTCCGCCACCTTGACCAGATCGAGTGCGAAGCCGGTCTCGAAATCGAGATCGACACAGGTGATCGCGCAGCCGATGGCGCGGGGCGTCTCGATATTGGTGGCGTAATTGGGCCTGACCACCACGAGATGGTCGCTCGGCGACAGTAGCGTGGTGGCGATGATGAAGAGGGCGCCGGCCGCGCCCGCCGTCACAAGCACGTCGTCGGGCGAGAGGCCTTCATCCTGGGAGGCGATCAGCCGGCGCAGACGCTCCTCGCCACGATGTTCGCCGTAAAACAGCGTGAGATCGGGAATATCGAGGCCGAAATCTGAGAGTTTTCTGTCACGGACCGAGCTCTCGGAGAGGTTGTAGCGGATACGGTCATAGCCATATTCCTCCGGCGCCTCCTTCTCGATCACCATGCGGGCATATTTCATTGCTGTTTTTTCCCACTCAGGATTTCGACGCGAAGCGGGCGAGCGCATCGAGGGTGGCGTCGACTTCGGCCATGCTGGTGTAGTGCGACAGGCCGAGACGGGCGACGCCGCCGCTCTCGCGCAGGCCGAGGGCGCCCGACGCCTCATGGGCATAGAAATCACCGGCCCAGCCGAAGATGTTGCCGGCGGCGAGATGCGCCATGGTTGCCTGCGGTGTCCGGCCTTCCAGGCGAAAGCTGAAGGTCGGCACGCGGGCATCGAGCCGGTTGCGGCTGGCAACGCCGAAGAGCTTGAGTCCTTCGATATCGGCAAGGCCAGCCAGGAAACGGTCCATCAGCTCAGCCTCATAGGCGGTGGCGGCCTCCAGGCCGGCGACGATCCGGGTCCGGAGCGGCTCACTTGCCTGCGTCCCGCCGAAAGCCTCGCCGAGCCAGGCCATATGCTCGATGGCGGCCTGCGTGCCGGCGAGGGCCTCGAAGGAGGGCGTGCCCGGGGCGAGACGCCAGGGCATGTCCATGGCGGCGGGTCGGACCTTGAGGGGAACCAGCCTGTCGCGCAGCTCGGCGCGCACATAAAGCACCCCGGCATGCGGACCGAAGAATTTGTAGGCCGAGCAGGCGAGCAGGTCGCAGCCGATCGTCTGCACGTCGACCGGAATGTGCGGGGCGGATTGCACTGCGTCGACCATGGTCACGGCGCCGACCGCCTTGCCGGCGGCGACGATGCGGGCGACGTCGTTGATGGTGCCGAACATGTTGCTGGCGTGGTTGCAAGCCACCAGCCGGGTGCGCGGCCCGATCAGCCGGTCGAGCGCCTCGTAGCGATATTCGAAGGTCTCGGGATCGAAATCGAGCCAGCGCACGGTGACGCCGCGCTCCTCGGCGGCGATCAGCCAGGGGCCGACATTGCCGTCATGGTCCATGCGGGTGAGGACGATTTCGTCGCCGGCTCGCCAGTCGCGTGCGATCATGCGCGAGAAATGGAAGAGCAATGAGGTGCTGTTCAGCCCGTACACGATCTCGTCGGCCGCCGCGCCGAGCAGGGCCGCGGCCGCTTGGTAGGCCCCTGCGAGGATGCGATCGCTGTCCTGCGAGGTGCGGAAGGGACCGCCTTCGTTGGCGCAGCTGTCGACCAGCACGCGCGTCATTGCGTCAACGACCCGGTGGGGGACCTGCGAGCCGCCGGGCGCGTCGAGATAGATGCGCGGCTTGCCGTCGTCGCGGAGGGAAAGCGCCGGGAAGGCGGAGCGAACGGCTTCGATGTCCCAAATGCTTGTGGTCATGGTCAAATCCTTTCCGGCCAACGTCAGCGGCTGGCGCGTAGGCTGGGCGTCTGCGTGGACAGGCAGGCGAGCACCTGCACATGCAGAGCGGGCGTGGCGCTGGCGGCGATGGCCTGGCGGCCGGAGCGGATGGTCAGTTCCTCGCCCTGCCAGGTGCTGATGGCGCCGCCGGCATTGCGGATGATCGGGGCAAGCGCGCAATAGTCGAAAGCGTCGAGCCCGCCATCGGTGCTGATGTCGAGCGCGCCATCGGCCACGCGGCCATAGGCATGGCAGCCGCCGCCATAGACGCACCAGCGGGTCTGGCCGCGCAGGTCCTGGAACGCGGCCTGTTCTGCCGTGTCGAAGGGCTCGGGATTGCCATTGGCCAGGATCGCGTTGTTCAACTCGGTGCAGGCGCGCGTGCGAATGGGCCTGCCGTTCAGCGTGCTGGGAACACCGTCGGCGCCGATCCAGCGTTCATGGGTGACGGGATTGTCGATCACGCCGAGCACCGGCACGCCGCGATAAGCGAGGGCGACCAGGGTGCCGAAAGTCGGGATGCCGGTGATGAAGGCCTTGGTGCCGTCGATGGGATCGATCACCCAGACCCATTCGGCGTCGAGGTCGGCCGATTCGAATTCCTCGCCGAGAATGCCGTGTCCAGGATAGTGCCGCGCGATCTGCTCGCGCAGCCGGGCCTCCACCCGGCGATCGATCTCGGTGACCGGGCTGGCATCGTCCTTGGTGAGGAATTCGCGCTGATTGGCGAGGGCCTCGCGGATGATGGCGCCGCTGGCATCGGCAAGAGAATCGGCAAAAGCGGCGAAGGCTTCGAGGTCAGGTCGTTGCATGGGAGCTTTCGGCAAGGTTGGTACGCGATTGGACGAGGGGGCGCCTATGCCGGCTCAGCCGGTGCTCGAGAGCACGCAGGGCCGAGGTGAGGACATAGGTGATGACGAGGTAGATCAATGCGGCGGTGATGAAGAGCTCATAAGGGGCGAAGGTGCGCGCTACGATGGTGTTGGCGACGCCGGTGAGCTCCATCACGGTGATAGTGCTGGCGAGGGAGGTCGACTTCAGCATGCTGACGACCTCGTTGCCATAGGCCGGCAAGGCAAGGCGGAAGGCATGCGGCAGGATGATGGTGCGATAGGCAAGGGCGGTCGACATGCCGCAGGCCCGTGCCGCCTCGATCTCGCCGGCCGGCACGGCCTGGATGGCGCCGCGCAAGATATAGGCGGTATAGGCCGCGGTGTTCAGGCTGAAGGTCAGAATGGCGCAGACCGAAGCCTGGCGCAGATAGGGCCAGAGGGCGCTGTCGCGCACCACATCGAACTGGGCGAGGCCGTAATAGACCAGGAAAATCTGGACCAGCAGCGGCGTGCCCCGGAAGAAATAGATGTAACAATGCAGGATCAGGCGCACCACGCCGTTGCCGTTGATGCGCAGGATCGCCACCGGAATGGCGATGAGCATGCCGCAGGCGAGGGAAGCGGCCAGGAGCTGCAGCGTGATCGCCGTGCCCTTGAGCAAAGCGGGCAAGCTTTCGAGCATGAGATCGAGGTTCATTGCGCGAGCTTCCTTTCGCCGCGCGCGGCCCAGCGCTCGAGGGCGTCTACCGCCGAGGTGTTGACGATGGTCAGGATGAGATAGGCGATGGCGGCGATCACGTAGAAGCGGAAGGGGTCGCCCGCCACGGACGTCGCCATCGAACTGACGCGCATGATCTCCTCCAGGCCGACGATCGAGATCAGCGAGGTGTCCTTGATCAGCGAGATCCAGTTGTTGCCGAGGCCCGGCAAGGCGTAGCGCCACATCAAGGGAAGGCGGATATGAATGAAGCTGGTCAGGGAGGACATGCCGAAGGCCTGGGCGGCTTCGACTTCGCCCTTCGGGAGGGCCAGGAAGGCGCCGCGCAGCACCTCGGACGCATAGCCGCCGAAGACGAGGCTGAGTGCGAAGACGCCCGCCGGCAAAGCCGGGATCTCGACATAGGCGGCATCGGGCCGAACGGTCTTCATCAGGGCCGTCAGCGCGACGGTGCCGCCGAAATAGACGATCAGGATGATCAGGAGTTCGGGCGTGCCGCGCACGACCACGGCAAAGCCCCGGCCGAGGCCGCGCAGGAAGGCGTTCGAGGACAGTTGCGCCAGCGCGCCCAGCATGGCCCAGACGAAGCCGAGCAGCAGCGAGAGTACGGCGACCTCGATGGTTACCAGCAAGCCGAAGGCGATCTGCGTCCCCCAGCCCAAGAAGAAGTCCATGGCCAACACGCTCCGACAGCGGGGTTGGAAGAGAAGCCAGCGCAGCTGACGGCGAGGCGTTTGGGGTTGCTTGCGGTTCGTGCCCCGTCATCCCCGGCGCCACCGGAGGTGGCGGGAAGGGGATCCAGGGTCGTTGGTCGAGTCCTTCAGCCCCTGGACCCCCTTCCCACGGCCTATGGCCGTGCCGGGGATGGCAGAACATGTGCCTGCCAGCGCTGCCCTACTGGGTTGCGGCCGGCAGCACGCTGAACGACCAGTATTTGTCGTTGATGGCCTTGAAGGCGCCGTCGGCGAACATGGCCTTCAGGGCGCCGTCCACCTCGTCTCGCAGCTTGGTATCGTCCTTCCTCAGGCCGATGCCGACACCGGGCCCGAAGAATTCCACGTCGTTGATCTCGGGCCCGACAAAGGCGTAGTCCTTGCCGCGCGGCTTATCGAGGAAGTCCTGGGCGAGCTTGATCGGCCCGGCAAACACCAGGTCGACGCGCTTGGAGGTGAGATCCAGCAGCATGTTGTCGACGGTGTCGTAGAGCACGATGTCCGCATCGGGAAACTTGTCGCGCATGTATTTCTCATAGGTCGAGGAGCGCTGGATGGCGATCGCCTTGCCCTTGATCCCGTCCGGATTGGCCTTGCCGTCAGCCGTCAGCGGCGCAAGGCTGGACCCCTTGGCCGCGATGAAGCGGGCGGTGGAGGAACGGTAGGGCAGGCTGAACTCGATGCTCTTCTTGCGCTCGTCGGTGATCGACATGCTGGCAGCCAGCATGTCGAACTTGCCGGCCATCAGCGCGGGGATCAGCGAGTCGAAAGGCTGGCAGACGAAACTGATATCCGCGCCGACGCGCTTGCCCACTTCTTTGGCGACGTCGACATCAAAGCCCTGCAGGGTGCCGCTGGCGTCCTTGAAGTTGAAGGGCGGATAGGTGCACTCGCTGCCCACCCGCAACTCCCGGGCCTGGGCCATGGAAGTCAGCGAGGCCAGGCAAGCCAGTGAGGTCACTGCACTGGCAGCCAGAAGGATGGCGATCTTCTTCATGGAATTCCCCTCCATTGTTCTTGAAGCTCTGGATTCACAGCACGCGCTGCAGAAAGGCGCGGCAGCGCTCGGATTTCGAAGCGCCGAACACCTGGGCCGGCGGGCCGCGTTCCTCGATCACGCCCTTGTGCAGGAAGACCACCTCGGCCGAGATCTCGCGGGCGAAGGCCATTTCGTGGGTGACTACGATCATGGTGCGGCCTTCCTCGGCCAGGGTACGCATGACGCCCAGCACCTCGCCGACCAGTTCGGGATCGAGGGCCGAGGTCGGTTCGTCAAACAGCATCAGCCTCGGCTCCATGGCGAGGGCCCGCGCGATGGCGACGCGCTGCTGCTGGCCGCCCGAAATATGGGCTGGGTAGTGCGAGCGCTTCTCCCATAGACCCACCTTGGCGAGATAGGCTTCGCCGCGCTCCTGGGCCTCGCGCCGGGACAGGCCGAGCACCTTGATCGGCGCGATGGTGACGTTTTCCAGCACCGTGAGCTGGCTCCAGAGATTGAAGTTCTGGAACACCATGCCCATACGGCTGCGCAGGCGGTTGATCTGCCTGGCATTCAGCTTGGTGCGGTCCCCGCGCCGGTCGAGCGTGATCTCCTCGCCCTCCACGGCGATGGAGCCGGCGCTTGGAATCTCCAGGAGGTTCATGCAGCGCAGGAAGGTGCTCTTGCCCGAACCGGAAGCGCCTATCATGCTGATGACGTCATGCGTACGAGCCGTCAGGTCGACGCCGCTCAGCACCTCAAGAGTGCCGAAACTCTTGCGAATACCCGTCGCGCGAAGCACGACTTGTTCTTGATTCCCCATGGAATTTCCCGTGCTGTGGCGCGGTGGTGTTTGCACGAGATTGGGCGACTAAGCGGTCGTACCCAAGAGCCAATTTCCAGTGGTGATACAGTCCAATTCCACCGCGGGAGCGAAGCATCAGCCAAGCTCTTCGATGGCATGGGCGAGGATTTCGGCGTAGCGACGGAGGCGCTTGACCGGATTGTTGCCGAAGCCGAGCACGAAACCATGCCGCTTCAGCGCGCTGCGGCAATAGCGCGAGAGGGGCGGGCAATCCATCTCGTGATCGAGCAGTCGCTTCGAGACGGCGCGGTCGTCGAAGGGCCGATGGGAGCGGATGGTGAGGTGGAGTCCAGCCCTGACGTCGGGAACGATGAAATCGCCACCGAGCCGGTCGCGCAGGCCCTCCGCCAGCGCTCCCGCTCTTTCGCGATAGATCGCCCGCATGCGCCGCAGATGCGACGCCAGGTGGCCCGAGCTCATGAATTCGGCGACCAGGGCTTGGTCGGGCAGCGGGGCATAGAAGGAGAAAATGCGCTGGGCCAGCTTGAAGGCCTCGATCAACTCCGGCGGGGCAACCAGATAGGCAAGCCTCAGCCCTGGTGCCAGCACCCGGTTGAAGGAACTGGTATAGATCACACGGCCGGAATGGCCGGCATAGAGCGGTGGGACGGGAGCACCCGACCAGCGGATCTCGCTATTGAAATCATCCTCCAGGATCCAGCCGTCTTCAGCCACGGCCCAGTCGAGGAGAGCCTGTCGGCGCGGCGCGGACATGGTGCAGCCGAAGGGGAACTGCTCGACCGGCGAGACGATGGCAAGCCGCGCCGGCAGGCTGGAACTGGTGACGGCGGCGATGTCGAAGCCTTCGTCATCGACGGGGATGGGCTCGACCTTCAGACCGCAGGCCGTCAGCGTCGCGAGCTGGGTGACGTGGCCGGGGTCTTCCAGCAGCACGCGGTCACCCTGGTTCAGCAGCACATGGGCGGCCATGGCGGCCGCCTGTACCGTGCTGGAGAAGATGACGACCTGCTCGGGGCGGCAGACGATGCCGCGTGTTTCCTCCAGATAGGCGGCGATCTGTCGGCCGAGCGGCAGCGTCGCCCGGGCATAGTCGTAGCCCGTATGCGAGGCGGCATGAGCGCGCCAGTGCTGCCCGGCAAGGCGTGCGAAAACCTCGTAGGGAAATTCGTTGAGGGCGGGAATACCAGGACTGAGGCCGAACCGCTCTCGGCGTTCGGGTGGCACGTCGAGGGCGAGCAGGGCTTCGGCATGGGCGGAGGGGCGGGCAGGGCGTCGCTTGCCGACAGGTTCCATGATCGGTGGGCGCGGCAGGTGATCTTCCGGAAAGACCTGTTCCACGAAGGTGCCGGAACCGACGCGCTTCTGCAGATAACCTTCCGTCGCCAGTTTCTCATAGGCCAACACCACCGTGCTGCGGGAGATGGCGAGTTCGTCCGACAGCATGCGGCTCGGCGGCAGGCGTGCGCCGCGGGGGATCCGTCCGTCGGCGATCAATCCACGCAACTGGGCGAAAAGCTGCTGGTAGAGGGGGATGGCGGAGCCGCGCTCGAAGGAAATTAGGTTCCAGGCAGGATAGTTGAAGACTTCCATCGGCTTCCCAGCGGCGTGATCGTCCGGTCGGCCACGCGGCTGCCTCGCGACGGCAGCGATCGGGCGTCGCTTCCCGGCCCGTTCTTCGTCGCCATGCCTGTGATTACACGTTCAGCGACGCCGCGGCCACATCGTTCATCCGATGCGTTGTCGCACTGCGTGTCTCACCAGGCGATCGGCCGTCCATCGAAGGCCTGGAAACTGCCACTGTCGGCCAATGTGGCCCGGTCGATCAGGCCCTGCAGGGCTGCCGCGCTGTCCGATACCGGAATTTCGGCTTCGATGCCGCCCATATCGGTTCGTACCCAGCCGGGATGGAGGGCAAGTACGGTGATGCAATCGGGCTTGAGGTCGTGGGCCAGCTTGGCCGTCGCCATGTTGAGCGCTGCCTTGGAGCAGCGATAGGCATAGTCGCCGTCATCATCGCCGATCATGCCTTCGGCGATGGATCCGGCGCGGCTCGAAATATTGGCGATGATCCGGCCGCCTCCCGCCCGCAGGTTCGGCAGGAGCGCCCGCGCCACCAACAGGGGCGCGAGGGCATTGACACGCATCACCTCAATGAAATCGTCGGTGTCGAGCGTGGCGAGGCCATCGACGTCGCCGCGGATGCCGGCATTGTTGATCATGAGGTCGAGCGGGGTGCCGGCGAGGCCGGCGGCAAGCTCGGCTATCGAGGCTGGGCTGGCGACATCGAGCCGGCGCCATTCGAGGCCATTTTCGTCAGGGGGCGGCGTGTCGGCGCGGGTGCAGGCAATCACCCGCCAGCCCGCGCCGGCATAGTGCCGGGCCAAGGCCAACCCAAGGCCACGCGAGGCGCCGGTAATCAGCACCGTGCCGGGCGTAGGGGTTCGTTCTGGTGTGCTGTCGAATTCACGCATCTTGATCATGCCGAGTGGAGCGCGGGAGTCTCTCCCCGGTTTCGGGGAGGGTGGCGCGACCATACTTTTTCCGGCCCGCCCGCATCGCGCGCCCCCTTCCGTCGCTGCACCGCATCGATGACAGGAACATCTTCGTCTTCGAAGATATTCCGGACTTCCCCGAAGTCGGGGAAGGATACCCGCGCTCTATTCCGACATCTTGCCGCATATGAATCAGGTCGCTATCAGCCAAGTTAGGCGCTCCGCGCCGGCTGGACGACGCTCCGGGCCTGATCCGCGATCTGGGCATAGACCTCACCCGAATATTTGATCCGCCGCTCCTGCGTTGCAAGATCGACATGGGTGATGCCGAAGGGCGTGGTGTAGCCATAGGCCCACTCGAAATTGTCCATCAGCGTCCAGGCGAAATAGCCCTGCACCGGCACGCCCTCGGCGGCGGCCCTGGCGACTTCGGCGAGATGGTCGACATAATAGCGCGCGCGCTGGTCGTCCCAGATGTGGCCGTCGGCAGTCACGGCCTCGGGCGCCGTGGCCACGCCGTTCTCGGAAATGAGCATACGCCTGGGCCGGTAGTTGGCATGGACGTAGTGGAGGACGTCGTAGATGCAGCGCGGCCAGATCTCGTAGTCGACGGCGGAATAGACGCCTTCGGGCTGGATACGCCTGTAGTTGAGCGGCGCCAGCTCGCTGCCCTCGGCGATCACCGAACGGCGGTAGATGTTGACGCCGAGATAGTCGACCGGGGCGGCGATGACGGCGTTGTCGCCGGGCCGGATTTCCGGCAGCATCGGGCCGTAGAGCGCCAGCATGTCCTCGGGATAGCTGCCCTTGAAGACGGCGTCGAGGAACCAGCGGTTCTGGGCGCCGTCGAAACGCCGGGCGGCGGCGGCATCGCGCGGATCGGCGCTGGCCGGCTCGACCACGTTGAGGTCGAAGACGATGCCGACGGAGGCTTCGGGCGCTTCTGCGCGCACGGCCGGCACGGCGAGGCCATGGCCGAGCAAAGCGTGATGGCTGGCGGCGACGCCGCCCTTGGCGCCGTCATGAAGGCCCGGCGCGTCCTCGCCAGTGGCATGGCCAGACCAGCAGAAGGTCCAGGGTTCGTTCAAGGTGGTCCAATGCTTGACGCGGTCGCCGAAGGCGCGCGCCACCGCCGAGGCATAGGCGGCGAAATGTTCGGAGGTCTCGCGATTGTACCAGCCGCCGCGGTCCTGCAGGAGCTGGGGCAGGTCCCAGTGATAGAGGGTGAGATAGGGCTCGATACCGGCTTCCAGCAAGCCGTCGATCAGCCGGTCGTAGAAGGCGATCCCCTCGGTGTTCGGCGTGCCCGTCCCCTCGGGCAGGATGCGCGTCCAGGCCACGGAAAAGCGATAGGCGTCGAGGCCGAGTTGCTTCATCACCGCAATGTCCTTGCGCCACAGATGATAGTGGTCGCAGGCGACCTCGCCGCTGCTGGCATCGACGATCACGCCGGGCTTGCGGCAGAAGCGGTCCCAGATGCTCTCGCTCTTGCCGTCGAGGTCGTGGGCGCCCTCGATCTGGTAGGCGGCCGTGGCGGCGCCGAAGACGAAGCCCTTGGGGAAGACCAGGCTGCGGGCGCGCGTTTCCAGGGCTTGCCGGTCGTTAGCGATGCTTGACGTCATATTTTCTCTCGATGGTGTTGACCAGGCTCGCCGCGGCGAGGGTCAGGACGATGTAGAAGATGGCGGCGGAGTTGTAGGGTGCGAAGGGCAGGAAGCTCGCCGACTGGAACTCGCGCATGCGCTGGGTGATGTCGCGGATCGACAGGATGGAGAGCAGCGAGGTGTCCTTGAGGATGGCGATCAACTCGTTGCCGAGCGGGGGAATGATGATGCGGAAGGCCTGCGGCAGCACCACCAGCCGCGCTGTCTTCCAGCGTGACAGGCCGATGCTGCGGGCCGCCTCGATCTGCCCCATCGGGATGGCATTGATGCCGGAGCGGAAGATTTCAGCGAGATAGGCCGAATAGGCGAAGGCCATGGCGACGATGCCGCGCAGCAGGTTGGGCGGATCGACGGCGCCCTGGGTGGCGTCCTTGAGCGCGCCGCTGAGTGGCAGGCCGATATAGAGCACGATCACCAGCATCGGGATGCCGCGGATGGTGTCGACGATGAACTCCGAGCCGATGGCGAGCGGGTGGCGGAAATTGAGATGGCCGCCGAAGGTAAGCAGGCCGAGAATGATGGCGAGCACCGCGAAAGCGATGCCGGCTGAGCGGTCGCGATCGTTCAGGAGTTCGGTCTGCCAGAGCACCGGCAGGTCGCCGGGCCGGGCGGAGGCCGGGACGAGGGCAGCCGAGACGTCCTGTTTCCTGGCGATGGCGGCAAGAGCCTCGGGCGAGCCGGCGAAGCTGCGCACCGGCACCGGCGCGTTAGGCCCACCGGGAAAGTCACCCTCGCGTACCGAGGCGATCAGGCTGGATGGCGTATTGCCGACGACCGCCACCTTGCCTTCGAGCGTACCGGCCAGGACGTAGCTGTCGCGCGGCTGCATCAGGAACCAGCCGGCCGCCACGGCAAGCGCCAGGGTGAGGGCGACGAAGATCAGGCTGGCGCGCTCGCTGTAGCGCAATTGCAGGAGGCCGACCCAGACGAGGCCGAGCAGGGCAGCCAGGAGATAGGCGGCGACGGCGGCGCGGATGGTGGTGGCGACGCCGGCCGCGAAGGCGACATGCGCAAAGAAGAACAGGCCGACGGCGCCGACGCCATTGACAAGGCCGAGGATCCAGCGCCCGGCACGCCGCACTTGCGTTTCACGCTCCGCGTTCGGGCGCCCGCCGGCGAAGAAGAGGCCGAGGCCCAGCAGGGTCAGGCCGAGATAGGCAGGCAGCAGCCAGGCTTCGGCATGGCCCAGCATCATATCGGCGTCCGGGGTGAGCTGCCGCGGCGTGACGCCCTTCACCACCAGAGCCGAGGTGAAGGGGTCGACGGCATTGGCCAGGGCCGAGGCGAGATAGAGATGCGTGAAGCCGCCCAGCGCGATCGCCAGCGCGGCCGCGAGGGTGAGGCCGGCGGCGATGAGGGCGAGGCGCGGCCTGTAGGCATGGGCGCGTGAGAAGAACAGCACGGCGAGCCCGGCCGAAAAGGCGACGGCCAGGGCGGCGAAGCCGGGCACGAAGGCGGAAGAGCCGTTCTCGACGCCGAGGATCGCCCGCAGCGAGCGCTGATAGTCGCGCGATGTCGAGAAAAGATAGATGATGAAGGGCAGGGCCGTCAGAATGATCAGATTGCTGGGGCGGATGCGTCTGAGAGTGTTCATTCGGTCCTCCCCCAACGGGGCGATCGCGGTTTCGATGTGAGCCGACACTACCCTCCCCTGGAGGGGGAGGGTCGGCCTGAAGGGCCGGGGTGGGGTGAAGATGCTTGGGGTGTAATGGTAAAAGCGGCTCAGTCTTGCGGAGAGCTCAGCCCAACCCGACGCTGCGCGTCGACCCCAGGCCATTCCAAGGGGAATGGCCGACCCCTCCAGGGGAGGGGCGGGCGCTTTATTTGGCGCCCCAATATTTGGCGATCAGCTTGTCGAGCGTACCGTCGGCCTTGATCTGCTTGATGCCTTCGTTGAAGGCCGCGACATTGTCGTCGCCCTTGCGGAAAACGAGGCCGAGCGGGTCGGATTCCAGGCCCTTGATGCCGACCACGAGGTCTCCGGCGAATTCGCGGTCGTAGGCCGGGCCATTGGCGCCGTTGATGACGACGCCGTCGACATCCTTGTTTTTCAGGGCGATGACGGAAGCGCTGAAGCTGTCATAGGCCACGACATTGTCCTTGCCGACGATCTTCTCGGCGACCTGGGCGTCGGTGGTGTTGGCCTGGGCTGAGAGCTTCTTGGCCTTGCCCTTGAAGCCATCGAGCGAGATGTCCTGGTCTGCCACGCGCACCAGGATCGCTTGGCTGTTGACGATATAGGGATCGGAGAAATCCATCGCCTTTTTGCGTTCGTCGGTGATGGACACGCCCGAGGCGACGAGGTCGAAGCTGCCCTGGTCGAGGGCGGCGAAGATGCCATCCCAGCCGGTGGTCACGAATTCGGCCTTGCAGTTGATCTTGACGCAGATCGCGTTGACCACGTCCACGTCGAAGCCGACGATCTGGTTGGTGGCGGGGTCGACGCTCTCCATCGGCGGCGAGGTGGTGTCGGAGCCGACCTTCAGGAGTTTGCCGCCGAGATCGGCAGCCTGCGCGCTGCCGGCGAAGACCGACAACAGCAAGGCGGTCGCAATCGCGTTCAGTTTTTTCATGGTTTCCTCCTCCATTGGTTTTGTTGGTTCTATGCGTCAGCTCTTGCGGCTGCCGAGATCGTCGGGCTGCCGGACCACCAGTTCGGGCCTGAACACCTGCTTCAGCGACTCGGGTGCGGTGCCGGCCATGCGCTGCAGCAGATATTGACCGAGGAACCGCCCGCAGATCTCGATGGGCTGGTAGAAGGTGGTGACCGGCGGGTTGAAATAGGCACTGACATTGATGTCGTCATAGGCGATGACGTCGACATCGGTGCCGATCTCGCGCCCGAGGCCGGACAGGCCCGAGAGCACGCCGAGCGTGGTGGATTCGTTGACGCAGACGAAGGCGGTCGGCGGGTCGGCGCGGCCGAGCAGCTCGATCGCGGCCTTGCGGCCGAATGCCGTCGAAAGGTCGCCTTCGACGATCAGATCTGTGGATGCGCAGAGGCCCGCCTCGGCGAAGGCGCGGGTGAAGCCATCGATCCTGTCCATGGCGTAAGACAGGCGCCGCCGCGGATTGACCAGGGCGATGCGCCGATGGCCGCCGGCGATCAGCCTGGCGGTAGCGGCATGGGCGGCCCACTCATTGTCGATATCGACGTAGGCATAGTCGAGCTCCCCACGGCAGCGCCCGAGCGAGACGAAGGGGAAGTCCCGGGCCACCAGGAAATCGACGCGCGGGTCGTCGGCAAGAATCCCCGAGAAGATCAGGCCGTCGGCGAGGCCCTGCTCGACGATGCGGCGAGCAACCTCGCAGCCATCGGCCGCGTCGCGGATGACATGCACTGAGATGTTGTAGTCGCTGCCGTCGAGGGCCTGGCTGATGCCACTGAGGATCTGGGTATATTCGACGCCGTCCCACTCATAGTCGGGGGCGGCCGTCACCGGCATCAACACGGCGGCCTGGTAGGTCTTGCCGGTGCGCAGCGCCATGCCGCGCGTATTGGCCTGGTAACCGATCTCCTGGGCAGCCTTGAAGATTGCCTCCCGCGTCTCCGGGGCAACCACGGCATGGCCACGCAGGGCCTTGGAGATGGTGGCGATGGAATAGCCTGTCCTGTCCGCCAGCGTCTTGATGGTGGGCGGTGCGGGGCGCGACGGTTGCGAGGTTTTTCCGGCCATCCTCCCCTCCGGGTCTGACGATTGCAGAATTCTGATAACAGCGAATAAAAACGTTTTCAATAAAAATAAAAACGTTTTTATTGCTGATGAGAGAGCCTTGGAAAGGTTACCGAAAGATGCCGCGGCATTTAGCGCGGGGCTGCAACCGGCTCGAAACTCGACGGGGGAGGGCTGAGGTGGCTATGGTCGGCTCGATTCTGAGCGAAAGGCCTAGCCGATGAAAACCATCTCAACCTCGCGATCGCATGGCGGGACCCAGGGCGTCTATTCCCATGCCTCGTCGAGCTGCGATTGCGAGATGACCTTCGCGGTCTTCGTGCCGCCCCAGGCCGCGGAGCGTGCTTGCCCCGTGCTCTGGTATCTGTCAGGCCTGACCTGCACGCATCAGAACGTGATGGACAAGGGCGAATATCGCCGCCTCGCCGCCGAACTCGGCCTGATCGTGGTCTGCCCCGACACCAGCCCGCGCGGCGAAGGCGTGCCGGACGAGAAGGACAATTGGCAGTTCGGATCGGGCGCGGGCTTCTATCTCGACGCCACGCAAGGGCCTTATGTCCGCAACTACCGGATGTATTCCTATCTTACCCAGGAACTGCCGGCCCTGATCGGCGAGCATTTCCCGGCCGACATGGCGCGCCAGTCGATCTTCGGCCATTCGATGGGTGGCCATGGCGCGCTGACCATCGCGCTCAAGAACCCGCAGCACTACAAGAGCTGTTCGGCCTTCGCGCCGATCGTGCAGCCAAGCACCGCAGGCTGGTCCAGGCCGGCCCTGGAGAAATATCTCGGCACCGATGAATCTGCCTGGCGTTCCTATGACGCCACGGCCCTGATCACCGACGGCCATCGCTTCGACGCCTTCCTGGTCGACCAGGGCACGGCGGACGGCTTCCTCAAGGAAGGACTGCGGCCCTGGCTCCTGGAAGAGGCCTGCGCCAAGGCTGGTATTACGCTGACCCTGCGCATGCAGGAGGGCTACGACCACTCCTACAATTTTATCTCCACCTTCATGGACGACCATCTCGCCTGGCATGCCGAACGCCTGAGCCGGTGAGGGAAGGTGGCGCCCGGCATGCTGCTCGGGCGTCTCCTCGCGGGTCGGTGTCGATGGCCGGCCTGGTCTGTCCAAACTGAAATCCGTCCTGCGCGCGGCGGCGTGCGCATCCGCGCTTTGCGGGCTGCGGGACTCTCCCGATAGAGAGTTGACGGGGTGCCTTCCTGAAACTATCATTCAATAGTTATATTGAATGATAGTTTCATCTATCCATTTTCGGATTGGAGGTGCCGATGCCACAATTGATTGGCGTGAATGCGAGTCATGCCGAGGACCTTGCCGTGGCCTTGTCACTGCTCGGAGCAGCCGAGGAAGGGCTCTGTCCGGACCGGCAGGGCTGGGGCATCGCCTTCCATGATGGCCGGGCCGCGCGCATCTACAAGGAAGCCGGGCCGGTCAATCACAACGCCATGCTGCGAATACTCAGGGAGAGAACCTTCACCGCCACCAGCATGGTAGGGCAATTTGGCGAGAAGGGGGTCGACGAGAGCCAGCCCGGCTTCAGCCAGCTTCGCCCCTTTGACCGGGAATTGGCCGGACGCTCCTGGGTCTTCGCCCATGCCGGCTCGCTGCCGGGCATCGGCGAGCCTGTGACGTCGAGGTTCCGTGCGCTCGGCGACAGCGATTCCGAACGCGCGTTCGTCCTGCTGCTCGAGACGCTGAGCGGCTGGAGCGGGGGTGGCGATGAGCTCGACACAATGCTGGATCGCTTCGCCGATACCGTCTCCGCCATCAACGTGCATGGCGCCTTCAATTTCCTGCTCGCCGATGGCGAGCATCTATTCGTGCATGCCCATACCAGCCTGCACGTGCTGGAGGTCGAAGGCGAGCGGCCGATGCGGCTGATCGTCAGCTATCCATCAGAGGACGCGCGGGCCTGGGCCTGCCTGCGGCCCAACACGCTGGCGGTTTTCCGGCAGGGCCGGCTGCTCGGGCGGCGCGCCACGCGGGGCCAAGCCCCGGCCAGCGCGTGGCAAGACGATGCGGCCAGCTTCGAGGACACGACCGCATGCCGGCGCAAGGCGACTGAAGAACGGGCACGCCAGGCCGCCCTTTATGGCGAAGGCTTCCAGTTCGAAAGCTGCTGAAGGCCGTCCGCGATTTCGGGATCGGCCCGCCATGGCCAGCCCGCCAATCCTTTTCATCATGGAGTATGCAATGTCGATCACCACCTTGACCAAAAGCAATTTCGAGGCGGAAGTCATCAAGAAGCCCGGTGTGAGCGTCGTCCGCTTCTGGGCGCCCTGGTGCGGCCCGTGTCGGATGATGGAGCCGCTCTATCAGGATCTCGCGCAGACGCTCGCCACCAAGGCCGCCTTCGGTGAGGTCGAGATCGATGCCGAACCCGAGATCGCCGGCGCCCTGGGGATCCGCAGCATCCCGACCGTGGTCGTCTTCAAGGACGGCCGCCCGGTCGACCAGATGGTCGGGCTCGGGCCGAAGAGCAATTATGTCAGCCTGATCGAGCGCCAATTGGCGGCCTGAATCCGGTCAAGCGGCTGTGGTGACTGCCTTCGTCTCCAGGCCCACCGCGCTCCAGGCCGGATAGCCGCCGTCGAGACGGCGCGCGCGCATGCCGTGCGCGCGCAGCATCGCGGTGGCGTCGAAGGACAACACGCAATAGGGGCCCCGGCAATAAGCGACGATCTCCTGGTCCGCCGGGAGCTCGCCCAGGCGCTGCTCGAGCTGCTCGGCCGGGATGTTGATGGCGCCCGGCAGATGGCCGAGCGCATATTCATCCTCGGGGCGGACATCGAGAAGCACGACGACGCCTTCGCGCAGGCACGTAGCCAGTTCCTCCCGCGAGATCGCCTGCAGCTTGTCGCGCCGCTCGAAGCTGTCGGCGATCAGGGCGCGGATCTCGGCGCGGTTGTACTCGGCATAGGCCCTGAGGGCGGCGAGCAAGGGCTGGATCGGACCATTGCCGAGCCGGTAGAGCACATGCTTGCCCTCCCGTCGCGTCTGCACGAAGCCCGAACGGCGCAGCTGCTGCAAATGCTGGGAGGCATTGGCGATGGAGAGATTGGCCAGCTCGGCCAGGCGTTCCACCGGCCGTTCACCCTGGGCGATGTGCTCGAGCAGGATGAGGCGATGGGCATTGCCGAGGGTGCGGGCAAGCTCGGCGAATTCGCCGAGGATCTGCATCTGGGGATCTGAGTCGCTCATTGACGGAAGACTAGATGATCTCTAATAATCAATCAATTTATTGAATGATTTATTATCTTCTGCCCGCCGCGAAGACGAGTGGGGCCGGAAAGGAATGCTGCGATGGTGAGCGGGGTAGGGGAATTGCTGGTGTCGATGCTGCTGGTGGGCATCGGCGCCACCATTGTGATGGATCTGTGGGCACTGCTGCTCAAGCATGGATTCGCAATAGCCTCTCTCGATTATGCCATGGTCGGGCGCTGGATCGGGCATCTGCCGCGGGGTCGCCTCGTCCATGCCGGCATCGGCCGGACGGATGCGATTCCTGGCGAAAAAGCCATCGGCTGGCTTGCCCATTATGCCATCGGAGTCGTGTTTGCCGGCCTGCTTCTGACCGTGGTCGGGCCGGATTGGCTCCGGCATCCCACGCCGCTGCCGGCGCTGGTGTTCGGCGTCGTCAGCCTGGTGGCGCCCTTCTTCATCCTGCAACCTGGGCTGGGGGCAGGTATCGCGGCCCGCAAGACGCCGAACCCCGGCATTGCCCGTCTGCGCAGTCTGGCTGCCCATCTCGCCTTCGGCGCCGGTCTTTATGTGTCGGCGTTGCTGATCCGGGCGCTCGGCTGGGTGGCCTGACGGGACGTTCAGATCCAGGAATGTAGCGGCGGCTGCACGCCGTTGAGGTAGAACTGGCCGATGGCGTTGTATTTCCAGCGCACCGGATCGTGCAGCGTATGGGTGCGGGCGTCGCGCCAATAGCGGTCAAGCCCGTGCCGGGCCAGGGTCGAGCGCGTGCCGGCGAGTTCGAACAGCTTGTTGGCGGCGAGGATGGCGATCTCCGTGGTGAGCACCTTGGCTTCCGCCACGGCCACCTTGGCAAGGGCGATCGAGTGCTCGCTGGTATCGGCCAGGGTTGCATCGAGCTGCCGCCCGGCCCGCCAGAGCAATTCCTCGGCCGCGTGCAGGCGAATACGCAGATTGCCGATTTCGCCGATGACATAGGGATCCTCGCGGGCGGTGTCGCGACCGCTGTCGATCCAGGGACGGGCCTGCTCGCGCACGAAGTCGATGGTGGTGGTGAGAGCCCCGCGCGCGATGCCGGCATCAATAGCCGCATGGATCAGCTGGCTGCGCGGACCGGCCGCGCTCGGACGCTCATAGACCAGATGGGCCTGCAGGACGCGCTCCGCGGGAATGGCGACATTGTCGAGCACCACAGTGCCGCTGGCGGTGGTACGCTGGCCGAAGGCAGACCAGTCGTCGATCACCGAAAGACCTTCGGCGTCGCGGTCGGCAACGGACACCACGATCCGCCCGTCCTCGTCGAGAGCGACGATGGGCACGAGATGGGCGAAGAGGGCACCGGTCGAATAGAATTTGCGGCCGTTGACCCGGAAATCGTCGCCGTCACGGCTGAGGCGCGTCTCGAAGCTCTCGACATTCTTGCCCTGGAATTCGGAGAAGGCATTGCCGAGGCGATGGCCTGATAGCACCAGGGCGAAGAGGTCTCGCTTCTGCGCCTCGCTGCCGGATCCTTCGATGACGTCGAGGATCTCGAACTGGTTCTGTGGGATCTGCGCGAGCGAGGGATCGGCCGCCGCCAGGATGGCGAAGACCCGGGCCACGGTGACCTGCGAAACCCCGGCGCCGCCATGGATTCTGGGAATGGTGATGCCACCGAGCCCGCTTTGGGACAGCCGGTCGAGCTCGGCCACCGGATGGCGACGCTCGCGATCGCGCTCTGCCGCTCCCGCGGCAAAACCGGGCGCGAGGCTTTCGGCAACCGCAATGGCCTCGGCATCGTCGGCGATGACGTGAGCCGGCGTGGCGGGACGGGCAGGGGAGGTGGAGGATGCGGTCACGGGGGGCTCCGGCAGGGGAAGGGGACGACAATCCGATTGGCGCGAGTTTGTTGGATTGAGGCAGCGACGGAAGGGGGCGAGCGGCATAAGTCATGCTAGTTGCGCCACTCTCCCCCACTCGGCCTCGCTGCGCGAGGCCACCCTCCCCGAAACCGGGGAGGGATTCCTGCGTGCGCGTTCAGAAGGCCGGGAAGATCTGGCCCTGATAGCGGGTCTTGATGAAGTCACGCGTGGCATCGCTGTTGAGGGCCTTAGCCAGGATCTTGATGGCCGGCTTGTCCTTGTCGGCCGGGCGGGTCACCAGATATTCGCCCCAGATGTTGCGGCCGTCCTGGCCACGGTCGATATAGAGCGACTTGTTGACGTCGAGCTTGGCCTCCAGCACGTAATTGCCGTTCAGCGCGCCGAGATCGACCTGCGACAGCGCCCTCGGCAGCATGGCCGACTCAAGCTCGACGATCTTGAGATGCTTGGGGTTGTCCGTGATGTCCTTGAGGGTGGGCAGCGGATCCTCAGGCGTCTCCAGCTCCGGCTTGCCCTTCAGCTTCAGGAGGCCGACCTTCTGCAGCAACAACAGGCCCCGGCCGCCATTGACGGGATCGTTGGGGATGGCCACCGTCGCGCCGTCCTTGAGTTGGTCGATGGCGGTGATCTTGCTGGAGTAAGCCACGAAGGGCTCGACATGAACCGGCACGATCGGCACCAGGTCGGTGCCGCGCTGCTTGTTGTAGTCGTTCAGGAAGGGCCGGTACTGGTAGTAATTGGCGTCGAGCTGGCCCGAGACCAACTGGGCATTGGGCTGGATATAGTCGGAGAAGACCTTGATCTTGAGGTCGAGACCTTCCTTCGCCACGATCGGCTTGACGAATTCCAGGATCTCGGCGTGCGGCACGGCGGTGGCGCCGACGGTGAGTGTTTCCTGCGCCCGCGCCGAGGTGAAGCCGAGAGCGAGCAGGGAGGCGATGACGGGCAGCGCTTTGAAGATGCGCATGGGAGGTCCTTCCGAAGGGGTCATTTGCGGGAGAAATGTGCGACCAGCCGGTTGCCGCTGGCCTGGATGGCCTGGACGAGCAGCACCAGGATCAGGACGGTGACGACCATGATCTCGGTCTGGAAGCGCTGATAGCCGTAGCGGATGGCGAGATCGCCGATGCCGCCGCCGCCGATGGCGCCCGACATCGCCGTGTAGTCGATCAGGACGATGGCGGTGACGGTCACGGCGGCGATCAGGCCGGGAAGTGCTTCGGGCAGCAAGGCGCGCAACACGATCTGGCTATGGGAAGCCCCCATCGCCTGCGAGGCTTCGATGACGCCTCGGTCGACTTCGCGCAGGGCGGTCTCCACCAATCGCGCGAAGAAGGGGATGGTGCCGATCACCAAAGGCGGGATGACGCCGCGCACACCCAACGAGGTGCCCGAGATCAGCACGGTGACCGGCATCAGCACCACCAGCAGGATGATAAAGGGCACCGAACGCACGATGTTGAGCACGAAGGACAAGACGCCATAGGCAAACGGCTGCTGCAGCAATTGGCGTCGCCCGGTGAGGAAGAGCAGCACGCCGAGCGGCAGGCCGACCAGGATGGTGAAGCCAAGCGCGCCTCCCAGCATCGACAGGGTATCGAGCAGTGCGGCCCAGATGTCGGCCCAGTCGATCGCTTCAAGCGACAGCATGGAGCGCCTCCCCGGCAGAGGCCTCGACGCCTTCGCCGTTCAACCGCTCGACGTCGACACCCGCTGCCGTCAGGCGGCCGATGGCAGCGGCGCTGTTGCCGCCGACGAGGGCGACCGTGAGCTGGGCATAGGGCGTCTGGCGGATGCGGCCGACACGCCCACCGAGGATGGCGTAGTCGACGCCCGTCTCGGCCGCGATGCGGCCGAGGATCGGCCGATGCGCGGTCTCGCCGAGGAAGGTGAGCCGGAAAAGCGGGCCTGTGCTGCCGCCGGTCAGGCCGGGATCGGTATCGCCGCCATCATGCTCGGCCTCACGGACAAGGCGTAGCGTGGCCGGGTGGCTCGGATGCAGGAAGACACGGGAGACGGGGCCTTCCTCGACGATCCGGCCCGCGTCGATCACGGCGACGCGGTCGCAGCTCTGGCGGATCACGTCCATCTCGTGGGTGATCAGCACGATGGTGAGGCCAAGTTCGCGGTTGATCTCCTGCAGGAGGTCGAGCACCGAACGGGTGGTCTGCGGGTCGAGTGCGCTGGTGGCTTCGTCGCAAAGCAGGATCTGCGGCGAGCAGGCAAGGGCGCGGGCGATGCCGACGCGCTGCTTCTGCCCGCCCGAGAGCTGGCGCGGATATTTGTCGGCATGGGCGGCAAGGCCCACGCGTTCGAGCAACGCATCCACGCGCGCCTTGATTGCCTTGCGGTCGAAACCGCCGGCGAGCTGCAGCGGGAAGGCGACATTGGCGGCGACGGTGCGGGCATTGAGCAAGTTGAAATGCTGGAAGACCATGCCGATCCGGCGGCGCAGATCGCGCAGATCGCGGCCCGCCAGGGCGGTCGTCCGCCGTTCGCCGATGAAGATCTCGCCGCTGGTCGGACGCTCCAGCAGGTTGATCAGACGTACCAGAGTGGACTTGCCGGCGCCCGAGGAGCCGATGATGCCCAGGATTTCGCCTGCGTGAACTTCGAGGTCGATGCCGTCCAGGGCGGGCACGGCGCGGCCGGCCACGCCATAATGTTTCGATATGCCCGTCAGTCTGATCATGCCGGCCTGCATAGGAAGCAAGCCGTCGCAAGACGGTTGCTGGAGGGGAGTGCAGCGGGGGCTTGGGCCAGATGCCGTGGCCCCATCGGCCACGGCACTAGGCATAGACGGGCGGATGCTTTGCCGTCAATGTAATTGTATTAAATTTATAGACAATATAGATATTGGAATCGTGACACGGCGGCTACCGACCTCAGGGCGACGGCCGACTTCGGCCGAAAACCAAGGCGAGGCACTGGTCGGAGCGATGATCGGGGACTGATGCCCACGCGTCTTCGCCGGGTGCCGTACGGCGTGATACTGCCGTGACGTGCCGAGGCTCGTCCCAACGAAATACGACAGCTGTCGTATGTGTTTCGGTGCCGGTCAGGCATAGTTCTCTCAGGCGAACGGCGCGAAGCTGCGCCCCTGCCTCGCAGGCCGTTCGGACCCGCTTGCGTCTCCGCGCCCGGTCATACCCATCGTTGAGGAACCGCCATGCCCATTCTGGAGCCTTGGATCCCCTTTGCCCTCGCCACCCTGGCCTTTGCCTGCATGCCGGGACCGGCGATCCTCTATATGACCGCGCAGACGCTCGCCCATGGCCGGCGCGCCGGCCTGATGGCCGCCCTCGGCGTCCATCTCGGCTGCTATGCCCATATCGCGGCGGCGGCCATCGGGCTGGCGGCGCTGCTCGAACACGCGCCGGCGCTCTTCGTCGCGATCCGCCTCGCCGGAGCGGCCTATCTTGCCTGGCTCGGCCTCACCATATTTTTGAGCCGGACCGCCGTCTGCGAAGCGACGGCGCGGCCCCAGCCCAATGTCCTGCGCGACAGCATCGTCGTCGAAGTCCTCAACCCCAAGACCGCCCTGTTCTTCCTGACCTTCCTGCCGCAATTCGTCGACCCGGCTGCCGCGACCCCGGTCTGGCTGCAGTTTCTCGTATTAGGGCTCGTCGTCAATTGCGCCTTTTCGATTGCCGATCTCGCGGCAGTCGGCCTTGCCTCGCTCAGCCTCGCCACGCTGGCGGCCAGTTCGGTGGGACGGCTGGTGCCCAAAGTGTCCGGCTCGATCCTGATAGCCCTCAGCGTCGCCTTGGTGGCGCATTACAATTGACGGTGTCGCGGGAGGGCAAGGAATGACCGATTGCTTGTCGCGTGATCAAATACTCGGCATCCATCTCGCGGCGGAGCTTTCATCTTGCGACGACGCTTTCCTGGCCGCATTGATGGGCCCATGGGCGAGACGCCCGCCATCCTATCCCCCGGAGCCGGGACCGTGACCCACTCGCAAGGCGACAGGCGCAAGGACGAGCGCCTGCAAGCCGCCCTGATCGATCTGCTCTACCGCCAGTCCCGCGCGGTGATGTTCGCCAATCTGATCATTCCCTGGCCGGTCGCCTATGTCCTTCGCCACGTGGTGCCGGGCGGCCAGCTCCTGGCCTGGGTCGCCTCGATCTACGTGCTGACCGGCGCGCGACTTTACTTGTCGCACCTCTATTTTCGCAGCCAGGGCAAGGGCAGGGTGCCGTTGGCTTGGGCCCGTTCTTTCACCCTCTTGTCGGTGGTGTCGAGCCTGTTGTGGGGCGTGGTCGGCTGGATCGGCTTCGTGCCGGCCGAACCGCATCTCATCGCCTTCGTCTGCATCGTGATCGTCGGCATGGCGGGCGGGGCAGTGCCTTCGCTGTCGGCCTATCCGCCGGCCTATGCCGGCTTGCTGATTGCGATGACCTTGCCTTTCGCTCTGCGCTGCCTCGGCATGGAAGGTACGATCTATTCGGTCTATCTCACTTTCCTGACCTGCCTGGTCGTCGTCTATCTCTATTACAGCCGCATCACCTATCTATCGCTGCGCGAGACGGTGGCGCTGCGCTTCGAGAATGTCGCCCTGGTCGCTGGGCTGGAGCGCGAGCGTGACCGCGCCACCGCAGCCGACCGGGCCAAGACCCGCTTCCTGGCCGCGGCCAGCCATGATCTGCGCCAGCCCATCCATGCACTCGGCCTGTTCACCGCGACGCTGTCATCAATGGCTGGGAAAGGCGATGTGCGCGCGGAAGAGGCGAGGCTTCTCGCCGACAAGCTGCGCTTGGGGATCTCAGCGCTTGGCGGACTGCTGCATGGGCTCATCGACGTTTCCCGCCTCGATGCCGGCCTCGTGCCGGTCGAGCCCCAGTCCCTGTCACTCTCCCAGCTCCTTTCCAGCCTGCGTGAGGAATATGCCGGCCAGGCACGAGAGCGGGGCATCGACCTGCGCATCGTCACCTGCAGCGCCTGGGTGCACAGCGATCCGGTACAGCTTAAGCGCATCCTCGACAATTTCCTGTCCAATGCGCTGCGCTATGCGCCGGCAGGCCGGGTGGTTGTCGGGGCTCGGCGGCGCGGAAAGACCCTGGAGATCGTGGTCGCCGACGACGGCCCGGGTATTCCCGCCGATCAACAGGGACTGGTCTTCGAGGAATTCACCCAGATCGACAATCCCGAGCGCAGCCGGCATCAGGGGCTGGGTCTCGGCCTTGCCATCGTCAGGCGCCTGGCGGAACTGCTTCAGCACCCAGTGGGCCTGCGCTCCGCACCGGGCAGAGGCTCCACCTTTTCGATCACCGTGCCGCGCATCCCGTCGCCTGCAGCCGAAACAAACCGCGTCGCAGCGGAGGGCCAAGAGCCGGGCGGAGGGCAGGCGATCATGGTGTTGGACGACGATGCCGGCGTGCTCGACGGCATCACCACGCTGTTGGCGGCCTGGGGATATTGCGTTCACGGCGGCGCCAATGTGGCGGAGCTTTGCCGCCACCATGCCGACGCTATCCGGCCGGGCCGGGTCGGCCTGATCATCGCCGATTATCGCCTGGCCGGCGGCGTGACCGGCAGCCAGGCGATCGAGCAGTTGATCGCGCATCTGGGCTATACGGTCCCGGCGCTGATCGTCACTGGCGACACCACGCCGCAACGATTGCGCGAGCTTGCCGGGAGCGGGCACGAGGTCCTGCACAAGCCCCTGGCACCCGATCTCCTGCAGAGCGCGATCTGCCGGGCCATTTCGGAAACCGAGGCGGTATAGCTCGATCCGGCAATCTTGGCGCTGGCTTTTCTTATGTTATGGTCTGCCATATTACTTTCATGATTCTTGAACAAATCCCAGATGCGGCCTGGGATCGATGATTTGAAGCCAAGAGTTTTTGGACTTCGAGGTTTTGAGTTAATAATTCGGTGCCGCCGATGACTTTCTGTACTGGAACGGTTCGATGGCAATATGGGCTTGCGCCAAAGCAAGGATGGCGTGATGGAGCGGGCGCTCAGGGTTCTGTTGGCCGATGACCATGCCATCGTCCGGGAGGGCGTGAAGGGACTGCTCGCCACGCTCGACAAGGTGGCGGTGGTCGGCGAAGCGGCCTCGGCGGAAGCCTTGCTGGCGCTGGTCCGCGAGACGCCGGCGGATCTCCTCCTCCTCGATCTGGGCATGCCCGGCGTTTCCGGCATCCAGGTCATCACAGAGGTGCAGCGCCTGGCTGCACGCCTGAAGGTGCTGGTGCTGACGGCCAATGTCGAACCGCGAACGGTGAGGGCGGCCTTCGATGCCGGGGCTTGCGGCTATCTCACCAAGGATGGCGATCCCATGGAGCTTGCCGACGCTCTGCAGGCCGTCGCGGAGGGCGGTACCTATCTGGCTGCTTCCCTGCGCTTTGCCTTGGGCGATGGCGCGGGACGGGTGAAGCCGCCGGCGGCCGGCGGCATCGTATCGCCGGTTCCGCTCACCCAGCGCGAACGCCAGATCCTGCTTCTGGCGGCACAAGGCCTTACCGCACGCGAAGTTGCCGGGCGGCTCGGCATTCAATATCTCACCGCTCGCAAGCATCGGGAAAATCTGATGCGCAAGCTCGACCTGCACAATGTGGCCGAACTGGCCGCCTATGCCGTGCGTCTAGGCTTGCCCGTCGGCTGAGCGGGGCGAAGTACGGCGTCAGTCGCCCCCCGGCGTCAACACGCGATCGGTGGCGACCGCGTGCGTTGTAACCACGCCCATGGCGGCATCGTAATGCGCGGGGTCGAAACGCATGGCGATGAGCGCTGCGATCGCTACCCAGATGAGATGCATCTCCCAGCCTTGGACGAAGCTGCCGGTCCAGGCCTGCAGCAGGGCCATGGCGAGGGGGGCGAGCCCGGCGATGAGGAAGCCTCCGCCCTGCATGAGCGCCGCAAGGGCGCCGGCTTCCTCGGGGCGCGGCAGATGGTCGAGCGCCGTTACCAGCGACAGGGAGAAACAACCGCCGAGGCCGGCGCCACCCAGCACGATCCATAGCACCGGCGCGGTATCGGACAGGAAGGCAAGGCCGCAGAAACCGGCCGCCTGCATGGCGAGCGTGAGATACAGCCAGGGTCGGCGATCGTGGCTGCGCGAGGCCAGGATCGGCAGGATCAGGGCGGCCACGGCCTGCGCCACGGCCATGATGGCGACCAGGCTGCCGCTTTGCGCCACGCCCCAGCCTCGCCCCTGCATATAGGGGGCGAGCCAGGCGACCATGGAGGAATAGCCGCCATTGACCAGGCCGAAGCAGGCCATCAACTGCCAGCTGCGCGGACGACCCAGCAGGCGCGAGACCAAGGCCTTGTCGGGGCGGGCTGTCTTGCCATCCGCCAGCACGCGCCAGGCCAGGAGCAGGGCTGCTGCCGTCGGCAGCGCCAGCCAGGCCAGTGCAAGCCGCCAATCCTGGCCGCCATGGGCGAGGATCGGCGTCAGCTGGGCGCCTACCGCGCCGCCCCCCATGATCATGGCCGAGTAAAGGCCGGTCACGGCGGCGACCTTGTGCGGGAAGCCCTGCTTGATGATGCCCGGGAAGGCCGCCTGGATGAAGGCCACGCCGGCGCCGCACAAGGCTGCCGTCAAGATCAGGGAGAGCCCACCCGGAGACCAGAGCCGGAGCAACGATCCCAGCAGGAGAAGGACAAGCGCCCACAGCATGCCCCGCCTGGTGCCGATCCTGGCCTGCAGCCCGGGCACCAGGAAAGCGCCGAGACCCATCAGCAGCATAGGCAGCAGCGTGAGCATGGCGATGCCGCCATAGCCCAGGCCCGTATCGGCCTCGATTTGGGCGATCAGGGGACCGGGGCCGGTCAGGAAGGGACGCAGATTGAGCCCGATCAGCACCACCAGGGACAGCAACACCAGGGGAGAGGTTTGGGGCGAGGATTGGGTGGAAGATTGCGGATTTGTTTCGGGCATGATCAGTCAGTCGCTGTCCCGATCAATGCGCGCCGGCGGCTTCGAGCAGGCCGGTGATTTCGCGATAGCGGCGCTGGCGTGCATGTTGCAGCGGCGTGACGCCGTCCTTGTCGGCCAGATCGGTTTTCGCGCCCGCTTCGATCAGAAGCTTGACGATCTCGACATGGCGCGGCCCGCCGTCGCTCAGGATGATGGCTTCCAGCAAAGCGGTCCAGCCGAGCCTGTTGACGTGATCGACGTCGACGCCCGCGGTGATCAGGGTGCGCACCGTCTCGACATGCCCCCGTTCGGAGGCCGGGATCAGAGCCGTGCCGCCATAGCGATTGGTGCTTTTGAGATCGGCGCCATGCGCGAGTGTCAGCCGCAGAATGTCGAGATAGCCGCGTGCGCCCGCCAACAGATAGGGACTATCCTCGATGGCGTCCTTGGCATTGACGTCGGCGCCGGCCTCAATGAGATGGCGGGCAACGGCGATGTGATTGCCCTGGACGGCAGCCAGCAGGGCCGTGCGGCGGTTGCCGTCCCGCTTCTCCAGCGAAGCGCCGGCGGCCATGGCGGCCTTCACTGCGGGCAGGTCACCCTGCTCGGCTGAAGAAATGAGCGGGGATGGCGCGGCATTCGCCGAGGCGCCTTGCGATGCGATGGACATGAAACTACCTCCCGCCAGGATGATCAGGACATTGCGTCTCGACAAGGGTCTGCACATGGCCGGCCTCCTACCAGTGCAGACCGATAGCTTCCCATCCGGCTATTTGGAAATTAAATGTCCCCATGGCGATCATTCAAAAAACGAATGACACAACGCTATCGCTCGATCGGCGCACCGCATCTTCGCGCTCAATAACGTAGCGCCCTATTTCTCCACCAGGAGGTGGCGGATGAACTGATTGAACAGCTCCGTCTGGCTGGAGATGCCGAGCTTGGCATAGATGTTCTTGCGATGGATCTTGACGGTACCCTCCGCGATATCGAGCAGGCTGCCGATCGAGAGGCTGGAATGGCCGCGCAGCACCAGGCTGACGATGGTCTGCTCGCGTGGTGTCAGCAGGGTCGGCGCGAAACTAAGAAAGGCCTGTTCGATGGCATGTTCGCGTGGGGCGGGTGCGACCCCAGGGCCCCTTCCCTCCGCAAGGGCCTGCCACTGGCGGCCCAGGAGAGCGAGCACCATCGGCGCTGCCCGGGCGAAATCCGCCATTTCGGCGGCTGCGAACGGGGATGAACCGTTCTGGCGCAAGAGCGAATAAGCGAGATAGAGATCCGGCCTAAGGGCGTGCAGGAAGACGATCTCCTCGGTGAGGGAGCCGCTTTCCATCGAGATGCAGGGATGGACATCGGGCGAATTGAAATATTCGCCCTCGAAGAAATCGTCCGGGGCGAGATCATGCAGGCGATAGAGGCCTGATGGCACGGTGTGCACGCAGGCGGTGTAGACGGCGTCGAGCAGATAGGTGCCGGCGAGATAATTGGCCATGATCTGGGACGACGACACAGCCTTCAGACCGTCATGGAGCAGTGTCGGCCTGTCTTCGAGCGGGTATGCGAAGATGCAGCTCAAATCGAAGGGGGCCAGGTGCCAAAGGGCCGCATCGAGGGCGGGCGCGAATTGCGGTGAACCCAGCAGGGCGACCAGGTCCGGCGTGGCACGATGCCAGCCATCGGCGGCCGATTGTTCGCGGCTGTTCATGGCCGTTCCTTCATCCCTCGTTTCCTGCCTTGCCCATATGCCTGTTCCAGCCGGCGATGGCCTCTATCTCTTTAGGGATATTTATCGCAACGCTGCTTCGCGGATCATCGGGATGTCGCAAAGAGGAGAATTTTACAAGCTCCTCGGCAAGAGGGGACTTCCATGACGATCGAGACGACCAGCCGCCCGACCGGCGGCGTGACCTATCAGAGTGTCGACGAAGCCTATTTCGAACAACGCCAGCTCAAGCGCCATGCCGGGCTGTTCACCTTGTGGATGATGGGGGTCGGCGCCGTCGTCGCCGGTGAGTATTCGGGCTGGAACATCGGCCTGTCCCAGGGCGGCTTCGGCGGCATGCTGTTCGGTGCCCTGATCATCGGCTTCATGTATGTCTGTCTGTGCTCCTCGATCAGCGAGATGAGCGCGGCCCTGCCGCATACGGGCGGCGCCTATTCCTTCGCGCGCACCGCGCTCGGGCCCTGGGGCGGCTTCACCACGGGCCTGGCCGAGAACATCGAATTCGTGCTGGCGCCCGGCGCCAACATGTTCTTCATGGCCTCCTATCTCGCCGCCATTTTCGGTACGCCCGACAGCTGGCTGCCGCTGTGGTGGGTCGCCGGCTATATGGTGATGCTCGGCCTGTCCGTCCGCGGCCTGGAGCTGTCCATGCGTGTGGTGGTCTGGATCACCGTCGCGGCGGTGCTGGTCCTGCTGTTCTTCTTCGCCGTGGCCATCCCGCATGTCGACTTCGTCAGGCACGCGCTCAACATCGGCGCCGAGGGCAAGCTTGTCGCTGACGGTAACGGCCCCTGGCTGCCCTTCGGCCTCACCGGCATCATGTTGTCGCTGCCCTTCGGCGTCTACATGTTCCTGGCGGTCGAGCAATTGCCGCTCACCGCCGAGGAAGCCAAGAACCCCACGCGCGACATGCCGCGCGCCCTGATCCTGTCGATCCTGACGCTGATCGCGCTCGCCCTCGGCGTGCTGTTCTTCAGCGCCTCCATTCCGCCGGGCGCCCATGCCATGGGCTCGTCGGGCGAGCCGCTGCTCGATGGCTTCCGCACCATCTTCGGCGACGGCTGGGCCAAGCTGCTGGCGGGCGTGGCGGTGCTGGGGCTTGCCGCGAGCTTCTTTGCCGGCAGCTTTGCCTCGGGCCGCAACATCTATTCGCTGTCGCGCGCCGGCTATTTGCCGACCGTCCTGTCGGTGACCAATCCCCGCACCAAGACGCCGAACATCGCGCTGGCCACCGGCGCGGGCTTTGCCCTCATCGTGCTGCTGGCGATCTGGTTCCTGGGCGGCAAGGACAATGTCGCCTTCATGGCCGGCTTCCTGGTCAGCATGATCGTGTTTGCCGGCATGGTGTCCTACATCCTGCAGAGCATCGCTTTCCTGCGCCTGCGCAGGCTCTATCCCGACATCGCCAGGCCGTTCCGCAGCCCCTTCGGTGCCTTCGGGGCCTATGCCACCATCGGCATCTGCATCCTCACGCTCGGCTACCAGTTCTTCGATCCGCTCTATCGCTGGGCGGCGATCGCGGCGGCGGCCTGGTACCTCATCGGGCTCGGCTATTTTGGTTTCTACCGCCGCCATCGCCTGGTGCTGTCGCCGGAAGAGGAGTTCGCGGTGTCCGGCGGCACGCGCGGCCGCCCGCTCGGCGAGCCTTGAGGCGCCGGCGTGGGCGAACGGATATCGGCCGGATAGTCGGCCGATTATGGATCGAATAGTCTAAATACAAGCGAGGACATCATGGCCGGAAGGCTAGCAGGCAAGACCGCCATCATTTCGGGCGGGGCGACGGGCATGGGCGGGGCGGCTTCCAAGCTGTTCGCGGCCGAGGGCGCCAAGGTTGCCATCATCGACCGCAATGCCGTCGCGGCTGAGGAGACGGCGGCCGCCATCCATGCGGCCGGAGGAGAGGCGGCCGCCTTCATCGCCGATGTCTCGGAGGAGGCCGAGGTCGAGGCAGCGGTCAAGGCAGTGCAGGAGCGCTTCGGACCCGTGACCACTTTGTTCAACCATGCCGGCACCATCCTGATCAAACCCTTCCTCGAGATCTCGCTCACCGAGTGGGACTGGCTGCATGCGGTCAATGTCCGCTCGATGTTCCTGATGACACGGGCGGTGCTGCCGCAGATGATCGGCAATGGCGGGGGAGCGATCGTCTGCACCTCCTCGATCTCGGCGGTGGCGGCAACGCCGATGGAAGTGCTCTACGACACCACCAAGGGCGCCTGCCACATGTTCGCCCGGGCCATTGCGGTGGAGTTCCGGGACCGCAACATCCGCTGCAACGCCGTCTGCCCGGGCTTCATCCGCACGCCGCACGGCCTGCGCGAGGTTGCCGAATTGCAGGCGCATGGGGTCGACGTCTCCGACGCTGCCATCGCGGCTCAGCAGGGGCGGATCGGTGAGCCCGAGGATGTCGCGCGGGCCGCGCTCTATCTGGCCAGCGACGAGTCGAGCTTCGTCAACGGTGCCCACCTGTTCGTGGACAACGGCTTCACCGCAATCTGAGCCTTTGCCGCCCTCTTCCCTCCGGCCGGCGAAGCGCGATATCGTGACGCCGACCGGAGCATGATGGGGGAGGGCGACGTGAGCGCCAGCGACGACACACAAGCGAACGGCCTGTCCGCACTGGATCTGGCCTTCCTGCGGCAGTCGATCGCGCTGTCGGACGAGTCCAGGCGACGCGGCCGCCATCCCTTTGCCGCGCTGGTGGTCGACCGGGACGGTAATGTCGTCTCCTCGGCCGGCAACAATTCGATGCCGCCCGAGGGCGATCCGACCCAGCACGCCGAATTGGTGGCCGCCGCGGCGGCAGCCAAGGCAAGGACGCCGGAAGACCTTGCCGCCTCGACGCTCTACACCAGCGCCGAACCCTGCTGCATGTGCGCGGGAGCCGTCTATTGGACGGGCATCGGGCGGGTGGTCTATGCCCTCTCCGAGCGCCGCCTGCTCGAACTCACCGGCGCCCATCCCGAAAATCCGACCTTCTCGCTGCCCTGCCGCGAGATTTTCGCGCGGGGACAACGGCGGATCGAAGTGGTCGGCCCGGCACTGGAGGAGGAGGCCGCGGTGCCCCACCAGGGCTTCTGGACGTGAGAGGCAAGGCGCTTTCGCGGTATTTGTCGGGCGTTACGCCCCGCGCGGTCTCGACTTTTGTCATTGCCGGGCTCGACCCGGCAATCCAGCGCTCTTTCAGCGGGCGGATCCGGAGGCGCTGGATGCCTGGGGCACGCCCGGACATGACAAGGTCTGTGTTTTTTAATAGATCAGGCGCTCACAAGCTCTGAATACGAGACTCTCCGTCGTCCCGCCCGGTGTTATCGAGGAGGCTCGGCGGCGGTGCTGGCACGATCGCGCGGGCCAATCGGCAGGGTGATCTCGAAGGCAGCTCCTCCGGACGCAGCAGGCTGATAGGTTGCAGTGCCGCCATGGGCGATGGCGATGGCGCGCACCACGGTCAGTCCCAGCCCCGAGCCGCCCTTGGCGCGCGATCGTGAGAATTCAGCGCGGGAGAAGGGCTCGAAGGCCTGTGCGACGAAATCGGGCGGCAGGCCCTGGCCCTCATCCTCCACCCGGATGGTGATCGTGGCCGTCGCCTTTGCCATGCTGATGAGGATGCGCCCCGGCTTGGCATAACGCAGCGCATTGTCGATCAACGCGAGGAGGGCCTGGCGCACGCGCGTACCGTCGCACCAGACCCGCACGTCTTCCAGTGTCACCTCGGCATGAAAGCCGCCGGCTTCGATGGCCGGCCGCATCACGTCCACGGCGCGTTCGACCTCGCCTGCCAGGCGGACGAGCTCGAAACGCAGGTCGAACCTGCCGCTGTCGACCAACGTGGCGACGCGCAGATCATCCACCAGACGCGACAAGCCCTCAACCTGTGTCAGCAGAGTTCGATACAGCGCTGGCGAGGGCTGGAACACCCCATCCGCCAAGCCTTGGATACGACCGCGCAGGATGGTGAGCGGCGTGCGCAGCTCATGCGCGATCGCGGCGTTCCAGGCGGTGACGTCGGCGGCCATTTTCTGCAGGCGGCTGGCCATCTCGTTGAAATCATCCGCCAGATGCGCGGTCTCGCCGAGCGAGCGGTCGCCCGCCACGGCGCGGGCCGAAAGATCGCCGTCGGCGATGCGCCGGGCACTCGCCGCCACCGAATTAAGGGGCGCCAGGATGCGTCCGGCCAGCCGAAAGGCCGCGATGATCGCCGCGACCAGGGCAAAGAACACCATGATCGCGATGGCCAGCAGGTCCGGCCCGGTCGGAATCAGGCTGTCATTTTCGGCCAGGTCCGGGAAGAAGGCGACGAGCAGGGCATAGAAGATGTAAGAGCCGACGATCAGCACCAGCGCCGCGATCAGCGACACATAGATCATCGACAGGGTGATCTGCCGGCTGAGGCCCCGGAAGCGGATCATCGCGTGCTGCCCAGCCTGTAGCCGACGCCGCGGACATTGACGAGCATCCCGGCGACGCCGGCGCATTCGAGCTTGCGCCTGAGATTGCTGACATGGCTGTCGACGGTGCGGTCTAGCGCATCGCTGCCGGGCAGGCAGGCATCGACCAGTTCGCTGCGGGTGAAGACACGCAGCGGCGAGCGCGCCATATGGGCCAACAGCCGGAATTCGGTGAGAGTCAGGTTGAGCACCTCGCTGTCATCACGTCCGTTGACGCGGGCGAGATAGGCGTCGAGATCGAGTTCCAGAGTGTCGATCCTTAGGATGCCGCTGGTCTTGGCCGAACTCGAACGGCGCAGCACAGCCTTGGCGCGCGCGACGACTTCGGCCGGATTGAAAGGCTTGACCACATAGTCGTCGGCCCCGATGCGCAGCGCCTGCAGGCGGTCGATATCCTGTTCGAGCGCCGTGATCATGATCACCGGCGTGTCGCCGCGATGGCGCAGTTCCGACAATGCTTCCCAGCCGTCGACGCGCGGCATCATCACGTCGAGCAGCACCAGATCCGGCTTGAGTGCCTGGTGCAGGTCGAGCGCGATGCGCCCGTCCGCGGCTCGCACCGTGCGGAAGCCTTCCCGCTCCAGATAGGCCTCCAGGATAGTAGCAATTTCGGCCTCGTCCTCGGCGATCAGGATGAGGGCGCTCATGTCGGGTCTCCGTCGGCACGTAACATTGTAAAACTCGAAAATGCCGGCGTATTCGCGTTTCGATCGCCTGATGGTTCTCGATACCAAGTCAGGGATTGGCGAAAATCGCAGACGGGAACCGAGAGTCATGGGACATGCTTCTCGGCAATGTCGTGCGGTTTGTGCCACGAGGCGGCCCGGCAGTCGATGCTTGCGACGCCGCCTCCATACGATCTCCATCAAGTCTCGACAGTTCCCCAACCAAGGCGCGCGATAGGCGGCGCCTCGTGATCCATCCTCGGATCGCCAGCAAGCCGAAAGCCATGATCAAGATCTCACGTCTGTGCCTGCTTCTCCTCGCCCTTGCCTTGCTGTTCGTCTGGACGGCCGGTGGAACATCCATGGCTGAAGGAACCGATGCGGCGGAAACCAAGGCTGCGCTCGTTTCGGTGTCGCAGGCGACATCCGAGACAGTGACGCTCTTCGACGAATTGCCGGGGCGGGTTTCCGCTTTTCGCACGGCCGATATCCGGCCGCAGGTCGGCGGCATCGTCGAGCGCCGCTTGTTCGAGCAGGGATCCGAAGTCGTTCAAGGCCAGGCGCTCTATCAGATCGCCGCTTCGCCGTTCCAGGCCGATGTCGACATGGCGGCTGCCGCGCTGCTGCGCGCCGAAGCCATGCTGGAACGGGCCCGCAAGGCGCATGAGCGGGCCGAGAGGCTGGTCAAGGTCAAGGCGATCAGTGCTGACAGCTTCGACCAGGCCGTCTCCAGTCTGGCACAGACACAGGCCGGCGTTGCCGAAGCCAAGGCGACGCTACAGCGGCGCAAGCTCGATCTCGCCTTCACCACGGTACGGGCGCCGATCGGCGGGCAGACGGGGCGGAGCCTGGTCAGCGAGGGAGCTCTGGTCAGTGCGAACGATGCCAATGCCCTGACCACGATCCAGCAGATCGACAGGGTCTTTGTCGACATCCTCCAGCCGGCGGCCAGCATCGAGGCGGTCAGGCAGGCGGCGCGCGATGGACTGCTCGACGATGCCTCGAAATTGCCCGTCGACCTTTTCGCCACCGACGGCCGGCGCTACCCGGTTTCCGGACGAGCACTGTTCTCCGACATCAGCGTCGATCCGGGTACCGGCAATCTCATGGTGCGCGTCGAGGTCGACAATCCCGGCCGCGCGCTGCTGCCGGGCATGTATGTGCGGGCCCGCTTGCCGCGCGGCATTCGCAAGGACGTCCTGCTGGTGCCCGAGCAGGCCGTGGCCCGAGACGCCGCCGGGCAGCCCCAGCTCGTGGTGCTCACCGAGGGCAAGCCGGAGCGCCGCGCCATCCGGCTCGGCGACGCTGTCGGAGGCCGCGTCATCGTCGCCTCCGGGCTGAGGGCGGGCGAGATCTATGTCGTGCAGGGCCAGGAGCGCGCCCAGGACGGCGAAGCGGTGAGAACGGTGCCTTTCGAGGACGATGCTCTAGCCGCCAAACCATCGCAACCCCTGCTACGCTGAGAACCGGCGAGACCCGACATGGCCCAGTTTTTCATCAATCGCCCGGTGTTTGCCTGGGTGATCGCCATCTTCATCACCCTGTTGGGCTTGATTGCCCTGCCGCAGCTGCCGATCTCGCGTTTTCCGCCGATCGCGCCGCCCAGCGTCAGCATTGCCGCCAGCTATGTCGGAGCCTCGCCGCAGACGATCGAAGACGGTGTCGTCAGCCTGATCGAGCGTGAATTGTCGGGGGTGAAGGACACCCTTTATTTCGAATCCTCGACCGACACCTCGGGATCGGCGGATATCACGGTCACCTTCAAGCCCGGCACCGACCCGCAGATGGCGCAGGTCGACATCCAGAACCGGCTCAAGGCGATCGAAGCGCGCCTGCCCCAGGCCGTGCGCCAGACGGGATTGTCGGTGGAGGCCGCTTCCTCGGGCTTCCTGATGATCGTCGGCCTGAATGCCAAGGATGGGCGCTATGACGAACTGACGCTCGGCGACTACATGACACGCAACATCGCCGAAGAGCTCAAGCGCGTGCCCGGCGTCGGCCGGGTGCAGTCCTTCAGCTCGGAGAAGGCGATGCGGATCTGGGTCGATCCGGCTCTGCTGATCTCCTATTCACTGTCGCTCTCGGACGTCACCAGCGCCATCCAGGCCCAGAATGCGCAGATCGCGCCGGGGCGGGTGGGCGCGGAGCCGACGGTACCGGGCCAGATGGTCTCCATTCCCCTGACGGTGCAGGGCCAGTTGCAGACCCCGCAGGAATTCGCCGCCATCGTGTTGCGGGCCCGCGCCGACGGCTCCAAGCTGGTGCTGGGCGATGTCGCGCGCGTGGAGATCGGCGCGCAAAGCCTGAGCTATTCCATTCGCGAAAATGGCAAGCCGTCGACGGCGGTCGCCATCCAGCTTTCGCCCGGCGCCAATGCAGTCGCGACCGCCGACGGCGTGCGCGCGCGCCTCGCCGAACTCGCCACCACCATGCCGAAGGGCATGAGCTATTCCATCCCCTACGACACCGCTCCCTTCGTGAAGGTGTCGATCGAGAAGGTGGTGGCTACGCTGCTGGAAGCGATGGTCCTGGTCTTCGCGGTGATGTTCCTCTTCCTGCAGAAGGTCCGCTATACGCTGATCCCCGCCATCGTGGCGCCCATCGCGCTGCTCGGCACCTTCGCCGTGATGTGGGGCGCGGGTTATTCGATCAACGTGCTCACCATGTTCGGCATGGTGCTGGCCATCGGCATCATCGTCGACGACGCCATCGTCGTAGTCGAGAATGTCGAGCGCATCATGGCGAGCGAAGGACTGCCCCCGAAGCAGGCGACCGAAAAGGCGATGAAGGAGACCACCGGCGCCATCGTCGGCATCACGCTGGTGCTGGCGGCGGTGTTCATCCCGATGGGCCTGGCCGGCGGATCGGTCGGTGCAATCTACCGCCAGTTCACCATGTCGATGGCGGTGTCCATCCTGTTCTCGGCCTTGCTGGCGTTGACGCTGACACCGGCCCTGTGCGCCACGCTGCTCAAGCCGGTCGCCTCCGGGCATCATGCCAAGGGAGGGTTCTTCGGCTGGTTCAATCGCAGCTTCGACCGCCTGACGGCGGGCTATGCGGGCTGGGTCGGCGGGCTGATCCGGCGGACGGGCCGGGTGATGGTTGTTTATCTCGTCCTGATCGGCGGGCTGGTCTATGCCTATGGGCAATTGCCATCCTCCTTCCTGCCCCAGGAAGACCAGGGCAATTTCATCACTTCCTTCTCGCTGCCCTCCGATGCCACCGCCGAGCGCACGCTTGCCATCGTCAAGCAATTCGACCTGCATGTCGTCGCGCGCCCCGATGTCTCCAGCTCCATTGCCGTCATGGGCTACGGCTTTGCCGGTGCCGGGCCGAATACGGCGATCGCCTTCACCACGCTGAAGGATTGGAGCGAGCGCAGCACCAGCGTCGACGACGCCATTGCCGGCGCCACGCAAGCCATGGCCGATATCCGCGAGGGCACCGTGATGAGCCTCAAGCCGCCGGCCATCGACGAATTGGGCACGACATCCGGTTTCACGCTGCGCCTGCAGGACAGGGCGAACAGGGGCTATGCCGCGTTGATGGCGGCACAGAGCCAGCTGATCGAGCTTGCTTCCAGGAGCAGCCTGGTGACCGGCGTCTATGCCGAAGGCCTGCCCAACGGCCCGAGCATGCGGCTGAAGATCGACCGCCAGAAGGCGGAGGCGCTGGGCGTGCCCTTCACCGCGATCAACGATGCGCTGTCTGTCGCCATCGGCTCGTCCTACGTCAACGACTTCCCCAATCTCGGCCGGCTGCAGCAGGTGATCGTGCAGGCCGATGCGCCGGCGCGCATGCGCATCGACGATGTGCTCAAGCTGCGCCTGCGCAACAATGCCGGCGGCATGGTTGCCCTGTCGGAGGTAGTCACGCCGGTCTGGCAGACGAGCCCGCTGCAATTGGTGCGCTATAACAGCTTCCAGGCCGCGCGCATCGCCGGCTCGGCGGCTCCCGGTGTTTCTTCCGGCGATGCCATGGCCGAGATGGAACGGCTTGCGGCGAAATTGCCCGCCGGCTTCGCCATCGCCTGGACCGGCGAGTCCCTCCAGGAACAGCTCTCGGGCGCGCAAGCGCCGGCCCTGCTCGGGGTGTCGATGCTGGTGGTGTTCCTGGTCCTGGCCGCGCTCTACGAAAGCTGGTCCGTGCCGTTCTCGGTCATGCTGGTGGTGCCGCTCGGCATTCTCGGTGCCGTCGCCGCGGTGCTGCTGCGCGGCCTGGAGAACGACGTGTTCTTCAAGGTCGGCCTCGTCACCATCATCGGCCTCGCGGCCAAGAATGCCATCCTGATCGTCGAATTCGCCCAGTCGCTGCGCGCGGCAGGCCGGCCCCTGCACGAGGCCGTGACCGAGGCCGCGCGCCTCAGGCTGCGGCCGATCCTGATGACCTCACTCGCCTTCGCGCTCGGCGTGGCGCCAGCGCCGAGACACAGCACGCCATCGGCACCGGTGTGTTCGGCGGCATGGTCTCGGCCACGCTGCTGGCGGTGTTCTTCGTGCCGGTGTTCTATGGGGTGGTGATGAAGCTCTTTGGCCGACGCAAGCCGGAGGCGATTCCGGCCGATGCCAGCGCCCAGCGGGCGGAATGAGCAGGGCGGCGGCCTGAGGGCTGAATGCCTCAGGCCGCCGCGACATCGAGCAGGGAGGCGATCGCCGATGAGGTGAAGCCGCCGATGCCTTCGCGAATGTCGGCGCCGATGGCTGCAGCCAGCCCCTCTTCGTTGCGCTGACGCAAGGCCTGGATGATTTCCTGGTGCCGGTCGACCACATAGAGTTCGGCGACATGCTCCATGGCGACGCCCTGGACCGGGCCGAGCTGCAGCCAGACGCTCTCGATCATCGGCAGGATGATGCGGTCCGGGCTGATCGCGTAGATGGTGCGGTGAAATTGCTGGTTGGCGAGCAGGGCGCCGACCTTGTCCTGCCTGTGGATGGCCTGGTCGATGGCGAGATCCATCTCGACCAGCTGGCCGATCTGCCGCTCGGTGATATGCGCAACGGCGCGCCGTGCTGCATGCTGTTCCAGCACGACGCGCAGGGAGATCAGCTCCTCGAAGAGGTCCGGCGTGACGGCGGGCACCTGGATCCGGCGGTTCTCGAGCAGTTTCAGGGCGCCGATCGAGGTGAGTTGCCTGAGCGCCTCCCGCACGGGCGTGGAGCTGCTTTCGAGCGCGGCGGCGAGACCGCGTATGGTCAGCGAGGTTCCAGGCCGGAAAGCCCCCACCATGATGGCCTGCCTGAGGCGCAGGAAGACATAATCATGCGTCGTCATGCCATCGGCCCGGGCCAATGGCGGCAGTGCCAGCTTCTTCAATAACCTCGCCTCCTCATCAAACCAGCATCTGCTTATCGCGAAGTCGGGCTTGCTTCCAGTCGGATATGATGTCACATACCTAATAATGTGATCACAAAATGGAGTGCGCATGATGACGTCCGAAAGCATCGATGGGGACACCTTGGCAGACCTGCTCAAGGAGGACAGTCCGATCGAGAGCATTCAGGCCGTGGTCTGCGATCTCAACGGCATCATGCGTGGCAAGCGCGTGCCGGTCAGGCAGGCCGAGAAGGTGCTGGGCGGGGGTATCCGCATGCCCCTGTCAATCGTCGGCGTCGACGTCTGGGGCGAGGATATCATCGGCAGTGAGCAGGTATTCGCCAGCGGCGACATGGATGGCATCTGCGGGGCGACCGGACGCGGCATCCTGCCGGTGAACTGGACGTCGCGGCCGAGCGCCATGGTGCCGCTCTGGCTCTTCCTGGAGAATGGCGAGCCTTTTCTCGCCGATCCGCGCCAGGCCCTCGCTGCCGTGGTGCGCGAATACCAGAAGCTCGGCCTGCGTCCCGTGGTGGCGACGGAGATGGAATTCTATCTGATCGATCCGGAGCCGGACAGCGCCGTGCCGCCGATCTCGCCCTACACCGGCAAGCGGCTCGATTCGGACGCCATTCTCTCCATCGACGAGCTCAACGATTTCGGCGAGTTCATTTCCGACGTCTATGCCGAATGTGCGCGCCAGAACGTGGCGGCGGACGCCGCTGTTGCCGAGAACGGCATCGGCCAGTTCGAGATCAACCTCTTGCACAGCGACGATCCCTTGAAGGCGGCCGACGACGCCGTGTTCTTCAAGCGCATCGTCAAGGGCGTTGCCCGCAAGCATGGTCTGGCTGCGACCTTCATGGCCAAGCCCTATGGCATGCGCTCGGGCAACGGCATGCATGTGCATTTCAGCCTCCTTGACGCCGAGGGGCGCAACGTCTTCGACGACGGCAGCAAGGAAGGCTCGCCGATCCTGCGGCATGCAGTCGCCGGCTTGCTGCGCGGCATGGCCGAGACCACGCTATTGTTCGCGCCGCATTTCAATTCCTATCGCCGCCTGCGGCCCGATACCCACGCCCCGACCACGATCGCCTGGGGCTATGAGAACCGCACCGCCGCGGTCCGCATCCCCGGCGGCAGCCCGGCGGCGCGGCGCATCGAACACCGGGTCGCCGGGGCTGATGCCAATCCCTATCTGGTGGTCGCCGCCATACTTGGCGCTGCCCTGATCGGCATCCGCAAGCAATGGACCCCGCCCGAGCCCATCGTCGGCCGCGCCCATCTGCCAAGTGCCTCGGCCAAGATCCCCTCGGAATGGGGACAGGCGGTCGATGCCTTCGAGGCAGGCGAGATCGCCGCCGAGATTTTCGACCCCGTGCTGCGCTCCATGCTGATTGCCTGCAAGCGCCAGGAGATCGCCGGTTTCACCGAACAGGTCACCGACTACGAATTCGCCGCCTATCTCGAAATCGTCTGACCGCCATCCATTCCACCGAGATCCCGGCTGCGGCCCCAGGCCAAACCCCTGGTTTGGCCTGGCTGCGCGACGACCGGTCTGTTGAGGTATGCCTGCCATGTCCACCGTCGAGTTCACCGCTGCGCAGCCCCCGTCGTCCAACGCTGGCCATGCGCCATCCTACTATGCTGCGACGGCCAAGGGCGCCTTCGAGCGCCCCAGGCTGAATGAGCATCTGAGCGCCGATATCTGCGTCATCGGCGCCGGCTTCACCGGCATTTCCGCGGCACTGGAACTGGCCGAGCGAGGCTATAGCGTGGTGGTGCTGGAAGCCGTCCGCATCGGCTTCGGCGCGTCTGGGCGCAATGGCGGCCAGATCGTCAACGGCTATAGCCGCGACCTTGACGTGATCGAAAAGCGATATGGCGACCAGGCGGCCAAGGCGCTCGGCGCCATGGCCGGGGAGGGGGCCGATATCATCCGTGGCCGCATCGCTTCCTACGACATCGATTGCGACCTGGTGCCGGGCGGCTTCTTCGCCGCCTTCACCGACAAGCAGTTGCGCGAACTCGACGATCAGCAGCGCATCTGGGAGAGCCATGGCCATGGCGGCCTTGAGCGGATCGACCGGGCTGGCCTGCCGGCCATCGTAAAATCGGATCGCTATGTCGGAGGCCTGGTCGACCACAAGGGCGGTCACATCCACCCGCTCAGCCTGGTGCTGGGCGAGGCGGCGGCGGTCGAGCGGCATGGCGGACGCATTTTCGAGCACTCGCCGGTCGTCTCGGTCGAGCAGGGGGCCAGGCCGGTGGTGCGCACCAGGCACGGAGCGGTGACCTGCACCTATCTCCTCGTCTGCGGCAATGCCTATATCGGCAATCTCCTGCCCGAGATCGGCGGCAAGATGATGCCGGTCTCCAGCCAGGTCGTCGCCACCGAGCCGTTGGACGAGGCGGTGATCCGTGATTTGCTGCCGGCCAATTATTGCGTTGAGGACATGAACTACATCCTCGACTATTACCGCCGCACCGCCGACAACCGCCTGCTTTTCGGCGGCGGCATCGTCTATGGCGGCGGTGATCCGGCCAGCATCGAAGCCAAGATCCGGCCGAGCCTTGCCAGGACCTTCCCGCAACTTGCCAATATCCGCTTCGACTATGCCTGGAGCGGCAATTTCGCGCTGACCCTGACGCGCATCCCGCATGTCGGGCGCCTGTCGCCGTCGATCTATTTCTCGCATGGCGACAGTGGCCATGGCGTGACCACCACCCATCTGCTCGGCAAGATCCTGGGCGAGGCGGTGGCCGGCCAGGCCGAGCGTTTCGATGTCTGGAGCAGCCTGCCCTACTACCCCTTCCCGGGTGGCAAGACCTTCCGGGTGCCGCTGACCGTGCTCGGCGCCTGGTGGTACGGCTTGAGGGACAAATTCGGCCTGTGACCGGGGGGCGATTTTCTACCCTCCCCTGGAAGGGGAGGGTAGGCCCACGCCTGCGACAAGATGGCCGTCCCCGTGGATTGGCGGCGCAGAGCAGTGTAAGTCTGACGAAATCACGAGAGGCCGGCGACAGCCTCCGCAATGAGGGAGTGAGAGATGCTCGACAAGCGCAAATTCTACATCGACGGCAAATGGGTCGATCCCGTCGTTCCCAACGATCTGCAGGTGCTGGATCCGGCCACCGAGCAGCCGGTCGCCGTGATCTCCATGGGCACGCCCGCCGATGTCGACAAGGCTGTCGCCGCCGCCAAGAAAGCCTTCGCCACCTATTCGCGCACCAGCGTCGAGGAACGCCTGGCGCTCCTGGAAAAGCTGCTCGAAGTCTACAAGCGCCGCTATGAGGAGATGGCGCAGACCATCACGCTCGAACTCGGCGCGCCGATTTCGATGAGCCGGGCCCAGCAGGCCGATGTGGGCGTGGGCCATTTGCAGGGCTTCATCGAGGCGCTGCGTCATCTCAAGGCCCGTGACACCCTGCCCAATGGCGACGTGGTGCTGCGGGAGCCGATTGGCGTCTGCGGCCTGATCACCCCCTGGAACTGGCCGATCAACCAGATCGCGCTCAAGGTGGTGCCCGCGCTCGCCACCGGCAGCACCTGCGTGCTCAAGCCGAGCGAGTTCACCCCCCTCAATGCGCTGCTCTATGCCGAAATGGTCGAGGAAGCCGGCTTCCCCGCCGGCGTGTTCAACTTGGTGAACGGCGACGGCCCCTCGGTCGGCGCTGCCCTCTCCAAGCACAAGGATATCGACATGATGTCCTTCACCGGCTCGACCCGCGCCGGCATCGCCGTCAGCAAGGATGCGGCCGAGACCGTCAAGCGCGTCACGCTCGAGCTCGGTGGCAAGTCGCCCAACATCATCTTCGAGGATGCCGACCTCGAGGATCGCGTTGCCGGCAGTGTGCTGGAATGCTTCAACAACTCCGGCCAGTCCTGCGATGCCCCGACGCGCATGCTGGTGCAGCGCTCGGTCTACGATAAGGTCGTCGAGATCGCCGAGCGCACCGGCAGGACGCAGGCCGTCGGCGATCCCAAGCAGGAGGGCGAGCATATCGGCCCGCTGGTCAGCGATATCCAGTTCGGCCGCGTACAGGCTCTGATCGAAGCCGGCGTCGCCGAAGGCGCGCGGGTACTGATCGGCGGTCCCGGCAAGCCGGAAGGCTATGAAAAGGGCTATTTCGTCAAGCCGACCATCTTCGCCAATGTCGATCCGAACATGCGCATCGCCCGCGAGGAGATCTTCGGCCCGGTACTGTCGATCATCCCCTTCGACACCGAGGAGCAGGCGATCGAGCTGGCCAACGATACCAATTACGGCCTTGCCGCCTATCTGCAGACGGGTGACGACAAGCGGGCCGAGCGGGTGGCGGCCAGGCTGCGCGCCGGCATGGTGCACATCAATGGCGGGCCGCATCGCTATGGCAGCCCGTTCGGCGGCTACAAGCAGTCCGGCAATGGCCGCGAAGGCGGCATCTTCGGCCTGGAGGACTTCCTCGAGGTGAAGACCGTGCATCGTCCCTGACGGGCTGGGCACCCATCACAAACCGGCGCCGGGATCCTCCCGGCGCCGCTGTCATTCATGGTCGGGATATCGGCCGATCCGGCCGGGCGGAGGCTAAATCGAGAGCTGCCAGGGACGCTTCTGCGATGTCGGCCAGATCCTGGCGCGAAGCCCCGTCCTGTGCCTGCAGCGACAGGGCCTGCAGGATGGCCGCGAAGAAGCGTGACAACCGGCCGATATCGGCTGCGGACGAGAGGTCGCCCTCGGCGCGGCCACGCTCCAGTCTTTGATGGATGAGGTCCTCGGTAGTTTTTCTGAGGCCGCGCATATGCATACGCACAGCCGCATTCTGCTCCTGGCAGTTGATCAGGCCGAGACTGACCATGCAGCCGCCCTGGGAGGGGCTGGCCAGCGCTATATCGATGCTGGCGAGCAGCATGGCGGCGATGGCCTCCCGGGTCGAGGCGGTGTCGGCGAGGATGCGCATGCTGCCGCTGCCAGCGGTGGCGAGGTAGAGATCGATGGCCTCGCGGAAGATCGCTTCCTTGCTGTCGAAGGCGGCGTAGAAGCTGGGCGGGTTGATGCCCATGGCTGCGGTCAGATCGGCAAGCTGCGTCGCCTCGTAACCCTTGGCCCAGAAGACCTGCATGGCGCGTTCGAGCGCAGCACTGCGGTCGAAGGCACGAGGGCGTCCGCGGGCTGCCATGGAAATCCTTTCTGTAGTTTCAATTATAGAATTCTTGACATGCTGGCATGAGGCTTTTTATGTAATCCGAATTACAGAATGGAGCAAGCCATGGACAATGCTATGCGCGCCCAGCGCATCGAGACGATCCGCAGCTATTTCCGGCTGGTGGACGCCAGGGACCCGGCCTTGCTGGATCTGTTTACGGATGAAGTGCGATTCTACTTTCCCAAATTCGGGATGGCTGTGGGCAAGGCCGCCGTGGTCGGCTTCGGCGAGCGGATCGGGCGTGAGTTGCGCAGCCTGATCCACGACATCGATGGTCTCATCTTCACGGTCGACGGGGACCGTATCGTGGTGGAGGGGCAGGAGGCCGGCGTCACTATGGCCGGCGAAAGCTGGCCTGACGGCGAGATCTCGCAAGGCCGTTTCTGCAACGTGTTCGAATTCGACGGCTCCCTGATCAGCCGCACCTATATCTATGTCGATCCGGATTTCACCAGTACCGACCAGCCGCGGCTGCAACGCTATCGGGACGGCGGCGAGATTGCATCGCCGCGCGAGGTGGCGCTGCGTTATCTGGAGGCGGTCGGACTTTATCGTGCCGAGCCGGGTGATCCGCAGCGCCTGGTTGCGATCACCGACCTCTTCTCCGAGGATGCCGATTGGGACATCGCGGGTGACCGGGCGCGCGTGCCGTGGATCGGGCCTCGTCGGGGCAAGGCGGAGATCGCCACCTTCTTCCGCGAGCTGATCTCCAGCATCGAACCCAGGTATTTCGAGGTGCGCTCCGTCCTGGCGGATGGCGAACGGGCCGTTATCCTCGGAGAGCTTGCCTCGCTGGTACGCGCCACCGGCAGGCTGATCGAGACCGGGTTCGCCTTCGACCTCACGGTGAGGCAGGGCAGGATCGTGCGCTACCGCATGCTGGAGGATAGCTACGCCGTGGCGCAGGCTGCCTGATAAAGAGTGTCCCGCCGCCTCATGAGAAGCAGCGGGACACTAAAACCCTATCGGTGTCCTACTTCATCGTCGGCATCACGAAATCGGCGCCGGCGCGGATACCGGTGGGCCAGCGGCTCGTGATGGTCTTGAGCTTGGTGTAGAAGCGCACGCCCTCGGCGCCGTGCATGTGATGGTCACCGAACAGCGAGGACTTCCAGCCGCCGAAAGAGTGGAACGCCATCGGCACCGGGATCGGCACGTTGATGCCGACCATGCCGACCTGGATCTGGTGGGCGAATTCGCGGGCGGCATCACCGTCGCGGGTGAAGATCGCGGTGCCGTTGCCGAATTCATGCTCGTTGATCATGCGGGCAGCGGTGGCATAGTCGGGTGCGCGGGCCACTGCGAGCACCGGGCCGAAGATCTCTTCCTTGTAGATCGTCATGTCGGTGCTGACGCCATCGAACAGGGTACCGCCGAGATAATAGCCGTTCTCGTAGCCCTGCATGGCGAAGCCACGCCCGTCCACCACCAGTTTGGCGCCTTCGGCGACGCCGGTGTCGATATAGCCGCGCACCTTGTCGAGATGCTGCTTGGTGACGAGCGGACCCATTTCGGCTTCCGGATCGGTGCCGGGACCGATCTTGAGGGCGCGCACGCGGGGTTCGAGCTTGGCGAGCAGCGCCTCGGCGGTGGCTTCGCCGATCGGCACCGCAACCGAGATCGCCATGCAGCGCTCGCCGGCCGAGCCATAGGCCGCGCCCATCAGGGCGTCGACGGCCTGGTCCATGTCGGCGTCGGGCATGACGATCATGTGGTTCTTGGCACCGCCCAGCGCCTGGCAGCGTTTGCCGTTGTGCGAGGCGGTTTCGTAGATGTAGCGGGCGATCGGTGTAGAGCCGACGAAGCTGACGGCCGAGATGTCGGGATCGGTGAGGATGGCGTCGACGGCTTCCTTGTCGCCCTGGACCACATTGAAGACGCCATCCGGCAGGCCGGCCTCCTTGAGCCATTGCGCCAGGAGGAGCGAAGCGGACGGGTCGCGCTCGGAAGGCTTGAGGATGAAGCAGTTGCCGCAGGCCAGCGCCACCGGGAACATCCACATCGGCACCATGGCGGGGAAGTTGAACGGCGTGATGCCGGCAACGACGCCGAGCGGCTGGCGCAGGGAATGGCTGTCGACGCGCGTGCCGACATTTTCCGTCACTTCGCCCTTGAGGAGCTGGGGCGCGGAGGTGGCAAACTCCACCACTTCCATGCCGCGCTGGATCTCGCCCTTGGCGTCCGACAGTACCTTGCCATGCTCGGCCGTGATCGCGGCGGCGAGCTCGTCGGTGCGTTCTTCCAGGATGTGCAGGAACTTGTTGAGGATGCGGGCGCGGCGCAGCGGCGTGGTAGCGGCCCAGCCGGGGGCGGCGGCCTTGGCGGCGGCGGAGGCCTCGCGCACTTCGGCAACTGAAGCGAGGGCGACTTCGGCTGCAGCCTCGCCGGTGGCGGGATTGTAGACCGCGGCCTTGCGGCCGCTGCGGCCGACGACCAGCTTGCCGCCGATGAAATGGGAGATCTCGCGCGTCATCCTCTTCCTCCTGTCGCTCCGTCCGTCGATCGGGCGGCTTTCGGCGCGATCTATGCAGTTGATCCGTTCGCACAGCAATGAGAAGGATTGCACTTCCGATGTGCAAAAATTAAAGTCATTGGCGAATGATCTTCCCGGGTGCACGGGCAGGATGCCCGTGCACCCGGGATGTGTTCACCGCCTCCACCAAACCGGAGCCGCTGCCCTCGCATGAACTGGGATCACGTCCGCATCTTCCTGGCGGTGGCGCGCAGCGGCCAATTGCTCGGCGCAGCGCGGCAACTCGGGCTCAACCATGCCACTGTCGGCCGCCAACTTACGGCGCTCGAGGAGACGTTCGGGGCGCGGCTGGTCGAGCGCCAGACCCAGGGCTGTACGCTGACACCAGCCGGCGAGGCCCTACTGGTCGCAGCGGAGAAGGCCGAATCCGAATTCCTGCGTGTCGGTGCCCTGGTTTCCGGCACCATGGCGGAGATCAGCGGCACGGTGCGTGTCGGCGCGCCGGACGGGCTCGGCAACTACTTCCTGTCGCATGAACTGGGCGCCTTGGCCGCCCGCCACCCGGAACTGGTGGTGCAACTGGTGCCGCTGCCGCGAACCTTTTCGCTGTCACGGCGCGAGGCCGATATCGTGGTGACGCTGGACCGCCCGGTGCAGGGGCGGCTGATGGTCAAGAAGCTGACCGACTATACGCTCAGCGTCTATGCTTCCAGGCGCTATCTCGAAGAGACCGCCCCCATCACCTGCGAAGAGGATCTGGCCGGCCACCTCTTCGTCACGCATGTCGACGACCTCGTCTACAGCCGGGCGCTGGACTATGCCGAGACGCTGGGCAGGCTGATGCGCCGGCGTTTCGAATGCGGCAGCGTGGTCGCCCAGATGGAGGCTGTGCGGGCCGGCCACGGCATCGGTATCCTGCACGATTATGCCGCCCGGCAATATCCCGAGCTGAAGCGTCTGCTGCCGGGCACGCGCTTCACCCGCAGCTATTGGCTGGTTTCCCACCCCGACACGCACAACACCCGCCGCGTCGCCGCTGTCGCCGACCACATCACGGCCCGCGTGCGGGCCGAGCGGGCCAATTTCGCGCGGGATTGAGCAAACCTCCCGGGCCGCCTCACGCCCGTCCCGAGGCCATCGCCGTCTGCGGCGTGTCGTTGATCGGGAAATGCAGCGCCGCCGCCATCAGACTGGCAAGGGCGGTCGCCCACCACACCAGCGTGTAGGAACCGGTGAGGTCGAAAGTCAGGCCACCGAGCCAGGCGCCGAGAAACGAGCCGATCTGGTGGCTGAGAAAGCAGATGCCGAACAAGGTGCCGAGATGGCGTACGCCGAAGACCTTGGCGACGAGACCGCTGGTGAGGGGAACCGTGCCGAGCCAGGTCAGGCCCATCATGGCCGCGAACAGGGCGACTGATATGTCAGACTTCGGCGCCAGGAAGAAGGCGGCGATGGTGACACCCCGGATCAGGTAGAGCCAGCCGAGCACATGTTGCTGCCGATAGCGGCCACCGAGCCAGCCGCAGGCCCAGCTTCCCGCCATGTTGAACAGGCCGATCAAGGCGAGGGCCTTCGCGCCGGTACCGGCGGGCATGTGGCAGAGCGAAAGATAGCCCGGCAGATGGGTGGCGATGAAGGCGAGCTGGAAGCCACAGGTGAAGAAGCCGAGGGTGAGAAGGCAATAGCCGCGATGGCCGAGAGCCTGTTCCAGCGCGGCTTTCAGCGGCAGGCCTGCCTCTTCCTTTTTGACCGCGGCCAGCCTTGGCCGGCCATCCAGAAACAGGCCGAAAGGCGCCGCGGCCAGCATGACGAGCGCCAAGACGATGAGGGCGGTGGACAGGCCCGAATGCTCCGAGACGATCTGCGCCAGGGGCACCATCGCGACCTGGCCGAACGAGCCGCCGGCGCTGGCGATGCCCATGGCCATGCTGCGCTTTTCGGGCGAGGTCCTGCGGCCGACCGCGGTCAGCACGACACCGAAGGCCGTGCAACTGATGCCGATGCCGACCAGGACGCCGAGACCGAGGATGAGCATGATCCCTGAGGGTGCCATGGCGGCAATGCCGAGGCCCAAGGCGAACATGGCGGCGCCGAATGCCACGACCGGTGCCGAGCCGTAGCGGTCGGCCGCAGCGCCGGCAAAAGGCTGCGCCGCGCCCCAGACCAGGTTGTGGATGGCGATGGCAAAGGCGATCAGGGTGACGGGAAGGCCCCGGTCCATCGAGAAAGGCTCGACGAAAAGCCCGAAGGTCTGCCGGATGCCCATGGCCGCGCTCAGGATGACGGCCGCGGACAGGATCAGCAGTGTCTGGCGACTGAATACGGGCCTGGCTTTGATCGGATCGGACAGGGCCATTTCCATCTCCTCGGGAGAGGGCGATCGCGTTCCCGACGCCGCCGCTTCATCCCGTTTCTCGGGGGAGCTCAATAGATGGCGGGGACGATTCACCCGAATGACCGGCCTGTACACTCACTGTACGGTATACTTGATTCATTGGACGATCTGATCCTCGACCTTGATTGACGAGACGCCCCTGCTTGCGCCAAGGGATAAGGGGCTAACGATGCGGAAATGGGGTAGGCTGGAGAAGAGCAGGAAGAGTGCCGGACAATTCGAATTCCCGAACGGTGGTCACCGCCCGACGCATCGAAACCAACGTACCGCCGTCACTACGGCGCTTCCTCGCGCTTGCGGATTTCGAACCGGCAGCCCGCCGGCATCTGCCGCGCCAGATCTATGGCTATTATGCCGGTGCTGCCGAGACGAATGCGGCGCATGCCGGCAACACCCGGGCGCTGGCCGCCCTCGGGCTGGTGCCACGCGTGCTCGTCGATACCAGGGCGCGTTCGACGCATCAGACCCTGTTCGGCCAGGCCTATGCCCTGCCGGTCGGCATAGCGCCCATGGGACTGTCGGGCCTTGCGACTTTCGAGGGCGACCTGGCCCTCGCCAAGGCGGCGGCTGCCGAGAACGCCCTGATGGTGGCCAGCGCCACCTCGCTGATCCAGTTGGAGCGGTTGGCCGAGGAGGGTGGGGCGCGCTGGTTCCAGACCTATCTGCCGGGCGAGCCCGAACGCATCAGCCGCATGGTGGCGCGCGTGGCGGCCGCGGGCTTTGAGACGCTCGTGCTCACAGCCGACGTGCCGGTCGCCGCCAATCGCGAGAACAACGCCCGCACGGGCTTCTCGACGCCCCTGAAGCCGAGCCTGAGATTGTTCTGGGATGGCATTACCCATCCGTCCTGGTCGCTGGGAACCTTCGCCCGCACCCTGGCCGGCGGCATGCCGCGCTTCGAGAACATGGACGCCTTTCGCGGCCCGACCCTGCTGTCCCGCAACGCGGTGCGCGACATCGGCGCACGCGACGGCCTCGACTGGAGCCATCTCGATCTCATCCGGCAATTGTGGCGTGGCAAGCTGGTGGTGAAGGGCATCCTCGCACCCGAAGACGTTGCCATCGCGCGTGACAGAGGGGTTGATGGCGTCTGGATCTCCAATCATGGCGGGCGCCAGCTCGATACGGCCATCGCCCCCATGACGGTCCTGGCCGAGGCCGTTTCGGCGGCTGGCGAGATGGCCGTGTTGATCGATGGCGGCTTCCGCCGTGGCACGGATGTCCTGAAGGCCTTGGCACTCGGGGCCGACTTCGTCTTCGTCGGGCGTCCTTTCCTGTTCGCCGCCGCCGTGGGGGGCGAGGGCGGCATTCGTCACGCCCTCGGCCTCCTCCAGGCGGAAATTGCGCGCAACATGGCCATGCTGGGCGTGAGCGACCTCGACGAATTGCAGCCTGTGCATGTACGTGCGGTAGGCTGATCGCAGGGGTTTCTTTCCCAAGCCAAATAAATTGCCCGCCTTGCCTCACAAGAGGCTTGACCTTCCCATGATGTCAAGCCTTACGCCCTGTCCAGGAAGGCTGGGAAACCAGCGGGAATCGACTGAGAGGCATGGGACGGGCTGATGAACGACCATCACCATCATCACGATCACCACCACGATCATGCCGGGGCGCATGCCGGCGTGAAGGACCCGGTCTGCGGCATGGAGGTCGATCCGGCGACCGCCAAGCATTCGCTTCGGCACGAGGGGCACCCCTACTATTTCTGCTCGGCCGGCTGCAAGTCGAAATTCGAGGCGGAGCCGGGGCGTTATCTCGGCGAGCGCAAACCCAAGCCGACCGCGCCTGAAGGCACGATCTACACCTGCCCGATGCACCCCGAGATTCGGCAGGAAGGGCCGGGATCCTGCCCGATCTGCGGCATGGCGCTCGAGCCTCTCCAAGTCACGGCCGAAGCCGGCCCCAATCCCGAACTCACGGATATGACGCGGCGCTTCAGGGTGAGCCTGGTGCTGGCCTTGCCCGTCTTCGTCCTGGAGATGGGCTCTCATCTCGTCCCCGCGCTGCATCATCTGGTGCCGCCGGCCCAATCGGCCTGGATCCAGCTCGTCTTGGCCAGTATCGTGGTGCTGTGGGGCGGCTGGCCCTTCTTCGTGCGCGGCTGGCAGTCCGTCCTGCGCCGCAACCTCAACATGTTTACCCTGATCGCCATGGGCACCGGCATTGCCTGGGTCTACAGCCTGGTGGCGGTGCTGGCGCCCGGCCTGTTCCCCGAAGCCTTCCGTGGCGACGATGGCAGCGTGGCCGTCTATTTCGAGGCGGCCGCGGTGATCACCGTGCTCGTGCTGCTCGGCCAGGTGCTCGAACTCAGGGCCCGCGAACATACCTCGGGGGCGATCCGGGCTTTGCTCAACCTCGCGCCGAAGACGGCGACGCTCATCCGGCCGGATGGCTCGGAAGAGGAGATCACGCTCGACAAGGTGGCGGTCGGCGACAATCTGCGTATCCGTCCCGGCGAGAAGGTGCCGGTGGACGGCAGTGTGCTGGAGGGTCGCTCCTCGCTCGACGAGGCCTTGGTGACCGGCGAATCCATGCCGGTGAGCAAGGCCGTCGGCGACAGCGTCATCGGCGGTACGCTCAACCAGACCGGCGCTTTGGTCATCCGCGCCGACAAGGTCGAGGGCGACACCATGCTGGCCCAGATCGTGCAGATGGTGTCGCAGGCGCAGCGTTCGCGTGCTCCGATCCAGCGCCTGGCCGACCAGGTGGCCGGCTGGTTCGTACCCCTGGTCATCCTGGTCGCGGCGGCGGCCTTTGCCGCCTGGGCCGTGTTCGGCCCCGAGCCTCGCTTCGCCTATGGCCTGGTCGCGGCGGTCACGGTGCTGATCATCGCCTGTCCCTGTGCCCTGGGATTGGCGACGCCGATGTCGATCATGGTCGGCGTCGGCAAGGGAGCGGGTCTCGGTGTGCTGATCCGGAACGCCGAAGCGCTGGAGCGGTTGGAAAAGGTCGACACCCTGGTGGTCGACAAGACGGGTACGCTCACCGAAGGGCACCCGACCCTTACCGCCATCTGGCCCGCCGAAGGCTTTGGCGAGGACGAGCTGCTGCGGCTGGCGGCCAGCGTGGAGCGCGCCTCCGAACATCCCCTCGCCCGGGCCGTGGTCGCGGCGGCGGAGGCGAAGGGCCTCGCCTTGTCCGCGGTTGTGGATTTCGATTCACCCACGGGCAAGGGTGCGAGGGGGACGGTCGAAGGCCGGCTGGTTCTTCTCGGCAATGCGGCCTTCATGGCGCAGGAGGGCGTTGCGGTCGCCCTGGCGGCGGAAGCCGACCGGCTGCGCCACGACGGGGCGACGGTAATCTTCGCCGCTGTCGACGGGCGCCTGGCCGGCCTGCTCGCCATTGCCGATCCGGTCAAGGAAACCACGCCGGCTGCCCTGGCCGCCCTGCGTGAGGAGGGCATTCATGTCGTGATGGTGACCGGGGACAACCGCGTTACCGCCGAAGCCATCGCCCGCCGGCTCGGCATCGATGCCGTCGAGGCCGAGGTCCTGCCCGAACGCAAGAGTGTGCTGGTCGAGGCCTTCAAGCGCGAGGGCAAGGTGGTGGCCATGGCTGGCGACGGCGTCAACGATGCGCCGGCCCTGGCGGCGGCCGATGTCGGCATCGCTATGGGTGCGGGCACGGATGTCGCGATCGAGAGTGCCGGCGTCACCCTGGTCAAGGGCGATCTCATGGGCATCGTGCGGGCAAGGCGGCTGTCGCAGGCCACCATGGCCAATATCCGCCAGAATCTTTTCCTCGCCTTCGTCTACAACGCAGCCGGCGTACCGGTTGCCGCCGGGGTGCTCTACCCCTTCTTCGGCATCCTGCTGTCGCCCATCATCGCCGCGGCCGCCATGGCGCTCTCCTCCGTCAGCGTCATCACCAATGCGCTCCGCCTGCGCGCACGCCAGCTCTGAATAAGGATTGGAACTATGAACAGACGTGAATTTCTGCTCTCGGGCGTTGCGGCCCTGGTGATTTCAGGCCCGGCCGCGGCGCAGATGCAGGACCATTCCGAGCATGGCATGCCGGGCATGGAGGGCATGTCCGGAGAGGCCGGCAAGATGGCGGCTCCCCGGAGTTCTCTGGCGCTGCCTGAGGGAGCCCCGTTGCGCGACCTGCCCCGCCTCGCCAACCGGGCCCGCGAACCCGGGCATTTCGAGGCCGAACTCACGGCCAAGCCCGCCATCGTGCGTTTTGCCGAAGGGATCGACACACCTATCCTCGCCTATGAGGGCGAGACTCCCGGTCCCCTGATCGAAGTGACCGAGGGCGACAAGGTCGCCATCCGCTTCGCCAATCGCCTGCCGGGCGAGGAGACCACCATCCACTGGCACGGCATGCCGGTGCCGGCGGAACAGGACGGCAATCCCATGGACCCGGTGGCCTCAGGCGCCGATCGGCTCTACGCCTTCGAACTGCCGGAAGGCAGCGCCGGCAGCTATTGGTATCATCCCCACCCCCACGGCCGTACGGCCGAGCAGGTCTATCTTGGTCTCGCCGGGGCCTTCATCGTCAAGCCCCGCCAGGATCCGATCCCGGCCGCCTATGGCGACACGCCGCTGTTCTTCACCGATCTGAGGCTGGCGGCGGACGGTTCGATCCCGGCCAGCACCATGGCGGATTTGATGAATGGGCGGGTCGGCGACCATGTCCTGGTCAACGGCCAGAAGAAGCCCGTCCTGACGCTGCCGGCCGGCAGCCGGCGCCGTTTCCGCCTGTTCAATGCCACCAATGCGCGCTTCCTGCGCCTCACCTTCGGCACGGCGGCGATAACGCTGATCGGCAGCGATGGCGGCCTGCTGGAAGCGCCGGTGACCGGCCTTCGCGCCATCGACCTGGTTCCCGCCGAGAGGGCGGAGGTCATCGTCGCCTTCGAGCAGCCGGGACGGGTGGTGCTGCGGACCGAGGATGTCGATCGCGGCTGGATGGGCCCCGGACGTCCCGATACCGCCGCTGAGCTGATGACCATCGAAGTCACGCGGGAACGGGCCGAGCCGGCCCCGCCTCTGCCCGCCAGGCTTCGCCGCATTGCCGATCTCGGCCTGCCCGTCGCCACGCGCCGCCTCGAGTTCACCGAAACCATGTCGATGGGGGAGGGTGGCATGAAAATGGGCTTTCTCATTAACGGTGCCGCCTTCGACATGGGCCGTGTCGATGTCGTCACCAAAGCGGGGCAGACCGAATTGTGGGAGATCGCCAATCTCGCCGACATGGATCACCCCTTCCATCTTCACGGCACGCAGTTCCAACTGGTGGAGACCGAGCGGGACGGCCGGGTGAGCAAGGCGCCTCATCGCGCCTGGAAGGATACGATCAATGTCGCGAGGGGCCAAACAGTGCGTCTGCTGGTGCGGCAGGACCAGCCGGGCCTGCGCATGTATCACTGCCATATCCTGGAACATGAGCAACTGGGAATGATGGGGGTCGCCGAGGTGCGGGCCTGATCTTATCGTCCTTCCTTGCTGTAGAAGCCTAAGGCTTCTGTATGAGTGCGAGGGGCTTGTAGACGAAAGGGTTTCAGCTAGGATGAATGACTGGCCGCGAGCAAGGAGTTCGAGGATCTTACTTTGCGGCCGGTGCCGGAAGAAGCGTACACATCAAGAATAGAGCGGTACCGCCATCTGCGGACATTCCTTGAAACGGATCGTCCCGACAGGAGGGATACCGTCGGCTTGGCGGTGTCGGGTCCGGTTTTCCCGTGATCCGCCACCCCTCGTTTGGAAAGCTCATCATGCCGATCCATCGCCGTTCCCTCCTGGCTGGCCTGCTGCTTGCCGGGCTGCGGCCGGAGAGAGTCCTGGCTCGGGCGGCCGTGGAGGCTGGCTCGATTCTGGGCGCCAGCGGCGAAAGCACCGCGCAGGCCCGCGGCCAGACACGTCTGCTTGCCGTCGGCGATCCCGTCTATCTCAACGATCTCCTGGCGACCGGCGAGAGCGCGCGACTGTCGGCGCAACTGGGTGAGGCCACCCGCTTGCTGCTCGGCGCCCGCACGAGAGTGCGTATCGACAAGTTCCTGGTCGACCGTGGCGGCAGGCTGGTGCTCGAGCGGGGTGCCATTCTGTTCGACCGCCCGCATGACCGGCCCTCGGGCGAACTCAGCGTTACCACGCCTTTCGGGCTGATCGCCGCTCGCGGCACCCGGTTCTTCGCCGGGCCGAGCTGGGGCAAGTTCGGCGTCTATGTCGAGAATGGTGTCGTCGACGTCGCCACCAAGGGGGGAACGGTGCGGCTTACCCCTGGTTTCGGCACCGAGCTCACCGGTATGCAGGCTGCGCCGGCCAAGCCTGCACCCTGGAGCCGCCTGCGCGTCGGCGAGGCCTGGGGCGCCGTGGTCGGGCCGCGCAATACGTTTGGCGGCGGTGACGTGTCGCCCTCGGGTGGTGGCGACATGCCGTCGCCGGGCGGTGCTGGTAAGCCGTCGGATCACACATCAGGCGGCAGTCACCCCGCGCCGAAATAGCACTCCTGTGTCAATGGCAGCGCGGCGGCAGGGTTTTCGCCTTGTTCAATGCGCTGTCCGCGCCTCGATGGCACGGATCACCGCCGCCATGTCGAGCGAGCCGTGGCCGAGATCCTGTGTTTCGCCATAGAGGGCGTGGCAGACATCGAGGAGGGGCGAGGCGAGCCCGGCGCGGCGGGCGGCCTCCGAGACCAGGCGGTTATTCTTCAAGACATCGGCGATCGAGGCCTGCACCGCAAAATCGCCTTCGACCAGTTTCGCCAGCTTGATACGGGAGACCGGGCTCGCCATCGGGCCGGCATCGAGGATGGCCTGGAATTGCTGCATGTCGAGGCCGCGCCGCTCCGCGAAATGGGCGGCCTCGGCCAGGCCGGTCACCATGGTGATCAGGAACAGGTTGACGGCGAGCTTCATCGTCAATGCGCCGGGAACGGCCCCGCAATCGAAGGCCTGATGGCACATCCTGTCGATCAGGGGGCGGATCTGGGCGAGTGCCTCGGCGTCGCCCGCCAGCATGGCCACGAGCTGCCCGGCTTCGGCAGGCTTGCGGGAGCCGGAAACCGCGGCTTCAACATAGTGGCCGCCGGCGGCGCGGATATCCTGGTCGAGCCGGCGCGAATCCTCCGGTGAGATCGTGCCCATCTGCACGATGATGTGACCGGCGACCCGGTCTTCGAAATCGCTGGTGTCCCGGCCGAGCACCGCATCGATCGCGCCCGTGTTCGCCAGCATCAGGATCACGATGCCGGCCTTGGCGAAGAGCTCACCGGGGTTGCCGGCAACCTCGGCCCCCGCCGCCTGCAGGCTGGCACATTTGTCCGGGGAGCGGTTCCAGACCACCAGCGGTGTTCCCGACCGTGCAAGATTGAGCGCCATGGGCTCCCCCATGACACCGAGACCGATGAAGCCGACTGGCATGACGACGCGTTTCTCGTTCCGAAATTTCCAATCGTGGAATGGTATCTTCGCGCTGGACGGCGATCTTGAACGATTGTGCGTGGAAGCTGATAACTCTACGGCTCGATGCGTTGCCAGCCATGCAGCAGGCGGCGGCTCGTCACGTCCAGGGCGAAGTAATTGCCGCCGCCCGGCGCCTGGTCGTATCGGCGGTCGATCGGCACGCACAGAAGATGGCAAAGCAGGAGGGCGCCGACACCGCCATGGGCGACGAGCGCGATGTCGCCGCTGCCGCCATCCTTGTCCAGGATGGCCTCGACGGCTGCGATGATGCGGGCCTGGGCGTCGATGGCCCGCTCCCAGCCGCGAATGCTCTGCTCGGGATTGGCAAAGAAGGCGTCGGCGGTTGCCTCGAATTCGTGGGGCGGCAGGAAGCCGGTGGCCGATCGGTCGTTTTCGTGCAGCGCCGGCTCGATCTGCAGCTCCAGGCCGAGAGGGCTCGCCAGGATCTCGCCGCCATCGCGAGCCTTACGCTCGTCGCTGGCATAGACGGCGCTGATTCCAGCCACGAAGCCGTGCCGGTTGAAGGCCTCGTGCCGGGCTCGTCCCTTTGTTGAGAGACGCCATTGCGGCACGGGAATGGAGGGATCGATCTCGACTTCCGCATGGGTGATGAAATAGGCGGTCCTGACGGTACCCAAGCGGCTGTCTCCGATGAAATGCCGCGCCATCCTGGCCGAAGAGGAAGGCGATGGCCATCCCCTTCGGCCCGATGATCAACCCTGGGGCGTCGGCAGGCGGGTGGCGCTCTGGCGTTCGATCATCCAGCCGGGATATTCACGCGGCAGGGCGCTCACCTTGTCGAGGCGAGCGAGTTCCTCCTCGCTCAGCACCACGTCGGTGGCAGCCAGATTGTCGTCGAGCTGCTCGATGGTCTTGGCGCCGATGATCACCGACATCACGAAGCGCTGATGCAGCACGAAGGCCAGGGCGATGCGGGCGACGGAGACGCCATGCGTCGCGGCGATCTCGCGCATCACGTCGATGGAGGCGAAGGCGCGCTCCTTGTCGACGGGCGGGAAGTCGAAGCTGGCGCGACGCGAGCCTTCGGGACCATTGCCGTCGCGGTCATATTTGCCGGAGAGCAGGCCGCCGGCAAGCGGGCTCCACACCATCAGGCCGAGCTTTTCGGCTTCCAGCAGCGGGACGATCTCGCGTTCGAGGTCGCGGCCGGCAATGGTGTAATAGGCCTGCAAGGTCGAGGGCCTGGTCCAGCCATGCTGGTCCGCGAGGCCGAGGGCCTTCATGATCGTCCAGGCCGACCAGTTGGAGACGCCGACATAGCGTATGCAGCCCTGGCGCACGAGATCATCGAGGGCCCGCATGGTTTCCTCGATCGGGGTTATGCGGTCGAGGCCGTGGATCTGGTAGAGGTCGATATAGTCGGTGCCGAGCCGCTTCAGGCTCGCCTTGACCGCATCCATGATGTGGCCGCGCGAGGCGCCGCGGTCGTTCGGGCCGGTGCCGACCACGCCGAAGGCCTTGGTCGCCAGCACGACGTCCGAACGCTTGTGGCCGGAATTGACGATGGCCCGTCCGGTGATCTCCTCCGACAGGCCGCCGGAATAAACATCAGCGGTGTCGATGAAATTGATGCCGGCGTCGAGGGCGCGGGCGACGATGCCGTCGGCGACCGTCTGGTCGAGCTGGCCGATCGCGTTCCAGAATTCATTGCCGCCGCCGAAAGTCATGGTGCCCAGGCAAAGTTCCGAGACGTGCAGGCCAGTGCCGCCAAGTGTCTTGTAGCGCATGAGATGATGTCCGTGAAATGAAGGGATCCTGCCGTCCATGCGGCATGGAAAGGCGCGGGATCTCGTCCCGCGTCCTCAAGGAGGTTAGGCCATGGCGGCCGGTATCAAAAGCCGGCGACTGCTCCACACGCTATATAGCCGTGCTATACAATGATGGAGGGATACGCGGAGCGCTTTGCGAAGCCCGTGCCGTCAATTCTGAGGCGGTTCTTCATTCCGTCTCATCGCAAAAGGCATTAGCATCCGCGAACGCTGTTTCCTCGCCATTCGAATCGTGTCGGAGCCGATTGTGAGAAATCCTTACGAGGTTCTCGGTGTTGCCTCGACGGCGTCTCCCGCCGAGATCCAGAGCGCCTTTCGCCAGCTTGCAAAAAAGCTGCATCCCGATCTCAACCCCGGAGACAAGAGCGCGGAAGACAAATTCAAGGAAGTCACGGGTGCGTACGATCTGCTCAGCGATGCAGACAAGCGCAAGCGTTTCGACAATGGCGAGATCGATGCGAGCGGGGCGGAACGGCCGCCGCAGCATTTCTACCGGGAATATGCAGGATCGGACCAGGATCACCCCTATGCGGATGCCTCCGGTTTTGCCGATTTCATGGACGAAGAGGATGCCTTTGCCGAGCTCCTGAGGCGGGGGCAGCGGGCCCGTGCAAACCGGCGTGGCTACGATATGCATTATCGGATGTCGATCGAGTTCGCCGATTCGGTGACGGGTGCGAACAAGCGCCTGACACTGCCCGAGGGCGGCACACTCGACGTCAAGATTCCAGCGGGCCTGGTGGATGGACAGACCCTTCGCCTGAAGGGCAAGGGCATGCCGGGCGCGGGAGCGGGCAGTTTTGGCGATGCCTTGATCGAAGTGGAAGTCCTGCCGGATCGACGCTTCACGCGCGAGGGCGACGACATCACGCTCGAACTGCCGATCTCGCTGTCGGAAGCTGTGCTGGGAGGACGGGTGCGGGTTCCCACCCCCACGGGGGACGTGACGATGTCGGTGCCGAAAGGCTCGAATACCGGCACGACCCTGCGCCTGAAAGGAAAGGGCGCTCCCCGCCGCGGCGGCGGTCAGGGCGACCAGTTCGTCAAGCTGAAGGTGGTTCTGCCGAAGCCACCGGACCCGGAACTCGAAGCCTTCGTTTCGAACTGGGCCAGGGGGAAGGACTTCGATCCGCGTGAGGATGGAGCATCATGAGCATGAACAAGCACGAATTTCTGACAAGTTCCGGCCTCCAGGTGCAGACGCTGGAATTGTGGCTTGAGCAGCGCTGGCTCATCCCTCGGCAGACCGATGCCGGCGTGCAATTCACCGAGATCGATGTCGCACGCGCCCGCCTGATCCGGGATTTGAAGGAAGATATCGGAGCCAATGACGAGGGCATCGACGTCATCTTGCATCTTACGGATCAGCTCCATGGGCTGCGCCGTGCCCTGGCGCAATTGCGGGCTGACATGCAGGAGGGCTCATCGTGATGCGATTTGCCATGAGGCGGAATTCTCTTCAGCCCTTGTCGAGCCATGCGAACGCCTCAAGGCGAGAGTGCATGATTTGACATGACGGTTTTGATTGTACGGTTCGGATATGGCGCGCAGTGACCCGTTCGACGGCCTCTCCGAATTCCTCGCCATCGTGCGCCGGGGCAGCTTTCGGGCCGCGGCGATCGAGTTGGGGGTTACCCCGGGTGCGGTGAGCCAGGCTCTGCAGGCGCTGGAGCGACGGCTCGGCCTGCCGCTTTTGCATCGGACCACGCGCAACATCGCCCTGACCGAGGATGGCGAGCGGCTGCTTTCCCAACTCGGCCCGGCAGCCGAAACCATCGTCGGGACGCTCGACGAACTCGTGCAGTCGCGGCTGAAGCCCTCGGGCACGCTGCGCCTGCTCGTGCATCGCATGGCGCTCGTGCATGTGCTCGAACCCGTCCTGCCGCAGTTCCATCGGCGCTGGCCGGAGATGCGGGTCGATGTGACTGTGGATTCGACCCATGCCGAATTGGTGGAGGGCGGTTTCGACGCCGGCATTCGTGTCGGTGAATTCATCGACAGGGACATGATCGCCGTGCGTGTCACGCCGATCTTCCGCTGGGTGGTGATGGCGGCTCCGGGCTATCTTGCCCAGCGGGGGCGGCCGCAGATGCTGGAGGACATCGCCGGACATGAATGCCTGCGATATCGACGTCCGGATGTCGGCGATATCTATCGCTGGGAATTCGAGCGCGACGGCCAGGCGCTCAGCATCGATCCGCCCGGCACCATCGTCTCCAATGATCCCGGCCTGCTGCGCGCGCTGGCGGTGCAGGGCATGGGGCTGCTCTACGGCTCGACCCTGCAATCGGCCCGGGAATTGGAACAGGGGCTGCTCGAACCGGTCCTGGAAGAGTTTTCGCCGGCGGGCGACAGCCTGTTCATCTATTTTCCCAGGACGAGCCGCAGCCAACCCAAGCTGAGGGCCTTCGTGGAGGCGTGTACGGAGCATCTGCGCCAACAGGCGACGTCAGCCTCGATTCATGCATCAGGTTCGGTGCTGTAAGATTTTGTTGTCGCATCGTTTTCAGCCAGAACGCGGGCGCTGGGCCGTGGCACGGTGCTCTCGCATTTCCGGCCTTCCGCGCGATCCGGTTTGATGCCAGAGATAATTATGTCGGACTTTTGAGTCGGAACCCCGGTTCCGCCTCGAGGACGGCCACAGCTTCAAGAACAAGCAGGCTCCGGGGCGGTCCATGCCGCTGTCGTAGCACTGCGCAGGCGCCCTTCTCGGGAAGGCGCCAAGTGAGGAAACCGATCATGGGCGTGCACGAACAACAAGAGCAGCGGGGAACTGGCGCGGTCAGCCTTTCCGGCTTCTTCGGCCTGGAGGGCAAGGTTGCTGCGGTGACCGGTGGCGGCAGCGGCATCGGCCTGGCGGCGGCGCAGGCCCTGGCCGCGGCGGGCGCTGAGGTCGTCATTCTCGATCGGGCGCCGGCGGGAGACGACGTGCTTGCCAGCGTCGAGGGAAGCCGGCCTGCCGAGGCCCTCGTCATGGATGTGACCGACGAAGCCGAGGTGGCGGCGCGTTTCGCCGAGATCGTCGCCCGCCACGGCCGCATCGACATTCTCGTCAACAATGCCGGCCTCGCCATCCGCGATGCCGCGGTGGATCTCAGCCTGGAGGCATGGGACAAGGTGGTGGCCGTCAACATGACGGGCGTCTTCCTGTGCGCGCGCACCGCGGCCCGCCACATGATCGCGGCCGGGCAGGGCGGGGCCGTCATCAACACGGCTTCGATCATGGCCTTGTCGGGGGGCGGCATCTACCCGAACATCTCCTACCAGACCACCAAGGGCGCCATCGTCAATCTCACCCGTGCCCTGGCGGTGGAATGGGCTCCGCACCGCATCCGGGTGAACGCGGTTGCTCCCACCTATGTGCGCACGCCTTTCATCGCCCCCCTGCTGGCCCAGCCAGAACTGATGCAGCGCATCGAAGCGATGACGCCGCTGCGCCGCATCGCCGAACCGCATGAGGTCTCCCCGGCGATCCTCTTCCTCGCCAGTCCCGGTGCCGCCATGGTGACCGGCCACACGCTTCCGGTGGATGGAGGGTTTCTAGCTCAGTAATTCACCAGTCCTGTCATTGCGTGTTCCTCTGTTTCGTGGAAGTTTGCGTCCTGAAATGGCTCTTCGTCCACGAATTTAAGAATAAAATAATGAGGAAGCACCAATGAACAGCAGTGTTTCCGCCGGGAGCGGCGGTCTGTCTCCTGGGCTTTTGGATCGAGAGCGCATCGTTGCACGGCCGGGGTTCAATCGCTGGCTCGTGCCACCTGCGGCACTGGCCATCCATTTGTGCATCGGCATGGCCTATGGCTTCAGCGTGTTCTGGTTGCCTCTAGGACAGGCGCTTGGCATAACCAAGTCGGTAGCCTGTGCGGTAGATCCGGGCTTCTGGGGCGCTCTCGTCGGTCTTGGGCGGGCCCTGTTCACCACGAGTTGTGACTGGCGCGTCTCCGACCTGACCCTGACCTATACGCTCTTCTTCGTGCTGCTCGGCTCGGCTGCGGCGATCTGGGGCGGCTGGCTAGAGCGGGCCGGGCCGCGCAAGGCCGGCGTCGTGGCGGCGCTGTGCTGGTGCGGCGGGCTGCTTATCTCGGCCATAGGCGTCTACATCCACCAACTCTGGCTGATCTGGCTGGGTTCGGGCGTGATCGGCGGCATCGGCTTGGGGCTGGGCTACATCTCGCCCGTCTCCACGCTGGTCAAATGGTTCCCCGACCGGCGTGGCATGGCGACCGGCATGGCCATCATGGGCTTCGGCGGTGGTGCGATGATCGGCTCGCCCTTGGCCGACATCCTGATGAACCATTTCAAGAGCGCCGATAGTGTCGGCGTCTGGCAGACTTTTGTGACGCTGGCGGTTGTTTATTTCGTCTTCATGATGGCGGGGGCCTTCGGCTATCGCGTGCCGCCGGCGGGTTGGCAGCCGGAAGGATGGACGCCGCCCGAAAGCACCAAGGCCATGATCACCTCGGGCCATGTCCATTTGTCCAATGCCCACAAGACCCCGCAATTCTGGCTGATCTGGGCCGCGCTCTGCCTCAACGTCTCGGCCGGCATCGGCGTGCTCGGCATGGCCTCGCCCATGCTGCAGGAGATCTTCGCCGGTTCCCTGATCGGCAAGCCGGAGATCGGTTTCGCGACACTCGATGCCGGGCAGGCCAAGCTGGTCGCCACCATCGCCGCGAGCTTCGTCGGCCTGCTGTCGCTGTTCAACATCTTCGGACGTTTCTTCTGGGCCTCGCTTTCCGACAAGCTCGGGCGCAAGCTCACTTATGCCACCTTCTTCGGCCTCGGCATCGTGCTCTATGCCTCGGCGCCCTGGGCCGCCCATACCGGGCTGCTGGCGGTGTTCGTCGCCTTCTTCTGCGTGATCGTCTCGATGTATGGCGGCGGCTTTGCGACGGTGCCGGCCTATCTCGCCGACATGTTCGGCACCCAGTTCGTCGGTGCCATCCACGGCCGGCTGCTGACGGCCTGGTCGACGGCGGGGATCGTCGGACCGGTGGTGATCAACTACATCCGCGATGCCCAGATCGCCGCGGGCGTGCCGCGAGCGCAAGTCTATGATCGCACCATGTATGTTCTCGCCGGCATGCTGGCCGTCGGCTTCGTCGTCAACCTCATGATCAAGCCGGTGGCTTCCCGCTGGTTCATGACGGACGCCGAGGTGGCGGCCCTGCAAAAGCGCGGACAGACGCAGGAGGGGAAATCCTCGGGCATCGGGCGGGGCGGGCTGAACGGGCCGGCCGTCCTGGCCTGGCTCGCCGTCGGCATTCCCATCCTGTGGGGTGTGTGGATCACCTTCTCCAATGCGCTGAAGCTGTTCCACTAAGGCGAGGCGCACACCCGTCTCGCGAAAGAGCGAGATGGGGAACGGATCATTCCAGGCGGTTCACTTGCTTCCCTCAGGAATGCCCGGCCGCAATGCGATCGAGCGCGGCGACCTCGTCTTCCGGCAGATCGAGCTTTGCCGCGGCGAGGTTGGCTTGCAGATGCGCCACGGAGGAGGTGCCCGGGATCAGCAGAATGTTGGGCGCGCGGCGATGGAGCCAGGCCAGCGCGACCTGCATAGGCGAGGCATCGAGGCGCTGCGCAACCTCCGACAGGGTCGAGGATTGCAGCGGCGTGAACCCGCCGAGCGGGAAATAGGGCACATAGGCCGTACTTTCGCGGGCGAGATCGCCGATCAGGATATCATCGGCCCGGTGGGCGAGGTTATAGTGGTTCTGCACGCAGACGATCGGGCAGATGCGGCGTCCTTCCGCGATCTGCGTTGCGGTGACGTTGCTCAGTCCGACATGCCGGATCAGGCCCTGTTGCCGAAGCTCGGCCAGGACGCTGAGCGGTGCCTCGATCGAGCCCTCGGCCGGCCCGTGAACGTCGAACATGACGCGCAGATTGACGACGTCGAGCACATCGAGCCCGAGATTGTGAAGATTGTCATGCACAGCCTGGGTGAGGGCCTCCCGCGAGAAGGCAGGAATCCATGAAGCGTCCTCCCCGCGCTGCGCGCCCACCTTGGTGACGATGACGAGATCGTCCGCATAGGGATGCAGGGCCTCGCGGATCAGCCGGTTGGTAATGTGCGGGCCGTAGAAGTCGCTGGTGTCGATATGGTTCACGCCGGATGCGATGGCCTCGCGCAACACGGCCAATGCCGCATCGTGATCCCGGGGCGGGCCGAACACGCCCGGCCCTGCAAGCTGCATGGCGCCATAGCCGAGCCGCCTCACATGACGGTCGCCGAGGGTGAAACTACCGGACTGCTCGATTGTGGTCATAGCCGATCTCCTGTTCGTCCTGCGTAGCTAGGGGCTGTCAACTTGCGCGACAATCAGTCATAATTGGGACAGGTTGTTCGGAGTTGCGAACAGTGAAAGTCGACCTCAACGATCTCCATGCTTTCATGACCGTCGCGCGTGCTGGGGGATTCCGCGACGGTGCCCGTGCGAGCGGTGCCAGTCCGTCTGGTTTGAGCGAGGCGGTGAGCCGGCTGGAGACGAAGCTCGGTGTCAGGCTGCTGAACCGCACGACGCGCAGTGTCGCGGCTACCGAGGCCGGCGAGCGCCTGCTGGAACGGCTCGGCCCGGTCATGAGCGAGATGGAGGCGGCACTGGACGTCGTCAACGGCTTCCGCGACAAGCCGGCCGGGACGCTCAGGCTCAATGTGCCTGTCAGCGCGGTTCGGCTGGTGCTGCCGGCGCTCGTGCCTGATTTCCTGGCCGCTTTTCCCGATATCCGCCTGGAGGTGATGGCCGAGGACAGCTTCGTCGACGTGCTGGCGGCCGGCTGCGATGCCGGCATCCGCTACGACGAGCGGCTTGAGCAGGACATGATAGCCGTGCCCATCGGGCCGCGTGTGCAGCGCTTTGCCGCCGCGGCTGCGCCTGTTTATCTCGATCGACGGGGGCGGCCAGAGCACCCGCGCGATCTGCTTCATCACGCCTGCCTGCATGGCCGATTTTCATCCGGGGCGATGCCGGCCTGGGAATTCGAGCGCGATGGCGAGGTCGTGACCGTCGATACGACGGGGCCGCTGTTGGTGAGCGTCGGCACGGCGACGGATCTGGCCGTCGATGCCGCAATTGCGGGCACCGGTATCATCTATCTGTTTGAGGATTGGTTGCGCCCCCATTTCCACAGCGGGGCCCTCGAACCCGTCCTCGAACCCTGGTGGGAGCGCTTCTCCGGCCCCTTCCTGTACTACCCCGGGCGCCGTCTGGTTCCTGCGCCGCTGCGGGCGTTCATCGATTTCATCAAGAGCTCCGCGCCGCGCCTTTTTCCGGACGAGAGTGAGCAAGGTTCCGAGTAAAAGGGCCTGGCCGCGACATCAGGCCTTGGCGGCGAAGCTGTCCAGCTTCTCGAACAGGGTGGCCAATTGCTCCGCGCTCGGCTGGAAGGACTTCATGCCCAGGCTGATGAGAATGCCGTAGGACGCGAACAGCACCAGGGTTGAGTCGATGCTCCCGGCCTTGCCGTCCTTGTTTGCCCTCTCGACCAATGTGCTGAACATGGTGGCAAGCACGGAGGCCGCTTCCGGGATTTCGGCGGCGGTCACCAGGAACGCCGGCGACACGCCGCCTTCCTCCAGAGCGATGCGGCGGGCGAACTGAGCCAAGGCCGAGGCGAAATTCACGGTCGAGCCCGCGGTCTCGTCGATTTCCATCATCAGCGTTTCCATGTCCTGGCTGATAGCGGCGACGATCAAGGCCGTCTTGGTCGGGAAGTGGTGCAGCACACCGCCCTTGCTGACGCCGGCTTCCGCCGCCACCAGATCGATGGTGAGGTTGTGAACGCCGACGCGCTCGATCACGCCGACGGTAGCGGTCAGGATCTGCCCAATGGTTTCCATGCTGCGCCGCTGCAACTTGCGCGCGCGAAGAGTTTGGGGCGGGGGAGGAGTCTGGGGCATAATTCCTGAAACGATCTCGATATAATAAAAACCGTCTGGACGGTTTTGTTTTTAATTGATATGGGAACGCCGTGCAAGCGGAGAGTCCCGCTGCTGGCTGAGTGATCTTCCTAAAGCGTTTTGCGATTTGGCGGAATCGCCTTGAATCGCAGAGTCGCGTCGAAACAAGAAGTTGGAGCAGGACGGTGTTTCCGTTTGAACACGGTTTGCTCCAGACGCTGCGGAGCGGCAAGGGCGATGCGTGGACTGCAAGGGCTCGGGCCTTCCCGTCGAAACGACCCAATCGAACGACATTCGCATGAAACAGCGAGGGCGACGATGATCTCAAACCTCGGCAATCCCATGCAATTGCGCCGTGCCCTTCTTTTCGGAGGTCTGGTCGCGGTGCTCTCGCCTGCTATCGCCTGGGGCGGAGGGCCGCCGGCGCGCGTCGGCATCGTCACGGCCCGGGCCACGGATTACCGGCCGAGCGTCAGCCTGACCGGCGATGTCGAGGCCCAGGTGCAGAGCGATATCTCCTTCCGCGTGAGCGGGCGCATCATCGAGCGGCTGGTGGATGTCGGCGATCATGTCACGCCGGACCAGGTACTGGCTCGCGTCGACGGGCAGGAACAACGCATCGCCCTCGACACCGCCAACGCCGCCCTTGCCTCGGCGCAAGCGCAACTGCAGCAGAGCCAGGCGGCCTATCAGCGCCAGAAAACACTGATCACCAGCAACGCCACCTCGCAAAGTTCCCTCGATGCGGCGCAGGAGAATCTGAGTGTGGCACAGGGGTCGGTTTCGGCCGCGACGGCCCAGGTCGAACAGGCCAAGGAGCAGCTCGGCTACGCGGATCTTCGCGCGGGTGTGGCCGGCACGGTGACGGCACGCAATGCCGAGACGGGGCAGGTGGTGCAGGCCGGCCAGACCGTGGTCAGCATTGCGCAGGACGGGCCGCGAGACGCGGTTTTCGACGTCTATGAAGCCTTGATCGACAAGCCGCCGGGTTCGCCCGAAGTCGGCATCACGCTGGTGGCGGACCCTCGTGTGAAAACCACCGGCCATGTCCGGGAGGTCTCGCCCATCGTCGATGCCCGCAAGGGCACGATCCGGGTGAAGATCGGCCTCAAGGAGACGCCACCCGGCATGTCGCTGGGCACGGCAGTGCGTGGTGAGGCGAGCCTTGCCCCGCAGCGGCGTTTCGTGCTGCCGGCTTCGGCGCTGTTCGAATGGCAGGGCAAGCCGGCGGTGTGGACCGTGACAGCCGATCAACATCAGGCGCAGCCGCGCGCGGTCACGCTCGACCGCTACACCACGCATGACGTCGTGCTGTCGGGCGGGCTCGAGGATGGCGAGGCCGTCGTCGTGCAGGGCGGCCAGTTGCTGCGCCCCGGCCAGATTGTCGAGACTGTCCAGATCGAGAAACCCGTCCAGAGCGTGGAAACAGTCTTGGAGCAAGGGCAATGAGGCCAACCACACTCGGCGCTGCCATATCCGCGCTGCTCATCGGCGCATTTCCCGTGGCCGTGGCTTTCGCCCAGGAGCCTGCCAGGCCGGTGCTGACATTGACGGCCCGCAGCGTCGATACGGCGAGTTTCGGGCCTTTCGTCGGCAGTGTCGATGCCCGTTTCCAGACCAATCTCGGCTTTCAGGTCGGCGGGCGCATCATCGCGCGCGAAGTGAATGTCGGCGACAGGGTCAAGCAGGGCGCCAGGCTGGCGGCCGTCGACGCCACCTTGCTGCGGCTCGCCGTGCAATCGGCCCAGGCCGACCTTGCCAACGCCAAGGCACAGCTCGCCAATGCCGTGCTGACAGAGAACCGCAGCCGTGCCCTCGTGGTCACCGAAACGGCTTCCCGGGCCCAGGTCGACACGGCGGTGGCAGCCCGCGAGACCGCCGCAGCCAAGGTGTCCCAGGCCGAGGCCTCGCTGCGGCAGGCCCAGAATGTCCTCGGCTATGCCGAACTGGTGGCTCCTTATGAGGGGGTGATCACCGCCGTGAATTCGGATGTCGGCAAGGTGGTGTCGGCCGGCGACATCATCGTCACCCTGGCCCGGCCCGATGTGTGCGAGGCCGTGGTCGATGTGCCGGATTATCTGTCGGACGAACTCAAGGCCTATGCCAGCTTCGACGTCGTCCTTGCGGGCGAGCCAAGCATCCGTACGACCGCCACGCTGCGCCAGCTCGCCCCCGCTTCGGACGCGGTGACACGCACCCGCCGGGCTCGCCTGGCGCTGCAGGATCCACCCAATGCCTTCCGCCTCGGCTCCACCATCTCGGTCTCGGCCACGCGAAAGGTCGCTCCCTACATCGCCGTTCCGGTTTCGGCTCTGGCTGGCCCTGCCGACAAGCCATCGGTCTGGATCGTCGATCCGGTCAAGGCCGTGGTCACGGCCCGGCCGGTGAAGCTGGTCTCCCGCAAGGCGGGCTATGCCGTTGTGGATGGCATAGAGAACGGCGACATCGTGGTGGAGGCCGGCGTCGGCACTCTGCAGGCCGGCCAGGCCATCGATCTCAAGCGCAGCCAGAACCCAGAGGGGCAGAAATGAGCGGATTCAACCTGTCCGACTGGGCGCTCAAGCATCGCTCCTTCATTTGGTACCTGATGATCGCCTCGGTGATCGCCGGAGCCCTCTCCTATGTCCGGCTCGGCCGCGAGGAGGATCCTTCCTTCGACATCAAGACCATGGTCGTCCAGGTGAACTGGCCGGGGGCGACGCTGGAGGAGACCCTCAACCAGGTCACCGACCGGGTCGAGAAGGAACTCCAGCAGATCGGCGCGCTCGATTACACCAAGAGCTATACCCGGCCCGGTACGGCCACCATCATGGTCAACCTGAAGGACACCACCAATGGCCGGGCGCTGAGCGATGCCTTCTACCAGATACGCAAGCATGTGAACGATATCTGGTACACCCTGCCGAGCGGTGTGCAGGGACCGTATTTCAACGATGAGTTCGGTGACGTCTACGGCAATGTCTATGCCTTCACCGCCGACGGCATCGATTTCCGGCAACTGCGCGATTATGTGGAGCAGGTCCGCGACCGTGCGCTCGCGGTGCCCAATGCCGGCAAGACCCAGATTCTCGGCGCGCAGGACGAGGTTGTATATCTCGACTTCGACACCGCGCGTCTTGCCAGTCTCGGGCTCGACCGCCAGGCGGTGATCGCCTCCCTGCAGGCGCAGAACTCCGTATCGGCCGCCGGTGTGATCCAGGCGGGCCAGGACCGCGTCAGCGTGCGCGTCGATGGCGGCTTCAAGTCGGAACAGGACCTCAGTGCCATCAATTTGCGCGTCAATGACCGCTTCTTCCGCCTGAGCGACGTCGCCACCATCACACGCGGCTATGTCGATCCGCCGAGCTCTCTGTTTCGCTTCGATGGCAAGCCCGCCATTGGCCTGGCCATCGCCATGGCGCCCAACGGCAACCTCCTCCAGTTCGGCGAGGACCTGAAGGAAGCCATGGCCGAGGTTACCGCGACCCTGCCGGTCGGCGTCGGCGTGCATCTGGTCTCCAACCAGCCGGCGGTGGTCGAGGAGGCGATCTCCGGCTTTACCCGGGCGTTGCTCGAAGCCGTGATCATCGTGATGGCGGTCAGCTTCGTCAGCCTTGGCCTGCGTGCCGGGTTGGTGGTTGCGATTTCAATTCCCCTGGTCCTGGCCATCGTCTTCCTGGTGATGGAATATACCGGCATCTCCCTGCAGCGCATTTCGCTGGGCGCGCTGATCATCGCCCTCGGCCTTCTGGTCGACGACGCCATGATCACGGTCGAGATGATGATCAGCCGGCTGGAGGCGGGTGACAACCTCCTCAAGGCGGCGACCTTCGCCTATACCTCGACCGCCTTTCCGATGCTGACCGGCACGCTGGTGACGGTGGCCGGCTTCATCCCGATCGGGCTCAATTCGAGCTCGGCCGGTCAATATACCTTCACTTTGTTCGTGGTGATCGCGGTTGCGTTGCTGGTGTCCTGGATCGTCGCCGTGCTGTTTGCGCCGCTGGTGGGCGTGACGGTGCTGCCGGCCACCATGAAGAAGCACGACGAGAAGCCGGGCCGCTTCGCCGCCGCTTTCAAGAGCGCGTTGCTCGCGGCCATGCGATGGCGCTGGGTCACCATTGCAATCTGCCTCGGCCTGCTTGGCGCCTCTGTCGTGGCCATGGGCCATGTGCAGCAGCAGTTCTTCCCCTCATCCGACCGGCCTGAACTCCTGGTCGACATGACACTGCCTCAGAACAGTGCCATCGGCGAAACCAAGGCGCAGATGGACCGCTTCGAGAAGGCTCTGGCCGGCGATGGCGACGTGGTGCGCTGGAGTTCCTATATCGGCCAGGGCGCCGTGCGCTTCTATCTGCCGCTCGACCAGCAGCTCTCCAATCCCTTCTTCGGCCAGGCCGTCGTGGTCACCAAGGATATCGAGGCGCGAGATCGGGTGCAGAAGAAGCTGGAGGTGCTGGCGCGCGACAAGTTCGTCGGCATCGACATTCTCGTGCATCCGCTCGAACTCGGCCCGCCGGTCGGGCGCCCGGTGCAATATCGCGTCAGCGGCGCCGATATCCAGAAGGTGCGCGAGCAGGCGATCAAGCTGGCCGGCCTGATCGCGACCGATCCCAATCTCGGCACCATCACCTTCGATTGGAACGAGCCGGCGCGCGTGCTCAAGGTCGAGGTCGACCAGAACAAGGCCCGGCTGCTCGGCGTCACCTCGCAGGACATCGCCTCCATCCTCAACGGCACGCTGGCGGGGGCCGCCTTCACCCAGGTGCGCGACCACATCTATCTGATCAACGTGGTCGGCCGGGCGACGGCGGACCAGCGCAATTCGGTGGAGACGCTGGAGAACCTCCAGATCCCGCTTTCCGGCGGCACGGTGGTGCCGCTGCGGGCGGTGGCGAATATCGGCTACGGCATGGAGCAGCCCATCGTCTGGCGGCGCTCGCGCCTACCCACCATCACGGTGCGGGCGGCGCTGGAAGGCAATGTCCAGCCGGCGACCGTGGTCGAGCGCCTGGCGCCGAAACTGGCGCAGTTCAAGGCCCAGCTTCCCGACCACTACAAGCTCGAGGTCGGCGGCGCGGTGGAGGAATCCGCCAAGGGCCAGGGACCGATCATCGCCATCGTGCCGATCATGCTTCTGACCATGATGACCATCCTGATGATCCAGCTCCAGAGCTTCCAGAAACTGTTCCTGGTGGTCAGCGTGGCGCCGCTCGGCCTGATCGGCGTGGTGCTCGGCCTGCTGCCCTTCAACCAGCCGATGGGCTTCGTTGCCATCCTCGGCATTCTCTCGCTGATCGGCATCATCATCCGCAATTCGGTGATCCTGGTGAAACAGATCGAGGATCACGAGGAAGAGGGCATGGATCGCTGGACGGCGGTGGTGGACGCAACCGTCCACCGCATGCGCCCGATCATGCTGACGGCCGCGGCTGCGAGTCTGGGCATGATTCCGATCGCCCGCGAAGTGTTCTGGGGACCGATGGCCTATGCCATGATCGGCGGCATCCTGGTGGCAACCGTGCTGACGCTCCTGTTCCTGCCGGCCCTTTACGTGGCCTGGTACCGGATCAAGGAGCCGAAGACACAGGCTGCTGCCTGACGAGCGCCTCTAGATCGTCCCAGGCATAAACGAGGTTATGCGAGCGCCAGAGCGGGCCGGGGTCGGTATAGGATCCAGCTTGCCTGCCGCCCTGCGCCTCGTAGAAGGCGATCGCCGGCTGATTGCCGGCGACGACGCCGATGGCGGCGCTTCGGCGTCCCTGTTCGACCAGCCGTGCCGCGATGGCTTCGAGCAGGGTTCGCCCGATGCCTTGGCGCTTGTGCAGCGGATCGACATAGAGGTGCTTGATCTCGCAGCGTCCGTCGAAGATCGCCTGCGAGGGGGGGCCCGCCGCGGCAAAGCCGACCAGTCCGGCTCCGCTCTCGGCCAGCAGCACGATCTGGTCTGTAGCGGCCGAGGTCAGCCGCTTGTGCCAACTGGCGAAGCGATGCTCTTCGTCGAGCACGACGAAGGCCTTGGAGGGCGCGAGGGCATGATAGGTGTGGCGCCAGACCGCGACATGCAGGTCGGCCATGGCTCTGGCATCGTCGAGATGGGCAGGTCGGATGCTGACTGCGCTCATTCCATCACTCCGAAAGCTTGTGCTGGGTCTCCATGGGACTGCGATCCGCGGTAGATATCGCCGGGATATCCACCGGCAAGGCCTGTGGCACCCCAGTCAAGCACAGCAGCGGGCCGGATGAAAGTATCGTTGGCGTGAGCGTGTGCGGAGGCGGCAATCCTGCCGAAGACGTCTCTACAGCCGTGCCTGCGTGCTGCGCGGCGTGGCGAGCAGCAGGTGGGTCTCGGAGGCGGTGACGCCCTGGATCAGGCGCACGCGACGCAGCACGGCGTCAAGGTCGCTGAGATTGAGGGTGGCGAACTCCACCACGATGTCCCAGCGGCCATTGGTGGTATGCACGGCACTGATTTCCGGAAAGCCGCCGAGGATGTCGATGACCCGGTCGGCTGCCCGCCCTTCAACTTCGATCATCACGATGCCGCGCACCGGCATGGCGATCGCGTCGGCCTTGAGGATCACCGTATAGCCGATGATGTCGCCCTGGGCTTCCATGCGCTCGATCCGCGCCCGCACCGTGGCGCGCGACAGGCCAAGTTCGCCGGCGAGGTCGGAAATGCTGCGCCGGCCGTTATGGCGCAGCAAGGTGAGGAGCTGGCGGTCGATGTCGTCCATGAGCCTGCCGAAATGATCAGGAGTTTATGCCAATTCGATAAGGGATATTGAGCCTTTTGCCAATTTGCATCGTTCTTACCGCCAAGCCTGGGCGATAGACTGCCGCCGATTTTCAAGAGGCTCTCATGACTTCGAAACATTGTATCTTGCTGGGTGCGCCACTGCAGGAAGGCACGGGGCGGCTCGGCTGCGACATGGGCCCGAGCGCCTTTCGGGCCGCCGGCCTGGCCGGTGCCCTGCAGGAACTCGGCCACAGCGTCGAGGATCGCGGCAATCTCACTCCCACTCCCCAGCGTGCGATCCGCCACGCCAATCCCGCCATCAAGCACCTGCCCGAAGTGGTGGCGTGGACCGAGGCTCTCACCGAAGCGGCCTATCGCCTCGGGGCCGAAGGCCTGCCGATCGTCATCGGTGGCGATCACGGCATGGCCGCCGGCACGCTGGCGGGCTTCAGCCGCCGGGCAGCCGAGACGGGACGGCCCTTCTTCGTGCTGTGGCTCGACGCCCATCCCGATTTCCACACGCTGGACTCGACGGTGAGCGGCAATCTCCACGGCTGCCCCGTTGCCTATGCCACCGGCCAGCCGGGCTTCGAAGGCTATTTTCCCCCGCTTGCTGCACCGGTGAAGCCCGACCACATCTGCATGATGGGCATCCGCAGCGTCGATCCGGCCGAACGGACGGCGCTCGCCGCTGCCGGCGTCACCGTGCATGACATGCGAGCCATCGACGAGCATGGCGTCGGCCCGCTGCTGCAGGCCTTCCTGAGCCGCGTGGCCGAGGCGAACGGGGTGCTGCATGTCAGCCTCGACGTCGATTTCCTCGATCCCGGCATCGCGCCGGGCGTCGGCACCACGGTGCCGGGTGGTGCGACCTTCCGTGAGGCACATCTGATCATGGAGATGCTGCATGACAGCGGCCTGGTCGCCAGCCTCGATCTCGTCGAGCTCAATCCTTTCCTCGACGATCGTGGCCGCACGGCTCTGCTGATGGTCGATCTCGTCGCCAGCCTGATGGGGCGCCGCGTGATGGATCGGCCGACCCGCGCCGGCACGGCCTAGCCTTCAGCTCTCTTGCTGATTTCGGCGCTTTCTCAACCGTTCCTGCGAGCCTGGCCATTCATTCGATCGGCAAGGCTCGCAAAAAACCCGGAAATCAAATCTTTCGCTGTAGTATCGGGGACGGGAGACCCGCGTCGCGATTTCGCCGAGGCGGACCGGCAATTCAGGGAGGCCGCATGCCACACAGTGTTCGTGATACCGGGGCCATGATTGCCGGCATGACCCCACGCCTCAAGGAAGGGGACTTTGTCTTCTGCACCACGACCTCGCCGGCCGTGATCGAGGCGGCTGCCAGGCAGGCTCTGTCATTCTTCCGGGAAGAGGAAGGCGTCACTTTGATCTTGCTGGTGGAAGAAGCCGCCACCCTCGGCTTCGACACCGCCATGGCGATGAAACGCATCGAGCTGGAGGTTTTCTCGGCGCTCGATGGTGTCGGATTGACGGCCGCGGTCGCCTCCGCCCTGGCTGACGCCGGAATCCCCTGCAACATGGTGGCCGCCTATCATCACGATCACGTCTTCGTTCCTGCCGGGATGGCCGAGCGTGCCGTCGCCATCCTGAAGGCCGCACAGCGGCAGGCTGGGGGCTGACGTCGCCCCATCACCCGCCGCGCAAAAGCCGCTCAGTCATGAACGCGCTTTGCTCCAGCGACATAGGGCAGCACGAACATATAGAGGCCGCTGAACAGCAGCAGGAAGAGCGGCAGCAGGGGCGCATAGACCACGAAGGCAGGCGGTTCGCCTAACGCCATGGCAACGAAATTGGCGATCACGCTTAATGTGAAGACAATGGACAGCCAGCGATGGGTCCGTCGAATCCAGGCATTGATGTTCAAGGAAGCCTCCCTTTGTCGATATCGAGCGGGTAACCCGCGATGGTATAGGGGCCAAGGCTTATTCCGACCGCGCCAGGACCTGCTCCAGATTGGCGAGGAACTGCTGCCAACCGGCCTTGGCGCCGCCATAGGCCTGGCGCTGGGAGGGCCGGAAGCCCGCCTGCTCCATGCGCAGATGCGTGCCCGCGCCGGTGGGCGTGAGCGTGAAGGTCACCACGCTTTTCAGATCGTAGGCGGCATCGTCATGGCTGAAATTCCAGCTATAGGACAGGCTCCGATGCGGCTCGACGGTGAGGACTTCGCAGTCGAGTACGCCGCCCCATTCGCCGCGCAGATTGAAGCGATGACCGACAACCGCGTCGAAGTCGTTCTTCATCAACCACTCCTCGATCAGGTGGGGTTGGGTGAGGGCGCGCCAAAGCTTTTCGGGCGGATGCGGAATCTCGCGCTCGACGACGACGGTACGGGTTTCGCTCGCGCTGTTGGTCATTGGTCCATCCTGTTCAGCAAATCTTCGAGATCGTCGAACCGGGCTTCCCAGAATTGCGTCATCTGGCTTGCCCAGTCGATGAGGGGGCTGAGGGCGCCGAGTTGCGCGCAATAATGGGTCTGCCGGCCTTCGTGGCGGTTGCGGACCAGCCCGGCTTGCTTCAGCATCGCAAGATGCTTCGAGACGGCCGGCTGCGAGACCCGGGCATGGGCCGTGAGGGCTCCGACCGTCTGCTCTCCCTTGCGGCACAAGCGCTCGAAGATCGCCCGCCGGGTCGGATCGGCGAGCGTTCTGAACAGGAGGTCGGGGGAGAGCGGCGTCAAAATCAATAACTCCTCAGCTATGGATTTAATTCATAGCTGAGGAGTTATGAATTCGTCAAGTCTGCAGCAAAGAGCGAGATCGCCGTCGATCCATGATATGGCTCGAAACTGGCAGCCCAGGGCACCCTCTGGAAAGGCAGTTCTGCCTTTCGCAAAGGAGACGCCTCAAAACGAGGCGCTGGATCGGGTGGAGCAGAATGCCACCGATGCCATTGCAGATGTCATCCAGCGGCGCGCTATCCCGACGCCGCAAGCGTCAGGAGCAGGGCCACTTCTCCTGCAGGGCCGTGGTGGCAAGGACCACGAAGGGTTCCTTGAGCCGGTCTGGATGGGCATCGAGGAAGGCGGAGACGACGGCTGCCGTCTGTGCAACAGAGACGTCGACCGGCTTGCAGATACGCTTATCCGAGGTCAGCAGGCGCCCCATCGAGGCGAGATCCTCGATCTCGATGGCGCAGTCCAAGGAGGGAAGTACGAGTTCATTTGGCGTCGGCGCGGTATTGGCCGCCAGACCGCGGCATGCGGCGCGATAATAGTCGCCGCTGTTCGGCAGGGTCTGGGCCGCCGCGGGCACGCATAAGCCGGTCAGGCAAAGGGCTAAAAGCAGGAATTTTCTCACCATGGGAAATCCTCCACGTGCCAGCTGGTTCCCGGCAAGCTGACATTTCCGGGGCTACATGGTCAATCAAGGCCTGTACCCAGGTGCGCTTTAGCCCGGGATGCACCAAGCTCGGGGGGGCATCGTGCTGATCTTTCTCAGGCGGAGTGACGATACCGGATTTCAGCCTTAGGCCTCCAGGCGTCATCCAGGAGAAGTTGTAACCACTGAGGGAAACTTTCCGTTCGAAGGCTTCGTTCTGTTTGTAATATTTAAATTCTGCACATATTTTCTTTGATCTTAAGTATATATTTTATTGGAATTGAGTGTTATAGATAACTATTTCTAGATAGTACTGGATTTTAGCAATTTTCAGGCCTATCAGCGGCTCGTTAATTGGAATCTTGTCTTTCATCATGAAATCTTCGAGCTTGTTCGCCGCGGTTCTCTTCGCCAGCACCGCTCTCTCCAGCCATGCCTTCGCGCAGATGCAGCAACCACTGGTCGAGATCGAGGGCGGCCTCATCCAGAACAAGGGCTATGGAGGCATCGGCGTCTTCCTGCCATTTCTCATCGATGATCGGAATGGCATCTTTTTCGATGCCAGCGGCAGGCTCGCCAAGGGCTCGGCCCGGCAGGCCTCCCTCGGCCTGGGCTACCGCCGTCGCTTCGGGCAGGACTGGGTGATCGGCACCTATGGTTATTTCGATCTCTTCAAGAGCGACTATGGCAATCGCTTCAATCAGTGGTCCTTCGGCGTCGAGGCGATCGGCCCGGCCTATGAGGGTCGCGCCAATGTCTACCTGCCCGGGAGCCGGGAGGCCTATCTGCCCGGCCTGAGCCGCGCCTTTGTCTCCGGGGACGAGCTGCGTTTCCAGGCCGGCCGCGAGTTTGCCCGGGCAGGCGGCGATGCGGAAGTCGGTTTCCGTGTGCCCGATTTCCTGGAGGAGATGGCAGCGCAGGTGAAGGTGTTCGGCGGCGCCTATTGGTATGACGGCCGCAATCGCGTCGACGATATCCCCGGGGTCAAGGCCCGGACGGAAATCACCTTCGCCAAGGTGCCGGGCCTTCCCGGGGCGACCTTCGCGCTCGGCGCCTCCGTCTCCTACGACAGGGAGGACCGCACCAAGTTCGGCCTGACGGCCCGGCTGCGCGTGCCGCTGGGCGGCAGCGCGCGTGGTGGAGACGGCGCCTTCGACGCCATGTTCCAGCGCGTCGAGCGCGCCAGCCTGGTGCGCACCTATGCCGGCGCTTCCGGCCCGATCGAGCGGGCCGAATATGTCGCCAGCGGCCAGGCCGTCGGCAAGGTCGTCAAGATTACCTCCGGCAGCGGTCATGCCGCGGTGATCAACGACAGGCTTGCCGCGGGCGGCGACAACGCACTGGTGCTCGCCAATGGCGAGATTGCCCTCGACCAGTCGCTGCAACTGGGTCAGGGACAGCATCTGCTCGGCGGGGGCGGTGGGATCGCCGTGCGCGGCGCCTCCAGCCGGCAAGAAACCGTGTTCCGCAACCAGGGGCCGACGGCCCGGCTGACGGGTAGCAGCCCACTGGCCAATGTCGTCACCATGGCCAGCGGCAGCGAAGTCGCCAGCCTGGCGATCTCGGGCGGGCTGGCCGGCATTGCCGGCAGTGGCGCCAGCAATCTGACGATCCGTGACGTCGATATCAGCCGCACGGCGGGCGACGGCATTCGGCTCGACAACGTCACCGGCGCTCTTATCGATGGGGCCAGGATTCATGACCTCTATATCTGCGACAACAACAGCGAATGCGAATTCGCTGTTGGCAATCCCAACCGCGCGCCCCATGCGGCCATCAGTGCTCTCGGCAGCCGGGATCTCACCATCCGCGACACGGCGATCGACAGCGTGACCTACGGCATCTTCATCGGCAGCCGTATCGACGACAGCGACTGGCCTGTTGTCATCACCCATGCGGCAGAGAACATCAGCATCGACAATGTCGCCATCAGCCGCTCGCGGCGCGAAGGCGTGCTGCTGGTCGCCGCCAAGGGGGTGACGATGAACAAGGTCGGTGTCGACAATTCCCAGCAGGGCCTGGACATGGATCTGGTGGTGCTGCAGGGCACCTCGGATGTCACCATCAGGGACATGAACCTGAAGGGCGGCATCAATGGACTGATGCTGGTTACGGCCTCGACCCTGCCAGAGGCGGCCAGGACCACCAATGTGCGCGTGGATGGCCTGACGGTCGACGGCACCCGCAATGCCGGCATCTTCCTCAACCCGGTCTCCGACATCCATTTCAAGAACGTCTCGATCTCGAATGCCGGCACCTACGGTGCCTTCATCTATGGCAGTGACTGGGATTTCCTGGGCGGTCCGGTAAAGAATGTCAGCTTCGAGAATATGCGCGTCGACAAGGCCGGCACGGCGGGGCTCTATTTCATGGGCCCGGCGATCGACATCCGTGGTGACGTGGCGGTTTCCGGTACGCCCCGCAATTGCCTGGTCTCGAGTTTCGGTTCCTATGTCAATGGCTCGCTCACCCAGCCCCCGGGTTCCAGGCTCACGCTCAATGGCGGCGAACTCAACGCCGGCAATTTCGAAGCGAATTGCCTGTAACCGCCAGTGATGAGGGTGGCCACGTCGGAGCGGAGCCAGGAGTGGTAACAAGGCGGGGGCGGTTGTCGTAGGATGGGGGAGGGGTCTGACGACCATCCTGCGAGGAGACTTGCCCATGCCGACACGCCGCGATTTTCTGGGCCTCGTGCTGCTGGGAGGCACGAGCTTCGCCTTCACGCAAGCGGCTGCGGCGGGTCCCGCTCGCCTTGCGCTCAGCGATGATGAATGGCGCCGGCGGCTGACGCCATCCCGTTTCGCCATTCTGCGAGAGGCTGGTACCGAACCGGCCTTCACCAGTTCGTTGCTGCATGAACAGCGGGCAGGGCGCTTCGTCTGCGCGGGCTGCGGCGCGGCCCTGTTCTCGTCCCGGACCAAATATGACAGCGGTACCGGCTGGCCGAGCTTCTGGGCTCCGATCGGCCGGTCGGTACGCACCAGCCGGGACACCAGTCTCGGCATGGTCAGGACCGCGGTCGCCTGCACCCGTTGCGAGGGGCATCTCGGCCATGTCTTCGACGATGGTCCGAAGCCGACGGGGCTGCGCTATTGTATCAATGGGCTGGCTTTGGTTTTCGTGCCCGGCAGGGCCTGATAAGTCGCTTCTGAAAAGAAACGGCCCTCGAGGCATGGCCGTAATTTGTTCGTGAATTGTTCTTGTTTCTGGCACGCGCCAAGGTATGATTGCGCATTCCTTCCTTTCGGAGAGATTGCGCAATGCCCACCTTCAGCCGCGCCGGCCTGGCCCTCATGGCGCTGATTGCCCTGCAAACCGGGCCTGTCCTGGCCGAGACGACGGCCTGCAAGCCGTTCAAATGGTCGCTTACGCGGGAACAGGGCTGGTTCCAGGCCTCACCGCCAACCTTGGCTTCGGGCGCAACGCTGGCCAAGGTCGACGGGGCCGCCGACCTCCAGCTCAGCCCGGTGTCGGATCTGAAATTTCCCGTGACGTCCGGCCGCAAGCCGGCAACCGATACCTATGGGGCCTTGCTGACCCTGCCGCCGATCGAAAAAGCCGGTCTCTATCAGGTCACGCTCTCGGAAGAGGGCTGGATCGACGTCGTGCAGGCTGGGGCAACGGTGAAATATTCGGCCGCGACGGGCCAGAAGGCCTGCACAGGCCTGCGTAAGAGCGTGCGCTTCAACCTGCAGCCGGGGCCGGTCTCCCTGCAGATCAGCGGCGTGAAGGCGCAGACCGTCAAGCTCGCTGTGGCGCCGGCCGAATAGCCGCCGGCGCGCGCTGCTCATCCAGTGTGGTTGCCCGCTGGACTGGACAGGTCCGGTCGAACATCGCACGCGCCTCCAAAATGGCGGCGCGGTTGGCGAAGGCCCATTGGCCGAGCGCATTCACCGGCATGCGCAGGGAATGGCCGAGTTCGGTGAGCTCATAGTCGACGCGCGGCGGAATACTGGGCGTCACTCTGCGGCTGATGAGGCCGTCGCGCTCCAGGCCCCGCAGTGTGAGCGTCAGCATGCGCTGGGAGATGCCGTCGATCCGGCGCTTGATCTCGCTGAAACGCAAAGGCCCCTGGCTCAGCGCCATCACGATCAGGATGCTCCATTTGTCACCGATGCGCGACAGGATCTCGGTGACCGGCCGGCAGCTCTCGGTGAGGCTGCCCTTGTCCTCGTTCATGCCGGTTACACCCATGTCACCTACGGCCATGAATGTGCCTCCTTGTGCCTTACATGCCTGTACCATATTTAGCCTCAGTTACGTTTTGTAACCAGAAAATTTCAACCTGGAAAACCCGGGACGCTTCGTTCCCGGTGAGGCGCGATACATATGGAACTCGGCCTGTACACCTTCGCGGAAACCACCGCGGATCCCGCCACCGGCACCGTCATCGGCGCCGAGGAGCGCATTGCCAATCTGATGGAGGAGGTCGAGCTTGCCGACGAGCTCGGTCTCGATGTCTTCGGCATTGGCGAGCATCACCGTCCGGATTTTGCCGCTTCCACCCCCGCGGTGCTACTGGCGGCGGCGGCTATGCGCACCAAGCGCATCCGCCTCACCAGCGCCGTTACCGTGCTGAGTTCGGACGATCCGGTGCGGGTGTTCCAGGAATTCTCGACCGTGGACCTTCTGTCGGGCGGGCGGGCCGAAATCCTGGCGGGGCGGGGCTCCTTCATCGAGTCCTTCCCGCTCTTTGGCTACGACCTCAAGGACTATGACAGCCTGTTCACAGAAAAGCTGGAACTGCTGCTGAAATTGCGCGAGCAGACCGCGGTGAGCTGGCAGGGCGAGCATCGCGCGCCGCTCGACCGCCAGAGCGTCTATCCGCGGCCGGTCCAGCAGCCTCTGCCGGTCTGGGTCGGTGTCGGCGGCAATCCCCAATCGGTGATCCGCGCCGGCACGCTCGGCCTGCCGATGGCACTCGCCATCATCGGCGGGGAGCCGGCACGCTTCAAGCCGCTGGTCGATCTCTATCGCGAGGCGGCGCACCGGGCCGGGCACGATCCGGCCAAGCTTCCGGTCAGCATCAATTCGCATGGCTATATCGGCGAGGACGGCGACAAGGCAGCGGACGAGATCTTTCCCTACTATGCCGACGTCATGGGCCGCATTGGCCGTGAACGCGGCTGGCCGCCGCTGAGCCGGGCGCAATTCGAGGCCTCGCGCGCGCCTCGCGGTTCGGATTTCGTCGGCGATCCCCAGCAGGTCATCGACAAGATCCTGGCCGAACACGAGTTGTTCCGGCACCAGCGCTTCCTGATCAAGTTCTCGATGGGCAGCATTCCCCATGCCAAGATGATGAAATCGATCGAGCTGTTCGGTACCGTGGTCGCCCCCGCCGTCCGCAAGGCGCTGGCTCCCGTCCCGGCATAGGGATCTCAAAGCAACGCTTTTGCTTGAAAATATACAAAAGTGTTGCTTTGCTGGGGCCGACGCCTAAGCTGGACCTGTACCAGAGCAAAACGCGTTCAAGTGTGAACGCTTGCTTGCTCTGGACTCTTCGGTTCGACGCGTCTTTGCGATTCTTGGCGGCCCTGCCAGATCGCAAACCGCTCTTGCAGGAAAGGCCCAGCCATGACACGTCGCTATCTGATCGGCCTCGACTATGGCACGGAATCGGCGCGTGGCGTGCTTGTCGATGCCGATAGCGGCGAGCAGGTCGCCAGCCATGCGCTGCCCTATCGGCATGGCGTGATGACCCGCCTGCCGGATGGTCCGGCCCTGCCGCCGCTCTGGGCGCTCCAGAACGCGGACGACTATGTCGAGGCGGCCCAGGCGATCCTCTCGGCTCTCGGCCGAGACAGGCAGATCGAAGGCATCGGCCTCGGCTTCACCGCCAGTTCGCCGCTGCCCGTTACTGCCGAGGGCGTGCCGCTCTCCCGCCTCCACCCGCGAGAGCCGCATGCCTATGTGAAGCTGTGGAAGCATGGGGCAGCCCAGGCGCAGGCCGAGGCCATCAATGCTCGGGGAGGGGCCTTCCTCGACAATTTCGGCGGGAAACTCTCGGCCGAATGGCTGCTGGCAAAAGCGGCGCAATTGGCGCAGGAGGCGCCGCAGCTATGGCACGAGACGGAACGCTTCATCGAGGCGGGTGACTGGCTCGTCTGGCAATTGACGGGCGAGGAAACACGCAGCCTCGGCTTTGCCGCCTACAAGGCGCAATATGCCGATGGGGCGGGCTATCCCAACGGCATCGTTCCCGATCTCGCCGATCGCCTGACGCAGCCCCGGCGGGTCGGTACCTCGGCGGGGGGCTTATCGCCGGCCTGGCGCGAACGCACCGGCATTCTCGGGCAGGCGGCGATCGCCGTGGCGGTGATCGATTCCCACGTCGTCCTGCCGGCCGTCGGCGGCGTCAGCGATGGCTGCCTCGTCGGGGCGCTTGGTACCTCCGCCGTCTATCTGATGCTGGGGCGGCAGTTCCGGCCCTTGCCACAGGGGATCGAGGGCGTGGCCTTCGACGGATCGGTGCGGGACCTATGGTGCTACGAATCGGGGCAGGCTGGTTTCGGCGATACGCTCGCCTGGTTCGTTAAAACCTTTCCGCGCGCTGCTGAGACGGCGGAGAATTTCCGGCTCTATAATGCCGAGGCAGCCGGCCTGGTGCCAGGCTCCAATCACCTCCTGGCGCTCGACTGGTGGAGCGGCAACCGCGTGCCCCTGGCCGATTCAGGCTTGAGCGGTTTGCTCGTCGGCCTGACCACGGGCACGACGGCTGCCGGCATCTATCGGGCCTTGCTGGAATCCCTGGCCTATGGCGCGCGCAGCATCCGGGATCTCTTCGCCGCCGGAGGCTTTCACATCGATCGTCTCATCCTGTCGAGTGGCCTGGCCCGCAACAACCCGCTGCTGGTGCAGATCATGGCCGATGTCTTGGCGCAGGAGGTCGAGGTGCCGGAGATCGACAATCCCACCGCGGTGGGCGCCGCCATCCATGGCGCGGTCGCGGCCGGTGTGGTCGCCGACTATCCGGAAGGCGCGGCGCGGTTCGGTGCGCGTGGGTTCAAGATCTATCGGCCTGGGACCGGGGCGGCATCCGTCTATGCCGATCTCTATCGCAACTATGCCGCGCTGGCAGGCGATACATCCCTGCGTGGCGTGATGCATGCGCTCAACCGGATCGGCAATCCGCGCTAGCCAGGAAGACGCACGGGTTGTTATGCCTGAAAACAGGCAAAATATATTTGCATTCATTCAGCGATGATGCATTAATCCGCAGCCTACGATGGAAAGGCCATCGTCGAGAAGAGAGCGCCAAGCTCCATTCATAAATCTGGGAGGATTTCATGTCAGCGCTCCGCCTGAGCCGCATCTTCGCATCCACTGCTCTCGCCACCACGGCCGCCCTCGGCTTTGCCGTGTTTTCGTCCCTCGCCGTGGCCGACAAGGCCCAGGCGGCAGGGGAGGTGATCGTCGGCTTGGTCACCAAGACCGAGGTCAACCCCTATTTCGTCAAGCTACGCCAGGCCGCCGAGGCCGAAGCCAAGAAGAAGGGCATCAAGCTGATCGCCCGCTTCGGCAAGTTCGACGGCGACAACGAAGGCCAGGTCGCAGCGATCGAGGATCTCATCTCGGCGGGCGCCAAGGGCATCCTGGTGACGCCCAACAACTCGACCGGCATGCTCGGCATCATCAAGAAGGCCCGCGACTCCGGCGTCCTGGTGATCGCGCTCGACACGGCGACCGATCCTGCCGATGCGGTCGACGCCACCTACGCCACCGACAATTTCGAGGCCGGCGTGAAGCAGGGCACCTATGCCAAGAAGGCCCTGGGCGACAAGAAGCCGGTGCTCGCCATGCTCGACGGCACGCCGGGCGGCACGGTCGATACATTCCGCCACAACGGCTATCTGCAGGGCTTCGGCATCAAGGAGGGCGACCCGGTCATCGCCGGCTCCGCTATCACCAATGGCGCGCAGGACAAGGGCCAGACCGGTATGGAGAACCTCCTGTCCAAGAATGGCGACATCAACGTCGTCTACACCATCAACGAGCCGGCGGCGGCCGGCGGCTATGCGGCGCTGAAATCCTTCGGCAAGGCCAAGGGCGTGATGCTGACCTCGATCGACGGCAGCTGCCAGGGCGTGAAGGACGTCAAGTCCGGCAAGGTCGCCGCGACAGTGATGCAGTTCCCCTACAAGATGGCGGTCGCCGGCGTCGATGCCGTCGCCGAATACGCCAAGACCGGCAAGAAGCCGAGCGGCTTCATCAACACCGGTTCGGAACTGATCACCGACAAGCCAATGTCGGGCCTCGATTCCAAGGACACCGCCTGGGGCCTCAAGAACTGCTGGGGCGGCGAATAAGCCGCACTGGTATCTCACTTTGTTGGAACCGGTATACCCGCATACCCTGCGTACTCGGAATAGAGCGCAGGCTTTCCTTCCCCGGCTTTTCGGGGAAGGTGGCATTTCGAAGAAATGACGGAAGGGGGAGGGTGGCGTGACAGGGCCATAATCTGTCAGGTTGCGCTACTCTCCCCCTTCCGGCCCGGCTCTGCCGGTCCACCATCCCCGAAACCGGGGAAGGATACTCGCGCATTATTCGGCTTGGCCAGGGGATGCGTACCGCCATCCGTATCGTCGAGGATTGTATGAGCACGACCACGGTTCCCGCGCCCGAAGAGAAGCGCAGCCTCCTGGCGCGTATCTTCGCGGTGCCTTCGGCTGGACCCTTCCTGGTACTGGCGCTGTTCTGCGTCATCTTCGCCAGCATCAACGAGCGCTTTCTGGCCCTGCAGAACATTTCGCTGATCCTGCAGCAGACCGTGGTGGTCGGCACGCTGGCGATCGGCCAGACCCTGATCATCCTGACGGCGGGCATCGACCTTGCCGTGGGCGCGATCTGCGTGCTTGGCACCATCATCGCAGGCAAGATGGCGGCGCTCGGCTATGATCCCGTCCTGTCCATGGGCGTGGCAATCCTGCTCTGCACCCTGTCGGGCACCGTCGCTGGCGGCCTGATCAGCGGCCTGAAGCTGCCTCCCTTCATCGTCACGCTCGGCACGCTCGGCATCATCACGGCTGCGCTTCGCCTGATCTCGGCCGGGGGCGCCTTTCCGGTCGACGATGAATTCCTGAGCTGGACGGGCAATGGCGAGGTGATCGGCGGCTTCGTGGTCACCTATGGCGTCATCGCCATGCTGCTGCTTTATGCCCTGGTCTGGTATCTCCTGAACCAGACCAAATGGGGCCGCCATGTCTATGCCATCGGCAACAATGCCGAAGCGGCACGGCTGGTCGGCATCCCGGTTCGCCGGCACCTGCTTTCGGTCTATGTGCTCGCCGGCCTGCTCTATGGCATCGCCGCCTGGCTGGCGCTCGGCCGCATTCCCAATGCCGATCCCAATTCGCTGCAGACGGCCAATCTCGACTCGATCACCGCCGTGGTGATCGGCGGTACTTCGCTGTTCGGCGGCCGCGGCGGCATCATCGGCACGCTGATCGGCGCGCTGATCGTCGGCGTGCTGCGCAACGGCCTGACGCTCGCCGGCATCGATCCGCTCTGGCAGGACCTGATCACGGGTGTGCTGGTGATCGTGGCGGTGGCCTTCGACCAGCTCTCGCGCGGGAGGCGCTGATATGACGGCACCTTCTTCTTCCGAGGTCATTCTCGAGGCCCGCAACATCATCAAGCGCTATGGCCATGTCACGGCGCTTGACGGGGTGGATTTCGAACTGCGCAGGGGCGAGATCCTTGCCGTTGTCGGCGACAACGGCGCCGGCAAGAGTTCCCTGATCAAGGCGCTGACCGGAGCGCTGCGGCCCGACAGCGGCGAGATCCTGCTCGACGGCCAGACGGTGCATTTCAAGGGGCCGCTCGATGCCCGCCATCGTGGCATCGAGACCGTCTACCAGGACCTGGCGGTGGCGCCAGCCCTCGATATCTCCTCAAATCTCTTCCTCGGGCGCGAGCTGCGCATGCCCGGCGTGCTCGGCTCCGTGTTCCGTCGCCTCGACAAGACACGCATGCGCGAGGAAGCGCGCAAGGCCATGGCGGAACTGAAGTTCCGGTTGCCTTCGATCCATAATGCCGTGGAAGCCCTGTCGGGGGGCCAGCGCCAGGGCGTGGCGGTGGCCCGCGCCGCTTTGTTCGCCAAGAAGCTGGCGATCATGGACGAGCCGACGGCGGCGCTCGGCGTGCGCGAGACCGGCCAGGTGCTGGAACTGATCCGCACTATCCGCGATCGCGGCCTGCCCGTCGTGCTGATCAGCCACAACATGCCCAACGTCTTCGAGTTGGCCGACCGCATCCACATCATGCGCCTGGGCCGCCGGGCCGCCGTGGTAAGCCCCAAGACCCACTCGATGGCCGACGTGGTGGCCATCATGACCGGCGCAATCAAGGTCGAGGATTTCGAAAAGCGCGGGCAGGGGTGATGCCGCCGAAGCGATGCTTCCGGATCGTACGTCGTGGCCGGGATTTGTAGCTCGCAACGGTCTGAGATAGGGCAGAACAAGGCGCAACCCGCCTTCTCCACGCAGTGGGGAAGTCCGCCACATCTTCGAAACGAAGATGTGGCTGTTCATTTCGCAGAAATGACGGATGGGGTGTAGCGGGCAGCGCACGGAACTCAAAAGACTGGCACGACCGTCGTGCCAACCTTCGAAGGATACTGCGCGGCACGCCACACCCCATCCGACCCGGCTTCGCCGGGCCGCCTTCCCCACTGCGTGGAGAAGGCGGGTCGCACTTTATTTACCGTGGATGCGGCTATTACACGCTGTACGTCGAACGATGCCGCCCGGCGTTCGTACGCGTCCATAAGCCCATACCAAGGTATGGTTCTCACACACCAAGGCACGGTTGACCCTGCTTTGGGGCAATGACAGAAGGGCTCTGTATTCGCGGTGCCCGACACCTTGGATATCCATCGAAAAATCAGCTGTGGAAGCACATGGACAACGATCGCAGTAGCCGTCCGGCTTCGGTCCTAGGCCGTCGCCGGAGGGGTGCGCCATCGATCTGGAACGCCGGCGGTCTCGCGCGCCGGGCGATGACCGGCCGGCTCTAAAGCGTTTTGCTCTAGTCCGCGCCGGCTTGCCTCGCGGGTCTGGCCAAAGGCGGCCCGACGAGGTGAAACATGAACAACGTCATTCCGTTCCGCGGCCGTATCTCGGCCGCCAGGCCGCATGTTCGCGGCGCCGTCATCCTTGCCTTCCAGGCCAAGGCCCGTGCGGTTGCACCTGGCGCATCATTCAAGGAATTGGATGCGTCTTTCCGATCCGGTCGGATTGAAAAGCGCCCTGGCGCGATCCGTAGCGGTCTCCTGGCATCCTGGCACCTGAATCCGGATACGGGGCGGCTCGAATGCCGCTGGAGCCCGTCCGGCGCCGGTGAAGAGACGGATGCCTCCCAATCCCTTTGTTCGAAATGCGCCGGGATGGCCGGCACGCACTGAGCGTGTCTCGGGAGGACCCCTGCGTCCAGCGCCCGCCTGCCTGCCGACATCCCGCCTTTTCCGACCTTGCCCTCCAACGAGGTTCGCCATGGTTTTCCTACCCCATGACCGTTCCGGTCAGCGCTCAGTCGCGGCTTTCGCCCGCGGGCGCCTCCTGCCCAATCTCTACGATCTGATCGCCTGCGGGCTGGTGATCGCGCTCATCGCCCTGGTGCTGCATGGCGCTGCCGCGATGCGGACACCGCTCGATGCCCTCTCGGGGGCTCCGGTCTCGCTCGATCCGGCCCGCCTGCCGGAATATGCGCTGCGCACCACCTTGCGCATGTTCGCCGCCATCATCGCCTCGCTGGTCTTCACCTTCGTGGTGGCCACGCTGGCGGCCAAGAGCCGGCGGGCCGAGCTGATCATCATCCCGGCCCTCGACATCCTGCAGTCGGTTCCGGTGCTGGGTTTCCTGACCTTCACGGTCACCTTCTTCATGGGCCTGTTTCCCAGCAGCCAGCTCGGGGCGGAGTGTGCCTCGATCTTCGCGATCTTCACCAGCCAGGCCTGGAACATGGCCTTTTCCTTCTACCAGTCCCTGCGCACGGTGCCTGGAGACCTGGACGAGGTGAGCCGTGGCTTCAGGCTGTCCGGTTGGCAGCGTTTCTGGCGCCTGGAGGCGCCGTTCGCGGCGCCGGGGCTGATCTGGAACACCATGATGTCGATGTCCGGCGGCTGGTTCTTCGTGGTCGCCTCCGAGGCGATCACGGTGGGCAATACGACCGTGCAGCTTCCCGGCATCGGCTCTTTCCTGGCGCTCGCCATCGACCAGAAGAACTTCGTCGCAGTCGGCTGGGCCGTGGCGACCATGGGCATCCTGATCATGCTCTACGATCAATTGCTGTTCCGGCCGGTGGTCGCCTGGGCCGACAAGTTCCGGGTCGAGCAGACGGCCAGCCAGCAAAGGCCGCGGTCCTGGGTCTACGATCTCATCCGCCATACCAGGCTGGTGAAGCGCCTGATCGCGCCGCTGGCCTGGATCTGGCAGCGCCTGATGTTGATGCGCGTCGGACGATCGGACAAGGCATCCTTTCGGTCCGGACGGGCGACCTCGCCTTTGATCGATCGCCTCTGGCTTGGCCTGGTGCTGGCCGTCACGGCCTGGGGGATCTGGGTGGCGATTGCCTATATGCGCCAGACGCTGTCCTGGAACGACGTGCTCGAAGCGCTGGGCGGCGGCCTCGCGACGCTGTTGCGCGTCATCGTCCTCATCGCGGTGGCAAGCCTGATCTGGGTGCCGATCGGCGTGCTGATCGGCCTGCGCCCGGCTCTGGCCGAGCGGGTTCAGCCTTTGGCCCAGTTTCTGGCCGCCTTCCCGGCGAACGTGCTGTTTCCCTTCGCCGTCATCGCCATCGTGGCGACCGGGGCAAGTCCCGACATCTGGCTGTCGCCCCTGATGGTGCTGGGAACCCAGTGGTACATCCTGTTCAACGTCATCGCCGGCGCAAGCGCCTTTCCGACCGACCTCAGGGAGGCGGCTTCGGTCTACCAGATCCGGTCCTGGACCTGGTGGCGCCGGGTGATCCTGCCCGGGATCTTTCCCTATTACGTGACCGGCGCCCTCACGGCTTCGGGTGGCTCCTGGAACGCCAGCATCGTCGCCGAACTCGTGAGCTGGGGAAATACCAAGCTCGAGGCCTATGGCCTCGGCTCCTACATCGCCAGGGCGACCGAGGCGGGAGACTTTCCGCGTGTCGTGCTCGGCATCGCCGTGATGTCGCTCTTCGTCACCTTGTTCAACCGCCTGCTGTGGCGTCCGCTCTACGTCTTCGCGGAACGCCGCCTGCGCCTCGACTGATCTTCCGGAGATATCGCCATGAATGCTCCCCTCACAATGAATGCTCCCGTCACCATCAAGGATACCCCGCTGGTCTCCGTCCTCGGCGTGCGTCAGACCTACGACAAGGGCGGGTCGAGCCCGCTGGTCGTGCTCGACAGGGTCGACCTCGTGCTGCAGGCCGGCGAAATCGTCGGCCTGCTTGGCCGCTCCGGCTCCGGCAAGTCGACGCTGCTGCGCGCCATCGCCGGGTTGCTCCGGCCCAGCGAGGGGCAAGTCTCTTTCCAGGGCGAGCCCGTCCGCGGCACACGCAGCGGCATTGCGCTGGTTTTCCAGAGCTTTGCCCTGTTTCCCTGGCTCACCGTGCAGCAGAATGTCGAGTTGGGGCTCGAGGCACAGGGCGTCCTGCCGACCGAGCGCCGCAAGCGAGCCCTGGCCGCGATCGACCTGATCGGGCTCGATGGTTATGAGAATGCCTATCCCAAGGAGCTTTCGGGTGGCATGCGCCAGCGTGTCGGCCTTGCCCGTGCCCTCGTGGTGCACCCCAAGCTGCTCTTGATGGACGAGCCCTTCTCGGCACTCGACGTGCTCACCGCCGAGACCCTGCGCACGGATCTGCTCGATCTGTGGTGCGAAGGCCGCATGCCGATCGAAGCCATCCTGATGGTCACCCACAACATCGAGGAGGCGGTGCTGATGTGCGATCGCATCCTGATCTTCGGCTCCAATCCCGGCCGGGTGATCGGCGAGGTCCGGGTCGATCTGCCCCAGCCGCGTAACCGGCTCGACCCGGCCTTTCGCGCCTTGGTGGAGGATATCTATGCGCGCATGACGGCTCGCCCGGGTTCGGCTCCGGCGCGGGATGGCCTCTTCCCCGGCACCGGCATCGCCATGGTGCTTCCCAAGGTCTCCTCCAACGAACTCGCCGGCCTGATCGAGGCGGTGGCGGCGGCCCCCTATCACGGCAAGGCGGACCTGCCGCCTTTGGCCGCGGGCTTGCATCTGGAGATCGACGAACTCTTCCCGGTTGCTGAAACCCTGCAGCTGCTGCGTTTCGCCGAGCTGGAGGGCGGCGACATCCGCCTCACCGCGGCCGGCAAGCGCTTCGCCGAAAGCGAGGTGGACGAGCGCAAACGGCAGTTTGCACAGCAATTGGCGACCTATGTGCCGCTGGCGGCCCATATTCGCCGCATCCTCGACGAAAGGCCGAGCCATCAGGCGCCGGCCCGCCGCTTCCGCGACGAGTTGGAGGATCACATGTCCGAGGACTATGCGGCCGGCACCGTGCAGGCCGTGATCAGCCTTGCCCGTTATGCCGAATATTTCGCCTATGACGAGGCGGCTGATCTCTTCACGCTGGAGAATCCCAGTTGAACGCCTCGACGGCTTGATCATCGTCGATATCGTGGTCGTGCTCCCGCCACCGGCGCCGGCGGGAGCCTTGCCATCCTTCATGGTGAAGGCAGGTGAAACATGCTCCGGGACAATGAAGAACTCGCGCGGGCCCTCATCGCGCTGCAGGAGGCAGGCGGTCGGGTCGAAAACAGGGCATCTTTGCTGGCCATCGGCCTGCTCCTGTCGGGAGCGGACGGACTCTCCCGGCTCACGCGCCGGCTTTTCCTCCGCCGCAAGCTGTTGCCATCGGAGACACGAGGCTTGCTTCGGATTGCCGGAGGCTTCAACAAGATGGGTATCGTGCTGTTGCGCCGACATCTGAGGCGGCATTCCCGCCATCGCGCCTGATCATCCTGGTCATGCGCTTCGTGCGGATGGCGGCGGCAATATCTGGCAGGAAAGTGCGATTTCTCCGAGGAGCGCTGCTGGTGAGACGCGAACGCCTGGAATCGATGGTCGACACGCCCCTGCTATGGCTCGCCATGGCAGGGTTGGCCCTGTTCATTTTCGTCGCCGATACCGTCACCGATCTGGAGATCGCCGTTGCCGTGCTGCATGTCGCCGTGGTGCTGATCTCGGTATGGACGGGGCGGCCGCGGACCGTGTTGATCGTCGGGCTGGTCTGCAGCATCCTCACCGTGCTCAGCTTCTTCATGACGGTGAGGGGCGATACCGAGGCCGGCATCGCCAATAGCGGTCTCAGCCTGCTGGCCATCGGCGCAACCACCTATCTCGCCATCCGGATCGAACTCGCCGATCTGGCGGTGCGCCGGGCGGAGGCCGATCTTGCCCGCATCTCGCGCATCACCATGCTCGGTGAACTCACGGCTTCCATTGCCCATGAGGTGAGCCAGCCCCTGGCCGCCATCGGTGCCAGCAGTAATGCTGCGCTGCGCTGGCTCTCGGCATCGCCGCCCAACCAGGCCGAGGCCCAGCATGCCCTCAAGCGGATCGTGGAAGCCGCCGAACGGGCAGGCGAGGTGGTGGAACGGGTCCGTCGCCTGGTGCGCCGGGCCCCTCCCTCGCGCGAGCCTGTCGACATGGTCGACGTGATCGACGAGACCTTGGCGCTGATGCGGGGCAAGCTGCGCGCGAATGCCATCCCGCTGCGGACCGAGCTGCTGCAGGGTCCGTTGCCCGTCATGGGCGATCGGGTCCAGTTGCAGCAGGTCCTGCTCAATTTCATCACCAATGCCATCGAGGCGACGGTGGAAACGAAGCAGGGAGATCGGGAGATAACGATCAACACCTCCTCGGACGACAGGGAGGTCACCATTGGTGTCACCGATACCGGGTCTGGCCTGTCGCCGCAGGCGATGGAGCACGTCTTCGACCCCTTTTTTACCACCAAGGAAGACGGTATGGGGATAGGACTGGCCATCAGTCGTTCCATCATCGAGGCACATGGCGGCAGTATCGAAGCCAAGGCTGCCGCACCGCGCGGAAGCGTCTTTCGCTTCACTTTGCCGTTGGCACGTGGACGCAAGGATTAGACCCATGTCGGAAGAAATCGCGACCGTCTATGTGGTGGATGACGATCCCATGGTCCGGGATGGGCTGGACAGCCTGCTGAGATCGGTCGGCTATCGTGTCCGCTGCTTTGCCTCACCCCGCGAGTTCATGCAGCAACCGCGCTCGAAGGGGCCTGCCTGCCTGGTGCTCGATGTGCGCATGCCCGGACAAAGTGGGCTTGACTTTCAAACCGAACTGGCCGGGGCAGGGGATGCGATCCCGATCGTCTTCCTGACCGGCCATGGCGACGTGCCGATGTCGGTCCGCGCCATCAAGGCCGGTGCCATGGAATTCCTGCTCAAGCCTTTCCGCGAGCAGGATCTTCTCGACGCTGTGACAGCATGCCTGGAGAAAAGCCGTGCGGAGAGTTTCGAAACGGGTTTGGTGGCAGACCTGCGCAAGCGTTATGCCACCCTGTCGCAGCGCCAGCAGGAGGTGATGGCGCTGGTGGTGCAGGGGCTTCTCAACAAGCAGACGGCCGCGGAACTGGAATTGAGCGAGATTACCGTGAAGATCCATCGCGGCCAGGTGATGCGCAAGATGCAGGCCGATACGCTGGCCGATCTCATCCGCATGGCGGACCGCCTCGGGCTGCCGGGCAAACCGGCAGGTCGGGGATAGCGGCAGCTATGTCGCCAAAGCGCTTGACGGGCCTTGCGACGCGGCCCCATATCCGGGCCGAGATGATAGCTGAAAAACCCGCCCTCACCATTCTGCTCTGCTCTCCCCGCGGTTTCTGCGCCGGGGTGGTGCGGGCGATCGACGCCGTCGAGCAGGCCTTGAAGATCTATGGCCCGCCGGTCTATGTGCGACATGAGATCGTGCACAACAAATATGTGGTCGAGAATCTCAAGTCGAAAGGCGCCATCTTCGTTGAGGAACTCGACGAGGTGCCCGAGACGCGCGCGCCGGTGATCTTCTCGGCCCATGGCGTCGCCAAGTCGGTGCCAGCCGCCGCCGCCGATCGCAATCTGTTTGCCATTGACGCGACCTGCCCGCTGGTGACCAAGGTGCATCGCGAGGCCGAGATCCATCACAAGCGCGGCCGCGAGATCGTGCTGGTCGGGCATCGCGGCCATCCCGAAGTCATCGGCACGATGGGGCAGCTGCCGGAGGGGGCCGTCAGCCTGGTCGAGACGGTCGCCGATGTCGCCGCCTTCACGCCGGCCAATCCGGACGCTCTCGCCTATGTGACGCAGACCACCCTGTCGGTCGACGACACCCGCGACATCGTCGCGGCGTTGAAGACCCGTTTCCCCTCGATCGTCGGCCCGCACAAGGAAGACATCTGCTACGCCACCACCAACCGCCAGGAGGCGGTCAAGGCGGTGGCGCCGCGGGTAGAAGGCTTCATCGTGGTGGGAGCGCCGAACTCCTCCAATTCGCAGCGCCTGCGCGAAGTGGCGGAGCGCTCCGGCTGCCTCATCTCGGAGCTGGTGCAGCGCGCCTCGGATATCGACTGGAGCCGGTTCGGGACCCTTAAATCCCTCGGCGTCGCGGCCGGCGCCTCTGCGCCGGAAATCCTGGTCGAGGAGATCCTCGATGCCTTTGCGGAGCGCTACGCCATCACCGTCGAGACCGTCTCGACCGCCGATGAGAGCGTGTTCTTCCCGCTGCCTAGGGATTTGAGGGAGAACGACGTGCGTAAAATTGCAGAAGATGTTGCTCGCTGATGGCCGTTTACACTGAAGTCAATGACGAGGATCTCGCCTGCTTCGTCGCCGAGTACGACATTGGCGGCGTGCTGGCCTGCAAGGGCATCGCCGAGGGCGTCGAGAACACCAACTACATCCTGCGGACCGAGAAGGGCGTCTATATTCTCACCCTCTATGAAAAGCGGGTGAAGCGGGACGACCTGCCCTTCTTCATGGCCTTGATGGAGCACCTTTCCGAAAGTGGCGTGACCTGCCCGACGCCGATCCGGCGACGGAACGGCAAGGTGCTGGGCGAGCTGGCCGGGCGGCCCGCCGCCCTGATCAGCTTCCTGGAAGGCGTCTGGATCAAGAAGCCGAATGTAGAGCATTGCGGCGCCGTCGGCCGTGCGCTCGCCGCCATGCACAACGCCACGCTCGGCTTCCCGATGGAGCGCCCCAACGCTTTGTCTCTTGCCGGCTGGGAGGCCCTCTACCAGCAGGCGGACGGCCGGGCCGACAGCGTGCAGCCGGGGCTCGATGCAGCCATTGCCGAGGAACTCGCCTTTCATCGGGCCCATTGGCCGCAGGGTTTGCCGACGGGCGTCATCCATGCCGACCTCTTCCCCGACAATGTCTTCTTCCTGAACGGGCGGCTTTCGGGCCTGATCGACTTCTATTTCGCCTGCACCGATAGTCTGGCCTATGACGTTGCGATCTGCCTGAATGCCTGGTGCTTCGAGCCGGATCATGCCTACAACGCCACCAAGGGCAGGGCGCTCCTGGCCGGCTATCGTGCCATCAGGCCGCTTTCCGATGCCGAGGTGGCAGCCATGCCCGTGCTGGCCCGCGGCTCGGCTCTGCGCTTCATGCTGACGCGCCTGGTCGATTGGCTCAACGTGCCGCCCGGCGCCCTGGTGAAGCCGAAGGATCCGCTGGAATATTGGAAGAAGCTGCGTTTCCACCAGCGCATCGCCAGCCCGGCCGAATACGGGTTCGAGCCATGACGACCAAGAAGGTGACGCTCTATACCGATGGCGCCTGCTCGGGCAATCCAGGCCCTGGCGGCTGGGGTGCCATCCTGATGTTCGGTGAGCACCGCAAGACCTTGTGCGGCGGTGCCCTGGAGACCACCAACAACCGCATGGAGCTGCAGGCGGCGATCGAGGGCCTGGAAGCCTTGACACGCGGCTGCGCGGTCGACCTCCATACGGACAGCCAATATGTCAAGAACGGCATTACCGGCTGGATCCATGGCTGGAAGCGAAATGGCTGGCGCACCGCCGACAAGAAGCCGGTGAAGAACGAGGATCTCTGGCGCCGCCTCGATGCGGCACTGGAGCGCCACGAGGTCGAATTCCATTGGGTGAAGGGCCATGCCGGCCACCCCCTCAACGAAGAGGCCGACCAGCTCGCGCGTGAGGGCATGGCGCCCTATCAGCAGGAAAAGCGGGATAGGGCGGCGGCTTTGTCGTGAGGGGCGGTGGGCCGGCCTTCTCAGCTCCATCGAGAGATGGAGGGGGCCGGCCTCTTTCCGAAGGCATGGTGTTTCTATGCCGGTCCGAAGGCACACCGAGCGATCAGATCGCCCCGAGCAGCGTGTCGGCGCCGGAAATGTCGAGCTTGCCGCCATCGTCGAGGTTGAGCACCTTCACCACGCCGTCATCGACCAGCATGGCATAGCGCTGCGAGCGCACGCCCAGGCCTGCCGCGACCCGGTCGAGTTCCATGCCGGTCGCCTTGGCGAAGTCGCCGCTGCCGTCGGCGAGGAATTCGATCTTGCCGAGGCCACCCGTGGCCTTGGCCCAGGCCTGCATGACGAAGGCGTCGTTGACCGCGGTCACCGCCACCGTATCGATGCCCTTGGCCTTGAAGGCATCGTAATGCTCCAGATAGCCCGGCAGATGATTGCGGTGGCAGGTGGGGGTGAAGGCGCCGGGAACGGCGAACAGCACCACCTTCTTGCCGCCGAAGATGTCGGCGGTGCTCTTGGGCTCTGGCATGTCCTGCGTCACCGCACGGAAGGTCACATCGGGGAGTTTGTCGCCGGGCTTGATCGTCACTGATATCTCCATTGCGATGACGAGAGTCTACGGCAACCGATATAGGCTTTCGATGCCTGCCTCGCCAGTCGAGAGCGTGAAGCGCAGTTCTTTTCCGGCGATGGTCGCGCCTTTCGGCAGGCCCTCGAGCGGCAGCACGAAGCGCTGAGGATTGGCCTTGTCGGCATCATCAGCCGGCTCCGGCATGGGCAGGTACCACTTCATCGGCCCTTCCACGAACAAAGCAGAGGAGGAGGGAGCCGTTACGTCGATGGTCAGGCGCGCCGGGTTGGTCGAGGTGTCGAGGCGGATCTGTTTGACGGCGAGGGGAGCGGCCGCGCCGATCTCCTGTGATACCGGTACTTTCTTCAAGGCTTCTGCGATCTCGGCGCTGCCTCCCCCTTCCACAGGCATGCCGGGTGAAAGGGTGATGTCGGCATTGCCCTTGGCGGGGACGCAGATCGTCTTGCAGGCGGCATAGTCGAGGCCGAGTGCCAGCTTGACGGGCTTGGTCGGATCGATCGCGCTGACCTTGAGAGGCAGCATGACCTCATCGTGATAGACGGCCGACGATGCGCCCTCCTGGTCGTAGCGGCTCGGCGCCGGCCAGAGCACCGTCACCTCGCGGAGATTTTCCGATCTGGACCAGTCGAAAGTCGGGGGAATTCCGGCATCGCCCGGATTGCGCCAATAGGTCTTCCAACCGGGCGCGAGCTGGATTTCAAGGCCCGCCAGGCCCTCCGGATGGGCTTGTCCCGGCAGCAGCCGGATCACGGCTTCCGGATCGGACTGGCTCGGATCCGATTGGCCGGCAAGGGCTGGCTGGCAGAGCCCGGCGAGAAGCCAGGCGAGAGCAGGAAGGGCAAGACGGCTGAACATTCGGATAGCTTGCGGCTCCAAGGAGAGATTATCGGCAGACGGATAACTACGAATGGTCAATAGCGCCATGCACGAAGGCGTGACACTCTTGTGAGGCTCGCCTTTGGCGCTTCGCCCAGGTTGGCCAAATTTATGCCTTAACAAAGCCGATACGATACGGCACGATCATGTCCATGACAGGCTACATTCCATTCGGCAGCGATTCATCCGGCGGTTTCCTCGACGGTAAAATGCTCGTGGCCACGCCGTCCATGCAGGATGAGCGCTTCGCCCGCACGGTGATTTACATCTGTGCGCATTCGTCCGATGGTGCCATGGGCATCGTGGTCAACCAGCCGGCCAAGAACATTCGCTTTCCGGACCTGCTGAAGCAACTCGGCGTCATCGACGGCGTCTCGGACATGCGGGCGCCGAGGGGCGCGCCGATCCGTATCGTCAATGGCGGGCCGGTCGAGTCCGGGCGGGGATTCGTGCTCCACACCAACGACGTCTTCATCGACAATTCGACCATGCCGATCGAGGACAATATCTGCCTGACCGCGACGCTCGACATCCTGCGCAGCATCGCCATCGGCGAGGGGCCGGAACAGGCCTTGCTGGCGCTGGGCTATGCCGGCTGGGGCGCCGGGCAGCTCGAGCGCGAGATCCAGGCCAATGGCTGGCTGCATTGCGATGCCGATCCCGCGCTGCTGTTCGACGATCAGGTTGCGACCAAATATACGCGGGCGCTGCGCAAGCTCGGCATCGAGCCCGGCCTGTTTTCGCGGGATGCCGGCCACGCGTAGATGCGGGCCGGCCACGCCTGATCTTGGAGCGCGGATAGGCTGCATACGCGACGTGGTCGATGCCTGTATCAGCCTTAAGTCCAGAGAGGCAACGTGGAGTATTTTTTCTACGGCCGCGACAATCCTGGTGTGATGCCGCTGCGCCAGCGGCTCGTCGAGGCTCACTGGTCCTTCATGGACGGCTACGCCGATGGGATGATTGCACGCGGACCGACGTTGGCGGAAGACGACCTGACCCCGACCGGCAGCGTTCATATCGTCGATCTGCCGGATTTTGAAGCAGCGCGCGTGTTTGCTTATGAGGAACCTAACTTCAAGGCTGGCGTCTACGAAGATGTCATGATCAGGCGCTGGCAGAATACCGTCGATCGCAAGATGTGGACATTCCCAGGCAATCCCACTGCCAATCAGCGCTTTCTGGTCATCGCCCATGGTCGAACGGGTGCGAATGCAGCCTGGAATGGTCTATCGGCGGCCTGCCAGACCTTCCTGCGCGAGCAAGATCGGCTCGAACGCCTGATCGTGGGAGGGCCGCTGTGGTCCGATGATAGTCTGGACTGGGCAGGTTGCGCTCTCATGCTGGAGCTCCCGTCCCGTGATGCGATCGAGATCATGTTGACTGCCGATCCCTGTTTGAGGGCCGGACTTTACGAACGTATCGAGATCCATCGCTGGCGTTTTGGCGGGCGGCCTGACGGGGTGCACGTTCTTTAGCTTCCCAGGCAATCTTAAACGCTCCGAGGTCCGCGCTCCAGATTACGCTCTTAGTCGTATCGGCCCTGCGATCAGCCTGCGGGCTTCTTCTGCCGTGACGGGATCGCCGAAGGCTTCGCCCTGGGCGAACTGGCAGCCGAGCTCGCCGAGCTCCTCCGCGTCGTTGTCGGCCTCGGCACCATCGGCGATGATCTCCATGCCGAGATCGCCCGCCATGGCGATAATCGAGCGCAGGATCACCGGACGACCGCGCTCGCCTTCCTTCACGAAGCTCGGATCGATCTTGAGCATGTCGAAGGGGAAGCGTTGCAGATAGGACAGGCTGGAATAGCCGGTGCCGAAGCCATCCATGGCGAGGCCGACGCCAAGATCGCTGAGCTGGGCCAGGATCTGTGCCCCATATTCGGGATTTTCCATCACAAGGCTCTCGGAGACCTCGAGCTTGAGCGAGCCGCGCTCGATGCCTGCCCGCGCCATCACCGCCTTGATGTCCTGGACGAGGTCCTGGCGCAGCAATTGCCGGCTGGAGATGTTGACCATGCCGAACAGCGGCGGCTCGACCTCGACGAGGCGCTGCCAGATCGACAGCTGGCGAGCGGTGCGATCGAGCACGAACAGGCCGACATCGACGATCAGCCCCGTCTCTTCGGCCATGGCGTTGAATTCCCCCGGCGGCAGGCGGCCGAGCTTGGGATGCTCCCAGCGCACGATCGCCTCGAAGCCGGCAATGGTGCGATCCTGCAGGCGCACTACCGGCTGGAACAGCACTTTCAGCTCGTCGCGTTCGATCGCCCGCCGGAGATCGGCTTCGAGGGAAGAGCGATCCGGCCGTTCGACCCGCATGGCCGCCCGGAAGATCTCGATGCGATCGCCGCCGATCTTCTTGGCGTTGTACATGGCGATCTCGGCGTCCTTGATCAGCTCATCCGCCTTCACCGGGGCCTGGGGATCAAACATCGCTACGCCGATCGAGGCGGTGAGGAAGATTTCGCGGTCGGCCACGGCGATGGGCGCGCGCAGCGAACGGCGGATCGACTCGGCGAAGGCCGAGATGCGTTCCGGGTCGGGCTCCGACATGAGAAGCACGCCGAACTGATCGCCGAAGATGCGGCAGACGCTGTCGCGGGGCTTCATCAGGCGTGAAAGCCGACGCGACACCGTCAGCAGGATCGAATCGCCGACCGAATGGCCGACGGCGTCATTGACCTGCTTGTAGCGGTCGAGGTCGAGGATCAGCACGGTCGGCTTGGTGGTACCGTCCTGCCTGGCCTGGACCAATGCTGCTTCCAGCCGGTCGGTGAAGAGCTCGCGGTTGGGCAGGCCGGTCAGGTTGTCGCGCACGGCGTCGTGCAACAGGCGCTCCTCGGCCGTCTTCTGCTCGGTGACGTCGGAGACGGTGCCGACGCAGCGCACCACTTCGCCGTCCGAGCCCACCACGGGCCGGGCCTTGAGGTTGAGCCACATATAGTGGCCGTCGGCGGCGCGGATGCGGAAATCCAGGCTGACGCGGCCGCGGCGCTGGTCGATCACCGCGTCGAGGGCGGTGCGGAAGCGGTCGCGGTCGAAGATGTGGACGAGCTCGAGCCATTCGCTGGCCGGTCCGTCGAGGGCGCCGGGGGCGACGCCGAGCAACTGGTCCGCCTCCGGGCTGACATAGATGCGATCGGCCGGCACGTCCCAGTCCCAGACCACGTCGCCCGAGCCGGTGAGGGCGAGGGCCTTGCGTTCGGTATCGGTCATCAGCCCGGGCGCAAAGGCACTGCCGGCGAAAGCGTGCTGCATCACCGTGAAGCCAATCAGCATCACCACCAGCACGAGGCCGCCGGTTAGGGCCGGCTGCACCAGGTCGTTGGTGAGATGGCCCATGATGGTCAATCCCGCCGCCGCCACCCAGCCCAGCAGCAAGGTCCAGGTGGGTATCAGCATCACGGCCCGGTCATAGCCGTAGAAGGCCAGCAGCAGGATGATCAAGAGGCCGACGACGGCGAGCGTGGCGATGGAGATGCGGGCGATGCCGGCGGCGACGGGCGCGTTGATCACCGCAAGGCCGACGAGGGTGGCGAGCGCGACCAGCCAGAGCGCCGAGACTACGGAATAGCGCACATGCCAGCGGTTCAGATTGAGATAGGCGAACAGGAAAACAAGGAGCGTTGCCGAGAATACCGCCTCGGCGCCCGCGCGCCACACCCTGTCTCCATCCGGCGGGATGGCGAGGAATTTGTGCAGAAAGCCGAAATCGATGGCGAGATAGGCCAGCACCGCCCAGGCCAGCGCGGCGGCGGCGGGGAACATCGCCGTGCCCTTCACCACGAAGGCAATGGTGAGGAACAAGGCGAGCAGGCCGGCAATGCCGAGCACGATGCCCTTGTAGAGGGTGAGCGAGTTGACCTTGTCCTTATAGGCATCGGGATCCCACAAGAAGAGCTGGGGCAGCTTGGTGGTACGCAACTCAGCCACGAAGGTCACACGTGAGCCCGGATCCAGTGTCACCCGGAAGACGTCGGCGTCGTCATCCTCCTGCCGTTCGGGCTGGAAGCCCTGGCTGGGCGTGATTTCCGCGATGCGCGAGGCGCCGAGATCCGGCCAGACCAGCCCGGAGCCGACCAGGCGGAAATGCGGCGCCACCACGATGCGGTCGATCTGCTCGTCGGTGGTGTTGGCGAGGGCGAACACGATCCAATGCGGATTGGTTCCCGGCTGCTTCGAGCGCACTTCGATACGGCGCACGATGCCATCGGCGCCGGGCGCGGTCTGGATCTGGATGCGGTCACCCTGGCTGGAATAGTTTTCGACAGCGGGCAACAGGTCGATGGCATCGACCTCACCGTTGACGTCAACCGGCTCCAGGGCATGCGCAACGCCGCCGACCATTGCCATGACGAGCATCATGACCACAGAGGCTGCGACGACGCGAATGAACTGCAACATACGATCTCCAGCCAGGCTTCCCGACGCCCCCTTGCGCGGGTCCTGGTTCATCTCTCTTCGAAGGGCCTGCCCACCTGCCACTCAATTGTGTCGAGAAGCAGTAGCCAGCAATGTGAAATTGGGCAAGCTGCACCGGTCGGATTCCTGTTGGCGGAATGATCGGGATGGTGAATGCGATCTCCATGCCCCTCGTCACATCCGGGCTCCAACGGGCAGAAATCAGTGGGAAGTTGGGGGCGATTTCGAATCCACCTCATTTTTGACGCTTGGGGCAGGCAAGGGCGAGATTGCTGCAAGGCCAGACTCTGAGTAGGGTCTCTTAAACTGTTCCTTCATCCGAGGGGGCAATAAGAACAATCAACCTTCCCCAAGGGCATGTATCAAAGGTTTCCAATGACGCGCATTCGCAAAGCTGTATTTCCCGTCGCCGGCCTCGGCACGCGCTTTCTGCCTGCCACGAAGTCGGTGCCGAAGGAGATGCTCACCGTGGTGGACAAACCCGTCATCCAGCATGTGGTGGATGAAGCCCGCGAAGCCGGCATCGAGCACTTCATTTTCGTGACCGGCCGCAACAAGGGTGTGATCGAGGACCATTTCGACATTGCCTTCGAACTCGACGCCACGCTCAAGGAGCGCGGCAAGATGGAGGCCTATGAAGAATTGCAGCGTTCGCTGCCGGGCGCCGGACAGACCAGTTTCACGCGCCAGCAGGCGCCGCTCGGCCTCGGACATGCCGTCTGGTGCGCCCGCGAAATCGTCGGGCGCGAGCCCTTCGCCCTGCTGCTGCCCGACATGCTGCATCACGGCAAGGGCAAGGGCTGCCTTGCCGAGATGGTGGAGGCCTATGACAAGGTCGGCGGCAACCATATCGCCGTGTTCGAGGCGCCGGAGGACCAGACGCATCAATATGGCATCGTCGGTAAGGGCGAGAGCGTGGGCGGCAATGCCTTCGAGATCACCCAGATGGTCGAGAAGCCCAAGAAGGGCACGGCGCCGTCCAACCTGGCGGTCTCAGGCCGCTACATCCTGCAGCCGGAGATCTTCGATCTCCTGGAAAAGCAGGAGCGTGGCGCGGGCGGCGAAATCCAGCTCACCGATTCCATGCTGAAGCTGGCACAGGGGCAGAAGTTCTACGGGTCGGTGTTCAAAGGCCGCATCTACGACACCGGCATGAAGATCGGCTTCCTGACCGCCAATGTCGCCTATGCGCTGGAGCGCGAGGGGCTGGGCGACGAGCTGAGGGCGGAATTGAAGGCCCTGCTGGGCTGACAAGGTTTTGAATGAAATGGCCCGGGAAACCGGGCCATTTTCCTGGGCGCGGACATCATGGCGACGATATCCGGGTTCAATCGGGAAACTCGTAGACCACGTCCGAAAAGCGCCCGGTCGGGAAAACATAGAAGAGCCGGAGTTCGGTATCGAGCTCATTGCGCAGCGCATGCCAGGCATTGCCGGGAATGAAGATCGCCGCTCCCTTGCCGACGAGGCTCTCCACGCCATCGACCGTGAGCACGCCGCTGCCTTCCAGGATCAGGTAAAGTTCTGGTTCGGCATGGCGGTGCGGCGGATTGTTGCCGCCGGCCGGCAGGATGGCGATCCCTGCGCTGAGGCTGTCCGTCGGCGTGATATCCGCACTGAACAAAGTGTGCCAGGCCACGCTTCCTTTGGCAGGATCGTCCCAGGCTTCCCGCGGCCGCTCCTCCGCTCGGGTGATGACAGTCCGAGATCCCATGATCATGTTGCTCTCCGCGCGGTGATGCCCTGAAGTTATACCAGATCGCCTTGGGATCGAATCTTCCTGGGAGCGCGGACATATTGTCCGCTCTTTGAAAACGCGACGCTCGCAAAAGGAAAAGCGGACATCGCGACATGAAGGCATGTCGCTGGGATGTCCGCTCTCCGGAAAACCCGTTACCGAATCTCATCACCCGACAGGATGGCGTAGAGCAGATGGTCGCGCCAGGCGCCGGCGATGCACAGATAGGAGCGGGCATAGCCCTCGCGGATGAAGCCGACGCGCTCCAGCAACCGGATCGAAGGGGCATTCTCCGGCAGGCAGGCGGCTTCGACACGGCGCAGGCGCAGCGTGCCGAAGGCATAGGGTAGCAAAGCGCGCACGGCGTCGCTCATCAGGCCCTGGCCGGCATGGGCCTCACCCATCCAGTAGCCGAGCGAACCGGTTTGCGCCACGCCGCGGCGAATCTGGCCGAGCGTGAGGCCGCCGACCAGCGCGCCGTCGCTCGAACGGAAGATGAAAAAGGGATAGGCGGCATCCGCCCTCGCGTCCTGGCCATAGCGCTTGATCCGGGCTCGAAAGGCCGGGCGCGTCAGGTCATTGGGCGGCCAGGTCGGTTCCCAGGGGCGCAGGAATTCCCGGCTTGCGCCGCGCAGGGCGGCCCAGGCCTCGAAGTCGCGCATTTCCGGGGCCCGCAGCTCCACCTTCTCGCCCCGAACCGGCGGCAGTACGTCGGCGAAGGAGAAGGGGCGGAGGAAGGACATTCTTTACTCGTCAGGCCAGATGGGCACGGATCTTATCGAGACGGGGCAGTTTCCTGACCGGTCCGAGGGCTGTCAGGGTCGGCGACGATGCCAGTACGGCTTCGCCCGCCTTGCGCACGTCCTCTGCCGTAACAGCATCGATCCTGGCAATCAGTTCGGCCGGCGGCAGAGGGCGCCCCCAGATCAGCATATGGCGGGCCATCTGTTCGGCCCGCATGGCTGATGATTCGAGCGCCATCAAGAGGCCCGCTTTCATCTGCGCCTTGGCGCGGGCGATCTCAGCCTCGGTGGGCGCGGAGGCGGCAGCGGCCACCGTATCCAGGATCACGGGCACGAGATCCTTGAGTTCACCGGCGCCGGCGCCCGCGGAAATGCCGAAAATCCCAGTATCCGCATAGCCCCACTGGAAGGCATAGACCGAATAGCACAGGCCCCGTTTTTCACGGACCTCCTGGAACAGGCGAGAGGACATGCCGCCCCCGACCAGGTTGGTGAAGATGCCCAGCGCCGGGCTCAAGGCGTCCCGGTAGGACCGGCCGGCAAAGCCGATCAGCACATTGGCCTGCTCGTGATCGGTCTCGATGACATCTTCGCCGCCCCGATAGACGGCTGGCACCGGTTCCGGACCACTGCCCTCGGGCAGGCCTGCGAAAAGGCGGGTTGCCTCCTCGACGATGCGCTCATGGTCGACCGCGCCGGCGGCTGATACCACCATGCGGCCGGCCCGGTAATGGGTGTCGAGATAGCTCTGGATCGCCTTGCGGTCGAACGACATCACCGTCTCGGGCGTGCCGAGTATCGGACGGCCGAGGGGTTGGTCCGGAAAGGCCGCCTGGTTGAACATGTCGAAGACCAGATCGTCCGGCGTATCCTCGACGGCGCTGATCTCCTGCAGGATGACGTTCTTCTCTCGTGCCAATTCGTCGGCATCGAAGACGGACTGGGTGAGAATGTCGGCCAGGATGTCGAAACCGAGGCCGACGTCCTCCTTCAGGACCCGGGCATAATAGGCGGTCTGTTCGCCCGACGTAGCGGCATTGAGTTCGCCGCCGGCGCTTTCGATCTCCTCGGCGATGCGCTTGGCGTCGCGGGTGCGAGTCCCCTTGAAGGCCATGTGCTCGAGCAGATGGGCGAGGCCATGCTCCTTCTCGCCTTCCGAACGGGCACCGGCACCGGCGAACACGCCAAGCGAGGCGGTCTCGAGCTCGGCCATCGCATCGGTGATGACGGTCAGGCCGGACGGGAGGCGGGTAACCTGCACGCTCATGCGGCTGCGCCCTGGGCTGCGCGGGAATGCTTGCGAACGAAGGCTTCCAGCACCCCAAGATCGTTGGGCAGGACCGTGAAGCGCTCGGGCCGCTCATAGAGATCCGCCAGGGCGTCGGGCAGCTTGGGCTCGATGCCGGAGGCATCCTTGACGGCAGCGGGAAACTTGGCGGGATGGGCGGTGCCGAGTACGACCATGGGCACGCTGCGATCCGGCTCCGCTTTCCAGGCGGCCATCACGCCGACGGCGGTGTGCGGGTCCAGGAGATAGCCGGCGGTACGCCAGATCATGCCGATGGCCTTGGCGACTTCCCTCTCGTCCGCGCGCTCGGCGTCGAATTCCGCACGGATGGCCTCATAGGCACCCTCGTCGATCTCGAAGGCGCCGGATTGAGAAAGATTGCCCATCAGGCGGCGCACCTGGCTGGCATCGCGCCGATAGGCGTCGAAGAGCAGGCGCTCGAAATTGGAGGAAACCTGGATATCCATCGAGGGGGAGGAGGTCTCCTTTACGCCGCGCGCCTCGTAGACGCCGGTGGCGATGGTGCGCGCGAGGATGTCGTTGACATTGGTGGCGATCAGCAGCCGCTCGATCGGCAGGCCCATGCGCTTGGCGACATAGCCGGCGAAGATGTCGCCGAAATTGCCTGTCGGCACCGAGAAGGAAACCTTGCGATGGGGGGCGCCCAGCGCCACTGCCGCGGTGAAATAATAGACGATCTGGGCCACGATGCGGGCCCAGTTGATGGAATTGACGCCGGTCAGGCCAATCTCGTCGCGGAATTCGAGATGGTTGAACATCGCCTTCAACTGCGCCTGGCAATCGTCGAAATTGCCTTCCAGGGCGACGGCGTGCACGTTGGGCGCGTCGATCGTGGTCATCTGGCGGCGCTGCACCTCCGAAACGCGGCCATGCGGATAGAGGATGACGATGTCGACCTGGTCGAGGCCGCGGAAGGCCTCGATGGCGGCACTGCCGGTGTCGCCCGAGGTGGCGCCGACGATGGTGGCGCGCTTGTTGCGGGCCTTCAGGGCGTGATCCATCAGGCGGGCGAGCAATTGCATCGCCACGTCCTTGAAGGCCAGGGTGGGGCCGTGGAACAGCTCCTGCACGAACAGATTGTCGCCGATCTGCACCAGGGGCACGGTGGCAGGATGGTCGAAGCCGGCATAGGCATCCTGGATCATCCGGCGCAATGCCGCCGGCTCGATCTCGTCGCCGACGAAAGGCGAGATCACGGCCTCAGCCACCTGCCAGTAGGGTTTGCCCGCGAAGGAGGCGATCCTGGCATGGGAGAGAACCGGCCAATGCTGCGGCACATAGAGCCCACCATCGCGGGCAAGGCCGGCGAGGAGAGCGTCGCAAAAGCCGAGGACGGGAGCTTCGCCCCGTGTGGAAACATAGTGCACGGTTCTATCCTTTCGGTGTCGGCGGCGCTCCTGTGGCAGTGAAGCGCCGTCTTCGACACAAGTCTTCATCCTGTAATCCGCTCGGGCCTGACGGGCAAGGCGCGTATCGCCGCCTCCTGGCCTGCTAGAGCAAAACGCGTCCAAATATGAGCGCTTGTTTGCTCTCGCTCCTTGGTTCGACGCGTCTTTTCGATTCTTGGTGATTCCGTCCAATAGCAAAACGCTGCGCGCCGCCTCTATCGCCCCGGCCGTCGCTTCAGGCGCAGGACGAAGGCGATGTAGACCCCGACCAGGCCGAGAGCGAGGCCGAACCAGGTCAGCGCATATTGCAGATGGTTGTTGGGGAAGGTGAGGATGGTCTCCCCGCCCTGGGGCAGCCCGCCGGGCCCGCTGGCATCGGCATCGATGAAGAAAGGCGCGACGCGGGTCAGGCCCTCGGCCTTGGCGATGCCGGCGATGTCGCGGGTGAACCAGTTGCCCTTGCCGGGGTCGTCAGACGGCGTGAACAGATTGCGGTCCTCGGTCCAGCGGGCCAGGCCTGTGATGGTGACGGGACCTGCAATCTGTCCGGCCTGGCGGCTTGCGGGATCCTTGGCATCCTCGGGCACGAAGCCGCGATTGACCAGGATGGTGGAGCCGTCCGGTCGCAGGAGAGGCGTCAGCACCCAATAGCCGACGCCGCGAAACCGCCCCTTGGCGTCCGGCAGGTTGGTGAAGGACCGAATCTCCTTGGCATGGTCGAAGGTTCCCGCGACCTGCCAATGCTTGTATTCGAGACCGTCCCGCGTCAGGCCGGGCCAATCGGCTTCGGGCGGCGGAGAAACGGGGGCGGCGGTGGTGCGCTCGGCGATTTCCCGCAACAGGCCCTGCTTCCACTGCAGGCGTTCGAGTTGCCAGACCCCGAGCCCTATCAGGAAGGCGCACATCACCAGCATCGTGAGGGTCAGCGCGATGAGCGAGCGCGGGTGTGAGGAAACTGCGGACGTCGTCATTCTTCCAGCCGGCCCTCCGCCGCCTTGTTGGTGTATTGCAGGGCGACCAGCACGCCTTTCATCCAGCGCAGCAGGCCCAGGCAAACGATGAGCGAGAGCGGCAGCCAGAGCACGATGTGCACCCAGACCGGCGGCGAGAAGGTGAATTCGACATAAAGCGCCGCGCCCAGCAGGATGAAGCCGGCCACCAGGATCACCAACACGGCCGGCCCATCGCCCGAATCGGCGAAGCTGTAGTCCAGACCGCAGGCGCTACAACCAGGCTTGAGGCTGATGAATCCATCGAAGAGCCTGCCCTGCCCGCAGCGGGGGCATTTGCCGCGCGAGCCTGTCTGGAAGGGCGAAAGCGGCGCGTAATGGTGATCTTGCGGCATCGTGGGAGCCCCAAAAGGAAACGGCCGGGTGACCCCGGCCGCCCCGTTGATCCTAGAGCAAAACGCGTTCAGGTGTGAACGCGTTTTGCTCTAACTCTTTGTTTGGACGCGTCTTTGCGATTTTTGATGACACCGTAAAATCGCAAAACGCTATGTGAAGGCAGCTCAGCCGTGCACGCCGCCGGGACCATAGCCCCAGATATAGATGCAGGCGAAGAGGAACAGCCAGACCACGTCGACGAAATGCCAGTACCAGGCGGCAAATTCGAAGCCCAGGTGATGGCGCTGGGTGAACTGGCCGAGATTGGCGCGCAGCAGGCAGACCGCCAGGAAGATGGTGCCGACGATCACATGGAAACCATGGAAGCCCGTCGCCATGAAGAAGGTCGAGCCGTAGATGTGGCCCGAGAAGGAGAACGGGGCGTGGGCATATTCATAGGCCTGGCACAGCGTGAAGATCACGCCAAGGACCACCGTCAGGATCAGGCCGTTCTTCAGGCCCTTCTGGTCGCCTTCAAGCAAGGCATGGTGCGCCCAGGTCACCGTGGTGCCCGAGGTCAGCAGGATCAGCGTGTTGAGCAGCGGCAGGTGCCAGGGATCGAGGGTCTCGATGCCCTTCGGCGGCCAGACGCCTCCCGTCAGGGCTGTGCGGGCGACCTCAGCCGCATCACCCGGGAAGAGGGCGACGTCGAAATAGGCCCAGAACCAGGCGACGAAGAACATCACTTCCGAGGCGATGAACAGCATCATGCCATAGCGATGGTGCAACTGCACGACCGGGGTGTGATCGCCCTCGGACGCTTCCTTGATGACGTCCCACCACCACATCAGCATGGTGTAGAGCACGCCGATCAGGCCGACGCCGAACACCAGCGGGCCATAGGAATATTTATGCATCCAGGTGATCAGGCCGATCGCCAGAACGAAAGCCGCCATCGCGCCGACGAACGGCCACGGGCTCGGATTGACGAGGTGGTAATCATGGTTCTTGGTTTGAGCCATGGTTTTCTCCAGATGCCGGTCGCCCGGGAACTTATAACTGCGGTTTGCTCGAATTGTCGGTTTTCGGTTCGGCCGCCGCGACCGGTGTCACGGGAGGCTTGGCCGGATAGTAGGTATAGGAAAGCGTGATGGTGTGCACACCGGCGAGATAGTCGGCCTTGTCGATGGCGGGATCGACGAAGAAGACCACCGGCAATTCCTGGCTCTCACCCGGACCCAGCTTCTGGTTGGTGAAGCAGAAGCACTGGATCTTGGAGAAATAGGCACCGGTTTCCTGCGGCGTCACATTGTAGGCGGCCGCGGCATAGGTGGTTTCCGAGGAAAGGTTGGTGATCTTGTAATAGACCGTCTTCACCTCGCCGGCCTTGACCGTCACGGAGCGCTGCTCGGGCTCGAACTTCCAGGGCAGGGCCGGATTGATGTTCGAATCGAAGCGCACCTCGAACGTGCGGTCGAGGACCTGGCTCGGCGCGGTTTCGGCTACGCGCGTGGTGCCCCCGAAGCCGGTAACCTGGCAGAACAGCGTATAGAGCGGCACCGAGGCATAGGCCGCGCCCACCATCGATGCCACGAAGGCGATGCAGGACACCGCAATCACGCCATTGCTGACCTTGGGGCGGGGAGGAGGGGTGTCGGGCATTCCGGTCATCCTAGAAGCCCTTGTCCAGAACGCCGGGGCCTTTGACGAAGCTCACGGCATAGACGAGCAGGACGAAGGCGATCAGGGCGGCGGCGATCGCGATGGAGCGCCAATGCAGTTTGCGGGCCTGGTCAGGCGGCAACTGCCCCACCCAACTGTCCCGTGGCGGGCGCTGAAAGGCGAGGGGACGGAACAGGATGATCAGCAGCAGGATGATCAGCGCCGGCCCGACAAACCACAGATGATGCGCCATCATGCCAGTATCCTCATCATCAGGGCCTCGCCGAGCAGACAGGCGAACAGCACGAACAGATAGAGGATGGAATAGCCGAACATGCGCTTGGCCGGTCCCATGTCGTCGGGCTTGCGCCAGATGTCGACGGCCAGCCACAGCATGCCGAGACCGCCCAGCCCCGCGACCACGCCGTAGCTCCAATGCGCATAGCCGAGCAGCCAGGGCAGCATGCCGATCGGGGCGAGCAGCACCGTGTAGATCAGGATCTGGCGCCGGGTCTCGCGGGCTCCGGCCACCACGGGAAGCATCGGCACGCCGGCCTTCTCGTAGTCGCCCGACTTGAACAGGGCCAGCGCCCAGAAGTGGGGTGGCGTCCACATGAAGATCAGGGCGAAGAGCACGAGGCTTTCCACCGTGACGGTGCCCGTCACGGCCGCATAGGCCACCACCGGGGGAAGGGCACCTGCGGCGCCGCCGATGACGATGTTCTGCACCGTCCAGCGCTTCAGCCACATCGTGTAGACGACGACGTAGAAGAAGATGGTGAAGGCCAGCAGGCCGGCGGCGAGGAAATTGGTGAAGACGGCGAGCGCCAGCACCGACAGGCCGGACAGGATGATGCCGAAGGCAAGCGCTTCGCCGGGACTGACTCGGCCTGATGGTACGGGCCGGTTGCGGGTGCGCGACATCACCGCATCGATGTCGGCGTCGTACCACATGTTGAGGGCGCCTGAGGCACCTGCGCCGACGGCGATGGCGATCAGGGCCGCAAGCCCGACGACCGGATGGATATGGGCGGGGGCTACCACCATGCCGGTGAGGGCGGTGAAGACCACCAGCGACATCACGCGCGGCTTAAGCAAGGCCAGGAAGTCGCCAACCGACGCGATGCTGATCACGGGGACAGCATCGTCAGCCTCGCCTTGGATGGGCATGCCGATATCGGTCAATGAACGTTCCTTTTCGTCGTGCCGGCTTCAGTGGAAGGCTCTGAGGCCGGTTGCTTGCTCGAACTTTCGCAGAAGGCTCGAAGAAGCAACGGAAATCCGGTGGAGGCGTGAGGGCGGCCGTCGAAGCGGCCGCCCTCACGAAAGCTCATAGTTCGAGGGGCTCAGCGGATGCGGGGCAGCGTCTCGAACTGGTGGAACGGAGGCGGTGAGGACAGCGTCCATTCCAGGGTGGTGGCGCCTTCGCCCCACGGATTGCCGGCGGCCTGCTCCTTACGCACGAAGACTGCGTAGAAATTGATGGCCAGGAACCAGATCACGCCGATGAAGAAAATGAAAGCGCCGAGAGAGGAGACCCAGTTCCAGCCGGCAAAGGCCGGGTTGTAGTCGACGAGGTGGCGGGGCATGCCGGCCAGGCCGAGGAAGTGCTGCGGCATGAACAGCGTGTTGGCGCCGACGAAGGCGATCCAGAAATGCACCTGGCCCATCCAGTCGGGGATGATATAGCCGAACATCTTCGGGAACCAGTAATACCAGCCGGCGAAGATGGAGAAGACAGCGCCCAGCGACAGCACATAGTGGAAATGCGCCACCACGTAATAGGTGTTGTGCAGCGAGCGGTCGACGCCGGCATTGGCCAGCATCACGCCGGTGACGCCGCCGACGGTGAACAGGAAGATGAAGCCCGTCGCCCACACCATCGGGGTCTTGAAGTCGATCGAGCCGCCCCACATCGTGGCGATCCAGGAGAAGATCTTCACGCCGGTCGGCACCGCGATCACCATGGTGGCGAACACGAAATAGGCCTGCGTGTCGACGTCGAGGCCGACGGTATACATGTGGTGAGCCCACACCACGAAGCCGACGACACCGATGGCGACCATGGCGTAGGCCATGCCGAGATAGCCGAAGATCGGCTTGCGCGAGAAGGTCGAGATGATGTGGCTGACGATGCCGAAGCCGGGAAGGATCATGATGTAGACTTCGGGATGACCGAAGAACCAGAACAGATGCATCCACAGGATCGGGTCGCCGCCATTGGCCGGATCGAAGAAGGCGGTGCCGAAATTACGGTCGGTCAGCAGCATGGTGATGGCGCCGGCGAGGACCGGCAGCGACAGCAGCAGAAGGAAGGCGGTGATCAGCACGCCCCAGGCGAACAGCGGCATCTTGTGCAGCGTCATGCCCGGTGCGCGCATGTTGAAGATGGTGGTGATGAAGTTGATGGCGCCCAGGATCGAGGACGCGCCGGCCAGATGCAGCGACAGGATGGCGAAGTCCATCGCCGGTCCGGGCGTGCCCTTGAGCGAGGACATCGGCGGGTAGGCCGTCCAGCCCGTACCCACGCCGAGGTCGTCGGCACCGGGGCCGCCGGGCACGAACATCGAGATGAGCAGCAGGCCGAAGGCCGGGATCAGCAGCCAGAAGGAAATGTTGTTCATGCGCGGGAAGGCCATGTCCGGCGCGCCGATCATCAGCGGCACAAACCAGTTGCCGAAACCGCCGATCATCGCGGGCATGACCATGAAGAAGATCATGATCAGGCCATGCGCGGTCACGAACGCATTGAACGTGTAGGGGTTGGTGAAGAATTGCTGGCCCGGATACATCAGTTCCGCGCGCATCGCCACCGACAGGAGGCCGCCAATGACGCCCGCGACCAGCGCGAAGATCAGGTAGAGCGTCCCGATGTCCTTGTGGTTGGTCGAATAGACATAGCGGCGCCAGCCGGTCGGATGATCATGCGCGTCATGGGCATGATCATCATGCGCCGATGCGTTCTGAGCAGTGGCCATCACATTCAATCCTTTAGTCGAGCCGTCAGGCCGTTACTGTACTACGACGGAGGTCGCGGCTGCGACCTTGTCCGGGGCGGCGGCGTTCATTGCAGTCTTCTTGCTGGCCACCCACTTCTGGAATTCCTCGTCGCTCACCACGCGGAAGGCGATCGGCATGAAGGCATGGTCGCGGCCGCACAGGCGCGAGCACTGGCCATAATACATGCCTTCGCGCGTTGCCTTGAACCAGGTCTGGTTCAGTCGGCCGGGAATGGCGTCAACCTTGATGCCGAAGGAGTTCACCGAGAAGGAGTGGATGACGTCGTTGGAAGTGACCTGGACCACCACCGTCTTGTTGACGGGCACGACGACCTCGTTGTCGACCTTGAGCAGGCGCAGCGGGTCGGTCATCGGCAAGTCGCGCACCATGGTGGACGAGAAGGAAATGTCGCCATTGTCGGGATATTCGTAATCCCAGTACCACTGGCTGCCGGTCGCCTTGATGGTCAGGTCGGCCTTCGGAATCACTTCCTCCATATAGAGGAGCTTGAACGAAGGCAGGGCAATACACACCAGCACCAGAATCGGCAGCACTGTCCACGCCACTTCGAGGATGGTGTTGTGCGTGACCTTGGAGGGGACCGGATTGGCCTTCTTGTTGAAGCGGACGATCACATAGAGCAGCAGGACCATCACGAAGAGGGTGATGGGAACGATGAACCACATCACATAGGTATGGAACCAGTTGATATATTCCATGACCGGCGTGGCGGGTTCCTGCAGGCCCATCTGCCAGGGCTGCGGCTCGCCGAGGCCGCCCTTGGCTGGCTCTTCGGCGAAGGCCGTGCCGATCATGAGGCCCCACAGCAGCGATGACAGTGCCACCCCGCCCATTTTCTTCCTAGCCTGGAAAGCCATCCGCCTTCTCTCCAATTCCCCGCCGATACGACGCAGCCGATACGGCACGTAGTACGCCACCTGGCTCGTTACCGGTCGGGAGCGCCAATCGCGCAAAACTATCTGGCGCGCAGATTTCACGGATTGGAACTCATGTAAAGCACACGGTCACTCAAAAACCATAATCCACAGCGCATCGCAATGGTTCGACAGCCCCGGTTTGTGCGGCAATTGGGCGCGAAAGCGCCATGATGTGCGGTCAACCTGGGTCGGACGCCGTCGCGGCGCTAAGCTTGACAGGCAGGACCCGTCTGCTACCCGTCGCGGCTGAAATCCAAACCGGGCCCGCGGGCCCTGATTCGGCGAGGATGTAACTTGTTGGCACATATGCTGGACCATGCTCTTGCGGCCCGAGGTCTTGCGGCCCGAGGTCTTGCGGCTATGGCGCGTCGCACCGCCGGCCTCTCCCTGGCGGGCCTGCTCGCAGCTGTCGTGCTCGGCGGTCCCGCCGTGGCGCAGCAGACCGATCAGCTCGGCGTGCTGCGCTCCACGCACGACAATTGGCAGGTGCGCTGCGATACCCCGCCCGGCGCCCAGCAGGAGCAATGCGCCCTGGTGCAGGCGGTCACGGCGTCCGATCGTCCGAACGTGGCCTTGTCGGTGCTGGTGCTGCGCACGGCTGACCAGAAGAGCCGGCTGTTGCGAGTGATCGCGCCGCTCGGTGTGCTGCTGCCTTCCGGCCTTGGCCTTAAGATAGACGGCAAGGATGTCGGCCGCGCCGCCTTCGTGCGCTGCCTGCCGACGGGCTGCCTGGCCGACGTGGTGCTCGACGATTCCCAGATCGGCATGCTGCGCACCGGCAAGGAAGCCACCTTCATCATCTTCCAGACGCCGGAAGAGGGAATCGGCATTCCCCTGACCCTGAAGGGCTTCGGCGAAGGTTTCGACAAGCTGAAGTGAAGTCGGAAGGCACCCGGCCATTGTCCCGGCGGACTGCCGGGCCGTGCGGCTTTCGGGGCGTTTACCAAATTTCGAGAATGCCGGCGTACCCGGCATGACTCAGATTCTCGCACGATCCAGAATCGGCTGCAGGCTCAAGCCGGCGGGCAGGGCTCCGTAGCAGCCGCGCATGCCACCGTTGAGACGGCTCGCCACGAAAGCCTCAGCCATCGCTGGGGGGCCGTGGCGGAGCAGCAGTGAGGCCTCCAGCGCCAGGGCCAGGTCTTCGACCAGGCGACGGGCCAGCACTTCCTGCATCCCATCTGCCCGCATTCCTGCCTCGATGGCTGTGATGAAAGCATCGTAGCGCCGATCCAACCCGCGCGCGGCTTCCAGTTCAACGCGCAGGGCCTCGGCGGTCGCGGGCTCACGGCCGAGTGCGCGCAGTACGTCGAGCGCGTTGACGTTGCCGGAGCCCTCCCAGATCGCATTGACCGGGGCCTCGCGATAGAAGCGGGCGAGCGGACCTTCCTCGACAAAACCGTTGCCCCCGAGACATTCCAGCGCCTCGTAGCTCAGATTGGGCAGGCGCTTGGTCACCCAGAACTTGGCAATGGCGGCGCCGATGCGCGCGAATGCGCTCTCTTCCGGGCTATCCCCGTCGAAGGCGCGGGCGACGCGCATCACCAGCATGGTGGCGGCTTCCGCCTCGATCGTGAGGTCGGCGAGAACCGGCTGCATCAAGGGCTGGTCGATCAGGAGTTTGCCGAAGGCTCGGCGATGGGCGGCGTGATGCACCGCCTGGACCGCGCATTGGCGCATCATGCCGGCGCAGACCAGGGCGGCATCGAGCCGGGTCTGGTTGACCATGGCCATGATGGTGGCGACGCCGCGGCCCTCCTCGCCGATACGCCAAGCCAGGGCCCCGGCATATTCGATCTCGGCCGAGGCGTTGGAGCGGTTGCCGAGCTTGTCCTTGAGACGCTGGATGAAGATGGCGTTGCGCCGGCCATCCGGCCGCCAGCGCGGCGTGAAGAAGCAGCTCAACCCACCGGGAGCCTGGGCCAAAGTGAGGAAACCATCCGACATCGGAGCCGAACAGAACCATTTGTGCCCGGTGAGTTCGTAGAGATCCTGGTCGACAGGCCTGGCGAGCGTGGTATTGGCCCTGACGTCGGAGCCGCCCTGCTTTTCCGTCATCGCCATGCCGATGGTCGCGGCCGCCTTGTCACCCGCCGGCCGGGACAGGGAATCATAGGCGTTCGCCAGGATGCGAGGTCCCCATTCGGCATAAAGATCGGGAGCCTGGCGTAGCACGGCCAGGCTGGCGCCGGTCATGGTGATCGGACAGCACACGCCGGGTTCGATCTGCGTCAGCATATATTCGAATGCGGCATGGGCGACGAAGCCTCCAGCCTGCCCGGAGGCAGGCAAAGAGTGGATGCCGGCCTCCAGCCCACAGGCCATCAGCGCATGATAGGCAGGATGAAACTCGACATGATCGATACGCTGGCCGAAGCGGTCGAAACGATGCAGCTCGGGTGTATGCCGGCCGGCCGCCTCGCCGAGGGCGATGGCATCGGCGCTTCCGATCGACGCCCCGAAGGCGCTTGCGGCGTCCCGGGCCCAGCCAGCGCCTTCGCGCTCCAAAGCGGCCTGCAGGCCGGGATCGCTCTCGAACAGATTGTAGTCGAGCAGAGGCGGGACCTGGTTGGTCACCTGATGGGTCGGCAGGTCGGCGATCGGTTCTTGCGCAATCATGGCGTGGCTTCCCAGCCAGGCAGGATTCGTCAGCTTCGCCCCTAAAAGGCGTGAGCCTGGCGAGGCCCGCAAAGATTTGAAGTCCCTACAGAATGTGGCCGATCGAAACGGATGTCCAACCGTCCGCGTTCCGCTTGACAATAGGCTACCGCGCCGGGCCGCTTGTGGCGAGGGGCGCGAGAAGGGGCGAAAGGATTGGGGTTTCCCACCGTGGGATATCGGCCTATATCGAAGCCCTGACCGCCCGGCCACGGGCAAAGGGCAGGGCCGACCCGCCGCTGCGAGCCGCTTCGGGCAGCCTGTCCGTTCGAACTGGACTGAAAATGCGCCATCCTCAAGCCGACGACGACGCCTCGCCCGCCGAGGCGCCGGCGCAGCCGGCCTCCCTGTCACCGACGGCAAAGTTCGTGACCGGCTCGATCATGCGTCATGTCGTGGTGATGACCACGACGGGCTCGATCGGGCTGATGTCGGTGTTCGCCGTCGACCTCATCAACCTTTGGTACATCGCCCATCTCGGCGATACTGCGGCGACGGCGGCGGTCGGCTATGGCGCGGCGGTGCTGTTTCTGGCGACCTCGATCTGCATCGGCGTGATGATCTCGGCGGGCGCTCTGTGCTCGCGCGCATTGGGAGCCCATAATCGCGAACTGGCGCGGCGTTACGGTGCTTCCATCCTGGTCTGGATGATCCTGATCAATGCCGGCGTGGCTGCGATCGCTTTTCCGCTGATTCCCTGGTTGCTCGCACAATTGGGGGCAACTGGCCGCACCCTGGAGCTTGCCACCATCTTCCTCCAGATCAGCGTGCCGAGCGGCGTGCTCATGGGCAGCGGCATGGCACTCTCCGGCGTGCTGCGTTCGGTCGGCGACGCCAAGCGGGCGATGTATGTCACCCTGTCGGGAGCTATCGCTGCGGCGATTCTCGATCCGATCTTCATCCTCTGGTTCGGCCTCGGTGTCGAAGGGGCGGCGATCGTGATCGTGATCTCGCGGCTGGTTACCGTCTGGGTCGGCTGGTATGGCGCCTCCCGCATCCACGATCTGGTCGGCCGGTTGTCATTGCGCGGGGCGCTCGCCGATACCAAGCCGATCATGGCGATCGCCGGCCCGGCCATGCTCGCCAATCTCGCCACCCCCGTGGCGAATGGCTACATGACGGCCGTGCTGGCTCCCTTCGGTGACGGCGCCGTGGCAGGCAATGCCGTGATGGGGCGCCTGATCGCTTTCTGCTTCGGCGGCATCTTCTCGCTCTCCGGCGTCGTCGGGCCGATTCTCGGGCAGAATTACGGTGCCGGGCGGCTCGACCGGGTGCGCCGTGCCCTGACCGATGCCTTCACCTTCACCACCCTCTATGCCCTGCTGGTATGGGCGGTGCTGGCGGCCGCCCACCAATTGGTGATCCGCCTGTTCAACATCGTCGATCCGCAGGCCGCCCAGCTCATCACCTTCTTCTGCCTGTTCGCGGCGGGATCGTGGGTTTTTCACGGGCTGCTCTTCGTTGCCAACGCTTCCTTCAACAATCTCGGCTTTCCTCTTGCCGCGACCTTGTCCAACTGGGGCAAGGCCACGCTGGGAACCATTCCCTTTGCCATGCTCGGCGCAAAATATTGGGGAGCGGAAGGGGCGTTGGCCGGGCAGGGGCTTGGCGCGGTGATCTTCGGCGTGTTTGGTGTATGGTGGGCCTATCGCTCGCTGCGGTGGCTCAAGATTCCCGAACAGGTCTGAGAGCCGCAACGGCGGTGGAATGGGAAGCGGCATGAACACACTCTTCGATCTATTGAACACCGCACAGAACGGGCAGGCGATCGACAATCTGGCCCGCCATTTCGAGCTCAGCCAGAAGCAGGCCCTGGCGGCCGCCGAGGCGCTGATGCCGGCTTTTTCACTCGGTCTGAAGCGAGAGGTGGAGAAGGCGAAGACGGCGTCCGAACCGCCGGATTTCTTCGGCCTGTCGGGGGTGCCGCAGGTCGACAGCTTCCAGGACGCCGCGCTGGCCTTCACCCAACAGGCGACTCAGCAGGGCCAGCGCGTGATGGCCGCTCTGTTCGGCACGTCCGAGATGACCAAGGCGCTATCCCAGCTTGCCGCATTGCAGAGCGGCGTCGCCGCCCCGGTGATCGCCGCCATGCTGCCGTCCCTGGCCTCCATCCTGGTCAGCGGCCTGGCGCGGGCGGCTGTGCCGCCGGCACCCAGCCATCCGCTGGGCGAGATGTTCGATGCGATGATGCGGGCCTTCCAGCCCCCTCAGGCCAAGCCGGCGCCCTGGTTCGACAACAGCGCCCTGTCGGCCTTGTGGGCGCCGTTCCTGGCGCCGATGTCGGCACCTGCTCCCAAGAACGATGCGACGGCGGTGATGGATCAGATGCTCGAAGCGGGCAGCCAGATCCAGAAGGCGCAGGCCGAGGCGATGCAGTCGCTGCTCGAAACCTGGTTCGGCAAGAAGTAGCGGATGTGACATGAAAAAGCCCGCTTCAGGCGAAGCGGGCTGAGGTGCGGAAGTCACGCTTCCGGGGCGTTCTGCCGCAGGGGAAGCGGCCAGAAGTCGTGCCGGTCATGCATCAGACGTGCAGACCGACGAAATTGTCATGCTTGGCGGCTTTGACTGAGCTGCGCCAATCCATTTGCGCAGCGACGAGCTGAGCCGACGGGTCGCGCCAGAGCGGCTGCGACAGGGCACCTTCGACATCGGTCGGCGTCAGGCCGAGATCGCGCAACATCGCCGCATCCGCAGTGGCCAACTGATTGATTTCTCGGCGATTGTGAAGCGCGACGGCGAGACGGGTTACCTTGCCGAACACAGCGCGCACCATCTCGACGAGGGTCGAGACGAGAGAGGAAGACTGGCTGTTGACGACAACGCTGTTCATCGGATTCTCCATCGGGCGGCCGGTGATGCTGCGCTCCCGGATGGACCGCTCAACTCATCACCAATACTGAACGGTAACACTATGAAACATTGGTATTGATCAATCCAACGAATGTTTCTAATGTTCAGCATAAGCGATTGTTATCGTACCCTCGATGGCTCAGCGAGGCACGCACCTCAGGCGATGTAGGGCGGAACGCGCTTTATTCGAGGGGAGGGTGCCATGGCCGTGCTGTTGGATATCGATCAGCTCAGGACCTTCATCGCCATTGCCGAAACGGGCAGCTTCACCCGAGCCGCCGACATCGTCTTCAAGACGCAATCGGCCGTCTCCATGCAGATGAAGAGGCTGGAGGAACGCATCGGCAAGCCGATCTTCGAGCGTGACGGGCGAGCCTCCAAGCTGACGGAAGACGGCGACAAGCTGCTCGACTATGCCCGGCGCATCGTCAAGCTCAACATGGATGCGGTTTGCGCCTTCTCCCAGAACGAACTGACCGGGCGCGTCCGCATCGGCATTCCCGACGATTACGCCGATCGCTATCTGCCGGAGATCATGGCGCGGTTCTCGCAGGCCAATCCCCGGGTCGAGGTGACGATCGTCTGCGAGCCGACACCGATGCTGATCGATCGCATCAACGCCAATGATCTCGACCTTGCCATCATCACCCATGTCGAGCACAAGGGGGCGGCCGAATTCGTGCGGCACGAACGCCTGCTCTGGGTGACCTCGAGCCGCCATCAGGTCCATACCGAGACGCCGCTGCCGCTTGCGCTCGGCCGAGCGAGCTGCGGCTGGCGACAAGCGGCGCAGGAAAAGCTTGAAACGATCAATCGCAGCTATCGCGTGCTCTATTCGAGCTGGAATTCCACCGCGGTCGGCGCCATGGTCCTTGCCGGCCTTGCGGTCTCCGTGCTGCCCGAAAGCGCGCTGAAGCCCGGCATGCGCGTCCTCGGCCCCACCGACGGCTTCCCCCCGCTGCCGTCCTGCAAGATCGGCCTGGTGCGCAATTGGCGCGAGCAGACCTCGCTGGCCGATGCGCTCGCAAACCTGATCATCCAGAGCCTCGACAATCTGGCGCAGAACGAAGCGGCGGAATAGGGCGATGGACTGGCTCAAGCCCCTTTCCTATTTCCGCGACAATCTGGGCGGCGATGGCAAGCCGTTCTTCACGGGCATGGCGCACGGCTCGATGACGGTGGAGCTCTACAAGCCCGTCGGCCGTGATCTGCAGACGCCGCACGGACAGGACGAGCTCTATATCGTGATTGCCGGCAATGGCACCTTCTCCAAGGCCGGCGAGTTGCGAGCCTTCGCGCCGGGCGATGTGATCTTCGTCGAGGCCGGCCTCGAGCATCGCTTCGAGAGTTTCAGCGAAGACTTTGAGACCTGGGTGATTTTCTGGGGGCCGAAAGGCGGCGAGTCCGCCGCCTGACCCGATCCCGCTCAAGCCACGCTCTTCAGCGGGCTCGGCGAACCCTGGTTCGCCAGGACCAGGGCCGAGGCGGGATTGAGGCTGTCCACCATGGACGTCGGGATCAGGATGGTCGCGCCCCGTTCCTTGGTCGTCTCGTAAATGATGTTCATGGCCCTGAGCTGCAGGGCGGCCGGATGGTTGGCATAGGTTTCGGCCGCTTCCACGAACTTGCTGGCGACTTCGGCTTCCGCCGAGCCGAGAATGACGCGGGCCTCTCTTTCCCGCTCGGCCTGGGCCTGGCGCGACATCGCATCCTGCAGGGCCACTGGGATTGCGACGTCGCGGATCTCCACTGACATCACGGTGACGCCCCATTCGGCGGTCTTGCCGCCGATGACGGCGCGCAGGCGCTCATCGGCCGCCTTGCGATCGGACAGCAGGGAGGACAGCATCGCGGCGCCGATCATTTCGCGCAACGAGGTCTGCGCCACGCGATCGATCGCCTCGCGGTAATGGGTGATCGCCAGCGCTGCCTTCTGGGCATCATGCACATGCCAGAAGATGATAGCGTCGACATTGACGGGCACGGTGTCGCGCGTCAGGGCCTGCTCGGCATTGAAGGCGGTGGTCTGGATGCGCTCGTCGATCACGGCGACGACATTGTCGATGACCGGAATGATCAGGAACAGGCCGGGGCCGTAGACGCCTTGCAGATTGCCGGCGCGCAGCACCACGAATTTCTGCCAGGTGTTGGCCATTTTAAGGGAGGCGGCGACGATGAGGGCGAGCAGGAACAGGAGGCCGGCGAGCCAGTATTGTCCGATATAGGCCGAGCCGGCGCCAGCCAGGGCGAGGACACTCGTGGCGAACAGGGTGATGGGGTTCATGGCGATACTCCCGGAGCCGAGCAGATCGAGGCGTAAGCGCTTCCTTGCTCTGGCTCTTGGTTCCGCCGCGTTTTGCGATCCGCGATGCCCCTGAATCATCAAAACGCCATGGCGGAGCAATCCCGAGCATGGCGGGCCGGGGCCGCATTCCCGCCTGTGATATGGCCCTGGCGGCCTCGAACTTAAAGGGGAGCGCCGGCACCGCTCGTGGAGTCCGGATCCGGCATCAGGGACGCGTCATCAGCTGGCTGATCAGCAGGCGCCGGTATAGCAAGGCGAGCACCACGGCGAAAAAACCGTCGAACAGTGCGAACCACAGGAAGCCGCCGCCGCAGAGGAGCCAGATCAGCGCCATCCACAGGCGGCCCGCGATGCCGATCAGATTGGGCATCCGGGCAATCAGCGGCCTGTACCAGCCGGGGACATACAAGGCGGTGACGAGCAGGAGCGTTGCACCCCAGCCGCGTTCCCAGCCCACCGGCATGGCTTCCGGCAGGCCCGCCATCTGCGAAACCCAGCCGGGGCAGAGAATGCAGGCGAGCCCGATCAGCACATGCACGGCCATGTTGAAGCCGAGGACGAGCCGGTAGCTGCGCAGGGCCCTGGCGGCCTGCGCCATGGTCCATCCGAGGGTGAGAGTCTGATCGGTCATGGCGGGTTTCTCCCGGTCAGAAGGTGAGCAGATAGGCAAGCAGGTCCGATTTGGCGGATGCGGGCAGATCCGTGCCGTAGAGATGGCCATCCTTGCCGTTGCCAGGCTTGGCGGTATCGAAGCAGAAGCCGGATGCCGGCGGCGGGGCCTTGGGATCGCAGGGCGGCGAGAGAAAGCCGCCATTGACGGGATCGACCACGTCACTGCCGCGTAGATAAGCAGCCGGACGCTGGGCGGGCGGCGCCAGCAGGTCCTTCAGCGTGGGTACGGCACCGTTGTGCAGGTAGGGCCCGCGCAGCCACAGGCCGTCGAGCGGCAGATTGGCATAGCCGTCTGTCTTTTCGAAGGATCTGAAGGCATAGGGCGTGCCGGCGAACAGTTCGGTGAGCTGCCTTTGCCGGAAGGCCGGCGTGTAGCTGTCGAGGCGGGCCCTGTCGGTGCCGAGGCTGGCGATCGGATCGACCTTGCCGATCGCGTCGCCCCGGAACTGGTAGCCTGCCGGATCCTGCTCGCCGTGGCAGGAACTGCAGGCAGCCTTGTAGGTGGCGCGGCCCCGCGCAACGGCTCCGGCCTCAGGCTGGTTGGGGGAGGGCGGCGGCTTGAGCGTGAGCAGCCAGTCGGCAACGCGCTTGATGGCGGCATGGTCGACCGTCTCGGGGGTGACGCCGGCGCCGAGCGCGGCCGAAAGGTTGCGTTCGGCCAGCGAGGTGTTGTTGCCGTCCCAATGCAGATGCATGCCCTCACGCGGCCCTTGTTCAAAGACCGCCGGGAAGTCGGCGGCGCCGATCACCTCGGCCGGCGTCAGTGTCGCGGCGGGGACCTTCATCTGCACCACCTTGTAGGGATTGAAGGTATCGACCCGGCCGGGGCCCCAGTCGGGCTGGTGGGCCAGCAGCGATTCGAGTCTTGCATGCCGCGCGATCAGGCCCTCGCGCAGGCTGGGCAGCACGAGATAGCGCCAGGCGACCTTCTCGACCGCGCCGAAGCGATGGCCGGCAGCTTCGGCCGCGGGAATCAGCGTGTCCGGAGCCATGCGCTCGTCGGCTGCGGTCAAGAGGACGAAGCTTACGAACCGCTCGAACTGCAGATTGTTGGACGGCATCGCCGGCACGATGATGCGGGGGGCATCAGCGCTCAGGCGATAGGTGCCGGTGTGGCAGACGGCGCAGTTGAGCCAGACCATGTCGACGCCGCGCACCGTCCTCCGCGAGACTCCGATGGGCAGGTCTCGCTGGCGCCCCAGGGCGTCCTTTTCATAGAGGAAGCCGAAGGCGCTGTAGTCGTCGCGCTTTTCGAAGGCATCCGGGAACATCCTAGGCAGGGCTTGCCAGACCCGGTAGGGGATGCCGCTTTCCGTCTCCGAGCCGATCGAGCCATATTTGAAATGCTCGATCGCCTCGCCATAAACAGGCGTGTCGTTGCGGGTGAGGAGAATGGCGGCCGTCAAAGCGAGATAGAACACTGTCACCAGGGCAGCGATGAGCACGAGCCGCACCGGCTGCCATTTCCGGCGGCGCTGCGCCAATTGGCGCTCGACTTCGGTGACGAAATAGGGTTGCGGCATCGCGCTTTTCCTTGGCCGTGTTCGGGCAGCAGCCTCCGATCGGCTCATGAAACGGGGTGAGGGGTGTTGCGCTTTCTCGTGGTTCGGGCGGCGTTGGCCGGTGCGGGAGCAAGGCTCGAACTGGGCGGCTCCATGCCGGGAATGACCAGATTGGGCTTCGTCGCGTAGATCGAGTAGAGGGCGGCCAGCATGGCGTCGCGGTCGGGAAAGCGCTGTTCCTCGTAGCAACCCAGCGGGTTCTTGGCCGCATTGACCAGGCATTTGTTGCAATAGGTGCAGGGATTGGCGGGGCGGTCGTGCCCCGCCTGCCATTGCTGCGGCAGATCGTTGTTGGCGATCAGGGAACGGGCGATCGCCACGCCGTCGCACTGGCCCGAGGTCAGGGCCTGCCTGACCACCGAGGCCGTCTGGAAGCCGCCGGTGACCAGCACCGGGATGGCAAGGGCCTGCTTGAATTGGCGCGCCTCCTCCAGGCTGATGCCTTCGATGCCATGGCCCTTCTTCATGCGGAACCACAGCCAGCGGAAGATCGGGCGCAAAGCCGGGTAGCGGAACAGCAGGAAATTGCGCAGGCCGTACAGGCCGGAAGCGATCATAGCGTCATAGACGACGGCCAGGGTCTCCAGCGAAAGGTCGCCCGGCGGGTTGAGCGGGTGGGGAAACAGCGAGCCGGTGGAGACGTGGATGGCATCGACCCCCGCCGTCTGGCAGTAGCGCGCCACCTCGATGGTCTCGTCGATGGTGTTGCCCTTCTTTTCCCAGGGAATGACGTTGTTGCGATCGACCGCGGAGAGCTTGACCTGCAGATGGAAATCCCGGCCGACATGGCTGCGGATCGAGCGGATGACCTCCAGGAGGAAACGCGCCCGGTTGGGCAGCGAACCGCCATAGTGGTCGGCGCGGTCGTTGATGCCGGAGGAGAGGAACTGGGTGAAGAGGTAGCCGTTGGCCGCATGCAACTCGACGCCGTCGCAGCCTGCCTCCCGAGCCCGCCAGGCGGCTCTCCCGAATTTCTCGACCAGGATGGCGATCTCGCCTGCGGTCATCGCCTGGGTCGGGAAGCCGTGCAGCGTCTCGCGCGCATTGGTGGGGCTTGCCACCGGGCGATGCTGGTTGGTGACACCGGGTACGTCCATCTGCCGGCCCGAATGGCTGAGCTGCATGATGAAGCGGCAGTCATGGACGTGGACTGCTTCGGCGATGCGGGCCCAGAGCGGGATAAAGGCATCGCGATGATTGGTGGCGTAGTTGGCTGCGATCCGTCCCTCGATCGCCACCGGCACGAAGGAGGTGATGATGGCGCCGATGCCGCCCCTGGCGAATTTGCTCTCCCAGTTGAGACGCGTCTGGGTGGGCGAGCCGTCCTCATTGTCCCAGCGCCCGGAAATGCTGGAGCGGAAGATGCGGTTCTTCACCGTGAGGCTGCGGAAATGAAGCGGCGTGAAGATCGGATCCTGGGTCATGGCGATGTTTTCCTGCGCAAGGGCTCTAGCGGCGCGCTCGCGTCCAGATCTGCTCCAGCAGCCTGAACACGAAGCCGGAGGCAGGGCAGGCGCTCCAGGAGGCCGACTGAAAGGCGGTGGCGGGGTCGAGCGTGCGCGCGGTCGCATGAGCGAGTTTGAAGCGCACCAGGGTCCCATGCGTCAGGGAGCCACCCGGGACGTCGGCGACGCCCTTGGCCTGGCGCAGCACGGAATCAGGCGCCGCCAGGCAAGCCATCGCCGCCGCCTTGCCGTCGAGAGCATGGCGGCTGGCGCTATCGTCATGGAGGGCGCGCAGGCGGTCGAGGCTCGCCATGATGTTGTGCACGCCGATGCCGATGGCGTGGATGGCCTCCGGATCGCGTCCGACCGCGGCAGCCAGGATGTCCCTGTCGGCATGCAGGGTGCCGAACACGGCCTGCTGCAGCCAACGCAGCGGATTGACCGTTCGCGCGGTGGCATCGAAGCGGATCGCGGCTTCCCAGAGGCGTTGTGCCGCCGCATCGTCCAGGGTGAAGCCAGGAACGAATTGCTGCGCGATCAGGGCCTGCAGGGCCGGTCCCGCTCTGTCGCGCGTTACGTCGCCGCGCACATAGGCGATCAGGGCATGGTCACCGGCGAGATCGGGCAGGAGGACATGCCGCAGCCTGTCGGCCAGGGCAGCCTGGGCGGCGCGCCGTCCGGCGTCGTCGCGGCCGCGCATGGTGGGCAGAAGGGTCCCGTCGATGCTGAACACCCGGCTCAGCCGCCCGGCCAGCATCCGGTTGAACAAGGGGCCGGCCTTGTCATAGGCACGGTCGAGACGGGGATCCCGGTCGATCGCACCGATGGTGGCGGCATCGTCGACCTCGAGAAGATCGATCAGCAAGGGGATATGGATGCGGCGGGTCATCTCACCTGCTCGCCTTGGTCCAGGGGAAGAAGACGTTGCGCGTCGCGGTGAAGGCCGGCGCGAGTTCCGGGGCATGGCGCTGCAGCACGGTGAGGAGCGAGTTCTCCTGGACCCAGCGGAAGCCGGCCGGCGTATAGATCTCGGGACGAAAATCCTCGGTGAAGAAGCGGTCGCTCTTGAGGCGGCGTGAGGCCATCAGGATGAAGATGCGGAAGGCCGTGTCCGAAAAGCCGAAGCCGGGCGGCGAACCATTATGGGCATTGCTCTCGACCAGGGTGCCGACCAGGAGGTCGACCTGTTCGACCGTGCCATAGACTTCGGCAAGCTCCGTGCGCCAGGTCGTGTCATTGGTCAGTTCCTCGAAATTGCGCGGTACCGGCGCGCCGATCTGGCGCCGGAACTCGCAATAGCGCGGCACGCCGCGCTCGCGGTCACGCAGAATGTCGATGGCGGCGAGGTCGACGAAGATGTTCTCCTCCACCCTCTTGTCGAGCCTTCTCAGCGTGTTGGGGAAATTATGCAGCACCAGGGCGCCGGGGTGGGAAGTGCCGAGCGAATAGACGACGTTGAGAAAGCCGGCTTCTTGGTAGACGGTGCGGGTCTTGCCCGCGAAGACGTCGGTGAGGTTGCGCTCGAACAGGGCGTCGTCATCCTCGTGACGGCGGAAGGAAAAGCTGTCCGGCATCAGCGAATGCAGGCGGTAGCAGGCGGCGAACTCCTCCGTCATGGCATAGGGCGCGCCGTGATGGTTCTTGGGGGAACCTGGGATGCCCGACAGGATCTCCCCGTCGCTGATACGGCCGAAGCTGTTCTTGTAGGTCTCGCCGAGCAGGCCGAAATAATTGCCGCGCATGGCAAAACGGCCGGACGGGGAGTTCATCAGGGCCGGGGTCCACTCGGCCGTGTGGATCTTGGCAAGCAAGGCGGCGTTGACCAGACGGGCCTTCTGGAACAGCCATTCGCCGGATTTGTCGGGATGGTCGATGCGCAGGCGGTCGACGATGGCGTTGTGCTCGCGGGCGAACAGCGTATGCAGCACGGAGAGGCCGACCCACCAATTGCCGTTGACGCCGGACAGTTCCGATCCCGCTTGTTTGGCTTCGGTGTCGACCGGCAGATGGCCGCGTTCGTCGAGATGGATCTTGCCGTCGGCACGGATCGCGCCGGTCGCGGGATTGCTGCGGATGCGGGTCTGCAGCGCGAGGCTGGAGCCATAGATCTGCGAGGCGTCCCACCAATGGCTCTCGGTGTTGGTGTAGGCGGCCGGCCGTCCAGGCTGGTCCGCCTCCGTCAGATCCGTCGGGGTCCGCAGCACCTCCATCGTCCTGGCCGGCCAGTCATCCCCCTCCGGGACGTCGAAGCGATGGGGATTTTCCTTCAGATTGGTGCCGTGGCTCAGCCAGTCATGCACCATGAACTGGATCCAAGCCGCCGCCAATACGTTCAGATGCGGTACGGGAACGAAGGCCTGGCGCGCCAGCAGTCTGGAACTGACCAGCCGCGGATTGGGCTCGTACAAGGTTGGCGCCACCTCGCCATAGGTCTTGTTCAATGCAACGTTTCGGCCGAAGCGTGTCTTGGCCCGCCCCATCCAGGGCTGGGCGAGATCGTTGTAGCTGCCGTCGGCCGTGCGGAACTGGAGAATGTCGAAGCCATCCGCCGGGTCGGGCCGCGCGGGTGCCGTCTCGGTATCGAAGAGGTTGTTCTGTCTCAAGATTCCCCGGCTGCCGAGCATGATGGCAACGCTCACAGGGAAGGGCCAGCGGTACCAGATGCGAAAGCGGCTCGTTCCCCGTGCCAGCAGGATCAGCAAGCGATCGACAATTCCAGTCATTGCATCCCCCTTGTGGCAGCAATGATGGGTAGGAAGCGCAGGTTTGTCGACTTGCAAATCCCGGATGATCAATCCGGAATCACGGTATTGTCACGGTATTTAACGCAATGAATTCTTCAGCATCGAGAGCATGGTGGAAGATTATACCTCGAAGATGAAAATCTTCAGGGCGCGGATTTTGTTTGTCTGATTTCTGATGAATTTACATTGACGCAAAGGGAGGGGTGACCCTTCTTGTCTGTTCAAAAGTCGTCGCGCAGTTTCAGGCTGCGCGCGGGCGCTGATGCCGAAGGATGGTGCGCTCGATCGTTTCGAGGCGCGTCTGCATTTCGATGACGAGCAAGGCGGCCCCGAGCAGCAATCCGGTGGGCAGATCGGACTGGGCCGGCGCGATGGTGAGGTTGCGCGTGGCCAGCGGCAGCGAGCGCTGATAGACCAGCTCGCGAATGCCCGACATCAGGTCCTCGCCGGCCAGTGAGAGCGTGCCGCCGATCACGATCACGCTGGGATTGAGCACGCTGACCACGTCGGAGGTCACCTCGCCGAGCACGCGTCCGGCTTCGCGCACCAGCCGCACGGCTTCCGGCTCGCCCGCCTGGGTCAGCGCGATGATGTCGCGGGCGGCCGAGGCCTCGATACCGTGGCTCCGCAGATCGCGGGCGATGGCCCAGCCGGCGGCCCGTGCCTCGACGCAGCCGAGTTTGCCGCAGCGGCAGAGCGGGGCGGGGGCGTGGGTGAGCTGAATATGGCCGATGTCGCCGGCCGCGCCCTGGGCGCCGCGATAGAGACGGCCATCGGTGATGATGCCGCTGCCGATGCCGGTTCCCGCCTTGATGTAGAGGAATTGGCCGACACCGGGCCAGAAACGACGATATTCGGCCAAGGTCATCAGATTGACGTCGTTCTCGATCGCGACCGGGGCGTCGAATTGGCGGAGCATCCAGGTGCGGATCTCGAAATCGTCCCAACCCGTCATGACGGAAGGGCCAACGACGCGGCCGCCTTCGTGGTCGACCGGCGCCGGCAGGCCGAGACCGATGCCGAGTACGTCCCCGCTGTCGCGCCCGATCTCAGCAAGCAGCGCTCGGAACTGCTCGACGATCCAGCCAAGAACCGGCACTGGGCCGCGGCGAATATCGATGTTTCCCACCGCTTCCGCCAGGATCCGTGGTTCGAGATCGGTGACGGCCAGGCGCACATGGCTCTCGCCGATATCGGCGCAAAGCGTCACGCCGAAGGCGGTGTTCAGTCGGATGAGGCGCGCGGGCCGGCCGCCGCTCGGCATCGCATCGGGTGCTTCCTCGATCAGCCCGGCGGCGAACAGGGCGGCGAGGCGTTCGGTCACGGTGGAGCGCGACAGGCCGGAGGCTTCGATCAGGGCAGAACGCGATCGCGCCTTTCCGGAGGCGATCAGCCAGAGGATCGCGCCGGCTCCCGCCGCCGAGCCTGCTTCCTGTCCCGACCTGACGCTATCCTTCACCGCGGCTCCTCGCTGCCATACCTGTTTTGCTGGCCGGCAACCTTATGACCAGAATCAGTCATAAGCCAGGAGAGAAGGGTCCATTTTCGCGAGCTCGGACGTCCCCGTCCGCTTTTTCTTGCTGCAAGCGTCGTGGTTCCAAGCTGCGGATCGTCCGACACTCTCTCAAGTGTCGTAGGGACGTCCGCGCTTCCAGGGGCATGATCAGCGCCGCCCGGTCAGCATCAGCAGATTGCCGGCGAGCACGACCGCGAGGCCTGATATGGCGAGCGTGGTCCAGACATAGCCTTCGAAGATCGTCGAAATGGCCAGCGCGACCACCGGGAACAGCACGGTGGAATAGCCGGCCCGGCTGGCTCCGATGCGCGACAGCAAAGTGAGATAGGCGGCAAAGGCGGCGACCGAGGAGAGCAGGGCCGACCAGAGCAGGGCGCCGAGATAATGCAGATTAGGCTCGATGATGAAAGCCTGACCGCGTGCGATGCTGAAGACAAACAAGAAAAGCGAGCCGTAGACCATGCCCCAGGCGGTCGCCGAGGTCAGGGAAATGGCGCGTTTCTTCAGGCTGAGGGTCAGCATGTTGCCGAAGCAGAAGCTGAGGGTGCCGACCACGCACAGGACGAGGCCGGTGAGGGCCGCGCTCGAAAGATGGTCGCCGGCGAGTTGCGGCGCGAACATCAAGCCGACGCCGGCAAAACCCATCAAGGCGGCGATGACCGAGCGCGGGCTGGGCTTCTGGCCGAATATGAGGGCGCTCAGCACGATATTGAACACCGAGGTCAGCGAAAAGACCACGGCGAGCAGGCCGGATGGTGTCGACAGGCCGCCATAGTAGAAGCACAGGAAATTGCTGGAGAAGAGCATCAGGCCAAGCCCGGCGAAGCCGAGATGGTCCTTCCAGGCGAAGGATAGTGGGCCACCCGAAAGCATGACCCAGCCCAGCATCATCACCGCGGCGAGCAGGAAGCGCCACAGCAGCGAGACTTCCGGCGCGACCACGCCGAGTTGCATGTGCAGTGCGATCCACGAGGTTCCCCACACGAAGACCACCCCGGCATAGAGGCCGAGATCGATGGCTCCGAGCGGTGCTGCCCGGCCCGGCCCTGCATTCAAAGTCGTACTGCTCATGGCCTCGATTATCGGGGGATTTGCCGGATCGGTCCAATCAAGCTCGCGAATGGAAGTCATCGCGCCGATTGATGGTTGCGGGACGCGGACGCTTCAACCGGGCCGGAATGACGGGCCTGCCAAACAGGCTTCGATACCGGCAGTGGCGGTTGGGCGATCCGAATTTTCACTGGCCCGATTGACAAGGAGCTGCAGGGATTTTTACTTATATGAATATTTTTTTCTAATTAGTGAAGCGTTGTATTGGGAGCTTTCCGCTAACCGATAGGAGAAATGCGTATGTTGAGGCGTACCAGGTATCCAATTCGTCTATTTTTGACTGCCGCGGTCGTTGCTTTCCTATTTTCCTCAGTGCCGCACGCGATAGCGTTTGAAGACACCAACAGATATCTGCCGATCACCGAGGCAGAGGTCGAAAAGACGGTCACGCTGACGGGACGCGATCTTACCTACCGGCAGGTTGTCGAGATCGCCCGCAATGGCGCCAAGGTCGAGCTCAGCCCCGAAGCGCGTCGACGCTCGGCCGATGCCTATGGCCTTTTGCTGCAGGGCGCTGCCGAGAACGTCACGATCTATTGGTTCAATCGTGGTGCGGGAGATCAGCGCGAGACGGTGATATTCTCGGGCGATCCGACGACCCCGGAAAACACCAAGCTCTTGAAGGATCAGCAGCTCGCGCGCTTCAAGGACGGTGTCAGGGATGGCTATGGGCCGGAGATCCGGGAAGAGGCTCTCGTGCGGGCCATCATGGCCATTCGCGCCAATACGATGTCATACGAGGCGGCCAGTCCGCCTCTGACGCAAATTCTCGTCGACATGCTGAACAAGCGGGTCACTCCCGTCGTGCAGTCGCGCGGCACGCTCGGCGAGGGGGATCTGAACACGATGGGCAATATCGGGGCCGCGATGGTCGGGGAAGGGGACGCCTATTATCGCGGCGTCAGAATGCCCGCCTCCCAGGCTCTCGCCCAGGCCGGCATCAAGCCCCTCGAACCTTTTGCCGCGGACGAGGCGGCGTTGATCAGCACCAATGCCTATGCGCAGGCGCAAGCGGTTCTGCTGCTCGAAGACTCCCGGAGGCTCTTGGAATGGGCAGATCTCACTTACGCAATGGACCTGCTGGGCATGAATTCCAGCGTGACGCCGATTTCGGCTCCGGTCCAAGCGATGCGTCCCTATGACTGGCTGACCTGGGACGCCGCCCGCATCATGGACATGATCAGGGGCAGCTATCTGTTCGATGACGATCCCGCGCGCATCATTCAGGATCCGGAGAGCATGCGGGCCTCGAGCCAGCGACAGGGATCGGCCTGGCATGCCTGGGCGGAACTCAGGGATTCCGTCAGCCTTTCCATCAATTCATCGGACCACAATCCGGCCACCATGCCGGGGCTCACGCCCGAAAGTTCCTGGGAACTGAGCACACCCCAATTCATGAAATACCATGTCAAGGGTGGGCCTCTCAGTGGCGGCAAGCAGGGTTACATCTTCTCCAACGCGAACTGGGACCCCTATCCCCTTGCCAATCAGGTCGAAGCGTTCACCATTGCCCTGACGAATATGGGCGCTGCGGTCTCCCAACGGATCGAACGGTTCAAGAACCCGTTCTTCACGGTGGTCAAGCCGGCCGATATCCTGAACGCCGAAACACGCAGGAACACGCCAACGTTCGGCGGATATCTGCCGACCGACCTGTGGCAGGAACTTTCGGAGATGGGTACGCCCGTCACGCCGGCCGGGCAGGCCATCGTCTCGACGGTCGAAGACCTCCAGGCGCAGACCAGGATCAAGACCGAGCGCGCCCGCAAGGCCGTCGACCTGTCCTTCGAATTGCTCGCGCATGACCTACTCACGGCGAGCTATTGGATGGAAATCCGAAAGATCCAGAATCCATCCCGCAATTTCGGCAAGGCACCTTCCGAAGCTCTCGCGGCCTTGCGGCAGGTCGTGCCGTGGCAACAGCCAGGGGCGGAACGCCCGAAACGGCCGATCGGGATGGTGGTGTATGATTTCCTGCAGGCCAATCCGGCATCGAAATTCTATGGCGGCGGCCCAACACCTCCGGCGGCCCGGCCCTTGCCGAAGGCCGGGCTGCAATAGCTGCCTGACGAAGGGGTGCTGGGCCAAGCAGCACCCGTTATTTCGCAGCGCCAGAGCGTTTTGATCGAACGGACTTTGACCGGCTGGTTCAATAGGCCTTTTCGTCGAAGACCGGATCGATCTTGCCGCCCCATTCGCCATGGAAACGGGCCAGCATCTCATCGGCGGCGGTGACGCCGCTTTCGACGACATCGTCCAGGCCGTCGAGGAAATGCTCCTCGTTGCGGCCTTCCCAATCCTCGATGTTGCGCGCCTTGAGTCCCTGGCGCGCGATGGCGAGGGTCCTGAGGGCGATGTCGCGGACGCTCTCACGGCGGAAGGGAGTCTTCAGGGCCTGCCGGCTGACGGAATCGCGCAGGGCCTGGCGCTCGGCCTCGTTCCAGTCCTTCACCAGGTCCCAGGCCGCGTCCAACGTGTCGTTGGAATAGAGCAGGCCGACCCAGAAGGCCGACAAGGCCGCGAGCTTGCCCGTCGGCCCGGCATCGGCGCCGCGCATTTCCAGATAGCGCTTCAGCCGCACTTCCGGAAACAGCGTGCCGAGATGGTTGGCCCAGTCCGACATGGTGGCGCGCTCGCCCGGCAATTGCGGCAGGGTGCCGGCCAGGAGATCGCGGAAGGAAGAGCCGGCCACGTCGTGATAGACGTCGCCGCGCTTGACGAAATAGAGCGGCACGTCGAGGGCATAGTCGACATAACGCTCGAAGCCCATGCCATCCTCGAAGGCGAAGGGCAGCATGCCCGTGCGGTCGAGATCGGTGTGGCGCCAGACTTCCGAGCGTAGCGACAGGAAGCCGTTGGGCTTGCCGTGCAGAAAGGGCGAATTGGCGAAGATGGCGGTGGCGATCGGCTGCAAGGCGAGCGAGACGCGCAGCTTCTTCACCATGTCGGCTTCGGAGGAGAAGTCGAGGTTCACCTGCACCGTCGAGGTCCGGTACATCATGTCGAGGCCCATCACGCCGACCTTGGGCATGTAGTTCGTCATGATCTCGTAGCGGCGCTTGGGCATGCGCGGCGTTTGCTCCCGCGTCCATACCGGCGACATGCCAAGGCCCAGGAAGCGGATGCCGAGCGGGCCGCCGATCTCGCGTACCTGGGCGAGATGGGCGTGGATTTCCGAACAGGTCTGATGGATCGAGGGCAGGGGCGCGCCGGAGAGTTCGAACTGGCCGCCGGGTTCGAGCGAAATGGCGCCGCCGCCGGTAATGTCGAGCATGCCGATGATATGCTCGCCTTCCATGATCGGCTCCCAGCCGAGCATCGCCTGCATGCCCTCGAGCAAGGCGCGGATGCCGTTGGGACCTTCATAGGGAACGGGCTGGTGCGTGCCGGCCCGGAAGGGGAACTTCTCGTGCTCCGTGCCGATCCGGAATTGGGACGGCGGTTTGACGCCCTTTTCGATCCAGGCGACGAGTTCGTCGCGCGAGCCAATGGGGGTTGAATCGATTACGTCGCGGGCCATGCGGGGAGAACCTTACAAAACGGCCCGGACCATAGACAGTGCCATCCGGGAAAACAATCAGGCGCCGATACAAGATCGCGTCAAAAGTGAGAAGGGGTACTGGAGCGCGGACATCGCAGCGATATGCTCGCATGTCGCGATGTCCGCACTTTCCTGTCTCTTGAGAGTTGTGAGTCCAAGAGCGGACTGGAAGTCCGCGCCCCATAGGAGATCCCGCCTCAGCGCCAATCTCCGCGGACAGCCTGCACCAAGGCGAGGGCTGCCACCGCCGCGGTGTCGGCCCGCAGGATGCGGGGACCGAGTGAGAGGCGGGTATGGCTGGGAATGCGGCCGATGGCGCTGCGCTCGACATCGTCGAAACCGCCTTCCGGGCCGATCAGCACGGCGAGCGGCCCCCTGGGAACGGCAGCGAGCGCCTCGAGCGGGCTGGCGATCGCAGCGCTCTCGTCGCAGAAGATCAGATGCATGTCGGGGTTCCAGTCTTCGGCAAGACGCATCAGGTTCTGTTCCGGCTTGATCTCAGGCACGGAAATCACGCCGCATTGTTCGGCCGCCTCGATGGCATTCGCCCGCATGCGCTCGAGATTGACCCGGGAAACCTGGGTGCGGCGGGTGATCACGGGCTGGATGGTGCCGACGCCCATCTCCACCGCCTTCTGCACCATGTAGTCGAGCCGGGCGTGCTTGAGAGGGGCGAACAGCCAGCGCAGTGTCGGTATCGGGGTCTGGGGCCGGGTCTGCTCCTCCACCTCCAGGCCGATGCGCTTGCCTTCATGCGCGACCGCGGCGGCAAATTCGCCGTCCGTGCCGTTGAAGACCAGGATGCGCGCACCCGACTTCAGGCGCAGGACATTGCCCAAATAGTTTTGTTGCGTCTTGTCGAGCGCGACCGGCTGTCCTTCGCCGAGCGGCGCATCGACGAAAAGCCGGACGGAAAGAAAATCATAGGCGGCCATGTACCGGGTCTTTGTTCTAAGCAGAGTATTTCGAGGTCGCCCACCAGGGGGCAATATCGAGATACTCTGCAAATGTTTGAGATCTTGCAGGTTCTTACCGACCGAGCCACGTGCTGGGTCGGTAAGAACCTGCTTGCAGAAAAACAGGGGGTGGACACGCCATCAAGCTGCCCCGAACTTGCGAGATCAATAGTTCCTCTGTATCGAGAGTGTCACCACCAATCTTGCGGATGTCCTCATGTTGCGTCTCGTTTCGATTTCCCTCGTCGCCGGCACCTTGCTGGCCGCAGCACCGGTCGCAGCGCAGGAGTCGGCTCCGATCGGCAACCAGTTCTGCAACAAGGACCTGCAGCCGATGATCGATCGCCGTGGGAAGATCGCACTGGCTTTGCAGGCGATCAACAAGCGCGGGCGGCCCAAGACCTTCGAACAGGCCAAGAAGACATTCAACGAGTTCTGCGGCAGTCTCTCCTCCTACATCGAGAACGACAAGAAGATGCTGGACTACATGCAGTCCAACAAGGAGTTCTGCTCGATCACGGACGAGAATGTCAGGCAAATCTCGGCAGACCTGGCCCAGACTCAGAAAACCAAGGCGAAGATCTGCTCCCATCCGCCGCGCCAGCAGGCCGCGCCGCAGCCTGGTCGCGGCGGGGGTGGGCCTGCAGCGCCCAAGCCACCCGTCAATCTGCGCCTGCAGTAAAGGGAGAGTGCCGGCATGGTGCCGCGTCCCGCCGAGGCTGGTCTGACCGGGCTGGCGAACAAGGTGGCCGACGCACCCACCGGCAACTGGGTCGATCGCCACGCGCCGGCTGCCTGGCGACCTTTTCTGCGCCTGTCGCGCGCCGATCGCCCGATCGGCGGCTGGCTCTTGATGTGGCCCTGCTGGTGGTCGGCGGCCCTCGTTGCCCTTCATCATGGCACGGCCGGCCAGACACTCTGGCATCTGGCGCTGTTCCTGATCGGCGCCTTCGTTATGCGCGGCGCCGGCTGCACGCTCAACGATCTCGCGGACCGGGACATCGACGGCAAGGTCGAGCGCACGCGCTCGCGGCCAATCCCGTCGGGGCAGGTCACCGTCCTTGCCGCCGCGGCCTGGCTGGGGGCGCAGGGCCTGATCGGTCTTGTCATTTTGCTGCAGTTCAACCTTTTCGCCGTCCTGCTGGGGATTTCCTCGCTGGCGGTGGTGGCCGTCTACCCTTTCATGAAGCGGATCACCTCCTGGCCGCAGGCCGTTCTTGGCCTTGCCTTTTCCTGGGGCGCGCTGATGGGCTGGGCCGGCGTCGCGGCGGGGCTGGCCCTGCCGGCGCTGCTGCTGTTCGCTGGATCGGTGCTGTGGGTGATCGCCTATGACACCGTCTATGCCTGCCAGGACAAGGAGGATGATGCGATCGTCGGCGTGCGCTCGACGGCGCTGCTGTTCGGCGACAAGGCGCGCGGTGCGGTCGGTGCGTTCTACGCCGGTGCCGTGGTGCTGATCGGGCTGGCGCTGGCCACCAATGGCGCCGGCCTCCTGTCCTATCTCGGTCTTGCCGGCTTTGCCGTGCATCTCGCCCGGCAGGTCATGCGCTTCGATCATCGCGACGGCGCGCTGAGCCTGATCCTGTTCCGCTCCAACCGCGACGCCGGCGCCATCCTGTTTGCCGGTCTGATCGCGGATTGCCTCTGGAACTGGCTCTAGGCCGGCTGTCAGGTCATCGTCGCCGGCAGGGCTGCAGCCAGGGCATCGACCGTCACGCGCACCTTCAGCGGCAGATGCGGCGTTTCCAGCCATAGCGCATAGGCGTCATAGAGAAAATCGGGCCGGTCCGGCAGGAGCTTGACCAGGGCGCCGGCCTGAATACGTTCGCGGACCAGCCAGGAAGGGAGCCAGGCCAGCCCCATGCCGGCTGCCGCCGCATCGGCTATGGCGGCGAGATCGTCCAGCCGCAACCGGCCGTTCGGCATGAATTCCCGCGGCTGTCCCTGCGCTGTCGGGAAAAGCCAGGGACGGATCCGGCCCGAGCGGCGATAGATGACGCAGGCATGACCGGCGAGGTCCTCGACCTGCATGGGCGTGCCATGATCGGCGAGATAGGACGGGGCGGCGCATAGGATCATGCGCTGGCGCGCGACGCGGCGCGCGATGATGCCGGCCCTGTCGTCCAGGGTGCCGGTGCGGATCGCCAGATCACAGCCATTCTCGGCAAGATCGATGATGGGGTCGCCGAGCGAAAGATCGAATGCGAGGGCGGGATGCCGCCGCGCCAACTCCAGCAGGACCGGCATGATGCAGTGGCGGCCGAACAGAGCAGGCATCGCGACCCGCAGCGTGCCTCGCGGTTCGGACAATTGGTCGGCGGCAAGGGCGTCCGCGGCCTCGGCTTCGGCGAGCACGATGCGGCAACGCTCGTAATAGGCACGTCCGAACTCCGTCAGGCTCTGGCGGCGGGTGGTCCGGTTGAGCAGGCGGACGCCGAGGCGCTCTTCCAGGAAGCGGACATGCTTGCCCACCATCGGCCCGGACAAGTCGAGCGCGGCGGCCGCCGCCGCAAAGGAACCGAGATCGACGGCCCTGACGAAGACGGCCATGCTCGCGAGGCGATCCATTATTCAAAACCAATGGTTTCTTCTGCTCTTCCTGACACAGCATTTATCCCGGAAATGAGGAGGTGCATACCATATTCGGTTCCATTGATTAGGAGTTCTACCAAATGGCTCGTATCGTTCGCTTCCATAGCCATGGCGGCCCGGAGGTGCTGCGCATCGAGGAGATCGCGCTTCCCGCACCGGGCCGGGGCGAGATCCGCATCCAGGTCAAGGCGCTGGGGCTAAACCGGGCGGAAGCCTTGCTGCGCAGAGGCAGCTATATCGAGACGCCGGTCCTGCCGTCGGGCCTCGGCCTGGAAGCCGCCGGCGTGGTCGAAGGCATCGGTGCCGGCGTCGACGGTTTCTCGCTCGGCGACGCCGTCAGCATCGTCCCGCCGCAATCGATGGTGCGCTGGCCTGCCTATGGCGAGTTGGCGAGCTTTCCCGCCGAACTCGTGGTCAAGCATCCGCCGTCACTGGGCTGGGCCGATGCCGCAGCGCTCTGGATGCCTTATCTCACCGCCTACGGCGCCCTGGTCGACATTGCCGGGATCCGGGCGGGGGACTTCGTGGCCATCACGGCGGCCTCGAGCAGTGTGGGGCTGGCGGCGATCCAGATCGCCAATCGTGTCGGCGCCAAGCCGGTCGCGATCACCCGGACTTCTGCCAAGAGGCAGGCCTTGCTGAATCATGGTGCAGGCGACGTCATCGCTGCCGAGGAGGAAGACCTCGAAGCGCGGCTAGGGGCGATCGCCGGTCCGCAAGGGGTGCGCGTGGTGTTCGATCCGATCGGCGGCCCGCTCTTCCTGCCCCTCACGGCGGCCATGGCGCGTGGCGGCATCTTGATCGAATATGGCGGATTGAGCAGCGCGCCGACCCCCTTTCCGTTGTTCACGGTGCTGAGCAAGAGCCTGACGCTGCGCGGTTATCTCGTCCATGAGATCACGGGTGACCCCGCGCGCCTCGAAGCCGCCAAGGCTTTCATTCTCGCCGGGGTACGGGAGGGGGCGCTCCGTCCCGTGATCGCCAGGACATTCGCCTTTGACGAGATCGTCGAGGCCCATCGCTTCCTGGAGAGCAACCAGCAGTTCGGCAAGGTCGTGGTGACGTTGTGAGCGAAACCCCTGGCTCTGGCCGGAACAAGGTCCGGACCGAAGCCAGGGGGCGACTTGTGAAGCCTCAATGGTCCTGCAACTGCTCGGCGAAGCGGATCAGATTGCCATGGCAATCGGTGATCGAGAACTCATGCGTTCCCCAGGGCTTGGCCTCGAGATGGCCTTTGCGGTGCACGATGTTGAGCGCGTTGAAATGCTCGTAGAGGGCCGCGATGCCGGTGACCTCGAGCCAGCAGCTTGTGGCCTGCGGCACCCGGCGGTTGCCCGTCAGCCAGAAGCTGAGACGCACGCCGTCGCGATGCAGGAGCAGGAAGGAGATGTCGCTGTGCAGGACCTCGAAGCCGAGCCTCTGGTAGAACTGCGTGGTTTCCTCGAAGCTGAGCGAGGCGAGAGTAGGGATCGCACCGGTGAGGCGCGCGGTCACGGCCTGGTTCATGACGTCACCGCCTTCTCCAGGATGCCGCGCCAGGCTGCCTGCTGATCGGTCGTGGCGCCGTCATCGGCCTGCAGCCGCGCCGCCTCGCCGCCCGAAGCGAGGTGCAACACGAGGATCGGCCTGTCGCCGAGCTCGATGCTGCCGCCTGACAAAGGTTTCTCGTTGAGGTGCCAGTCGAAGCCGGGATCGAGCACGTTGAGCCAGGGGCCCATCCTGACGATCCTTGCCAGCGGCCCACGATGGCTTTGCCTGACACCGTGATTGGCGACTTCCAGCCTGACCGGAATGGCCTCGGCGGCGGCGGCCTCCAGCACAGCCTGCAGGTCGGTCGGGTTGCCGGCCGGAGCGGCGTCCGTCGATGCTGAGGCGGGGCGGGAGAAGGGAATGGGTTGAACGCCGTCCGGCCAGGCGAGTTCGGCTAGCAGTCGCTCGAAAGCGGCGTGATCGGCCTTGTCACGGGCATAGATCTTCCAGAGTGCACCGCCCGCCGCATCGAACAATTGGATGCTGCGCAACGGTCCCTTGGGGTTGGCATCCTCCACATAGAAGGCGTGTGCAACCGAAGATGGTATCAAGGTAAGGCAGAACCCCTCGCCGGCGAAGCGAATTTCGCCATCCGACTCGGCTCCGGCAGGAAAGGCGACATCCTTTTCGTGCACGGCCGACTCATTGCGGATGAGTGACATTACGGTACCCAGATGCGGCAGGGCGGCGCAGAGCGCGTCGACCCGGACGGCCAGGCGCCTCGCGCCTTCGTCGATCCGGGTCTCCAGCAGGGCGGCTTCCGAAACCCCCAATTGCGCCGCGGCATCGCGAATGCGCAATCCGGACTGACTTTCCCGGAGAGCCTGCCACCGTTGTTTTAACTCGCTCATTTCCCTTCTTTCCCTCGGTTCTGATCGGCGCAAAATAGAGAAATTCAAAACTGGGACTTAAGCTTGTTATTGCAGTTTAGAACTAAGCAAAACTGCGCAGATTATATCAATATAATCAGGCATTAATCCCTTGACACACCCCATTTGCTGCCGCAAATCGCTGAAAACTGTATGAAACGGCGCCTGCTTCTACAAGATAAATTATCTGCAGCGCAGTTTTGAATAATTATACGTTGCGGAGCCGAGATGGTCAGGTCGAATTACATGCGCAGTCGCAGCCTTGCGACGGTAGCCGCTCTTGCCTTGCTGGCGGGAAGCGTGACGTTGGCGCGCGCGCAGCAGGCTCCCGCCGGCCAGGCCGCCGCAGCCGACGAACCGGTGGTGCTCGACACCGTAACGGTGACGGCGACCAAGACCTCGGAAAAGCTGATCGACACGCTGGGCGGCGTCAGCCAGATCACCCAGGCGGAGATCGACCGGGCCCAGCCCGCTTCGGTTTCGGATCTGTTGAAGACGGTGCCGGGTGTCGCCACGCAGGTGAGTTCGAACGATCCCATGCAGTCGATCAACATTCGCGGCATGCAGGATTTCGGCCGCGTCAACGTATTGGTCGACGGTGCGCGGCAGGACTACCAGATCACCGGCCACAATGCGCAGGGCAGCTTCTATCTCGAGCCTGAATTCATCAACAATATCGACATCGTGCGCGGCCCGATCTCCAATATCTACGGTTCGGGTGCCATCGGCGGCGTGGCCTCCTTCACCACCCGTGGCATCGATTCCATCCTGACGCCTGACCAGAATTGGGGCGTGGAGCAGAAGGTCGGCGTTTCCTCCAATGGTCTGGGCGCCTTCACCTCGACCTCGGCAGGCATGCGCTTCGGCACGGTCGCCGACATCTATGGCCAGTTCATCTATCGCGGCGCCGGCGATTATCGTGACGGCAACAATGATCGCGTCACCTATACCGGCAAGAACAATTTCGGCGGCCTGCTGAAATTCAACTATCATCCGGGCGACGGCCAGACCGTCAGCCTGAGCGCGATGAGCCAGAAGTTCGACTTCGACAACAACAATACCAGCCGCGGCAATTCACGCTGGCGCAATGATGTTGTCACCTCGACCTTCACGGCCGGCTACAAGTTCGAAAGCCCCGACAACCCGCTGATCAATTTCAACGCCAAGGTCTATTATTCGGAAACCGAGAACGAGAAGACGATCATCGTTCCCGGTACCTATGCCAGCCTGGGCGTGCAGCCGGGGGACAAGCTCTCCGACAAGGTCGGGACGTTCGGCTTCGACGTCTACAATACGTCGCGCTTCTCGACGGGCGCCTTCGACCATGCCTTGACCTATGGTGTCGACGCCGCCTTCGATCGGGTCGAAACTCGGGACGGGGCCGGCGGCTTCGTCACCGCCTTCACGCCGTCGGGCACGAGGCGCCTTCTCGGCGCCTATGTCCAGGACGAGGTCCGCTACGGCGATTGGCTCCGAGTGGTTGGAGGCCTGCGCTACGATCACTACCAGCTCGAAGGCGGCAAGTACGAATCCGACGGCAGTCATCTATCGCCCAAGATCACCATCGGCGTGACGCCGATCAAGGGTATCGAACTCTACGGTACCTATGCGGAGGGCTACCGTTCGCCGTCGATCAGCGAAACGCTCATGGACGGGATTCATCCCATCCCGTCCTTCCCCATCAAGCCCAACCCGAACCTGCGGCCCGAAGTCGGCCACACCTTCGAGATCGGCGTGAATACCAAGTATGACAATGTCTTCCGGGAGGGCGATACGTTTCGTGCCAAGCTGAACGGCTTCGTCAACAATGTCGACGACTATATCGATATCGTCGCCGGTGCTCCCTATGTGCCGGGCTTCCCGGGCATTCCCCCGTTTGTCTGCAACGTCCCCAATCCGAACCCGCAGATCTGCTTCCCCACCCAGCAATATCAGAACATTGCCAAGGCGCGCCTGATGGGTGTCGAACTCGAGGCCGCCTATGACTGGGGTGCCGGTTTCGTGTCGATCGCCGGATCGCACACCAACGGCAAGAACCGGGTGACCGACCAGCCCCTGAACTCGGTGGCGCCCAACAAGGTCAGCGGTACCGTCGGCCTGCGTTTCTGGGATGATCGCCTGACCGTCGGTTCGCGGGTCACCCTGGTCGGTGCGACCTCCCGCAGGGTGACCGAACCCAGCGGCGGCTATGGCTTGGTCGACGTCTTCGCCAGCTACAAATACAGCGATAATGTCAGCGCCAGCCTGGCGGTCGATAACATCTTCGATCGCCGCTACAAGGCGTTCCTCAATTCCGATTACTCCACCGGACTGGCGGCGAAGTTCGCGCTTACCGTCAAGCTCGCGGGCAAGTGAGGAGGCGGTGATGAGAACTTCCGAACTCAGCCGTCGTGATGTCCTGGCAGGGGGCGTCTTGGCCGGCGCGCTCGCCTTGCTGGCCCTGCCGGGCATAGCTCGTGCCGAAGGCATCCAGCGCGTGGTCTGCGCCGGCGCTGATGTCACCGAGATCGTGGCCAAGCTTGCCGGCGTCTCGGTCATCCAGGGCGTCGATACCACCTCCAAGGCGCCGCCTGAGGTGACCAAACTGCCGTCCATCGGCTATCTCAGACAGATCTCGGTGGAAGGCATCCTCTCCCTCAAGCCGGACCTCCTGATCGCCAATCGCGATTTGGGACCGCCGACCGCGGTGGAGCAGCTGCGCAGCACCGGATTGCGCATCGAGATCGTTTCCTTCCCCTTGAACGGGGAGGGCATGGCCGCCAAGATCAAGCATGTCGGCGGCTTGCTCGGGCGCGAGAAGGAAGCAGAGGCTCTGGCGGGCACGGTGATTTCAACCATGGCCGATGTCTCCAAGCGTCTCGACGGCATCACCAGCCATCCCAAGATCGGCTTCATCCGTTCCATCGACGGCGGCACGCCGATGGCGGGCGGCAAGATGGGGCTGGTCGATGCCACCTATGCCCTGGCCGGCGGCGCCAATGCGTTCGGAGACTTCCCCTTGTTCAAGCCGGTGTCGCGCGAGGTGCTCGCCGCCACGCCGCCCGATTTCATCCTGGCGGATAGCGCTGTCGTCTCCAACACCGGCGGCGCGGCGGTCTTTCTCGAGCAGTTGGGACTGACCTCGGCCTTTGCAGGCAGGCCCGACCGGCTGGTCGAGACCGATCTTTCCACGCTGTTCAGTTTCGGGCCGTCGGCCGCCACGCAGATCCAGTCGCTGGCGCGCCGCCTGCATCCGGACCGCTTCTCGGGGTAGGGTGATGAGTCTGGTGCAAGCCACGCCGCGAAGCCTTTCCCAAGCTCTCTCGCCACGCCGGCGCGAGGCACTGGTGCAGGCTGGCCTTGCGCTGCTGCTGGCAGCGGCCCTGGCCATGGGCCTCAGCTTCGGCGGCGTGCGTATCCCGGTTTCGACCTGGTTCTCGACCGTGACTGGCAGCTGGGACCTCTATTCGGGCATCCTGGTCAATATCCGCCTGCCACGCGTGCTGCTGGGCATGCTGGTCGGAGCGGGCCTTGCGATGTCCGGTGCCGGCATGCAGGCGCTTTTCCGCAACCCGCTGGCCGATCCCGGGCTGACGGGGGCTGCTTCGGGTGGCATCCTCGCCGTGGTCGCCGGCATCGTCTTGCTGGAACATGTCGGCGGTACGGGTGGTCTCGGCAGCTATGCGCTGCCCGCCGCCGCGGCTGCGGCCTGCGGGCTGACCACAGTGCTCACCTACCGCATTGCGCGCGACCGTGACGGCCATGTCAGCATCGCCAATCTCCTACTGGCCGGCATCGGCATCAACGCCCTGGCGATGGCGGTGATCGGCCTGTTCATCACCATCGCCGACGATACCCAGCTCCGGTCGATCCAGTTCTGGATGATGGGCTCGCTCTCGGGCGCCAATTGGGTCGCCGTCGTGGCTACGGGCGTGGCACTCGCGATGGCGATGGTGTTGCTGGCTCGGCAGGCGCGCGGGCTCGACGCCTTCACGCTCGGCGAAAGCGAAGCCTTCCTCTCCGGCGTCGACACCGTCCATCTCAAGCGCACCGTGATCGCAGCGACCGCCCTTGCGATCGGCGCGGCCGTCGCCTTTACCGGTCTGGTCGGCTTTGTTGGCCTGATCGCGCCCCATTGCGTGCGCCTGCTGGGCGGGCAGCGCTACCGTTTCGTGCTGCCGGCTTCTGCTCTGCTCGGGGCCGCTCTGGTGGTGGCTGCCGATACGGTGGCCCGGGTCGCGATCACGCCGGCTGAGCTGCCGATCGGCCTGGTCACCAGCCTGATCGGCGGGCCGGTCTTCATCGCCATTCTGAAAAAGGCCCAGCGCGCATGAGCCTCCAAGATGGCAATCTCCAGTTCGGCAATCTTCTGGTCCGTAACCTCACGGTCGAACGCAGCGGCCGCCCGGTGCTGCACGAGATCTCGTTCTCAGCCATATCAGGCCGCGTTCTCATCGTGATGGGACCGAATGGTGCCGGCAAGACGACATTGCTGGCGGCAATCGGCGGTGCCATGAGCCCGGCCGGCGGCGGGATCGACTTCGATGGCCGCCCGCTCATCGGCCTGCGCCCGCAGGCGATGGCGGCCCAGCGCGCCTATATGGCGCAGCATTTCGATTGCCCCTTTGCCTACAGCGTCGAGGACATCGTCGCCCTGGGCCGGCTCTGCCATGCCGGCACGCCGCGCGCCGCGCGGGACAAGGCCGCGATCGCGGCAGCGCTTGCCAGCGCCGATCTCGCTTCCCTGGCCCGCCGCCCCGTCACCATGCTCTCGGGCGGCGAGCGCCAGCGCGTGGCCTTCGCCAAGGCCGCGGCCCAGATCTTCGACCGCAGCATGGCGGGCGAGCCGCATCTCGTCATTCTGGACGAGCCGGTCTCCAGCCTCGATCCCGAGCATCAGCACCGCCTGCTCGGCCAGGCTCGGCAATTGGCGAAACAGGGCGCGACCGTGGTGGTCACCCTGCATGATCTGACGCTGGCCTCGATCTATGGCGACGATGCGCTGGTGCTCGATCGCGGCCGCATTGCGGCGCAGGGCGCCATGGCGCAAACCCTTACACCTTCCCTCATCGAGCGTGTCTTCAAGGTGCGCGTGGGCACGGCCATCCAGGATGGCGGCCCCAGCATCATGCACGCCGTTCCACAGGATCAAGCCGCATGATGAAACCGTCCCGCCTCGCCGCCGTTCTCGCCGTGCTGGTGCCCGTCATGGCGCCCCTGCCGGCCCTGGCTGCCGATGTGTCGATCGATCTCAACAAGCTCGAGACCCAGAATGGCAATTGCCGGCTGACCATGGTGCTGGTGAACGGGCGAGCGGAAGCGGCGCAGAGCCTGCGCGCCGATCTGGTGATGTTCGGCGCGGACGGCGTTGTCGCCAAGCGTCTGGCCGTCGATCTTGCCCCGATCCCTGCCAACAAGACCATCGTGAAGGCCTTCGACGTCGCGGGACTCGCCTGCGACGGCATCGGCAGCATCCTGCTCAACGACGTACCGACCTGCCAGTTCGTCAATGCCAAGGCGGGGGAAGCTTCCTGTCTCGAGGCGGTCAGCGTCAGTTCGAAGGCCGGACCCAAATTCTTCAAGTGAGGCCAAATTCTTCAATTGAGGCCTGATTCAAGCAGGCGTCGAAACAAAGAGTGAGAGCGAGAGTGCCATGACCGAAACCGCCACGCATTTTTCCTTCGTGAATATGCTGCTCAACGCCGATCCGGTGGTGAAGGCCGTCATGCTGATCCTCGTGATCTCCTCGGTGCTGTCCTGGGGGCTGAGCTTCGAGACGGTAAGGCGACAGGGTAGGCTGCGCCGGCTTCTCCGAGCCGCGACAGCCAAGGGCCTTGGCGCCGCGCCGACTTTGGCCCAGAGCCTTCACGGGCAGGGGGAGCAGTCGGCGCAACTCGCCGTCCCCGGCGAGACCGGCGGCGAGTATCGGGGGCGCATCGAGCGGGCGATGCGCGAGGCCGCCGGCGGGCTGGTCGGCGCCAGCGATGCCGGCCTGTCGATCCTCGCGACCATTGCCGCCGTGACGCCGTTTATCGGCCTGTTCGGCACGGTGTGGGGCGTGATGAATTCCTTCTCCGCCATTGCCGGCGCCAATGACACCTCGCTGGCGACGGTGGCGCCCGGCATTGCCGAGGCTCTGTTCACCACGGCGCTCGGCCTGGTGGCGGCCATTCCGGCGCTGATCGCCTATAATCGCCTGTCGCAGGGCATGGCCGGCCTCGGCCGGCTGTTCGAACAGATCCTGCGCCGCGAGGCGGAAGCCATGGCGACCCGCCGTGGCACGTCCGTCAAGGTTGCCGGCTTCAGGGAGGCGGCGGAATGAGCTTCTCCCTCCAGGAGCCCGAAGGCGGCGAAGGGTCTGGCTATGGGTCTTGGGCGCCCAAGGCCGTCTCCGACATCAATGTGACGCCCTTCGTCGACGTGATGCTGGTGCTGCTCATCGTCTTCATGGTGACGGCGCCCATGCTGGCGGCCGGCGTCAAGGTCGATCTGCCCAAGGCGAGCGGCGTGGCGGCGATGTCGCCCACCAAGGAGCCGCTGGTGGTTTCCATCAAGGCGGACGGCTCGCTCTATATCGGGCAGGACGCCCGCAGCGGCGAGGCTTTCGACACCGATATCCGCGCCCGTCTCGCCGCCGATCCCAAGGTGATGGCCCATATCCGTGCCGACGCCAGCGTGCCCTATGAGAAGGTGCTGGATCTGATGGCCAATCTCAGCCGTAACGGCATCAGCCAGCTCGCCTTCATCGGCAAGGCCGACAACGCGGCCCCGCGGCCGTGATCGTGCAGCCATGACATCGATCGACATCTTCAGGGACTGGCGCGTCGGCATGATCGCGGGAGCAGCGCTCCTGCATCTGACTGTCTTCGCCGGTGCCTGGGTAATGGTGCCGCATGACGGCGTGGAAACGCGCCTCGATCGTCCGATCGAGGCATCGCTGATGCCGGCGCCGTCGAATGACATGGTCAACAACGATAGCGCCGAGATCGCTAAGGAAGTGGCGACGCTCAACGAACAAGGCGAGACGGCGCCCGAAGATACAGCCGAGGTCGTGCCACCCGATGCCGTGATGGCCGAGATGGTGGCTCCCCCGCCTCAACCCGATGTCGTTCCGCCGAAACAGACCCCCTCGCAGGATCCGGTCGACACGCCCACTGTGCCTATGCCGCGGCAATTGGCAACGCTCGCCCCGGAAATCGTCACGACGACCAGTCCGGATGTCGTTACCAGTGCGCCCGTCATTGTTCCTGCGACGGAGCCCGCCAAGATCGTTCCCCTCCGGCCTGAGCCAGAAAAGCCGAAGCCTCTGAAGGCCGAAAAGCTCAAGCCAGGGAAGGATGTTCGCAAGAAATCGGAACCGGTGGTCAAACCGCAGCCGAATCAAAGGACATTGGCCAAGCTGGACGATAAGACGACGAAGGCCAAGATCCAGCGAGGAGGCGAAGGAGCCATCTCGGATATCGGTGCCAGCAGCAATGCCACGACAAGCGGGGCGACCAAGCAGGCCTATGGCGCGATCCTGGTCGCGCAGGCGCGTGCCCGAAAGCGCTATCCTGCAAGTGCCCAGGCGCGGGGGGCTACCGGTGAAGCCAAGGTTGGCTTTGTCGTGACCGGCCAGGGCACCATTGGAAACGTTCGGCTCGTGAAGAGTACCGGGGAGCCGGACCTGGACGCGGCTGCTGTCGCAGTCATTCGCAGCCTGTCACCGCCGCCGCCGCCTGGCGGGCGCTTCAACACGATTCTGCCGATCAACTACACACGAGCCAAGTAAGTTCAACGAAAGGAAAATCCCATGTTCATCGCTATGAACCGCTTCCAGGTGAAGAAGGAGTCCACCGCGGACTTCGAGACCGTCTGGCGCGATCGTGAAGTGCATATCGACAAGCTGCCGGGCTTCGTCTCCTTCCATTTGCTGCGTGGTCCGGAGCGGGAGGACCATGTCCTGTATTCCTCGCATGTGGTCTGGCGTTCCAAGGCCGATTTCGAGGCCTGGACCCAGTCCGAGGCCTTCCGTCTGTCGCACCGCAATGCCGGCAAGGGCCCGGCGCTGACGCTCGGCCATCCCGTCTTCGAGGGCTTCGAGGTCTTGCAGACGCTGGATGCGCCGGCCGAGAGCAAGGCGGCCTAAACATTCAGCATTTCCCCTCGCTACGAGGGGGATGACGGGCGGGTTTCGGCCTCGTCCTCCCGGGAGAAGGCGACCTCCAGCTTCCGGGTGGACGAGGGCAGGGATCCGCCCGTTCCTATGCGGTGCTTTTACACTACAGCAAAGCGCGTTCATGACTGAACGCTTGTTCGCTCTAACTCATTGTTTCGACGCGTCTTTGCGGTTCTTGGTGGCTCCGTCGAATCGCAAAACGCTTTAAGTTGCATGAAGTCTGACTCGTATGTGCAACCTATAGTTCTGTCATTCTCAGCCCCGACTTGCGATGCAAGTCGGGGCGACGGCGCCGCTGAAGGCGGCGAGAAGGGATCCAGAGGCCAAAAGTCGAGCCCTGCCGCCCCTGGATTCCCTTCCCCTCGCTGCGCTCGGCCGGGAATGACAGGTCAAACTTCATCCGACCTGGTATCAAAAGGTGCTCGTCTGGGATCGCAGGCATCTCAGCGACATGCTTGCTGCTCTTCCCGTCCATCTGCCGAAGTGCCCTTAAGGCAGGCAGGGATACCTGCGATCCCAGAAGTAGCGATCCCTCTCACAGCGCCGTTCGCTTGAGGATCTCCGCTGTCTCCGCATTGGCCGGATAGAAACATTCCAGCGCCAGTTCCGACAGGGTGATGTCGACGGGTGTGCCGAACACGGTGGTGGTGGAGAAGAAGCACATCAGGCCCTGCGGTGTCCTGAGCTCGAAAGGCACGACGATGCCGCCGAGATCGGCGCGGGGCTTGCCGCGCGAGGCCGGTACCGGATAGGCGGAAAGCTCATCGAGGAGCTCGGCCAGGATCTCGTCGCCGCTGACGGCGATCTGCTGGCGCAGGCGCTCGAGCAGATGATCGCGCCATTCGGGCAGGTTGGCGGTGTGGGGGGCCAGGCCCCCCGGGTGCAGGCCGAGGCGCAGGACATTGACCGGGGGCTCCAGCAGGCTCTTGTCGGAAACCCCGACCAGCAGGGGCGCGATTGCCTTGTTGGCGGCGACCAGCGTCCAATGGCGGTCGACCGCAAGGGCGGGGTAAGGTTCGTGCCCCCCGATCACCAGCTCGATTGCCTCGCGGGCCGGGGCGAGGGCCGGGTCGTCCAGCCCGCGCTCCTGAAAGACAGGCGCATAGCCGGCCGCGAGCAGCAGGGCATTACGCTGGCGCAGCGGTACTTCGAGCCTTTCAGCCAGATGCAGCACCATTTCCCTGCTTGGCTTTGAACGCCCGCTTTCCATGAAGCTGAGATGGCGTTGCGAGATCTCAGCTTCCAGCGCGAAGTCGAGCTGGCTCATGCGGCGATGCTGGCGCCAGGCGCGCAGATGGTCGCCGACCCCCCGGGCGGCCCTCGCCTGTGGCGAGGCGCCCGGGCGGCGGACGGCCTGGATGTTGCCGCGGGCGCTCATGCGGCCGCCGGAACCTGATCGAGGAAACCGCTGACTTCGTGCAGCCGTCCCTCGTCGAGCCGGGCGAAGTCGGTGCCCTTGATCGGCCCATCGGCGCCCGCCGGACCGAGCTGCCAGGAGAAACGGACATGATCGCCATGACCATCCGCTTCGCCGATCAAGGAAAAGCGAAAGTCCGGGAAGCGCTGCTGCACGGCCGTGATCAATCCGTCGATCTGGTCATGACCCTGGCCACGCATCAGCGGGTCGACATAGAGGGCGTCCTGCGTCCAGGAAGCATCGAGCAAGGCGCGCCGGCGGGCGGGATCGGTCTCGTTCCAGGTGGCGATATAGATGCGGGCAATGGTGGCGGGATCGGTCATCGACGTGTTCCTTTTGGCAAGCCTGATTGCTTCAGGCCCGCTCAGCATGGCCGGGAGAAGGGGACGTCTCAATTACGCGTCAGGTAATCAAGGCTGCCTTCTTTGACGAATCCTGCCACAGGCACATTATCGCCGTTCTCGATTGCCCGCATCGCCGGGCGGTCTCAAATTTGGGACCGCACGGCGATGGCATGATTCCCGCCCCAATTGGCGGGGATGCCCCGGTCGGCAGGCTGCAATTGCGTGAGCGGAGAACAATGTGTCGCTTGATCCACCGCCCATCGCCCTGTTCGGCGAGCGCCTTCTGCTCAGGTCCTTCGAGCCTGATGACGCAGACGAGATCTTTGCCTGCATCACGCCGAGCCTGACGCGCTTCATGGCATGGGAGCCTTCACCGTCACGCGAGGCCTTTGCTTCGATCTGGCGCAACTGGGGAACCTTGGCCGAGGTCGGCAGCGATTATATTTTCGTCGTCCGGCGGCGGGACGGATTGTTTCTCGGTCTGGCAGGGCTGCATCGGGCCGGAAGCAAGACGCCCGAACTCGGCATCTGGATCCGGGAAGACGAACATGGACGCGGCTATGGCCGCGAGGCCGTCGCTGCAGTTGCCGCCTGGGCGTCCAGGGATCCGGCCATACAATATTTCCAATATCCCGTCGCAGAGGCCAATCTGGCGAGCCGGCGCATTGCCGAGGGCCTGGGCGGAATCCCGGCGGCGGAGCGGCGCGACAGGAAATACAAGGCCGTGATTTATCACGTTCCGCGGCGAAGCCAGTAAGCGCCTTGCCCTGCCAACCGCTTCGAACCCATGGTTCTTGCTTGCACGCGCCGGTCTGCTCGCCTAAATCCGAGCCATGATCGAGAAGGATGGGGCAGGGCGTATGGCCCGGGCGTTGGGTGCGGGCGAGGCGTTGCGTCTGCTGGTCGAGGCTGTCAGGGAAGCGGGAGACATCGGGCTCGGCTTTGCGCGCGACGGCGCCCGCATCTTCGACAAGGCCGACAAGTCGCCCGTCACCGAGGCGGACCTTGCCATCGATGCGCATCTGGCCAAGCGCTTGCGTGATGTTTCCAGCGCGGTCGGCTGGCTCTCCGAAGAGGCTGTCGACACGGCCGAGCGCCTGGACAAGCGGCAGGTCTGGGTGATCGATCCCATCGACGGCACGCGTGGCTTCATCGCCGGCAATGGCGAATGGGTGATCTCGGCCGCGCTGGTCGAGGACGGGCATCCGCTGGCGGGCGTGCTCTATCGCCCGAGCAATGGCGATCTCTATACAGGCGGGCGCGGTCTGGGCGCCTTCAAGAACGGCGTCGCCCTGAAGGCCAGCCAGGGTGCCCTTGCTGCAATCCGCACGCTGGCCGGACCCAAGCCGATGTTCGATCTGGCGCAGCGTGCCCTGCCGCGGGTCGAGCGGGCCTCGTCGATGTCCTCGCTGGCCCTGCGCATCGCCATGGTGGCGGAGGGAAGCGTCGATGGCGCTTTCGCGTCGGGCTCCTCCCATGATTGGGATATCGCGGCTGCCGACATCATTCTCAGCGAAGCCGGCGGGCTTCTTACCACCGTGGCTGGCAATGACATCGTCTATAACCGCCCCGACCCCGTGCACCGGCCGCTCGTCATGGCCGGGCGCGAGCGCCAGGGCGCTTTGGTTGCCCTGTTCGAGGGCATGAATTGAATTTTAGAGCAAAATGACTTCTCTTCGAATCGTCATTTTTCTCTAACTCTTTGTTTTAGCGCGTTTTCTTGATCGAAAAGTCTGTCAACTTTTCTGAAAAACGCTATAGGAGTATGGGATGAGCGAACCTCAGAAACAATTGCTGCATCTGGTTTTCGGCGGCGAGCTGAGCTCGATCGAGGGCGTTGAGTTCAAGGACCTTCAGGGCCTCGACATTGTCGGCATCTACCCCAATTACGCCAGTGCCCAGGCGGCGTGGAAGGCCAAGGCCCAGGCGAGCGTCGACAATGCCCAGATGCGCTATTTCATCGTGCATCTGCATCGCCTGCTCGATCCCGCCACCGACACGACGAAACGCTGATAATCCTGCATGATCAAGGATATCGGCCGATCCCGCTTCGTCCAGAAGGCCATCGGCGAAGGTCTCGCCGCGTGGCTGAAGCTCGTGCACGGCACCAGCCGCTTTGCCGACAGTCCGGCCGATCTCTACGGGCCCATTCGCGATCAATATCCCTATATCGTGGCGATGTGGCACGGGCAGCATTTCCTGGTGCCCTTCATGCGCCGCGAGGGACATGAGTTCCGCATCCTGATCTCGCGCCATGGCGACGGCGAGATCAATGCTGTCGCAGTGACGCGTCTCGGCCTCGGCCTGGTACGCGGCTCGGGCGGCAGGCCCCAGCGCCAGCACCACAAGGGCGGCCCAGCGGCCCTGCGCGAACTGGTGGCCACCCTGAAGGACGGCCAGTCGGTGGGGGTGACGGCGGACGTGCCGCGCACCGGCGGCATAGCCGGGCTCGGTATCGTCACGCTCGCGCGGTTGTCGGGACGGCCGATCGTGCCGGTTGCCGTGGCGACCTCGAACATGATCCAGCTCTCCACCTGGGACAAGGCCGTGATCAACATGCCATTTTCGCGGGGCGCCTTCGTGGTCGGCGATCTCGTGCATGTGCCCGAGGATGCCGACAAGGCGCTGATGGAGGCGAAGCGCCTGGAGGTGGAGCACGCCCTCGATGCGGCGCATCGCACCGCCTATGCCATGGTTGGCCGAAAATTCGTGAAGGCGGGCACGTGAGCGCGGTACTTCCCCTCAGCCTCAAGGCCTACCGGCTGGCGACCAGCTGCTTTCGCCCGTTCGCCGGCCTGCTGCTGGACAAGCGTCAGCGCCGCGGCAAGGAGGACGCTTCGCGCCGGTCCGAACGCCTCGGTATTGCCGGCCGGCCCCGCCCCGAGGGGCGCCTTGCCTGGCTGCATGGCGCCAGTGTCGGTGAAGCCATAACCCTGTTGCCCCTGGCTGCGCGCCTGGCGGCGGAGGGTTATCGCATCCTGATGACGACCGGCACCGTCACCTCAGCCGCCCTGATGGCTGAACGGCTGCCGGCCGGTGCGATCCATCAGTTCGTGCCTCTCGATATCCCTGCCTATGTCAGCCGTTTCCTCGATCATTGGCGGCCTGATATCGTCTGTTTCCTGGAATCGGAACTCTGGCCGGGGATGATCGTCGAAATCAAGGCGGCGGGCATTCCCCTGGCGCTGGTCAATGGGCGGATGTCGCCGCGCTCCTTCGCGCGCTGGTGCCGCGTGCCGCGTACCAGTGCCGCCCTGCTGGGGAGTTTCGACCTCATCGCCGCCCAGAGCGAGGATGACGGCCGGCGCTTTGCCTCGCTCGGGGCGCCGCGCGTCGTCGTCACCGGCAATCTGAAATTCGATGCTCCGCTCCCGCCCGCCGATCCGGGCGTGCTGGAGGGGCTGCGACGGGCCGTCAACAGCCGCCCGCTCTGGCTCGCAGCGGTGACGCATGAGGGTGAGGAGGCACTGGCTGGCGAGGTGCATGCGACCTGGAGGGATCGTTTTGCGGGCCTGCTGACGCTGATCGTGCCGCGCCATCCCGAGCGCGGAGAGGCGATCGCTGCCGCATTGCGGGAAAAGGGCCTGACTGTCGCCCTGCGCTCGCAGGGGATCGCTCTCGAACCACAGCATGATGTTTATGTTGCCGACACGGTCGGCGAAATGGGCGTGTTCTATCGCCTTGCCCGCATCGTCTTCATGGGCAAGTCGCTGCTCGGCAAGGGCGGGCAGAACCCCATCGAGCCGGTCAAGCTTGGCGCGGCCGTGCTGCACGGACCCCATATCCAGAACTTCGTCGAAGCCTATGGCGCGCTCGACGGCATGGGCGGCGCCGTGGTCGTGCACAGCGCGGCTGAAATGTCCGATGCCGTTGCAAGGCTGCTGGCCGAACCGGCAGAGGTCGAACAACTCGCCGCCGGTGGCGCCAGGGCGATCGCAGCGCTGACCGGAGCGCTGGATCGTACGCTTGCCGCCCTGTTGCCGCTCGGAGCGAGGCGAACATGAGCCTGCGGCGGCTCTTCAGCTTGAAGGCGCCAGCCTTCTGGTACCGGCCGCGCGGCTGGCTGGCCGGCCTGCTCACGCCGCTGGCTCGTTTCTATGGTGGCAAGGTCATCGCGCGCATGCGCCAGCCAGGCAGCCGAGTGAGCGTCCCTGTCGTCTGCATCGGCAATTTCACGCTTGGTGGGGCCGGCAAGACTCCGCTGGCTCTGGCGGTCGCCGATATCCTGATCGAGGCCGGCCAGCGCCCAGCCTTCCTGACCCGCGGCTATGGCGGCAGCGAGAAGGGGCCGCTGGTGGTGAGGCCTGATGATGCCGCCGACAAGGTGGGCGACGAGGCCCTGCTGCTGGCCCGCAAGGCCCTGACGGTGAAGTCCGTCGACCGGCCGGCGGGGGCGGCGCTCGCCATAGAGCAGGGCGCCAGCATCATCATCATGGATGACGGCTTCCAGAATCCGTCCCTCGACAAGGATTGCTCGATCATCGCCGTCGATGGCGAGACGGGCATCGGCAACGGGCTTTCCTTTCCTGCCGGGCCGCTGCGGGCCGATATCCATGACCAGATCGGCTTCGCTTCGGCGGTGGTGGTGATCGGGCCAGGCGATGCCGGAACGGCCGTCTATGATTTCGCCCGCGGCTCGAGCGTCGCCGTCTTCCGGGCCCGCATCGGCCTCGATCCACAAGCCCCGTCTCTGCGCGGCAAGCGGGTGCTCGCCTTTGCCGGCATCGGCCGTCCCGAGAAGTTCTTCAAGACCCTGGCGGATATGGGGGCGATCATCGCCGCGACCGAAGTCTTCGCCGATCATCATGCCTTCAGCGAGGAGGAGGCGGCCAGGATCGCGGCGCGGGCCCAGGCCGCAAAGCTCGTTCCGGTGACGACGAGCAAGGACATGACCCGCCTGGCCGGAGGCCCGGCGCGCACTGGCCTGGCCTCGATCAGCGAGATCGTGCCGATCCGGCTTTCCTTCGACGACGAGGAAGCGATGCACGATTTCCTGGTGAAGCGCTTCCGCCTGGCGGGGTGAGGGCGCTCGGAGCGCGGACATCCTGTCCGCTCTTGGAAGCGGAGCGTCTGCAAATGAGGAAGAGCGGACGTCGCCGCCACATTGAACGAGGTTCAATGTGGCTGTTGTCCGCGCACCCGGATTCTCAGATCTCGCCGAGGCTCTTCAGCCGCTCCAGCACGGCCTCGCGGCTGGCATAGGCTTCCTGGCGGTCGACGTTCCAATAGCGCAATTCGTCGATCGGGATGTGGGTGCCGGTAACGGCGCAGCGCACGTAATTACCCGGCTTGAGGATGCGGAAATCGGAATCGAGGTACTGGACTTGTGCTTCGCCGGGCAGAGTCATGCGGCTTTCGTGACGGTTCATGGAGGCGCTGGCCTATGCGTTTGCAGAATTTCTCGAAACTATAACAGAGCCAATTCTAATCGTCGAACAGGCTCGGTTGTGTGCGGGCCGGTCCGCCCTTTGCCTTGGCTTTCGCCGGATTTGAGGTTGGCGTTGGAGCGCCGTTGCCCACGATGACATGGCCGTCGGCAAATTGCAGGTCAAGGCTCGAGGCAGCTTGCGCGGAGGCAACATTGCGTATGGGTCGGCCTTCCTCGTCGCGTACCAGCGCAAAACCGCGCTGCAGTACGCCCTGGTAGGAATAGGCCTCCAGCAGCACGGCGAAGCGGCCGAGCCTTTCGCGCTGGGCCGATGTGCGCGCGGCTGCGGCCTGCAGCAGGCGGCCGGCGAGGGTCTGCAGGCGCTCGCGCCCGGCTTCGCTGCGGCGGGACAGCAGCAGTGGCGTGAGCTGTGCCGCACGGCCGGTAAAGGCCTCGCGCTTGCGGGAGAGAGCGATGCGCGCCGAAGCCTCCAGGCGTTCGGCGACGGCATGGAAGCGATCGCGGCTGCGGTCGAGCCGGTTGGCCGGGCTCTGTGTCAGCAGCCGGCGGGTCAGGGCGTCGTAGCGCTGGTGGTGACGGCGGGTGTTGAGCGTGAGTGCGTGCACCAGGCGGCCGGCGGCAAGGTCGAGTTTCTGGCGCGGCGTCGCCAGCAGCGCCTCGCCACTGGGCAGGGCCCTGCCGAGATTGTGCAGATCCTGGCGCCGGCGCTCGATCATGCGCAGGGCATGGCCGGTGAGCCGGGCACCGAGATCGTGCAGATTGGCGAAGAGGTCGGCCCTGACCGGGACGGCCATTTCGGCGGCACCGGTCGGCGTCGGCGCGCGCCGGTCGGCGACATGGTCGATCAGCGTCCAGTCGGTCTCATGGCCGACCGCCGAGATCAACGGGATCGAACACGCCGCGGCGGCACGCACCACGATTTCCTCGTTGAACGACCACAGATCCTCCAGGCTGCCGCCGCCGCGCGCGACGATCAGCACGTCCGGCCGCGGGATGGGGCCGCCGGCGGGCAGGGCATCGAAGCCGGCGATGGCATTGGCGATCTCGGCGGCGGATGTCTCGCCCTGCACCCGCACCGGCCAGACGATGACCCGGCGCGGAAAACGATCGGTGATGCGATGCAGGATGTCGCGGATCACGGCGCCGGTCGGCGAGGTGACCACGCCGATCACGCGCGGCAGGAAGGGCAAAGCCCGCTTGCGCCCCTCGTCGAACAGGCCTTCGGCGGCAAGCTTGCGGCGGCGCTCCTCCAGAAGCGCCATCAGCGCGCCGAGGCCTGCAGGTTCGAGCCGGTCGATGATGATCTGGTAGGAGGACTTGCCTGGGAAGGTGGTCAGCCTCCCGTGGGCGATCACCTCCATGCCTTCCTCGGGACGCTGGCGCAGACGGGCGAGATTGCCCTTCCAGATCACCGCATCGATCTTGGCGCCTTCGTCCTTGAGGGCGAAATAGGCATGGCCCGAAGCGACCGGGCCGCGATAGCCCGAGATCTCGCCGCGCACGCGCACATAGCCAAAGGCATCTTCCACCGTGCGCTTGAGAGCGCCGGAGAGTTCGGAGACGGACCATTCGGGGGCGTTGGAGGGCTGAGAATCAGGAGGTGTGTCGGGCATGGCGGCCATCTTATACGGAGCGCGGGCATCTCAGCGACATTAAGAAATGTCGCGATGTCCGCTCTTCGCTCCGGACCCCGACGGTTCAAGAGCGGACGTCACGACATGCAAGCATGTCGCCGTGATGTCCGGGCTCCAAGGAAATGACATGCGCCGGCACTATCCCGCAGACACGAATCCGGCCTAGAATTGTATGAACAATCAAGACAGCAGGCGGAGGCAACGATGAAGGCGGTGCGGCTCGACGCAGTGGGAGAGCTTTTTCTGAAGGATGTGGAAAGGCCCAAGCCGGGGCCTGGGGATCTCCTCGTGCGGGTCGAGGCCTCCGGCATTTGCGGCACGGACCGCCATCTCCTCAAGGGCGAATTTCCCTCCAGGCCGCCAGTGACGCTGGGTCACGAATTCTGCGGCATCGTCGAGGAGGTCGGCCCGGGGGTGCAGGGCTTTCGCCCCGGCATGCGGGTGACGGGTGATCCCAATATCGTGTGCGGGCGCTGCGTGCACTGCCAGAATGGGCGGATCAATCTGTGTCGCAATCTCACCGCCATCGGCATTCACCGCGACGGCGGCCTGGCCGAATATGTGATCGTGCCGCAGCAGCAGGCCCATGAACTGCCGCTGTCCCTGAAGGCCAGCCATGGCGCCTTCTGCGAGCCGATCGCCTGCTGCCTGCACGGCATCGACATTGCCGACATCCAGGCCGGCTCTTCGGTGATCGTGCTCGGCGGCGGCGTGATCGGGCTGATCACGGTGCAACTGGCCAGGCTTGCCGGTGCGTCACGCGTGGTGCTCTCCACCCGCCAGGCCGCCAAGCGCGAGCTGGCCGAGCGCGTGGGCGCCACCGCCAGCATCGATCCCACGCAGGGCGATTTCATCGCCAACGTCACCGGTCCCGACGGCCTGCTGCCAGGTGGGGCCGACGTGGTGATCGAGTGCGCCGGCGTGGCCGAGACGGTGGAGCAGTCCTTCCAGCTCGCCCGCCCCGGCGGCACCGTGGTCATCCTCGGCGTGATGGCGCAAGGGGAGAAGGTGGCGGTCGAGCCCTTCGACATCCTGTTCCGCGAGCTGAAGGTGTTCGGCTCCTTCATCAATCCCTTCACGCATCGGCGCGCGGCCGAACTGGTGGCTGCCGGGGCGCTCAATCTCGACGAGCTGATCTCGCGCGAGGTCAGGCTGGAGGAGGTGCCGGCCATCATCGCCAGGCCGGCCGGACCGGGCGAGGTCAAGATTCTCTACGTGCCCTGACAACCCGCTGGACCGTAAACATTTCGTGAACAAAATGGTGGCGCGGGGCTGGCGACTCGGCTGGGAAGACCTATCTTGCAGGGCATGAGGGCTGAGAGCGTGCTCCCAGCCGCCCCGTATCCTGGCGAGATTGCATGCCCCGTAAACCGCCTTCCCTCGACAAGACGCAGGCCCGGCGCATCTGGCTCCGGGCTCAGCGTCTCGACAGCCTCTCCCCCTTCGGCGACGGCCCCCAGGCGACCCCTGCGGCGACCGCGCATCTGGGCTATGTGCAGATCGACACCATCAACGTGATCGAGCGCAGTCACCATCACATCTTGTGGACGCGCATTCCTGACTATCGCCGCGACCATCTCATCCAGGCACAGAGCGCCGACAAATCCGTGTTCGAATATTGGACGCATGCGCTTTCCTATATTCCCACGGCGGACCTGCGCTATTTCCTGCCTGACATGAAAGCCTATCTCGACAAGCCCAATGGCTGGTTCGAGAACGTGGCGAAATCAGATCTACGCAAGGTCCTGACCCTGATCCGCAAGAATGGGCCGCTCACCATCCGTGACATCGACGACGACGTGCTGGTGGAGAAGACCCATCCCTGGGCGAGCCGCAAGCCCTCCAAGAAAGCGCTGCAGCTGGCCTTCTATACCGGCGTGCTGACCATCAGCGCCCGCATCGGCATGGTGAAGACCTATGAGCTGATGGAGCGCCATTTCGGCTGGGCCGAGCAGCAGGGCCTCAGGCCCAAGCCCGCCACCGAGCGCCAGCGGCTCGACTACATCATCGACAGGGCATTGCGCTCGCAGGGGCTGATCAGCCTCGATTCGATCTGTCATCTCGATGCCGGCCGCAAGGGCGCGGTGCGCGAGCGCCTCGAAACCCGGGTGCGGCGCAAGGAACTCGTCGCCGTCGAGGTCGAAGGGGCGGGGAAGACCGAGCATTGGGCCAGCCCTGCGACTCTCGACGCCGTCGCCGAGGCGCCGCCGGCCGAGCTCGTGCATATCCTCTCGCCCTTCGACCCCCTGGTGATCCAGCGCAAGCGGCTGAAACTCTTCTTCGACTATGATCACCGTTTCGAGGCCTATGTGCCGAAGGAGAAACGCGTTTTCGGCTATTTCGCCCTGCCGGTGCTGGTGGGCGAAGAGGTGGTGGCCGCCATCGATCTCAAGACGGACCGCGCCGCCGGCAAGGTGCTGATCCAGCAATGGAACTGGGTGGGCGATGCAGCAGCCCACAAGCCGGCGATCGAAGAGGCGCTGGGGCGGTTCGAGGCCTTCCAGCTGGCGGAGTGATGCTGGGATGGCAGCACCGACGAACTGCAAATGGAGAAGCTGCCGGAGCATCAACGGGCGGTACCGTCATTCGCAATTGCTCGCCGTGGTGCAGCCCCTCAACGACAGGAGTGAGCATATTCTCGGTCGCCCAATGCTCCTTGCGTTTATTGGTGGTGCGATTTGAGAGTGAAATGCTCCGGGCATTGCCGTGCCGTTTCACCGGCACGGCAAACCGGGCAGGCTATTTTGCGTCGGCACTCAGCTTGTCGTTGTCGCGGTTCTGGTCGGGGAGCTTGTGGTCGGGATCGAGGGTGGCCTGCACCACCTTCTTGCCGGGCTCGACGACAATGGTTGTCGCGCCCTGCCTGATCCAGCTTTCGGCGGGCAGGCGATAGTCGCGATGGCTGCCGTCGGCGAAGTCGACCCGCAAGGTCACCGGCATGATGAGCTTGTCATGGCTGCTGACGGTGATGGCCGTGCCCTTCGGCTCCTTGGCCTTATTGTCCTTGTCGTCGGTCGCCGGCGCGATCTTGTCGATGGCGAGGTCCAGCGTCCAATTGTGGTCGTACCAGCCGCGCCACCACCAGGACAGGTCCTCGCCGGTGCTGCTTTCCATCGCCCGGAAGAAATCGTCCGGCTTGGGATGCCTGAAGGCCCAGGCGGCGATGAACTGGCGGAAGGCCGCGTCGAAGCGCTCCGGTCCCAGGATCTGTTCACGTAACAGGACGAGGCCGAGCGCCGATTTGAAATAGGTCACCGGATGGCGGTATTTCTCGATCACGGTATCGGCGCGCGAGAGGATCGGCGGTGCCTCGCGGTCCTTCAGCACCGGGATGATCTCGTCGACCGGATTGCCGCCGCCCGGCGCATATTCGACGTCGCGCTTGGGCGCATATTCGCCATGGTTGAAGTCGTCCGATTCATAGACGTCGATGAAGGTGTTGAAGCCCTCGTCCATCCAGGCGTCGCGCCGCTCGTCGAAGCCGACGACCATCGGAAACCAGGTGTGGCCGATCTCATGGGCGGTGACCCAGAATAGGTCCTTGGTCTTGTCGCCGATGCCATCGAAAAGCAGGCCAGGATATTCCATGCCGGCAAGATCGTCCGGGCCGGCGATATTGACCGCGACCGGCCAGGGATAGGGATACCAGCGGGTCGAAAAGCGCTCGACGGCATCCTTGAGATATTCGGTCGAGCGGCCCCAGCGCTCGCTGCCCTGGCTTTCAGCCGGATAGAAGGACATGGCGAGCGCCGATTTGCCGGCCGGCAGGTTGATGCGCGCGGCGTCCCAGGCAAAGGCGGCCGAGGCTGCGAAAACCACGTCGCGGCTGTTCTTCATGCGATAGTGCCAGGTCAGCGTGCCGTCCGTCTTCGGGCGCGACTTGGGATCATCGATCTCCTGGACGCTGCGGATCGTCACGGTCTTGTCGCTGGCGCGGGCCTTTTGCAGCCTGCTTTGCTGCTCTGCGGTCAGCACCTCCTGCGGGTTCACCAATTCGCCGGAACCCGCAACCAGCATGGCGCTCGGTGCCGTCACCCAATAGTCGAAATTGCCATAGTCGAGATAAAACTCCTGGGCCAGATAGGGCAGCGTATCCCAGCCGCGGATGTCGTCGTAAACGGCCATGCGCGGATACCATTGGGCAATCTCGTAGACGGGCCCGGCCTTGGCCTTGCCCCAGCCCATGCGCCCGCCCCACTCGCCGGGAATGGTGAAGTGATAGCGGATATGGAGCTTGACCTGCCCACCCTTGGGCTCCAGGGGCGTCGGCAGGGCGATGCGCATGCGCGTGTCGCTGACGGTATAGGGAACCGGAGCTGCCTTGCCGCCGCCGATCGCGACGCTGTCGAGGACGAAACCCTCCGTCGTGCCGTCGCGCGCCTTGCCGTTGGCGTAGCCGCTGCGGCTGTCGGCCTTGTAGATGTTCTGGTCGAGCTGCAGCCAGAGCTCGGTCAGCCGGTCGGGGCTGTTGTTGGTATAGGTGATGACTTCATCACCGCTGACGGCCGGCTGGTCGGGCCGAAGGGTCGCATGAATCTGATAATCGGCCTTGTTCTGCCAATATTGAGCACCGGGCAGGCCATCGGCCGAGCGATAGGCGTTGACGGCCTGCGTCATCGGACGCGGAGCAAAGGTTTCCCGAGGCTGATACTGTGCCAGGGCCGGCGTGGCGGCCAGGCAAAGGAATACAATCGAAGAAAGGCGCGCGGGGCGCAGTCTACGGCGCAAGAAGTGTCGGTATGTTTCTACCATATTCATGGAAATACCTGCTGTCGATGGACTGTCCCCTCCATCCCAATCGGATATCCCCGATCGCTTCTTAGAGCATGAACGCTTTCCTCGCCATGGCTTGTATGACTGGCGCACCAGAATTGCGACATCGGCTGGAGGCAGCCCGATCCCGGTATCTTGCCGGCCCTTGTCGGCGCGAATAGAATGGGTGCGTCGATCGGATATTATATGTGCGACGTCCCGACATGGGGGGCCCAGGCGTGAGCGAAGCGGGGACAAGGAAGCCGGTCAGGCCCGAGAAGCGGGCGCCGCGGCTGTCCGTCGGCTTCATCCTGGCGCGGCACTTCACCCTGAATGCCTTCGCCAATTTTGTCGACGTGCTGCGGCTGGCGGCCGATGAAGGCGATCGCAGCCGGCCGATCCGTTTCGAATGGAGCGTGCTGTCCGACACCATGAGCCCGATCGCCTCCAGCAGCGGCGTGGTGATTGCCCCCACCGAGAGGCTCGGGGAACCCGGCAAGTTCGACTATATCGTGGTGGTGGGCGGGTTGATCGACGAGATCCCCAAACTCAGCCCCGCTTATTCGCGCTATCTCCAGCGGGCCGCCGCGGCGAAGGTGCCGCTCGTCGGCGTGTGCACGGGCGCCTTCATCCTGCACCATGCCGGGCTGATGGACGGCTATCGCTGCTGCGTGAGCTGGTTCCACCACACCGATTTCCTGGAGCAGTTCGACGGTCTTCAGCCGGTGTCCGACCAGATCTTCATCGTCGATCGTGATCGCCTTACCTGTCCGGGCGGTGCCAGTGCGGCCCATCTGGCGGCCTTTCTGGTCGAGCGGCATCTGGGCAAGGCCGCCGCGACCAAGAGCCTGCACATCATGATGATCAACGGGGCGGAGGTCGGCGAGGCGCCGCAGCCGAGCCCGACGCTCGATTTCAACACCTCCGACCCCTTCGTCAGGAAGGCGCTGCTGCTGGTGCAGCAAAGCCTGGATGCGCCGCTCTCCGTCGGCCAGATCGCCCGGCATCTGGGAATTACCAAGCGCCGCCTCGAACGCCATTTCGAGAGCGCGCTCGCCACCTCGCCGCGTGCCGCCTTCATGGAGATGCGGCTGTCGCTCGCCCGGCATATGGTCGAGACGTCCAACAAGTCCTTCGCCAAGATCGCCATCGAGTGCGGCTTCTCGGATTCGGCCCATTTCAGCCGGCGCTTCCGCCAGCGATTCACGACGACGCCGAGCGAATTTCGCAAGGAGCGGCAGGAAGGGCAGGATGTTGCGTGAAGCCTTGGGCCGAGGCTCCCGGTCGGCGATGATCAGCCGTCGATCGCGCGTCCGGTTGCAGGGCTGTCATGCCCGCCGTCCGCACAATCGAGCATCCACTGCACGCCGAAGCGATCGGTCAGCTTGCCGTAAAAGCTTCCCCAGGGCTGTACCGCGAGCGGCGTCGTGACCGTGCCGCCATCGGCCAGGCTGGCGAAGAGGCTGGCGGTCGTGCCGCGGTCACGCATGATCAGCATGTGGGCGGAGCCGCGCATCGGCTCCGCGTCCTGATTGTCCGAGGCAAAGAACAGGATGCCTGGCCCCTCGAAACGGGCATGCATCACTTTTCCCCGCATTGCCTCGTCGGCAAGAGGGATGCCGAGGTCGCCATGGCGCAGCAGGATCGAGGCCCGCCCCAATCCGCATTGGGCGTAGAAGGCGAGCGCTTCCTCGCAATGCCGGGTGAAGAACAGGTAATTGGCAAGCTGCATGGTTCATCCCCACCGAGGTGCCGGACCTTCGAGATCAATGGCTTGGTGAAGCAGCCTGAATGGCATCGACGAGGTCGTTGTTGCCGAGACCGCGGCCGGCGATGCCCCACGCCCATTCGGGCGCGTAGACGATGTTGGTCCAGATGTGCTCGCGTTTCAGCCGGCCTTCGGCTGCATGTTCCAGGATATCCGTCGCTTTTTCGATGAAGGCTGTTTTCGCCTCGGGTGAAGCCAGGGCGATCTCGGGCAGCTTGAGTTCGATGAAGGCGGCGGGCGCCGGTTTTCCCGCGGCGAACACGTGGTCCCGCGCAAGCACGTTGATGGTGCCGACGATATTGGCTGTCATGAAGTTGTTGCCGGTGAGGCCGGAGACTTCGAGAAGCGCGTTCGTCAAGGCGGCAAAGGCCTCGGCCTGAGCCTGCGGGGACAGCAGGCCGTCTGGCAGGGTGAGCGTGATCGGCATCGAAAGCTCCTTGTTCGAGCAATGGCTGACATCATATATATCGACTGCTCTCTATGGTTATAGACCGAACACTCTCTTTGCAAGCAATAAAGAGTGTTCACTCTCAATTGGTGATATCATGCGCTATAACGCCGAGCATAAACGGGAAACCCGCGAGCGGGTGATCGCGGCGGCAGGACAGATCTTTCGGAAGGAAGGGTATGGCGGCGCCGGCATCGATGCGCTGACCAAGGCGGCCGGCGTGACCAACGGCGCCTTCTACGGACATTTCAAATCCAAGAGCGAAGCCTTTCGCACGGCCGTGCTGATGGGGCTGGAAGAGCTGCGGCAGGGGATTGCAGCCTTGAGAGCAGAGCAGCCGCGCGGGTGGCTGAAGAGCTTCATCGGCTATTATCTCGGCTACAAACGCACCTGCGGCCTGGGCGAGAGCTGTGCATTGCCGAGCCTGTCGCCCGATGTCATGCGCGCGGATGACGAAACGCGCCGCGTCTATACGGCCGAGTTGCGCCGGCTGATCGAGGAAGTTGCCGGCGGCTTGTCCGGGAGAGTGCCACGCGCTGATTTCCCGGGATCCGCGGAGGATCGGGCGATCCTGCTGCTGGCCATGCTCAGTGGTGGCGTTACGCTGGCGCGCGCCGTATCCGATCCCGACCTGTCGGAACGGATAGCCGCCACTGTCAAGCGCACGGCGATGGCCCTGGAGAGCGCGGACGATGCGTCTGACTGAGCCAAAGGCCGCTCCAGGCTGGCCGTGGTGGCGCGGATCAGGTGCGGGTGCGTGATGGGCAGATTGTGGAAGCCCCGGGTGACGTGGGGGAGCCTGAAACGGCGCATGCCAACGGCTTCCTCACGGTATCAGATCGGTGTCCTTGACCGATTCCATCACCACGAAGGTCGAGGTGTTGGCGACATGGGGCAGGCTTGAGATGCGCTCGCCCAGCACCTGGCGGTAGCGGCGGATATTGGCGGTGCGCACTTTGAGGAGATAGTCGTAGGAGCTTGCGATCATGTGGCATTCCTCGACTTCAGGGATCTTGAACACCGCCGCGTTGAAGGCCTTCAGCGCGGCCTCGCGTGTGTCCGAAAGCTTCACCTCGGTGTAGGCGATATGGTCCAGGCCCATCTTGCCGGAGTCGAGGATGGCGCGGAAGCCGCGGATATAACCCTCGTCGATCAACCGCTTCAGGCGCTGATGGCACGGCGTCTTGGAAAGTCCAATCTTTTCAGACAGTTCGGTAATGGAGATGCGGCCGTTCTCGACCAGCGCGTCGATGATCTTGCGGTCGTAACTATCCAGATTTCCTGTTTCTGTCGATTTTGACATTCAAAAATCCTGCATAATTCAAGAACAAAAGATTTAATGCCTATGGATGCACATATCGTTGGTGAAAAAGCAACATCGGGCTGTGCTATCTGATCGTCGAAACGCCAAAGCGTTTTGCTTGAGGTATCATCGCCGATCTGGGCCAATGGCACCTGACGTTTTCAAGAGCGAGACCGCCATGACGACATCTGCCGCACTCAGCCAAAATCCTCAGTCAGCCGCCATGCCCTTCGCCGATTTCGCGCCGCCGATCCGGCCGCAGACGCCGCTGCGCCAGGCCATCACGGCGGCTTATCGCCGCTCTGAGGAGGAATGCGTGGCGGCGCTGCTGGAACAGGCCAGCCTGCCCGTCGGAACCCGGGAGGCGATCAGCGCCACGGGCCGCAAGCTGATCGAGGCGTTGCGTTCCAAGCGCCGGGGCGGCGGCGTCGAGGCGCTGGTGCATGAATATTCGCTCTCCAGTCAGGAAGGCGTCGCGCTGATGTGCCTTGCCGAGGCCCTGCTGCGCATCCCCGACATGGCCACGCGAGATGCCCTGATCCGCGACAAGATCTCTGATGGCGACTGGCGCTCCCATATCGGCGGCGGGCGCTCGCTTTTCGTCAATGCCGCGACCTGGGGCCTGGTCGTCACGGGCAAATTGTCGAATACGGTCAACGACCGTGGTCTTTCGGCCGCACTGACCCGGCTGATCGCCCGTTGCGGCGAGCCGGTGATCCGTCGCGGCGTCGACATGGCTATGCGCATGATGGGCGAGCAGTTCGTCACCGGCGAGACCATCGAGGAAGCCCTCAAGCGCGCCCGGCCGCTGGAGGAGAGGGGCTTTCGCTATTCCTACGACATGCTGGGCGAGGCGGCGACCACCGCCGCGGACGCGACACGCTATTACAAGGACTACGAGACCGCCATCCATGCCATCGGCCGCGCCTCGGCCGGCCGCGGCATCTATGAGGGGCCAGGCATTTCCATCAAGCTTTCGGCGCTGCATCCGCGCTATGTGCGCGCCCAGGCCGAACGGGTGATGGCGGAATTGCTGCCCAAGGTGAAGGCGCTGGCGGCGATCGCCAAGCAGTATGACATCGGCCTCAACATCGACGCCGAGGAGGCCGACAGGCTGGAACTCTCGCTCGATCTGCTCGAGAGCCTGTGCGAGGACCCCGATCTCAAGGGCTGGGACGGCATCGGCTTCGTGGTGCAGGCCTATGGCAAGCGCTGCCCCTTCGTGCTCGATTTCATCATCGATCTGGCGCGCCGCACCGGGCATCGCGTCATGGTGCGCCTGGTCAAGGGCGCCTATTGGGATGCCGAGATCAAGCGGGCGCAGGTCGACGGCCTCGCCGACTTCCCGGTCTTCACCCGCAAGGTGCACACCGACGTTTCCTACATCGCCTGCGCGCGCAAGCTGCTCGAAGCCACCGACGCCGTCTTCCCGCAATTTGCCACGCACAACGCCCAGTCGCTCGCCACCATCTACAATCTCGCCGGTGCCGACTTCAAAACTGGCCAGTATGAGTTCCAATGCCTGCACGGCATGGGCGAGCCGCTCTATGACGAGGTGGTCGGGGCACACAAGCTGCGCCGGCCGGCCCGTATCTATGCGCCCGTCGGCACGCATGAGACGCTGCTCGCCTATCTGGTGCGCCGCCTGCTCGAGAACGGCGCGAATTCCTCCTTCGTCAACCGCATCGGCGATAGCAATGTTTCGGTCGACGAACTGATCGCCGATCCGGCCGAGGTGATCAGGTCGATGGCGGTAGTAGGCGCGCGCCACGACCAGATTTCCCTGCCCTCCGAACTCTATGACGAGCGCGCCAATTCCGCCGGGCTCGACCTTTCCAACGAGACGACGCTCGCCGAGATCAGCGCTATCCTCAAGGAAAGCGCCGGCCGGGCCTGGACGTCCGTGCCGCAGCTCGCCGGTGCCGCCAGTGCTGGAGAGAGCCGGCCCGTGCTCAATCCCGGCGACCACAACGATGTCGTCGGCCAGGTGACGGAGGCCACCGAGGCCGATGTCGCGACGGCGATGGCGAACGCGCAAAAGGCGATGCAGGGCTGGTCCCGCTGGACGCCGAGCGAGCGCGCAACCTGCCTGGCGCGCGCCGCCGACATCATGCAGAGCGAGATGCCGGTGCTGCTTGGCCTGATCATGCGCGAGGCGGGCAAGTCCATGCCGAACGCCATCGCCGAGGTGCGCGAGGCCATCGACTTCCTGCGCTATTACGCCGACCAGGCCCGCCTTACGCTTGGCGTGGCCCATAAGGCGCTCGGTCCGGTCGTCTGCATCAGTCCGTGGAACTTCCCACTGGCGATCTTCTCCGGCCAGGTCGCCGCGGCTTTGGTGGCGGGTAATGCCGTGCTCGCCAAGCCGGCGGAGGAAACGCCGCTGATCGCGGCCCAGGCCGTGCGCATCCTGCACGAGGCCGGTGTCCCGGCCGACGCCCTGCAACTTTTGCCGGGAGATGGCCGCGTCGGCGCCGGGCTGGTGGCCGCGCCACAGACCGCGGGCGTGATGTTTACCGGTTCGACCGAGGTGGCACGCCTGATCCAGGCCCAGCTCGCTACGCGCCTTGGATCCAATGGCAAGCCGATCCCGCTGATCGCCGAAACCGGTGGCCAGAACGCCATGATCGTCGATTCCTCGGCCTTGGCCGAACAGGTGGTCGCAGACGTGATCGCCTCCGCCTTCGACAGCGCGGGACAGCGCTGCTCGGCCCTGCGCGTGCTCTGCCTGCAGGAGGATGTCGCCGACCGCACCCTCGCCATGCTCAAGGGCGCGTTGAAGGAGCTGCGTATCGGTTCGACCGACAGCCTGAAGGTCGATATCGGCCCGGTGATATCAGCCGAAGCCAAGACCACCATCGAGGGTCATGTCGAGGCCATGCGCGGCCGCGGCCGCAAGGTCGAGCAGGTGGAGCTCGGCGAGGAGACGCAGGGCGGCACCTTCGTGGCGCCGACGATCATCGAGATCAACGAGCTGGCCGATCTGCAGCGCGAGGTCTTCGGGCCGGTACTGCATGTGGTGCGCTACAAGCGCGACGACCTGGAGCGCCTGATCGATGCGATCAATGCAACCGGCTATGGCCTGACCTTCGGCCTGCACACCCGCCTCGACGAGACCATCGCCCATGTCACCAGCCTGGTGAAGGTCGGCAATGTCTATATCAACCGCAACACCATCGGCGCGGTCGTCGGCGTGCAGCCCTTCGGCGGGCGCGGCCTGTCGGGCACCGGCCCCAAGGCGGGCGGTCCGCTCTATCTCGGGCGCCTGGTCGACACCCCGCCGATCCCCCCGCGGCACAGCTCCGTTCATACCGATCCGGTGCTGACCGACTTCGCCAAATGGCTGGGACAGCGCGGCATGAACAATCTGGCCCAGGACGCGCGCGAAATCGGCGGCGACTCCGCCCTCGGCCTGGAGATCGAGCTCACCGGCCCCGTCGGCGAGCGCAATCTCTATGCCCTGCATCCGCGCGGCCAGATCTTGCTGGTACCGCAGACCGAGATCGGCCTGCACCGGCAGCTCACGGCGGCGCTCGCCACCGGCAACAGCGTGGTCGTCGACACGACCTCCGGCCTGCAGCCCGTGCTCAAGACCCTGCCGGCCAGCGTGGCGGCGCGGGTGAGCTGGAGCAAGGACTGGAAGAAATCAGGTCCGTTCGCCGGTGCCCTGGTCGAGGGAAGCGCGGGTGAGATCCAGGAGGCGAGCAAGGCCATTGCCGGCCTGCCGGGCCCGCTCGTCCTGGTGCAGGCGGCCTCCTCGCAGGAACTGGCGGCAAAGGCGGACGCCTATTGCCTCAACTGGCTGCTGGAAGAGGTTTCCACCTCCATCAACACCACGGCCGCGGGTGGTAATGCCAGCCTGATGACGATCGGGTAGGGCGCAGCAGAAAAAGGCCCGTTTTGCCTCCCCTAGCTTCATCTAGGGCATCTAAACTTCTCGACCGAGACGAGTAAGACTCAAATATCCCTCCCCGACTTCGGGGAGGGTGGGCCGGCGAAGCCGGGTCGGGTGGGGTAGAGTAGCGCGATCCCGCCTTTTTCGGCTCCGTGGCGCCACGCTCCCCCATCCGCCGGTGCTGCGCACCGGCACCTTCCCCGAAGTTGGGGAAGGATTCTCGCGCCCTGTTCTGAAACCGCGAGATATGTATATGCCCTAGACGAAGCTGGGGGAGGAAACGCCTGCCTTCCTCGGCAGGGCCGCGATGCAGTCCTGTTCCCGGCGAAACCCCTATCCCCAGTCGAGCTTGAAACTTCGCACCATGGTGATTGTCTTGTCGCCGCGTGCCGATATCTTGGCGCCTGCGCCGATCCCATGAATCGGCGACAGTGGAGACGACGATGACGGATGGACGGCGGGCTGTAGCGAACACCGGGAGAGGCCGGACTTTCCTTGCTGCATCTTTGGCAAGCGCATTGATGCTGGGTGCCCCGGCGGTCCCGGCTTTGGCCGCGGCGATGGGCATGGGGGACGAGCCGCCCTCCACCAGCAGCGAGGTCAAGGGCGTGGCGTTCCGCCTTCTCACCACCCTGCCGCGCGCGCGGGGGGCCGTGGAAGGACTGGACGAGTGCAGCCATCTGACCGTCAAGCCGAGTTCGGAGGCCGGCCGCGCCGTGGCTGAGCGGGGTTGGGCCGTGACGGGCGAGGCCAAGCTGGGGACATCCCTGCGCGCCGTCAGTTTCGCCGGCGGCTTCGAGCCGGGAACCAGCGGTACCTGTCTCGTCAATGACGGCAATGTCGGTGTTTTCGACGGCAGCAAACTGGTTGCCCTGCTCTATGCCGAAAAGGGCTCCAAGCAGTCGCTGGGCCGCGTCCAGGCCCTCGAAGGGGGCGGGGTTCGGGTCATCGACGGTGATTTTCTCGCCACGCCGCTCGGCGACATCCGCTCGATCGACGACTACAAGTTCGAGTTCAACCCCGTGGCGGCCAATGACGGCGTCTGCAACGGCCGCGCCAAGGTGCCTAACATCAACAACATGCCGATCGACAAGGCGCGTGCCGCGCTGAAGGCGAATGGCTGGGAACCCGTGCCTTCGAGCGAGCAGGATCGTACGGACAGCCGCGTCGCCGATCTCGTCAAGCTCGGCGTGGTCGAGGCGGAGAGCTGCTCGGGCACCGGCCTTGGCTATTGCAGCTACAATTATCGTGGCGCGGCGGGTACCCTGTCGGTCACCACGGCCGGCGACAACGACTACCCCTCGGTGTCGGACTATGACGTGAAGTGCAATTGAGGCTTTCTGGGATCGCAGGGATGCCTGCGATCCCAGAAAATGCCTGCCCTCACACCGCGGGGTCGACCCAGCCGAAGGGTGGCTCGAAGCCGGCCATGGTCGCGGGTCCCCAGGTCCCGGGCTGGTAGGGGGTCACGGGCACGACGTTGCCGATGACGGGGTCGAAGATGCGCCAGGCGATTTCGGCGGCATCCTGCCGGGTGAACAGGGCGTTGTCGCCTTCCATGGCATCGCCGATCAGCCGCTCATAGGGCGCGAGGTCGCCGGTGCCGTCATCGACGGCCACGAGTTCGACCGGCTCGCCCACCAGGTTCTCGCCGGGCGCCTTGATGCGCGAGCCGAGCCCGATGGTGATCTGCGGATTGATGCGGAACCGGAGCTCGTTGGAAGGCCCTTGCAGCCGTTCGGCGAACACGTCGTGCGGCGGCTTCCTGAACCTGACCACCACCTCGGTGCAGCGCACCGGCAGGTTCTTGCCGGCACGGATATAGAAGGGTACGTCGGCCCAGCGCCAGCTGTCGACAAACATCCTCACCGCCGCGAAAGTCTCGACGGTGGAAGCAGGCGCTACGCCGGGCTCGTCGTGATAGCCGACGAACTGGCCGCGCACCACGTCCTGCGGCGTCAGCGTGCGGATCGCCTTGAAGATCTTGACCTTCTCCTCGATCAGATCGTCCTCGAGCCGGCCGGCCGGCGGCTCCATGGCGAGCAGGATCAGCACGTTGACGAGATGGTTCTGGATCACGTCCCTGATCGTGCCGACCTCATCATAGAACTTGCCGCGGCCCTGCACGCCGAAATTCTCGGCCATGGTGATCTGGATGCTCTCGACGAAATTGCGGTTCCAGACCGGTTCGAGGAAGGCATTGGCGAAGCGGAAATAGAGCAGGTTCTGGATGGCTTCCTTGCCGACATAGTGGTCGATGCGGAAGATCGCGCTCTCGTCGAAGAAGCGATGCAGGACGGCGTTGAGCTCCCTGGCGGAGGCCTCGTCATGCCCGAAGGGCTTTTCCACCATCAGCCTCGCATTGGCGGCGCAGCCCGATTCCTGCAGGCCCTGCGCCACCGTTTCGAACAGGCTCGGCGGGATCGCCAGATAATGCAGGGGGCGGGTCGCCTGGCCCAGGGCCGCCTTCAACTTGGCGAAGGTCTCGGGACTGCGATAATCGCCGCTGACATAGCCGAGGAGGTTGGAGAACCTGGCGAACACGCTTTCGTCGAAGGCATCGCCATAGGCCTTCACCGAGCTCTCGCGGGCCCGGGCGCGCAGCTTCTCCACGTCCCACGGATCGAAGGCGACCCCGATCACCGGCACATTGAGGGCGCCGCGCCGGACCATGGCATAGAGGGCGGGGAAGATCTGCTTATAGGCAAGATCGCCCGTGGCGCCGAAGAGAACGAGAGCGTCGGAATGCGGTGCCGGCATGATGTCTTTCCGAATTGAACTGCCACCCAGCGCAGCCCTCACGTTGGTAAAACGGAAGAGGCCTGATGGGAAGCCGGAAAGACGCTACGTCAGCTATGCGCTTCTCGCCGGCACGGCCCGCCAGTTCGGCAGCGCGGCGATGGTGAGCGCCCTCAGCAGCCATTCCAGCGGGCCATAGGCGTGGTGGCGCAGCCACCAGGCGCTGAAGGCAAGCTGGAAGAGATAGAGCACGGCGGCGATCGCCAGCACGCCCAGGGCCGGTAGCTGGCCGACCAGGCCGAGGCCATAGGCGGTGAAGATCAGCGAGCAGGCGAGCGACTGGCCGAGATAGTTCGACAGGGCCATCCGTCCGGCAGGCGCGAGGACGGCCGCGAGGCGCATGCCGACCGTGGTGCGGAACAGCAGCATGGCTGCCGCGATATAGCCGCCGGCGAGAAAGGGGCCGGTCAGGATGCCGGCCGCCAGGCCCAGAACTTCCCAGCCGGTGCCGGGCAGGGCCATCGAGGTGCAGGTGTAGAAGGCGCTGCCCGGCAGGCCGATCAGCAACGCATGGCGCAGCAGCCGGCGGAGCAGGGGACGGGCCTCCTCGTCCTGCTCGAACAACCGCCGCCGGCCGGCGACGAGGCCGCACAGGAACATGGCGAGGGCCGAGGGCGCCTGGATCAGGCCCAGCAGGACCCAGATTCCGCTGAGTTCCTGCAGATGGGCGCCGATCACGGTGCCGGGCGTGCCGGCATAGGCGGCGAGGGCCGCTGCCGCCTCGGCATGGACGGTGAGGGGATCGACGGCCTCGCCCGCCAGCAATTGCAGCCCGCCGAGCGCTGCCCAGACCAGGCCGGTCGCCGCAATCAGCCAGGCAGCGAGGCGCATGGCACCCCGATCGCTGCAATGCCGCAGCATCAGCAGGATGACGCCGAGCACGGCATAGGTGGTGAGGATGTCGCCATGGAACAGCAACACGGCATGGGTGAGGCCGATCAGCCACAGGCCGATCTGACGGCGCAGCATGCGCGGCACCAGCGGTTCCCCGGCCCGCTCGGCCGAGCGCATCTGCAGCGTGAAGCTGTAGCCGAAAAGGAAGGAGAACAGCAGGTAGAACTTGGTCTCGAAGACGAAGGAGACCAGGCCTTCCACCAGGCGTCCGGTCAGGCTGGTGAAGGCTGGATCGGTGACGCCGCGCCCGTAATAGACCGAGGCGAAGGCGGTGATGTTGACGACAAGGATGCCGAAGAGGGCGAAGCCGCGCAGGGCGTCGACATTGGCGAGACGGGCGGGGGTGGTGGAGCGGCTCATGGCTGGCTGACCAATGGTGCATATTAATTAATAGACTGGTCGATCTAATAATTGGTGCCAATTGCGGGTTTTTCAAGGTGGCTGGTCAGACCGATATCGTCAGGTCACGACGCCCGGGCGCAGGAAGCGCGTGAGCAGCAGTTGCAGCACGTCCCGCTGGCGGTGAAGCTCGAAGCCCGGATCCACCGCGAAGCGATTGAAGATGCCGTCGATCAGGGCGGCGATCCAGCGGGCGCCATCGGCCGGCGCCAGGGTCGGATCGACCTGTCCGCGCGCCACCGCATTGCGCAGAAGCATCCTGAGCGAATCCTGCAACGCCTGGTCATTGGCGGCGACCAGGGCGCCGATCTCGGCATCGCGCAGGGCTTCGGCAGCGATTTCGAGCTGCAGCCTGAGATAGGTCTTGTTGCTGCCGAGTTCGAGAATCAGGCCCATGAATTCAAGCAGTTCCGCGAACAGGTCCTGCGCCCGCTGGATCCGATCGAAATGAACCTTGGTCTGCCGTCCCTCCTCCTCGACGATGGCGGCGATGATGGCCTTCTTGTTCGCGAAATAGTGGAAGAGGTTGCCCGGACTCATACCGGCCTCGGCGCAGATCTCGGCCGTCGAGGTCTGGTGGAAGCCCTTGCGGGAAAAGCAGGCGATCGCCGCATCGAGGATCTGGCGGCGCTTGGCCTCGTATTTCTTCGGATCGACCTTGCGCATCGCCTGTCCGCTCAAAGATAAATGGATTGGTCGATCGAAGAATAAGCCTGCCGCAGCCCAACGCAACACGCATGGGCGGTACCTGATCTCGCGAGTGCAAAAAAGGACGCAATCGTAAGGCCTTGCAGGGATTTTCCGCCAAGTGACTCGAGAGGCGGCTCGAAGCGTTCCTACAGTTTCATGCCCATATAGATGCTTGCCGGCCGCGCGATTTCCCGAAAGCCCAGCTTCTCGTAGAAGCCGAGCACCTTGGCGTTGCCGGCGCTGACGCCCAGATGCAGGCCCGGCACGCCCTTGGCCCTGAGAGCTGCCAGTTCGGTCTCGACCAGGCGGCGGCCCCAGCCGCTGCTTTGGAACGGCGGCAGCAGATTGATATGGAGATGGGCCGGATAGCCGGCGAGCATGGCTGGATCCTTGCGCTCTGGGCGGCGGATCAGCGACAGCACCCGTTCGTCACTGGCCTTGGTGGGCGTGATGCCGGCGACCTGCAGGCGCACCCGCGGCCACCACTCGCTATCCAGCCGGTCGGCAAAGGCATCGGTATCGGGCGCGGCCACGACATAGCCCACGGCTCCGCTCCCTGCATCGAGCACAAAGGCGAAGTCGGGTGCCAGGACCTGGTAGGGCACGGCCCAGATGAAGCCGGGCAGGCGCGGCTCGGAATAGAGATAGCTGGCGTCCGAACCATTGTCGGCCGTCCGCAGGCAGATCTCGTAGAGGGCAGGGCGGTCGGCCTCGGTGGCGGGACGGATGACGGCAGTGTCGGCCAAGAAGGGGCTCCGTGCAGAACGCGAGGAAGGAAGAGCCGGGAGGAAACCCTCACCAGCCCTGCCGATCATGGGGGACTGCCGTTTCAAGCGGAGCCCGCCTGTACGTCGTCTCCCCGAAACTTGGCCGATGCTGAAACGCCAGCCATTTCAGCACTATCGTCTTACCAATGAACAATTGCAACTTGCCAACCGCCTGCTTCCCCGTGATGGTAGCGCCAACGAAGAAAGGGCGCGGCCGTTCGCACATCCAAGTCGGACCGGTGACCGGCGCCCAACATAGCGCAACGCAGAGAGGGACCACCGATGTTGCGGACTGGGACGTCTTCTTTGAGAACCGATACTCTATTGCGTCGGCTTCTGCCTTGCCTGGCAGTTGCCACCCTGTGGTGGGGAAGTACCCTCCACGGCGCGGGAGCACAGACGCTGACCGTCTGGGACGATCAGGCCCTGCCTTCCCAGGCCAAGGTCATCACTGACATCAACGCCAAGTTCGAGGCGGCCCATCCCGGGGTGAAGATCGCCCGCACGGCGCGCACTTTCGAGGATCTGGGCCTGACGCTCAAGCTGACCCTCTCCTCCGGAGGCGGGCCGGCGGTCACCAAGGCCAATCAGGGCGCGCAGCAGATGGGGGCCCTGGTCAAGGAGAAGCTGCTGCTGCCCATCGACGCCTATATCGCCAAATATGGCTGGGACAAGAAGCAGTCCGACGGCGTGCTGGCGCGCGACCGCTGGTCGGACAAGGGTGAGTTCGGCACTGGGCCGACTTATGGCATCTCCGCCCTCGGCGAACTGGTCGGCCTTTACTACAACGCCAAGGTGCTGAAGGAAGCCGGCATCGACAAGCCGCCGGCAACCCTGGACGAACTCGCCAAGGATGTGGAGGCGCTGAAGGCCAAGGGCGCCGTGCCCTTCACCATCGGCACCACCAAGGGCGACATGGCCCTGCACATGTTTGCTTCCCTGTCGCAGGCCATGATCGGCGCCGCCGACCGCAAGAGCCTCGACGATCTCGTCTATGGCCGGGGCGGCAGCTGGAACACGCCCGGCAATGTCGCCGCCGCCAAGCAGGTTCAGGATTGGGCCAATGGCGGGGCCTTCAACGAGGGTTTCCAGGGCATCGCGGATGACGATGCCGTGCAGCTCTTCGTGGGCGGGCAGGGCGCTTTTCTGATCAGCGGCACCTGGCGGCTCGGCGACATGCAGGCCAATCCTGACATCCACTTCATGGCACTGCCGCCCGCAGCCAGCGTGAAGGACCCGCTCATTGTCGGCGGCGTCGAGCTGGCCTGGACCATCACGGCACTCGCCAAGGACAAGGCGACGCAGGACCTTGCCGGCGACTATATCAACTATCTCCTGTCCGATGATGCGGCGGCGGCCTGGGCGGCGGCCGGCTATCTGCCGGTGGCGGCCCTCGAAAAACCCGACAAGGTCCAGATCCCCGCCTTGCTCGGCGAGACCATCAAGGTGTGGAATACGGTGAATGCCGCCAATGCTCTTGGCCACTATCCCGATTGGGCCAGCCCCACCATGCTGAAGACCTTAACCGATGGCCTGACCCGGGTGATTGCCAAGGAGGATACGCCGGAAGCCTTCATTGCTGCCGTCGACAAGGACTATCAGGGCTATATGGCCAGCCAGAAGAAATAAGGGACACAAGGCTCGTTCACGCCGCGTGACCTTGCCGCAGAAGGCACGACTTGCCCTCTCCGCGAAGCGGAGGGAGGCGAGCGAAGCGAGGTCGGGTGAGGTGTGGCGGGCTTGCACGACGGTCGTGCAAGACTATCGCGCTGAGCGGGGTGCCCGCCACACCACATCCGTCACGACTTCGTCGTGAACAGCCATATCTTCTTTTCGAAGATATGGCGGCCTTCCCCATTTCGTGGAGAGGGCTTCTCGCGCCTCTCAGGATCGGATCCGAGACAGCTCCATGCTCGACGCCTCCAAATATCGTAATCTTCTCTATGTATTGCCGTCGCTCTTGATTTATGGCGCCTTCGTGCTGGTGCCGATCCTCAGCTCCATCGTCCTTGGTTTTACCGCCTGGGACGGCATCAGCGCCCCGCGCTTCGTCGGCCTGGAGAACTATATCGCGCTGTTCTCCGATCCAGTGTTCTACATCGCGCTCAAGAACAACCTTGTTTTGCTGATCTTCTATGTGGCGTTGCCCCTGGTGCTCGGCCTGGTGATGGCGGCCGTCGTCACCTCGATCCATTCGCGCGAGCAGCTCGTCCTGCGCACGCTCTATTTCATGCCCTATGTGATGCCCACCGCGGTGCTCGGCATCATCTGGCGCTGGCTCTACAATCCCGCCTTCGGACCGTTGAACCAGGCCCTGAAGGCGATCGGCCTCAAATCGCTCGCTTTGCCCTGGCTCGGCAGCTTTACCTTCGCCTTGCCGGCCGTCGGTCTCGTCGCCACCTGGTATTATGCCGGCTTCTGCATGGCCATCTTCATGTCTGGCCTGCAGCGCATCGAGCCCTCGCTCTACGAGGCCGCCAAGGTCGATGGCGCCACGCCCGTGCAGTCCTTCCGCCACATCAGCGTACCCTCGCTGCTGCCGGAAGTGCGCATCGTTCTGCTTTTGACCATCATCTTCTCGATCAAGAGTTTCGACCTCGTCTTCACCATGACGCGAGGCGCCCCTGCCAATGCGACCTTGGTGCCCAATCTCTACATGTATCAGCTCGGCTTCGATCTCGGACGCTACGGCTACGCTTCGGCGGTGGCGGTGGTCGGGGCGATTCTGATTTTCTTGGTCAACGGCGTGATCCATCGCTTCATGCCCGAGCGGGAGAGGGAGCGCTGATGGCCGCTTCTTCGGGCACGGCGCCTGCCTTGCTGCCGCTTCGGGCTCTCATGTGGCTGTTTGCCCTGCTCACCGTCTCGCCCTTCGCGCTCTTGGTGCTGACCTCGCTCAAGAGCCAGAAGGACGTCCTGGCAGGCGCCTTCGCCCTGCCGCAGCAACTGCATTTCGAGAATTTCGCCAGGGCCTGGGTGGACGGGCATTTCGACACCTATTTCCTCAATTCCATCCTGGTGGTGGTGCCGGTGGTCGGCATTTCCGTCATGCTCGGCATTCTCTCGGGCTTTGCCTTCGCCTTTCTCACACTGCCGCTCAAGCGCACGCTCTTCGTGATGCTGACGATCGGCATGATGGTGCCGACCGAGGCCTTCATCATTCCGTTGTTCCATGAGTTTCGCTGGCTCGGTCTGCTCAATACCTATTGGGCGCTCATCCTGCCGCAGATCGGCATGTCGATCCCCTTCGCGACCCTGTTCATGGCGAGCGCCATGCGGCAATTGCCGTCCGAACTCGTCGATGCCGCCGTGATCGATGGCGCCACGCGGCTGCAGGTGCTGCGCCACGTCATCCTGCCCTTGATGAAGCCGGCGATGTCGACGCTTGCGCTCTTCCTGTTCATCTGGACCTGGAACGAATTCCTGATCCCGCTGATCCTGGTCAACAATGACGAAGTGCGCACGCTGCCGATCGGCATGCTGTTCTTCCAGGGCCGGTATATCGTCGATATTCCGACCCTGACGGCAGGCGCAGTGATCATCGTGGCGCCCATCATCGTGGTCTATCTGATCTTCCAGCGCAATTTCATCCACGGCCTCACGGCCGGAGCGGTGAAATGAGGCACCTCCAGGCTGTGGGCGAACTGTTCATGCCACCAAGGATGTGTTCAATCGGTCGCGGAAGCCCTGTAGGAATTGTCTGAACAGTGATGGAGCAAGGTAGGATGAAGGTCGGCATTATCGGGCTCGGCTATCGCATGGGCTATCTCGCCCGCATCTTCAGCCTGATGGTGCCGGGCTTCACCGTGGTGGGCTATGTCGACCCGGCACCGGCGGGCCTGGGCTACATGAAGGAGCATGGCATCGAGGCGGGGCGGGTTCATGACAGCCCCGAGGCCTTGCTCACCGCCGAAAAGCTCGACCTTTTGATGGTCGGCTCCCCCAATGCGATGCATCTCGGCCATATCCAGGTTGGGCTTGAGCATGGCGTGAAGGTCTTCGCCGAAAAGCCGGTGGTGACCTCGCAGGAGGACACCTTCAAGCTGCTCGAACTCCTGCGTATCCACGGCACCGACAGCGTGATGGTCGGCCTGGTGCTGCGCTATGCCTCGCTCTATCGCGATCTCACCCGCATGCGGGACGAGGGCGTGCTGGGCGACATCGTCTCGATCGAGGCGTCCGAGCATCTGGCGCCCTATCACGGCGCCTTCTTCATGCGGGACTGGCGGCGCTACCAGCATTATTCCGGTGGTTTCATGCTGGAAAAATGCTGCCACGACATCGACCTCTACCAGGGCCTAGTCGGCTCTCGCCCGGTGCGGGTGGCAAGTTTTGGCGGCCGCCGCACCTTCCTGCCGGGCAATGCCCCGAATGCCCAGGGCGTCAACGATCTCGAAGTCTATCATCGCAAGCCGAGCGGCTGGCTGAGCACCGACAAGGTGTTCGACTCCGATGCCGACATCATCGACTTCCAGGTGGCGATCGTCGAATTCGAGAACGGCGTCGCCCTCAACTTCCACACCAATATCAACGTACCCGACGAGTTCCGGCGCTTCTGCGTGATCGGCTCCAAGGGCATGGCGGAAGGGGACTTCGTGCGCAATTATTTCCGGGTGCACGACGCCCGCACTTCGGAAAAGCTGGTCGACAAGACCTACGAGATGACGGAGCTTTCGGCCCATTACGGCGCGGACGAGCAGATGGCCGCCGATATTGGCAAGCATCTGATCGAAGGCGCTCCGCTGCCGGTCTCGGTGGTGGACGCGCTCGCGGCGGGCCTGACCGCCATCAAGATGGACGAGGCCCGAGCCAGCCGAGCCGTACTCGACCTCACCGACAGTTGGCGCCGCTTCGACGAGGCGCTGACCGGCGGGTAATACCGGGCCTTCGAAGAGTTATTTTCTGGGATTGCAGGCATCCTTGCCCATAGGCGCTAACTTTGCGGACAAAGGCGCAGGTTCTTACCCTCCCCTGGAGGGGGAGGGTCGACACACAGTGTCGGGGTGGGGTGATTTCTTGGCAGAAAAAGCAGTCATATCAACGAAAAATTGCGCAATTTCACCCCACCCCGGCCTTCCAGGCCGACCCTCCCCCTCCAGGGGAGGATAAGAAATTGGCGCTCGCCGGATTTAAGTCAGCGCTCGTGGGCATCCTTGACGGCTCTTCCCATTCATCCGCCGAATCGCTTCCAAGAGCAGGCAGAAATGCCTGTGATCCCAGGAAGAGTCGGCTTCAATCTGACCTGGTATGAGCCCTACAGTTCCACCACGCGGTTCGGCAATTGGTTCCGCGGCTGGCTCTCGGGCGGGAAATGCTGTGCCAGCAGGCCCCCGCATTGGCCGATAGCGGCAATCAGGCCGTCGGCGAGACGCCCGGTCGCGGCAGCCTTGGTCAAGCCGGTGACCGTATCGTCCCAGACCTGTTGCTCGACCTTGGCATTGATGCCCTCGTCGGCGATCAGTACGGCCTGCCGCTCGGCCATGGCGATGAAGATGAGGAGGCCGGTGCGGTCAGCAGTCTGCTGCAGGCCCTGGGCCAGGAACTGGCTGCGGGCCGTCAGCATCACCTTGTGGCGGCGCATGGGCGACGGCGCAAACCAGAGCCGCACGCGCCGCGGCCAGCTCAAGGCCGTCACCACCGTGAAGACGGCGATCTGGATCAGACTGAGGGTGAGCAAGCCCTTCCTGAGGCCGGAAACCATGTCGACCTGGCTGAAATTGCCGCTGCTCCAGTCCGCTCCGAACAGCGAGGCGTGCAGCAACCCGGGTGCCAGCAGACCGATCAGGACAGGAGTAAGGAGCACCGCGACCGCGCCCAGGGTCACCGGAATCCAGCGATAGCTCGCCACGGCATGGCTGACGACGCAGTAGATCTCGCCGGACGTGTTCGCTTCCGCCGCGGTGATGGCCGCCGCAATGCGCCGGTGATCGTCTTGGGTCAGCACCCGGGTCATCTCACCAGCTCCCACTCGAACCGCCGCCGCCGAAGGAGCCGCCGCCGCCCGAAAAGCCGCCGCCGGACGATCCTCCCCCACCGCCCCAGCTCGAACCACCGCCCCAGCCCGACGAGGTCGGGATGAAGATGGGGCCGGAGCCGCGCCGCCTGGCGCCCGGTCCACGGGGGCCGCCGCGCAAGGAATCGATCCAGCCGGAGGCGATCACGAAAATGAAGAACAGGACGAAGAGAATCACGAAGACGGTCTGCGGATCGAAGCCCTCGTCACTGCGAGCACCATCCTTGGCCCGCTGCTTCCATTCGCTCTCATTGTTGAGCAGCACGTCCTCGATGGCGGCGACACCGGCCTTGATGCCGGCCGGCATGTCGCCAGCCTTGAACTTGGGCAGGATGGCCTGCTGGATGACCACGCTGGAGAGCGCGTCGGTCAGCGTGCCTTCCAGCCCATAGCCGACCTCGATGCGTACCTTGCGTTCATTGGGGGCGACGATGAGCAGCACGCCATTGTTGAGCTTGCCCTGGCCGATGCCCCAATGACGGCCGAGCTGATAGCCGTAATCGGCGATTTCCAGGCCTTCCAGGCTCTTGAGGGTGACGACGACGAGTTGGTCGCTCGATTTGTCCTCCAGCGCTTTCAGGGACTGGTCGAGGCTGGCGCGCTCGCCGGCGGGAATGATGCCCGCCTGGTCGACCACGCGATCCGTCAGCGCGGGAAAGTCGAGGGCGAAGGCGGAGGAAAGGAAGAAAAGCAGCAAGGCGACGGCGGCGCAAAATGGTGTGCCGATCTTCTCAACTCCATCGCGAGATGGAGCTGAGAAGACCGGCACACCAAAAAGGACGCGTCCATACATCCGCTTCGAAGCCTCAGTTGAAGTTCACCTTGGGAGCCGCCTGGTTTTCCGGTGCGGCGCTGAAGGTCTCCATCGGCTTGGTGCCGCTGTAGAAGATCGCCTTGTAGATGCTCTGCGGGAAGGTGCGCAGGTCGGTGTTGAAGACCCGGACCGCCTCGATATAGTCCTTGCGCGCCACGGCGATGCGGTTCTCGGTGCCTTCGAGCTGCGATTGCAGCGACAGGAAGTTCTGGTTCGATTTCAGGTCCGGATAGGCTTCCCGCAAGGCGATCAGGCGGCCGAGAGCACCGGACAGGCCCTGCTGGGCCTCCTGGAACTGCTTGAACTTGTCGGGATCGGTGATCGTGCTGGCATCGATCTTCACGCTCGTCGCCTTGGCGCGGGCCTCGACCACTTCGGTCAGCACCTTTTCTTCCTGCTTGGCATAGCCCTTCACGGTTTCGACCAGGTTGGGCACCAGATCGGCGCGGCGCTGATACTGGTTCTGCACTTCGCTCCAGGCGGCCTTGGCCTTTTCCTCGTCGGTGGGAATGGTGTTGATGCCGCCGCTGACCACCAGCCCGACGACAACCACGATGACGGCAATGATCGCAAGAATTCGTGCCAGTCCCGACATGCAAGGGCCCCCTTTTGTCGCGCCGACGATGAGCCGGCCATCATGTCCTTATATCGACGCGACCGGCAGGGGCAAAGCATCCCGAAAAACAGCCCACAGGCCAGTCGGGCGTTGTCACGGCGTGATAACGCCCGCTGTTGCATGAGAAGAGCCGGAACGTTCGGCACGACGGCAGGCAGGGGGAAGTCATGAGATCCTATGTCATTCTGCGTCGACCCAAGGCGGACGCGCCCGGTCGAATGGGGCTTGAGAGGCTCCAGCCCAAGCCGCCGGAAATCACGGTCGAGAACCTGCCCGACCATGCCCTGCCCGAGCTGGATGCCGATCCAGATACCTCCTATGCCGAAAACATGCCGACGGCGCTGATCGAACCTCTGGACAGCCCCGCACCGGCAGTGGCCGGCGCGGATTGGGGGATCGCGGCTGTCGGCGCCGATGCCAGCCCCTTTACCGGCGCCGGGGTCACGGTTGCCGTGCTCGATACCGGCATCGATGCGGCCCATCCGGCCTTTGCCGGCGTGACACTGGTCGAGAAGGATTTCACCGGCAGCGGCAATGGCGACGTCAAGGGCCATGGCACCCACTGCGCCGGCACCATTTTTGGCCGCGACGTCGGCGGCCAGCGTATCGGCATTGCGCGCGGTGTCGGCAAGGCCCTGATCGGCAAGGTGCTCCGCAATGATGGCAAGGGCGATTCCGGCATGGTCTTCGAAGCCCTGCAATGGGCTCTGAGCGAGAAGGCCGACATCGTCTCCATGTCGCTCGGCTTCGATTTCCCGGGCCTGGTGAAAAACTTGACCTCGGAGGGCTGGGACATCGAGCCGGCCACCTCGATGGCACTGGTCGGCTATCGCAGCAATCTGCGCATGCTCGACACCATCATGGCCATGCTCAAGGCCCATGGCGCCCTCGGCACCTCGCCGCTGGTGGTGGCGGCGGCGGGCAATGAGAGCAAGCGGGCGGCCGTGACGCCCTATCGCATCGCCGCATCCCTGCCGGCCGCGGCCGATGGCGTGATCGCGGTGGCTGCGATCGGGCGGGACGCCGACACCTACAAGGTGGCGCCCTTTTCCAACATGCTGGCGGCAGTGGCGGCACCCGGGGTCGACATCACCTCGGCCTGGCCTGGCGGCGGCCTTCATACCATCAGCGGCACCAGCATGGCCTGCCCGCATGTCTCGGGCGTGGCCGCCTTGTGGTGGCAGGCGCTCGAGCAGAAGGGCATCAGCGCCAGTGCCGCCAGCGTCGGCGCCCGTATTCTCGCCAGCGCCCGCCGGAACGTGTTCCCCGCGGATGTCCCCGAGGTCGATATCGGCCAGGGCATGGTCACGGCGCCGCCGGCAAACTGACGGCAGCGCTCGCTCAGACGAGGAGGGCGGGAGACAGCGGATCCGCCCGATCGAAGGGCTGCTGCAAGGCTCCGACCGTTGCCGGGGCGGCGTCTGGCCTCGCCTGGGTGATCGCCGCGTAGAAGGAAAAGAAGCTTCCGGCGGGGTAGCGGATCAGGGCATCGCAGCGGGCCAGCAGCAGCATTTCCACCAGGGCGTCCTCGAAGCCTGCTGCGGCGGCACCGGGCGCGTGCAGTTCCCCGGCGGCGGGCGGGCGATAGGTCTTGGGACGGCAGATCACGCCGGGTACCTGGGCCCTGAAAGCGGTCTCCACCTCGACGCTGTCGGTGCAGAGCAGTACCGGGGCCTCGTGGCCGAGCCTGGCGCGAGCGGCCTCGACGGCCCGCCGGCAGCGCTGGAGGGCGGCGTCGAAGGAATGCCAGGAAGGCGCGTGCCCCATGATGTCGCCGCCATTGCCATGGCGCATGTGCAGGCCGATCACCGGCGCTTGTGGAAGCTGGGTTCGCCGGAAATCCTCGACCGCTGCGGCGATGGCGGGCAGGGGACGCAGGGCTGCGAGACAGGCATGCGCGTCGGCGAAGGGGAAATGCTCGCTCGACAGGCAAGCATGGAAGGCGACCGTCGCGGCTGGAAAATCCTCGCCGGCCAGGATCGCGGCCACCGCCTTGTCCCGTTCCTCGGGATAGGAATCGGTCGGCATCAGCCATGGCATGGCCAGCATGCCCGGCTGTTCCCAGGCAAGCGGATAGGCCGGCCGGGGCAGATCGGCGGTATCGAGCTCGTCGCCGGTGATCAGCGGCACGCCGGCAAGCGTGGGCCCGGCTTCAAAGCAGTGTGTAAAAAGGTTGCCGGCGCCCGGCGCATAGCGGGCGTGGCGCCAGTCGACCACCAGCGTGCGCGCGCTCAGACGCGCGAAACGCCAGGCTGCGCAGAGGCAGACGAGCCGGTCGCCCAATCCCGTCTTGCGCAGCGACAGGGCATAGCGACCGGCATCAGGACGGGCCGAGACGGGATCCGGCACGTTTCCCGTCTATTTCCTGGCCTCGAGCGCGGCCTGTGCGGCCGCCAGTCTGGCGATCGGCACGCGGAAGGGCGAGCAGGAGACATAGTCGAGCCCGGTGCGCTCGCAAAAGGCGATTGAGGCCGGGTCGCCGCCATGCTCGCCGCAGATGCCGAGCTTGAGATTGGGCCGCTGCTTGCGGCCACGTTCGACGCCGATCTCCACCAGCGCGCCGACACCCTCCTGGTCGATCGAGACGAAGGGATCGATGGCGAAGATGCCCTTCTGCACATAGGTGCCGAGGAAGGAGGCCGCGTCGTCGCGCGAGATGCCGATCGTGGTCTGCGTCAGGTCGTTGGTGCCGAAGGAGAAGAATTCGGCGCTTTCGGCGATCTCGCCAGCACGGATTGCCGCGCGCGGCAGCTCGATCATGGTGCCGACCTGATAGACCAGCTTAACGCCCTTCTCCTTTTCCACCGCCTGCGCCATGGCATCGATGCGCGCCTTGACGAGGTCGAGTTCGGCTCGCGTCGCCACCAGCGGCACCATGATCTCAGGCGTCACCGGCTGGCCGGTCGAGGCGGCAGCTTCGACCGCCGCCTCGAAGATGGCGCGCGCCTGCATCTCGGCGATTTCCGGGAAGGCGATCGCCAGGCGGCAGCCGCGGAAGCCGAGCATCGGGTTGAACTCGTGCAGTTCCTGGGCGCGGGCCCTGAGCTTGGCGGCCGAGGCTCCCATCGCGGCCGCGACTTCGGCGACCTCGTCTTCCGAATGCGGCAGGAACTCGTGCAGCGGCGGGTCGAGCAGACGGATGGTGACCGGCAGGCCCGACATGATCTCGAAGAGCTGGCGGAAATCCTCGCGCTGCATCGGCAGGAGCTTGGCGAGGGCGGCGCGCCGGCCCTTCTCGTCGTCGGCCAGGATCATCTCGCGCATGGAGACGATGCGGCCCTCGTCGAAGAACATGTGCTCGGTGCGGCACAGGCCAATGCCCTCGGCCCCGAAGCTGCGCGCCTGGCGGGCATCGGCCGGGGTTTCGGCATTGGTGCGTACCTTCATGCGCCTGACGCCGTCGGCCCAGGTCATCAGCTCGGCGAACTCGCCGGAGAGCTCGGGCTGTACCATGGCGATCTTGCCGGCGAGCACCTGTCCCGTCGAGCCGTCAATGGTGATGACGTCGCCCTTCTTGTAGGTCTTGCCACCAGCCACCAGCGTGCCGGTCGCGGTGTCGACGCGGATGCTGCCCGCGCCGGAGACGCAGGGCTTGCCCCAGCCGCGGGCCACCACGGCGGCGTGCGAAGTCATGCCACCGAGACGGGTGAGGATGCCGGAAGCAGCCAGCATGCCCTTGATGTCCTCCGGGCTGGTTTCCTGGCGCACCAGGATGACGGTCTTGCCGGCTGCCTTGCCGGCTTCGGCCTCGTCGGAGGTGAAGACGATCTCCCCGGAGGCCGCGCCAGGGGAGGCTGGCAGGCCGCGCGCGATCTCGATGCGTTCGGCCTTGGGGTCGATCGTGGGGTGGAGAAGCTGGTCGAGGGCGCCCGGGTCGATGCGGCCGACGGCCTCTTCCTGCGTGATCAGGCCTTCCTTGGCCATTTCAACCGCGATGCGCAGCGAGGCCTTGGCCGTGCGCTTGCCGGAACGCGTTTGCAGCATCCACAGCTTGTTGTCCTCGACCGTGAACTCGATGTCCTGCATGTCGCGGTAGTGCTTCTCGAGCACCTTGGTGATGCCGACGAATTCGGCGAAAGCGGCAGGCATCGCCTCTTCCATCGAGGGCTTGTTCGAGGCGCCTGCCTGCGCGGCGGCCTTGGAGATCGGCTGCGGCGTGCGGATGCCGGCCACCACGTCCTCGCCCTGGGCGTTGATCAGGAACTCGCCATAGAGCGCGTGCTCGCCGGTGGACGGGTTGCGGGTGAAGGCGACGCCGGTGGCTGAGGTATCACCGCGATTGCCGAACACCATGGCCTGCACATTGACGGCCGTGCCCCATTCGGCGGGGATGGCGTGCAGCGAGCGATAAGTGATGGCGCGCGCGTTCATCCAGGAAGCGAAGACAGCGCCGACAGCGCCCCAGAGCTGTTCCTGCGGATCCTCGGGGAAGGGCTTGCCGAGCTCTTCGAGCACCAGAGCCTTGTATTGGCCGACCAGTATCTTCCAGTCCGCGGCCTGGAGGTCGGTGTCGAGCACATAGCCCTTGCGCTCCTTATAGGTGTCGAGGATCTCCTCGAAATGGCCGTGGTCGACGCCGAGCACCACGTCCGAGAACATGGTGATGAAGCGCCGGTAGGAATCCCAGGCGAAGCGCTCATTGTTGGAGGCCGCCGCCACCGCAGCGACCGTGGTGTCGTTGAGGCCGAGATTGAGCACCGTATCCATCATGCCCGGCATCGAGGCGCGCGCGCCCGAGCGCACCGAGACCAGCAGCGGATTCTCGGCATCGCCGAAGGCCTTGCCGGTGATGCGGCCGATCTCGGCCAGGGCCGTTTCGACCTGGCCCTTCAGCTCCGGCGGGTAGCTGCGGTCATTGGCGTAATAGTAGGTGCAGACTTCGGTGGTGACGGTGAAGCCGGGCGGCACCGGCAGGCCCAGATTCGACATCTCCGCCAGGTTGGCGCCCTTGCCGCCCAGCAGGTTCTTCATGCTCTGTTCGCCTTCGGCCTTGCCGTCGCCGAACCCATACACCCACTTCGTCATTGCACTTCCTCAGTGATTTCGGATTGGCCGATTGCGCCGGCACGTATTTGGCGCAGAGCCTTTCCACAGCCGGCCGATAAATTCAATTCTTCAAACGTCTAAATCGATAGGTTGGACGGATAACAAAATGTGTCAGAGTGTAATAATTGCGCGTGATCCCGCTTTTGTCTGAAGAACGGGCACGTCTAGAGCGCGATATGTCTGATTAATCGAGCCGAATCGTTGAAGATGGCGGGGAGACAGTATCAGGGACCGCTGTCTTCCGGCCGGCCCTTCCTCTCCAACCAGCGTTGCGTTTCCAGGAGCCGGCTGGAAGCCAGCGGTCCCAGCAAGGCTCTGCGGCCATTTTTCCCCTTGCCTTAACCGGCCCGGGCCTCGAAAACGCCAGTATACCAATTGCAGGAGCGTGCATGTCGACTTTCAAGGCTCTCGTCGTCACCAAGCCCGATAGCGGCTATGCCTGCAACTTCGCCGAGTTCGACGAGCGCGATCTCATGGACGGCGATGTCACAGTGCGCGTCACCCACTCGACCGTCAACTACAAGGATGGCCTCGCCATTACCGGCAAGGGACCGGTGGTACGGCGCTTTCCGATGATTCCGGGGGTCGATTTCGCCGGCGAGGTGATCGCCACTTCCAGCAAGGACTGGGATCCCGGCGACCATGTCATCCTCAATGGCTGGGGCGTGGGCGAGACCCATCTCGGTGGTTATGCCGAGCGGGCCCGCGTCAAGGGCGAGTGGCTGGTACGGGTGCCCTATGGCATGACCCATGCGCAGGCGATGGCTGTTGGCACCGCCGGCTACACCGCCATGCTCAGCCTGATGGCGCTGGAGGCTCATGCCATCACGCCTTCGCGCGGGCCGGTGCTGGTGACCGGGGCTGCCGGCGGCGTGGGTTCCACGGCAGTCGCTTTGCTGGCTCGGGCCGGCTACAGCGTGATTGCCTCCACCGGGCGGCCTGAAGAAGCCGACTATCTCAAGAATCTCGGTGCCGCCGAGGTGATCGATCGTGCCGAGCTGACCGGGCCCGCGCGCCCCCTCGGGAAGGAGCGCTTTGCCGGCGCGGTCGATACGGTCGGCTCGCTTACCCTCGCCAATGTGCTGTCGCAGATCAAATATGGCGGTGCCGTCGCCGCCTGCGGCCTCGCCGGCGGGGCCGACCTGCCATCCAGCGTGATGCCCTTCATCCTGCGCGGGGTCTCGCTGCTCGGCATCGATTCGGTGCAATGCCCCCAGGTCGTCCGCCAGGAGGCTTGGCGCCGCCTCGCCAACGAACTCGACCGCGACAAGCTCGACGCGATGACGAGTTCGATCCCCTTCGACGAGGTCCGCGAAACCGCCGCCAACATTCTGGAAGGCAAGGTGCGCGGCCGGGTCGTGGTGGAGATCGGCTGACGGTTCGGCAAAGGTCCGATGCGGTATAGCTTGCACGACCTTTGTCATTGCCGGGCTTGACCCGGCAACCCAGCTTCAGCCGCCGAACCGCTGGATGCCCGGGTCGAGGCCCGGGCATGACAAAAAGCTGCGTTTCTTTCTTAAGCAAACCGCAGGGGGACAGGGCCGGCTGGGCCCCTCCGTTTGCAGGGCGCCTCCTCAGTGGGCGTTCCTCTTCCTCATGCCAAGGCTGCCATGCGCAAGGATCTTATTCTGGGCATCGTCCTCGTGCTGGTCGGGGCCTCCTGCTATGGGCTGCAATCGACCTGCGTGACGCTCGCCTACGGCCAGGGCTATTCGCCGGGCGAGGTCATCGGCACTCAGTTCGTCATCGGGGCCATCGCCCTCGGCCTGATCAAGCTGGCCAGCCAGATGCGGCCGTCCAGATCGGGCGCAGTGCGGGTGCGTTGGCCCGATCGGCTCAAATTGATCGCCGGCGGTGCCAGCATCGGCTTCACCGGCTCGTTCTATTACCTGTCGGTTGCCTATACCTCGGTCTCGGCCGCGATCGTGCTCCTGATGCAGAGCGTGTGGATGGGCGTGGCGCTCGATGCCGTGCTGAGCCGGTCCTGGCCGTCGCCGATCAAGCTGGCATCATCCGCATTGGTGCTGCTCGGCACCGTGCTGGCAACCAATCTCCTCGGGGATACAGACCATCTGAGTGTCCTCGGCATCACCTTTGGCCTGCTGGCGGCCGTGAGCTATACGGCCGTGATCTGGTGCTCCAATCACGTGGCCGTCCATGTCGACGTGATCAGCCGGAGCTTCCTGATGGTGTTCGGTGGCGCGGTGGTCGCGGTGCTCATCGCGCTGCCGCAACTCTCGGTGCGGTTCGATCCGAGCATCATCTGGGGCTGGGGCCTCGTCATCGCCCTGTTCGGCACGGTGCTGCCGCCCTTCCTGTTCAACAAGGGTATTCCAGCCACAGGCGTCGGCCTTGCGGCGATGCTCTCCTCCGTGGAGCTGCCGGTGGCGGTCGTCATGGCCGGCCTGATGCTGCACGAGGCCTTCCTGCCCTCGCAATGGGCCGGTGTCGGCATCATTCTCGGCGCGATCGGGTTGGCCAATGTCGGCGCTGGACGGGCGGCAGCTTGATGCCGCCTAGCCGGACGATTGTTCCAATGGTGCCGATTTCCTGCTATTCAGGGCTTTAAAGGGATAACCGAAGCGCTGCCTCGAAACCCGACATCCTTGGCCTCACCAGGCGGATCGTCGGAACCATCCCGATCCCGGACGTGAGGTCTCATGATCGGGAAGACCAGATGGATCGCCGCGTCCTACTCCTTGCACTCGCTACTTTCGTCACCGGCACCGCCGAGAACATCGTCATCGGCATCCTGCCCGACATTGCCGGCGGGCTCGGTGTTTCCATCGGCCTTGCCGGCCAACTGACGGCAGTCTTTTCGATCACGTTTGCGCTCGCAGCTCCTGCCGCCCTGCTGTTGACCGCGCGTTTGGAGCGCAAGGCCGCCTTTGTCGCGGCCCTCGCGGCCTTCGTCCTTTGCAACCTCCTCGCCGCAGCCAGCCCCGGCTACGGCGTGTTGTTCGTCGCCCGCGTCGGCATGGCGGCGGCGAGCGCCACCATCGCCCTGCTGGCGACCATGCTGGCCACCGAACTCGTCGACGAGAGCATGAAAGGCCGGGCGATCGGCGTGATCTTCATGGGGGTCAGCGGCTCACTGGTGCTCGGTGTGCCGATCGGCATGCTCGTCTGCTCGCTGGCGGGTTGGCGCAGCGTGTTCCTGGCGCTCGCCGCCCTGGCGGTCGTCGTCCTGATCGTCTGCCGCCTGAAGCTGCCCGATGTCGGGGCCCGCCGGCAGGGCACGCCCGATTACCTCGCCCATTTGCGATCGCGCCCCCTGGTCTGCGCACAGCTGGTGTCGATCCTGATGATCTCAGGCCATTTCGTGCTGTTTGCCTATTTGGCTCCCTATCTCGGTGGTGTTCTCGGCATCGCCGGAACCGGGATCGTGCTGGCCTTCATCGCTTTCGGCGTTGCCGGTGTGTCGGGTGGCTATCTCGGCGGCCTCACCGCCGACAAGCTCACGCCGCGCCGGGCGATCGTGCTGGTGCCGCTGGGCTATCTCACAGCGCTCATGCTGATCCCGCTCGCGGCCGGCACGAGCCTGTCCTTCTTTCCGGTGATGATGGTCTGGGCCTGCCTGAGCTGGATGATCTCGCCGGCGGTGCAGAGCTTCCTGATCGCGATGGGGCCGGATACCGCCGAAGCGGGGGTGAGCCTCAATCTTTCCGCCATGCATATCGGCGTCGGCCTGGGCACGGCCCTGGGCGGCGTCGCGGTGGAACGGGTGCCGATCAGCTCTCTGCCGGGCATCGGCGCGATCCTGGCCGCCATGGCCTTGATGATGGCAATGCTGGCCTATCGGGGCGCAGGCAGGCGGGCTGGGATGGCGATGTAGCGGGAGAGCGAATAACCCCCCGGCTTTACGGGTGAAGCGGCGAACGAGCCGGGGCGGATGCTCAGGATTCTCCGGTTCCCTCCAGCACGGGCCTCAGCTTCGTCAGCGCTTCCCAGCCATGGTCCATGAAGGCGCGGACCTTGGCCGAGTGCTTGAGATCGGGATGGGTCAGGAGCCATAGGCCGGCGCCGACGCCCGGCAGTGGCTCTGACAGGCGCGGCAGCGGCAGGGTATCGCCGATATAACAGGGCAGCAGGCCGACCCCGAACCCCGAACGCAGGGCCTCGGCGACGCCGACAATGGTGTTGAGGCGCATCATGATGCGCTCGTTCGGCACTTCGCGTTCCACCCAGCGCGCCGGCGGAATGTTGGAAAGCCCTTCGCCGGTGGCGATCCAGCGCTCGGCGAAAAGGTCGGTGAGTTCGGCTCCCTTCAGCCGCTCCGGGCCGTAAATGGCCCAGGCAATAGTGCAGACCCGCCGGCCGACCAGCGTGTCCGGCGGCGCGGAGGTGGCACGGATCGCCACATCGGCGTCCCGCTTGGACAGGTTCAGCGGCAGGTTGGAGACCACGACGTCGAGGCGGATGTCGGGAAAGCTGGTCAGGAAACTGGTGAAAACAGGCATCGTCAGGTGGGCCATGATGCTGTCATTGGTGGTGACGCGCAGTTCCCCCGACGGCTTGACGTCCCGTCCCGCAACGCGGCGCTCGAAGCCGCTGATGTCGTCGGCAATGCGGCCGGCGAGGGCCACCATCTCCTCACCGGCCGCGGTGAGGGCGTAGCCGCTGCGCCCTCGCTCGAACAGGCGGGCGCCGAGCAATTCCTCGACGGCATTGATGCGGCGAAACACGGTGGAATGATTGACCCCGAGCGCGATTGCCGCACCCACCAGGGATTTCGTCTCCGCCACGGCGCGGACATAGCGATAATCATCCCAATTGGGGGATGGACGCTGTAGAGCGGAGTCAGAAACGGTCATACAGGCGCCCCTGGCGACAAGAAACGCGGATCCAGCGAAGGCTTTCTATTGTTAGCATCGGTGAGCAACGGTGCAAGATCGACTTGCTGGCGGCAATTCGGTCCGTGTTTTCATAGCAAGCATATTCGTCATTGCGAGCGCAGCGAAGCAATCCAGTCTTCGCAATATCGTGGGCTATGGCCCCTGGATTGCTTCGCTGCGCTCGCAATGACGGGTCGATTGGGCTTGTGGGTGCCGAGTACGAGAGCAAAGCGCGTTTAGCCGGAAACGCTTGTTTGCTCTCGCTCTTTGGTTCCAAGCCAATCCTACGGATTGGCTTGGGCGTCTTTGCGATTCTTGGCGATTCCGCCAAATCGTAAAACGCTTCAGCCCTCGATGCGCGAGAAGTCGGCGACGCTGCGGGTTGCGGTCCGGATCTCCTCGAGCAGCTTCAGACGGTTGAGACGCAGAGCGGCATCCTCGGCATTGACCAGGATCTTGTCGAAGAAGGCGTCGACGGGCCGGCGCAACTGCGCGAGGGCCGTCATGGCGCCTTCATAGTCCTCGGTCGCAATGGCGGCAGCGACAGCCTGCTTGGCCGTCTGCAAGGCCATCTGCAGGGCTTTCTCCTCCGGCTCGGTGAGGAGAGAAGCGTCCGCACCGCCGGAATAGGCGCCGGCGCCGTCCTTCTTCTCCTCGATGCGCAGGATGTTGGCGGCGCGCTTGGCGCCAGCCAGCAGTGCCTTGCCGTCCTCGTTGCCGAGAAAGCGGCCAAGAGCCTCGACCCGGCGGACGATGAGCAGGAGATCGTCCTGCCCGCCCAGGCCGAACACCGCGTCGACGAGGTCGTGGCGTGCGCCCTGTTCGCGCAACTGCACCTTAAGGCGATCGGCGAAGAAGGCCAGGAGATCGCCGGCGATGTCATTGCTCTTGGCGAAGGGCGCCTGGGCGATGACAGCCAGAAGAGGCAGGCGCAGCTCGTTGTCGAGGACCAGGCGGATGACGCCGAGAGCGGCCCGGCGCAGCGCATAAGGGTCCTTGCTGCCGGTCGGCTTCTCGTCGATGGTCCAGAAGCCGACCAGTGTGTCGAGCTTGTCGGCGAGCGCCACGGCGACCGCAACCGGATCGGTTGGCGCACTGTCGCCGGCGCCCTTGGGACGGTAGTGATCTTCGATCGCGGCGGCGATGGCGGCGTCCTCGCCCTGGGCGGTGGCATAATAGCGGCCCATCAACCCCTGCAATTCGGGGAATTCGCCGACCATTTCAGTGGCGAGATCCGCTTTTGCCAGCTTTGACGCGCGTTCGGCCTTGGCTGGATCCGCGCCGACGGCTGGCGCCAGCGCCTTGGCCAGGGCGGCGATGCGATCGATGCGCTGGCCCTGCGTGCCGAGCTTCTCGTGGAACACCACGTTCGAGGCGATGATCTTGGCGAGGCGCTGGTCGAGCGGCTTGCCTTCTTCCTCATAGCCGGGCAGCGGCCTCTGGTCGGTCTCCCAGAAGAATTTGGCGTCGGACAGGCGCGCGCGGATGACGCGCTCATTGCCGGCGACGATGGCCTCGCCGCCATCGACAGCCTCGATATTGGCGATCAGGATGAAGCGGTTGGCCAGGCGCCCCGTCCTGGGATCACGCACCACGAAGCATTTCTGGTTGGCGCGGATGGTAGCCTGGATTGCTTCATCCGGCACGGAGAGGAAGCTCTCCTCGAACGAACCCATCAGCACCACCGGCCATTCCACCAGGCCGGCAGCTTCATGCAGCACCGCATCGTCCTCGACCAGTTCCAGCCCCTGGGCGAAAGCGAGGTTGCGGGCGTCGGTGAGGATGATGTCGCGCCGGCGGGCCGGATCGAGCACCACCTTGGCGGCCTCCAGCTTGGCGACATAATCTTCGAAGCGCCTGATCTGGATGGTGCCCGGCGCCATGAAGCGGTGGCCCTTGGTGGTGTCGCCGACGGCGACGCCCTCGATCTCGAAGCGCACCACCTCCGGGTCCTCGGTCTCGGGACCGAAGGTGCAGATGATGGAATGCAGCGGGCGCACCCAGCGCAAGCTTCCCGACCCCCAGCGCATCGATTTGGGCCAGGGAAAGGTACGCACGACTTCCGGCACGATCTCGGCGATGAGTTCGGGCACGGCGCGGCCGGCTTTCTCCACCACCGCGACGTAGAACTCGCCCTTCTTCGGATCGCTCTCGATGCGTGCCTGATCGAGCGAGGCGAGACCGGCGGCCTTCAGGAAGCCCTGGATCGCCCCGTCGGGGGCGCCGACCCGGGGACCCTTGCGTTCCTCGCGCGTATCGGGCTGGCGGATCGGCAGGCCGTGCACGGTTAGCGCCAGGCGGCGCGGCGTGGCATAGGCCGAGGCGCCCTCATAGACGACGCCGCGCTCGACGAGCGCATCCGTCACCATTTTCTTGAGGTCTTCAGCCGCCTTGGCCTGCATGCGGGCGGGGATTTCCTCGGAGAAGAGTTCGAGCAGAAGGTCGGGCATGGGATCGGTTTCGAAGTTGGGCGACCCGGAAGGTCGAATGAAGGAGGCGAGGACGTGTCGGGCAAGGGAGAGTTGGGGAGAGCTAGGCTCCACCTGCCTCGGTCCTGACCCAGGCCTCGCCGCAGGCCTTGGCGAGCTCGCGCACGCGCAGGATGTAGCTCTGGCGCTCGGTCACCGAGATGGCGCCGCGGGCATCGAGCAGGTTGAAGCGGTGGCTCGCCTTGATGCACTGGTCATAGGCGGGCAAAGCGAGCTGATGCCGCTCGCCTTTGTCGCCGGCCGCGAGCAGGGCCTTGCACTCCTTTTCGGCATCGGCGAAGTGCTGCTTGAGCATCTCGATGTCGGCATGCTCGAAATTATGCCGCGAATATTCCTGCTCGGCTTGCAGAAAGACGTCGCCATAGGTCACCTTCTCGGCGCCGTCGCGGCCGTTGAAGTTGAGGTCGTAGACGTTCTCGACGCCCTGGACATACATGGCCAGGCGCTCGAGGCCGTAGGTCAGTTCCCCGGAGACGGGACTACACTCTTGACCAGCCACGATTTGGAAATAGGTGAACTGCGACACTTCCATGCCGTCGCACCAGCATTCCCAGCCCAAACCCGATGCACCGAGGGTGGGGCTTTCCCAGTCGTCCTCGACGAAGCGGATGTCGTGCAGCAAGGGATCGACGCCGATGGCGGCGAGCGAGCCGAGATAGAGGTCCTGCAGATCCGGCGGCGACGGCTTGAGGATGACCTGGAACTGGTAATAATGCTGCAGGCGATTGGGGTTTTCGCCATAGCGGCCGTCCTTGGGGCGGCGCGAGGGCTGGACATAGGCGGCATTCCAGGCCTTGGGGCCGAGCGAGCGCAGCGTGGTGGCCGGATGGAAGGTACCCGCACCCACTTCCATGTCGTAGGGCTGCAGCACGACACAGCCATAATCGGCCCAGTAGCGCTGGAGGGTCAGGATCAGGCCCTGGAACGAGCGTTCAGGGCGCATATAAGCGGGGGTAGCGTCGGCCATCTCGGTTCTCGAAAGTAATAAGCCGTGCCGGGGAAGGTGTTTCCGCCGGTACAGACGTCAGCCCGACCCTTAGAGCAAGATCGACACTGGGGAAACCTGTTTGTGCAGCGCGCGATCCTGTGCCTGTCCGCACAGCTGCCGGGAAGCTCTCATGAGACAAGGGATGCAACGGGACACATCAACCGATCCCGTACAACCAAATCCCAGGAGAGTAGTATGTCCAGGCAATCCCTTCTTCGTACCGGTCTCATCGCAGCCTTGATCTTCGGCTCGGTGGTCGGCTCCATCACCACCTCCTTTGCCGCATCCACCGGCCCCGGTGCGGGCGGCAACGGTGGGAACGGCGGCGGTCGCGGCGCCAGCTCGGGTCCTTCCGGTGGTGGTGGTGGCGGTGGTGGCATCTCACCCGAGGCCCGCCTGATCATCGCGAACCCGCCGCCCTGCCGCACCCATGTCTGCAATCCGCCGCCACGCCCGCCCGTGGTTCGCATCCAGACCAAATTCGTCGATCAGACGCGCTGCACCAATGTCTGGCGCCAGGTAGTGCTGGATGACGGCAGCGTCATCGAGGACCGCACGATGCCGATGCGCAAGCATTGCCGGGTCATCCGCAATTTCGATTGATCGAGCGTCCCAAAACAAAGAAGCAGGTTCGCAAGAACCTGCTTCGACGCGTCTGATAGGCTTGGCGTTAAGAGCGGCCGCACATAGGCATGTGCCATGCCGGGAGGCAGCACCAGGTCTGCCGTCCTCCGGTTCAATCCGGGCGATAGACGCCGCTGCGCGGGTCGCGGCGCAGGTTGATGGCTTCCTGCCGAACGGGCTGGGGCTTGTAGAGTTCGTTGTTCACTCGCTCCCATTCGCGCTTGACCAGGCGAACAAGCACCACGGTCCCAACGAGGCTGGCGACTGCTAGAACGACAGGATGCATGGCAGGCCCTCTTCATTCATCATTTCGTAACTATAAACCGAAACGGGCACGAATTGCACGCCCTTCGAGTGCGGCAAGTACGCCTTCGGTTAATTGCTCACTTTCGGCGGCCGAAAAATGGGCGCCCAGACCAAGGCGCCGGCCCAGCAGACCACGTGACTCCGAGACGGTCTTGAAGCGCACCTTTTCGCCGTAGCGCGCGCGCATGACGGACCGGATGTCCCCAATCGCATCGGCAAGGCCGAACTCGATCGCCTGCGGCGCGAGCCAGAACTCGCCCGAAAAGAGCTGATCGTCTTCGCCCTTGAGCTTGCCGGCTCGGCGCTCCTTCACCAGGGCGATGAACATATCGTGGATGTCGCGCTGCAGGGTGGCCAGCCTTTCGACATCTTCGGGTCTTTCGGGGCGGAAGGGGTCCAGCATCGTCTTGGAGCGCCCGGCCGTATGGACACGGCGCTCGACCCCGATTTTCTCGATCAGCTTGTCGAAGCCGAACGAGGCGGAGACCACGCCGATGGAGCCGAGGATCGAGGCTGGGTCGGCGATGATCTCGTCGGCAGCGCAGGCGATCATATAGCCGCCGGAGGCGGCGACATCCTCGACGAAAGCGAAGACCGGCAGCTTCTTCTCGGCGGCAAGGGCCCGGATGCGGCGCATGATCAGATGCGACTGCGCCGGCGAGCCGCCGGGCGAATTGATCACCAATGCGACCGCCTTGGCACCTTTTACCGCGAAGGCGCTGTCGATGAGCTTGTCGAGCTTGGTCATGTTCAGGCTGGCGCTGAAACGCGAGCCGGTGCCAATGGTGCCCGAGAGCGGAAGGACGGCAACCACGGGAGCCGGGTGGCGCCACTTCTCGGGCAGCAACCGCCGGATCCGGCCGACACTTCGCTTCAACAGATTGTCCGATTGCGGGATATCAGGTGTCGTCAACGCGGCTTCGCCTTTTCCTGTGCAGCATGAAGCGGCGGGCCTCACGAGAAGGTGATGACCGCCTTTGCCGCATATAGGCACGAAATCCCGGCGGGACGATAGGCTGCGGCATCTGCTGAATGCAGGATGAACGGGTCGATCAAGTGGCATTCAGCAGATGATGGGATAGTGAAAGCGGGAAGGAGCGAGAGATAGTCGCCACTCCCCTGGAACCTTCCCGGTTCTGGCAGTTAGTATCATAGTAAGCTGGCCCGTCGGGGTTGGGTCGAGCTTTCGCCGATCTGAATCGCAGGAGGAACGAATGTTTCGCAAGCTCGCTTTAGCGGCCGCCTTGGCTTTCGGCATGGGGGGCGCTGCCATGACCGTGCAGTCGGTCCAGGCCGCGGTGGTTCATCCGGCAGCCAATGCCGGCGTGATCCAGGCCATCGAACAGTCGGCCCCGGCACCGGATGCCGCACAGAAGGTCTATCACCGCGGTCGCCCGCATTATGGCCGTCCGCACTACGGCCGCCCGCATTGGCGTCCACGTCCACACCGCTATTGTCGGGTGAAGCGCGTGCGTGTGCACACCTATTACGGCTGGCGCTGGGTGAACCGTCGCGTCTGCTGGCGCTAACGAACGTTTCGTCCAAGGCGTTTCGCGACTTGGCGGCATCGCCAGGGATCACAAGGATGCGTCGGACCAAAGAGTGAGAGCAAAGCGATGCTCCGTCTGAACGCGCTTTGCTCGAGGGCGTGAATATGAACACCCCCGATCTTGGTTCGGGGGTGTTTCTTCATGCGCAGAGCGGATGCCTTAGAACTCGTCGATGCCGAGTGCCCGCCAGGCTTCGGTCAACTGCAGGGAGATAGGCAGGTTGAGGTTCTCCCCCGTGGGAGTGGGCTGGAGGAACCATCTGCGATAGGTTCTGACCAGCTTGCCCTGTTCGGCCATGGTCGCGAAGGCTCGCCTGACGGCTTCGGCCATCAGCGGATCTTCCCGGCGGAACATGATGCCATAGGCGTCGTAGGTGATGAAATCCCCGACGACGGCCAATGACTTCTGGGCGTGATTGCGGGCGATAAAGCCATAGAGCAGGGCGTCATCGGTCGCGAAGGCATCGGCTTTGCCTGCCGCCAGCATGTCGTAAGACTGCTGGTGGTCGGGAGCCGAGGCGATGATCATGCCAAGCTTGTATTTGTCGTTGAGCTGCTTCAGTGCGGCTTCATTGGTGGTGCCGGCTGTCACCACCAGGGTCTTGCCGTGCAGGTCCTTGTAGGTGTGGATGCCGGAATCGCGTTTGACCAGGAGCTTGGTGCCGGCCACATAGGTGATCGGCGAAAAGGAGACGCTCTTCTGGCGCTCGAGATTGGCAGTGGTCGAGCCGCATTCGAGATCGGCCTCACCTGATGTCACGGCCTCGATACGCGTATCGGAGGTGACGAGCTTGTAGTCGATGCGCACCGGCTTGTCGTGCAGTTCGCGCGAGATCTCCTCCACCACGCCCTTGCACAACTCGATGGCGTAGCCCTCTGGTCCGGCCTGGTCCGGGCGCTTGAAGGAGAAGGGAAAGGAGGCGTCGCGATAGCCGATGGTGATGGCACCGGTGCTGTTCGCCTTCAAAAGGGTGCCGGACAGTTCGAGCGGAAAATATTGCTGCTTGGGCGCGGCCGACAGGTCCTCGCCGATCATGTCTTCGGCCCTGGCGATGCCGATTGCCGCCATCACGATAGCGAACGTGAGCGGAATGAGTTTGTTCAAGGATCTCTCCCGAAAATCCGGGCGGCCGCCGGTCGGCGCCGCCCTCATGCGGCGTGCCGCGACGCAAGAGGCGATTGGCGGCACAAACGATGCTCGATGAGGGCGGCGGCATCGCAGCCGATGCCGCCGCCAGGCGTTCAGGCGTGAGCGCCTGCGGGTGTGGCACCGGCCACGCCGATGTCGTCCTTCTCCGGGCCGAGATCGCCTTCGAACTTGGCGACTGCAGAGGCCGCCAGCGAGTTTCCGATCACATTGGTGGCACTGCGGCCCATGTCGAGGAATTGGTCGATCCCGATGATCAGGAACAGGCCGGCCTCCGGAATCTTGAACTGCTGCAGCGTGGCGAGGATCACCACCAGCGAGGCACGCGGTACACCGGCCACGCCCTTGGAGGTGAGCATCAGCACGGCAGCGATGGTCAACTGGGTACCAATCGAGAGTTCGATGCCATAGGCCTGCGCGATGAACAATGTCGCGAAGGTCGTGTAGGCCATGGTGCCGTCCAGATTGAACGAATAGCCCAAGGGCAGCACGAAACTGGCGATGCGCTTGGAGACACCGAAACGCTCGAGCTGGTCGAGGATCTTCGGATAGGAAGCCTCCGAACTCGCGGTGGAGAAGGCAAGGAGGAAGGGCTCGCGCATGCGGCTGACAAGGCTGGTCATACGTCCGCCGAGCACGAAATAGCCGACGCCGAGCAGGAGTGCCCACAAGATGGCCAGAGTCAGGTAGAAGCCCCCAAGGAACTTGGCGAAGTTGAGGAGAACGCCCGGCCCGGACTTGGTGATGACCGAAGCAACGGCCGCGCATACGGCGAAGGGGGCGACCTTCATCACATAGCCGGTGATGACGAGCATCATATGGGCGATATCGTCTGCCAGCTGGATCAGTGGCTTGCCGCGCTCGCCCAGGGCCATGATGGCGACGCCGGCAAACATCGAGAACACCACGATCTGCAGAATCTCGCCCTCGGCCAGCGATTTGAACAGCGAGGTCGGTACCAGGTGTTCGACGAAGTTCTTGAAACTGAAGGATTCGGAGGAGAGATTGGCTGTGTTCGCGGCCTGATCGGCGATGACGATGCCATGACCGGGCTGGAGGAGATTGGCCATCAGCAGGCCGAGCAGCAGCGACACGATCGAAGCCGATATGAACCAGGCCATGGTCTTGGCGCCGACGCGCCCAAGCGTCGCGGCATCGCCCATATGGCCGATCCCGACGATCAGGGTCGTGAGAACCAGGGGGCCGATGATCATCTTGATCAGGCGCAGGAAGACGGCGCTGACCAGGGACATGTAGTCGGCGACCGAGACAGCCGTTTTCTTGTCGGGGAAGGAATAGAAGCAGGCGATACCGATCGCGATGCCCAGTACAAGGCCTATCATCACGTAGATGAAATTCTTATTCAAGTTGACCCCCCTCATTTGACCTAACGGTTGCATCCGGCGGGATGCAGACAAGCGAGATTTCTCTGGGGCAAATTATCAGACAAACGGCGTTTGAAAGGGCGCTTGCCAAAAATTTGCAACGGATTTGTCATGTTATTGACATAGTTGCACTCCAGCCGGCCGCGTGAGTCAAGCCTTTTCAAAGCGCTTTTGCAGATGTCGACCGGCACATTTCCTGTCGAATATTGACGGGATGTTTTGCTCGAAAAACAGGAGCGTTCACTTTGGTCAACGCGAGGCAGGACCATACCGCCCGTGGTGCAGGCTTCGCGCAGGACAGTGCGGCGGAACGGCGGTGCTGACCGGTGAACTTGCGGTGGCGGCTCAGCCGATGCTTTCTCCACCGTCGACGACCAGGGCCTGCCCGGTCATGAAGGCGGAGCGATCCGAGACCAGGAAGAGGATGGCCTCGGCGATCTCCTCAGCCGTGGCCCAGCGGCCCATCGGGATCTTCTCGCGGACATAGGCTTCGATGGCGGCACGGCCGCCCATCTGGGCGATGAAGGGCTCGTTGAAGGGGGTGTCGACCCAGCCGGGGCAGAGGGCGTTCACGCGCACCTTGTGCCGGGCATAGTCGAGGGCCATCTGGCGGGTCATCGCCACCACGGCGTGCTTGGAGGTGGCATAGGCGATCATCTCCCGGTCGTAGAACATGCCGGAATTGGAGGCGGTGTTGAGGATGACGCCACCGCCAGCCGCGATCATCGCCGGCATGGCGAGCCGGGCCGCAAGGAAATGGGCGCGGACATTGATGCGCCAGGAGGCGTCGAACCCATCGAGGCTGACATCGGTGAGCGGCCCGCCGATCTGGATGCCGGCATGATTGTGCAGGATGTCGATGCGGCCATGGCGATCGAGCGTGCTGCGAACGAGATGCTCGACGGCCGCATCGTCAGCCACATCGGTGGCTACAGCCTCGGCACGGCCTCCCTGCGTGCGGATCCTGTCGGCGGTCGCCTCGCCGGCGGCGGCGTCCCGGTCGGCGACGATCACGACGGCTCCTTCGCGCGCCATGGCAAGGGCACCGGCCTGGCCGATACCCGAGCCCGAACCGGTGACGACGGCGATGCGGCTTTCCAGGATCATGGTCATTCACTCGATGATGGGGAGCAGGGGCGCTATTGGCGCTTGCGCAGCAGGAACTGGGCGAGCAGCACCATCAGCACCGAGGCGACCAGCACCAGCGTGGCGATGGCGTTGATCTCGGGCGTGACGCCGCGGCGGATCGAGGCGAACACATAAATGGGCAGGGTGGTCTGCGGGCCCGCGACGAAGAAGGCCACGATGAAATCGTCGAAAGAGAAGGTGAAGGACAGCAGGAATCCCGCCAGGATGGCCGGGAAGATCTGCGGCAGCACGATGGAGCGGAAGGTGGTGAAGGGCGTGGCGTAAAGATCGCTCGACGCCTCGACCAGGTCGCGGCTCAGGCTGCCGAGGCGCGCGCGTACGATCATGGTGACCAACGCCATCGAGAACAGGCCGTGCGCGGCGATGATCGAGCCATAGCCGAGGCCGAGCCTGGGCGGGGCATCGCCCGGCCAGATCGCCGCGAGCAGCGGATTGGCGAAGGCGAAAACCTGCACCAGCGCCACCAGCGTGGCGATGCCGATGACCACGCCGGGCACCACGATCGCGGCGCCGAAAAGAGCATCGAAGACGAGGCGGGTTCGCGTGCCGACGCGCGACAGGCCGAGGGCCGCCATCGTGCCGAACACCGCCGCCAGCAGTGCACTGCTGGAGGCGACGATCAGGCTGTTGCGCAGGGCTTCCATCAGGAAGGGATTGGCGAGGGCGGTGCCGTACCACTTCGTCGAAAAGCCGACGATCTCGCTGGCGTTGCGGCCGGCGTTGAAGGAGAACAGGACGAGGAGCCCGATCGGCAGATAGAGAAAGGCGAAGACGGCGGCGACGAAGGCTCTCATCAGATCAGGTCCACCTGCCGGGCGCCCGATACGCGTGCCGTGATGCGGTTGGCGATCATGAGCACCACGACCGAGGCGACCACCAGCGTTACGGCGATGGCGGAGCCGAACGGCCAGTTGCGCGATTGCAGGAAGAGGTCGACCAGGGCATTGCCGATGAAGAAGACCTTGCCGCCGCCGAGCAAGGTCGGGATCAGATATTCGCCGAGCAGCAGGATCATCACCAGGCTGAAGCCGGTCATCACGCCGGGCAGGGACAACGGCAGCGTCACGCCGAGGAAGGTCGAGACGGGCCTGGCGCCGAGGTCGGCCGAGGCTTCGAGCAGGCGGCGGTCGAGCCGCTCGAGGCTGACGTAGATCGGCAGGATCATCAGCGGCAGGTAGCCATAGACGATGCCGACCAGCACCGAGCCCGGCGTGTTGAGGAGCCGGATATCGGCAATGCCGATGAGATCGAGCAAGGCCGGGATGCCGCGCGAGCCGAGGATGTACATCCAGGCATAGCTGCGCATCAGCAGGCTGGTCCAGAATGGGATGACCACCAGCGCCAGCAGGATCAGGCGCCAGCGTGGCGGCGCTTTGACGGCGAGGTAATAGGCGACGGGATAGGCCACCAGCAGGCAGGCGAAGGCACCGGCCGGCGCCAGGATCGCGGTGTTCCAGAAGGCAGTGGAGCGTGCGCCGAGATTGGCATATTGCGCAAAAGAGAACGCGGCCTGGTAGCCGCCCTCCGGCGCCCGCTCGCCGACGCTGAAGACGAGCACGGCGATGAAGGGCAGCACCAGGAAGACCACGAGCCAGGCGCTCGCCGGGGCGAGCAGCAGGGTCGTCACGAGTGTGCGGCGGGCGCGGGAGGAGGCCACGGATGAGGTTCCAGTGGAAGGGCGAGCTGCATTGTTGGCAAAATGCGCTCGGTGTGAGGATGCTGTCATTCCCGGCGCCGCCGCAGGTGGCGGGAAGGGAATCCAGGGCCAGGGGCGTCGTGCTGCCCCTGGATTCCCTTCCCCTCGCTGTGCTCGGCCGGGAATGACGGAGCGGCCTTGTCTCCAGCGATCACCAGGGGGCACTCAGGCCGATTTGAAACGGGCCATCAGCTCGGCCCGGTTCGGATCGGTCAGTGTCGCCGCCGCCCCGAATTCCAGAGGCTTCAGCAGGTCGGCGGCCGGATAGAGGATGGGATTGGCAAGAAATTCCTTGGGCAGCAGGGCGTTGACACGCGAATCCGTGCAGGGCGCGCCATTGGCGATGTGCTCCTTCACCGCATTTTCCGGCGTCATCAGATAATTGAGCAGGGCGTAGCCGGCCGGCTTGTTGGGCGCGTCCTTGGGAATGGCGTAGAAGTCGGTCCAGATCTCGCCGCCTTCCTTGCCGAGGATATATTTGATGTGGGGCAGGTCGCGATTGAGCTGGGCTCCGTCATTGGTCCAGCACATCGTCATCCAGGCATCGTTGGCGCGCATCGGCGGCTGATAGTCGGAGGACACGGCATAGAGATGGGGCTTGGCCTTGATCAGCAGTTCCTCGGCCTTGGCGAGCTCGTCCTGCTTCAGCGAATTGAAGGAATAGCCGAAATATTTCAAGGCGTTGCCGATGGTGGTGAGCTGGTAGTCATGCACCATGGTGCGATTGGAGCCCTCGGCCATGGCGGTGTCCCAGAAATCCTTCCAGCTTGCCAGCGGCTTGCCGAGCTTCTGGGTGTTCACCGCAAAGCCGGTGGTGCCCCAGTTCTTCGGCACGGCAAAGACCGTGCCGTCGATGGTGCCCTCCGCGGTGAAGCGGGCATCCTCGGTGGGGGCGCTATAGGCCGGCAGCTTGGCAAGGTCGATGGCGTCGATGAGGCCGAGCTTTTTGTAGGTGGAGATGGTGTAGTTGGTCGGCACGAACAGGCTCCAGCCGGTGGCGCCGGCCTGGAGCTTGGCCAGCATCTCCTCGTTGGAACCGAAGACGTTGACCTCGACGGCGACGCCCGTCGCCTTGGTGAAGTTCACGAAGGTCTGCGGGTCGTGATAATTGGGCCAGGTGGCGATCGACATCTTGTCGCCGAGTTCGCCGGCGGCATGGGCGGGAGCGGGCAAGATGCCGTTTTCCCGGCCGAGCACGGCCATCGCCATACCGAGGCCGGTGGCGCCGAGGAAATGGCGGCGGCTGATCGAGCCCTTCCGGTAGCGCAGGAGCTGATCGACAAAGTGTTGGGCGGAGATCGGCAGGCCGTCGCGATAGGATTTCGACATGGCTCATTTCCCTCTGGTGGTGCCGCTTTGCGCGGCTTTTAGATCGACTTCTCGATTAAGAAAATGGGTTAAAACAAAGAGTTAGAGCGAAGGTGACAATTCGAAGATAAAGTCATTTTGCTCTATCGTCGTTCAGGCGGCGAAGGCCAACGGCGCTCCCGGTGCGAAGCCGATCGAGACGCTGTCGCCCGGCCCCTTGAGGCCGGGGCCATGGGCCAGATGGTCGGCGGCGACCAGCACCGTGCCGACATCCTTGACGTCGATGGCATATTCGGCGGTCGAACCGAGAAAGATGCGGTTGTGCACGGTGCCCCGCAGGCTCGGTCCCTCGCCGGCCTCTAGGCGCATGGCTTCGGGACGGATGCTGATGCGCGCGGCCTGGCCGAGCTGGAGCGGGGTATGGCTTCGCGCCTGGAGCATGGTGCCGTCGGCCAGCACGATCCTGGCCGCCTTGCCGTCGACCTCGGCGACCTTGCCGTCGAGGAAATTGGACTTTCCGACGAAATCGGCAACGAAGAGGTCGGCCGGATCGTCATAGATCTGGCTGGGTGCCCCGGTCTGGACGATGCGGCCCTTGTTCATCACGCAGACGAGATCGCTCATCGAGAGCGCCTCTTCCTGGTCATGAGTGACGAGCACGAAGGTGATGCCGAGGGACCTTTGCAGATTCTGCAGTTCGAGCTGCATCTCGGTGCGCAGCTTCTTGTCGAGGGCGGCGAGCGGTTCGTCGAGCAGCAGTACGGCGGGCTTGTTGACCAGGGCCCGGGCCAGGGCAACACGCTGCTGCTGGCCGCCGGAGAGCTCGTGGATGCGCCGGCGGCCATAACCGGAGAGGCGCACCATGGCGAGGGCCTCGTCGACGCGCCGGGCGATCTCCGAACCAGCCAGGCGCGGACGCGCCTGGCGCAGGCCATAGGCGATGTTGTCGCCGACGGTCAGATGCGGAAACAGGGCATATTGCTGGAAGACCATGTTGACCGGGCGGCGATAGGGCGGCGTGCCGGCCATGTCCTGGCCGCGGATCATCACCTGGCCGCTGCTTGGCTGTTCGAAGCCACCGATCATGCGCAGGCAGGTGGTCTTGCCGCAGCCCGAGGGGCCGAGCAAAGCGACGAAGGCCCCGTTGGGGATGGCGAGATCGATGCCATGCACCGCGGTGACCTCACCATAGCGCTTGGCGACGGCGCGAAATTCGATATCGGGCGAGGTCCTGTCGTTCATCCGCGCTTGTCCCCTCGGTCGCTGCCAAGCCGTTTCGATCTGGCCGGTTCATTCTTGCTTTTCGGCTTTTGCGAAAGGAAAGCTAGCAGAGCCGATTTCATCTCGTATATACCTACCAGGGGGTATATACTGCATGTTTGTTCAGCACAGGGGGTAGAAATCGGCGGCACCAGGCATAATCTGGCGGCATCCACGGCGCTGGCGGAGGCGATAGGAACCGCGGGTCGCACCGGCTCGGGTGACTTCGCGCGCGCCCTGCTGGCCTGGCTCGGCCTGCATGCGCGTTTCGACCACAGCGTGGTGTTCGCCTATCGCGGCTCGGCTCGGCCGCCGATGCTGTACGAGACCTTTTCGCCGGCCGAGAGCCATATCTTCGTCGCCCTCTATCAGGATGGCGCCTATCTGCTCGATCCCTTTCATCGGGCTGCGATCGGGGGCTGCGAAGGCTTCCGGCGCATGCGCGAGCTGGCGCCCGACCGCTTCTATACGAGCGAATATTTCCGCTCCTATTACAGCCAGACGGGCCTTGCCGAGGAGGTGGGCTTTTTCGTGCAGCTCCCCGAGCAGACTTCGGTGGTGCTGTCGCTGATGCGCCTGGCGGGGTCGGGGCCGTTCGGCACCGCCGAGGCGCGCGGCCTGCGCGACCTGGCGCCGATCGTCCTCGCGCTGTGCGCCCAGCATTGGCGCGACCTGCCGGAGTTCGGCGAGACCGGCAGCCGGATGGCGACATTGCCGCTGCCGGGCAGCGATTTCGATCGCGCCCGCCTATGGGCCAGCCAGTCGCTGACGGCGCGGGAGGGCGAAATCGTCAATCTGGTGCTGCAGGGGCATTCGTCGGATTCGATCAGCCGCCTTCTGCATATCTCAGTGGGCACAGTGAAGGTGCATCGCCGCAACATTCACCACAAGCTCGGCATCCATTCCCAGGCCGGCCTGTTCGCCCGTTTCCTCTCGCTTTTGAACGAGACTGGCTAGCCTCCAGGCTAGGCCTGCCAGTCGATCAAGGCTTCACCGCGATGCAGGGCCTCCGCCTCTGCGGTGAAGCCGCCGTTCTCGTCATGCAGGATCAGCGGCGGCAGCAGGAGGAAGGGCGCGCGCGAACCCTTGACGGCGCGGATGAGCAGGCGGACGGCCGGCGCGCCGGCGTTCGGCTGCACGGGCTTGACCCGGATGTCGCCGAAGCGCCGGTCGAGGCTGGCCAGCAGCCGGGGCAGGGCATCCGCGCGGTGGATGAGGGCGAGGCTGCCTTTGGCGCGCAGGAGGGCGAGGGCGCAGAGGATCCAGGCTTCCTCATCGGCCTCGCCATGCACATGCGCGCCGGCGCGATAGGCATCGGGTGCCGGGCGAATCGTGCCGGGAAGATGGAAGGGCGGATTCATGATGACATGGTCGACCGTGCCGGGCTGCAAGGCCTGGCCCTTTGCCGGCCTTTGCGTGACGTCGGCCTCGATCGTGGCCACCCGTTCGGCAAGGCCGTTGCGCGCAGCATTCCCGGCTGCCAATGCCGCGATGACCGGATCGATCTCGACCAAAGTGACGCGACATTGCAGGCAGCGGACGGCAAGGCCGAGGCCGGCGGCGCCGATCCCCGCACCGAGGTCGTAGACCATCTCTCCCGCAGCCGGCAAAAGACAGGCCGAAAGCAAGGCGGCGTCGGTTCCGACCCGATGGCCCCGGGCCGGCTGTGAGAGCTGCAGCCGACCGCCGAGAAAAGCCGAGAGTGTGGTCTCGGTTGCGGTCACGGCGTGCGCAGCTCCTTGCCGAGGCCGGCCTCGGTCAGCCGCTGGCGCGCCAGCACGCTCTGATCCGTGTCGACCAGTATGCGGCGCGGGATCATGCCGAGCGAGCCTTCAAGCACGCTCATATGGGTGTCCAGCACGAGATGGACCACGCCTGCCTCTGTGAGCAGGGCCTCGATATAGGAGATCAGCACGGGATCATTGGTACGAACGATTTCTTCCATGCGGCAATGGTTGCGATTATCGCAACAATTGCAATGTGCTTGTTGGCGCGACAACTGCGAGCTTGTATGGGGAGCCACGCATTTCTATGGTGCCGGCAAAACGGAGTGCATGTATTGGGCGTCGTTGTCGCATTCGAGGACAAATCCGGGTCGCAAGGATCGATCCAGCCGATCGTCGACCTGACCAAGGCGGATATGGCGCGGGTCAATGCCACCATCCTGTCGCGGACGGGGTCGGAGGTGACGATGATTCCTGAAGTCGCCAACCATCTGATCTCTTCCGGAGGCAAGCGACTGCGCCCGATCCTGACCCTGGCGACTGCCCAGCTTGCCCGCTACCAGGGCGAGGGGCATGTGAAGCTGGCCGCCTCCGTGGAGTTCATGCATACGGCCACGCTTTTGCACGACGATGTCGTCGACGAGAGCGATATGCGGCGCGGCAAGCCGGCCGCGCGCATACTGTGGGGCAATGAGGCGAGCGTGCTGGTCGGCGATTTCCTGCTCGGCCAGGCTTTCAAGATGATGGTGGAAGTCGGCTCGCTCAAGGCACTCGACATCCTCTCGACCGCTGCGACGGTGATCGCCGAGGGTGAAGTGGCCCAGCTTGCCGCCGCCAAGAATACGGCGACCACCGAGGACGAATATCTGGCGGTGATTCGCGGCAAGACGGCGGAGCTCTTCGCGGCCGCCTGCGAAGTCGGCCCGGTTCTGGCCGAGCGCCCCAAGGATGAGCAGGCCGCCTGCCGTTCCTTCGGCATGAATCTCGGCATTGCCTTCCAGCTCGTCGACGATGCGCTCGACTATGGCGGCTCGGACACCAAGCTCGGCAAGAATGTCGGCGACGATTTCCGCGAGGGCAAGATCACCCTGCCGGTGGTGCTGGCCTTCCGACGCGGCAATGAGGGCGAGCGCGATTTCTGGCGCCGCACGCTGGAACGCGGCGAGATCACGGAAGCCGATCTCGAGCACGCCATCGGCCTGATGCGCCGCCACAAGACGCTGGAAGATACCATCGAGCGCGCCCGTCATTATGGGGCCATGGCCAAGGATGCCCTGGCGCTGTTCGCCGACAGTCCGATGAAATCGGCCCTGGCGGATGTGGTGGAGTTCTGTATCGGCCGCGCTCACTGAGCGCCGGCCGGCCCCTTTTGGCCGGATGCGGAACTCGACAAGCGTATTTATGCGGGCGGTCCGAGGCCGTCCAGGGAAGCAAGCCCATGGCTGATCTTTTCGACGTTTCCGTTCCGGTTTTCCTGCGCTATCTCACCAATCTCGACGCGATCCTCGACAAGACGGCCGAGCATCTGCAGCTCCGGGGCACTGAGCAGGCGGAGGTCCTCAACCTGGCCCTGCAGCCGAACATGTTCCCTTTGAAGTGGCAGGTTCGCATCGCGCTGGGCTTCTCCATCCGGGCCATCAACCCGGTGCTGCAGCAACCGATCATGCTCGATGACGGCCCGATCGAATCGATCGAGGACATCCGCCTCTTGCTGGGAAACACCATCGCGCGGCTCAAAAACGTCTCGCGGCGTGATTTTGCCGGCGGGGAAGCCAGGCTCGTACGGGAGAAGGCCGGCCAGGCGGTGTTCGAGGCCAAGGCCGTCGAATTCGTCACTCAATATGCCTTGCCGAACTTCTTCTTTCATCTCGGCATGGCCTATTCACTCTTGCGCCTTGCCGGTTGCCCGATCGGCAAGGGTGATTTCGACGGCTTCCACCAGTATGAAGCCGGCCTCAACCTGGTGCCGGAGATGCCGGCGCAGCCGCAGCCGCTGATGCAGCGGCTACCCGGTTGAAGCATGCGCGCCTGGCTGCGCAGCAGCCGGAGCCTCTCGTCAAAGGGCGGTGATCAGCTTTCGGAGCAAGCCATCGAGGGTTTCCTGCTCGGCCCGCGTCAGCACCGACAGCAGCCGCTCCTCATTGGCAACATGGCGCGCGATAGTCTCGTCGATCACGGCCTTGCCGGCCTCGGTGAGGGCGATCAGCTTGCCGCGGCGGTCATTGGGATCGGGGCGCCTCTCGACCAGGCCGGCGTGTTCCAGCCTGTCGAGGCGATTGGTCATGCCGCCCGAGGAGATCATCGCCGCTTCGTAGAGCCGGGTCGGCGAAAGCATATAGGGCTCGCCCGAACGCCTCAGCGTAGCCAGCACGTCGAACTCGCCGGGCTGCAGGCCCGCGGCGGCGAAGAGCGGGTTCATATGGTCGCGCAGCACCCGTTCGGACGCATCGGACAAGCGGCCGAACACCGCCATCGGCAAGGAGGGAAGGTCGGGGCGTTCGCGAGCCCATTGTTCGACGGCAATATCGGCGCGGTCCATCGGCAGGTTCTCTTGACGAAAAGTATCTTGACATTAAGATACCTTTCGTCTACTAACATCATAGCGAGATAATAAATCAACTCGCCCATTCGGTGAAGGAGGAAGTGATGGCCAAGATGATTTTCTTGAATCTGCCGGTGCGCGATCTTGCCGCCGCAACTGCATTCTATGTCGCGCTGGGCGGCGAGGTGAACCCGCAATTTTCCGATGAGCAGACCAAATCGGTGGTGCTTTCGGATGCGATCGTCGTGATGCTGCTCACCCATGAGCGCTATGGTCAGTTCACCAAGCGCCCGATCGGTGATGCGCGCCAGTGGAGCCAGGCCCTGATCGCCCTCAATGTCGACACCCGCGATGGTGTGGATGCGACGCTGGCCCGCGCCACGGCGGCGGGCGGGCGCGCCGATCCCAACCCGGCGCAGGACCATGGCTTCATGATCAGCCGCAGCGTCGAGGATCCCGACGGCAATGTCTGGGAAATCGTGTGGATGGATCCCGCTGCGATGGCGCCGCAGGGCTGAGGCGCGAATGCATCACCCTCCCCTGGAGGTATCGGCACTTCCTCTTGGAAGTGCCGATACCTCCAGGGGGTGAAACTTGTGCTTGGGCTTCACCTGCACCCCGCAATTCAGGGGACATCCTGTGGCTGCGCGGCGCGTCCCGCCAGAATGCGCGTTCCCGCAGCCAGGATAATCGCAACCACGATCAGGAAGGCGGCGGTGGCGAATGTCGCCTGCATGCCGAAGGCGACGGCCTCCAAAGGGGCTTTGGCGATGTCGCCCATTCCGGCGGCAAAACGGAAGATGGCTCCCATGGCCGAAGCCCCGGTTATCAGGCCCAGATTGCGCGACAAATTGACGAGGCCCGATGTCACGCCTCGCCGGTCCGCTGGGATACCGGCCATGACGACGGTGTTGTTCGCGGCCTGGAAAAGCTGGTAGCCCGGCGTCAGGATGACGATGCCGGCAATATAGCCGGCGACGCCGAACGCCGGGCCCATCATGGACAGGGCGATGGCTCCGACTGCCATCTCGGTGAGGCCGATAAGGATCAGGCGAGGCGCACCCAGGCGATCGACGATGCGTCCGGCAAACACGCCGCTCAGGATGGAAAGGACCGGGCCGACCGCCATCACCGCTCCGATTTCAGCTTCGTCGAGAGCGAAGACGCTGGACAGATAGAATGGCCCGACCACGAAGGTCGTCATCATCACCGTCGCGACCAGGGCGCTCGTTGCCAAATTGACGCTCAGCTCCTCGCTACGGAAGGCGGCCACTTGGATCAGGGGTGAGCTGACACGTGCCTCCGCCAGCAGGAAGAGACCGCCGCCGATGACGGTTGCCAGCAGCAGACTCGTGCCGATCCAGCCGGGAGTGCCGCGTCCCGTGGTCATGGCCAGGGCATAGGCGGCGAGCGTTGCGGCCAGCAGCAGCGTGCCGAGGCTGTCGAAGCTGTTGCGGACATCCCGGGATTTGCCGCCGTCCTCGCGCAGGAATCGATGGGCAAGATAGAAGGCCAGGAGGCTCAGGGGGACATTGACGAGGAAGATGCTCCGCCAGCCGAAGGCGGAAATCATGAGGCCTCCGAGCGATGGCCCCAGAGCGGTGCCGACGGCCGACATCGTACCGAGCAGCCCCATGGCACTGCCGGTCCTTTCCCTGGGAACGGCTTCGCCGATAACAGCCATGCCGAGAGCCGCCATGATGGCTGCGCCGAGGCCCTGGGCGGCGCGAGCCGCGACCAGCAGCCCGAATGTGGGCGCCACTGCGCAGGAAGCGGAAGCCAGCGTAAACAGGGCGAGCCCGGCCAACAGCAGCCTGCGCCGCCCGACGATGTCCCCCAATCGGCCGACACTGACGACCAAAGTGGTCATCGCCAGCAGATAGGCCAGCACGATCCACTGCACCTGCTCGAATGAGGCCGAGAAGGCCGTGGCCAAGGTCGGCAGGGCGACATTGGCGATGCTGGTGCCCAGGGACGACAGCAGGATGCAGAGGGAAAGGCAGGCAAGCGCTCCGTGGAACTTGGGCGTGGCCTTTTCATGCATTCGTCCATCGTCTCTGGTGGCTGATTTCGGCATGGATCGCGTCTTCCGTCGGTTCGAAGGTGGAACCACCGAAAGATAGGCCTGTGCCTGACATGGCGGAATGCGCATCATTTGCACTTCATTCGTGCATCAGACGCCATGCCATAATTGACTTTGGATGCTATGATCGACCCATGTCGCTTCCCGATTTCAATCTTCTCATCACGCTCGACGTTCTGCTGACGGAAGGCAGTGTCGCCCGAGCGGCCCGCCGCCTCAGGCTCAGCCCCTCGGCGATGAGCCGGGCCCTGGCCCGCTTGCGCGAGACGACCGGTGATCCCCTGTTGGTTCGGGCCGGCCGCGGGCTCGTGCCGACGCCGCGGGCTCTGGAACTGCGCGAACGCGTCGGCCAACTCGTCCAGAGTGTCGAAAGCGTTCTTCGTCCGGTAGAAGCGCTCAACCTGAAAAAGCTCACGAGAACCTTCACCCTTCGCAACCGGGAGGGCTTCGTCGAGAATTTCGGACCCGATCTCATTGCTCATGTCCGCGAACAGGCGCCGGGGGTCACGCTCCGGTTCGTGCCGAAAGTCGACAAGGACAGCACGCCTCTGCGGGACGGCAGCGTGGATCTGGAGACGGGCGTGATCGGCGATTCGATGGGACCGGAGGTGCGGGCGCAGGCCCTGTTCCGCGATCGTTTCGTCGGTGTCGTCAGGATGGGGCATCCTCTGAGCGAGGCTCTGGTCACGCCTGAGCGCTATGCCGGCGGAAGCCATGTTCTGATTTCTCGCCGAGCCCTCTATCGGGGGCCTGTCGACGGCAGGTTCGAAGCGCTTGGCCTCAAGCCGAACATTGCCACGATCGTCAGCGGTTTTGCCGAAGCCCTGGCCCTGGCCCGCTCGACCGACCTGATCGCCACCGTGCCCGAGCGTTCCACCGGTCGGCTGCGCGCCGGGCTGTTCTGCTTCCCGCTGCCGTTTGCCTTGCCGGAGATCACGATTTCTCTGCTCTGGCACCCGCGGCTCGATGCCGACCCGGCGCATCGCTGGCTGAGGGATTGCGTCCGAAAGGTCTGCATGGAGCAGCTTGCCGGTTAGGCCGGCTCATCATTTCATGGGATGCCTGCGATCCAAAAAGAGGGACATCCTACGGTGCCATGGCCGGCCTCAGCCCGGACAGCAGCCGGGCGAGACCGGGATCGTCCACGATGATGGAGGCGTCGCCGAGGCCCATCCATTGCACGCGGCGCTCGGCCTGTTCCTTCCACGCCGGCAGCATGCCGGTGACGCGCAGGGGATAGACGTTCACCTTGATCAGTTCGAAGCGGTCGGCGAGACGTTTCCAATAGATAAAGGAGCCGAGCGCCTTCTTGCGCGGCTTGCCGGTCAGCCCCGCTTCCTGCTCGGCCTCGATGCGCGCGGCGACATGATCCTTGCGGCCCTTGATGGGCCAGCCCTTCGGCACCGTCCAGCGATGGGTAGTGCGGGTGGTCACCAGGCAGACCTCGATGCGACCGTCCTTTTCGCGAAGCGGCAAGGCCGCGACCTGGCGGCGCGTCGGATTGGGCAGGATGTCGGTGGCGGTACTCGGCATGGTACTCTCACGCTTCCAGGGCAAAGCGCGTTGGGACGGGAACGTGCTTTGCTCTAACTCTTTGTTTCCTCGCGTCTTTGCGATTCTTGGCGATGCCGCCAGGAATCACAAAACGCTATGGTGGAGCAAAGGCTCCTACGCGACTGACTTGCCGATATCTTTGCTCAAGCACCGCTATGCCGGCGTGACACGACGCACGCGCCGGGCAGGGGGTGCCTCATGGCGTGCCGAATATGTCGAGCGATGGTCCTTCCGGGTGCGCGGACGTCACAGCGACATGCCTGCATGTCTTGGCGTCCGCGCTCCCGGAAGGAGCCTATCTCCTCGAACTTGGTATCATTCCTCAGCCGGCAGGACCTGCTTGCGCTTGCCGAGCAAAGCCAGGATCGCGGCTCCCTTCACGGCGACTGCCAGGATCAGCGTGATCACGATGATCAGGAAGGCAGCTGCGGCGATGGCCGGGCTGATGTTCTCCCTGAGCGACGAGAACATCTGCCGTGCCAGCGTGGTCTGGTTGGGGCCGGCGACGAACAGGGTGATCACCACCTCGTCGAGCGAGGTGGCGAAGGCGAAGGCAGCGCCGGTGAGGATGCCGGGCAGAGCGAGCGGGAAGGTCACGGCTCGGAAGACGGTGCCGGGCGAAGCGCCGAGGCTGGCCGCCGCCTTTTCCAGTGCCGGATCGATACTGGCAAGCGAACCGGAGACGTTGACCAGCACGAAGGGTACGCACAAAACGGCATGGGCGATGATCACGCCCGCATAGGAGGAGGCGAGGCCGAGCCGGGCATAGAGGATCTGCATGCCGACGCCGAGCACCACCGCCGGCACCACCATGGGCAGCAGGAAGATCGAGCGCAGCACGCCCGAGAACGGCACCAGATTGCGCCTGAGGCCGAGGGCGGCAAGCGTGCCAACCACGGTGGACAGCACCGTCGCGCCCGAGCCCACGATCATGGAGTTGACGATCGAGCGCTGCCAGGCGTCGCTGGTGGCGAGCGTATCGAACCAGCGTGTCGAGGGGCCCGTCATCGGGTAGGTCAGGAACACGCTGTCGGTGAAGGCCAGCGGCAGGATCGCCGCCAGCGGGACGACCAGGAACGCCACGATCAGCGCGCCGAAGGCAAGGCGCAGGGCGTTGAAGGAATTCTTGCCCAATCCCATCATGGCTGCACCATTGGCGTGCGCGAGAGCCGTCCATAGACGAGGTAGAGCACCGTGGTCGGCACCAGCAGGAAGATGCCGAGCGCGCCGGCCATGCCCCAATTGGCGGTGCCGGTGGCATAGAAGGCGATTACCGAGGAGATCATCTGCTCGTTCGGGCCGCCGACCAAAGCGGGGGTGATGTAGTAGCCGAGCGCCACCATGAAGACGAGGAGCGAGCCGGAGAGCACGCCCGGCATGGCCAGCGGCAGGAGAACGTGGCTGAAGGCCCGCAGCGGGGGGGCGCCGAGCGAGGCGGCGGCCGGCATCAGATTGCGCGGAATGGCGACGAGGCTAGCATAAACAGGTAGCACCATGAAGGGCAGTAGCACATGCGTCATGGCGATGAGGATGCCGGTGCGGTTGTAGATCAGCGGCAGCGAGGCATCGATCAGGCCGAGGGCCTTCAGCGTCTGGTTGATCAGCCCGTTCTCCTGCAGCAGGATCATCCAGGCGGCGGTTCGCACCAGGAGTGAGGTCCAGAGCGGCAGCAGCACGGAGAGCAGCAGGAGATTGCGTTTCCAGCCCGAGAGGCTTGCGGCCAGCATGGCGAAGGGCAGGCCGATGGCGACGCAGAGCAGCGTCACCTGCAGGGCGATCATGAAGGTGCGCAGCATGATCATGCGGTTTACGGCCATATCCGCAGGCACATTGGCGATGCTGCCGTCATCGGCGCGCTTGAGATCGACCGCAGCCAGGAGGTTCGCATCCGTGTAGGACGGCATCGAGCGCTTCAGCGCCAGCCAGAAGGCAGGCTGCCCCCAGCGCGGATCGATGCCGGCGAGGGGAGGCGGGCTGTTTTCGGGGGCGTTGCGCACGGCAGTGGCGGTCTTCGGCAAGAGGGTGCGGAAGCCCGCCTGCTGGCTGTTGAGCGCGCGCACGGCATCGCCGAATTGCTCCTGGGGGATCGTCGTACGCAGATCCTTGGCGAGCGCGGCCTGGACCTCGGCCGGCGGCAGGCCGTCGCCCTTCCAGCCGGCGATCGCCTCCGCCGTCAGCGGGAAGGCATGACGCACGGTGCCGCCCTGCACGGAGGTGACGATCATCATGCCGAGCGGCCACAGGAAGAAGATGCCGAGAAAGGCGATGAGGGGAAGCACCAGGAGAGCGGCCTTGAGCCGCGCCGCCGCCGTCATGGCAGGACCAGCGTGCAGTCGTCGGGCGCGAAGCCGACATGGACCTCGGAACCGATGGCCCGGCTCGCCTCGCGCCTATCGGCCTTGGCCACGAGGCGGCGTTCGCCGCTCGACAGATGCAGCCGGACATGGTCGCCGTGATAGACGTCATCCTCGACGCGCACGGGCAGGCTGTTGGCCAGGGTCGGCGCATCGCTCAGATGTAGCCTTTCGGGCCGCACGGAGACCAGCACCTGCGCACTCGGCTTCGGCGAAAGCTCGGTGCGACAGGAGACTGTCGGTCCCAAAGCGAGCTCGACGGTGGCCAGGCCGTCCGAGCAGGATTTCAGGGTACCGTCGAGCAAATTGGTCTCGCCGATGAATTCGGCGACGAAGCGCGTGCGCGGACGGTCGTAGAGGCCCGATGGCGTGTCGAGCTGCTCGATCTTGCCGAGATTGAGCACGGCGACCCGGTCCGACATGGTCAGGGCCTCGCCCTGGTCATGCGTGACGAAGATCACGGTGAGGCCGAGCTTGCGATGCAGCTCGCGGATCTCGAGCTGCATGTGCTCGCGCAACTGCTTGTCGAGTGCGCTGAGCGGCTCGTCCATCAGCACCACCTTGGGTTCGTAGACGAGGGCGCGCGAGAGAGCGATGCGCTGCTGCTGGCCGCCCGAGAGTTGGGAGGGCTTGCGGTCCTTGAGATGGCCGAGGCGAACCAGGTCGAGCGCCTTGGTCACCCGGGCGTCACGCTCCGCCCGGCCGATCCCGCGCATCTTGAGCGGAAAGGCGACGTTCTCGGCGATGCTCATATGCGGAAACAGGGCGTAGTTCTGGAAGACCACGCCCATGTTGCGCTTGTAGGAGGGCAGGTTCTCCACGCGGGTGCCGTCGACGAGCAAGGCGCCGCTGCTGGGTGCCTCGAAGCCGGCCAGCATCATCAGGAGGGTTGTCTTGCCCGACCCGGAGGGGCCGAGCAGGCTGACGAATTCGCCCTGGCCGACATGGAAGTCGAGATTGTCGACGACCTTCATCGTGCCGAAGGATTTGCTGACACCGTCGAAGTGAATGAACGAGTCCATCGGATCCGAAAAGCTCCTTCCAGGCGCGGGCCTTGGGAAGTTGGAATGAGCGATGTCCACACGGACATCGAGACGCAACCCAGCCGGCATTAACGCAGCCTTGTCATGCCCGGGCTCGACCCGGGCATCCAGTGCCTCGCCTCAACCTTGAAAGCGGTCCTGGATTGCCGGGTCAAGCCCGGCAACGACAAAGGCTGGTGCCCGAGAGCAGGCGCATGCTGGAGAAAGGACGGGCCTACTGCCCGAGCCAGGCGTTGAAGCGCTTGGTCAGATCCTCGATGTTGTCATTCCAGAATTCGGTGTCGATGGAGACCGAATCCGTCATGTTGGCCGGCGAGGTCGGCAGATCGACGGCAAGATCGGCGGGCACCTGGGCGGCCGCGGCCTTGCTCGGCAGGCCGTAGGCGATGTCCTGCGGCAACTTGGACTGGTTCTCCGGCAGGCTGGCGAAGGCGATGAAGTCCATCGCCGCATCCTTGTTCGGGCTGCCCTTGAGGATGACCCAGCTGTCGACGGCGTAGATCGAGCCCGGCCACACGCCCTTGAAGTGCGTACCTTCGGTCTTGTTGATGCCGGTGATGCGGCCATTATAGGCCGAGGTCATCACCACCTGGCCCGACTTCAGGAGCTGAAGCGGCTGGGCGCCCGATTCCCACCAGACCATGTCGCCCTTGATCTCGCCGAGCTTCTTGAAGGCACGATCGACGCCCTCGGGCGTGCGCAGCACCGTGTAGACGTCCTTGGGGGCGACGCCATCGGCCATCAGCGCGAATTCGAGGGCGTATTTGGGGCCGCGTCGCAAGGCGCGCTTGCCCGGAAACTTCTTGGTGTCCCAGAAATCGGCCCAGGATTTCGGGGCTTCCTTCAGCTTGTCGCTGTCATAGGCGAGCTGGGTTGACCAGACGATGGCGCCCACGCCGCAATCGCTGACGGCACTGTCGATGAACTTGTCCTTGCCGCCGAGCTTGTTCCAGTCGAGCGGCTCGTAGATGCCGTCAGCACAGCCGATCGCCAATTCCTCGGCCTCGACCTGCACGGCATCCCAATTGGGCGTGCCTGCCTTGACCTTGGCCTGCAGTACGCCGATGCCGCCGTCCCAGGCCTCGTCGAGCACCGGCTTGCCGGTCTTCTCGGAGAAGGGCTTGAAATAGATCTTGCGCTGGGCGTCCTGGTAGTTCCCGCCCCAGGATACGACGGTGAGGTCGCGCGCCGAAGCGCTGGCGACGCCGGCGAGGACGGTGCCCAAGGCGATGCCGGAGGCAAGAAGGAGGTGTTTGAAGCGCATTGCGGTCTTCCCCACTGGTTCGGTCTCTGGTTTGCGTCGCAGTGTCTTTCCCGGAGGAAGGACCCGCTTCGTCTGTTGCACGCGGCTCACCGCCGCATGGAATTGTCGCATCGGAACCCGCGAGCCCGCCAATGGCAATGGCAGCGCCCGCTTCCGGTGAAAAAATTAGACGCCGATCTCCGCAAGCAGCTGCTTGGGAGCGAGGCGCAGGGCTGCCGCCCGGCGATGGCCTTCCAGCCCCTCGCTGGCGCTCTGCCGAATGGCCGGCGGGGCGACTGCGGCGACGCCGCGATCGTCCAGCCACTGATGGGTGCAGGTCTTGAGGTAGGATCCGACCCACAGGCCTCCTGTGTAGCGCCCCGCGCCCATGGTGGGCAAGGTGTGGTTGGTGCCGCAGCACTTGTCCGAATAGACCACGCTGGCCGAGACGCCGATGAACAGCGAGCCGTAATTGCGCAGCCTGGCTGCGGTGGCGTGGGCATCGCGCGTGTGCACCTCAAGATGTTCGGCAGCGATAAAGTCCGAATAGGCCAGCATGGCCCCTTCGTCTTCGCACAGCACGATCTCGCCATAGTCGCGCCACGCCGGACCGGCGACATTGGCGGTGGGCAGGTTGGCGAGCTGGCGCTCGACCTCGGCCAGGGTCGCTTCGGCCAGGGCCCTGTCCGTGGTGATCAGGCCGACGCGCGTGCGTACGTCGTGCTCGGCCTGCGCCAGGAGATCGACGGCGATGGTGACCGCGTCTCCCGTCTCGTCGGCCACCACGAAGATCTCGCTGGGGCCGGCGAGCTGGTCGATGCCGACAAGGCCGAAGACCTGGCGCTTGGCCTCGTTGACGAAGGCATTTCCGGGGCCGAAGATCTTGTCGACGGCCGGGATGCTCTCGGTACCATAGGCCATGGCGGCAATGGCCTGGGCGCCGCCGACCCGGAAGATGCGGTCGGCGCCGGAGAGGTGGCAGCCGGCAATCATGGCCTGGTGAGCGCCCGGCGGCAGGCAGGCGATCACCTCGTCGCAGCCGGCGACCTTGGCGGGCACGATGGTCATCACCGGCGCCGACAGCAGCGGATAGCGCCCGCCGGGCACATAGGCGCCGACACGGGCGATCGGGATGATGCGATGGCCAAGATGCAGGCCCGGCAGGGCCTCGATCTCCAAGGGCAGCAGCGTGGCGCGCTGGGCCTCGGCAAAAGCGCGCACCCGCTCGATGGCGAATTCGGTATCGGCTCGGGTCTGCGGGTCGAGGGCATCCACGGCCGCCTGGCGCTCGGCGGCGGTCACCTCGAAGCGCTCCACATCGACCTTGTCGAACTCGCGCGAATAGTCGCGCAGCGCCGCATCGCCGCGTTTGCGCACCTCGTCGACGACCTGCTTCACGGTGGCTTCCACGGACGCATTGTCGGTGAGGGCGCTGCGTCCCGGTGCCTTGATGCGTGTGATGCGAGCTTGGATGGTGGCGTCGAGCATTGGTGGCCTTTTTCTCTAATTCTTTGTTTTGGCGCATTTTCTGAATCAGGAAGTCGATCAACTTCTTGGAAAATGCCTTGGGAAGCGAGATGCCCAAAGACTTGCCGCCGCAAGCGCCCGGCGCAATTGCCCCAGACTGGCTCGTTCAATATATTCACCACTTGCGTGATGCCATGCCCAAGGAGGGACGATGAAGATCGGAGACAAGCTGCGCGAATTGCGCCACCGGCGCAAGCTCAGCGTCAGGGAGGTCGCCCTGCGCTCGGGTGTCTCGCACTCCTCGGTCTCGCTGATCGAACGGGACCTGATCAGCCCCTCGCTCGACACGCTGAGAGCGGTTCTCGACGCGCTCGGCACCACGCTGCCGGGCTTCTTCATCGATCTCAAATCCGCGCTGCCGCAGAGCCCCTTCTACCGGGCCGCCGACCTGACCGAGATCGGGCAGCCGGAGGCGATCTCCCATCGCGTCATCGGCCTCGATTATCCCAACAAGTCCATGCTGCTGCTGCACGAGACCTACGCGCCCGGCGCCGATTCAGGCGAGGCCTATGCCCATTCGGCGCAGGAAGGCGGCATGGTGCTGAGCGGCGCCATCGAGATTACCGTCGACGGCAAGGTCGAGGTGCTCCGTGCCGGCGATGGCTATTATTTCGACAGCCGGCTGCCGCACCGTTTTCGCAACATCTCGGACGGGCGCAGCGAGATCGTCAGCGCGATCACGCCGCCGACCTATTAGGCTATCAAGGACGCAATCTAACGAGGCCGAGTAGAGCGCGACAATCCCTCCCCGACTTCGGGGAGGGTGGCCCGGCAAAGCCGGGTCGGGTGGGGGAGAGTGGCGCAGTCGATCATATTTGACAGATGGGCGCCACTCTCCCCCTTCCGCCGCTGCTTCGCATCGGCACCTTCCCCGAAGTCGGGGAAGGATGATCGCGCGCCATTCTGAGAACCGAGGCCTGATGGCCGAAACAGCCATACAGGCAGGCACCCTGGTCGATTTACCGACCATTGCGCGGCCTCTCCCGCCATGCGGGGGTTGCGTCGAGGCCTGAGGGATGGGAGAGGGGGATGCCATGGCGCCTCCACAGACATCGACCGTTCTTTCAACGCCGGCCCCGCCTGTTTCCAAGGCACGTGCGGAGGCCATCATCCGTGATCATTACGGCCTCGACGTCGAAGCCTTCCCGCTGATCGGCGAGCGCGACAACAATTTCCGGCTCCGGGCGGGCGACGGACGCGAGTTTCTCCTGAAGATCGTCAACCCGGCCGAAGATGTGGCGGTGACCGATTTCCAGACGGAGGCCCTGCTGCATATCGCCCGAAGGGATGCCGACCTGCCGGTGCCTCGGGTCGTGCGTACGCAGGCCGGCGAAGCCTATTTCTGGCTTGAGGAGCCCGGGCAGCCGCCGCGCCTGGTGCGCGTGCTGACCTATCTGCCCGGCACGCCTCTGGCCAAGCTCGAACGGGGCCCCGCGCTTCGCCGCAATCTCGGCGCCGGCCTTGCCCAGCTCGACCGCGCCCTGGACGGTTTCGAGCATGCCGGCAGCCCGGCCGACCTGTTGTGGGACCTCACCCACGCCCCCAGCCTGCGGCCGCTGGTCGTGCATGTCGAGGACGAGGAGGCTCGCGCCCTCGTCACCGCCGTGCTGGACCGGCTCGAGGCCCACACATTGCCCCTGACGGCCGGGCTTCGAACCCAGGTGATTCATAACGACTTCAACCCCTCCAACATCCTGGTCGGACCGGGAGATGACGGTGCGTTGGACCAGCTCGCCGGCATCATCGATTTCGGCGACATGGTGCGAGCCCCGTTGGTCAACGAGGTGGGCGTATCGGCCTCCTATCATATCGGGGAAGGGGTAGACTTCCTGGAGCCGGTCAAGCAGTTCGTCGCCGGTTACAACCGCATCCAGCCCCTGCAGGACGATGAGATCGGCTGCCTGTTCGATCTCATCTGCGGCCGCATGACGCTGACGGCCATTATCACGGCCTGGCGCTGCACGCTGGAGCCCGGCAATCGCGACTACATCCTGCGCAATGCCGGCCGGGCCTGGGCGGGATTGGCTGCCGCGCGCTCGCTCTCGTCAAACCAGGCGGCGGACGAATTCCACCTTTACCTGAGCAAGGATCGCCTCTCATGACCATGGTCAATGCCTTCGATCCCAGCAACACGGCCGGCTTTGCCGCCGATGAGGCAGCCCTGATCGAGCGCCGCCGGCGCGTGCTCGGTCCTGCCTATCGTCTGTTCTATGCCCATCCGGTGCATGTGGTCAGGGGCGAGGGCGTCTGGCTTTACGGGCCCGACGACACGGCCTATCTCGACGCCTACAACAATGTCGCCAGCGTCGGTCATTGCCACCCGCATGTGGTGGCGGCGCTGGCGCGCCAGGCCGGGGTGCTCAACACCCATACGCGCTATGTCACCGACGGCATTCTCGACTATGCCGAGCGGCTGGTCGCGACCATGCCGGCCGAGATCTCCAACATCATGTTCACCTGCACCGGCAGCGAGGCCAACGACCTGGCCTTGCGCGTCGCCAAGGCTGTGACCGGCGGTACGGGCGTCATCGTCACGCAGAACGCCTATCATGGCGTGACGGATGTGCTCGCCCAGATGTCGCCCTCGCTCGGCGCGGGGGCGCCGATCGCCGAGACGGTGCGGGTGGTGCCTGCTCCCACATCTGCCGACACGACCGGCGAAGCCTTTGCGCAAGGCGTGAAGGCGGCGATTGCCGATATGGCTGTTCATGGCATCCGACCTTCGGCGCTGCTGGTCGACACCATCTTCTCCAGCGACGGCGTCTTCGCCGACCCGCCGGGCTTCCTGCGTCCGGCGGTGGAGGCCATCCGCGCTGCCGGCGGCCTGTTCATCGCCGACGAGGTTCAGCCCGGCTTCGGCCGTACCGGCGCCGGCATGTGGGGCTTTGCCCGGCATGACATCGTTCCCGATCTCGTCACCATGGGCAAGCCGATGGGCGATGGCCATCCGATGGCGGCCATGGCGGCGAGGCCCGAGCATCTCGAAGCCTTCGGGCGCGAGGTGCGCTATTTCAACACCTTCGGCGGCAATCCCGTCTCCTGCGCGGTGGGCATGGCCGTGCTCGACGTTATCGAGAACGAAGGCCTGATCGCCAATGCCCGTGACGTCGGCGCCGCGCTCAAGCGCGGCATTGAGGATCTCGGCAGGCATGATGGCCGTATCGGCGAAGTGCGCGGGGCAGGGCTGTTCATCGGCGCCGACATCGTCGATGCCAAGGGTGCCCCCGACGCCGCAGCGGCCGCCGCCATCGTCAACGGCCTGCGCGAGCGCCAAGTGCTGATCTCGGCTACCGGACTGCGGGGGCACAGCCTGAAGATCCGCCCGCCCATGGTGTTCTCGCATGAGAATGCGGCCTTGCTGATCGAGCGATTGAAGGCGACGCTGGTGGACCTGTAGGGGCCCACCAAGGTATAGCCCCTTCTCTCCTCGCGGGAGAAGGGGCGGCTGGACGAGGGCGATGAGTTTCACTTAGGAAGGGCAGAGCGCTTCAATTCGTCATAGCCGGGCTTGACCCGGCTATCCAGCGCCACAGACAGGCGGGCAAGAGACTGGATTGCCGGGTCAAGTGTAAAGACCGCGGACGTAGCTCGCGCAAACTCCGATGGTGTTTTAGCGAACGACATTGAGCCGGACGAGGCGACGTATCACCCGCAAGGAACCTCGACGCGGACGCAGCCGTCCAAATCTACATGGTTTCAGGACCGGCTCGCCGTCGCCCGAAAATCCTCGGCCGTCATGACATAGACGAGGCTCGGCGCTTGCCCCGGCACATCGTCGAGAAAGCCATCGCGGCGCATCGCCAGTCTCTCGAGCGTTCGGATCGAGGGGAGATTGGCCGGCCGGACGAGCGCGAAGACCGCCTCGCTGCCCAGGTCCTCAAAGGCGTGTTCTAGGCCTGCACGGCCGAGTTCCGTGGCCAGGCCCTGACCCCAGGCTTCGGGGGCGAATCGAAAGCCGAGATTGAGGCGTTCCTCGCTGCCATAGGTTCGGTAACCGACGCCGCCGAAGCCGATCAGGTGTTCGGGATTGTCTGCGGCCGCCACCGCCCATGTCCCGAAGCCGTGCCGACGCCAATGCTCGATCCAGCGTGCAAGTGCCCGCTCGCTGGCTGCGATATTCGGGGTCGGACCCGCCGGATTGTAAAGATTGGTCGCCGGATCGCCGTGGATCTCGAAATGCCGTTCGAGATCGGACACAGCAGGTTGACGCAAGACCAGACGTCCAAATCGCTTCATGATTTTCGGCATCCGCGGCTGGGGCTCGGCAATCCGCGGGATCCCGCGCTGGCCCTGCAGCGGGCCTATCATCGGATCACGGCCTTTCCAAGCGACAGCGGCGCGAGCAGGACAATAAAAAACCGCCCGAGAGCTCGGGCGGTTTTCAACAGCGCCCGGTTCGGGCCGCTTAGTTGAGCTTGGCGCGCACCTCGTTGAGGGCAGCCGACATCAGATTGCCGGTGCTGGCGGGCGGCTGGTCGGCAAGGATCGTGGTGGCAGCCTTGACGGCGGCATCGGCAGCGGCGGCCTTGACCTCGGCGACGGCCGACGTTTCGGCCTGGGCGATCTTCTGATCGGCAAGCTTGGTGCGGCGCGCCACGAAGTCTTCGATCTTGGCGATCTGCTCGGCCTTGAAGCGCTCGGCCTCGGCCTTGGCAGCCTCGATCATCGCAGCAGCTTCGGCTTCCGCTTCCTTCTGCTTCTTCTGATAGTCGGCCAGCAGTTTCTGGGCTTCCTCGCGCAAGGCGCGAGCCTGCTCGAGCTCGGCGCGCACGGCATTGCCGCGGGCATCGAGGCCCTTGCCGATCTGGCCAAAGGCCCCGAGCTTCCAGGCGATGGCCAGGAAGATCAGCGTGGCGATGAGGATGTAGAACTCGGGCCCGGCAGGGTTGAAGAGTTCATGGATCATCTCGGCGAAATATTCGATCACGCCCGCCTCCCTTAGTTAGCCAAGGCCGTGTTGACGGCAGACTGGACCGTCTGCGGCTCAGGGGCCTTGCCGAGCAATTGCTCGATGATGGCGGTGGTGGCGTCGACGGCGATGCCGTTGACGTTGCCGAGGGCAGCCTGCTTGGTCGCCTGGATCTTGGCTTCCGCCGCTGCCAGCTTGGCCGAGAGATCGGCCTCGAGCGACTTGCGGGTGGTGTCCGTTTCGGCAGTCACGGCAGCTCGGGTTTCGGCCGCGATGTTCTGGGCCTTGGCGCGAGCCTTGATGAGGGAGGTCTGGTATGAGGCCACGGCCTCATCGCTGTCCGCCTTCGCCTTCTGCGCAGCCGCAAGGTCCGCCGCGATCTTAGCTGACCGCTCGGAGAGGATGCCGGCGATGCGCGGGAGCGCGATCTTCGACATCAGGATGTAGAGAAGCCCGAAAGCGATGACCAGCCACACAAGCTGTGAGGCAAAGGACGAGCTGTCAAAGGGCGGAAATGCGCCCTTGGCCCCATGTGCATCGCCGGGAACCTCGGTTCCTGCGTGACTTTCAGCCATGAAACACCTTCAACGGATGTGAACTCACGTTTTTGCAGGCCAAGCTACAAACAGATTGAGCCACAAACAGATGGAATTGCTGCCAGTTCTAGAGCAAAGCGCGTTTGGACGGAAACGCTTGTTTGCCCTAGCGCTTTGGTTCGACACGTCTTTGCGATTCTTGGCGGGACCGCCAGATCGCAAAACGCTTTAGCCACTGAAACGACAGACGGCCCCGCGATTTCTAGAAAAAACCGCGAAAGCCGTCCCGTTCGGCGTGGCTGGCGCGGATCAGACTGCGAAGAGGAGCAGCAGAGCGACGAGCAGCGAGAAGATGCCGAGAGCTTCGGTCAGAGCGAAGCCAAGGAGCAGAGTGCCGCGCTGGCCGTCGGCAGCCGACGGGTTGCGCAGGGCGCCCGAGAGGAACTGGCCGAACAGGTTGCCGAGGCCGATACCAGCGCCGGCCATGCCGATGCAAGCGAGACCAGCGCCGATATACTTAGCTGCGACGGGATCCATGGAGAACTCCTGTTGGTGTAGGTTTTGTTGGATTTAGACGGGATCAATGGCCGGGATGAAGGGCGTCATTGAGGTAGATGCAGGTCAGCGTAGCGAAGACATAGGCTTGCAGCACGGCAACCAGCACTTCGAGCGCCACCAGGGCGATCACGAGAAGCAGGGGCAGGGGCGAAAGGATCGCCGTCAGCGCGCCGGCGCTGGCGAGCATGACGATGAAGCCTGCGAAGATCTTCAGCGCGATGTGCCCGGCCAGCATGTTGGCGAAGAGACGGACGGAGAGGCTGATCGGACGCGAGACGAAGGAGATGATCTCGATCGCCACCAGCAGCGGCAGCAGCACGGCCGGAACGCCGGAGGGTACGAACAGCTTCAGGAAGTGGGCGCCGTTCTTGTAGAAACCATAGAGGATCACCGTGGCGATCACCAGGGCCGCCAGCGCGAAGGTGACGATGATGTGGCTGGTGACGGTGAAGAAGCCGGGAATCAGGCCGAGCACGTTGCAGAACAGCACGAACATGAACAGCGAGAACACCAGCGGCATGAAGCGCATGCCCTCGTTCCCGGCCGAGGAGCGCACGGTGCCGGCCACGAATTCATAGAAGGTCTCGGCGAGGGACTGCCAGCGGCCCGGCACGGTGGCGCGGGCAGAGGTCGTGGCAATCATCACCAGCGCGATGAGGATCACCGCCAGGAACATGAAGAGAGCCGAATTGGTGAACGCGATGCTGCCGATATGGAAGAGCGGCTTGATCTCGAACTGCGTAATCGGACTATGCATCGCCTGGCAGGCCCTGTCTTCAATTGTGGCGCAAGGCGCCGGATCATTCCTGTTTGCCGGGCGTTTTGCCCAACATATTCGAGGCGCGCAACAAGTTCCGGATACCTGCCCCGAAGCCAAGCATCAAAAAGATGATGAGCCCCCACGGCGAAGTACCGACAAACCGATCCACGACCCATCCCAGCAAGCCGCCGGCGATGATGCCGCCGACGAACTCGGACGAGAGGCGCATGGCCTTGCCGATCGCAGAAGGATCGCCCTCCTGCTTGCGCGCCTTGGCCGTTTCGGCTTCTTCCCCGGCCTTGATGGAGCCGAGGCGCTCGTCGAGACGGCGCAAGCGTTCGTTCAATTCACTTTCGCGGGATTCGTCTTTGCCGGATTTCCCGGCCTGGTCCGCTTCGTCGCTCGCCATTGCGGCAACATGCTCCCTGGCCGGCCAAAACTGAGCCGGACGCCCCCCTTGAAAACGGCGGGACCATACCCAGGCCCCCTTGCGGTGTCAAGGCGAGGCAGAATTATGCCAAGTGTTTGAGAATAAATAAAAAATGGGGAGAATGGCTGTTGGCTGCCGGCTTTTCTGCCAAAGCGTTTTGCGATTTGCCGGAATCGGCAAGAATCGCAAAGACGCGTTGAACCAAAGAATGAGTGCAAAGATGCCCTTACACTCAAACGCGCTTTGCTCCAGGACAAGGCATGGTTGCGGCGTCACATTTGCTCGTGCAGGCCTGCACAAGCCTGCCTTGAAGCCGTCCCGGAGCCGCCACAGATGGGTTGTGGTGGCAAAACGGGGGCGAGAATCAGGAGCTGACAAGCGCAATGCGGCTCATTCAAACGTCATTGGGGGCTTGTGCGAGCTTTGTCGTTAGCGGTTCTCATTTTGACCTATGGCCGGGTCGTCTTGGGAACGCGGACGTCCCCATCCGCATTTTGGAACCGTGGGTAGATACGTGCCGCTGTCATCCCCGGCTGAGCCGCTCTTGAGCGAAGCGAGAGAGGGCGAAGGGAAGGGGATCAAGGGGTTGAAGGGCTCGATCTCTAGCCCCTGGATCCCCTTCCCTCGCTTTGCTCGCCGGGGATGACAGTCCGGAAGCAGTTCACTTATTTCTTCGACATTTTCTAAGCCGCTTCCTGGCGCTCCGATGCGACGTGGTCGACAAGGCCCCAGGCCTGGGCTTCGTCGGCTGACATGAAATTGTCGCGATCCATGGCGGCCTCGACTTCTCTGACGGTCCGGCCGCAATGCTGGGCGTACAGACCGTTGAGACGGGCTCTCGACTTGATGATGTTGTTGGCGTGGATGAGCATGTCGCTGGCCTGGCCCTGATAGCCGCCCGAGGGCTGGTGCACCATGATCGAGGCATTGGGCAGGGCGAAGCGGCGCCCGGCCGTGCCGGCCATCAGGATGAAGGAGCCGAGCGAGAAGGCCGATCCCATGCACAGCGTCGAGACCGGGCTCTTGATGAACTGCATGGTGTCGTAGATGGCAAAGCCGCTGGTCACCGATCCGCCCGGGGAGTTGATGTAGAGCGAGATCTCCTTCTTCGAATTCTCCGCTTCCAGGAACAGGAGCTGTGCGCAGACCAGGGCGGAGACGCCGTCATCGACAGGGCCGTTGATGAAGATGATGCGCTCGCGCAGCAGGCGCGAGAAGATGTCGAAGGCGCGTTCGCCGCGGGTGGACTGCTCCACCACCATGGGGACGAGGGAATTCATGACGAGCTCCTCAGGCGGCGAGAGCCAGTTGCGATCCGATTAGATCGCAACTTTTCTCTGACTCTTTGTTTCGACGTATTTTCTTAATCGAAAAGTCTGCCAACTTTTCTGGAAAATCCTTTGGCAGCATGGTCGGCTGGTTGAGATTGGCGGCGACGGGCCGCAGGACGAAGTTGCTCTGGGTGATGCGCAGCAGCGTGGAGCCTTCGCCATGGGGGGTGAGCTCGAAGGTGACGACGCTGTCGAGGACGCGGTCCTGCATCTTTTCGCTCCAGGCATAGCGCAGTATTTGCGGGGCCTCGGCGGCAAGGAGGCGGCAATCGACCAGTTCGGGCTCTTTCGACTCCCGTCGCGGTGAACGGGGAGCACCCGTCCCGTCCTCGGCCGGCGTCAGCCAGGCGGCGACGTAATCGGGAATGGTGAGGGCACGCCAGACCTTGGCGGGCGGTGCTTCCAGCAGGCTTTCGAAGTGAAGATCGTCCGGCGCTGTCTTGTCCTCCGCGCCTTTGATCGTCGCGTCGCTCAGGATCGTCATTGGTCCATCTCCTTCAGCACGGCCTTGAGCCGGTCGATGCGTCCAGGCCAGAAGCTCGCGTAGCGGTCGACCCAGTCGGCCAGCGGGGCGAGCGCCTGGGGGGCGGCACGGTAATGCACCATGCGACCCTCGCGCCGCTCGGCCACCAGGCCCGCCTCGCGCAGCACGGCCAGATGCTGCGAGATCGCCGGCTGGGAAATCTCGAAGCCGGCCTTGATCTGTGAAACGCTCATCTCGCCGCCCGCCAGCCGTTCGAACACGGCGCGGCGGGTGGGGTCGGCGAGGGCCCGGAAGAGGTTTGTCTGCATCATGCAAAACACATAAGCACTTGCTTATGGATTCGGCAAGAGCAATTCGGAGCCTGGAGGGTCGATCTCCAGATCGACCCTCTTCGCCTTTTTCAGGTACAGCTGTTCTAAGATGGTCGATCAGGAGATCGACCCACCAGTCCTGCCTCGACCGAGGCGCCCTTGGCGCTCGGCAGTCCTGCTATCCCGAACGCCTACACCGCTTCCAGGAACTTCTCGGCTTCGCTCAGATTGACCGAGACGAGTTGGCTGACGCCGCGTTCGGCCATGGTGACGCCGAACAGGCGATTCTGGCGCGACATGGTGATCGGGTTGTGGGTGATGGTGACGAAACGCGTCTCGGTTTCGCGAATCATCGCGTCGAGAAGATCGCAGAAGCGCTCCACATTGGCATCATCAAGCGGCGCATCGACTTCGTCGAGCACGCAGATCGGTGCCGGATTGGTGAGAAACACCGCAAAGATCAGCGCCATCGCCGTGAGGGCCTGCTCGCCGCCCGAGAGCAGGGACAGGGTCTGCGGCTTCTTGCCGGGCGGACGGGCCAGCATTTCCAGGCCAGCTTCGAGGGGATCGTCCGACTCGGTGAGCTGCAACTCGGCCGTGCCGCCGCCGAACAGGGTCTGGAACAGGCGCTGGAAGTGGCCGTTGACCACGTCGAAGGCGGCGAGCAGCCTCTCGCGCCCTTCGCGGTTGAGGCCGGCAATCGCCTGGCGCAGGCGTTTGATGGCCTCGACCAGATCGTCCCGTTCGCTGACGAGGCCATCGAGCTGGGTCTGCACGTCCTTCTGCTCGTCCTCGGCCCTGAGGTTGACGGCGCCAAGGCGCTCGCGCTCGCGCTTGGCGTCCTCCAGCATGCGCTCGACCACGCGCCGATCGGGGATCGGGGCGTCCGGCGCAAGATTGGCGAGCTTCAGGAGGCCCGTCGGCGCGACGTTCAGGGCTTCCGCGATCTCGGCCACGATCTGGGCGCGACGCGCACGCAGGGCGTCGAGCTTTTCTTCCGCGCGCACCTGCTCCTCGCGCGCCTGGCTCAGGGCGACCAGCGCCTCGCGGCCCTGGCGATCGGTCTGGGCCAGACGGGTCTCGGCTTCGGCCAGGCGGTCGGCGGCAATCTTGCGCACTTCTTCCGCCGTCTCGGTTTCCGCGATCAGGCCCCGCCGTCGTGCCGCGAAGACGACCGGGGCATCGTCGAACTCGGCCCGTTCGATTTCCAGTTCGGTCAGGCGGCTGGTCAGCGTCTCGATCTGGGCCGCGCCATTCTCCTGGCGGTCTGTCCAGGACTGGCTTTCCTGTTCGATGGCGGCAAGACGCCGCGAGCGCAACTCGTCCTCGCGTGCCAGCGTCTGGGCCTGGGCGCGCGTCTCGGCCACCACGGCGCGGCCTTCCGCGACGCCATGGCGCAATTCCTGCAGCTGGTCGTTGAGGGCGCTGCCATCGGGCAGTGCCGCCAAAGTCTGTCTTGTCCGCTCGCAGGCCTCGCGCGCCTCGGCAAGATCGCTGCCGAGGCGGTTGCCGGCTTCGTCCAGGGCGGAGAGGCGGCTGGCGAGCTGGGCTGCCTGGCGCTCGGCCGCGACGGCACGCTCGCGCAGCTGGTCGGCCTCGCGGCTGAGGCTGCGCCAGGCGTCGCGCGTGGTGCGCTCGCGCTCAGCGGCCTGGCGCGAGGCGGTCTGCGCCATCTCGGCCTCGCGGCGACGGGGAGCGACGGCATCCCGCGCCTCGAGCGCGCGCTCTTCCAGTTCGGCCAGACGGTTGCGTTCGGCCAGGCGCCGGGCGGCGGGAGAGGGGGCCTCGGCGGCGGCCACGAAGCCGTCCCAGCGCCAAAGATCGCCTTCGCGGCTCACCAGCCGCTGCCCGGCGGCGAGCAGGGCCTTGAGGCGGTGGCCGTCGGCCTTGTCCACGATGCCGATCTGGGCCAGGCGGCGCGCCAGGTTTTCGGGAGCCTGGACGAAGCTCGCCAGAGCCTCGGCTCCGGCGGGCAGAGCCGGGTCGCCGTCAGCGACCGCGGCGCCCGACCAGTGCGCCGGCGCGTCGAGATCGACAGGCGCGTCGATATCCTCGCCGAGGGCGGCGCCGAGCGCCACCTCATAGCCCTTGGCGACCTGGAGGGCATCGGCAATCGGGGGATATTTGGCGCCGGCCGGCGTCAGCACCAGCTTGGCCAGGGTTCGCGCCTCGGTTTCCAGGCGGTTGGCCGTACGCTCGGCGTCCTGGAGAGGCGTTCGCGTGGCGGCTTCGGCCTCGCGCGCCTCGGCATGAACAGCCTCGGCTTCCAGGGCGGCCTGTTCGGCCTGGCTACGGCGCTCCTGCAGCGCGGCAAGTTCAAGCTGCAACGCTTCGGCGACGGCCGTGGCATTGGATCCGGCGCGCAGGGTTTCGCTCTCGCGCCGGATCTCGGCGAGCTGGCGTTCGAGGCGGAGGACCCGTTCCGCGGCCTCGTGCTCGCTGCGTTCGGCCTGGGTGCGCGATGCCTGCAGTTCGGCCAGGGCGCTCTGGGCCTCGCCCATCGCCTTCTCCTGCTCGGCCAGGGCGGCCTCGGCGTCCCGCAACAGGCCAGCGGCCTCGGCGGCACGTTCCCCACTGCCGTCCTGCTCGGCCTTCAAGACGGATGCCTCGGCCCTCAGGCGCTGCAGCATGGTGCCGGCATCCGATATCAGCGATTTTTCGCGGGTGATGTCGGCGCCGGCCTGCTTGATACGGTGGTCGAGCTCGATGCGCCGCTCGCCGGCGCGCCGCTCTTCCTGCTCCAGTTGTTCGCGCGCCAGCACCAGGCGATGCAAAGCGGTGCCGGCGGCATGCTCGGCGTCGCGCAAGGGCGGCATCTCATGGGCGGCGATGGCGGCAAGACGGGCTGTCTCGGCCTGTGCCCGCGTGCGCTCGGCTACGGTGCGGGTATCGAGATCCAGTCGCTTCTCGGCCTCGATCACCAGCCGCCCCGCTTCCTCGAAGGCAATATGGAAGATGAGGGCCTCGGCCTGCCGGATCTCGTTGGAAAGGCCGCGATAGCGGAAGGCCTGGCGGGACTGGCGCTTCAGGCTGTCGAGCTGGGTCTCGATCTGGGTCAGCACGTCCTCGAGCCGCTCCAGATTGCTTTCGGCCGCCTTCAGCCGCAATTCCGCTTCGTGGCGGCGCGTATGCAGGCCGGAGATGCCGGCGGCTTCTTCGAGGATACGGCGGCGCGACTGCGGCTTGGCGGCAATGAGCTCGGCGATCTGGCCCTGGCGCACCATGGCGGGCGAGCGTGCGCCGGTGGAAGCGTCGGCGAAGATGAGCTGTACGTCGCGGGCGCGCACCTCCCGGCCGTTGATGCGGTAATTGGAGCCGCGATCACGCTCGATCCGGCGGGAGATTTCCAGAATGTCGGCGTCGTTGAAGGCAGCCGGGGCGGTGCGGTCCTTGTTCTCGACCGTCAGCATCACCTCGGCCATGTTGCGCGGCGGCCGGTTGCCGGAGCCGCCGAAGATGACGTCGTCCATCTCGGCGGCACGCAGATTCTTGTGGCTGCTCTCGCCCATCACCCAGCGCAGGGCTTCGACAAGGTTCGACTTGCCGCACCCGTTCGGCCCGACCACGCCGGTCAGACCGGGTTCGATCAGGAAATCCGTCGGTTCGACGAACGACTTGAAGCCGAGAAGCCTGAGCTTGGTTAGTTTCATCCATCACCCCGCAGTCCGGCGGGGCCGGGACTGCTTTCAGGATTTGAGGAACGGATCGACGATCTTGGAGAACTCGTCGACCGTGATCTCGCCGCCCTTCCTGATACCGTTGATGAAGAAGGTCGGCGTGCCATCGATACCGAAAGCCGAAGAACCACGCTCCTTCACGGCATTTACGCCAGCATAGAGCGCCTGGTCTTTCAAGCAGGCCTGGAACTGTTCCTGTGTAAAACCGGACTGCTTGGCAATGCCGAACAGGGCGGGAAGCACCTGCTTGGCGTCATTGACGAACGCCCAGCTCTCCTGCTGCGAGAACAGGACGTCGAGCATGGTGTAATATTTCTCCGGCGGCGCATCCTTGGCCACGCAGCGCGCCAGCATGAAGGCAGCGGTGGCGCGCGGGTCGAGCGGGAACTCGCGCATCGTCCACAGCACCTTGCCGGTGTCGATATATTTTTCCTTGATCCCCGGGAACACGTCCTTGGCGAAGCGGGCGCAATGGGGGCAGGTCATCGAGGCATATTCATAGACCTTCACCGGTGCATCCGGCTTGCCGAGCGCGATATCGGGGATGGGGCCGGGAACGGCCAACTCGAGGAGGCTGACCTTGTCGTCGGCCGCGAGGGCGGGCAGGGCCGCAAGCGCCGGACTCGCCGCAAGGGCTGCGATCAGGGTACGGCGGGAAAGCATCGGGCTCATCGGCGACTCATGTCCTTCATCATTGCGCGTTCGCGCACTCTATCTGTGCGGTACTTGAGCCTTGCAATTATGGCAACAGGCAGACCGGCCACCTTCACGTAGCTGTGACCGGTTTGGCACGGCGAGGCGTGCCGCGAACCTGCCGCCCCAGCCGTTCCAGGGCCTCGCGCAAGCCGGGGTTCTCGATGCCGCTGAGATCGTCAGCCAATTGACGGGAGGCTTCGGGAGGCAAATCGGGAATTTTTGGCCTCTCCCGCGGCGCCGGATGGTCCACCGGCCCCTGCTTGAGGCGCAGCTTGCCGATACAGCGCCAGCCGAAAACGGCGTTGATGCGTTCGATGATCTGGCTGGCCGACATCTCGACCTCGAGCGCGAAGGCGCTCTCGACCCGCAGGATCAGGGTCGCGGCGGCAGGAGCGGTATCGGACGCTTCGCCTTTGGGGCGGGGTGGCCATTGGATCTTCACGGGCAGCGAATGGGCCGAGAGCCGGGCGCCGACAATATCCGGCCAATGGCCGATGATGTCGGCCGTGGCGAAGCCACGCGCCTTGAGGGCGTCGGCCAGGGCCGGTCCGACGAGATCCGCGAAGGGGCGGGCCGACCTTCGCTTGAAGGGGGCCTGCTGTGGAGACGCTCTGGGTTGAGGCGCTTTGGGTTGAGACTTGGGCTTGTTGATCATGGTCGATCTGTGGAATGAGGAGCCATGCTTAATGGTGTCGCTCCCGAGGTCAAGTCCGCAGAAGGCTCGCATGCCCAAGCCCTGCACGCAGAAGCCCTGCTCGTCTGGTATGACAGGCATCGAAGGCGGCTGCCCTGGCGTGCGCTTCCCGGCGAGAAGGCCGATCCTTATCGCGTCTGGCTTTCCGAGATCATGCTGCAGCAGACCACGGTGAAGACCGTCGGCCCTTATTTCCAGGCTTTTCTGGCACGCTGGCCCACGGTCGACGCCATGGCTGGAAGCGACGAGGAGGATATCCTCAAGGCCTGGGCCGGGCTCGGCTATTATTCGCGCGCCCGCAATCTCCATGCCTGCGCCCGTTTCGTTAGCGGGAAGCTGGGCGGGCACTTTCCCGACACGGTCGAGGGCCTCAGGCAATTGCCGGGAATCGGGGCCTATACGGCGGCGGCCGTTGCCGCTATCGCCTTCGACCGACGTGCGGCCGTGGTCGACGGCAATGTCGAGCGGGTGGTCACCCGGCTCGAAGCGCTGGAGACGCCGCTGCCGCAGGCCAAGCCTCGGATTGCCGAAATCGTCGACGGCATGACGCCGGCCGACAGGCCCGGCGATTTTGCGCAGGCCATGATGGATCTGGGGGCGACGATCTGCACCCCGAAACGCCCGGCTTGCGGCCTCTGCCCCTATTTGCCCTTCTGCCGGGCACGCCGGGAAGGGACGCAGGAAAGCTTCCCGCGCAAGGCCCCCAAGCCCAAGCGCCCCCTGCGCAAGGGGGCAGCCTTCTGGATCGTCAGGCCGGATGGCTGGGTGCTGGTGCGCAAGCGCCCCGACAAGGGACTGCTCGGCGGCATGACGGAAATTCCCTCCAGCGTGTGGAGCGAAGACTTCGATTCGGCCACGGCGGTCAACCACGCGCCGCTCAAGGCAAAATGGCGCAGGCTGACGGGCGAAGTGAGCCATGGTTTCACCCATTTCGAGCTTGCCGTCAGCGTCTATGCCGCCGATGCCCTGCTGAGTACCAAGGCGCCGGCCGATTGCCGCTGGGTTCGTCTTGATGACCTCGATGGCGAAGCCCTGCCGACGGTGATGCGCAAGATCGTGGCGCTGGCGCGGGGGAACTAGCGGCTGTAGCCCGAGAAGATCGGCACGCCGTCTTGTTGCCGGTCAGTTCCGAGGCCTGCCGCCATTCTCGATCGCGGCGATCATCAGATCCACCGCCGATCCGATGGGCGCGATGATGGGGATGTCGAACTGGGTGCGCAGATATTCCGCCGCTTCGCCCAGCGGCCCACCGCCGATGATGACCGCTTTGGCTCCGTCTTCGATGCACAGCCTCACCGCGGTTGCCAGCTCGCTGCGCAGGCGTTCTGCATCATCGGCCAGCTTGACCGGGTCACCCGGCGTGCAGCGTATGCCGGTATAGAGGTGCTGAAGCCCCAGGCTTGCCGCACGCGCGGCGATTGCTTCGGCGAGATCCGGCGTGACGGTGGCGACGCCGAATTTCCGCCCGCCCTGCGAGGCGTCGATCATGGATGCCTCGCAAATGCCCATGACCGGCACTTGCAGGCTTTCCTGCAGATGGACGACACCCGGATCGCCATAGGCACTGACGATGATGCCGATGCAGCCCGTGTCCTGCGCGCGGCCGATCTCGATGACCTGGCTTGCCGAAGCGGCAAGCTGAGTTTCGTTGACGATCATCGAGGGGCTGCGGGTTGCCGTGGCGGCTTCCAGTCGAAGCCGCCCATCGGCCTTGCGACGGGCAATGGCCAGCATCATCCCCGTGGTCGCTTCCGAACTGTTGGGATTGATCAATAGGACATGGGGGGACGATGCTTGCATTGTCAGGCCTGTTCTCTGGCGGTTTTGGTAAAATCGACGGTCGGGGTTTCGGGTTCGGCCGGCTGGGTCAGGTCTTCCATGGAGCGGCCATAGGTTTCGGGCCCGAGCTGAATGCAGAAGGCGAAGACCGCATACATCGAGGCGGCGAGACCGAAAATGCCGAGCATGCCCAGATGGTCGAACAGGTAGCCAGCCACGGTCGGCACGATCGAGCCTGCGGCCGAGCCGCTTGCCAGGATCAACGCCACGCCGAAGCCGCGAATACGGGTCGGATAGAGTTCGGGCGCATAGATCCAGATCGAGGTGTTGAGCAGCAGCACGAAGAACTGGAAGAGCGCGCCGAAGAACAGCACCAGATAGAGACTGGTCCCCAGATAGACGATGGCCAGCGCCGCCGCGCAGGCGCAGACCGAACCGATGCTCAGGACCCTCTTGCGCGGGAAATAATAGCCGAACATCGAGGCGGTGATCGCCCCCAGCACGCTGCCGCTCTGGATGATCATGCTGAAGAGCAGGCTGCCGGAGAGCGTGTGGCCCATCGACATGAAGATCATCGGCATGAGGGTGAGCACGGAAAGCTGCGCCCCGTAGCTCATCAGGATCGCGATCGCCACCGGAATGGTGCGTCCGAGATAGGGCGCCCGGAACAGCTCTCTCCAGCTGCTTTTCGCAGGCTGGTCGCTGCCGTCTTCGGGTTTCGACAGATATTCCTTGATCCGCAATTCCTTCGGCCGCAGCGAACCGGAGGCAAGAATGGAAAGCACCTTGTTGGCTTCGTCGATCTTGCCCTGAGAGGCGAGAAAGCGCGGTGTTTCCGGAACGTAGCGGCGGAAGAACACGACGAGGAAGGCCGGGATCGCCAGCATCCCGAAGAGCCAGCGCCAGGCATCTTCGCCTGCGAACAGGGTGAAGATCACGAGCCCGAATGCCGGAGCGAGGAAATTCCCGAAGCCGCCGGCGCCGACATTGACCAGGCCTGCCGCCGTGCCGCGGAATTTCGGCGAGCAGAACTCGGCGAGCATGGTGACGGCCGTGGAGATTTCACCGCCGACGCCAAAGCCGACGATGGCGCGCGCCATGCAAAGCACCGCGAAACTCGGTGCAAGCGCACAGAGCGCGGACCCAAGCGTGAACAGCAGCAGATTGATGGTCAGCATGACGCGGCGGCCATAACGATCACCGAGGATGCCGGAGAGGAGGCGGCCCGCGGCCGCACTTGCAAAGGTGATGGTGTTCAGGAAACCGATGTCGGCGCCGGTGAGGCTCCATTGCGTCTTCAGCATCGGCGCGACCAGCCCGATGGTGTTCTGCTCGAAGGCGTCGAACAGACATCCGATCAGAATGAGCGCGAGAATTTGCTTGTGCGCCGTGGTGACGCCGATCGTCCCCAGTGCCTGTTCCATCTGCTTTTGAACCGGCGACGATGCGCCGGATGGGATCATCTGTTCCCCTGCCATGGCGATTAAATCCTCTGGATGATGTTTTTGAAATTATTTTTTCACAATTAAACTCAAAGAAAATATTTTTGCAATTGGTATTTTTGGTCTCTTGCTCAAGGCACAATTTGTGAGGATCCGAGGTGATATGATTGTACAAACGGTCAAAATCTCCTAGTGCTCGGAATGTCCTGAAAAATAGATTTCAGCAGCCTCGGCCATGCAGTCTTCCGAAAGATCATTCCTGACCCGCGTGCGGGACGTCCTCGACGAGCTTCCGCCGGCCGAACGCCGGCTCGGGGAATTCGTGTGTGATTTTCCCGGCGAACTGGCGAGCTATTCGGCATCGGAGCTGGCGGCCTTGGCTCATGTCTCCAATGCCACCGTGACGCGGTTCGTGCGTCGCCTGGGCTACGAGACCTATGAGGAATCGCGCCGCCACGTGCGCCAGGAGAGGCAGACCGGGTCACGGCTGTTTCTTTCCAATGCGGCTGACGCTGCCGCCGGCCAGTCGCTTTCCAGCCATGTCGGCCAGGCCATCGCCAATCTGGAACAGACCTTTCTGTCGATCCGCGAAGCCCAGATCGATGCGGTGGTGGAGGCCATGCTGGGCGCACGCAGGACCTGGGTCGTGGGCTTTCGCTCCAGCCAGCCCTTTGCCGCCTATCTGCAATGGCAGATGCTGCAGGTCATCGACAACATCGTCGCCATTCCCGGCCCGGGCCAGACGCTCGGCGAATATCTGGCGAGCATCGCCACGGAGGACATGGTGGTGGTTTTCGCCTTACGCCGCCGCATTGCCAGGCTGGACGACATCCTGGCGGCCATTGAAAAGCGGGGCGCCAAGCTGCTCTATATCACCGACGAGGGCGCGCCTCTGCGTTCCTCTGCGCAGTGGCATTTCTACTGCCAGACCTTGGCGCCCGGCCCTTTGTTCAACCACACGTCGGTGATGGCGCTGTGCCATCTGCTCACCACCCGCGCCATCGAGAAGGCTGGCGCTGCCGGGCGCAGGCGCCTGCGCGACATAGAAACCTACGGTGACGCGCTCGATGAGCTGTAGCGGCTTTGTCACAGCCGGGCTTAACCCGGCAATCCAACCCCTCGGCCACCAGCGCATGTGGCTTGTGGATAGCCGGGTTAAGCCCGGCTGTGACAAAGGTAGCGCCAGCTCGAAGATGCTTGAGTGAACGGCGTCGGCTGCCAGTGCAGTGTGGTGCCGCGACGTCGGCGCTCCAAAACCCTATTGCCTTTATACCATCCTACCACCAGCATGAGGGCTCATCGGCATAAGGGGGCTGCATGTCGTTGTTTGGCGCTTTTCTGATCGGCGTGGTCGCGGGACTGCGCACCTTCACCGCTCCTGCAGCCGTGAGTTGGGCCGCCTATCTGGGGTGGCTGCCGTTGGATGGCACGTCGCTGGCCTTTCTTGGCCATCCCGTCACGCCCTATGTCTTCACCGTGCTGGCCCTGTTGGAATTCGTCGGCGACCAGCTGCCCTCGACGCCCAGCCGCAAGGTGCCGATGCAGTTCGGCGCCCGCCTCGTCAGCGGTGCCTTCAGCGGAGCGGCGATCGGCCTCGCCTCCGGATCCTGGCTGACCGGCCTCGTCGCCGGCCTAGCCGGTGCTGTCGTCGGCACGCTGGGCGGCCATGAGTTCCGCCGCCGCCTGGCGCTCGCCTTCGGGCGGGACCTGCCGGCCGCCTTGATCGAGGACGTGGTTGCGGTCCTCGGGGCGCTCCTGGTCGTCAGGGCATTGCTATGAGCACACAGTTCGACGCCATCATCATCGGCGCGGGCCAGGCCGGGCCGTCCCTGGCTGGCCGGTTCAGTGCGGCGGGGCAGCGGGTTGCCATCATCGAGCGCAAGCATGTCGGCGGAACCTGCGTCAACACCGGCTGCATGCCGACCAAGACCCTGGTGGCTAGCGCCTATGCCGCCCATCTCGCGCGCCGCGCCGACGATTATGGCGTGGTGCTGAATGGTCATGTCGGCGTCGACATGAAGAAGGTCTGGACCCGCAAGCAGGCGGTTACCATGAATGCGCGCACCGGGCTGGAGGACTGGCTCGGCGGCATGCCGGGCTGCAGGCTGATCCGGGGCCATGCCCGCTTCACCGGCTCCCATGAGATCGAGGTCGATGGCGAGCGGCTGAGCGCGCCGAAGATCTTCCTTAATGTCGGCGGGCGCGCTTTGGTGCCCGACATGCCGGGGCTTGATGGCATCGACTATCTCACCAACACCTCGATCGTGGAGCTCGCTACGCTGCCGGAGCATCTCATCGTGATCGGCGGCAGCTATATCGCGCTGGAATTTGCGCAGATGTATCGCCGTTTCGGCTCGCAGGTCACGGTGATCGAGCGCGGGCCAAGGCTGACCTCGCGGGAAGACCCCGATATTTCCGACGCCATCCGCGACATCCTGACCAAGGAAGGCATCGATATTCGCCTGGAGGCGACGAACTTGTCCTTTGCCCGTGAGGGTGGCGGCTTTGCCGTCACCGTGGCGGGGGAGGGGCAAAGCCCCGCTCGGATATCAGGCTCGCATGTGCTGGTTGCCGTCGGCCGGGTGCCCAACACCGACGATCTCGGCTTGGACAAGGCGGGCGTACACACCGATGCGCACGGTTATGTCACCGTCGACGATGAGCTTCGCACCAATGTCGAGGGGATCTGGGCTCTCGGCGATTGCAACGGCAAAGGCGCCTTCACCCATACCTCCTACAACGACTACGAGATCGCCGCCGCCAATCTGTTCGATGCCGATCCGCGCCGGGTGAGCGATCGGATCACCGCCTATGCCCTCTATATCGATCCGCCGCTCGGACGCATCGGCATGACGGAGGAGGAGGTGCGCCGCTCCGGGCGCAAGGCCCTGATCGGCAAGCGGCCGATGACACGGGTCGGCCGGGCGGTCGAGAAGGGCGAGACGCAGGGCTTCATGAAGGTGATCGTCGATGCCGAAAGCCATGCCATCCTCGGCGCGGCCATCCTTGGTGTCGGCGGCGACGAGGTCGTCCATGGCCTGCTCGACGCAATGTATGCCAAGGCGCCCTATGCCACCATCCAGCGCGCCGTGCACATCCATCCGACCGTCTCGGAACTGGTGCCGACCATGATCGGCGAGCTGCAGCCGCTGGTGTAGCGGCAGGACGCCGCTGGAGACGTCAGGGTATCTTCGCGCAGACAGTCGTTCAATATTACACGGGTAATATTGACGCAGATGTTTTATCCGGGTAATAAATGGATGTGGGAGTTCGTCGTGCCGATTGCGCGCTCGACCCCTCCCTCTCCAAACCTAGCGCGGCCTTCGATGGTCATTGGTTGCAGCTAGGAAGATCCGGACGGAATACGGCCTATGAACAGTGTGAAAGCCAACGCCATCGACCTGGCCTATGACAGCTTCGGCGACGAGGCCGGCGAAGCGATGCTTTTGATCGCCGGCCTCGGGACGCAGATGATCCACTGGACGGTTCCGTTTTGCGAGGAGCTGGCGACACGGGGCTATCGTGTGATCCGTTTCGACAACCGGGACGCCGGCTACTCGACGCATTTCAGTCAATGCGTCCCGCCGGATTTTGGCGCGCTGGCGGCTATGCTCGCGGCGGGGCGGCGGCCGGACGTTCCCTATACTCTTTACGACATGGCAGCGGACGCAACGGGCCTGCTCGATGCCCTCTCCATCGACCGGGCGCATGTCGTCGGCCGGTCGATGGGCGGGATGATTGCGCAGATCATGGCGAGCGAGCATCCCGAGCGAGTGCTGTCGCTCACCTCGATCATGTCGAGCACCGGCAATCCGAGCCTTCCGCAGGCAGCCCCGGACGTCATGGCGATGATGATGCGCCCGGCACCCGATCCTGTCACGAATCATGCGGGATTTCTGTCGCACAGCCTCGCCTTCAGACGCCGCATCGCCGGCACGGGCTATCCGTTTGATGAAAAAGCCCATCGCGCTCTCGTTCTGGAAGAGGTCCAACGCGCCTATGATCCCGGCGGTACCGGGCGGCAGATCGCCGCGATGGCCGTGATCGGCGATCGTCGTTCGCGCTTGGCAACGATCACCGTGCCTAGCCTCGTAGTGCATGGGGTTGATGATCCGCTCATCCTCCCCGCTTGTGGCAGGGACACTGCCACGTCGATCCCGAACGCGGACTTCATGCTGGTCGACGGCATGGGGCATGATCTGCCGCCCGCATTGTATCAGATGGTTGTCGATGCGATTGGCAGGACGGCTCGCCGGGCATCCAACGGCTAAAACACCTCTGATGGGTCGCGCCGCGGCAAGGGGCGCGAGACCCTATGAACCGCCGTCGGCTTCCGAAGCTTTTCCTCATCGCTTCCACTCACAAGCGAGCGCAGTGAGGATATGCGGGGGTGACAGAGTGCTATCCGCACAGCCGCTAATCCCCCAAGGGCTCCATCTCCTTGCCGGCGCGGCGGATCTGCACATTGTATTTGATGCGGCGCAGTGTCTCGCGGGCCGAACCGCCGAGCTTATAGCCGGTGGCGGTGGCCATCAGGTCGATCAGGGTCAAGAAGGCAAAGCGCAGGGCCGTGGGCTTGAGGGTGTCGGGGAATTCGGGCACGGCCACGGTCAGCCTTACGTCGCAGGCGCGGGCGAGATCGGTGTCGGGTGCGGTGACGCAGATGGCAGCGGCCCGGTACTGGCGGGCGATCTCGACTGCTTCGACGACCTCGCGCGTGCGTCCGGTTGCAGAGATCGCGATCACCACGTCCCTCGGCTTCAGGGTCGAGGCCGTCATGCGCATGACATAGGGGTCGCAATGGGCTGATACCGCGACGCCATAGCGGAACAGACGATATTGGGTCTCCTGGGCCAAGGCGGAGGCGCTGCCGCCGAGGCCGAAGACGGCGATCTGGCGAGCGCCGGCGATGAGATCTGCCGCCTTCTGCAGTTCGGCAGGATCGAGCTGGCGCTCGGTCTCCTGGATGGCGCGATGGGCCTCGCCGAACACGGCACTCCAGTAGGGCAGCTCAGGGGCCTGGTGGCCGGCAGTGGTGCCCGGCTTGCCGAGATAAAGCGCGCCGACCACCAGGCTCTGGGCTAGGCGCAGCTTGAAATCCCTGACGCCCTCGCAACCGATGGCGCGGCAGAATCGGGTGACGGTGGGCTCGCTGACCCCGGCGCGCCTGGCCAATTCACCATTGGAGGCGGCAATGGCAGCCTCGACATCGTCAAGCACCACGTCGGCCACGCGCCGTTCCGCCGGACGCAGGTCGCGATAGCCGTCCTTCACCAGGGAAATGATATCGGGGATATGGGTCACGCGCTCGGCAACGCCGCCGCCCGGCTCGCTTGCCTTGTTGCGCGGGGAGGTCCGCATCCTGCCCTGGCTCATGAGGCGTTTCTCCCTAAGCTTCAAGGCCCGCCGGCGACGGCAGGCAAGCGGCCCATGTAGGAAAGTAACACAACCTTCATTTTGCAATAACACAAGATAATTCCGATAGATAGAAGGCATATCGGCTCACTGGTCTTGCAATGGTCCTACCATATGCTTGACACTAAAGTAGGATAGTTACACAGTGCCGCCTGCGATGAGATGGCCCTTGAGGGCCACGGCGCATTCTCCGAGGGATGGAATGAAAACGGGGCTGGCATCACACCCGAAGCTTGCCGTGCGGGAGGCAAGCAAGGTCTATCACACGGCTTCGGGCGATCTCGTGGCGCTGGACCGCTGCAACATCGATATTCAGGCCAATCAGATCGTCGCCATCGTCGGGCCCTCGGGCTGCGGCAAGACCACTTTGCTGTGGTCGATGTCGGGGCTTCACCGCCTGTCGAGCGGCGAAATCAGGCTGGATGGCAAGGCCATCACCGGCCCGCATCCCGATATCGGCCTCGTCTTCCAGGAAGCGAACCTGCTGCCCTGGCGCAATCTCGATGCCAACATCGCCTTTCCCTTCGAGATCAAGGGCACTCGGCCCGACCGGGCCTGGATCGAGCATCTGCTGCAGCGCGTCGGCCTTGCCGGCTTCGGCGGCAAGTTCCCGCGCGAGCTCTCCGGCGGCATGCAGCAGCGGGCGTCCATTGTACGCGCTTTATCGCTCAAGCCCTCGGTTTTGCTGATGGACGAGCCTTTCGGTGCTCTCGACAGCTTCACCCGCGAGGAGATGAACGGGTTGGTGGAAGAGATCTGGCTCGATAGGCCGACCACCATCGTCTTCATCACCCACAGCATCGAGGAGGCCATCTTCCTGTCGGACCGGGTGATCGTGATGAGCGCCAGGCCCGGCCGGGTGGCGAGGGAATATCAGGTACCGTTTGCGCGCCCGCGCTCCCTGGAAATCATGGCCACCAAGGAAGTCTTCGACCTTCAGAACGCCATCAAGCTGGACATCGTGGGCGGCCGCGCCAGCCAGACGCAGGTGCCGCTGCGCAGCGCCATGGCCGCAAGCTGAGGACATTGCCGTGAGTGACGCCGTTCCCCAATTTTCCAAAGCCAGCTCCGGCGACGGCCGGGATGTCAGCCTCACCAATCTGTCGGCCTTTTCCTCCGGGCCCGGCATCAAGTCCGGCTTCGAGATCGCCGCGATCGTCGCGGTCGCCGTGATCCTGATCGGCGGCGCCGAGCTCGCGCTCAGGCTGTTCAAGGTGCCGCTCTACATCATGCCGCCGCCGAGCGCGATCGTCACGGCGCTGTTCACCGAATTCCCGCTGATCCTGCCGCATCTCGGCTACACGCTGGTGGAACTGGGCGGTGGCTTTGCCATCGGTGCCTGCATCGGCCTGATCCTGGCTGCGGTGATCACCCAGTTCCCCTTCGCCGAGAAGATCATCGCGCCCTACATCCTCCTGCTGGTCACCACGCCGATGCTGGCTTTGGTACCGTTGCTCATCCTGCGCTTCGGCTTCGGCTATACGCCGAGGATCATCGCGGTGGCGCTGGCCGCCGGCCCGATGGTGATGATCAACGCCGCAACCGGCTTCCGGCGGGTGGACAATGCCAAGATCGCGCTCGCTCGGTCCTATGGCGCCTCGACGCTGCAGATCTTCTGGAAGATCCGGGCACCGATGGCTTTGCCGATGATCCTGGTCGGCCTGATGATCGGTGCCATTTTCGGCCTGTTGACGGCTGTGGGAGCCGAAATGGTCGGCGGCGGCTTCGGGCTCGGCAACCGGCTGACGACCTATTCCTCCATGATCCAGATGCCGCAATTCTTCGCGGTGGTGCTGGTGCTCTCCATCCTCGGCATCCTGATCTATGTGCTGTTCTTCCTGATCGGCAAGAAGTGGGCAAGCTGGGAAGCCTGAGCGGGAAAGCCAACAATAGCAAAGCGATAGAACGAAAAGACCACTCACCATTCGAACTGCCGGAAACAGGCAGGGCCCAACCGGAGGAAAGCCGTGACGAAGAACGAGAGCGCATCGACGAGGCCAAAGAGTGTAGAGCCTGGCATCAGCCGGCGCTATTTCCTGCAGGTGGGGGCCGGCGGCCTGGTGACGGCGACGGCCCTCGGCGCCTCCGGCCTGCTGACACCGGCGCGGGCCGCGGCCTATGAGAAGTTCACCTGGATCTCGCCGCGCGGCACGCTGGAAGTGCTCGACGACTATCCCTATTGGGCGGCGAAGAAGGCGGGTTACTTTGGCGATCTCGCCACCGACATGCAGCCCGGCCCTTCCGACGGCACGGCGACGGTGAAATTCGTCGATGTCGGCCAGGCCGATATGGGTTTCCCGTCCCCGGGCGTGTTCTCCTTCGCCATCCAGAACGGCATGAAGCTCAAATCCGTGTTCCATATGGGCGCGCGCGACACCTTCAGCTTCGCTTTCCGCAAGGGCGAGGGCACCAAGGATCTCAAGACGCTGGAAGGCAAGACCATCCTGCTCGGTTCGGCCGCCTGGCAGGCGATCACCGATCCGCTGCTCGCTGCCCAGGGCGTCGACGTCAAGAAGGTGAAATATGTCGAGGCCGGCTGGCCGACCTGGGGCACGGCGCTGGCCGGCGGGCAGGGCGACGCCGCCCTGTCCTGGGAAGGGCTCAGGGCGGAATGGATCGCCAAGGGCCTCAGCTTCGACTACTGGCTCGGGGTCCAGCATTCGAAATTCCCGGCCAATACCTTCGTGGTGCGCAGCGCCGATCTCGAGGATCCCGATCGCAAGGCCTTCCTGGAGAAGTATCTGCGCGGCTGGGCCATGGGCCTGGAGTTCGGCTACCAGAATCCGCGGGCGGCCGTTGAGGCGGTGTTCGAGCAGTTCCCGACGCTCGCCAGCAATCTCGGCCCGGAGCTCGGCACCACCTCGATCCTGCAGCAGGTCAACGTCTTCCGTGGTGACATGGACAAGCGCGGCGGCTGGGGCTGGCACGACATGACAAGCTGGCAGGCCTTCTTCGACCAGATCCACAAGATCGGCCAGATCTCCGCACCGGTTAAGGCGGAGGACGTGGTCACCAACGACCTCATCAAGCCGGCCAATGATTTCGACAAGGCCAAGGTCAAGGCCGACGCGGACAGTGCCAAGCTTTCGGACGGCTTTGCCAAGGTCGACGTCGAGAAGATCAAGGCGAATCTGTTTAACGGAGCCCTGTAGGGGGAATGCGGGTCCACTTAAGGAGGTAATGCTGCGATTTGTCATAGCCGGGCTTGACCCGGCTATCCAGGAGCCACACGCGCAAACGGTCTGGGGCTGGATTGCCGGGTCAAGCCCGGCAATGACAAAGGTCGCGCAAGCTCCAAGACGCTCAAGTGAACCGCATCAGCCCTCTGAGGGGTGCTTTGCAAACATTTGAAATCCGGCGCGGATCCCGGTCCGCGTCGGACTATGTGATTGGTATTGGGGGAGGGCGCATGTCCGACAAGGTTAGGATTCTCGTGGTGGGGCTCGGCAATATGGGAGCCTCCCATGCCAGCGCCTATCATCGCAATGATGGTTTCGAGATCGTCGGCATCATGAGCCGCTCGATCAAGTCGAAGCCCGTACCGGCCGAACTCGCCGGCTACCCGCTGTTCGAGGACTTCGATACCGCACTCAGGGAAACCAGGCCTGATGCCGTCTCGATCAACAGCTGGCCGAACACCCATGCCGAATATGCGCTGAAGGCGATCGAGGCACGCTGCCACGTCTTCATGGAAAAGCCGATCGCTACCACGATCGAGGACGCGGAGAAGGTGGTCGCCGCTGCTCGTGCCAAAAATCGCAAGCTGGTGCTGGGCTATATCCTGCGCGTGCACCCCTCCTGGGTGAAGTTCATCGAGATGGGCCGGACCCTGGGCAAGCCGTTGGTGATGCGCCTCAATCTCAACCAGCAGAGCAGCGGCCCGGCCTGGCACTGGCACAAGAACCTGATCGACTCGCTGATACCGATCGTCGATTGCGGCGTGCATTATGTCGATGTGATGTGCCAGCTCACCGGCGCCAAACCGCTGCGCGTGCATGGCATCGGCGCCAAGCTCTGGCAGGAGGCGGCCCAGCAGAATTACGGCCATCTGCACGTCACCTTCGACGATGGTTCCGTCGGCTGGTACGAGGCGGGCTGGGGGCCGATGATGAGCGAGATCGCCTATTTCGTGAAGGACGTCATCGGGCCGGAAGGGGCCGTATCCATCGTTGCCGGCCAGACCGAGAGCAGCAAGCAGGGCGAAGAACTCTCCGATTCCGCCGACATCGATCGCCACACCAAGACCGACGCCATCAAGATCCACTACGCCAAGGTCGACGCCGACAAGAACTTCGCCAAGCCGGACGAGATCTTCAGCATGGAGGACGAACCGGGCCATCAGGAATTGTGCGATCGCGAGCAGGCCTATTTCCTGCGTGCGATCCGCGAGGACCTCGATCTCACCGAATCCATGGCGGCCGCAGTGAACAGCCTGCGCATCGTGCTGGCGGCCGAGCAGAGCATCCGGGAACAGCGGGCGGTCGAGATCGGCTGACGGCGTTCGTCGCTCCGCCAGCGATCCGACGTGCGCGTTTTGCGCGCGTCGTAGCTTTTCATTTCATCACCAAGGGATACTCGTCATGACGACATTGCTGGAAACCTACGTCGAATCCGATGCGCTCGCTTTGGCCGGGCTGGTGCAGAAAGGCGAGGTGTCGCCACTCGAGGTGGTGGAGACCGCCATCACCGTGATCGAACAGCTCAATCCGAAGCTCAATGCAGTCATCCACCGCCTCTACGACATGGGCCGCGCCGCCGCAGCCGATGTCGATCGCCAGGCCGCGTTCGCCGGGGTTCCCTTTCTTGCCAAGGAACTCGCCAGTTCCTGGAAGGGGGCACCGCTCACCAATTCATCGCGTTATCTGAAGGATCTGATGGCCGAGAGCGATTCGGTGTCGGTGCAGCGCATCCGGGCTGCCGGCCTTGTGCTGCTCGGCAAGTCGAATGCGCCCGAGAATGGCTGGTCGATCTCGACCGAGCCCAAGCTCTACGGCGCCACCATCAATCCCTGGAAGGAGGGCATCACCGCCGGCGGGTCGAGCGGCGGCACGGCGGCGGCCGTGGCCTCGCGCATGGTGCCGATCGGCGAGGCGAGCGATGGTGCGGGCTCCATCCGCGTTCCCGCCTCCTGCTGCGGCATCGTCGGCCTGAAACCCTCGCGCGGACGCGTCACCCTCGCTCCGGCAGGGGACTTCTGGTACGGCGGCGCCTATTTCCTCTGCCATTCGCGCAGCGTGCGCGATACAGCCGCTTATCTCGACGCCGTTGCCGGAGCCTTGCCGGGTGATCCCTACACGCCGCCCAGGCCGGCGGAGAGCTGGCTTGAATTGTCGAAGCGTACGCCTGCGCGGCTGCGCATCGGCTACACCGTCACGCCGGCCAACGGCACGCCGATCGACCCCCAGGTGAAGGCTGCGGTGCTGGCCACGGTGAAGACCCTGGAGGGCCTCGGCCATCTCGTCGAGGAACATGACATGGCCCTCGACGGCAATGATGCCTGGAAGACCTATACCCATATGTCTCCGGTCGAGACGGCCGCGATGTTCGACGGACTGGCCGACGTGATCGGGCGTCCCGTCACCCGGGACGACGTCGAGCCGGTGACCTGGGCGGTGATCGAGCGCGGCCGCTCGATCAGCGGCGTCGAGCATGCCCGCGATGTCTGGAAATTGCGCGAACTCAGCCGTGCCATCGCCGAGGATCTTGGGCCCTACGACATCTTCATCACGCCGACCCTGACGCAGCTGCCGCGCCCGATGGGCTATTACGACATGTCGATGACCGATCTCGACCAGTACAACGCCAAATGGACGGATGCGGTCTTTGCCTTCCCGTTCAATCTTTCCGGCCTGCCCGCGATCTCGCTGCCGCTGGGCTCGACGCCGGACGACATTCCGATCGGCGTGCAACTGGTCGGGCGTTACGGCGACGAGGCGAGCGTGCTGGCGGTTTCCGCACAGCTCGAACAGGCCATGCCCTGGAACGGCCGGCGCCCGGCCATCAGTGCGTGAGGGGCAATTACCTTCTCCCCTTGTGGGTATCGTCCACTCCACTTGGAGTGGACTGGGTGCCCCTAACGGGCGGATGAGGGGTCGCCTGACCCATCCTAAACGCCTTGCAGGCAGCCACCGGCAATGGGGAGGTTTCGTCGACCCCTCATCCGGCTGCCGCCGCCTTCTCCCGCAAGGGGAGAAGGAATTTTACCCCGCCGCTGCCAGTTCCTTGCGCAGGATGGCGCGTAGCTCGTCGATCAGCACCGGCTTGCCACCATCGTCATAGTGCCAATAGGTCCAGCCATTGCAGGCGGGCAGGCCTTGGGCGAGGGCGCCGATCTTGTGGATCGAGCCGATGATGTCGCCGAGCATGATCGATCCATCGACCCGCACGCGGGCCTGATGGCGACGATTGGCGTCGGTCAGGATGGCGCCGGGCTGCAGGAGCTGGCGTTCGATCACGTTGGCGAAGGGAATGCGGGGTTCGGAACGCTTTTCCGCCGGTGCCAGCATGGCGGCATCGTCGACAAGCGTGGCGTGGGCGATGCGCTCGCGGGCATGGGCGATATAGGCCTGATCGCGCTCGATGCCGACGAAGTGGCGGCCGAGTTTCTTGGCGACGGCGCCGGAGGTGCCCGAGCCGAAGAAGGGGTCGAGCACGACGTCGCCGGGCTTGGAGGCGGCGAGCAGGATGCGTGCCAGCAGCGCCTCCGGCTTCTGGGTCGGATGGGCCTTGCGCCCCTCGTCGTCCTTGAGCCGTTCGGAGCCGGTGCACAGCGGGATCAGCCAGTCGGAGCGCATCTGCACATCCTCGTTGCCGGCCTTCAGTGCCTCGTAATTGAAGGTGTAGCGCGAGCGCTGGTCGCGCGAGGCCCAGATCAGGGTCTCATGCGCATTGGTGAAGCGCTTGCCGCGGAAATTCGGCATCGGATTCGATTTGCGCCAAACGATGTCGTTGAGGATCCAGAAATCGAGATCCTGCAGGCTGGCGCCGACCCGGAAGATATTGTGATAGGAGCCGATCACCCACAGCGTGGCATCGGGCTTCATCACGCGCTTGACGGCGGCGAGCCAGGCCCGGGTGAAATCGTCATAGTCGCGCAGGGATGCGAACTTGTCCCAGTCGTCGTCGACAGCGTCGACCATGGAATTGTCGGGCCGCTGAAGATCACCACCCAATTGAAGATTATAGGGGGGATCGGCAAAGACGAGATCGACGCTCGCGGCTGGCAACCGCTGCAACGCGGCAATGCAGTCGCCCTCGATGATGGTATCGAGCGGTAGAACCGCACTCGCCATTGCAGACGAACGCGATTCTACACGCTTCAACCCTGGGCTCATCCGAAGCGCTTGGGCGGCTCCGGTACGCGAGATACTCATGGGGTACTCATACGCAACGCTTACTGACAACACGGTGGATCCTGGGCCGGTTTGGTAAATTCCGCGTTGCCATCCTGATAAAAATTTCGTGCCGGAACGGGACGCCCGCCGCTCCGCCACGCTTGCTGTGATTGTCCGCGTTCTGCTCAAATTGATGACTTGACGCGATTGAAATTGTCCGACCATTCTAGCCGCCGACCATGGCACCGAAACTGCGCTGCCGGCGGTCCGGGCCCGTCGGAACCAGGGCCCAAACGGGAGAGAAACATGATTACGCGTCGTTCCTTGCTGCAGATCGCGGCCGGCAGTGCTGCGTTCACCGGCCTCGGGCTGGTGCCTGCTTACGCCGACCTGCCCAAGCTGAAGAAGAAAGACAAATACAAGGTCGGCTTCGCGCAGACGGAGAGCAACAATCCCTGGCGTCTGGCACAGACCGCCAGCATGAAAGACGAGGCCCAGAAGCGGGGCTGGCAGCTCGTCTATACCGACGCCGCCGGCTCGGCCGCCAAGCAGGTCGCCGACGTACGCTCGATGATCGCCCAGAAGGTCGACGTCATCCTGCTGTCGCCGCGCGAGGAAAAGCCGCTCGTGCCAGCGGTGATGGAAGCCAAGAAGGCAGGCATCCCGCTCTTCCTGATCGATCGCGGTGTCGATGCGAATCTTGCCAAGGGCGGCAAGGACTACATCGCCTTCATCGGCTCCGACTTCGTGAAGGAAGGCGAGATGGCGGGCGAATATCTCGCCAAGGCGATGAACGGCAAGGCCAAGATCATCGAATTGCAGGGAACCACCGGTTCCTCGCCGGCGAATGACCGCAAAACGGGCTTCGAGAAGGCGATCAAGGCCTATCCCGACATGAAGATCATTGCTTCCCAGTCGGGTGACTTCGCCCGCGACAAGGGGCGCCAGGTTTTCGAGACGCTCTATCAGGCCCATCCCGACGCGACCGCCCTCTATTCGCACAATGACGAGATGACCATGGGCGCCATCGCCGCGATGGAGGCTGCCGGCAAAACACCGGGCAAGGACCTGATCCTGGCTTCGATCGACGGCACGCGCGATGCGGCCCAGGCCGTTTCGGACGGCAAGCTTCTCGTCCTGATCGAATGCAATCCGAAATTCGGTCCGGCTGCCTTCGACGCCATCGTCAAATATGCCGCCGGCGAAGCCGTGGCGCCGCGTCTCGTCAATACCGACCGGCTGTTCAACAAGGACAACATCGCCGCTTATTTGCCGGAATCCTATTGATCCGGCAGTCTTAGAACGCTGACTTTTGTCATTGCCGGGCTAGCCCCGGCAATCCAGCTCCTCCTTTATGACAGAGAGCCTGGATGCCCGGGTCATGCCCGGGCATGACAAAGGTCGAGCCTAAGCGGCGATTCTTTACAATGATAGAGGCGGGTTTAGCCGCCATTAGAGCTAGAGACTGAATGGCACCATCGTCCCCGCTTCTTTCCATGGACGCCATCACCAAGAGCTTTGGTGGCGTCAAGGTCCTGCATGGCGCGACCCTCGACATCGCCCCTGCTGAGGTCATGGCCTTGGTGGGCCAGAACGGGGCCGGCAAGTCGACCATGATCAAGATCCTCAATGGTGCCCATACGCATGATGGCGGCACCATCACCTTCGGCGGAGCACCCTGGCAGGCCAGTTCTCCGCAGCAGGCCCAGCGCCTGGGGGTGAGCACCATCTTCCAGGAACTCAACCTGATCGGCTATCGTTCGGTCGCCGAGAACATCTATCTCGGCCGCGAGCCCAAGCACCGCGGCTTGTTCATCGACTGGAAGGCGATGAATGCCGGTGCACGCGAGCTCCTGGCCCGTTTCGACGTCAATATCGACGTTACCCAGCCGCTGGGTGAATTTCCCACCGCCATCCAGCAGATGGTGGCGATCGCCCGCGCGGTGTCCTTCAAGGCGCGCCTGGTGATCATGGACGAGCCGACTTCCTCTCTCGACGAGGCAGAGGTGGCGGTGCTGCTGCGCACCATCCGGCAACTCAAGGATGACGGGGTCTCGGTGCTGTTCGTCACCCATAAGCTCGACGAGCTCTATGCCGTCTGCGACCGGGTTACCATCATGCGCGACGGGCGCACGGTCGCCGTTTCGCCCATGCAGGACATGCCCAAGCTGACCCTTGTCTCTTCCATGCTCGGCAGGGCCCTTGCGGAAGTGATGGCAAAAGGCACCGCCGCCGAACGGGGAGAGGGCTCGGCTGTTCGCGAGGAACTGCTCGGCGTGCGCTCGCTCGCCGTCGGGCGGCGCGTCAGCGATGCCTCCCTTTCGATCGACAAGGGCGAGATCGTCGGATTGGCTGGATTGCTGGGTTCGGGCCGTACCGAGACGGCCCGCGCCATCTTCGCCGCCGACAGGCGCGCCAAGGGAGAGATCGCCTTCAATGGAGCCAAGACGGAGTTCCGCACGCCAACGGAAGCCATCAAGGCCGGAATGGGATTTTGTTCGGAAGACCGCAAGGTCGAAGGCATCGTCCCCGACATGTCGGTCGCCGACAATCTCACCCTCGCGCTGATGCCGGCCCTTTCGCGAGGCGGCCGCTTCGACCTTGCCGAGCAGAGGCGGATCGTCGAGCGTTTCATCAAGGAAATCGGCATCAAATGCTCGGGCCCGGACCAGAAGATCCGCGAATTGTCCGGCGGCAATCAGCAAAAGGTACTGCTCGCCCGCTGGCTGTGCATGAATCCCAAGCTTCTCATTCTCGATGAGCCGACGCGCGGCATCGATGTCGGGGCCAAGGCGGAAATTCTCAACCTGATCCGCCGCTTTTCCGCGGAGGGGCTCGGCGTGCTGGTGATTTCTTCCGAACTGGAGGAGGTCATCGAGGCGGCAAGTCGCGTCTTCGTGCTGCGCGACGGCTTGAGCGTGGCGGAGCTGCGCGCCCCCAACATCAATGAGGACAGCATCATGGCCGCCATGGCCCACGGCGCCAGCCCCGCAGCCGACGAGACGGGAACGGCTAACCATGCGTGATGTTCCTGCGTTTCTGCAGCGCTACGGTGTCATCATCGCGCTGCTGCTTCTGATCGGCTTCAATTTCGCCGTCACTCCCAATTTTGCCACCACCCAGACCCTGTTGGTCAATCTCACCCAGGTCTGCACCATCGTGATCGTCGGCATCGGCATGACGCTGGTGATCGCAACCGGCGGCATCGACCTGTCGGTTGGTTCGCTGATGGCGATTGCCGGTGCCCTGTCGCCGATGATCTTCACAGGCAAAATCGTGGATTTTTCCAACCTCTATGTCGCGATCGCCTTCGGCATCGTCATTCCGGTGCTGGTCGCGGGCGTATTCGGCCTCTTCAATGGCTGGCTGATCACCCGCTACAACATCCAGCCGATCATCGCGACGCTGATCCTGTTCATTGCGGGCAGGGGGCTCGCCCAAGTCTCCACCAATGGCGACCTGCAGGTCTTCAAGGTCCCGGAATTCCAGGCGATCGCGCTCGGCAAGGTGCTGGGATTGCCGTTCCAGGTCTGGATCATGGCGGTTCTGGTGATCGCGGCCGCCTATGTGCTCAAGGGCACCGTGTTCGGCCGGCAGGTCCTGGCGGTCGGCGGCAATGAGGCGGCGGCCCGACTCGCCGGCGTGCCGGCGGCCCGCGTCAAGGTGCTGGTCTACTTCATCTGCGGCCTGTGCGCCGGTATCGCCGGCCTCATCGAGATCGCCATGAACTCGGCAGCCGATGCCAATCTGATCGGCATGGGCAAGGAACTCGATGCCATCGCGGCGGTGGCGGTTGGCGGGACGCTGCTCTCCGGCGGCCGGGCTACCATCGTCGGTACCTTGCTCGGAGCACTCATCATCCAGCTGGTGCGCTACACCTTGCTCGCCAACGGAGTGCCGGATGCGGCGGCTCTCATCGCCAAGGCAGTGCTGATCGTGCTCGCTGTCTGGCTCCAGCGGCAGGGGACGGCGTGATGGCGAACTTTCGGTTCTCTCCGGCCCTCGGCGTGCTGCTGGCCCTCGTGCTGCTCGCGGCCTTCGGGGCCTGGCGCTATGACGGCTTCCTCGGCACCTACAACATCCAGACCGTGCTGCGCTACAATTCGATGTTTGCGCTGGTCGCCCTCGGCATGTGCTTCGTGATCATGACTGGCGGCATCGACCTGTCGGTCGGCACCACAGCCGCGCTGGCCAGCGTGGTCTCCGCCTATCTCAGCTCCTATGGCCTCATCGCCGGCGCCGCCGGCGGGCTTGCGGCGGGAGCGGCCGTCGGCATCATCAATGCGCTGATCATCACCCGTTTGAAGATCCTGCCTTTCATCGCCACGCTCGCCACCATGCTGGCGGCGCAAGGCACGGCCCTGCTGCTGGCCAACAACCAATCGGTCTCGGCTTCCTATGACACGGCCTTCACCGCGCTCGGGCAGGGCGATCTTCTCAGCTTCATGCGACCTGAATGGGTGGATGCCGAAAATGCCGGCACCGCCGCGAACATTCTCGGCTTCATCCTGAGCTTCCCGACGCCGGCCTGGATCGCCCTGGTGGCGTATATCGTGGGCGCCATTACCCTGAACTCCACCTCTTTCGGGCGCCATGTGCTGGCGGTCGGCGGCGGCGCGGAAGCCTCCCGGCTGATGGGCTTGCCGGTCAACCGCACCATCTTCGCGGTCTATGTGATCTCCGGCGTGACGGCCGGCATGGCGGGCGTGATCCTGGCCTCGCAATTCGGTGCCGGCCAACCGATCGAAGGCATTGGCTGGGAGCTGATCGCCATCGCCTCGGTGGTGGTGGGCGGCACGCTGCTGACAGGGGGCAAGGGCTCCATCGGCGGCACGCTGGCCGGCGCCCTGCTGCTCGGCCTGATCTACACGATCCTCAATTTCGAGAATGGCATGGGCTGGATCTCGCTCTCAGCCTATTGGCAGTCGGTGGTGCGCGGCGCCTTCTTGCTGATCGTCGTCATCCTGCAGGCCAAGCTCATGCAGACCAGACCTGCGCAGATCGCAAAATAGGAAACTACCATGCTCAAGAATATCGATCCGTTGCTGAATGCCGATGTGCTCTATGCCCTCCGAGCGATGGGCCATGGCGACACGCTGGTGATCTGCGACACCAATTTCCCGGCCGATTCGGTCGCTCGCGAGACGGTACTGGGGGACCTCCTGCGCATCGATGGTGTGACGGCCGCCCGTGCGGTTGAGGCCGTACTGTCGGTCGTGCCGCTCGACACCTTCGTCGACGACTCGGCCCGCCGCATGGAGATCGTCGGCTCGCCCGACGAAGTCCCGCCGGTCCAGCAGGAAGTGCAGGCCGCGATCGACAAGGCGGAAGGCAAGTCCTGGCCGATGACCTCGATCGAGCGCATGGAATTCTACGAACACGCCAAGAAGGCCTATTGCGTGATCGCTACTGGCGAACGGCGCTTCTATGGCTGTTTCATCTTCCGCAAGGGCGTGGTCGCGCCGTAAGGAGACAGCACCGCTCTCTCAAACCCGATATGCCTTCAGCCTTCCGAAGGACAGGCGGTGATGCGGGCAGGGTCCATGCGTGTCGATGGCGGCGGTATGTTCGGGCGTGCCGTAGCCCATATGGCGCTCGAAGCCATAGAGCGGGTAGGTGGCCGAAAGCTTGATCATCAGGCGGTCGCGGGTGACCTTGGCGATGATCGAGGCGGCGGAGATGGTCGGCACCAGCGCGTCACCGTCGATGATGGCGCGGGCCGGAAGCTGCAGGCCGTGGGGCACGTCCTTGCCGTCGATCTCCACCGACGAGGGGCGCAGGGACAGTCCCCTGACGGCCCGCCGCATGGCGTCCAGCGTGGCGCCGCGGATGTTGAGCCGGTCGATCAAGGCTGGGCTTGAAAAGGCGACCGAGACCGAGAGCGCCGAGGCCATGATCTCCTGATAGAGCTCTTCGCGCCGTGCCGCCGTGATGACCTTGGAATCGGCCAGGCCGACCGGCACCCTGTCGGGATCGAGGATGACGGCGGCAGCCGATACCGGGCCCGCCAGCGGTCCCCGGCCAGCCTCGTCGACGCCAGCGAGAAGATGTTTTGTCATGAACTGGCGTTAGAAGATTCCCGCCGGCAGGTCCAGCGCAGAGGGTGGGCTGACGCTGTACCGATACAAATCGTGACTTGCTTTGTGCCTCTGCCATGTCAAGTTTAGCTGCAATTTTTCAACGTATGTTGCCGACAACGATGGACAGCGTTTGGGCAGATAGCGTTTGTTGCGGGGCAGGGCGGAATGCAAAAGAACGTGACCGATATCGAGGCTGCTACACCTTCTCAGGACCATCAATCCCAGAGCGAAGCGGCGCCGGCTCCGATCAAGGCTGGCTTGCCCTCCGACAATGTGTTCGATCGCCTGGTGCATGACGAGGAGGATGTCGTCGGCCTGCTGGCCTTTTCCCTCTCCACGCAGAACAAGCGCGACTGGCTGGTGGCTTTCAAGCAGGAGGTCGGGCGCGATCCGACACCGGACGAATTGGCCGCCTACGACATCGGCGAGCGGATCGACCGCCGCCTGGCAACCTATCGCAAGCTCGCCGAGCATGCCCTGGCCGGCAATTCCTTCTGGGCTTCGGCGACCCTGACGCCCGTGAGCGAACTGCCTGGCCCGACGATCAGCGAGCTTTTATCCACGCCGGCCAAACCGGAGCCGGCCAAACCGGCGCGCTCGTCCTGGTTCAAAGGCAGCAAGCGGTGATTGCCGGCAGTTCTTCGGATATTAGGGCGGAAGAAGACCGTTTCTTCACGGTCCGCGGCGTTGCCCCCTTGCCCTCTCCCTGTAAGAACCGGGCAACGGCAAGGGCGACAGGCAACACGACCGAAGAACGAAAATATCTGCTTTTCGCCTGATCAGAACAGCGCCAGTTGTTCACCCATCCGCACCGGGCGGGTGAACAGGTCCGTACGCAGCTTCAACCGCCTGGCGTTGAGGCCCAGCCGGGCGGCAGCCAGTTCGAAACGCCGCCCGATCATCCAGGCATAGGGTCCGGTTCCCGACATGCGCAGGCCCCAGCGCGAATCATAGTCCTTGCCGTCGCGGCTCGATCGCATCAGCGAGAAGACATGGTTCATGGCATCGGGGCGATGCTCGCCCAGCCAATCGCGCATCAGGCCCGAAATCTCGAGGGGCAGGCGTAGCATGACGTAACCCGCCTCGCGGGCGCCCGCCGCACGGGCCGCTTCGAGGATGCGCTCGATCTCGGCATCGTTGATCTTGGGGATGATCGGCGCCACCATCACCGTCACGGGAATGCCGGCATCGGCCAGCTGACGCATGGCCTTCAGGCGCAAGGACGGCGTGGCCGCTCGTGGCTCGAGCGAGCGGGAGAGCTTTGCGTCGAGGGTGGTCACCGACAGGGCGACCTTGACCAGGCCGCGCCGCGCAAGGCGTGCGAGAATGTCGATGTCGCGGGTGATCAAGCCCGATTTGGTGACGATGCCGACCGGGTGGCTGGTTCTATCAAGAACCTCCAGAATGGAGCGGGTGATGCCGCGCTGGCGCTCGATCGGCTGGTAGGGGTCGGTGTTGGTGCCCATCGCGATGGTGCGCGGCTGATAATTCCTGGCCGACAATTCTTTTTCCAGCAGGGTCGCCGCATTCGGCTTGGCGAACAGCTTGGTCTCGAAGTCGAGCCCCGGCGAGAGCCCCATATGCGCGTGCGTCGGCCTGGCGAAGCAATAGACGCAGCCATGCTCGCAGCCGCGATAGGGGTTGATCGAACGGTCGAAGGAGATGTCCGGCGAGTCGTTGAAGGTGATGATCTTGCGGGCCTGCTCGTCCTGGATCTCGGTGCGCAGAGTCGGCAATTCCTCGATCGAGTTCCAGCCGTCATCCTCGATGAAGCGCGAAAGCCCTTCGAAACGCCCGCTGGCGTTGGAGCCGGCGCCGCGGCCCCGCCGCCGATCGATGTCGATCACGGTCGTGCCCACCGGCACCGCATCGGTAAGAGAGACCTTGCTTATCGGCACGCCCATGGCCGCCTCCGCGAATCAAATTCCTCTGTTCTCATTAGAACAAAAAGAGAACATTGCTGCAAGCGAAACGAAATTGCCGATAATTTGCGCAGGATCGGCTGTTTCGGGCTCTGATTTCGAAGGGCGCCGCGTGATATGCGAGGAGGAGAATGAGACTGAAACAACCCCCCTGCCTGCCATGATCAGTGTCGTCATCGCCGCGAACGGCCAGGAATTGCTGCTGGCGGAAACGCTGGCTGCCCTTGTCCCGGCGGCGGCGGATGGTTTCGTGCGCGAGGTGGTGGTCGCCGAGAGCGGATCTTCCCGGGGCACGCGCCTGGTCGCGGATGCCGTCGGCTGCGTCATCGTAGAAGGTGACGAGCGTACCGGCCTCGAGGCTGCCCGCAGCGATTGGGTGTTGGTGATGGCCCCCGGCGTGCGGCTGGAGAGCGATTGGTTTCGCGAAGCCGGCGTGATGATGCAGCGATTGCAGAGAGTGGGCGACCGGCCGGTCGCGATGTTGTTTCGCGGCGCGGTCGACGATTATGGCTGGCGGGCAAGAGCGCGGGAGATCCTGCTCAAACTGTCGCGCAGCCGCAGGCGGCGGCAGGCCGTGCTGGCGCCCCGCCAAGCGCTGCTGGCCGGCGCGCGCCTGGCAATCCATGCGCTGCGGGCGCGTGCTTTTACGGGCGGGGTCGGGCCTGTTGGCTTATGAGACAGATCCTGTCGGCTTGAGTCGGCCCTTTGCCCGCGATGATCCGGCGAGAGCGTCGGCCGTCATGCCGGCACTGGTGGTGGCGCGGATCAGGACAGGGCGCTTTCTTCCTGTCTCCCCTGATGGGCGGCAGTGAGGAAGTCGATAAGTCCGAACGGAGCGCGGTCGCCGAGGCAGATTTCCAGCATCAAATGCGCGTCCGCGGCTTCGGGGGCGCTGCGCGCGAACATCGCAATTTCATGGATGGCGAGGGCCGCTTCGATGTCGTCGGGGTGAGCGGCGATCGCTTTTGCGAGTTCGGCGCCGTCGAGCATCGCCAGGTTCCCGCCTTCGCCGGCGGGGGGCATCAGGTGGGCGGCGTCGCCGAGAAGCGTGACTCCGGGCACGCGGTCCCATCGGTGTCCGACGGGAAGCGCATGGATCATGCGCGGGGTCGGCGGAGTCTCGCCATCGGTAATCAGCGCGGTGAGCGCCGGCGCCCAGCCCTCGAATTCAGCCGCGATCCGGGCTGTTGCGGCAGCGGCGTCACTAAAGTCGATGTCGGCGATCCATTCGGCGGAGCGGTTCAACTCGACATAGGTGTGAAGGATATTTCCGGCCTCGCGATGCGCGACGATGCCCTTTCCCGGGGCGAGTGCGTACATCGCACCGCGGCCGACGGCTCCGGCAGACGCGGAATGCCGTTCGTCGACATCATGTAGATAGGTCTCGATCAATGTGGTGCCGACATAATCGGGCTTCGCATCGGACAGCAGGGGTCGGACCTTCGACCAGGCGCCATCCGCCCCCACGAGAAGTTCCGTTCTCGCGGTCGACCCGTCCGTGAATGCCAACTCGTGCCGGCCATCGCCGAGATCCGCGACGTGGGCGAGCTTCTTTCCCCACTGAATCGTATTCTCGGGCAGGGACTGGACAAGAATTCGTCGCAGGTCGCCTCGAAGCACCTCGGGACGTCCGCTGGTGCCGTCGTCGGGCTCGTCGAGCAATAAGTTGCCGTGTCGGTCGAGAATGCGTGCCGCCGCGCCGCCCCGGTGGATGATCGCGTGGAATTCATCGAGGAGGCCGGCGTCATCGAGCGCGCGTTGCCCGTTATATTCGTGGATATCGAGCTGTCCGCCCTGCGTGCGCGCGCCGGCCGAGGGCTCGGCCTCGTAGACCGTCGCCGAGATGCCGTGCCGGGAGAGGACGCGTGCGAGGATGAGGCCGCCGAGGCCCGCGCCGATAATCGTGACTGGTGTCGTCATTCTATTCCTTTCAAATGTCTATGGAACACTGTTCCATAGACATTTGTTGGAACGATGTTCCAACCATGTCAAGATGGTGGGTATGACAACCAAGATTCAGCGAACCGGACGGCGCGCGGACACGCTCTCGAAGGAGAGGATCGTCGAAGCCGCGATCGAGATCCTGGACAGCGGGGGGGAAGGCGCCCTGACATTCCGCGCACTCGCCGCCCGTCTGGCAACGGGAAGCGGAGCGATCTACTGGCACGTCGCCGACAAGGACGGGCTCCTCGCGGCTGCCACCAACGACATCATTGCCCGCGCCATGACCGAGGTGGGCGATGGAGACAGGCCCCAGCAGGCCATCAGAGTCATGGCGCTCGGTGTGTTCGATGCGATCGATGCACACCCCTGGGTGGGTGCGCAACTCTCCCGTGAGCCATTGCAAGCCGCCATGCTCCAGATTTCCGAAGGCATCGGCAGCCATCTCCAGGCGCTCGGCGTTCCCGAGCGGGCGGAGTTCGACTGCTGGTCCGCGCTCGTGAATTACATTCTCGGCGTCGCCGGGCAGAACGCTGCGAATGCCCGTCTCGCCCCGCGCGAAATGGACCGGACGACGTTCCTCACCACCGTTGCAGCGCGGTGGAGGCAGCTCGACCCCGCCAAATATGCCTTCGTGCATCGGTTGGCGACGCGGCTGCCCGGCCATGACGACCGGGAGCAGTTCCTTGCCGGCATCGACCTCATCCTGGCCGGGATCGCAACCGTCCGATAGCGTTGCCGACCCATCCATCTGTCGCGGGCGCACCACCCTTCGAAATCGGCGTTCCGGCGATCCGCTGGGCTCACCGTCGCAGGGAAGCACCCTCTTGGTTGAAGACATGGCAGAGGGCGGGGTCGGCGCGCAGGGGCACGGTTTCGCCATGGCGGACTCGTAATTGCCCAGGGGCCGAAATGGTCAGGTTCTCCCCGCCTGAGGTGGTTGCGTAGAGCACGGTCTCTCCGCCGAGATGCTCGACCAGATGGACTTTGACGTCGCCGAGCGACTCGCCGGCCCCGCCGCCGACCAGGACATGCTCGGGGCGCACGCCGAAGGTGACGGGGGCAGTCGTCCTGGCGCCCGCTAGAGGCGAACCGAGGCTTACGGTTCGGCCGGCAACTTCGATCGCATCGCCGGCTCCGGCCAGGCGGCCGGCCAGGAAATTCATCTTGGGCGAGCCGATGAAGCCGGCCACGAACTGGTTGGCCGGCGCGTTGTAGAGATCGAGGGGTGCGCCGACCTGCATCACCACGCCGTCGCGCAGCACCACGATCTTGTCGGCCATGGTCATCGCCTCGACCTGGTCGTGGGTCACGTAGATCATGGTGTTTCCGAGATCCTGGTGCAGCTTGGCGATCTCCACGCGCATCTGCACCCGCAGTTCCGCGTCGAGATTGGAGAGGGGTTCGTCGAACAGGAAGATGCGCGGTTCGCGCACGATCGCCCGCCCGATAGCGACGCGCTGGCGCTGGCCACCGGACAGGGCCTTGGGGCGGCGCTGCAAATAGTCCTCGATCTTGAGGATCCTGGCGGCATGGCGCACCCGTTGGTCGACCTCGGCCCGCTTGTAGCCGGCGGTCTCCAGTCCGAAAGCGAGGTTCTTGTAGACCGTCATGTGCGGATAGAGGGCGTAGGACTGGAACACCATGGCGATGCCCCTGCGCGAGGCGGGGACATTGTTCATGCGTTCCCCGTCGATGGTGAGGTCGCCGCCCGAAATCGGCTCGAGACCGGCGATCATGCGCAGAAGGGTAGATTTGCCACAGCCCGACGGGCCGACGAACACCGTGAACTCGCCCGGTTCGATGACAAGATCCACGCCGTGAATGACGTCCAGAGAGCCGTAGCGCTTCACCACCTTGTCGAGCCGGATGCTCGTCGCCATGTCGTCCTCCTTACGGTCGCCAACCGCGATATTTCGGATGATCGGGGCCGATCGGCAGGGCCACGTCGCTGCCGGTCTGGGCGGAATGATAAAAGGCGGTCGCCAGTTCCAGCGCCCGGCGGGCATCGGCAACCGTGACCGGGACCGGTGCACGGCCGTGCAGGGCCTCGTGCAAGGCATCCATCTGGCCGAGGAAGCGGCGGCCGACCGGGGGCAGGTCGGCGACGAGATCCTTGATATCAGCCGCCACGGCCTCGTTCGCTGGCAGGATCGTCCAGGGGTCGTCACCCGGCGAATAGGCCTCGCCGCCGCTCTCGAAAGTGACGTTTTCGAAGCACAGGCGCAGCCGCGAAATCTCTTTCTGCGAGCCCAAAGTGGCGCTGGCCGCCACCAGCGCGCCATTGGCCATTTCCCAGGAGGAGGAGACGCAATCCTCCACCTCGATGGCGTTGACCCTCGTCGTCGCCCGCGCGAACAGCCGCCGCACCGGTCCCATCAGATGGGTCATCATGTCATGCTGGTGGATGGCATGGGTCATCAGCACCCCGCCGAGCTCTGTGTCCCATTTGCCGCGCCAATAGACGGCATAATAATCGGGTGTGCGCTTCCAATGGGTTTCGACGGTGCCAAGATAGGGCTTTCCGGCCAACCCCGCCTCGATGATGCGCTTGGCCTTCTGCACACCCTCGCCGAAACGGTACTGGAAGATCGGCATCAGGATCTGGCCGCTCTGGGCCTGGGCATTGGCCAGAAGATCGGCCTCGTGCAGCGAGCCCACCAAAGGCTTTTCGCAGACAACGTGCTTGCCCGCCGCCAGGGCCCGGCTGACCAGCTCGAAATGGGTTGCGGGCGGTGTGGCGATGTCGATCACGTCGATATCGTCGCGAGCGAGGAGTTCGTCGAAATGCAGCGTGCGGCTTTCGGCCGAGAATTCATCGGCCACCGCATCGAGGCGTTCCTGGTTGCGATCGCAGACGGCGGCGAGGCGCCAGCGTTCGGGGCGCGGCGCATAGGCCTCGGCGATATGCGCGCGCCCGATGTTCAGCCCGACGACGGCGACGGATTTGATCTCGCCCATCACGCAGCCTCCTCGGCGCGCTGCTGGGCCTTGAGGGCGAGTTCCATCGCCTTGAAGCAACGGGCCTGCGGCATGGCCGTCTCGGTCCGCTCCAAGACGTCGGTGATGAACTGCCGGCCGAAGGGAAGCTCGACCGCCGAACAATCGATATGCTGCATACCCTTCCGATCGGTGAGGAAGAGATGGTCTCCGCCGGCGCGGCCGGCGACATCGACATATTTTCGCAGCTCGATGGTGCCTTGGGTGCCGGTGATGAAGAGCCGCCCGTCGCCCCATACCGGCAGGCCGTCGGGCGTGAACCAGTCGACGCGGATATAGCCCGTGACACCCTGCGGCGTGCGAAGGTGGACATCGCCGACATCCTGCAGGCCGGGCTTGTCGGCATTGGCGCGGTTGCCGACAGAGGCGGAAAGGATATCGGCATCCTCGGCGCCGGTGAAGAACAGGAACTGCTCGAACTGGTGGGCGCCGATATCGACGAGGATGCCGCCATAGCGCTCGCGCTCGAAGAACCAGCCCGGTCGCTGCGGCTTGCGCAGGCGATGCGGGCCGAGTCCGGCCATGGTCACGATCTCGCCGATGGCACCCGAGGCCACCAGTTCGCCGGCCTTCACGGTGGCGGGCACTTCGAAATGTTCCGAATAGAGGATGGAGAGGATGCGCCTGGTCTCGGCCTGCACCAGGCGCACCCTCTCAAGCTGGCCGAGGCTGGTCATGCCCGGCTTGTCCAGCAGCACATCCTTGCCGTGGCGCATGGCCGTGACGGCGACGTCGGCGCGATCACCCGGGATGGCGGCGCTGACGATCACATCGATCGAAGGGTCCTCATAGAGCCGCGCCGCCTCGGCGACGCGCGGGATCTCGGGATAGGCCCCGGCAAAGGCGACGGCGAGATCGTCCTCGGTGGCATGAAAGCCCGTGCAGACGGCACCGGCCTGCCTGAGCGCCCTGATCTGGCCGTGGATATGGTCGTGATTGATGCCGATGACGGCGAATTTCAAAGGTTTCATATCAATTGTCCGCTCGGGCGTTCTACTTTCAGATTGAATCGCTAGAATCGCAAAATGCGTCTGTTCCCAGTGTGTTAAGTCGAACGAAGATTTCGGCTTGAACGCATTTTGCTCCGGATGTCAGCGTTTCATGCCGGTGGTGGCGATGCCTTCGATCAGAAGGCGCTGGAAGAACAGGAAGACCAGGAAGATCGGGATCAAGGAGAGCACCGACATGGCGAACAGGGCGCCCCAGTCGGAGGTGCCGCTGGCATCGACCAGCGAGCGCAGGCCAAGCTGGACGGTGTAGGTGTGGATGTCGCCCAGATAGATCAGCGGCCCGAAGAAATCCTCCCAGGTCCAGATGAAGGAGAAGATCGCGGCGGTGGCGAGGACAGGCATGGAAAGCGGCAGCACGATCTTCCAGTAGATGCGCCAGGCGCTGCAGCCATCCATCATCGCGGCCTCGTCGAGCTCGCGTGGCAGGCCGCGGAAGAACTGCACCATCAGGAAGATGAAGAAGGCATCGACCGCGAGGAATTTGGGCACCACCAGCGGCAGCCAGGTGTTCACCCAGCCGATGTTCAGGAACAGCACATATTGAGGAATGAGGGTGACGTGGTAGGGCAGCATCAGCGTGCCCAGCATCAATGCAAACCAGAAGTTCTTGCCGAAGAACTGCAACCGCGCGAAGGCATAGGCCGTCAGCGAGGCGGCCATGACGTTGCCGATCGTCGCCAGCACGGAGATGGCGAGCGAGTTGAGGAAGAAGGTTCCAAAGCTCACCTGCAGTCCGAACCAGCCGGTTTCATAGGCCCGGATCGAGACCTGGGAGGGGATCAGCGAAGTCTGGCCGCCGAAGATGTCGTCCGCCGGCCGCACCGAGCCTGCCAGCATCCAGAGCAGCGGATAGAGCATCACGAAGGAGGCGGCGATCAGGCCAGCATGGATCAGGGCCGAACGCAGGACTGAGCGCTCCGGCGCGTGCACGGCGGCGGCGTCAGTCGTCATAATGCACCCAATAGCGCGCGGTGAGGAAGGAGAAGGCGGTGAAGAAGGCGATGATCAGCACGAGGATCCAGGCCAGCGCCGAGGCATAGCCCATGCGGAAATAGCCGAAGGCCTCCTGGTAGAGATAGAGCGTGTAGAACAGGGTCGAGTTGATCGGGCCGCCATTGCCTTCGGAGATGATGAAGGCGGGCGTGAAGGCCTTGAAGGCTTCGATGGTCTGGATGACGAAATTGAAGAACACCACCGGGGTGAGCAGCGGCAGGGTGATCTTGAAGAATTGCCGGGCCTTGGAAGCGCCGTCGAGGCTGGCGGCCTCGTACATGTCCTGCGGAATCTGGCGCAGGCCCGCCAGGAAGATGATCATGGGCGAGCCGAACTGCCAAACCGAGAGCGCCACCAGCGTGTAGAGCGAATAGCGCGGATTGGAGATCCAGCTCGGCCCGTCGATGCCGGCGAGGGCGAGGAGGGAATTGACGAGGCCGTCGGCGGCGAAGAGCTGGCGCCAGAGCACTGCGATCGCCACGGAGGCGCCGAGCAAAGAGGGCAGGTAGAAGATGGCGCGATAGAGCGGAAGCCCTCTTATGCCGCGATTGAAGGCCATGGCCAGAGCCAGGGCGAAGATCAGCTTGAGCGGCACCGACAGCAGCACATAGGTGAAGGTCACCTTCATCGCCGCCGCGAATTTCGGATCGGCGGTGGCGATACGCAAATAATTGGCGGTGCCGACGAATTGCGGGCTCTGCAGCAGATCATAGTCCGTGAAGGACAGATAGAGCGAGGCCAGGGCCGGCCCCAAGGTGAGGCCGAGAAAGCCGATCAGCCAGGGCGCCAGGAACAGATAGCCGGCACCGTTTCGGCGCAGGGCCTGCCGCAGCCGACCTTCGGAGATCTCGCTGGGCTGAACCAGTGTCGTCGCGGCCATGGCGCTCAGCCCCGTTTCAGGATGGACTCGGCTTCCGCAATGAACTGCTCGCCGCCTTGTTCCGGCGTCGACCCGAAGGCGACTTCCTGGCTGATGCGCTGCAGCACGAAGGAGATCTCGCCAGCCCCCTTGGGCGGGGAGGGCGGCAGGGCCCCGACATAGGGGTCGAGCTTGCCGACATAATCGACCATCTGCCTGCTGACGTCGTCGAGCGAGGCGGCAGCAAGGTCGCGCATGGCGGGGGAGGCGGGAACGCCCCGCTCCACCCCGAGGATCTTGACGCCGGCGGGATCATGCACGGTGAAGTTGGCCAGCTTGACGGCGAGCTCCGGCGCCTTGGCGTCCGAGGAGATCGACCACATCTGCGAGGGCTTGAGATAGTGGCCGGGCTTGCCCCCAGCGAGGATGGGATAGGCCGTGATCGACAGTCTGGCCTTGCTGAGCTGCTGGGCGCCGATGAACTGGTTGGAGTGCAGGAAGCTGGTGGCCGAGTAGCCGAGGGCGAGGGGCGAGGTTTCCAGCGTCAGCTTGTCGAGGGCCTGGATGTCGGCGCTGACGCTGCCGCCGGAATCGCGCAGGGCGCCCCAGAGCTTGAACCAGTCGGCGGCATCCTTGGCGTCGAAGGCGAGTGCGCCCTTGTCGTCATAGAGGGCCTTGCCCCGTTGCCGCAACCAGAGCTCGAAGGCTGGCTCGACGCCGCTGGCGTCGGCCGTAGCGTAGAATTTCTTGCGCTTGTTGGCCTTGCCGAAAGCCTCGCATTTGCCGGCGAATTCCTCCCAGCTCGTGCCGAATTTCGGCGGCTCCACGCCCGCTTCCTGCCAGGCAGCGGGGTCATAGGCCATGGCTGAAGAGTTGACCCCGAGATTGATGCCGTAGAGCTTGCCGTCGACGCTGCAGGAACCGAGATTGGCCTTGCCGAAATCGGCGATGTCGAGAAGGTTGCCCAGATATTGGTCGAGCGGCAGGATGGCCCCGCGGCGGGCATATTCGAACATGTAGCGATAGTCCATCTGGACCAGGTCAGGCGCATTGCGCCCGGCGACGCGGGTGGCGAGACGCGGCCAGTAGTCGCTCCATCCGGTGAATTCGGTCTTGGTGTCGACGCCGGCATTTGCGGTCCGGAAGGCATCCACGGCCTTGTTGGTACGGTCGGCCCGCTCCTGCGAGCCCCACCAGAACACCCTGAGCTGCTTGTCCTCCGCCCGGGCCTGGTTGCCCAGGATGACGGAAGCGGCAAATCCGCAGCCGGCTCCGAGCATTGCACGACGACTGACGAGATGGGCATGCATGGCTTCCCCCCTTTTCCGGTCCGTATGGCTGCTTGAAAGCCGGTTTTTCTGTGTTCTTGTCTTTGTACTCGCGGGTTTCGATATCGATATGACGTTACGTGACATCGCATGCCGCCATGGCACACGATGTCAGAGTTTGTAGGCGCGCTTGGCGAGGTTGTAGGCGAGGTCGACGGCGACCTCGGCGGCTTCGTCCTCATCGAGGCGATGATCGGCCACCAGGCGGGCGAGGCAGGCGCAATCGACGCGGCGAGCCATGTCGTGGCGCGCCGGGATCGACAGATAGGCCCTGGTATCGTCGTTGAAGCCGACCGTGTTGTAGAAACCGGCCGTTTCCGTCGCGAGTTCGCGGAAGCGGCGCATGCCTTCCGGACTGTCGAGGAACCACCAGGGCGGGCCGAGCCGGAGCGCGGGATAATGGCCGGCGAGGGGCGCGAGTTCCCGGTTGAAGGCCGTTTCGTCCAAGGTGAACAGCACGACGGTGAGACCGGGCTCGTTGCCGACGGCGTCGAGCAGGGGCTTCAGCGCCTCGACATAGCTGGTCTGCCTGGGAATGTCGGCACCGACATCCGGACCGAAGCGGGTGAACAGCGCCGGATTGTGATTGCGGTAGGAGCCCGGATGGATTTGCATGGTGAGCCCGTCCTCCAGGCTCATCCGCGCCATTTCGGTGAGCATCTGCGCCCGGAACAGCTCGGCATCGGCGGGCGTTGCCGGTCCGGCGATGAGGCGGGCGAAGAGCGCTTCCGCCTCTGCCCGGCCGAGATTGGCCGTGCGGGCGCTGGGATGTCCATGGTCGCTCGAGGTCGCCCCCAGCGATCTGAAGAAGGCACGGCGTTCGCGGTGCGCCGTCAGATAGCCTTCCCAACTCGCGGGCTGCCCGGTCATATCGAGGAGATGTCGAACCTGGTTCCGGAAATCGGCACGATCGGCATCGACGACGGCGTCGGGGCGATAGGCCGGCAGGACACGGCCCTTCCAGCCGGAGGCACGGATGGCCTGATGGGCCTTCAGATCGTCGGTTGCCGCGTCGGTGGTGGAGATGGCCTCGATGTTGAAGCGGTCATAGAGGGCGCGGGGGCGGAATTCCGGCCGTTCGAGTGCGGCGGCGATCTCGTCATAGAGCCGGTCGGCATTGTCCGGTGCCAGGCGCTCGGTGATGCCGAAGCCGCTTTCCAGCGAATGCTCGAACCACAACCGGCTCGGCGTACCCCGGAACAGATACCAGTGTTCGGCAAAAAGCCGCCAGATCTTGCGGCCGTCGGTTTCGACAGCTGTCCCGTCTCGGCTGGGAATGCCGAGCATGTCCAGCCGTACACCCTGCGAATAGAGCATGCGTGTGATGTAGTGGTCCGGCTTGACGAACAGCGTGGCGGGATCGGGGAAGGGAGCATCCTCGGCATACCAATTGGGGTCGGTATGGCCGTGCGGGGAGAGAATCGGCAGGCCTGCCACCTGCCTGTAGAGGCGGCGGGCAATAGCCCTGGCGTCCGGTTCGATCGGCAATAGCCTGTCGGGATGAAGTGCCATGCGGGGCTCGGCCCTGATCTGGTTGGCGTCTCCTCTTGACGGTGGCTTTAACACTAAGATACTAGTGTGTCAAAATCTGATGATCGCGGCTCTCTGGAGCAAAGCGCGGTTGGTGGAGACGCTTTTCTACCCTAACTCCTTGTTCCGACGCGTCTTTGTGATTTGAAGTGGTTCAGTCAAATCACAAAATGCTCTGGGAGGACCACACCGGGCCGGGGCCATGGAAAGCCACGATACAAGCCATTCGCTGGAAATCCTGACGGCACGAGGCAAGGCGGCGCAATCCGGCCTGCGTCCGACGCGTCCGCGCGTCACCACAGCGACCCTGATCTACGATGACCTGCGTGAGGCGATCCTCGGCATGCGGCTGGTTCCCGGTACGCCACTGCAGGAAAAGGCGCTGACCCAGCGTTTCGGCGTGAGCAAGACACCGGTACGCGAGGCCCTGATCCGACTGGCCGAGGACGGCCTGGTCGATATCTTCGCGCAATCGGGAACCTTCGTGTCGCGCGTGCCGGTGGCGGCCATTCCGGAGGCGGTGGTGATCCGCCAGTCGCTGGAGGACACGGCGGTGCGGCGCTTGATCGAGATCGCTACGGAAGCCGACATCGCCACGATCGACGCCATTCTGGCGCGCCAGCGCCTGCTGGCCGATCTCGGCGACAAGGACGCCTTTCACGAGGCGGACGAGGCTTTCCACCAGGCCATCGCCCAGATCGCCGGCTATCCCAGCATTCCGCGCCTGCTGCGCCAGATCAAGGTGCAGATGGATCGCGCAAGGCGGCTGACCCTGCCGGTGGCGGGCCGCATGCATCAGGTCATCGCCGAGCATAGCTTCATCCGCGATGCCATTGCCCGCCGTGATGTCGAGGTGGCCAGCAAGGCCATGAAAGCCCATCTGAGCGCCGTCGTTCCCGACATCGACCGGCTCCGGGTGCAGTATCCCGACTATTTCGTTTAGGGAGAAATGCGATTTCAATAAATCGTTTTTCTCTAAGTTATTGTTTTAACGCATTTTTTTAACCGAAAAGTCTACCAACTTTTCTGGAAGATGCTCCAAGCGCCCCGGAGAAAGATCCCGTTCCCGGGCGCCGTCAACAGCCAGAACCGCATGAGGAAACGCTATGACGATGCAAGCGACGAGACATGAGGATGGGGAAAGCGCAGAGAGGCATCGGGTGGCCCTGGTCGGCACAGGCCATCGCGGAGCCGGCATGTGGGGCAAGGAACTGCTCCAGGGCTGGCGCGACCGGGCCGAATTCGTGGCGATCTGCGACATCAACGAAATGCGGGCCACGGCCGCGCGCACTGCGATCGGCACCAACGCAGCCGTCTACACCGATGTCGACCAGATGCTGGCGAGCGTGAAGCCGGAGATCGTCATCGTCTGCAGCCGCGACGATACCCATGACGAGATCATCGTCAAGGCGCTAGAGGCGGGCTGCCGGGTGATCACCGAAAAGCCGATGACCACCACGCCGGAAAAATGCCGCCGCATCCTCGAAGCCGAGGCGCGCACGGGCCGGCCTGTCGACGTGACCTTCAACTATCGCTTCGCGCCCACGGCCGCTCGCATCAAGCAGTTGCTGCGCGAAGAGGCTGTTGGGACCGTGACTTCGGTCGATTTCCATTGGTATCTCGACACCCAGCATGGCGCCGATTATTTCCGCCGTTGGCACGCCAAGGAAGCCCATTCGGGCAGCCTGTTCGTGCACAAGGCCACCCACCATTTCGACCTGCTCAACTGGTATCTGGAATCGGTACCGCGCGAGGTCTCGGCCTTCGGCACGCAGCGCAATTACGGCCGCAACGGGCCGTTCCGCGGCGAGCGCTGCCAGACCTGCGTCCATGCCCAGGATTGCGATTTCTATTTCGACATGAGCAAGGACCCCTGGCTGACCATGCTCTATGAGGATCCATCAGCCGAGGACGGCTATGTGCGCGATGGCTGCGTCTATCGTGAGGACATCGACATCGCCGACACCATGACGGCGATGCTGCGCTTCGAAAACGAAGTGATCGTGTCCTATTCCCTCAACACTTTCATGCCGATCGAGGGCTATCACCTGGCCTTCAACGGCACCAAGGGACGCATCGAGGTTCGCCAATATGAGCGCCAGGCCTTCGAAACGCCCGACCATGACGAGATCGTGCTGATGCACAATTTCGGCGGCGTCGAACGCATTCACGTGCCGCATGCCGGCGGCGGGCATTTCGGCGGCGACGATCGCCTGCGCGACATGCTGCTGCGCCCCGGCATGACCGATCCGCTTGGCCAGCGTGCCGGCGCCCTGGCAGGGGCGATGTCGATGCTGTGCGGTGCGGCGGCTCTCGCCAGCATGAAGTCGGGACGGCCGGTCAAACTGGCCGAACTCGGAGGCCTGCCGGCCTGATGGGGGGCAGGTCTTCGTCTTCTGACCTGCATCTTTGCATGCCGCCTGAAATCGAATGAGTTTACGCAACGGGGGCTGCCCCTCACCTTACCTCTCCCGTAAGAACGGAGGGCGGCGACTTTGATGTCGATTTGTGCCGAAAACCTCTCATCTCGCCCAACGCTGGGGCGAGATGAAAGCTCCGAGGATCAATCGCAACGCTTGCGCCTCCTCGCCCCGTCCTTACGGGGAGAGGTAAGGTGAGGGGCCGCGCGACCTCAACGACAAGGGAGCGAAGTATTCCCCCTCAGATGGCGCCGGAGGTGTCGCAGGAACGGATCTGGCCGCTTTTCAGGCCGGTGACGAACCAGCGCTGGCGCTGCGCCGCCGTGCCATGGGTGAAGCTGTCGGGCACGACATAGCCCTGCATCTTCTTCTGCAGCATGTCGTCGCCGATGGCCTGGGCCGTCTGCAATGCGCCCTCGATGTCGCCCTGCTCGATGAACTTGAAATCCTGCTGCGTGCGATTAGCCCAGACGCCTGCCAGGCAATCGGCCTGCAGTTCTTGGCGCACCGAGGAGCCGCCGGCGCCCGCGCCGCCCTCTCGCAGCAGGCCGAGTTCGTCCTGCACATGATGGCCGACTTCATGCGCGATCACATAGGCCTGGGCGAAGGCGCAGGCGCCCTGGCCGGCCGGACAGGCATTGAAGCGGTTGCGCATCTCATCGAAGAAGGCGGTGTCGAGATAGACCTTCTTGTCGTTCGGGCAATAGAACGGACCCATGGCCGACTGGGCCGTGCCGCAGGCCGAGCGAGTCACGCCGTTGAACAGCACAAGCTCGGTCGGCTGGTAGGCCTTGCCCTTGACCTGTTCCTGGAACAATTTCGTCCAGGTGTCCTCGGTGGAGCCGAGGATCTTGCGCACAAACGTGCCTGAAGCGTCGTCGGCGCCGCCTGTCTGGCTGGAGGGGCGCGGTTGCTGCTGTTGCTGGACCTGCGGCTCACCGCCGCCGCTCAAGCCCTGCAAGGCGTTGAAGGCCGCTTCGGGGCCGACGAGGAAATAGAGAGCCGCGACGATCACCAGGCCGCCCAGGCCGATGCCGCCCCGTCCGCCCGGAAAGCCTCCGCCGCCACCGCCGCCGAAACCACCGCCTTCGCCGCGACGATCGTCGACATTGTCGGATGCGCGCATATCGTCGAGTTTCATCGCCCTGTCTCCTGCTCCCCGGATGCCGGCCGTTCACCGATGTCGGGCCGGCATGGTGATTTGTGCTCCTGCAAGCCATACCCAATAAATATGTCTTCGCAAAGCCCGTTACAGGGGCTCTAGGCGGTGCTTACGTAAGGAAATACAGTTTTCCCGAAATGCGCCGTTCGGTTCGGCGCAAGGAGCGGGGATCACAAAGTTTCTCCCACGACGGCAAAGGGCCGGGCACGCGTTTGTCTCAGGAAGCGTCCTGCTCGAGTGCCGTGCGGATCGCGCGGAAATCGCGCCAGGCCAGCCTCTTCTGCACCGGCTGGCGTAAGAGATAGGCCGGATGCAGCGTAGCGATCGCCCGGATACGCTGGCCTGAAAGCTCATGGTCGAGCCAGCGCCCGCGCAGTTTCAGGATACCGTCGGTGACGCCAAGCAGCGCCTGGGCACTGCGTGCGCCGAGGCAGACCAGGACCTTGGGCGCGACCAGTTCGATCTGGCGTTCGATGAAGGGACGGCAGATCGTGGTCTCCTGCGGGGTCGGGTCGCGATTGCCGGGCGGGCGCCAGGGCACGACATTGGCGATATAGGCCTTGGTGCGGTCAAGGCCTATGGCGGTGAGCATGCGGTCGAGCAACTGGCCCGAGCGGCCAACGAAAGGCTTGCCCTGGATGTCCTCGTCGCGCCCTGGCGCTTCGCCCACGAACATCACCTTGGCGTCGGCAGCCCCGTCGGCAAAGACGAGTCGGCTCGCCGTGGCCTTGAGGGCGCAGCCGTCGAAACGCTCGAGAAGATCGCGCAATTCGTCCAGCGTGCGGGCGCTGCGCGCCTGCTCGCGCGCCGCCAGTTCCACCGCGTCCGGGGAGGTGGTGAGCATGGTCGGCGCCGGGGACGCCATGCGGGGCTGCGCCGTGGCGGCAGGAGCTCTGCGCGCCGGCTCGGGCTCCGGTGCGGAACGGACGGGGGAGGGGGAGAAAACAGCCTGCGCGCTTTCGGTAAAGCGGTCGACCGGTTCGTCGCCAACAGCCACGTCTACGCCCATATCGGCATACCATTGCAGCAGCGCGACGATCTGTTCGGGGGGCATGGACGCGGACATCATGGCGAAAGGATAGAGCAAAGCTTCCAGAGTTGGAACAGGCTGGGCGCCCCTGTTAACTCCCCATCAAGGTTAATGCATCATCAATGGGCTCATCGGCAACGCCGTGTTGGTTGAACCTGTGAGCCTCGTCCATGCTGCTGCGCCGGCCCGTCATCATCGCCCTTCTGCTCTGCGCTGGCGCCACCAGCACGATGATGTACCGCCGCTCGACCGCCGTGCAGGCGAGCCCCGCCGTTGCCGCTACCATGCATGGCGCCCTGCAGGGCGCGCCCGGCGTGCGGCGCGCCGCGGTGATGCGGGCTGGTCTGTTCGCAATGCCGCAGCTCAGCCTAGCCGATATCGGTTTGGCGCCGCAGACCGCCTTCGGTGACGGCTTCACGCTGCGGGCCATGCCTGCCAGCCTGACGCTGACGCCGAACCGAAACGATTTCATGCCGCTTCCCGATGATGTCGGCCCGCCCAGTGCACCGATCCGGGACGCCACCAAGAAAGGCATGACGATCTGGCCCGAGGTGATCCGGACCGCCAAGGGTGACCGGCGGCCAGACCGGGGTGTCGGAGAGAATGTTGCCTATATGGCGTCGGGCGATCCGCATGTGCTGATGCCCAAAGTCGGCGCCAAGCCGATGGCGCGGCAGTCGCGCAGGCTCCAGCCGCCAGAGACCGCCGAGGGGCTGCAGCAATTCCAGCCGTCCCGGCTCAGTGCCATCGTGGTCACCAAGCTTGCCGAGCGGCTTTCGGTCGCCGATGCCGATCTCGGCGGACATGATGGCGCGGTGCCTCTCGATCATTCGCTTGCCCCGGCTGGTGGCATGTCGCCGGCGGCGAGCCGCCCCGACCTCGCGAGCCTGACCAGCAGCACGACCCGAGCGGACGAGGCGCGGCCGGTCGAACTCGCCATGGCCGACCCGAGCGCCCTCCAGCCGGTGGTGGCCCAGCCAGTCTTGACCCAACCTGTCATGACTTTGGCGAACGTGCAGCCGGTGATGACGCCGGACGATGCCCAGACCATGCCCGAAATCGGCAGTGACGAGGGGTTGACCGATGCGCAGAAGAAATCGCGCATTGCCGGCCTGCCCGGGCTGGACGACGGCAAAGCCCGCCCGCTCGACCTGCCGCCGGCAGCCTTCACCAAGGCACAGATTTGCCTGGCGACGGCGATCTATTTCGAGGCCCGCGGCGAAAGCCGCGAGGGACAGGTGGCCGTCGCCCAGGTCATCATCAACCGCCTGCGCTCGCCCTTCTATCCCAAGAATGTCTGCGACGTAGTCTACCAGGGGGCCAGCAACAAACGCTATGGCGGCTGCCAGTTCTCCTTCGCCTGCGATCTCGTCGCCGACAAGGTTACCGAGAAGGAGCCCTGGGAGCAGGCCCTGGTCCTCGCCGAGCGGGTGATGAACGCCAAGGACTGGATCCCAGAAGTTGGGAACGCCACGCATTATCATGCCAATTATGTTCGTCCGCGCTGGGTGCGCGACATGCGCGAGAAGGACAAGATCGGCAAACATATCTTCTACCGCGTCAAATGGTGGGCCTGATCGGCAAGCTTCCACGATAGGCGTCCACAGTTCCTGTAACCGGCGGGATACACAAGATCCGGATTCACGCGTATGGCTGGCACCATAGTTGCGTTTATGGGTGGCGTGATTTTCGCATCGTCGATGCGAGTGTAGCGAAGCAATCCAAATGTCGCTGAGGCGGCAATTCTTGCTACAGGATTGGCACGCGTCACTCGCGATGACGGCAAAGATCTTGTCCATGATCAACGCAGCTTCAATTGCCGGGCAAACCGCCTGCACTTGTCGCCCAGAGCATTTTGCGATTTGTCCGGATCGGCCAGAATCGCAAAGACGCTCTAACCAATCCGTTGGATTGGCTTGGAAACAATGAGCTGGAGTGAAGCAGCGTTCACGCTTGAACGCGCTTTGCTCGAGGACCGCGCGGAGCCCGCGCTGTAATGACCTGTCATGGGTGAGCATGTCTGAAGATAGCGCCTTCCTCCTCATCGGCCTCCTGGTGCTCGCCTTTCCGGTGCTGGCGATCGTCGGCTTCGTGATGACACTCGGCCTCAGGCGCAGGGTGCAGGAGCTGGAGGAAAGGGTTCGTCTGCTGGCAGGCCAGCGCCCGGTGCCGGTCGACGTCGCCAGGACCGGCGCGACGGCCTCGCCGGCGCCAGCTCTGGCCGGGGAAAGAAAGGCCGCTGAGCCCGTACGGGCAATGGTTGCACCGGTTTCCACTGCCTCGCCTGTCGAGACGTCGCCGATAGTCGGGCAGGCACAGGCGCCAGTCCGGCCGGAACCGGTGATGGCTGCTTCCGGGCAGGCTCAGCGCCGCGCGGCGCCCGACAAGCCCAAGGTCAGCCTGGAGGAAAAGCTCGGCACGCGCTGGGCCGTCTGGGTCGGCGGCCTGGCGCTGGCACTCGGAGGTGCTTTTATGGTGCGGTATGCCATCGAGGAGGAGCTTCTCGGCCCCGGTGCGCGCATCCTGGCTGGCCTCGTCTTCTCCCTGGCCCTGATCTGCGGCGGCGAATATTTGAGGCGTCGTCCGGTGGCGCCAGCCGCAGGACAGGCGGCCTATATTCCCGGCGTGGTCACGGCCGCGGGCACGGTGGCCCTCTTCGCGACCGTCTATGCCGCTTATGCGCTCTATGATTTCCTCAGCCCGGCCCAAGCCTTCGTGCTGCTTGGCCTGGTCGGCATCGCCACCATGTATGCGGCGGCGCTGCATGGCCCCTGGCTCGCCGGCCTGGGCCTCGTCGGCGCCTATGGCGCGCCCCTGCTGGTGTCCTCGAACCAGCCCAATCCCTGGGCGCTCGCCCTCTATATCGTAGTGGTGACATCAGCCGCTTTCATGCTGGCGCGTATTCGCCTCTGGCGCTGGCTCGCCATCGCCGCCGGTATCGGCGCCTTCTGCTATGGCTTCGTGCTGGGCAGCATCATGGGCGAGGACACCGGTGCCATGGTGTTCTACATCCTCGCTTTGTCGGCGCTGGTCGGCGCGGTGCTGATCTACGAGCCCCATCACGGCAAGACCTATCAGCGTTTCGATCCCATCGGCCTCGGCGCGGTCGCGGGCCTCGCGGTGCTGGCCGTCTCTTTCGCCGGCGCCGATGTGTTCGGGCATGCCTCGCTCGCCACCTTGCTGATCGTGATGGCACTGGCGCTGGCGACCGCGCTCGCCTTCGATGCACTGGCCCCGGCCGCCGTGATCGCCGGCCTGGCCGGGCTGGCCTGCCTGTGGATCTGGCCGATTGGCGGGCAACTCGCCGCCGAACCACTGGTGGTGGTGCCGGGCCATCTCTATCTGCCCTTCCTGATGCCGGACGCGCTGCAGGCCTATCTGCAGATCGCGATCATCCCGGCTGGCGTGCTGCTGCTGGCTACCACGATCAGCCTGATGCGCCACCCCAGGCCGCAACTGCCGGCACTGGCGCTGGCACTGGCGGGGACGGCAACCCCGATCTTCGCACTGGCTATCGCCTATCTGCGTATCGAGAGCCTGCGCGCCAGCCTGCCTTTCGGCGCGGTGGCAGCCGGGCTCGCCGTGCTCTTCGCCGCGACGACCGAGCGTTTCCTGCGATTGGAGAGGCAGGCGGGCGAGGATGAGACGCCCGGTGCCGGTTCCTCCCTGCATGCCGTCGCGAGCGCCTCGGCAGTGGCACTCACGCTCACCTTCCTGATCGCCGATTCCCCGCTCACACTGGCCTTTGGCCTGTCTGCGCTCGGCGCGGCCTGGGTCTCGACCCTGCGGCCGCTGCCGGCCCTGCGCTGGTGCGCGGCCGGTTTCGTCCTGCTGGTGCTGGCGCGCATGGGCGGGGCCTGGACCCTGGCTGGCGCCAGCCTGGAACACTTCCCGGACTGGCAGGATATCGCGCTGCGCTATGCCGTGCCCGCCGCGGCCTTCTATTATGGCGGCGTCCTCCTGCGCCGGCGCAAGACAGATATTCCGGCCGCCATCCTCGATCTCGGCGCCATCCTGCTTGGCAGCGCAGCGGTGGTCTTCGCCATCCGCCTCGGCCTGCGCGGAGCGGAGGAGGCCGCTTATCCCGGCATGTCCCTCGCCGAGGCAGGGCTTTATACGGCACTCGCCTTTGCCGCCTCGATGGCGCTGGTCTATCGTTCCGGGGCGACCACCAGCCCGGTCTACCGGGTCGCGGCGCCGATCAGCGTCATCATCGCGCTTTGCCTGACGGTCACGGGGCCGTTGATCACTGCCAATCCCGTGATCAGCGGCGAGGCGATCGGCGGCGGCGCCCTCTTCAACACCTTGCTGCCCGGCTATGCCCTGCCGGCGCTGCTCGCGGGGGCGGCGGCGCTGTTCTGGCACTGGTATGGTCGTGGCGTCGGTAAGGAGGAACACAAGAATCGGGGCATGGAGAATGCGCCCTTTGCCCTGCTGTGCGGGATCTGTGCCTTCGTGCTCGGCTTCGTCTATGTCACCCTCGAAGTGCGCAAGATCTTTGCCGAGGGCGTGCCCGACTTCGCGTCGATCTCCTCGGCCGAGAACTGGGGCTATACCATCGCCTGGCTGCTCTATGGCCTGGTGCTGCTTGCCCTCGGCATTTGGGCGAAGGTGCGCGCCATCCGCCTGGGCTCGGCCATCGTGATCATGCTGGCGGTCGCCAAGGCCTTTCTGTTCGACATGTCGGAGCTGGAGGGGATCTGGCGTGCCTTGTCCTTCATGGGGCTCGGCGTCGCCTTGATTGGCATCGGCCTCGTCTATCAGCGCCTGTTGTTCGGGCCCAAAATCGGATCCGGGCAGGAACCGCGGCAGTCGCAGTGAATGGCTGGCATCGAGCCTTGTCCCGATGGCATCTTGCAGCGTCTCAGGCTGGAAGTGGCTTTGACGAACTTTGCCGTCCAAGAGTTGCGCCGGCACGCGGTGGAACGGCGGACGACCCGTGCGCGCAGCTGACCGTTTCGCTAAAAATCGTTTCGCAGCCAGCCGCGCGCAATTCCGTTAAGCTCTGCACACAGCCGTGCCACATCATCTTGCATCGCAGGGGGGAGCGCGCGGGCGGGATTCACCGCATGTTCAAGTAGTTTTGTCATGCTGCCGGTATACCATATCCGTCGCTGCCCAAGCCTGCGGGGCTGCGCCACACCGACCGGCTCTGCCCCTCCACGGCTCCCGTCAGTGTCCGAAAGCGTGGTATGCCAGATTAAGTTTAAACTTGTATACTTCCAGCTCGGAGACAGCATAGGCGGCGTCATCGGCCCGTCATCGATCTTTGCCATGGTCGCGGCCATCGAGCTGTCCGTTCCTCGACAGCGATGCGATGTTTGACCTTTTCCTGGCCCGGCTCCCCGCCGGGCTTTTTTTGGCGGGTCGCCGAGCGGCACTTTCCTGACGACACGCCTTACAAATGCAAGGCGAAGGGCACGCCTTCGAAGCAGTCCTCGCCGCGGCCGATGGCGTCGATGGCGGCAAGCATGCGGCCGTTGCGGCCAAGGCGCATGTCCGCCAGGGCTACGATGCGGCGGTTGGGGGTTGCGGTCGGCGACAGCCGGCGAATGGTTTGCGCCAGCTCATGCTCGTCGAGCGTGGGGTTGAGAGCGCAGGCCGCCGTGAAGGCCGCGGCGGTCGAGCGGCTGACCCCGGCATAGCAATGCACCACCAGCGGCGTCGCCTGGTCCCAGTCCCTGACGAAGGCGAGAAGCTGCGAGAGGTGGTCCTCGCCGGGCAGGATCTGCCCTTCTTCCGCCACCTCGACGATGTCGTTCATGCTGAGAAAGAGATGGCGCTTCTCCTCCACCGTGACAGGCCTGATCACCTTGGTGCCGGCATTGATCAAGGTCAGGATCTGGCGGGCGCCGGTGGCGGTGACCGTGGCGTCGAGCCGGGAGAGCGAGCAGACATTGATTTGCATGGTGGCTTACCTGAAGATCTGGGTAAAACGGTCGAGGAAGGCCCGCTGCGCCTGCTCCGCCGGCAGAGGTTTCAGCCTGGTCTGGTCCATTGGCCGGGGCAGGGGGCGCGGATCGCCGAAGATGCGGCAGGATTCCTCGATGCCGAAGCCGGCAAGCTGGGTCGCTTCGAGAAAGGCAGCCACCATGTCGGCTTTCTTGGTTAGTGCCTTGATCGCCGGAGGCGGGATGGCCGGCAGGCCGAAGCGCAGATGGATGGCTCCGAGCAGGCGGGCCTCCACGCTCTTATAGCTCTCCCCGATCACTGCCTTGAAGGGCGAGATCATGTCGCCGATGACATATTCGGGTGCATCGTGCAGCAGCACCATCAGCCTCACCATGTCGGGCTGGGAGGGCTCCATCGCATCGAGCACGTCGAGGACGAGCACGCTGTGCTGGGCCACCGAGAAGATGGCATTGCCGCTGGTCTGGCCGTTCCAGCGCGCGACCCGGGCCAGGCCGTGGGCGATATCCTCGATTTCGATATCGAGCGGGGAAGGATCGAGCAAATCGAGCCGTCGGCCCGATAACATGCGCTGCCAGGCCCGGTGAGGAGTGGCTTTCTTTACGCGTGCCATGGTCAGCCCGGATGCCCCGCCTTGCCGAGCTCGGCGCATTCGGCATGGCGGAAGCAGTCGACGAGATGGTCGTTGACCATGCCGACCGCCTGCATGAAGGCATAGACGATGGTGGGTCCGACGAATTTGAAGCCGCGCGCCTTCAGATCCTTAGAGATCTTTTGCGACAGGGCCGTCTCGGCCGGGACGTCGCCATGGGCGCGCGGTGTGTTCTGCAGGGGACGGCCGTCGAGGAAGTCCCACAGATAGGGCGAGAAACCCTGCTTTTCCTCGATCTCCAGCCAGAGCCGGGCGCCGATGATGGTGCCTTCCACCTTGGAACGATTGCGCACGATGCCGGGATCGGCCATCAGGGCCGCCACCTTCTCCGGACCGTAAAGCGCGATCTTGGCCGGCTCGAAGCCGTCGAACACCTCGCGGAAATGCTCGCGCTTGCGCAGGATGGTGATCCAGGACAGGCCGGCCTGGAAACCGTCGAGGATGAGCTTTTCATAGAGAGCGCGGCCGTCATATTCGGGCACGCCCCATTCCTCGTCGTGATAGGCGATGTAGAAGGGGTCCAGCCCCGGCCAGGGACAACGGTACTTGCCGTCGTCGTGCAGAATGACTGTGTGTTCCATGCCGCCTTCTTGCCATGGCGAAAGCCGACTCGGGAAGAGGCAAGAACATTTCGTGATCGAGGGGAGAAGGTTAACTGCGCCCTTCCTTGCCAGGGCGGCAAAGCCACCTATATTAGTTCGATCGTCATCGAATTTTGTCGTGCCCTTTTCATGATCCCGATTTCAGTCCTCGACCTTTCGCCCATCGCCGTCGGCAGCAATGCCGGGCAGGCCCTCCACAATTCGCTGGACCTTGCCCGCCATGTCGAGCGGCTCGGCTATAACAGGCTGTGGCTGGCCGAGCATCACAACATGCCGGGCATTGCCAGCGCTGCCACCGCGGTGGCGCTTGCCCATGTCGCATCCGGCACCTCCACCATCCGTCTCGGGGCCGGCGGCATCATGCTGCCCAACCATGCGCCCTTGATGGTCGCCGAGGCCTTCGGCACGCTGGCGGCCCTGCATCCTGGGCGCATCGATCTCGGCGTCGGGCGGGCGCCCGGCACCGACCAGATTACAGCGCAGGCGCTGCGCCGCAATCTCAACGCAGAGATCGACGCCTTTCCGCGCGACGTCATCGAGCTGATGAATTATTTCAAACCGGTGAGCCCGGATCAGCGCGTGCAGGCCGTTCCGGGGGCGGGGCTGGAGGTGCCGGTCTGGATCCTCGGTTCCAGCCTGTTCGGGGCGCAGCTTGCCGCCATGCTCGGCCTGCCCTTCGCGTTCGCCTCGCATTTCGCGGCGGCTGATCTCGAAGGGGCGATCGCCATTTATCGCGGCCGCTTCGAGCCCTCCGAATATCTCGACAAACCCCATGTCATGCTCGGCATGAACGTGGTTGCCGCCGACACCGACGAGGAAGCCCAGTTCCTGCAGAGCTCACGCCTGCAGGCCTTCGTCAGCCTGCGCACGGGGCGGCCGGGCCTGATCCAGCCGCCGGTCGAAAACTACGAGGAGACACTCGATGCCGTCGGCCGTGCGACGCTGCAGCATATGCGTCACATATCGGTGGTCGGCTCGCCCGCTACCGTCAAGGCGGGGATCGAGGAATTCGTCGCCCGTACCGGCGCCGACGAGATCATCGCCACCAACATGATCTTCGACCACGAGAAGACCAAGCGCTCCTACGAGATCCTCGCCGGTGAGATGATCGGTGCTCCGGCTCAGGTCAGCGTGTCATAGAGGCCGAGGGCCCAGCCGATCTCGGCAACCAGCGCGACGATGGCGAAGGCGAGCTGAAAGCGCTGGTTTGATACAATAATGGCGGCCGCGCTGGTGATGACGAAGAAGGCGATGCGCACCCAATATTCCGGGCCGAGCGACTGGACGTAGTCGCCGCCCTTGATGAGGGTGTCGATGATGTCGAGGAAGAAGGTGCCGATCAGGATGCCGAAAAACCATTTCCGGCGGGACATGAAATAGTCCTCGAAGCCCTTGTACTCGTACATGGTGTCCGGAAAGAGCATCGTGCACATGAAGAAGAACACGCTCGCATAGAAGGCGACGAAGCCATAAAGCGGGAAGGTCCACTGCACGTTGACCAGATGGAATTCCCACCACCAGAACGAGATGATGTGAAGCAGCATGAAGAAGGTCCACGCCAGATGGACGCTGTAGATCTTGTGCTGGCGCGGATGCTGGACGAAGCGGGCAAGGCCGGTGAGCAGCCGGCCCATGCTGAGGCCCACGATGATGCTGATCACCGTGCGGACATGGCTCAAGACCGTCGGATCGAAGGCGTGGGGCTGGTTCACGGAGGCATCCTCGCGCTTTAGAGCGACAGCATGCCATTGCAACCATGACGCCCGGCATACTCATGAAGAGTCCCGCGCTCGGGCGGGTATGAAATTACTTCCCCAAAGCGTTTGCGATTTGACGGAGTCACTAAGAATCGCAAAGACGCATCGAGACAAGAAGCTGGAGCAAAGCGCGTTCAGTCATGAACGTGCTTTGCTCTAGGATTGCCCGGAATCATCGCGGGAGCAAGACAGGCAGAGCGGGGTGTTGGGGAAGACTGCGCCGCGACGCCTGAATACAGCGCCGTACGGCCCACCATCTCGGCCGGCTCGTTGCCGAGACGACTCTGCAATTCGCGCGAGGGCGCAACGCCGGTTGAAGGCCGGGGAAGGAAGCTCAGGCCATCGCCTTGTGCGTCTCGCTCGGTCCAATCCACCAGGAGGGCTTGTCGACCGCCAGAGCCACGCCCTCCGCCGCCAGGATCTCGCCGGCAGCCAGCCCGTCTTCCACACGATCGAGCCGGAGCAGGGCCAACCCCCGCGTACCTGCCGAGGAGCCGAGGGTGCCGGCCGGCCGGTCGCCGATGCGGATTTCCGTGCCGGCTGGCGGCAGGGTGGCGCTGGCTATCACAGGCACGATGCGGGTCCGCGCGGTGCCGCGATGCTGCATGCGGCTGACGACTTCCTGGCCGACGAAGCAGCCTTTCTTGAAGTCGACGCCGGCGAGCATGTCCATCAGCACTTCGTGCGGGAAGGCATCGCCGAAGCGAAAATCCTTGCCGCCTTCGGGAATGCCGAGCTCGATGCGGCGGGCGTGATAGGCGGCAGTAGCGGTATCATCCACGCCGGCGACGACAGGCGCGTAAATGCGCAGACCAAGCTCGGGACGGCGGGGGTCGGGGAAGGCGATGGCGCTTTCGATAGCCAGGCCCTCGATATTGATCTCTTCGGAGGGCAGGGCAACGTAGACACCCCAGGCCGGCGACAGAGTCTCGACCGTCACCTTGGCGCGCAGCCGATAGAAATTGAGCCTCTTGGCTAAATCGGGCGCCACGTCGGCGTCGGTATCGAGATAGAGCCCGTCTTCCCCGATCGTCGCCAGGAAATCGAACAGGATCTTGCCCTGCGGCGTCAGCAAGGCACCCCATCTTCCCCGGCCGGGTTCGAGATGGGCAATGTCGCAGGTGACGAGATTGGCGAACCAGGATCGAGCATCCTCGCCGCTGAGGCGGAGTATGGCGCGGTCGAGCAGATGGATCATGGCAAGGCAGTCCCGTTTCAGCCTCCCCTATATGGCAATCCCTGTGCGCGGCGTGAAGAGGCGGCGGATTGTTGGTTGAAAGCTGGCGCTCTCTGGGGGAAAAGCGCAGGGTTTCAGTTTCGTCCTCGAGGAGAGCGCCATGCCCCAGATCTTCGACCGCATCTTCCGCAATGGCGAAATCGTCAATCAGGACGGGCGGCATGGTGGCGATGTGGGGGTCAAGGATGGACGCATCGCGGCGCTGGGAGACCTGTCGCAGGCCAGTGCCGGCGAGGTGATCGATTGCACCGGGCTCACCATCCTTCCGGGTGTGATCGACAGCCAGGTGCATTTTCGCGAGCCGGGACCGACGCACAAGGAAGACCTCGAATCGGGGTCGCGGGCGGCGGTGATGGGCGGCGTCACCGCAGTGTTCGAGATGCCGAACACCGACCCGCTCACCATTACGCCCGAAGCCCTGGCCGACAAGGTCAGCCGCGGCACGCATCGCATGCATTGCGATTTCGCCTTCTGGGTTGGCGGCACCCGCGAGAACGCGCCAGAGGTGGCGGAACTGGAGCGCCTGCCGGGCGCAGCCGGCATCAAGGTGTTCATGGGCTCTTCCACCGGTTCGCTCTTGGTCGAGGACGACGAGGGCGTGCGCGAGATCCTCAAGCGTACGCGCCGCCGTGCCGCCTTCCATTCTGAGGACGAGTATCGCCTGCGCGAGCGGCGCGATTTGCGCATCCAGGGGGACGCCTCGTCCCACCCGGTCTGGCGCGACGTCGAGGCGGCCCTCAACTGCACGCGCCGCCTCGTCGCCATTGCCGAGGAGACGGGCGCGCCCATCCATGTCCTGCACATCTCGACGGCGGACGAGATACCCTTCCTCGGCGCGCATAAGCGGCTGGTGACCTGCGAGGCGACGCCGCATCATCTCACTCTGGCTGGCCCGGAGGCCTATGAGAAACTGGGCACGCTGGTGCAGATGAACCCGCCGGTTCGTGATGCCGGTCATCGCGAGGGCATCTGGCACGGCATCCGCCAGGGCATCGTCGACGTGCTCGGCTCCGACCACGCGCCGCATACGCTGGAAGAAAAGGCCAAGCCCTATCCCGATTCTCCCTCGGGCATGACCGGCGTGCAGACCTTGGTGCCGGTGATGCTCGACCATGTGAACCAAGGCCGGCTGTCATTGGAGCGTTTCGTCGACCTCACCAGCCACGGCCCCTGCCGCATCTTCGGCATGGCCGGCAAGGGTCGCATCGCCGTCGGTTATGACGCTGACCTCACCATCGTCGACCTCAAGCGCAAGGAGACCATCCGCAACGGGTGGATTGCCTCCAAATGTGGCTGGACGCCCTATGACGGCGTTGAGGTCACTGGCTGGCCTGTTGGCACCATCGTGCGCGGTGCCAGGGTGATGTGGGAAGGCTCGCTGGACGAACATTCGCGCGGCGAGGCCGTGCGTTTCTGGACGGCCTGACGCGATGTTCGCGCTCCGCGTCATCGCCGCTTGGAGTGCGCCGTGCCAAACATCCAGGCCAGTGCTATGCCGGCGACGAATCCGAGGCCATGGGCGGCGAAACTGATCTGCGGCAGCGAAAGATCGATCGACGCCTGGATCAGCAATACGATGACGATCAGGCTGAGATTGTGCCGGTCGGCGATGTGGCGCGTTGCCAGGAAGTCCGACAAGCGCCGCAGGGCGATGGCGCCGATCAAGGCGAAGATGGCGCCGGACGCCCCGACCAGGACCTCGGGCTGGGTTACGCCGGCTACGGCCAAAGCGAGCACCCCGGCCATGGAAGCCAGGCCGCCGATCACATAGATCAGGCCCATGCGCAGGCTTCCGACCGTGGCCTCCACCATGCGGCCAAGAAGGAAAAGCCCGATCATGTTGCTGATCAGATGTTCGGGGCCGGCATGCAGGAACATGGCGCTGAGCAGGCGCCACCATTCATGATCCCTGACCACAGCATCGGGCCATAACCCCCCAAGCCGGAACAGATTTTCGGCGTCGGTGGTGTCGCCATTCCACAGTTCGATGCCGAAGAAGGCGCAATTGGCCAGGATCAGCAGATAGGTCACCGGAGCGGCGCGCCAGCCGGTGCGGCGCAGGGGGGCGTTGCGCCGGATATGCGCCTCCAAATCATCGAGGAAGGCGGTGGCCTGCGGCGAGAGCTGGCCCTCCGCCTCGCTCGCCGGCTTGTCCAGGCGAGCGACGATCGCTTCATGCTGGGCCGGCGTCAGCGATGCGGAAGCAAAGCCCCGCAGCAGTGGTTCGGCAAGTTCGCCGCGCGCCGCCGCCTGGAGGGCGGTCGCCTGCCAGAAGGCCTTCACGGAGACCGGCATGGCGTGGAACGAGGCCAGCATCGAATCCGTGGCCTGAACGCGCCCGCAGAAGGCCAGGAGCATCAGGGTCGACAATTGTCCGGAGCCCAGCAGGCCGCGATGGCGCGCGGCTGTCGCCACCATGGCCTCCAGCTGGCCAGTTTCCCCCAGAGCCCGAATCGGGAAGGCGACCGCGTCTGCGCCTGGCGGCATGGGGTTACGGGCGAGATAGTCGACGATGCCCTGCCAGTTCTGGCGCTGCCGCAGCAACTGCAGGTCGATGATTACCTCCTGGTCCGGCTTGGTGGTCTGGCGCAGTGCTTCAAGGGCGTCGATCCGGTCCTCGCGCGTCGATTCGGAAAGGGCCTTGAACAGATTGGCCGTGAAGCGGATTTGCCCGGTGGGCTGAATGACACTGGCCAGGCGGGCGAGCAGGGCGGCGCGTTCGTTGCGGCCGGCCAACAATTCGCGATTGGCTCGATTCAGCAAGGGCCCTGGCGCAATGATCATCAGCAGGGCCAGGGCGGCCAGGAAACCGTAATAGTCGGGCAGAAATTGGTATCCCGCGATGGCGATGGCGATCACGATCGCATGCCCCGCCAGGTAGAGCGCGATGCATGGAAAACGATGGGCCTGGGTAACGAACACCTGGGCGATGGCCACGGCGGACAGGGAACCGGCGGAGAGCGCAAGGAAGGTCTGCAAATCCATGCGCCGCTTTTGCCGGAAGCGCGCCTGAGCCGCAACCTGTCGCTTTCCCGCGCCTTATGCACGGTTGGGTCATGCCGTTTGCATGGCTTTTTCTTTCAATGCGGCGAGGTTAGGGGCTATAGAGGGGAAAATAGCAGATCTGACAGGTTGATAATGGCCGACAAGCCGTCCGATATCGCAACGCTCAGCTTCGAGAAGGCGCTCGCCGAACTCGAGCAAATCGTGCGCAGCCTTGAGGGAGGCAATGTGCCGCTGGAGGAATCGATCACGCTGTTCGGGCGTGGCGAGCAGCTCAAGGCCCATTGCGACAAGCTTCTGAAGGTCGCAGAGGCCAAGGTCGACAAGATCCGGCTCGACGCCGAGGGCAAGCCCGCCGGGCTCGAACCCTTGCCGGAAGCCTGATACGCAACAGCCTTCAGGGCGTCCTGCGATCCGCCGAAATGGGCCGTACTCGCAAAGACGCGTCGGAACAAAGAGTTAGAGCAAAATGATGTTTCCACTTATGCGTGCTTTGCTCTAATCTTCTCGGGTGAAAAATTTGGCAAACACTTCCGCAACCCCGCTGCTCGACACCATCAATCTGCCGGCTGATCTGCGCCGCCTGCCCGAGGACAAGCTCCAGCAGGTGGTGGACGAACTGCGCCGGGAGACCATCGATGCCGTCTCGGTGACCGGCGGCCATCTGGGCGCGGGCCTCGGGGTGGTCGAGCTGACGGTCGCCATCCACGCCGTGTTCGACACGCCGCGTGATCGCCTGATCTGGGATGTCGGCCATCAGGCCTATCCGCACAAGATCCTCACCGGGCGGCGTGACCGTATCCGTACCCTGCGCCAGACGGGGGGGCTCAGCGGCTTCACCAAGCGCAGCGAGAGCGAATACGATCCCTTCGGGGCCGCGCATTCCTCGACCTCGATTTCGGCGGGCCTCGGCATGGCGGCGGCGCGCGATCTCGACGGCCGCGACAACAATGTCATCTGCGTGATCGGTGACGGCTCGATGTCGGCCGGCATGGCCTATGAGGCGATGAACAATGCCGGGGCGCTGGGTTCGCGCCTCGTCGTCATCCTCAACGACAACGACATGTCGATCGCCCCGCCCGTGGGCGCGATGTCGGCCTATCTGGCCCGGCTGGTCTCCGGCGGGACCTACAAGAATTTGCGCGATTTCGGCAAGATGCTGGCCAAGAAGCTGCCGAAATTCTTCTACGACAAGGCCAAGCGCACCGAGGAATATGCTCGCGGCTTCTGGACCGGCGGCACGCTGTTCGAGGAGCTCGGCTTCTACTATATCGGCCCGATCGACGGACATAATCTCGACCACCTCCTGCCGGTGCTCAAGAATGTGCGCGACAAGGCCGACGGACCGGTGCTCATCCACGTCGTCACCCAGAAGGGCAAGGGCTACGGCCCGGCCGAGAACGCGCCCGACAAATATCACGGTGTGGTGAAGTTCGATGTCATCACCGGAGCGCAGGTGAAGGCCAAGGCCAATGCACCATCCTACACCCGCATCTTTGCCGAGAGCCTCATCAAGGAGGCCCGCAAGGACGAGAAGGTGGTAGCGATCACCGCTGCCATGCCGTCCGGTACGGGGCTGGACCTGTTCGAACAGGCCTTTCCCCAACGGCTTTACGATGTCGGCATTGCCGAGCAGCATGCGATAACCTTCGCGGCAGGTCTCGCCAGTGAAGGCTACAAACCATTCTGCGCGATCTACTCCACCTTCCTGCAGCGCGGCTACGACCAGGTCGTCCACGACGTGGCGATCCAGAACCTGCCGGTGCGCTTCCCGATCGACCGCGCCGGTCTCGTCGGGGCGGATGGAGCCACCCATGCCGGCTCCTTCGACGTTGCCTTCCTGGGCTGCCTGCCCAACATGGTAGTGATGGCCGCCGCCGACGAAGCCGAACTGGTGCATATGGTGGCGACCGCGGCAGCCTATGACGATGGCCCGATCGCCTTCCGCTATCCGCGCGGGGAGGGAGTCGGCGTCGAGATGCCCGAAATCGGCGTGCCCCTGCCGATCGGTAAGGGACGCGTCCTGCGCGAAGGCAGCAACATTGCCCTGCTCTCCTTCGGCACGCGCCTGGCCGAGTGCCTGAAGGCGGCCGAGGACCTAGCCGCGCTCGGGCTGTCGGCGACCGTCGCGGACGCCCGCTTTGCCAAGCCGCTCGACGAGGAACTGGTCCTCAGGCTCGCCCGCCAGCACGAGGTGCTGCTGACGGTCGAGGAAGGTTCCGTGGGGGGCTTCGGCAGCTTCGTGGCCCAGTGCCTGGCCGAAGCCGGCGCCTTCGACAACGGCCTGAAATTCCGTTCGCTGGTGCTGCCCGACATCTTCCTCGATCAGGACAAGCCAGAGGCGATGTATGCGCAGGCCGGGCTCGATGCCGCCGGTATCGTGACCAAGGTTTTGTCGGTGCTCGGGCGCGATGTCGTAACCGGGGCCAAGCGTGCCTGATGCGCAAGCGCGCGGACGTGCTGCTGGTTGAGCGCGGTCACTTCGACAGCCGTGCCAAGGCACAGGCCGCGATCGCTGCGGGACTTGTGGTCGCCGATGGCAAGCCTGTGCGCAAGGCCTCAGAGGGTTTGGCGCCAGAGGCCGTCATCCAAGCGCAGGCGGCCTTCCCCTTCGTGTCGCGCGGTGGGCTCAAGCTCGAACACGCGCTCGATATATTTTCGGTGCCGGTCGAGGGACGCATCGCGCTCGACATCGGCGCCTCCACCGGCGGCTTCAGCGATGTGCTGCTGCGGCGGGGCGTGGTCCGGGTCTATGCCGTCGATGTCGGCCATGATCAGCTTCATGCCAGCTTGCGGGGAAATGACAGGTTGATTTCGCTGGAAGGGGTGGATGCGCGCAGGCTCGATCGCAGTCTCGTGCCCGACCCCGTCGATGTCGTCGTCGCCGATGTCAGCTTCATCTCGCTGGCGCTGGTGCTGCCGGCGGCGCTGGCGCTCGCCGGCCCGGGCGCGGATCTTGCCGTGCTCGTCAAGCCGCAATTCGAGGCGGGTCGCGAGCGGATTGGCAAGGGGGGCGTGGTCAAGGACGAGGCCGTGCATGCCGAGGTCTGCGAGCGTATCGCCGGCCTCGTCTCCTCGCTCGGCTGGCAACTGCGCGGGATCGTGCCGTCCCCCATCGAAGGTGGCGACGGTAACAAGGAGTTTCTGCTGTCTGCCCATAGGGTTAGTATAGCCGAGCTCGTAGATTGAATCAGGGGACTTGCGTGCCTGAACTGAGATTTTGATTCATCTCGTTCAGGCGCCGCATGATGAAGTTGAGATCGTGAATCAGCACGTTGAGACATCACTGGAACTCAAGATCGAAAGGCTGGGGCATCGCGGTGACGGCATCGCGCCGGGCCCGGTCTTCGTGCCTTATGCCTTGCCGGGTGAAACGGTTCTGGCCGAGGTGAACGGTGAGCGGGGACGGCTGATCGCCCTGCAGGAGCCGAGCCCGGATCGCATCGAGGCTTTCTGCCCCCACTTCAGCCATTGCGGCGGCTGCGCCATCCAGCACTGGTCGCTCCAGGCCTATCAGACCTGGAAGCGCGGCCTGGTGGTCGAGGCGCTGAGGCAGGCCGGCATCGAAACACCGGTCGAGCCGCTCGTCGATGCCCATGGTCGCGGCCGCCGCCGGGCGACCCTGCATGCCCGCAAGGGTTTGGTCGGCTTCGCCGAGGCGCGTTCGCATGCCATCGTCGAACTCGACGCCTGTCCGATTTTGGTGCCGGAACTGAACCGTGGCCTGGAGGTGGTGCGTGCGCTGGAGAAGCAAATGCGCGGCCTTGGCAAGCCCCTCGATCTGGTACTGACCGCCACGGTCACCGGCCTCGACTGTGATATTCGCGGCGCCGGGCGCATCGACGACAAGATGCGGCTGAGGCTCGGCGAGCTTGCCCAGCAGTTCGACCTGGCCAGGCTTTCCAATCACGGCGACGTGGTGATCGAACGCCGGGCTCCGGTGGTGCGTTTCGGAACGGTGGAGGTTTCACCGCCGCCGGGAGCCTTCCTGCAGGCCACGGCCGAGGCAGACCTTGCTCTCACGGGCCTGGTGCGTGAGGGCCTTTCCGGTGCCAAGCGTATCGCTGACCTCTTCTCGGGCTGTGGCACCTTCGCGCTCGCGTTGGCGGATGCCATGCATGTGCAGGCCTTCGATTCGGACAAGCCAGCGGTCGGCGCGCTCGACCGGGCGGCCAGGCGAGCCCAAGGCCTCAAGCCTACCGGGGCGACCGCACGTGATCTCTTCTACCGACCCCTGCTGGCCGAGGAGCTCAAGCCGTTCGATGCCGTGGTGTTCGATCCGCCGCGCGCCGGTGCGGAAGCGCAGGCCAAACGCCTTGCCGCTGCCAAGTTGCGCCGTATCGTCGGTGTGTCCTGCAACCCGACGACCTTTGCCCGCGACGCAGCGCTTTTGATTGCCGGTGGCTACCGGCTCACCAAGGTGACGCCGGTCGACCAGTTTCGCCACTCCGGCCATGTCGAACTGGTCGGCGTGTTCGAGCGAAAATAGCGTTTTGCAATTGGACGGAATCGCCAGGAATCGCAAAATGTTCCTGGCACCCGGCGATTTGATCGAGAGAACCACCTCGACCAGACCGCATTCTGCTCTAGGAAATGTCATGACTTCATCGCCGCCCCTTCCTACTGCTCTCGTTGTCATGGGCGTTTCCGGTTCCGGAAAGAGCAGCATCGGTGAACGCCTGGGGACGCGGCTCGGCTGGACGTTCCGGGATGGCGATTCCTTCCACCCGCCGGCCAATGTCACCAAGATGCATGCGGGCATCCCTTTGACCGACGAGGATCGATGGCCCTGGCTCGCGGCCATCGCGGCCTGGATCGCCGAGTTGAGAGGGGCGGGGCAACACGGCGTCGTTGCCTGCTCGGCGCTCAAGCGCGGCTATCGCAATGCCCTGCGGGATGGGCACGCGGACGTCCGCTTCGTCTTTCTCGAAGGCAGCGCCGAATTGATCTCTGCGCGGTTGGCCAAGCGCAAGAACCATTTCATGCCGCCGAGCCTGCTCGCCAGCCAGTTTGCCACGCTGGAGCCGCCGGGGCCGGACGAGACGCCGATTATCGTTTCAATCGATGCGGAGCCCGACGCGATCGTCGCCAATACGCTCCATCATCTTGTCCGCTAGAGCAAAGCGCATTCACGTGTAAACATGCTTTGCCCCGACTCTTCGTTTCCAAGCCAATCCAACGGATTGGCTAGAGCGTTTTGCGATTCTTGCCACTTCCGTCCAATTGCAAAACGCCGCAGCCAGGATGACCCTCCATGTCCGCTCAGCTTTCTCCCGAACTTCTCGCCCGCTTCGCCGCCCTGGTTGGAGAGCGCTACGCCATTGCTGATGTGGATGCGCAGCAGCCCTTCCTGAAGGAATGGCGCGACCGCTATCACGGCAGGACGCCGCTGGTGCTGCTGCCCGGGACGGTGGAGGAGGTTGCGGCGATCCTCAAGCTGGCCGACGAGACCGATACCGCGATCGTGCCGCAGGGCGGCAATACCGGCCTGGTCGGCGGCCAGGTTCCGCGTGCGGAAGGCAACGAACTGCTGGTCTCGCTCAAGCGCCTGGACAAGGTTCGCGCCGTCGATCCCGACAGCAACACCATCGATGTCGAGGCCGGCGTGACGCTGCAGCGCGTGCAGGAGGCGGCGGAGGCGGCCGGGCGTTTCTTCCCCCTCACTCTGCCATCCGAGGGGAGCTGCACCATCGGCGGCAATATCGGCACCAATGCTGGCGGCACCGGCGTGATCGCCTATGGCAACACACGCGACCTGGTGATGGGGCTGGAAGTCGTGCTGCCGGGAGGGCGGATCTGGCACGGCATGCGTCATTTGCGAAAGGACAACACCGGCTACGATCTGAAGAACCTCTTCATCGGCGCCGAGGGCACGCTCGGCATCGTCACCGCGGCGGTGCTGAAACTGTTTCCCAAGCCCCGCTCCATCGGCACGGCCTTCATCGGTGTCGACAATCCGGCGGCGGCGCTGGCGCTTCTCCATGTTGCGCGGGAAAACGGCGGCGGCACGGTGACGGCTTTCGAATTGATGCCGCGCATCGGCATCGATTTCGTCATCCGCCATGTTGCCGATGCCCGCGATCCCATCGAGGGCAGCTATCCCTGGTATGTGCTGCTGGAGGTCTCGAACTCCTCCGAGGGCGGCGTGAACGAGGCGTTGGAGACGATGCTGATGACGGCCTATGAGCGCGGCTATGCCCGCGATGCCGTGATCGCCGCCTCGCTCGAACAGGCCGCCGATTTCTGGCGTCTGCGCGAATTGCTGTCGGAGAGCCAGCGCTTCGAGGGCGGTTCGATCAAGCATGACGTCTCGGTGCCGATCCGCCTCGTGCCTGCTTTCCTCGACAAGGCCATTGCCGCCGTGGAGGCTTTCATCCCGGGCGCTCGTCCCTTGCCTTTCGGCCATCTTGGCGACGGCAATATCCACTTCAACGTTTCCCAGCCCGTGGGCGGTGACAAGCAGGCCTTCCTGGACAAGTGGGAAAAGACCAACGAGATCGTTCATGCCATCGTCGCCGAGTTCCACGGTTCGATCTCAGCCGAACACGGCATCGGCCAGGCCAAGCGCAAGCTGCTGCCAGGGGTCAAGGATCCGGTGGAGTTGGAGATGATGCGCGCCATCAAGGCGACGTTCGATCCCAAGGGCATCATGAATCCCGGCAAGGTGCTCTGACATGCGAGCGATGGTCGTCATCGGCCATCCCGTGCCAGCGAGTTTCAACCATGCATTGGCCGAGGTCGTGCGAAGGACCTGGCGAGAAGCCGGCTGCGATGTTGCCTATCACGACCTGGCCGCCGAGGGCTTCGACCCACTCCTGACCACCGAGGAGGCTCGCGGCCGTCCGAGCGAGAATACCCTGGTGCAGGCCCATATCGCCGAGCTGCAGTCCTGCGATCTCCTCGCGGTCATCCATCCCAATTGCTGGGGCGCGCCGCCGGCGATCATGAAGGGCTGGATCGACCGGGTCTTCGCGCCCGGTGCCGCCTATACCTTCGCCAAGGGGGACGATCGAGGTGACGTGCCGCAGGGGCTCCTGCGGGCCTGTGCCGCGCTGGTGCTCAACACCGGCAATACGCCTTCGGATCGAGAGCAGGCCGTTTTCGGCGATCCGCTCGATCGCATGTGGCGGGAGGGCATTTTGCGCTATTGTGGCGTGCACCATGTTCTGCGTGCGCTCTATGGCGTGGTCGCCACCAGCACTGCGGCGGATCGGGCCGACTGGCTTGCGGATGCGGAGGCTTTGGCGCTGCGGGCGCGGGATCTCGCTGCGCAGATATGATCAGGGAGAGGACGATGCTGCAAGCTTGCCTGAACGGCAGCAGGAGCCGCGATTTCCACCCGGCGCTGGCCTGCACGCCGGCTGAACTGGCGTACGATGCCAAGGCGGCCATCGGCGCCGGTGCCGAGGAGCTGCATGTCCACCCCCGAGGGCAGGATGGCGAGCAGAGCCTGGAGCCGGCCGATGTTGGCGCAGCCCTGGAAGCGATCCGTGCGAGCGTGCCGGGCGTGCCGGTCGGCATCTCGACCCTGTGGACCATTCCGCCGACTGGCCGGGCGCGCCAGGCACCGATGCGCGAATGGCGGACCCTGCCGGATTATGTTTCCGTCAATCTCAGTGAGGAGGATGCGCCGGAGATCATGGCGCTGATGATCCAGCGCCGCATCGGCATCGAAGCGGGGTTGGCCACGGTCGCCGACGCCTTGCGTCTGGTGGCGCTGCCTTCCGCCGAGCGCTGCCTGCGTGTGCTCATCGAGATCGAGGAACAGGAAACGGCGGCGGGACTGCATGTCGCCCACGAGATTCTCGCCGTCCTCAACCACGCCAATCTCGGCCTGCCGATCCAGTTGCACGGTAGCGACCGGACCCAGTGGTCGATGCATGACGAAGCTGTCCGCCTGGGTCTCGACCGCCGCATCGGCCTGGAGGATGGCGCTGACCTGCCAGATGGGACCAGAGCCGTCGACAATGCCGAACTGCTGCGTACGGCAGTGGTGCTTGCCGGGCGGGCGAGCGGCTGACCGCCAGGCCGTTCGCTCTAGCGCCGATCGGTTGTCGTGAATGTCGCAAAAAGGTCGGAAGCGGACGTCATAGAAACGATTGATTGATTGGGCCGCCTGGGCGGTCGAAAGGGATATGGATAGAATGTTTTGGAAGAGTCTCGGCTGCTTGGCGCTCGTTTTGACGCTTCACGGCCCTGCGCGTGCCGCGGATGCGACGCCCATTCTCGTCGTCGATGTCGCGGCTGGACAGGTGCTCTATGCCGAAGAGGCAGGGCGTCCCTGGTTTCCAGCTTCGACGACCAAGTTGATGACGGCCTTCGTCACTTTTGAGGCCATTCGCGCCGGGCGTGTTTCGATGCAGACGCCAGTGGTGCTTTCCACCCATGCGATGAGCCAGAAATTCCTCGACTCCGGCCTGCACGTCGGAAGCACCATGACGATGGAGGATGCTCTGTTCGCCATGATATCCGGCTCGACCAACGACATCGCCATGGCGATTGCCGAGACGGTTGCCGGATCGGAAGAGGCGTTCGTCAAGGCGATGAACGATGCCGCAAGGCGATTGGGTATGACGGGAAGCCGGTTTACCAACCCGAACGGATTGTTCGATCGCCGGCAAAAGGCGACGGCGCGCGACATGGCGCTGCTGGGCATAGCCATTGACAGGGAGTTTCCGCAATACCGGCACTTCTTCGAGACATCGGCTGTCGTCATCGATGGAAAGACCGTTGAATCGCACAACGAATTGCTCACCCGCTTTGACGGCGCCAGAGGCCTGAAAACCGGTTATCTCTGCGCGGCGGGCAACAATGTGGTCGCTCTCGCCGAGAGGGGCGGGAGGCAGGTCATGGTGGTCGTGATGGGCGCGACGACCGAGCGCGAACGCAACGAGCGGGCAGCAATGTATCTAACCCAGGCGTTTGCCGGCGAGCTTTCGCCCGGCAACAAAGCACTCTCCGCCCTTACCAACGACACCAAGCGCAGTCCCCCGGACATGCGGGCAAAGCAATGCGGCGAGCAAACGCGAGACTATGAGCGAATGCGCGATGCTGCCTATCCGATGGGGCTGCCCGGGCAGATCAGTTATCTCGCGCAGGTTGAGGCCGCCAAGAAGGTACATCAGATCACGACTTGGCTGACCCCCAGCGCCCCGAAGCCCGAAAAAACGTCGACCACCGTCAAGCCGAAGCGTGGATGACGCGGCGAGGTTCAGTCCTCGTCGTCGGTGGGCGATCGCGTCACGCAACCGCGCTGGCGATGCACGCCGCTGCCTTGGGCATCGGGCGCTTCGATGCTGGCGCCGACGCTGCGCGAGCAGTAGGTCGATCCCCGCTCATCGGCGCTGTAGGTCGCGCTGCCGACGCTGACACCGGCACTGCAACTGGCAAGGGCCGTTGCGGCTGCAAGCGCGAGGGCTGCGGATAGGATCTTCATCATCGTCTTTCCCTCCAGAGATCGAATCTCGTCGAACAGGAAACCGTCCTTTCTCACAAGATTTCGCTAAGAATTTGAACGCGCGCCATTTCCGGCTTTGGGGTGACAACGGTCATGCGAACTCGAAGACGCTTAAGTGAACTGCATGGGGGATCAGAGGCCGCGATTCAAATCCGGTGCGACTGGCGCCAGTTCGAGCATGTCGGCAGCGGGGGGCCGCAGCAGGACGGCTGCTTCGCCAGGCTTTGTCAGCGGATCGAGCCAGAAGGCCATGGCGTCGGGCTCGATCAGCACGGGACTGCGTTCGCCGACTGCCGCGAGCATGCCGCTGGCATCGGTGGTGAGAAGGCCGACCGTGTCGATCTCGCTGCCGTCACAGCCCGACCAGGTCTCCCAGATCGCCGCCAGGGCCATGAGGCCTCCGTCGGGCCGGTGCAGCATATAGGGTCGTTTCGTGCGTCCCTGTTTCTGCCATTGGTAAAAGCCATCTGCCGGTATCAGGCAACGCCGCCGCGCAAAGGCGTTGCGGAAAGAGGGCTTCTCCTGCACCGTCTCAGAGCGGATGTTGATCAGCAGCGGATAGCCTGCCGTATCCTTGATGAAGGCCGGAATGAAGCCCCACCGCATCAAGGTGAAATGCCGTGCCGAAAAGTCGGCATGCACCACGGCAACGGGCTGGCTCGGTGCAATATTGGTGCGCGGCGGGAAATCCGGTTCCTCGACATAGCCGAACCAGTCTCGCACCTGTCGTGGCGAATGGGTGAGCGCGAAACGGCCGGTCATGATTTCGAAAGAGGTTGCGGGGCAGGGCGCTGCCGCCAATAGTGGCGCCATGACGGAAGCACCGCGATCCTATCCCGCCCGACCGATTCTTGCAGCCAGCATCGCTCTCTTCCGCCATGGCAGAATATTGCTGGGTGAGCGGGCGCGAGCGCCGGGCCGGGGCCTGTTCTCGCTGCCGGGCGGTGTGGTGGAGTTGGGTGAAAACCTCGAAGCGGCGGTACGGCGGGAAGTCCGCGAAGAGACCGGGCTGGAGATCGAGATCACCGGCTTCGTCCGCCATCACGAAGTGATCGCCCGCGACGACGCGGGGGCCGTGCAGCGCCATTTCGTGGTGGCGGTCTTCGTGGGGCGCTCGGTGCGGGGTGAACCGCGGCTCAGCGAGGAAACCCTGAGCTTTCGCTGGGCCGACCCTCTCACTCTCGACGGCCTGCCGCTGACCGACGGGTTGGCCGATATCGTCGCTGCGGCCGGGAGGATGCTGTGAGCGGCCGCAGCCTTCTGCCTGCCGTCCTGTTGGTTTTGGCGGGAGCCCTCTCGCCTGGTTCGGCACAGACCCCGCCGCCCAAGCCGGTGCAACCGTCAACTGTACCGGCGGCTCCCCAGATCGCACCCTATGAACCGCAATTGCTGCGGCTCGCGGAGTTGATGGGGGCCTTGCATTATCTGCGCGGTCTGTGCGGCTTTGCCGATGCGGGGGCCTGGCGGGACAAGATGAATGCCCTGGCCGAAGCCCAGGGTTTCGACGAGGCCGCCAAGGCACGCTTCGCGGGAGCCTTCAATCGCGGCTATCGTAGTTTCAGCGAGAGCTACCGCAGCTGCAACGAGGCAGCCGGCAAGGTGATCGACCTCTATCTGGAAGAGGGCAGCACCATCATCAAGACGCTGGAAGCGCGCTACGGGCGTTAACGATTAATTGGGAAGTGTCTATTCCTGGGACACCAGCGTGCTATGGTCCGGCTCGCCCGCAGCCATCGCCGCGGCAGGATTTTGTCATGTATGATCGCGTTACCCATCTGAAACAGCAATTCGCCGCAGACGATGCCCGGCGGGCAGCGCTCGACTATCTGCTGCAGGCCTGGGAAGAAGCCATTCTCGATGGCATCGACGGCGATTGCGTGGCAAATGCGGCTCTTTTTGCAGCCTTCAAGGAATTGGTCGCGACCTATGGCGAGGAACCCGTCGCGCGCTTTGCCGAGCGCCTGCCCGAGCGGGTGCGCAATGGCGAGTTTACGGTCAAGGGGACCCATCAATAGAATGTGAGCGGCCTCCTCTGTCCGGGAAGGCTCGCAATCGCGCGTGGCTGTGGTTAGGCTAGCATCAAGCGAATGCCGTGATTCGCCTGATCCCGGATTGATGCCGACCATGCGCCGAATTGTCCTTGCCGTTTCCGCTGTCGTCCTGCTCGGCACCGTGCCGTCACAGGCGGCCAACGACGCGACCAAGAATGCGCCGGGCAAGTCTCCGCCCGTGACCACAGAGGCCCCCACCGTGACGGTCACGCCGCCGGCGAGCGACGACAGCGACAGTGGGCAGGTGGCACCGCAGGTCTTTTATGGCGACGCCGATCTGCCGGCACCGGTGAAGGAATTGCGGCAGAAACTGCTGACGGCGATCAAGACGGGCGAACTGGAATCGCTGCGCCCTATCTTTGCTGCCAATGGCGGCAATCCCGACCTGCCCGGCGGCGAGAGCGACGATCCGATCGCGACGCTCAAGCTGCTGGCCGGCGACCCGAAGGGCCGGGAAATTCTCGCCATCATGGATGACGTGCTCGAGGCAGGCTATGTCCATGTCGACGTCGGCACGCCGCAGGAAGCCTATGTCTGGCCCTATTTCGCGCGCTATCCCCTCAACAAGCTGACCGGCCCGCAGATGGTCGAGCTGTTCCGCCTGATCACCGCCGGAGATTTCCAGGACATGCAGGACAAGGGGGTCTATTCCTTCTATCGCCTCGGCATCAGCCCCCAGGGCAAGTGGCAGTTCTTCGAGGACGGCGATTGATCGTGTCGGCTGTCGCTTGCGTTATCGCAGGCGCACTGGGAAAATAGGATGTCAAGGCATGACCAGCCTGACGGCGCGACGTGATCCAGATGACGTAGAGCTGGAACGCGAAACGACGCTACCCGATTTTCAGCAGTGGGTGATTCACTGCTTCGGCCTTCAAGAGCAGGACGACCTTACGCGCCGTATTCGCGATGAATCGCAGATCAAGCAAATGCTTTCGCCGATCTTTGATGAAATGAGGGGCGGCGATAGCCTTTGGCTGTGCCGCAGTATAGTTCTTGGCCCGCTCTTGGGCCATAGAGGCATTGCCCTTGTTCGGGCAGGTCGTCCTCTGATCTATGTAAAGGTCTTGAACTATTAGCTTGACGAGGATGCTCTGCCGATTTCATTCCTCGCACTACGCCTGCATCAACGTGGCGACATGCACGGCGCTGGAGCGGGCGAGGGCGGTGAGATCATAGCCGCCTTCGAGCACGGAGACGATACGCCCGCCTGCCGTCCTTGCTGCGAGGTCGATCAACACGGAGGTCGCCCAGGCATAATCCTCCTCGACGAAATTGAGGCCGCCGAGCGGATCGCGCTCATGGGCATCGAAACCGGCCGAAATCAGGATCAGATCCGGCGCGAATTCCTGCAGACGCGGCAGGATCACGCTTTGCATGGCCTCGCGGAACTCGCTGCCGCCTTGCCCGGGCCTGAGGGGCGCGTTGACGATGGTCCCGGCCTCGCCGGTTTCGCTGGGCGCGCCGGTGCCCGGATAGAGCGGCATCTGATGGGTGGAGGCATAGAGCACGCTGGGATCGTTCCAGAAGATCGCCTGGGTGCCATTGCCGTGATGCACATCGAAATCCATGATCGCCACTCGCTCGGCGCCATGCGCCTTCTGGGCGTGGCGGGCGGCGATGGCGACATTGTTGAAGAGGCAAAAGCCCATCGCCCGTTGCGGTTCGGCATGATGGCCGGGTGGGCGTGAGGCACTGAAGGCGTTCTGGGCCTTGCCGGTCATGACATGGTCGACCGCCAGCGCCGCGCCGCCGGCTCCGCGCAGGGCCGCTTCGAAACTACCCGACGACATCGAGGTGTCGCCGTCGAGCTGCGCCAACCCCTCATCGTCATGCGGGCTCAGGCGCTGTAAGGTTTCGACATAGGTGCGCGGATGGCAGGCCTCGATCATTTCGATCGAAGCCTCCGGCGCCTGGATCCGCTCCAGCGCGTCGAACATCGGACTGGCCAGCATCGCCTCTACCGCCAGGATACGATCAACCCGTTCGGGATGCCCCCGCGGCGTCTCGTGGCGGGCGTAGGCCGGGTGCGTCACCAACAGCGTCGTCATGCCGGAGCTGTCCTATTGTATTTCAATGCATGGCCTCGCCGATAACCACGCCGGGGGGCGGCACGGAATCGTCGGGCACGAAGAAGTCGGGCGCCAGGGTTTCGCCCGGAACCGCGCGATAAGCCTCGAAATCGGTGACCCCCTCGCCGGAGAGGAAGGTATCGTCGATCAGGAAGTTGCCGGAGAAGCTGACCGGCTTGTTGAAGATGCGATAAGCGGCATCGGCCAGGATATCGGGCTTGCGCGAGCGGCGCATCAGAGCTTCGCCGCCGAGAATGTTCTTGATCGCGGCGGTGGCGATGGTGGTGCGGGGCCATAAGGCGTTCACACCGATGCGTCCGCGCGTCTCGCCGGCGAGGCCGAGCACCACCAGGCTCATGCCGAACTTCGCCATGGAATAGGCGGTGTGGGGAGCGAACCACTTTTCCTTCATGTCGAGCGGCGGCGACAGCATCAGGATATGCGGCTGCTGCGCCTTTTCGAGATAGGGCAGCGCCGTCTTCGAGACCAGGAAGGTGCCGCGCGCGTTGATCTGATGCATCAGATCGAAGCGCTTCATCTCGGTGTCAACAGTCTTGCTCATCTGAATGGCCGAGGCATTGTTGACCACGATGTCCACACCGCCGAACTGGGCCGCCGTCTTGGCGAAGGCTTCCTTGACGCTATCCTCGTCACGCACGTCGACCACCAGGGGCAGGGCCTTGCCACCCGCCTTCTCGATCGCCTCGGCGGCCGTGTAGATCGTGCCTTCCAGCTTCGGATGGGGGGTCTCCGTCTTGGCCGCGATGGCGATGTTGGCGCCATCCCTGGCTGCTCTCAGCGCGATGGCGAGCCCAATGCCACGCGAGGCGCCAGTGATGAACAAGGTTTTGTTGGCAAGGGACATTCAGGGGATCCTGTCAGAGAACGGTTTCGAGTCCGGCGGCAACGTAGCCGCTTACCGCGCTTTCCGCGAGCCCCTCGGCCTGCGGCGAAATCTGCGTGGCGTAGAAATGCGCGGTGTCGATGCGCAGGCGATTGGCGGGCTCGCCAGGATCGATGGCAGCCGCGGCCAGCGCTTCCTTCGCCACCACGCCGCCGCCGGCGGCGATGGCGAACACGCGCAGATAGGGCGTGGCCCCCGCCAGGATGTCCTCGGGGCGCTCGCGGGGCGCCAGCATATAGGCCGTGGCGCGCTCGAGCGCGTCGACGGAGCGTCCCAGGAGCGGCGCGAGGGCCGCAAAGCGCTCGCTGGCCGCAACGGTCGCGACGGTCTCCCGCAACTCGGCGATGAAGCCACCGATCACATCGCCCCCTTCGAGCGGCAGCTTGCGGGTGACGAGGTCGATCGCCTGGATGCCGTTGGTTCCCTCATAGATCGCGGCGATGCGGGCATCGCGAAAATGCTGGGCGGCGCCCGTCTCCTCGATATAGCCCATGCCGCCATGGATCTGGACGCCGAGCGAGGCGACTTCGTTGCCGATATCGGTGGAGAAGGCCTTGGCCACGGGCGTGAGCAAAGCGGCACGGTTGGAGGCTTGTCTGCGCCTGTCGACATTGGTCTCGTGATGGGAACGATCGATCGCCACCGCGAGCAGGTAGGAGATGCCGCGGGCAGCCACGGTCTTCGCCCGCATCTCCAGGAGCATGCGCCGGATGTCGGGATGCTCGATGATCGGGCTCATGCCGCCATTCCGCCAGAGCGCGCTCTTGCCCTGGCGCCGCTCGCGCGCATAGGCGAGCGCGTGCTGATAGGCGCGTTCGGCGATGGCGACCCCCTGTAGGCCGACGGCGAGGCGGGCATTGTTCATCATGGTGAACATGCAGGCCAGGCCCTTGTGTTCCTCGCCGATGAGATAGCCGATGGCGCCGCCTTCGTCACCGAACACCATCACGCAGGTCGGCGAGCCGTGAATGCCGAGCTTGTGCTCGATACTGGAGCAGAAGGCATCGTTGCGGCGGCCCGGATTACCCTCGGCGTCGGTGAGATATTTCGGCACTAGGAACAACGAGATGCCGCGCGTGCCCGCGGGCGCATCGGGCAGCCTGGCGAGTACCAGATGCACAATATTGGGCGTCAGGTCGTGATCGCCATAGGTGATGAAGATCTTCTGCCCGAAGATGCGGTAGCTGCCGTCGTCGTGTCGTTCGGCGCGACTGCGCAGGGCGGCGAGGTCGGAGCCCGCCTGCGGTTCTGTCAGGTTCATCGTGCCCGTCCACTCGCCGCTGACCAGCTTGGCGAGATAGGTCTCACGCAGCTCCGGCGTGGCGTGGGTGGCGAGAGCCTCGACCGCGCCCATGGTGAGCACCGGTCCGATGCCGAAAGCCATCGAGGCCGAGTTCCACATCTCCAGGCAGGCGGCGTTGAGCAGCAGAGGCAAGCCTTGACCGCCGAACTCCACCGGTCCCGCCAGGCTGTTCCAGCCGCCGCCGCTCCAGTCGGCATAGGCCTCTCGCCAGCCCGGGGCGGTCACGACGCCCTGCTGTTCGAGCCGGGCGCCGACCCGGTCGCCCTCGCGGTTGAGTGGGGCGATGCGATCGGTCGCGAAACGGCCTGCTTCCTCCAGGATAGTGTCGACCAGATCCGGCGTGGCATCGGGGAACAGCCCCTCGCTCTGCAAAGCGTCGACATCAGCGACATGACGAAGAGAAAAGGCAATATCGGCGACAGGCGCTTGATAGGTCATTGTTGGCTCTTGAACTCCATTGCGCACCTTCGACCTTGACGGAATGCGTGGCTGCGGGCAATGGCGCATCACGCATCGATCAACAGAAGAGCGGACGGCGGCCCTGATGACATATCGAAACACTTTGCATCTTGGGGCCGACCCGTCTTCCCTCGCGACGGCCGGACGTATCCTGGCGGAGGGCGGGCTGGTCTCCTTTCCCACCGAAACGGTATACGGCCTGGGCGCCGATGCCACCAATGGCCGAGCAGTCGCCGGTATTTACGAGGCGAAGGGCCGTCCACGCTTCAACCCGCTGATTGCCCATCTGGCTTCGTTCGAACTCGCTCGCGGCCAGGGTGTCTTCTCGCCAGCCGCCGAACGACTGGCCCGAGCCTTCTGGCCGGGGCCGCTGACGCTGGTCGTGCCGAAGGCGCCGACCTGCACGGTCAGCGAGATCGCCACCGCAGGGCTCGACAGCGTCGCCTTGCGCGTGCCCGATCATCCCGTGGCCCATGCCGTTCTCGAGGCTGTCGGCCGGCCTGTCGCTGCGCCCTCGGCCAATCGCTCTGGTCATGTCAGCGCCACCACCGCCGCCCATGTCGCCGCCGATCTCGACGGGCGCATCGATGCCATCGTGGATGGCGGCGGCACCAAGGTCGGTGTCGAATCGACTATCCTGTCCTGCCTCGGCGATCGAGTGGCGATGCTGCGGCCCGGCGGCTTGTCACGCGACATGATCGAAGACGTGCTCGGCTTTGCCCTCGCCGAGGGACCTGAGGGCGCAGGTGACGAGCCGGTGGCCCCTGGCATGCTGGCGTCCCATTACGCGCCTCGGGCCCATGTCAGGCTCGATGCCGAGAATGCCGAACCCGACGAAGCCTGGCTGGGGTTCGGGCCGGGTGGTGGCGAGCAGGCCCGCGTCTCTGCCAATCTCAGTCCGAGCGGCGACCTTACCGAAGCCGCCGCCAATCTCTTCGGCATGCTGCGCCTGCTCGACCGGGCCGACATTCATGCCATTGCCATCGCCCCCATTCCCGGTGACGGATTGGGCGAGGCCATACGCGACAGGCTCGCCCGCGCCGCCGCCGAGCGCTAGAGCGTTTTCCAGAAAAATTGATAGACTTTTCGATTAAGAAAACGCGCCGAAACAAAGAGTTAGAGAAAATAACGTTTCGAAGGAAGTCATTCTACTCTAGGGGGATGGCCCGCGTCGTAAGCAGTGCGGTTGGCTCGCCAGGCGCCGCTATCGACGCCCGGCCCGGCGGCATCCCTGCACCGGATTGTGTCTCCGGCTATTCCGGCGCGCCGATTCCTCCGCCGAGCTTCACCGCTTCATTCCTTCATTGGAGCGTACCTTTCAGGAGTGGAGAGCGAAGTTACGGTGTCTCGGGATAAATTCTTGTTGATCGGATAGGGCACGGCCGAGCCGTCGGGGCCCTCAGCGGCTTCAGATTTTGACGCGGCCTCACGTCTTCACTCGGCCTTCATGGCATCGAGCCTGGCGTGATCCGCTCAGGACCAATTTTATAATGTTTCCAAAACGATGGGTGTCCCGGCGCTGTCATGCCAGCGGGAAAGCTGCGTGAGCGCAGATTGGTTCACCGAGCCTGGAACTTTGGACAAGCGGGGACGTTGTCTTGCTGCCGGTTCGCTACGGCCGGTGCGGCTCTGTGGAAAAAATGAGAATAGCCTAAGGTTGAACCGACAGAAAAATTATGTTCCCTATCGCATGACGCTGGGTAGTTACTGGGGGGTGACTGAGTAGCAAGACAATCTCCAATCATCGGGATCGATTGTTCGAGCGAAGGAGACGCGATGTCGCATCATGTTCTTGTGGCCTGTATGCCTAAGTCAGCTTCGACATTCATAACCAGCGCCATAGCAAACGCGGTCAGTCTTAATTTAATCAATTTGATTCCAAGTTACGGACGCCGCGAGCAGGAACTTTGTGAAATCTGCCTGGCCCAAAACGCCGAGCTTGACTACGTCGCCCAGCACCACATCAAGCACAGCACTTGGACCGAAGAGCTGTGCCGCGATTATGACGTCTCCATCATTGTCCTGATCCGCAGCCTTTTCGATGTCGTGGTCAGCATCCGGGACCACGTCCATCGCGAAAGCCCGGTCAGCCCTGTCTTCTATCTCGACAAACAGCATCTTGGCCGGGACCGTGCCGAGCTCGAGCATATGATCGCGATGCTGGCGATCCCCTGGTACATCAATTTCTATATGGGCTGGCGCAGTTCGAAGGTCGCGCGGATCTTCATGTATGAGGATTTCATTGCCGATCCGGACAAGGCGATAGGCGAGATGCTGGCCTTTGCCAGCATCCCCGCAAGTACCGCGCAAATTGCTGCCGGTCTGGAGGCAGCAAGATCCAAGGGCAGCCGTATCAATGTCGGCAAGGCCGGTCGTGGCATGGACCTCAAACCGGAGACGGTCGCGATGATCATGGATATGGTGGACGCCTATCCTGAAATTCAGGATGACCCCTATGTCCGGATGATGAAAACCCAGGCGGGGAGTATCTTGGCTACGGGAACAGACGAAGTTGCAGCGCCGCTTCCTGCTACCGGCAAGCCGATGGTTCGTCCTTCTTTCGCGATGCGGGCAAGGCGTTATTACAGGCGCAAGGCGAGGTTGCTCGGCAAAAGACGTAACCCGCTCATGGCGACAGGGTTGCTGGCCATCGCCGCCCTCTATTATGCTTTCCTGAACAATCTCATCCCGAATTCGCTGAGTGGGGGGCGCGCCGATGACCTCATCGTGCCGGCCGCGCTGGTTTTCGTCGCCGCCCGATTGTTGACGGCAACCAAGATCAAGGCGGTGCCGGTGCCGTTCAGGGGGGACGGTGTGGCGACACCGGCGTCCTCGCGCTGATGCTAAAGCGTTTTGCGATTTGACGCAGTTACCCAGAATCGCAAAGACGCGTCAAAGCAAAGAGCTAGAGCAAACAAGCGTTTCCGACTAACGCGCTTTTGCTCTAGCCGGAACAACGCCAAACCGATGGTATCGTCGTCGATGCCTTCGATTTCGATCGAGTCCGCTCGATGCCGGCGCAGCCAAGACGCGCACCGGGAGCCACCTTTCAATGCCTCCCGGTACTGGACCGCGCTCAAGCGCCGACGAGGCTCTCGGCGCTGACATAGGCCAGGTCATGCGCTTCCGCCACCGGGCGGCAGGTGATCTTGCCATCCACCACGTTGAGGCCGTTGCGCAGATGCACGTCGTCGCGCAGTGCCTGCTTCCAGCCCTTGTCGGCCAGCGCGACGGCGAAGGGCAGGGTGACGTTGTTGAGCGCGAAGGTCGAGGTGCGGGCCACGGCGCCCGGCATATTGGCGACGCAGTAATGCACCACGCCGTCGACGACATAGGTTGGGTGGGAATGCGTGGTCGCCTTCGAGGTTTCGATGCAGCCGCCCTGGTCGATCGCCACGTCGACGATGACGGCGCCGGGCTTCATGCTGCGCACCATGTCGCGGCTGACAAGTTTGGGGGCGGCAGCGCCGGGAACCAGCACGGTTCCGATCAGCAGATCGGCGCGCTTCACCAGTTCCTCGATGGCCGAGCGGGTCGAGAATACGGTGGAGATCGAAGTGCCGAACTGGGCGGCAAGCCGCTTGAGGGCTTCGGCCGAGCGGTCGACCACGGTGACCTTGGCACCCATGCCTACGGCGATGGTTGCCGCATGCGTGCCCGAGACGCCGCCGCCGAGAATGACGACCTCGGCTGCCGGAACGCCGGGTACGCCGCCAAGCAGGATGCCGCGTCCACCCTGGGCCTTCTCCAGGCTGTGGGCGCCGACCTGGGGCGCTAGGCGACCGGCGACTTCGGACATCGGCGTCAACAGAGGCAGGGCGCCGGAGGCCGACGTCACGGTCTCATAGGCGATGCAGACGGCGCCGGAGGCAACGAGATCATGCGTCTGCTCCGCATCGGGAGCCAGATGCAGATAGGTGAACAGGATCTGGCCCTGGCGCAGCTTCTTGCGCTCGATCTCCAGTGGTTCCTTCACTTTGACGACCATGTCCGCCTTGGCGAAGATGATATCGGGATTGTCGACGATTTCGGCACCAGCACCGACATAGTCGGCATCCGAGAGGCCGGCGCCGACGCCGGCATTGGTCTCCACCCAGACCTCGTGGCCGTGATGCACCAGTTCCGCTACGGAAGAGGGGATCAGGCCGACGCGAAATTCATTGTCCTTGATTTCCTTGGGAACGCCGATCAGCATTGTTTTTGCCTTGTATGGTGATGAGGCTGGCCCTTGTCGTCGGACCTAGTCTAGAGCGGCATGATGGCGTGGAAATCGCGCAATTTCCCGCTGAAAACTCTGGCGTTTGAGCGGTTCTGTCGCATAGTATGCGACAAAATGATCCATTGATCGCCATTTATGCCGAAATCCGAGATCTCACTCGACATCCGCGACCGTGCCATTCTCAGGCTGCTGCAGGCCGATGGCCGCCTCACCAATGTCGACCTTGCCGAAAAGGTCAATCTGTCCCCTTCAGCCTGCCTGCGGCGGGTCAAGCTTCTGGAGGAGCGCGGGTTGATCTCGCGCTATGTCATGCTGCTGGATGAGAAGGAGGCCGGCTTGCCCGGAGTCGCCTTCGTGCTCGTTACGCTGGATCAGCAGGGGCGCGGCGCGCTCGATGCCTTCGAGGCTGCGATCCAGTGCCATCCGGAGGTGACAGAGTGCTGCCTGCTGGCCGGTGCCGCCGATTACATGGTGCGGGTGGCCTATGCCGACGCCGCCGATTTCGAGCGCATCCACACCGAGATCCTGACCCAGCTTCCCGGCGTGGTGCGGGTTCAGTCCACGCTGGCCTTGCGCAGCGTCAAGAAGACGACTGCGCTGCCGGTGTGAAGGTGTGATGTGACGGTCTTCAGACCGTCTCCGTGCCCTTGATCTCGATGCCGAAGCCGCTGAGGCCAATATAGGTGCGTGGCTTGGTCGAAAGCAGCCTGATCGAAGAGACGTCGAGGTCGCGCAGGATCTGGGCGCCGAGCCCGACCTCACGCCACTGTTCGCTGCGCAGGGCTTCCGAACCGTGTTCCGAGCCGTGGGTCACCATGGGCACGCCGGCGGTGCCGTCACGCAGATAGACGATTACGCCCCGGCCAGCTTCCTTGAACTTGGCGAGAGAGGCACCGAGCATCTTGGCGCCGCCGAACACATCCGTCACCACATCGGCGCGGTGCAGGCGGGTCGGTACATTCTCACCATCGCCGATCTTGCCGTAGACGAAGGCCAATTGCTGCACCTCGTCATAGGGCGTGGTGTAGGCATAGGCGGTGAGCGGCCCGATCTCGCTTTCCACGGTAAAGGTCGCTACGCGCTCCACCAGCTTTTCGCGGGCCTGGCGGAAGGCGATGAGGTCGGCGATCGAGACCATATGCAGGCCATGGGTCTCGGCGAAGGCCACGACCTCGGGTCCGCGCTTGACCGTGCCGTCATCATTGGCGAGCTCGCAGATCGCAGCGACCTGGGGCAGGCCGGCGAGCTTGCACAGATCGGTGGCCGCCTCGGTATGGCCGGAGCGCATCAGCACTCCGCCTTCCTTGGAAATCAGCGGGAAGATATGGCCCGGGCGTACGAAATCGCTGGCGCCCATATTGGAGTTGGCGAGCGCGCGCACCGTATTGGCGCGCTGCTCGGCCGAGATGCCGGTGGTCAGGCCATGCTTGACGTCGACCGTGACGGTGAAGGCCGTGCCGAGCGGGGCGTCGTTCTGCGACACCATGGGGTCGAGGCGCAGGCGCTTGGCCTCTTCCAGCGTCAGGGGGGCGCAGACGATGCCGCAGCAATGGCGGATGATGAAGGCCATCTTTTCGGTGGTGAGGTGGCTGGCGGCGATGATCAGGTCGCCCTCGTTCTCGCGGTCGTCGTCGTCGACCACCACCACGATCTCGCCGCGGGCGAAAGCCTCGAGGGCGGCTTGAATCTTTTGATGGGACACGACAGTCTCCTTGAGGTGCTCACGAACCGGGGCGAGGCCCAGAAAGTCATTGGGAGTGACGCTGCCGCCGGTTGCTTCGGCAATGCGTCCGGCGGTCTCGCGGGAAATCCACGCCGTTTCGTCATTGCACAGGGCGGTGATGCTCGCAGGCGACAGCCCCACCGTCCTGGCGAAGGTGCTGCGGGGCGTTGTGGTCTGTTTGAGCCAAGCGTCGAGTTTCATGGTGCCAAGGTAGGCACGGAGGAATTTAATTTCAACCGAAATGTTGGATAAATTTCAGTATTACTGAAAGGCAGGAGAATCAGATCCCGATCAGAGCCCTCAAGGTCGGCATGGCGAGGTCGAGCGCCAGGCCAACGGCGACACCGGCCGCAAAAATGCCGATATAAGTCCAAAGCGTGCTGTCGCGATGCCAGGCAACAGGCTTGTCGTTACGCAGTTTCAGCATCATCGAAAGGGGCAGGGGCTCGCGCGCGATGGGCGCGAGGGCGGCGTGCAAGGCCTCGCTCTGACGCTGCCAGGTCGCGGCGCGCTCGCTGCCCTGGGAATCGGATTCCAGTGCCTCGCGCGTTTCACGCTCCACCCGTGCGGAGAGCCGGCCATCGACCAGGGCATTGAAGATCCGGTCGGGAATACGGGTGGGCTCGGTCATTTCACGATCCGCAGCACGGCGTGGCGCTGGCCGTCCACCTGGCGCGAGAAAGCCTCGCGAGCTCGGGTGAGGCGAGCGATGAAGGCTTCTTCGCGCACCGCCAGCACGGCGGCAGCCGTCTCATAATCGAGCCCTTCGATGATGATCAGCGACAGGACCTCGCGGTCGGCCAGGGGCAGGCGGTCGAAAGCGCGAAGGATGTCGGGATGGCTGGAGCAGGCAGCCTTCATCGGCGGGCGTTGAGCCTTGAGCTGGTTTTCCCGGTCGTCGAGGTCGCGGCGGCGGGCAATCAGCGCCGTGAGCAGGCGGGGATAATCGAGACGCTTGCCCTCATGCGCGGACAGGATCTCGAGGACCAGGGCATCTGCCCCATCGGAATCATGGCTGAGCGCCCGGGCAAAGCGCCTCAGGCGCTGGACGACGGCTTCAATCTGCTGGCCCATCGGTCGATCCTCCGGCCGCCTCCGGCTGGCCGCTTCTCCCTGCGGATTGAGCCGGAAAGTCGAGCTGGGCGCACGCTTCGGTGCGCCCTCAGCCATCATACTGCGCGGCTTTTGGGGGGCCAAGTATTTTGGCGACGGCAAGAGCTATGCGGAGGGTAAATTTATCACGCCGGCAAGCAGGATGAGCCCGAGTGCGAACACCATGAAGGCAAGACCCATTTCGAGCGTGCGCACCGTGATGGCGGCGGCAAAGCTTTGCGGGGCGGCAAAGCGGACGGCAAGGCTCTTGGCCATCACCGCGACCGTGGCGATGGCGGCGATGGTGACGGCAGTGCCGAGGCCCATGGCGAAAGTCGCGATGATGCCCGAGCCGTAGATTCCCTGCCGCCAGGCGAACACCAGCACGATGATGGCGCCCGTGCAGGGCCTGAGGCCGGCGGCGAGGATCGCCCGCATGTTGTTGCGTTTGGCGGTGTCGCTGTCGGTCGGCAAGGCAAGATGGCCGCAATTGGCGTCGTGGACATGGATGCTGGCGCCGGGCAGGCCGAAACGGGCGGCGATCAGGCCCCACAGAGCGCGGCCCTTGCGCCAGAACAGCCAGGCACCGACTGCCATCACCATGAAGTTGGAGAGCCGCTCCAGCATCAGGGTGGAGGCATCCATGGTCTGGGCGGTGACGTTGAGGATGGCCGCCAGCACCGACACCATGGCGATGGCGGACAGCGCCTGCACCAGTGCGAAGGCGCAGGAGAGGGCGATGCCGCGCTTCACCGCCTCGTCATTGGCGAACAGATAGGAGGAGATGACCGCCTTGCCGTGCCCGGGGCCGGCAGCATGGAAGACGCCATAGCCGAAGCTGAGGGTGATCAGCGCGAGGCTGGCGGTGCCGTTCTGCTTGGATTCCTTCAGAGCATCGACGAGCAATTGATAGTAGCGGGCGGTTTCGCTGAGGATCCAGGCCAGGAAGGGACTGGCGGGGCCGGTGATCGATTGCTCCGGCCGGCTGATGCCGAAGGGCGTGCTCTTCTGGGCGAGCGCTTCGCCAGCCGCCAGCAGAAGCAGGAACAGGACCGCCGGCGCCCCCTGTGCGACCCGCCTGGCAAAGCGGCCGATACCCGTTGTCACGGGCAGTTCACCTGGATGTTGTTGGCGAATTTGGCACCGAAATCCTTGTTCTGGTCCAGCGCGCTGAAATAGGCCTCGTCGAGCTGCAAAGCGGCGGCCTTCTGGTCGTCGCTGGGTGGCTTGGGCCTGATGACGTTGAGCGCACAGCCCTGCGGGGGGCCATCGAGCTTGGCCGGGTTCTCGTCCTGCAGGGTGAAGGCGACATAATAGGTCGGATCGTAGATCTGGATCGCCAGCGCCTTCTGCCCCTGTGTCTGCGGAGAGGAGAGGGGCAGGAAGAAATGCAGGGTCAAGACGCCGTTGGCATAGTCGAGATAAGGGTCGGTCGGATCCTTGAACAGGAGCTCCTTGCCACCGAGTTTGGCAAAGGTGAAATAGCCGAAATCCTTGAGGTTCTCGACATTGGTCTGAGCCAAGGGGGCGAGGGTCTCGCGCGTGTAGCTGCCGTCCTTGTCTTGCTGCAGTCCCTGCGTGGCATAGGAGGAGAAGGCTTCGTCGAAGGTCCAGTGCTGCTTGACGCCGGTTACCCGCCCCTTGTCGTCGTAAACGATCTCGCTGGCTGAATCGACGAAGACATGTGGATGGGCCGCAGCCCGCCCAATGAGGCAGCCAAACAGTATAGTGGCGAGAAGAAGCGAGCGCATGAACGATCCAGATTGCAGCGGGCAGGAGCAGTAGCGATTCACCACCCGGCCGGTTGTAACCTGCCGAGTGGGGCGGAAGGATGGCGCCGCTCATGCCCAGCCTTTGGCGTTTGCTTGAGAGCGCCTGCGCTCCATAGCAAAATCCTGGTTCTGGAACCGTTAAGTTGACTTAATGGTCGCCGCTCTCAGAAGCCCTCCAGCACGATCTTACCCTTGGCGCGTCCGCTTTCTATCAGGGCGTGGGCCTGTTTCAAATTCTCGGCATTGATCGGGCTAAGCACCTGGCTGAGCGTCGTGCGGATCTTGCCTTTGTCGATCAATCCGGCGACCTCGTTCAGCAATTTTCCCTGCTCGTCCATGTCGGGTGTCTGAAAGATCGGACGGGTGAACATCAACTCCCAGTGGATCGAGGCCGCCTTGCGTTTGAAACCCATGATATCGAGCCCCTCCGGATCGTCGATGAGGCCGAACCGGCCCTGGGGCGCGATCAGTTCGACGATCTCGCCGAGATGGCGGTGGGTCTCGGTGGTGGAAAAGACGAAGGCGGGGGCGCCGATGCCGAGTGCCGCGATCTGTCCGGCGATCGGCTTGCCGTGATCGACGACGTGATGGGCTCCGAGTTCACGCACCCAGTCCTGCGTTTCGGGGCGGGAGGCGGTGGCGATGACCGTCACCTCGGTCAGTGCGCGCGCGAGCTGGATGGCGATCGAGCCGACCCCGCCGGCGCCGCCGACGATCACGATGGCATTGGCCGCTCCGGGCACAGGACGGCGAATATCGAGCCGGTCGAACAGCATCTCCCAGGCCGTGATGGCTGTCAGCGGCAGGGCTGCGGCTTCGGCATCCGAGAGAACTTTCGGCTTGTGGCCCACGATGCGCTCGTCGACCAGATGGAACTGGCTGTTGGCACCGGGCCGGGTGATCGAGCCGGCATAGAACACCTCGTCGCCGGGCTTGAAGGCGGTTACCGCTTCGCCGACCTCCACCACCCGGCCAACGGCATCCCAGCCCAGGACCTTCCATTCGCCCGCATCCGGCGAAGCCCTGCGCCGAACCTTGGTATCGACCGGATTGACGGAGATTGCCGCGACCTCGACCAGAAGGTCGTGGCCAGTTGCCTTGGGGCGGGGCAACTCGATGTCCTCGAGCGCCTTCGCAGCGTCGATGGCGCCCGCCGTCCTGTATCCGATCGCTTTCATGGCTTGTTCCTCATCGCTGATTGATATGAGCAAAATCTGTGCCTATGATCAATGATCGTCAATATGCACAAAAAACGCCTATAGTATCAAAAAGGATACTGTCATGGCCAAAGCGCGCCATTCCCGCTTCGATTGCACGCCGGGCTGTTCGGTCGAGGCCGCCATCGCCCTGATCGACGGCAAGTGGAAATCGATCATCCTGTTCCATCTGCTCTCGGGCACGCTGCGCTTCAGCGAGATCCGCCGCCATATCGCGAATGTCACGCCGCGCATGCTGACCAACCAATTACGCGAGCTGGAAGAAGATGCGCTGATCGAGCGCAAGGTCTATGCGCAGGTGCCGCCCAAGGTGGAATACAGTCTCTCGCCGCTCGGCCGCAGCATGGAACCGGTCCTGCTGGCGCTGAAGGCGTGGGGCGATGCCAATATCGGCCTCTATGGCAAGCCGCATGCCGTCGAAAAGGCGGACGCGGCCTGATTCCGTCGCCGGAAAACTCCGCTTAGAGCATGGCGATGTCGATGACCTGGAAACGCCCGCCATCCTCTTGGCGGAACAGGCCAAGGCGATCGATGCGCAGTCGAGGGGCGACCTTGAGCTCCTTTGCCCGGAGATCCAGGTGTTCGCCGATGGCCGGGGCGTTCTCGATGGCCCCCGACAGCGTCATATGGAAGCGGAATTCCTCCAGCACATGGGGGTAGCCATGGGCGTGGAGATAGCCGCGCTGGCGCTCGCTCAGGCGGTCTGGATTTCGGCGGGCGATTTCGGCGGGGGTCAGCGGCGCGCGCAGCCTGTCGAAATGCCTGACGATGCCGCCCTCGAGTTCGGCCAATTCACCCGGCGGCTCTGCCGGGACCATGGCGAGAAAGGCGCGGCCATCGCGCGAGGAAGGGATCGGCCTGATGACCCAGGCACCGAGATCGACCGGCCGCTGGGTCCTTGCGAAGGCGATGAAGTCCGATGCAAGAGCTGCCTCGTCCCAGCCGTCGGCGGCGCGGAAAGGGGCTTTCAAGGTGGCGTGGAAGCCATAGAGCCGGGGATCGGCAGTCATCTCATGCCAGGCGGAAGCGGTTGTAGCGGCAGGATGCCATTGGGGCACGTCCTGCCCAGTGAAGGCATCGTAACCCAGGACTTCGCTGCCGAAGCGCCAGAGCGCCGTGTCCGCAGCGGGCACATAATAGATCGCGTAACGTGTCGCCATTCTCAAACGTCCATGACCATTCCCGAGCAAAGCACGTCCATGATTGAGCGCTTGTTTGCTCCAACTCTTCGTTTCCAGCCAATCCGACGGGCTGGCTAGAGCGCCTTTGCGATTAGATGCGACTCCGTCCCATCGCAAAACGCTCTAGAGCCCAAGGGCACCACCGTCGGCGCGTGGGTCGTGCACGGCCTCGATGCGTCCGTCCCTGGTGTGGCGGACGAGCGCACCGGCATGGCCGAAGCTGTCTGCATAGGCCTCGCCGATGTCGAGGGGATGACCAGCACGGTCGAGCGCGTTGAGAAGGCTCTCGTCGAAGCGGTCTTCCAGCCGCAGCACGGATCTTCTTTCTTTCTCATCGCGAGCGAGGATGAAACGCGGGGCGTCGACGGAAGCGGCGAGGCTTTCGCCCAGGCGATAGCGTGAGAACAATTGCGCCAGGATCTGCGGCTGGGCATCGCCGCCCATGGTACCGAAGGGCATCACCCGGCCATCCGAAAACAGCGCCATGGCCGGGGCGAGGGTGTGAAAGGGCAGACGCCCGGGTGCCAGGGCGCGAGGCGAGCGGGCGTCCAGTGAAAAGGCCGTGCCGCGGTTCTGCATCAGCAAGCCGGTCTTCGGCAGCACCAGGCCCGAGCCATAATCCCAATAGATCGACTGGATGGTGCTGACGGCAAGGCCATCCTTGTCGATCGCGCCCATCCAGACAGTGTCGCCCCTGGCACCCGACAGTGGGGAAGGGGCGGCGCGCGCCATCGAAATCGCCGCGGCTTCGCTCTCCAGGAAGGCAGGCGTGAGGAAGGCGGCTGGATCGGCGCTCATCGAAACGGGATCGGCAATTTCGCGGTCTCGGATGGCCGCCGCTCGCTTGGCTGCCTCGACCAAGCCATGGATATGTTCGAAACTGCCCGCCCGCTTGAGGCCGAGGCGCTCGGCAAGGCCGAGGATGACGAGGGTGGAAAGCCCCTGCGTCGGCGGCGGCAGGCTATGGAGCGTGACCCCCTGCAGGGGCAGGCTCAGCGGTTCGCGCAGTCGCGCTTCATAGCGCCGGAAATCCTCCCGCGTGACGAGGGCACCGGCGCGGTCGAGATCGGCGGCGATTTCGCGGGCGGCGTCGCCACGATAGAAATCGTCGAGCCCAGCATGGGCGAGCTGTTCCAGCAAACCCGCGAGCGCCGGCTGGACGAGAAGGTCCCCGGCTTTGGGGGCTTCACCCGACGGCATGAACTGGGCGGCAAAGCCAGGCACGGTCTTGAGCTCGTCGATCTCGGCGGGCTCGACCCGGGCTTGCGAGGCCGATACGGCGATGCCGTCGCGGGCATGGCGGATGGCATCTTCCAGCAGCACGGCCATGGGCAGCCGGCCGCCGAAGGCCCTGGCCATGTCGGTGGCAACCTGCCAGCCGGCAATCGCGCCGGGAACAGTGAGGCTGGAAAGGGCGCCGCGAGACGGCACTTCATCATAGCCGAGATCACGCAGGGCCGAGATGGTGGCCCGGCTGCCGGCGGGGCCGCAGGCCTGGATCGCCCGGATGCGGCGGCCTTTGTCGGCGATCAGCCAGAAACCATCACCGCCTGCGCCGTTCATATGCGGATAGGTCACGGCGATGGTGGCCGCCATGGCGATCATCGCCTCGATGGCGTTGCCGCCCTGGATCAGGATGCGCTGGCCGGTTTCGCTGGCCGGATGATGGGGCGTGGCGACGGCGGCATGACCGAAGACGGGCGTTTCCATAGGGCAGTGCAGCTTTCCAAGCGCAGACTTACATGGATGATTTGTCATCTACAGCGTTTCGCGCTCCGGTGGAATCACCAAGAATCGCAAAGACGCGTCGAAACAAGGAGTTAGAGCAAAGAGGCGTTTTCGCCATCCATGCGCTTCGTTCCACAAGGGGCGTAGCAAAGCGCGGCGTGATGGTATAGAGGCATGGGACGACATTCACGAAAGCCGTCGGGGAGCCGATTTTGCCCAGCTCTGAAAAATCCATCAATTGGACCAGCCTGATCACCGTTTGCTCGGCCGCCATTCTGATCGGCACCGAACTGCTCGGTGCGGCCTGGGCCTCCGGCTGGGCGCTGGCGGGATTTTTCCAGCTCGGACCCACGGTCGAGATCATCCTGCAATGCGTGTTCGGCCTCGTGGCCTTCTATGCCATTTTCGTCTTCCTCAGGCAGGCCAGCCGGGTCGAGTCGATTTTCAAGCGTGAAGGTGCCAGGTCCTAAGACGAAGGCTCCTGAGACACCGCCCGACGGCGGGATGCCGGAGACTGCCGAACCCAGTCTCGCCTCGCGCTCGCTCCATGGCCTGTTTCGTCTGCTCAGGGTGAAGGATTGGGCAAGGCCGCCGGTTCTGCAGGCGCTGATCCGGCTGAGCCGCCGGACCGGCCCTGCGCTGCCCTCCGCCCGCCTGCGAAATCTTTGTGAGATCCGGCAGGAAGTGGCGCATGGCGACCGGGTGTTCCATCTCGGACCGCGGGACGGCGGCAAAGCGCCCTTCCATCTGCTCTACCTGCATGGGGGCGCCTATTCGTTCGCGATCAGCTTCCTGCATTGGCGCTTTCTCGACGACCTGATCCGCCGCACTGGCTGCAGTGTCACGGTGCCTTTCTACCCGTTGGCTCCGGAAAACGGTCATCGGGAGGCGCTGGCAAGTGTGCTGGCGCATTACACGGATCTATGCGCCCATTTTGCCCCGGAGCGCATGGTGGTGATGGGCGATTCGGCCGGAGGCGGGCTCGCGCTTGCACTGGCCCAGGCTCTGGTCGCGGCCGGCCACCCCCAGCCCGGCCAGATCGTCCTGCTCTCACCTTGGCTTGACCTCACCATGAATGATCCGGCGACACTGGCGCATGTGCCGCATGATCCCGTGATCACGCCGGAGGCGGCCCGGGCGGCAGCGCGTCTTTACGCCGGCGACCTGCCGCTGGACGATCCCGGGATCAGTCCGCTTTATGGCGAGATGCGGGGGCTGGCGCCGGTCACCGTCATGACCGGCACCGCGGATCTGCTCAATCCCGAGGCCCACAGATTGGCCCAGCGCCTGGAACGGGCTGGACAGCCCGTCGAACTCCTTGAGCAGGCCGGCATGGTGCATGCCTGGATGCTGCTGCCGCTGCCGGAGGCGGAACGCGCACGCGGGCAAATCGGTGATCTGTTGAATGCGCGCTTCGGACCGGAGGGCAGGGCAGGTCTTTCGGCCTGACCCCTGGCCTTTGTCTCATGTCAGCCGCCGCGCCGGCCTCTTCGACCAGACCAGGCCGTAAAAGCCGGCCTGGAGTAGCAGGTTGGCCGCAAATCCGGCGGCGTAGCCGATCCAGATGCCGGACAAGCCTATTTTCGCATCCAGCAGGCAGGCCAGCGGCACCTCGACCAGGACGATGGCGGCCATGAACAGGCCTGTCGGCACCAGGACCGTGCCATCCGCCCGCATGACCCCGCTGAGCACCGCTGACCAGCCCGCGAGCACCACGCTCCACAGCACGATATGGAGGAGATCCACGGCGACAAGAGCCGTGGCGGCTTCGGTGATGAACAGGCCGATGGCCACCGGGGCAAGCATATAGGCGGCAACCACGAAGGCGCCTGTCGTAACCAGGTTCAGACGCAGCCCGGTCACCAGGATAGGTCCGACAACGCCTAGCCGGCCTGCGCCGATACTGTGCGACGCCAGGACCGTCGCCGTGATTCCTAGCGACATCACCGGAAATTGCACCCAGCTCATGATCTGGTTGATGGCGCCATAGCTGGCGGTGGCGCCGACTCCGTGCCGATTCACCAGGCCGAGCAGCACCAGTTCCGCCACAGCCATGCTCATCATCTGGCAGGCTGTCGGCAGGCCGATACGCAGGATGGCCGAAGCGAGCAAGACGTCGAAGGTTGGAGCTCGAGGCGTCGTCGGCGCGAGCGGATGCCGGCGGCGATGCCAGTGCCAGGCGAGCCAGAGCAGCGACAGCGCATAGGCGCCGATGGTGGAGAAGGCGGCGCTCGTGACGCCAAGACGGGGCAGTCCTGCCCAACCTTCGATCAGGGCCGGCGTGGCGGCAAGAGACAGCGCTGTCGCGATGACGAGCACGAAAAGCGGCGAGACGGCGTCGCCGACGCCCCTGCTCATCGAGGTGACGAGCCAAAGCAGGAAGATGACGGGGCAGCCGGCCGTCATCAGGCGCGCATAGTCGACAGCCGCCTGCAGGACCGCCGCAGGCGTGCCGAGGGCCTGCAACAGGCCGGGAATGGCGAAGTGGCCGAACAGGGCTATCGGCAGGCTGAGGGCGAGCAGCATCACGATGGCGGTGGCGGCGATACGGCGAACGCGCGGTCGATCGCCCGCGCCCCAGGCCTGGCCGATCAGCACGGCGGCGCCGCTGCTCAGGCCGATCACCAGCGAGAGCGCCAGGAACAGGATCGGAAAGAAGGCCGATACCGCGGCAATGGCTTGGAGACCGAGAAGCTGGCCGATCCAGATGCCGTCGAGCGTGCCGGAGGCAGCCTGGAGGACATTGGTCAGCATCATCGGCAGGAGAATGCCGAGATAGAGGCGCCACAGGGGGCGAGAGGGAGAAGAGGATGACATGGCGGATACCGGGCAAGCGGATGCATTCCGGGCGGCGGGCCACCAGGTGGATGCAGGAAAGCGGGGCTGAAATCAGGCGGGAATCGGCAGTTGCGTGAGCGGCAACAAGCGTGAATCGGCCAGGGCGGCGGTGCGGTGCCCGAGCCCGGCGAGGTAGCCCTCATCGTCGGCAAAGGCGAGGAAGCCCCGTACGGAGGCCTGCCGCACGAGCGCGACCTGGTCCCACCGTTCCGTTTCCGGACCGATCAGGAAAGGCCCGCCGGCGCCGAGAAACAGCAGCTCGCCACCGCTTCGGGACAGGAAGGGCAGGGTGTGGACGACATAGCGCCGAAAGGCTTCCTCGCCGCTGATCGGCGCGATGGGCGCGAGTTCCGGCGAGGCCGAATAGTCGGCGACCTCGCGAAAACGCAGGAGATTGAGCATGGCGACCGGGCCGGCAAGACCCCGCGTCACGAAGTCTCGTCCGGCCTCCTGCGTGGGAGAAAGATAAGGCGGCATGGATTTTCCTCGGCATCCAGGAGGCGTCCGGCTTGGGCGAACAGGTGTCCGCCGCTGGGCAGACTAGCGATGAAACTGGCGGCATTATATCCGGGTGAAATTTTCCTTGTCAATATACCCGGGTAATATTGCGTAGCTTGCTGTTCTGGTTTACGGCTGCGTGCAATTGCAACGCCATTCCGCTTTGGTCCAAGGAGGCCGCCCATGAAACGTGAAGATCGCAAGGCGGTTGTCGACGCCTATAAGAAGCGCAAGGTCGCGGCTGGCATCTACGCCCTTCGCTGCACGGAAACGGGGGATTGCTGGGTCGGCCGGGCGCCGGACCTTTCGAAGATCCGCAACAGGCTCTGGTTCACCCTGGGTCAGGGCGCCAGCCTGAACCAGGGCTTGCAGTCCGCCTGGAGCAGGCACGGAGAGCGCACCTTCAGCCTGGAGATCATCGAACAGATCGAGGATGAAGAGGTTGCTTTCGTGCGCGAGCGAACCCTGAAGGAACGGCTCGATCATTGGGTGGCGACCCTGGCGGCAAAGCCGATCTGATGTCGTCATTTCCGGAAGATGGCAGCGTCTTCGCGCCTCTTCGCCCTAAGGCGCCGTGCGATGCCGAAGGCAACTGGTCTCGATCCGGACGAGCCTCCAACTCATGCTTGTGACGGCCTCGAGCGACGTGGCGCTTCTCATTTGCCATCGGAGCAGCGCATGATGCGGAAGGCGGTCACCGGGGGCCCTTCGCATGTCCGATCTTCCAAGCGACGATCAGCTTCGCATCACGCTGGCGCGAACACTCGGCCTGGTCTTCGAGGATTGGAGCATGCCCGATCCGACCCGAATGGAACTGGATGTCGAGCAGGCGATTCGACAGGCGGTCCGGCGAGCCTGGCCGGACTTGACCGTCGCCACGGTGATAGCCGGTCTTCGGCATGAAGGTGAAGTCGATACCATCGATCTTCTGATGGCCGACACCCGAAGCGGCACCAAGCGGCGATATTTGGTGTTTCCCTGAGGCTGCGTGCTTTCGCAGCTGAACGGCTTTTTGCTTCGATTGCGGTTTTCGAGGTGTCCTTGCGAGTCCAGGCGCTTCCGTCAAATCACGAAATGGGGTGGTCGCCGCCGAGAACGACGGTCTCGCGGCAACGCACCACCGCTCGCCGGCGCGAAGAAGAGGGGCGGCAATTGCGCCGAGATACTATCGCAACCGCCGCCCCCTGAAGGCAGGGTCATTGAGGCAGGGCCAGTTTCACCTCATTGCGTGCGCCGGCCTTGATCTCGATGTCCTGGGTGACATTGACGTCGCCCTTCCACGCGCTGGCCGTGTATTTGCCTGCGGGTAGAACGTAGCTCATCGACGTATCGTAGTTCCGCGTGATTTCCTCCGCGTCATCACCATAAATGCCGGTCCGCGGGACGGTGATGCGGATCGAATCTGCGCCCGGCGCGGTGATGGCGACAAGGCCGGCGTCGAGCGGGAAGGAAGCCGTCACCGTCTCACCGGTCTTGATCGTCAGCGGGAAGACGCGATCCACGCCATCGACTTTGATACGGACGCGATAGGTGCCTTCGGGCAGATCGAAAACAGGCTCGGCGGCATAGTCGCCGATCAAGGAGGACTCGCCTTCGGCTGCTTCGGAGCCAACCAAGATATCGACACGGGGATCCTTTACGGCGGAGCCTCCCGGGGAAAAGGTGACCTTGCCCTTCAGCTTGCCGACACCGGCAATGACCTCGACAGGAACCGTTTCACCGGGCGCGATTTCGATATCGCGGGTCTGGACGGCTGCGCCAAGCTTCAGCGTGACACTATATTCGCCCGCCGGGAGGATGACCCCGGTCTCGGCGTCATAGCCGGTGAACAGATCAGCGCTGCTGCCTTTGGGTTTCACGGTCCAGACCACATAGCCCTTTGCCGTTTCGGTCGCCGTGCGCTTGGCGCGCAGTCCGATGCGGCCCGCGTTCAACGCCATGTCGACACGGTTCATCTCGTTGGCCTTGATGGTAATGGGGGCCTTCACGCTCGCCTCGCCTGCCGTGAGCGTGAGGATATAGTCGCCCGGCTCAACCTGTTCGTGGATGTTGGCGTTGTAGCTCGTCATCACCACTTCGGATGTCGTGCCTTCCGGCGCGGGGCGGGTGAGTTCCCATCGCACGTCGTCGGTGATCGGGTCGTCGCCCACGGCCAGCCGGGCATAGCCCGTCAGGTTCCAGTCCGGTTTGGGTTCCGCCTTCGGCTCAGCCTTGGGTTGCGGGGCCGGTGCAGGCGCCGGATTGCCTTGGGCGGTGTGCACGGCCTGCTGGATGGCCTTGGTGAGTTCGCCGGCATCCTCGGCCTGCAGGGCGATGCCGCCCGTCGCCTCCGCCATGCAGCGCAGTTCGCGGTTGGCTTCGGGATCCTTGATGTCGAAGCCGACGGTGTCGACGACGAGGTCTATATCGGCCTTCTTCAGGGCTGCGGCCACCTCGCAGGGGTCTGCGTTGCAGGTTTCCACGCCGTCGGAGACCAGGATGATGGTCGACCGGCCTTCCTGCCCCTTCATCGCTTCGGCGGCGGTTCGCACGGCGTCGGTCATCGGCGTGCGCCCTTTGGGCGACAGGCCGCCGACCATGGCCATGAACGCCCGCTCGTCGACCGGGCCGACCGGTTTGAGCATCTCTATGTCTTTGCAATCGCCCTTGCGACGATGGCCATAGACGATCAAGCCGAGGTGATCGTCCGCCGGCCAGCCTTTCAGGATGGTACCGACGGTTTGGCGTGCGGCCTCGATCTTGGTGATGTCACCAACCTTGCCCCACATGGAGCCCGAGGCGTCGAGCACGAGCATGACGCGTGCTCCCTCTTCTGCCCTTGCGCTCATTGCAAAAGGCAATAGGGCGCCAGCCAGGCCGAGGAGACCTGGAACAAGGGCATAAAGACTTTTCCGCATAGTAAACTCCAATGAAACGGTCGATCGGACATTTGTGCGGTCAGGTTCGCTTCTTGCCGTTTCAAATATAAGCAAATGTTGTGACACTCAAGCGCGCTGCAGCATGTGTCTATGTTGACGATTACCTCTGTGCGCTTTCGCATAGTTTGACGGGGATGCGATGATGTTCACTCAGTGTCGATGGTGCTCGCCCCGGTGCCTTTCCCGAATGACCCTTCCGGTCGATGGATAGGCGGCATGCTGATACCGCCCCGCAGCGATGTGCGAAAACGCACAGCGCGAAGGGGCCGTTTCCAATTAACCATTGCTGCATCAGCGGGGCCGCAAATCAGCACGAGCCCACGCAAAATCGTCGGGGACTATCGATGTTGACCTCAAACGCACGCCTGGCCTGGAATGACGACATCGACATGTCGGCGCCAGATATCACCGAGCTGCATCGCGCCTACATGCTTTCGATCCGTCAGCACCAGCGTCTGTTGGGCGAGCTTTGCGCGACGCTCTCCAACCTCGGTGTTGCCATCGACAATTCTCCTCTCGACTCGCAGATGCGGGATGCCCTTTCCGCCGGCGTCGGCCGTCATGTCGACCTGGCCCGCGGAATCATCGCCGGAATCGACAGCGCGCTGAGCTTCTCGGCGCCGACGCGTCCGTCGACCGCTCATTGACGAATAGTCGCTGCTGCGGCGGCCGGCTGTGCCGAAAGGCACAGGGGTGCAGCGACCGGGAAACCGGGTTGCCGTGGACGTCACTCTACTCTCCATAGCAGTAACTTGAGCGGGCAGGCCTTGCAGGAGGCTTGCCCGCTCCTTTCAGCATGGACCTATCGCAGAGAACGAACTTTACGCGTGGTCTCGCTCCGGGAAGAAGATGCGGCTTTGCCGAGGGCATGAGGCCCAATATTTGCTCTTGCCCCAGTTGCCTCCAGTAAATGAGGGGACCTCTCTCGGGGCAAAGTGCGTTTAGGCATGGACGCCCGCTTGCTCTAATTCTTTGTTTCGACGTGTCTTTACGGCTCTTCGCGATGCGGCCAAATCGCAAGACGCTCTGGCGCCGGGGCTCCCGGGTGTCTGGCGTGGCAGCGTATGATATCGGCAACACTTCTTGTTTTTTAATCACACCGCATTGACACCCACTGGTTGTTTCATTTTTGTACTGTCCATGTGTTGAGTTTTCCGGCTCTCGTCTGCCTGGTACCGCCGGACTTAACCGAACAGTAACCATAATGATGGCGGTACTAGCTACGCGCTGACGTATTCGGGGGTACTATGAAACTGGTCCATTTCGCCATGCTCGCGGTCATGTCGCTGAGTCTGGGCGCTTGCCAATACACCAAGACGGCCGATCCCGTGCTCTCGGAGCGGGACGCGCAGTTCATGGCGATGATTCCCACCGGCGACGTGGACAAGATGTTTGCCCGCTACATGGTCGACAATCCCACTGGCGAACCGGCGGGCGTAGTGGTTGTCGAGACCAAGCAGCATCTGCTCTATTATACGCTGCCCGACGGCAAGGCGATGCGCTATGGCGTGGCCCTCGGCAGCGAGGCCTTCGGGTGGACGGGTGAAGCCGTCATCGACCACAAGGCCGAATGGCCGACCTGGAATCCGCCGGCCGAGATGATGGTGCGCTGGCCGCATGTCAAGCGCACCGAAGGGGGGTGGACCAACCCGCTGGGCGCGCGTGCGCTTTACCTCTTCCAGGGCGGCAAGGACACGCTCTATCGCATTCACGGCACCAACGAACCTGAGAAAATCGGCCGTAGCGTCTCGTCCGGCTGCATCCGGATGCGCAACATCGACGTGATCGATCTCTATAACCGCGTTCCCGCCGGTACGAAGGTGATCGTGCGCTGAGGCGGATTTCGGCGGCGTGCTCGTCACGGCGCTGCATCCAAGGTAATTTCGACAAGAGCCCCGGATCGCACTGGGGCTTTTTTGTTGGCCCTGCTGCCCCTGGGGCAGCTTCGTGTCGGCGGGACGAGCCGCGGGCATTCGGCGGAAACCTGCCGACTTTCCGGATCTGGCCAATCGGGCTTCGGCCCATATGCGAATGAAAGCCCGGCGTGGGGGACTATGCGCGAGGCGCTTCAGTATCTTCCATGGGCTTCTGACTTCCGCTGGTTTGGCGGCGGCTGCGTGGCAGCGATCGGTCATTCGTGTCGAGTGGAGGAGGATGAAGGCGGGACTGCGGCGCCAACCAGATTCACGCCGTGCTCGCACCCGATCTTCCCGGGCCTGGTATCGGCAGGCGTGAGGCGCCTTCGACAAAGGCCGATATCTGGCTGGAGCCTAGTCTGATCGGCTGCATAAGCATGCAGGGACCCGAGACGAAGCTCAGCACCGGATGAGCGCGGCCGAAAATGGCGTCAGCCGCCGGCTTCGGCGTATGCTTGCCTGGCGGGCCGGTTGATACGGGTCCCAATGCCACCTGCCTCGGCAGGCAAAGCGTCGCATCCGGACAAACCTGCCGCCGATTGCGGCAGGTCCAGTGCCGTAAAGGAAAGTATAGCCGGGTCTTACGACTGGGCCATTTGCTGGAGGCGCGTATAGGCTGCCTCCGCGCTCATCTGGCGCTGATCCTTTTCCTTGCGGGCTGCCCCGACGGCGGCGGCCAGAGCCGGGATGGCGATCTTGCCATAACGATCCTCGAGCTTTTCCCGCTTCTCTTGCGCGGGCTGCTGGAGACGCGATCCCTCGATGTCCATAATCTGGTCCTCAACCAAGGTACACGACAATTACGTGCACAGATTTACGCAGTTACGACAACAACTTGGCTCATAATTGACAGCGAAGGCGTGGGAATTATGACGGAGCGGCGACATGATTATCTTATTTGCGACATCGCCGTCATTTTACTGCAACATGTTGCAAGAACGTCACAAGTAAATAAGCCTCAGCTCATAAAGAAAGCCGCGCTTTGCGGCGCGGCTGCGATGCTTTCATAAGTTCAATGTTACCGATATGCCGCGCCTCTATCGTTGCGGTCGTGTCGCATATCGACAAATGCGGGATGCTTTCGCCTAAAGTGTTTTGCGATTCAGCGGTAACGCCAGAATCGCAAAGACGCATCGAACCAAAGAGCGAAAGCAAAGCAGGGTTTGGCTCTAAACGCGCTTTGCCTTAGGCAGCGAGGTCGTCGTCTTCGTCGCGCAGGCAAGCCGGCATCTCATGCTTGGGCTTCTCCGGCTTGGCGACAACGCGTGCCACCTGGGCCGCTGCCGCGGCGACGGCCGAAATGCCGATGGCGCGATAGAGATGCTGGAGCTGCTCGCGCGGGGAGCCTTGCGGCGGTGCGAGCGCTTCGCTTGGTCGGTCGGTAGAAAGAGGGGAGGTCGTCATAATTAACTCCATACGCAACGACACGCTCTACTTGTTTTCACCCTGAGGGTGCTTTGAAGCGAGGTGAAGGCCGGACTGTGAATATTTGGCGGCGAAAGTATCATGGTTAACGTGAAAGCCCCGTGATACTTCGCACGGCATGACCAGCAATATACGCCGGGCCACCTGAATGTTCGATTAACCAGGCCCGGTGGCGCGCGAAAATTCTCACACGTGCGGCAGGGCCCAGGGCTGTACGCTGACGATGGACCAGGCCGTGCCGCTCTTGCGGCAGCTCTTGCCCTGATACCATTGGGTCGGGCCCTGGCCGCCCTGGGCTGCGACGAAGCTGCGGCAGGTAAGCTTGTTTTCGGCATAGCTATCGGCAACCGGAGTGACCAGGCCATGTACGCCGGTTGTCATGCTGGACCACGCTATGGAGGCGCCCGGATTCTGGGGGTCCATTCCCGCCTGCAGCGCAGCCTTGGCTTGCTGCCAGTCGGCATCGGTCATGCTGGCGTTCAGGCGGATGTCCTGTTCGGGGATCGAACCTGTCGTCGTCTTGTCCTCGGCCGAGCCGAAGATCGGGCCGAGGGGCGTCGAAATGGCGCAGCCTGTCAAAATGACACTGGCGAACAGCACTGACAGTGGGCCGCGGACGCGGTAGGCGTTATAACCGCCCTTGAAGACGAACAGGCTGAACACAGTGGAGCCACCCCAATGACCATGACGTTAGGTAATCCTGGCACGGGCGAGTTAACGCCGGGTGACTCGGCTGGCTTCCTCGGCGCGTCCGAACCGTTTTTGTTGTTCGCGCAATGGCTGGCGGAAGCGGAGAAATCCGAGCCGAACGACCCCAACGCGATGGCGCTCGCCACGGTGGATCCGGAAGGCCTGCCGGACGTGCGCATGGTGTTGCTCAAGGGCCTCGATGACAAGGGTTTCGTCTTCTATACCAACACACAGAGCGCCAAGGGCACGGAATTGGGCGGCACGCCCAAGGCCGCCTTGCTGTTTCATTGGAAGAGCCTGCGCCGGCAGGTGAGGGTGCGTGGGCCGGTCGAGCGCGTCACCGATGCGGAGGCGGACGCCTACTTCGTCACGCGCCCGCGTGGCAGCCGAATCGGCGCCTGGGCGTCGCAGCAGTCGCGGCCACTCGAAGGGCGCTTCGCCCTTGAAAAGGCCGTGGCGACCTATACGGCCAAATTCGCCATCGGCGAGATCCCGCGTCCTCCCCATTGGACCGGTTTCCGCATCCTGCCGGTGCAGATCGAATTCTGGCACGACAGGCCGTTCCGATTGCATGACCGCCTGGTTTTCCGGCGTGCCGAGAGCCAAGGCGGCTGGCGGCGCGAGCAGCTCTATCCCTGACAAGGGCGCGCGCCCATTTGGAGCAACGGCCTCTGGGGTTGTAATTGGGCCCGACTCGGCTGTCGCGGCGATCCGCCACCCTATTTCATTTGGGCGTCGTGATATCTATGTCTTCTGGCATGGCTCCTTGGAGCCGCCTCTTTTTCGATCGGTATCCGTCATGGCAAGCAGTTCCGCCCAGCATCCGCAGCGCGCGATGATTCTCACCGGCGCCTCCCGGGGGATCGGGCATGCGACCGTCAAGCGCTTTTCAGCGGCAGGCTGGCGGGTCATCACCTGCTCCCGCCACGCTTTTCCCGAGGAATGTCCCTGGGAGGCAGGCCCGGAGGATCACATCCAGGTCGATCTCGCCGATCCGGCCAATACCGAGGAAGCGATCGAGGAGATCAAGCGCCGTCTCGACGGCACCGGCCTGCATGCGCTGGTCAACAACGCGGCGATTTCGCCAAAGGGCAAGAGCGGCTCGCGCCTGAGCAGCATCGAGACCGGGCTTTCGGATTGGCAATGGGTGTTCCAGGTCAATTTTTTCGCGCCGATCATGCTGGCGCGCGGGCTGATCCAAGAGCTCGAACAGGTCAAGGGCTCGGTGGTGAACGTCACCTCGATTGCCGGCGCACGCGTTCATCCCTTTGCCGGTGCCGCCTATTCGACCTCCAAGGCCGCCCTGGCTGCCTTGACCCGTGAGATGGCCTCGGACTTTGCGCCGCGCGGTATCAGGGTCAATGCGATCGCGCCTGGCGAAATCGATACCTCGATCCTTTCGCCCGGTACCGAAAAGATCGTCGCTCAGATTCCGATGCGGCGCCTCGGTACACCCGATGAAGTGGCCAAGACCATCTACTTCCTCTGCACGGATCAGAGCTCCTATGTGAACGGGGCCGAGATCGCCATCAATGGTGGCCAGCATGTGTGAAGGCGGTATTCCGGGAACGATAAGGCGGCTGCCGACGCTTTCGGCGTAACAGGGACGGTCTATTCCTCAACAAATAGACCTATCGCCCCTTCCCCCCTGCGCAGCCTTCCGTTATTCATGCCGTTCCTTTCGAATAGGCAGTTGCGGAATGACAGCAAGTGGATTGATGGCCGGCAAGCGCGGCCTCATCATGGGTGTGGCGAATAATCGATCGATCGCCTGGGGCATCGCCAAGGCGTGCAGGCAGCATGGCGCCGAGCTGGCCTTCACCTATCAGGGGGATGCCCTGAAGAAGCGCGTCGAGCCATTGGCTGCCGAACTCGATGCCCTGGTCGTCGGCCATTGCGACGTCACCGACGGGGCCAGCATCGATGCCGTGTTCGCCGAAGTCGCTGCCAAATGGGGCAAGCTCGATTTCATCGTTCACGCCATCGCCTTTTCGGACAAGGACCAGCTCGACGGCCGCTATCTCGAGACGACCGAAGAGAACTTCACCAAGACGATGCTGATCTCCTGCTATTCGCTCACCTCGGTCGCTCAGCGCGCCGAGAAGCTGATGACGGATGGCGGCTCGATCCTGACGCTGACCTATTATGGCGCCGAGAAGTGGATGCCGCACTATAACGTCATGGGCGTGGCCAAGGCCGCTCTCGAGGCGAGCGTGCGCTATCTCGCCGCCGATCTCGGCGAGAAAGCGATTCGGGTGAACGCCATCTCCGCCGGTCCGATCAAGACTTTGGCCGCTTCCGGCATCGGGGATTTCCGCTACATCCTGAAGTGGAACGAATATAACGCGCCGCTACGCCGCACCGTCACCATCGAGGAGGTGGGCGAAGCAGGAGCATATCTGCTATCCGACATGTCGCGCGGCGTTACCGGCGAAGTGCATCATGTCGATGCCGGCTACCATGTGGTCGGCATGAAGAATCCGACCTCGCCCGACATCACGCTCGCCGGCAAGGACTGAGCGCGAGGGCAGGCCTTGGAGCGCCGGTCCAGCAGCCGCTGACAGGCCGGACAGCACGAAACGAGGTGGGCGTTCGCCGATGGCGTGATGCCCGTCCGAGCGGATTCTTCTTGATCGAGCCGTGTGCTCGATCAAGAAGAATCCGCAAGCTCTCAAACACTTGCGAGCTTCTCGGTGTTACCCATTCGAGGGCGACATCTGGAAGCTCTGCTTGGGGAGGCAGGACGGCCTCCCGTCTGATTCATGCGTCCAAAGCAGGAGTAAGCCCGTGGCGCCCACACTTTACTTCATGCGCCACGGCGAGACCGATTGGAACGCCGAAGCGCGCCTGCAAGGCCAGCAGGACATTCCCCTCAACCAGGTCGGACGCAAGCAGGCCACCGAGGCCGGCCACAAGCTTGCCGAGGTCCTGCCGGCGCCGGATGGTCTGCCCTGGCTGGTCAGCCCGCTCGGGCGCACCCGCGAGACGGCGGAACTGGCACGCAAGGCGATCGGCCTGCCACCGCAGCGCTACACCACCGATGACCGTCTCAAGGAACTGACCTTCGGCGATTGGGAAGGCCGGACCTGGGCCGAACTGCGCTCGGTGGATCGCAACATGGTGAAGGCGCGGACTGCCGACAAATGGGCCTATGTCCCGCCGCGCGGCGAGAGCTACGCCATGCTGCATGACCGCATCGCACTCTGGCTCAAGACTGTGACCCAGGATCTCGTGGTGGTCAGCCATGGCGGCGTTGCCCGCGTGCTGATGGTGCTGCTGGCGGGAAAAGCCAGCGGTCAGGCCGCCGAGGAGCCGATCTGGCAGGGCAAGCTTCTGGTCTTCCGCAACAAATCGGCTGAATGGGTCTAGGGGCAATTGCTCACCCCCTGGTCATCCCGTGCGCGATGCAGCATGGAATGCTGCTTCGCAGTCAGACCAAACCTCGGTTTGGTCCGGGGACCGCGCTGAGAATGAGCCTCGGCTGGCTTACGATCCCGGATCTGCGCCGCATCACTACGTGCTGCAGCGCGTCTGGAATGACCCACGTGAGCAATTACGTCTAAGATATTTCCCGAAAAAACGGGCTGGCCAGAGCCGCCGAAGCAGATAACCGGCTTCGGCGGTCGTGGTCGTCAGGCCCGGCGAGGCTTGCCGGCCTCGTCGAGCAGAGGCCGCTCGCAGCGGCAGCAGATTCGGGTCAGGTGGCCGGGCCGCCCTTGTGCTTGCAGCTTTCGCGGAATTTCTTGCGGGGTTTGCCTTTCAGTCCCTGCTTGTCGGCGGCATCGGAGCACGCCTTGGAAATCGCCGCCTTCTTGCTGGCATCGAGCGAGGGTTTCTTGGCCTTCGGGGTCGTCGGCGCAGTGGCGGGCGCCATCTGCTCGGTCGGAGCGGTCGTTGCCGGTGGTGAAGCTTGAGGAGTGGTCTGCGCCGAGGCTGCGCCAACGCCTAAGGAAAGTGCCAATGCAATTGCCGGAAGCAGGCCAAAACGACGTAGGTTCATGGTATTTCCTCCAGTATATTCGATCTTGATAGCGATTTCGATATCCAGACCGACTCAGACATGGAACCGCGAGATGGCCGAATTTTGACCTTCGTTTGAGAATTCGGCGGCGCTACCTGATCGAATCCTAATTCGATCCCGGATAATGCCTTGTCTATTCTGATCGATCGGAGCCGCGGCAAGCCAAAGCTGGGCAGACGTTTAGCGCTGGGCGAGCGGCCGAAATTGAGTTTTGGTACGAATGCTGTAGAAGGCGCCCATCACCCGTTCCCTGCGAGTTCTCATGTCCTTCAACAGCTTCGGCCATCTCTTCCGCGTCACCACCTATGGCGAGAGTCACGGCGTGGCGCTGGGCTGCGTGATCGATGGCTGTCCGCCGCGCCTGCCGATCAGCGAGGCGATGATCCAGGGCTTCCTGGATCGCCGCAAGCCGGGGCAGAGCCGCTTCACCACCCAGCGCCGCGAGCCGGATAGCGTGCGTATCCTTTCGGGCGTGATGGCCGACGAAGCGAGTGGGCTGTTGCTGACCACGGGAACCCCGATCCACCTGATGATCGAGAATGTCGATCAGCGCTCCAAGGATTATGGGGAGATCAAGGACAAGTATCGCCCCGGCCATGCGGATTATGCCTATGACGTCAAATATGGCATCCGTGACTATCGCGGCGGCGGGCGGTCCTCGGCACGCGAGACGGCGGCCCGCGTGGCGGCCGGGGCGGTGGCCCGGCAGGTCCTGCCGGGCGTGAGCGTTCGGGGGGCGCTCGTGCAGATGGGGCCGCACAAGATCGATCGCAACCGCTGGGACTGGGAGGCGGTGAACGCCAATCCGTTCTTCTGTCCGGATCCGGTCGCGGCCGCCTTCTTCGAGGACTATCTCGATGGCGTGCGCAAGGCGGGCTCCTCGATCGGCGCCGTGATCGAGGTGGTGGCCGAAGGGGTGCAGCCCGGCCTCGGCGCCCCGATCTACGGCAAGCTCGATTCGGATCTTGCCGCGGCCATGATGAGCATCAATGCAGTCAAGGGCGTGGAGATCGGGGACGGTTTCGCCGCAGCCGAACTCGGAGGCGAGGCGAATGCCGACGAGATGCGCATGGGCAATGACGGAAGGCCGCTATTCCTGTCCAATCATGCCGGCGGCATTCTCGGCGGCATCTCCACCGGCCAGCCCGTGGTGGTGCGCTTCGCGGTGAAGCCGACCTCCTCCATCCTGCAGGAGCGCCGTACGGTGGATCGCTATGGCCGCGACACCGATATCATCACCAAGGGGCGTCACGACCCCTGTGTCGGTATCCGGGCCGTACCGGTGGGAGAGGCGATGATGGCCTGCGTGCTCGCTGACCATGTCCTGCGTCATCAGGGGCAGGTCGGCACGCCGCTGGCCTGGCCGTTCGAGAAATAAGGGGCGGGCCTTCAGACCCGCCTATAGCAAAACGCGTTCAGGCGTGAACGCTTATTGCTCTAACTCTTTGTTCTGGCGCGTCTTTGCGATTCGAGGTGATTCCGTCTAATCGCAAAACGCTCTGGACACGTACCGCCCGATGGCGGGTCTGAAGACCCGCTCCTTGATTCATCGCCCGATATCGTAACCCTTGTCGCGCAGCTTCACGAGAGCGGCCTCGAGTTCGGGATCGATCTTGCCGGGCATGATGATCCTGGGCTGTACGATGAGGTCGCCGGGGCCGTCCTTGGCCTGCACGCCCTTGCCCTTGAGGCGGAAGGAGCGCAGCCCCGTGGTGCCGGCGGGCAAAGTAAGATCGACGGAGCCGTCCAGCGTCGGTACGCGCACCTTGGCGCCGAGCGCTGCCTCATAGACGGTCACGTTGACGTCGACACGCACGTTCCTGCCATCGGCGCGGAACGTATCGTGCGGCGCCACGGCCACCGTGATCAGCGCATCGCCGGGTTCGCCGCCGAACGGGCTGGGCTCGCCCTGGCCCCTGAGGCGGATGGTCTTGCCAGGAGCGATGCCGGCCGGAATGGAGGCGTCCACCATGCGGCCTGGCCCGAGCTCGACCCGTGTCTTGCCGCCCAGCGCCCAGACCGTGAAGGGAATCTGGCCGGTGACCTGGATGTCGTCGCCGCGGGGCGCCGAACCACGCGAACTGCCGCCGCGCTGGGCGCGTCCGCCGAACATCTCGCTGAGAATATCGTCGAAACCGCCGGCAAAACCTCCGCCGGTGCTGCTACTACTACCGCCCCGACCGCCACCAAAATTGAACTCGAAGCCGCCGGTATCGCGCCCAAATCCACCACCGGAGCCGCCCGCGGCCTCGAAGCCCTGGAAGCGCGGCTTGCCCTCGGCGTCGATCTCGCCACGGTCGAACTGGGCCCGCTTCTTCTCGTCACCGACGATTTCATAAGCGCTATTGACCTCGGCGAACTTCGCCGCGGCCTTGGCATCCTTGTTCTGATCGGGGTGGTACTGCTTGGCGAGCTTCCGGAAGGCCTTCTTGATCTCAGCCAAGCTTGCCGTCTTGGAAACGCCAAGGACGCTATAGGGGTCACGCATGTTTCAAAATCTCTCCCGCCGGCCCCCTCATGGGCAGCCTGCCACCGTGGCACGAAGCCCACGCGTGCGTGGAACATGGGATTTGGCGCGAGATTCCGCAATATGTTCGCGCTGCGAAATCTCTGGAAGGCGGCGATTTCGGCCCATACGTCGAGCATGCGACGTTCGGGTACTGGTTTGACGCATCATAGCCGATTTCTGGCTCCTGCGTGAATTCGGTATGCCACGCCGACCAAATTCCTTATGGAGGGCGAGAAAGGGCTGTAGACTGGGATTCGACATGCCGATACGCGCTATACTCTTCGACAAGGACGGGACCCTGGTCGACTTCCACCTCACCTGGAGCGCCGCCGCCTATGCTGCCATGCAGCGCCTGAGTGGTGGCGACCCCGAGAAGATGGCGAAGCTGGTCGAGATCAACGATTACGACCTGGAGAGCCACCGCATTCTGCCGCATTCGGTGCTGGTGGCTGAATCTTCGGCCGATTATGGCGTCGCCTGGGCCGAGGTGCTCGGGGAGGTCGCCGATACGGCCTTCTTTGAGCAGATGGACCGTATCTTCATCGAAGAAGGCCTGAAACACGTCACGCCGATCGGGGACCCGCCCTGGCTGTTGTCCACCCTGAAGAGCCGGGGCTACCTCCTGGGCATCTGCACCAATGACTCCGAAGCGGGCGCCCGTGCCCACTGCGAGAAGCTCGGCCTGATGCCCTGGCTCGACGCCGTACTTGGCTATGATTCAGGCCATGGCCGCAAGCCGGAGCCGGGCCCGGTGCTCGGCTTTGCCGGGGCTTTCGGGGTCGCGCCTCGGGAAATCGCCCTGGTCGGCGATTCCACCCATGACCTGCATGCCGTCAAGGCAGCCGGAGGCACAGCCATCGCCGTACTCAGCGGCTTCGCGCAGCGGGAGGAATTGGCGCCGCATGCCGATCATGTCATCGAGAGCGTGATGGACCTGCCCGATCTCCTGCAGTCGCTGGCGGGCGCGCCCTGATGCTGCGGCGTCCGGCGCCTCCGCCGATCGGCTGGGCCCGTGTCGCGCAGAGTTTGGCGGTCTTTGCCTTCGAGGTCGTGCTGATTTCGCTGGTTCTGATGCGCTTTCATCTCGCCCCGCTCAAGGCTGGTTTTGCCGCCTTGTGCGCGGGACTGCTGGCGGCCTGCGCCGCCTTGCTCTGCGCCGTGATCGCCTTCCAGGTGATCTGGCGCAAGGGCGAGAGGGGCTTCGGCCGGGCCTTCAGCGCTTTCCTGCTCGCCATCCTGCTGCTGGGCCCTGCGGCGATTGCCGCCAGTCTCGCTCTCAGCGTGCCTGACATCGTCGATGTCAGCACCGATCCCGACGATCCGCCGCCTTTGGCCCATGCCGCCCGCACGCGCGCTGGCGATGCCAATTCGACCGCCTACGCGGTGGGGCTTGCAGCCTATCAGCGCAAAGCCTTGCCGCAGATCCAATCGATTCTCCTCGATGTCCCGCCGGATGATATTCGCAAAATTGCGCTTCGCCTGATGCGGGACAGGCGCTGGCAGATCGTGGGCGATCTGCGCTTTGGCGAGATGGCTGCGCGCATTCGCTTGCCGGACAGCATCCGCGAGGATGGCGATTCCGCGGACTCCGACACGGCCGGAGGCGCGCCCACAGGATCGGCCGCCACGCAAAGGCGCTTTAGCGATCGCATCGAGGCGATCGCCTCATCCACGCTTCTGGGTACCACCGATGACATCGCCCTGCGCATCCGGGGCGAGGGCGGCAAGACGCGCATCGACATGCGCTCGGCGGCTCGCTACGGCTCCTACGATTTCGGTGCCAACGCCAAGCATGTGCAGAGTTTCATGGCCGAATTGCGCGATCGAGCTCTGACGCCGGATCAGGCCAGCCAGTAATGGCCCGCCATGGAAGGAGCCCCTTCGGTGACGACCTTGCCGCGCTGGACCAGGTCTTCGAGATGGGCGAACAGGTTGAGGGCCGCCGCTCCCTGTAGCCCGGCCGGCAGTCCCGCATAGACCCTGGCGGTCAATGGCGTGATCGGCGTGGGGCCGTCTCCCAGGGCCTGGAGGATCGAGGCCTCACGCATGCGGCGGTGCTGGATCATGGCGCGCACGAAACGCTGGGGCTGCTCGACCGGCCCGCCATGACCGGGAAAGTAGCGTGCCTCCGGCCTGCCGATGAGCTTCTCCAGCGAGGCCATGTAGTCGCCCATCGAGCCATCGGGCGGGGCGACGATGCTGGTGGACCAGGCCATGACATGGTCGCCCGACAACAGCACCTTGTCCGCCTCCAGCGAAAATGCGAGATGGTTGGCGCAGTGACCGGGGGTCGCCACCGCCGTCAACGGCCAGTCCGGCGGCCCGAACCGATCGCCCTCGGCCAGAACCACGTCGGGATGGAAGGCGAGGTCGCCGGCGGCGTCGAGCAGATTGACCTCGCCTTCATGCAGGGGCCGGGCGCTGCGATGCGGGCCGGCGCCATGAGTGGGTGCGCCGGTGGCCGATACCAGTGCCGGCACGGCCGGCGAGTGGTCGCGGTGGGTATGCGTGACGGCAATCGCCACCACTTCCTCGCCGCGCACCGCCGACAGCAGGGCAGCGACATGGCCGGGATCGTCCGGGCCGGGATCGATGATGGCAACCTTGCCGCGTCCGACGATATAGGAACAGGTGCCGGTGAAGGTGAAGGCTCCGCCATTGGGAGCCACGATACGGCGGACACCCGGCGACAATTCCTCGAGGACACCCGGCAATGGCGCGGCGCGATTATAGGGGATGTCTTCGCTCATATGGATTTCCAGTATCGATAAATTTTGTGCGGCGCGGCAAGGGTCGATCGCCCGTGGGGTTCATATCGCCTCTTGCGTACAAACGTCCTTTGGATGAAACTCATTTCGCACTGGTGTGGAATGGATCTGGTCATCCGGCCAGATCGGGACTGGGAGCGTAAGATGGCGCAGAGCGGCACCGTCAAGTTCTTCAACACCCAAAAAGGCTATGGCTTCATAACGCCTGACGATGGTGGACGCGACATCTTTGTTCACATCACCGCAGTCGAAAGTTCCGGTCTGGGTACATTGTCGGAAGGCCAGAAGATCTCCTTCGATGTCGAACCCGACAAGAAGGGCAAGGGACCGAAGGCCGTTAATCTGGTGAAGGCCTGACTGCTATTTCCGCACTAGCGGCTGAAATGCGGTAATGGATGGACGAGCGCTCGCAGGAGCGCTCATGATTCCAGCACTGGATCTCGGCTCCGCCATGCAATTGCGCTCCTCGCCCCCGTCGCCCTTTGGGCGGAAAGTCAAGATTGCCGCGCACTATCTCGGCTTGCTCGACAGCATCACCGTGGTTCCTGCGGATACCAATGACCCGCAGGACAGCCTGCGCGGGCAGAATCCGCTCGGCAAGATCCCGGTACTGATCCTGGAAGACGGGACCATTCTCTACGACAGCCGGGTCATTCTCGATTATCTCGACCACCTCGCAGGGGGTGGGCGCATCGTGCCGCATGGGGCGGGGCGCTATGAGGTGCTGACGCGTCAGGCCTTGGCGGACGGCATCATGGATGCCTCATTGCTCCAGGTCTATGAGGCGAGGATCCGTCCCGAAGACCAGCGCAGCGCCAAATGGCTCGACATCCAGGCCGGCAAGGTTGCGCGCGGCCTGGCCGCGTTCGAGGCGCGGGCAGGGGCCTTCGATCCGGCGCTGGATGCGGGAAGCATCGCGCTGGCCTGTGCGCTCGGCTATCTCGATTTGCGCTTCGCCGGAACCTGGCGGCAGCATTTTCCCAAGCTGCAGGCCTGGCTGGCTGCCTTCGAGGCGAAAATCCCGGCCTTCGGTCTGACACGCCCGGAATAATATCAGGTCTCGAAGATGTCGATGCATCCGAGATTTGAGCACCTCGCGATTTTCGACACCAAATCAAAGATTTGGCGAAAATCGCGAGGCGGAACCATGAGTCATTGTCAATGCCTCATGGCATAAGGCCGTTGGCCTTGAGCGGTGGTTGTCGCCTCCGCCCGGTCATGTCGTTGCTGTTCGTCTGAAAGCTTGGGGCGCTAGCGCTGCGGCGCCTCTTCACGCTGGCGTGCTTCCCAGGCCGCGCGCAAGGCCGCGCTTTCGCCTTCGAAGCGTTCCTGCGTGACCTCGCACCGGCGGATGCGGTCGGCCCGGAAGCTGCGGAAGTCCCGACGTAATTCGCACCAGGCGACGACATGCATCACCTCGACATAATAGACCATGGCGATCGGGCGAATGATGCGTCGGCTTTCCCGCCCCTGGGCGTCGGCATAATGCAGCAACAATTTGCGTTCGTCGCGAATGGCCAGGCGAATGGCGGAAAGATCGACGCTGACCGGCTCGGGATGGATCCATTGCGGCACGAAGAGACGGGTCTTGTCGATGGGCTCGCGATTGGCAATCGGCAGGACGCTGGCGATTTTGGCTCGGATCGAGCCCGCCGCCGTCTTGAGCGCGCGGTCGTCGGTGCGTTCCAGCAGGCCAAGGGCAACCACCAGGGCTTCGACTTCCTCGATCGATAGCATCAGCGGTGGCAGGTCATAGCCCGAGCGCATGACATAGCCGATGCCGGCTTCGCCATAGATGGGCACCGACAGGGCCTGAAGCGACGCGATATCGCGATAGATGGTGCGCTTTGCGACTTCGAGCTGCGCGGCGATCGCCTCGGCCGTCACCGGCTTCTTGGCAACGCGCAGGAGCTGGATGATCTCGAACAGGCGTGTGGTGCGGCGCATGGGAGACAAGCCGTTAATCGCGGTCTCCGCAGAGACTGCTGACAGATTCATGTCAGCAAGGTTCTGCTTCAATGTGCATCTGTCAATCGGTATCCAGCCATATCGGAGATTGCGATGTCCATCGAGGAAAGCATGCCGGCCGCATTCTCCCCGCGCCATTTCGGCGTGGTGCTGGTGACGGCCTCCGCCATCCTGTGGAGTACGGCCGGCTATTTCACTCGGGCGGTGCCGCTCGACATCGCTGCCTTGCTGTTCTGGCGGGGCCTGTTCGGCGCAGCCACCAGCCTGGCCTTCATCCTGGCTCTAGAGGGGCGTAATACCTGGCGCAGCTTCAGGGCGATGGGATGGATCGGGCTGGGCTTCTGCCTGCTGTCGAGCCTGGGCATGGCCTGCTTCGTCGCGTCGCTGCGGCTTACCAACGTGGCTCATGTTTCGATCATCTATGCCACGGTGCCATTTGCGGCGGCCGGGTTGGCCTGGCTGGTGATGCGCGAGCGGGTTTCCGCCGCCGTGCTGGTCGCCAGCCTGTTGGCCGTTGCCGGCGTGGCGATGACCGTGGTTGGCGGTGGCGGGCAGGGGAGCCTGATCGGCGATGCCCTGGCGCTTGCGATGACGGTGCTGGTTGCCGCTTTCGTGGTGATGCGGCGGCGCTTTCCCGACGTACCATTGGTGCCGGCCGCCTGCCTGTCGGCGCTGGTGCCGTCGCTGATCAGCGCGCCCCTGATGTCGAGCTGGCCGGCCGATGGCCAGCAGGTTGCCATGCTGGTGGCCTTTGGCGTGAGCAATATGGGGCTCGCCCTGGTCTGCTTCACCATAGGTGCGAAATTCATTCCAGCTGCACAGACGGCGCTGATCGGCGCGCTGGAAACGCCGCTTGCTCCCCTCTGGGTCTGGCTTGCTTTCGGAGAAGCGCCGGGAATGGCGGCCTTGGCTGGCGGTGGCGTGGTTCTCCTGGCTGTGGTGGGCAGCATGATCTGGGAAGGCCGGACATCCCTGGCCAAAGCTGGATAGCGGCGCCCGAACGAAAAAGGCCCGGCGCTGTGCCGGGCCTCTTCGGAGCGCTGTCTTCCGAACGGATCAGAAGTGATAGTTCACGCCCAGCTTGATGTCGCTGCCGCCATAACCGGCCTTGACGATACCGCTGCGGATGTCGAAGTCATCCTTGCCATAACTGGTGTAGTTGTACTCAGCCCGGACCGAAACCTCCGGGGTTACGCGATATTCAGCACCGAAGCCGGCGGTCCAGCCGACCTGCCACTGCGAATCCTTGGCACCAAAGCGGTTGATCTCGACATCGCCGAAGGCGAGACCGGCCTTGATGTAAGGCAGGAAGTCGCCCATGGCATAGCCGAGGCGGGGCGTGATCGAGCCGTTGAAGCCGTAGGTACCCTTATGGCCATCATATTTGTCGGTGATGTCCGCATAGTTCAGCGAACCTTCGAGACCGACCACGATCGGATCGTACTGCATGTTGTAGCCGGCCTGGACACCGCCGGTGAAGCCGCTGGCCTCGTTCAGGCGGACGCCGCGATTGGCGTCGAAGTCACCGGAAAAGCCGTAGCCGAGATTGATACCGGCATAGAAGCCCGTCCAAGTCACGTTGGAAGCCGGAGCCTGATAGGCCGGCGCGGGCTCCTGATACTGCGGAATGTCGGCCGCAAAGGCGGACCCGGTGATCAGCGTCGCTGCTGTGGCGAGAAGAAGCTTTTTCATCGTGAACTCCTGGAACTCATACACGCGATGACGCCGGTATCCCCAACCCATCGAACAATCATGCGACCGTGTTACGTGAAGACTATTAAGAGAAGGTTGCCTGATGGGTTTATTAAGTAGATTTAACAAGGCAATATTATGGCAACGATTTCAATTGTATTTGAAATAATTTGTTAACCATGATGTATGTTCTGTAAATTGCCTTAACGTAATTCTATGATTATTATGGTTAACAAGAAATTGATATTGTGAATTCTAGCGCGGCTCAGATGGTTTGTCATTTCCAGCCAGCGGCATAAGGCGCGGGTGCATTGGCAAAATCGGAGTGAACCGAACCCAAATCATAGTTGAACGCCGTTGCCCGGGCTGACCAGCGATTATATTGCACGCCGCCGCAGGCCAGATCATCGCCTCGGCCCGAGGTGAGGCCGGGCAGGAGGCACAGGCTCGTCGGGCGCGCATTGCTGCGCAGGGGCGGACGGTTCTTGCTGTTCTCGCCCAGGGAATCGATCGGGATGGAGCCGACGATGTCGATGTCGTCTTGTCCAGCCGTCGGGCGCGCTGGCTTGACGGCAGCCTGCGGGATGACACCCGCCAGCACCGGTGCCTTGGTCACGGCAATGAAGCGACCGGTCCACACCAGCGAAAGCGCGGAGGGCGCCCCGGGCACGGTTTCGCCGGCCTGCGCCACTCCGGTGAGGGGCTGCCAGGCCAGGATCGCGCAAGTGAGGAAAGTGACCTTCAGCATCGTGTCCCAGTGTTGCCTGTTCCGGTGCCAAAGCGTTTTGCGACTTGATGGAGTCACCACGAATCGCAAACACGCGTCAAACTAAAGAGCCAGAGCAAAAAAGCGTTCCGCCGTGAACGCATTTTGCTCCGGTGCCAGCACGGGCCAGCCCGTCACTTGAACAATGCCCAGAGGTTGTTCGACGTTAACGCTGGGCAGCAATCTGCCCGCATCGTAAACGCAGTATGAAGACAGGCCGACCGACGGAATGGAGAAAATGGTGGAAAAAGTACAAGCGTTTTTCGATTTGCCGGGATCGGCAAGAATCGCAAAGACGCGTCGAACCAATGAGCTAGACCAAACGAGCGTTCAGTCATGAACGCGCTTTGCTCTAGGGCGCAATGCGCCTTGGTGACGGGCGCTGCCAAGCGTATCGGTCGGAGCATCGCGCTTGGTCTGGCGCAGGGCGGATATCATGTCGCGCTCCATTGCAATCGCTCGCGTGCGGAAGCGGAGGGGGTGGCGGCCCAAATAGCGGCCATGGGCCGCAGGACCTGCATCGTCGTCGGTGATCTGACCGCGGGAGACAAGGTGAGCGCGATCGTCGAGCAGGCGCGCGCTGGCATCGGCACCCTCGACCTGTTGGTGAATTCGGCCTCGATGTTCGAACCGGACAGCGTCGGCAGCCTCCAGGCACAGATCTGGAACCGGCAATTCGCCGTCAACGCCCAGGCCCCGATCTTTCTCGCCCAGGCTTTTGCGGCTCAGGTCGATCCGCACGCTTATGACCCGTCCATCGTCAACCTGATCGACCAGCGCGTGCTGCATCCCCGGCCTGATTATGTTTCCTATTATCTCAGCAAATCCGTGCTGCATGTCGCCACGCAGACCCTGGCCCAGGCCCTGGCACCGCATATCCGCGTCAATGGCATCGGTCCCGGCCCGACCATGCAGGCCGCCTCTCAGACACCCGAGGAATTCGCCGCCGAGGCGGCCGGCACGCCACTCGGCCACGGCAGCGCCGTGGAGGATATCGTGGAGGCCGTGCTCTACCTCGCCCGGGCCCGCAGCGTCAGCGGCCAGATGATCGCCGTCGACGGCGGCCAGCATCTGGCATGGGCTGAGTAGTCCGAGCGGGAATAGCCCGGGTGCGCCAGGGATTGGGGGCAATTTCACCAGTGTTCTGCGTGCCCTCTCGTCAGCGTGCCTCCCGCGTCCTATTTATCAGCCATGACCGACTCGCCCGATCTTGCCGAAACCGAGGAAGCCTCCTCCTCCGTCGACTTTGCCTTCGACGAAAAAGCCGTGCCGTCCTCGCTGCGGGCGGGGACCGCGGTCATCCATGCCTTCTGGAAGACGCTGCCCAATGCCCCGGGCGTCTATCGCATGATCGATGCGGAGGGCACGGTGCTCTATGTCGGCAAGGCGCATTCGCTCAAGAAGCGGGTGTCGAGCTATGCCCGCGGCATCGCGCCGACCGCTCGCATCGCCCGCATGATCGCCGAGACGGCGGCGATGGAATTCGTCACGACCCAGACGGAAACCGAAGCCCTGCTGCTCGAGATCAATCTGATCAAGAGCCTGAAGCCGCGCTTCAACGTGCTGCTGCGCGACGACAAGTCCTTTCCCTATATCCTGCTGACGGGCGACCATCCGGCGCCGCAACTGACCAAGCATCGCGGCGCGCGCACGCGCAAGGGCGATTATTTCGGCCCCTTCGCCAGCGTTCTGGCCGTCAACCGCACCATGAATGCGCTGGAGCGCGCCTTTCTCATTCGCTCCTGCACGGATTCGGTGTTCTCGACCCGTACGCGCCCTTGCCTGCTGCACCAGATCAAGCGCTGCTCCGCGCCTTGCACCGGCGAGGTCTCGATCGAGGACTATGCCGGCCTGGTGGGCGAGGCGCGCGCCTTCCTGACCGGCAAGTCCAAGGCCATCAAGGAGGCGATGGCCCGTGAGATGGAACAGGCCGCCGAGACCTTGGAGTTCGAGCGAGCCGCCCGCTATCGCGACAGGCTCGCGGCGCTTTCGGCCATTCAGTCGACCCAGGGCATCAATCCGCGCTCGATCGAGGAGGCGGACGTCTTTGCCGTGCACGAGCAGGCCGGCCAGTTCTGCATCGAGGTGTTCTTCTTCCGCACCGGCCAGAACTGGGGCAATCGCGCCTATTTCCCCAAGGCCGACCGCACGTTGAGCGAGGCCGAAGTGCTCGATGCCTTCCTCGGCCAATTCTATGACGATAAGCCCGCCCCCAGGCTCGTCCTGCTCTCGCATGAGGTCGAGGGCGGCGAGATCCTCCAGCAGGCGCTTTCCCTGCGTGCCGGCCATCGCATCGAGATCGCGACGCCCAAGAGGGGTGAGAAGCGCGACCTCGTCGAGCACGCCCTTACAAATGCCCGGGAGGCCCTCGGGCGGCGTCTGGCCGAATCCTCCTCGCAGCTCAAGCTGCTGGAAGGCGTTGCCGAAGCCTTTAGCCTCGAGGAGGCGCCACGCCGCATCGAGGTCTATGACAACTCTCACATCATGGGCACCAACGCCGTCGGCGGCATGGTCGTGGCGGGGCGCGAGGGCTTTGCCAAGACGCATTATCGCAAGTTCAATATCAAATCGACGGAGATCACACCGGGCGACGACTACGGCATGATGCGCGAAGTGCTGCAACGGCGCTTTTCCCGCCTGATCAAGGAGGCGCCTAAAGACGACATTGCGGAGCCGAAAGAGGGGACGGAACCGGACGATGTAGCGATGCCATCCTGGCCGGATCTCGTCCTGATCGACGGCGGTGCCGGCCAGATGCAGGTCGCCCGCGAGGTCTTTGCCGATCTTGGCGTCGAGGATGTCGCGCTGGTCGGTGTCGCCAAGGGGGTCGATCGCGATGCCGGCCGTGAGACCTTCATCGTTGAAGGCAAGTCGCCCTTCAAGCTCGCCCCACGCGATCCCGTGCTCTATTTCGTGCAGCGTCTGCGTGACGAAGCCCACCGCTTCGCCATCGGCGCCCATCGCCAGAAACGTTCCAAATCCATGAAGGAGGGGGGCCTGCGGGAAATCGGCGGCATCGGCCCACAGCGCAAACGCGCATTGCTGCGGCATTTCGGCACTCTCAAGGCGATCGAACGCGCCTCGATGGCCGATCTCGAAGGCTGTCCAGGCATCGATCAGGCGACCGCCCGCAAAGTCTATGACTTCTTTCACGAGAAGGCCTCCTGAACTTTCGCCTCATCCCTTAATGCCGGTTGACGGCGCGGCCCGCGCCATGTTCCTTCAAGCCATGACAGCACCTGTGCCCACCAAGCGAACATCACCGCTCTCCCTGCCGAATATCCTCACCTATGGCCGGATTGCGGCGGTGCCGGTGGTGGTGGCCTGCCTGTTCTGGCCGGAGGTGATCTGGGTGCGCTGGGTTGCCTTCGGAGCCTTCGCCCTGGCGGCGGTGACGGACTATTTCGATGGCTATCTCGCCAGGGCCTGGGGGCAGCAATCCTCGCTTGGGCGCATGCTCGATCCGATCGCCGACAAACTCTTGGTGTCCGCCTGCCTGCTCATGCTGGCGGCGACGGGGACCGTGAGCACCGGCAACCTGTCCGTATGGGCTGCAATCGTCATTCTGTGCCGTGAGATTCTGGTTTCGGGCCTCAGGGAATTCCTGGCCGAATTGCGCGTTTCCGTGCCCGTGACGCGGCTCGCCAAATGGAAGACCACGGTCCAGCTCCTGGCGATCGGCTTCCTGCTGGCTGGTCCTGCCGGCGATGCGGTTCTGCCCGGCTGCACGATCATCGGCCTGGTGCTGCTTTGGGTTTCGGCTGTGGTCACGCTCTATACGGGGTATGATTATTTCCGCAGCGGCGTGCAGCATCTCCTCGAAGATGCGTAATGAGGCTGGAGGACGCGCGATGAAGCTGATCTATTTCGCCTGGCTGCGCGAACGCATCGGCGTGCCGGAAGAGGAAGTCGACTTGCCGGCTGAGGTCAAGACGGTCGAGGATCTGATGCAATTTCTGTCCGAACGCAGCGAGGCCCATGCCCATGCCTTCGAGAACCGCAAGATCGTGCGGGCGGCAATCGACCGGCGCCATGTCAAGCCGGCGGCTCCGCTCGCCGGGGCGGGGGAAGTCGCTTTCTTTCCGCCCATGACGGGTGGTTAGACCAAAATGACTTTTCTTCGAATCGCTATTTTAGTCTAACTCTTTGTTTTAACGCGTTTTCTTAATCGAAAAGTCTATCAACTTTTCTGGAAAACGCTTTGGGCCGTCGGGAGCGGGAAGAGTGAGCGTTCGTCTGCAGCGTGAGGATTTCGACGTCGCGGCCGAGGTCGCCGCGCTCACGCGGGGACGCACGGATATCGGCGCCGTGGTCAATTTCATCGGAATCTGCCGGGCCGGACCGGAAGACGATCGCATCAGCGCCATGACGCTGGACCACTATCCCGAGATGGCCCAGGCCGAGCTCGAGCGCATCGAGACAGAGGCCCGCGAACGCTGGCCGTTACAGGGCGTTACCATCATCCATCGCCATGGCCGGCTGGTGCCGGGCGACAACATCGTCCTGGTGGTGACGGCCTCGATGCACCGCCAGGCCGCCTTCGAGGCCGCTTCCTTCCTGATGGACTATCTCAAGACGCGGGCGCCTTTCTGGAAGAAGGAAGAACGAGCCTCCGGTACCGGCTGGGTCGCCGCCAAGAATGAAGACGATGCCGCTGCCGCACGCTGGGCGACGAAGAAGTCCTGATGCAGTTCCCCTGGCGACAGACTTAGCCCGCCCGGTGTGTCACTGCCGCCGTTGCGATGGACAGGAGAGATTTTCATGCCGAACGGATTGAGAAAGCTCGCGGGCGCCATAACGGCGGCGACCTTGCTATGCGGTGTCGCGGGAGCGGCCTCGGCCGATTCGGAGCTGCGGCGTGCACTGTCTCGTGTTCCTGCCAAGGTTGCAATGGATCGCAACGGCATTGCCGCTAGCTTTGTCGGCTTGTCGGAATTGCGCGCGCTCTATGCGGGGGATGTCTCCGCGATGGGGCGACGGGTGGGCTTCGGCGGCACCGATACGCTGAAGGCCCTGCTCATGAGCACGGACGGGTCCTGGCAAGATGACACCGGCCTTAAACGCAACGAGATTGCCAGCCTCACCGATTATGGCACTCCGCCACGAGCAGTCGTCCTCTGGCGCTTCACGGAGCCTGGTGTATCCGCGCCTTTCGTGGAAGGGCTCGGAAAGCGCGGCTTCAGCCTGACCAATGGGGTATGGCGCAATGGCGAGCCGATGAAGCTCGATTTCACCAAACGCAGCGCCACCAATCCCTTCCTCGGCCCGCTGGGCCGGGCCTCGATGCTGGTGCCCTTCGCCGATGGCGTAGCGCAGTCTCCCGACCCCGGGGCGGCGGCCGAGGCGGGTGCTGTTTCGGCCAAGACCAGCCTCGCCGGCCTGGCGCCGATCGAGTCGGCCCTTGACGGTATCGAGAAGGTGGCTGCCCAGGGCTCGATCCTTCAGGCAATCGTTCTCACCCCCGCGATTTGGATGCAAGGGGACGATGTGATGGACCTGATGGCAACGTCACCCACCGCGGACAAGAAAGTACTGGCGGACAAGATGGCAGAGCGGGCAAAAAAGGCCCCCACGCCCGTGTCCCTCGGGGGGATCATCGCCGATGTCGAGACAAAGGAGCCGGCCAGCAATGGTGTGGTGATCGCACTGCCCTATGGCGATTGCGGTATCGCCAGGGAGGGGGCAAGGGCCTTCGCCGACAAGTGGAAGAATGCCGCCGACAGGGACGGCCAGACGGGCGCTCAACGGACCAGCATGGAACCCTCGGTGACGATCCACCAGGGAAAGGAAGCCTGCGTGGCCCTGATATCGCTGTTGGCTACGCCCGATGCCAAAGAGGGCAATCCTGTTCTGCGCTATATCACCGGCGCGATTTGGCGGCGTGACTTCAAGCCACTTCAGGGTGGATAGAACCCCGCGGATCAATGCAGCGAGCCTTCCACTGAGACCGGGTGACGTTGCAAACACGAAATACACAGATTTTACTTTGTGTAAGGCTCTCCGAAGCGCAGTTCGATTCACGGATTAATTGAAACGAAACCAGAATCTGTACAAATTGTCGCAGGCGGTCATCTTTTCAGCAACCAACCGCCACTGAAAGCGGAAGTCGACAATGGAACAGATTCTTATCAACCTGGTAGCGGGCGCGCTTGGCGGCGCCGGTTCCGGCAAGGCTCTGCCGCAATTCGACATGGGCAATATCGGCAACATCATCGCTGGTCTGGTCGGCGGCGGTGTGCTGGGTCAAATCATCACCGCTGTCTGGCCGTCTGTCGCCGCCTCCATGCAGTCGGGGAATTTTGACATCGGCTCGATCGTCACCAATGTCATCGGCGGCGGTGCCGGCGGCGCGATCCTGCAGGTCATCGTCGGCATGATCAAGAATTCGATGAGCAAATAGTCTTCGCTGCCGAGACAGGCGGCCGCTCAAATCGACACGTGCACCGTGAAGCGTCCAGATCTGTTGTGAGACAAGTCTGGATTGCTTTATTTCGTTCAGCACGCCGTTCGGTTGGTGATGGTCCTGGAGGGGCCGTCACCATCGTGCGATGCCAAAAAGCGGTGGTTCGGCGTTGTCGTCCTCAGCGCGCCAGCGCCGAAGCGACATGAGCGGCATCGGCGTTCAACGCGCTGCCGAGCAGCCAGACACCGATGATGAGGGCGAGACCGGCAAGCAGCCCGGTGACGACGTCGATCGTCACACCGGCTATGTCGCCTTCTTCAAATCCATCCTTGGCTGCAAACAATCCCGCCAAACGCATCGTACCAACTCCAACACCACTTTCATCGTAAATCGGCGCGGTTAACGCACCGTCTCTACTTGTAAGACCTTTACGACTTTTCGGTGTTGAAGCAGTGTCAAAATGCACGGAATGGTATGCCTTTCTGCAACCCTGATATGGGAGAAAAGCATACCCCTCGATGGCCGGCTGTGAACGTCTTAACTTCCTGTTATTGCTTTATTTTTTCTTAAGGTTGTCGACAGTCTCCGAGTGCCGTTTTCAGCCGTGCAGGAAGAGGCGGTAGGCGTCGTTGGCGCTCTCGTCTTCATAGGGGTAACCGAGCTCTCCCAGACGCTCGAAAAGGCGCGGTCGATCAGCCTCTGGAACCTGGATTCCAACCAACACCCGGCCGTAATCCGCACCATGGTTGCGGTAGTGGAACAGGGTGATGTTCCAGTCGAAGCCGACACCGTCGAGAAACCGGAGCAGAGCGCCCGGCCGCTCGGGGAATTCGAAGCGCAGCACCAATTCATCTGTCAGGCCCGGTGCGCGTCCGCCGACCATATAGCGCACATGCAGCTTGGCGGTTTCGTCGGCGCTAATGTCGACGACACCATAGCCGAGCCGCTCGAGCTGGCCGATGATCTCGCTCTTTTGACGCTTGGCATCCGCCAGTTTCAGGCCGACGAAGACATGGGCCTGGCTGCCGCCGGCGTAGCGATAGTTGAATTCGGTGACGATGCGGCTGCCCAGCACCTCGATGAAGCGGCGATAGCTGCCGGTCTCCTCGGGGATGGTCACCGCGAGCAGGATCTCGCGGGCCTCGCCCACCTCCGCCCGTTCGGCGACATGGCGCAGGCGGTCAAAATTGAGGTTGGCGCCGCTGTTGACGGCGATGAGCGCGCCGGACCTCTCCGGATTGGCCTGCGCATAGGCCTTCAGGCCTGCCAGCGATAGGGCGCCGGCCGGTTCGGACAGCACCCGCATATCCTCGAAGATGTCCTTGATCGCGGCGCACATGGCATCGGTGTCGGCGACCAGGACATCGTCCAGCAGCTCGCGGCAGATCCGGAAGGTCTCTTCGCCTGCCTGGCGCACGGCGACACCGTCGGCGAACAGACCGACCCGGTCCAGCACCACCCGTTCGCCGGCCGCGATAGCCGCCTGCATCGAGGCGGCGTCGACCGGCTCGACGCCGATAACCTTCGTTTCCGGACGAAGGAACTTGACATAGGAAGCGATGCCGGCCGCCAGCCCGCCGCCCCCGATCGGCACGAAGACCGCCTCGATCGGGGCGGGATGCTGGTGCAGGATCTCGACGGCCACGGTGCCCTGGCCGGCGATGACGTCGCCATCGTCATAGGGATGGACGAAAGTGAGGCCCTGTTCGCGCTCGAGTTCGCGGGCATGGGCATAGGCCTCGTCGAAGACGTCGCCCTTGAGCACGACCTTGCCGCCCCAATAGCGTACGGCGTCGACCTTGATGCGCGGCGTGGTGATCGGCATGACGATGGTAGAGGCGATGCCGAGCTTGGTTGCCGAGAGGGCGACGCCCTGGGCGTGGTTGCCGGCCGAGGCGCAGATGACGCCGGCCGCCTTGGCTTCGGGCGAGAGCCGGGCGATGCGGTTATAGGCGCCGCGGATCTTGAAGGAGAAGATCGGCTGCAGATCCTCGCGCTTGAGCAGGACTTCCGCGTTCAGGCGCTGGCTGAGCCGCACCATGGGGTCCAGCGGTGTTCTCTGGGCAACGTCATAGACGCGGGCATCGAGGATTCGGCGGACATATTCGATCACAACGCACCTGACTGTCGAAAAGGGGAGCAGTTTGGTGCTTCCCTATAGAAAAACCTGTCGGCTTCCATCTTTGAGACGTTCGGATGGCGCTGTCACGTTTGATTTGCGCCCGCTGGCGGAGATAATGTCGCGCCTGTCGATCCTGAGCCCCAGAGACCTCATCATGGCCCTGATACGCCTGTTCTTTCTTGCTGCACTCGTTCTGGCAGGCACGCTGCCGGCCGGTGCGGCCCAGAAGGCGGCTTTGGTGATCGGCAACAGTGCCTATCGCTCGGTGACGCCGCTGGTGAACCCGGCCAATGACGCCAACGACATGGCGGCGGCGCTGGGGCGGATCGGCTATGCGGTGACCTTGGTCAAGGACGGCGACCTGGCTGCGATGAATGACGGGCTCAGGGCGTTCCTGCGCGATGCCGATCATGCCGACAGCGTGGTGGTGTTCTATTCGGGCCATGGCGTGCAGGTGAAGGGGCGCAATTACCTCGTCCCGGTCTCGGCCAAGATCTCGGACGAGCTCGATCTGGATACCCAGACCCTGTCCTTGGACAAGCTTCTGGAACTGGTCGACAGCGCGGCGCCGAAGGTGAAGATCGTGATCCTGGATTCGTGCCGGGACAATCCCCTGACGCGCCAGCTGACGCGGGGGGCTGGTACACGCGGGCTGGCGCGCATCGATCTCGACGCCTCCTCGGCCAAGGGCACGCTGATCGCCTTTTCGACGGCGCCGGGCTCGGTGGCTCAGGATGGCAGCGGGCGCAACTCGCCCTTCACCACCGCGCTGCTTGCCCATATGGAGACGCCCGGCCTCGACATCCGCCAGATGTTCGGCCAGGTCAGGGCCGATGTCGACCAGTCGACCCAGGGCAGCCAGACCCCCTGGGTGAACGAGGCCATCATCGGTTCCTTCGCCATGTCCGGAAAGATGGAGACGCCTCAGCCTGTCAAGGCGATTGGCGCCACTGCCCTGGCACCGGTCGATCAGTCGACGCAAGGCTCAGCCGACATCGCCCCGGCCGCGACGACGGGTGGTGACGCCCAAACCGGCTCCGCGCCGCAACAGAATGCGGCCCTCGACTTTGCGGCCCCCGATCGAACCATTCCCGCATCGGTGGCGCCAAGCTTTCCTTGCAACGGCCGCCTGAATCCCACTGAAAACGCCATCTGCCAGGATGGCAGTCTTGCCACCCTCGATCAGACACTGTCATCGGCCTATGGCATGATCAATTCGGCCCTGCCGAAGGATTTGCAGGCCAAGCTGAAGGCCAACCAGACAGCCTGGCGCGCCCAGCGCGACGAGTGCGGCGGGGACGCGGCCTGTATCGGCGTGAGCTATCGGCAGCGGCTCGCCTTTCTGAAGAGCCTGGTCGACAAGGCGGCAGGCACGCCCTCCGTGTCGCCGAGTTTCCCCTGCGGCCGACGTCTCAATCCCAGCGAGCGTGCCATTTGCCAGAGCGATACGCTGGCGCGGCTCGACCTTGCCCTCGACAATGTCTTCAAGGCTCGTTTCAGGAGCCTGCAGAAGGCCGATCAGGTTGCCCTGTCGGCGAACCAGACGGCCTGGCGCACCAATCGCGATCGCTGCGGCGCTACAGCCAGCTGCATCGAAGCGGCCTATCGGCAAAGGTTGAACTACTTCCAGTCCCAGCAATAGGCAGCCAATTCCGACAAAGAGAAGTTTTGGCCCCCTACCGAGATGGCGGTGGCTCAGGTCGCCGGCTTGAGGCGATCCCGCCGCAGCCAGCGCATGGTCATCAGCACGGCGACCGCGGTCAGCCCGCTTACCAGGCCGGCCCAGATGCCGGCGCCACCCCAGCCGAAATGGAAGCCCAGCAGGATGCCGAGCGGCAGCCCCGCCACCCAATAGCCGATAGCGGCAAGCAGCATCGGGATCAGGGTGTCGTGCAGGCCGCGCAGCATGCCAGCGGCCACCACCTGGGCACCGTCGGTGATCTGGAACAGGCCGGCGAAGATCAGGAACAGGCTGGCCCGGGACACCACATCGGCGTTGACGGGATCGGCAAGATCGATGAACCGGCCGATCAGCAGATGCGGTGCGATCAGCATGAAGGCGGCCGCCGCGCACATGAAGCCGACACCGAGGACATAGGCCGTCCAACCGGACCGGCTGATGGCATGCTTGTCGCCGGCGCCATAGGCGAGGCCGACCCGCACCGTCGCCGCCTGGCCGAGGCCGAGCGGCACCATGAAGCTGATCGAGGCGATCTGGATGGCGATGCCATGCGCCGCCAGGTCCGTCTCGCCGATGCGCCCCATCAGGAAGGCCGCGGCATTGAAGACAGTGACCTCGAAGGCGAGCGTGACGGCGATGGGCACACCCAGCCGAAAGATCTGCCAGAGCCGCTCCCGGTCTGGCCGCCACAGGTTCTGGAACAGTTGAAAGCGCCGGAACGGCCGGCTGAAGGCCAGGAAGGCGGCAAGCAGCAGGAAGAAGATCCAGGTCGCGATCGTGGTGGCAATGCCCGGGCCCGGCACGCCGAGGGCCGGCAGGCCGAGATGGCCGAAAGTGAGGCCCCAGGCCAGGACGGCATTGATGACGATGCCGACAAGCGCACTCCACAAGGCAGCACGCGGCTGGCCCATGGCGGCTGCCGCCGAACGCAGGGCGATGTAGCCCACGAAGGCCGGCAGCGACCAAGCGAGGCCGTTGAGATATTGCGAGGCCTGCCTGGCGATCTCGGGGCTCTGGCCGAGATGCAGCATGATCCATTCGCTGTTCATCAGGCATGCAAGGCCCGGAATCGAGACGATCAGCGACGTCCACAATCCCTGCTGCACGGTGCGGCGGATATCGGGGCCGCTGTCGTCACCGGCACCCAGCGCGCTGGCCACCATTGGCGCCACCGCCGTCACCACGCCCAATCCAATGATGGCAAAGAAGAAGAACAGATTGTTGGCCAGGGTCACGGCGGCAATCGCCTGCGACCCCAATTCACCCACGAGGATGAGATTGGTGGTGGTCAGCGCCAGCTCGACCAGATTGGTCAGAATGAGGGGCCAGGCCAGGATGAAGGTTTCGAGTGCCTCCCGGCTCCAGCTCTGGTGACCGCCGAGGTTCGCCTGCGAACCAGTCGGCGGAAATACCGTAGCCATTTGGTCGTTTCCATTCGTCGTTCAAAATTGGGGCGGGAGCCGCCCAAGGCGTTCTGCGATCTGACGGGACCCGGCAGGTTTCGCAAGGACGCTCCAGCCAATCCGTCGGATTGGCTTGGAAACAAAGACTTGGAGCAAGGCGCGTTCTCACATGAACACGCTTTGCTCCAACGAGCCCCGTTCGGCATCGAGAAAGTCGGGGATGAAAAGACGAGCCGCCTTTCCTATTCAAACACTTCCTTGGCCGCTTCCACGGGCTGCGGCTGTGGGCGCTCGATATTGGGCAGGAAGACGGTCAACAGCCCGATCATCGGCAGGAAGGAGCAGACCTTGTAGACGAATTCGATGCTGGTCCAATCGGCCAGAACGCCGAGGGCTGCGGCACCGACGCCGCCCATGCCGAAGGCGAGGCCGAAGAACAGCCCGGCGATCATGCCGGTCTTGCCCGGCACCAACTCCTGCGCGAACACCACGATGGCGGAGAAGGCCGAGGACAGGATGAAGCCGATGATCACCGCCAGAACCGGGGTCCAGGTCAGGTTGGCATAGGGCAGGGCCAGGCTGAAGGGCAGTACGCCCAGGATCGAGACCCAGATCACATATTTGCGCCCGATGCGGTCGCCGATCGGTCCGCCGAGCAACGTGCCGGCGGCTGCAGCGAACAGGAAGATGAAGAGCTGCATCTGCACCGCTTCGGGCGACAGGCCGAAACGATCCTCGAGATAGAGCGTGTAATAGCTCGACAGCGAGGCCATGTAGAAGAATTTGGAGAAGACCAGCGCCAGCAGGACTACCAGCGAGGCGATGACACGGCCGCGCGACAGCGAGGCCACTGCCGGCACGGCCCTGGCCTTGGTGCCCGCCGTATGGCGCCGATAGGCAGCATACCAATTGCCGACATTCCACAGGATGAACATGGCGAGCAAGGCGATCACCGAGAAGATGGCGATCGAATGCTGGCCATAGGGCAACACGATGAAGGCGGCCAGCAGCGGCCCGATCGAGGTGCCGAGATTGCCGCCGACCTGGAAGACAGACTGGGCGAGGCCCGTCTTGCCACCGGAGGCCATGCGCGCCACCCGCGAGGATTCGGGGTGGAAGACGGATGAGCCGGTGCCGACCAGCATCGCGGCGATCAGGACCGTGGTGTAGTTCTGGGCATAGGCCAGAAGCACCAGGCCGACGAGGCTGAGGCCCATGCCGACGGTGAGCGAATAGGGCAGGGGGCGGCGATCGGTATAAAGGCCGACGAAGGGCTGCAGCAGCGACGCCGTGAGCTGGAAGGCCAGCGTGATCAAGCCGATCTGGGTGTAGCTGAGGGCATAGTTGTCGCGCAGCATCGGGTAGATCGAGGGAATCAACGACTGGATGGTGTCGTTGAGGCAATGCGAGACGCTGATCGCCATGAGAATCGAATAGGCCGTCCGCTCGGGGCTGAAAACACCTGAGGGGGGCAAGGTGGCTGCTTTGGCGTCCATACGTCAGTGCTAGACCCGCGGTGGCACGCGGGGTGCAAACGCAGGCTATCCCTTTGTTGCGGCACGAAAAATCGGCATCTTGGCGCACGCCAAGGCCGATCAGGCCTGGTTCCGCTGGGCTATGCGGTCGATGGGAAGAGATGCGGGAGCCGCCCGCTAAACCGTTTTAGCCGAATGTCATCAATCGGGGAATATCGAGACGCATCGTCAATTATAAAACTTCGTGATGATATTCATCACGCCAACGCAATGAAAGCGGCCAGGGAGCGGGAAAGAAATGGTTCAAGATGGAAGCCCGGTCCCTGAAAACAAAATCGCGATCCGGGATGGCCAGGATCGCGATCGGACTATCGATAGGAGGCATGCAAGCCCAAACCGGGGAGCGAGGTCAGATCGCCTCGTTCTCGGCGCTGGCGACGCGGTCGATATGGCCGCGATAGATACCCAGATCCAGCAGGTCGCGGTAGCTCAATTCGCGGCGCACGGTCGCGAGGCGACGGCGGTTGCGATAGGCGACGAGGCGGGTGGTGATGGCATTGATGAAAGCGACGGTCGTCACGGGAGTGGTTCCAAAAAAGAGTAGCTCACTTGCTGGCGTGTATATAGGCGAATCGTGGTGAAATTTGTGCAGAATCGCACGTGCAAAGCGGTATGCCGGTCATGCTATTTTCGCATGGTTTAGAGGGGGTTACCGCAGTGCGGTAGTGTGGCTGACGGCGCTGCATTCGATGCCTAAATCGCGTGCAGCCATGCGCCATGCCATACCCCGGTAGGTTTCTGTTCAGCCCTATGCTTTATTCCTCGGCGAGGGGGCGGGCCACAGGTGGCTCGCGATAGAGCCTGAGGCGTCTTGTGGTTGGGCGTAATCGCCAGAATCGTAAGGACGCATCGAACAGGAAGTGCGGGCAAAACGTCGTTTCCGTCGAAGCGCGTTCTGCTCTGGAGGATTGCATGCACAAAAGCTGGCTTGCGGCCTTGGCCGTTTCGATCCTGGTTCCTTTCGCGCCGGTCAAGGCCGATGAAACGATGGCGGGAACTTTCACGGCGCGAGAGGCCTGCGCGGCCCTCCAGTCCATCCGCAAGCAGACCAATCCCGGCAACGTCAAGCTCGTGCCCGCGCAGAGCTACAGGCTGCTTGCCGGCAACAAGCCCCAGCCGACCTTCTATCGCGTCGAGGTGGAGGATGCGCAGCCTGCGCAACGCTGGGTGCCGGTCTCCTGCGGTGAGGTGAAAGCGGCGGACGGCAGTGCGATCGCGCCCGGCGCAGCCAAAACCGGTCCGGTAACGTCGGCGGGTGGGGCTTCCTATGTCTTCGCCGTCAGCTGGCAGGCCGCCTTTTGCGAGGGGCTGCCCGAAAAGACCGAGTGTCGCACGCAAACCGTCGACCGCTATGACGCAAGCCATTTCACCCTGCACGGCCTCTGGCCGCAGCCGCGCGGCAATGCCTATTGCGGTGTGGCGCAACGCGATGTCGAGGCCGACAAGGCGCATCGCTGGGAGGATCTGCCGGCGCCTCAGCTCGAACCAGCGACGCGTACCGCCCTGGAGAAGGCCATGCCCGGCACGGCCTCCTTCCTCGATCGCCACGAATGGATCGAGCATGGCACCTGCTTCTTCGAGAAATCGGCCGACGCCTATTTCCGCCGTTCGGTGGCCTTGATCGGCGAGATCAACGCCTCACCGGTGCAAAAGCTCTTCGCCGACAATATCGGCAAGGAAATCGATACCGGCGAGATCCGCAGCGCCTTCGACCAGGGCTTCGGTGTGGGTGCCGGCGAGCGGGTGCGTTTCGCCTGCAAGCGGGCCGGCAACCGGCGAATCATCGTGGAGATGACCATCGGCCTGCGCGGCGAGGTCAAGGATGGTGCCAAGCTCACCGATCTGATCGCCGCTGCCTCGCCGACTGATCAGGGCTGCAAGTCGGGCATTGTCGATCCTGTTGGACTGCAGTGAGGGACGGCCTTGGAGACCTCACTTTATCTGCCCATCAAGACCTTCCTGGAATCGCTTGATTTCGCGGTAAAGGGCGAGATCGGCCGCTGTGATGTCCTTGCCCTGCGCGAGGGCGACCCGCCGGTGGTGGTGATCTGCGAACTCAAGCAGAGCTTCAACCTGGAACTGGTGCTGCAGGGCGTCGACCGGGCCGGGGCCTGCGACGAGGTCTGGCTGGCAGCCCGTCTCTCCGCCCGGGGCAAGGGGCGGGAAAGCGACTCCCGCTTCCGCAATCTCTGCCGGCGGCTTGGCTTCGGCCTGCTGGGCGTGTCCGAGCGTGACGAGGTGCAGATCATCGTTACGCCCGAGGCGCCGTTCCCGCGCCGCGACCCCAAGCGCCGCTCCCGTCTCCTGAGGGAGCATCGCAAGCGCCAGGGCGATCCCGTCCTCGGAGGCTCCACCCGCACGCCGCAGATGACAGCCTATCGCCAGCAGGCGCTTGCCTGCGCCGCTGCCCTGGTCATGGCGCCGCAGCGTCGGCGCGACCTTACCAAATCGGTGCCCGATGCTCCGAGAATCCTGAAAGGCAATGTCTATGGCTGGTTCGAACGGGTCGAGAAAGGCATTTACGGCCTGACGCCTGCGGGCCGGGAAGCGCTGGAGCGCTGGCCGCAGGCGTAAGGGTGGAGACCCATCGGGGGGAGGGCGTATCTCCCTTATACATAGGGCGTGAAGATGTCCGGCCGTCGCGGCAGCAGGCGGCGGAAATAGGCCCGGCCTTCCTCGGAAATGGCATTGGATCCGGTAAAGAAGCTGTCGGGCATGTGACGCGTGCGCCCGGCAACCTGGTCGAGGGATACGATGCGCGGCGCGGTGTGCTTGCCGTCATAATGCAGCACCACCGACCCGGAGCCCGTGAAGGCACTCTGCGCCGCAAAGGCGCCCGCCTCGAAGGCTTCTTTCGCATCGGTCTCGTCGATGATGCCGAGATAGCCGCGCGGCAGGTAACCCAGCGTGTCGACACGGGCGCGGGCCTTGGGAAAGCGCTGCTTGAGGGCCTTCTGGATCTCGATACCGAGATCGCCACCGGTGAGTTGCACATTGCCATGGGCGTCGCGCTCGACCGTGCCGGCGGCGAGCGCCTCGGCCAGCGGCCGCCCGGTTTCGTCCTGCACGCCTTCCGACATCGATACGATGCAGCGGCCGACGCGGGTGTAGACGGCATCGACGTCGTTGAGGAATTGCTCGACCGAGAAGGACTTTTCCGGCGTGTAGATCAGATGGGGGGCCTCCTCCGGCGCCTGCTGCCAGCCGGCCGCAGCGGCGCTGAGGAAGCCGGCATGGCGGCCCATGACGATGGCGACATAAATGCCCGGCATTGCCCGGAAATCGAGATCCATGCTGACGAAGGCATTGGCGACGAAGGCCGCCGCCGAGATGAAGCCCGGCACATGGTCGTTCTCCATCAGGTCGTTGTCGATCGTCTTGGGGGCATGCACGAAACTGCAGGAGCCGGTCGATTGCTGGCGCAGGAGGTCGAGCGTGCCGGCGGTGTCGTTGCCGCCGATATAGATGAAGCCGCGGGCATCGAGCTTTTCCAGCGCCTGCAGGATGGTCTGGCAATAGGCGGGGTCGGGCTTGTCGCGTGTCGAGCCGAGCCCCGAATTGGGCGTGCGGGCCAGGCGTTCGAGATCGGTTTCGGAGAGCGCCGTAAGATCGACCAGATCACCGCGCGTCAGACCCCGCACGCCATGACGGGCGCCTAGGATGCGCAGCGACGGGTCGTGCCGGCGGGCGGCGACGACGGCGCCGGCGAGGGTCTGGTTGATCACGGCGGTGGGGCCGCCCCCTTGGGCGATGACGATCGACGGCATGGAGCCTCCCTGGGCAGAATTTCCCGATATTGCCTACGAATGGGCAATATCGGGAAATTCTTCAAGCGTTTGAAATCCTGCAGCTTCCTCCTGACCAAGCCCGTGGCTCGATCAGGAGGAAGCTGCCTGACGCTCTGGTGTCCAGTTGCTTAGCCTCGAAACAGCCGGGCGGCAACGAGCGACTTGCCGATGGGATCAGAAAGCTGGCGATCGTTGCGAAGGCGGAAAACGGTGTTCCGTTCACGCTATCGACAGGCGCGTGCGCGGCCAGCTTGTTCCATTGTCATAATTGCTTCATTGTTCCGTCACGGAAGCGCTAACCATCCGGCCGTAAACAACGCCGTCCTTTTCAAGAAGCGGCGCACCGTGAGGGAGTATCATCCATGAAATTGAGCGTTCTGGCTTCGGCCACGGTTCTGTTTGCCGGTGTATCCACCGGGGCCCTGGCAGCCACCGACATACAATGGTGGCACGCGATGACGGGTGCCAATAATGATCGCATCGTCAAGCTGGCCAATGATTTCAATGCCAGCCAGAGCGACTACCGCATCGTTCCCGCCTATAAGGGCTCCTATGCCGATACCATGAATGCCGGCATCGCCGCGTTCCGGGCTGGTAATGCGCCTGATATCCTGCAGGTCTTCGAAGTCGGTACGGCAACCATGATGGCCGCCAAGGGCGCTATCAAGCCCGTTTACCAGTTGATGAAGGACGCAAACGAACCCTTCGACCAGAAGTCCTATCTGCCCGCCGTGACCGGCTATTATTCCAATGCCAAGGGCGAGATGCTGTCCTTCCCCTTCAATTCCTCGACCATGGTGATGTGGGTCAACGAGGATGCCTTGAAGAAGGCCAATCTCGCGGCCGCGCCCAAGACCTGGCCTGAGGCCTTCGAGGCGGCCAAGAAGCTGAAGGCGGCCGGCTATGCCACTTGCGGCATTTCGACGGGCTGGACAACCTGGGCCAACATCGAGGAACTGTCGGCTTGGCACAACGTACCGCTCTCGACCAAGGCCAACGGCCTCGATGGCTTCGATACCGAGTTGAAGATCAACAATCCGCTGGTGGTCAAGCATCTGGAGAATCTGATCGAGGCCCAGAAGGACAAGACCTTCGACTATTCCGGCCGTACCAACCAGGGCGAGGGGCGCTTCACGTCGGGCGAATGCCCGTTGTTCCTGACTTCGTCGGCTTTCCTGGGCAACGTCAAGGCCAACGCCAAGTTCAAATATTCGGTGGCGCCGATGCCTTATTATCCCGATGTGCAGGGAGCTCCGCAGAATTCGATCATTGGCGGAGCCTCGCTATGGGTGATGGGCGGCAAGTCGGACGAGGCCTACAAGGGCGTCGCCAAGTTCCTGACCTACCTGTCCAAGCCCGATGTGCAGGCCTGGTGGGCCCAGGAGACCGGCTATCTGCCGATCACCCCGGCCGCCTATGAGCTCTCCAAGAAACAGGGCTTCTACGCCAAGGACCCCAACAGCGAAGTCGCCGTGCTGGAGCTGACTAACAAGGCGCCGACGGAAAATTCGCGCGGGCTTCGCCTCGGCAATCTTGCCCAGATCCGCGATGTCTGGGCCGAGGAGATCGAACAGGCCCTGGCCGGCAAGAAATCGGCCCAGGCTGCCATGGACGATGCCGTTCGTCGCGGCGATGCGATGCTGAAGACCTTCGCCCGTACGGCCGGACGGTAAGGGGGCGTAAAAGCCTCAGCGAAAAGATGCCAAGCTTTGTCATGCCCGGGCTTGACCCGGGCATCCAGTCCAACACCCCCACCGCCTGGACATGGGCGCTGGATTGCCGGGTCAAGCCCGGCAATGACAAAGGTCGAGAGCATTAGAGCATCGTGCCGACAAGGGGCTGCCGGTTTTCGGCAGTAGCGATGCGGCCCATTAGGATCGCCCATGGAAAAACGCTCCGTCTTCTCCGGCAAGACCCTTCCCTGGCTGTTGCTGGCGCCGCAATTGGCGATCACGCTGATCTTCTTCTACTGGCCGGTGGTGCAGGCGATCCGCCAGTCCTTCTTCCTCGAGGACACTTTCGGGACCGTTTCGGAATTCGTCTGGTTCGAGAACTACCAGCTGTTGTTCGCCCAGCCGGAATATTACCAGGCGGTGGGCGTCACCATGGTCTTCGCCATTCTGGTCGCTGTGCTCTCGCTCGGCCTCGCGCTGATCCTGGCTGTGCAGGCCGACAAGAAGATCAAGGGCGCCTCCTTCTACCGTACCATGCTGGTCTGGCCCTATGCGGTAGCGCCGGCTGTGGCCGGCGTGCTCTGGCTCTTCATGTTCCAGCCCTCGCTCGGCCTAGTGGCGCGCGGCCTTGGCCAAATCGGCGTGGCCTGGAACCCGCTGCTCGACGGCCAGCACGCCATGATCCTGGTCGTGCTGGCGGCGACCTGGAAGCAGATTTCCTACAATTTCCTGTTCTTCCTGGCGGGGTTGCAGTCGATCCCCAAATCGCTGATCGAGGCGGCCGCCATCGACGGCGCACGCCCGGCGCGCCGATTCTGGACCATCATCCTGCCGATGCTCTCGCCGACGACCTTCTTCCTTCTGGTGATCAATATCGTCTACGTCTTCTTCGACACGTTCGGCATCATCGACGCGGTGACGCATGGTGGCCCGGCCGCGGCGACCACCACCATGGTATTCAAGGTATTCAATGACGGCCAGCTTGGCGGCGATCTCGGCGGCTCGGCGGCACAGTCGGTGATCCTGCTGATCCTGGTGATCGCGATGACGACCCTGCAGTTCCGCTTCATCGAGAAGAAGGTGACCTATTGATGCCCCGTTTCTCGATGCCATCCGGAGGAGCGGCGCATGGTTGAGAACCGCCGCTTCGGAAATCTTTTACCGCATGCCATCCTGATCCTCGGCGTGCTGGTTCTGGCCTTTCCGGTCTGGCTGGCCTTCGTGGCCTCGACCCATGATGCCACCACCATCGCCAATGGGCAGATGGGCATGCTGCCGGGCCCCGATCTGATCAAGAACTATACCCAGACCCTGTTCCACGGTACGCAGGGCGCCACGCGCGAGCCGGTGCTCACCATGCTGACCACCAGCCTGATCATGGCGGTGGCGATCGCGGTGGGCAAGATCGTGATCTCGCTGATCTCGGCCTTTGCCATCGTCTATTTCCGCTTCCGCTTCCGCATGTTCGCCTTCTGGCTGATCTTCATCACGCTGATGCTGCCGGTGGAAGTGCGCATCTACCCGACCTACAAGATCGTCTCCGATCTCCACCTGCTCGATACCTATGCCGGCCTGACCTTGCCGCTGATCGCCTCGGCGACGGCGACCTTGCTGTTCCGCCAGTTCTTCATGACCATTCCCGACGAATTGCTGGAAGCCTCTAAGATCGATGGGGCCGGCCCGCTGAAATTCTTCAAGGATACCGTGCTGCCACTGTCAACAACCTCGATCGCGGCGATGTTCGTGATCCAGTTCATCTATGGCTGGAACCAGTATTTGTGGCCCCTGCTGATCACCACCCAGGATTCGATGCAGACCATCGTCATCGGCATCCGCAAGATGATCACCACCCAGGACGCCCTGACCGAATGGCAGATCGCCATGGCGACCGCGATCCTCGCCATGCTGCCGCCGGTAGTGGTGGTCGTCGTCATGCAGAAGCTCTTCGTCAAGGGCCTGGTCGAGACCGAGAAGTGAGTAACCGATGGCGCAAGTCGTTCTGAACAACGTCAAGAAGATCTACGACAACGGCTTCGAAGCGGTGAAGGGAGTGAGCTTCACGGTGCCCGATGGCGGCTTTTGCGTGCTGGTCGGCCCGTCCGGCTGCGGCAAGTCGACCTTGCTGCGCATGGTGGCGGGGCTGGAGCGGATCTCGTCGGGCGACGTCCATATCGGCGAACGCCGGGTCAACGAGATCGAGCCGATGGACCGGGACATCGCCATGGTCTTCCAGAATTACGCGCTCTATCCGCATATGTCGGTCTTCGACAATATGGCCTATGGCCTGCGCAACCGCAGAACTGCCGAGGGCGAGATCAGCCAGCGGGTAAAGGAAGCCGCCCGCATTCTCGAACTCAGCGACGACATGCTCAAGCGCAAGCCGCGCCAGCTTTCCGGCGGCCAGCGCCAGCGTGTGGCGATGGGCCGTGCCATCGTGCGCCAGCCCGCTGCCTTCCTGTTCGACGAGCCGCTCTCCAACCTCGATGCCAAGCTGCGCGTGCAGATGCGTGGTGAGATCAAGCAGCTGCAGCAGCGCCTCGGCACGACCTCGATCTATGTCACCCATGATCAGCTCGAAGCGATGACCCTGGCCGATGTGCTGGTGGTGCTGAATGGTGGCGCGATCGAGCAGATCGGCGCCCCGCTGGAAATCTATCGCAATCCGGCTTCCACCTTCGTGGCCGGCTTTATCGGTTCGCCTGCCATGAACGTCCTGAAGGGGCGCGGCGAGGGGAATACGCTCATCCTCGGGGAAGCTCGGCTGGCCTTGCCGCGTACGGTGCCGGGGGAGGTCCTGGTCGGCCTGCGAGCCGAGGACCTGCAGCCGGTCGCAACACCGTCGCCGGGAAGCCTGCCCGTGAAGCTGCGTTATGTCGAGGAGCTGGGAGCTCATCGCTTGGTGCACGGGGACATCGGCGAGCAGCCTCTGGTTGTCGCGCTCGGCATGGACCACACCATCAGCGACCATATGCAGTTTGCTGTCGATCCCGGCAAGGTTCATCTTTTTGATGGCGCGACCCGATTGAGAATCCCAAATTGAATCGCGTATAGATTTGCGGGATGGTCGGCGATATGTTGGCTTGCCTGCTCCAATAGTCTTCAGATTTAAAAGTTTTTCACATGAAAAAAGTAAAGAAACTACTTTGCGGTATCGCCATCGGCGTTGCCGCGATGCCGTCTTTCGCCTATGCGGGTTCCAGGCAAGTAACGGTACCCCGCGGTAAGCCGTATCCCCTGTTGGCCATGGGCTCCTATGGTGCCGGTACCTGCGAAGTCTTTCCTGTCAGGGATATTCGCATTGCATCGGGCCCGACGCATGGTGTTGCGCAACTTGTGACCGTGACGACAAAACTGGGCAAGGATACCGGTGTGTGTGCCGGTACCACGACCAAGGCACCTGTCGTCGTCTACAAGTCCGCCGGTGCCTTCACGGGTGTCGACCACGTGACAGTCACCTGGATGGCCCCCTCGCATACCGACAATGTGCGGTTCGTTCCCAACCAAATGGAGATCGAGATCACGGTCAAGTGACGGCACCCTCATTCAGTGCGATCATGAGGTTGACAGATTGCTGGCTGTCTTGATTGTCTGCCTTCCGGGCCGATGATGCGAAGCGGGAGGCGGAGGCGCGGATCCTCTTCGGCTGTCGCAGGAGAATCACATGCCCAAGCTCGACCGCATCCTCGAAACCGCCATCTATGTCGACGATCTCGATCGTGCCGCGCGCTTCTATGAGACGGTGCTGCAGCTCCCGCCCTTGCTTAAGATGGAGCGGCTCTACGCCTATGACGTGGGCGGTGCCAGCGTGCTGCTCGTCTTCAAGCGGGGAGCCTCCGCTCAGGACATGACATCGCCGGTCGGTACCATACCGGGCCATGATGCCGTGGGGCGCATCCATGTCGCCTTTGCCATCGGCGCCGACGAACTGGCGGACTGGGAGGCGCGCCTGGCGGTGCATGACGTCGCCGTGGAAGGACGTACCCATTGGCAGGCGGGGGGAGACAGCGTCTATTTCCGTGATCCTGACGGCCATATGCTGGAATTCGCCACGCCGGGTCTTTGGCGAACCTATTGAAACGAGGGGCTGCGGCGCCTGCCGCAGTCGAAAGAACGGAAGTTCCTGATGTCGCTGATCACAACCATCGCCGAGCTCGAGACGCTCTACAGCGAACCGGTGCAGCCGGCCGCCCGCATCAAGGTGCTGGATCATGTGTCCGACCAGTATCACGCCTTCATCCAGGCTTCGCCCTTCATGATGCTGGCCTCGGTGGGGCCGTCCGGCGTCGATTGCTCGCCACGCGGGGATCCGGCCGGATTCGTCCGCGTCGCCGATGCCAAGACGCTGATCATTCCGGACAGGCGCGGCAATAATCGGCTGGATTCGCTGCGCAACATCATCGAGGATCCGCGCGTCCACCTCCTCTTCATGATCCCGGGCATCGGCGAGACGCTGCGCGTGGTCGGCCGTGCCGTGATCTCGACCGATGCGGACCTGTGCGCCAGCTTCGCCATGCAAGGCAAGGCGCCGCGCAGCGTCATCATCGTCACGGTGGACGAGATCTACACCCAATGCCAGAAGGCGCTGGTGCGTTCGAAGCTGTGGGATCCTTCGACGCAGATCTCGCGGTCGCAGCTGCCGAGTATGGGCCAGATCCTGAGCACGATTACCAAGGGTGATTTCGACGGCGAGGCCTATGACAAGGCCTATCCCGAACGTCTGCGCCAGACGATCTACTGAGCAGCGCAGCGGTCACATCAACGTTAGGGGCGTGCAGTAAGGCAGGCGCCAGGGAGGATATTGTGATGATCCGAATCAAGATTGCCGCCGTTCTCGCCGCGCTGACGCTGTTGCCGAGCGTGGTCTCGGCGGGTGAGCTTGGGCTCGCCGAACGCGTGAACAGGCTCACGCGGGGGACTGCCTGGAAACAGGTGGCGGCCATCCCCATCGCCTTCCCGACTTTCCATCCGCAGGGCATGGTCATGATCGGTGATGATTTCTTCGTGTCGTCGGTGAACATCATCAAGCCGACCACCAAATACCCCTCGCCGCGCGAGGGGTATGACCGCGATACCGGCGAGGGCGAGGGGCATCTGTTCCGCATCTCCAAGGATGGCAGGCTGCTGGCCGACCTCAAGCTGGGGGAGGGCAGCATCTATCACCCCGGCGGCATCGATTTCGACGGCAAGTTCATCTGGGTGCCGGTGGCCGAATATCGGCCCAACAGCCAGTCGATCATCTACAAGGTCGATCCCGCGACCATGAAGGCCGTCGAGGTGTTTCGCTTCAAGGATCATGTCGGTGGCATCGTCCATGACACGCAGCGCAACTCCCTGCATGGCGTGAGCTGGGGATCGCGGCGCTTCTATGCCTGGCCGCTTGGCACAGACGGCAAGGTCACCAATGCCGATGCCCGCCCGGAGACGCTGCGGGTGATGAACCCGGCCCAATATATCGACTATCAGGACTGCCACTATGCCGGTGGTTCGCGCATGCTCTGTTCCGGGCTGAACGCCTACAAGGTTGCGCCGGACGCCGCGTCCTTCCGGCTAGGGGGGCTCGAACTGGTCGATCTCAAGGACAACCGGCCGGTCTGGCAGGTGCCTGTTGAACTCTGGGCCCCCTCGGGCTTGCCGATGACGCAGAATCCGGCCTTCATCGAAACCAGGGACGGCGGGCTGCGAGCCTATTTCATGCCGGATGACGACAAGTCGACCCTGTTCGTCTACGAGGCCCAGACGCCCTGATGTCGCTACGGTTGGCAGCGGCCTGGCGCTCAGCCTCCGGCTGCGGAGCGGATGATACGGCAGACATCGGAGCGGAAGTCGGGACCTGGTATCTGGCCCGGATTCAGGATCATGGTGTAGTCGACCCGCGTGGCGTTGCCGCGCTTGCGGGCGGCCATCTTGACTTCCTGGACCCGTCCGTTACGGGCGCCATCATTGAGTGCGGTGAGGAGGCCGAGCCGGCGGTTCACCTTGATGCCGACCCAGTAGCTGTTGAGATGCGCCGTGCGCGTCAGATTGTCGATCGCCGTGGCGGGGCTCAAGCCGGGAAAGACATCCCATGTCGAGATCGCCGGGGCGAGTCCGCCGGAAACGGTGAAATTGGAAGAACAGGTCTGAGCCTGGACGGCGGTTGCGCCGAACACAAGCAAGGCTGCGATACCGTATTTGATCATGGGGTTTCGCTGCATGATGAGACAATTCCGGCAGGGCATCATCGATAGCACGGTAACGTAACGTTATCCATGCCGCCGATTGTACCGGGACCTCGGATGCGAGGCAGAACGATTGTGCTGGAGATTACAAAGGTCTTTGCATTCGACTTCGGACCAATAGTGTCTCGGTCTCCTCACAAACCCGCCGTGCTCATGATGACATAGGCCTCGCCGCCTTTGCGATCGTGGCGGACCACATAGGTCTGGCCCCGCATCGTGATCTGGATCGGGCCGTCGCTGGTCAGGCTGGCGGCGGGTACGCCCGCAGCGGTAGCGACTACGCTGCGAAATTGCTCGGCCACAGCCGGGTCGGCACTTTTCTCGGCCGTGACGGCACATTCCTTCTTGCCGCGCACCTGCAGGGAGTAGCTGCCGTCAGGGGCCATGCCGACCAGGCTGGCCCCGAGATCCATCTGGGGTTTGATGCCATGTTTCTTGGCTGCTGCCATCGCCCTGTCGAAGGCTGGCGCCGTGGCAAGGCAGGCGTCCCGGAACAGCATCAAGGCCTTGTCTGTCACGTCGCCAGCCTTGCTTGAAGACGTGTTTGGCAGGCCCAGCACGAGGCCAAGGACCAAGGTCGCGGCCAATGTCCCAGCCTGAGGCCGCATGCGGGGCTTTGAAAGCGAAGGGGTCATTGTAGGCTCCTTGCCTGGACCGAGCACTGCGGTCGTGTATAGGCAGATGAGGCCGCTTTGGGAAGCAAGCGGGCCCGAAGCCTGCTGCCCTCGATGCAGCAATGCCACAGGACGGCATGAAATGGTCCGATGGCGACATGGGCTCTTGCGTCCACGAGCGGTCGGGATTAGAGAGCGCGCCCCGCAACCGTTCGACCCGAGGGAGAACAGCCATGAGATCGCAACAGGGAACGTCACGTTTCGTGCCGGCGCCCGCATTGCGTCCGGCTGTCCATATGTCCATCAGGTTGAACGACCATGGCACGTTCCATGATTCAGCGCCGGCAGGATGCCGAGCGCGAACGTATCGCGGCCTATGAGGCCACGTTGCGCGCCCGCGCGCGGCAGGCGCAGTGCTTTTCTCCCCTGAGCGAGGCAATCGCAGCAGTACGGGTTGGCCTGTCCAGCGCCATGCTGCGCGATCCCGGAGAATGGCGACCGCAGTTGAAGACACGCGATCCCGCGCGCCTGCGGCTGGCGGCGGCCCGCTATCTCTTCGCCCGTTATCCGGTGCCCGCTCCGCTCGAACACGTCTGGTCTGGTCCTGCCGGCCTGGAGGTGTCCGATGTGAAAGAGCGCAAGCGCTGGTATCTCGTGGCGGCCCAGGGCGGCTCGCTCTACAAGGAGTGCGCGAAGGACTGGCTCTCCCGCAAGGAGGTACATGCCTTCCTCAATCCGCCGGCGGAGCTCTCCTTCGAGGCGGCTCTCTGGCAGGCGATCGCCCGTTCCTACACCGACGATGTCGGCGTGGCGCTGCGTATCGCCCGCTCGAAGATCGCTGCAACCCAGCGCACGCAGAAGGCGCATGTCTTCTGGCGCGAGGTCGCGCGCTTCTTCTGCGTGCATCCGCTGCCGCTGGAGGAGATCGACGACCTCTGCGATTTCCTCTCGGCCCGCTTCCGGGCGGACCGGCGCTACAGCCTGAAGGGCCGTACGCCCGCTTCGCTACAGCGGCAGATGCGGGAGTGGCACCGTGAACTGGCCCAACTGGACCAGATCCGGCGAATGGCGCAGCGCCATGCCGCGCAAGCAAGGCTACCGGCCGCCAATGGCGATGGCAAATCGTCGGATGGCGGGCGCTGGCAGGGAGCGGCTTTGGCCGATTGGTCCTGGCAGCCTTCGACCAAGGAAGCCCCGCACCGCAGGGAAGAGATCCTGGTGGTGCAGCTCAAGACCGGCGCCGATCTACTAACCGAGAGCCGCGCCATGCATCACTGCGTCTCGGGCTATGCCAATAAGTGCCTCACCGGCAATGCCTCTATCTGGTCGCTGCGCCGCCGTGTGACAGGAGGCGTGGAGCGCCTGCTGACCATCGAACTCGATCGTCAGCATGTCGCCATTCAGATCCGGGGTTTTGCCAACCGGCTCGCCAGGCCGGAAGAGGACCAGATGCTGAAGCGCTGGGCGAAAGCGCGCGGGGTAACCCTGCGCTGAAGGACAACACCCCCGGCTTGCCGGTGGGTGTTTCCGACAGCCATCGATATCGATGAGCCTTGGGATATCAGGGCGCTGGGGCCAGCCCGGATGGGGACAGCAATTGTCAGCGGCCTTCTTCTTGCTTCAGCCAGACCTTGATGCGTGTCCCGTCAGCCGGGAGGTCACGGATGGTGCCGCCCGGTCCGGCCCAGCCCGAAGGTCGTCCATAGGCACGCCAACCCTGCGCCTCGATGCGTTGGCCGGTGAGTGCGCGCGATCCCTTCTCCACCGTGCCGACCTCGATCGTCAGCGTGAAGACTTCGTCGACGAATGCGCCTCTTTCGAAAAAGGAAATGTCATCGCGTCTTTTCACCCATTCCGGCACCTTCTTGGCGGCGGTGGCGGCCACCAAGCGGCCCGTGAGGATGAGATCGGCCTCGGCGGTGAGGGCAGCCTGCGACATGTCGGGAATTGCGGCCGGCGCGGCTGTGCCGATGACGGCCATTGCTCCAGCCAGCATCAGGATGAGGGTATTCCTGCGATGTCGGTTCATAGCCGCCTATTTCGTCCCACTGAATTCAGGCTTTGTCATTGGGCCATATTACCTTGATCTTCGAAGAGCTTCTGTCCCCTCTAGAACAGACAGGCAGACAGTCTTCTCAAACCATTGGAGTGGCTGCTGTGGCCGGTTTGTTTTGTGTACTCCAAGGGAAAGTATTTTGGTTTTTAGTTTATAAGGTATATTTCTACCTTTTGTTTTCGTCTTCCAATAAATTCAAGATATCGCTATGGTTTCCGGAGTTATTTATAGCGTTCTAGCTTGACAATATTGGGTTTTATGGTCGGATCACCCCAGTCAAAGGGGCGTATCATTCATGAAACATGCATCTGTTTTCTGTTTTGCCGCAGCAAGTGCGGCGGCGGTCTTGCTTGCCGACACGGTGCCGGCCGATGCTGGTACCATCGTCCGGACCGTTGCCCATGGCAAGCCGATGCCGGTGGTGCCTTTGTTCGGGCTGGCGCGGGAAACCTGCGGCGTATACCCCCTGCATGATGTGCGGATCGAACGTCAGCCCCAGCACGGCGCGGCCAGGATCGCCAAGGTCAGCGTTAAATTGCCGGCATCGTTCGGGGTCTGCGCCGGAACCAACGTCACTGCGCCCTGGGTCATCTACCAGCCGGCCGGCAACTATGCAGGGGGCGACAGCTTCGGCGTTTCCTGGCGCATTGCGCCAAATGTGCTTGAATATACCAGTCGCTACGAAAGCTATGAGGTTGATCTGACCGTGAAATAGGAGACGGCACTTTGCGGCGAGGCGACAATCTCCTCCGCCTGTGCCACTGATGGAGGTGGGCAAGGGGGATGAATCGCCATGATTGCACGACATGTCGCTCTACTGGCCGCGATGGCTTGCGCCTTTTTGGCGACGCCGGCGTTGGCCGAGCCGGTACCTGAAGGCTACAAGCTCGAGCAGGTGCTGATGCTCAGCCGGCACAATCTGCGCGCGCCGCTGGCCAACAGCGGCAGTGCGCTCGCCAAGGTCACCGAGAGGAAATGGCCGGAATGGGAGGTGCCTGGCGGCAATCTCACGGTCAAGGGCGGTATTCTCGAAACCTATATGGGCCGCTCCATCGGCGGCTGGCTGGCCGAGAACGGCCTCATCGCCAAGGATGCCTGTCCGGCGCCGGGCAGCGTCCACATCTATGCCAACAGCCTGCAGCGCACGGTCGCGACGGCACAGTTCTTCGTCGCCGGCGCCTTTGCCGGCTGCGATGTCGCCGTGCACCATCAGGACAAGATGGGCACGATGGATCCCACCTTCAATCCGTCCATCCGTGCCGACAGCGATGGCTTCCGCGAGCAGGCGGTCACGGCGATGGTTGCGCAGGCCAAGACGACGCCGCTCGCGCCGGGCTACCGGCTGCTCGACGGCATCCTCGCCTTCAAGGCCTCGCAGAGCTGCAGGCAGGACAAGCTCTGCGATCTGACCAAGAGCGACGACAGCTTCACCGCCAAGGCTGGCGAGGAACCGGGCACCAAGGGCCCGCTCAAGCTCGGCAATGCCGTGGTCGATGCTTTCACCCTGCAATATTATGAGGGCTTCCCGCCCGGCGAGGTCGCCTGGGGGAGGATCCGCAACGAAGGGCAATGGCGCTCGCTCGCCGCCATCAAGAACGGCTATCAGGAGGCTCTGTTCACCACGCCAGCCGTGGCCCGCGACGTGGCCGGCCCTATGCTGGCCTACATCGCCGGTGCCCTGGTGAAGCCGGAGGCCGGCAAGGCCGTGCCGGTGACGATACTGTTCGGACACGATTCCAATGTCGCTTCCGTCCTCGCTGCGCTCGAGGCCGAGCCCTATGTGCTGCCGGGACAGGACGAGAAGACGCCGATCGGCGGCGTCATCCAGTTCCAGCGCTGGCGCGACGGCAAGGGCAATCGCGACCTGTTCCGGCTCGACTATGTCTATCAGACCAAGGCGCAATTGCGCCAAGGCACCAAGCTCACGCCAAAGAACCCACCGCGCCGGGTGACATTGAAGCTTAAGGGGTGTCCCACCGACAAGGACGGCTTCTGCGCCTGGAGCGATTTCGTCAAGGCGCTGCCCTAGGACGACGATGGCGAGCAAGCTCTCTGAGCGGCTGCGCCTTATTCTCGAGGCCTTACCGCGCGACCGGGCCTGCGCGTGTTGGAGATTGGTTGTGGGCCGGGTGCACTGGCGGCGGGCTATGGCGGCGCGCATCGGCGATGGCCATGTGCTGGCGATCGACCGCTCCGCCCGTGCGATTGCGCAGGCCGTCATAAGCTCCAGGGTTGAGATCATGGCGGGGCGGCTCAGCTTCCGGGAGGTCGCCGCCGAGGCCTTCGTGCTGGAAGACGATGAGATGCCCTATGATCTGGCTGTTGCCATACGAGTCGGTGCACTCGATGGCGACATCCGGCGGCCGGCGAGACGGTGCGGCTTCGCCTCGCTGCTGCGTTGAGGCCCGGGGGCGACTTTTCCTCGATGGTGGTGATCCTCTGTACGAGATAATGCTGAAGGGGGTTCAGGATTCAAAATGACGGCGGTATCTGTTGTCGCTTTTCCTTAAGAATTCGAGGAATTTAAGCGCAATCTTGAGTTGCATTTTTACTTGAATCTTATTGAAATTACGTTCACGAAAACTTCAGAATTCTGACATTCGGTCTTCATCCATCCGCCGCTATCACCACGCGTCAGGAATGAGCTCGGTGGGGCAGGCAATGCGTGTTTGGGTGGGGATAGCCGCGCTGGTCGCGGCATTGGGGACGGTGGAGACTGCGGGGGCGGCCGATCTGGCGCCGGCCGTTGTCGAGCCCGCGGTTCCCTTGGAGGCGCCGAGTTGGACGGGCTTCTATGCCGGTCTGCATGCCGGTTACGGCTTTGGCGCGGGCCAGGATGTCGATATCGCCCGCATCTCGCGCAACAACGAGGTGCAATGGCGCAGCAAGGCGGGCAAAGTCTCGCCTTCAGGGGTCTTCGGGGGTGGCCAGCTCGGTTATAATCTGCAATATGGCGCCTTCGTCGTCGGCCTGGAGACCGATATCGACGTCAGCGGCGTCGAGGACACAGCCCGTGGCCAGTTTGAGCCCTGGAAGGCGCCCTGGGGCAACAGTCCCGGCTATTATTACAGCTATCGCAACCGCACCAAGGCGCAATGGTTCGGCACGCTGCGTCCGCGTCTCGGTTACGCCTATGGCGATTTCCTGTTCTATGTCACGGGTGGCCTTGCCTATGGCGGCATCAAGAGCCAGTCCGATTTCATCGATGGCGGTGTCGGCTCCGGAGGGTTCCACTACGCCGGCCATGTCTCCAAGAGCGAGACCAAGGCCGGTTATGTGCTCGGCGCCGGCATGGAATACGCTTTTGCGCCGAACTGGACCGCAAAGCTCGAATATCAATATCTCGATTTCGGCGATCAGAAGGCCCACGCCAATGAATATTGGCCGAATGCCACGCCACCTGCCTACAATGACTACATGCTCTACCACACCAAGATCAGCACCGCCTTTCATACGGTGCGGCTCGGCGTGAACTACCATTTTTGAGGGTTTGTGGGTGGCTCGCCTCCCGGGCCACCCTATTACAGCAGCGCCTGCAGACTGGGCGCGAGATAGGGGCGCAGCAGGCTGCGGACCTGGCCGAGGCCCCAGGCCAGATGCTCCGGCGTTAGGGCATCGATGCCCTCGTGGACGTCGAGATAGAGTGCCCAATACGTCGCTACGATCCACAGATTGGCGAGCAGTGGCTGGAACTGGTCGTCCGGGACGACCAGCAATCCTCGTTCGCGCAGGACTTGCGCCAGTGTTTCGACGGCGCCGCGCAGATGCGCGCTGAGCGCACGCACGCGCAGCCGCAATTCGGGTGAGAGCGCAAGCAGGCCGATCATATCGCGCAGCAGGAAGCGATACTCCCAGATCAAGGCAAACCAGCGCTCCAGTAATCCGAAGGATGTTGCCGGATCGGCCGTACCCTCGGTTCCTTCCGCCAGCAACGCCATGGCATCGGCCTCGAAGCGGTCGAGCACGGCCGCGACCAGCGTCTCCTTGGTGCGGAAATGGTAATAGAGATTGCCTTCGTTGATGCCGGCGGCGGCGGCGATCTGCGCCGTGGTGACACGATCAGGCCCGTTCTCGTTGAACAGGCCGAGAGCAAGCGAGACGATACGCCCACGCGTCTCTCCGCCCTTGCTGGTTGCTGCCTTTCTTGCCTTCGTCCCCGTCGCCATGCGTTTCCGTCCTAATTTAAGGTGCTCACCTTAATGTCGCCTAACTCTAAGGTCATTACCTTAAATCGATTGCTGGTACGGGTACAATTCAGGCGATGGAGGCCGGCGTGAACATTGCAGTCGATCCCGTGATTTCCGAGGCGAGCGAAGGCGTCGCTGTCAGCCGCAGTTCCCTGCTGGCGGTGTTCTCGGCCATGATCACCAATCCACTCAAGGTCATCCCGCCCGAGGCCTTCAGGGAACCGCTGGTGATCACGCGCAGCGGCGGCAAGCTGCGGATCTTCCTCACCGATCCCGTGCTGATCCACGAGGCGTTGACCACCAACAGCGCCGCTCTCGGCAAGGGCGAGGACACAAGGCGCGGCCTCGGCCCGGCGCTCGGGGAGGGGCTGCTCACAGCCGATGGCGAGCACTGGAAATGGCAACGCCAATCGGTGGCGCAGGGCTTCCGGCACGAGAAGCTGCTTGCCTTCCTGCCCATCATGATCGCCGCCGCGGAGCGCACGCGCATGCGCTGGCACGAGACGGGCCCCGGCGCTGAATTCGATATCGGGCACGAGATGATGCACACCACCTTCGATATCATCGTCGAGACCATGATGTCCGGGCAGGGCGCGATCGATGCCGAGGCGGTGGAACGCAGCGTCACCCGCTACCTGGAAGGATCGGGCTGGACCTTCGCCATGGGCCTGCTCAGGGCGCCGGACTGGTTGCCCTATCCGGGGCGGGGCGGCATCACGCGATCGGCGGGCTATTTGCGCACGACGCTGTCGCGGGTGGTGGCCGAGCGCCGACTGTCGTCCGAGCAGCGGCAGGACCTGCTCGGCCTGCTGCTGTCGGCCGTCGACCCTGAAAGCGGACGCCGAATGAGCGACGGGCAGGTGGTCGACAACCTCTTGACCTTCGTCATGGCTGGCCATGAAACCACGGCGCTCGGCCTCGCTTGGACGTTCCATCTCCTCGCCACCCATCCGGATATCGAGGCACGCGTCCTGGCAGAAATCGAGGCCGTAACCGGGGAGGCCGGCGCGGTGCTGCCGGAGCACATTGCCAACCTCGCCTATACGCGCCAGGTATTCCAGGAGGCGATGCGGCTCTATCCGCCGGCGGCGATCATTCCGCGTGTCGCATTGGCCGATTTCAAGCTCGGCCAGCACGTCATTCCCGCCGGAGCGGCGATCTATGTGCCCATCTATGCGGTGCACCGCCATACCAGCCTGTGGGAGGAGCCGGAGCGCTTCGATCCCGATCGCTTCGCCCCGGAGCGGGCGAAAGGACGCCACCGCTATGCCTATATGCCGTTCGGCGCCGGGCCGCGCACCTGCATCGGCAGTGCCTTTGCCATGCTGGAGGCGGTCGCGATCCTGGCCGTGCTGTTGAAGAGCTTTTCGCTACACCCCGTCGATGCGTCCGAACCCAAGCCAAAGCTGCGCATTACGCTGCGCCCGGATCGTAAGCTGCGGATGAAGGGGGTGCAGCGGCGGTAGCGAGGGAACGCAATCGTTTTGTGGACTGCTTGTGATGTTGATCCCCGCTTGCCGAAGGTCACGTCGGTGTAACCAGCGAAACTCGACTGTGATTTCTCAAGAAGAAATCCGGCCTGATCTGATGACATGCCCGCTGCCCGGCGATAACACGAGTACATCGTCAATCTGGATCAAGCGGCCCCATGAGTGTGCTCGACGCATTTCCCACCCGCCCTCTGCGGGCGAACCGTATCGGCATCAGCCGCCTCACGGGGTGTTTCGTCGTTCTGGTCGGCTTCGCCCTCGCGGGCGGCATTGGCTGGTGGCAGGCCGAGGATCTGTGGCGCGATTACAAGATCAGCCGCAATTACGAGATCGCCGACGATGCGCGGATTTCGAATGGCGAGTGCAAGACCCGCAAGCTCATCTTCACCGATTGCTCCGCCACCATCACGGCACCCGACGGCGCCAGGAGCAGGGTCGAGATGATGTTCGTGGACATGCATGCCGGAGACTATGAAACGGGGGTTGTGCGCTCGCGCGAGGATCCCCAGCTGCTGACACTGGAGCTGGGCGTCGAGAAGATCACCGATCGCGTCCTCACTTTCCTCGCATTTGTCGGTGGGTTTGCCGCCCTTGGCATCGCGGGCCTTGCCATGCTGCTCAAGGCATCGAGACTCAGGCGGGCGATGGCCGAACCGGTTGTCATGAGACCTGTCGTCGCCAAGGTCCTGACGCAGGCCCGGACCTGGCTGAACTACACGATCAAGTATGAATATTCGCTCGACGGCAAGACCCGCAAGGCGACCAGCGTCTTGAAGAAGAAGGAGACGCCGTTCTTCCTCGGCACCGAGGAGCGCCAGGTGCTCGCAGTTGTGCCTCAGACGACCTCGACGCCGATCCTGCTCGATGCCGGGCTCGAGATGCTCAATCTTACCGACGAGGAACGCGCCGCCGTCCAGGCGGCGGTCTCGCCGGTGCAGGATGATATCCGGCTCGACCGCAGCATGCGCTGGTGAGGGCCGGACTGGAGCGTTTTGCGTCAGGCTGTGGCCACGGCCGTCAGGGCGGCGATGAGGCGGTCGAGCTCGGCTTCGGTGGTGTAGACGGCCGGGGAGACGCGGATGCATTGGCCGGCGGCCACGCCGGCCCGACGCACGGTGAGCACCTTGAACTCGTCCCTGAGCCGGGTGACGATGGCGGTGTTGTCCTCCTTGCTCACCTTGCCCTTGATCCGGAACGAGGTGATGCCGGCATGCAGGGCCGGATCGTTCGGTGTCAGGATCTCGATGGCGCCGATGCCGGCGACGCGCTCGACCCAGTAATTGCGCAGATGGCTGACCCGGGCATGTTTGGCCGCGACGCCGATCGACTGGTGCAAATCGAGTGCTGCCGGGATGGTGAGCGCGGCGGCGAAATTGAGCGTGCCGGTGTGGATGCGCGAGCGGATGTCCTCGGCCGGCCAGTCCTTGTCGCCCATATGGGTGTCGATATCAGCAAGGCGGCCCTTGCGGATATAGAGGAAGCCGAGCCCGACCGGCGCGCCGATCCATTTGTGCAGGTTGAAGCCGGCGAAGTCGACGCCGAGATCGGTCATGTCGAGCGGCAACTGGCCCCAGCTATGGGCGGCATCGAGGATGACGTCGACGCCCTTGGCGCGCGCCATCGCCGTGATCTCGCGCACCGGCATCACCAGTCCGGTGCGGTGAGACAGGTGGGTGAGCAAAAGGAGCTTCGCCTTGGGCGTTTCCTCCAGCACCTTGCGATAGGTTTCCAGCACGGCCTCGCGCGTGGCCGGCTCTGGGATGGCGAAAGTCTTGACCGTGACGCCGCGGCGGCTCTCGAGCATGCCCATGGCGTATTGTATGGAATCATAGTCGAGGTCGGCGTAGAGCACGGCGTCGCCGGGCTGGAGCTTGTTGTAGCCGGCTATCAGTGTCTGCAGTGCCTCGGTGGCGCCACGGGTGATGGCGATCTCCTCGGGTGAGACGCCGAGCGCGGTGGCGACGCGGTCACGCACGGCGGCGAAGTCGGCATCGAAGGACTTGCGGGCATAGAGCGTGTTCTGGCGGTTCACGCGCTGGATGTTCTCGACATAGGTCTCCAGCACCGGTCGGGCCATGATGCCCCAATAACCGTTTTCGAGATTGGCGGTGGAGCGGTCGACGTCATAGAGGTCGCGAACGCCAGACCAGAAGCCGGCATCGGTGGCAAGCTTGCTCGGGTCCGGCGCCGGCAGGGTGACGCTTTCGGCCGCCCGCGCCGGCCGCATCGCCGCCGCCATCACGGTGGTCAGCAATCCGTTGATCAGAAAATTGCGACGCTGGATCATAGTAGCTCCATTTTGCCCTTGCTTGCGATGGCGTTCGCTTAGGGCGACTTCATAACGCGAGCATGAAACCGGCTCAAATCATGGATTCCGGCTGCCAGATAACTGGCGATGCGATAGAAGCAAAACTAGGGAACATCGTCCGGTGGTCCTTCCGCCAGTCTTTCCTGCACAGATCTTCTCTATTCAGTAATTATCCTAAACCGCAATTGTTTCGGATTTTCACAAAGTAATGGCCATGGGAAAAGGCTTCTTCACACAAGCTGTCGTGATCTTGTTCGAGGGGGCGGTTAATCTCGATGTAATTCGGAAAATTCTGCAACCTAGTTATACCATCATCGGAGAAAATCAGTCTTCCGAACACTGGCAATTTGGCGGTCCGAGTCTGACAGTTGCCTACCGTCCGGACGTCAATGGACTGGTAAACGTCGATGTCGTCAATCAAATGTGGCCGGATCACATGGGTGATTCCAAAATCGATGCCATGCTATTCGGCGCATGGAGCCTGGGACATTTCGGTCCTTTCACCTATCCGAACGCACTTGCCCGAGCGGTCCAGCAATCATGGCGCTGGGCGGATGCTACGTCGAAGGTAGGGGCTCACGACAGCTTCGTTCGTATCAGAGCGAGCTATGTTTTTGGAGCGCCCAACGATGCGCCAGTGCGGCCCGAACACTATGATGGCGTCGATGAACTCGTCTTCGTGACCGGGCTTGCCAGACACGTCCTGCAACTGCCGGGAGCCATTTGCTATTTCAATCCGAATGGCGAAGTCGTGCTCCCATCCGAGGTGTTTGAAGATACGTTGGATTTTAATCGCCGAAATGGCCTGCCTGCCATCGATGCGTGGAGCAACATCCGGCTCTTCGACGTCGCGGGGGATTGGCTGGCCATGGATATGGTCGGCAGCTGGCAATTCGACCGGCCGGATCAGGAGGCCGTCTTCCCTAAGAACCGCTTTTCTCCGCAAGAAGTAGATCGTTTCCTCAGGAACGCAGCGCTCTACATCATCGACAAGGGTGATGTCATAGAGGAAGGGGACACGATGGACGGGCCAGGTGACATCAGATGGCGAGGCCACCATGTCGACGAAGGTCTCTCTGATCCACCGCGCCAAGTTATCCGTTGGCTTCCGACCGATGTCGCAAACATACCGCCAACACTGGTGCCACCGGGGATGTGGGCCAAACGGAAAAGCCCACAGAGTCTGGGCGCTCGCATTGCCGACTGGTTTGGCCGGTCACAGAAATGAAGGTTGGAGTGGCGTCGTGTTGGGGAAAGAAGGACAGCTCCGTATCGGGCGGTGGTCGCTGTGCGATTATAAGTCGATAGTGCCATTGTTGCCTCCGAATCCCAACCCCGCCCATGGACATCGGGGCCCACTTGTTCCATCGGAGATAGGCGCGCCGCCCTTTGGCGGCCATGGAGTCTCCAGAACGGTCCGATTGCCCGATGAAACGCTGCCTTGCCCTGTTGCTCTTCCTTGCCGTGGCCTTCGTGCCGGAGGTCGCCCTTGCCGGCCGGCGCGTGGCGTTGCTGATCGGCAACAGCGACTATGCCAAGGTGGCGCGCCTCGCCAATCCCGGGCGCGATGTCGGGCTGTTGAAGGAGACGCTCCAGAAGGCCGGCTTCGATGCGGTCGATACCGTGGTTGACGCCGACCGTGCCGGCATGATCGCGGCGCTGCGGCGCTTCCAGGCGAGCGCGTCGAATGCCGATATCGCGGTGGTCTATTTCTCCGGCCACGGTATCGAGATCGGCGGCGAGAACTATCTGGTGCCGATCGATGCGCATCTGATCAGCGATCGCGACGTCCAGGACGAGACGCTGGCGCTGTCGCGCGTGGTCGAGGCGACGGATGGAGCCGGCCAGCTCAAGCTGGTGATCCTCGATGCCTGCCGCAACAATCCCTTCCTCGCCAAGATGTCGCGCACGCGCGGCACGCGCTCCGTCGGCAAGGGGCTGGCACGGGTGGAGCCGGAGGGTGACAATGTGCTCGTCGCCTATGCCGCCCGTGAGGGCAGCGTGGCGCTGGATGGCAACGGCATCAACAGCCCCTATGCGCAGGCGCTGGCGCGCTATCTCACCCGGCCCGGCCTCGACATCCGCCTCGCCCTCGGCAAGGTGCGCGACGACGTGCTCAGCGCCACCGACCGCCAGCAGACGCCCTTCTTCAATGGTTCGCTGGGCGGCGACGTCATCACCCTGGCGCCTGCGACAGGCGGGCAGGTGGCGATGGTGCCGCCGGCCGAACCACCGCCTCCCGTCGAGCCACCGCCGCGCAAGCAGACCAAGTTCACGCCGCAGGTGGTGCCGCCCTCGCTGTTCCAGAATGGCGGGGCCGCTAGCGGTGCGATGCTGCGCATGAGCGATCCGCGCATCTGGCAAGTGGTCAAGGATGTCGACATGCCTGAGGTGATCGAGGAATTCCGGGACCGTTTCCGCGACTCTCGCGATGCCGGCGAGGCGGAGGAGAGGCTCAAGCAGCTTCTGGGTGTCAGCGAGCTCGATCCACTGCCCCCGCCGGCCGGCGAGCGCATCCCCGCGCCTGAAACCGAATGTGATCGCATCGGGGCGGCGCCGCTCGATCCTGACACCGTGATGCGGCGCACCCGAACGGCCTCGCCCAAGGAGATCGTCGCGGCCTGCGAGGCGGCCCTCAAGCAATATCCGCGCGAGCGGCGCTTCATGCATCAGCTCGGCGATGCGCTCGCCGATGCCGGCCAGAACGACAAGGCGCTCGCCATGAATTTGCGGGCTGGCATTGCCGGCAGCCAGGGCGGCTGGATCAGCTCCGGCCGCCTGTTCAAGGCCAGGGCCGGCGGAGCCAGCAACCCGGACGGCAACAGCTCCATCTCCCTCACCATGGCCTGGCAGCAGCCGCTCGGCTCCTTCTTCTTCAAGCGCGGCTTCGTCGAGCCCTTCGAGCGCATGCGGGGCAAGGCTGGCGTCACACGGGAACTGAGCAAGGCCGCAGCGTCCGGCGACCAGGCCGCCAATGTCTGGATCGGCTACATGTATCTCTTCGGCTTCAACGTGCCGAAGGACTATGCCAAGGGCATGGCGGCGCTCGACAAGGCCCGCCTGTCGCGTCCCGAAGACACCGGCATCCATCTCGCCTTGATGCTGAAGACCGGCTACGGCGTGCGGCAGGACGTCAAGGATGCGCTGGAGGAGTTCGGCAAGGCGCAGAAGGCCGATAACAGCTACGCCACCTATCAACTCGCCTTGATGTATCTGGATGGGCTCGGCGTGCCGCAGAACTATGCCGCTGCCGCCCGCATGATGGGCGATGCCGCCGTCGGCGGCGATCCGCGAAGCGTCGACGACATCCTTGCCAATTTCGCCAAATGGCCGCGGGAATACCGGGTCGTGCTGCAGCAGGAATTGCTCAAGCGCAACCTCATCGAAGGCAAGGCCGATGGCGAGCTCGCGCCCGGCATGACGGAGGATCTGCGCAAGCTCGCTCCAATGCCGACGGCCCCGATGGCAGCTACGCCTTAAGCGCATCTCTTTCAAGGTCTTTGCAAGGTACTTGAAAGTGAATGGATTTGTGTAAGGTGTGGGGCTCCGCGACCTCAACGATAAGGTAGCGCAATTCCGGTTCGATGGCCTGCAAGCACCTTGAACGGGGCGCGCTTTAAGCGGCGCATCCCTTTGCCAGTTTTCGCGCAACGGTTTGACCTCATTCCCGGAGATGATTTGCGTTATGGCTCGGTATGAGCCCGGCGCTGAGGCGCCATGCAATACATGCAGATCTGCTTTAGGGAATGAGAGTTGATGCCTTTGAAATGGGCACGAAGCGCGTTTTCGCATCGCCGATGCGTCTATAGCGACATGTTATTGCGCAGTATGACTGGGAATGACCCATGTCACGCAGTTTGTAATTCGTATAAATATGAACAAGACTGCATATAAATACTGAATGGGGGCAATATCCTATCGCACGATAGAATATTTCGATTTGATAAAACTGGCTATCGTCCATATGTCGCGAGGGCAGTTTTTCAGATCGTTGCGAGCCCTCCATGAACGAGACCACGAAGACCGAGACAGCCAAGACCGGACTTCGCAAGGCGGCCGCCGGTGGCTGGGGAGCGCTCAAGAGCTGCGGCCGGCATCTGTTGGCGAGTGGTTCGCCGCTGACGGGCGCGCGCACCATGCTGAAGGCGAACCAGCCCGATGGTTTCGACTGCCCGGGCTGCGCCTGGGGTGATCCCGAGCATGGTTCCTCCTTCGAGTTCTGCGAGAACGGCGTCAAGGCCGTGGCCTGGGAAGCGACCGACAAGCGCACCACGCCGGTGTTCTTCCGAGAGCATACGCTCGCCGAGCTGAGCCGCTGGAGCGATTACGAACTGGAAGCCCAGGGCCGGCTGACCCATCCGATGCGCTATGACCAGGCCAGCGACCGCTACGAGGCGATCGCCTGGGAGGAGGCCTTCCAAGAGATCGGCGCCCATCTCAATGCACTGGCCAATCCTGATCAGGCCGAGTTCTATACGTCGGGCCGGGCCAGCAACGAGGCCGCCTTCCTCTACCAGCTCTTCGTACGGTTCTACGGCACCAACAATTTCCCGGACTGCTCAAACATGTGCCACGAGGCCAGCGGCGTTGCCTTGCGCCAGGCCATCGGCGTCGGCAAAGGCACGGTGTTGCTCGAGGATTTCGAGGAGGCGGATGCCATCTTCGTCGTCGGCCAGAACCCTGGCACCAACCATCCCCGCATGCTCGGCGACCTCAGGCGCGCAGCGACGCGCGGGGCCCGCGTAGTGGTATTCAACCCGATGCGCGAGCGGGGCCTCGAACGCTTCGCCGACCCACAGGACAAGCTCGAAATGCTGCGTGGCGGCTCCAAACCCGTCGCCAGCGACTATTTCCAGCCGCGCCTCGGCGGGGACATGGCTGCCTTCCGCGGCATGGCCAAGACCGTCTTCGCCCGCGATGATGCCGAGCGCGCCGCTGGCCGGCCGACCCTGTTGGACGAAACCTTCCTGGCCGAGCACACCCAGGGCCTTGCCGCCTACCGCGCCGCCGTCGAGGCCACGAGCTGGGAAGAGATCGAGGACCAGTCGGGCCTGACGCAGGTCGAGATCGAGACGGCCGCCGACATCTACCTGTCGGCCGAGAAGGTGATCTGCACCTGGGCCATGGGCGTGACGCAGCATCTCCATTCGGTTGCGACCATCCGGGAGATCACCAACTTCCTACTGCTGCGCGGCCATGTCGGCCGTCCCGGCGCGGGGCTGTGCCCGGTGCGCGGGCACTCCAATGTGCAGGGGGACCGCACCGTCGGCATCAACGAGAAGCCACCGGCCGCCTTTCTCGACGCGCTCGCCCGCGAGTTCGACTTCGAGCCACCGCGCGCCGATGGCCACAACGTGCTTGCCGCCATCGGCGCCATGCTCGACGGCAGTGCCAAGGCTTTCATCGGTCTCGGTGGCAATTTCGCCCGCGCCACGCCGGACTCGCCCCTGGTGGAAAAGGCGCTCCGGGCCTGCGACCTCACCGTCCACATCGCCACCAAGCTCAACCATTCGCATCTGATGCCGGGGCGCGCCGCCTATCTATTGCCCTGCCTCGGCCGCACAGAGGTCGACCGCAACAGCGCGGGCAAGATCCAGATCGTTACGGTCGAGGATTCGATGAGCATGGTGCACGGCTCGGGTGGCATCAACCCGCCGGCCTCCAAGGAGCTGCGCTCGGAAGTCGCGATCGTCGCCGGCATCGCCGCCGCGACCGTCGGCTCGGACAAGGTCGATTGGGCAGCGCTTGCCGACAATCACGATTTGATCCGCGACAGGATCGCCCGCACCATTCCCGGCTTCGAGGACTACAATGCGCGGGTGCGTAAGCCGCGTGGCTTCCATCTGCGCAATGCCGCCGCCGAGCGCGAGTGGAATACGCCGACCGGCCGCGCCAATTTCGCTGCCGTCCCATTGCCGGAGGCGACAGCCTTCCAGCAGGCTCGCGGGCGCCAAGGCGTCTTCGTATTACAGACCTTCCGCTCGCACGACCAGTACAACACCACGATCTACGGCCATGATGACCGCTATCGCGGCATCAAGGGCGAGCGCCGGGTCGTCTTCATCCATCCCGACGACATCACCGCCATCGGTGCCGTGCCCGGCGAGATCATCGATCTGGTCGGCGAGCATGACGATGGCATCATTCGTGTCGCCGAGAATTTCCGGCTGGTCTCCTACGACATTCCGCGCGGCTGCATTGCGGGCTACTACCCCGAGGCGAACGTGCTGGTGCCGCTGTCGAGCGCCGGCGAGGAAAGCGACACGCCGACCTCCAAATCGGTGCTGGTTTCCCTGAGGAGCCGGGTGATGGTGGCCGCATGAGCCAAGAAGAAGAGGATTTGATGGCGACGATCGAGGCAATCCGCCGGCTCGACCCGCGTCTTTCGCCTCTCGATGGCGTCATCCTCGCCGCCGTGACCCTGGACATCGCCGACGATACAAGCAGCTTCGCGCGACTGTTCGAGGTGGAGCACGCCTTGGTGATCCGCGCCGCACATGACCTCACCGAGGAAGGACGCTGGCTCGACGTGGTGGAACGCCAGGCGCGGACGCAGCGCACCAAGGTGGCGATCAGCGAAGCGGGCAGGGCGCGGCTGGCCGGACTGTAAAGGCGCCGATGGACGCTGCCGGTCCGCCGCCAAGCCCTATCGGCGCCCCCTGGAATCATCCTATGAAAGCAGTTCATAGGAATCCCATCATGACCGACACGACAAGCCACGAGCCCGTGGTGGGCAAGCTCGGGCGCACGGAATTCATCGTGCTGGTGGCCAGCCTCGTTGCCGTCAACGCCTTCGCGATCGACATCATGCTGCCCGGCCTGCAGCAGATCGGCGCCAGCCTCGGCGAGCCCGATCCCAACCGGCGGCAATTGGTGATTCCAGCCTATCTGCTCGGCTTCGGCCTGCTGCAGCTCGTGTTCGGGCCGCTCTCCGACCGGTTTGGCCGGCGCGGACCGCTGTTGGTCGGGCTCTCCATCTATTGTGTAGCGGCCTTGTGCGCCTTCTTCACCTCGAACTTCAATGCCCTGGTGGCCCTGCGCTTCATCCAGGGCAGCGGCGCGGCAGCCTCCGCCGTAATCTCTACCGCGCTGGTGCGCGACGTCTTCGCCGGCAACCAGATGGCCAGGATCATGTCGCTGGTGTTCACCGTGCTGATGCTCTCGCCCATCCTCGCGCCCTCGCTCGGCCAGGGCCTGATGACGGTGATGGACTGGCGCGGCCTGTTCGGCTTCATGGCCGGGTGGGGGGTGATCGTCATCGCCTGGGTGTGGTGGCGCCTGCCAGAGACGCTGCAGCCCGAACACAAGCGCCCGCTCGGCTTCGGCGCCGTGATCGAAGGCTTCGGCATCGTCTTCGCCAACCGGGTCTCGCTCGCCTATATCATCGGCATGGCGGCGTTGTTCGGCGCGCTGATGGGCTTTCTCAATTCCTCCCAGCAGATCTATCGCGATGTCTTCGGTGTCGAGGCGATGTTTCCGCTGTTCTTCGCGGGCGGCGCGGCCTGCTCGGCGCTGGGCGGCATGGTGAATGCGCAACTGGTCAACCGCTACGGCATGCAGCTCCTGTCCTGGCTCGCGCTCATGGTGTTCGGCGCGGCGGCCCTGGCCATCCTCGTCGCCGCCTTGCTGCAGGCGCTGCCGCTCTGGCTGTTCTTCGGGCTCAGCGCGGTACAGTTCCTGGTCTTCAGCATGATCCTGTCGAATTTCGGCGCCCTGGCCATGGAGCCGCTCGGCGAGGTGGCGGGCACCGCGGCTTCGACCCAGGGCTTCCTGCAGATGGTGCCCGGCGCTGCCATCGGCATCCTGATCGGCCAGGTGTTCGACGGTACAGTGATCCCCCTCGCCATCGGCTATGTCGCCATGGTCGCGCTGACAGCGGCCTGCGTGACGCTGATGGCGGGGAAGGGGCGCATCACGGGCTGACTTGCAAGCCAAACCACCGCGTCAACATTGTCATGGAAGGACGATGTTCTTCGACGGATTTCGAGGCGCGAAGAGATGGACTCCGTAGATTATCGCTGCCGCATCGTTCTTGCCGAAAATCCGCACCCAGTTTTCGGTGCGATGCGCTTGAGATAACCTTACGGCAATAAAAAAGGGAGGTCCGAAAACCTCCCTTAGATTTCAAGTTTTATCTGGTCATCAAGGTCGAAAGTCGCACTGGTCTCTACCTGAGGCGGTAATGACGCTGACGATTGACATCCCCGACTTCCATTCTTCCCTGTATTAGGGCTGTTGATCAGGAAGACTATACCCACTTTTCGCAATGTCAACCGGATTGAGGGAGTACATCCAAGTAGTATTGCGGAAAATAATATTTCATAAGGGTGGTTCAGTAATTTTTGTTCGTACGCTAACGGTTTTTCCCTCCGCGTTTCCTGGCTTAGAACGGGAACGCGCTAGGGCTATTCGTAGCCAGAGCTTCGAGCCCACTTTGGAGCAGGCGGACTGGCGGAAGAGAGACGGTGTCCTCCGCGATTGCCGTAGAGAACCCCGAGGTAACGGAAGGCTTTGGCCAAGCAGAATTGCCCGGAGAGATCCATCCGTGGGCCTCGCCGGGAAATTCTGCAAGCGTTTGATATCGTGCAGATTCCTCTTGATCGTGCCTGTGGCTCGAACAAGGGGAACGTGCTTGGGGTGAAGCGTTGCCCGCGACGCTTCTGTGCCGGGCGCGCTCGGCGGAGGCCGGTCATGCGGCGGTATGATTCAACTTCATCATTCCCGTGCGAGGCATCGATGGTCATGCTATTTTAGGTTGCAGACTTGGTCCATTACAAGCCGCTCGGGAGAGGTGCCATGGACGACAAGACGCGCCCAGCTTCAGTCCAGCAGATTTCTCCGACGGTCCAGGAACCTCCCCCGCATGTCAAGCTGATCCAGATCGCGATGGGCAGCTGGGTTGCGCGCATGGTCTGGGCGGCGGCGAAACTGGGCCTCGCCGATCAGTTCGCCGCCGGCCCGCGCAGCGCCGACGAATTGGCAAGTCCGCTCGGCCTCCACGCGCCCTCGCTGCACCGCTTCATGCGCTGCCTTGCCAGCCTGGGTGTCCTCGGCGAACATCCTGGCCAGCGCTTCGCTCTGACGGAGCTGGGCGAGGCGCTCAAGACCGGCGCGCCGGGCGCGGCCAGGGCCACGGTGCTGACCTTCGGCAGTTCCTGGTTCTTTGGATCCCTCGATGAGATCATCTATTCGCTGCAGACCGGCAAGACCGCCTTCGAGAAAGTACATGGCATGCCGGTTTTCGACTATCTCGGGCGGCACCCGGACGAAGCCTCCCTGTTCAGCGAGACGATGGTCGGCGTGCATGGCCAGGAGCCGGCGGCCGTCGCCGCAGCCTATGATTTCTCGCCCTTCCGCACCGTGGTCGACGTGGGCGGGGCCACCGGCAATTTGCTCGCGGCGATCCTGGCCCAACATGCGGGGCCACGCGGCGTCCTGTTCGACCGGCCCTATGTGGTGGCCGAGGCGCCGGCCCTGCTGGAGGCGCGCGGCGTGAGGGCGCGCGTGACGATCGAGGCCGGCGATTTCTTCGAGACGGTGCCCGTGGGAGGCGATGCCTATGTGCTCTCCCACGTCATCCATGACTGGAGCGAGGCGCAGTGCCTGGCCATTCTTGCCCATGTCCACAAGGCCATGCAGCCCGACGGGCGGCTCCTGCTCGTCGAGATGGTGCTGCCCGCCGGCGATGCTCCCCATCCCGGCAAGCTGCTCGACATGGTGATGCTGACACTGCCCGGCGGCCAGGAGCGCACGGAAGAGGAATACCGGCAGCTTCTCGCCAAGGCCGGGTTCCGTCTGACGCGGGTGGTGCCGACCGAGTCGGCCGTGGGCGTGGTGGAGGCGGTGCGGGCGTAGGGAGGGTGTGATCCCGGCCATTTTGCAGCTGCAGCAGCGACCGGTGATGCACCGAATGTTGCAGCGATAGTCTCGTCATCGGGAGTACGATGTCGGCCAAAACCGGACCGCAAGTGGAGGATTCCGGCTCTCCACCCACCATTTGCCGTCACCGATTTGCGCTTTTTATGGAACGCATGCGCTGCTCAGGCATTGTCATAGTGGAACGTCCTGTCACCCCAGAGCAAAGCGCGTTCATGCCTGAACGCTTGTTTGCTCTGGTTCCTTGTTTCGACGCGTCTTTGCGATTCCGGGCGATTCCGTCTCATCGCAAAACGCTTTAGGCCCGTGGACTCCACGGGCGGATGCAAAGGAAGTCTGCCATGACCGAGATCATCACCGGTTTCTACGACAATCGATCCGACGCGCAAGCCGCGCTCGAGCAATTGCTGGCGGCCGGGTTTGCCCGCGACCAGATCACGCTCAACGCCAAAGACGAGAATTCCGACTATGTCCGGGAGGAAGACAGCGCCTCCTACGATCACCGGCGTGACGAAGGCGGCTTCTGGGCGATGCTCAAGCACTTCTTCTTTCCAGACGAACGGCGCTATCTCTACACCGAGGGCATGAGCCGCGGCGGCACGCTGCTCACGGTCGAGGCCGAAAGCCACCAGATCGAAACCGCCAGGATGATCCTGGAGGAATACGGTTCGATTGACCTGCCGGCGCGGGCCGAGACATGGCGCCAGAGCGGCTGGCCGGGTTTCGCTGCGGTGGCCCCGGACGGCGTGCTGCTCGCCCCCGAACCGGGCGGGGGTAACATTCGCGAGAACATGGAGGTCATCACCGCCGATGGCGTGAATATCGGCACGGTCGACGATCTCGGCGACGACCAGATCCGGCTCGCCAAGAACACCTCGCCCGACGGCGTGCATCATTTCGTGCCGCTGGACTGGGTCGACCACGTCGACGAGCAAGTGCATCTCAAACGCAAGGCGCCGGAGGTGCAGGCGGTCTGGTAGGCCGTTTGGTCAGTGATGCGTGACGACGGGCGCCGGATCGGGCGCCCGTTGCATTTGGTATGGCCAGTCTATCGCGCGAACACGCCGTCGAAATCCTTGAAGCCCTTGATCTCGATCGGATTTCCGCTCGGGTCGCGGAAGAACATTGTGCGCTGCTCGCCGGGTTCGCCCTGGAAGCGGATCACCGGCGGGATCTCGAAGGCGATGCCGGCCTTCTCCAACCGGGCGGCCAGGTCCAGCCAGGCATCGAGGGGCAGGATCACGCCCAGATGCGGCATCGGCACCAAATGATCGCCGACCTTGCCGGTCCGGCTGGTGGCGAAGGGCGTGCCCAGATGCAGCGAAATCTGGTGGCCGAAAAAGTCGAAATCCACCCAGCTCTGGGTGCTGCGTCCTTCCTCGCAACCGAGCACGTCGCCATAGAAGTGGCGGGCCTGGTCGAGATCGATGACGTGATAGGCAAGGTGGAACAGCGAGCGCATGGCCGGTCTCCGCGGTGGCCGGGCGAGGGTAGCTGAAAAGCGGGCGGCGATTCAACGCCGCGGGCCGGGTGCGGCGAACTTCAGGGCGGGACGATGCGGCGGCAATGTTCCCTTGGACATTGCCTCGTCGTATCTCCGGTGCAGAAATGCGGTGTCGCGATTCATCCCGATCGGCAGTCGGGCATTCACGCGGCAATCCGGGACGGTAACCATGGCCCCTACCTTGAACGACCTGTTTTCCGCGGAAGCCGGCTCGGCATTCGCCCGGCAATTGGCGCTCGGTGACCTGATCGGCGACCGCTCGTGGGACGTCGACATCGGGCAGGGAAAGATCTCGTTCGGCAGCGATCTCGCCTTTCCGATCCAGGTTCTCGGGACTAGCGCGGAGCAGGACAATAGCTGGCTGTGGGGCTGGGCCAACCACCAGAGCGGCCTGCCGGCCTCCGTTCTCGAGGCCTGCACGCGGATCAAGGAGATCGGCGATCAGCGCGGCATCAGGGAGTTCGTCGAACCGAAATTCGGGCTCGGCACCATCACCGATCACATGCTCGCCATGCTGTGCGGGGCACTGGTAGACAGATCCTGCTACTACCGGGCTCCCTATCAGGACGGCGCACTCTTCCTTCTGCTCGAGAAGCTGCCTGCTTCGATCCGTGCACCGGTGGCGGCCGAGCGGGTGAACACGGTGCTGATGCAGGTCGTCAGCAATTTCGAGGTCGATCATCGCGCGATGGCGGAGAGCTTCCTGCGCCAGCAGGGGTTCACGGTCAAAGCGGAGCCCGCGATGATATCCGCGACGCGCGAGGCGGATGGCGCCGAGGTCAGGCTTGCCTTCGATGCGCAGCAGCGGATCGCCAAGGTCGAGGGCGTCATCAAGCCCCGTGAGGTGAAGAAGCCCTGGTGGAAGCCATGGTGAGCGGCGGGGACGGTTTTGCCGAGTTTCGAAAATACCAGCGCCGAAGCAAGCGGCTTTTTCGGCGGGCCGCTTGCTTCAATCCTGCCAAGCAAGGCGTTCAGTTGTTCGCGGTCAACGGATCGATGATCTGTGAAACCTCGGTGATCTTCGTGAACGGAATGCCGCTGAGCTCACTGTGCCTTTTGATCTCTTCCTCGCTCTCGGCCAGGTAGATGCAGAAGGTCTTTTCGCCGGCAACATAGGAATGCTGCCATTGGACACGGGGGCCGATCGTCGCGAGCGCCTGGTTCGAAGCGCGGGCCGCACCGCAGAGTTCGGTTACCGAGAACGACCCTATGCCCGGAATGTCGCGTTCAATCACATAGCGTTTCATGTCTGTTTCCTCGCTGTTGGGGGGCTTATTTCCCAGCAACGATGCGCCTTTGCCAGGGAGACGGGAAGCGCCAATTTCTTTTGCCTGATAAAGAAAATCTTTAGTAAGAAGGCTTGTTCTTTTGTCGTCTAAAGATAATCTTTAGCAATGGCCGCCACCACGCATCTCAAGTCGCTGCAGGCGCTCGAATTGGCGATCAGGTCCGGTTCACTCAAGGCGGCGGCGGATCGCCTGGGCATCACGCCGGCCGCGGTGGGCCAGCGCATTCGGGCGCTGGAGGATTATCTAGGGGCCGACCTCTTGATGCGGGGGCGCTCGGGACTGCAGCCAACCCCCGAACTCAGCCATGCGCTGGGTGATCTGCATGTGGCGTTCGCGGCGCTGGAGCGTGTGACCGAAACGCTGGATTTCCAACGCGTCAGCGAAATCCAGATCGTGGCGGACACGGATTGGGCCGAGCTTTGGCTGGCGCCACGCCTGCCCGCATTTCGGCAGGACCATCCGAACATCTTGTTCTGTATCAATGGAGCCGGCGATGTGCCGCTCAGGCTCGGGGCGCCAGATGTGCGCGTCGGCTATGGCAATGGGCGCGACGAGCCCTTGTTCAGCGATGTCTTTCTGCCCTTCTCGGGGCCGGACAATCTGCGCCGCATCGCCGGCCGGGATCCGAGCATACAGATGGAGGGCATGCCGCTCCTGCATCTGAAAGCGCAGCTGGAGGAATCGGGGCCGCCTGGATGGGTGGAATGGTTTCAGGCATTCGGACATCGCGAGAGTGGTCCGGATCGTGGCGTGCGCTATCAACACATGCGACTGGCCCTGGAGGCGGTGCGCCAGAACGTGGGGTTTCTGGTCTGTGGCCTGTCCCTGGTCCAGCGCGACCTGGAAGAGGGGCTCGTCGTCAATCCTTTTGCGATGTCGCAACATCTGATTGCCCCACATCCCTATCGGCTGAAGCTTCGCCAGGATATCGACAAGCGGCCGCAACTTCAGAGCTTCGCGGCATGGCTGCGCAACGAGGCGAGCGAGACCCGGAAGTATATCGAAAAGACGGTCGCGCAGGCCTGAGACCGGGCCAAGGCATTGCGGTGACAGCCCAGTGAATATGCTACTATGCCGGCAAACAGTGCGGGCCATCAGGCCTCGCAAGCGAGCCGGAACCTCAATCGGGTAAACTGTCACCGCAATCATAATCATCCTGGGAAAGCGCTCATGTCAGCTCATATCTTCGACATCGTTTCGAAATCCCGCACCGAGGTGGTGATCGCCCATCATGAGGAGGGGCATTCCTATAGGTTCAGCGTGGCGAAGAGCACCGCGGGCAAGCGTGTGCTGGCCGACACTGTGCATTCGGTCGCCGGGCTGGCCGCCAAGCACCCGCCCGAATGGTACGCCGCCAGCGCCCGCGCCTTTGCCACCACGGTGGCGCATCGGGCGCATGCGATCGATTGAGGGCAAAGCAAGGGTGGTGTCGGGATGATCGGTTAGGCCCACCGATCAAATCCGCTCTCACCCGACTTGCAGCACCTTGTCGCCCGGCATGATGGCGGACACGAATTTATAGCCGCGGTTCACGCCATAGCGCGGATCGGCCTTGATCAGCGCCATGAACTGGCGGTGGCCGTTCTTGGTGCGGCCGACGAGGCAGCCGGCGCTGGTGCGGCCGAGATCGCCCTGCGGCGCGTCATAGCCCCAATGCTGGTTGATGGCGAAAAGGCCGGTGTCGAGGCGATCGCCGGTGCGCTGGAAGTCCTTGTTGAGGTCCCTGAAGACGCTGAGGGGCTCTGCCTGGACGAGGGCCTCATGGGCCGACGGAGAGCCGGCATGGTGGGTGCCGACGACCCAGGCCTTGTACTGGTTGAAGGCGATCCTGGCCGCCCCGCCGGGGTTCATCGGATGAACGGTCCAGAAATCGCCCGGCTCGGTGGTGCCTTCCCAGAGCGCGTCCTTGAAATCGGGGCGGCCGTTCCTGTCGATGGCGAAGACGATCCGGAGGTCGTTGAAGACATTGTGCCTGTCGTCGTTCAGCGTGCCGTCCGGGTTCAATCCTTCGAGATAGGCGATGTTCCGGCAGTCGGGATGGCGGCAGATGAAGTATTTCTGCGCCTTCATATAGGCGATGACCTTGTCGAACCAGGTTCCGGTCGTGGTGATCTCGGGCAGGAGCGCCGTCGGCTCGAGCAGCCGGCGGGCGATGGCGCTGCTGAAGCCGCCGCCAAGCGAGATACCGTTCAGGTCGCAGAATTCGCTGAGGGCCCAGAGCGAGACCGGGCCGAACTTGCCATCGGCGGGCGGATCGAGGAAGCCCAGTTCCGACAGCCGCCATTGGATCGCCGTGACCAGGCTGGTCTTGCCGCCGAGCTCGGCCACCGGGATGGTGGCGCCGTCGAATTGCGACAGCGAGGTCGTGCCGCCGCCCGTCGCCGCGGCGGTGCCGCTCTTCCGGAACTTGGCGGGCACGATATGGCCGTCGACATAGTCGGTCAGCCAGGCGCGGTAGGCTCGCGTGGTGTCGCCGCCGGCGGCATCGACATAGGCCTGCGCCTTGCCGCGCCCGATCTGGGTCACCAGGTCGCTGAAGGTGTAGGACCGCGTCTGCTTCAGGAAGGCCTGCGCGCCGCCGAGCCCTTCATGGTGGGCGATATAGATGAAGCGGGCCTTCTCGTCGTCGCCGATCTGGTCGTCAACAAGCCCTTCGGCGATCAGGGCGCTCAAATTGAACAGGCCATATTCGGCCGCCGACACGATTGCCAGCTCCGGATCGAAGCGCAGGTCGAGCACGGCCTGCTTCCGCGCGGCCACGATGTCGTTGGCGGCGCTGACGAAGCCCTTGGCCTTGCAGACCTGGTTCAGCAGCGTCTTCCTGTTGGTGGCATGCGAGGTCCAGGTGCTGTCGAGGAACTGCGTGAGCCCGGCCGCGCTGCTGGTGCCGGCCTTGGAGTTGGCGTTCCACTGGCCGCTCGGCAGTTTGGCCGCCTCGGCATCGATGAGGGCAGCGAGTGCGGCCGCGTCGATGTCGGTAATGCCATGGGCCTTGAGGAGGGGCGTGCGATAGACCTCGTTCGGCCCCAGGCTGAGCTCGTCGCCGGTATCGGAACCGGGCCCTTCGGCCTGCTGTTCGTCGGCGTCATCGGAGCCATCGGCCGGCAGGTCGTTGGTATCGATCCAGCCTTCGGCGGCGCTGCCGTCCTCCAGCCGGATCCGCACCTTCTTCCAGGGCGGCAGCTGGGCGCGTTCCTCGATGATGCTGCCCGTTACAGGCCTCGGCGTGCCCAGGGGCTCGTCATAGAGCTTGAACGCCGTCGCCTGCGCGATCTTCAGCATGTCGGCGTGGAGCCAGCCGAGATAGGTCTGCACCGCCTTATCGGTGAACGAGACCTTGGCCCAGCTCGAAAGCTCCCGCAGCTGCGAAACCCGGTCGCCCGCGGCGAGGCTGACGAGCGCAATGGAGGAATCGTCGGGATCCGGAAAAAGCGACGCCTTCGAAATCACGATGCAATCAGCCATGGCAGCCCCTCCCAACGAGCCAGCAGATCTCAGGCGGATAGGTATGGTCGCGCGGTTTTACTTCCGTGGTTCGCACTGCATCGCGGCGTGAAAAGGATTCAAGAATTCACGACAGGAAAAGGGATGCTTTCCGAAATCGATAGTCACAATAGACGCGTACGGATGCGATGCAGAGCGAGACCTTCTGCTACGAAGTCGCGTATTTCAGGCGTGGATAGTTCGCCGATAAGGTACGCACCGCGGGGCGATGTTTTCAATGACTGTTTTGGCGCTCCCGAGCGGCTTTTCACGGGGCTGTCACGGCTTCGGCCTTCAGTATGGTTCTGCAATCCTCAAAACCAGCGCCATGACAGGCCCGTGACCCGAGTTTCTGGCGAAATCGGCAAGTCGTGACCGTCATTTCAAATACTTCAATCCTGTGTAATTCCCAGGAAAGGAAGACGAGGAGGTAGGAATGGAATATGCAGCGTTGCTGTTTACCCTCCTCATTAGTCTCATCGGAGCGATCCTGGACAAGCCGCCTCTGTGGGCCAAATGCGCAATTATTTTCCTTATTCTGGCGTCATCCAGTGTCTCTGGATATAAAATCTGGAGAGACGACCAGGACAAGCAGGCCAAGCAACTGTTCGATACGGAAGTCGAGAGAAGAACGATTGCCTTGAGTATTTCCGATCTGAACGTCGTGCACCCTCAGATCCTTGGATGGCTGCAATCGAAAGGCTACACCGCGGGTACGGATTGCCGCACTTGGGGAGACGGCGTCCTCTGCGACGTTCAGGAGGTGCAGGGGAGGGACAAATGGGACCTGCCGCTGCGACGCACCGATCTCGCGGCTTTGTACCTGTACGCCTTGAAAACGAAACCTTCGCTTTCCCCGGAAGCTTTCATGTATCTGGATGCCCTATTCACGCGGGGCGGGCGCGCTGTCCCCTTGATGCAGCGAACGGATCTGCTGGATACAACCGCCATACTCGCGGCAAACAGCCTGTATGAGAGCTGCGGTTTCGGACCCAATGCGATGCGGGTGAGCGACAAGCTGGAATTTTTGTTGGATTACCAGCGGGACGCCGTCCTTCGCACCACCGTGCTGGCGCAGCCGGATCCGTCCTTGTGGGCAATGGACGAAGACCTTCCGAAGGTGTTCCATCGCCTGATCACCCAATACAGGCGGAGTGTCGCGGTGCAGGACAACCAATGCAAAAGCTGAGCTGGACCGGCGGCATTGCAGGGGATTTGGGCCGCATCCCGGGTTCAGCCGGTCAGCGGCCGCCGTAAATGAAATGCACCGTCGTCTCAACCGTCCGTAATCGTCGTAATTCGCGGTTCTAGCAAAGTTGAATTCCTGCGGGGGAAAACTACCGAGGCAGCGAATTCAACGCACAGGGTTGTTCGAAGATCAGGCTCGCGGAGAATTTCCATGGACAATTTTGTCGATATTCATGGCAAGCCAGTGCATCGGGTCGATCTGGCTGTGGGTGAAACTCGGATCGTCAGCCTGAAAAAGTTCGATTTGCAGCCCATGGTCGAAGTGGGGGTGATTGCACGGAACTCTGACATCGCCTTCAGCCAGCAATGCGTTCATCTGGGCGATGTGACCAAGAAGAAATATATCGACGTCTACGACATGGCGAAGGTCGCGGCTGATAATGTTCCGATCGAGTCTCACGGACGGTACTTTTTCCAGATTTGCGGCAAGTCCGCCGGTGATACCGAACTGGACGCCTTCTACTGGGTTTCCAAGGCAGGAAAGATGGGCGCCACTTATGCTCCGTCACTGCCCATCAGTGTCAAGGCGAACCCGAAGCTGCTCGTCTTGCCGGCTGCGCCCGGCCGGCATGTCGGCAGCTTTCAGGAGATGTGGAACAACCATCCGATGAGCCCGACAAACGGGGCCGTGCACTATCCCTGCAACAAGGGCGAGGCTCCGCTGCGCAATATGCAGTGTTTCGTCCGGCTCTGCGAGGCCCTGCATCTGAGCGGGGTGTCGTTCAAGGGGTGTTGGGGCTCGTCATGCCAGCTTCCCGGTGCCGATCACCGGCATCATTTTTCGAACCCCTACGATTTCCCAACCTGGTCCTGGGCCAAGGGGAAGGCCTATGTCTGGGAGGCAAAGCCCCCATTCTCGCCCGAACCGATGCCTGGCCTTGCCGCGTTCAAATTTGTCGAAGGCCGACAAGGCATCATCCTGTTCACGCATTATTTCAGCATCAAGGGGCAAACCTCGATGTGGGGCGGGCACATCGATTTGTGGAACAAGGATCGGATGGGCAACACCTACACCGACATGGACCCGATGCAGGGTGAATCGGCGTTTCTCAGGTCGAGAAAAATCAGCTTTTGGCCGCTGGTGGCGCTATAGGCCGGCAAGTGCGGACCGAAACCGATACTGGGTAAATTGTGCCGTAGTTCGCCATTGCACATTCCACGACATGGGGGGAGGGCAGGACCGGTAAACGGGTGATATGTGTCAATCGGGTATGTCGCGAAATAAAAGACGGTGAGCGCTGTCTCTATAGTTTCAATTTCGAGTAAAACATGGTGTGTTCGCTGGTGCTTTACCGTGGGGCTGGCGATGTTGCGGAAATTCATGTTGGTATTGGGGGTGTCGGCTTTGATTGCTGGCTGTGCGCCCCTGATAGGAGCGAATGCCAACAGCACGACGCCGCCGAGCGCGGAGACCAAGAAGAAATTCCAGGGCGGCACGACCAACATGTCGTTCGACGCCCATGGCACGCAGGTCGAGTTCCTGAGCAAGGACGGCCGGACCGCCCTCTGGTATCCCGGCAACGGTATCGTGCTGCAGGGCCGCTGGCGTCTCGTCGGTGCCGATCCGACCACCGGTTTCCAGGACAACATCTGCTTCCAATACGGCGCCAACACCTACAATCCGCTGACGCTCAACTATGGCGGCAACTGGGAATGCGAGGGGATCGCCCTCTATCAGGGGCATGTCGTCGAGCGCGTGGCGGGTGATCCTTTCGGCCTGGACAAGCGCGGGGCCGTGCCTTTCGTCCTACCACGGCAGCGCACGACCTTCGCGGAACTGCTGAAGCGGCGTTCCTGACGCCTCGTCACGCCTGGTTGAAATCGAGACGCCGAGTTGACCTGTCATCCCCGGCACAGCAGAAGGCCGTGGGGAGGGGATGACGCGCGCGGTTGCCCGTATCGGTCAGAGTTCACTGTCGCCAGCTTAGTTGGCCTTGGCGAAGAACGCGTAGGTCGCGGTGTAGGGCACGCCCACTTTCGTCCCGGTTCGCACGGGCGGCGCGGCGGGCGCGACGCCGCCATGGGTTGTGATACGCTGCACATAACCCACATTGCTCAGCACGCCGGCGGCCGGATCGGCCGTCACTTTGATGAGCAGCCAGGGGATATCGGCGCTGGCCTTCTTGGCCGGCACCGTCACCACCGGCGTATCCTTGTCGCGGACGATCTTGCTGCCATCGGCGGCTTCCCAGGAGGGGCCGGCATAATGATGCACGGCGCCTTGTTTCGCCGCCAGCTCCGCCACAGGAGCCTCGAGCACCCATTTGGGCGCTGCGCCGGCTTCCGCCGCGCTGGTATAGACCTGCAGGCCCTTGGCCTTGGCGGTGAAGGCCAGTGTGTAGCCGGCGGGCGGCTGCAACGTGGCCGGCACGGCCTCTGCTGCGTTTGCAGCCTGCGTTCCTCCGGCAAGCAGCATCGCCGCGGCGACGAATGCGTGGGTTCTTTGCATAAGCATCACTGTCTCCTGGCCCGATCCCGGGCTGGTGCATGTCGCGGCCACGGTAACATGGCACGGCCCCATGGGGGCGGCAACACTGTGGGGAACACAGGCCGGAGCTGGACTGCACCCCATATGTGAGACAGCAAAATACGTAAACTATCACCGTAGTTGGTAATTGGGACCAGCCTCGTTTATGCGAAATCCCAGAACAATACTGTTTTGTTGCTGAAGATGCCCCCCTCACTCATACCCGCAGGGCTATTTGCACTTTGTTTTATAGTGCTCATGTTCCATAACTCGTTGTGAGCCCTGGGCCCAAGATGGGTTCTGGTATCGTAAAAAACCAATATCCCCCATCTGTCTGCCAAGTAAGCCTTCATATTGCTCAAGGACGGGTCGGCCATGTTTTTAATGTTTTCTCCAGGGAAAAATTCTCCCTCGAGAAAAAGATCTACTTCATCCGGAGCCCCAAAATAATAATCTCCGCTTTTTCCGCGAAAATTTGGCCGGCGATAGCTTCTTTCCGGAACTTTAATGCCTGCCGCATTTAATGCGTAACTTAACTGTATACAACACGACGTTGCGCCCGGCGCATACGCATGTATTCCGTCCATGACACCCGCAGCGTCCGGCGGAAGGCTGGTAAAATATGGGAAATTATCCCATATTTTATTAAAATCGAAGGAAATAAAGTTCACATCTCTTACTGTATCATCACTCATATTCGTCACCGTGAGCTGACTGAATCGTGATACTTCGGATTTTGCAAGTATGCGATCTAGCGCGGAATGGCAGGCGCAGCCGCGGATACTTTCGTGCCGGTTCGCTAGACTGACTTGTCGATGATACGATAGACATAACAAACCCATTAGTCAAAGCCGAATGAGTTGCTTGCTGCTCCAGTTTTCCCGCCGGAAATTATTGAAGAAATTCACGTGACGCAGGTTTTGGTCCTCTTTCGCGAGGGACGGGGGCCGGTCTCGGCTTCCAGTTGGGTTTACGGATTGGGGTGATCGTGCATTCATCGGGCGGGGCAACCTAAATGTCTTGAGAGACAGCTGAATGAATGCACCGTTGCCGTAACCACCAATTCCACGATGACCAGCAAGAGCGATATAGTGCATGAGGCGACGAAATCAGTAAAGCGCCACCGTAGTTCCAACCCCTTGTTTTGACAGCACCTCAGCTTTGCATGATGCTCGCGCGATTGGGGGGCGACGCATGCGGTGGTTCGTTGCCGGCTTGCTGATTTCGTCGAGCCTGGCCGGAGGCTGCCGGGCCGGCGATCTTCATGATGGTTTCGACAGCGGCAGCGCCGACCGAACGTTGTGGAGCTTCAGCAAGTTCGTCGGCGGCTATCCGTCCAGGCAGGTGCAACCGCTCTTCCCCGGCAGTGGCGGAACCGCGGGTGCCGTCTCGATCGTCACGACGGACGCCGACGGCGGCAATGATTGCCCGCTCGAGGAAATGCCGGCGGGCGGCTGCCAGCGTGCCGAATTGCAGGTCGCGAAGAGCGGAGCGCTCCCTTACGGCTCCGACAGCTGGTATGCGTTCAGCTTCCGTATCCGGGGGCAGGTCGCGGCCTCCGGTAGCCACCGCACGGTCATCGGCCAATGGAAGGGGCCTGGCAATGACAGCCCGTTCGTGGCGCAGCGCTACGATGACGGCATTTTTCATATTACCGTGGAAACGGCCAACGGGCGCTGCCTGGTTGCGACGGATCGCAACAATGTGGCCGAGGTGCTCGAGGCCCAGGGATTTCTCGCCTCCCTGGACGCGTCCGACGATCGGGTGCGCGAACAGGCTGTCGCGCTGATACGGGGCAAAATCGGGCAGCAGCGGCAGGCGGAGATTCTGACCGGCGTGATGCCGGCCAACGTACCCCTGCCGGCACCCTTGCCGGGCAAGGAGCTGGAGGACCGGCGCAGCGGGGAGAACCGTGCCGCCGATTACCTGCAAGGGCTCGCCTTCCTGTCCGCCCCGGAGAATTATCTCGGCTGTCGCCTGGTCCGCATCGAGCCGGTGTCGAACCGGCCGTTGCCGACGCCGAAGGATGCCTGGGTCGACATGGTCTATCATATCAGGGGGTCGCACGACGATCCGTCCGGCAGGCCTGTTGGAGCCCTGCTCGAAGTCTGGGCCGACGGCCGGAAGATCGTGCGTGTCAGCGGCGATTTCGGAACCCGGCCGCCCATCGATCTCAAGGCCGATCCGGGGATGCAATATGTCAAGCTCGGTCTCTATCGCCTCAGGCAGCCGGGGACGCTCAGCCTCGACCTCGACGAATTCTCCCAGGCCTCGGATCTGGTCGGGCTGCGGCTCGAGCACATGCATCCGTTGGAGACGCCGTGACAGGTGAATGACAAGTGCTGTGACGGTTTGACTTATGTGGGGTTCGGCCACACAGGAGTGGCGGACAATGAGTAAACCGTCGCCGTGATACCTGACCGCCAAGTTGCCTTTCACGGAAATGTCACGGGCTCCGCTCTTCAAGATTCCTTCGCTCTACTTCAAGCAAGACCGCTGAATGAAGAGGGTAGGAGATGAGGCACAGAGTTGGTGCACCGTTATCGTAGTTTCATTTCCACCGATGGCGGCCTCAGGAAAAGGGGCGATAGTCGATGCGGTTTTTGATTGCCGTTGGAATTGTCACGGCCTTTTCGACTGTCTCGTTGGCGCAGGATCTTTCATGCACGGATCGCTACTGCAAGTACATGACCTCCTGCCAAGAGGCCGTCTGGCGCTTCGATCATTGTGGAGCATCGAAGCTCGACCGCGATAGCGATGGCCTGCCCTGCGAAAATCTTTGCAAGACTGCTGATGCCGTCAGTCGCGCCCGCAAAACGAATGCCACTGCTCAGCCCGATCTGCCGGTTGAAGAGCCCAACACCGCAACAGATGAAGAGAATTGACATGTGGGTTCGCATCGTCGTGTTGACGATCATCGCAGGCTTGGCGACAAATGTCGTAGCCGAAGCCCGCAATACGCCCTGTTCGGGGCGTAAGGGAGGGGTAAAGGCCTGCACGGCGGAAGGTAAGTTTCTCTGCCGAAATGGTACGGTTAGCCGGTCAAAGCAAATGTGCCATAAAAATTAAATGCCTGAAGCGGCAGCAGCGATTGAATGCACTGTCACCGTAATCGAGACGGTGAAGGTCGACAAAAAGTGAGTCTCTATTTAACAAGCCGTCTCCGCGATTCCAACAATTCCGAGTTCGCTGCCGGTCTTCCGGAGGAAATGACGTGATCAAAAAAGATGACAGGACATTCTACATCCTCGGCGAGCGATCCGTGAGTTCGAAGCCGCCAGGAATTGAAGTCAAGAATTTTCAACAGCTGAAATTACCCGGAAGAGCAACGATTTTCCCAGCTTACGACAGCGGAGAGATGCCAATTTATCCTGAGAGGCCTGTTCTCATCTATGACGAGAAGATGGGAAGAATGCCGTTCGATTTTGACAGATATGGGACCTATTGGCTGATTTCCGAACGATGCAAAGAAGTATTTCTTCAGGCGGATGAAGATGCATTTAGCTATGTAGAGTGTGACTTTGAGCTTTCAGGCGGTACTCGTGGCCCAAAATATTATTTTTGTATGCCTCGGTACAGCTTCGATGTAGTAGTTAGAGAAAAATCAAATATGAGGATAAAAGAATTTGGGGGTGGCAGGGTTCTGTATCATTTGATGCTTGCTGAGCGCGTCGTTATAAATAGCTCTTCAACAGAGGGGCGTCATTTGTTTCACGTAATTCACTCTGCCACTCAACTCTGCGACGAATATTTCAAGGCACAATGTATCGACGCAGGCCTTACGGGAATTACGTTCGTGAAGTTGAAAACATAACACGACGCTTTTGCATGAACTCCGTCGCCAAGACCGCAAATAGGCCATGAGTACCCGAACGCCCATTTTCCAAATTACGGTGACAGTGCATTTTATTGGCGATGCTAAATCTGATTGAAATTAAATGCACTGTCACCGTAATTCCAAGGCCGATCCCGGGACGCAATATGTCAAGCTCGGTCTCTATCGCCTCAGGCAGCCGGGGACGCTCAGCGTCGACCTCGACGAATTCTCCCAGGCCTCGGATCTGGCCGGGCTGCGGCTCGAGCACATGCACCCGTTGGAGACGCCGTGACAGGTGAATGATGAGTGTGATGATAATTCACTGAATGCGGGTTTCGGCTCGCAGGAGTGGTGGACAATGAGTAGAAAGTCGCCGCAATACCAATAGAAGTCTCTACAATTCGTACCCTTCAAATTTAGCGAATTCTAAGCGACGTATAATGCGAGTCTGGCATGTTCTTAAGATCGGGGTTCCTGAGTATTTCATGAATTGTATTATCTCCGTACTTCCTTCGCATGCGTTGTTCAAAATCAGGCTCAATGTCCCTCGCATAGGAAAGTAAACCGCGCATGTAGTGAACCTTCTCCGATGGAAGTCGACCACTTCGCCACATATGGATGAGAGATTTGATTTCGCGCTTTCGATCACGCCCGATAGACAGTTTGTGGTCAGGAGTAATTACCACGCCGGTAACCCCACGATGGTATTTCCTCGAAAGGTGAACGGTTTTCTTGTGATTAAGGCGCAAATTAAGGAAATCAATACCTTTTTTGCTTTCAATAATTGCCTTATGAATCTCAGTTAAATTATTCTCTTTCATGGAAGATACGAATAAATCATCGGCATATCTAGTGTATATAAGTTCATTTTCAGTGCAATAATTGAACATTCTGCAGTCGAATTCAAACATCATGGCATTTGTAATCGCAGGCGAGCTTGGCGCGCCGATTGTGAGGCGGCCACGCCGGCAGACTATTCGGCCAACAAATCTTATATCTTGTTCATTGAGTAGGATGCCAAATCTCAGCGCCTCGTATGCAATGAAGCTCTCAATATGCCCCTGATGAAAAGAAGGAAAGAAATTCGCAAAATCATATCGATTGGTATAGTGGGATCTCCGATGTCGTTCTGCATTCTCACGAATACCCACTCCACTTCGATATGCTGTTGCAGCCTCGTGAACCGGGAAGCGTAAAATAAGAGCCCTAACTATCCAGCGCTGTATCGCCTTTAGTTCTCTACTCGGGTGCTCAATCTTTCGCGTGCCGCCAGAACGTTTCGGAATTTCATAAAGCTTATATCTTTGGTTTGCTGTTTCAGACAAGCGAATGAGTTTTTGCAAATCTAATTTCGAAGTCCTAGCGAGTAACTCAATCAACATGACCAGTCTCGTCTAATATCTTACGAAACTCCGTGTCAGCCGACAAGAATGTAGCTGAGATTTCGATAGAAAGTGCATCATGTGTTGTTTTTGCTCCATCCCTAAGAGTCAATGGCGGTGCCCTCATTCTATCTACCCGTACATGTCCAAAGTCACCGATCTCAATCAACCTCCTTGCTCCAACAAGAATTGAGACGATCTTCTTCACCTTGCTGGTACTAATGTGTCCCTTATAAAGAGATCTTAAAAAGAATTCTATATCCTCAATTGTAGCGATTACGAGAATAGATACTAACTGATGAACTAATCCAAATAGCTCGAAGGGATCCGTATCCGAAAATTCTTTCACGATGAAGGACCTCTTCGTTTTCTGAAGAGGCTCACGATCATTTAAGCGATTGGCAATTATGCTAAAATCTGGATTGTCATAGTCAAATTGAATGTTGGGCTGAAAGCGAGATGCATCCTGTATTTTCTTGGCGGGTCCGAGTGAAATGAAGCTATCTGAGCGTTGCCGCTTTCCATCCACAGCAAGTAGTATTTTTCTGGCCAGTTCAGGGCGTGCTGAGAAATAACCGGTTTCGGCGAGTGAGCCGGGTGCTTCCGGAAACAAGACTATAGAATGCGAAAGCTGCCCAACAATTTCCTCAAACTCGGAGATGTCAAAGGGGTCTGTGTCTCCAAGAGAGAAGTAGTTCTTCATCGCAAATTCCGGCTCAAAGAACTCATGGTCGGGCAAGAGACCGCTGAACACCGCCTGGAATTTTTTTCGCATGTGCTCAGTTGGGTTATTCCCACCACACACGAAGACAATGTTGCTTTGACGCCGAATATTAAAACCGTTCTGGATAAGTTGGACCACCCTTCCACGCAACGCTTTATGGTCATCACTGCGCAGAGGGTGGTCCATTCAATTCTCTTACTCAAGCGTCCGACTTCGAATAGTTTTGTCGGCTCCGAGGCGAAAGACCGGGGACGACAAAACTATTCGAAGTCGGCGCCCAATGTCGTTCAATCGCTGTCAGCCTGGCAAATCACCCGGCATAGAGTGTCTCTCATAACACCCAGCTAAGAGTGATTCGCACGATACATGAATATTGGCATCGTTCAAGAGATTAATAATGCATCTTTCCTAAATGCTAAGATGTCAGAATTGCGTTACTATAGGTTTCGGCGCTAAAAAAGTATCGGCAACATTCAAAAGATTATCACAATATAAGCATTGCCCTATTTCACGCGTTGCGGATAAGATAATTGTGAAAATTACAATTATAGGGCTTTACCCGTCACGCGAAAGCCGAATTACGAGGACCATTTTAGAAGTCGCACTCACCCCTTCCACCGCTGCGGCCCAGGCTTCCCGCCACCCTTCTTCCGTGCCTCAGCCCCCAGCGGCACCTCGCGATCCGTGCCCGGGCCCATTGAGTCCAGCCCCGGCTTGGCGGCCCGCGTCTTCGGCAGGTTCGCCGCATCGCCATAGGCCTTCGGGCCCTTATAGGCGCCGGCCTTCTGGCGCACATTGACCTGCCGGGCCGAGCCGTCGTCGGCCACGGCCATTTCGGTCTCGCGCAGGCGTTTGAGTTCGTCGCGCAGGCGGGCGGCTTCCTCGAAACGGAGGTCGGCGGCGGCGTCGCGCATGCGCTTTTCGAGGTCGGCGGTGACGGCCTCGAAATTGTGGCCGATGGTGGAGACCTTGTCGGCCAGGCCCTTGTCGACGGTGACGCGGTCGCGCTCATAGACCGAATTGGTGATGTCGGCGATCCCGCGCTTGACGCTCTCGGGCGTGATGCCGTTGGCGGTGTTCCAGGCCACCTGCTTTTCGCGGCGGCGGTTGGTCTCGGCGATGGCGCGCTCCAGCGAGCCGGTCATGTTGTCGGCATAGAGCAGGACGCGGCCGTCGACATTGCGGGCGGCGCGGCCGATGGTCTGCACCAGCGAGGTTTCCGAGCGCAAGAAGCCTTCCTTGTCGGCGTCGAGGATGGCGACCAGGGCGCATTCGGGAATGTCCAGGCCCTCGCGCAGCAGGTTGATGCCGATCAGCACGTCGAAGGCGCCGAGGCGGAGGTCGCGGATGATCTCGATGCGCTCGATGGTGTCGATGTCCGAATGCATGTAGCGCACGCGGATGCCGTGGTCGTGCATGTATTCGGTGAGGTCCTCGGCCATGCGCTTGGTCAGCACGGTGACGAGGGTGCGGTAGCCCTGTTTCGCCACCTGCTGGACTTCGCCGAGGAGATCGTCGACCTGGGTACGGGCAGGGCGGATCTCGCATTGCGGATCGATCAGTCCGGTTGGGCGGATCACCTGCTCGGCGAAGACGCCGCCGGTGTGCTCCAGCTCCCATTTGCCGGGGGTGGCCGAGACATGCACGGTCTGCGGGCGCATGGCGTCCCATTCCTCGAAGCGCAAGGGACGGTTGTCCAGGCAGGAGGGCAGGCGGAAGCCATATTCGGCCAAAGTCGCCTTGCGCCGGAAGTCGCCTTTGTACATGGCACCGATCTGCGGCACGGTGACGTGGCTCTCATCGGTGAAGACGAGGGCGTTGTCGGGCAGATATTCGAACAGGGTCGGCGGCGGCTCGCCAGGCAGGCGGCCGGTGAGCCAGCGCGAATAGTTCTCGATGCCGGCGCAGGAGCCGGTGGCCTCCATCATCTCCAGGTCGAAGGTGGTGCGCTGGTCGAGGCGCTGGGCCTCCAGCAGGCGGCCGCCGGTATAGAGCTGCTGCAACCGGACCTTGAGCTCGTCCTTGATGCCCTTGATCGCCTGGTTCAGCGTCGGGCGCGGCGTGACGTAATGCGAATTGGCGTAGACCTTGACGAATTGCAGGTCCTGGATCTTCTGGCCGGTGAGCGGATCGAATTCGGCGATGCTCTCGATCTCGTCGCCGAACAAATTGATGCGCCAGGCGCGGTCCTCATAATGGGCCGGGAACAGCTCGATGACGTCGCCGCGCACCCGGAAGGTGCCGCGGCCGAAATCGGCGCTGATGCGCTTGTATTGCAGGGCGACGAGATCGGCGATCAGCTGCTTCTGCTCGACGCGCTCGCCCACGCTCATACCGAAGGTCATGGCGGTGTAGGTCTCGACCGAGCCGATACCGTAGATGCAGGAGACCGAGGCGACGATGATGACGTCGTCGCGCTCCAGCAGGGAGCGCGTGGCCGAGTGGCGCATGCGGTCGATCTGCTCGTTGATCGAGGACTCCTTCTCGATATAGGTGTCCGTGCGCGGCACATAGGCCTCGGGCTGGTAATAGTCGTAATAGGAGACGAAGTATTCCACCGCATTGTTGGGGAAGAACGACTTGAACTCGCCATAGAGCTGGGCCGCCAGCGTCTTGTTGGGCGCCAGGATCAGAGCGGGGCGCTGGGTGCGGGAGATCACCTGCGCCATGGTGAAGGTCTTGCCCGAGCCGGTGACCCCGAGCAGCACTTGGTCGCGCTCATGGCTCTGCAGGCCCTCGACCAGGTCGGCGATGGCGGTGGGCTGGTCGCCGGCCGGCTGATATTCCGAGACGAGTTCCAGGCGGATGCCACCCTCGCTCTTGTCGGGGCGCGAGGGGCGATGCGGCGTCCATATCGGCTTGCCGATCATGCGCGGGTCGCCGGTCTCCAGCAGTTCGGAGAGCGCCTTGATGGTGCCGGCCGAACCGCCGAGCTTGTCGAGCCCGTCGGGATCGAGCTGGCCGTCGTCCTTGGCGCGGGCCTTCTTGTCAGGTGCCTTGCGCTTGACCGCACGGCCCTCCATCTCGGCGCCTCCGCCGGCCGAGGGTACGCCGAGCTTGGCGGCAAGCTCGGGGTCGAGGCCGGTGACGGCACCGGCGTCGAAGCCACTCTGCGGCCCCTCGCCGAAGCCCGGCTTCTCGTCGTCGCGCAAGCTGCTCCTGGCCTCCTTGAGCAGGCCGGGATTGAGCAGGGCCTTCAGATGCTCGTCGAGCGAGGGCAGGGCCGGGCGCGACGCCTTGGATTTCGGCGTGCGGAGTTTCTTCGGAGCAGGGGTCTTGCTCGAGGAGGGGGCTTTGGGTGTATCGGACATGCCCTGATAATGGGGTGAGTCACGCGCCGGGGGAAGGGCCGTCGTCGGAAACTTGCTGACAACGTCCTGTCAGCAGGGTGGCGAAGTTTCCTGCGGCACGACAAGGCCGGCCCTGTTGTGCTAGCGACGGGTTCTTCGTTGCCTTCGGAGTTTCGGATGATCCGTCCTGCAAGTTTTATCATGACAGCGGCCCTGGCCGTCGCAACCCTCGCCTGGCAAGGCCCGGCCCAGGCCGCCGGTTTCGACTGCCGCAAGGCGCATAGCGCGGTCGAGAAGCTGATCTGCGCCCATCCGAAACTGTCCCGCCTCGATGACGAGATGAACAGGCTCTACCAGGCCATCGAGGGCGAGACGCGCGGGGTCGACGGCGAGACCGGCGCGGTCAGCGACCCCTTCGGCAAGGACCAGACCCACTGGCGCGAGACGGTGCGCGATGTCTGCACCGACGCCTCCTGCATCGAGCGCGCCTATGTGGCGCGCATCGGCCAGGTCAAGAAGGACTGGGCCTCGGCCCTGGGCGAGGGGCAGTAGGGGAGTTCAGAAGTAGGCCCCTCGTCATCCCCGGCCGAGCGCCTCGCGAGCGCAGCGAGAGAGCTAGGGTATCGTCACAAGCTTCGCTTGTGACTGGGATCCAGGGGCCATGGATCCACGCCTATCGACCCCTGGATCCCCTTCCCTCGGCCTACGGCCTCGCCGGGGATGACAGAGCAGCTATTCTTGAAGGGTACCCGTGCTCTCGTCTTTCCGGCAGTGGTCAGTTGCCGCCTCAGCTGACATGAAAGTCTGTGGCGACCAAAGGCAGGCCAAGGCTGGCGGCGACGGCGCGCGAGGCCAGGTTGTCCCAGGACGTGCTGTAGAAGGGCACGGCCCCCAGCGCCCGCACGGCCTGCGCCCAGCCGGCGACGACCGCGACGGCATGGCCATGGCGGCGGTGGTCGGAGTGGGTCTCGACCCCGGCGCAATGCACGGCATCGGAGATGCGCACGCTGGCGCAGATCGCCACGGCGCGATCGCCCTCGACCACAGCCAGGAAGGGCCGCCTGTGCGGTACGTCCGGCAGCCAGTCGGGGAAGAGCGGCCGCAGCAAGTCCGTATTGCCCTCATCGATGGCGATGGGTTGCCGTTGCGGCGGCGGGACGGCATCCGCTCGGTAGACCGGCCCGGCCCAGATCTGCGTCACCGGAGCCTGGTGGCCGAGCAGGTCGAGATAGGCTTCCTCCCGGGCCGGACGCTCCCTCGGCACCTCGCCCAGCGCCTCGTCGCGACAGAGCTCGCCGAGGCGAGCGACCAGGCCGTCCGGCATGTCGACGCGGCAGCGAAACAGCGGCCCGGCCGGCGTGCGCATCAGATGGAAGCGGGGCGCCGGGTGGGAGTCCCACTCATTGCTGTGCAGCAGGCGCCCGCGGCCATCGGTGGCATAGAGCGTGTCGAGACGGCGGCTCAGCAAGGCCCGCTGGGAATCTGTGTCGAGAGGCATGGACCGAGCCTATCGATGCGGTGCCGGGCAGGCAATCGCAGGGAGCGAACGTCCTGTATCCGCCGAAACTGAGGTCGCCGATCAAACGGTGCAACAGATTGCCGCTGCTCTAGATTGTCCCGGCTCCGGCTCGTGCTAGATGTCGGATCGTCCCTCCGGAATTGGAATCACCCGACATGAAGCTTCAGCTCGCCCTCGGTGCCGCTGCCCTGGCCCTGATGCTGCCCACCCAGGCCCTGGCCGAATGCGACATCACCGATGCCCTGCTCAAGCAGGCCTATCCCGACGCGCAGCAAGGCGACAACGGCCTGCTGGTGAAGGGCGGTGGCAATGATCGTTCGATCAACCCGGACGACGTGGTCTGCAAGGCCTGGCCCTATCGCCCCGAACTGATGCTGGCGGCGGTGCCGCTGATCGAGGCCAAGCCGCCGGTCGAGGGCGAGAACAAGGGCGATGTCGAGATCATCATCGCCGATGTCGCCACCGGCAATCCCGTGGCGCGGCGGCTGGAGAAGGGCATGGCGTTCTCGGATGCCATCCAGTTCGGCTCGATGAGCCTCGACACGGCCCGCTACGATGTCGGCGACGGGCTGCGTGCCTTCGGCCTGCGCACCTCGCAATCAGGCAGTTCGCGCGTCAATCCCTATAACGAGCAGGCGCTCTGGATGTACACCTTCGACAAGGGACGCATCGAGCGCGTGCTGGACGGGCTGATCGTCGAGCGCAGCAATGGCGAGAACAATGGCGATTGCGAGGGCGAGTCGACCTTGGTGACGCGCACCGTCAAGCTCGGTCCCAAGGTCGAGCTGGGCTATCGCGACCTCACGGTCGAGCAGAGCGTCACCCATGAAACCTCCAAGAAGGTCGGTGGCGAATGCAGTTTCGACAAGCAGCCCGGCAAGGCGGCGCGGTTTGAGCTGATCTACGACAATGGCCATTACCGCCCGGCCGCCGGCGTCAAGCCGCGCAGCGAGGGCGGCGATATCGAGAAGGACCTGTTCTCCACCATCGAGATCGGGGCACAGCCGTGATCGCACGCCGTCTTGCCTGGCTGCCATCGCCTGTCTCCTGCCGGCCGTCGTCATGCCCGTCGATGACGCTGGGCTGAGGCAAAGAACGCGACGCCAGTCATCCCTTCGCCCCGCTTGCGGGGAGAAGGTAAGGATGAGGGGCAGCGTGAGCTCGCAAATTGTTCGCGGAGCTGAGAACGGGGCGAGGGGCGCTTATGTTGGCCTTATCGGCATCCAATCATCTCGCCCAGCCCTTGTCCTAGAGCAAAGCGCGTTCGAGACCGAACGCTTGTTTGCTCTAACTCCTTGTTTCGACGCGTCTTTGCGATTCTTGACGATTCCATCAAATCACAAAACGCTTTAGCAGCTATGCCGCCTGCCTGGCATTTGTCTCAGGAACCGCTCTCGGCCATGAAGCGGCGGTAGCCGCTGGACCGCAGTTCGCAGGCCGGGCAAGTGCCGCAGCCATAGCCCCAATCGTGCCGATGGCTGCGATCGCCATTGTAGCAGGTGTGGGTCTGTTCGCGGACGAGGTCCACCAGCCGGTCGCCGCCGAGCTCCCGCGCCAGCGCCCAGGTCTGCGCCTTGTCGATCCACATCAGGGGCGTGTGGATGATGAAACGGCTTTCCATGCCGAGATTGAGCGCCAACTGCATGGCCTTCATGGTGTCGTCGCGGCAGTCCGGATAGCCGGAGAAATCGGTCTCGCACACGCCGGTGACGAGATGGCGGGCGCCGCGCCGATAGGCGAGGGTGGCGGCGAAGGTCAGGAAGAGCAGATTGCGCCCGGGCACGAAGCTGTTGGGCAGGCCGTTCTCCTGCATGGCGATCTCGACGTCGCGCGTCAGGGAGGTTTCGCTGATGCGGCCGAGTATGCCGAGGTCGACCAGATGGTCTTCGTCCAGCCGCGCGGCCCAGGCGGGGAAGGCTTCGCGAAAGGCGGCAAGAACCACCGGGCGCATCGCCAGCTCGATGCTATGGCGCTGGCCATAATCGAAGCCGACCGTCTCCACGCTGTCGAAACGCTCGAGCGCCCAGGCCAGGCAGGTGGTGGAATCCTGGCCGGCCGAGAACAGGACCAGGGCTTTGTCAGACATGGTTTTCTCCATCCCGAACCTCTTCACGACAGCCATTCATGCCCTTGGAATGGCGGGGTTTTTCAGCCTTCTTCAACCGCGGTGGCGAGGCGCGGGCCGAGATGGGCGTGGCCGCGCCGGCGGGCGAGCGTCTCCTGGCGATGGCGTTCGCGCGAGGAGGCTTTCTGTGTCTCGGTGAGGGTTGCGGCGCAATAGGGGCAGCTCACCCCTTCCTCGTAGTCGGGCGATTGCCGGTTCGCTGCCGAGAGGGGCGACAGGCAGCCATGGCAGAGGGTGAAATCTTCTTGCCTGAGGCCATGGCCGACGGCGACGCGCTTGTCGAAGACGAAGCAGGCGCCCTCCCACAGGCTCTGCGCAGGCGGGATCTCCTCCAGATAGCGCAGCACGCCGCCCTTGAGATGATAGACCTCCTCGAAGCCCTCGCGCAGCATCAGGCTGGTCGCCTTCTCGCAGCGTATGCCGCCGGTGCAGAACATCGCCACTTTCTTGTGCCTGGCGGGGTCGAGATTGTCCCTGACAAAAGCAGGGAAGTCGCCGAAGCTCTCCGTCCGGGGATCGATGGCGCCCTTGAAGCTGCCGATACGCACCTCGAAATCGTTGCGCGTGTCGATGACCAGTACCTCGGGATCGGAAATCAGGGCGTTCCAGTCCCCGGGCTCGACATAGGTGCCGACACGCTCCAGCGGGTCGACGCTCTTGTCACCGATGGTGACGATCTCCTCCTTAAGCCGCACCTTCATGCGCAGGAAGGGCATGTCCTCGGCGAAGGAGGTCTTGTGCTCGATGGCGGGTAGGCCGGTGATCGCGCGCAGGCGCGGATGGAAGGCCGCCATCGCCTCGGGCGTGCCGGCCACCGTGCCGTTGATGCCCTCATGCGCCAGCAGGATGATGCCCTTGATGCCGAGCGAGCAGGCGAGCTTGGCCAGCGGCTCGCGCAGATCGGCGAACCCCGGCAGACGGGCGAAATGATAGAAGGCGGCAATTTCGATGGTCGGCATCGCCGCTCTTTAGCGCCAATGGAGGCGGGGGTAAACCTTGCCGGCACCGCCGGCTGGGCGCCGGGGGTGCCGGAGGTCTATTGCGCCGCCTGCCGCGAAGCGACGATGGTGTCGGCCTGCCGCCCCGAGAGCTCGGCCAGATGGTCGAATCTGGATCGGAAAGTGCCGACGCCCGCGGTTGCCGAACGCAGTTCGATGATCAGGTCGGTGATCTCGGCTTCCGGGATCAGCGCCTGTACCACGTCCCAGCCTTCCCAGCCGTCGCGGGCATCGAAGCCGAGGATCTGGCCGCGCCGGGAGGAGACGATGGCGTTGGCCTTGGCCGTGGCATCCGAGGGCACCGAGATCTCCACCGCCAGCACCGGTTCCAGCAGCACGGGGCTGCATTGCGGCATCGCCTCGCTCATGCCGATGCGCGCCGCGGTCTGGAAGGCCATGTCGGAGGAATCCACCGTGTGGTAGGAGCCGTCGGTGAGGGCCACGCCGACATCGACGACCAGGAAGCCGAGCGGGCCGCGCTTGAGATAGTGCTTCACGCCTTCCTCGACCGAAGGGATGTAATTGCGTGGCACCACGCCGCCGGTGATCTTGTCGATGAAGGCAAAACCTTCGCCTCGCGGCAGCGGCATCACGTCGAGCACCACGTCGCCGAACTGGCCATGCCCGCCCGATTGCTTCTTGTGGCGTCCGCGCACGCCCGTCACCGATTTGCGAATGGTCTCGCGATAGCCGATCTGCGGCTGGTTCGAGTCGACGGCGACGCCGAATTTCGAGGCGAGCTTCTCCACCGCCACGCGCAGATGCATCTCGCCCTGACCGCGCAGTATGGTGTCGCCGAGTTCGGCATTCTGCTCCATGGCGAGCGCCTGGTCCTCGTCGGTGAGGCGTTGCAGGGCGGCCGAGAGCTTGACGTCATCCTTGCGGTCGCGAGCCCGGACGGCGAGCGACATCACCGGTTGGGGGGCCTCGATCTCGGCCGGCCGGGGCACGGCCTTGCCGACAGCCAGCATGTCGCCGGTATGGGCGGCATCGACCTTGCCGAGCGCCACGGTATCCCCGATCTGCGCCTGCGTCGTCTTCTGGGTGGTCTGGCCCAGCAGCCGGGCACAGCCGGCGATACGGCCGGTCTCGCCGGAGGATGTCGTCACCGTCATGCCTTCCTGGAAGGCGCCGCTGAGCACGCGCGTCAATGAGAGCTTGCCGGCATGGGCGGTATGGAAGGTTTTCATGACATAGCCGAGAGGCTCCGATCCCGGCGTTATGCCGAGCCGTGCGGCGGTCTCATGAATGCAGGGCGCCTCATGGCGCAGCGCCTTCATCAGCCGCAGCATGCCGTTGCCATTGACCGCCGAGCCCATCAGAACCGGCACGGCCAGGCCGTCGCGCAACTCGTGGGCGAGATCGTCGAAGACCCGGTCGCGGGGGGGCTCGACCTCTTCGAGAAGCTGCTCCATCAGGGCATCGTCATGATCAGACAGTCGCTCCAGCATGGAATAGCGCGCATCCTTGCTTTCGTCGCGTTCGTCGGGCGGGATCTCCACCACCTGGGAGGCCGCGTGTTCCTGGTAGATGAAGGCCCGTTCGAGCGCGAGGTCGACATAGCCGACTGCAACGCCGTTCTTCCAGATCGGGATCTGGCGCAGCAGCAGCGGCAGACGGGAAGCCGGCTGCAGCAAAGGCAGGGCGTCGCGCACGCTCTGATGCGAATTGTCGATCTTGTTGAGGAAGAGAAAGCGCGGGATCTTCTGGTCTTCGAGTTCGCGCAGGATCAATTGGAGGGCCGGGACCTTCTTCTCATCGGCCTCGCAGACCACAACCGCCGCGTCGATCGCCGGCAGCACGGGCCGCATCTCGGCCAGGAACTCGATCGAGCCGGGGCAGTCGATGAAGGTATAGGTCTCGCCCATGAAGTCCACGGAGGCGATATTGGCCTCGACGCTCATGGTGTGGGCGCGCGCCTCGGCGCTGGCATCACCGATGGTGGAGCCGGCCGCCACGGTGCCCTGGCGCTGCAGGGCGCCCATGCGTGCGAGGATGGCTTCCAGAAGGGTCGTCTTGCCGCTTTGGAACGGGCCGACCAGGGCGATACAGCGCGGCCCGCTGGATCGTCTGCCGTTTGGAGTGTTCTGCGTCATTGTCGCGTCCCTCCTGTTCTGGCCGCCGCTCTTTTGGGCGGCTGACCAAAGCGTCGCGCCGATTGGAGGTCGTGGCAAGGGAAAAGTGACATGCGCTGCCGAAGGCGGCGGTGCCTATGCCGCCCGGCGGACCATTCTCTGTTTTTCATTTGAGCGAGATTGGGAGTGTCGGCCTCCCGGCTGACATCTTGGAACGAGGGCTTGTCGGCCAGTAAGATGTCAGCCGGGAGGCTCACACTCCGCATATCGGGCGGCGCTCCCTCATGAACAGACGACCGTCATCCCGGAAGGCGGAAATCGGCTCGCCAGCCAAGCTCGTCGGAAGCCTTGACGGTCGACAGTTCAGCGCTTGCTTCTGCGACATTATAGGCGCCGGGCCGGCCACGATCGATCGCGAGCAGCGCCGCCTGCGCCGCGGCGTCGACATGCACGGACATCGCCCGGCTGGGGATGTCGCTGCCGGTGCCGGGCCCATAGAGATAACCGTAGCGCAGAACCACGCCTTCGATCGGCGCCTGGAGCACGGCATCCTCCAGGGCGATCACCCCATGCACGCTGACCGCGCCCGGGCCCTCGGCCCCGTGATTGAGGGGATCGGTTTCGATGTGCGGCAGCGGGCCGGGTGCATAGACCCAGGCAATGCTCTGGGCGATGATCCGCCGGGCTCCGGCCGCGAGAGCGGCAGCAACCAGATTGGCGCTGCCTTCGCGGCGAATGCGGGCATTGCGCGGCACGAATTCCGCCATGCGGGCCGGATCGAGGGCCGGGGGGAGATCGGTAAGCTGGTGGATGACGATTTCGGGTCTGGCGGCTGTCACGGCGGCGATCAGGGCGTCGCGGTCGAAGACGTCGACCACGACCGGTTCGGCGCCGAGTTTCCGCAAAATATCGGCTTTGGCAGGCGTGCGCGTCGTGCCGACGACCCGGTGACCGGCACGAAGGAGCAGGCGCGTGAGCGGCGCCCCGACGGCACCGGTGGCACCGGCCAGGAAAATGGTTCGAGGCAAAACGGTTGGGTGCGAAGCGGTTCGGGACATGGCTAACCTCGTTTCAGAGCGACTGGCTTCTGAAATAGCCTTGGCATGAGGTCAGCGAAAAGTGCCAAGAATTGCGTGAATGGCTGTACCAAAATGAAAATGCGCCGGATGGCGGGGGGACCATCCGGCGCGTTAGGCGACCAGTTCAATTCGCTTGCGGGGGGACTAGGCGAAGAACCCAATGGTCGCTGTTACTACTGTTGCAGTCGCGAGAAGTCCGACGAGCCAGAGCGCCAAGGTCAGTTGACGTTCTGCTTCAGCCGCCGAAACGCGCATGGCGCGGGTGTCGGCCTTGAGCATATGTGCGGTTGCCTGATTGACGGCCATCGTGATCTCCTCGAAACGCTCGACTGGAAAACATCTAACGTCCTGTCGTCTAAAACTTCGTCCGGCGAAACGAAGTGCGAAAACGCACGCGGCACTCAACTCGGTTACTTCCAACCACGCATCACGCCACCAAGAACTCGGGTGGCCATGAAGCGCATCGGCTACAGTCAAAGCATCGCTGCCGATCACGGCAGGCTTTTGCGCGTTCTCGGGCGGCGGTGAGGAAGTTTCACGGCTTTGTTGTGTCGATGTTGCCCGGAGCCGGGCGCGTTCATGGCTGAGCGCGCCTGCTCCATAGCTCTTTGGTTTGACACGCCTTTGCGGTTCTCGCCGTCACCGTCAAATCCCAGGATGGTTTAGGAATGAACCCGCGCAGCCTCTCCGGCAAGTTGTGCATTGGACGTAATCTTTGCGCTTGAACGGAGGCTGGCCCGCGCCTAAGCAGAAGCGCGCCCTTCGGGGCGGGCAGGGGGCCGCCCGTGAGGCCGCCTCGCGTTCCCTACACCCGCTTCATCCACGGCTTACAGGAGTTTCCAGCCATGGCTTTTCTCGCCGACGCCCTCTCGCGCATCAAGCCTTCCGCGACCATCGCGGTGAGCCAGAAAGCGCGCGAACTGAAAGCGGCGGGACGCGACATCATCGGCCTTGGCGCCGGCGAGCCCGACATGGACACGCCCGACAACATCAAGAAGGCCGCGGTCGACGCCATGATGCGTGGGGAAACGAAATATCCGCCCGTCTCCGGCATTCCGCAGTTGCGCGAAGCTATCGCCGCCAAATTCAAGCGTGAGAACGGCCTCGACTACAAGCCCTCGCAGACCATCGTCGGCACCGGCGGCAAGCAGATCCTGTTCAACGGCCTGATGGCCACGCTGAACACAGGCGACGAGGTCGTCATTCCCACGCCCTATTGGGTCTCCTATCCGGAGATGGTGGCCCTGTGCGGCGGTACGCCGGTCTTCGCCGAAACCACGCTGGCCACCAATTTCAAGCTGTCGCCCGAGGCGCTGGAAAAGGCGATCACGCCGAAGACGAAATGGTTCATCTTCAACTCGCCCTCCAATCCGTCAGGCGCCGCCTATAGCCGTGACGAATTGAAGGCGTTGACCGACGTGCTACTGCGCCATCCCCATGTCTGGGTGATGACCGACGACATGTATGAGCATCTCGTCTATGGCGACTTCGCCTATTACACGCCGGCCCAGGTCGAGCCCAAGCTCTATGACCGCACCCTCACCATCAACGGCGTCTCCAAGGCCTATTCGATGACCGGCTGGCGCATCGGCTATGCCGCCGGCCCCGAGGCGCTGATCAAGGCGATGGACATGATCCAGGGCCAGCAGACTTCGGGCGCCTGCACCATCGCGCAATGGGCGGCGGTGGAAGCGCTCAACGGCACGCAGGACTTCATCCCCGAGCGCCGCAAGATCTTCGAGGGCCGCCGCGACCTGATCGTAGGCATGCTCAACCAGGCCAAGGGTATCCAGTGCCCAACGCCGGAAGGCGCCTTCTACGTCTACCCCTCCTGCGCCGGCACCATTGGCAAGAAGGCGCCCAGCGGCAAGGTGATCGAGACGGATGAGGACTTCGTTTCGGAACTGCTGCAGGCCGAAGGGGTTGCGGTAGTGCATGGCTCGGCTTTCGGCCTCGGCCCGAATTTCCGCATCTCCTACGCAACCTCGACCGAGGCGCTGGAAGAGGCCGGCCGCCGCATCCAGCGCTTCTGCAACACGCTGGTCTGATCTTCCGGCATCAAGATATAATCAGGCCTGCCTCCTCAGGGGGCGGGCTTTTTTATTGGGCGGAGGGCATGACGACGCTGCGATAGTAGCTCACTGCTCGCTCTTCTCCGTAATCCGGGTCAGGCAGCAGCCCTCCTTTCCCGGGGACCAAAGCTCGATCTCATAGTCGAAGCCCGCTGCTTCCAGGGTCGCCTCGGTCCTTGATGGCGTCATACATTAATTTGTTGGTCGGTCTGTTGATCACTACCCTTTCCTCCCAGCTTTCGGCCGGCGCAGGCTTCTCCTATTCCGTGACGGTTTCTGCATCTGCCTTCCGCCACGATTGTGAGCCGCGCTTCCTGGTTTGGCACGATCGCACTTTCGGGTCCGGATTTTCCGTATGCCCGTCTACGGCAATGATCATGCTTGGCGAACAGGAAGGTGCCCTCGAGATTGACCATCAGGCAATGCCGCCAATCCGCGACCTCGATATCCTCGATTGGAGCCGTGGGGCCGGCGATGCCGGCATTGGCGCACAAGACATCGAGCCCATCCCAGGAGGCGCGGATCCGCGCGAACAAGGCTGTGCGGCGGCCTCATCGCAGACGTCGAGCTGCTCGCGTTCCCAGACAGGCAGGCAGGAGGCCAGGGCGTCTGCGTCGATGTCGACGGCCCAGACATGCGTGCCCGCCTTATGAAACGTCTCGGCCATGGTCCGGCCGCTGCCGCTGTCTCCCGCCGTGATCAGAACGCGCTTGTCCATGGTGCTGCCCCCTTGGTTCGCCCGCCGGGCTAAGAGGAGGCTACGCTTGCGGGTGCCCGGCGCAGGGGCGGGAAGCGACGGAAAGCGTGCCTGCTACGACCTGAATCCGGGCTCCGACTGTCTCAGGGGCTATCGCCGCCTACGACCGCTGCTCAATGGTACAGGTCCCTTCAGCGCTGCCGAATTCCGGCCGCGAGCCACAGGCCGAACACCAGGACCGCCACCAGCACGGCGTGGAACATCTTGTCGCCGCTCGTCTGCGGTCCGATGCCGATGGCGATCATCACGGCGCCGACCAGCGTACCGAGAAGGGCAATGCCTTGGGCTGCGAGGGCGGTGAGGCGCACGAGGGACGGACGAGCCAAGGCGGTGACGAGACCCAACGCCAGCACCACGGCGATGATCCCCTCCGCAGTGGCGGCCCTCGAATGGAGCTCTCCAATGGGCAGGAGGCCGCCGTGTACCATGGAAGCGCCGGCAAAAAGTGCGATGTCGAGGGCGAGCAGGGTTGCGATCCGCACCGTCACGCCACTCGTTCCCCGTCTGCGGCCGCTCCCAGACCGAGGAGGCGCACAGCGGCGGACAGGGCTTCGGCGGGTTCGGTTTTCCCCTGAGGCGAACGCCAGGCGACGAAGCCGTCCGGCCGCACCAGCACCGCTCCATCGGGATCGAGGCCATAGGCGGTCGGCCAGCGGCCGTCGATGTCGACGATATCACTGTCCGGGCCGATGATCTCACAAGCGAGCGGCAGGGCGAACTGCTGGCGAGCCTCCTCCACGGCCTGGCGCCAGACAGCCTTGCTGGCCAGCAGCACGAAATCGCCGCCGAAGAGATCGAGGCTGGACAGGCGCCGCCCGTCGCATTCGAGCCAAAGATGCGGGGCGCGGGTGCCGGGCCGCCCCGCCAGCATCGTATGCGCCTCGAAGGGACCATCCGATGCAGGACCTGCGGGCAGAAAGGCACCGGCGTCGAAGCGCTGGCCGAATACGACGTCATAATCCGGCACGAGCGGTGCCGCCGGTGGCAAGCGCTTGGAGGGATCCTTGAACCAGCTTTGCAGGCGCGCGAGGGCCTGGGCCAGCGTCGCCTGCACAACAGGTCGGCGCTCGACGTCATAGCTGTCGAGCAGGCTCGGCCCCGCCTCGCCCTTCAGCACCATGGCCAGCTTCCAGGCAAGGTTGTGGGCGTCGTGAATGCCGGTATTGCCGCCGAAGGCACCGGTCGGCGGCATCAGATGGGCGGCGTCTCCGATGAGGAAGGTTCGGCCCTGGCGAAAGCGATCAGCAATGGACGCGGCAACGTCCCATGCCCTGACGTCGATCGGCTCTGCCTTGATGTCGGAGCGGCCGGCGGCGCGGATCGCGAGGTCGCGGCAGCGGACCGCGTCGAAGTCCTCCAAGCGCTCGCCCTTCTGCGGATAATATTGCAACGCCAGCAGCCAGCGACCGCCGGCCCGCGGCGTGACAGCGCCGTTGAGATCGGTGATGAAACAGGAAGTGAAGCGCCGCTCCTGCAGGATCGGCGGCAGGTCGGTATCGAAGATGATGCTGATCCAATGCTGCAGCGAGCCGGGGCCGCTGCAGCCGATGCCGAGCCGCTCGCGCATGCCACCATTGGCGCCGTCGGCCGCAATCGCATAGTCGGCGTACACGGCCTCCTCTTCCCCGCTGGCGAGGTTGCGGATGCGGGCGCGCACCCCTCGGGCGTCCTCGTCGAAACCTTCGAGTTGGCTGTTGAAGCGGATGTCTGCACCATGGTGTTCCGCATGGCGGCGCAGGATCGGTTCCAGCACGTGCTGGTCGCAGGTGGCAGGCTGGGTGGGGCTGAACGGATGGGCGTCCGGCCAGCCAAGTTCGCTCCAATGGATATCGGGGTCGGCGAGGTTTTTCGCCCGCGCAATGCCGCCACCTTGCTGATCGCCGGTCCGCTCGGCGCGAATTTCGGCCTCCAGGCCGATACTGCGAAAGATTTCCATGCTGCGCGGCGAGATGCCGGTGAATTTGTACTGGATCGAGGTGCCGGGGTGCCGCTCCACCACGAGGCAGCGTACGCCCCGACAGGCCAGCAGCGCGGCCGCGGTCAGACCGGTGAGGCCGCCGCCGACGATGAGCACCGACGTTCTGATTTCCGGTGTGGTTCCCATGGCTATCGTCTCCTTTTGATGTTATTTTGATTGACTAAAATATTTTAATAGTCAAATATTTTTATCGAACGAATTTTCGTGCCTTGGAGAATGCCCGCATGACGCCGTCGGATCGCAACCCTGAATCCGCGTCCGCGGCCTGGCGGCTGATGTTCGATTTTCTGATGCGCTCTTCGCCACAGCGGCTGGAGAGCCTGCACAGCCGCGGCCTGACCCCCAACGACTCACGGGTTTTATTCACGCTGGACCAGGAAGAGGCGCGTCCGATCGGCACGCTGGCGCGGCAATGGGGTTCCGATCCCTCGACGGCAACCTGGCTGGTTGATCGGTTGGAGCGGGCAGGCCTTGCCGAGCGCTCGCCGGCGCCTGGTGACCGCCGGGTGAAGCTGGTGCGGCTCACCGAAAAGGGAGAGGCGACCCGCAAGGCACTGATGGAGGAATATTATCGCACGCCGCTCGAGGTCGCGGCTCTTTCCGCCGGCGATCTGGAGGACCTGATCCGGATCTTCTCCAAATTGAACCAAAGCGGGGAATGATCAGGCCTCATTGCGGCGCTTGAAGTCCGGGCAACAGTAAAAAACAGCAACGACAAAAGAAAAAGGGCAGCCCGAAGGCCGCCCCAATTCGCTCGTCTTCTCTTTATTGCTCGCTTAGCGGGATGCGAGACGCTCCATCTTCACCTTGGCGGTGCCGGAGGACACCATGCCGACGGCGCGGGCCGCGCCGAGGGACAGATCGAGGACACGGCCCTTGGCGAAGGGACCCCGGTCGGTGATGCGCACCACGACCTTCTTGCCGTTGCGCAGGTTCGTCACCTGCAGCTTGGTTCCGAAGGGCAGGGAGCGATGCGCGGCAGTCAGGCCGCCCGGATTGAAACGTTCGCCATTGGCCGTGCGGCGACCGCTAAATTCCTTGCCGTAGTAGGAGGCCACACCGACGGAGTCAGCATAGCTAGTTCCCGTCATCGTTAGTAGAGTAATTGCTGCGGCAAAAAATGTAGCGTTCGTCGTTTTAGACGTCATTCAGTCAAGCTCTCAAATGTTGGGGATGTGCGGGGTTATAAGGTGAATTGTGTTCTCAATATGATTGACAAAAAAGCACCGATAAGCTCAGGGACTTAGCTTTATTGCCAGAGCTGTGAGACATTAGTCTCGACTGAATTTCGAGATGAAATTCGCTTCTGATTTGAGCCGTGATGGCGCGCGCCGGCAGGGACGTGCTAAGAGCGCCGTCATGGCTCTGATTTGGACCCTCACGGACGGCAAGGCGGGCGATGCTCTGCAGTGCCTCGGCGTCGCCGAGGCGGTGCTGGCGCAGGCCGGCGGTAGCATCGTGGAACACAAGGTATCACCGCGGCGCCTGTTCGCTCTTGCCATGCCCTGGGGACCGCCTGATCCCCTCGATCTCAAGGGACTGACGCCTCCCTGGCCGGATCTGGCCATCGCCTCCGGCCGGCGTGCCGTGCGCTATCTCGCCTGGCTGAAGCGGCGCTCGCCATCGACGCTCACCGTGTTCTTGAAGGATCCGCGCACGGGAACCGGTGCGGCTGACATCATCTGGGTGCCGGCGCATGACCGCCTGCGGGGTGCCAATGTGCTGGCGACGCTGACCTCGCCGCATCGGCAGGCACCGGCCGTGTTGGCGGCGGCACGCGCGGATGTACGCGCCGAACTGTTCGCCTTGCCGCAACCGCGCGTCGCCGTGCTGGCGGGCGGCCCCTCCAAGGACGTGGCCTTTGGCAGCGATGATGTCGACGGCTTCGTCTCGGCGCTGTCACGTCTGGCCGAAAGCGGGGCGGGGCTGATGGTCACGCCCTCGCGCCGGACGCCGCCCGCCATGGCGCAGGCGATCGCGCAAGCCCTCACGGGCAAGCCGGCCTGGATCTGGGACGGGAAGGGGGCCAATCCCTATGCGGAGATGCTGGCGTTGGCCGATGCTTTCGTGGTTACCGCCGATTCAGCCAACATGCTCAGTGAGGCGGCGGCGACCGGAAAGACCATCCATGTCTATCTGCCAAAAGGCGTTCCGGCCAAGATCATGCGGCTTGTCGATGGCCTGATTGCGCACGGGGCTGTGGTGAAGTTCGATGGGCATCTTGAAAACCACCCCTATGAACCCCTAGATTCAACCCCTTTGATTGCTCAAGAAATCCTCGCGCGCCTTCGCGCTGCATCCTGATTGGAACCCCGGTATGGCTACCCGTCACTCCAAGCTCATCATCCTCGGCTCGGGCCCGGCGGGTTATACCGCAGCGATTTACGCTGCGCGCGCCAATTTGTCGCCCCTGCTGATCTCCGGCATCCAGCCCGGCGGCCAGCTCACCATCACCACCGATGTCGAGAACTATCCCGGCTTTTCCTCGGTGATCCAGGGCCCCTGGCTGATGGAGGAGATGCGCAAGCAGGCCGAGCACATGGGCACGGGCATGGTTTCCGACCATATCTCCAAGGTCGACCTGTCGCAGCGTCCTTTCCGCCTGGAAGGGGATACGGGTGACGTCTATTTCGCCGATGCCCTGATCATCGCCACCGGCGCCCAGGCCAAATGGCTGGAAATGCCGTCGGAGGAGAAATTCCGCGGCTTCGGTGTCTCGGCTTGCGCGACCTGCGACGGTTTCTTCTTCCGCAACCGCAACGTCATCGTGGTCGGTGGCGGCAACACCGCGGTGGAAGAGGCGCTCTACCTCGCCAATATCGCGGCCAAGGTGACGGTGGTGCATCGGCGTGACCATTTCCGTGCCGAGAAGATCCTGCAGGACCGGCTGTTCAAGCATCCCAATATCGAGGTGGTCTGGAACAGCGCGCTCGACGAGATCGGCGGCAACGAGATCCCCCTGGGTGTCACCCACGTCAATCTGCGCAATGTCGAAACCGGCGTCGTGACCAAACACGATACGGACGGCGTCTTCATCGCTATCGGCCACAAGCCCGCCTCCGAGCTCTTTGCAGGACAACTTACCTTCAAGAATGGCGGCTATATCCAAACCGTTGTTGGTACGACGGCGACCAGCGTGCCGGGCGTCTATGCTGCGGGTGACGTTGCCGACGACGTCTATCGTCAGGCCGTCACCGCGGCCGGCATGGGCTGCATGGCGGCGCTCGAGGCGGAAAAATGGCTTGCTGCCGAGGAAGTCCACAGGGAAGCAGCGGAATAAATCGATTTCCGCCCTAAATTCGCCACCCGTTTCAAACTTCTAGGCAATCATCATATACTCTGCGCAAATCAGATCTTCGCGCGTCGCCAAATATGACGTTGAACCAAATACGACGTTGAATTCGGGCGGCGTTGAACCGAAGCAAAGCAAGGGTCGAAGCGCAGAATCTGGAGCGGGGCTGAACTGGGTGCTTCATGGATTGGGATAAGCTCAAGGTCTTTCACGCGGCTGCGGAGGCCGGCAGCTTCACGCATGCGGGCGACGTGCTCGGATTGTCGCAGTCGGCGGTCAGCCGGCAGGTCTCCGCTTTGGAGGGGGACCTGCGCACGCCGCTGTTCCATCGCCATGCGCGCGGGCTGATCCTGACCGAACAGGGTGAGATGCTGTTCCGCACCACCCAGGATGTCATGCTCAAGCTGGAAGCAGCGATGGGCGCCCTCAGCGACAGCCGGGAAAAGCCGAATGGCGAATTGCGCCTGACCACCACGGTCGGTCTCGGCACCTATTGGCTGACGCCGCGCATCGGGGAGTTTCTCGACCTCTATCCCGATATGCGTCTCAAGCTTCTGCTGACCGAGCAGGAACTCGATCTGGGCATGCGTGAAGCCGATGTCGCGCTGCGCATGCGCCAGCCCGAGCAGGGGGATCTCATCCAGCGCCGGCTTTTCACGGTGCATTTCCATGCCTATGCCGCGCCTGAATACATCAAGCGCTTCGGCCAGCCGCGCAGCATCGAGGATATCGACCGTCATCGCATCATCAGCTTCGGCGGTACGGCTGGCAGCTTTCTGCAGGCCATCAACTGGCTGAACACGGTGGGTCGTGATCCCAAGGATCCGCGCGAGCCGGTATTCGAGGTCAATAATCTGGGTGGCGTCAAGACCGCGGTGGAGAAGGGGGTCGGTCTCGCCGTGCTGCCCGATTATCTCGTCGGTCGCGAGTCGACGCTGGTCCAGGTGCTGACCGATGCGGAAATGCCGCAGCTCGAGACCTATTTCGTCTATCCCGAGGAGATGAAGAATCTGGCTCGTATCCAGGTTCTCAGGGATTTCCTGGTCAGCAAGGCCCAGCGCTGGGCCTTCTAGGCTCAAAGCCACTCATTCGAGCATCGTCGAGTTTGCACGATCTTTGTCCAGGGCAATCGGGTGAAGGCGTTTTGTCATCCTCAGCCCCGACTTGCTTTGCAAGTCGGGGCGGGGACGTGTTGCAGCGCGAAGCGCTGAAGTGCAGATCCGGGATCGCATGACGGAAAAAGCGCTCCTATCGGCTTGCGATCCCCGGACCTAACTATTGTTTGGTCTGACTGCGCCGCGTCATGAATGACGCAACGCGCGCGGGATGACCGCATGGGCGTTCATCCGATTGCCCTAATCTTTGTCATTGCCGGGCTTGACCCGATGCTTGGTTCCACGCCCGGCTTTTTGAATAGCGGGGTCAAATCCGGCTATGCCACATCGGAACGTTGCTCACTTAAGTGAATTTCGTGGCTGCTAAACCAGGTACGTCGGCCATCTTGCCTGTTTTTGCAGCAAGGGTGCATTGCGCGGCCGCCTGATCAAGGATTAGGCGAAGAGGGTGCGCATTTCAGTGGCAATTGCATCTATGCGCAGCACGCAGGGCCGGCATGTGAAAGAATGCATTGCAGCAGGGGGCCGGCAAATATAATCTCAGCCTTGTCAGACGTTCGGGCCATCATCCTCCCGGTGGCGACCTGGAGCATCTGACGTTCCCCTCTGGATGGTGACTTTTGGACTTTGTCCAAGCTACGGCCGGGTTCGTCCCGGCCGTCTTTTTTTGTCCAAAGCGCAAGACGGTAGCTTTCTACAGCCTGTTTCATCAGCACATTGCTACATGACAACTTTGTAACAACGCTGACAGGGAAAGTTTTTATTTCCTTCATTATTGGCGCGTGCCCTGATTGCAGGGCGTGATTCTGGATCGGGACGTGTCCAACCCCCTCAATGTCGATGGAAGAATGCTGCTTAGCCGGCATCTATGTACCGCTGGACGGTTCTGTCAGGATTGAACCCCGGCGAGCGCGGGAGCAGCAGGATTATGTTTTGGGCAGCTCGCCCCGGGATGCCCGGCGCGATTTGGCCGCAGGACAACCCACTCACAGGGAACGATAGTTATGGGCATGTGGTTCGTTGTAACCATCTGAATCGCTTGGTTTCTGGGGGAGGCGCAGCATGGACCGATTCACCGGTGGTTGCCTGTGCGGCAATGTCCGACTCGTGGCATCGGGACGCCCATATCGGGTCGGCCTTTGTCACTGTCTCGACTGCCGCAAACATCATGGGGCGCTTTTCTATGCTGCCGCCGTGTTCCCTCAGGAGGCGGTGATGATCGGTGGCGAGACCCGTGACTATGCGGGGCGGTTTTTCTGTCCTCGCTGCGGCTCGTCTGTTTTCGCCCGCAGTGGGGACGAAATCGAAGTGCATCTGGGGAGCCTCGATGCTCCTGACCAGTTGATGCCGACCTATGAAAGCTGGACCGTCCGTCGCGAGTCGTGGTTGCCGTCGTTTCCGCTCACGAAACGATATGAGCATGATCGTGAAGCCACGGGCCGCTTCGAGGACGAGGGCTAAAGCATTTTCCAGAAAAGTTGACAGACTTTTCGATTAAGAAAACGCGCCAAAGCAAAGAATTAGAGAAGAATGACGATTCGGAGAAAAGCCATTCTTCTCTAGAAAAATTGCGATTTCCGCGAATCGCGATTTTTCATGCCGGAAGACCGGCCTTTCGGCAGCCGTCGACGAAATGCTCGAGTGTCGTGGCGTCACGGAAGGGCTCCGTCTCGGCCCAATGGCGGATTGTGAAATGCGGGTTGCCGACGAGAAACAGTTCGACTTCCGCGCGGGCTTCGTCGAGCCGGCCCAGTTGGGCAAGGCTTGCCGCGAGGAAACGGCGCGAACTTGTACGATAGGTCTCGTCCCGGCGCAGGGTCTCGATCGCAGCTTCGTAGTCGCCGGCGGCATATTGCGCCTGGCCGAGCGTCAGATAGTACCAGCTCGCCGGAAACGGGTTCAGCCTGAAAGCCTTGCGGATATGCTCGAGGCCTTCCTCGACCCGCCCGGCCAGGACCGAGATGTCGGATAAAACAGCCCAGATGTCGGCCTCGTTCGGGTCGAGTTCGATTGCCTTGGCGAATTGAGCATCCGCCTCGGCGAAGCGGCGCTCATAGGCAAGCAGGTAAGCCAGGACCCACCGGCACCCGGCATCGTTTGGACCGAGCTCTACGGCCTTGCGTGCCAGCTCCAATGCAATGCCGCGGGACGCTTCGGTTGGCCCGCCCGAATGCACCCATCCCATCCAATGGTTCATGGCAAGCCAGCGGTACGGCTCCGCATAATCAGGATCGAGCGAAACCGCGCGCATGAGCATCAGATGCGCTTCCTGAGCCGTCTGCGGCGAATCATCCATCAATTTGCGCGCCCGCACGCACAGATCGTAGGCCTCGAGATTTCTGGGTGGATTGCGTGGCAGCGGCGCGCGCAGCCGGCCGAGCAAAGCTTCCACGATCTTGCCGGTGACCTCGTCCTGGACGGCAAAGATGTCTTCCAGGCCGCGGTCGAAGCGCTCGGCCCACAGATGGTCACCGCTTACGGCGTCGACCAACTGCGCGTTGATGCGCACGCGTCCGGCAGCGCGTCTTGCGCTGCCCTCCAGCAGGTAGCGCACGCCCAAATCCTGCGCGATGCCGCGTACGTCCATCGCCTTTCCCTTATAGGCAAAGGCCGAGTTGCGGGCGATGACGAACAGGCCCGAGATCCCCGACAGGTCGGTGATCAGGTCCTCGGTCAGCCCGTCGGTGAAGGATTCCTGCTCGGGATCGTTGCTGACATTCACGAAGGGCAGCACGGCTATCGATGGTTTGCCGGGCAAAGGCAGGGGCTTTCGCTGCTCTCGACCAAGCTGTTCGACGGCGCCGGTGAACCGGTAGCCGACGCGAGGAACCGTGACGATCCATTCGCCACCATCGGCGGCCGGGCCGAGGAGCTTGCGCAGTTGCGCGATCTGGACGGTGAGATTGCCTTCCTCGACCGCCATGCCCGGCCAGGCCGCATCCATCAACGCGGCCTTGCGCAGGATCTCGCGGGGGTTTTCGACGAGGGCCGCGAGCAACTTCAACCCGCGATAGCCAACGGCAACGGGAGCCTCGTCCCGAAGGAGCGTTCCCGCGCCGGAATCGAGCACGAACGGACCAAAGGCAAAGCGCGATCCCTGCATGGGGCGCAATCTATAGCCCTTTTGGAAGTTTTGAGAACTATTTGGGAAAGCTTAAGTACGACGCCGTTCGTATCCCGCAGAATTCAACCTCATTCAGGTCGAGGGTCCCCAGACCCGAACCCTATGGAGGTTGTCATGAACGATATTCCCACCCTTGGTTCGGCGCCGCATCAGGCGGCATGGTCAGGACCGTGTGACATGCCGCGCCGGCGCTTCAGCCTGGCGATGCTGCCGAGAATGATCGCGGCCTGGCGCAAGCGGATCTATTTTCGCAGGGACCTGGAGGAAATGGCGAAAGCCAATCCCCATTTGATCGACGATATCGGCATGAAGAAGTGGCAAGTCGAGACAGAGATCGCCAAGCACTTCTGGGAACGATAGGGGAATGTTCCGGCAACGCCCCCAGCCTGTCGAGGGGCATCTGGGAGCCCGGCTTTGGCCGACTGAAATCCCGCTCAGATGATAAGCGGCTTGACAGGCGAGCCTTCGCTCGGCCACTTCCTCGCCATGGCCGAGATCAAGACCCTTTTCGTTACCAAGCTCTACCGTGCCGAACTCGGCGAGGCGCAGGCGCCGCTCGCCGAGATCGACGCAACCTGCCGCTCCCTTGCCGAAGACGACGAGGCCGGTCAGGCCTGGTGCCACAAGCACGGCTATCCAGGCTATACCTCCTACGCTTCCCTGAACGACCTGCCCTGGCGCTTTCCGGCGATCAAGCAACTTGTGAAGGCGCTCGATGGCCATGTCGCTGTCTTTGCCAAGGAGCTCGAATTCGATCTTGGCCGCGACAAGCTCAAGCTCGACGACATCTGGGTCAATGTGCTGCCGGAGGGCGGTGTGCACACCTCGCATATCCACCCGCGCTCGGTGATCTCGGGCACCTATTATGTGGCCACGCCCAAGGGCTCCAGCGCGCTCAAGCTGGAGGATCCGCGGCTCGGCCTGATGATGGCGGCACCCCCGCGCAAGGCCAAGGCTGGCGGGGAACAGCGGCCCTTCGTCTATGAGGCGCCCCAGGCCGGCACGGTGCTGCTGTGGGAGAGCTGGCTGCGCCACGAGGTGCCGATCAACCAGGCGGACGAGGAGCGAATCAGCGTCAGCTTCAATTATCGTTGGCGCTGAGGCGGGCCCGACTCAATAGGTAGCGCGGCCGCCAGAGGCATCGAAGACCGCGCCGGTGGCAAAGGAGCATTCTTCGCTCGCGAGCCAGGCGATCATGGAAGTGACTTCATCGACCTTGCCGAATCGGCCCATCGGGATCTTGGACAGCATGTAGTCGATATGGGCCTGCGCCACCTGCTTGAGAATGGGCGTATCGATCGTGGCCGGCGCGATGACATTGGCGGTGACGCCGCTCTTCGCCAGTTCCTTGCCCAGCGCCTTGGTGAAGCCGATCACCGCGGCTTTCGAGGCCGAATAGGCCGAAGCGGTGGGATTGCCTTCCTTACCCGCAATCGAGGCCAGATTGACGATGCGGCCATAGCCGCGCTTCTTCATCATCGCCGCGATGAAACGGTTGGCATAGAACAAGCCGTTCACATTGATCTCGAAGATGCGCTTCCATTCGTCGATCGGATAGTCGATCACAGGTGCGTTGCGCCCGGCGACACCGGCCGAGCAGATGAGCGCATCGATCTGGCCGAGATGGCGTTCGGAGGTCTTGGCGGCGGCCTCCACCGCCTCCGGATTGGTGACGTCGACCACCAGGCCAAAAGTGCCCGAGCCGATCTGCGCTTTCGCCGCGTCGATACGGGTGGCGTCGACGTCCCAGATCATGATCCGACCGCCCTCGGCGGCAATGCGCCTGGCGCTGGCGAGGCCGATGCCGGACGCCCCGCCGGTGATGACGGCGCTTCGGCCTTTGAAACGATCGGCGAAGAGGGCCATGGCAGCGCTTTCTCCCGATGGTGACGGCAGGATGACATCCTATTGCACCGCCGCCGCCCTGCAAGCCGGAAATCCTCCCATTTCTCGCGCCGGTTCATTTCCTCAAAGATTGCCTCCGACCCGCACGACCTGGCTGTCGCGGGCGATGCTGACGGGGGTAACGATGCCCTGATGCTGGATCAGAGTCCAACAGGCCGCGGCATTCCCCGCCGCGCCCCTGCAATCGGGATGACTGGCCCAGCGCGTGGCGAAGAGCGCCTTTACCGCAGGGTTGCGCACGGACAGATTACCGAAACGCTCGACGCGCCCAAGGCTGATGCCGACGCTCCTGAAGGCGTCGTAAGGCAATTCGCTGCAATAGATGGCGTCCGGATCGAGGCGAAAATAGAGATCATAGGGCCGGCCGAGATAGGTCCGCGCCGCTGCGACGGCGGCATCCGCCTTGGCTGGAACGAGCTGGCGCAGCCTGTAAACGGCGAAGCGGCCCTTCGCGCCGCGGGCAAGGAAAGCCTTGAGCGGTGTTTGACGAACGACATCGGCCGCCTCGATCACCACCGGTCCTGCGGGCGTGAGGGAGATGATGCCCATATGCGTGTAGGTGCTGCCCGAGGCCAGGCGGATCGCCTCGCTCTGCGGGCTTTTCGATTGCTGGAAGACAAGGTCGCCCTGACGCAAGGGGGGGAGGTTTTCTGCCAGAGCCTGGCCTGCCGTCAGCGCAAGGGCGATCGAGAGAAGGGTTGTTGCGCGCATCGGCCCTCCGGCATTGTGGCGCGAAGGGTAGGCAACGGAATGCTGCCTGTCGAGCCTGCATGGTATGGAAAATCCGTGCATGTTCGTGATGCTGCCACGCGAACGCAGACCGCTCCTCTGTTCGAAACGCCGCTTCTTGGGGAGCAAGATTGACCTTCCCTTGCGTCTTCGCGTCGGGCTATGAAACCTATATGGCTTCGCGGGAGGTTCCATGCTGTCGAAACGCGATTTCGTGACGCTCGCCATCGCAGGGGGGGCATCAGCCGCCACGGGTATCGCCAGCCGTACCGGCTCTTCGCAAATCCTCGTCTTCGTCATCGGCGCCGTGGCTCTTGCCGGGCTGGCCTCGCTGATCGGCGAGGCCACCGACCATCTCGGGCGCTATCTCAGCCCGGCCGCCACTGGCATCGTGCAATCGGCGGTCGGCAATCTGCCGGAATTGTGCGTGTGCATCTTCGCGCTGCGGGCCGGGCTGATCGAGGTGGTGCAGGCTTCGCTGATCGGCTCGATCCTCGGCAACAGCCTGCTGGTGCTCGGCATCGCCTTCATCGCCGGCAGCGCCCGCCACAAGGTGCTGGTCTTCGATGCGGCGGGGCCGCGTATGATCGCGGCGCTGCTGCTTCTGGCCGTTTCCGCGCTGATGCTGCCGACGCTGGCTTCGGTGATGCATCTGCCGGCGGGCGCCCATGAAGACAAGCTGGCGTTGGTTTGTGCCGGTGTCCTGCTCCTGGTCTTCCTGGTTTCCGTCAAGGTCATGCTCGGCGGCAGCGAGCGCACTGTGCCGGCCGAGGCGCATGGCCAGCAGGAGGCCGGCTGGCCGCTCTGGCTGGCATTGACCATCCTGGCTCTTGCCGGCGTCGCCGCCCTGTTCGTGTCCGACTGGTTCGTCGAGGCGCTGAACCCGGCCATCGAGACGCTCGGCATTTCCCAGGCCTTCGCTGGCCTTGTCATCGTGGCGATCGTTGGCAATGCGGTGGAGAATGTCGTGGGCATCCAGTTCGCCCTGCGCAACCAGGCCGAACTCGCCATAAGCGTGATCCTGAACTCCTCGCTGCAGGTGGCGCTCGCCCTGATTCCCGTGCTGGTCTTCGTCAGCTACGCCATGGGCGGGACGCCCTTCACCCTGGTGATCCCGCCGATGCTGGCCGTGGCCCTGATGCTGTCGGCCATCATCGGCGTGGTCGTCACGGCGGACGGCCGGGCCGACATGGCGGATGGCGCTGCCCTTATCGGGCTCTACGTCATCATCGCCGCGATCTTCTGGTGGGGGTAGGGCGCTTGGCAGCGCCCTCCCGGCTCAGGCGAACCACGCCTTTTCGGCGACCCGCTGGTCGCACATGTCGAAACGGGCGTGGGGCGCCACGCCCGCCACCTTCTTGGCGTAGCCGTCGAGATAATCGCTGACGGCAAAACAGATCGTGCCGCCGTCATCGTGGATCATTGTCTGGGCCTCGGCATACATCGCCTTTCGCTTGGCCTCGTCCTCCTCCACGCGTGCGGCGATCACCAGCTTGTCGAAATCGGGACGCCGCCAATGGGTGTCGTTCCAGGCAGCGTTCGACAGGAAGGTCTGCGAAAGCTGAATGTCGATAGCGGGGCGATCGGCCCAGTAGACGGCGCAGAAAGGTTCCTTCAGCCAGATGTTCGCCCAATAGCCGTCGGACGAGACGCGCGTGACCGTGAGCTCGATGCCGGCCTGCTTCATAGCCTCCTGATAGAGCACCCCCGAGTCGGTGGCGCCGCTGAAGGCGCCCTCGGATACCTTGAGCTCCAGCTTGGGGCTGCCGGCCTTCTTATAGTGGAAGGCGGCCTTCTCGGGATCGTAGGATGTCTGCGCCAGGTCCTTGGCGAAGTATTTGTTCGTCGGGCTGATGGTGATGTCGTTACCGACCGTGGCATAGCCCTGATAGACGGTATCGACGATCTTCTTGCGGTCGATGCCATATTTGAGGGCCCAGCGCAGGTCCGCATTGGCAAACGGCTCGGTGTCACACAGCGCCACGAAGCAATAGCGATTGCCGGTGCCCTTGGTCTGCACCACGCTCACATCGGGCGAACTGGTCACCAGGTCCATGGTCTTGGGATCGAGCCGGTTGATGGCATCGACCTGGCCCGAGATAAGCGCCTGCAGGCGCGACGCTGAATCGCCGATATATTGCAGTTCGACGGCGTCGAAATTGCCGCAGCCCTCCTTCCAGTAATGGCCGCTGTTCTTGGTGACCACGCGCACGCCGGGCTCGAACACTTCAAGCTTGTAGGCACCCGTGCCATCCGGCTTGGAGAAATCCTTGAATTCGTTGGGAATGCCGAGGATGTGGAAATCGGTGAGATTGTAGGGCAGGTTGAGATTGCCCTCGCCCAGGGTGATCTGGATCTGGCTGGGCGAGAGCTTCTTGATTTCGGTTATACCAGACAGCACATCCTTGGCGGCGGATTTGGTGTCGCCGCGATGCAGGTTGATCGAATAGATGATGTCGTCGGCATCCAGCGTCTTGCCGGAATGGAAGGTGACGCCCTTGCGCACATTGAAGATCCATTCCTTGGCGCCGGGCTTGTATTCCCAGCTCTCCAGCAATTCGCCGACCGCGTTGCCATTCTTGTCGACTTCGATCAGTCCGTTCCAGATCTGGTAGCTGTAACTGACAGGGATGGAATCGGCGACGGCGCGCGGATCGAGGGTGTCCGATGCCGAGCCGCCCTCCATGCCAAGCCGCAGCGTGCCGCCCTTCTTAGGCGTCTCGGCGGCCAGGGCCGGCCCTCCGAAAGGTCCGATCAGGCTGTAGCCGAGGCCGAGCGCGGCGGCTCCTTTCATCAGTTCGCGGCGATCCACGATCAAGCCTTGCGCTCCCGACTTGCCGATCCTGTCTGTCATGCCTGGCTTTCCCCTGTGATGGACGGATGGGCTTGGCCGCGGGCGGCATACCCTTCACCTGACCATCGTGTTGCCTTGGGTCCGTTACGAATGACCCATAAGCGACGCTGCCTTTGGAGGGGGCGACGATATCGCGTCTTTGCTGGCTCCGAGGGAGAGACGAGAACCGAGGGGCTTTCGGCCGGGCCTGGCGCGGTGTAGGCTGAAAGCCCGAGGTGCCCGGCGAACCATGCCCGGCTGACCCTCGCGCGAAGGCTGATGCCACGCGCCCAAAGTGCGGATCGAAAGCCCTATCCCCATTTTCTGGCCCACTCGTGCCGCCGCCTGGCGTTGCGAGTTCCATCCGAACCCTTGTTATCATTATCGAGAGGAGATCGAGCCTTGTCTCAGATCGATCGTTTCGTCGTCGTCACCGGGGGCCCGGGGGCAGGCAAGACCAGCCTGATTTCGGCCCTGGCGGCCGAGGGGCTGCGTGCCATGCCCGAAGCGGGCCGCGCCATCATCCAGGATCAGGTCGCCATTGACGGCAATGCCCTGCCATGGGCCGACCGCGCGGCTTTCGCCGAGCTGATGCTGGCGTGGGATCTGCGCTCTTATCGTGAGGCGCGGGGGCTCGACGGCCTGGTGCTGTTCGATCGCGGCATTCCCGACGTGATCGGTTATCTCCAGCTTTGCGGCCTGACGGTGCCGGAGCCGACCCGGAAGGCCGCCGCGCTCCGGCGCTATCGTGCGCAAGTCTTCATCGCGCCGCCCTGGCCGGCGATCTATGCCGGCGATGCCGAGCGCAAGCAGAGCCTGGAGGAGGCGCAGGCGACACATGAGGCCATGCTGCGGGTCTATGCCAGCCTCGGCTACGAGTTGGTGTCGCTGCCGCTCCTGCCCGTCGCCGAACGGGCGGCATTCATGTTGCGAGAACTGGGGCAGGGCGCATGAGGCGCTGGTTCAGAAGGTCAGCCATGCTTTGTTCGATCTGGCGAAGCCGGGACGGAAGCTGCTATAGCCTGACCATTGCACGCCGTCCGGTCGGTGAAACAAGCATATTCAGGATAATATTCCGGAACGAGGAAACTCCCCGTGTCAGCTTTGCCCCGTGAGGCCGATAGGCCTGGCGACGTCGATTCCGCCTATTCCTGGCTGCGTCTGGTTCTCACTCTCATCCTTGGTACGGTGGCTTGTGTCGGCAACTGGTCAGTGGTGGTCGTGCTGCCGACTCTGCAAGTGGAGTTCGACACGCTGCGGGGCGGTGCCTCCTTGCCCTATACCTGCACCATGCTGGGCTTTGCCGTTGGCGGGGTCGTCATGGGCCGCCTGGCCGATAGGGCCGGCATCGTCGTGCCGATCCTGATCGGGGCGGTGCTGCTCTGCGCTGGCTATGTGCTGGCCGCCTTTACCTCCAATATCTGGCAGTTCGCTGCCCTCTCGATTGTGATCGGCCTGGGTTCGGCTGCCGGTTTCGCGCCGCTGATCTCAGACCTTTCGCATTGGTTTCGCAAGCGCCGGGCGCTGGCGGTGACGTTTGCAGCTTCGGGCAGCTATCTTGCGGGCGCCGTCTGGCCGCTGGTGATCGAGCACTTCCAATCCGATTATGGCTGGCGTGCCACCCATATCGGCATCGGCCTGTTCGCGCCTGTTGCAATGGTGCCGCTCGCTTTGGCGTTGACCCGCCGGCCCGCGACCACCACTTATGCGGCTGCCGAGGCCGCGACGGAGGCCGCCCGCGGAGAACTCGGTCTTTCGGCGAATGCCCTGCAGGCGATCCTGGTGGTGGCCGGCTTTGCCTGCTGCATGGCGATGTCGATGCCGCAGGTTCACATCGTCGCCTATTGCGGGGATCTCGGCTATGGCGTGGCCATCGGGACCCAGATCATCGCGCTCATGCTGGGCCTGGGCGTCGTCAGCCGCCTTGCTTCCGGCGTGGTGGCCGATCGCATCGGCGCCGGGCCGATGCTGCTGATCGGCTCCGCCATGCAAGGGGCGGCGCTGCTGCTCTATCTCTTCTTCAACAGCCTCTCTTCGCTCTGGGTGATCTCGGGCCTGTTCGGCCTGTTCCAGGGCGGCATCGTGCCGATGTATGCGGTGATCATCCGCCAATTCCTGCCGCCGCGCGAGGCCGGTGCCCGCATCAGCCTGGTGCTGATGGCAACCGTGCTCGGCATGGCCTGCGGGGGGCTCGCTTCGGGCTTCATCTATGACGCCACCCAGTCCTACCGGCTCGCCTTCCTGCACGGCTTCCTGTGGAATGTGGTGAACCTCGTCCTGGTGGGCTGGCTGATCCTCTGGCCGAAACGGCGCCAGCGCAGCAAGGCGGCAATGGCGCGCTGAGCAGCCTTTGCCGGCCGCTCAGTCGTTCATGGCGATATCCGTCAGCAGGAAGCCCGCGGCTGTCCTGGTGAACACGAAGATGTTGTCACCGCAGCCGATGGAAAAGGTGTGGTTGCCGTCTCCATCGCGATCATGGACCGGCTTTTCGCGCTGCAGGCAGGCTCTGGTCTTGGCGGTGAAATCAGGCTTGTAGACCTTGGCACGAAACTGCGCGGCATCGGCGATGGCGGCGTCATTCTGAAATGGCAGTTTCGCCATGCCGGCGATGGCTGCTGCATCATTGGCCTTCAGCGCAGCCCGGAATTTCGCGATGAAGCCGTTGAATTCCTTCTGTGCGGCGGCAGATGCCGCCGCGCTTTTCGGCTCCTGGGCGGAGGCCGGGATGATGGACAGCAAGGCGGCTGCCAGCGCGACACACGATACCAGTTTCATCATCACGCTTCCCCTCCGCCGGCTGTTTTGAAGCCTACACCCGCGCCGCGAACCGTCAATCCCTCGCGCCTTCCCCTGTGTGTACGACGGACCAAGTCCCGTGTAGTTCACTCGTGAGTTTTCGAGTCTGCGGAACCTTTGTCGTTGCCGGGTCAAGCCCGGTTATGACAAATCGGAGTGTCTCCTCCTCAAATGAATTGCATTGAGACTAAGCCGCCGACTTCAGGCGGTCGATCACGCCGTCGAGGCGGGCGGCGAGCGCGGCGCTTACCGGGGTCATCGGCAGCCGCAATTCCCCGCTGTCGATCAGGCCCGTGCGCCAGAGCCAGTACTTGAGCGCAGCGGGATTGGGTTCGGCAAAGAGCAGCGGCACAAGCTCGGCAAGGGAGCGCCAGGCGATGTCGGCGGCCGGTTCATCGCCGAGAGCGAAGGCGTCTCGGATGGCGATGAAGCTGGCGGTCTCGAGATGGGCGGAGGCGAGGATGGCACCATCCGCGCCGGCAGCCAGGGCAGCGTGGTAGAAGGCATCCTCGCCCGTCAGCACGGAAAAGCCGGGTGGCCGGAGCCGGATCAACTCGGCCGATTGGGCGGGATCGGCGCAGCAATCCTTGGCGCCGACGATGTTGGGCCGTTCGGCGAGCCTGAGCATCGCCTCGTTGCCCAGATTTACGCCGGTGCGGTAGGGAATGTTGTAGATCAGGATCGAGTGCTGGGTGCTATCCGCCAGCGCATTGAAATGGGCAATCAGCCCGGCTTGGGACGGCCTGCTGTAATAGGGGCAGGCAATAAGGCAGCCCTCGATCGGCCAGTCTCCCAGGCGGGGGAGGCGCTTGGCGAGCTTGCGTGTATCGCTGCCCGAAAGGCCGAGATAGAGCGGCAGTCGGCGGCCTTGCCGGGTAAGCTCGTCGGCGCTGACCTCGACAAGCTGCCGCGTTTCATCCTCGTCCAGTGTCAGGCTTTCGCCCGTGGTGCCGGCGAGAACGAGGCCATCCAGTCCGAGCGTGCCGTAATGGCGGATGAGACGTCTCAGCGAGGCCTCGTCGAGCGCGCCGTCGCGGAAGGGCGTGATCAAGGGCAACCACAAGCCCTGCGGGGAGGCCAGCGATCGGGCGGAAGAAGAGGGGATTTCCATGGATCATCTCCGATTTGCCGGAGACGGCAGCAAAAAAGAACCCCGTCGAACCGGCGGGGTACATTTTCGATCTTGGTTCGCTGCTTATGGCGCGCGCGACGATCACCTGCCCCCGATGAGGAGGTGCTGTTTCGAAGCGGAAAAGGTGATGTAAGCGCAGGCCATGTTTTAAACTGACAGGGGGGCCAGTGCCTTGTCAAGCGGGTCACTCCCGTCGTGTATGGGCATCATTCCCGGGAGCGCGGATGTTCTTGCCCGTTCTTGGAAGTGCTGTGTCTGTTGGAAAGATGCGGATCGTCCGACACTCACTCGAGTATCGTCCGACACTCACTCGAGTGTCGCGGGGACGTCCGCGCTCTTTGAGGCGGCATTTCATCGGGACGCAAAAAAACATGGAAGAACAGGAAGTTGACAATGGAATTTGATGTAATCGGCGACATCCACGGCCATGCCGATGCATTGCACAGGCTGCTGGCGAAGCTCGGCTACGGCGAGGCGCGCGGGGTCTATCGGCATGCCGACCGCAAGACGATCTTCCTGGGCGATTTCATCGATCGCGGGCCGGAACAGGTCGAGGTCCTGCGTGTCGTCCGCGCCATGGCCGGAGCGGGGACCGGCCGAGCGATCATGGGCAACCACGAGTTCAATGCTCTCGGCTGGGCCACGCCGGACGGCGCCGGTGGCTTCCTCCGGCCCCACACCGAAAAGAACGAGAAGCAGCATGCCGCCTTTCTCGCGCAGATCGGACAGGGATCACCGGCCCATCGCGAGGCATTGACCTGGTTTGCGTCCCTGCCGGTGTGGCTTGATCTTGGCGGCCTGCGGATCGTGCACGCCTGCTGGCATGGAGCCTCGCAGGCCTGCCTGGCCGAGACCTGTCTCGATGCAGCCGGATGCTTTCATGACGAGGGCCTGCGCAAGGCCTATCGCGGGGGCACGCCGGAACATCTCGCCGCCGATATCCTGCTCAAGGGGCCGGAGGTGCGGCTGCCCGGCGGGCACTCTTTCCGCGACAAGGACGGCCACACCCGGCACGAGGCTCGCCTGCGCTGGTGGGATCGGGCGGCGACGACTTTCCGGCTCGCGGCCCTGGGGCTGGATGAACGAAGAAGCGAACTGCCGGACGATCCCATACAGTCCGATTATCACTATCAAGAATCCGTGCCGGTGATGTTCGGCCATTACTGGATGTCGGGCCGGCCGCAATTGTTGTCGCCAACGGCGTCGTGCCTTGATTTCAGCGTTGCCAAGGGCGGTGTGCTGACCGCCTATCGCTGGTCCGGCGAAGCGGTTCTCTCCAACGACAAGCTTGTTTGGGTGGCGGCCTGAAGGCTCACGCGAAACGTCGCACCCCGCGAAGCGGCTTTGACATCAAACTGTCATAATGAGAAGGAGAGCGCTGAAAGCGCAGGCAAAATCGACGCTGCGCTTTGCCGGCCCCTCCTTTGCGTATCACCGGTCAGCGGCCCCTTTGCCGTCTGTCGGGCGCTTGATGTCCTGAAGTCGCTCCCCCATGGAATTGCAACTCCCCGTCTTCCTGGCCGTGCTGACCGCGGCGGCCCTGCACGCCGGGTGGAACGCGCTGGTCAAGATCAAGCTCGACCCCTTCCTGGCGATGACGCTGATCGCGGTGTCCTGCGGGGTCATCGCCTTGCCGGCGCTGGCGATCACCGGGCTGCCCAACAAGGAAGCCTGGATGTGGGTGGCCCTGTCGACGGTTCTGCACCTTGGCTATTACCTCTTCCTGGCCGAGGCCTATCGTCGTGCCGACATGAGCCAGGTCTATCCAATTGCCCGCGGAGCCGCGCCGCTGGCCACGACGGCGATTTCCCTGGTTTTCATTCATGATCCGATGACCCTGGGCAACGTCGCCGGCATTGCCGTGCTTGGGTTGGGGGTCCTGCTGATTTCGCTCAAGGGGCAGCGCGGCTCACTGGTCCCGAACCGGACAGCCGTGATCTATGCCCTGCTCACCGCCGTCACCATCTCGCTCTACACCATCGTCGACGGCATCGGCGCACGTGCTGCGGGGAGCCCCAATTCCTATGCGGCCGCACTCTTCACGCTCGATGCCTATCCGATGCTGGCGATATGCCTTTGGCGCAAGGGGTGGACGGGCGTGCGTCCCGCCTTGAAATTCCTGGTGCCGGGATTCGCAGGCGGGGCGATGTCGCTCGCCGCCTATTGGATCGTGATCTGGGCGATGACGGTGGCGCCGATCGCCCTGGTTGCCGCCACGCGCGAGACCAGCGTGCTGTTCGGCGGCCTGATCGCCATGGTCTTCCTGAAAGAGCCCCTTACACCGGTGCGCGGGTTGTCTGCCCTGCTGATCCTGGGGGGCCTCGTGCTGATGCGGCTGGGGTAGGGAGGCGGAGCGGCTGGGACGTCCGCGGTCCCAGCCTTGGCGTTATCGGAGCGGAGAAGGTGAGGCCTTCTCCGCCCGTACCCTCACAGCAATCCGTTCGTCTTCAAAATGGCGTCGGCATTGTCCTTGGTGATGGTCTGCGTATCCAGCACCAGCTTCTTCTCGACCGTCCCGCCGCCCAGCATCTTCAAAGCCTGACGCAGGCCCTCGGCGCCGGGCGTCGGATAGAGGAAGGTGGCGGCGAGTACGCCATCATGCACATATTTGACGCCCTCATTGGGCAGGCCGTCGACACCGACGAACAGGATGTTCTTTTCCCGGCCGGCATCCTTGGCGGCGAGATAGGCGCCATAGGCCATGGGATCGTTGTGGCCATAGACCAGGTTGATGTCCTCGAAATTGCGCAGGGCCGTCGACATCACTTCATAGGCCTTGGCCTGCTTCCAATCGGCCGATTGCTGGTTGAGCAGGTGCTTGATGCCGCTCTCCTTGTCCGCCTTCTCATGATAGCCGTTGGAGCGGTCATGGCTCGCCTGCGTGCCGAGGCCGCCCCAGATTTCGACCACATTGCCCTTGGCCTTGCCGGCCCCGCCCAGGGTCTTGACCACGAAGTCGCCGACCGCCCGGCCGATCACCACATTGTCGCCGCCGATCCATTGGGTGTATTTCTCGGAATTGACGTTGCGGTCGAGCACGAAGACCGGGATCTTGGCGTCCATGGCCTTTTCGACCACGGCGGTCAGGCCGGCCGATTCCTTCGGGCTGATCAGGATGGCGTCGACCTCCTGGGTGATGAAGCTCTCGGTGTCTGACACCTGCTTCTCGGTCTTGTCCTCGGCATCGGCCATCAGGAGCTTGACGTTCGCATGCTTCTCGGCCTCGGCCTTCAGATCCTTGTTGAATTGGACGCGCCAGGGTTCGAGCGTCGTCGCCTGCGAAAAGCCGATCGTATATTTCTTGTCGTCGGCGAGGGCGCGCGGCGTCCAGCCGGCAGGGATCAGCATGGCGCCGCCGCTGGCGAGCGCGGCGTGGATGAAGCTTCGGCGATTGATCATGGGGTTTCCTCCAGCTTGTTATAGGTCTTCTCATCCTGTGCCTCGGCTCGCGGGCTCGTGCGGAGCGACGCGAAGATCTGGCCAAGATTGCGTTCCTGCAGCAGTACGGTGAGGATGATGATCAGCCCCTTCATCACCAATTGGACGTTGGTGGAGATGTTGTGAAGCTGCAGGATATTGGTGAGCAGTCCGAAGATGAGTACGCCGACCAGCGTGCCGGCCAGGCTCCCGCGCCCGCCCATCAGGCTGGTGCCGCCGATCACCACGGCGGCGATGGCGTCGAGTTCGAGGCCGACACCGGCATCAGGCTTGCCCTGGCGGTATTGCGCCACATAGAGCACGCCGGCGATGCAGGCGAGCATGCCTGAGAAAGCATAGGTTGCGATCTTCACCGGTGTGACGGCGATGCCGGAGAGGCGCGTCGCCTCCTCATTGCCGCCGATGGCATAGACATAGCGGCCGAAGGCGGTGAATTTCAGCACCACCATGAACAGGGTGAGCGCGGCGAGGAAGAACAGACCTGGCACCGGCAGCACGCCCCAGAGCACGGCGCGCAGGAGATCGATGTCGGTGGTGGCGTTGGTGCCGGAATAGACGGCGACCACGGCGCTGTCCTGGCCGGCGACCAGGCGTGCAAGGCCAAGCATCGTCACCATCATGGCCAAGGTGACGATGAAGGGCTGCAGGCGGCCGCCGACGATGATGGCGCCATTGAGCGCGCCGACCGCGAGCCCGATGCAAGAGACGGCAATCAGTACGCCGGGCATGCCTAACTGGCTGCCGGCCTGGGAGGCGAGCCAGAGTGTCAAAAGCCCTGCGACGACGATGCCTGCGCCGAGGGGCAACCAGATTGCCGAGAGGGTGGATCTACGGCGGCTTCGATGGATTGGCGCCGCCGTTGTGGCGGATCTGCCCGCGCCGAGCTGAGCGGAGACGAAGGAGACGATCAGGGCGACGCCGACCATCGCGACCAGGAAGGTTACGGGCAGGGCGATGCCGGCTGCCACGGTGAGGCCCGGCTGCGTCAGCAGCAGCGCGGCCAGCACGGTGCCCAAGGCCAGGATCGAGCCGACGGAGAGGTCGATACCGCCGATCAGGATCACCATGGTCATGCCGACGGCGACCAGGCCGGTGATCGAAACCTGGCGCAGCACGTCCGAGAGATTGCCGGAGGTCAGGAAGATGTTACGCCCCTTGGAAGTGACCGGCGAAAAGGCGACGCCGATCAGGAAGAGGGCGGCGAGGCCCCAATACAGCTTGGTCCGCGACAGAAGTCTCAGAAAGGTCATTGACGGCTCGTTGACGGCTCATTGGGGGCAGGTAGGAAAGGTGAAATTCCGGCGGATACGGCAGAGAGCTCGGGTAGGGCGGCGGACCGCCTCGGCGAAGCAAGGGTCATGATCGCCTCCTCGCTGGCCTCCCGGCGCTCGAGGATGCCGGCCTGGCGCCCTTCCTGCATGACGAGGACGCGATCGGAGAGCAGCAGCAATTCGGGCAGTTCGGAGCTGACGACGAGGATGGCCATGCCCTGCCCGGCGAGGCGGAAGATCAGGTCGTAGATCTCCTTCTTGGCGCCGATGTCGATGCCGCGCGTCGGCTCGTCGAGCAGCAGGATGCGCGGGCCGATGGCAAGCCATTTGCCGATCACCACCTTCTGCTGATTGCCGCCGGAGAGCTGGCCGACGATCTGTTCGTCCGAACGGCAGCGCACGGAAAGGCTATCGATCGCCGCGCGGGCAAGCCGGGTTTCCAGGCCGTCATCGCGTAGGCCAAGGCGTCGCTGCAGCGGCTGGGAGGGCAGGGAGACATTGTCGCGAATGGTCGATTGCAAGAGGAGCCCGGTTGCCTTGCGGTCCTCCGTCACCAGAGCTAGGCCGTGCCGGATGGCCTGGCGCGGATTGTCGATCCGGACCTCTTCGCCGTCGACCACGATGCGGCCCTCGCGCCGTCCACTGCTCGCGCCGAAGATGGTTTCCAGAATTTCGGTGCGGCCGGAACCGAGCAGGCCGGCAATGCCGAGGATCTCGCCGCGATGCAGGCTGAAGGAAACGCCGCGCAACACGCGTTTCCAACCGCCGCGCGCCTGGGGCAGGCTCAGGCCGAGACCGTGCACCGCGAGGGCTTCGGTGGCGCGATCGGGCGTATGGGGCGGCGTGGCAAGGCTGAGGTCGCGCCCGACCATGCTGGCGATGATGCGTTCGGGCGTCAGCTCCGTCATGGGGGCCGTCAGCACGCGCCGCCCGTCGCGCATCACCGTGACGTGGTCGGCGAGCAGGGAGACTTCGTCCATACGGTGGCTGATATAGACGATGCCCACGCCCGAGGCGGCGAGCTTGCGGATGATCCCGAACAGGCGCTCGCACTCGCTTGGCGACAGAGCCGAAGTCGGCTCGTCCATGATCAGGACCCGCGCCTCCAGCGAGAGGGCCTTGGCGATCTCGACCAGTTGCTGCTCGCCGACCCGCAGCGACCCCACGCGTACTTCGGGATCGAGGGCGACGCCGAAGCCCGTCAGCAGGTCGGCGGCGGCGCGGGCAAGAGCGCGCCGGTCAACGAACAGGCCGGCAATGCGAGGTTCGCGGCCGAGAAAGATGTTCTCGGCCACGCTCATTTCGGGAATGAGATTGAGCTCCTGATGGATGATGGCGATGCCGGCAGCCTGGGCGTCTCGTACCGAGGCAAAGCGCAGGCCACGGCCCTGGCTGAACAGGCTGCCGTCGAACTCCGTCAGGATACCGCTGACGATCTTCATCAGGGTGGACTTGCCGGCGCCGTTCTCACCGACGAGCGCATGCACCTCTCCGGCCGCGACCGAGAAGTCGACATCGTACAGGACGGGGACGCCTGCGAACCGTTTCGAGATGCCTCGCGCCTCCAGCGCAGCATCACTCGGTTCGAGCCGGGTGGCGAGCATTGTGCGTTTCCAAAAGTGCTTTGTTTCGGACACTCTTGTTACATCGGTGTCTTTTATTTATAGAGGACACTAACATGCGTTGCTGGGGGCGGCAAGGGCACAAAGCGTCGTGTAGGCATTGGGCCGGCTGTCTCAGCTCTCGCTTGATTGTGCAGCCATGAATCGCGTCTAAGCGGACCTCGCAGGGACGCCCGAACGCCCAGCGATGACGAAATGCGATTGCAATCCTGAGGAACGGCGATGCCGCGCCCGCGCAATGTCTCGATGAAGGCCACCAATCTGGCCCTCGACATCATGGCGAAGCTGCAGCCCGGCGCGCAGCTGCCGCCGGAGGCCGTGCTGGCGCGCGAGGTCGGCGTGAGCCGTACGGCGATGCGCTCAGCCCTCGAAGGCCTGGAACAGGCGGGGCTGGTCCGGCGCGACGGCCGGCTCACCCTGCTGCACCGGCTGCCGGCGGCCTCGGATTATTTCGGCCTGGCTGAAACCGAGAGTCGCTCGGACCTGGTGGAACGGCGTTTCCTCGAAATGGCCGTCGCGGGCGACCTGATGCCCGGACGCAATTTCTCGGAGGCCGAACTCGCACGGACCTTCGGCGCGAGCACGGTGAGCGTACGCGAATTCCTGATCGGCTTTTCGCGTTACGGCCTGGTGGAGAAGGCGCCACGCGGAGGCTGGCGGCTCTGCGCTTTCGATGCCTCCTTCGCCCGGGAGCTCGCGGCAACGCGGCGCACTTTCGAGATCGAGGCGATCGGCTTGTTTGGCGGGCGTGGCGATGACGATCCGGTCTGGCGCGAGATCGGCCGACTGGTCGAAGCCCATGAGGCGATGAGCCGGGGCGGCGAGGAGGTTATCCGCCAGTTTCCGCAGCTCGATCGTCGCTTCCACCGCTTCCTGGTGGACCAGCTCGACAATCGCTTCGTCACCAGCTTCTACGACGTGGTCTCCTTCGTCTTTCACTATCACTATCAGTGGCGCAAGGACGACGAGATCGAGCGCTACCGTACGGCATTGGCCGAGCATCTGAGCATCCTGCTCGCGTTGAGATCCGGCGTGATCGAAGAGGCGCAGAAGCGGCTCGAAGAACATTTGCGCACATCGGTGCGCACGCTGCTGGAGTCGGCGATCGGGGCGGGGAAATAGCGAGCAGAATAAGCCTTGAATGCGGAGGGCAGTTGCCCGCCCTCCGCCGTGACGCTCTCAGTCGAGCAGACGGTTGATCACGCCGGCCCCCACCGTGCGGTTGCCCTCGCGGATGGCGAAGCGCGTATTGGCTTCGAGCGCGATGGCTTCGTTGAGGGCAATGGTGAGCACGACGGTGTCGCCGGGCATCACCATCTCGACGTTCGGCGGCAGTTCGATACCGCCGGTGACGTTGGCCGTGCGGAAGAAGAACTGCGGCCGGTAATGGCCGAAGAAGGGCGTATGACGCCCGCCTTCCTCCTTGGTGAGAACATGAACCTCGGCCTCGAAGCGGGCATGCGGCTCCACTGTTCCCGGCTTGGCCAGAACCTGGCCGCGCCGGACCTCCTTGAGCTCGACGCCGCGCAACAGGCAGCCGATATTCTCCCCGGCGAGACCCTGGTCCAGGATCTTCTGGAAGGTCTCGATGGAGGTGACCACCGTCTTGCGACGGGCACCGAAGCCGACGAGTTCGACCTCGTCGCCGAGCTTGACCGCACCGCGCGCGATCAGGCCGGTGATCACCGTGCCCCGGCCGGAGATGGTGCGCACGCTCTCGATGGGCATCAGGAAGGGCCGGTTCTCGGCGCGCTCGGGCAGTTCGATCGTGCTGTCCAGCGCCTCGAAGAGCCGGAGGATCGCCTCATCCGCCAGCTCACCCTTGAGTCCGTTCAGGGCCTGCAGGGCGGAACCCCGGATGAAGGGCACCTTGTCGCCCTCGTAGTTCTGCCGCGTCAGGAGCTCGCGGATCTCGAGCTCGACCAGGTCGATCAGTTCGTGATCCTCCACCGCATCGCACTTGTTGAGGAACACCACGATGCGGGGCACGCCGATCTGCCGCGCGAGCAGGATGTGCTCGCGCGTCTGCGGCATCGGGCCGTCCAGGGCCGAGACCACCAGGATCGCGCCGTCCATCTGCGCCGCGCCGGTGATCATGTTCTTCACATAATCGGCATGGCCGGGGCAGTCGACATGGGCGTAGTGGCGGTTCTCAGTCGAGAACTCCACATGCCCGGAGGCGATGGTGAGGATCTTCGAGGCATCGCGCGTGCCTTGGGCAGCGGAAGCGCGGGCCACGTCCTGATACGAGACGAAAGCTCCCCAGCCTCGGTCTGCCGAGACCTTGGTGAGCGCCGCGGTCAGCGTCGTCTTGCCATGGTCGACGTGGCCGATGGTGCCCACATTGCAATGGGGCTTCAACCGGGTGAACTTTTCCTTGGTCATGCTACACCTGTGGTGCTTGCCGGCCCTCGCTTGGGGAGGTTGCACGGCTCTGGGCACCACGAGAGCCAAAAAAGTGCCCGGAACCGCTTTTGCGTCCGGGCTGGCTCGATCTCAGGTGATTTCGGTCCGGCCTAGGGCAAAGCGCGTGCGGCCGAGGAATCGATGTTCCTCGGGATCATCAGCGATATCGACGATGACGTCCGCATGGGTCCGGTGCCTTGTGGCGGGTGACGAATTGGGATGGCGCAGATAGGCGCTTGGCGAAGGAAATGCAAGGGGAAAGGCCCGCGCCTTCCTTCATCCCCTTAGGAGAAGCTAGAGTAGTAGCGTGCCAAAAAAGGGCGCCGATTTTTGGTAGAAAACGATGCGATAATAAGATCTTACAGCATCGGACCTGATTCCTGGATCAGGTCCGATGCTGTAGCTTCATTGCTAGAGCGAATAAGCGTTCAAGTGGGAACGCTTATTCGCTCTAACTCTTTGTTTCGACGCGTCTTTGCGATTCCGTCTAATTGCAAAACGCTTTAGCGGCCACGCCTTTTGTCGGTCTTGTCACCCTGCCAGGGCTTTTCGTCTTGCCGGGGCTTTTCGTCTTGCCAGGGCTTGGTGGTATTCTTCGCGCTACCTTTGGGCGGGCCCTTGCGGTGCGGCTTGGGCTCGGGAGCCGATTCCTCGCCACCCCGATCGCGATAGGGCTGGATGCGGATGTTCTCTTCGTCGGGCTTGCGCACGTTGACGGCAAAATGCTCGGCGGCTTCCTTGGAGATCTCGACCACGGTCTCGTTGTCGAGAATCTTGATGTTGCCGATATCGCGGCGCTTGACGCCGCCGCGGCGGCACAGCATCGGCAGCAGCCATTTCGGGTCGGCATTGTTGCGGCGGCCGATGCTCAGGCGGTAGAGCACCATATCGTCGCCGGCGGACGGCACCTCGTCACGCTCGAAGCGCGCAGCACGCTCGGGACGTTCGAAACGCGGTGCCCGATCGGACTTGTCGAAGCGCGGGGCGCGTTCGCCCTTCTCGAAGCGGGCTGGCCTATCGTCCCTGTCGAACCTGGGCCTGTCGTCCCGGGCAGGCCTGTCGTCCCGGTCGAAGCGGGAGGGCTTGCGACCATCTCGGCGCTCGAAATTGTCTCGACGCCCGAAGCCGTCGCCGGGATCGCTGACTTCCTCCGGCTCGGGCAGGCGCGAACGGTAGACGCGGGCGAGGGCGGCGGCGATATCCTCGGCGCTGCGATTCTCGAGCAGCAATTTGGCGATGGCCAGATCTTCCTCGCCGGGGGCTTCGGTCAGCAAGGGGTCCTCCAGCATGCGCTGCTGGTCGAGCACGCGGATTTCCTCGGCAGTCGGCGGGCCCATCCACTGGGCCTTCACGCCAGCCTGGTTGAGCATGATTTCGGCCTTGCGGCGGCGCGACGTCGGCACCAGCAGAGCGCTGATGCCCTTGCGGCCGGCCCGGCCGGTGCGGCCTGAGCGGTGCTGCATCTTCTCGGCATCGGTGGGCAGGTCGGCATGGATGACCAGGCCGAGATTGGGCAGGTCGATGCCGCGCGCGGCCACGTCGGTGGCGACGCAGATCTGGGCATGGCCGTCGCGCAGGGCTTGCAGCGCCTGGTTGCGCTCGTGCTGGCCAAGTTCGCCCGAAAGCAGCACGGCCGAAAAGCCGCGTTCGCGCAGGGTGGCATGCAGATGGCGCACGGATTCGCGGGTATTGCAGAAGACGATCGTAGTGGGGGAGGCGACGAGGCGGAGCAGGTTGACGACGGCGTGCTCGGTCTCCTTGGGGGAGACGCGGATAGCGCGGTATTCGATGTCGGCGTGGCCTGATACGGCAGCCTTCACCTCGATGCGCAGCGCATCCTTCTGATAGGTGCGCGCGATGGCGACGATGCCCTTGGGCATGGTGGCCGAGAACAGCAGGGTACGCCGGTCATCGGAGGTGGATTTGAGGATGAATTCGAGATCCTCGCGGAAGCCGAGGTCGAGCATCTCGTCGGCTTCATCGAGCACTACGGCGCGCATGGCCGAGAGATCGATGCCCTTGCGCTCGATGTGGTCGCGCAGGCGGCCGGGCGTGCCGACGACGATATGGGCACCATCGGCGAGCAAGCGGCGCTCGCGGCGCGGATCCATGCCGCCGACGCAGGAAACCACGCGTCCGCCGGCCTTCTGGTAGAGCCAGAGCAATTCGCGTTCGACCTGAATGGCGAGTTCGCGGGTCGGCGCGATGATGAGGGCGAGAGGGGCATCGGCCTGTTCGAAGCGCTCGTCGTCGCCGAGCAGGTCGCGCGCAATGGCCAGTCCGTAAGCCACCGTCTTGCCCGAACCGGTCTGGGCGGAGACGAGCAGGTCGCGGTCGGCGGCCTCGTCGGCCAGCACGGCCGATTGCACGGGGGTCAGTTCTTCATAATTGCGATCGGTCAGAGCCTGGCGAAGGGCCGGGTTCAGAGAAGGAAGGGTCACGGGGAAAGCCTGTCGATGAGGAAAACCGGTCATGTGAAATGCCGGGTCGGGGGCGGCGCGCCCACGGGTATTAAGTCCGCGCGCCAGCGTCCACTTCTGCAGGATTTCACTGATGAAGCAGCCCAATACAACAAAGCGCGGACAATTGCGAGGGCGATCGCGCGATACTGCTGCGCGTTTCCGGCATGACGGCGAGCACGTGGCTAGCGGAGACGAGGTCGTTGGGCTTTACCAGCGGGCCTCTGGCCGACAGTGCAGCTTGGATTGATTACCGGCTGCACCAAACCTGGCAAGAGCCCCCGTTGTCGCCCGAATCCACATTGCCAAATAGACAGGCGCTCATGCAAACATCGGGGAGAAATGGCGGGAGAGGAATGGCCAACCGATGGAAGAGTCTGCGACGGAGCGTGAACCCTTCTCCCGCTATTACGCTCGCTATCTGGTCGCCAAACGGGGCTACAGGCTGGGAGCCTTGCCGCAATCGGAAGAATTACTGCAGCATTGCGATTACGTCCTGACCAGATCGGCCGGCAACCGCATCTCGATCGTGGGGATCGTCAATTGCGACAGCGCCGAGGGCAAGATTTTCACTATGCCGGCGCAAGGCCTCTCTGCTCTCGCGCAGCATATCGTCGGCGCGCTGCCGGCTTCCGCAAAACTCGCCATCACGATCTACGAGATTGGCTCCCGCGCGATCGGCAGAACCGATAAGTCCCGTCTGTCCGGCCATAAGAGCGGTGGCAGACGCCATGCCACCAGAGCGATCGCCGTCGACGTTTCCAAGCGCCGCGCCTGGCCCTTGCCCTTGTTCGGACGCAGGTTCAGCCTTGCCGGGCAGATGCAGAAGCTGCTTCGTGCGCCCCGGTTGTCCGCAGCGGAATTGGTGACTCCGGAGCGGGCGGTCAAGTTGGGAAGGCCAATCTTCGTATGGGTGCTGATGGCTCTCCTGCTGGCGGTTTTCATTGCTGAGCAGGTCTTTGCCTTCGGCAAGACTGGCAAGCCGGCCGTGCCGACCATCGAAACTCTGCAGGTCCTGGGGGGCCTGAGCTATCCGCTGGTGGTCGGGGAGGGAGAATGGTGGCGCCTGTTCACGGCGCCGCTGCTGCATGCCGACCTCTCCCATATCGGCTTCAATGGCCTGGTGCTGCTTCTGATTGGCAATTCGCTTGAAACCTTGATCGGCTGGCGCTGGACGGCAGCGGCTTTCTCCGTGTCGGCGGTCGCCGGTTCCCTGATGTCGCTGGCGGCCAATCCCGTCAACATGGTGAGCGTCGGCGCGTCGGGAGGCATTACCGGACTGCTTGCCACCGCTCTCGTGATATCCTTCAGAATTCCCGCAGGCGCCATCCGTGCCCGGCTGATCAGCCAGGCCCTCTACGGTCTGGTACCGGCATTGCTGCCCTTCCTGAACGCCGCGGTCAGCGGTGGAAAGGTCGATTACGGCGCCCATTTCGGGGGCGCCATCGGCGGTGTAACCATGGGTTTCCTTTTGCTGGGCCTGTGGCCCAGTCGCCTGCCACGGCCCCGATTGAACAATCTGGCTGCGCTCGTCGCTATTGTGTTCTTTTCCGTCGCCGCGGGGGCGTGCCTGCCGATCCAGGACCATTATCGGCGCCGGATGCAGCTCGTACCTGATCTGTCGGCCGCGGCGACTCCATCGGATGCATCCGTCGAAAGCCTCCTGCGCGCTTATCCGCAGGATCCGCGCCTGCACTTCCTGCGGGCCCAGACCTTGCTGCGCAAGAATGACATCCAGGGCGCCGAGGCAGACTTGCGTGCAGCGCTGGCGGACCGGCCGCTTGTTGCGGAAGTCGGTGGATCCGATTTCGAAAACAGGGTTCGGGCCGTCCTTGCCGCCGTTCTGAAGAGCAAGGGAGATCGGGGCGGAGCGGCGACCATGGCTGGGCCTGCATGTGCTGCCGAAAAGAGCGGCCCAATCGCCGATTATCTCAACAAGTTCGCCCTGTGCCGGTAATCCGTTTCTGCACTTTTGCGGCTATGGAAAGTGCTGGGAATTTCGCGTGACGCCTGGCGATGGCGGTCCTGTCGAGGCTTATGGTGTCGGACGGTCACATGCTCTTGTGCATTGCAACAATATTATTGACAAATCTGTCCGAAACAGTGTTTCTGGGGCCATGGCAAGACCGAGAGAATTCGATCGTGACGAGGCGCTGAAGCGCGCCACCGCCGTGTTCTGGGCCAAGGGCTTTGAAGCGGCGTCGACCGACAATCTGCTTGTGGCGATGAAGATCGGCCGCCAGAGCCTCTATGACACGTTCGGCGACAAGCGTCGCCTCTATCTGGAGGCGCTGGGTCGCTATCAGGCGGTCAATCTCGCCAATCAGCTCGCGCAGCTCGACGCGGAAGCATCGCCTCTCGCCGGCATTCGCAGGATGCTGCTGGCTGTGGCGGAAGCCGACCCTTCCTTTCGGGCGCTCGGCTGCATGAATGTCGGCGCGATCGTCGAATTCGGACGGAACGACGAAGAAATCGCTGCCATGCTTACCGAGAACGAGGCTGCGCTCGACGCGGCGCTGGAGGGCAGCCTGCGCAAGGCCAAGGCGGAAGGCGAGATCGGCACGACCACCGATATCAAGGGGGCCGTGCGCTTTATCCAGGCGACGCTGCGTGGCCTCAAGGTCAGCGGCAAGGCCGGCGCCGATACACAAAGCCTGCGCCAGACCGTCGAATTCGCGCTCGCTGCACTGACCAAGGATACACGCCGAAGCTGAGGCAGCGTTCACAGGCCGGCGAGCCGATGAACAAGGCCAAAGGCGGCGATCCCGACCAGCAACAATCCCGCACCGCGCCCGGCCCAGATGGTGAGGGCGGGACTTGAGGTCAGCGCCTCGCGTCCGCGTGCGGCCATCAGGGCCAGCCCGCCATAGATGGCAAGCTGCACCAGTACCGTCATCAGGCCCATCACCACAGCCTGAGGCCAGAGCGACCCGAAGCTCGGGTTGAGGAATTGCGGGTAGACCGCCAGTACGAACAGCCAAGCCTTCGGATTGAGCAGGCAGGTGGCCAGCCCCTGACCGAAAATGCGTGCGAGCGCGGCTGTATGGCCGAATTCAACCTTGCCGACGGTGATGGAGCTGCGCAGCAGCCGGATGCCGATCCAGATCATATAGGCCGAGCCCGCCAGGATCATGCCGGTGGCAAGGGCCGGGACGAGCCGGCTGAGGGCGGCGACCGCGACCGTGCCGAACAGGGTATGGCAGACGCCGCCCGCCATGATGCCAGAGGTCGCGGCAAGGCCCGCACGCCGGCCGCCTGTCAGCGCATTGGCGAGCACGAAGAGCATGTCCATGCCCGGCACGATGATGATGCCGGTGAGCAGGATGAGGAAGAGCCAGAGATTTTCAGTATAAGTCATGTCAGTTGCCAGCCAGTGGCGAGGCATGTTCGGTGACATCCTTGCCGCTTTTTCAAAGGGTTGGCTGCCTCTATAGAGAGAGGCAACTGACAGGGATGTGTCAGTTGTGAAGGGGGCGCGATGCGCAAGGCGGCACGTTTGTTCGAGATCATCCAGATTCTCAGGCTGGCGCGAAAACCTGTTACGGCTGCCGCGATCGCCGAGGCTCTCGAAGTCACCGTCCGTTCGATCTATCGCGACATCGCCGCGCTACAGGCCATGCGGGTGCCGATCGAGGGAGAACGGGGTATCGGCTATGTCTTGCGCTCCGGCTTCGACCTGCCACCCCTGATGTTTTCGATCGAGGAGACCGAGGCTCTGATGCTCGGCCTGGCCCTGATCGAACGCGCCGGCGATCCTGAACTGACGCAGGCCTCGCGGGGAGCCGGCGCGAAACTGGCGGGCGCGGTGCCCGGGCCTCTGCGCCAGTTGTTCTCCTCCCGTACGCTGCATGCCTGGGGCGACATCGCGCCGACGCCCGAGCGCATCGACCTCGGCCTGGTGCGTCGGGCCATCCGCGACGAGGAGAAGCTCGATCTCGATTATCGCGACGATCAGGGACGGCACACGCAGCGGACGATCCGGCCGCTTGCGCTGATCTATTATTCGCAGGCCTTCGTTCTGGTGGCCTGGTGTGAGCTGCGCCAGGCGATCCGCAATTTCCGCGCCGATCGCGCCTTGTCCTGTACGCCGACGGGAGACTATTTCCGCCATGAGGGCGACAGACTGCGCGAATTATGGATTTCCGGTTGGCAGATCAACCAGGGGCAGGCGGGATAAGGGCGCAGTTTCCCACGAGCGCAGACATCGGCGCTCTTGGGTCAGAGGTTTCGGGTTGCCGGACTCGGCGTGGTATGGTCGGTTGGCGACCGAGAACAAATCGGGAGAATTCGCATGACTGGCCAAATCCGCGTCGGCATCGGCGGCTGGACCTTCGAGCCGTGGCGCGGCAGCTTCTACCCCGCCGACCTGACCCAGAAGCGGGAGCTCGAATATGCCAGCCGCCAGGTGACGGCGATCGAGATCAACGGCACCTATTACGGCTCCCAGAAGCCGGAAAGCTTCGCCAAATGGCATGCGGAGACACCGGATGATTTCGTCTTCGCGATGAAGGCGAACCGCTTTGCCACCAACAAGAAGGTGCTGTCGGAAGCCGGAAAATCGATCGACATGTTCATCGGCAGCGGCATCGTCGAATTGAAGAAGAAGCTCGGGCCGATCAACTGGCAGTTCATGCCGACCAAGAAGTTCGATCCGGCCGATTTCGAGGGCTTCCTGAAGCTCCTGCCCAAGAGCCATGAAGGCCATGCCCTGCGCCATGTCGTCGAGGTCCGGCACGACAGCTTCAAGGTGCCTGAGTTCATCGAGTTGGTGCGGGCCTATGATGTCGGCATCGTCCTGACCGACAAGGCCGATTTCCCGCATATCCACGATGTCACCGCTCCCTTTGTCTACGCGCGCCTACAAGCGGCGAAGGAGGACGAGGAGCTCGGTTATCCCACTGCTGCGCTGGACAAATGGGCCGAGAGGGCCAAGTTGTGGGCTGGCGGCGGTGAGCCTGCTGACCTCGACAAGGCATCGGACAAGAAGGCGCCGCAGGCGGGCAGCCGGGATGTCTTCGTCTTCATGATCAACGGTTTCAAGCCCAAGGCTCCCACGGCGGCCAAGGCCTTGATCGAACGCTTGTAAGCGCCGCCATCGGAGACCAGGGAAGAGATCGCTAACCCTGCCGTTGGGTCACATAGCCGCCCAGATTGTGGGCCAGAACAAAGCAATGATGGATCTGTTCAGTTTCGACGAGCCCAACCGCCTCGACATTGCCGAGGGCGCCGTGCTGCTCGTCGGCCGTGCCCTTGGCCGGGAGGAGGCATTGCTCGCCGCCCTTGATACCGTGGTGGCGGCCGCTCCCTTCCGCCATATGGTCACGCCCGGCGGCTTCACCATGTCGGTGGCGATGAGCAATTGCGGCCAGCTCGGCTGGGTAACCGACAGGCGTGGCTATCGCTACAGTGTGGAAGACCCCGAAACGGGCCAGCCCTGGCCGGAGATGCCGGCCGCCTTCGCCACCCTCGCGCGTGAGGCGGCGGCGGAGGCGGGCTTTGCCGGGTTCGAACCGGATGCCTGCCTGATCAACCGCTATGAGCCCGGTGCCAAGATGTCGTTGCATCAGGACAAGGACGAGCGCGATTTCGGCAACCCCATCGTATCAGTCTCGCTCGGCCTGCCCGCCGTTTTTCAGTTCGGCGGCCTGTCACGCAGCGACAAGCCGCGCAAGCTGCCGCTGCAGCATGGCGACGTGATGGTATGGGGCGGCCCGTCGCGCCTGGCCTATCACGGCATCTTGCCGCTGAAGGAAGGGCAGCATCCTCGCCTGGGACGCAATCGCATCAATCTGACTTTCCGTAAGACCTGACCAACGACGGTAAATCGCCACCATGTCACGCTGGCCCGGGTGATCGAGAGATTACCCCTGCATCGGCCCAATCGGCGAAGCTCCTCGCCACCCAGTCGATGAAGACACGAACCCGCGGCGAGAGTTGGCGATTCTGTGGGTACAGCAGGGAGACGGGCGTCGGTGTCGGCGGATGGGCCGGCAGCACTTCGATCAGCCTGCCGTCTGCGAAATAGGGCAGGAGATGGTAGCGCGGCACCTGGATGAGCCCCAACCCCGCCAGCGCTCCTCCGAACAGGGCTTCCGAGCCCGTGACCGTCAGTGCGGTGGGCAGGTTGACATGGCGTATGGCGTCACCCACCTGAAATTCGAGCGGTATCACGCTGCCTGTCGCCGAGGATAGGAAGCCGACCATGCGATGGCCGTCGAGGTCATCCGGCGTGCTCGGCACGCCGTGGCGGGCGAGATAGGCGGGACTTGCGCAGGTGGCCTCGGCGAGCATGGCGATCCGGCGGGCCACCATCGAACTGTCCTGGAGATCGCCGGCGCGGATCACGCAGTCGATGCCTTCGCGCACGAGATCGACCAGGCGGTCTCCCTCGCCGATATGGAGCCGCAGGCCCGGGTAGCGTTCCAGGAAGACGGCGAGGCCAGGCAGCAGGAAATGCCGGGCGAGCGTGCCATGAATATCGATCCGCAACAATCCGTGGGGCTTGGCGTCGCCGAAGGCGGCCTCGGCATCCTCGATGTCGGCCAGGATGGCAAGGCAGCGACGATAATAGGCTTCGCCGTCCAGCGTCGGGCTGACGACGCGGGTGGTACGTTGGAGGAGGCGGACGCCGAGGCGTGCTTCCAATTGGCGGATCGCTTCGGTCACGGTCGAACGCGGCAAACCCAGGTCCTGTGCCGCCTGCGTAAAGCTGCGGCGCTCGACGATCCGGGTGAAGAGCCTGATGGCGTCGAAACGATCCATTGTTCGCAAATTCCGAATAGTCATATCAGATTTTGCATGATTATCCGAGATGGCAGAAGTTGGATAGTGCCGTCCAGCGATCAACCTCACATCAAGGAGAGTAAAATGACTATGAATGGCAGCAAGGTTGCCCTCGTCACCGGCGCCTCGCGCGGGATCGGGGCCGCCATCGCCCGTCGCCTCGCGCAGGACGGCTTCTCGGTCGTCATCAACTATGCCGGCAATACCGAGCGGGCCGAGGCGCTGGTGCGTGAGATCGAGGGCACAGGTGGGCGGGCGCTCGCCCTGCAGGCCGATGTCAGCGACCCCGTGGCCGTGGCTGATATGTTCGAGGCGGTGCAGACGGCTTTCGGCGGCCTCGACGTCCTCGTCAACAATGCCGGAATTATCGCATTGTCTCCGCTCGCCGAGACGGAAGACGACGGTTTCGACCGTCTGGTGGCCGTCAATCTCAAGGGCAGCTTCAACACCATGCGCGAGGCGGCGAGGCGATTGCGCCAGGGCGGGAGGATCGTCAATTTCTCGTCCAGTGTCGTCGGCCTGCGCCAGCCGAACTATGGCGTCTATGCCGCCACCAAGGCTGGCATCGAAGCACTGACCAGCGTCCTGGCCAAGGAGCTTCGCGGCCGCTCCATCACCGTCAATGCCATCGCGCCTGGTCCAACGGCGACGGATCTCTTCTTCGACGGCAAGTCGAAGGATCTCGTCGAGCACTATGCCCGCATGGCGCCGTTGGAGCGACTCGGCACGCCGGACGACATTGCCGCGGCGGTCGCCTTCCTGGTCGGCCCGGACGGTGGCTGGATCAACGGGCAGACCTTGAGGGCCAATGGCGGGCTGATCTGAGGTCGCAGAGATGTGGCGCGCCCTGATGACGGCCAGGGAGGCCGCCACACTCGCAAGGGCCTATTGCTCCGCCGCCGCTTTGAGATTGGCGAGGCCCTGTTCGAAGTCCCTGCCGATCATATGGTCCATATTGATGAACAGCCCCATCAGCCTGGCGATGAAAGGTGCGGCGCCCTGCATCGACCAGGTGACGCACGTGGCATCGCCGGCCTGCGTGAAGGTGAAGGAGGCGCGGTTATTCGCCCGGAACGGGCGGATGAAATCGAGCTTCATGTCGATACCGCGCTCAGGTGCCGCCTCGACAATCTCCATGCGGCCCGCACCGGCCTTGCCATTGCCTTCCCAGGCATAGACGGCACCCTTGCCGGATTCGGCGCCGGAGAAACTGCGTTGCATGGCAGGATCGAGCTTTTCGTAGGGCGACCACCGGCTCCATTGGTGAAAATCGGCAAGCAGGAGATAGATCCGCCCGGGCGGCGCCTGGATTTCGAGCGAGCGTTTCACCTCGAAACTCGGCGGGCGCATAGCGGCGAGGATCAGGACGACTACCAGCACGACGATGAGGATGGCAAGCACATAGACCACGGTGGTTCCTCCGGCAGCGGGAAGCAGGCCTCACGCCTGCGCTGCGTTATCCTTCAACAGCCTATCCAGATGCTGGCGGATGTGATTGGCCTCGGCTGCGGTGGTGGCGAGGGCAATGGCTTGGTCGAAGGCCCGATGGGCCTCCTTGCCTCTGCCGAGCTTCAGCAGCAGCCCGCCTTTGAGGCCATGAAAGTAGAAATAGCCGGACAAGCGGGATTCCAGGGGTTCGATCATCGCGAGCGCGGCTTCCGGCCCCTGCGTCTTGGAGACGGCCACGGCCCGGTTGAGCGTAATCACGGGTGAGGGTTGGATCTCCTCCAGCAGCGCATAGAGCAAATCGATCTGGCGCCAATTGGTGTCTTCCGGTGTCGCTGCCCGGGCGTGCACGGCGGCGAGGGCCGCCTGCAACTGATAGCTGCCGGGGCGTCCGTGGCGGGTGGCCTTGTCGATCAGGGCAAGGCCCTCGGCGATCATCTGGCTGTTCCATAAGCGCCGATCCTGGTCCTCCAGCAGCACGATCTGGCGCTCGGCGTCGAAACGAGCCGGCGAGCGCGCGTGCTGGAGCAGCATCAGCGCCGCCAGTCCCATGATCTCGGGTTCCGTCTGGAACAGGCGCAGCAGCAGGCGGGCAAGACGGATGGCCTCGTCGCAGAGCTGGGCCCGGCTGCCGTCATCCTCTGCGCCGGCCGAGTAGCCCTCGTTGAAGATCAGATAGACCATGGCGGCCACGGCGCCGAGGCGTTCCGAGCGCTCCACGGCGCCCGGTGCCTCGAAGGGCACGTCGGCGCTGGCGATGCGCGCCTTGGCCCTGGTGATGCGCTGTTCCATCGCCGCTTCGCCGACCAGGAAGGCACGGGCGATCTGCTTGACGGTGAGGCCGCAAACGATGCGCAGGGCGAGCGCGATCTGCTGGGTGCCGGGCAGGTCCGGATGGCAGCATATGAAAAGCAGGCGCAGGATATCGTCACGGTAATGCTGGCCATCCAAACGCTCGGTCAGCTCCGCCTCGGCATCGCCGAGGTCAGAGATCTGATCCTCGTCCGGCAGGGCCTCCTGCTTTTTCTCGCGGCGTTTGGCGTCGATGCCGGAATTGCGGCCGGCAAAGATCAGCCAGGCGGTAGGATCGCGGGGCGGGCCGTTTTTCGGCCAGCTCTTCAGCGCGCGCAGGCAGGCTTCCTGATAGGCTTCCTCGGCCGTTTCGAGGTCACGGAAATAGCGCAGCAGCGCTCCCATGGCCTGCGGGCGGGCGGAAGTGAGCGCGCTGCTGATCCAGGCCGCATCGGTCATGTTGCATGCGCCTTCTGTTCGAGCACCCCGGGCTGGAAGATCGAAAGTGGACGGATCTCGTAGGAACCGATGCTGGGATTGGCCTTGGCGAGATCGCGGGCGATATCGAGCGCTTCCTCGAGATTGTCGCAGTCGACCACGTAGAAGCCCAGTAGTTGTTCCTTGGTCTCGGCGAAGGGGCCGTCGATCACCAGGGGTTCGCCACCCGTCTTGCGCAAGGTGGTGGCGGCGGTGGTTGGAAGCAGTCGCACCACCGGGCCGAGCTTGCCAGCTGCCGCGACCTTTTCGTGCACCTTGTGCAGACGTGCCATCACGGCATCGTCCTCCTCCTTGGTCCAGGCGCCGACGACGTCTTCGTAATTGTAGCAAAGGATCGTGTATTGCATTGTCTGCTTCCTCTTGAGCCAAGGACGAATGAGCCAAGAGGTATCCGACATGAGGAAGCAGGACAATTCATACTCTCTTGTCGGCAGCAACGGACGAGATTCTGCGGGCCCTTGCGGAAACGCACCGCTCGCAATCGAGGCGCAAGCTCAGATCGCAGCCTCGCTGCCGCAGGAAGCCAGGGCCGTGTCGTCGGGACCGAGAGAGAGCTGGAACGCGTCGTTTTCTGTCGAATCGATGCCATCGATCTTGCGTAGCGCCGCAATGGTGAAGTCGGTGAAGGCGCGCACCACCGGTCGCATATAACGCACCGAGGGGAAGGCCAGGAAAGCTTCCGTAGGCCGGACGACGTAGTCGGGCAGGATACGGACCAGACGCCCCTCGGCAAGCTCGCAATTCACCAGCAATTGCTGCACCGGCCCGGCCGCGTGCCCTTGTAGCAGCGTGGCGGTGATGACCTCGGCATCATTGGTGCGCAGGATGGGCTGAACAGGCAGGTCGAGCGTTTCGCCGTTGCGATGTTGCAATGTCAGGATGTCGCGCGGCGAAAGCAGTCTGGCACTGCTCACGATGCCGATGTCCGACAGCCGTTCCGGCGTGTCGATCGGCCCGGACCGGGCGAGGAAGCTCGGTGCCGCGACCAGGATACGCCGGATCAGGCCGAGACGGCGGATGATCAGTTCCTGGCCGGCAGGACGTCCATACCTCACCGCCAGATCGAAGTTTTCATAGACAAGGTCGATATCACGGTTCTCCAGGATGAGATCGACCGTAACGGCGGGATGGCGTTTCTGGAATGCCATGACGATTGGATGCAGGTGCCTGACGCCGATGCAGGAGGGTGCATGCAGCCGGAGCGGGCCTTCGATGGCCCCCATGTCACGCCGGACTCCTTCCAGGGCCGCGTCAATGGTGGCGAGCGCGCCTCGGCTGGCTTCGTACAGGGCCTGTCCCTGTGGTGTCGGGCGTACGATGCGCGAGGATCGTTCCAGCAGCCTGGCGCCGACATGCCGTTCGAGATTGCGCAGATGTTTGGTGACGGCGGGCTGGGAGACGGCAAGGTCACGCGCCGCGGCCGTTACCGAAGCGCGCTCGACGGTGCGGACGAAAGCGCGCAAGGCGACCGCGATGTCCATTCATGCCTCATGGTTATGGCTATCATAGCATCATAACATATGGACGTCAGCGGTGTCATCGGGCTCAATCGCCTCCGTGCCGTGTCGGTGGCGTTGCGGAAGGCGTGATGATGATAAGCAGGCGTAGTTTTATGGTTGGATTGCCTTTTTTGGTGGCCGGATGCGCGCAGGACCGCACACCGGATCTGAGCATGCGGGAAGTGCCTGTCGACCCGGATCAGGCCTTGCTCTATGGAGCCGTCGAGTCCGAGCCCTTTGCCGTGCCTGCTGTCGACCTGCGACGGGTGAAGCCGCAATATCTGCGCCGGGAGGTCGCCTACGAGACGCAGGAGCAACCCGGCACGATCGTGGTCGATCCGGCCGAGCGTCATGCCTATCTCGTGCTGGAGCATGGCAGAGCCCTGCGTTACGGCGTGGGTGTGGGCAAGGAAGAGGCTTTCAATTTCCAAGGCCGTGCAACCATCGCCCGCAAGGCCGAGTGGCCGCGTTGGACGCCGACGGCCAACATGATCCGGCGCCAGCCCGAACGCTATGCGAGATACGCCGCCGGATTGCCGGGCGGAACCGGCAATCCTCTCGGCCCACGCGCGCTTTATCTGTACAAGGACGGGCGCGACACGCTGTACCGGCTGCACGGCACCATCGAGCCCTGGACGATCGGCACCATGGTGTCGTCAGGCTGCGTGCGCCTGCTTAATCAGGATATCATCGACCTCCACCGGCGCGTGCCCGTCGGGACAACCGTGGTCGTGCTCCCGGCCAGCGCCTCGACGGCTTAGAGCCTGTCTCAAAATCCCAGGCTGAGCTGCTGGGGTTTGTCCGTCTTCTTGGCCGGCTTGTCGTCGATCAGGGGCTTGAGCATCTGAGCCAGCCGCTTGGCCAGCGCCGACGGGTCGGCCTGGGCGAGGGAGGAACTGGCGATCACGTCGCGCATCAGCGCGACGCCGGCGATCAAGGCAAGGAACAGGGTGGCGCGTTCCGGCCGGTCCTTGCCGGGTAGGCTGGCGGCAAGCGGGCGTTCGAATTGTTCAGTGACGACCTCACGCAGGATTTCGGCAGCCCTGGGATTGGAGGCCGAATGCAGCATCAGCCGGAACGGATCGACACCGGCGCTCTCGCCGGCAGGGTTGGCCACCATCGCCTGCGCCACGCGGTCGGCGAGGGAGGTGGCATCGCCTTCGAACAGGCTGGCATCGGCGCAGGCGATCTTGGCCGCCTCAGTGAACATCTCTTCCTTCGAACCGAAATAGCGGTTGACCAATATGGCGGTGACACCGGCTTCTCCCGCGATTTCTCGCAGGCCGACACCGTCATAGCCTGCGCGCGAGAAGGCGATCAGCGCCGATTGCAGAATAGCTTGCCGCGTCGCCGCGGCATTGCGCGGGCGCTTGGCTTGGGGGGCGGGGGTCGATTGGGAGGGAGGGGGTGTTTTCTTCCTGGCCATGCCCACGCCTGCAATGATTTCGGGGCCGCAGGAGTATACGTGCGTAGAGGCGGGCGCAAGTTTCTCTCTCCCGCGATCCACCGTTCATGTCGCGTGCTCGGCTGGAGGGGTGTTCTTGGCCAGGTGGTCGTCCATATAGAGCCAGGCGGCGGCAGCGCCCGCCAGCGAGACATTGACCGCCAGGCTGCCGTCTGCTGCCTGCAATTGCAGGGAGTGGTGCCGCCGCAGGGCCTGGGTCAAATATAACGTTGCGTCGGCGGGGAGGAGGGCCTCTGCCAGCCCACCTTCTTCCTCGGGATCGGAGAACGTCACTCGGCCGGCAACGTCGCCGATGGGCTTGCCGTCCGCCAGAAGGACGTAAGGGTGGCCGGCAAGGACACCGGTCGGATCGACCACCGAGAAACGGACCTCCACCGGTGCCGAGGCCTCGATGCGGCGTTGGATGCTAAGATAGCCCTTCGCATCCGGGTCGCCTGCGGCCAGGCCGACGGCCTGGCATTGGTGGCTCGTATCGCAGTTCACCTGCCAGTCCTTGAAGGTCTCGGCTAAGGCCGAGCCGGCGAGCAAGGTGGTCATGACCAAGGCGATTGAAAGGCGGCGCATGGAGGCTTTTCCGGTTGTGATGACACTGACGGCATCATGCCGGCCGAGGCTTGCGTCCGGGAACGGCAAGGTCCGGTCATTGTTGGCCTTTTTGCGGGCGGGCTCGACTGTAATGTGCGGATTTGTCCGGTGGAAGGCGGCGACTCGAGACGGCGGAATTCACACCAGCTTGTTGGTCGGGAAGATGCTCATATGACGGATTTATGCAACTCTGCCCAGATTATGACTTATTTGCTCAATTTTTACGCGACGAAATACAGGTAAATGAATAAAATTTAAAAGATAAATCGATTTCTATACCTAGGTTACGACGACGATGCGCGCTATAGTTTTCGCACTGCCTTCACGGAACCATATGCACCCTGCCGCGTTCAATCGAGCGGGGTCAAAACGATAGGGTGGAGCCATGAAAGAAAGCCATGCCGCTGTCTTCTCGGTCGAGGAGCTCGAATTCCTGTGTACTCAGGCTGACGACTACGGTTGGTACATATGGACGGAACAGACCCGTCCGATGATTGAGGCCTTGTGTGCCCGTCGGTTGATGGCGGCCAATGGTGATTTCAAGGTGGTACCCAGGGATGGGCAGCACCATGCCAATCTCGAAGGACATGCTCCTCGCGCGGCCGATTCGGTGTTGCGTTATTATGAGCTGATCGGGGCGGGACGCATCGCCTACCATATGGTGCAGCATCCGCGCCCGACCATGACGGCGACGCCGCTTACGGAAGTGCGCGGTAGCCATAGCCTTCACGGTTGATCGAAGGACGATGCATTTGGATCGAGCCGGTCGTCGTCCCGGCTCCCCGGATTTCAGCGTGTATTTGCAATTGCCGGCCATACCGCCGGATTGCAAAACACAGCATTATTCATACTTGTCTTGGCGCCTCGCGAGACCTGTGCGGTCTACGCGATATTTGCGGCCAGGCGTGGCAGGGCAGTGCCATCAGGCCCGAAAACATGGGCTGAATCGCGATCGATCCGCAGGCGGACCTCAGTGTGGGCACGCACGGGGTTTTTGCCGTCGGTTTGCACCACCAGTGTCTGTCCGTCCGCGATAGCTGTATGAAACACGGTCAGCCCGCCCAGATGTTCGACGATGCTCGTCGTCCCGGCGATGGCTTCGCCTGTGTCATCCGCTCCGTTCACCAGCGTGATGTGCTCGGGGCGGATGCCGAAGGTGACCTCGGAACCGACTTTCAGGCCACTGGCCGCAAAGGGCAGACGGATGCGCTTGTTCCCCGGCAGGGAAAGGCCCAAGCCTGTCGCGTCGGCTTCGACGATCCGGGCCGGCAGCGTGTTCATGCGCGGTGAGCCGATGAAGCCTGCCACGAACAGGTTGCGAGGGTGATTATAGAGCTCGAGCGGCGCGCCGATCTGCTCGATCCGCCCGCCATTCAGCACCACGATCTTGTCGGCCATGGTCATGGCCTCGACCTGGTCGTGGGTGACATAGATCATGGTGGCCTGAAGCTGCTCGTGCAGGCGCATCAGCTCGATGCGCATCTGCACGCGCAGGGCAGCGTCGAGATTGGATAGCGGCTCGTCGAACAGGAAAACCTTGGGATTGCGCACAATGGCGCGGCCGATGGCGACGCGCTGGCGCTGACCACCGGAAAGCTCCTTGGGCCGGCGATGCAGCAGCGGGCCGAGCTGGAGGGTTTCGGCAGCAGCCTGCACCTTGGCGGCGCGTTCGGCCCGGGGCACACCTTCGATGCGCAGGGCGAAGCCCATATTGTCCGCGATGGTCATGTGAGGATAGAGCGCATAGCTCTGGAACACCATGGCGAGGCCGCGCTTGGCCGGCGCGATGTCGTTGGAAAGACGCCCGTCGATGAGGAGGTCGCCGCCGGTGATCTTCTCTAGCCCCGCGATCATGCGTAGCAGAGTCGATTTGCCGCAGCCGGAGGGGCCGACGAAGACCACGAACTCGCGATCCTCAACCTCCAGGTCGACGCCCTTGATGACCTCGACGGCGCCATAGGATTTGCGCAATCCCTTGAGATTGACGGTGGCCATCGTGGCGTTCTCCTTTGCGAGATGATGCAGGGATGGAGGGTCGATCTCCAGATCGACCATCTTGGAAACGTCGAGCGAAATAGAGAACAAAGACGGTCGATCTCGCTCCATCGTTCGATGGAGCTGGGAGATCGACCCTCCATTATTCCGCGCTACTGTTCGCAAAGTGAGCGCTCATGGGTCAGATGCCGGCGCGGCGCAGCGTTTCGCGATTGACCCTGACGGCAGCTGCGGGGTCGGCGGCGGCGGTGTCGGATTCTTCCTCCAGCACCAGCCAGCCATTGAAGTTCGGCCCTGCGGCAACGATGTCGACCACGGCTCTGAGATCGCAGACGCCCTGTCCCAGCATGCGCCACTGGCCCTCGGCATCGACATCCTTCAGATGCAGATAGCGGATGCGATCCTGGTAGGTGCGCAACGTATCGAGGATGTCCTGGCCGCCGCGCAGGATGTGGCCGGTGTCGGGTACCCAGCCGACCAGGACCGGGTCCAGAAGGGCCATGATGCGGTCATAGTCGGCTCGCGAGCTCAGCAGCGTGTCGTGATGCGAGCTTGGATGCACGGCGACATCGACGCCGACGATACGGCCGAGTTCGCCGGCGCCATTGTAGAAGCGGCCGGCAATGGCGAACTTGTCGTCGAGAGGGCCGGGACTCATGATCGTGGCGCTGCCCAGCGACAGGATGGCACCGGGGAAATGCGCGGTGAAGCGCAGGGCGCGGTCGACCATGGCGAGGTCGGCCTCGACGGCGTCGGCTTCGGTGAAACCGGAACTGCTGCCGCAGGCAAAGGCCACCAGCGTCAGGCCATGGTCTGCCAATGCTTTCGCAAAGTCCTGCGGGCGGTCGGCATAGGGCGGGATCATGGTGTCGGTGATCTCGATGCCGGCATAACCTGCCGCCGCGATGGCCGCGAGCAGGTCGTCGGCATTGCCGCTCCAGCCCTTGCCCAGCATTTCCCAGGTGAAGGTCTGGCAGCCGGCCTTCAGTTTTGCAGTCTCGTTCATGATGTCATTCCTTGGCGACGGTCATTCCTTGACCGCGCCTTGAGTCAGGCCCTCGATGATGTGGCGCTGGAAGAACAGTACCAGCGCGATCAGCGGCACGGTCACCACCACGGAGGCGGCCGCCACGTCGCCCCAGGGCACGTAATAGAGGTTGGTGAAATTGGCGATGCCGACCGGGATCGTCTGGTGCTCGATGGTCGAGGTGAAGGCCAGGGCGAACATGAATTCGTTCCAGGCAGCGATGAAGGCGAGCAGGCCGGTGGTGACGAGGCCGGGCAGCGACATCGGCAGGATGATGCGGACGAACAGGCCTGTAACCCCGACTCCGTCCATGCGCGCGGCCTCGTCGATCTCGCGCGGCAGCGTGTCGAAATAGCCGAACAGCACCCAGGTCACCAGCGGCAGGCCGAGCGCCAGATAGACGATGACGAGGCCGGTATAGGTGTCGAGGAAGCCGTAATTGGAAGCGGTCAGGTAGAGCGGGCCGACGATGGCGATCTGCGGGAACATCGAGACCGAGAGCACGACCCCGAGGATGCCGAAGCGCCCCTTGACCTCCAGCCGCGACAGCGAGAAGGCGGCCAGCGCCCCGATGGCCAGGCAGAACAGGGTGGTGAGCCCCGCCACGATCACCGAGTTCAGCACATAGAGCTGGAACTTCTTGACGAAGAAGACATTGGCATAGTGTTCGAAGGTGACCGGCGAAGGCCAGAAGCTCGGTACCGGATCGGTCAGCGCCTTGTCGAGCTGCAACGAGGTGGAGAACTGCCACAGGAACGGGCCGGCCGACCACACGAGCAGCAGGGCCGCGCCGGTATAGACGACGATGAGGCGCAGGATCTCGCGGGCGTTCATCCCTGCCTCCTCAGCCACGAAATCGGCATAGGTTGATGACTGATCAGAAGTAGGCGCGACTCAATCCTTCCCCGGTTTCGGGGAAGGTGGCGCTGCGTAGCAGCGACGGAAGGGGGAGAGTGGCACGAGACCATCAAATATGGGTGGCTTCGTGCCACTCTCCCCCACCCGACCTCGCTTTGCTCGGCCACCCTCCCCGAAGTCGGGGAGGGATTCGTGCGCCACACCGGTTCTGGTCGAGAGGCGTGAATGTGATAGCCACAACGGGGGAAGGATATCGTCGCCTGTTTCGGTTGCAGAAGGCAGTTCATCCCTGCCTCCTCAGCCGCGCCACGATGAAGATGCCGAAGCCGATGGCGATCAGGGTTTCGGTGATGAACATCGCGGTGGAGAGCGCAGAGCCATAGCCGAACTGCAGGGTGGAGAAGAGCACCTTGTAGCTCAGGGTGGACAAGGTCTCGGTGGAGTCGGCCGGGCCGCCGCCGGTGAGGACATAGACGAGGTCGAAGATGCGGAAGGCATCGAGGGCCCGGAACATGCCGGCGATCAGCAAGGTCGGCAGCAACAGGGGCAGGCGTACATGCCAGAAGATGCGCCAGGCCGAGGCACCGTCCATCTTGGCGGCCTCGGTGAGAGACCGAGGCACAGTCTGCAAGCCCGCCAGCAGCAGCAGGGCCATGAAGGGCGTGGTCTTCCAGACGTCGGCGATGATGATGGTGTCGAGGGCGTGGTCGACAGAGCCGTACCAGTTGATGTTGCCGTCGATCAGCCCGACGGACTTCAGGAGGTAGTTGATCAGCCCGTGCTGTCCGTCGAACAGCCAGCCGAACATTTTCGAGGTGACCACGGTGGGCATTGCCCAGGGCACCAGCATGGCGGCGCGCACCAGGGAGCGGCCAATGAAGGGCTCGTACAGCAGCAGGGCCATGGCGAGGCCGAGCACGGTCTCAAGCGCCGTCGACACCGCCGTGAACAGCACCGTATGCCCCCAGGCGTTCCAGAAGCCGTCGTCACCGAGCAGCGTGCGATAATTGGCAAGGCCGACGAAGGCGTCTTCCTGGGTGACCAGGGAGGTATTGGTCAGCGACAGCCAGACCCCGTTGACGATGGGATAGACCGAGACCGAGCCGAGCGAGATCAGCAGCGGCAGGATCAGCAGCCAGGGCGCCAGGTCCAGGGACCGCAGGCCAGCCCCGAGGGGAGGGCTGGCCGCGGAGGCTTGCACGCTCATCGCGTCATCCTGCGACGATCGAATTGATCTTGGTGCTGGCGGCCTCCAACTCTGCCTTGATGTTGCCGCTGACCAGCGCCTTGGAGACGCCCGACTGGATGGCGAGGGTGACCTGGGCATATTTCGGGGTTACGGGGCGCGGCGTCGCGCCGGTGAACACCGATTTGAGCTGCTTCATGAAAGGCTGCTCCTTGCCGAGTTGGGCATCTTCGAACACTTCGGGGCGTGTAGGGGCGATCCCGAGCTGCAGGGCGAACTGGAGCTGGGTTGATGGCGAGGACATCCAGGTCAGGAATTCGATGGCCGCCTCCCGGTTCTTGGTGTTGGCGTTGACGCCATATTGATAGCCGCCGAGGCAGGCCGCGCTCTTGCCACCGGCGAAATGGGGCAGTGGCACCACGCCAACCTTGTCGACCACCGAAGATGCCGCCTTGTCCTGCGCGATGGCATAGACATAGGACCAGTTGCGCAGGAAGGGGGCGCGGCCCGCCGTGAAGGGCTGGCGCGAGGGTTCTTCGTCCCAGCTCAGGACATCGGAAGGGCTGATCTTCGTCTTGTTGATGGTGTCATAGAGGAATTGGACGGCCGCCACCGCCTTGTCGTGGCTGAGCGTCGAGGATTTGCCGTCGGGGGCGAGGATCGAGCCGCCATTGGAGGCAATCGCCTCCACGAGATCGCAGACCAGCACTTCAGCCTGCTTGCCTTGCCAGAGATAGCCGAAATCGGCCTTGCCGGATTTCTGGATCTCCTGGGCGGCGGCGGCCAGTTCGTCCCAGGTCTGCGGCGGCTTGGCACCAATGCCTTCGAGCAGGTCCTTGCGATAAAACAGCATGCCTGAATCGACATACCAGGGCAGGGCGGTGAGCTTGTTGTTGTACGTGCAGGCCGCCACCAGACCGGGGAAGAATTGGCTCTGCACCGAGGCATTGAAATATTCGTCCAGCGGCAAGGCCCAGCCGGCACCCGCGAATTCGGCGATCCAGACCACGTCTTGGGTGAAGACGTCGGGCGTGCCCGTGCGACGGGCGAGCTGCTGCACCAGGGCCGTGTGCACTTCGGTGGAGGAACTGGGCGGCGGCAGCTCGACATAAGTGACGTGGATCTTGCCCTGCGATTGGTTATAGGCGTCCACCACCTGCGCCATGGTCTGCTTGCCGAAGAATTTGGCGCTGGCGAAGGTGATCTCGGTGCGGTCCGCGGCATGGGCGCGCCGGGGCAGGCCGAGCGCCAGAGCACCTGCGGCAAGGCCGGCGCCCTGCAGGAAGGTGCGCCGGCTCGGCACCGCTGCCGACCCGGATTGCGAAGCCCCGGCAACCGGGGTCGAGCGTGACTGAACGTCCGACATCACAAGTCCTCCCTTTATGGTGAATGCTCACCTTGATTTTCGGGTCATGCTTGGCCTGAGGCCGCGTGCTGTCAAGGATAAATTGTCATTTTCGTTCAAAAAATTTCATTCAAACACAACGCTTCTCGTGTTTACTTTCTAAATTAATGCAAAAATGAGCAACCCAGCTGACTGGGATGGCGGAGGACGCGCATGGGTAAACTCGGCATCGGCGTGATCGGATGCGGCAATATCTCGATGACCTATCTGCGCAATGCTGCGCTTTTCCCCGGCGTGGAATTGAAAGCCTGTGCCGATATCTCGGCGGAAGTCGCCAAGGTCAGAGCCCGGGAATACGGCATTCGGGCACTTGGCGTGGAAGAACTGCTGGGCGATGACGAAATCGACCTCGTTCTCAACCTGACCATTCCAGCCGTCCATTTCGAGGTATCGATGGCGGCTCTTGCCGCCGGCAAGCACGTCTTCACCGAAAAGCCTCTCGCCGTTACGGCGGCGGAGGGCCGGAGGCTGGTCGAGGAGGCGCGTCGGCATAAGCTGGCGATCGGCTCCGCCCCCGATACTTTTCTCGGTGCGGCGGGGCGGACAGCCCGCCGCCTGATGGAAGAGGGAGCGATCGGCCGTCCGACCACCGGCACCGCCTTCATGATGACCCGCGGCATGGAGCATTGGCATCCCAATCCCCAATTCTATTATCAGCCCGGCGGTGGGCCGGTTCTCGACATGGGCCCCTATTACCTGACCATGCTGGTCAATTTGCTGGGGCCGGCGCGCCAGGTTGCGGCGATGGCGACGACCGGGCAGGCGGAACGGCTGATCACTGCGCCCGGGCCGAACCAGGGCACGAGCTTTGCCGTCGGCACCCCCACGACCTTGATGGCGCTGGTCGAGTTCGCCGGGGGGGCCATCGTCAATGTCGGCATGAGCTGGGACGTGTTCCGCCATTCCAACCAGCCCATCGAACTGCATGGCAGCCAAGGCTCGCTCAGCCTGCCCGATCCGGACACCTTCGGCGGCACCCTCGCCCTCAGCCGCAAGGGCGAGCCCTGGCAGGACATCGATACGGCGGCCATGACCTATGGCGGCCTGAACTGGCCCTATGCCGCGCCCGATCGCGCCAACTATCGGATGCTCGGAGTGGCCGACCTGGCCCGCAGCCTCGAGGAGGGGCGACGGTCGCGGGCTTCCGGCGAACTCGCGCTGCATGTGCTCGAGATCATGGAAGGCATCCTGGAAGCCGCGCGCCTGGGGCGGACGGTGTCGATCGAGCCTCGGGACGTACAGCCCTCGGCCCTGTCGGAAGACGAGGCGGCGAGCCTCGGCAGCACCGGATAGGAGCAGGTGTTCGGGAAGCCCTAGAGCGTGCCCATGCCACCGTCGATCATGAGCTCGCTGCCGACGGTATAGGTCGCTTCGTCGGAAGCCAGGAACACCACGGCCTTGGCGATTTCGCTGGCTTCGCCGAAGCGGCCGGCGGGCACTAGACCCTTGATGCTATCGGCGACGTTCTTCAGGTCCTGCTCCGAGAAGCCGAGCTTGCCATAGAGCGGCGTGGCGATCGGGCCGGGGCTGACGGCATTCAGGCGGATGCCCCGCCCGATCAATTCGCCCGACAAGGTGCGGATCAGCGATTGCAACGCGGCCTTCGACGCGGCGTAGACGCTGGAGTTCGGCATGCCGATATGGGCGTTGACCGAGGTGTTCAGCACGATCGACGCCGGATTGGCCAGGATCGGCAGCAGTGCCTGGATCAGGAAGTAAGGCCCCTTCAGATTGATGTCGAAGACCTTGTCGAAATCGGCCTCGCTCCAGTCCGCTAGCGGCTTGAGCTGGGCAATGCCGGCATTGACGAAGAGGATGTCGAGCCCGCCGAAGGCTTGCGCGATGGTCTCGGCGAGCTGTTTTTGCTTGGCGATGTCGGCGGCATCCGACTGAATGACGAGGGCACCTTCGCCCAGTTCCTTGCGCGCGGCCTCCAGCGTTTGGGGATTGGTGCCCGTCACCGCGATGCGCGCGCCTTCCGCCAGGAATTGGCGGGCGGTTTCCAGGCCTATGCCGGTGGTACCGCCGGTAATGAGAGCGCGCTTGCCCGAGAGCCTGTTCATGATTGCAGTTCCTTGTTCATGGGAGACGCTTTGAATGAAGCGAATATGGCGCAGTCATCATGTTCGGGGTATCCTGCTTATATTGGATCTATCTTCCGGGATTTCCGAACAATGAAGCTGGACGGGATCGCGAGTTTCGTAGCGGTGGCAGAAGCAGGTTCGATCAGCGAGGCGGCACGCAGCCTGCGCCTGTCCAAGTCGGTGGTCAGCGAACGCCTGGGTGAACTGGAGCGGACCGTCGGTACGCGCCTGCTGCATCGTACCACCCGGCGCCTGTCGGTGACCGAGGACGGAGCTGCTTTTCTCGAGCGCGCCAGGCGGATCGTGCGCGAGGTGGAAGAGGCGGCTGCGGATCTGGCGGAGCGGCGCGGCACCCTGGCCGGTCCGATGCGGATTGCCGCGCCGATTACCTTTGGGCACATGCATCTCGGCCCGGCCCTGTTTCCGTTCCTGGCTGATCATCCGCAGGTCGAACTCATCCTGGACCTCGACGATCGCCGGGTCGACGTCGCCTCCGCTGCCTATGACGGCGTGATCCGCCACGGTGCCATTGCGGATTCACGGCTGATGGTCTGGCGCCTGGCTCCAAGCCGGCGCATTCTGGTGGCATCCGCGGATTATCTGGACCGCGAGGGCACGCCGCGTTCCATCGGCGAACTCGATCATCATAAGGGGCTGTTCTATTCGAACCGGGGGGCTGCCGATTGGCGGTTCCTCGGGCCTGACGGTGTCGAAATCGTGCGGGCGAAGGTCGCCTTGCGGGTCAACAATGGTGACATGATCCGTGACGCTGCGCTTGCCGGCCTCGGCATCGGCTTGCTGCCGACTTTCATCGCGGGCCCCGAGATCCGCGCCGGGAAGTTGAAGGTCGTCGATATCGGCGTGCGGCCGGAGCCGGAATTCATCTTCCTCGCTCATCCGGAAGGGCGCCGGCCTTCAGCCAAGCTGCGGGCACTGGCCGAGCATCTGAAACGCAGATTCGGCGACCCGCCTTATTGGGAGGAGGGGATGTCCATGGCCGCTTCCGCTTGCACGAGCGTCTTGTGATTTGATTGAATCATTTCAAATCGCAAAGACGCGTCGAACCAAAGAGTTAGAGCAAAAACCGTTCACACTTGAACACGCTTTGCTCTAGAAGTGACGCGTGGTCACTGTGAGGTCCTGAGATGAGCGATTTGCCGGCACCAGAGAAGATACGCCCCCTCGGCTGCAGCGGCATGTCGGTAAGCTCTGTGGCCTGGGGCATGTGGCGCTTCGGGGGCGAGGACCTCGCTTCGGCTCAACGACTGATCGAGACTGCGCTCGAGGCCGGGGTCACCTTGTTCGACACCGCCGACATCTATGGCCCGTCGGACCTCGGCGGCTTCGGGATTGCTGAGAGCCAGCTCGGCCGGGTGCTTGAAGCCAGCCCCGGCTTGCGCCACCGCATGGTACTGGCAACCAAGGGCGGCATCGTCTTCGGCACCCCCTACAACTCCTCCGCCGCCTATCTTTCCTCGGCCATCGATGCGTCACTGAAGCGGATGCAGGTCGACCGCATCGATCTGTGGCAGATCCACCGGCCCGATATCCTCACCCACCCTAGCGAGATTGCCAGGGCCCTCGAAGACGCGCATCGGGCCGGCAAGATCGCTGCCATTGGCGTGTCGAATTATACGGTTGCCCAGACACAGGGACTGGCGGCTTGCCTCAGCCTGCCCATCGTCAGCCATCAGCCGGAATTTTCGGCCCTCAAGCTCGATCCACTCGCAGACGGGATTCTGGACCAGGCGGTCATGAATGACATGGCGGTGCTCGCCTGGTCGCCATTGGCAGGAGGCAGGCTGGCGCAGCCGCAGGACGAGCGGGCACGGGCGGTGGTGGCCCTGTTCGATGCCAAGGCCGCGCAGGCCGGCATTTCCCGCACCGCCGTCGCCCTGAGCTGGTTGATGGTCCATCCGGCACGGACCATCCCGATCGTGGGAACGCAGAATCTCGACCGCATCCGGGAGATCCCGCAAGCCTATCTGCCGCGCTGGAGCCGGGAGGAGTGGTATTCGGTGCTGGTGGCCTCGCGGGGAGAGCGCCTGCCCTGATGCGGCTCAGCCCTGATCGATTGCGCCGATGGCCAACTTCATGATCGCAAAATCGATGGCGGGGCTCTCGTCGATTTCGATCTGCCATGTCGCGGACAGGCCGGTCCAAGCAATGATCCACTGCAGCATCCGCCTGCGTTCGACACGGGCATGTTCGGTCACGAGGGTCAGCCGGTGTGAAAAACGCTCGGGTGAGGAGGCGAAAGCGCTGCCGTCGCCCTTGCCGGGGTTGCAGAAGAGATTGGCATAGTCGAAGCCACGCTCGCCAAACAGGCCCTTGGGATCGATGACGAGCCAGCCGCGAGTCCCGAAATCGAGGACGTTGTCGTGATGGATGTCGCCATGCAGCACGGTCTCTTCACAGGGATTGGCCAGGAGGGCACGTGCTTCGGCGGCGCTGCGCGCCAGCAGGCCACCCTCCCGGGCCGCGGCTGGCTGCAGATCGGCAAACCAGGCCTGCAAGGGAACGAGGGAGGGAGGAGGATCGGAACGGGCTGCATGCAGCTTTGCCGCGACTTCGCAGAGAATGATCGTGGCTTCGTCGTCCCGCCCGGCGGCGACCAAGGCAGAGAGCGGAGCGCCGCCGCGTTCCATCACGATGGCGTCTTCCTCGGCGGCAAAGATCTCGGCAGCGCCCTTAGCGTGCCACCAACTCATCAACAGACCACCCTGACGCTCTTCTTCCGCCGTGGCCACTTTCAGCATGGCGGGACGTCCTTGCCAGCGCACTGGCAGCAGGCGCGCGGCATGGGTGACGATCGCCTCGCCATCCGGTGTGAGCCGCCAGCGCGCAAGCGCCTCGGCGAAAACGGCATGTTGCCGGAATTGAGACGAATGCATGGGATCTCTCAAAAATAGCTCGCCGTGGCCGCCCGGTGCCCGGAGGAAGAGCGACAGGTAGCCCGATGCCGGCGTCTGTGAAGTGTTTCCTCGGCTTACCGAATGTTCTCGGGCGCCTATTCCGGTGCGGGCGCAAATCACTGCTGAAAAAGGCAAAAATTCCTGCGACGACATTTGGCAATGACGTAGCTTCTCGGTACCATCATGGCAATTCCAATGCTGTTGATTTCGCTCGCGCAGTTGAGATCCGCCAGATGAAGATAGATGCCGGGCTGGGCTCCGATCGCTTCGATGCGGTCGTTCTTCCGGGCGATGTGGCTCTGCTTCGCCGCGTCATCGAGCAAGCCGGTGTCGCCATGGCACTGATCGGGCATGACGGCCGGTTTTGCTATGCCAATCCGGCCTTTTGTCGACTCACCGGTTACCAGGCGGCAGACTATGTCGGCATGACTCTTGTCGACCTTGCTCATCCGGAGGACCGGGCCGGTCTTTCCTGGGATGGTTGGGACGAGGACGGTGTCAAGCGCCGCTATCGTCGCCATGACGGCACGGTCTTCACCGGCATGACCAGCCTCTCCCAACTGGCCAAGCCGGACGAGGCCTCGCCCTATGCCGCCATTGCGCAAATCGTGGCCGTGTCGGCCCAAATGCCGAACGAGACGAGCCTGGCCGAGGCGGAGTGGCGTTGGCGCCAGGCTCTGGAGGGGTCTAGGCAGGTCGTGTGGGACTTCGACGTGCCCACTGCGATGGTGTGGGTGTCGCCGCATTGGTGCACGATGCTCAACCTTCCGGACGACGAGTACGTGCTTTCGATCGGCAATTGGCAGAGCAGGATGCACCCGGACGATCTCGCCCGCACGGAGGAGGCCGCGGAGCGTGTTCGGCTCAATGGCGATCGTGATTTCGACGTCACCTACCGATTGAAGCACAGTGACGGCCATTGGATCTGGGTGATAAGCCGAGGCCGGACGGTCGAGTATGCACCCGACGGCACCGCCAGGCGCATGATCGGAACCATCACCGACATCACGCGGCAAAAGGAGATGGAGGCACGCCTTTCCGCCGTCTCGGAGCGATTGGAAGTTGCCGTGCAGGCCGGTGGTATTGGCATCTTCCACGTCGATTATCCCTCGGGGCTCCGGCATTGGGATGCGCGAACCTACGCGCTTCACGGCGTCACGCCGGAGACGTTCGACAACACGATGGAAGCGTTCCGCAGCTTGCTTTCGCCCGAAGATGCTGCCCGGGTCGACCGTATCCGTCGGAGCGGTCTGCGGTCGGGCTCGCACTATCAGCTCGACTATCGCGTCCGGCATCCGAAGACGGGCAGGGGGCGTCATATCCGCTCCACGGTTCGGCTGATCCGAGGAGAGGACGGCGCCCTGACGCATGGGATCGGTGTCTGCTGGGACGTCACCGACGATGTGGAACGCAATCAGAGGCTGCACGACACGCTGGTTCTGCTGCAGGCCGTGATGAACGGGACGCCCGACCTGATCTACGCCAAGGATCGCGACGGTCGTTACGCGCTGGTCAATCCCTCGGTCGAGAGGCTGATGGGGAAGACGAGCGATGAAATCCTGGGTCGATCCGACACCGAGATTTTTTCGGCCGAGGTGGCGGGCGCCCTGATCGAGAACGACCGCCACGTGATGGAGAGCGGGGAACCCTCCACCATGGAGGAAACGGCGATGCTCGAGGGCTTGCGGCGCACCTATTCCTCCACCAAGGCGCCCCGGCGCAACGAGCGTGGCGAGATTACCGGGCTGATCGGCATCTCCCGCGACATCACCGATGCCAAGGTCGCCGAGGCGGCTTTGCGGCAAAGTGAGATGCGCTGGCAGTTTGCTCTCTATGGATCGGGCGACGGGGTCTGGGACCAAAATCTCGAGACCGGGGAGGTGTTCTATTCGCATCAGTGGAAAGCAATGCTGGGCTACGGGGAGGGCGAGATCGGCACCAGCGCGAGCGAGTGGTCGGATCGCGTTCATCCCGAAGACCTGCCGTATTGCCAGGCGACTATCGAGGCGCATCTGCGTGGCGAGACGCCGGATTTCGTTTTCGAGAACCGTCTGCTCGCCAAGGATGGCAACTGGCGCTGGATCTATGACCGGGGCAAGGTGGTCGAACGGGCAGCGGACGGGCGTGCCTTGCGCATTATCGGAACCCATACCGACATCACCGCACGCAAGGAGGCCGAGAGCGCTATCCTGGCCCTCAATCAGCGGCTGCAACTGGCGATCGAGGCGGCTGGCGTCGGTGTCTTCGAGTATGATTTTGCCTCCCAGCGCTATAGCTGGGACGATCGCCTCCACCAGCTCTATGAAATGGTGCCGGGCAGTTATGACGGCAGCCGGGAGGCCTGGCTCGATCGCATTCATCCGGACGACGTCGTCGCGATCACGCGCGAATATGACAGGGCGATGCGCGAAGACTCGCTGTTCGACATGGAATTCCGCTTGCGGGTCCAGCGTTCCGGCAAGATCCGCCACATCCATTCGCTCGCCCGGGTGATCCGCGACGAGGCCGGCGCGCCTGTCCGCACGGTCGGGATGGATTGGGATGTCACCGAGCACAAGGAACTGGTGGAGGCACTGTTCGAGGAAAAGGAGCGATTGCGGATCACCCTGCATTCGATCGGGGACGCCGTGATCTCGACCGACGCTCACGCAAGGGTCACCTTCATGAACCCGGTCGCGGAAGAAATGACGGGATGGATGGGCCGGGATGCGGTCGGCAAGCGCCTGGCCGAGGTGTTTCGCATCGTCGATGAAACCACTGGCGAGATCCTTGCTGATCCGGTGGAGACCTGCCTGGCGCGGATGCGCCCCTATTATCTCAGCGACGGAGCCGTCCTGCTGCGGCGTGATGGTGAGCGACGCAGCGTGCGCGACTCGGCCGCTCCCGTGCGGACGGCCACGGGAGAGATCATCGGTGCAGTGCTGGTGTTCCAGGACGTGACAAAGGCCCGCGTCCTCCAGCAGGCACTCGAACATTCGGCCAATCACGACAGTCTGACCGGGCTTCCCAACCGGTCCGCCTTCGAGCGCGAGATCCGACTTTCGCTGGAGCGAGCGCGCCAGGGCGAACATTGGCACGTGCTGTGCTTCATCGACCTCGATCGTTTCAAGATCGTCAACGACAGTGCCGGGCATGCTGCCGGCGATGCGCTGCTGCGCGAGGTCGCCAATCTCATGCGCCGCATCTGCCGGCCGGAGGACGTGCCGGCGCGCCTGGGCGGTGACGAGTTCGCACTGCTGCTGCGCGATTGCTCGATCGGCGACGGGGAGGCGGTTGCGCAGCGCTTTCTGCGTGGCCTGGCCGAATTGCGCTTCGCTTGGGATGGCCGGACCTATCAGATCGGGGCCAGCATGGGGCTGACCAAGATCGATGTGCAGTCACCGCGGCAGGATGAGTTGATGAGCCAGGCCGACATCGCCTGCTACACGGCGAAGACCTCCGGCCGAAACCAGTTTGCGGTCTATGGTGACGGTGAGAGTGCGGCCCATCGCAATCACAGCGAGATGCGGGTGGCTGCGGGCATTCGCCATGCGATTGAAGCCAATCGCTTCCGCCTTTATGCCCAAGAGATCTTCGATCTTTCCGGACAGGGCGGCGGACAGCGGCATTTCGAGATCCTGCTCCGCATGCTCGACGATGCCGGCAACATCGTCGCGCCGGCTGCCTTCATCCCGGCCTCCGAACATTATGACCTGATGGGCAGCATCGACCGCTGGGTCATCCACACCACGTTCCGTCGCTATGGTGCCCATCTGCTGGGCGCCGACGACATCACCCTTGCCATCAATCTCTCGGCCAACTCCTTGAACGATCCCTTCCTCTGGCCGCTGCTGCAGGAGGAGTTTGCGCACTCGGGCCTGCCGCCCCGGCGGATCCATTTCGAGATTACCGAGACTGCCGTGATCAACAATCTGGCGGCCGCCCAGCAGTTTCTTTCCAGGGCGCGTGCTGCCGGCTGCGGTGTGATCCTCGACGATTTCGGCAAGGGACTGTCCTCCTTCACCTATCTCAGGCAATTCTCCGTCGACGGCCTGAAGATCGATGGCGATTTCATCCGGCAGATGACACAGAGCGAAGTCGATCGCGCCATCGTCGAATCGATCAATACGGTCGGTCATCGCCTGGGTGCCATTACGGTGGCCGAGCAGGTGGAGAATGAGGAGACTTTGGCTCTGTTGCGTGGCCTGGGCGTCGATCAGGCCCAGGGCTTCATCCTGGCTCGGCCGCAGCCGCTGGATGCCCTGTTTTGAGCCATTTGCGAGCGGTCGCTATTCGTGGTGAAACTTTTTTCCTGGCATTAAAGTAGCAAAAGATCTTGCACGCGCAGGAATAATCTTTCACTGTGGGTAACAGGCTGCTATGCCTATGAACGAGGCAGCCCATATTCGATGAGGGCAGAGGTACCCATGATTCTCGACGATAAGCGCTGATCGTGCCGGCGTGGCCTGGTCTTGGATGTGGGCGCTAGGGCAGCATGCTCTCGAATCCACCTCTCGCCAGGCGGCCAAGCGACCGGACGACCGAAGTTTTCCGAACTCTTCCCCGGCAAGAAGATCGATGCATTACTCTCTGTTCTCCCTTCTCAAGAATGCCCTGAACGGCCACCGTGGCTGGACGCCGACCTGGCGTGACGCCGAGCCGCGCCTCAACTACGACGTGATCATCATCGGCGGCGGTGGCCACGGTCTGGCCACGGCCTATTATCTCGCCAAGAATCACGGCATCACCAATGTCGCCGTGATCGAGAAGGGCTGGATCGGCGGCGGCAATGTCGGCCGCAACACCACGATCGTGCGCTCGAACTACATGTTGCAGGGCAATATTCCCTTCTACGAGCACGCCATGAAGCTGTGGGAGGGCCTGGAGCAGGATCTCAACTACAATGCGATGATGAGCCAGCGCGGCGTGCTGAACCTCTATCATTCCGACGCCCAGCGCGACGCCTTCGCCCGCCGCGGCAATGCCATGCGCCTGAACGGCGTCGATGCCGAACTGCTCGATCGCGATGGCGTGAAGGCGATGGCGCCTTTCCTCAACTTCGACAATGCCCGTTTCCCGATCCAGGGCGGCCTGCTGCAGCGGCGCGGCGGCACGGCGCGTCACGATGCGGTGGCCTGGGGCTATGCGCGTGCCGCCAGCGATCGCGGTGTCGATATCATCCAGAATTGCGAAGTGAAGGGCTTTGTCCGCGAAGGCGGTGCCATCGTGGGTGTCGAGACCACCCGCGGCACCATCCGGGCCAAGAAGATCGGCATGGCGGTAGCGGGCAATACCTCCAAGGTCGGTACCATGGCGGGATTGCGCCTGCCGATCGAGAGCCATGTGCTGCAGGCCTTCGTCACCGAGGGGCTCAAGCCGCTGATCCCGGGCGTGATCACTTTCGGCGCCGGCCATTTCTATGTCAGCCAGTCCGACAAGGGCGGCCTGGTCTTCGGCGGCGACATCGATGGCTACAATTCCTATGCCCAGCGCGGCAATATGCCGGTGGTGGAGGATGTCTGCGAAGGCGGCATGGCGGTGATGCCGATGATCGGCCGTCTCAGGCTGCTGCGCAGCTGGGGCGGCATCATGGACATGTCGATGGATGGCTCGCCCATCATCGACAAGAGCGGCATCGACGGCCTCTATCTCAATTGCGGCTGGTGCTATGGCGGCTTCAAGGCGACGCCGGCTTCCGGTTGGTGCTTTGCCCATCTCATTGCCAAGGATCAGCCGCACGACGTGGCGGCGGCCTATCGGCTCAATCGCTTCGAGACAGGAGCGGTGATCGACGAAAAGGGCCAGGGCGCCCAACCCAATCTTCACTAGAGCACAACGCGGTTGGTAGAACGCGATTTTGCTCTAGCTCTTTGTTTCAACGCGTTTTTGCGATTCTTGGCGAAGCCGTCGGATCGCAAAACACTTCAAGGCACGGTTCAATGCGGATTGCCTGTCCTTATTGCGGTGCGCGCGGCGTGCACGAATTCACCTATCTCGGCGATGCCGGGCCGAGCCGTCCGGATGCCTCGGCGCCGGACGCCGGCAAGCACTTTTATGAATATGCCTACCTGCGCGACAACCCCGAGGGAGCGCATGAGGAGTTCTGGTATCACGGCTCGGGCTGCCGTTCCTGGCTCAAGGTCCGGCGCAACACCAAGACCCACGCAATCGAAAAGGCTGAACTGGTGATGCCTCAAGCTTTGGGAGCCGCATCATGAGCGAGGCCGTTTCCTTCCGTCTGCCCTCCGCCGGCCTGGTCGATCGTAACAGCACGGTGCGGTTCCGCTTCGACGGCAACAGCTATGAAGGGCTTGGTGGCGACACGCTGGCCTCGGCCCTGCTTGCCAACGGCATCCGCCTGGTCGGGCGCTCGTTCAAATATCACCGTCCACGCGGCATCTTCACCGCGGGCCCGGAGGAACCGAATGCGCTGGTGGAACTGCGCAGCGGCGCCCGACGCGAGCCCAATACCAAGGCCACTACGATCGAATTGTACGAAGGCCTGGAGGCGGCGAGCCAGAACCGTTGGCCCTCGCTGAAATTCGACCTCTTGTCGGTAAACCAGCTCGCTGGCCCGATCTTTGTCGGGGGCTTCTACTACAAGACTTTCATGTGGCCGGCGGCCCTGTGGGAGAAGCTCTATGAGCCGATGATCCGCCGTGCCGCGGGCCTCGGCAGCGCCAGTCAATTGCCGGATCCCGACACCTACGAGAAGGCCGCCGCCTTCTGCGACGTGCTGGTGATCGGTGCCGGGCCGGCTGGCCTGATGGCGGCGCTCGAGGCGGGCCGAGCGGGCGCGCGCGTGATCCTGTGCGACGATGATTTCCGGCTTGGCGGGCGGTTGTTGGCCGAGCGGCATGAGGTCGGCGGCAAGCCGGCCGCTGCCTTTGCCGCCGATATCGAGGCGGAACTCGCTTCCATGCCCGAGGTGCGCATCTTCAGACGCACCCAGGTGTTCGGTGTCTATGACACGGGTACCTATGGTGCCCTGGAGCGGGTTGCCGATCACCTGCCCGTACCGCCCGCCCATCAGCCGCGTCAGCGCCTGTGGCACATCATGGCCAAGCGCTGCATCAACGCCATGGGCGCCATCGAGCGTCCCATCGTCTTCGGCGGCAATGACCGTCCGGGCGTGATGCTCGCCTCGGCAGCGCGCAGCTACCTCAACCGTTATGGCGTAGCGCCGGGCCGCCAGGCGGTGGTGTTCACCACCAGCGACGATGGCTGGCGCACGGCGGCCGATCTCGTGGCTGCCGGTGTAACCGTGGCAGCGGTCGTTGATCCGCGCCGTGAGGTCGATGCGGCGGTGTCCGGCTGGGCCGGCAAGGCGGGAACGCGCACTTTGCTCGGTGCGAGCGTGACCGACGCCAAGGGCGGCGCCCAGGGCGTCAAGTCGGTCGAGGTGATCGCCGAGCGCAAGCGCGAGACTATTCCCGCCGATTTCCTGGCGGTGTCCGGTGGCTGGAACCCGCAGGTCGCACTCACCACCCATAAGGGCGCCCGGCCGCGCTGGTCGGATGAGCTTGCGGCTTTCGTGCCGGGCGATCTGCCTGATGGCATGACGGTGGCCGGGGCCGCCAATGGCGACTTTTCCCTGGGTGCTTGCCTGCGGGCGGGCGCGCAAGCGGGCCGGGCCGCGGCTGGCGATCTCGGCTTTTCCGCCGGGCAGGCTCCGATCCCGGCCTGTGACGACGAGCCGACGGGCCTCAAGCCGCTCTGGCATGTCGCCGAGACGAAGAGCAAGGCTTTCGTCGACCAGCAGAACGACGTCACGGCCAAGGACATCGAGATCGCCCATCGCGAAGGCTTCCGCTCGGTCGAACATCTCAAGCGCTACACCACGCTCGGCATGGCGACCGACCAGGGCAAGACCTCGAACATCTCGGGCCATGCCATGATGGCGGGCCTGCTCGGCCGTTCGATGACGGAGGTCGGCACCACGGTTTCGCGTCCGCCGCATTTCCCGGTGGCGATCGGCGCTTTGGCCGGGCCACATCGCGACAAGCATTTCAAGGCAACGCGCCTTACGGCGGGTCATGAATGGGCGATGGCCAACGGCGCCACCATGGTGGAGGCCGGCCAGTGGCTGCGCCCACAATGGTTCTCACGTCCGGGCGAGAAAGACTGGCTGGAGAGCGTCTGCCGCGAGGTCAAGACCACTCGCTCGATTGTCGGCGTGTGCGATGTCTCGACCCTCGGCAAGATCGACATCAAGGGGGCCGATGCCGGCGCTTTCCTCGACCGCGTCTATATCAATACCTTCTCGACTGTTGCTGTCGGTAAATGCCGCTACGGCCTGATGCTGCGCGAAGACGGCTTCGTCATGGATGACGGCACGGCGGCCCGCTTTGCGCCCGATCATTATGTGATCTCGACCACCACGGCGAATGCCGTGAAGGTGATGCAGCATCTCGAATTTTGCCGCCAGACGCTCTGGCCCGAACTCGACGTCTCGCTATCCTCGATCACCGAGCAGTGGTCGCAATATGCGGTGGCCGGGCCGAAGGCGCGGGAACTGCTGCAGAAGCTCTACGGCGCCAGCGCCGATCTGTCGAACGAAGCCTTCCCCTATATGGGATGTGCAACGCTGCAGCTCGGCAATGTCGGCTCGCGGCTCTACCGGCTCTCCTTCTCGGGTGAACTCGCCTTTGAGATCGCGGTACCAGCCCATTACGGCCTTGCGCTGCTCCAGGCGCTGATGACCCTGGCCGAGGAAATCGGCGGCTGCGCCTACGGCACCGAGGCTCTCGGCGTCATGCGCGTGGAGAAGGGGCATGTCGCCGGCAACGAGCTCAACGGCCAGACCACGGCCCGCGATCTTGGCCTCGGCAAGATGATGTCGACCAAGAAGGACTATATCGGCCGTGTCCTGGCCCAGCGTCCGGCCTTGGTGGCGCCCGATCGTCCCGGCCTCGTCGGCGTCAAGCCGGTCAATCCGGCGGATCGGCTGCGTGCCGGCTCGCATTTCCTCAAGAAGGGGGCCGCGGCTGTCGCGGCCAACGATGAGGGCTTTGCGACTTCCGTGGTCTATTCGCCGATGCTCGAAAGCTGGATCGGCCTTGGTCTTCTTGCCAATGGCCCATCCCGCCACGGCGAGGTGATCCGGGCCTATGACCCGGTGCGCAACGGCGACATCGAGGTCGAAGTCCTCTCGCCCATCTTCTTTGATCCTGAAGGGAGCCGTCTCCATGTTTGACGCCATCAGTGCCGGGCGTTTGGAGTCCCGTAGCGCCTTTGCCGGCTTGCTGAAACCGGTGGGAACGGGGGCGGGCGTCACCGTGCAGGATCGCTCAGGCCTGGAAATCGTCACCCTGGCCGCCCGCAAGGGGCAGGAGGGAGCGCTGGCGGCCCGCATGCAGGCCGCCTATGGCCTCGGGCTGCCGAATGGGCCCAAGCGCGCCGTCGCCGGCGCGCTCGCCGCCCTGGGCATCGGGCCGTCGGCCTGGCTGGTTACGCGCGAAGCTGGCGAGGCCAATTTGCTTGTCTCGGATCTGGTCGAAGCGGTTGGCACGCTGGCGTCAGTAACCGACCAGACCTCCGGTTATGCCGCGTTGCGGGTGTCAGGTCCGCGAGCCCGCGATATGTTCGCCAAGGGGCTGGACATCGACCTGCATCCGCGCGCGTTCGCCCCGGGCGACGTCGCGGTCACCGCATGCTCGCATATCGGCGTGACGCTGTGGCAGCTCGACGAAACGCCGACCTATGAGATCGCCCTGTTTCGGAGCATGGCCGGCAGCTTTTGGCACTGGCTTGGTGACAGCGCCGCGGAATTCGGCCTGGTGGCGTAACAGGGTTTCTGTTTGGGCACGTGCTCAGCCTTACCCTGTCCTCAACGGGGAAAGGGCAAGGCTGAGAGATTTCGTCACTCTTCCTTGCTGAGGAACCGCGTCAGATGCTCGTTGGCGGCGTTGTCCTGCCATCCCTTCACCTTGTTCGAGACCAGCCAGAGATCGGCATTGGAGAGTAGCGGCGCGACGGGCTGGTCGCGCGCCAGCAGCGCCTCGGCACTCTCCAGAATCTTCAGGCGCTTGGCCGGATCGGCTTCCGTATAGGATTTGGCGACCAGCGCGTCATAGTCCGGACTGGCAAAATGGGAATAGTTGAACGCCTTGTTGGCCGTCATTGGTAGCGCCAGGAAGTTTTCGGCGTCGGCATAGTCGGCCACCCAGGCCGCGCGCGCCACCTCGTAGGTGCCGCCGTCGCGCAGGAAGGCGTAGTGGGACTTGCTGTCAGAATTGAGCAGCGAGACCTCCACGCCGAGCGCTTTCCACATATCGGCCACGGCGGTGGCGATCCGGCGATTGTTGTCGTTGGTGCCGAAACGGATGGTGAGCTTCAGTGGCTTGCCGCCCTCGCCGAAGCCGGCCTGCTTGAGTAGGTCCTTTGCAGCGTCCTCGCGGTCGAGCTGGGGCATCTGCGCGAAATCAGGCTTGGCGGATGTATAGCCTGGCAGGCCCGAAGGGACAAAGCTGTAGCTGCCGACGCGTGTTCCCGAGAAGATCTTCTCGGCCAGGAAATCGCGATCGACCGCCATCGACAGAGCGCGCCGAACCCTGGCATCGTTGAAGGGCGGGGTGCGGGTGTCGAAGGCATAATACTCATTGGTCAGGTTCGGCGAGACATGCACCTGATCGCCCACCTTCTCCTTGAGAAATTTCAACTGATCGGCCGCGAACTCGAAGGTCATGTCGAGCTCGCCCGCAAGAAAGCGTCGCTGGGCTGCGGCCTGGTCATCGATCGGATAGGAGATCACCTTATCGATGCGGACATTGGCGGCATCCCAGTAACGCTGGTTCTTCACCAGCGTGACATGATCATTGGCAAGGTTCTCGGTCAGGGTGTAGGCACCGTTGGAGATCAAATTGCCGGGCTTGACGAAGTCGGCCTTGAGCTTCTCGACCGAGGCCTGATGCACCGGCAGGGCGCTTTGATTGGCAAGAAGTTGCAGGAGATAGGGCGTTGGCCGTTCCAGCGTGATCTCCAACGTTCTATCATCGAGGGCCTTGACGCCGAGCGTATCGACGCCGGCCTTGCCGCTGTTCACGGCTTCGGCATTCTTGATCGGATAAAACAGATTGGCGAAGCTGGCGGCTTCCTTGGGATCCTCGAGCCGGCGGAAGCTGAAGACGAAGTCACCGGCGGTGACCGGATCGCCATTGGACCATTTGGCGTTGGGGCGCAGCTTGAAGGTATAGACGAGACCGTCGGACGACATCGACCAGCTCTCGGCTGTCCCCGATGTGATCTTGCCGGCAGCGTCGAAAACGGTGAGCCCCTCGAACAGGTCCTTGAGGATGAACTGTTCGGCAATGATCGAGCTGTGGGTTGGATCGAGCGTCTGCGCCTCGGCACCATTGCCTTTGTGAAGCACCGTCTCGGCCCAGGCAGGGTGGGCGGACCCACTTAAAAGGCCGGCCGTGAGGGGGAGGACGAGGGCGAATAGTCTCAGTGCTGGCTTCATGCGGACTTCCCCTTATGGGCGTCCCGGCTGTTGCCGAGATTCGTTATGGCACGAGTAAACGTGCTCGTTCCGCCCGCGACAACCCTGGATATTCGCGGGGGATAAGACCTTCGGGGCCTGGGTTCAGATTGCGGTCCGGCGCAACAACAAGATGAGTCCCGCGGCGATGATGAAGGCGGCTCCGAGCAGGGTCACCATGTCCGGTACGTCGCCGAAGGCGAAATAGCCGACGATGGCGGCGCCAACGAGTTCGGCATAGACGAGAGGTGCCAGGGTCGAGGCATCGGCGAAGCGAAAGGCGATGATGGAGAGCAGGTGGCAGACCGCCGAGATCAGGCCGAGGCCGGCGAAGAGCAGGAGATGATCGACTGCGGGGGCGGACCAGGAAAGCACAGCCTGCGGCGTAAGCAGCGCGGCACCGACGAAGCACTGAAAAGCCAGGGTCTTGACGGGATCACTCTGCTGGGCCGCTCGCCTGGTGGCGATCAGGTAGAAGGCAAAGCAGATGCCGGAGGCCAGGGCCAGCAGAATGCCGGGCTCGATGGCGCTGCCGGGCTGGAGAATGATGAGCGAGCCGGCGAAGCCCAAAGCGAGGCTGACGCCCTTGGCCAGCGTCATGCGTTCCTTGAGCACGACGACCGAAAGCGCGACGGCCAAGACCGGGCCTACGAAATAGGCGCAAAGCGCCGTCGCCAGCGGGATGCGGGCAATGGCCAGGAAATACAGGGTCATCGCCGCGACCAGGAAGACGGTGCGCGCGACATGGGAAGCAAGATGCTCGGCCGGGAACATCCTCTTGCCATGCAGGAGGGCCGAGAGAGGCAGTACCGCCAGACCGGCCACTGCATAGCGCGCCCAGCCGATGAAGAAAGGCGAGTAGTCGGCACTCAGATATTTGGCGATGCCGTCGACGGACGGCACGCTCACCATCGCAATGATCATGGCCAGGATGCCTCGGGTGGATCCTGAGGTTTCGGCGGAGGCAGGCATGGCCATGAAGGAACCTATCGATAACCGGTCGCGTCAGCCGGCTTCCCGGCTTCTTCGACCTCCGGAATGTAGCGCCAAGCGTCGGGCTGGGAGCCGTCAAGATCGGTGAAACCGTAGATTCGCGCCAGTTGTCCGCTCGAAAGAGACTGCCCGTTCCAGCGATTCTTTTCAGCATCGCCTGCAAGAGCCGCCACTGCACGCCCGACAAAGCGCGGCGTTTCCGAAATGACGAAATGCGGCACCGTCGCCATGGCATCCCGCCAGTTTTCTTCTGAGACGCCGAACGCCTCGAGCATCATTTCCGAACGCAGCCAGCCCGGGGTGAGTGCCACCGAGGTCGCGCCATGCTTGGCAAGGTCCTTGGCATGCGCCCAGGCGAGGCGGATCACCGATGTCTTCACCAGATCGTAAAAGGGCGAGAGACGATAGTGTTCGGCATTGTATGCCGCCGTCCCGTCCGTCATCTCCACGAGAAGACCGCCGGGGCGCTCGATCAGCAGGGGCAGGGCGTGGTGTGCGGTGATCAGATGGGTATCGATGCCCAGGCGCAGCAGGCGCAATCCCTTGTCGAGATCGTGCTCCCAGACGGCCTTGTTCCATTCGAACAATTTCTCGCCGCCCCAGATGTCGTTGACCAGGATGTCGAGGCGGCCATGTTCGGTCCGGATCCGTTCCACCAGGCCGCGCACCTCGTCGGGTACGAGATGGTCGACGCGGACGGCAATGCCCTTGCCGCCCGCAGCATTGATCAGTTCGGCCGTCTCCTCGATGGTTTCCGGCCGGTCATATTCCGAGCGATGGCCGCGCGTGCTGCGTCCGGTGACATAGACGGTTGCACCTGCCGCACCGAGTTCGACGGCAACGCCTCGGCCGGCTCCTCGCGTGCCGCCCGTGACCAGTGCGATCTTTCTGTCCAGCATGAGAACAACTCCCAGTTTCGATAGCGAGCACCTTTTCTCGTTGCCCGAAACAATATATATAAATGATCGTTCGGTTATAAATGGTTGTCAAGATGCCTAGACACAAGACTTTGTCCGATGAGGCCGTGCTGGAGGCGGCCCTCAAGCTGCTTCACAGCAAGGGGCCGGAGGCTCTGACATTTGCGGGTTTGGCGCAGGCCTGCGGACTGGCCGCGGCCACTCTCGTGCAACGCTTCGGCAGCAAGGTTCACCTGAAACAGGCCGCATTGCTGTATGCCTGGGATCGTCTGGATGAAAAAACCGCACAATTGGCAGCACGGGCATCGCGCACGCCGGAGGGCGCGATCGACCTGCTGGTCGCCCTTTCCGGGGATTATGGCGGTATCGAATCCTATGCCGAGGGATTGCTGATCCTGCGGGAAGATCTGCGCGATCCTCTATTGCGGGCCCGCGGCGCGCGCTGGCGCGCGGTTCTCGTCGGCGTCCTCGATGCTTGTCTGGCGAAGCAGAGCGACGGGCAGGCGGGGCTTGGCCAGTTGATGGCCTCACAGTGGCAAGGCTCGCTGGCGTGGTGGGGCTTCGAGCCCAAATGCAGCATCGCCGACCAGGTCGGATGCGATCTCAGGCATTTCATGGCTGCACTGCAGCATCGTCGAGTGGGCGCCTGACGGGCGCCCACTCTATCACTTTAAGCCTCCTCGCGGAGGCCCAAGATCACCGGGCTTCGACGGAGCGAAGCTGCGTCACCTGAGCACGCTCCGGCAGCTTTACCGGCAGCGGCGCGTCGTCGCCTGCGTGGTCGAGCAAGGCCATGCGTTCGGCGACCCAGCTTTCCGCCAGCGCAAGCGCATGCGGCGTCATGCGATAGGTGCGCACGCGGCCGGCCTTCTCGGAGACGACGATACCCCCAGCTTCGAGCACACCGAGATGCTTGAGCACCGCAGGCATGCCCATCGAGAGGGGGAGTGCGAGTTCACTGACAGAGGCTGGTCCGCGGGCAAGACGATCGACCATGGAGCGACGGCTGGTATCGGCGAGCGCATGGAACATTCTGTCGAGTATAAGAGGATCGAGGCGAGCTTCCACGTCAGGCTACTTTCTTAGTCGGAGGAGGAAACCGGCCAGCAACGTGCCGGCCGGTGTGGCGTCAAGCCAGGGAAAACAATCGCGGGAATACCAGTCTGGCGGGTCCCGGGCCTGGAAAGGGGAGGCATCGGCGTTGAGTTTCGATGGATGGTTTGGTTCGGCGAATGCCTGGGTTTCACATGCGCGATCCGGCTCCCGATCTTGCCGGTGAATCAGCTGATACGATGAAGGAGAGAGCGTCATCGTCAGGCCTCAAAATGCCAATGATCTTCCAAACCGCGCTGGGCTGCCCAAGGAGCCTATCGAATTGATATCTTTCGAAATTCCAAACTTCTGTCCGTCTTGCCGATCACAAAAAGAAGCCCGCTGCGCGGGCTTGGGAGGGTATCGAGAGAACCGAGCGAAGGTGCGAACAGCACAGCATGGAGGGGATCTGTTTGGAGATCGCTGCGCCGTTCGCAAGAGCAATCTAGACGGGCGGCGCTAGGAGCACACTCCGTCAAATATGACGTGTCGAATTTGACGGATTGGCTGGGAGGCGCGAATAGCGCGCAGGCCTCGCGGCGTGTGAAGGCGAGGCTTTTTTGCATAAAGATGCGTAGATTGGAATAGATTTAGCAGGTTCGGGCGCTGGCAGGAAGCCGATCCTGATACCTCTTTAGTAGCAGGCTTGGCATTTGCCATGGGAAAGAGCCGCTGCGGACGCCGATTCGGCCGCGATCGAAACAGCCATCGAGCCGCGGTGGCTGGCCTTATTCTGCCGGCGCGGCAATCTCCTTCTCGGTCAAGGTGAGCCTGGCCAGAATCAGCGCCGCGATAGCGCAGAGGGCGATGATGGTGACCATCGGCAAGGCCGTGCCGTTGAAGAACAGGCTGGCGATCGCGATCATGACAGCCCCGGTCACCATCTGCGGCGTGCCGCCAAGGGCCGAAGCCATGCCCGCGATGGGGCCGTGACGTTCCAGCGAAAGTACCATGCTGGTCGGAATGACCAGGCCGAGGAAGGCAAAGGTGATGAACAGCATCACGATCAGGACGGGCAGGCTATCGACACCGCTGGTAACCACCGCGAAGTGACGCCGAAACCCAGAAAGAAGGCCATCAGGGTCATTTGCGCGGCGGCGGTGCTGGTCTGGAGATGCTCCGCCATCGAAGGGAGGGCGGGAATATACATATCGATTGCAAACGGGCCGATGGCGGCTAGCAGGCCGAGCACCAGAGCGTTGCGAGCAAAGCTATGCGGCATGGCAAATCCTGTGATGACCGGCGAGTTGGAAAGCCTCGAAGACGCGCCCGATGCGGGCGGGAGGCATGAACCTGAAGGTCTGCTTGCCGCTCACGTGGTTATCGCGGGCCGACTCGTCAAGCAAGAGCCTGAAATAGACAGACCAGTCCGTCCGTCGGCCGTTCTGCCGCGAAATCGCGCCTACCGGCCGCTCGAGAAAGGAATTACGGTATGTAGGTGCTGTAGATGGTTCGAGCTGAAAAAGCCGGCAGCGACAACCGGCAACGAAAACGGGGGAAGAAGTAATACTTCTTCCCCCGTTCACCGATTTCTCGAAACGCCAAGCTTTCGCAAGCGAAATCTGCACTTGGTTATTACGTTAAACAACTCCCGGCAGAAATGGCACCCACAAACTCAATAGCGTCTTTGTTAACAAGGTAGAATGCTACAATCAATTTCGGCTCTGTCCAGCACGAAATTGAACCAGGCTATCCGTTGCGGAAGTTATATCGATTTACTTTTTTTAGATGAGCATAAGTATCAAAGCGGGTAGCTTTGGAGACTATTCGATGCTGACGTTTCACGCGTCGCAATGTGGCTCGAGTGACTGGTGATAGGCGAGCCCACCACACGAGCCATCCGTCGTGACGGCCGCGTCATCCGTCTTTTCGGCGCATCAGGCCCGGCCCGCAAGAATTTCGCGCAAGGCGCCCGCCACGATATCCGCCTTGTCTTCGGTCATGTTGTAGCCCGACGGCAGATTGATGCCGTGCCTGGCGATCGCCTGTCCCTTGTCGTGCGGGGTGACCAGGCGCTTGGCGGCCGGGCGATCGGCGAAAGCTTGCATGCTCGACAGGGGCGAGAAGAAAGGACGCGTATCGATGTTACGCTTGTCGAATTCGGCCATCAGGCTGAACTTGTCGAGACCGAGTGCCGGATCGAGCACTACCGTCACCATCCAGAAGGAGTTCTCGCTATCTTCCGGTTCGGCATTGAGTGTGATGCCGTTAAGCCCGCCGAGCCGTTGCCGATACCAGTCGAAAATGGCGCGCTTATGGGCGATCAGCGTGTCGATGCGTTCCATCTGCGCGACGCCGAGCGCTGCCGTCACGCCGTTCATGCGATATTTGAAGGCGATTTCCTGATTGATGAAAAGGCGGTGATCTCCGGGTGCCCGGCCATGATCGCGCAGGCAGAGCACGCGCTGGTGAAGAGCGTCGTCATCGGTCACCAGCATGCCGCCCTCGCCGGTGGCGACCGTTTTCGAACCATGGAAGCTAAAGGCAGCGGCCCGTCCGAAGCTGCCCGCCCGGCGTCCGCGATAACGAGAGCCGAGAGCCTCGGCCGAATCCTCGATGAGATGGATGCCGTGCCGGTCGGCAATCTCCTGCAAGGCCTGCCAGTCACACATCGAACCATAGAGATCCACGCCCAGGATTGCCTTGGTCTTGGGGCCGATGGCGGCCTCTGCGGCGCGCGGATCGATGCACCAGGTATCCGGCAGAATGTCGACGAGCACCGGCTCGGCGCCGACATAGGTGATCGGTGCCACCGAGGCGATCCAGGTCACGTCGGGCACGATCACCTCGTCGCCCGGGCCGATGCCGAGCGCGGCCAGGATGAGATGCAGCGCCGCTGTCGCATGAGGCACGCTGACGGCATGCTTCACACCGACATAATCGGCCATCATGCGCTCGAAGCGGGCATTATAGGCATAGTGATTGGCATACCATGCCGTGCGGGCAGCCTCCGCGGCGAGTTCTGCTTCTCTCTCGGTGATGGAGGGACCTGCGACGGGAATGCGTTCGGGAGCAATGATCACGGGGACTCGGCTCTACTTGATTGGCAGTCGATACATACCGCGCTCGCCTACGCGACGCCAGAGTGATCAAAACGCTCGGACCAGCGCGAGATTTGGTAGTTGCAGCTGTTGCTGCAAAGGAATAGGACATCCCTTGATTGTTGCTGATAGGAGCCCGCGAGCGTGTCAGAGCCCTGCGTAACTATAGGGATTCCTGTCTACAATGCAGAAGACATGATTGCGGAATGTCTGGACTGTTTATTGAGCCAGACATACAAGAATATTCATGTCGTTATTTCGGATAACGCTTCAACAGACGGCACTCAAGCCATCATCGAGCGATATGCGGCAATCGATAATCGAATTACATATTTGCGACGGCCTGCGAATGTCGGGCCTGTGAAGAATTTTCGTGGCCTGGTGGACGCTGCGGAGACGCCGTTCTTCCTGTGGCGAGCGCATGATGATTTGTCGTCCGCCGATTATGTCGAGCGGTTGGTAGCCGCTTTTGATAGAACGCCGGATGCCCTACTGGCGGTTCCTACCGTCATGACCTATCGAAACGACCGGCCTGTTACCATTGCGCGTCCTCGAGAGCCGCAGGGAACGCAACTCCGACAGATCGCGGATCTTCTTTATGACTCTCACGCAAGCTGGTTTTACGGAATGTGGCGAACGGATGCCTTGCGTGGAATATTGGACTATGTGAATCGAGCGTACCCGGACCCCTGGGGGTCCGATCATCTGGTGATGTATCCAGTTTTCATACGCAGAGCCGTTGCGACGGCGCCGGAGGCTCAGTTTTCTCAGCGAGTCATCTGGAAGGAGGCCAATCGCTCGATGAGGATCGTGCCGGCTATGCATCTGATCCGGCTGCGGCGAGCCTATTGGAAAGCTTGCCTCCATAATATCGATGAAGCCGGATTTAGCGGAGCAAGGAAGCTTGCCCTGAAGGGAATTACTTTTTTCTATGTCGGTAAAAGGGTTGCCCGAGTTGGGAAGATTACCCGTGTCGCCATCAGACAGGTTTTAGCCTTGTTCAAGAGCAAAACTCGAAAATAAAGAAACTTTGAATTCCAATATAATTCTATAATTGTTTCTCCATCAATATTACATCATAAGATTTATCATCCGTATGAAAATGATTCAGTAGTGTACCTACAATTCGAAAATTCATCGACTGGTAAAGCGAGAGCGCAGCGAGATTATCTGCTCTGACTTCCAGGAGTATTTTCTCCAGTTGGTATTTTTCCTTTGCGACGGCAACGAGATTCGCCATTGCAAGGCGCCCCAGACCTTGGCCTCGGGCGCTCTGCGCAAGAGCGATCCCAACAAAGCCATACCGGTTGCGATGGTGAATGTTGGTAATCTGGGCAAAGCCTATTGGTTCGTCCGTCGTATCGTCGGCAATGACCATGAAACTGCCATCGGGGTCGCTTTTCCGGCGGTCTAACCATCCCGCGACTGCATCATCATCCGTCGATGCCACCACATTGAGAAGCAGGGCCTGCAGCACGGAATCTCTCCGAAGCGAGGCAAGAAACTCAAAATCGCTGTTTTCCGGAGATCTCAAGCTCACTCGCTTCAATATCGTATTCCTGTTTGCTTGACTGCGTTTCCCAAGAACCCGGGAATACGAAAATCCATGAAGAGTTAGCAGCCTTTTCGTTACTCCCATGAACCACCGCCAGTAGTCGATAGGGGGAGTCTGCCGGTCAACGCGTCATGGCTCCTGCTTTGCCAGAAATTCCCGCCAATGCGTGGTTCGGGGTTGCAGATATTGATGGGCATCGCGGCCGACATGGCCGATCAGGTCGAGGACGGAGACATGAGGGGTAAAGGCGACATCGCCCTGTGGCCATGGTGTTAGGCTGTAGTCCATATACTCGACGCTCACGCCATTCGATTCGAACGCCTCATGGTCCATATATCGCGCGGCCCCATGTCCGGTAAGATATCGTGTCCCTCCCAAACTGAGGACGATGTCCAGCACGCGCCTCCACGAGGAGCCGGGTACATTCAGCGCGCTGCTATAGGTTATTTTGCGCGATTTTCCGATGCCGATATAGGCTGCAGATAGCTCTATGCTTTGGATGAGCGCGTCACACAGTTTCTCTTGCTGGTATGCCTCATCAAGGATGTCGATTGCATCCTTCGCATGAGGCCCATTGGCGAGCGATTGCTTGAGGAGCAACTGGTGACTTGCCCGCCAATCGGCCGTCGTTGCATCCAGGTCCATGATGGCCTTGTAAGTGCCCCCGCCGGCAAGCGGAATGGTCATCCACTTGACTTGATCACCGACCTTGATTTGCACGCGATTTGTAAAGCTTCCTTTCGAAAACTGAGCATCATCCAAATAAACGTAAATATCCGCCAAGGCGAGTTGCTCGAAAAAGCCTGGCCAGGGGAACAGCATGGGTTGGGTGATTACAACAGTTGCCATGTTCAATTTCAGAGTTGTGAGTCGCGCGCTTTATTTCGCTAGGATATTAAAATAGCATCTTAATTATGGAATGGCCTAGCAGGGCGACGATACCCCGCCATTGGTTGAGGCGCTCGCATTTCATCGTCCAGATGCCTCGGGTACTCAAAGCTGGGCGAGGAACGCGGCTGGGTCCCGCAATAGCGATGCCCTGGCTCGGATGGCCGCATCCGGCCAGGTCCACCAAGCACTGGCCAGCAATTTTTCGATGGTAGCGTCATCGAAGCGGTAGCGGATCAGTTTGGCGGGCACGCCACCCATGATGGCATAGGGAGGCACGTCCCTGGCCACCACCGCGCCGCCGGCGATCACGGCGCCGTGCCCGATGGTGATGCCGGTCATCAGGGTTGCACCCATGCCGATCCAGACATCGTGTCCGATCACGATCGGTTCGTTCTTGGGATAAGGGCGATCGATCGTCTCGTCGACGATTCCCCAGCCTTTGAGGTAGGTGGCGGGGCTGGTCGAGACAAGGTCGAGAGGGTGGTTGCCGCCGGAGACCTTGATCTCGGTCGCAATCGAGCAAAAAGCGCCGATCTCGGCAATCATGGATTGCTTGGTGCAGAGGGGGCGGTATCCGTAACTGTATTTGCCGACGGAGATGCCGAAACGCTGCTTGACCAGTGCCCGCATGAAATCGTCCCGCGGGCCATAGCGGTGGCGCGACCATTTGGCGGCTTTGCGCAAGGCAAAGCGCGGCAGGCCGATTTGTAGTGCCCGCCGATGCAGGGCGGAGCGAATGACGATATCATCGGGAGCGTAGGTCAGGGTCGTCGCTTTGGGGGAAATTGCCACGGCAGACTTTCGTTTCTTCGCCATCGTCTCTCTCGGCCAAGTCAGCCCCTATGCGGCGATCGAGAGTGGGACCGCCGGAGCTCCCGTTGCCTACACCAACTCTACCGACTTCCTCAACGGCTTCTTCGAAGGCTGCCGGCTCTTCTTCATCGCGCCACGGAGACAATCGAGAGGAGGCTGCAATACACCAAACATTGGCGGAATTTCCCGGCGCGGCCTATCCGTCGGCCTGGCCGGGAAACTCTGGTTAGGCGCTCATGTCAGAACTTCGGCATCGGCGGCAAGGGGGCCAGCGCAGAGCCGAACCATTTCTGGTTGATCTGGCTGAGCTGTCCGTCAGCCACGATCTCGGCAATGAAACCGTTACACCATTCCTGCAGGGCGGCGTCGGCCTTGCGGAAGGCCATGCCGTTGGCCTGCTCCTTCATCTTGAACTTGGCCTCGATGCCGAGGCTGGCATAGTCCTTGGTGAGCTGGGCGAGCACGGTATTGGAGGCGCCGATCGACTGCACCTGGCCCGATATCAGAGCCTGAGTGGTGGTGGCGTCGTCGTCGAAACGCATGATCTGGGTGCCGGAGGGGGCGATCTGCGAGACGGTGATGTCCTGCGTCGAGGCGCGGGCCACGCCCACGGTGACGCCGACGAGCTCTTCGGGTTTGGTTACCTTCAGGTCTTTCGGCCCCATGATATAGGTGGTCAGCGTGCTGTAGGGATTGGAGAACAACACCTGCTTCATACGCTCGGGCGTGATGCCGAAAGTGGCGATCAAAAGGTCGACCTTGTTGGTGAGCAGATAGGGGATGCGGTTGGGCCCGCTCACCGGCACCAGCTCCAGCGAGACGCCGAGCTTCTTGGCCATCAGGGCGGCGACGTCGGCATCATAACCGGCCGGTTTCTGTTCGGAATCGGTGCCGCCGAAGGGTGGATAGTCGGTAAGGACGCCAACAATCAGCTTGCCGCGCGCCTTGATTTCATCGGGTGTCGCGGCGGCTGCCGGCTCGGCGGCGAGGGGCAGGGCCAAGGCAGCCATGCTGGCGGCGAGGCACAGCCCCAGCCTTCGGCGCGAAATCGGATATGTCAAAGCCATGATCGTGTCCTCCCGTTGATTGAAAATTTCAGCGTCTTGCCACCGTCAGCCGCCGCTCCATGGCGCGGCTCCAGAGCGACAGGGGCCAGCACACCAGGAAATAGGCGAGCGCCACCAGGCCGAAGATGGTGAAGGGCCTGAAGGCGGCGTTGTTGATGATCTGGGCGGCGCGGGTGATCTCGACGAAGCCGATGATCGAGGCGAGCGAAGTGCCCTTGATCAACTGTACCAGGAAGCCGATGGTCGGTGGGATGGCGATGCGTATGGCCTGGGGAATGACCACCTTGAACATGCGCGGCACATAGGTGAGGGCGAGTGCCCGAGCGGCCTCGCTCTGGCCGGGTGGCACCACCTCGATGGCGCCGCGCCAGATCTCGCCGAGGAACGCACTGGCGTTGAGGGAAAGGCCGATCGCCGCCGCCGTCCAGGGATTGACGTCGATGCCGAAGATGCCGGGCACGAAAAAGGCCAGAAAAAGCTGCATCAACAGCGGGGTGCCCTGGAACAGCTTGATATAGCCCATGGCCAGCCAGCGCAGGGGCCGGATTTGGGCCGTGCGCGCCAAGGCGACGAGGAGGCCGCCGAGGCCGCCACCGATGAAGGCGACCACCGAAAGCAGCAGCGTCCAGCGCACGGCCAGCAGGATGTAGAGAATGTCGGCTTCGCTGAGAGTGCGCATGCTGCCTCCTACCGCCGGCTCGGTTGGCGCAGGAAGGCGCGCTCGATGCCAGCGAACAGGCACCAGAACACGATCGACAGGGCCAGATAGACGCTGGTCGCCACGAAATAGACCTCGAAACTACGGAAGGTACGCGACTGGATGTCACCCGCCGCTGCCGTCAGTTCGCTGGCGGCGATGGCCGAACAGACGCTGGAGTTGAGCATGAGCAGGATGAACTGGCTGGTCAGCGAGGGATAGATCGCCTGAATCGCCGGTTTGAGGATGACGAGGCGGAAGATCTGCAGCGGCTTGAGGCCGAGCGATTTGCCGGCCTCGATCTGGCCCTTGGAGATGCTCTCGATGCCGGCGCGGATGATCTCGATGCCATAGGCGCCGACATTCACCACCAGCGCCAGCAGCGCCGCGCTGTTCGAGGAAAAGCGCAGGCCGAGCGAAGGCAGCCCGAAGAAGATCACGAAGACCTGGATGAGGAAGGGGGTGTTGCGGATCAGCTCGATATAGGCGTCGACGACGTAACGCAGCCAGGTTGGGCCGGAGGTCTTGGCGAGCGCGCCGACCACCGCCACCACCATGCCGATCGCCATCGCCAGCCCGGAGAGGACGAGAGTGTGCAGGGCGCCGGCGGCAAGCTCCGGCCAATGGGCGAAGACGTCAGCGAACTCGAATTCGTAACTCATGCCGTCCGCTCTCGCGGCAGTCCAGTATCGGCTCGGACGGAACGGCCCACGCGGCGTCTCCCTTTGACGTTCCCGTTAAGCGCCCGATCTTCGTGGGCCTCGATCGATGGAACGCAGCTTTGCATGGATGGCCGGCAGGGTGAAGCGCCAGCCGGGAAGATATCCAAGGATATTGGAAAGACCGCGCGTTGAGCGGTCAGTGAGCCTTGCCGGGCAGGATCAGGCCGGGTGAGACGGCGCCGAGCACGATCGGCTTGTCCTTGCCACAATGGAACGAGCGGGCGTGCTCGTCAGCGATCTTGCGCGCCAGGGCATTGGCGCCGGCATTGGCCCGGGCATCGACATAGCCGAGGTGACAGGTGCCATCCTTGCCGAGCCGGGTGACGACGAGCACACGGCCGGAGGCGGGCGAGGGACCCTTGGCATCGGATTTGTGGTCGGCTTCCGTCATCACCTGCCATTGCAGGATGGTGGCGAACGGTTGTTGCTCGCCGGCAGCGAGACGCCATTCCACCGTACCCTGATAGGCACTGTTGAAACCGGCGAAGGTTTCGTTGGCCGCGATGTCGTTGGCGCCGGCCTTGCCGAAGCTCACGAACATGCGCTGGTCGCCGGCGGCAAGCCGCACCGGCAGGCCTCTATAGCCCGGGCAGCGCCAGGTGCCGTAGTCCTCCTCGTCGCTTCCCGGCTGGTGGGGGCATTTGGCGGTATCGAAGCTGGTATAGGCGCTGGTGAAGGGCTCGGCCGCGAGGACGCCGGAAGAGAGCAGCAGCAGGACGGCCAGCCCCAGCAGGAAGCTGGCGAAAAGGGTCTCCGCGATGTCGTTGCGTGTCATGGCGCTCCTCCTGTCTTCCCGGTTTCGCTGACGCCCTTCTAGGGCCGCCTCGACGAAGACACTGTGCAGGATGACACGGAGCCGGCTCGGCGAGCGGCAGAGCAGGACTACTCCGACCGGCGGAAGACATCCCGGATGGTCTTGATCGCGCCGGCTTCCTTCACGCGATAGCCCGGCAATTGCGAGATGGCGGTGTGAAATTCCTGGCCGCGCATGACCGCCAGCACGCGCTGCATGGCGGGCTGGTCGAGGATCTGTTTGTGGCACACGAAGACATAGTCTTCGGTGAGGAGGCGCACGAAGTCGAGGCCGAACTGCCGGGCGGCCGCCTCGACCCCGAAGGCCACGTCGGCGAGACCGCTGGCGACATAGGCGGCGACGGCGGCATGGGTGAATTCGGAATGTTCATAGCCGTTGATCCGGCTGCCATCGATGGCGTGCTGGGCCAGAAGCTGTTCGAAGACGAGCCTCGTGCCTGAATCCGGATCCCGATTGACGAAACGGATCGATGGTTCGAGCAGCTTTTCCAGCCCGTCTATCCCGCGCGGATTGCCACGCTGCACGATAAGGCCGACCTCGCGCGTTACGAAGGAGATCACGCGGTGCAGATTCGGGTTGAGCCAGCCCTTGCTGGCAGCGATCGCGCGCTTGCGCAACTCACCCTGCGGCAGATGCATGCCGGCGAGGTCGCAGCCGTCATGGACCAGCGAGACCAGTGAGCTCTGATTGCTGACATAGCGAAAATCGATGTCGATATCCGGCTCTCGGCTGAGAAGCTCGCGCAGCTTGGGCACAGCGAAGCCGTGGCTGGCATGGATGCGCAGCACCAGCGGCCCGTGCGGCAGCATCTGGTTGATTTCGGTTTCCAGTTCCTGCGAGAGATTTTGCAGCAGCGGTCCCAGCCGCGCTTCCAGCCGCTGTCCCGCCCAGACCAGTTTCTCCCCGAAGGGTGTGAGGCTGGTGCCGCTGCCTTGCTTGCGGACGACGATGGGCGTGCTGAAGAATTCGGACCATTTCTCGATCAGGTTCCAGGCGTGGCGATAGGAAACACGCGCCTTGTCCGCGGCGGCGGTGATCTTTCCGGTGGCGCGGATCTCGGCGAGGAAGTCCAACATGATCTGGAGCGATTGCGCATCTTCCTGCCGGCGAAAACGCCAAACGGGCTCGATCTCGATCCGGATCATGCTCTCCCTCCGACTCGAAGCTTTGCGGCGAGTGCGCCAGCATATGAAATTGAATTCATATTATATCCGTCACAACATAGGATCGTTCGTTCATAACTCCAGCGGTGTTTATAAGCAGAAGATTTCATATTCCCATGATTTTATTAGGTAACTAGCATCATTTCTGTCCTGCGGCCGACGGCCTTCGTCGCCGACAACAAGATAAAATATGAACTATAATACATATATGGGAGCTCTAGCGTGCTTAAACGGGTTTATGGCGACATACATGATCTCTTGATCGACGGCCGCCGGGTCGCGGCCGCATCCGGTCGCAGTTTCGAGACACTCAATCCCGCGACCGGCGAAGTCGTGGCCCGGGTGGCGGAGGCAGATGCCGGTGATGTCGATGCCTCCGTCCGTTCGGCTCGTGCGGCCTTCGAGGGCAGTTGGTCGCGGATGAAGGCCAGCGAGAGAGGAGCGTTGCTCCTGAAACTGGCAGATCTCATCCGCCGCGATGCGGATGAATTGGCACGGTTGGAGAGCCTCGATTCCGGCAAGACAGTTTCCGCCATTCGCCGCCAGGACCTGCCCGCCGTTCTCGACACGCTCACCTATTATGCCGGCATGGCCGACAAGATTAACGGCCAGGTCATACCGGCCCGCACTGACGCTTTGACCTATACGATGCGTGAGCCGCTGGGGGTTGTCGGCGCCATCATTCCCTGGAACTTCCCGCTGATGATCGGCATGTGGAAGATCGCGCCCGCGCTGGCCTGCGGTTGCACCGTGGTGCTCAAGCCCGCCGAACTGACGCCCCTCACGGCCCTGAAGATCGGCGAACTCGCGCTGGAGGCAGGCTTTCCCGCCGGCGTTCTCAACGTCGTGCCGGGGTTTGGCAAGATTGCCGGCCAGGCGCTCGTCGATCACATGGATGTCGACAAGATCACCTTCACCGGCTCACCTGTGGTCGGACGCCAGATCCTGCAGGGGGCGATCGGCAATCTCAAGCGCGTGACGCTCGAACTGGGCGGCAAGTCGGCCAACGTCATCTTCCCGGACGCCGACCTCGACGCCGCTGCCAAGGCGGCGGGAGCCGGAATCTTCTTCAATACGGGGCAGGTCTGTTCTGCCGGTTCGCGCATTCTCGTGCATGAGAGCGTCTATGACGAAATGGTCGAGCGGCTGGCGGCGCGCGCCCGCTCTATCCGCCTCGGGGATCCCCTGGAGGCATCGACCACGATGGGGCCACTGGTCTCGGAGGTGCAGATGAAGCGGGTGCTTGATTATATCGACATCGGCCGCAAGGAAGGGGCTTCCATTGTCACCGGCGGTGCCAGACATGGCAAGACCGGCTATTTCGTCGAGCCGACCGTCTTTGCCGGCGTCCAGCATGAGATGCGTATCTCCCAGGAGGAAATCTTCGGGCCTGTCGCGGCCGTCATCCCATTCAAGGACGAGGAAGATGCCATCCGCCTGGCCAATGGCACGGTCTACAGCCTGGCTGCCGGTGTCTGGACCGGGGATATCGGCCGGGCGCACCGCTTTACCCGGCGGCTGAAGGCCGGCACGGTCTGGGTCAATACCTATGGTCCCACCGACGTCCGCCTGCCCTGGGGTGGCACGCGCGATTCAGGCTTTGGCCGCGAGCATGGCGATGCCGCCATCGACAATTTCACCGAGCCCAAGGTGGTGTGGATCAACACCGGCGCCTGACCAAAGCAGGAGCCGGAAAACCGTGCTGCGGTTTTCCGGCAAGAATCTGCGTCAAGACAAGAACCTAAGCAGACGAAGCGTCGGCGGAGCCACGCAAGTTTGCCTGGCGCCGGCCTGAATGCCGGGTCCCCGAGACATGGAGCGTTTTCCAACCCCACGCGAGCGGGGACGGAGCTTCTTTGCCTGTATTCATGGAGAAATCATGCGTATCGCAATCATTGGCCAGCAAGCGTTCGGCAAGAGCGTGCTGGAAGCCTTTCTGGCCCGCGGCGACGAGGTGGCGGCCGTCTTCTGTGCTCCCGAAAAGCCGGGTGCACGGCCCGATCCGCTCCGCCTCGCCGCCGAGGAGCGGGGGCTCAAGCTGTTCCAACTGCCCAATCTCAAGAGCCCGGCAGCCGAAGGCGCCTTGCGCGCGCTCGATGTCGATCTCGCCGTCATGGCCTATGTGCTGCAATTCGCGCCGCAATCCTTCGTCAACATCCCAAGGCACGGCACGATCCAGTACCATCCGTCCCTGCTGCCGCTATATCGGGGCCCGAGTTCAATCAACTGGCCGATCATCAAGGGGGACAGACAGACGGGCCTCACCATCTTCCGCCCGACGGACGGACTCGACGAGGGACCGGTGATCCTGCAGAAGACCGTGGCGATCGGCCCGAATGACACGCTCGGCAGCGTCTATTTCGACCATCTCTTTCCCCTCGGCGTCGAGGCCATGCTGGAGGCGGCGGACGTGGTCGTGGCTGGTCGCCATGCGGAACACATCCAGGACGAGAACCTCGCCTCCTATGAGGGCTGGTGCCGGGATGCCGAGGCCAGGGTCAATTGGAATGCCCATGCCGAGGCCATTCACAATCTCATCCGAGGCTGCGATCCTGCTCCCGGTGCCTGGACGACGGTGCAGGGCCGGAAGGTCCGCCTGTTCGGCAGCGTGATGTGGCGGGTACGCCGTTTTGGCGATGTTGCCGGTAAGGCCGGGGAGATCACTGCCATCGGTGAGCAGGGCATTGCGATTGCGGCGCAAGGAGGCATGATCGAGATTGCCACAGTCCGCAACGATGCCGGGCAGAAGCAATCGGCCGCCGCCTTTGCAAAGTCGCACGGTCTTTCGGTCGGGGATCGCTTCGAATCCGGTGCCGATGTCGATCTCGCTGCTGCTGTGGGCTGAAAGCTGAGACAAGAGTGCCGACGCCGCAACGGCGTCGGTTTCCCGGCGCTGCCGGAAGGGCCTATTCGGCAGCCAGCGCGCCGCGTCGGATCTGGTCCTCCTCGATCGACTCGAACAAGGCACGGAAATTGCCCTCGCCGAAGCCTTCGTCGCCCTTGCGCTGGATGAATTCGAAGAAGATCGGGCCGATCACAGTCTTGGAGAAGATCTGCAAGAGGATCTTGGTCATGCCACCGTCGCGCACGCCTTCGCCGTCGATCAGGATGCCGTGCTTCTTCATGCGCTCTATCGGCTCGTCATGGCCGTTCACCCTGGCATGGGAGCGCTGGTAATAGGTGTTGGGCGGGCCCGGCATGAATTTCAGGTTGTTGGCGGCCAGTTTGTCGACCGAGTCGTAGATTCCCTCGGTGCCGACGGCGATGTGTTGGATGCCTTCGCCATGATATTTCTTGAGGAATTCCTCGATCTGGCTGGTGTCATCCTTGGACTCGTTGAGCGGGATGCGGATCTTGCCGCAGGGCGAGGTGATGGCGCGGCTGACGAGGCCGGTGATGCGGCCGTCGATGTTGAAGAAGTGGATCTGCTTGAAGCCGAACAATTCGCGATAGAAGGCCCACCATTTGTCCATGTTGCCGCGATAGACATTGTGGGTGAGGTGGTCGAGATAATAGAAGCCGACACCGGCCGGCTTTGGATCGTGCTCGCCCAGCCAGTCGAATTCCCGGGCGTAGGCCGAGCCTTTTTCGCCATAGGCGTCGATGAAATAGAGCAGGGAACCGCCAATGCCGACGATGGCCGGCACGTCCAGCGTCTTGTCGTTGCCTTCATAGGGCGTGGCGCCCCGGGCCACCGCATGCTCGAAGGCGTGCTTGGCATCGACCACGCGCCAGGCCATGGAGGGCGCGCAGGGGCCATGGGTTTCGACGAAGCGCAAGGCGTGGCTGCCGGGCTCGGCATTGACGATGTAGTTGATGTCGCCCTGACGCCAGACCGTGATGTCCTTGGTCTTATGGGTGGCGACAGGCACATAGCCCATGCTAGTGAACAGCGCCTGGAGCTTGGCGGGGTCGGGATGAGCGAATTCGACGAATTCGAACCCATCCGTTCCGGCGGGATTGTCGGTGGTAATGGCCGCCGGCGGCGCGTCATGCGGGAAAGGGCCCATATTTTCCTCCTGCCATAGCGTTTTGCGATTTGACGGAGCCGGCAAGGATCGCAAAGACGCGTCGTAACAAATAGCTAGAGCAAAGAGGCGTTCAGCCATGAATGCGCTTTGCTCTAGGAGGGCGATGATGCGCCCTCCGCTTTGTGAGGAATTGTGCCACTGAGCGCATGCAATGTGCTTGCATCTTTCGCGTGATCGGCAAAAACTATGCACGAAACGCGCATGAAATCACGGATTGATGCAATGATCGATCTCGACGCTTATGATCTCCGAATCCTGCTGGAGCTGCAGCGCGACGGTCGCCTGACCAATATCGAACTGTCCGAGAAGATCGCGCTATCAGCCTCGCAATGCTCGCGCCGGCGCTCTCGCCTGGAGGCGACAGGGGTGATCTGCGGCTATCAGGCCAGCCTCGATCCGCACAAGATCGGGCTCGACCTCCTGGTGGTGATTTCAGTGACGCTCGCCACCCACAACCGCGACAATGCCCGCAAATTTGCCCAGCTGGTCAATGACCTGCCCGAGGTGCTGGAGGCCTATGCCCTCACCGGCGAGATGGACTACCACCTCAAAGTGGCGACACGCGGCCTCGCCGGCCTGTCGCGCTTCGTCAACGAGGTATTGCTGCCGCATGATTCCGTGCAGCACGTGAAGACCTCGATCGTCCTGGACACGCTGAAGCGTTTCGAAGGGCTGCCGCTCTCCAGCCTGCACGAGGAAGAATGATGCTTGCTCCGTGCCTCAGCTCGTTCGGTGTTCCCGGAAGGCCGTGGTGAGGACGCGCAGGGCATCCCGCGCCCGCGGCGACAGGGCGTTGCAATGCAGGATGATCTGCGATGGCGGCAAGGGAGGCAGGCCGAGCTTGGCGCTGACTTCGATCACGCCGGGCGGGGCGACGCGGTGGGCGAGGGCCGCGACCGCGACGCCGGCGGAAACGGCAAGGTTAAGGGCCGAGCCACCGCCGCCGACGAAGGTCTCGCTCCAGGCCAGGCCCGCTTGCTCGAGAGCTTCCGTGGAGCGCAGGCGATCGGGGCAGGTTTCGCACATGCTCAACATGGCGAGCGGCAAGGGATCTTCGCGCCGCCATTCGAAGCCGGGTGAGGCGTACCAGCCGTAGTGGGTCGCCGAAAGTGGCGTGCCCGGCCGTCGATCGTCCTCGTTATGGACGATGACGGCGTCGAGCCCGCCTTCGTCGAGAGCGGCCATCAGCATGGTGGTTGTGTCGATCTTCACCTTCAAGGTGAGCGTCGGGTCGTGGGCGTTGAGCTGCGCCAACAGGGCAGGCAGTTCGGGGCCGGCGACATGATCGACGAAGCCGAGCGACAGCCGGCAGGGCGCCGAAGCGAATTCGGCGATCGCCCGCTCATGGGCTGCGATGAAGTCGCGGGCGGCGGGCAGGAAGGCGGCGCCGCGCGGTGACAGGCGCACCCGCCGCGGCGTGCGCTCGATCAGCCTTGCGCCGAGTTTTTCTTCCAGCCGCCTCAGCTTGACGCTGATGGTGGCCTGCGTGCTTGCCAGCGCCTCGGCGGCCCTGGTGAAACTCTGCAGGTCTGCCACCATTACGAAGGCCTTGACGGCGTCGACATCCAGCGTCGTCATCGTATCAATTCCATTTTGTCATTTCTGAAATAGATGATGATCGTCTTTTTATATGATCGGCCATCTTCTATGTGAGGACAACCGTCTTTTTCAAGAGCCGGGGGAGGAGTGCGCGGCCATCGCCGCCGGCCCCGGACCAGGTTGTTCGATCATGACTTTTCAGACAGGGCGCAATGCTGTCGCATTGGCGGGCGTATGTCTCGCTTCCCTCTTGTTCGGGCTGGAGATTTCCAGCGTGCCGGTCATCTTGCCGACCCTTGAAACCGCGCTCAAGGCGGATTTCAAGGATCTGCAGTGGATCATGAATGCCTATACCATCGCCTGCACCACCGTCTTGATGGCGACTGGCACCCTGGCCGATCGTTTCGGCCGCAAGCGCGTGACTGTGATCACCACCATCGCCTTCGCCATGGCCTCGTTGATCTGCGGCCTTGCCCAGGATTCATTGGTGCTAATCGTTGCCCGTTTCTTGCAAGGCCTGGCAGGCGGGGCGATGTTGCTGTGCACCGTGGCTGTGCTCTCGCACCAGTTCCAGGACGGCACCGAGCGCGGCCGGGCCTTCACGGCCTGGGGCATCGTCTCGGGTATCGGCCTCGGTTTCGGTCCGCTGATCGGCGGCCTGATCGTCTCGCTTTCCAACTGGCAATGGGTGTTCCTCATCCATGTGCCGCTTGCGGCCGTGGCGCTGCTTCTCATCGGTGTCGGCGTCAGGGAATCGCGCGATCCCCAGGCCAAGCGCATCGATTTGGCCGGTATCGTCACGCTGTCCCTGGCCGTGTTCGGTTTCTCCTATCTGATCACCCAGGGAGCCGACCTGGCACCGGCCATGCGCTGGGGCGCCGCGGCAGTGGCCATCGTCGCCTTCGTTGCCTTTCTGGTGGCCGAAAAGATCAGCCCGCATCCGATGTTCGACTTCTCGGTATTTCGCATCCGCCAGTTCTCAGGCGCGATCATGGGCTGCATCGGCATGAATTTCAGCTATTGGCCCTTCATCATCTATCTGCCGATCTATGTCTCCAGCGGTCTTGGTTATGACGCCACCCAGGCCGGTTTGCTGCTCTTGGCCTATACATTGCCCTTCATGGTCGGCCCGCCACTCGGCGAGGCCTTGCGTCGGCGTTATCAGGCCCGGGTCGCCATTCCGCTCGGCCTGCTGACGATCGGCCTCGGTTTCATCGCCATGAAGATCGGTGCTGGCGTCGAGGGTGCCAATTGGCTGACCCTGCTGCCGGGCCTCCTGATCGCCGGCCTCGGCATCGGCATCACCTCGACGCCCACCACCAATACCACCACCGCTTCGGTATCGCCGGATAGGGCCGGCATGGCCTCCGGCATCGATATCAGTGCCCGCCTGATCACCCTGGCCCTCAATATCGCGGTGATGGGTCTCGTCCTGGTCGAGGGCATCCGGGCCTCGCTGCAGGCGAGCCTTGGGGTGGCGCTGGGAACCGAGGAATTGCGGACGCTGGCGGAGAAGGTTGCCGCCGGCAATCTCGCCAGCCTGACCCAGGCCGTGCCCAAACTCGCCGGGGCGGATCCGACCGGCGCTCTCGTCCACGCCGCGCTAGTCGACGGCTTCGGGCTGGTGATGCTCTATGGCGGCATCGGCGTGATCGTGCTGGCCATTCTCAGCTATCTGATCTTCGGATCCGGACAGGCACAGACGGTGGGCAAGGCCGAACGCGAAGTTGCGCCTTCGCCTGCTGTCGCTCTGAAAGGGGAATGAAGTATTCGACCGTATATAGAAGACAAAATAGTCGAGCGGCGCCGTTGAACCTATCGGCGCCGCAATGCTTTTCTAGGCTCAGAACCTAAGAGTCCGACATCCGCATTTGGCAGCAACTCCCTGAGACGTCGCTCGACGAACGGAGCGTCACCGGCCCCCCAACTGGAAGCGAGCTTTCAACAGGAGTTGTCAGGCGCGGCTTTATCTGCCGTGGGCAGACTATTCGGGCGCGGCGATACGAATAGGACGTGTTCCGACAGGAGCGCCGGTCTGGCGGTCGATGGTGACGGGATCGATCTCCGTTCCGGTCTCAGCGTCGAAGAACCGGGTCACCTTGCCTCCGCCGCGATGCTTGCGTCCCCAGGCACCGATCGCAAACAGCACCGGCAGAAAGTCGCGGCCGGCTTCCGTCAACACATATTCGTCCCGCGGCGGACGGTCGGAATAGCGGCGTTTCTCCAGCAGCCCGTCGTCGGTCAGGGCTGAAAGACGCCCCGTCAGCATCGTCGGCGCGATACCGAGGCTCTTGCGAAAATCATCGAAGCGGGTCAGCCCCGCATGGGCATCGCGCAGGATCAGCATGCTCCATGCGTCACCCACAAGCGCCAGGCTGCGGGCGATCAGACATGGCTGATCCGAGAGCTTTTTCATGTCAGTATCTTTTTAGTAGTGACTTACTATCGAATTGATAGTAATGGATCGCTCATCGATGTTCCACGATAAAATGAAAGCCGAACCTGATGAGCAAGACAGAACGCGGCATTGCCCTGGTCACGGGGGCCTCCTCCGGCATCGGGCTGGTGACCGCACAGGCGCTGCGTCGCAATGGCTACCGTGTCTTCGGTACCAGCCGAAAGACGATGCCCCACACTGCGGACGGGATCACGATGCTGATCTGCGACGTAACCAGCGATGCCTCCGTTCAGAGCCTCGTCGACGAGGTCCTGAGCCGCGCGGGGCGGATCGATCTTCTGGTCAATAACGCTGGTCTCGGCCTCCTAGGGGGCGCTGAGGAATCCTCGGTTGCACAGGTGCAAGCCCTGTTCGACGTCAATCTGTTCGGCGTCATCCGCATGACCAATGCCGTGTTGCCGTCGATGCGGCGGCACGGCAAAGGACGCATCATCAACATCGGCTCGATCTTGGGCCTCATACCTGCGCCGTATGCGGCTCATTATTCAGCGGCAAAACACGCAATCGAGGGCTATTCGGAATCACTGGATCACGAAGTTCGTGCCTTCAATATTCGCGTCTCGGTTATCGAGCCGGCGTTCGTCCGCACTGTCTTCGACCAGAATGGGATTAAGCCGGATTCCATCTTGAATGAATATGATGGCGCTCGAGCTGGCCTCGACGCGCTCCTTCGCGACGTGATGCCCAAAGCCGATCTGCCAGATGTCGTGGCCGCTGTGGTGGTCAAGGCCGCGACCGACGCCCGTCCGCGACGCCGCTATACCGCTGGCAAGGCGGCGCAGCAGATCGGCATACTGCGCCGGTTTGCCCCTTCAGATGTATTCGACAAGAGTTTGCGCAAACAGTTTCGTTTGCCGGTCTGACGGCATTGCTCGGTCTGCCTGCTTTCCATAGAAATGAAAGTCAATCTAATGAGATCATTCCTGATTGACCGCTACACGAAAGGCGGTGTTCTGCGGCTCAACGAAAGTCCCGAGCCAGCGTTGCTTGCGAATGACGTCATGGTAGAGATTCGAGCCGCCGGCGTGAACCTCCTCGACAGCAAGATCAGGGACGGGGAGTTCAAGTTGATCCTGCCCTACCGCCTTCCCCTGGTGCTGGGCAACGATGTAGCGGGCGTGGTGGTGCGGGTCGGGGCCAATGTCCGGCGCTTCAAGCCTGGCGACGAGGTCTACGCACGTCCGGCCCAGGATCGCATCGGGACTTTTGCCGAGTATATCGCCATGGACGAGGCCGATGTAGCGATCAAGCCGAACAATCTGAGTATGATCGAGGCTGCATCCATTCCGCTTGTCGCCCTGACGGCCTGGCAGGCGCTGGTTGAGCGGGCCGAGTTGCAGAAGGGACAGAAAGTTCTGATCCATGCCGGCTCGGGCGGGGTGGGCACGATCGCGATCCAGCTTGCCAAGCATCTGGGGGCTTATGTGGCCACGACCACGAGCACGGCCAATATCGCTCTTGTGAAAAGTCTCGGCGCGGACGTCGTGGTCGACTACAAGAAGGATGATTTCGAGAAAGTGCTGCAGGGTTACGACGTCGTGCTGAACAGCCTCGGGAAGGATACGCTGGAAAAATCCCTTGCTGTGCTGAAGCCGGGCGGCAAGCTCATCTCGATTTCTGGTCCGCCGGATCCGGACTTCGCGAGACAGAATGGCTCGGGCTGGCTGCTTCAACAGGTCATGCGCCTGCTGAGCTCCGGTATTAGGAGAAAATCGAGACGGCAAAAAATCAGCTATTCGTTTCTCTTTATGACAGCCAACGGCGGGCAACTTGGTAAGATCACTTCCCTGATCGAGGCGGGCGGCATACGCCCGGTAATTGACTCGGTTTTCCCGTTCGAGAGGACCAACGAAGCACTGAACTATGTCGAAACGGGTCGTGCGAAGGGGAAGGTCGTCGTCGCTGTGAAGTGACGTCTGGAGACCAATAGAGGTCAGCGGATTTGAAAGCAGGGAGCATCATGTCGTCTTCGCCGTTCCAAGCGCTCGTCTTCGATCTCGGCGGCGTCGTGGTGGAGCACGACAATGCCGTGCTGTTCGAGCGCCTGGCTTCACGCTGCCATCCCTCCTGGACGCCCGAGGAGGTGGTGGGCTTGTTCCGGCAATCGCGTTGGGGCACGGGAACAGCGATCCGCCTGTTTCACCAGCAATTGGCCGAGGTGGGCGGGTATGAGGCTTCATGGGACGTTTTCGTCGAGGATTGGAGCTGCCATCTCGCCGTCAATCCCTCCATGCTTGCCGTCATGGAGCGCCTGGCAAAGCGCAACCGGGTGATGATCTTCTCGAACACCAATCAGGAACATTGGGATTTCGTACGGAAAGCGTCGGGCGGCGTGCTGGCCGGTTTCGAGCCCTATCTCAGCCATGAGATCGGGCATGAGAAACCCTCGCTGCGTTCCTTCCGGGTGGTGGCCGAAAAGGCCGGCATCGATCCGGCCGGCTCCATATTCTTCGATGACCTGCCCGCCAATGTGGACGGCGCCCGGCAGGCTGGTTTCCAGGCCGAAGTGTTTCTGGGTGAACCTTGGCTCCTGTCTTACCTGGAAGCCCGCGGTGTTGCCTTGGGCTAAGCCTCGAAGTCAGGGGCGGATCGGACGTCACGCTCCTGCTTCAGGAACAGCCTGCCTGCTTCGGTCACGCCGACCATGGCATTGCCATCGATCCAGTTGCGCGCAACGAAACCTCGATCATTGGCCTCTTCCCATACCGGTAGTCGCGGACACGATGTCCGCCAGGCGTCCATGACCTCGGCATAGGGGCGGTCATTGTGCGACAGCCAGGCCAGGAGGTCGCACAGCAGGGGAACGAGTGTGTCGGATGCCGGTGTTGCCATGATCGAAAACCCTCTTCGTCCTCGCCTCAGAATTGGGCAAGCCCGCTCAGTCCGATCGCGGCGCCTCCCGCCAGTACCAGAAGCGGATGTATGCGCGTCGTCGCGGTGAGCAAGGCGGAAACCGCGATGATGCCGGCCAGCAGCCAGGTCTCGGCGGAGGCTTCGGCGATCACCGAGGCACTCGCCGTGACCAGTCCCACCGTCATCGGCAGCAGGCCCGCCTGCACCTTCTGCCGCCAGGGCCGGTCGCGAAAGCGGTCCCAGAGCCTGAGGGCAACACCGGTGATGAGGGAGGAGGGGCCGAATTTGGCCAGCGAGGTCACCAATACCCCCGGCAATCCGGCGACATGCCAGCCCACGAGCGGCACGATCATCATGTTCGGGCCGGGGGCGGCCTGCGCCAGGGCGAACATTGCGCCGAATTGCTGCGCCGACATCCAGTGATGGATATCGACTACCTGCCGGTGCATCTCGGGCAGGATGGTATTGCCGCCGCCGAAAGCGAGCAGCGAAAGCTCGGTGAAGATCAAAACGAGGCTCAGCAGGGTCGACGCCATCACGCTTTCCTCCAGGCCAGGAGGATGCCGAGGGGGCCCAGGACCAGCATGGTCGCGAGCAGGGGCAGGCGCAGGATGGCGATCGCAAGGAAGCACGCGCAGGCGATCACGATACCAGCGGGGTCGCGCCGCAGCGGACGGGCGACCTTGATCGCCATCGAGACGAGAAGTCCCGCCGCGGCCGCCGAAAGCCCCGCGAAGAGGTGGTGGACATGCGGATCGGCGTGGAAGCGATCATAGAGCACGCCGAGACCGATGACGATTGCCGTCGGAGCGGCGATCAAGCCCAGCAGGGCCGCGCAGGCGCCGGCTACGCCGCGAAAGCGCAAACCGATGGCGACCGACATGTTGATGATGTTGCCGCCTGGCAGGAATTGGCACAGGCCCAGGAGGTCGGCGAATTCCTGCGCGCTCAACCAGCGGCGCTCTTCCACGACCATGCGGCGTGCCAGCGGCAGTACGCCGCCGAAGCCGATCAGGCCCAGAGTGAGGAAACCACCGAAGAGGTCGGCAATGTCGGGGGATCTTCTCTCCATCGGGAGGGAAGGGGTTGCTGCGTCCATGATGATGTCGGGCCTAGCTTCGAGAATTTGCGCTGAAGTTAGGCTTCTCGACCCATCACGTCCAATATATGGTAACGGTATTATTCATATCTAAAGGATATGGCATGATCGAACTACGCCATCTTCGCTATGCCGTGACCGTTGCGGATGAGGGGCATGTGACACGCGCGGCCGAGCGCCTCGGCATCCAGCAGCCGCCGCTCAGCCAGCAGATCCGTGCGCTGGAGCGTGAGGTCGGCGCGCCCCTGTTTCAGCGCCTGCCCCGCGGTGTGCGCTTGACCGAGCCGGGGCGGGTGCTGGTGGAGCGAGCCCGGCTCGTCCTGCAGGATGTTGATGCGGCATTGGAGGCGGCGAGAAGGGTGGCGCGGGGCGAACAGGGCAGGCTTGCGGTCGGCTATACGACCTCGGCTGCCTTCCATCCGCTGGTCTCCGCCGTCATGCGTGGGCTGCGGGAGGCGGCGCCCGGTATCGCGCTCTCATTGGAGGAAGGCAGCACGGGCGATCTTATCGAGCTGCTGCGCGCCGATCGGCTGGACGCGGCCTTCGTCCGGGCACCGGCCGCGAGCCCCGACGGACTTATCGTGGAGCCTCTCCACATCGAGGAGATGCTGGTTGCCCTGCCGGACCATCATCCGCTTGCCGCAGCTTCCTTGCGCCGGCAACGCTTGTCGCTCGGCGCTCTTGCAAACGAGACCTTCGTTCTCAATCGCCGGCCCTCCGGCCCGGGCCTCTATGACGACATCATCGCGGCCTGCCGCGCCGCAGGGTTCAGCCCGATGGTAGGGCAGGAAACGCCGCGGATGGTCTCGACGCTGAGCCTGGTCTCGGCCGGTCTCGGCCTCTCGATCGTGCCGGCTTCCATGGCGAAATTGGAGACGAACGGCATCGTCTATCGTCGGCTCGATAAGACGACGCGGCTGGCCGCGCCGCTCTATCTCGCCCGCCGCGAGGATGCACCGAGCCCCGTCTTGGCGAGGTTCCTGGATATGATACGTCGACAGGCCTGACTCTTGGTATGCCGACGTCAGAGATCGTTGGCCTGGGGGAGGATCACCAGGTCGCGGATGGTGACGTTGCGGGGACGGCTGAGCATGAACATCACTGCATCAGCCACTTCCGTCGGCTGCATAAGATCGCCGGCCGCCAGGGCCGCGTCGAGCTTGGCCTTGGGCCAGTCGCTGATCAGGGCGGTGACCACGGGTCCGGGCTGGACGGCGCCGACACGGATGCCGTGCTTGGCGACCTGGCGCCTGACCGTATGGACGAAGGCCTGCACCGCATGCTTGGAAGCGGTGTAAACAGGCTCCCACACCACTGGGATCATGCCGGCGACCGACGAGGTGACGATGATGTCGCCGGTCTTGCGTTCCACCATATGCGGCAGCACTTCGCGTATCGTGCGGAAGGCGGCATTGATGTTGAGATTGAGCATGCGATCCCAGGCGTCGGGATCGCCCTCGACGACCTCGCCGCCGATATAGGAGCCGGCATTGGCGTGGAAGATGTCGAGCTGGCCTGTTTTGTCGAGAATCTCAGGCATCATCCGCGACACGCTGGTCGGATCGAGCAGGTTGGTCACCACCGGGATGGCGTTCGGGCCGAGTTCCTCGCAGATCGTCTTGAGGGCATCCTCGGCGCGGTCGACGAAGACGACGCGGGCGCCGGCCGCGAGCAGGGCCTTGGCGCATTCGAGGCCTATGCCCGAAGCTGCGCCGGTGATGGCCGCGACCTTCCCCGAGAAATTCTGGCTGTTGAAATTCTGTTCCATGAACGGCGTCTCCTCGATCAGTTCCGGGACGGCGCATGCCTCCCGCTGGGACTTTGAGTATCTCGGGAAAATGAGCCGGCGAGCTCTTGATCGGTAACAGTTCGCCGGCTCGGGACAGGGTCAGGCGCGGCCGTGGGAGACGCGGGACCTGCGGGCCAGGGAGTCGACGATCACGGCGATGGCGAGCACGGCGCCGGTGATCATGTAGCGCAGCGAGGAGGACAGATCGAGCAGCGTCAGGCCGCTCGAAATCGCCTGGATGACGATGATGCCGAGCAGGGCCGAATAGGCACTGCCACGGCCGCCGAACAGGCTGGTGCCGCCGATGACCGCCGAGGCGATGGCATTGAGGTTCACCTCGCCAGTGCCGGCCTGCTGGCTGGCGGAAGCCAGGCGCGCCGCGGCCAGGATGCCGCCGATGGCCGCCAGGCCTGCGCAGGTCACGAAGGCGGAGGCATAGATGAAGCGGACATTGATACCGGCGCGCCGCGCCGCCTCGCGATTGCCGCCGACGGCGGTCATCGAGCGGCCCCATTTGGTGCGGGTCAGCGCGTAGTTCATCACCACGACCAGGACGACGAACAAGGTGAACATCCACGGCACGCCGCGGTCCTGGTTGAGATAGAACACCACGAGTTCCAGCGCCACGATGATCGCGGCAGCGCGCAGCAGGATGAAGGCGAAGGGACGGGCGGATAGCCCGGCTTCGCGGCGGCGGGCTGCGGTGCGAAAATCGGCATAGAAGATCACCACGCCGGCGATGGCGGCGAGGGCGTAGGAGATGATGTGAGGCATCACCAAGGTCTGGCCGAAATCCACCACGCCGGAGCCATAAGGCAGGTTGATGGAGCCGGTCGAGCCGAGCAGATAGAGCTGCAGGCCGAGCACGGCGAGCAGGCCCGCCAGGGTAGCGACGAAGCTCGGCATACCGAAACGGTTGAACAGGAATGCGTAGACGGCGCCGATCGCCATGCCTGCCAGGACCGCGGCGGGAATGGCGAGCGCCACCGGCCAGTTCATGTTAACCCACAGCACGCCGAGCAAAGCCGAGGACAGGCCGCTCACCGAGCCGACCGAAAGGTCGATCTCGCCCAGCATCAGGATGCAGACGATGCCGAGGGCGATCACGCCGACTGTCGAGCAGTCGAACAGCAGGTTGACCAGATTGTTGGCCGAGAGAAACACCGGACTCAGGCTCTGGAACACGATGCAGATCAGGATCAGGCCGACGATCACCGGCAGGAAGCCGAGATCGCCCGAGCGTATGCGTTCCAGGAAGGCACTGATGGCGCCGCCGACGCTGTCGTCATGCTTCACGCGGACATCGGCGCGGTCGAGCGGCGTTTTGGCGGTAGCCGGTTCAGAGCGACTTTGGTCGATGTTGCTGCTCATGGCCGGCTCTCCTGGCTCTGGCTCTGGCTCTGCCTACCCTCGGTGGCGCCTTGTCCCTGAAGCCGCGTGGCGCGCCGGGACACTGAATTCTCCGCGGTGCCGGTAATGGCGCTGATGAGGTCTTGATGAGAATCCTCAGGCGTGAAGACCCCGTTGTTGCGCCCGAGCCGGAGCACCACGATGCGGTCGGCGACGGCGCGGACGTCGTCCATATTGTGGCTGATCATCACCACGCCGAGGCCGCGATCGCGGACGCGCTCGATGAGATCGAGCACTTCGGCGGTCTGTGCGACGCCGAGGGCTGCCGTCGGCTCGTCGAGCAGGATGATCCTGGGTTCGAGCAGGAGCGAGCGGGCGATGGCGACGGTCTGGCGCTGGCCGCCGGACAGCGAGGCGATGGGTTCGCGCACGCTCGGAATGCGCGCCGACAATTCGTTCAGCAGCTTCCAGGCCTTGATCTCCATCGAGACCTCGTCGAGCCGGTAAGGTTCGAGTTCGCGACCGAGGAAGATATTGGCGACCGAGTCGAGGTTCTCGCACAAGGCTAGATCCTGGAAGACGGTGGCGATGCCGAGATTGAGGGCGTCGCTCGGCGTCGAGAGCGTCACCGGCTTGCCGTGGAAGGTGATGGTGCCGGAACTGGGTTGGTGGACGCCGGCCAGCACCTTGACCAGGGTCGACTTGCCGGCGCCGTTGTCGCCGACCAGTGCCACCACCTCGCCGGCATGGACGTCGAGTTCGATATCGGTCAGGGCCGATACGGCGCCGAAATGCTTGGAGACATTGCGCAGGCTCAAAATGAGCTCGCCCATGGGCGCGTTGGCCGATGTGGAACTGGGAGAAAGGTCAGTCATGCCGGAATCCTTTCATGTGTGGGATCGGGAAGGCCTGGCTGCTGGAGGGGTTCGAACAGATGCATTTGGCCGTGGCGCCATCCTCCTGCGAGGCAGCATCCTGCGATATCCGTCAATGTATACAGCCGGAGACTGTGTGGGCAGCCGCGATCTCCCGGCCGCTCGGGGCGGCCGGGAGGGCGATGGCATGCTTACTGTGTGATGCCGAGCTTCTTGCAGCCTTCGGCATAGCGTCCGCCGCAGAGCTGATCTGCCGTGGCGATCTTCTTGTCGATGATCTCCGCCTTCAGGTTCTCGGAGGTCACGATGACCGGCACGAACAGCTTGGAGGGCGTGTCGAACAGGGTGGCCTCAGCCTTGGGGGTCTTGCCGCCAAGGAGTTCGAAGGCGACATCGGCGGCGGCGGCGGCGACGATCTCGCTCGGTTTGGAGATGGTATTGTACTGGTCGCCGGCAATGATCAACTGCAGGGCAGCGAGGGTGGCATCATTGCCGGTGACGGGCGGCACGGGGTCGAAGCCGGCCGCCTTGAAGGCTGCGATCGCGCCGCCACCGGTGCCGTCATTGGCAGCGACCACGCCGACGATCTTCTTGCTGAAGCGCGAGATCTGGCCACTGGCCCATTGCTGGGCGTTTGAAGGCAGCCAGTTGGGCGTGTCGAATTCGGCCAGGGTCTTGTAGCCGCCGCTCTTCAGGCCCTCATGGATGCCGTCGCGGATCAGCCGGGCGGCGGCGTCGGTCGGCGAGCCGTTGATCTGCAGCACGCCGGTGTCCTCGGTCGGCGCCTTCGTCGCCTTCAGATGCTCGACCAGGGATTCGGCAATGGCCTTGCCGATCGCCTTATTGTCGAAGGACACGTAGAAATCGGCCTTGGCGTCGGGGATGGGGCGGTCATAGGCGATGACCTTGATGCCCTGGCTCTGGGCCTGCTTGACCATGGAGGCCGCGGCGGCCGAGTCGACCGGATCGAGCACGATGACCTTGGCACCCTGCGTGATCACCGAGTTGAACTGCTGCTGCTGCTTGGAGATGCTGGCGTCGGCGTTCTGGTAGAGTACCTTGCAGCTCTCGCACAGCTTCTTCATCTGGGCGACGAAGCCGGGATGATCATGTTCTTCATAGCGGGTCGAGCCCTGATCGGGCATGAGGAACGCCACGGTGGCGTCCTTGACGGCGGCGTCCTGCGCCAGGGCAGAGGCGCTGCCAAGCAGGGACAGGGCGAGGACGGCGATGCCGGTCGATTTCAAGGATGTGAGTTTCATTCGGGCTTTCTCCCTAGGACTTTATGATTGTTCGAATGATCGATGGTGACGTTGCGCGGCCGAGATTGGTCTGGTGTCCGCCGCGTTCCGGGATGGAGCTTGGCGGTACAACGCATTGGCTGGCCGCAGGGTACCAAGGCGCTGCTATTTTTTGATCGGCGCGTCAGACCCGGCTTGCCGCGGGACCATGGTCAACTGGAAGAAGCAGGGTGATTGGGAGCGCTGGCGCGTGATCTCGTTTCGAGCCGGCATGACGTGGATTGGCGATAATGCTCGCAGCGCCTCTCCCGGGCCGGTTTCGGATCCCTGGGCATGACCGTCTCCCCCAAATGCGGCCGGCTTGACCCTGCCGCTCTTGCCGTCGAGCCAATGGCTCTCCAGTCCCATTAAGCTAACCCGTTGGGGAAACTACGTGCCACCACGTTTCACGGGTTGTGGTGATACTTTTTTGATCGCTGAGGCGCAGATCCGGCTGTCTTCCCAGCCGGGGCCCGTTGCGGGTCAAAAATGATGCGTCCGTGTTTCGGCCGGACATGGCACGGCGTGGTTCTCGTCGACTTGCTTCACCGGTCATCCGGTTGTCAGAAAATTACGACAAGAACATAGGGGCGGGCATTCAGGGGCGATGGCGAGCAAAGGGTGGAGATCCGGTCATGAAATTTGGTTGCGCGAGATGGAATGCTCTTGTCGGTGTGGCTTTGCTCGGCGCTGCCGCCGTGGGCATGGCCCCGTCTTCGGCAGTCCTTGCTCAAACCGCTAGCGCACCGACAGGCGCCAAGTCTTTTCTGACCCTCGACGGCAAGCCGCCGCTGGTCATCGGACATCGTGGCCTGCCGGGCCTCGCGCCGGAAGAGACGGAGGCTTCCTATGATCTGGCCGCGGCCCTCGGGACGGATGCGCTGGAAGAGGATCTGCATTTGACCAAGGATTGCGTGCTGGTGGCGCGCCACAATCCCTGGCTGAGCGACAATACCAACGTTGCGGAGGTGGCCAAGACCAATGCTGAGGTCGCCGCCCGCAAACGCACGGTGCCCGGGGTCACGGTCAAGGTGAAATGGCCCCAGTCGCCGACCAGCGGACCTGCCGAATACCTCACCGACCTGACCGATCCGGCCAATCCCCAATCGGTGCTGAAGTCCCTGGTTGTCGACGGCGAAGACCATACCAATGATTGGTCGATCACCGATTTCACCATGGCCGAGCTGAAGAATTGGATCGCCGGCACCACCTATGACGCGGCCAATGAGCGGCCGAAGGTGTTCAACGGCAAGTTCCCGATCCTCAGCTTCCAGGAGGTCATCGACATCGCCAAGGCCAAGAGCAAGGAAACCGGACGCCCGATCGCCGTCTATCCGGAAACCAAGAACCCATCCTGGAACAATGCGCAGGCCATCGCCAATGGCTGCGGCGCGCCGGGCAGCCGTCCGCTCGAAGATGCCCTGATCAAGATCATCAAGGACAATGGCCTCAACACCAAGGAAGCCCCCATCCTGGTGCAGAGCTTTGAGCCGAGCAGCCTGAAATATATGCGCAAGCACGGTCTGGAGACCCGGCAGGTCCAGCTCATCGATGGGGATGGCATCGACTTCAAGACCGGCAAGGTCCTCTATGACGACATCACCAATTCCCGCCCCTTCGATTGGACCGTCTCGGGCGACCCGCGCTGGTTCGACGCCATGCTGAGCCCGACGGGCCTGGCGGAGATCAAGAGCTATGCCGACGGCATCGGTCCCTGGAAGCCTCAGATCGTCTCGCTCAAGATCTCGCCCTGGAAGGAAATCAATGCCGATGGCACACCCTTCAAGGGATCGACGCCTGATGCTTCGACCCAGGATCCGACCAGCCTCGTCGCCGACGCGCACAAGGCGGGCCTGTTCGTGCATGTCTTCACTTTCCGGAACGAGAAGAAATATCTGGCCGCCGACTATCGCGGAGATCCGAGCCTGGAATATCTGAAGTTCTTCCGCCTGGGCGTGGATGGCGTCTTTACCGATTTCACCCATACGGGCGTCGGTGCCCGCGCCGCGTATCTGCGCGAACTCGGTTGGTAGGAAACCGCCATCACAAATCCGTATGAAAGCGGCAATGTCGGCGTAATCCCGATCTAGCAAGATCCCCCGAGCGCGGGCGGAACGGCATCGCGCTCTGGACCTTCGACATGCGGATCTATTTCCTCTGCCTTTGGCTGCTCGCTCCCTTGGCTGCCCTGCCGGTGCTGGTTTCCACGCCCAAGCCGGTGACGGTTGTTGCCAATCCGTGGCAGGACCTCCTGATGCTCGAGGTCATGGCGACCGAAACGATCGCGCTGGCTTCGAAGGAAGATCTGGAGGCCGCCGAGAAGCGGATCGGCGATTTCGAGGCGGTCTGGCAAAATGCCGAGATCCATGTGAAGCCCTGGGACGGCAGACTTTGGCGGCTGATCGATCAGGCGATCATGCGGGCAGGCGCGGAATTGCGTGGCAGCGAGCGCAGCCCGGTCCGAGCGCGGGCAGCCCTGTCGAGCCTGCTGGCTGCCTTGAACAGCCGGGTGGGTGGATGATGATTTTGGCTGTCCTGCGCAGCAACGTTACACGGCCAGTTTCAAGACCGTGTTCCAGTTGCGGCCGGTCACCAGCGTACCGAGATGGCGCTCGATCAGCTTGGTGGTGAGCTTGGAGCGGCCGATGCCGTCCGGGTAATGGGCATAGAGACAGCGCTCACTGGCGGCGATGCGTTCGCGCCCCTGGATCGCCGCGCGCAAGGAAGCGAGCGCGGGGCCGGCAATCTCGCCCTTGCTGGGAAGGGCGAGCAACTGGGCGGGGTGCGCTTCTGCCTCGATCTGGAAGGGATTGGCTGCGATCAGGGCCTGCCATTCCGGCATGGTGCGGATCATGAAGGCGGCCGGGACGCCGAAGCTCTCGGCGACAGCCTGTTCCCAGCGCTGCTCCAGATCCGGCACCGCTGCCTCGCCGGCCTCGAAGGTGAGGTTCCCGCTCTGCAGCAGGGTTGTCACCCCGATGAAGCCGAGGCTTTCGCCGAGGGCGCGCAGTTCGGCCATCTTGATCGTCGAGTTTCCCCCGACATTGATGGCGCGCAGCAAGGCGATGTAGCGCATGATCGGGCCCTCGGTCGGGGAACGCACGATGTCGGGCTATAAGCCAGACTCGATGCAATTGGGGGGGATGATATCGGCGATTTCAGCACTGGCTTCGTGTGTGCGGTCAAGCCAATTCGATCATGGAGTGGCAGGTATCCCGTAGGTCATTCCGGGGAAGTCGCCGTGATGTCGTCCGCAAATCTGCGCATGAGCCGCACGAGTTCGCTAAAGTCGCTGTCCTCCCATCCGGCAAAGATCGCACGGCCCATCTTCTCGCGAGCGGCATCGACCAGATCGGTCATCGCCTTGCCTTTGGGCGTGATGGTCGCCTCGCGAATACGTCGATCGGCAATGCTGCCCTGACGATCCACCAGGCCGAGGCTCTCCAGTTTTGCCACCTGCCGGCTGACTGTCGTGTAGTCGCGCCCCACGCGGTCGGCCAGTTCCACCACGCCGATCGGGCCGAGCCGCTCCACCATGACCAGCAACGGAAACAGAGCGCGATCGAGAGAGATGCCGGCTGCCCGCACCATCGCCTCGTCACGCTGGGGGCGGTTCATCACGCTGACGATGTCAACCAGAGCGCCGTGAAGCTCGCGCAGCAGCGAGCTAATATGTGTATTTTGCACATTGTTGGTTGACGACATATTCGGTCTCCTATTATGTGCATATTACACATATGGAGCAGGCCATGACAAAGCATTTTGCAGTTGACGTTCTCATTTGCGGGGCAGGGGCGGCTGGGTTGACGCTGGCTATCGACCTCGCGCGGCGTGGGGTGCCCTTCCGGCTGATCGAAAAAATGGACAAGCCGTTCCACGGGTCGCGCGGCAAGGGGATCCAACCGAGAACACTGGAGATCTTCGAGGACCTCGGAGTTTTGGATCGGATCGCGGCGGCGGGCGGACCCTATCCGCGGCAGCGCCACTATCACGATGACGGCAGTCACAGCGATTCCGAGCTCATGGAGCAGCAGGCCCCGATACCGGCCGAACCGTATCGCACCCCGTTGATGCTGCCGCAGTTCATGACCGAGAGCATCCTGCGCGAACGTCTTGCAGAATTGGGACATCGCCCTGAATTTGGATCTGAGCTGGTTGGCCTTGACCAGGACGAGGCCGGTGTATCGATGCGGATCGCCCGCAGGGCGGGCGAAGAGAGCATTCGCGTGCGCTGGCTTGTCGGCGCCGATGGCGGCCGCAGTTTCGTGCGCCAGGCGCTCGACCTGGGCTTCCCGGGCAGGACGCTCGGCGTTCGCGCCATCGTCGCCGACGTTTCCCTGACCGGTTTGAACCGGGATGTCTGGCATCGTTTCGGGGACAAGGACATGCAGCGGCAGATCTCGCTTTGTCCGCTCGCGGGAACCGACCTTTTCCAGATACAGGGACCGGTTCCACTTGAAGGCGACGTCGATCTCTCCGCCGAGGGGCTGAATGCCATGGTCGCCCAACGCACCGGCCGGGACGATATCCAGGTGGGATCCGTCTCCTGGGCTTCGGCTTTCGCCATGAACGCCCGGCTGGCCGATCAGTATCGCGTCGGCAGCATATTCCTGGTTGGGGATGCGGCGCATACGCACCCTCCGACCGGCGGGCAGGGGCTCAATACCAGCGTTCAGGATGCCTATAATCTCGGCTGGAAGCTGGCAGCTGTTCTGGCTGGCGCCCGCGACCAGCTGCTCGATACCTATGAGGAGGAGCGGCGCCCTGTAGCCGCAGCCATGCTCGGCCTTTCGACAAGTCTGCTGGATGATCTCAAGCGCGGCGAGATACGGCGTGGCCGCGAGACGCAGCAGCTCGACATCGGCTATCCCAAGTCGTCGCTGGCGATCGAGCGGCCGACACGACGGGGTGGCGTGCTTGCGGGGGATCGTGCGCCGGATGCCCCGGTCCGGGGCGCGGCCGGTCAGCCCCTGCGCTTGTTTGACTTGTTCAAGGGACCGCACTGGACGTTGCTCGTGTATGAGGGCAATCCAACAGCCCTGCCATCGCGTCGCGGGCTGCATATCCACGGCGTCGGCGAGCAGGGCGGCATCGTCGATCACGCCGGCCATGTCGGTGGCATCTACGCCCTCATGCCGGGAGACTGGGTGCTCGTGCGGCCCGATGGCTATGTCGGGGCCATCCTTGCTTCTTCCGAAATGGCGCTGCTGGAGCGCTATCTTGAGGAGGTGGGCCTCGGCCGGCCGGAACAAGCGCAGCCATGACCCATGGCAGTGCAAGGGCGAGCTGGTCGGGGTCGGCCAGCCCGGCCGGCCGCATGGACCTCGCCGCCCCGGCCAAGGCCTTATTGTGGTGAGACGAAGAAGAAATCCGCGGGTGGCAGCGAGCCGTAGACATAGGGTTCCTGCCGGTTGCCCGTGATATCGAGCACGTCCTGCCGGACGAAGCGGAAGATCTTGTTGATCTCCACGCCCGGCTCGACCAGGCGCTTGGCAAGGGAGAGGGCGAAGGGGCTGTTGGCCTGATCGCCGTCGGCAGCCGTCGTACCTTCCTTTGCAGAATAAACCACCAGGGTGGCGCCGGCCGGCTCCACGCGCGAAAGCCCGCGATCGATCGAACGGCTCGCCACGCTCAGCTTCATCTGAGCGATGAAGGGATTGTTGCGACAGGCATCGAGCACCACCAGCTTGAGCTTGCGCGCACCATCCAGCGAACTCATCACCCGCTCCAGCGGGACGGCCTCGTCAGGAACGTCGCGATCGGATTCGAGTACGGCGTCCAGCGGGATCAGATAGTTCTTGTTGTCCACTTCGATGCCGTGACCGGCATAGTAGATGACGGCCCAGTCCGATTGGTCGGCCTTGCGCGCAAAGGCTTTCAGCGCCGCGATCATGCCGGCGCGATCGAGGTCGTGCGCAACCGTGACGTCGTCCACTCCGGTCTGGTGCAGCGCCTGCCCGATAAGGTCGGCATCGCGCAGGGTGTTCGGCAGCTGGGACACCGAACGGTAGGCCGAATTGCCGATGACCAATGCGACGCGGCGAGGCGCTTGGCCGGCGGTGGCGGCGGTCGTGTTGGCAGCAGGAACAGTCTTGACGATGGGAGTGGTTTTGGCAACGGCAGGCGTCTCGATAACAGGCGCGGGCTTGGACGCGTCCTGCGCCATTTCGATCGTATCGCCGGCATTTTCCGGCAGGGCGTCGGCGACCGCAAGCGGGGCCTGCGGTTCGACCGGCTCATAGGTGATAGTGCCGTCGCCACCCTTCTGCCAGCGATAGACGATCAGATCGGGCGTGGTACGGTCGCCCTTGGCGTCGAAGGCGATGTCGCCGAGTACGGTGTGGAATGCCTCGCCACCATGCATCACCTCCGCCATGCGCTGCGGATCGGGCGTTCGGGCCTGTTTGGCCGCCTGCTGGAAGACCTGTACCGCGGCATAAGCATAGAGTGCGTAGCCTTCCGAGAGGTCGGGTGCGGTACGGATGACGTCTGCGGCCGCGGGGTTCTTGCCGGGCTGGGGAGAGAAGGTCATCAGCGTGCCGATCACGGCATCGCCGCCGATGACGGGAAATTCGCTGCCGGCCAGGCCGTCCCCGGAAAACAGCAAGGTCCTTTGGCCTCGTTGGCGCAATTGCCTGAGAATAAGGCCTGCCTCGGTGTAAAGGCCTCCCCAGAGCAGGAGATCGGCTCGTGCCTTGCCCAGCCGGTCGACGATGGCGGAATAGTCCTTCTCGCCGACATCGACGCCGGCCTCCAGCACCGGCTTGAAGCCCGCTCGTACGAAGGCATCGCGGGCGCTATCCGCCAGCAACCGGCCATAGGTGGTCTTGTCATGCACGATCGCCACCCTCTTGCCCTTGAAGTTCTTGGCGGCATAGTCGGCCCAGACGCCACCATGGCGATCGTCGCGGCCAGCGACACGGAAGACGTTCCACAGGCCGCGCTCGGTCACCTTCGGATTGGTGGCGGAGGGGGAAATCAAGAGCATGCCGTGCTCGGCATAGACCTCCGAGGCCGGAATGGTAACGCCCGAGTTGAAATGCCCCACCACCAGCTTGACGCCCTGCGCCGCGAGCTTGTTGGCGGCCGCCACGCCCTGTCGGGGATCGGAAGCGTCGTCGGCGATGACGATCTCCACCCGCTGCCCGGCGATGCCGCCCTTGGCGTTGATGGCCGCCACGGCCGCCTCGGTGCCCTTTCGCATCTGTTCGCCGAAGCCGGCGTTCGGTCCCGTCATGGGGCCGGCCACGCCGAGCTTGATCTGGGCCCCTGCCGGTGTTCCTGTCGAAAGGCCTATCGCCAGGAGCAGGCAGGTCAACCAGGCCATCCGCATAGCGGGTTCCTTTCGGTGTTCGGAATAACCTCAACTATAGGTTGTAGCGTATGATACGGCATCGCACCCGGCAGCGACAATCATCTCGGTAACACGTAGCGGCCGAGGCAGGATGGTCCGGCCTGGGACAAGAAGGGCAAAGCCGCGCGCGGGCCTTTCGGCATCGTGTTCTTGGTGGTGTAGCATTGGGGCGGTGAGCAAGATGCCCGGCCCGGGGAGCCAAACGCCTTAACGTTGCTAAGTATAACTTGAATCACGATTTGACGCTGCCAAGTAACTATGAAACCGTCAGAGCTTGAGGTGTGCGGTTTTTCCGGACAGAGTCGCCGGCGCGCGCCGAAGCTTGATTGAACAGCGTGATGATCGTCTGAGGAAGCCTGCGCTTCAGGCATCGTCCACCGGCACGACAGCCGACAACGGACCGGATCAACGGCCGATGAGGAAACAAGACATCCGGCACGGGTTCGCTGGGCTGCGCCCGGCCGGCGGGGGAGAGCATCGATGTCAGTCAGTACGGCAAGTGTGGACCCTTCGGCGCCGATGAGCAGGGAAGACAAGAAGGTTATCTTCGCCTCTTCTCTGGGCACGGCTTTCGAATGGTATGATTTCTTCATTTATGGTTCATTGGCGACCTATATTGCCGCCCATTTCTTTTCTTCGCTCAGCGAGACTGCAAGCTTCCTCGCCACGCTGCTGGCCTGGGCCGCGGGCTTCATCGTCCGGCCCTTCGGCGCTCTCGTCTTCGGTCGCGTCGGCGATCTGGTCGGACGTAAATATACCTTCCTCGTCACCATCACGCTGATGGGCGCTTCGACCTTTCTGGTCGGCCTGCTGCCCAGCTACGCGTGGTGCGAACAAAATCTCGGCGTCGGCGCCATCGCGCCCACCATTCTGATTGCGCTGCGTATCGTACAGGGCCTGGCTCTCGGTGGCGAATATGGCGGGGCCGCGACCTATGTGGCCGAGCATGCGCCCGCCAACAAGCGGGGCCTTTATACGGGCTGGATCCAGGCAACGGCGACCGGCGGGCTCCTGCTCTCGCTGGTCATTATCCTGTTGATCCGGCAATACATGTCAGAGGCGGCCTTCAGCGCCTGGGGCTGGCGCATCCCCTTCTGGATCTCGATCATCCTGCTGCTGGTTTCGGTGTGGATCCGAATGCAGCTCGCCGAGAGCCCGTCCTTCGTCAAGATGAAGGAGGAGGGGGCAACCTCCAAGGCGCCGTTGAGCGAAGCCTTCCTGAAGTGGTCCAATCTCAAGATCGGCCTGATCGCTTTGTTCGGCATGGTCGCGGGCGAGGCCGTGGTCTGGTATTCGGGGCAGTTCTACGCCTTGCTGTATCTGACCAAGACCTTGCGCGTAGACCTGACCACTGCCTCGCTGCTGCTGGGCGTTGCCCTCGTCGTCGGCCTGCCACTTTTCGTGTTCTTCGGCTGGCTGTCCGACAGGATCGGCCGCAAATGGATCATGCTGCTGGGCTTCCTCCTGGCAGCGGTGTTTTATCAGCCGATCTTCAAGGCCATCACGCACTACGCCAATCCGGCGCTCGAGACGGCGCTCGCCAAATCGGCCGTCACCGTCACCGCCGACCCGGCCGATTGCTCGGTGCAGTTCGACCCGATCGGCACCGCCAAGTTCACCTCCTCCTGCGACGTCGCCAAGAATTTCCTGGCTTCGAGCTCGGTGTCCTACACCAACGAGGCGGCCGCACCGGGAACGCCGGCATCGGTGAAGATCGGCGATACGGTGATCCCGTCCTATGTCGCGACGGGGCTTGATGCCGCCTCTGCCAAGGCCAAGAAGGCCGAGTTCACGACGGCGCTCTACAAGGCCTTGAAGGATCACCAATATCCTGTGTCGGAAAAGCAGGCGCCTGTGAAGGATGCCAGCGGTGCCGTCGTCAAGAACCCGGATGGTACCGACAAGACCGCCACCACCTATGCCATGGCGCCGGCCGATCCGGCCGGGATCAACAAGCCGATGCTGGCTTTGATGCTGATCACGCTTATCGTCCTGGTTACCCTGGTCTATGGCCCGATGGCGGCGGCCCTGGTGGAACTCTATCCCACCCGCATCCGCTATACCGGCATGTCCTTGCCCTACCATATCGGCAATGGCTGGTTCGGTGGCCTGGTACCCTTCGTGATCTTCGCCATGGTTGCGGCCAGCGGGGATCTCTATTACGGCCTGTGGTATCCGATCGTCGTCGCGGCGGTGGGCTTCATCGTCGGCATGCTCTTCGTGCCTGAAACCAAGGATCGCGATCTCGACAACATCCCGTCCTGATCGCCTCGCAACACGACAGGAAACGGCGCGGCGCCTCGGTGTCGCGTCGTTTCCTTTTTGGTGAGGTATTTCGCGCCAACCAGCGGTGTCACGCTGGAAAATCGAACCTCCGCGAGTATAAACTGGCCATGGAGGGGTTCGAATCAATGTCTGACAATTTGGTGCGCAGGCGCCTGCTGGAACAGCGGCAGGCTCTGCTCGATCTTGGCCTGCGCAATCGGCTGATCAACCTGCCGATGCGGACCAAGGGCGTGCGCACCATCGAAATCGTCGAGGCGAGGGCCCCCGAGACCTATGAACTGCTGGCGGCCGGCAAGGCGCTCACTTTTCTGCCCGGACGCGAGCCGGAAGAGGCAGCACAGGGCGAACTGGCCATCGAGGAGATAACCGCCGCTCCGCCGGCGGCCCCGGTGGACGCCAGGCCGAGCAGCGAGGCCGTGGCACCGGCACCCAACCGGTTGCAGACCCGCCTGGCCGCCGAAGCCCTGCAGAAGCGCTTGTTCGATATCTGGTACGATGCCCGCACTATCGAGGAGGAGCAGGGCGTCAATATTCTCTACCTCGCCTTCGGCCTGCTGCGCTGGTACGAGGACGATAAATCCGACATCGCGCGCCATGCCCCGCTCGTGCTCCTGCCGGTGCGTCTCGAGCGTTCCAGCGCCGCCGAGCGTTTCAGCCTGCGTGCGCGGGGTGAGCCAGCTTCGCCCAATCTGTCGATTCAGGCCAAGTTGCGTGGCGATTTCGGCTTGGTGATCGAGGATTTTCTCGATGAGGACGAAGTCGATATTCCCGCCTATGTCACCGAGATCGCCAGGACGGTTTCCGGCAAGGCGCGCTGGGAGGTGTTGCCGGATGCGATGGTGCTCGGCTTCTTCTCCTTCGCCAAATTCCTGATGTATCGCGACCTCGATCCGGACAATTGGCCTGACGGCAGCGCCATCCACGACCATGGGCCGGTGGCGGCCCTGCTGGGGGAGGGCTTCGAGGCCCATGAGCCGATCGTTCCCGATGGTCAACCCATCGATCCGGTGATACCGCCGCCGGCGCTCAATCACGTGCTGGACGCCGATTCATCCCAGGCCGTCGCCATCGAGGAAGTGCTGCGCGGGCGCCATCTGGTGATCAAGGGGCCGCCGGGCACCGGCAAGAGCCAGACCATCGCCAACATCATTGCAGGTGCCGCCCTGCAGGGCAGGAAAGTGCTGTTCGTGGCGGAGAAGATGGCGGCGCTGGACGTGGTGCATCGGCGGTTGCGCCAGGTCGGGCTCGGGCCGATGACGCTCGAATTGCACTCGACCAAGGCCAATAAGCGCCTGCTTTTGGAGGATTTGCGGCGAACGCGCGAGCTTGCCCAGAAAGCGGCCGTCCAAGATCCTGGCGTGACTTTGCGCCTGGCCGAGACTCAGGCTGATCTTAACCGGCATGCGGCGATGCTGCATGAACCGATAAGGCCGAGCGGCATCAGTCCCTATCGGCTGCTGGGCCAGCTTGTCGCCCTGCGTGAGGCGGGTGGGCTCGCCGGCTTTGCCGTCGAGGGCGCCAGCCAGTGGACGGGCGAGCAGGCGCGCACCAATCGGGAGTTGATGGCGGAGCTCGCCGAGCGCCTCGCCACGGTGGGGGACCCTGCCACCAGCATCTGGCGCGGCGTAAGGCGCGATGCCATCGATCCGGCCGAACTCGAACGCCTTGCCGGCCTGATGCGCAGCGTCGAAGCGGATCTGGAAGCCGTGGGAGAGGCCGCAACCGGCGTCATCCAGGATTTCGGGCTCGAAGTCGTGACGATCCGCGATCTCGATGCCGTCAGGCGCACCACCTGCGCGGCATCGTCGCTGCCCGCCCATGCCGACCGGCACCTTCTCGCCCAATCGCTATGGCGTGATGACGCCGGCACCCTCGGCGAACTAGTCGCTCTGGGACGGGCCCATTGCAAGGTTATCGAAGCGATGGCACGGGTCTACCGGGCGGAAGCCTGGACGGCGGATCTGCGGCCGATCCGCGAGGAACTTGCCACGCGCGGCGCGTCCTTGCTGCGCTTCTTCTTCGGGGGCTATCGCAGTGCCAAGGCCCAGTTCAAGGCCTTGCTCGCCATCGAGATGCCCGGCGATCTCGCCAAGCGGCTCCAGCTTCTCGACGGCATGATTTCGGCGCAGGACATTCGCCGCCGTTTCGAGAGCCAGAAAGATTTGGGCGCGCGCGCCTTCGGCACACTCTGGGCCGGCGACAAGTCCGACTGGGACAAGCTGCAAGCCATCACCGATTGGTGGCGGGACCATCGCCATCCCGCGCTCGCGCGTGATTTCCTGGAACGGCTGGCTGCCCGGCCGCGCGGCCGGGACCTCGGCGCCATGGGTACGGTGATCGTACAAAGCGTGCCGCGCCTGTTCGAGGATCTGGAGGCACTCAGCAACTTCCTCGATTACGACCTGGAGGGCGGTCACGGCATCGTCGATTGTGCGGACCTGGAGGTTGCGGCCCTCGCGCGGCAACTGCGCCTCTGGCTGGCCAATCTCGAAAGCATCACCCGCTGGATTGCGTTCACCCATCGCTGCCGCGTGGCTGGAGAGGCCGGCCTCGGCGGTCTGGTGGACGGCTTGCTCGACGGCCGTATCCCGGGCGACAGCCTGGTGGCGACCTTCGAGCGAACCTATTACGAGGCCTTGCGCGAGGACGTCTTCACGCGGCACCCCGATCTCAAGCGTTTCGACGGCGAATTGCAGAACCGCACGGTCGAACATTTTCGCTCGCTCGACAGGGCCCGCATAGCCCTGGCGCGCGAGAGCGTGGCCCTCAAGCATTTGCGTGAACGCCCGGCTTCGGCCGGCGGCATCGGGCCATTAGGCGTGCTCAATGGCGAGTTCGCGAAGAAGCGCAATCATCTGCCGATCCGGCAACTGCTCGACAAGGCCGGCCCTGCCATTCAGCAGCTCAAACCGGTGATGATGATGAGCCCGCTCTCCATCAGCCAGTTTCTCAGGCCGGGAGCGCTCGCCTTCGATCTGCTGGTCATCGACGAAGCTTCCCAGGTCGAGCCGGTCGACGCCCTCGGCGCGGCGGCAAGGGCGTCCCAAATCGTCGTGGTCGGCGACGAGCGCCAATTGCCGCCGACGCGCTTCTTCGCCAAGCTGACCGGCGAGGCGCCGGAGGAGGAAGGGGACGAAGAGACCTTCAAGGCGAGCGATGCTGAAAGCGTCCTTGATCTCTGCCTCGCCAAGGGCATGTCCTATCGCCAGCTCAACTGGCATTATCGCTCGCGGCACCAGTCGCTGATCGCCGTTTCCAATCGCGAATTCTACGATAACCGCCTGCTGGTGGTGCCGAGCCCGCATGCCGGCGGTCGCCTCCCCAGTGGCGGCGCCGGGGGGGCGGAGGCGGTGGGCTTGATCTTCCGCTACCTCCCCAAGGCCGTCTATGATCGCGGCAACAGCCGCACCAATGCCGAGGAGGCCAGGGTCGTGGCGCAGGCGATTATGGCGCATGCCCGCCATCGCGCCTCGCAGTCACTCGGGGTGGCCACCTTCTCGGTGGCGCAGCGCCAGGCCATCCTCAAGGAACTCGAACTGTTGCGGCAAGCCAATCCCACGACCGAGGTTTTCTTCAACCGGGAAGGCAACGAGCCCTTTTTCGTCAAGAATCTGGAGAACATCCAGGGCGACGAGCGCGACGTCATCTTCATTTCGGTGGGCTATGGCCGCAGCGCCGAGGGGTATCTCGCCATGAGCTTCGGCCCGCTCAATCTCGACGGCGGCGAGCGGCGGCTCAATGTGCTGATCTCGCGGGCGAAGTATCGCTGCGAGGTCTTCTCCTCCCTCCGCGGCGAGGATATCGATCTCGCGCGCGCCAATGCGCGCGGCGTCGTGGCGCTGAAGCTGTTTCTTACTTTCGCCGAGACCGGCCGGCTCGATCAGCCCGTCGAGACCGGCAGGGCGCCCGATTCGCTGTTCGAGGAGCAGGTCGCCAGCCAGTTGCGGGCGCGGGGCCATCAGATCGCGCACCAGATCGGCAGCGCCGGCTTCTTCGTCGACCTCGCGGTGGTGGATCCCGATCGGCCGCAACGCTTCCTGCTCGGCATCGAATGCGACGGCGCCCAATATCACGCCTCGCGGTCGGCCCGTGACCGCGACCGGCTGCGCCAGCACGTGTTGGAAGGGCAGGGCTGGGTGATCCATCGCATCTGGTCGACGGATTGGTATCTGCGCCCGCGGGAGGAACTCGGCAAGGTCGAGGACGCGATCGACCAAGCGAGGGCGATCTGGCGCAAGCGGGATGAGGAACTCGCCGTGTCGGTCGAGCCGGAAAATGGGGCGGAGGAAGAGCCGTTGCCGCCACCGGCCGATGAGCCGCCGGCGGAGCCTGATGAGGTGCCTGCGCCATCCTCGCCCGCGCGTCCCTATGTCGAGGCGCGCCTCAGCATGACGGGCACGGCGGAACTGCACGAGGTGCCGACGGCGCGCATGGCGGCTTATGTGGTCGGCGTGGTCGAGGTCGAGGGGCCGGTGCATGAACAGGAGATCGTGGCGCGCATCCGCGATTCCTTCGGCCTGGCCCGGGCCGGCAACCGGGTGCGCGAAGCGGTGCAGGACGGCATCGACGTCGCTCGCGTCACCAGCAAGATCGTCGGCGGGCCCTTCTACAAGCTGCCTGATGCCCCTGTGGTTCTGCGTGATCGCTCCGTGGTGGATAGCGCCGGCCTCCGGCGTCCCGACATGCTACCCGATGAAGAGGTCGAAGCCGCCTTTCTAGCCGTGATTGCCGCCAATTACGGGGCGCCGCGTGACGCGCTGATCGTGGCGGCGGCTCGCTTGTTCGGCTTTGCGGCAACCAGTTCCGTGCTGAAGGAGCGGCTCGACGACGTGCTGACGGTGATGCTGTTCAAGGGGCAGCTCAAGCTGCAGAATGACCTGATCGTCAGCGGTTGAGGACCTGCTTTCGGCGCTGGCACTCGTCCCGGCCCGAGCCGTTCATCCCGAAAATCCGCATCCGTTGCGTAACTATACGTGTTTGCCGATCACGCATCGTCTTCGACGACGGCGATGGCGTCGACCTCGAGCATGTAGTCGGCGTGCGAGAGGGCAGCCACGCCCACCAGGGTGTCGGTGGGCTTGTGCACGCCGAACAGGGAGATCCGGCCTTCCTCGATCTGGGACAGGTAGTCCCGTTTGTAGTCGGCCACGAAGATGGTGAGCTTGGTGACCTGGTCCGGTCGTGCGCCGGCAGCAGCCAGGGCCAAGCCGATATTGGCGAAGACCTGCGTTGCCTGGGCGACCATGTCGCCGCGGCCGACCAGATTGCCGTGGGGATCTTCGGCGACCTGCCCGGCAATGAACACCAGCCTGCTCCCCTTCGACACGACGACATGCGAATAGGTCTGCGGCGTTGGAATGCCGTCCGGATTGATGCATTGCAGCGGCATCTTTAAAGTCCTTTCGGAAGGGGGGATGGGACTTCGATCACACACAGAGGCCGGCGCCGCACGGGGATAGTCACCGCGTCGGAGGCCATGAAGCGCTTTTTCTCGCCCCGGAAACGATGAGGCGAACGCTAGAAAACGGACAGCACCGTCGCGGCGAAACGGGTGCGTCGTTAATCTCTTTTTTCCTATATTTTCAAAGTGATGCGCAAGCCTGTCAAACTTGGCTGGTTAGACGGCACTTTAACACGGTCCGGACACCGGTCAGACATGTCCTGGAAAGGTTTGCCGGGCATGATGCAACCCTCGCTACAAAGGGTCGTGTCATGTTCTATGCGTTGCTGTTCGCCTTGGCCTCGGCCTGCTGCCTCTATTATGTCAGTTATGACATCTGAAAGCGCCCGACCCATCACATTGGCGTAGTTTCTAGAGAAGAGTGCGGTTTCTTTGAATCACACTTTTTCTCTAACTCTTTGTTTCGACGCGTTTTCCCAATCGAAAGGTCGATTAACTTTTCAAAAAAAACGCTCCAGCCCCGGCAATGAAACTTTACACGGCAGACCGAGGCCGGAAGCATCGGGGACCGATACTGCATTCTCCATCTGGAGGAGTGCCATGTCGTTTCGTGCCAATGCCGTTTCGGTCTTTCTGCAGGGAGCATTGACGAGCGCCGCCGCCCTCCTGGCGGTGAGTGCGATGCTCGCCGTGCTCATCATCGCCCTCCATGAAGGGGTGGTGCATATCCTGTAGCGAACGGCGCTGTCAGCCAGCGATGCCGGGTGCCGGCCGCGGCGGGCTTGTGGTCCGCTCGTGCCATGGCAGGCCATCGGGGGCGCGTTCGAGCCCCAAACGCCAGCGACATTGGCCACCTCAGGAACCGGTGTCGCGCAGATTGTGCACCAGCCGCGGCCTGGAGATCGCCTCGGACGGGAGCGCCGGTGCGGGCGGGTGATGACGGGCATCCACCAGGGCCTGGAAGTGCGACAGCAGCTTGCGATAGAGGCCCTCGCCGGCGGCGGCATCCTCCAGGCCGAGATCGATATTGGGATTGTCGTTGATCTCGATGACCACGACCCCCGATTTGGTCTGCTTGAGGTCCACGCCATAGAGGCCGTTGCCGATCAGCCTTGCTGCCCGCACTGCCGGTTCGATCACCTCGTTAGGCACCTCCCCGACGGACACGGCCTGGGTGCGGCCTTCGGTATAGGCCCCGGCTTCGCCATGCTGGATGATCTGCCAGTGGCCGGAGGACATGAAATATTTGGCAGCGAAGATCACCTCGCCTGCGAGGATGCCGATGCGCCAGTCGAAGGGTGTGTAGACATAGTCCTGCACCAGGATGAGATCGGACTGCTTGAACATCGCGGCGGCAATTTCCTGAAATTGCTGCCAATTCTCGGCCTTCTTCACGCTGAGGCTGAAGGCGCCGTCAGGCACTTTCAGCACCGCGGGATAGGTCAACTGCGTCTCGAAGCTCGTCAGCGTGCGGCGAGTGAGGAAGAGCGTACGGGGCGTCGCGATACCGTTGCCGCCGAGAAGTTCGGACAGGAAGGCTTTGTTGGTGCAGCGCAGGATCGAGCCGGGATCGTCGATCACCGGCATGCCCTCGCTGGCTGCCTTGCGGGCGAAACGGAAGGTATGGTGCGCGATTGCCGTGGTCTCGCGGATGAACAGCGCGTCGAACTGGGTGAGACGCGGATAGTCCTTCTTCTCGATCAGCTCCACGGCGATATCCATGTCCTGGCCGATGCGCACCATGGCCTGCAGAGTCTTCAGCTTGGAAGGCGGCAGGGGATCCTTGGGATCGTGCAGGATTGCCAGGTCCATGCGCGGGCCGCTGGTCGAGGGGGCATGGCGCCAGGGACGCCGGCAGAAGCGGGCAAGGCCATCGAGAAACAGGCAGTCGCGGGCCGGATCGACGTCGCGCGGGTCGAGCGGACGCAGGGCGGCGACCTTCCAGCCGCTGCCGCCTTCAACGCGTTCGAGGTCGATCGCCAACAGGGGACACCGGAACAGCTCGAAGCTGCGGCTGGCAAACTCGGGCAGACCGCGATCCTCGATGCCGCGATCATCGACCTGGCCGAAAAAGACCTGGATCCGCATCGCCTCCACCGCTCGGGGTACGGAGGCAAGAGCGCCGAGGCAGCGCTCCAGGCCGGCAAGCTTCTGGGTCTGCACCGCCTTGACCTGAAGATCGGTAATCGCCTCCATGCTTGGCGTCACCCGTTCGCCGCGCGCCTCGGCGAGCAGGGACACGTAGTAGCCGATGCTGAGATAGGCATAGCTGCGGCATAGATTGATGATCCGGCGCGGCCGCTGCAGCAGGCTCGGTCCTTCCGCGATGAATTCCTGTGCGGTGATCACCCGGATGCCGGGTACGGACCAGCGAAAATCACTGGATTTTTCAACGATGATCAGTTGAGCGGGCATTGGCTGCTTTCAAGAAAGGGAAGGAAGGCGCTCGGCGTTGCGGTCGTGCTTGCGCGTCTCTCCGCCGGCGATTTCGCAGCAGGCCGAAAGATGCATCCGAACAATGGTTTATGACTCCGCGCGTATCTATTGCAGCGCGCTTTGCCTCAGGCAGTCGTGGTCGATCAGGCGCTGGAAGCGAATGGCCTCGGCCCCGTCTTCGTAATAGTTCGCCACGCGCTTGAAGGGCCGAAAGCCGAGGCGGCTGAACAGGGCCTGGGCGGGGAGATTGTCGCTGCGCGTTTCCAGCCGCAGCAGATGAGCGCCGGTCCCGGCACTGCTGGCCATTGCCTGCTGGAGGAGCGCCTGTGCGATACCTTGCCGCCGGGCGCGTGGTGCCACGGCAAGGGAATAAAGCCGCGCGACGGCCGTGCGGCGGTTGGTGAGAATGACGCTGCAGCCTGTGAGGCCGGTGGCATCGTCGCTGACGATGACGAGGGCCGAGGGGCTGGTCAGCAGATGGCGCCAATCGCAGCGGCTGATACGATCGCCGGCGAAGGCCGCGTTTTCGAGGTCGATCAGGGCAGGAAGATCCGCTGAACTCGCCTCGCGCAGATAGGGTACGGTCATGTGCGACAGACAGATTGATATCGACAATGAACGCGAGGGTAGGGCGTTGCTGGCGCCTCAACAAATCAGGATTGCATAAGGAAACGAGTGTGCGCCCTGTTGCAGGATGCCTGCCATCATCCTGGAAACAGACGTTTTTTTGGCGCTCGACGTCTTTGATTTACGGCGTCAGGCCTGGGTCAATTCGGTGTCTTTCGGCAGGAAGGAGCAGGGGGAAGAGGGGGAGGCGGATGACGCTCGCCCTCATTTTCCGTCGTGGCCCTCGGGAAACTCGATGGGTCCGCCCGCCTTTTCCCAGGACGAGAAACCATCCTTGAGATGGGCCGCCTCGAAACCCATGTCCTGAAGCGTCGCCACCGTCAGGGCCGAGCGCCATCCGGAGGCGCAGTGGAAGACGAACTTCCTGTCCTGGCCGAAGACGTCCTTGAAATAGGGGCTTTCTGGGTCGACCCAGAACTCAACCATGCCACGGGGAGCGTGGAAGCTGCCGGGAATATAGCCTGAACGCTGCCTTTCCCGGGGATCGCGGATGTCGACGATGACCACGCCGGGATCGCCGACCATGGCGATGGCATCCCTGGTTTCGATTTCCTCGATGCGGGCGCGAGCGGCCGCGACCATCTGAGCCGACGATATTTTCAGCTTTCTCATGGCATTCCCATCCTTTGGTGACGATTTTTGAGATGATGAATCTGCCTGGGGAGCCATGACGTTCAAGGTGGTGGATTGCCGCGAGGCCGCAAGCATGCGCGATCGGCGCTGTCCTCAGCGCCAATTGCTTTCCCGCTCCGAACTCGGGGCGGATTCGGGCGGCACCACCACCATCGGATTCTCGCCTGGAGCGTAATTGTCCACCAGCGCGTAGCCCTCCGCGATGATCGCCTCGATGTTCTGCCGGGTCATCGTGACGTCAAAGGGCAGATGCGCCGCAAAGGGATCCCAGTCCGAACATACCGTACCGACTTCGCGCATCGCCTGGCGCGGCACCTGCAGGGAAAACCGCACCAGCCCCTCGAAGGCGGTGATCGAATTGATGAAGAGACCGCCCGGCATGCGGCCGAGCGTTTCGAAGCGGGCGGCCAAAGCCTCGCGTGCCGATGAGGGCGATAGCCGCAGCAGGAAACCTCCGGCGTCATCCCCTGGCCATGTGCCGCCACGGCGCCGCGGAAACCCTGGATACGTCGATCGGTGGCGTGTTCCCCGGCGATGCCGCCGAGAAAAAGCAGATCGGATGGCGCCGTCCGGCGTTTGCGCAGCCTGGCGATCAGCCCCTCGGTGAGGGCATAGGCGCCGCCGTAATTGTCAGTGACCACCGAGGGCGCATCGCTGCCGGGCAGATCGAGATTGACGCAAGGGATACCGGCGGCGCGGCATCGCCATACTGGACAGGCTGCTCGATCTCTTCCGGCTGATTTCACCGACTCGGCGCAAATCGCTGGTCGACGACTGGGTCAAGGCCCTGGCCATCAAGGTCTCCAATCCCGACAATGCGGTGTCGATCTTGTCCGGCGGCAACCAGCAGCGCGTCGTGCTGGCGAAATGGCTGGCCACCAAGCCCAAGCTCCTGATCCTGGATTCACCCACGGTCGGTGTCGATGTCGGCGCCCGCGCCGGTATCTTCGCCATCATCCGCAAGCCGATCATCTCGGGCGGCTTCAAGGGCGGTATGGCCGTGGAGAGCCTCATCCATATGCCGCCGCAGCTCGCCTCCGCCCTGTCGGTGTGGCGCCCCGTCGCCAACAGCCGCGAGGAAATCCTGGCCGAGGGCCTGCCCTTCCTGCGCAACAAGGCCAGGCAGTACGGCCTGATCTAGGCCCGTATGCTGGATTGCCCGACAATGCGTCCTCCGATCTCCACCGGTCGGAGGATGCTTTTGTTTGTCCGGCAGCGTTTGGCCGTGTCCGATCGGCAATGCCGTGCCGACAGGTCTGCGAGCTGGATGGATGGGCGCAATGTCCGCGTAATACCCGCGAGCGATAGGGAGACATCGAAGGTTTCGGGTGATTCGCACCCTTTGCCGAAGGTGTCATCGTGGAAGACAGGCCATGTGTCCCTATCCCACCGCCGCCGAAGTGTCGTTTGGCCTTTGCGGACTGTATCTATATTCCCCACCCCTCGAATGTCTGGGCGACCGTCGGTTCAACTCACCGGCGAGGACTCGTCTCGGTCAGGTCTGACCGAAGGCCCGTGCGTCATGTCGGATCCGATCAGACTGAATTTCGATCGCATGCCTCGCCCCAACGGGCTGGCTGCAGCCATGGCGACAGCCGGCGTGGATGCTACCGCGCTTGCCCGCCGTGCCGGTGTGACTGCGGGCGATATCGATGCCTGGGCTCGCGGACAGCGCGACCTACGACCGGCCATGGCCACGCGGCTCTCGGCTCATCTCCATACCACGGCCGCCGATCTGCTGATCGGGCTCGGCTGTGGCGAGCCGGCGCGGCCAACGGGCTTGCCGTCATGCGACGAGATCAGTGCCGGAGCCGCCAAGCCAGTCTGGCTGGAGCGTCTCGCAGGCCGCGGCAATCTGGCCGAAACTGTGCTGATGCTGTCTGCCGCTGCGCTCATGGGAATTGTCGGCTGCCTGGCCGTTCTGGATTAGCCAGCTTTCACCCAACGGCCTCTTCAGATGTCGAAGGTGACATAGATGAAGCCGAGCAATGCCAGCATGACGAAGAGCATGGCCGCAATGGTCAAGGTCCCACACCTTCCTGCGTGAATGACCACACCATAGCGGCGGGGTGTTTCCCTAGTTTTTCCGCTTTGTGAAGGGCTGCGCCTCTATGTCCACGGTTCTCCAGGGAACTGTCGGCCGATATGCGCGCTCCTATACCCCCAAAAGAGATCGGCGCGGTGGCGAGGCCTTTCGCGCAATCGATCCTGCACGGAGGGTCCATGTGGAAGTTCACGGAGCTCGCGGATTGGTGGAGCCAGCAGCAGAAGGAATCCGAAGCGATCCTGGACAAATGGGTCGAGGATTCCAACTATAGCCAGGGTGCGATGATCGTGGGAGCCGGCACCAAGGCCTTGATGACTTTCGGTGCCGGGTTCGTCGATGTGCTGCGGCTTGGCGATGGTCTTGCCAAGGGCACCGCGGCCGGCGCCGGGCAGGATGGCTTGCGGCTCATCGCGATCCTGCCGGTCGGCAAGGCGGCGCAGATGGTCCGCTCCGTCAAGGGCGCCATCATGGCCAGGCTCATCGTCGACATCAATCCGAATGCCGGCATCTGCGCCTGGGTCGCATCGGCCAAGGCTCTCACGCAAATCGGCGCGAAGGTCGATGGCAGGCTCTTCGTCACGGTGGAAGACCTTGCCAAGGCCGCCGGCCTCGACATCGGCGCGCTCGGCGGGCTTTCCATGCAAGGAATGGAGAGGATTCTGACGCAACTCGGCGCGCGCTGCGGTGCCATCCGTCTCGTCAAGGTGGAGCAGGACGTCGCGCGCATGGTGGGCCATGATGGCAGCGTCGTGATGGTCATCGTGGAATTCGAGCGCTTTGGCTCGACGAACTATCATGCCTTTTATGCGTATCGCACGGCGATCGGGCAGTTGCGCTACATGGATAGGTCTGTGCAGGCGGCCACTACAAAAATCTACCAGGGCATCGCCGAGATCGCCAAGGTCTACGGTACTCCGGCGATGAAGCCGATCCAGGCCATGAAGATCGAGAACATGTTCGTGAAGACAGTGGCGCATGAGTTGCCGCGCCTGGTCCTGCCGGTGCTTGGGGTCGTCGCCAGCGAAGACAGGCGCTAATAGCCCGTCTGGAAATGCTGACGCATACGAGCCCTGAACAGTTGACGATCCTCAGGCCGCCGCGCGGAGCAGGGGCAGCTCGATACGCACATGTGCGCCCTTCCAGGGACCGTTGACGATTGCGATGCTGCCGCCATGCAACTGCGCGATCTGGCGGGCGAGGTTCAATCCAAGCCCGGCGCCGCGCGAAAGCGGGTGCAGGCGATAGAACGGCTCGAACACGTTCTTGTGCTCCTCGGCGGGGATGCCGGGCCCTTCGTCGCGCACCTCCAGGCCACCAACTTCGTCGAGCGCTACCGTGATGGTGCCGTGACCGCCGCTATGCTCGATGGCGTTGCGGATGATGTTGGCGAGAGCCTGTTCGACCTGCAGGACGTTGGCTTCGACCTCGACCTTGCCGTGCGGCGGTTCGAAGGCAAGGTCGTAGCCGGCCTCGATGGCGAGCGGCGCAAAATCGGCGGCGACGCGGCCCGCGAGTTCGGCAAGGTCGACCACCTCGCGATGGTTGGCGGGACGATCGAGCAATTGATGATCGAGCAATTGCTGGGCCAGATGCGAGAGGCGCTCGATATCCTGTCTCAGCCGCAGGCTCTGCGGTTCCTCCTTCAGCAATTCGGCCCGCGTGCGCAGAATGGCGATCGGCGTGCGTAACTCATGGGCTGCGTCTGTGAGGAAACGGTTGTGCCGGTCGAAGCCCTGGGCAAGGCGGGCCAGTGCCTGGTTGAAGGCGTGCACCAGCGGCACGATCTCCTGGGGGACGTTCTCCACCGGCAATTGCATGGCGCGCGTGCTGACATCGATGCGTGCGGCCTGGCTGGCCGTGCCGACCAGACCGGTTAGGGAGCGGCGCACCACGGCCGGCGTCGTCACCAATGTGGTCACGCCCATCACGACGATGATCGGCACCAGGAAGATGGCAAGGCCCACGATGATGCCGGGGATGACCCGTGCCCAATTGGCGCTGCCGTCCGGGTTGCGGGCCATGTCGACCTGGGCGGAAATGTTGATGATGAAGCCGTCGGCTTCGGACCGCGAGTGCAGGGTGGAGGTGACGATCTGCACCGGGCCGGCCTTGGTATCGATCTTCTGCACATAGGCTTCCGGGCGCATTTCCTGCCCGTCGTTCTTGCCGGCGAAACCGATATTGGCGTGATCGACCGCCCGCAGCAGGTCGCCGAGATCACGGTCATAGTCGGGAGGAACCGAACCCACGCGCAGGCTTTGTCCCGCCTGGTCGCGGACGATGTACCAGACATAGGGATATTCGGTGCGGAAGTCGGCCAGTTCCTTGGTATCGTTGACGATGAGCTTGCCGTCCTTGTCGCGCTCGATCGCTCCGGTAATGGCGGCAACTGCCGCCTCGTTGTCGACCATGAGCTGCGGATTGGCGACCGACAGCGCGATGATGAACAGCACGATGAAGGAGACAAGCATCGCCGCTTGCAGCAGGATCAGCCGCCGCACCAGGATCCATTGCAGGGAACGGGCCCGCCCCTGCTTCACGAGGCGGCCCGAAGCAGATAGCCGAGATTGCGGATGGCGCGGATCTCGATGCCGGCCGCAAGGTCGTCCAGCTTGCGGCGCAGGCGCGAAATATGGGCGTCGAGCGCATTCGAGCCGATTTCATCGTCAAGGGCATAGACCGCCTCTTCCAGCGTGCCGCGCATGACGGTGCGCCCTGGCCGCCGGATCAGAGTCTCCAGGACGAGGCGTTCGCGCCGCGGTAGGTCGAGGGGCTGGTCGTCGATCAACGCCTCACGATGGCGGAAATCATAGGTGAGGCGGCCGACCACCGCCTGGTCCGCCCGCAGCGTATAGGGGCGGCGGTGCAGGGCACGCAGGCGGGCGACCAGTTCCTCGGTGGCGAAGGGCTTGCCCATATAGTCGTCGGCGCCGGCATCGAGCCCCGCGACGCGGTCCTGCAGGCTGCTCATGGCGGTGAGCGCGATGACCGGAGCCTCCACATGCAGGGCGCGCAGGCGCGGAATCAAGGTGAGGCCCTCGCCATCGGGCAGGCGACGGTCGAGCACGATCGCGTCATAGGCGCCGTAGCGAGCCATCGCCTCGGCGTCCGCCAGGTTCGAGGCGTGGTCGACCACGACGTCCTGGCGTTCCAATGCCGTCTTGAGTACGGAAGCCATTTCCGGTTCGTCCTCGATCAGCAGGATACGCATGGGACCCTTTGTCCGTCTTCGGTTCGGGCCGGTCTCAACAGGGAGGCCGGACTACTCGCATTCCAGGCTTGACTTGCGGAAATTGGTGATGAGCCAGCGCTCGCCTGCGGCGCGGGCATAGAAAGTATAGAAGCACTCCTGCCGCTCGACATAGCCGGGCGTTTCCGTGGTCTCGACATCGCTACCGCGCCGGGTCCGGCGGACTTCGCTCCTGGCGGTACCCGGCACCACGTTGGTGGAAACCTTGCGCCACTGATAGGCGCGCTGGCCAGGTCCGAGATCCAGTATGCTGGTTGGCGGTCCATAGTCCAGCATCACCGTCTCAACCGGGCCGCCGACATAGTTCTTCATGACGGCGGAAGCGCAACCCGTAAGCAGCAGAACGCCTGCAGCGAGCACGACAGGGAAGGCGCGACGAAAAGACATTGGTGATTCCAGACTATATTTGGCTCTAGAAGCCGAAGATTGCGTCGACATTACGAGGAGCCGACCGGATCCGACTTGTGGCTGGATCCGGTCGGGGACCCCAACAGCGATCACTAGAATCGGTAGTTGAGGCCCGCTTTCAAAGCGTGGCTGCCAATGTCGTCCTTGCCATGCCCGAAGGACGAACGTGTCTTCAGGCCTGGGGTGCGGACATAATTGTATTCGACCTTGAAGGAGACGGTGTCGGAGAAGGCCTGCTCGACACCGGCGCCCATCAGATAGCCGGTCTTCCAGCCGTCCCTGACACGCGCGCCGTCGGTGCCTTCGAATTTGGTGAAGGCGAAGCCGGCCGTGCCGTAAAGCAAAGTGCGATCGAGAGCGATACCGGCCCGGCCCTTCAACGCCGCACGCCATTTCTCCTTGATCTTGCCGCCCCGCACGCGGCGTTCGGCACCGCCGAGATTGGAGCCTTCGATCTCGGCGCCGATGACGGCGGGTCCAAGGCGCATGTCGTGACCTGCCTGCACGCCCAACTGGAGGCTGTTGCCCTTGGCGAAGGGGTTGGCCGACTTGGCCGATGCCGCGCCGACATGCACGCCGACATAGGAGCCACTAAAGGACGTAGGCGGGGGCGGCGCGTAACGGGAGGAAGTATCATAATAATCTTCGGCCCAGGCAGGACCGCAGCCGGCCGCCGCAAAGGCCAGCAGGCCTGCCGCGAGGGGGGTGAGCAATTGCGTACGCACGTGTCTACTCCACTGCACGCGCTTGCGGCTGCGGGGCAATTGCCCGTGCGGACCGATGCGCGGATTGTCGGGTTTGGAGCCATGTCTCCGATGAGGGAGCGGCTCCTTTCGGGCTGTCTTTCGTCGGCGATGACGGCCTGCCGAGATCGATGCATTCTGCGATGCACCGGCATTGGCAAAAATCGCAGGGGCTCTCTAGCCAATCCATCAGATTGGCTTGGAAACAAAGAGCTAGAACATGCAGGTGTTCATGCCTGAATGCGTTTTGCTCCCGAGAAGGAAAAGGCCAACGGAGGTTTGCCTCCTCTGACCTGCATCGATTCGATCGCCTGAAAGACATGAATCATCATAGGGGCGAACATTGCGCCCACATTGCGCTATTAATATCTTTCAGATATTTATGTATTTTTTAAATGAGACTATTGGTATTTACGAATGTTTCATAAATCCACTTCTTCGGCATATGTAAACTAAAGGTTATTTTGTGCTTTCCTGCGAGTTGTAAGTGAATGCCTTTGCGCCCAATGCGGTCGGCATGAGGCTGACAAGCCGGATCATGCGGGACGCGATGTGCCAATATCGCCAGGTTTCCCGGAGCCGGGTCGAGTGCGAAGAGCAGCCGGTCGAACCAGGGAAAATCGTTGGTGTCGCCAAAAGGGGAAACCAGCATCGTGCCCGCTCGTCATGCGGCGACGAAAAAAGCATCAGGGGCTGTAGGGCGTAGGTGCCCTGGCCAGGACGGCGAATGGCGTCGCCGTCTACAGCCCCTGATGGAAGTCGGGGTCCACGAGCCCCTTGCATAGGTCAGATGCAGTGACACGGCCGTGAAACTCATGGTTTACCTTTGGGTGATCATTGTCATGTCCGCTTCGACGCGATGGGGCTTGCCCCGGCTTTTGTGGCGGGCGCATGATCGGCCAAACAGATTCTTTGGAGGAATGCGTGTTTCTCGGCATCGATATGGGTACCTCGTCGATCAAGGCGCTACTTGTGGATGGCGAGCAGCGTGTGGTCGCCAGCCATGACGTTGCGCTGACGGTACAGCGGCCTCATCCCGGCTTCTCGGAACAGGCGCCCCAGGCCTGGGTAGAGGCGGTGATATCAGCTGTCGATGCCCTGAAGACAACCCATCCCAAGGAGGTTGCCGCGGTCGAGGGCGTCGGTCTGTCGGGCCAGATGCATGGCGCCGTGCTGCTCGGGGCCGATCATCAGCCGCTCCGGCCGGCGATCTTGTGGAATGACGGCCGCTCGCAGGCCGAATGTGCGGAATTGGAAGCCAAATGGCCCGATCTGCGTGCTGTGACGGGCAACAAGGCGATGCCGGGTTTCACAGCGCCCAAATTGCTGTGGGTCGCCCGGCATGAGCCAGCAATCTTCGCTGCGACACGCCTCGTGCTGCTGCCCAAGGCTTATATGCGCCTGGCTCTGACCGGCGAGGCCATCGAGGAAATGTCGGATGCGGCCGGCTCGCTCTGGCTCGATGTTAACAGGCGGGACTGGTCGGATGCGGCGCTCGCCGCCACGGGCCTGTCGCGCGAGGCGATGCCGCGCCTGGTCGAGGGCTCCGAACCTGCAGGTCGCCTTAAGGCCGATCTTGCGGCGCGCTGGGGCATGGCCAAGGCCCCCCTGTTCGCCGGCGGCGCAGGGGACAATGCCGCCGGTGCGGTGGGGCTCGGTGCCATCAGGCCTGGCTCGGCCTTTCTCTCGCTCGGCACCTCGGGGGTGCTGTGGGCGACGACCGACCGCTTCCTGCCCAATCCCGCCCATGCCGTGCATGCTTTTTGCCATGCCGTGCCGAAGACATGGCACCAGATGGGCGTGATTCTATCGGCCGCCTCGAGCCTCGCCTGGATCGCCGGCGTGCTGCAGACCAAGGAGAGTGCCTTGCTGGCCCCGCTCGGCGACAAGCCGGCGGCACCGTCGCCGGTGCAGTTCCTGCCTTATCTTTCCGGCGAACGCACGCCGCATGACGATGCCGCCATCCGCGGCGCCTTCACCGGCCTCGCCCATGAGAATGGACGCGATGCCATGGTGCAGGCCGTGCTGGAAGGTGTCGCCTTTGCCTTCGCCGATTGCCGCGATGCCCTGGCGGCGGCGGGAACCGTAATTGCCGGTGCCGATGTGATCGGGGGCGGTTCGCGTTCACGCTTCTGGCTCGAAATCCTCGCCAATGTCCTTGGCTTTCCGGTCCATCGCCTGGCGGATGGTGAAACCGGCGGGGCTTTCGGTGCGGCGCGGCTGGCACGGCTGGCCGTCACCGGCGAAGACCCGCTGGCGATCTGCACACCGCCGCACCGCGTCGAGACCATCGCTCCGGATCCAACTCTCGCCGCCGCCTATGCCGAAGCCTTGGTGCGCTGGCGCGCGCTCTATCCGGCGCTGCGATCGGCGACCGGCTGAAGTGCTTTGCCGCAGGGCGAGCGCAATTTTGCCGCCTTGTGCCGTAAGCTGGTTTGGAATGGGCGCTCAATTCCGCGGCGCCGTTGGGATGGCAATTCCGTTGATGCGCACTCTGCTGCTGGCGTTCGTTCTGGTGGGCTTTTGCTTCGCTCCCGCTGCGGCGCAAAATTCTTCGTCTCCATCGCCTCCGCAGCCGGCATTGCCTGCCCCCCCGCCGCCACTGCCCAGGGCCAAGGCCCTGCCGAGCGCAGCCGACATCAAGCTCGCCGCGACCATCGTCTTTTTCTACGTGCGCAACGATCTTGCGACGGTGCCCAATGTCTTCGCCGCTCTGAAGAATTCGGAAGCGATCGCGGGCACGGGCTTGTCACGCGCGACGCTGGCCGGCTTTTTCTCGATGCTGTTTCTGCAGAACCGCGCGCGCGTGGAGGGCTGGATCGGGGCTGGCGCCGACTATCCGGCCGACAGCAAGTCGATTCTCATCTTCGCCCTGTGGCAATCGGGCAATACCGACCTGATCGCTTCTCTTTTCCGTGAGGAACCCGGCTTTCTCAGGGACAAGCCCGGTAATCTCTACACTCTGGCGCCGAGCCGGCCGGTGGAGATGGATCTCAAATGGGGTGCCTTTTTCGCGACGGGCAATCCCGGCTTCCTCGCAACTTTGGTCGATGCGCTCGATCCGCGCAGGCCATTAAGTGGCAGCAACGAACTCGACAAGTCGATCCGCATCAATGCGGTGCAAGGCCTTGCCTATAATGTGCGCCAGCACGAGGTGCTGGAACGCTATCTGGTGCAGCGGGCCGGAGAGGCCTCGGGCTCCTACAAGCAAGCCCTGGATACCTTGTTGGCCAGCAGAAGCGCAGGCTTCAGGCCGGCCCCGGACCGCGACGGTGATTTTTCGGGTACCATCGCCATGCTCAAACTGCCGGATAAGCCTGCGCCCGGTGGCAGCGCCCCCGAGGCAACGGCCCTGAGCGGGGAGATGCCGCAGGCACGGCGGGGCGACACTATCGGCGTGACCATGCTGTTTTCGGGCATGGGTCTCCAGAAGGATCTCTCCGCCGATGTCAGCTATGACATCAAGGTGACAGGGCCCGATGGCTCGGTCGATCCCCGTTCGGCGCAGCAAGGTGTGACGGCGCTCAAGGACAAGGTTGGCGGCCGATTCAACCTGGTCGACAGCCGCTCGACTCTTTCCATTCATTTCGAAACGGACGACAAGCCGGGCCCCTATCGCATCGATGTCCTGCTCAAGGACAATGTCGGGGGGCGCAAGGTCGCGCTGACGCGCTCGATCGAGTTGCTCGACAAGTAAGGCAAACTCGGTCGGGGGACTATTTTGGTAGTGTCCGGAGAGGCGGGCCCGAAGGCCCGCCGCCCGACAGAGCATTCTGCTCCGGATTTCAGTTCAAACCGAGCGTGCCGCGCAGCTTGGAAAGATCTTCCGCGAGTGTCGTGATCGGACCCTGAAGGGCCGTACGATCCTCGGGCGTCAGCTTGTCGTAGGTCTCGTAGCCATCCTTGGTCTTGTACTTGGCCAGGATCTTCTCGACGGTTTCGAAATTTGCGTGGATCTTCTGCGACAGGTCCTTGTCGGCCTTCACCGTGAGCGGGTGGAGCAGCTCGACGATCTTCCGGGCGCCGTCGACATTGGCCTTGAAGTCCCACAGATCGGTGTGGCTGTAGCGATCTTCTTCACCTGTGATCTTGGTGGCACCGACTTCCTCGATCAGTGCCGCAGCGCCACCCACCATCTTCTCGGGCGGGATGGTGAGGCCGGCAATGCGCTTTTGCAGGTCCACAACATCGGCATTCAGCTTGTCGGCGAAGGAGGCGAGGCCATCGGTGCTCTTCTTTTCGAACAGGCCGTATTCAAGGCGATGGAAGCCGGTGAAGCCGTCGTCGGCTTCCTTCTTCTCATGGTCGTCGGCACGGGAATCGATGCTGCCATCGAGATCGGAAAAGAGTTCGGCGACCGGCTCGATCAGTTCGTAATGGACGCGGGTCGGTGCGTAGAGGGCCTGGGCCTTCTTCAGATCGCCGGCCTTGACCGCGGCCGTGAACTTGGCGGTGTCCTCCACCAGCTTCTTGACGCCCTTGGAGATGAAGACCTTATAGTCGGCCACGGGCTGAACCAGGTCCAGCGGGGAGACGGCCGGCGTGTTTGCGCTGGCGGTCGTGGCAAGGCCGATAACCGCAGCGCCCAACAGCATGCGCCATTTGAGATGTGCCATGTTTTTTTCTCTCTCTCTCTTCAGTTCAAGGTTGAAGGATCGGTTCAGGCCGTCTCCGCCAGCAGGGACTGGCCGAGAAATGCTGTCTTGTCGGGAATGCCGGGCAGGATGAAGAAATAGCCGCCGCCGACCGGCTTGATGTATTCCTCCAGCGGCTCGCCGTTCAGGCGTTGCTGGACGGTGGCGAAACCGGCTTCCAGATCGGATTGGAAGCAGATGAAGAGCAGCCCCATGTCGAGCTGGCCCGACTTGGTGATGCCGTTGGAATAGTTGAAGGGGCGGCGCAGGATCAGGTTCTTGCGCGAATCCGGTGTGCGTGGATTGGCCAGGCGAATATGGGCGTCCAGCGGTGTGCGCTTGCCTTCCGGGTCATCATGATAGGTAGGGATGTCGGCTTCGACCTTCATGCCGAGAGGAGCGCCATTCGGCTTGTGCCGGCCCATGATGGCTTCCTGCTCGCCGAGCGGGGTGCGGTCCCAGCGCTCGACGAAATTGCGGATGATGCGCACCACGCCATAGCTGCCACCTTTCGCCCACGCAGGCTCGGGGGCACCTTGCTGGATCCAGACGAGGCGGTTCATCTCGGCCTCGTCCTTGTGGTCCGGATTGGCCGTGCCGTCCTTGAAGCCGAGCAGATTGCGCGGTGCCGACTGGGTTTCGCCGGCGGCACGCGGCGGCGGCACGAAGCCTTCCTGCTTCCAGCGCATCATCAGAAGATCGGGCGTGTTCTTTACGATGTCGCGTACGGCATGCAGATTGCTGTCGGCGGTGTTGGAGCAGATCTGGAGCATCAGATCGCCGTGGCACAGGTCGGCCGACAGTGCGTCGTTGGAAAATTGCGGCATCTTGATCAGCTGCCGCGGCTTCTTGTCGGCGAGCCCGAAACGCTGGTCGAACAGCGAGGCACCTACGCCCACAGTGATGGTGAGATTGTCCGGGGAGACCACAGGCCCCATCAGCCCGGAATCGGGGGGAGGAAACTTGGGATCGATTACCGGCGGCGTGCCACCCTGGGTCAGGAAGGCGATGCGATCGGTGAGGACGCGGAACAGGCGTTCGAGATCGGTGCGCGTGGTGGCGAGGATGTTGAAGGCAACCACAAGTCCCATTGGCGGTCGGTCGGTGGTGACGCCGGCCTGATGGGCCCCGAGATAGCTCACGCGGTCGCTGAGATGCCCGGTTGAACCGGCTTCCTCGGCGGCCGCCTGCTTGCCCGGCAGGGTGGCGAGCAAAGCGCCGCCGCCGGCTGCGCCAAGGCCCAGCAGCATGGAGCGCCGGCCTGGGGAGCGTGGGGCATCTGTATCGGATTGGGGCGGATAGGGGGTCTTGTCGGTCATTGTTCCCATCCCTTCAGTCGAGGCCCAGCGTGCCGCGCAGCGTCGACAGGCTTTCGGCCAGCGTCGTCACCGGCTTTTGCAGGGCCAGACGATCGTCCTGGCTCAAAGCGTCATAGGATTTGAAGCCGCCGTCGGGCGTGCGGTATTTGGCGAGGATGGCGTTCACGGCGGCGAAATTGTCGTTGATGCTCTTCTGGCGTGCCGCGTCGGCCTTGGTGGTCAGGGGGGCGAGCAGTTCGACGATCTTGCGGGCACCATCGATATTGGCCTGGAAATCCCACAGATCCGTGCGGCTGTAGCGATCTTCTTCGCCGGAGATCTTGTTTGAAGCGACTTCCTCGATGAGCACGGCAGCGCCACCCACCATCTTGGAAGGCGGGATGACCAGAGTCGAAATCCGGTTCTGCAGCTCGGTGACATCGGCCTGCAATTTGTCGGCGAAGGGGGCGAGCCCCTCGGTGCTGCCCTGCTTGAACAGGCCGTATTCAAGGCGGTGGAAGCCGGTGAAAGCCGGGTCGGCCTCCAGCTTCTCGAAAAGATCGGCGCGCGCATCGATCGACTTGTCGAGGTCGGAAAACAGCTCGGCCACCGGCTCGATGCGCTCATAGGATTGGCGTGTCGGCGCATAGAGCTCGCGGGCCTTGGTGAGGTCACCAGCCTTGATGGCGTCGGTGAAGGCCTTGGTCGCGTCGACCAGGTCGTCGACCTCCAAGGTGACATAGACCTTGTATTCGGCAAGCGGGCCGATCAGCTGCGTCAGGCTCGGCTTGACTTCCTTGGGGGCATTGGCGAGAGCCGTTACCTTGAGCTTGCCTCGGGGGTTGGTCAGTAGGCCGCAGGCGATCTCATAGTCGCCCGGTTCGAGCCTGGTGGTCAGCTTCTGGGTGAAGCCGGGGGCGATGTTTTCGCGTTCCTCCACCACCATCACGCCTTGCAGGATCTCCCATTCCATCACCCGGTTGCTCTTGTTGGTGATAGCGAAAATGGTGCGCCCTTCGGGGACCGTCAGTTCGTTGGGTTCACAGGCCGTTGCGGTGACGGCGATGGCGACGGTGTCGCCGGCCTTGGGCCCATCGGCGCCAGGCTGCCTGGCGACCAGGAAATAGGTGCCGACGCCCACCGCCACGATGAGGGCGAGCATGCCGGCCCCGACAGCCGGATAATTGATGCGCGGGGCTGTCACGATCGTGCGGCCTTCGAATTGGATGGGGAGGGGGAGTTCGGCGCCATCAGGAAGAGAAACAGCGCTGGAATGAGATAGAGGAGATAGGCGATCACTTCGCCATGGGTCGGCGTGTCGTGATAGCCGAACAAGCCGCCGAGCACCGTGCCGAGCGCACTGTCGCTGGGCAGGATGCCGGAGATATCGAAGGCGATGCCCTGAAGATGGTTCCACAGGCCGGCTTCGTGCAACGAGCGCACCGCGGTTGCCACCAGGCCGGCCGCCACGAAGATGATCAGGATGCTGGTCCAGCGGAAGAACAGGCGCAGATTGAGGCGCGCCCCGCCATAATAGAGCGCCACCCCGAAGACAGCTGCGCAGGCAAGGCCGAGTGCGGCGCCGACCGGCGCCCCATAACCGACATTCTGCTCGAAGGTTGCCAGCAGGAAGAAGGCGGACTCCAGCCCTTCGCGTGCGACCGCCAGGAAGACCATGCCGACCAGCGCGAGGCCCTGATGGTCTGATGAGGCCAGGGCGGCATCGACGGAGTGCTGCAACTCGGCCTTGATGCTGCGCGAGGCTCGCACCATCCAGAATACCATGGCGGTCAACAGGCAGACCGCGATCAGGCCGACCACGGCTTCGAACAGTTCCTGGGTGCGCTGGGGAAATTCGGCGCTGGCGGCGTGAAGCGCGACGAAGACCGAAAACGACAGGCCGACGGCCAGGATGATGCCGCACCACACCGCCGGCATCCAGGCGCTCCGCCCGGTGACACGCAGATAGCTCGCAACGATGCCGACGATCAGCGCTGCCTCGATGCCCTCCCGGAACATGATGAGAAATGGTACGAGCATGGTGTCGTTCCTGCGCGCCCCCACAGCCGATGCAAGATTAACAATCGGCAAGCTATTACACGCGTTCAATTCTGATGAACAAGGGGCTGTGACGCAGAAAACCGTTACGGATCAAAGATAAGAGTAATTCTAAATTCTAGTTCATAGTAGTTCTAAATTGTGCAACTCCTTATCTATTTTTAGAGATATTCCAAAGCGGCTAAATAATCCTGTCTTATCTGGGGTCTGCTTCAAGACGGGTGGCGGACTGGCGCGGTGAGAGGCGCTTCGAGGTGGCCGATCTCCCTGCGTGCGCGGGAGATCGCCCCGTCCGCCGCGAGCAGGCTGATCGAGGGCGCCGGGTGGCGTTTAGCGCGAATCCTTTTCGTCCGGGTGCCTGAAGGATTACCCGCGCCTTTGTGAAATGGCACTCCGAAATACGGTGACGACCCGGGCCGCAAAGCTGCGGGTGGCGATGACCGCCGCCCAGACAGGGGTGCGTTTCAGCCAGTCGAGCAGTGTCCGGCGGACCCAGTCGATCAGGTTCATGAGCCAGGCGAACCAGCCTATGGTCATCAGCTTGGGTTTGCCGGCGGCATAGATGCGCTCGATCAGAAGGAAGCTGGCGAGATAGGCGACGGCCAGGATGAGAAGGCCGCGGAACAGCCGGCCTTCCCCCAAAAGCAGCAGGCCGTAGATCTTCAGCGGTTCTGCCACGGCGATGGGTACGGCCAGCAGAATGAGGATGACGAAACGCGGCAGGCCGGCGACCGCGCGCTCCCCAATTTCGACGAGGCGCAGCGCGGCGAAACGACGGATCAGCGGTCCGTAGACCGGCCGGGCCAGTTCGTCGATGATCACCAGGATTGCAAGGAGAACCTGCAGCGGCAGGAGGACGAGGCGCTTGAGCGTCATGGGCGATGAGGGATCCTCGAACTGAGGCGGCTTTTGGAAAGTCGCATCCGCTGAATGTGAGAAGCTGCCGCGCTGTTGGCAACGCCCATTCCGCGATATTCCCGTGTGGTGTTTACCTTTCAGGTGGCCGAAGGGGGATCGAGGACATCGCCTTGGTGGCATTTCCCCTGTTTTTGCCTTATTGCGCGGGTGTAAAGAGCGAGCCCGACAGGGCGGTGTTCGGTTCGGGAGAGACGATGGAAGCGCGCGAACGTATCGGCCTGGCGGCTCTTGGAACGATCGGGCTGGTGTTGTCGGTAGGCGGTTTTGTGCTGCACAGCCCGGCTCCGCAGTCGGCCGTTGCGGAAGCTGCTATGGCGGGCGGGGAGGCGACGAATCCGCGGCCCACGCCTGTGGCAAGCCCGGCGGGCCAGGTTCCCGCGCCCGTCCCCGCGGCTCAACCCACTCCCTATGCCGATTGCCTGCACACGGGGATCGAGGTGAAGCTCGGCAAGACCCGCCTGCGCGTTTCCGGCCCACCGGCCCTGACGCTGGTGACAGGGGAGGGCGCGGGCGAGGAGGTCAATTTCGCCACCAAGGCCGGACTGGAAAAGGCCTGTTCGCAGCCCGAGGTGACCGCCAAGGCCTTCGTGCTCACGCTGGAAGCGATGGACAAGCCCTTCGGCATGGCAGCAAGCTGGAGGGCCGCGTTCTGCAAGGGGAGTGGGGACGGGGCTTCGCCCTTCCTGTGCGGCGGCGGGGCACGTGAAGGCGGGGCACCGCGTTCGCTCGTTACCGTTGCGCTCTACGAACCCGCCACTTTCCAGGCCGAGAGCATGTTCCAGGCGAAGGCTCCGGATCTCGACAATTTCAAGGCCTGGAAGGAGCGGCTTACCAAGGCGGGCACGCCGCCTCCCGCACAGACGGATGGCGATTATGACATCTATCCAGGAGGGATCTGGCTCGAGCGCGATGCCAAGTCGGCCGCGCCCTTCCTGGTTTCCTGCGACGTCGACGGCTTGCCCGTCACCGGCCAGCATTATTGCATCGGCACGCTCGGCCTCGCGGATGGCCTGCGGGCACGGCTGGAGTTTCGGACCATGACGCCGGAGATTGGCCGCGAGGCCGCGGCAGCGGTGGCCAATTTCAAGGCATTGCTGGCTGCCTGGCAGGTTGCGGCGCCTCAATCGCCTTACGGGCCGCCTCAGCCGAGCAAATAATTCGACATAGGGAGCATCGACCTCAACGTATCCCCTGGCCCGAAGCAGGTGAACTCACCGATCAAAGCGGGTTCGATAACGGGGCCGACATAGTGGCCGCGCGGAAGGGGCCGGTCATCGTGACGTTTCCTGCGAGGGAGCGGCTGCTTGATAGGCGTCCCAGACGCTCCAATAGCAGCGGTCTGCCTGTATGAGGGCTGCGGCGCCGGCTTTTTCCAACCCCATGCGAGCATCGTCCTTAAGGCGCGCGAGATAGAGAAGCCGACCTTCTCCACGCAATAGTGCCTCGAATTCCGTCAAAGCGTCGAGCGCCGTGCTGTCGAGGTCCGAGCTTTCTTCCAGGCTGAGGATGACGGTGTGCGCGCCCGGCTGGTCGGCGCAAAGCTTGCGGGCCTGCGCAAAACTGCTTTCGGCATTGAAAAAGAACAAAGGCTGGCTTGGTCGTAGAATAATCACGCGCGGATCGCGGTGGCTGTCGGGATGGCGGGCGGCATCGACGAAGTCCCGCGAGGTGTCGAGTTGGCCTAGGGAGGCGACATGGGGTGAGCCGAGGCGGCGCAGGGTGGCGACGATGGAGAGAGCGATGGCAAACAACATGCCGTTCAGCACACCAAGGCCCATCACGGCGAGGGCCGCGGCGCATGCGACATATTGATCCCGATCGATGCGCCAGAGCCGCCACAGCGGCTTCGGATCGAGGACGTGCAGCATGGCCGAGATCACCACGGCTGCGAGCACCGGTTCCGGCAGGCGGGAGACGAGCGGGCCGGCCAGGCCGATCAGCACGGCGATGCCGACTGCGGCGACCAAGCCCGAGAGCCGGCTGACCGCGCCGGCAGCCTCGTTGGCGGAGGACGCCGAGAAGCCCGCACCGACCGGCATGCCGCGAACGAGGCCTGAAAGGAGATTGGCGGTACCCAAAGCGAAGAGTTCGCGATTGGCGTCGACGCCCTGTCCGTGACGCAAGGCCAGGGACCGAACCGTTCCCCATGATTCCGCGAAAAGGATGAGGGCGAGGGGAACGGTGGTTTGTACCAGCCGCGACCATTCGCGGGCGGCGAGGTCGGGTATGGCCGGCGCCTGCAAGGCAATGTCGATCCGTCCGGCGATCTGGACGCCATGGGCCGGAAAGTCGATGGCATAGGTAGCCGCGATACCTGCAACAAGGACGATGAAGGCACCTGGCAAGACCGGGTAGCGTCTTACGATGAGCAGGGCGGCCAGGGAGACCAGGCCGGTGGCGAGCCCAAGCAGGTTCCATGCGCCGATCTGGCCGAAAATTCCCACCAGAAGGTGAAACGGGTCGCCGTTGGCCTTGATCCCGAGAATCGCGGGAATCTGCTTGAGGACGATGGTTACCGCCAGCCCGAAGGCGAAGCCGCGCAGCACTGGCCGCGACACGAAACCTGACAGCGACCCCAGTCGGGCAAAGCTGGCGACGAGGAGGACGAGGCCGGCAACGATCACGGCTGTGAAGGCAATGGCTTCGCGCTCTCCAGCGGTCGCTGCCGGGAAACCAGCCACCACGGCGGCCAGGATGGCGGCCGAAGACGATGTCGGGGAGGTAATGGCAAAATTGCTGCGGCCGAGCAGGCCATAGATGATCAGGCCGACGAGGGCTGCGAAGACGGCATGCTGGGGTGGTAGGCCGGCAATCGTCGCATAGGCGATGGCTTCCGGGACCAAGAGGCCGGCCATGGACAGTCCCGCCAAGACGTCTGCGCGTGCAACCGCCAAAGCTCAATCCTTTGCCGGCAAAGTTGAGCGATCATCTATTGTGGCGATCGTGGCGGGATTGTGGCGAATGGAGCCGCGATATTTGATGAGCCGTCGCTCACACACAGGCTGTGAGCCCGCCATCGACATAGAGGATGTGGCCGTTGACGAAATTGGAGGCATTGCCGGCGAGGAAGATGGCGGCACCAGCCAATTCCTCGACTTTCCCCCAACGCCCGGCCGGCGTGCGCGCCTCGACCCAGGCCGAGAAGGCGGCGTCCTGCATCAGCGCCGTGTTGAGTTCGGTTTCGATATAACCCGGACCGATGCCGTTGACCTGGATGTTGTGACGGGCGAGCTCGGCGCACAGGGCTTTGGTCATCATGCGCACGGCGCCTTTGGCCGCGACATAGGGGACGATATTGGCACGGCCGAGTTCGCTCATCACCGAACAGATGTTGATGATCTTGCCCGAACGTCGCGCGATCATGCCGCGAGCCGCGGCTTGCGCCACGAGGAAGACCCCCTCGACATTGGTGGACTGCACGTCGCGGAAGACAGCGAGCGGAAAGTCCACGAAGGGAGCCCTGCGCTGGATGCCGGCATTGTTGACCAGGATGTCGAGGCGAACATGGCGGGCCTCGATGGCGGAGATGGCCGTCTCCACGCCGGCCTGGTCGGTGACGTCGAAGGCCGCGGTCTCCACCGTCAAGCCTTCTTCGGTGAGCAGGCGGGCGGCGGCATCGAGCTTGGCCTGGTCGCGGCCGTTGAGAACCACGGTCGCGCCGGCGCCGGCCAGTCCGCGCGCGATGGCCAGGCCAATTCCCTGGCTGGAGCCGGTGACGAGCGCGACCCGTCCCGTCAGGTCGAAAATATCGGTGAGCATGGCGAGCCTCCGGCCATCAAGCTATCGCGCTGGCAGGGAGGCGGCCAGGGCTTTTCATCCGACCAATAAAAAAGGCTCCGGAGCTTGCCCCGGAGCCAGACTTGGCCGGATAAAACCGGCGAAGGCTTACTTCTTGATGGCCGTGATCAGTTCGTCATAGGCCTTGCAGAGCTCGTCGGTCGGCTTGCCGCCGGCAGCCTGGGCCGCCTGGGCCTTGGTCAGCAGTTCCTGCGCCTTCTGGGCCCAGGTCTGCGCATTGGCCTGAGCCTTGGCCGGATCCTTCATGGCGTTGGTCATGGCTTCTGTCAGGTCCTTGCCCTTCTGGGTCAGGGCTTCGACCGTGCAGCTCGAGCTGCCGCCACCGCAGGAGGCGAGGGCAAGAGCGAGAGAGCCAAAAGCGGCGGCGAGCAACATTTTTCTCATGGGGCTTCCTTTCCTCACCGTGGAAGGTCGGTTTTGGACCGCCCAAAACTTCGTGGTGCTGCGGCGCAGGTGAGAAATGCGCCGGCGGCGAACCCCTAGCCGGCCATCCTCATGCATGGCGTGCGTTTACGCACATATCGCCCGAATCGAAAGCCGCCCAGTCCACACGCCATAAGCGAAGCGATGAGGAGTTTCAACACAATGAGGTTGCATTTGACCCTATACTGTTCGGTAATGTGACCGTTATTCACAATGAAACGGCTAAATTTCTCCGACATGACGCACATGTCCATAGGGAGACTTGCTGGGTTATTTGTTTGGCTCCGAGAGCTAATATTGCAATGCAGCAAGAGACGGTCGTCGCGTGGTGAAACAGATTGTGTGCGACAAAAAAATAACAACATTGCAACTTATGTGGTTGTCTTGTCCCGCTAGAATGGCCGGGTGACAGGAAGTAGGCGGGAACTTGCCAGCAAGCTTCTCGTCTATTTGAGGAAACGTGCCTGTTCGAAAGTGGTAGAACAAAGTTGGTGTGCAAAAGCGCACGGGGGCTAAGGAATATTTGATATATTCGCGGTATAGGTAGTGTTGCCGAGTGCAGTGTTAGGGTTTCCTCACGTTACATGGCCAGAGTCGATAAATATCCTCTCAAATCGCCCGTCGAAGCCAAGGAGCTTCGTCAGGTCGGCGCGCTGCCCCTGCGATTCCAGCGCGGCAAGATCGAGGTTTGCCTGGTGACCACGCGCGAAACGCGGCGTTGGACCATCCCCAAGGGATGGCCGATGAAGGATCGCAAAGACTGCCGGGCCGCCGCCATCGAGGCCGAGGAGGAAGCCGGGCTGCTGGGCAAGGTCGGCAAGGAACCGGTCGGCGAATATCTGTATTGGAAGCGCCGCGACCTGCATTTCGATCTCGTCCGCGTCTTCGTCTATCGTCTCGACGTCACCGGCCATCTGCCGGTCTGGCGGGAGATGAATGAACGCGAGGTGCGCTGGTTCTCGCCCGGGGATGCTGCTCTCCTGGTTGAGGAGCCGGGTCTGTCCGCCTTGCTGGAACAGGTTGCCAGCCCTGCATGACAGCGCGCTGCGCGGTCGTCATCCCATTGTCACATGCATGATCTAGCCCCGTCATTTCAGGCGGCTATCCCGGGGGCGGGATATCGCCTGAACTTGAAGCTATGCGGGCTTCGGGCCTCGGGTGGGGTGGCCTGAAACGCTTGGCGGAGGCGGCATGGACACTATTCAGCAGCAACATCTGCCGGGCGTCAATTTCGTGCCGGCGGCGATCGCCGGCCTGATCTGGGCCTATCGCTTTCGGGAGGGCTATGAGCCCGAGGCGATCGATCCGCGCGACGTGCCTGCAGCCCTGGCGGCGGAGGACGGTTGGCTTTGGCTGCATTTCAGCCTGACGGACCGGCTCGCTCGGGATTGGCTGTCTTCCTTCGAAAGCCTTCCCGAAGAGGTGCGGGCTTTGTTCCTGGCCAAGGACGAGCCGCTCGGCCTGCACACGATCGATCATGTCATCTTCGGTGTCATCGCCGATTTCCATAGCGAGCTGGGTGGGGAGAGCGATCATCTCGGCCGGCTGCGCTTCGCCCTCAGCGAGAGGCTGGTGATCTCGGGGCGCCGGCATCCGCTGCGGTCGGTGGAGGAGATCCATCGTGCCGTGCAGAAGGGCCTCAACCTGCCGGCGGCCGGGCGGCTGATCGAAACCATCATCGATCGCTTCTGCGATTCGGTGGCGCGCCGCGTGGCCGGGATGGCCGACGAACTCGACACCGCCGAGGACCGCGTGGTCGAGGATATGGCCGCCACCGAGCGAGTGCGCCTGATCGAAGTCCGCCGCATGACCGTGCGTGTGCACCGCCAGCTTTCCTCGCTCGCTCACGTGTTGCGCGACTGGGAAGACGAGCCGGACGAGGCGAACAAGCCGGGCATGCATATTGCCGCCGAACGCCTGGCGGACCGGTTGCAATCGCTCGACCATGATATTCTCACTTTGCAGGAGCGGGCCAAGCTGCTGCAGGACGAAGTGGGTGCCCGGCTGGCCGAAGAGACCAACCGCTCGTTGCGTGCCCTCTCGATTCTGACGGCCCTGCTGCTGCCCGGCAGCCTGGTCGCCGGCATATTCGGCATGAACACCAAGGATCTGCCCTTCCTCGAGACCGAAGGGGGCTTCTGGTTCGCGATCGTCATCGGCGCGGGGGCGACGGCATTGTTCTATTGGATTCTCAGGCGGGTCGGCGCGGGGCTACGCATCTGAAGCATCACCGCTTGCCCTTGCGAAAATGCGGTCGAGTTCCCACAATAGCGCATCCGTCTTCGAGAATGAGTCTGCCTTGTCCAGAGTTGCGGTGATGCCCTGGCGCCTGAGCGCCAATTTCCTCCCGATCCTCGCCGTATTCGTGGTGACGGCCATCAGCCTGGCGACCGGGTGGTTCGATGCCTCCGTCACCGTGTTCGCCTTCATCGTTTCGGGATGGCTGGTGTCGCTGTGCCTGCACGAGGGGGCGCATGCCCTGGCGGCCTATTGGGGCGGAGACCGGTCGGTGATGGAGAAGGGTTATCTCAGCCTCAATCCCCTGGCCTATAGCGACCCACTGATGAGCTTCGGCCTGCCGCTGCTCTTCCTGATACTGGGGGGCATCGGCTTGCCCGGCGGTTCGGTCTATATCAACCGCACCGTACTCAAGACCAGGCATTGGGACGCCTTCGTCGCCCTGGCCGGTCCCTTGGCCAATCTCGTCTGTCTCTTCCTGCTCGGCCTGCCTTTCATGCTCGGCCTGCCGGAAACCATGGGCACGGCGCCACTCTGGGCCGGCATCGCCTTCCTGGCTGCGCTGCAGGCCTCGGCCGCCGTCCTCAATCTCCTGCCGGTTCCGGGCTTCGACGGCTTTGCGGTTATCCGGCCCTATCTGCCCTATCACATTCAGGCCCAGGCCAATGCCATCGCACCCCTGGCGACGATCGGCTTCCTGTTCCTGGTGTTCTCCACCAATGTCGGCGGGATGATCTGGAAAGCCGTTTTCGCACTGACGGGCCTGTTCGACATCTATCCCGGCTATGTCGGGCTCGGATATCAGCTGTTCCGTTTCTGGCAGTAGCACCCGCTTCCAGGGCAGGGGAGCCTGCCTTATTACGGCGGCGCCCTTGCTCCTATGCGCCCGCTCGGCTACACACCGGCCCAATCCCCTTTCCACGAAAACTCAAGCAGGCAACGATGGCCGCGTATCAATTCGTCTACCACATGCAGGGTCTGAACAAGACCTATCCAGGCGGCAAGAAGGTGCTCGACAACGTTCACCTGTCCTTCTATCCGGACGCCAAGATCGGCGTGCTCGGCGTCAACGGCTCGGGTAAGTCGACCCTGCTGCGCATCATGGCCGGCATCGACAAGGACTTCACCGGCGATGGCTGGGTGGCTGAAGGCGCGCGCGTGGGCTATCTGCCGCAGGAGCCCCAGCTCGATCCCGCCAAGACCGTGCGCGAGAACGTCATGGACGGCGTTGCCGCGAAGAAAGCGATCCTCGACCGCTACAACGAACTCGCCATGAACTATTCGGACGAGACGGCGGATGAGATGAGCCGCCTGCAGGACGAGATCGACGCCAAGAACCTGTGGGACCTCGACAGCCAGGTCGACCAGGCCATGGACGCGCTGATCTGTCCGCCCGACGACGCCGCCGTCGACAATCTCTCGGGCGGTGAGCGCCGCCGCGTGGCACTCTGCCGCCTGCTGCTGGAACAGCCCGAGCTTCTGCTGCTGGACGAACCGACCAACCATCTCGACGCCGAGACGGTGGCCTGGCTCGAAGGCCATCTGCGCAGCTATCCGGGCGCAATCCTGATCGTTACCCATGACCGCTACTTCCTCGACAACGTCACGGGCTGGATCCTCGAACTCGATCGCGGCCGCGGCATTCCCTATGAGGGCAATTATTCGACCTGGTTGTCGCAAAAGCAGAAGCGCCTGGCTCAGGAATCGAGCGAGGAAGAGAGCCGCCAGAAGGTGCTCGCCGCCGAGCAGGAATGGATCGCCGCCAGCCCGAAGGCGCGCCAGGCCAAGTCCAAGGCCCGTATCAATGCCTATGAGGACCTGCTCGCCAAGGCGAACGAGAAGGGCCCCACCACCGCCCAGATCATGATCCAGACCGGCCCGCGTTTGGGCGGCAAGGTCATCGAGGTCGAGGGCGTCTCCAAGGCGTTCGGTGATCGTCTCCTCATCGACGATCTTTCCTTCTCGCTGCCGCCCGGTGGTATCGTCGGCGTGATCGGCCCCAACGGCGCCGGCAAGACCACCCTGTTCCGCATGCTGCTCGGCCTCGAAAAGCCGGACGCCGGCACCATCGCCTTCGGCGACACGGTGCAGCCCGGCTATGTCGACCAGTCGCGCGATGCGCTCGATCCGAACAAGACCGTCTGGCAGGAAATCTCCGGCGGGAATGAGATCCTCTATCTCGGCAAGCGCGAAGTGAACTCGCGCGGCTACACCTCCGCTTTCAATTTCAAGGGCGGCGACCAGCAAAAGAAGGTCGGCGTGCTCTCCGGCGGTGAGCGCAACCGCGTGCAGCTTGCCAAGATGCTGAAGGAAGGCTCCAACGTCCTCTTCCTCGACGAACCGACCAACGACCTCGACGTGGAAACGCTGCGGGCCCTGGAAGAGGCGCTGGAGAACTATGCCGGCTGCGCCGTGATCATCTCGCATGATCGCTTCTTCCTCGACCGCCTCGCCACCCACATTCTCGCCTTCGAGGGCGACAGCCATGTCGAGTGGTTCGAGGGCAATTTCGAGGCTTACGAGGAAGACAAGAAGCGCCGCCTCGGCATCGACTCGACCATTCCCAAGCGCATCCAGTACAAGAAGTTCTCGAGGTGAGTGTGCCAGCCAGCCGCGCCGCAGAACCGGCGCGGCTGGCGCGCACCATCGGCCTCGTCCTGATTGTATTTTTCGCGGCGCAGGGCATTTCCGTGGCAATCACTACCGAAAGGGCGTCGATGGGCGCCCTTTTCTTATGCGCCTATACTCATGTGGGGATCTCGCTCTATGACGGCTTGTTCCCGCGTTGGCGCAAGGTGAGCTGGATCTTGTTCATCGTGGCTCTCCTGTGCGCGCAGATACTGGCCCTTGCCGGCTATGGGGCGCCCTGGAACAAATCCGTGCTTCGACTGAGCTCGAACTATGAAATTCCCGAGAGCGGCACTCCCTTGTGGCGCAGTGAACTGATCCAGTTTCTCGACGTTCCCTGGGAGATGCCGGTACTCGTCGCAACTGTCACTGCGGCCGTTTTTCTCGTGCTTGACCTGATCTTGATGCTCACAGGTGACGACGGAGTTGTCGGCACGCACAAGCCTTCTCCCTCCAGAATCCTTTCGTCACAGGTCTGGCAAGCCGTTCTTGTGCTGGCATTCGTCGCCATCGTCGGCGTCATTACAAGTTCGAGCCGAGGCGGCGGACATATGGGCTCTTTGTTTGCCTATCCACCGACCTCGACCGGCAACCCCAATGTGCCGCAATGGTGGCTGCTGCCCTATTATTCCTTGCTGCACGTGGGTCCGGGCAGGGTAGGCGGGGGCATCGTCGCCATCTGTGCGACGCTCGTCCTTCTCGCCATACCATGGCTGAGCACGCACCGTTGCCGGCTCAAGCCCGTTCTGCTCTGGTTCGGGACCACCTGCGTCCTATCTGCCTTGTGCTGGATAGGGCTTGGGTGGCTAGGGGGGGCCAGACCCGATGATGCCACGCTCTGGCAGGGCCGCTTTCTGACCCTTTGCTATTTCGCCGTTTTCCTCGTCGCCCTCCCGATCTTAAGCAGATGGGCGCGACGGCTGCAGGATGATCGGACGGGTGAGGTGCTGAAAACCTTCGATTGATAGCGACGGCCGTTTTTGACTTCCAGGTCATTGCGAGCGCAGCGACGCAATGACGGTGCTTGATCAGTCAAGCTTCACTATCGTTCGGCCGTTCGGCCTTTCGGGCTGGGGCCGTTCATGCCGCCAAGGGCGCGCGCACGGCCCAGCGTTCTTTCTGCTTGTCCTGGCCGATCAAGGCGAGGCCGTAGGCGATCGACTCGAACTGGTCGGTGGAGACCAGGCGCTCTTCGCCGAAGCGCTCGGCGAAGAGCTTGCGTATGGCCGGCACGAAGGAAGTGCCCCCGGTGAGGAAGACGCGCTCGATTTCCTCGGCCCGGGTGTTGGCGCGTTTGAGCCCTTCGTCCAGGCTGGCCTCGATGCGGGAGACGTCGGCGGCGATCCAGTGCTCGAAATCGCGGCGCTTCAGCGGGGCCGAGATCTCGATGTCGCCGCCGGCGAAGCGGAATTCGGTCTCGTCCTGGCTTGATAACGCGATCTTCGCCCTGGACACTGCGCTGTAGAGCGAGAAACCCATGTCGAACTCGATGATCTCGATGAATTTTTCGAGCTTTTCCGGTTCCACCGCGACTTTGACCAGGTCCTGCAAGCCCTTGAGATCGCCATTGGTCTTCATCATGGCGAGCTGATGCCAGCGCGCGAGATTGGCGTAATAGTGATTGGGGATCGACAGCTCCTTGTCGAAGGAGCGGAAGCGCCCGCCCTTGCCCAGGCGCGGCGAGACGATGCGATCGACGATCGAATAGTCGAAGGCGTCGCCGGCAATGCCGACGCCGGAATGGCCGAGCGGCTCGGCCTTCAACTGGCCGGCGGCCTGCTCGAAGCGCATGATCGAAAAGTCGCTGGTGCCGCCGCCGAAATCGGCGACCAGCACGGTCGCATCGCGCTTGAGCTGGCGGGCATAGAAGAAGGCCGCGCCCACCGGTTCATAGACATAGGTGGGATTGACGACGCCGAGGCGCTCGAAGGCAGTCTGATAGCGCTGCATCGCCAGATCGTCATCGGGCTGGCGGCCCGCAAAGGTAACGGGACGGCCTATGACGAGGTTGGCCGCCGACAGGTCGAGCTTCCCGTCCCCATGCTTGACCAGGGTATTGAGGAAGGTCGCCAGCAGATCCTCGAAACGATAGCGCTCGCGGAAGATACGGGTCTCCTGGAAGGTGGCGCTGGCGGCAAAGCTCTTGAAGGATTGGATGAAGCGAAGGGCGCTCGTCGCCTCCACGAATTGCTCGATGGCCCAGGGCCCGCCCTCGACGCGAATCGTGGACTTACCGGGGCGGCGTTCGTCCCAAAAGCACAGGGCCGTGACGAAATGGTTCAGGCCCTGGCCGCCATGCTCGAAGTTCAGCGCCTCGGTGTGACCGTCGGCATGGGCAAAGGCGACCACCGTGTTGCTGGTGCCGAAGTCGATGCCAATGGAGACAGGGGTGCTCTGTCCCGTTGCTGGGGATTGGGGCGGCATGAGGCCTCCTAAGGCTTTGCGATCTGTCGAGGTCGACAAGAATCGCAAGGACGCGTCGAACCTGAGAGGCAGAGCAGGAAAAGCGTCCAGGATTGAACGCACTTTGCTCTGGCGGTGGGGAAGAGGGCCGGGGGAAATAGCCCAGGAGGCGCGCCAAAGCTAGTGCCGATCCAAAATTTCCTGACTTTGATTTGTCAGACTTGTCAGCAGGCTTGCGCCCGCTACCATGCCGCCAATCATGCGGGAGGAAACGATGGAATTTGCCGGCGAGCGTATCGTGGTAACGGGAGCCACCAAGGGTATCGGGCGGGCTACAGCCAAGCTGCTGGCGGCCCGGGGTGCACAGATCATTGCCATCGGGCGCAGTCAGGACGAGCTCGAAAGCCTGTCCGCCGAGACGGGGGCGGAGATTCATGCCGTCGACCTCGCCGATCCCGAAGCGGTCCGCGCCGTGGCCCGTTCGATCCAGCCCGTCGACCGCCTGGTCAACAATGCCGGCACCACCACACTCGAGCCTTTCCTGGAGACCAGTGTGGAGGCCTTCCAGGAACTGATGTCGGTGAATGTGATCGCGGCCATGATCTTCGGCCAGGAATGCGCGCGCAGTATGATCGCCCGGGGCAAGAAGGGGGCGATCGTCAACGTATCCAGCATCTCCTCCTCGATCGGCTTTGCCGATCACGCGGCCTATTGCGCCAGCAAGGGCGCGCTCGACTCGCTGACCACCGTGATGGCAAACGAACTCGGACGCCAGGGCATCCGCGTCAATGCGATCTGCCCGACGGTGATCCTCACGCCCATGGCGGTGAAGGCCTGGAGCGACCCTGCCAAGGCCGCGCCCATGCTGCAGCGCATCCCGCTGGGACGCTTCTTCGAGCCGGAAGAAGTGGCGGAGACCATCGCCTTTCTTCTCAGCGACAAGGCCTCGATGGTGAACGGGGTCGCCATGCCCGTGGATGGCGGCTTCCTGATCACCTGAGGCGGTCAACCATGGTCCTCCGGCGCGGCCGGGGCATGGTGCCGAAAGGGGGATGCCTGTTTGCGGCATTCCCGATGCGACGACGAGGGCCTGCAACACCAAGTCCGATTCCGAAATCGGATGTGGTGCTGTAGACGCTTCGCTGGAGCGAATATTCAAGGATGTTTGTCATGGCCGATTGGAACCCCTCGCTTTATTTGCGTTTCGAGGATGAGCGCACGCGGCCGGCACGCGACCTGCTCGATCGCGTGCCCCTGGCGGCACCCACCCTTGCGGTCGATTTGGGGTGCGGCCCGGGCAACTCCACCGAACTCCTGGCCAAGCGCTGGCCCGCGGCCGAGGTGATCGGGATCGATACCTCCGAGGCCATGCTGTCGGAAGCGCGCAAGCGCCTGCCTTCGGCTCGCTTCGAACAGGGAGACGTGACGAGCTGGCAAGCAACAAAGCCGCCGGAACTGATCTTCGCCAATGCCGTGATGCAATGGATTCCCGGACATGCAGCTTTGCTGCCGCGCCTGCTGGCCCAAACCGCACCGGGCGGCGTGCTGGCCGTGCAGATGCCCGACAATCTGGCAGAGCCGTCCCACCGCCTGATGCGCGAGACGGCCGCGGACGGCCCCTGGGCGGCCAGGCTCGGCAATGCTTCTCGCATCCGCGAGCGCATCCTGCCCGCCGAGGACTATTATAATCTGTTCGCCGGTCAGGCCTCTTCAATCGATATTTGGCGCACCACCTATTATCACGTGCTCGACGATGCGCCGGCCATCGTGTCCTGGCTGCGGGCGACCGGTCTGCGCGCCTTTCTCGATCCGCTGGATCCCGAGCAGCAGCCTGCCTTTCTGGAAGACTATACGGCGCGCATCGCGAAGGCCTATCCGCCGCGGGCCGACGGCAAGGTGGTGCTGGCCTTTCCGCGCATCTTTATTGTCGTGCAACGCTGATCGCGCTTCTTTGCTCTCATTCCTTGTTTCGGCGCGTCCTTTGGGTTCCCGTCGAGGCCGCCCCATCGCAAAGCGCTCCAGGAGACCTCCATGAAGAATGTTCTTTGTTTCGGCGATTCCAACACGTTCGGCACGCCGCCTCTGGCGAGCCTGGACGAGGCCCGGCGCTACGACGGCAAAACGCGCTGGCCAGGGGTCATGCGCAAGATCCTCGGCCATGCCTGGCACGTGATCGAGGAAGGCCTGCCTGGACGTACCACCATCCGCGACGATCTCATCGAGGGAAGCCACAAGAATGGCCGGCGCTATCTCGCCGCCTGCCTGGAAAGCCATCATCCGCTCGATGTCATCGTATTGACGCTGGGCACCAACGATCTCAAGGCCCGTTTCGGCGCGCCGCCTGAAGACATCGCCGCCGGGGTCGACATTCTCGCCGGCATCATCGCCGGGGCGCCCAATCTCGACCGGCCGCCGGCCAAGCTGCTGATCGCCTGTCCGCCGCCCATCCGCCTCGTCGGTTGCCTCGGATCGCTGTTCGCCGGCGGGGTGGAAAAATCGCAGGCCCTGCCGCCTTTGTACGAGGCTGTCGCGCGCAAGCATGGTGCCGAGTTTCTCGATGTCGGCACGCTGATCGAGGTGAGCCCCATCGATGGCATCCATTACGAAGCCGAGGCACATCGCACGCTGGGACAGGTATTTGCCGAACGAGTCCAGGCGCTGGGAAGCTGATTGCTCACGGCAAATTCGCACGTGACAAAATCATTGGCCGTCGCTATATGCCTGCCATGACCTTTGCATCCGCCCCCACCTTTTATTGGTATTTTGGCTTTCGCAGGCCTCAGGCGGAGGTAGGGGTGCGCTCGATCTGAAGACAGCAACAGATCAGACCCAAACAACCGCCAGCCCGACTGGCGGTTTTTTTATGCCGCCGGCCGGGACCAACCAAAGCCCAAACCGAGACTGGAACCCAGGCCATGTTGAGCACCACCGACGATCTTCGTATCCGTGAAATCAAGGCGTTGACCACGCCGGCTGACGTGATGGGAGAACATCCCCGCACGCTGGAGGCAACCCGCACCGTCGCTCAATCGCGACAGGCCGTGCATGACATCCTGCGTGGCAGCGACGATCGTCTCGCCGTGGTGGTCGGCCCCTGTTCGATCCATGATCCGGTGGCCGCCCTCGATTACGCCGATCGCCTGATGAAGCTGCGCCAGCGCCTGGGTTCCTCGCTGGAAATCATCATGCGGGTCTATTTCGAGAAGCCGCGCACCACGGTGGGATGGAAAGGCCTGATCAATGATCCCGATCTCGATGGCAGCTTCCAGATCGACAAGGGGCTGCGCATCGCCCGCAAGGTGCTGCTCGACGTCAACAATCTCGGTCTGCCGGCAGCCTGCGAATTCCTCGACATGACCACGCCGCAATATATCGCCGACCTCGTCGCCTGGGGCGCCATCGGGGCGCGTACCACCGAGAGCCAGATCCATCGCGAATTGGCCTCGGGCCTGAGCTGCCCGGTCGGTTTCAAGAACGGTACGGACGGCAATGTGCGCATTGCGGTCGATGCAGTGAAATCGGCGTCCCAGCCTCATCACTTCATGGCGGTGACCAAGGATGGCCGCTCCGCCATTGCCTCGACCACCGGCAACGAGGATTGCCACATCATCCTGCGCGGCGGCAAGAGCACCAATTACGATGCGGCGAGCGTCGAGGCGGCCTGCAGCGACGTCGCCAAGTCGGGACTCTCGCCGGTGGTGATGATCGATGCCAGCCATGCCAACAGCGCCAAGAAGCCGGAGAACCAGCCCCTGGTGCTGGCCGATATCGGCATGCAGCTCGCGGCAGGCGACAACCGCATCATCGGCGTGATGATCGAGAGCAATCTCGTCGCCGGCCGCCAGGACCAGGTGCCCGGCCAGCCGCTGACCTATGGCCAGAGCATCACCGATGGCTGCATCGATTGGGACACCACCGTCGTCGCCCTCGAGCGCCTGGCGCTGGCGGTTGAGCAGCGCCGCATCGCCAACCGCGAAGCGGTGAAGGTCGGGGCGTAAGCGGGGGCGGCTCTTCGGACTCGCCTGGAAACGTAAGCTTGCCGGAGAGGGTAGGCGGGTCTGAGGACCCGCCTACAATTGTCGCCGATTTGACGCGGCCTGCCCTGAACCGGCATGGTCGGGCCGGAACGGAGACGAGGACGTGAGCGAAACGCAGATTATCAAGAAGGCCATCTTCGCCGTCTGGTGGCGGATCGGCATTCCCGTGGCCCTGTTCGTCTTCGCTGTCGGCTGGGCGCTGAACTTCCTGTTCTATGTCGCGCCGATGTTGCAGGTTACAGGCTCGATTTCCCATTATGGTGCAATGCTGATCGCCGGCCTGCTGGGCGGTGACGTCTCGGGCTTTCTGGGAGATGGCGGTCTCATCGGCAATGTGGTGATCGGATTCCTCCGCGCCATTCTCGACAATCTCCCGATGCTGGTCATTCTGGTGCTGCTGACACGCTGGCAGATCCGGCGCCACTTGCCCCGTATCCTGCGTGACTGTGGGCTGGTGAGCGCCGGCGAGGGGGGATGAGGCAAGCCATCGAGCGGCGTTTTTGCGTCGCTGCCGATTCGGTGGCAGACCGAGATTCCCGCGCTGCCAGACGAGGTGAGACCATGCCGGATCTTTCGATCAACACTATCCCCGACATCGCTGTCAGCCCTGTGCTCAAGCGTGCGGGGCGGGTGGTCATGGTCGCCGCAGCCGGGGGAGAGGCTATCGGGGCGGAGAGGCTGGGCGAACTCGTGCTCACGCATGAGGGCATACCGGGAGACCGGCATGCCGGTTTCCTCAGGCCCGCCGATGTCAGGGTGCCCTGGTTCGAGCGCAACGCGCCGATCCAGAACGAACGCCAGGTCTCCATCGTCTCGATGGAGGACCTTGCGGTGATCGCCGACAATCTCGGCGTCGAGCGCGTGGAGCCGGAATGGCTTGGCGCCAACCTCGCCGTGGAAGGCGTGCCGGATTTCTCCTTCCTCCCTCGTGGTACTAGACTGTTCTTTCCCTCGGGCGCCGTGCTGGCGGTGACGGGGCAGAACGATCCCTGCCGCATCGCCGGGGCGGAAGTCGAACGGCATCTGAGCGGGCAGGAGGGGCTTGCGCTGCGTTTTGCCGCCGCGGCCAAGCGCCTGCGCGGCGTGGTCGCCACTGTCGACCGTCCCGGTTCGATCCGGGGTGGCGAAGAGTTCAAGCTGCGTGTCCCCGAGCAGTGGATCTGGCAGGGCTGAGCCGGAAATGGCAAGTGCTGCACTGGTACTTCAGGGCAATTCCGGCCCGGCGGGCGCAAAGCGCAGCAGCGTCACGCCCTGGGGCAGGCTTTCACTGCCGAGCGGTTTCAGCTTGAGCGACAGGCCCGGCTGAAAATAGGGCTTGCCGCCGCCCAGCACGAGGGGATGCTGATAGAGGCGGTATTCGTCGATGAGGCCGGATCGCGCCAGTTCGGCGGCGAGGGTGGGGCCGGCGACGCCGATCTCGCCGTCGCTCTCCGCCTTGAGCGAGCGCACCACCTCCATGGCGTCCGAGCTCACCAGCGTCGCATTCGGCCCGACCTCCCGCAGCGTCGTCGAGAAAACGAGCTTAGGCGTCTCGCGCCAGGCGTAGGCAAAATCCATCTCGACCTCGCCGGAGTCCTGTTCGCGCTCGGGGCTGTCCCAATAGCGCATTACCTCATACATGCGCCGCCCATAGAGTGCGACCGACGTCTGCCGCATAAGCTGGTTGAAATGCCGGTGCAACTCGGCCTGGGGGATGGGCAGGCCAAATTCCTGCTGTGGTGCGGTGACATAGCCATCCAGGGACATCAGCATGGCATAGACGATCGTGGCCATTGGCGCCTCCCTTGTTCTCCGGCCACTATGCCCAAACCAATTGCATAACGCAATCAGTTCGAAGGGGTAGGCGATGATTTCACCAGCTTATTCGCGCAGAAGTCGCCTGTTCACATGATGTCGTCGCTTGCGAAACAAAATTCTTGCGCATTTTGGGAAATGACATAAACATATCTTTATGTGAGAGACGGTGGCGTAGGATGACGAATCTAGCTCCTTTCGAAATGGTGTTGGGCACGCTGAAGGCGTCGGGTGAACCGACGCGCCTTCGCCTGCTGGCCATCCTGGCGGAAGGCGAGCTCAACGTGACCGATCTCACCGAGATCCTCGGGCAATCGCAGCCGCGCATCTCGCGCCACCTCAAGCTTCTGGTTGAAGCCGGGCTGGTGGAGCGCATCCGCGAGGGCGCCTGGGCCTTCTTCCGCCTGGCGGAAGGGACGATGAAATCCGAGATCTTTGCGCAAATTCTTGCCGGCCTCGATCGCAGCGATCGCATTCTTGCCCGCGACCGCTCTCGCCTCGTCGAGGTGAGGCGCACCCGGGCGGCGGTGGCTGCCGATTATTTCCGCGCCCATGCCGGTGACTGGGATCGCATACGCGCCCTCCATGCCCCCGACGAGGCGGTCGAGGCAGCGTTGCGCGAGGTGGTCGGCAGCCAGCCTATCCAGGCTTTCCTCGACATCGGCACCGGCACCGGGCGCATGCTCGAACTGTTCGCGCCGCTGGCGGTCCGTGCCGTCGGCATCGACGCCAGCGCGGAAATGCTGGTGATCGCCAGGGCCAATCTCGAACGGAACGGCATCCGCAATGCCGTGGTGCGGCAGGGCGATCTCTTCGCGCTTTCGGTCGAGCCGGGCGCCTATGACCTCATCATTGTGCATCAGGTCCTGCATTACCTCGACGATGGCGCCAAGGCCCTGCGCGAGATCGGGCGGGCGCTGCGCCCGGGTGGCCGTCTGGTCATCGTCGATTTCGCCCCACACGAACTCGAATTCATGCGCGAGGATTTCGCGCATCGCCGTCTCGGTTTTGCCCGCGAGACGATCGAGCATTGGCTGGAAGCCGCGCATCTGCGGCCGGATGGCTGGCGCCTGGTGGAAGCGGGCGGGGGGCGCTCGAGCCTCACCGTATCGATTTGGACCGGGCGTGATCCGCGCCGGGTCTCGGACACTATCACTCTTGGTCAGGAGGTCGCGTGATGGCTGGTCACGCCTTGCCCTCACACGGCGGTATTCGGGTTTCCTTCGAGTTCTTCCCGCCGAAGAATTCGGAGATGGAAGCGGCCCTATGGGAGGCGATCGAACGCCTGGCGCCGCTCGATCCCCTGTTCGCTTCGGTGACCTATGGTGCCGGTGGTACCACCCGTGAACGCACGCATGGCACGGTGGCCCGCATGGTGCAGGAAACCGATATCCGCCCGGCTGCACATCTGACCTGTGTCGGCGCCACGCGCGAGGCCATCGACGAGGTGATCCGTGGCTATGCCGAAGCAGGCGTGCGCCACATCGTGGCGCTGCGCGGCGATCCGCCGGCAGGGGTGGGTGCCCGCTACGAACCCCATCCGGGTGGCTATGCCAACTCTGCCGATCTGGTGGCGGGTATCAAGGCGCAGGGCGATTTCGAGGTCTCCGTCTCGGCCTATCCCGAGAAGCACCCCGAAAGCCCGTCGCTCGCCTTCGACATCGACATCCTCAAGGCCAAGGTCGATGCCGGCGCCACGCGTGCCATCACCCAGTTCTTCTTCGACAACGAGCATTATCTGCGCTTTGTCGATCGGGTTCGCGAGGCGGGCATCGATATTCCGATCGTGCCGGGCATCGTGCCGGTGCAGAATTTCAACCAGGTCCGCAACTTCGCCGAGCGCTGCGGGACCGATGTGCCGCGACGCCTTGCCGACCGCTTCGAAGGCTTGGACAATGATGTTGCCACGCGTAAACTCGTGGCCGCCGCGGTCGCCGCCGAACAGGTTTTCGATCTCGTCGATCGCGGGGTCAGCGATTTCCACTTCTACACCATGAACAAGGCCGATCTGGTCTATGCCATCTGCCATCTGCTCGGCCTCAGGCCAAAGGTGGAGAAGGCGGCGGCTTAGCTGGAGCGCGGACTTCCAGTCCGCTTCTCTCGCTTCCTGAAATGGGATCCTCCCAGGAGTGGACGAGGATACCCGCGTTGCCGGCGCCAGTTTCCTACGCGCTAAGTATATTCATGCCGCGCCAGCGCGAAACGGTGGCATCGACTGTTTCGCGGACAGGCAGGAGATGGGATGGTGCCGATCCTATGGTGCCGCTACGGGCGATGCCCGTCTCGACAAGATGGCGTCCCGCATCCTCCAGGAGATCGACACGCAGGATCGCTGTCTCGTAGCGCTGCCAGCGGCGCTCGCCATCGACCATCAGGGGAGCGCCCTCTTGTATCAAGGTCTGGTGCGGCCAGGTCCGTCGCTCGGCCAGATGCAGGATTGTGCAGCTCTCGAAACTGACGCCGAGTAGAAGCACCCTGGCTTCGAGATCGTAAAGCCTTGCCAGCGGCGAGTTCTCGCCGAAGGGGTCTTCGAGCGGTTGGTCTTGAAGGATCGTCTCAGCCCGTGTGCCCCAGGCCGCCAAGGAACTGGTGGGATGGTTGCTGCGCATCACACCGGGCCAGGTCCGGAACAATTCGGCGATCCTGCCCATGCCTCGTGCCGGTGTTCGCTTGGGGTCGAAGGCTGGCATCGATTGGCGCACGGGTTCATGCCATGCCTGCGGAATGGGCGGCGCGCCCCAGTGGACAGGATCGGTCAGGTCCGGCGACATCGCCGGCATGAGGAGCGTACCCTCGGGGGTGATGACGTCGCAAAGCGCCTGGATCACCGCTGTTTCGGCGCCGTTGACCCAGCCGAGCGCCTTGAGGGAGCTATGAACGAGCAATGTTCCGCCGGGCGTGACCCCGAGTAGCCGCAGGTCGGTGGCAAGGCTTTCCCTCGTTCGCGGCATGGTGCTTTGCTGGATGATGCTTGCCTCGGTCATGACTTCCTCAGGAACAGGGAGAAGGGCTCACCCCCGCAGCCGTGCCATCATATGGGCATCCGCGAACGCACCGGCCCGGAATGCGTAATTGCGCAGGAGCCCCTCCTGCTTGAAGCCGAACCGTTCGTAAAGGCGTATGGCCTGCAGATTGTCGGCAAAGACCGTCAGTTCGAGACGCTCGATCCTCAGCCAATGATCGGCCGCGTCGATGACTTCCCGCAGCAGCGCGGTGCCGATACCCTTGCCGAGATGGTCGTCATGAACGCCCATTCCAAGACCTGCGGCATGGGCCCGCCGGCCGCCGTAGCGCTCCAGGCCGGCATTTCCCACGATGGTGCTCTCGAGTACGGCGACGAGATTGAGGGCCTCCGGACCGAGCCCTTCCAGCCATCGCCGGGCCAGCTCCGGCCTCTGATAGGGCAGGCGAAGCGTGCCGGCCCTGTAGCCGGGAAGATTGGCGAGTGCGGTTATCGCGTCGACATCCTCCAAACGCGTGGCACGTATCGACAATCCCGGCGGTGCAGGCCGTGAATCGAGGGGATGGGATGGGGGCGGGGGCATGGTCGCTCTCCTTTTCGCGAGGAGAGCTGGGCTTCCATGGACCCTGCTCGCCTCGCAGGGTTCATGGGTCGATCGTATCGCGCTTACGGCAATACTCTTCCCGCGCCCCGAGGGAGGTGCGTGGCAAGATGCATGCAGGTCATGCGCTTTATGTTCATGCGCCGACACTAGGCCATTGGCTCGAGAACGGCAAGATGACGAGAATGCACCTCGCAAAAGCACGATCCGCTCAACCCAGCGTGATCGTGGGATTGCTCCTGTCGGCGTAGCCGATCGAGATGCTGGCGCCGCAATCGGCCGTGAGCCAACCGGCGAGATGGTTGGTGGCCTCCTCCAGTTCACCCCAGCCATTGGCCTGCACCGTCACCAGCGCCCGCCTTGTTTCCGGCGTGATGGCCGAGCGCATGTCCTGGCGCCAGTTCCATCGGCGGCACAGCACATGCCTGCTGTCGGCGAGCACGACCTCGCCATCCTTGGGCGGATCATTGGGATCCTCGCCTGCCTCCGCGCCCATATCCAGAAAGCTGTCGCCGGGGCGCGAGAAGCGGAAGGCGACGGGCGGGGCGACCTTGTCGAGATCGTCGGCGCCGATGCAGAAGCCGTGCTGCAGTGAGATCGTGTTGTAGATATCGACGAAATTGTTGATGGCGGGCAGTCTGTCGCCCGCCAGCACGCGCTTGATCAGTCGCTCGACCGAGGAACGATAGCTGGTCTTCTTGATGCCGAAGCCCTTATAGGCGCTGCGCCAGGCTACGACACCCGGAATGGTGGAAAGTTCCATACCTTCATGCTGGCTGCGGCAGGCTGCCTCCGAGGCGAGGATGGCCGCATCGAGATGGCCCGGTCGTCCCGTGGTGACGGCAAGATCTTCGGCCACGAGGACGGCCACACGGAAGTCGGGAAAGCGTTCGGTGAGTTCGGCAATGGTCAATTGCATGGGCGTCATTCGCTGGTCGGTTTGGCGTGGCGCCGGCATCGGACGGTGATGATGTCACAAAACGAATCATCATGCTTTTGATTGATCTTGCCACGAGGGATCGAACGGATAATGTGAATCCGCGCGGTTCGGCAAGCTTTTGTGCAGGCTGCGCTTTTCGGTTCCGCCGGGATGCGTCCCAGCTGTTCAGACTGTGGTGAGGCCGTATGGAAACCGCCAACGCGCCGACTGCGAGCTATGGTATCGAACCCGGATTGCGTTTCGCCCTGCTTCTCGACGGGCGGGGCGGCTGCTGCCAGCTCGACATGGCGCAGGCCCGGGCCTGGAAGCCCGGTGACGGCGTGCTTTGGCTGCATCTGGAGCGCGATCATCCCGCCGCCGCCGACTGGGTCCATGGCAGAGGAGATTTCGATCCTGTCGTCGCAGATGCCCTCCTCGAAGAAGAGTCGCGGCCGCGTGTCGAGCCAATCGACGATGGTCTGCTGATCATTCTACGTGGCGTGTGCGCGACCGCGCCGGAGGAAGTCGAGGAAAAGCCCGCCGATATCGATCTGGTTCCGCTGCATCTGTGGGTCGATGGCGACCGCGTGATCTCGCTGCGCGACAAGGATCATTACATCACGGCTCTGCGCGACATCCGCAAGGCCCTGCACAAGGGCAAGGGGCCGAGCCATGCCGGCGATCTCCTGGCGATGATCGGCGACAAGCTGGTTCGCGACCTCGAGCCGGTGCTTGATGCCATGGACGAGGAGGTCGACGAACTCGACGATCTGATCTTCCAGGGCGATGCCGGCGAGGTGCGTGAGCGCCTGAAGCTGCTCAGGCGGCGCGCGGTGCAACTGCGCCGCTATCTTGCCCCCCAGCGCGATGCGCTCAACCGCATGGAGCATGACGACGCTCCCTGGTTGGATGAACGCGACAAGCTGCGCTTGCGTGAGGTGATCGACAAGCTGATGCGATTCATCGAATATCTCGACGCGATCCGGGACCGGACCAGTATCCTGCATGACGATCTTTCCACCGTGATTGGCGAACGTATCGCGCACAATTCCAACCGCCTGGCTGCCCTTGCCGCGCTGCTGCTGCCGCCCAGTGTGGTAGCCGGCCTGTTCGGCATGAATGTCGGTGGTATTCCCGGCGTCGACAAGGGCTGGGCTTTCGCGACCATCGTGGGCTTCGTCACGATCACCTCGATCGTCACGCTATGGGTTCTCAAGCGGATCAACTGGTTGTAATACCGGTCCGCATCGAGACCGACTCTTCCCAGGCAGACCTGTCTGCCTGGGAAAGCGGCCGACAACGTGGATGGACCCTTCCATCTGCCGTATCGAAAAGACCGCCCTTGCAGCTTGATACATCCCTCGCCAACCTTGCCGTTGCCTCGCCCAATCATGGCGAGCGCCTCGACCCGGCGTCGCCACTTCTGCTCGTCCTGCATTATACCGGCATGCCCGACGGTGAACTGGCGCTGGCCCGGCTTTCCGATCCGGCTTCGCAGGTTTCCTGCCATTACCTCGTCGACGAGGGCGGACGGATCATCCAGATGGTGCCCGAGTCCCGCCGGGCCTGGCATGCCGGCCAGGCGAGCTGGGAGGGCGTGACCGATATCAACTCCCACTCCATCGGCATCGAGATCGTCAATCCCGGACACGAATGGGGTTATCGGGATTTTCCGGCTGTGCAGATGATGGCGGTCAAGGCTCTATGCCGCGATATTGTGAACCGCCACGGCATCAGGCCGCACCATGTGCTCGGGCATTCGGACATCGCGCCGCTGCGCAAGACTGATCCTGGTGAGCGTTTCGACTGGGCCGGGCTGGCGCAAGAGGGTATCGGCCTCCATGTGCGCCCCGCCGCCATTCAGGGCGGGCGTTTCTTCTCCGCCGGCGAGGCCGGCCAGCCCATCGAGGCGCTGCAAGCGATGTTCTCGCTCTATGGCTACGGCATCGCGGTGAACGGGGTCTATGATGCGCTCACCGAGGCCGTGGTGACGGCCTTCCAGCGCCATTTCCGCCAGGCGAGGGTGGACGGCATTTGTGATGCCTCCACCATTGAAACCTTGCGCAGCCTCATCCTGGCCAAGCAGGCACTGGTGTGACTTTTCGCACAGCGCCCCCGCGCTGCCGGCGCTAAGGTCACTGGCGAATGGTTCTCCCATTTCCTCCCAAAGACATAACTCCCGGCGTCCAACCAATCGGTTGGCGCCGGTTTTTCTTTGTTGACGCCGCCGGCGCTTGGCGTCACACAGGCGCGGCTAGCTGGCTGGGCGGCCGCTGTTGCCAGGCTCAAACCTGGGAATGGAGGAAAGTCCGGGCTCCACGGAAATAGGGTGCCGGTTAATGGCCGGCGGGGGCGACCTCAGGGAAAGCGCCACAGAAAGTAAACCGCCTCAGCAGGCTTCTTTTGAACTTGCCGGGGTAAGGGTGAAAGGGTGCGGTAAGAGCGCACCGCGCGGCCGGTAACGGCAGCGGCATGGCAAGCCCCACCCGGAGCAAGACCGAATAGGGACGACCGCGGCGGTCTTCGGACGCGCCGAGGCGCATTTCCGCGCTGTCGTCCGGGTTGGTTGCGTTGAGGTCACCGGTGACGGTGGCCCCAGATGAATGGTCGCCACGTCCGCGCGAGCGGGCCATACAGAACCCGGCTTACAGGCCAGCTAGCCTTGCCTTTCAGCGGATGAGCGGTGCGCGGACTTGCAGTCCGCTTTTCGACTTCAAACGCGATGTCTCCAAGAGCGGATATCGCGACATGCAAGCATGTCGCTGAGATCTCCGCGCTCCAATTCGCGCCTTTTCTAGAACCGCTGTTCCAGGCCAGTCGTTCTTGTTTTTGTCACCGAACGCCGCCACATTGCGCCCGAGTGAGTCTCTCGGCGGATATGATTCCGATTCAGGGAGGCGCGACAGTCAGTTGAAATCGTGGGGAATTCGGGAATGGGCCTCTGTGGCGATCCGGCGAACTCCCGCGGACTTCGAACCGGGTAACATCATGGGTATCGTCTGGACCATCCTCATCGGCTTCATCGTTGGCCTGCTTGCGCGTTTCCTCTCGCCGGGGCAGCACAATCCCAGCGGCTTCATCCTTACCACGATACTGGGCGTGGTCGGCGCGGCGCTGGCGACCTGGCTCGGGCAGCAGATCGGCTGGTACACGATCGGCGAAAAGGCCGGCTTCATCGGCGCTGTTGTCGGCGCAGTCATCGTGCTGCTGGTCTGGCGAGCCTTTGCTCGCAGTGCGTGAGAACACCATGCCAAGGCGCAGCATGGTGTCCCCAGAGCCTTCATGGCCGGGTCCTATCGACAGCTGACCCGACCGTTTCTGGTGCAGATGGATCAGGCCGCCTGATACCCTGACGTCTTTCGATATTGCGCTCGACATGCGGCAATAGAGCATGCCGTCCGGTGCAGGCGCGCCGGCTGTGGCAGTGCAGGAGAATGGACATGGACAAGGATCGTGTCGGAGGGGCCGCAAAGCAGGTCAAAGGCACTATCAAGGAGGCCGTCGGCAAGGTGACGGGCGATGCCAAGACCCAGGCCGAGGGCAAGGCGGAAAAGCTCGCAGGCAAGGTCCAGAGTGCGGTTGGCGGTGCCAAGGATGCGGCGCGCGACGCATTGAAGAAGTGACGAGAGCGGGGAGTGTCCAGGGGCGCTCCCCGCATTGAAGCGGTCATTTACCGGCGCCTGGAAGTGGAGCGCTGTTCCTTTCGCCTCACACCGTTCCGGACTATGGTTCCGTCCGTAAGAGATGGCATGCCGCGCCTCTCGCCGGCAGTGGGAATAGGTCATGGCGAACGAGGTTCCGGATGTGAGCATCCTGCGACGACAGGTGGATCGGCGTCAGCTCCAGGAGATCATTGCGGGGCTGGCCGAAGGCATCTTGTTGATAGACCCTGCGGAGGGGATCGTCTGGGCCAATGAAAGGGCCCTCGACCTGCATGATGCGGGAGAACTGGCGGAGTTGGGCAGGACGCCGGACGAATATCGGCGGAATTATATGCTGAAATACCGCAACAACCATTCGCTGGCTCCCGAGCAATACCCTCTGAATCGCCTGCTGGCCGGCGAAGTTTTCAAGGAACTGGTCGTCGAGGTCGTCAAAGCGGCGCCGCGCGGAAGGAAACAGGGGTGGCGCTGCATCCAACAGCTTCGAGGACTGGTTCTCGTCGATGCGGCCGGTAATCCTGAGTCCTACGTGCTGGTCATCGAGGATCTGACCGAGCGTTTCACCGCGGAGGAGCGCTTCGAGCGGACTTTCGCTGCCAATCCGGCGCCGGCCATCATCTGCCGGATATCGGATCTGCGCTATGTGAAGGTCAATCAGGGCTTCCTGGAAATGACCGGCTACAAGCGCGAGGAGGTTCTCGGCCGCTCGACCTACGAAATCGACGTGTTGGAGAATGCCGGAGTCCGGGAGAGTGCGATCACCTCCTTGCGCGAGGGGCGCACGATTCCACAGACCGAGGCAAGTTTACGCCTGGCCGATGGCGACTCGAAGCTGGTCATCGTCGCTGGCCAGCCGATCGAGATCGGTGAGGAGCCTTGCATGCTCTTCACCTTCATGGATATGGAGCCGCGCAGGCGGGCCGAACAGGCCTTGCGGCAGAGCGAAGAGCGTTTCGCCCGGGCCTTTCGCATGACTCCCGTGCCGACCATCGTGATGGCCCGCAAAGATTTCCACGTGCTGGATGTCAACGAGGCCTTCGCCGTGGTCATGGGCTACGCGCGTGAGGACGTGATCGACAAGCCCATCGCGCTGGTACCGATCTGGTCTTCGAGCGGGTCTAGGCGTCAACTCGAACGTGACATCGAGACCGATGGAGCTTTGCGCAACCGGGATTTGGAGCTGCGCAGCCGGCATGGGGAAGTCCTGGATTGCCTGGTCTCGGCCGAGACCGTCGGCATTCAGGGCCAGGACTGCGTCCTGATCGTCCTGCAGGACATTACCGAACGCAAGCGATCGGAAGTCGAGCTGATGTCCGCCATCGAAGCCGTGATGCAGGATACGTCCTGGTTCAGCCGTACGGTAATCGAGAAGCTGGCCAATCTGCGGGGCGGAGGGACGTCGAACGGGGCCTCCACGGAGCTGGCCGACCTGACCCCGCGGGAGTTGGAAGTACTTGGCCTGCTCTGCCAGGGGCTGACCGATGTCCAAATCGTCAAGGCGTTGAAGCTCACCCGCAATACGGTGCGCAACCACGTCGCCCGCATCTATGGCAAGGCCGGTGTGCACAGCCGGGCCGCCGCCGTGGTGTGGGCGCGCGAGCGCGGATTCACCGGCGCTTCGCAAAAAGCCCGGCCCACCCGTTCAAGCTGAAGCACCTGATGCATCCGCACTAGCAATGCTGACGTATCGGCTTCTATTGCTGCAGGTTTCCCGGCGCTAGCTTGCACCCCTCGGCATGCCGCCACCTCCCCAGCGGGATGAGGATGCGGGCCGGTGCCGTTTATGGGAAAGCCAAGATGCATATCCGCTACGGTTTCGATATTGCGATGCAGTTCTCGCAACCGACCACGCTGATCACCGTTCTCGATGTTCACCCCTCACGGCGCGGCGACATCGTGCGCGAGCAGGATCTCTCCACCCTGTCGAACCATCCGACTCAGGCCCACATCGACGTTTTCGGCAATCTGTGCCGGCGCATTCATGTCGAAGATGGTTTCCTGCATCTGCGCTGCGACGGCGTCATCCGCGACAGCGGGGAGCCTGATAAGGCGGTCGAGAGGGCGAAAATCCTGCCCATCATGGCCCTGCCGAAGGAAACGCTGACCTATTTGCATGCCAGCCGTTATTGCGAAACCGATCTCCTGTCCGACTTCGCCTGGGAGCGTTTCGGAGACATAACCGATGGCTGGCAGCGCGTTCAGGCCGTCACGGACTTCGTCCATTCGCATTTGAGCTTTGGCTACGAGCACGCCAGCGCGACGCGTTCGGCCTTGCAGGCCTTCGAGCAGAAGGTTGGCGTGTGCCGGGATTTTGCCCATTTGGCGGTTGCGCTGTGCCGTTGCCTCAACATTCCGGCGCGCTACTGCAATGGTTATCTCGGTGACATCGGGGTGCCTCCCGATCCGGCCGCCATGGATTTCAATGCCTGGTTCCAGGCCTATCTCGGCGGGGAGTGGTATACCTTCGACCCGCGGCACAACCAGCGCCGGATTGGGCGGATCCTCATCGGCTTCGGCCGCGATGCCGCCGACGTCCCGATGATCAGTTCCTTCGGCCGTCACAGCCTGAGCAAGTTCGAGGTTGTGACGGAACGAGTTCCGGACGAACAGGCGGCTGCAACCACGGAGCGGCGGCTGTCACCGTAGCAGCGTCCGGAAAATCGTGATCTGTAAAACGTTTATGGTGCGACGTTCTTATCGAGAATCAGGATGTCGATATTGCGGTCCGGCGCGTAATTGTTGCGCTTGAGCTCGTAGCGGGTGCTGCTGACCTTTTTGGCGCCTTCTGCGCAGAAGGAGACCAGGTTGTCGGGAAAAGCCTTGTCGATCACCAGGCCGAACCGGCCGGCAGGGCCGGACCAGCGGCCATTGCCGACGAAGGTGTAGCCGAAATAGGTCTGCCGGGTTTTGGGCGTCTTCGCGGTCTCGCCTGCCTGTGGCTTGGCTGCCGTCAGGCGCTTGGTCAAGGCGTCGGCCGCACGCAGGAAGCCCTCATTGACGCAATATTTCTTCTGATATTGCGTCAATGACTCGCCGGTCAGGTTGGCGCGGTCGAAATAGAGGCCGGCCGCCGAACCGATGCTCGGCGTGTAGCTGTATTGCAGGATGATCTCCTTGCCAGCTGGCAAAACCTGCTGGCGAACGATCCTGGAACGCAAGGTCCAGAGCGGGACCCAGTTTTCGCCAGCCCCGGCGATATAGCCCGGCGTACTCAGCTTGGTACGGTCCTCGTTGCTCAAGCGCTTGAGAGCCTCGGCGGTGGAGGCGACGGCGGGCAGCAATGGCACGTTCAGGCTCTTGAGCAGATCGGTGATTTCGCTCTCCTTGCCGCCGTCCGGCGTGAAGAAGGCATGTTGTTCCACGCTCGCCTCGACCGATTTGCCGGCCGCCTTGGCCTGGACATCGAGGAAGTTCGGCGAAGCCGGGTTGGGAATGGCTAAATCCAGGTCCGTTTCGCCGGTCACCTCCGGAAGGGGGAAGGCGACTGTCAGCGTCAGGTCCTGGCCGGCTTTGTTGAGGAAACGATAGGCAGCCCGGACCTGCTTGGCCGAGAGGAAGATGTCCTCCGCCTTCAATTCGAGCTGGTCCGCCGGCTCGATGACCAGCCCGCCGGCATCGAGATTGGCAAGACTCTCCTCGGCCGAAGCACCCGTCACGGGCATGGCGAGGGTCAAGGCTGCAGCGCAATAGAGCGCTTTGGCGGGTCGGGGCATTGGCTGCGAATCTCCACACCGTCGAAACGGTTCGGCGCCGATAGTGCCCGCCTTTGCGGCACTGCGAAAGAGGCAGGGAGCAATGGCAGGATCTCGAGTTCTTATCGAAGTGGTGACGTAACGGAATTTTCAAGGAGTGGAGCTGTCTCCACGAACCCTTCATTAACCTTTCATGGGCGTTAATGGGATAGGAGAAATCTGCCCGATTTGCGGGCCGCTTCCGCCTGTAATTCCTGCCTTTGAGAGTTCGATGTCCGCTTCCTCCGCTCCCGCCAACGATGCCGCCCGGCATGTGCCGGTGATGCTCGCCGAGGTGCTGAAGGCGCTCGAGCCGAAGGCGGGCGAGCGCTTCATCGACGGCACGTTCGGGGCAGGGGGCTATACGCGCGCAGTTCTGGCGGCCGCGCCCGATGTGCAGGTGCTCGCCGTCGATCGCGATCGCAACGCCATCACCGACGGCATGGCCCTGGTTTCCGAGATGCAGGGACGCCTCACTTTGGTCGAGGACCGTTTTTCCCATCTCGACAAGCTCGCGCCCATGCTGGGCGAGGGCGGCGTCGACGGGGTGGTGCTGGATATCGGGGTCTCCTCGATGCAGCTCGACGAGGCCGAGCGCGGCTTTTCCTTTCGCCGCGACGGGCCGCTCGACATGCGCATGTCGCGTGAAGGCTTGCATGCCGGGCCGACCGCCGCCGATCTCGTGGCCGAGCTTCCCGAGGAGGTGCTGGCCCGCATCTTCCAGGTGCTGGGCGAGGAGCGCCGCGCGCGTGCACTGGCGCGCGCCATCGTCACCGATCGGCAGAAGGAGCCGTTCCTCACCACCATGCAACTGGCGGATCTGTGCGGCCGGGTGATCCGCTCCAAGCCCGGCGACATTCATCCGGCGACGCGTGCCTTCCAGGCTCTGCGCATTGCCGTCAATGGCGAGCTCGACGAACTCGGCCGGGCCCTGCTGGCCGCTGAGCGGGCACTCAAGCCCGGCGGACGCCTGGTGGTGGTGACCTTCCATTCGCTCGAAGATCGTATCGTCAAGGCCTTCTTCACCGACCGCACCCGCAGCCAGGCCGGCGGTTCGCGCCATCAGCCCGTGGTGGCGGTACCGCCACCGACCTTCGTTCAGACCCATCGGGGAGCGCTGGCTGCGAGCGAGGCGGAAGCCGAGCTCAATCCCCGCGCCCGCTCGGCCAAGCTGCGCTTCGCCATCCGCAGCGAAGCCCCCGCTCGTGACACCGGCACCAGTTTCCTCGGATTGCCTGAGGTGAGTCTTCAATCCGGGAGAGGCCGTTGACCCGCATTCTCAATCTCATCCTGGTCGGTCTGCTGGTGGCTTCCGCCATCGGCGTCTACTCGATCAAATATGAATCGACCTTGCAGGCCGAGAAGGTCGCCAAGCTGCGCCGGGCCATCGAGACCGAACGTCGCGCCATCGAATCACTCAAAGCCGAATGGGCCTTCATGAGTCAGCCCGACCGTATCGGCGCCTTGGCCAAGCGCCATCTCGACCTCGTGCCGATGAAGGTCGTCCAATCCGTCGATGCCACCGATCTGCCCGAGAAGGCGCGCGAAGGCGATTTGATTGCCGAAAAACTCGAAGGACTCGGCCTGGCCGGGGCGCCGCAAGTGACAGGATCGACCCCATGAGTGAGGGGAACATGAGCGACGGGACCATCGTGGACAACCAGGCCAACGCATCAGCGCCCGAAGCCGGGACGAGCTCGGACGCCGCCAGCCCCGCCAAGACGCCGCGCCGGCGCCTTTCCAAGCTCGAAAAGAGCGGCGGGCGCATCGTGCTGATCGTGGTGGGCTTCGTCTGCATCTATATGGCGATCATGGCGCGGCTCACCCAGTTCGGCACCGCTCCCGACCAGCAATATGACGCACGTCGCTCGGCGGCCGACCAGTTGGCGGCGGCTCGCCCGGATATCCTCGACCGCAACGGCCGGATCCTGGCCACGGACGTGCAGGTGCCCTCGCTCTACGCCGAGCCGAAGAAGATCATCGACGTCGACGAGGCGACCGAGTTGCTGACCGCGCAGATGCCCGAGCTCGACGCACGTGAGCTCAGGACCAAGCTTGCCTCGGGCAAGGGCTTCATCTGGCTCAAGCGCGAGATCACGCCAGAACAGCGCAATCGCATTTATGCGCTCGGCCTGCCCGGCATAGGCTTCATCAACGAAAACAAACGCATCTACCCCAACGGGCCGACGGTGAGCCACGTCTTGGGCGCGGTGAACATCGACAACCAGGGCATAGCTGGCCTGGAGAAATACATCGACAACAAGCGCGGGCTCTCCGAGCTGCAGGCGCTCGGCTATGCCTCGACCTCCGACGCGATGAAGCCGGTGCAGACCTCGATCGATCTGCGCGCCCAGGCGGTGATGCGTGACGAGCTCATCGCCGGCATGGAGCATTTCAAGGCCAAGGCAGCGGGCGGCGTCATCATGGACGTGACCACCGGCGAGATGATCTCACTGGTGTCATTGCCGGACTTCGATCCCAACAATCCGGCCGATGCCCTCGATCCCAACAGGATCAACCGTATCAATGTCGGCACCTATGAAATGGGTTCGACCTTCAAGGCGCTGACCCTGGCCATGGCGCTCGAATCGGGCCGGTTCACCACCAATTCCATGCTGGATGCCCGGGCCGGCAGCGTCACCATCGGGCGTTGGACCATCCGCGACTACCATCCGCAGCGCCGCATGCTGAGCTTGCCGGAGGTGTTCACCTATTCGTCGAATATCGGCGTCATCCGCATGGCGCTCGGCCTGGGCGTGCCTGCCCACCAGGCCTTCCTGCGTCAGATGGGTCAGCTCGATCGCCTGGTGACGGAGCTGCCCGAAAATGCCGCGCCGATCCTGCCGCGTCGCTGGGGCACTCTGAACTCCGCCACCATTGCCTTCGGCCAAGGCATCACCGTTGCACCCCTGCAGGCCGTCATGGCGGTTGGCGCAATGATGAACGGCGGCCATCTGATGAAGCCGACCTTCATCAAGCGCGACGAGGACGAGGCTCTGGCCCTGTCCAAGCCGGTGCTCAAGCCCCACACCTCCGACGTGATGCGCTACATCATGCGCCTCAACGCCACCAACGGCTCGGCCAAGAAGGTCGACATTTTCGGCTATCAGGTTGGCGGCAAGACCGGCACGGCCGAAAAGCTGATCGGCGGGCGCTACAATAAGAACCTGAACTTCACCACCTTCATGGCGGTGTTTCCCTTCGACAAGCCGAAATATCTGATCACCGTTCTCTACGACGAGCCCAAGGGCCTGCCCGAGACCTATGGATATTCCACGGCTGCCTGGAACGCCGGCGTCACCACCGGCAAGATCCTGGAGCGCGTCGGCCCGCTCCTCGGCGTCAAACCCCGCTTCATGGAGGTTCCCAATCCGGTTCCGCCGCTCAACGCCCCGAGGGACCAGTTGAACCAGAGCATGGCCTGGCTGGCGGCCCGATAAGATCATCCAATGGGCGGGTCCGACGACCCGCCCATTGCAGTTTGCGGCAATGCATGGCCGGGATGCATCGATCGGCCATTGAAACTGCATTGCCATTGCTCTTAGGCACTCTAATAAAGCCGCCGATTCCGAATCGTCGAAAACCAGGACATTCATGACCAAACGCCTCGCCGACATCGTTTCCGAAGGCTCCCTGGCCGCCGATGCCCGTGCGCTCGAGGTCGCGGGCGTCACCGCCGATTCCCGCGCCGTGAAGCCGGGTTTCGTCTTCGTCGCCATTCCCGGTACGAAGAGCGATGGCGCGGCCTATGTCCCGCAGGCCATTGCCGCCGGTGCGGTGGCTGTTGTCTCCGAAGCCCCGCTCGACGTGCCTGCGTCAGTCGCCCAGATCAAGGTCGGCAATGCCCGCAAGGCGCTGAGCGAGATCGCGGCGGCCTTCTATGACCGCCAACCGGCAACCATCATTGCCGTCACCGGTACCAGTGGCAAGACCTCGGTCGCCGCCTTCGTTCGCCAGATCTGGGCGATATCAGGGTATCAATCGGCGTCCATCGGCACCGTCGGCGTCGTGGCGCCCTGGGGCGAGACCTATGGATCCCTCACCACACCGGATCCGGTCGAGCTGCACCGTCTGATCGACGAACTGGCGGGCAGGGGCATCACCCATCTCGCCATGGAGGCTTCCTCGCACGGCCTCGACCAGTTCCGGCTTGATGGCGTGCGCTTGGCAGCCGGCGGCTTCACCAATCTGTCGCGCGATCATCTCGACTATCATGCGAGCTTCGAGGCCTATCTCGAGGCGAAGCTGCGGCTGTTCCGCGATCTCCTGCCCGATGGCGCCGGGGCGGTCGTGGCGGCCGACCATGCCGAGGCCGCCGCCGTATTGGCCGCGGCGCGCCGGAAGGGCCTGCATGTTCTCAGTGTCGGCGAGGCGGGTGACGGCATCCGCCTGAAATCGGTTGATATCGAAGGCTTCATCCAGCATCTGGAACTCGACTATCAGGGCCGGGCCTATCGGGTGCGGCTGCCGCTCGCGGGGCGCTTCCAGGTGGAGAATGCTCTCGTCGCCGCCGGCCTGTGCCTCCTGACCGGCGGGGAGCCGGATGCCGTCTTCGCTGCTCTCGAGCACCTTCAGGGTGCCAAGGGACGCCTCGACCTTGTCGGCACCGTCGAGGGGGCACCGGTGCTCGTCGACTATGCCCATAAGCCCGATGCGCTCGAAAAGGCGCTGGAGGCCTTGCGTCCCTTCGTGCAGGGCAAGCTGGTGGTGATCTTCGGCTGCGGCGGCGATCGCGATGCCGGCAAACGCCCGATCATGGGTGAGATCGCCACTCGGCTGGCCGACAAGGTCATCGTCACAGATGACAATCCCCGCAGCGAGGATCCCGCCACGATCCGCGCGGCGATCATGGCGGCAGCGCCAGGCGCGATCGAAATCGGTGACCGGCGCCTGGCGATCGAGACAGCGATTGTGGAGCTGGGGCGCGGGGATGTGCTGCTGATCGCCGGCAAGGGACACGAACCAGGCCAGATCGTCGGCAAGACGGTGCTCCCCTTCTCCGATCACGATGTCGCCCGCGAGGCGATCGCCGCGAGGGCCGGGTGATGGCCATCCTTCGGAGCGCGGACATCCTGTCCGCTCTTGGAAACGCCGCGGTTAGCGAGCTAGGAAGAGCGGACAGGATGTCCGCGCTCCAGGAAGAATCAAGCCTTTTGCAGGCTGCTCTATTGTTTCGACGCATTTTTTCAAAAAATGCTCTGAGGTTGAAAGGATTTCCATGTTCTATCTGCTGAGCCGCTTCAGCGAACATTTCGAGCTCCTCAACCTGTTCCGCTACATCACCTTCCGGACCGGTGGGGCTATCTTCACGGCACTTTTGTTCGTGTTCTTCTTCGGGCCGTGGACGATCTCCTGGCTGCGCGTGAAGCAGGGCAAGGGCCAGCCGATCCGCGACGACGGCCCGCAATCGCATCTGTCCAAGCGCGGCACGCCGACCATGGGCGGGCTGATGATCCTGTCGGGGCTGGGCGTATCGACACTGCTGTGGGGCAACCTCGCCAATGTCTATGTCTGGGCCGTGTTGCTGGTAACGCTCGGCTTTGGCGCCATCGGCTTCTATGACGACTATCTCAAGGTGACCAAGCAAAGCCACAAGGGCTTTTCCGGCCGGGCGCGCCTGTCTCTGGAATTCCTGATCGCCGGCGTCGCCGTGATCCTGATGGCACAGGCGGGCGGGGCGCGCTTCCTCGGCTTCCTGTGGGGCAGCGGCGCGCCGATCTCGCAGGCGACCTCGGTCGCCTTTCCCTTCTTCAAGGAACTCTTGATCAACCTCTCCTATTTCTTTGTGGTCTTTGGCGCCTTCATCATCGTAGGCTTCGGCAATGCCGTGAATCTGACGGACGGCCTGGACGGGCTTGCCATCGTGCCGGTGATGGTGGCCGCCGGTACCTTCGGTGTCATCGCCTATCTCGTCGGCAACGCGAATTTCGCCAATTACCTGCAGCTTCACTTCGTACCCGGCACCGGCGAACTCGCGGTGATCTGCGGCGCGATGATCGGGGCGGGGCTCGGCTTCCTCTGGTTCAATGCGCCGCCGGCCCAGATCTTCATGGGCGATACCGGTTCGCTCGCGCTCGGCGGCATGCTGGGCTCGATCGCCGTGGCCACCAAGCATGAGATCGTGCTGCTGGTCGTGGGCGGCCTGTTCGTGGCTGAGACCCTGTCGGTGATCATCCAGGTGCTGTCGTTCCGTTATACCGGCAAGCGCGTGTTCAAGATGGCGCCGATCCATCACCATTTCGAACAACTTGGCTGGAAGGAACCGCAGGTCGTGATCCGCTTCTGGATCATCGCGGTGGTGCTGGCTTTGCTCGGGCTTGCCACGCTCAAGCTCAGATAGGACGAAAGATCGTCATGATCCCGATCACTTCCTTCGGCGACCGTGCTGTTGCCGTGTTCGGCCTAGGCGGGTCGGGCCTGGTGACTGCCGAAGCTCTCGCCGCCGGTGGCGCCAGGCCCATCGTCTGGGACGATGGCGAAGCCGGACGCAAGGCCGCTGGCGACAAGGGGCTCGACGTCCGCGACCTCAATGAGATCGACTGGTCCTCCGTCGCCGCGCTGGTCCTGTCGCCCGGGGTACCGCTCACCCACCCCGAGCCGCATTGGTCGGTCAAGCTGGCCGCTGCACATGGGGTGGATGTGATCGGCGATATCGAACTCTTCGTCCGCGAGCGCCGGGCGAGGGCGCCGGGCTCGCCCTTCATCGCCATCACCGGCACCAACGGCAAATCCACGACCACGGCACTGATCGCCCACCTTTTCGCCGCAGCCGGCCACGACGTACAGCTCGGCGGCAATATCGGTACGGCGATCCTGTCGCTGGATCCGCCGTCGCCCGACAAGGTGCATGTCGTCGAGTGCTCCTCCTACCAGATCGATCTGGCACCGAGCATCGATCCCTCCGTCGCTATCCTGCTCAACGTCACTGAGGATCATCTCGACCGCCACGGCACGCTGGAACATTATGCCGCCGTGAAGGCGCGCCTCGTCGAAGGCGCCCGCACGCCAGTTGTCGGCGTCGACGATGTCTGGTGCGCTGCTGTTGCCGACGAGATCGAGCGCCAGGGCGGCAGGCCCATCCGCATCTCGGTGGAGCGGCCATTGAGCGACGGCGTCTACGCCGTTGGCGACAGGTTGTTTTCGGCCGAAGCGGGCAGGACGGCCGAAGTCGCCAGCCTCGCCGGCATCGGCTCCCTGCGCGGCGCGCATAATGCCCAGAATGCCTGTGCTGCGCTGGCTGCTGCCCGGGCCGGCGGGTTGACACTGGATCAGATCCAGGCCGGCATGCGCAGCTTCCCGGGCCTCGCCCACCGCATGGAACAGGTCGGCCGGCTTGGGCCTGTGCTGTTCGTCAACGATTCCAAGGCCACCAATGCCGATGCCACGGCCAAGGCCCTGTCATCCTTCCCGACCCTGTATTGGATCGCCGGCGGCAAGCCCAAGACCGGCGGCATCGAGGCCCTGACCGAGTATTTTCCCAAGATCTGCAAAGCCTATCTGATCGGCGAGGCGACGGAGGAGTTCGCTGCGACACTGGAAGGGCGGGTGCCCTATGTGCGGGCGGAGACGATCGAGAAGGCGGTGCCTCTGGCGTCTGCCGACGCGGCGGCTTCCGGCCTCGAGGAGGCCGTGGTGCTGCTTTCCCCAGCCTGCGCTTCCTTCGACCAGTTCCGCAATTTCGAAGAACGGGGCAAGGCCTTCTCCCGGGCCGTGCTATCCCTGCCGGGTATCGGAAAGGCCTGACGGCATCTCGATCAGCCGAAGCGGGCCACCAGAAAGTCGATGGCACTGCGCAGCATGGCCGTCGGCCGCCGATCCGGGGCGTAGACGAGGTGCATCGGTGTGGGACGATAGGACCATAGCGGCAGCACGGGTTCGAGCCGGCCGGCGTCGATATCGTTGATCAACAACAGTTCGGGCTGCAAAACGATGCCTGCGCCATGGAGCGCCGCCACGCGCAGCGCCGATCCCTGATTGGTGGTGAAGCGGCCCCCGACATTTACCGTGCAGGTTTCGCCGTGCGGGCCGACGAGATGCCAGATGCCCTGCGTGCGCCAATAGGCATGGCCGAGGCAATCATGATGGCAGAGCTCACGCGGATGGTCTGGCCGCCCGTGCACATCCAGGTAACACGGCGCGGCCGCCAGGATTCGGCGATAGGGCTTCAGCGGACGGGCCACCAGGTTTTCATCCGTGAGATCGCCGATATGAATGCCGAGATCGCAGCCCTCACCGATCAGGTCCGGGGTGCGGTTGTCGAGCATGAGATCGACGGTGACGTCGAGATTGCGCTGCAGATAGTCGATCAGGGCCGGCACCAGGCTTTCGCTGCCGAAACTCACCGGCGCGGCCAAGCGCAGACGCCCACGCGGACTGGCCTGCAATTCGGAGGCGCTCGCTTCGGCCAGGGCCACCTCGGCCATTGCCGTCTTACAGCGTTCGTAATAGAGCCTGCCGACTTCCGTGAGCTGGTGGCGGCGCGTGGTGCGGTGAAGCAGTCGGGCTCCCAGGCGCTGCTCGATCAGGCGGACATGCTTGGCGACCATGGTCGCCGATACCCGGCTGGTCTCCGCCGCGGCGGCGAAGCTGCCTTCTTCCACCACCCTGACGAACATGGCCATGCCGGCGAGCTTGTCCATGATTGCAATCCATATGGTTCTGAATGAAATGCTCAGATGGTTATTTATCAGCAACCGGGTTTGGAGAACATTGCGGGAGGCCCGCTATCGGACCTTTTCATGAGGAAGTGACCATGCCTATCCTGCGACTGGAAATGCATCCCGGACGTACACTCGAACAAAAGCGCGATTTCGTGCAGGCGGCGACCAAAGCTGTCGTCGAGACCCTGGTTTGTCCGCCGGAAGCCGTCGAGATCATCATCACCGAGGTCCCGAAGGATGCCTGGGCCGTTGCAGGAAAGCTGAAATCCGACAGTTGAGCGTGTCTTTCTGCGGCGGGCGATGGTCTTGCTGCGGAATGTGCGGGAGCCGGCAGGATCTGCTTGCCGGATCGAACCGGCTCCACGCGGCATCAGCCTCTTGTCGACGCGGTCGTAAAGGCCGCGAGTTCCCGTCCGAATCGTGCCGGCTCCTCATAGAAGGGGCTATGGCCGCTATCGGCGTAGACCGAGAGCCGGCTATCAGGATGAAGGGCCTTGATCCGTTCGGACATCGCCAGGCGCACCAGCCGGTCATGAATGCCATGCGTCAGCAGGATCGGGCCGGGATAGGCCTGAAACACCGGTTCGAGATCGGGGGTGGCGATCTTCACGAAGCCCTCGTTCACCGCCCGCCCGGTCATGCCGTTGACCACCAGCATGCGCTGCAGCTCGATGCCGGTGAGCGGCTTGTGAAAACAGGCGGCGAGAAAGTCGGCCGTTGCGGCGGTCCGTTCGCCGAGATCCTGTGAGATCGCCGTCTTGGCGAAGCTGACCGCGAGCGGAGTGAGTAGATCCGGCGACAGCTTGGTGACGGCATCGACTAGGTTGATCCCCGCGATCCGCGAGCTGCCATATTTACGCAGATAGGCACCGGCGACATGGCCCCCCAGCGACCAGCCCACCAGGATGGGGCGGCGCAGCTTCGTGGCCGCGATCACCGCGGCAACGTCATCCGCCCAACGATCGGTATCGGAATAGGCGTCGGGCGAGGCTGGCTTGTCGGAATCGCCATGGCCGCGCAGATCGAAACGCACCAGCCGGAAGCCGTCCAGTGCCGGATCGGCAAACTGCTTGTCCCAGCTGAGCCGGCTCTGGCGCAGGCCATGGATGAACAGGATCTCGGGCGTTGCCGGATCTCCCTGTGCCTCGCCGGCGAGCAGCGTGCCATCGGCCGAAGGGACGATGAAGCTCTCACGCCCTGAGCCGGATCGGCCGGCCTTCGCGGCGGCATTCGGTTGTTTCTTGCCGGTCGCGCCCGATGCGGAACCTGTCAGTCCCGATTCGATGGCGAGAGCGGTGAGGGCGGCTGCAGCACCCAGGAAAAGGCGTTTCGAAGGGTCCATTGCTTTCTTCCATCTTGTTTATCGATCGCTATTCAACTTGCTTGACGCTGCCTGTCAAGATGTTGTTTAGTACTCGATATGGAACATGGTTCGAAATCACGTGGCGGGCGGCCCTGGAGCTTCGATCGGGAGCAGGCGGTCGAGACAGCCATGCGGCTGTTCTGGCGCCACGGCTATGAGGGCGTGTCGATCGGGGATCTCACCAAGGCGATCGGGATCGCACCACCCAGCCTCTACGCCGCCTTCGGCAGCAAGACCGGGCTTTATCAGGAGGCGCTCGCCCGCTATGAGGGCAGCATCGGCTTACTCGATTTCGCCGCTGTCGCGGAGGCGAGCGGCCTGCCACAGGCCGTGCGCCTGCTGCTGGAAGCGGCGGTCGGGGCCGTCACCCATCCCGATCGCGAGCGTGGCTGCATGATCTCCAGCGGGATGATCACCTGCCATCCTGACCATGCCACACTGGCCCGCGATCTCGCGGCACGGCGCGACGCCATCCGAGCCAAGATCGCTGAGGCGCTCCGGCCCTTCGCCGACGCCGGGACGATCCCGGGCTTGGCAAGACATCTGGCGGCCGTCATGCAGGGGATTTCGATCCAGGCGCGGGACGGTATCGGCCGGGCTGAGTTGCAGGGGATCGTCGAGGATGTGGTGGCGGGGCTCGACCGCAGGCAGCTCCGAGGCCAGGCGCGACAATAGAAGAGGGCCGAGGCGCAGATCGGTGCCGATCGCTCCGAGCGGCTGGGGGCGGCTGTTCAATCGGTGGTCCAGGGGCATTGCCGGCAAAAGCGCGGTAAAGCCTTCGCATTTAACCCTTCCTAAACCCTGTCGGGAGCACTGCTAGGGCGATCCTGCCTCAGCTGACGGACTCCCTGTTCATGGCCTCGCGTACCGAACGTTCAGCCTTCAATGCCTGGTGGTGGACCGTCGATCGGCTGATGCTGATGACGATCCTGGCCCTGATGCTGACCGGTATCGTGCTCCTGCTGGCGGCGAGCCCCGCCGTCGCCGAGCGCATCGGCATCTCCGACATGTTTCACTTCGTCAACCGCCAGGCGATGATGATCCCGGTGGCGCTGATGGTGATGATCGGGGTGTCCTTCCTGTCGCCGCAGTCGATCCGCCGGCTGGCGCTGGTGATGTTTTTGTTCGCCACAGCCTTGGTGGTGGCGACGCTGCTGTTCGGCGCCGAGGTGAAGGGCTCCAGGCGCTGGATCGCAGGCATCCAGCCCTCCGAATTCCTCAAGCCGGCCTTCGTCGTACTGGCGGCCTGGCTGTTCTCCGAAAACGTCAAGCGGCCGGACGTTCCCGCCAATATCCTCGCCATGCTGCTGCTGGCCTGCTCGGCGGGACTGCTCATCCTGCAGCCCGACTTCGGTCAGACCATGCTGATCTCCATCGTCTGGGGCGCGCTGTTCTTCATGGCCGGGCTGCACTGGTTCTGGATGGTGGGGCTCGGCGGCGTCGGTGTCGTCGGCATCGTGGCGGCCTATCAGTTCATCCCGCACGTGACCTCGCGTATCGATCGCTTCCTCAAGCCCGAGGGCACCGACACTTTCCAGGTCGACGTGGCGCGCGATGCCTTCCTTTCAGGCGGCTGGCTCGGCAAGGGGCCGGGCGAGGGCACCTACAAGCTGATCCTGCCGGATTCCCACACCGATTTCATCATGGCGGTAACCGGCGAGGAGTTCGGCCTTCTTTTCGTCATGGCAGTGGTGGCGATGTTCGCCCTCATCGTGCTGCGCGGCTTCTGGCATGCCTACAAGGTCGAAGATCCCTTCTGCCGCTTCGCCACCGCCGGCCTCACTCTGCTGTTCGGAATGCAGTCCTCGATCAATCTGATGGTCAATCTCCATATGATGCCCGCCAAGGGCATGACGCTGCCCTTCATCTCCTATGGCGGCTCCTCGCTGATCTCGGTGGCCTATGGCATGGGCATGGTGCTGGCTCTCACCCGCCGCCGTCCGCGCACCGACATGCTTGAAAGCGCCTTCAGCTTCCGCGACCGCAGGGCTCAGGCCGCAGCCGGCATCGGATTGTCATCGTGAGCGGCAAGATCGTCCTGCTCTGCGCCGGTGGTACCGGCGGCCATCTGTTTCCGGCCGAAGCGTTGGCGGGTGCGCTCGTGCCACTCGGTTTCCGCCCCCATCTTGCCACCGACGAACGGGTGGAACGCTATACCGGTACCTTCGCCTGGGAGGACATTCATGTCATCCCGTCCGAGACCGTGCGTTCGCGTTCGCCGCTCGCCATGGCCAATACGCTCTGGCAACTCGGCACCGGTACGCTGGCAGCCTGGCGCATGCTGGGCCGGCTGCGGCCGGCTGTCGTCTGCGGCTTTGGCGGTTATCCGACCTTGCCGCCGCTGACGGCCGCGGCCTGGCGCAAGATCCCGACCATGATCCATGAAGCCAATGCGGTGATGGGCCGGGCCAACCGCATGCTGGCGCCGAAGGTGACGCGCATCGCCACCGGCTTTGCCGATGTGGCGATGATGGACGATGTGCCGAAATCGAAGCTGGTCCATACCGGCAACCCGGTGCGGCCGGCTGTGATGGAAGCAGCCAAGGTTCCCTATCCCGACCTGCATGGGCCGATCAACCTGCTGGTCTTCGGCGGCAGCCAGGGCGCGGCGGTGATGTCGTCGATCGTGCCGCCGGCGATCGCGCGGCTGGACGAACAATTGCGCCGTCGGCTCAGGATCGTGCAGCAGGCGCGCCAGGAGGATCTTGCCGCCGTGCGCGGGACCTATGCGGGTCTCGGCGTCACCGCCGAGGTCAGCGACTTCTTTCGTGACCTGCCCGCCCGTATCGCGGGGGCCCATCTCGTGATCAGCCGCTCCGGCGCCTCGACCGTCGCCGAGCTCTCGGTCATCGGCCGTCCGTCGATCCTCGTGCCGCTGCCGGGAGCCCTCGATCAGGACCAGGCCGCCAATGCTCGTACGCTCGCCAATGTCAACGGTGCCCGGATGGTGATGCAACCGGACTTCACTGCCGAGACCCTGGCTGCCGATCTCACGGCACTCCTCGGCGATCCGGTGGGGCTGCAGGCAATGGCCGTCAATGCACGGGACGCCGGTATTCCTGACGCAGCCGGCCGCCTCGCCGACTGGGTGGTCAAGCTGGCGGCGATGTGACGGGAGGGTGGGTCCTCGGACCGGCTTTGCGAACCTGCAGGTGGTGGAGAAAGCCGGGGCTGAGGCGCTCCGGGCCTATTCGTTTCGCGGGCGCTGGCGGGCTTGTACACGACATGAGCCCCAGATCCTCCATAGTTTAAAATCGATCTACGGCATCTCATCCGGGACCGGACACCCACTTCAGGGTAATCGCTTCAAATTGTCGTTCGTCCGGGGCTTGAGAGTTTTCGGGAGTGCGGGCCTCTCGTTCCAGTCTTCATCACGCGATAACCCAAAGCGATTGCCCCCGGGGTCGGAGGCGCTTGATATCCTTGCAATGCAAGCGCAAGTTGTATTCTCGCGGGCAACAATACCGCATTTGGCGAAGCGCCTGCGATTGGGGGGGCGATGAGCACCGATATTGGGCTAGCCGATATTTTCGTCATCCTGCTGATTACGATCGGACCGCTCAAGGCGGCCATCGTCTATGCCAAGCTCACGGGCAAGGCCGATGCGGCGTTCAAGCGCCAAGTGGCCTTCAAGACCGTGCTGGTGGCTGCCATCGTTTGCCTCGTTTTCGTCTTCGCGGGGCAATGGCTGCTCGGTGTCTTCCATATTACGCTTCCGGCGCTGAAGATCGCAGGCGGCCTGATCCTGCTGCTCTTTGCCCTCGACATGGTGATGGGAAGCGAGAAGAAGGCGGAAGATGGCGATGCTCTGCCCTCCGCCGACATCGCTGTATATCCGCTTGCCATTCCGATGATGGCGACGCCCCAGGGTTTGGTGGCGATCACCACTGTCGTCGCCACCAAGGACAGCATCGGCGAACTGATCACCGTTGCGGTGATGGTCCTCGTCATCATGGGCATCAATCTTGCCATCCTGCTTTCGGCTGACAAGCTGCTGAAGAAGGGCGGCGGCGGCGCCATGGTGGTTGTCGGCAAGGTCGTCGGCCTGTTGCTGGCGGCGCTTGCCGTCCAGTTGATGATCTCGAGCTTCCGCGATCTCGGTGTCATCGCTGCGGTGACCGGAGCCCATTGATGAACGAGGCCGCCCGTCCCGATGCGCCGGCTATCACCGATCCGGCGCCACCGCCGAGGAACCCGCTGCGGCGCACGGCGCTCGTGACGGTCCTGATCGTCATCGTTGTGTTCGCGCTTTCGGTGGCGATGGAGCGGTTGACCCCCATCTCCTCGCAGGCCGCGGTTCAGGCCTATGTGGTGCGGATGGCGTCCGAGGTCGGGGGCAGGGTGCTGGAAGTCGGCGTCGGCGACAATGCCCGCATCGCTGCCGGGCAGGTGCTGTTTCGTATCGATCCGAAACCCTATGAAATCGCCGTCGCGGAGGCGCAGGCGGGTCTCGAACGCATCGGCCTGACAATCGGCGCTTCCACTCAGGAAGTGGAATCCGCCCAGGCCAAGCTGGTGAAGGTACAGGCCGATCGCGAGAATGTACGAGCCCAGGTGGAGCGAGCGAGGATCCTGGTGCAACGAGGCATCTATGCACGGGCCAAGCTTGACGAAGCCAATTCGGCCCTTGGCGTTTCGGAAGCGACCGTAACGGGCGCCGAAGCAGACCTCGCCAAAGCGCGCGAGCAGCTTGGGCCGCAAGGCAACGACAATCCGCAGTTCAAGGAAGCACTTGCCGTGCTTGAGCGCGCCCGGCTCAATCTGCTCCATACCACCGTCATTGCTCCGTCGGACGGCGTCGTCACCAATCTCCAGCTCGGCGTCGGCCAGGTGATCGGCACGGGTCAGGCGGCTTTGACCTTCATCGACGCGAACAGCATATGGGTCGCAGCCGCCTACAAGGAAAACAGTCTGGAATATATGGCGCCGGGCAATGACGCCGAGGTCGTGCTGGATTCTCTGCCCGGCACCGTTTTCGCCATGCGTGTCGAGAGTATCGGCTGGGGCGTTTCCCAGGGCAGCATCGACCCCGCCACGGGGCTTCCGACCATCCGCAACCAGAGTGGCTGGGTGCGCGAGCCTCAGCGTTTCCCGGTGCGACTGGTGTTCAAGGATAGCCCGCCGCGCGGCATCCGCTACGGCTCGCAGGTCAGTGTCGTGGTCTACACCGGCGAAAACCCGGCGATGAACGCTGTCGGCCGATTCTGGATCCGCCTGGTCTCGGCGCTGACCTATGTCAGCTGAGGAGAATCCCGGGCTGTCGCGGGCAAAGCGTCAAGGCCTACGCATCGCTTTCGCGGTCGCCATCGGTTTCACGATGAGCACGGCGGAAGGCTCTCCCTTGCCTTTCCTCGCTCCGATGTTGGCGACGCAATTCCTGATCGGTGGCCTGAAGCCGCTCGGACTGCGGCAGGCCGTCGGCTTCGTCGTGCTGATTGCCGTCTGCGGCTTGGCCATGGTGTGGCTGACAGGCATTTTCGGTGACAAGCCGGCCGCGCTGCTGATCTCGCTCGGCCTGATCTACTTTTTCTGCTTCCTGCTGCTGGTACTGGGCATGGGGGGACAGGCGGCATTCCTGGTCTTGATTCTCGCGGTGATGGTGCCCCTGCTCGGCGTCCTGCAAAAGGACCTCGGCGAGGGCATCGTTGTCATCCTGCTGAAGGCCGCCGTGGCCGGCGTCGTCCTTACATGGCTCGCCCACGCCGCCTTTCCCGACACCGGCGGCAAGATACCCCCAACGCCGGTCTCTCCGCCATCGAGCCAGGCGACCATGCGGGCCTTGGCGAACGCGGCGATCCTGCTGGTCATGGTGACGGTCTGCCTCGTCAGCGACCGGTTTTCATCGGCGGTGGTCGTACCGATCACGGTGGCTTCGCTTCTCAACCAGCTCGACCTTGCTGCCAGCGGTCGCGCGGCCTTCGGGCTGGTTGCCGTCAATCTGCTCGGTGGCATCGTCGCCTCCGTCGCTTTTGCGCTGTTGGAATTGCGTCCGGAACTGCCCTTCCTGTTTCTGATCGTCCTCACGGTTGGCTTGCTGTTCGGCGGCAGGGCGGCCGCCGATCCCACATCCGGTAGGATCTATGCCGGCGCGCTGATCATCTTTCTCGTGCTGCTGGGACTGGGTGTGTCGCCGCTGCCCGGCAGTACGGTGGAAAGCTTTGCCACACGCATCGGCCAAGTGCTGTTTGCGATCGCCTGCACGCTTTGCCTGACGGCCTTGTCGTGGCCTGCATCTGTGCCCCGGCGATCGGGCGACATCGACGAGAATGGCGCGGACACGAGATGAGCGCCAGACGTGACGCCGGTCTCAGCGCCCTCCGCTACCTCTTTGCACGCGATATCGGCTCTTCCCACTTTGTCAGGCTTCGGGGGGCACCTCGATTGCCTTTCCCAGTCGCTCGAGTTCGAGCGAATAGCAGAACAAGGCGAAGAGAACGCTCATGACGATAAATCCCTTCACCAGAATCTGGCCGATGGGCGGGAGCGGATCGAGTTCAGGCACGTGCCTGAAGAAAATTACCGAGAAGAGCGCGCCGCCAATGAAAAAGCTGGCGCGGCTGGTAAATTGGAGGAGGTGGCCGACGACTGCACTGTGGAACGGTGTATAGATAGGAAAAAAACGATATCTCGCCCAATAGAAACATAGAAGGGCGAAGGTGTCACCGACAATAATCACCCCAATCCACGGTTGTAAATCCTGCTCCTTACCCATGTTGGCAATCAAATTTCGAAATATCGGAAAAATTATCCAGAATAAGAAAGAGGCGAGAGCCGTTTCGATTGTCACGAACAGAATGTAGAAAATGGAATTTCGGGACAATGGCTGCATATGCGCCCCCTTGCTGCCGGACGATACCGAAGCGCCTCCTGATTTTACATATGTAATCGAACGGATGCCGTGCAGGACAGTCTAATCGACCGAATATCCGGGATAGATCAAAGCGGCGGCAATGGGTCTCCCTGATCCAGCTCCGATGAAGATTTGCCTCCTAGCCTCCGCACCCCTATACGAAGCCAAATCCCATCTTTTCGAGAGATCTCATGAAGCTGCCCCGTGAAATTGGCCCCATCCACTTTGTCGGCATCGGCGGCATCGGTATGTCCGGCATCGCCGAAGTGCTGGTCAATCTGGGCTACACGGTGCAGGGCTCGGACGCGGCCGACAATTACAACGTCAAGCGCCTGAAGGATAAGGGCGTGAAGACCTTCATCGGCCACGCCGCCGAGAATATCGGTGAGGCCGAGGTGGTCGTGGTCTCGACCGCAATCAAGCGCGACAATCCCGAACTTGCCGCCGCGCGCGAAAAGCGCCTGCCGGTGGTGCGGCGTGCCGAAATGCTGGCCGAACTGATGCGGCTGAAGACCTGTGTCTCGGTTGCCGGCACGCATGGCAAAACCACCACGACTTCGCTGGTGGCGACGCTCCTTGATGCTGGCGGTTTCGATCCCACCGTGATCAATGGCGGCATCATCAACGCCTACGGCACCAATGCGCGGCTGGGCTCGAGCGATTGGATGGTGGTGGAAGCCGACGAAAGCGACGGCACCTTCCTCAAGCTGCCGACCGACGTCGCCATCGTCACCAATATCGATCCCGAGCATCTCGATCATTTCAAGACCTTCGAGGCCATCAAGGATGCCTTCCGGGCCTTCGTCGAGAACATTCCCTTCTATGGCTTTGCCGTGATGTGCCTCGACCATCCGGTGGTGCAGGAGCTGGTCGGCACCATCGAGGATCGCCGCGTCGTCACCTATGGCGAGAACCCGCAGGCCGATGTGCGCCTGCTGGATCTCGATCTTTCGGGTGGACGTTCGCGTTTCCGGGTCGTCATTCGCGACCGCAAGACCGGCGCGGTAGTGGAGCTACCCGATCTCGGCCTGCCCATGCCGGGCGGGCACAATGCCCTCAATGCCACGGCTGCCATCGCTGTCGCCCACAATCTCGGCATGGATGCCGAGGCGATCCGCAAGGGCCTGGAAGGTTTCGGCGGCGTGAAGCGGCGTTTCACCCGCACCGGGGAGTGGAACGGCGTTACGGTGTTCGACGATTATGGCCACCACCCCGTGGAAATCTCGGCCGTGCTCAAGGCGGCGCGGGCCTCGACCACCGGCCAGGTGATCGCGGTGGTGCAGCCGCATCGCTACAGCCGCCTGGCGAGCCTGTTCAACGAGTTCTCGGCCTGTTTCAACGATGCCGATATGGTCGTGGTCGCCGATGTCTATGCGGCCGGCGAGGCGCCGATCCCGGGGGCAGACAAGGAAGGCCTCGTTGCCGGCATCCGCGCTCGGGGTCACCGCCATGTCGTCGGGCTCGATCGCCCCGGCTCGCTCGCCGGCCTGGTCGCGTCGGTGGCCAAGCCCGGTGACTATGTCGTGTGTCTGGGGGCCGGCAACATCACCCAATGGGCCTATGCGCTGCCTGGCGAACTGGCGGCGCTGGGGTAGGCCAAAGCGTTTCGCGCCTTATCGGAAAACTCCGCTTAGTAGGAGGAGGGCATGAGCCTCGCCGAGACGATCCACGCACGTCTGGCGGTTGCGGCAGACCCGGCGCGGGCTCCGGGCATGCAAGCCTATATGAAATCGACGATGCGCTATCTGGGTGTCTCCGCCGTGCCGCTGAGGCAGATCTGCAAGGCCGTATTCGCCGATCTTCGCTTTGAGAGCGTCGGGCATTGGCAGGCGGAGGTTCTCGCTATCTGGCGTGGCGCCCGTTTCCGCGAGGAGCGCTACGCCGCCATCGAACTGACCGGCCTGTGTGCTGCCAGGTCGTTCCAGCGCTTCGAAGTCCTGCCGATGTATGAGGAGATGATCGTCACCGGTGCCTGGTGGGACTATGTCGATGTCATCGCCGCGCATCGCCTGCTACCGATCCTGCGCAATGACGGCGCGGCAATGCGCCAGGCCATGCTCGCCTGGTCCGTCGACGCCAATATGTGGAAGCGCCGGAGTGCGATCCTCTGCCAGCTCGACGCCAAGGTGGAGACGGATCTCGAACTCCTCTATGCCTGCATCGCGCCCTCGATCGCCTCCAGGGAGTTCTTCCTGCGCAAGGCGATCGGCTGGGCTCTCAGGCACCATGCCCGCGTCGATCCCGTGGAGGTTGCTCGCTATGTCGAGGAGCACCCCGAGCTCAGCGGCCTCAGCCGGCGTGAAGCCTTGAAGCATATCAAGGCGTAAAGCGGACCCGGCGCGCAAACGTCCTCCGGGTTCACTCCCTTTGCGCTGATGGGGGCAGGCAGCCGGCGGCGGCGAGGAGCGCCTCGAGATGGCCGTCCTTTTGCCGCTCCAGATCGAGAAGGGCCTGATAGGGATCGCGTTTCAGGCCCAGTGCCGCGGCGAAGGCGGGCTCGGTCTTCAGGCCCGCCTCGCGATGATGCATGACGCGGCTGCGAAAAAGCGCTCCTCCCAGCGTGAGCAGCCGCCGCTCCGCCACGAAATGGCGCCAGCCAGCCTGTTCGGCCACGGGTTGCGGGGAGGCGAAGATCTCGAAGCACCAGCCCTCTGCCGTAAAGGTGGCGATCACCGGGCGCCCGCCACCGATCCATTGATGTATGGAGAAGGCAGGCGCTCCGGCAAGAGTCTCCCAGACCGTCCGGGTGAAGGCGAGGGTGTCCGGGGCGTGGCAGAGGATGTCGATATCGCTGGTGGGCAGGTCGACGCCGAGAGGCGGTGTGCCCGCGATATGGGGATCATAGGCGTGCAACAGCTCGAGCAGCTTCGTTGCCCGCAAGGCCTGCGCGTAGTCCAGTCTGGGCGTCATGGTTGCAGATCCACCAGGCGTAATTGCGGCCAGATCGCCTTTGCGCGTGCCGCCTTTGCGGCCAGGCCCTTGTCGTCGCGGCGTCCCGGATTGGGGCGGATGATCATGCCGAAAACATCATCGAGGCCGAAGGGAGCGGCGATGTCGATCGTATCGTCCTCCTCCAGCCGGACACCGACCGCATGCACGACGGCGGCATAATGCCCGAAGGCCTCGTCGGCCGAATTGAGCCGCGGATAGGGCAGGCCAAAACGCCGCTCGAACCATAGATGGACCCGGGCCTGATTGCGGATCTCGACCGGCCAGCGACCGCCGAGAACGGTATCGGCGCGCCGGATCACGGCATCCTCGGCCTCCCAGCTCACATCGTCGGCATCGAAATAGATGAGGTCATAGTCCTTGATGCCGGTGCCTGCGGGTTTCCCGCTCAGACTGTTCCACACGGTCTGATAGACGCAGCCCGCAGCCAGCCGCCATTGCGGCAGCCGCAGCATCCGGGCGGCGACGAGAAAGGCCATGAGGTTCTCATCCTCGCGGACGATGGTGCGCAGGCGCTCTTCAAGAGAAGCGGACGGATGGGGCAAGGTACGAGCTCTCCAAACGGAATCCGCTTAGCAGAATCGCTGGGCTTTTGGGCGAATGTAGGCAATAAAGCGCCCTTGCCAACCCACTGATCAGACCAAGATCTTTTCGGATACCATGCCCTTTCCCGACATCATCCCCTCGCTGCGCCCGCTGATGCCGGGATTGCGCGGTGCGCTGGACGCCAATGCGCCGATGGCACCGCTCTCCTGGTTCCGCACCGGCGGCTCGGCCCAGGTGCTGTTCACGCCGGTGGACGAGGAGGATCTGGCGCTGTTCATGGCCGGATTGCCCACGCAAACCCCCTGGATGGTGGTCGGTCTGGGCTCCAATCTTCTGGTGCGTGACGGTGGCGTTGAGGGCGTGGTCATCCGTCTCGGCAAGGGCTTCGGCGGCATTGCCGTCGACGGTCTGGCCATCACGGCCGGAGCAGGCGCCCCCGACGTCAAGGTGGCGCGCGCGGCGGCGGAAGCGGGGATCCGGGGGCTGTCCTTCCTGCGCGGCATTCCCGGCGCGATCGGCGGCGCTTTGCGCATGAATGGCGGCGCCTATGGCGGCGAGACCAAGGATGTCTTCGTCTCGGCGCGCGCTGTCCGCCGCGATGGCTCCATCGCGCTTTATGATGCTCCCGCCATGGGCTTCAGCTATCGGCGCTGCAGCGTGCCAGCCGATGTCGTGTTCACGCAAGCGACTTTCCGCGGCGAGCCGGGGGATCGCGAGGCGATCCTGGCGGAGATGCAGAAGATCACCGAGACACGTTCATCGTCCCAGCCGGTCAATACCCGCACCGGCGGTTCCACGTTCAAGAACCCGCCCGGCCATTCGGCCTGGAAGCTGGTTGATGAGGCCGGTTGCCGCGGGCTGACCATCGGCGGAGCCCAGGTCTCGCCGATGCATACCAATTTCCTGGTCAATCTCGGCACTGCTTCCTCTGCAGACATCGAGATGCTGGGCGAGACCGTCCGCGAGCGCGTGAAGGACCGTTCGGGCATCGAGCTCGACTGGGAAATCAAGCGCGTTGGGCTGCCTGCCTGACCTTAAGCAAATTCCTCTCATCGTACGATCGAGAGGAATTTGTAAAATATCAGCTATTTGCAGCGTTTTCCGGCGAAATCCGTCCTGTGGCCTTGCGGGGAAACTCTGCTTGATATGGCAGGCAGAGTGACCTTGCGTCATGTCGGGTCGGGCATGGTGTCGATTTCTGAGCCTCCCCAGAGCCTAAAGCGGCAAAGCTGAAGCGCCGCTAACCGATTGTTTACTGATTTGTCCGAAAGCTAACGTTAATGGGGCATGAAGCATTTCCCGCCTGAGGGGGGTGATCAGCTCCTGAGATCGCCCTTCAAAAGACCGCCCTAACGGATGGTTCCTCAAGAGCGTTGGCTTCGAGCATATGCTGCGTTTTTTCAATCTGTCCTCCCTGCGCCAAGCCGGATTCACGACCAGGACGTTCGTGGATCAGCGCTCGTCGCGGCTGCAGCGTCTGCTGGCAAAGCCCCCGCGAGGGCTGGGGCTCATGCTGTCGACCGCCTTTCTGGCGGGAACCATCGTCTATGGCGCCCAGACCGGACCGGTCTGGCCGCAGATGAAGGTCCAATATGGCGCGCCGCTCGACATGGCGGCCAATCTCTTCGGCTTCCGGGTCGAGACCGTCGCCGTCACCGGCCAGCGCGAGCTGACGGATCAGAGGATCTTTGCCGCCGCCGGGGTCACCAACACCTCCTCCTTGCTGTTTCTCGATGCCGAAGCGGCACGCGAAGGGTTGGAGAAGCTGCCTCTGGTGAAATCGGCTCAGGTTCGCAAGCTATTTCCCTCCACGCTCTCGGTTACCATCGAGGAGCGCGCGCCCTATGCCCTGTGGCAGCGTGACGGCTCGGTCAACGTGATCGCCGAAGATGGCGTCGTGATCGAGAGCCACGTCGAGGCCCGTTTTGCCGATCTGCCTCTGGTGGTGGGCGAGGGGGCCGACAAGCGGGCCAGCGAGATCGTCGCGGCGGTCGCCGCCACGCCCGAACTGAGCGGGCGGGTAAGGGGAGCCACCCTCGTCTCCCAGCGTCGCTGGAATCTCACGCTCGACAATGGCGTGGTCGTTCGCCTTCCCGAGGACAACCCGGAACAGGCCCTGAAGGCTCTGGCTGGCCTTGAGCGGAAGGGCAAGGTTTTGGAAAAGGATATTCTGGCAGTCGACATGCGTATGCCCGATCGCGCTACCTTTCGTTTGAGTGAGCAGGCCGCGGCTGCCCGGGCCGACGCGCTGTCCAAGAAAAAGGCAAAGGGGGGCCGCGCATGAGCCCCTTCGAGAATGGCCTGACCCCCAAGCTCAAGCCCTTGGCGCCGCGCCGCACCACGGTGATGTCGGTGCTCGACGTCGGCACCAACAAGATCGTTTGCCTGATCGCGCGGCTGCGTCCGCTCGAAGGGGCCGATCTCCTGCCTGGCCGTAGCCATCAGGCCCAGATCCTGGGTATCGGCCATCAACGCTCACGCGGGCTGAAGTCCGGCGCCGTCGTCGACATGGAAGCCGCCGAGCAGGCGATCCGCCACGCCGTCGATGCCGCCGAGCGCATGGCCGGCGTGCGGGTAGATTCGGTGATCGTCAACATTTCCTGCGGGCGGGTGGCGAGCGAGCACTATTCGGCTACGGTCGAGGTCGGTGGCCATCAGGTCTGCGATCTCGACATTCACCGCGTTCTCGATGCTGGCGCCAGCCATTCCGTGCGCGACGGACGCGCCGTGCTGCATTCGCTGCCGATCGGCCATATGCTGGACGGCGTCGGTGGCATCTCCGACCCCAGAGGCATGCTCGGACGTCAACTCGGCGTCGACATGCATGTGGTGACGGCCGAGTCCACGCCGGCCAAGAATTTGATGCTCGCCATCGAGCGTTGCCATCTCCATGTCGAGGCGATGGTCGCCACGCCCTATGCGGCTGGCCTGTCGGCTCTCGTCGATGACGAGACAGAGATGGGGGTGACCCTGATCGACATGGGGGCCGGCACCACGTCCGTCGCCGTCTTCGCCAACCGTGCCTTCGTGCATGCCGATAGCCTGCCGGTGGGTGGGGCGCATGTCACCACCGACGTGGCGCGCGGCCTGTCGACCAAGCTGTCGGAGGCGGAACGCCTGAAGGTTCTCTACGGCGCTACCATCGCCAGCCCCTCGGATGACCGCGAGACCATCGCCGTGCCACCCGTCGGGGATGACCAGGGCGATGGCATTCATCACGTGCCGCGTTCGCGTCTGGTCCGCATCATCAGGCCGCGCATCGAGGAAATCCTCGAAATGGTGCGCGACCGCCTGCGCGGTTCAGGCGCCTGGGCCGAAGCGGGGCGCCGCGTCGTGCTGACGGGTGGCGCCTGCCAATTGACGGGCACGGTGGAACTGGCGCGCAAGATTTTGGACCGGCAGGTCCGCATCGGGCGCCCTCTTGGCATTGCCGGCATGCCCGAAGCGGCCAAGGGGCCACCTTTCGCTACGGCAGCTGGCCTCCTGGTCTATCCGCAGATCGCCGGAGTCGAGCATTTCGAACCGCAGGTTCGGACACGGGCGCAAGCTACCGGAACAGACGGTTATTTTGGTCGGGTAGGGCGTTGGTTGAAACACAGCTTCTAAACTTCGATTTGCAAAAGGGAAATCGAGTTTCGAATCGAAAAGTAACGTTGAGACATGAAGAATGGTCGGTTTTTCAAGGCCATTTTGACTAATTTTTCCGGTCGAATTTAGCCGGATTACACAAATGCCTGCTTCGCAAATCAGTAACTTTCTGATTCAAAGAGCAGGAAGGGGTCGTAAGGCCTTGATGAAGGTCAATTAAGGGGCGCGGCGACGCGTCTTGCAAAAGAGGCGAACCATGACGATCAACCTCAAAATGCCGGATATCCGGGAGTTGAAGCCGCGTATCACCGTGTTCGGCGTTGGTGGGGCTGGCGGCAACGCCGTCAACAACATGATCGAGGCCGGATTGGAAGGCGTCGACTTCGTCGTCGCCAATACGGATGCGCAGGCGCTGACCCTTTCGAAGGCCGATCGCATCGTGCAGATGGGTATTCAGGTCACCGAGGGCCTCGGCGCAGGTTCTCAGCCTGAGGTTGGTCGAGCCGCTGCCGAGGAGGTGATCGACGAGATCCGCGATCATCTCAATGGCGTCCACATGGTTTTCGTCACCGCCGGCATGGGCGGTGGTACGGGTACGGGCGCCGCTCCGGTGATCGCCCGCGTGGCCCGCGAGGTCGGCATCCTGACCGTCGGCGTCGTCACCAAGCCCTTCCATTTCGAGGGCCTGCGCCGCATGCGCCTGGCCGAGTCCGGCATCGCCGAGCTCCAGAAGAGCGTCGATACGCTCATCGTCATCCCGAACCAGAACCTGTTCCGCGTCGCCAACGACAAGACCACCTTCGCCGACGCCTTCGCCATGGCCGACCAGGTGCTCTATTCGGGTGTTGCCTCCATCACCGATCTCATGGTCAAGCCCGGCTTGATCAATCTCGACTTTGCCGACGTGCGCGCCGTGATGCGCGAGATGGGCAAGGCGATGATGGGCACCGGCGAAGCCTCCGGCGAGCGCCGTGCCATCCTGGCCGCCGAGGCCGCGATCGCCAATCCGCTGCTCGACGACGTCTCGATGAAGGGTGCTCGCGGCCTGCTGATCTCGATCACCGGCGGCCCCGACATGATGCTCTACGAGCTCGACGAGGCCGCGACCCGCATTCGCGAAGAGGTCGATCCGGAAGCCAACATCATTCTGGGCGCCACCCAGGATCCGTCGCTGGAAGGCACGATGCGTGTCTCGGTGGTCGCCACCGGTATCGACTCGGCCATCCTTCCTCAGGCTTCGCCCTCCAAAGACGACATTCGCCTGGCGGAAATGACGCAGCGCGTGCGTGAGCAGGCTGCCGCCCAGGCCGTGCAGGCTGCCCGCGTTGCCGCTCCGCGCAATACCGCGTCGGCGGCTCCGGCACCGATGGCCGCTGAAACAGCCCCGATCCAGCAGGAGATCGCCCAGCCTGCGCCGGCCGCCCCGGTCGAGCCGGTGGCTGCCGCCAATGACGTGACTCTGCGCCCGCTGGCGCCCAAGCCGACCCTGTTCCGTGAGCCGGTGGTCGAGGAAGCGCCGCGTGCTCCCGAGCACCATCCCGAGCCAGAGCATTTCGTGCCGCCGGCACCGGAGCGGGCTGTCGTCCGCCCGCCGCGCATGCCGCGCATCGAGGACCTGCCGATGCCGGCGCAGGCCCAGATTGCCGCGCAGCGTGGTCCCGAGGCACCCCAGGGCGGTGACAAGAAGCGTATGACGCTGCTCCAGCGCTTGGCCGCCGTCGGCCTCGGCCGTCCCGAGGCGGATGAGGTCGAACACGAGCCGGCGCCTGTCGCCCGCCAGCCCGAGCCGCGCCCTGCGCCGCCACGTCCGCCCGAGGCCCAGCGCCGTCCCCCGGCGCCGCGTCCGGCACCCCAGCAGTCCCGTTCGATCGAGGACGACCAGCTCGAGATTCCGGCCTTCCTGCGCCGCCATACGAATTGAGGCCGGTTTTGTCTTCGTGACGGAATCGTAACCATAGCACGGATCAATCACGGCCCGGGTGCATCACCCGGGCCGTAATTTTTTGAAATGATTAAGGATTTTAAAACTAGGCTCTCCAGCCGGAACTTGGCGAGCTTGTGTTACAGACCGTAAGAAAGCGTGATTTGGCTAAACCTTTGGTTTTTGCTTTACGTATTTTCGAAGAAAGGTCCGAGTCCCTGTCCTCGTGGCAGGGAATGATAGGATCAAAAGGTCAAACAGAAAGCAGGCCGGTCTAGTTTCGGTTGGGTACCGCCACCCTGGCGGACGGCTTGTGGAATAAGCACATGAAATCTGGTTTCCAGACGACTTTGAATGACCGGGTATCCCTCGAAGGGATCGGTGTCCATTCTGGCAAGCCCGTCTCCCTCACCTTGCATCCGAGCGAGGCCGACAGCGGCATCATCTTCCTGCGCACCCATCTGGATAATGGGCGCGAACGGGAGATCCTTGCTCATTACGGCAATGTCATCGATACGCGCCTGTGCACCGTCATCGGCGACACCACGCGGGCGTCGGTGGCGACCATCGAGCATCTGATGGCTGCCCTGCGTGGGCTCGGCATCGACAACGTCACCGTGGAAGTCGACGGCGCTGAAGTACCAGTGATGGACGGCTCGTCCGCTCCCTTCATCGCGGCGATCGACCAGGTCGGCATTGCCACGCTGCGTTCGCGCCGCCGCCAGATCAAGGTTCTCAAGCCTGTGCGCGTCGAGATGGGACGCGCCTGGGCCGAGCTGACGCCGTCGGACAAGTCCGGCAATGCGGGCTTCCGCATGGACGTCGAGATCGATTTCGAGACGCCCCTGATCGGCCGCCAGCGCCGTGTGCTCGACCTGACGCCCGACAATTTCCGTCGTGAATTGTCGCGGGCCCGTACCTTCGGCTTCGTCAAGGATGTCGAGCAGCTGTGGGAGCGGGGACTGGCGCTCGGCTCGTCTCTGGAGAACTCGGTTGCCCTGAGCGAGGATCGCATCCTCAATCCGGAAGGCCTTCGCTATGCCGATGAGTTCGTGCGTCACAAAATGCTCGATGCCGTGGGCGATCTGGCACTCGCCGGCGCTCCGCTGATTGGCCAGTTCCGTTCCTATTGCGGTGGGCATCGCGTGAACTACATGATGCTTCAGGCTCTGTTCGCCGATGACAGCGCCTGGACCATGGTCGATGCACCGGTACGCCGCGAGAGCGGCCATGCCGAGCTCTCCAGCGGCCTGGCCGCTGCGGCCTTCGCGCCTGATACCAATTGAGCGCGAAGGCTTTTGCCTCGCTTGACAGCGTCACCGCAAAGCATTGTACAATTTTGCGGAGGCGGTGGCGCTTGGCCGGACAATCGGCTACAAGGACCCCGGAATTGCTGCCGGCATAGCGGCCTATCCATAAGGACGGGCCGGTGGTGGTCGTGATTTGTCGAACCACGAAGTCTTAACGTTGTGGTGCGAAACTGATGGATGGTTTCATCTGCCGGAAGCGCGCGACAATGCCAGTACTAGTCGAAGTAGAGGTCTGAGTGATGCCGCTGCGTTCCCTCTCGTCTTCCCGCACTGTCGCGACGCGGCTCGCGGTTCGCGCCGTCGCCATTGCGCTGATGGCGTCGCCGCTGGCCGCCTGCGGTTTCTGGGATGACGATCCGGGTTACAAGACCCAGGCGACCGATCCGCCGGATCTTCTCTACAATCAGGGTCTGGTCGCCATGAAGGCGGGCGACTATTCGAAAGCCTCGAAGCGTTTCGAGTCGCTCGACAAGCAATATCCGCAGACCGAATGGCAGAAGAAAGCCATTCTGATGATGGCTTATTCGAATTATACGTCGGGCAATTACGACGATGCCATCACCTCGTCGCGCCGCTACGTGACCTTGTGGCCGACCGACAAGGATGCGGCCTATATGACCTATATCTGGGCCAACTCCCAGTATAAGCAGATCCCCGACATCACACGCGACCAGGATCGGGCCAGTCAGGCGCTAGCCGGCTTCCAGAAGGTCGTCACCGACTATCCCAAGTCGGAATATGTCGCCGACGCCAAATTCAAGATCCAGGTCGTACGCGACCAGCTCGCTGGCAAGGAAATGGAGATCGGTCGTTTCTACCAGAAGCAGCAGAACTATACCGCTGCGGTCAACCGTTACAAGGCTGTGGTCAAGGACTATGCTCAGACCCGCCAGATCGAGGAAGCGCTGAGCCGTCTGACGGAATGCTATATGGCCTTGGGCCTTTCCAGCGAGGCGCAGACCGCCGCCGCCATCCTCGGCCACAACTATCCCAACAGCCAGTGGTACAAGGATGCCTATACGCTGGTGAAGTCGCATGGCCTGGAACCGCGCGAAGACACCGATTCCTGGCTGAGCCGGACGTTCCGCAGCGCGATCACGCTCTAAGGCGCTGGCAACGACTGTCGAATTCGTAAAGGGCCGGTCGCAAGATCGGCCCTTTGCTTGTGAGCAGCCTCATGTTTTGTCATGCGGCGCAGGCGCAAGCCCGGTATAGAGGCTGTCATGCTCGTTCAACTGGCCATTCGCGATATCGTCCTGATCGACCGGCTCGACCTCGAATTCATCTCGGGCCTGTCCGTGCTGACCGGCGAGACTGGGGCCGGCAAATCGATCCTGCTCGATGCCTTTGCCTTGGCACTCGGTGGCCGGGGAGATGGCTCTCTGGTGCGGCACGGCACCGGCCAGGGCCAGGTCAGCGCGGTTTTCGATGTTTCGGTCGATCATGCCGCCCGCGCTGTGCTGAAGGCGAACGATATCCCGGATGACGGCGATCTGATCCTGCGCCGTGTGCAGATGGCTGATGGCCGTACCCGCGCTTTCATCAACGACCAACCGGTGAGCGTGCAGGTGCTGCGTGCCACGGGGGCTGCCCTGGTTGAGATCCACGGCCAACATGACGACCGGGCTCTGACTGATCCCGCTTCCCACCGCGCCCTGCTCGATGCCTTCGGAGGGTTGGAGGATCTGGCGGCCAATGTGGCTGGTAAGCATGCGGCCTGGCGCAAGGCGACGCAGTCGCTGGCACAGCACAGGGCCCGGCTGGAAAAGGCACGGGCGGAGGGCGACTGGCTGCGCCATTCGGTCGACGAACTCGGCAAGCTCGACGTCCAGCCTGGCGAGGAAGAGGCCTTGGCCGAGCGCCGCACCCATATGATGCAGGCCGAGAAGATCGCCGTCGACCTCAAGGAGGCCTATGACGGGGTTGGCGGCAATGGCTCTCCCACGCCGTCGCTGGCGGCCATCATCCGGCGTCTCGAGCGACGCGGGACCCAGGCGCCACGCCTGGTCGAGCCGGCCATCGCCTCGCTGGACCAGGCGCTCAACGCCTTGGAAGAGGCCCGCATCGCGCTGCAGACGGCATTGGATGAAGCCGATTTCGATCCGGCCGAGCTGGAACGGCTGGAAGAACGCCTGTTCGCTCTGCGCGCCGCCAGCCGCAAATATGACGTCTCCGTCGAGGATCTGCCGGCGTTGGCCGAGCGTTATACGGCCGATCTCGCTGCCCTGGACGAGGGGGAGGGGCAGCTCCAGACCCTGGAGCAGGCCGATCGTGCCGCCCGTCTCGCCTATGAGGCTGAGGCCGCGGTGCTCTCGGACAAGCGCCGAGCCACCGCAGGCCAGCTCGACGCCGCTGTCAACGGTGAATTACCACCTCTGAAGCTCGATAGGGCGAAGTTCACCACCTCGGTCGAGAGCGACAAGACCCTGGCTTCTCCCGATGGTTTCGACAGGGTCGAGTTCTGGGTGCAGACCAACCCGGGCACCCGCCCGGGTCCGATGATGAAGGTGGCGTCGGGGGGCGAGCTCTCGCGCTTCATGCTGGCCCTGAAGGTGGCGCTGGCCGATCGCGGTTCGGCGCCGACCTTGGTGTTCGACGAGATCGATTCCGGTGTGGGCGGGGCCGTCGCCGATGCCATCGGCCAGCGTCTGGCGCGGCTGGCGGGCAAAGTGCAGGTCATCAACGTCACCCATGCCCCTCAGGTGGCGGCGCGCGCCTCCACCCATTTCCTGATCGCCAAGGAGGCCGAAGGCAAGGACAGGGTCGCCACCCGCGTCTCTCCCCTGGACACCGACAAGCGGCGCGAGGAGATCGCCCGCATGCTCGCTGGCGCTCATGTGACGGATGAAGCACGGGCTGCGGCGGATCGGCTGTTGGCGAGTGGAGGTGGCGCCGTCCGGTCGATACAGCCGCGATAGTCTTCAAGGCCGTCAGTCGCATTTCGGTGTGCCGATCTCCAGATCGGCACGGGTTAGGCTCGGAATGCGTGGTCGAGACGAAGCCACATCTAGGTTGGTATCAGCCCCATTCCTTGCCTCATTTCGATTCACCAGAGGCAACGCAGTTCGTTACATTTCGATTGGTGGACAGCCTTCCCACGAATTTCGCCAATCCGATCGATCGAATGGAGCTCAATCGGCGACAGATCGAACGGGAACTAGATAGGGGTCTTGGTGCATGTTGGTTAGGGATGTCCCAGATTGCGTACCTCGTGCAACAGGCCTTGTTTGCCTTCGATCAGGAGCGCTATCGTTTGTGGGCATGGTGTGTCATGCCCAATCACGTGCATTGCCTATTCGAGACTATTGAGGGACATCGGCTCGGCGATATCATCCGATCCTGGAAGAAATACACAGCCCTAAGAGCGAACCGCGTACTTCAGAGAGACGGAGCCTTTTGGCAGCGCGACTATTTCGACCGCTTCATGCGAAACGAGGAGCAATTCGGGCGAACTATCGACTATATCGAGCGCAATCCCGTGAAAGCGGGACTTTGCCGTCATCCGATCGACTGGAAATGGTCAAGTGCGCGTTTTCGGTCGGGCGAATAGGCCGATCTGGAGATCGGCCCACCGACGCGCAACCCGCTCCGTCCCTCTGCCCCGATTGGAATGGTTGTGTTAAGCCACAGCAAAGCAATGCATCGGTTGGCCTGCCATGAACACTTCCAAATCCGTCTCCGACCTCTCGCTCGCCGAGGCCCGCACTGATTATGAGGCGCTCGCGGCGCGGTTGATCGAGGCCGACAAGGCCTATTTCCAGAACGATGCGCCGATTCTCAGCGATGCCGATTACGACGCCCTGCGTCGGCGCTACACGGCGATCGAGGAGCTTTTCCCCGAGCTCAAATCGGCCGAGAGCCTGTCCGACAGAGTCGGCGCGGCGCCGTCGGAGAAATTCGCCAAGGTAAGGCACCGCGTGCCGATGCTCTCTTTATCCAACAGCTTCTCCGATGAGGATGTCGAGGAGTTCGTGGCTCGCATCCGCCGCTTCCTGGGCCTTGGCGAGAGCGATGATGTGGTTGTAACCGCTGAACCCAAGATCGATGGCCTGTCCTGCTCGCTGCGCTATGAGAAGGGCAGGCTGGTGGTGGCCGCCACGCGGGGCGATGGTGCCGAAGGCGAGGACGTCACTGCCAATGTCCGCACCATCGGCGACATTCCCAACGTGCTCAAGGGCAATGTCCCCGAGACTTTCGAGGTGCGCGGCGAAGTCTATATGAGCCACGCAGATTTCAATGCCATGAATGAGAGGCAGGCGGCTCTCGGAAAGCCCCTGTTCGCCAATCCGCGCAACGCGGCGGCCGGCTCGCTGCGCCAGCTCGACGCCGCCATCACCGCCAGCCGCCCCCTGCGCTTCTTCGCCTATGCCTGGGGCGAGGTGAGCGCCCTTCCGGCCACCACGCAATTCGAGGTGGTGAGGGCTTTCGCCGACTGGGGCTTTGCCGTGAACCCCTTGATGGTACGCTGCCACGGTGCGGCTGACCTGCTTGTCCACTACCGGATGATCGAGGCCCAGCGCGCCACCTTGGGCTATGACATCGATGGCGTGGTCTACAAGGTCGATCGGCTCGATCTGCAGCAGCGGCTCGGCTTCGTCTCGCGCTCGCCGCGCTGGGCGACGGCGCATAAGTTCCCGGCCGAGAAGGCAACCACGCTGCTGCAGGGCATCGAGATCCAGGTGGGACGCACCGGAGCTTTGACGCCGGTGGCGAAGCTCCAGCCGGTTACCGTCGGCGGCGTGGTCGTCTCCAATGCCACCCTGCACAATGAGGACGAGATCGCCCGCAAGGATGTGCGTATCGGCGATACCGTGATCGTGCAGCGGGCCGGCGACGTCATCCCGCAGATCCTGGGGGCCGTGATCGAGAAGCGCCCGGCGGACGCCGTTCCCTATGTCTTCCCTGAAACCTGCCCTTGTTCGCTGAAGACCCCCGTCGTGCGCGAGGAAACGGTGACGGGCGGGGAGGGGGCCGTGCGGCGCTGCTCGGGCGAATTCGCCTGTCCTTTCCAGAAGATCGAGCATCTTAGGCACTTCGTGTCCCGCCGCGCCTTCGACATCGAGGGGCTGGGCGAAAAGCAGATCGCTTTCTTCTTCGAGAATGACGATTTGCCTATCCGCGAGCCCGGCGACATCTTCACTTTGGCAGTCCGTGACGGCCAGAATCTGAAGAAGCTGAAGGATCGAGAGGGTTTTGGCGCGACCTCCACCAAGAACCTGTTCGCGGCCATCGATGCCCGCCGCGAGATCGCGCTGGAGCGTTTCCTCTATGCGCTCGGCATCCGCCATGTCGGTGAGACCACGGCCCGCCAGCTCGCCCGCGCCTATGGTTCCTGGCAGGCCTTCGAGCAGGCGGCGCTGCGCATCGCCGCCAAGGACGAGGAGGCCGGTGCGGAGATGGATGCAATCGACCAGATCGGCGAAACCGTGGTGGAGGCCATCGGCGCCTATTTCGCCGAGAGCCACAACCTTGCCATCCTCGGACGGCTGACGGCGGAGATCCGCATCCTCGATGCTGAAAAGCCCCGCTCCGAGAGCCCTGTCGCCGGCAAGACGGTGGTGTTCACCGGGGCGCTGGAGCGCATGAGCCGTGACGAGGCCAAGGCCATGGCCGACCGGCTGGGCGCGAAGGTCTCGGGCTCCGTCTCCAAGAAGACCGATCTCGTGGTAGCCGGCCCCGGCGCCGGTTCGAAACTGGCGGATGCGCAAAAGCACGGCGTCAAGGTCATCAATGAGGATGAATGGTTCGAGCTCGTGAATGGAGCGGGGAACACGACGAATGACCAGGATGCGTAGACTTTGCCTCGGCCTTCTGCTGGCATCGGGGCTGGCGGTGCCAGTCCTGGCGGCCGAAACCTCGCCCGAGGCGATAGTGAAGCAGATCTATTCGGGAAAGACGCCCGAGACGAAGGGCATCGACATCATCGGCGATGTCAAGCTGCGTGCCAAATATCTCAGCAAGGACCTGGCCGCCGCAGTGAAGAAGGATATCGACGAATCCACCAAGTCGGGCGAGGTGGGAGCGCTCGATTTCGATCCGGTGAGCGATTCACAGGATCCGATGATCAAGGATTTGAAGATCGAGCCTGCTTCGCTGCAGGGTGACCGGGCCCAGGTGGGCGTGAGTTTCAATCGCGGTGATCCCAAACGCGACGAACTCGTCTACGACTTGGTGAAGGAAAACGAGCAGTGGCGTGTTTTCAACATCTCGAAGAAGGGCAGTACTGAGGAGGCTTGGTCCCTTCGTCAGATGCTGTCCTTGAAATAAAGGCGGCCGCTACGGCGGACGCAACTTTCATCCAAGCAATTTGCCGACAAAGTCATTATCTTGTGGCGATGCCGTCGGAATCCACTGCCTTCACCACACTTGGGGATGCCGCCGAACGGGGCGATGCCGTTCGGTTCTGGCGCGAGCAGCGCTATGATGGATTGGAATGCCTGAGCGCGATCTTCCGCCGGCACCGCTATGTGCCCCATACCCATGAGACCTATGCCATCGCCGCCGTGCTCGATGGTTGCGAGGCATTCTCGCATCGCGGTGTCAGGCATTATGCCTCGCCGGGAAGTTTCGCGATGGTCTGCCCCGATGAATTGCATGACGGCGAGCCGGCGGGCGAGGGCTTCGTCTACCGCGTACTCTACCCCACCGTCGATCTGATGCGCTCAATTGCCGAGGACACCTTCGGCCGTTCGACCGCCGGCACACCTTGGTTCGATCGCTCGGTGATCGAGGATCCTGCTCTGGCGGCTGACCTGGTGGAGCTGCAGATTGCACTCAGCGATCCCGCCGTAACCCTGCTCGAACGGGACGCCAGGCTCGGCCGCTTCTTTTCGGCCTTGCTCGGGCGTTGGGGCGGACATGGCGAGCCGATCAAACTCGGTGACGAGAGCGGGCCGCTTGCCAAGGCGCGCGCCTATCTGGACCAGCATTTCGAGCGCGATGTCGGCCTCGACGAGCTTGCCGCTGTGGCCGGCCTCAATCGCAGCCATCTGGTGCGCTCCTTCCGCAAGGCGATGGGGACCACGCCGCATGCCTATCTCACCGACCGGCGCTACCGGGCGGCCCGCCGCCTGCTGGCGGCAGGCGAAGGGCCGGCCGAAGTGGCTGCTGCCTGCGGCTTCTACGATCAGAGCCATCTCAACCGAGTGTTCAAGGCGCGCATGGGTGTGACGCCGGGGGCTTTTCGCGGGTGATGGAGTGTCAGCCTCCGGCCGACAAACGTCAGCCCGAGGCTGACACTCCCGATGCAACTTTTGTCCAAGACTGGCGATTGCGTTGTGCTTAATCAGGGCGCTCCATCAGGAGTTGTCCCTTGTCCGCCCGTTCCGAAATCCGTTCCGCGCTGATCGATATCGCTCCGCCCGCCCTGGCGGCGATTCCGATCGGCTTCCTGTTCGGCGCCATCGCTGTCTCCAAGGGCCTGTCGCCGGCCGAGATCGCGCTGATGTCGACAACCGTCTTTGCCGGCAGTGCGCAATTCGCTGCCCTCGAACAATGGGTGCAGCCGGTTTCCATCCTGACCTTGGCCTTCGGCACCCTGCTGATCAATTGCCGCCATATCCTGATGGGGGCCTCGCTGACACCCAAGACGGCGCTGTTCTCGCCCGCCCAGCGTTTTCTCGGCTTCTTCATGATGGCCGACGAGAACTGGGCGATGTCGGAGCGCCGGGCCGCTAGGGCCGAGCTGACGCCGACCTATTATTTCGCCATGTCGGTGTTCTTCTATCTCAATTGGGCGCTGTGGAGCTCGGCGGGCGGGCTCGTCGGCCAGCTTCTGGGCGATCCTGCCCGCTACGGCGCCGATTTCGCCTTTACGGCCCTGTTCATCGGGCTGATCGCAGGCTTTTGGGAAGGGCGCAGCTCGGCGGCGACCATCCTCACCAGCGCCGTGGTGGCGGCGCTGGTCTATTTGAAGATCGGGGCACCCTGGCATGTGCCCGCGGGCGCCCTGGCGGGCATTCTGGCTGCCTTCCTGACGGGCCATCCCGGCTTCCTGGCCGGGCCTCCCGGCCATAGCAAGCTCGACACCAAGGAGGCCATCGATGTCGTTTGATCCCCATACGGTCGCGGCCATCCTCACCATGGCCTTGGTGACCTACGCCACCCGCATCGCCGGCATCTTCCTGGGCGGCCGCCTCGCTCTGGCGGGCCGCACCAAGGCCGCCTTCGATGCCATCCCGGCAGCCGTGCTGGTTTCCGTGATCGCCCCGGTCGCCCTGGCGACCGGGCCGGCCGAAACCATCGCCGCCGGCATCACCGCTGTCTCCGCCACCCGCATGCCCCTGCTCGTCACCATCGCGGTCGGCGTGGTCAGCGTGGTGCTGTTGAGGATGGCCATGGGGTGAGGAGGGTCTTCAGACCCGCTTCTTCGTTAACGCTTAAGCGTCGCAAGGTTGACCCGAAGGCTAGCGCCCCGATTAACCGATCGCCTGCGTAACCTGCTCCAGCCACTGGCGCTCCGGCTCGTCGAGCAGAGGGGCGAGCGTCTCGCGCACCTGGACATGGTAGGCGTTGAGCCAGTCGATCTCTCTTTGGGTGAGCAGGGACGATTCGATCGGCCTGGTGTCGATGGGCGCGAGGGTGAGCGTCTCGAAGCCGTACATGGTGCGCTCGGCGCCCTTGATCTCGATCTCTTCGACCAGGACGAGGTTCTCGATGCGCACACCGAAGGCGCCGACCCGGTAATAGCCCGGCTCGTTGGACAGGATCATGCCGGGTTCCAGCGGCGTGGTGCCGAGCTTGGAGATGCGCTGCGGCCCTTCATGCACGGAGAGATAGGAGCCGACGCCATGGCCGGTGCCATGGTCGAAATCGGTACCGATCTCCCAGAGCGCGGCGCGGGCGAAGCTGTCGAGCTGGGCGCCCGAGGCGCCCTTGGGGAAGCGCGCCAGGGAGATGGCGATGTGGCCCTTGAGCACGCGGGTATAGCGGTCCTTCATCTCGGGCGAGACCTCGCCTACCGCGATGGTGCGAGTGATGTCGGTGGTGCCGTCGACATATTGCGCGCCTGAGTCGATCAGGAAGAAGCCAGGCGTCACCGGGCGGTTGCTGGCGTGGCTGACGCGATAATGTGGCAAAGCGGCGTTCGGCCCGGCCGAGGAGATCGAGGGGAAGGAGAGGTCCTTCAAGACGCCGGTGCCTTCGCGGAAGCGCTCCAGGGCCTCGGCCACCGAGATCTCGGTTTCCTTGCCGGCAGGCACGGCCTGCTCGAACCAGGCGAGGAAGTTCACGAAGGCGACGCCGTCGCGAATATGGGCGGCCCTGGCGCCGGCCCGCTCGGCCTCATTCTTGACGGCACGCAGGAGGGCCACGGGATCGCCGCCCTTCTGCACCTTGCCGCCGGCCTGCTCGACCAAGGTGGCGAAATGCTCGACCACCATGCCTGGGTCGAGCCGCACCGTCTTGCCCTTCACGCTTCCAGCGAGCACGGCCTCTATCTGGCGCGGCTCGGCGATCGCCATATGCTGGGCGAGATCGTCCCGCACCGCGTTGGAAAATTTGCGGCCATCGGCGAACAAGGTCGGCTGTCCCTCCGCGGGCACCAGCGCGTAGGAGAGGGGCAGGGGCGTGTGGGAGACGTCGCCGCCGCGGATGTTGAAGAGCCAAGCGGAGGCATGGGCATCGTTGGTGAAGACGGCGTCGATCTTCTGCTCGCGCAATTTGGCCTGCAGGCGTTCGACCTTGGAGGAAACGCTCTCGCCAGCCAGAGCGACGTCATGCAGGATGATCTGGGCGAGGGGCGGGGCAGGACGATCCGTCCAGATGGCGTCGACCGGGTTTTCCGTGACAGCAACGAGACTTGCGCCCGCCTTCTCGCAGGCGGTGCGAAGACGTTCGACCTCGTTCATCGATTGAAGATGCGGATCATAGCCGAGTTTCATGCCAGGCTTGAGCACGGCGCCCAGCCATTTTTCCGGCGGCTCTTCGATGAGATGGCGCGGCGTGTATGTCGAAGTGTCCACCTGCTCGCGCACCTGTACGGTGTAACGCCCATCGACGAAAATCGAAGCCTGGTCCTTCAGGACGATGGCGATGCCGGCGGATCCCGCAAAGCCGGTGAGCCAGGCGAGGCGTTCTTCCGAGGGCGGGCAATATTCGTTCTGATGCTCGTCGGAGCGAGGAACCACGAAGCCGTCGAGGCCCGAGGCGGCGAGCTTGCCGCGTAACGCTGCCGCGCGGGATGGGCCGAGGCTGGGCTGGGAAATTTCGTCGAAGGACTGAAAAGCCATTTGATCACCCTTGAAATATAATTGCCTTCTCCGGCAGGCGGATGAGGGAGAGACGCGCCCTTGCAGACTTGGCGCCAACACCTCTCATCCGGCGGCCGCCACCTTCTCCCGCAAGGGAAGAAGGGAATGGTTTTGCTTGCTCACAGCTTCTTTGGCTTGCCACCGCCATACGACAGCACCAGCGTTGTCCATTCGTCGATCTTGATCTGGCGGATGAGATGCAGCCCTTGGGCGCGATATGCCGCCAGTGCGGCATTGGCATGGGAGTGGAGCAAACCCGAGAGGATCACTGTGGCGCCGGGCGCCAGGAGGCGGCTCATCGGTGCCGCCAGGCGGACCAGCGGGCCCATGAGGATGTTGGCGAAGACCAGATCGAACGGCTTGTTGGTCTGCATGGCGCGTGCGGTGGTGCCGCGCGCCACGAAACTCTCCACATAGGCTCCGGCCTTGTTGAAGCGGATATTGTTGCGCGCGGTGGCGATGGCAACCGGATCGATGTCGGAAGCCAGTACGCGCAGGCGCAGGGCGCGCGCAGCCGCGATGGCGAGCACGCCGGTGCCGGTGCCGATATCGAGCGGCCGGCTCGGGCGCTTGCGCTTGAGGAGATCGTCCAAAGCGAGGAGACAGCCCCGCGTGGTGCCGTGATGACCGGTGCCGAAGGCCAGGGCCGCTTCGATCTCGATGCCGATGGTGTTTCCAGGCACGTGCTGCCGATCGTGGCTGCCATGGACGGTGAAGCGGCCTGCATTGATTGGCGCGAGGCCCTCGAGGGAGGCGGCGACCCAGTCCTTGTCGCCGAACGCGTCGAAGATCACCTCCATGTCAGGGCCGGCCGCCAGCGCGATCAGGTCCCTTACGGAAGCTTCGTCCGGCTCGGTACGGAAATAGACCTCGACCAGCCAGGGGGGCTTGGCCGTGCCGTCTTCCCTCTCGAAGGCGGCAATCGCCGTTTCCGTGGGATCGAAGGCCTCGCCGAGCAGGTCGGCGATGCGACGGGCGCGCATCTCGTCGGTGACGATACGCGCGACATGAGTGGGATTGTTGGGATGAAGACCTTCGAGCATGTCGCTTGGCTATCGCGCCGATCGCCGAAGGGCAACGGAAATCGCGATTAACGCGATGTTGTTTCCTGCAGCCCCAAGCTCCCTAGCCGCCGAAACGCTGGAAGCGTTCGCGCAGGGCCCGCAACTTTTCCACGCCGGCATTGGCGAAGGCGACCCGCATATGTCCTTCGAGGCCTGGGCCGAAATAGGGACCCGGCAGGCAGAGCACGCCGGCCTTCTCCACCAACTCCTTGACCACGCTCGCGGCGGTATGGCCATGGAAGGGATGGTGCAGGAAGGCGAAATAGGCGCCCATCGCATCGATCCGCCAGCCGTTGATGCCCTCGAAGGCCGCGCGGAAGCTGGCTGCCCGCCTGTCGATTTCCAGGCGATTGGCTTCACGCCATTCCGTCAGGCCGTCGATGGCCCAGGCGACGGGGGCCTGGGCGGCGCGCGGTGCGCAGATCTGCAACGTGTCGAGAACCTTGCCGACTTCGGCCGCCACAGCGGGGGCGGCGACGAGCGCGCCCAGTCGATGGCCGGGAATGCAGTAGCTCTTCGAAAAGGAGTAGAGATAAATCAGCGTGTTGTCGAAATCACCGGAAGCGATGAGTCCGTGCGGCCTACCGGCGACGAAGTCCCGATAGGTCTCGTCCAGGATGAGGAAGAGGCCACGTTCCCGGCACAGGCGCGCAAAGGCTTCGATGGTTTCAGGCGGGTAGACGGCGCCCGTGGGGTTGTTGGGCGTGACCAGCAGGATCGCCCGCGTGGTGGGATCGATCAGTTCGGCAGCGCTCTCGACCTCGGGCACGAACCCGTTTTCAGGCGGGCAGGACAATGCCCGAGCCTCGATGCCGAGCATGTCGAGCGTCATCTTGTGATTGAAGTACCAGGGGCTCGGCAGCAGGATTGAGTCACCCGCCTTGGCCACTGCCAGGGCGGCGACGAAGAACGCCTGGTTGCAGCCGGTGGTGATCGAGACGGTCTGCCAGTCGACCTTGCCGCCATAGAGGCTGGAGAGGTGCGCGGCATAGGCCTGGCGCAGAACCGTATCGCCCTCGATCGGGCCATAGCTCGCGCTCGACGCCGCGCTTGCATTGCGGCCGAGCCGCTCCAGCAGCTCCGCATGCGGTGGATAGCCCGGAACCGCCTGCGAGAGGTCGATCAGCGGGCCCGCCGCGCCGTCATAGTCGCGCGCCCAGGCCTGCGCTTCCGGGATCGGCGGAGTGGCGGTGTCGAGGAGATTGGGATTGATGGCGGGCAGCGTGCTCATGGGCCCTTAAATGCCTGCGGCGCATTGACATGACAAGTGGATTCCAGATGGCCGCGGCGATGACATTGTCGCAGGAATCTCCTACGCCTTCTCCCATGTCTTTGCCACCCAGCCTCAGGATCGATGCCGCCCGCGCGGCCGTGTCGCTCAGCCCCACCGATGCTGCCTTCGTGCAGCATCCCTATCCCACCTACCGGGCCATCCACGAAGCATGCCCCTTGTTCTTCTGGGAGGAATATGGCTGCTGGTGCGCGGCCTCGCACCAGACGGTGTTCGACCTCTTTCGCGATAAGCGCTTTGGGCGCGAGGTGCTCCACGTGGCCACCCGCGCCGAACTCGGCTGGCCGGAGCCGCAGCCTCATCTGGCACCCTTCGATGCCGTCGATGCCCATTCCATGCTGGAGCGTGAGCCGCCTGTTCACACGAGGCTGCGCACTTTGGTCAATCGGGCCTTCGTCACCCGACAGGTCGAGCGCCTCAGGCCGCGGATCGCGGCCCTTGCCAACCAATTGATCGACGGTTTCGAGGGGCGAGGGAGCGTCGATCTGATCGGGGCCTTCGCCACGCCGATCCCGGTGATCCTGATTGCCGAACTCCTGGGCGTGCCGGTCGAGATGGCGCCGCAGCTGCTCGATTGGTCGCACCATATGGTGGCGATGTATCAGTTCAGCCGCAGCCGTAGCATCGAGGATCAAGCCGTTGCGGCAGCTGAAGATTTCTCCTCCTTCCTGCGCGGCTATGTCGAGCGGCGGCGGGCCGAGCCGCGCGACGATCTCATCAGCCACCTCATCGCCGTCGAAGCCGAGGGTGACCGGCTCAGCGAGGAGGAACTGATCTCCACCTGCATCCTCCTGCTCAATGCCGGCCATGAGGCGACAGTGCATGCCATCGGCAATGGCGTGAAATCCATCCTGCAGGCTGGTCTCGGCAGTGAGGCGGTGCTGGCGGGCGGCGAGGGGCTGGTGGAGGAAATACTGCGCTTCGATCCACCACTCCACATGTTCAAGCGCTATGCGCTGGAGGACGTGACGCTCGGGCCAGCCACCTTCCGCAAGGGCGATGAGATCGGCCTGCTGCTCGGTGCCGCCAACCATGATCCTGATCGCTTCCAGGAGCCCGAGCGTTTCCTGATGACGCGGCAGCGTCCGCCTCATGTCAGCTTCGGCGGCGGCATCCATTTCTGCGTGGGAGCGCCCCTGGCGCGGCTGGAACTGGAGGTCGCGGTACCGATCCTGTTCGAACGGCTGCCCGGCCTGCGGCTGGAGGGAACGCCGGTTTATGCCGATACCTATCATTTCCACGGGCTGAAGGCGCTGGATTTGAGCTGGTAACCCTGGGATCGCAGGCGTTTTCGCCCATGGGCGCTAACTTAGCGGCCAGAGGCGCAGGTAGCGGGAGGGTCGATCTCCACAGCTCCATCAATTGATGGAGCGAGATCGACCACCTTTGTCCTCTATCTGGCTCGACATTTCCAAGATGGTCGATCTGGAGATCGACCCTCCAATCTGGTGCCACCACCCGAAGTTAGCGCCCATGGACGAGGACGCCTGCGATCCCAGGAGCAAGCCCTGCACGAGGGGCGTGTCAGCTTTGTCTTGGCTGTCGTTTTCTTTCAAATCCGCTCATGTTATGGATATTGCAAGTATATAACATACACACTGTGTTATATTGTCATTGACACATTGCAAGGGACTGATCATGGCAACCCCCTCCAGCCCGCAAGCGGCGGCAGCCAAGCCCTTCTATGCCTCCTTCGGTTTCCAGGTGCTCGCCGCCATGGTGGTGGGACTGGTGCTTGGCCTTTACGCCCGCTCACTTGGGCCAGACGTAACGGGCAACCCGAACTGGCTGGTGCAGACGCTGACGACGATCGCCTCGATCTTCGTCCAGCTGCTCTATGCCCTGGTGCCGCCCTTGGTCTTTACTGCAATCGTCGCCTCGATCGGCAATCTGCGTAAATTGTCGAATGCCGCGGCGCTGGTCTGGCAGACGCTGCTGTGGTTCGCCATCACCGCCCTGATCGCCGTGCTGATCGGCATCGCTCTCGGCCTGATCATTCAGCCGGGCCTGCATTCGAGCGTATTGGCGGAGACCGCCAAGGCGCCGGCCACCACCGGTTCCTGGCTCGATTTCCTGAAGGGCCTGGTGCCCGCCAATATCTTTGGCATCCAGGCCTCGACCAAGCTCGTTGATGGCGCTGCCTCCACCTCGCTGCAGTTCAACGTGCTGCAGATCCTGGTCATCGCCATTGCGGTCGGCGTGGCGGCCCTGAGCGTCGGCGAACGGGCCAATCCCTTCCTCACCTTCAACGAGTCGCTGCTCGCCATCGTGCGCAAGATCCTGTGGTGGGTCATCCGCCTGACCCCGATCGGCACGATCGGCCTGCTTGGCAAGGCCGTGGCGCAATATGGCTGGCAGACACTGGGGCAACTCTCCTGGTATGCGCTCGCCATCTATATCGGCCTCGCCATCGTCCTGCTCATCGTCTACCCGCTGCTGCTGGTACTGCATGGGCTGAGCCCGGCTCGCTTCTTTGCGGGTGCTTGGCCGGCGATCCAGCTTGCCTTCGTCTCGCGCTCCTCGGTCGGCACCATGCCGGTCACCGAAGCGGTGACGGAGCGCAGCCTCGGCGTGCCCCGCGAATATGCCGCCTTTGCCGTACCGCTCGGCTCGACCACCAAGATGGATGGCTGCGCGGCGATCTACCCGGCCATTTCGGCGATCTTCGTCGCCCAGTTCTACCAGATCCCGCTCGGCATCGAGCATTACGCGCTGATCGTGTTCGTCTCGGTGATAGGCTCGGCCGCCACCGCGGGCCTCACCGGCGCCACCGTGATGCTGACGCTGACGCTGTCGACCCTGGGCTTGCCGCTCTCCGGTGTCGGCCTCCTGCTCGCCATCGATCCGATCCTCGACATGGGCCGCACGGCGGTCAACGTCGCCGGTCAGGCATTGGTGCCGCTGCTGGTCTCCAAGCGCCAGGGCATCCTCGACGAGGCCCGCTTCAACCAGGCCGGCGGCATCGACAATCTCGACGCCGGCGTGCCGGCCAAGGGGTGAGGGGAGCTGCGACCAACCCTTCTCCCCTTGCGGGTGTCGTCAACTCTCTTGAGTTGACTAGAGGTGCCCCGAAGGGGCGGATGAGGGGGATATGGGACCGTGAAGGATGGGTGCTGGCACCCCTCATCCGGCCCGGCTTCGCCGGTCCACCTTCTCCCGCAAGGGGAGAAGGCTGGTCGCGCCTTAGTTGGCTCTAAAACCAGCTCTATGCAGCCTCGACGAAGCTGTCGACCACACGCTTGCGGCCGGCCTTGTCGAAATCGACGGTGAGCTTGTTGCCGTCGACTTCAGCCACCTCGCCATAGCCGAACTTCAGGTGGAAGACGCGGGCGCCGACCTTGTAGGCCGAGGCCGTGCCGGTGGAGCGGGCAACCAATTCGCCCTCGATGGTCAGGGGCTCGCGGCGAAGCGGCGCCTGGGTGGTACGGAATCCGGACGCCATGTTGTGCTGGGCCCGCTGCCAGCCCGGCGTCGAATAGTTCGAGCCGGAAAAAGGCTGGGCCTTGTCGAAACGGCTCATGCCGAGCGAGCCGCCGGAGCCGTAGGAATTGGAAGCTTCCATCACCTCGACATGGGCGGCAGGCAGTTCGTCGACGAAACGCGACGGCATGGTCGATTGCCACAGGCCATGAATGCGGCGGTTGGAGGCGAACCAGACCTTGGCGCGGCGGCGGGCGCGGGTGAGGCCGACATAGGCGAGGCGCCGTTCCTCTTCCAGGCCGGCGCGGCCGTTCTCGTCGAGCGAGCGCTGGTGCGGGAACAGGCCTTCCTCCCAGCCGGGCAGGAACACGGTCTCGTATTCGAGGCCCTTGGCCCCATGCAGCGTCAGGATCGAGACCTTGTCCTCGCTGGCGCCTTCCTCGCTGGCATCCATCACCAGCGAGATGTGCTCGAGGAAGCCGGCCATGTTCTCGAAGCCTTCCATCGAGCGCACGAGTTCCTTGAGGTTCTCCAGCCGGCCCGCGGCTTCGGCCGTGCGGTCTTTCTGCCACATGTCGGTGTAGCCGGATTCCTCCAGGATCAGTTCCGCCAGTTCCTGGTGGCCGAGCACCTCGCTCTGGGCGGCCCAGCGCGAGAAGGAGGCCATCAGGGCGCCGAGCGTCTGGCGCGGCTTGGGCTTGAGTTCCTCGGTTTCCACCAGCACCCGCGTGGCCTGCATCATCGGCACGCCGTTATGGCGGGCATAGTCGTGCAGGATCTGCACTGTGGCGTCGCCGAGGCCGCGCTTGGGCACGTTGACGATGCGCTCGAAGGCAAGATCGTCTGCGGGCTGCATGGTGGCGCGGAAATAAGCGAGGGCGTCGCGGATTTCGGCGCGCTCATAGAAGCGGGGCCCGCCGATGACGCGATAGGGCAGGCCGAGCGTGACGAAGCGATCCTCGAATTCACGCATCTGGAAAGAGGCGCGCACCAGGATGGCGATGTCGTTGAGGGCGTGGCCCTTGTGCTGCAGCGCCTCGATCTCGTCGCCGATGGCGCGGGCTTCCTCCCCCGAATCCCAGGAGCCGGCGACGGTGACGCGCTCGCCCTCCTCGTCGTCGGTGAACAGGGTCTTGCCGAGGCGCCCCTCATTGTTGCTGATCAGGTGCCCCGCCGCGCCGAGAATATGGCCGGTCGAGCGGTAATTGCGCTCGAGCCGGATCACGGTCGCGCCCGGAAAATCCTTCTCGAAGCGCAGGATGTTGTCGACCTCCGCCCCGCGCCAGCCATAGATCGACTGGTCGTCGTCGCCGACGCAGCACAGATTCGGCTTCTCGCCGGCCGGCGTCTGGGCCAGCAGGCGCAGCCACAGATATTGGGCGACGTTGGTGTCCTGGTACTCGTCCACCAGCATGAAGCGGAAGCGGCGGTGATATTCGGCCAGAACGCCCGGGTTTTCGCGGAACAGGCGGATGGATTCCAGCAGGAGATCGCCGAAATCGGCCGCGTTCAGGGTCTTGAGCCGGGCCTGGTAGGCGGCATAGAGCTCGCCGCCCTTGCCATTGGCAAAGGACATGGCTTCGCCCGCAGGAACCTGCGCCGGCGTCAGGCCACGATTCTTCCAACCGTCGATGGCATGGGCAAGCTGGCGGGCAGGCCAGCGCTTTTCATCGATTCCCGCGGCTGAGATCACCTGCTTCATCAGGCGGACCTGATCATCGGTGTCGAGGATGGTGAAATTGGATTTCAGGTCGACCAGCTCGGCATGGCGGCGCAGGATCTTCACGCCGATGGCATGGAAGGTGCCGAGCCAGGGCATGCCTTCCACGCTCTGGCCGATCAGAACGCCGATGCGCTCGCGCATTTCCCGCGCCGCCTTGTTGGTGAAGGTGACGGCGAGGATCTGGTGGGGGGCGGCACGACCGGTGGCGAGAATATGGGCGATGCGAGTGGTCAGCACACGCGTCTTGCCGGTGCCGGCGCCCGCCAGCACGAGTACGGGGCCGTCCAGCGTTTCCACAGCCGCGCGCTGTTCAGGGTTCAAGCCCGTGAGATAGGCGGCAGGCCTTGCGGCGGCCATGGCGCGCGCAGCGATACCGCCGGCGGCCGGCTGATGGGCAAGGGAAGGGGAACGGGGATCGGACAAATCGGATTTTCGCGTGATTCTGGATTGCCGGATAATGACTTAGATGGGGAGCCGCGTCGAGATTGCGAGCACTTCCCATCGGTATGCGTCAACAGTTGCGCCGCGTATCGGTTAAGAGGAGGCTGAGTGCGCCCTCGGCCTCAGCTTTTCCCAACCGAGCTTGGCGCTGTCGACGGCGCGCGCTGGGCAATGGTGGTGACGATGACGCCTACGGCAATCACCACGGCGCCGAGCCAGGTGAGCAAGTCATAGTGCTCGCCCAAAAAGAAGGTGCCGCTGCCCAGCCCGACCGCAGCGCCGACATAGCCGATCTGGGAAAGATAGACCGGCCCGCCCGCCATTTGCAGGCGGAAGAAGACGGCGAACATCGCAGCGCTCGCTGCGACCTGGATCACGCTGAGCAGCGGGGCTTCGGCGAGGGAAGTGAGGCCGAGTTCACCATTGGCAAGCAGCAAAGCGGCCGAAACCACCAGGGAGGAGGCGAGATTGGTGCCGACCGCCAGGGGCAGCGGGCGGGCATTCGGCGGCCAGTCCAGGGTGCGGTAGACATTGCCGATGGCGAGCGAGAGGGGGATGAGGAAGCCGATGCCGATCCACAGCGAACTGGCATCGCCGACCCGCCCCTTGCCGAGCACGATCAGCATGGCGCCGACGAAACCGATCAGGATGCCGGTGACGCCAAGCAAATTCGGGCGCCGCGCATTCAGAGCCGTCGCCAGGATCGTGGTGATGATCGGCGACAAGGTGAACATGATCGAGGCATAGCCCGAGCCCAGATGCGGAATGGTCAGATAGACCAGGAAATTCGGGATGGCATAGGAAATCGTGCCGCCAATGGCATAGAAGCGCAGATAAGGTGGTGTCAGCGGAAAGGCCTCGCGCTTGAGCGCCAGGACAGCGCCGATGACGAGGGCGCAGCCCGTCGAGATCAGCAGGGTCCACACAGCCGGCTGGATGCCGGCCGCGCCGGCCAGTTTGCCGAGCGGGAAGTTGAGCCCAAGAAAAGTGCCGGTCGCCAGCAGCAGGATGAGAGGTTCGGACGTCTTGGAGACAGGCATGAACAAGCTTGTACGGGCTGGGAAGGGGGAACGCATGCCCGCTTGCGTCGGGACGCCGGCCGTGCGCTATGAAAACTTCTCTAGCCGCCAAGCCGATTCCCATGTTCGATGTTTCCCTGCTCACCGCAACCTTTTTCGCTGGCTTCCTTTATACGATTTCGCCCGGGCCGGCCTTCCTGGCCCTGTTCGCGCTCGGTGCCGCCAAGGGACGCACGCCCGGCGCCTGGTTCATGACCGGTCATCTCGTCGGCGATATCCTATGGTCGGTGGCGGCGCTGGCGGCGATTGTCGGGGTGAGCCAGATCGGCCCGACCCTGTTCGACATCCTCGGCATCGGCTGCGGCCTCTACCTGATCTATATGGGGGTGAGGGCCGTGATGACGCGCCGGGACGGCAAGGCTGCGGTGATCGGCGCCGACCGGCCTCTGGTCAATGGCGTGATCTTCGGCCTGACCAACCCGAAATCCTATCCCGTGGCACTCGCCACCTTCGGGGCGCTGGTGGCGCCCTATGGCGATCACATCACCTGGAGCGCGACGCCCGGCCTGATCGTGGCCGCCTTTCTCGGTTTCGTGGCGGCGGACTTCATCCTCTATGTCGCCATCGGCCTCAAGCCAATCCGGACTTTCTTCGCACGCCATGGCCTGTGGGTGACGCGGATCGTCGGCGTCGTCTTCATCGGTTTCGGCCTGAAATCGCTGTTTGACGGCGCGCGCGGCCTGGCGGATTCCGCGCGCGGGTAAAGCGAGAACCCGGGAAAAGGTAGTCGCTTCACGCTGTCATCCCCGGCAAGCCACGCAGTGGCGAGGGAAGGGGATCCAGGGGGCAAATGCGCCACCTCACCTCCTGGATCCCCTTCCCCTCGCGCTTCCTCGCGATGCTCGTAAGCTGCTCGGCCGGGGATGACAGCTACACTTGTTCGTCGAACTCCCCATGACAGCTGGCATCACCCCAAACGCTTGCGCGCCTTGGCGCTGGCGCCCCCGATCAGGCGGTCGGCGACGATGCCGATGAAGGCGATGGCAAGGCCGGCGACGATGCCGCGGCCGGCATCCGCCTTGGCGAGGGCGATGAAGACCTCCTGGCCGAGATCGCGCGTGCCGATCATCGCGCAGATGATGATCATGCTCAGCGAGAGCAGGATGGTCTGGTTGATGCCGAGCATGATCTCGGGCAGCGCCATCGGCAATTGCACCAGGCGGAAGGTCTGCCAGCGCGTGCAACCGGCCGTCTTCGCTGCTTCAATCAGGGTCGGCGGCACTTGCCGCAGGCCATGATTGGTATAGCGGATGGCTGGGACGACGGCGAAGGAGACCGTGGCGATCAGGGCAGTGACGTCGCCAACCCGGAACAGCATCACGATCGGAATGATGAAGCAGAAGGACGGCAGGGTCTGCAGGGTATCGACAACAGGTTCGATCACGCGATACACCCGGTCGCTCCGCGAGGCCCAGACGCCGATCGGCATGCCGATGAGCGTGGCGAGGATCGCTGACACGCCGCAGAGATAGACGGTCGACATCGTCTTCTGCCACAGCCCGGACGAGGCGCAGAAAAGCACGAGCAAGCCGATGAGGGCGGCGAGGCGCCAGCCTGCAAGGCGGTAACCCGCCAGCACCAGCAGGACCAGGGCGGCGAGCCAGGGAATGGCTTCGCAGAAGGCCCGGACCGGGTTGAGCACATAAACGAGAAGCCCGACGCGCAGGGCCTCGATCACGTCGAAGAAATGCACGGTGATCCAATCGACGCCCGCCTTCCACCACGGCGCAGTCGACAAGGTCCAGCCCGAGGGGATTTTGGCGAGAGCCGGCAAGACGAGACTGGCCAGCGTGCTTGCAATCAGCAGAGCCAGCGCCAGGACGAGATGGGGATGGCGGGCGAAGAGCCCGCTGCCCTCCCGATGCACGGGCTGGCCGCCGCGATAGGCAAAGGCCTGCGAGAGCCGATCGAGGGCGATGGCCAGCACCACGATGGCGAAGCCCGCCTCCATGCCCTGGCCGATCTTGAGGGCGCGCAGGGCCAGCAGCACGTCATAGCCGAGCCCGCCCGCGCCTATCATCGAGGAGATGATCACCATGTTCAGCGCCAGCATGATCACCTGGTTGACGCCGACCATGAGCATGGGCCGCGCCGTGGGGATCAGCACGCGCCAGAGCTTCTGGCGCGGCGTGCAGCCTGCCATGACGGCAAAATCGGAGATCTCGGAGGGAATCCGGGACAGCGCCACCATGGTGGCCCGCACCATTGGCGGCGTGGCGAAGATCGAAGTGGCGATCATCGCCGAGACCGGGCTGTTGCCGAACAGGATCAACATGGGGATGAGATAGGCGAAGGTCGGGATCGTCTGCATCAGATCGAGGGCCGGGGTGACCGCCAGCCGATCCAGCTTCGGAAAACGCCAGGCGGCGACGCCGAGCAACAGGCCTGTCAGCACGCAAAGCGGCACCGAGATCAGGATCAAAGCGAGGGTAAGCAGGGCCCCCTGCCACTGGCCGAAAAGCGCGATATAGCCAAAGCAGGCCGCCATCAGGGCCGCGAGCCGCAGCCCTCCGGCAGCATGGCCTGCGATGATCGCCGCTGAGATCACGCCCAGCCAGGATAATGTCGGCAGCGGGATGCCCCATAATTTCAACGGCTTGGCCAGCAATCCGAAAGCAATCTGGAGAGGAAGGTCGAGGATGGCGGCGATCGCCCGTGTCAGCCAGCTCAGATTGCTTTTCATCCAGGCCATGACGGCCGACATCCAACCCGCGAAGGGAATGATCCAGTCATCGGGCCAGGCGGAAAGCCAGCCTGCATTCGACCTCATGAAGTAGAGCGTGATGGCGAGCAGGGAAGCAAGGCACCAGATCACGGTCCAGGTCGTTACCCGGCCACCAGGCGATGTATGCGGTTGAGCGAGGGAAAGGGGGGCTGACTTGCTCAAGCGGCGTTCCTGCGCTGGTCGCCGCCGGTCAGGATATCGAGCACGGCGTCGGGCATGACCTCGCCGAGCAGGGCGCCGGCAGGATCGCGGACCGCGAAGGGCGCGGCGGCACCGATGATGTCGGCGGCGAAAGAGGAGACCTTGTCCGCCGGGGCGAGATTGCCGGCATAGGCGGAACCGGGCTGGGCGGGACGCATGAGGCCGCGGGCGGAAACCACCTTCGCCCTTTGGACGTCACGGGTGAACTCGGCGACATAGTCGGTTGCCGGCCGGGTGACGAGTTCCTCCGGCGTACCGGTCTGGATGATGGCGCCATCCTTCATGATGGCGACACGATCGGCGAGGCGGATCGCCTCGTCGAAGTCATGGGTGATGAAGACGATGGTCTTGTGCAGCACCTTCTGCAGCCGGACGAGTTCGTCCTGCATCTCCCGGCGGATCAGCGGATCGAGAGCAGAGAAGGGTTCGTCGAGGAACCAGAGTTCGGGCTTGGTGGCGAGGCTGCGCGCGATGCCGACGCGCTGTTGCTGGCCGCCTGAGAGTTCGCGCGGATAGAAGCCTTCGCGGCCGCGCAGGCCGACCAGATCGACCATGTCCTGCGCTCGTTTCAGTCGCTCGGCCTTGGCGATGCCCTGGACGGCCAGCGGAAAGGCGACATTCTCGATCACGCTCAGATGCGGCAGCAGGGCGAAGTTTTGGAACACCATGCCCATCTTGTGGCGGCGAAGTTCGATCATCTCGGCCTCGCTGGCCTTGAGCAGATTCCTGCCGTCGAACTCGACTGTGCCGGCGGTCGGCTCGATCAATCGGGCCAGGCAACGCAGCAGGGTAGATTTGCCCGAGCCGGACAGCCCCATGATGATGAAGATCTCGCCCTCGTGCACGGTAAGGCTGGCCTCGCGCACGGCGGCGACCAGGCTTGCCTTGGCAAGGTCCTCATCCGTCGGTCGCTGGCCGTGCCGGGCCAGTTCGCGGGCGGCATTTGGGCCGAAAACCTTCCAGACGTCGCGGCAGGCCAGCTTCACGGCGCGTGTGGCGGTGTCCGGGCCTGGCGAAGCGATCGCGGCTTGCATCGGTGCCTCTTGGTTGCATCGGGGATTGAGGGACGGGCCTCCGGAGCCTGACTTGGAAATCGAGGCCAGAACGCGGGTGTTCTGATTTTGTCATGCCCTGGCCTGTCCCGGGCATCCAGATGCCGCAGCCTGGAGGGCGCAAGGATCTCCGGGACAGCCCGGTGACGACAAAAACCTTGAGGTTCCTGCGATTTTTCGTTCAGCTTCTCCAGGCTCGCCCGTCTCGGCGAGTCATTGGGCCCAGGCTTTCCAGGCCGCTTCGTGGTCGGTGACCCACTTGGCCGCGACCTCGTCCAGGCTCTTGCCTTCGAGATCGACCTGGCCGCTCAGCTTGTTGAGTTCGTCGGTCTCGATCGTGTAGGCCTTGGCAACCTTGTAGGCCACGGGCCATTTGTCCTTCATGCCGGCCCAGGCATATTTCCAGATCTCGCCATGCGGCTTGCCGCAATCATATTTGGCATCCGGGTTGGTACCCCATTTCGGATCGGTGTAGCAGGCCGGCTCATATTCGGGGAATTTCACCCATTCGCCCTGATATTTCGCCGTGGCCCAATGTGGCGAATAGATCCACAGCATGATTGGGGCCTTGCGCTGATAGGCGGAATCGAGCTCGGCGAACATGGCACCGTCCGTGCCGGCATGGATGACCGTGAAGGGCAGCTTCAGGGCTGCCACGCGCTCGTCATCGAAGCCTTCCCAGGTCACGGGTCCGCCGAGGTAGCGGCCTTTGGGAGCGGTATCGGGCGTGGAGAAGGCCTCGGCACATTTGGGGTCCAGCAAAGCCTTCCAATCGGGCAGACCGGGGCATTTCTCCTTCATATAGATCGGGTACCACCATTCCTCCTTGGCCTTGGGACCAAGCTTGCCCAGGCGTTCGGTCTGCTTGGTGGCGTCGGAGGCCTTCATGGCCTCGCCGGCGGTGGTGTCCCAAAATTCGACGCCGAGGGTCAGATCGCCATTGGTAAGGCCGGTCGACAGGCTGGAGAGATAGTCGGCGGTGGGATATTCGACGGTGTATCCCAGCTTTTCCAGGATGCCGCCCAGGATCTTGGCATTGAGATTGACACTGGTCCAATCGAACAAGGCGATCTTGATGGGATCGGAGGATTCCGGCGAAGCCGCCGAGGCCGGTGAAATTCCCACGAGCAAAGCGGCCGCCACGGCCGCAAGGCCGCTGCGTCGAAATACTTTCAGGCAGTCCATAATAGGCACCCTTCCGTCTCTCTGAATGGCCGGCCGGCGCTTGTGCCTCTTGTGGGGCGAGGTCTTCCGCCCAAGGTCTGTCGCCAATGCCGATCCTGGAAGTGTCGCTCAGACAAAGCCCTTGGGCAAGTTATTTTCGTGCCAAGAATATTGTTTATATTTCAAAGCGTTGATGGTGATTATTTGGGCGCTTTGCTCGAAAATGCGGCGCAGCGGTGCGCTCATTTTCCGCCATGGCGTACGCCGATCCTGCGCCCGGATTTCACGGGCGCGCCATTGCATCTGCATCGAGGCTGCAAACGCGCCTGCAAGGATTGGGCATGGCAATGTTCAGGCTCTTCCTTCGCGAATTCTGGCTCTTCGGCCTCAAGCAGGGCTGGGCCTGCCTGTTCGGCGGTTCCTTTCTCGCCCTCATCCTGGCAACGCGCTTCTATTATCCCGAGGGAGCCTGGGGCAGCCGCTATGATTTCCTCTGCTTTGCGGCACTGGGTATCCAGGGCCTGTTGCTTGCGCTCAAGCTCGAGACCTGGGAAGAAGCCGCCGTGATCGCGGTCTTCCATGTCGTCGGCACCGTCATGGAGATCTACAAAACGCAGGCCGGTTCCTGGGCCTATCCCGAGCCGAGCCTGCTGAAGATCGGCGAAGTGCCGCTGTTCTCGGGCTTCATGTATTCGGCCGTCGGCAGCTACATCGCCCGCGCGGCCCGCCTGTTCGACTTCCGCTACAGTTTCTATCCCCGCATGCGCTGGACGATCCTGCTGGCCGGACTGATCTATGTGAATTTCTTCACCCACCATTTTCTGCCGGATATCCGCCTCGGCCTGTTCGCCGCCATAGTCATCCTGTTCTGGCGCACGCAGATCTATTTTACGGTGGACCGGGAACCGCGCTCCATGCCGCTGCTGCTCGGTTTCTTCCTGGTTGCCTTCTTCATCTGGATCGCCGAGAACATCGGCAGTTTCGGCCAGGTCTGGATCTATCCCAACCAGCGCCACGGCTTCGCCTTGGTTTCCTTCGGCAAGCTCGGGGCCTGGTATCTGCTGATGATCGTCAGCTTCGTGCTGGTGTCGCTGGTGCACCGGCCGGTGCTGCTGGCGCGTAGCGCCCGCCGGCTATTGCCGGCTGACTAGCGCCGGGGTGCGGATGGCCCGGCCGACGATCTCGGGCGTGGGCAGATAGCCATGCGAGGAGCGCATCTCGGCGAGATTGTCGATGATGTCGTAAGGGAAGGGAGCCACCCGCCGGGTCGCCATGTCGATATTGAGCGAGATCAGTTCACAGGTGGCCGACACCCAGCCTTCGGTGGCATGACAGAGTTCTTCATAGATATGCAGACGCTTTTCGTCATAGCCGACCAGTTGCAAGCGCACACGCACGGGATCGTCGAGGTGAAGTTCACGCTTGTAGATAACGTGTACTTCCCCGGTGAAGAAGGACATGCCGCGCTCACGGATATAATCCTCCCCCAGACCGACGAGCGCCAGGGCTTCGCCAAGGGCGTTGTCGAACAGGACGTGATAATAGGCCATGTTCAGATGGCCGTTATAGTCGATCCAATGGGGCTCGATGCGCATCTGTGACGATACGAACGGCGCGAAGAACAATGCTGGCAATTTGCTGGTGTCAAACATTTCCGCCTCCACGCCACTAGAGCAAAGCACGTTTTGAAAAAAACGCACTTTTGCTTCTAACTCCTTGTTTCGCGGTGCCTCTACGACTCTTGGTAGTCGCAAAAAGCCCTCGATCTTCTGCCCTCTCACCCACTTCAAACTGAATATCCGAACCTGTTGGGCAGGCTCGGATATTCAGTCTCGTTCCAGGTCTGCCCACACTGGATGGGCGACGATCGATCACGATCGCGATACCCTCTGGCGCAGGGCTTCCAAGTCAGTGTATGCCAAATGGCTGATACCTCAAGACAAAGTAACATATTATGGTCAATTCCGGCGCAAATTCCCGGCGCTACCAGCCCGAAGATCTCTCTGCCGTCTGCGATGCCCTGGCCGGACAATTCGGTCCGCGCTTTTCGGCAAGCCAGGCTTTGCGCGACCAGCATGCAAGCACGCTGACCTGGCTGCCCGCCCAGGCGCCGGATGCCGTGGTTTTCCCTGAGAATGAAAATGAAGTGGCTAATATCGTCAGGTTGTGTGCCGGCCATGGCGTGCCCATCATTCCCTACGGCACCGGAACCGGTCTGGAAGGGCATGTCAATGCACCGGAAGGCGGCGTCTCCGTCGATACCAGCCGCATGAACGCCATCGTTGCCGTGCATGCCGAGGATCTCGACGCCGTGGTGCAGCCGGGGGTCACGCGCAAGCAGCTCAATGACTATCTGCGCGACCAGGGGCTGTTCTTTCCCATCGATCCCGGTGCCGACGCTTCCCTGGGCGGCATGGCGGCAACGCGTGCCTCCGGCACCAATGCGGTGCGCTATGGCACCATGAAGGATAATGTTCTTTCGCTGCGGGCGGTGCTGGCCAATGGCGAGATCGTCTCGACGGCGAGCCGGGCCAAGAAGAGCTCGGCCGGCTATGACCTTACGCGCTTGCTCGTCGGTTCGGAGGGAACGCTTGGCCTCATCACGGAAGTGACCCTGCGCCTGCATGGCATTCCCGAGGCCATCAGCGCCGGTATCTGTCCCTTCGGCAGTGAGAAGGCCGCCTGCGATGCCGTGATCGCCACCATCCAGTCCGGCCTTGCCGTGGCGCGCATCGAACTGCTCGACACGTTGATGGTGAAGGCGGCCAATGCCTATTCCGGCCTGGGCTTGCCAGAGACCCCGATGCTGTTCCTGGAATTCCATGGCAGCGATGCCGGCGTGGCCGAGCAGGCCGAACGCTTCGGCGAAATCGCGACCGAGTTCGGCGGCGGTCCCTTCACCTGGGCCACCAAGCCCGAGGAGCGCACCAAGCTATGGGCGGCGCGCCACAACGCCTATTGGGCGGTCAAGTCCATGTGGCAGGGCGCGGAGATCGTTGCCACCGATGTCTGCGTGCCGCTGTCGCGCCTAGCCGAATGCGTGGCCGAAACCCGCCGGGACATCGATGCCACCGGTCTGATCGCGCCGATCGTCGGGCATGTCGGCGACGGTAATTTCCACGTGCAGCCGATGATCGACATGAGCGATCCTCGCGAGGTCGCTGCCTGCGAGGGCTTTCTCGAACGGCTGGTGGAGCGGGCGCTGGCCATGGAAGGGACCTGCACCGGCGAGCATGGCGTGGGGCAGGGCAAGCGCAAATATCTCAAGGCCGAACACGGTGCCCCGGCCCTGGCGGCGATGCGGGCGATCAAGCAGGCCTTGGATCCGGCCGGCATCATGAATCCTGGCAAGATCTTTCCCGATTGAGCGGCCTGCCGGAGCCGGACACCCGTTCGAGCGTACCGGCTTCAGGAACCGCCGCAAAAAGCAACAGGCGGATGCTTCTCCTCGAAACATCCGCCCATCGTCTTCATTCATCTTGGGCACGTATCCGGGTGCCTGTTGAACCTTGCCTGCGATCGGGCCCGGCTCTGTTTGCTCAAGGATAGTTCCGGCCCGGTCCTTCCTAGAACAAAGTGCGTTCATGGCTGAACGCTCTCCTGCTCTAACTCCCGTTTCGACGCGTCTTTGCGATCCCGTCCAATCGCAAAATGCTTTGGCCGTTGAATCTATCCTCTCCTATGGTGTCACCACCACCGGCTGACCAGCGGCCTTTCCTTCGGTAGCGTCCTTGGGTTTGACACGAACGATGATCGGCATCGTCAAACCGGAAGGAACGGGCCGGCCGTCGAGATAACCAGCCTGCTGCGTTTGCTTGTCCACCGAAAGAAAAACCAGCATGTTCGCTGCTGCTACACGGCTTGTCGGCTCACTACGGGCCAACGGAGACTGCCCCGTGCTAGTCCCAACCGTATAGAAGCCTGCGCCGAAGACACCTAACGCCAATACGACTCCGACGGAGCTGATCAAGCGTAACATTGTGTACCCACCTCACTGAAAGCGAGAGATACCGTTCCTCTATTGACGCGACGCTGTTGTGACGAACGGCCACGAATTCGACCGCCCCTTTTTTGCCCGCTGCTCATCCTTTTGTGGGGGAGCATTCAGGCACAGCCCAGCCGGCTCATGCTTTAGCATTTATTCCGGCGGAGGATGTCATAGCACAAATTTTGTACGGGTCTTAATGAAATCTAAAGACTTGGTGAAAATGTGAACATGGCGGGTCGTTCGTAAGACAATTGCTGCCGAATCTGTTCATAATGAAAGTTTCGATCGGGATTTCGACTGTTTGGGACCATCTCCCGCCGCCCTGTGCAGTGACCCGGGACCACAGTTTCTCCACGTTCCCGGTTTCGTCTCGCCGCGGTTTTCGCGTATGGTCGTCGCTGGCAGGGAAGGGACCTCGAAACCGGATTCACCGTGGCGCCATCGGCGGGGTGAAACATTTGGCGGTCGAGGGCAAAGCGTGTTCTGACGGAACGCATTTTGCTCTAACCCTTCGTTTGGAGGCACCTTTGCGATTCCCGGTACTGGATTGCAAAGGCATTGGAAAGGACGTGCGGCGTGCGCGAGGCGCTCACCGTTATCGGATTTTTGTTGATCGTGGCGTTCGCGGCTGTGTTCACCGCGCCCCTCTACGTCGACTGGAACGCTTGGCGCGAGGATATCGGCAACCGCCTCACGCAGCATTTCGGCACAACCGTCATCATTCGTGGCCCGATCGAAGCGCGCCTCTTGCCCCAGCCCTGGCTTTCGCTCTCGGATGTCAGCATCGGAGACCCCTATGGCACCACCAGGCTGAACGTTGCGCGCATCGATGGAGACGTCAGCCTCGGCGGCCTGCTGCGCGGCGATGTCGATCTTTCCAATGTGGTGGTGCGTGATCCCGCCCTGTCGGTAGCGGCCGATGACGAGGGGACGATCGCTCCCCTTTCGAAATATCCGGTGTCGCTCGGGGCCGCGGTCGAAAGCTTCGAGGTCAGCGGCGGATCGCTTCATTATGTGAACAAGGTCGACGGCCAGGACATCAGCCTGACCGGCATCAATCTGGTCGGTGAATCCGGTTCGGTACTCGGTCCCTACAAGGCCGAGGGCGGCATCAAGATCGCCGGCGTGCCTCATACGATAAAGATCGCGACAGGCGTTGCCGAGAAGGGCAGCCTCAATCTGCGCATCACCGCGGTGCCGGCGGACAAGCCGGTGACGCTCGATCTCGACGGTCAGGTCAAGCTTCAGGGTGGCAAGCCGACCTTTGTCGGGATGGCGACGCTGCTGCGTCCGACCTTCTCCGCGAAGGCGGCGGGAGAAGGGGGGCCGGATGATCAGGCCGCTGGCGAGCAATTGGCCTGGAGTATGTCGGGGCCGGTGACCGCCACGCCCGCAGGCGTGGCCTCCGACAAGGTGTCGATCCAGCTTGGGCCGGACGAGCGGGCCCTCAAGCTTGCCGGCAGCGTGAACCTGGCTTTCGGCGCCACGCCGGTGCTGGAGGCGAACCTTGCCGGCAAGCAGCTCGAACTCGATCGTTTCGCCGGTATCGGCCCCGACAAGCGCCAGCCACCGGCCGCGGTGCTGGCCAGGCTTGCCAGGACCGTACCGACGCTTGCCGGAGCCGCCACCAACGCCCAGATCGATCTTGCCGCCGATGGCCTCATGCTGGGCGGCGAGTTGATCCAGAATGCCCGGGCGAGCCTCAGGGTTGCCGAGGGGAAATTGCAGGTCGATCGTCTCGAGGCGACATTGCCGGGCAAGAGCCATCTCTTGCTGGCCGGCGACGTCAATGACGAAGGAGGCGGGTTCAAGGGCAATCTCGACCTCAAATCGGGCCAGGCCACCGGCCTGATCGGCTGGCTGCAGGGCCAGCCCGTTCTGGGGCGGCCGGATGCCGCCCGCAAACTGTCCCTGAAGGCAGCCCTCGACGCCGACGCCGACAAGGTGGACTTTTCGCAGCTGACCCTCGCCATCGACGATGCCGCGGTCAAGGGCAGGCTGGCCTGGAACCGCCTGGCACACGGCCGGTCCGCCGGGCGGGTCGAAGCCAATCTGGCCGCGCAGCGTATCGATCTCGACGTGCTGCCATCGGTGGCCGCTCTCCTGCCCGGCAGCAGCGATCTGTTCAGCGAAGCCGATATCCGCTTGCAGGCGGAAGCGTTGGCCCTGTCGGGAATCGAGGCCAAATCGGTCAGTGGGCATATCAAGGCGGGCGGCAAGCTGATCGCGCTCGAGGATGTGGTCGTCAACGACCTCGGCGGCGCCAATCTCACCGCCAATGGCCGCATCGACAATATCGGTGCCGAGCCACAGGGCGAGATCCGCATCGTATTGAACGGCAAGGATCTTTCGGGGCTGGCTACCACGCTCAAGCGCAGCACGCTGCCGGTTTTCTGGGTCAATGCCTTTGCGGCCCGCGCGGCCTCGCTCTCGCCGGCCAATGCCAGCCTTTCCGTTGCCTTCGGGGCTGCGCGGCGTTATTCGGTCGACGGCAAGTTCGGCGGCAGCGTTCTGCAACTCGACACCCAATTCGCGGGCACGGGCGCAGGCGAGAACGCCGATATCAGGGTGAAGGCCGACAGCCTCGACGTCGCCACGCTGATGCGCCAGGCTGGGCTCGACTATGCGGTGGGTTCCGTGCCCGGGCGTGCCTCGCTGGAGATGGCCCTGTCGGGTCCGCTCAACGGCGCGATGCGTTGGAACGCCAGTTTCGAAGGAGCGGGGCTGCAACTCTCCGGTACCGGCAAGATGACCGGTTCACTCGAAGCGCCGGCTTTCGACGGGCGCCTGACGGCCAGCACCGACGATGCGCTGGTGCCGGCCCAGCTACTGAGCCTGCCGCTTCCGGGCGTGGTTCCTTCCCAGAGTGCCACGCTGGACTCCGGTTTTCGTGCCAGGGCAGGTCGTTATGTCTTCGATGATCTGACGGGGACAGTGCTCGGCATGCCGGTCAGCGGAGCGCTCACCATCAATGCCGGCAAGCCGACGCGCCTCGACGGTCGCCTGAATTTTCTCAAGGCTGATGGGCAACTGCTCGGCTCGCTGTTCTCGGGAGCGGATCTGGGCGCGGGGAACACCAATGGCAATGCCTTTTCCGATGAGAGCTTTGGTGCGGGAACCTTCGATGCCTTCGCAGGTCGGCTCTCCGTCTCGGCCAAGACGTTGCGCCTGTCTCGACGCCTGCCCGAACTCGACAATGCGCGCGCGGTGCTGAATTTCGGCAATGGCAAGGTGGCCGTCGATGATTTTGCTGCAAAACTCGCCGGCGGTGATGTCAGCGGTGCCCTCCAGCTTTCGCATGCCGCCCTCGATACTGCCGCAAGCGGACATTTCTCGTTGCACAAGGTCGCGCTGCAGGGACGTCAGCTTTCTGGCGAACTGGCCATGGGCGTCGAATTCCAGGGCAATGGCCGCTCGCCCGACGCGTTGATGTCCTCCCTCACGGGGGGAGGAACCGCCGAACTTGCCCAGGCATCGCTGGCGGGGCTCTCCGAAAAGGCCTTCGGCCAGACGGTGGTGGCGGTAGATGGTGGACTTTCCGGCGACGCCGGTCACGTCAGGGAAGCCTTCGAACGCAGCTTGGATGAAGCTCCGCTGAAGACCGGGACGATCAACGGCAATCTCTCGCTCGCGGGCGGCGTGCTCCGTCTCTCCTCGACCCGAGCCACCTCGGCGCAGGGCAGCATTGCCCTCTCCGGTCTGCTGGATCTCTCGGACCTGACGGTGAAGGCCGACATCGCGCTCTCCCCCACCAATCCGGCCGATGGCTTCGGGGGCCCGGCCCCAATCATCCCGGTGCAATTGCGCGGCACCATCGACGCCTTGCAAAAGCAGGTCGATGTATCGAGCCTTGTCGCCTGGCTCAGTATTCGCGGTGTCGAACAGCAGGCCCGCAAACTCGAGGTATTGGAGGCACAACGGCGGATCGAGGAGAAGGCTCAGGAGGACGCGCGTCGCGCGGAAGCCTTGAAGATGCAGAAGGCGATCGAAGATGCGCGTCGGAAAGCCCAGCTTCAGGTCCCGGCACCCACCAGTCCACCTCTGCAACTGAGGCCGGGAGCACCGGTGCCGGCAACGGGCGGGGCGGGGGTCCCGCTGGCGCCCACGGCCGGGCTTCCCGGCGTGCCGCCGGTGAAATTGCCTTCTCTCGAAAACCTGCCCGCCTCGTCGGTAACCCCCGGCCACACCACGGTGGTGCCAGCCCCGCTTCTGCCGAATTCCGGGCCGGCCTTGCCGCAGGCTCCCATCGGATCACCGCCGATCGGCCCCTGAGGCGGGGGAGGGCCGTTGCTTACCGCTATTCCAGGTTGAAAGCAGATGTCGGCGGTTGCGGGTGGTATTATAAGGCCGTCTATTTTGCGTTACACACAAGACAGCAGATCTAGCCTTTATGGACGCGCTAAGTCTGAAGCAAGCTAGGTCTTCAATTGTTCGAATGGGCTAGGGCCGCTGCCGTGGAGACAAACTCCTGCAACATGATGAAGGCAAGCATCAAGCGGGAGCAAAACCAGGCCTGCCGGATGGAACCTGCTTTCCATCAATCAGGCGAACGCGACTGCAGGCCGGGCCGAATCAAGCCACCCTCATCCTCGGCGCACATTCTCCAGGACGAAGAGCCGGATTGCCGAAGACAGATTTCCTTGGGCGCGTGTGGCATCGATCTCGGCAACGACGTCCGAGAGCGTGAGATCGCGCTTGGCGGCCAGTTCTTTCAAGGTTTCCCAGAAGGCATCCTCCAGGGAAACGCTCGTCTTGTGGCCGGCAATGACGATGGAACGTTTAACGACTTTGCTTTTCATGGCAGCCCATCACTCTACATTATTGGGCTTCAGGCGGTGTCTGTCGAGGTGCCTTTCGGCCTCCTGCTTATCCGCCTGCAGCCTTTCTCTATCGATGCGCGAGAGTCCATGGATCGAGCGTTTCCGGGCAGCTTCCTGCTCGGCTTCGGCCCTTGCCCGAGCCTTGCGTACTCTCCTCAAATTCACGATCTCAGTCATCAGCTTACCGGAAAGGAACTTTCTCTCAAGTGAACAACTTCACTATCGACTTGAGGCCCGATCTGGGCACATCTTGTAAGACATATGCCTTGATTGGAAAACAACGTTCCTGTCATTCTTTATCTGGCGTTATCATCCGTGCAAGGCTCATCGCATTTTCAAAAGCTCTTTCATCCATTATTTTTGCCGCCAATATTTCCTGAAGTAGAGTGGTACCGTTATGGTGCGCTGTCTTCGCAATATAAGCTGCCTTATCATAGCCGATGACAGGTGTTAGTGCGGTCACCAGCATGAGGGAGCGCGCCACGAGATCGCTGATTCGGGAAGTGTCGGCCTCGATTCCGCTGACGCAGTGATCGGTAAAGCTGTTGGCTGCGTCGGCAAGCAGTCGGATAGACTGCAATGTCGCGTCGGCGATCACCGGCTTGAACACGTTCAGTTCCAAATGCCCCTGGCTGCCGGCAAAGGTGATGGTGCTCTGATTGCCGAACACCCGTGTGCAGACCATGGTCATCGCCTCGCATTGGGTCGGGTTGACCTTGCCCGGCATGATGGAAGAGCCCGGCTCGTTTTCAGGCAGAATCAACTCGCCGAGGCCGGCTCGAGGGCCCGAACCGAGCAGCCGGATGTCGCTGGCGATCTTGAACAGGCTGACGGCCACGGTGTTGAGCGCACCATGGGCCGCCACCAAGGCATCATGCGTGGCGAGGGCCTCGAATTTGTTGGGGGCGGTGACGAAGGGCAGGCCGGTCAGGGCAGCAAGTTCAGCCGCGATCCGTTCGGCGAACCCCTCGCGAGTGTTGAGGCCAGTGCCGACCGCCGTGCCGCCCTGCGCCAGGGGCATCAATTCGGCAAGGCCAGCCTCGATCCGCCGGATGCCCTGCTGCAACTGCGTGGCATAGCCTGAGAATTCCTGACCGAGCGAGAGTGGGGTCGCGTCCTGCAAATGGGTGCGGCCGATCTTGATGATGTCCTTGAAGGCTTCGGCCTTCTGTTCCAGGGCGGAAGCCAGATGGCGCAGTGCCGGCAGCAGCCGGTCATGGATCTCCCGGGCGGCAGCCACATGCATGGCGGTGGGGAAGGTATCGTTGGACGATTGGCCGCGATTGACATGGTCGTTGGGATGCACCGGCTTCTTAGAGCCCATGGTGCCGCCGAGCATCTCGATGGCGCGATTGGAAATCACCTCATTGGCATTCATGTTGGTCTGCGTGCCGGAGCCGGTCTGCCAGACCACCAGGGGAAACTCGTCATCAAGCCTGCCGTCGGCGACCTCGCGAGCCGCGCGCTCGATGGTCTCAGCCAAAGCGGGGTCGAGCACGCCGAGCTCGCGATTGGCGCGAGCGGCCGCCAGTTTGATCAGCCCGAGAGCGTGAATCAGCGGGCGGGGCATCTTCTCGGCGCCGATGCGGAAATTCTCGAGCGAGCGCTGGGTCTGTGCCCCCCAATAATGCCCGGCGGGCACCTCGATCGTCCCGAAGGAGTCGCTTTCCTGGCGGCTGGCGGGGGTGGCTTCAGTCATGATGGTCTCCTGCAACTGGCCCCATGCGGTCAGCCCTGGATTCGGGGAGGGCATGGCGGCTCGTATTCGAGTCTCCGGTGGGCATCCAAGGCCGCTGCCGCATGCCGATTGAGGATGGCACGGGCAGGGCGAGACGCCCTCTCTCTCAAATAAGGCATGTCAAGCCTGAGGAAAGCTCCGTCAAACCGCAATCGCCTCTTTTTTCTGCCGAACAGGCAGCCTATATTCCCTTTGCCGGCTCGCGCCGGCTATGGCGATAAATGGTCATCGAAATAAACCTTTCGGACCCGGGGGCAGTACCCGGCGCCTCCACCAGAGCCCGTCAGGGCGGGCTGCGGCGGGGGCGAAACAGGATCGACGAGGGTGTAAAGGGTGTGCTTTCGCTCGGCATGGTTCCGCCGATATCGGGCCTTTTCAATAGTTGCCAACGACAACTATGCTCCGGTTGCGGTTGCCGCGTAAGCGGTAACTAGACCGAAATCAAGTCCTGACGGGTAGCACCGGCAGGCGGGGTTCGGAGGCACCTGGCAACAGAAGCCTCCACTTCATTCCGGTCTGCCTGCAGGCCATCCGAAGATGCGGTCTGCAAGGCGTATGAATGTGCCAGCGGGCCTGATGTAATCAAAAGCTGGCCTGGTAAGAATTGCGCGATGAGTATTGACCATATCCGATATGATCTTCTCACTCAGGATGCGCTGCGCGGCATGGTTCGCCGCGTGCTGGCCGATGCTGCCCGCATCGGACTGCCGGGCGACCATCATTTCTTCATTTCCTTCAAGACGCAGTTTCCCGGCGTCAGTATTCCGGCGCGCCTGGCGGAAAAGTTTCCGGAAGAGATCACGATCGTCCTCCAGCATCAGTTCTGGGATCTCACAGTCAGCGATTACGGCTTCGAGGTTGGGTTGTCTTTTGGCAATGCCCCCGAGCGGCTGGTCGTGCCTTTCGCTGCCATGACGGCCTTCTTCGATCCGTCAGTGGATTTCGGCGTGAAGTTCGAGGTCGACGAAGTCGAGACGGAAGAGGAAGCCGCACCGGTACCGGCGCCGGCTGCGATTCGCGCAGTTCCGCGTAGTGACGAGGGCGAAGCCGGCAAGCGTGCACCGGCCAAGGAAGCCGGGACCAAAGAGGTTGCGGCCAAGCCTGCTCGCAAGAAGGCCAGCGCTCCTGTTGAAGAGCCGGTTACTGCGACGGCAGGCGAAGGCGGTGAGGACGAGCAGCCCGCCGAGAGCGAGAAAATCGTCAGCCTCGATCATTTCCGTAAGAAGAAGTAAGCGGCCTCACACGAGTGACATCCTCGCCAGCATGAGCGGGGTCACGTCCTGCTCTGCATCAAGCTGACGGCTTGGTTGTCGGCTGAGGCCGCAGATGCCTCATCCGCCTCTCCCTTCCCCGCACACGCTGCGTTTCCAGGAGCAGGCGAGACGCCCGCAGTTCCAGGCACAGTGCTTCCCTGCGCACCTTTAATTGGATCGCCCGAAGCAATTACGAATGGGCCTCCGCAAGGCGGAGACCCATCGTCTTGTAAGATCTGAAGCCCAGGCTCAGTTCAGGCTAAGTGCCACGAAGCGCAGCTCACCCTGCGTGTTCGACAACAGCAGCAGAGCCTGCTTGGTGCCGGACTTCTTCAACTCCTCGATGCGCTTGCTCACATCCTCGGGATTGGAAACCGCTTGCTGGCCGACCTGGAGGATAACGTCGCCGACCTTGACCTGCTTGTCCTCGGCCGAGGAGCCGTTGTCCACCTTGGTCACCACCACGCCCTTGGCATCGGTGGCAAGCTTGTATCTGTCGCGCAGCTCCTTGGTGATGCCGGACATTTCCAGGCCGAGGGCCTTGGTAATCTTCGGTTTTTCAGGCGTTTCGGTGCCGCGGGTGGATGCCTTGATGGCGGCATCGCTCTCGTCGAGGCGTGCGACGGTCACCGTCTTGGTCAGGGTCTGGCCCTTGCGCAGAATCACCACCTCGACCTTCTTGTCTACCGCCGTGTCGGCGACGAGGCGGGGCAGGTCCCGCATTTCCTTGATGTCGTGGCCGTCGAATTTCAGGATCACGTCGCCCGGCTCGAGGCCTGCCGGCTTGGCCGGGCCCTTGTCGTCGACGCCGGCGATCAGCGCGCCCTGCGCCTTTTGCATGCCCAGGCTTTCGGCGATGTCGTCACTAACGCCCTGAATACGTACGCCCAGCCAGCCGCGCCGCGTCTCGCCATAGAGCCGAAGCTGCTCGATCACGGGCTGCACCGTCGCCGACGGCATGGAGAAGCCGAGACCGATCGAGCCGCCTGTGGGCGAGATGATCGCCGTGTTGATGCCGATGACGCCGCCATCCATGTCGAACAGCGGCCCGCCGGAATTGCCCTTGTTGATGGCGGCGTCCGTCTGCAGATAATTGTCGTAAGGCCCCGAATTGATGTCGCGGTTGCGGGCCGAGATGATGCCCAGCGTCACCGTGCTCGACAGGCCGAAGGGATTGCCGATAGCCATGGCCCAGTCACCGACGCGGACCTTGTCGCTGTCGGCGAACTTCACCGCTTTCAGCGGCTTGGGCGGGTCGACCTTGAGCACGGCCACATCCACCTTCTTGTCGCGGCCGAGCAGTTTGGCCTTGAGCTTGGAACCGTCGTTGAAATTGACCTCGATGTCGTCGGCGTCGTCGATGACATGGTTGTTGGTGACGATGATGCCGCTGGGGTCGATGACGAAGCCCGAGCCGAGAGCTTCGGTCTTGCGGGGACGCTGCATCCCCTTGCCTTCCTTGTTGAAGAACTGGTTGAAGAATTCCTCAAAAGGCGATCCGGGCGGCAGCTTGGGCATCGGGGCCCGCGGCTGGTCCTCGCCGTCTTCGTCATTGCTGCCGGAGGCTACCGTCTGCGAGGTCGAGATATTGACGACGGCATCGATCAGTTCGGCCGAGAGATCAGCGACGGAGGGCGGGCCCGCCGCGGCCATGGCAGGCGGCGCCACCAGGGTTGCCGGGCTGGCGGCGATCAAGGCGGCGATGGCAACGGCGCCGCTGCGGCGCATCAAGCTGTTGAGTTGAATCGGCATCAAGTCCTCGGATGGTCACCCGCATCGGTGTTGATGTGGGGCGCGGTCGGATTGAATTTCAAGTGCGGAATGCGGCGCGAGCGTGACGCACTCGTAAGTTCACGCAAAGTTGGGGCTTGTCAGTTTCGTCTGCAACAGGAAGCGGCGGTGCGGCCCAACACCGGGCCGACACGTCACATGCCCCTTACAACCCAGATTATGATGATACCGATGATGGCGGAAATGAAGCCGGCGAGGCGAAGCTGTGCGTTGGGGGAGTTGGCGACCGAGACCATCATGCGCCGTACCGGCTCGGGAAAGGCCAGAAAGAACAACCCTTCGATCGCAAAGGCCAGTCCGAGCGCCGTGATGAAATCACCGAAAGAGAAACTATTCATCCGCCCCACACATTATATGAACCTCACCCGAACCTTCCGACGGCTCGCGATCCTAAGCAGGTTCCTCCTGATCGAGCCACGGGCGCGATCAGGAGGAACCTGCAAGATATCAACATTTGCGTAGTTCCCTGGCGAGGCCCATCCGCGGACCTCGCTAGGAAACTACGCTTGAGCAAAACGCGTTCATACCTGAACGCTTGTTTGCTCCAGTTCCTTGTTTCCAAGCCAATCCAACGGATTGGCCAGAGCGTTTTTGCGATTCTTGCTGAACTCGTCAAATCGCAAAACGCTTTTGGCAAGGGCGCCGACGGAATGTTCGCGGCGGTCCTATGAAAACGCCGGCCGCAACGAGGCGGCCGGCGCAATGGAGCTTTATCTAGGGCCGACGTCAAGCCTATTGCGCCGGAGCAGCCTGAGGAGTCGGGGCCGCAGGCGCCGGTGTTCCTGCTGGGGCAGCCGGTGAGCGAAGATAACGGAAGTAATCCCAGTCCGGGCTGATGAAGACCTGCGTGTTGTCAGGCTTCATCGCATCGACGTAGTTACGCATCGACAGGTAAAACTGGAAGAATTCCGGGTCCTTGTTGTAGGCGTCTGCCAGGACCTTGATGCGGCTCGAGTCGGCCTGGCCGGTTGTCTCCGAGGCCTTGCCGCGTGCTTCACCGAGGATCTTGGCGACCTGCCTGTCGGCGTCGGAACGGATAATCTGCGCCTGTTGCGTACCCTGCGAGCGAATCTGCTGGGCCTCCGTCTGGCGCTGCGACTGCATGCGCTTGTAGACGGCCTCCGAGTTGGCCTGCGGCAGATCGGCGCCGCGGATGCGTACGTCGACCACCTCGATGCCGAGGCCGGCGGCTTCGCGATTGACCTCGGCGCGGATCTTTTCCATCAGTCCGGCGCGCTGGTCACGCACGACGGCAGCGAAGGTCGACTGGCCGAGAATTCGGCGAACCGCCGAGGACAGGATCGAGGAAAGCTGCAGTTCCACGCCCTTTTCCGTACGCGAGGTCTGGAAGAAGCGCAGCGGATCCGAGATACGGTAGCGGGCGAAGGCGTCGACCTTCAGGCGCTTCTGGTCGCTGGCGATGACTTCCTGCGGCTGGCTGTCGAGGTCGAGCACTTGCTTGTTGATGTACTCGACATTCTCGATGAAGGGCCATTTCCAGTAGAGACCGGGCTGGGTCTTCGCCGGCTGCGCCTCGCCGAAGCGCAGTGGCAGGGCGTAGTCGCGCGGCGTCACCGTGTAGGCCGACAGATAGGCCAGGACCAGGACGGCACCGGTCGTGATCAAGGCAATGGTTCCAAGCGGGGATTTCATTGCGCCGCTCCCTGCTGGGGTTGCGCCGAGCCGGCCGGCCGCTTCAGCACACGGTCGAGTGGCAGATAGGGTACGATACCCTGGCCCTGCGTCTTGCTGTCCAAGATCACCTTGTTCGTATCGGTGAGGATGGCTGTCATGGCTTCCAGATACATGCGCTCGCGGGTGACCACGGGGGCCTTCTGATAGGCGCTGAAGACTTCGTTGAAACGGGACGCCTCACCGGCAGCTTCGGCGACGGTGCGCGCACGATAGGCCTCGGCCGCCTGGGTGATACGGGCGGCTTCACCGCCAGCTTCCGGGATCACCTTGTTGGCATAGACCTGCGACTGGTTGATGGTGTTTTCCTGGTCGGCACGAGCGGCCTGCACGTCGCGGAAGGCGTCGATCACCTGGGGCGGCGGATCGACATTCTGCAACTGCACGAGGCGGACCATGACGCCGGCCCCGTAGCTGTCGAGAGCCCGCTGCATTTCACCCTGCACCTGCTGTTCGATCGCCTGGCGATCGCCCGTCAGGATCGGCGTGATGTTGCGCTGGCCGACGGCCTCGCGCATGGCGCTCTCCGCCACGGCTCGGATCGTTCCCCTCGGATTGGCCAGATTGAAGGCAAACTTGTCCGCCGCCGACGGGTTGATCTGCCACTGCACCGTGAAGCCGATATTGACGAGATTCTCGTCACCGGTCAGCATTTCATTGGCGCTGTCGCTGTCGCCGCGCGTGCCGATATTGATGGTCTCGACATTGGTGACAGTGAGCTTTTCGACCGCACCGATCGGGTAGGGCACGTTGTAGCGCAGGCCCGGCGGGCTCAGCGTCTTGTAGCTGCCGAAGACGAGATTGAGGCCGACCTCGTTGGGCTGCACGCGATAGAAGCCGGTGAGCAGCCACAGGCCGATCAGCGCCACGGCGCCGATTGCGATGTTGCGCGGCGTGAAACCGCCGCCACCCTGGAGATTCTTGAGGCCGTCCTTGCTGCGGCGAAGCCAATCTTCGAGATCCGGGGGCTGGGAACCGCCGGATGGACCGCCACCCCAGGGGCCACCGCCCCCCGGTCGCCCGCCGCCGTTGTTGCCGCCGCCGCTACCCCAGGGGCCACCACCGCCGCTCTGGTTACTCCAAGGCATGTCTTGGTCCTTTGATTGTTCGCCTGCCTGAAGCAGGACGAAAGCCCATTCCAAAGAACGGAATAAGCTGGAGAGAAGCTGCATATAGGAATGCAACCCCCCCGATCAATCCGAAACCATGTTTGAAAACAAGCCTCTAAATCCACCAAACCCTATTGGGATGAAGCTGTCTTCGCATGGCAAAGCTGCAGAAATTCATATGCAGCCCCTTGAAATTCCTATGTAAACCCGACGCTGGACTGCGATTGCCGGCCATCGTGATGATCACGTGTTAAATTTCGTTCATCAGCGCGGCTGAGGCAATTGCAAGTGCCTGATCAGGCTCGACGAAGCGCCACCCCGGCATCTGGTGGCGGAACCAGGTGAACTGGCGCTTGGCGTAATGGCGCGTATCGGCCTTGGCGCCCGCAATGGCCTCTTCGAGCCCGATTTCGCCGGCGAGGTAGCGGCAGAGCCCAGGCACGCCATGGGCCCGCATGACGGGCAGGGCAGGATCGAGCCCCCGCTGCGAGAGTGCGCGAACCTCCTCGATGGCGCCTTGCCCGACCATCAGGTCGAAGCGCCGATCGATCCTGGCATAGAGTTCGGCGCGCTCGGGGCTGAGAAAGAGGCGCAGGCATTTGTCGGCATCGAGCAGAGGCGGCGAATGCGGTTCGCTCTGCCATTGCGACAGGGAGCGGCCGGTCGCCTCGAAAATTTCGAGGGCACGGATTAGGCGCTGGCGATCGCTGGGCCGCAGACGATTCGCCATGGCCGGATCCTTCTGGTTCAGCCAGGCGTGCAGGGCCCCGGTCTCCATGCCTTCGGCCTTGCCGCGTATCGCGTCGCGGACGCTGTCGGGAACGGCCGGCATCTCGGCGAGCCCTCTTTCCAGGGCCTTGAAGTAGAGGCCGGTGCCGCCGATCACGATGGGCAGGCGTTCCTGCCGCCGGACACTGTCCAAGGCGGTGGCCGCGTCATCGCGCCAGCGTCCCACCGAATAATTGATGGCTCCGTCGACATGGCCATAGAGCAAATGAGGCGCGCGCGCCGTCTCGCTCGCGTCCGGTCGGGCACTGAGCACGGCGAGATCGCGGTAGACCTGCATGGAATCGGCGTTGATGATGCTGCCGCCGAAGCGTTCGGCGAGCGCCAGGGCCAAAGCTGACTTGCCGCTCGCCGTCGGACCTGCGAGAAGCACCGCGTCATATTGAATGGCTGTCACTCCGGATACCTGCCCTCATGTCCCTTGTCGCCACGCTGATCTCCCATCCGGACCGTCCCGCCCTTGACGCAGCTACCCTGTCGCACGCGGCGCAGTCGCTGGCCTCCCCCGGAGCTCCCGTCGTCCTGGCACCCGGCGTGGCAGTAGACATAACCTGCACGGCCGATGCGCCGATCGTCGAGATCGAGGCTCGTTTGCGCGAGGCCCTGGCAGGCAGCGCGGTGGATCTGGTGGTGCAGGAAGCCGAGGAGCGGCGCAAGCATCTTTTCCTCGCCGACATGGACTCCACCATGATCGGCCAGGAGTGCATCGACGAATTGGCCGATTTCGTCGGCGCCAAAGCGGTGGTGGCCGAGATAACCGAGCGTGCCATGCGTGGCGAGATCGCCTTCGAACCGGCTCTGCGCGAGCGTGTGGCCCTGCTGAAGGGACTGCCGGAGAGCATCGCCGACGAGGTCATCCGGGAACGCCTGACCCTGACCTCGGGCGGACCGGAACTGGTGCGCACCATGCGGGCGAACGGGGCCTATACGGCGCTCGTCTCGGGTGGCTTCACCTTGTTCACCGCCAAGATCGGGGCAATGGTCGGCTTCGACGAGCATCAGTCCAACCTTCTCGTGGTGAGGGATGGCCGCCTTACCGGTGAGGTGGCCGAGCCGATTCTCGGCAAGGAAGCCAAGCGCGCCAATCTCGATCGCTTACGGCAGGCGAGGGGGCTGGCGGCCTCCGATACGATGGCGGTCGGCGATGGCGCCAATGATCTTGCCATGCTGGGCGAAGCCGGTCTCGGCGTGGCTTATCGTGCCAAGCCCGCGGTCGCCGCGGCGGCTCGGATGCGGGTGGAGCATGGCGACCTGACGGCGCTGCTCTATGCGCAGGGATATCGCAACCAGGATTTCGTGCGCTAGACATTGGGCGCCAGTACGGGGCCACGTCCACCAACGGGAAGCGGGAGCTGCATGATGATCAACGACGGCAATCAGGACTTGCTGGACGTGCTGAAAGCCCGCTTCGAAGCCAATATGAAACGCCACAAGGGCCTCGACTGGGCCAAGGTGCGGGCACGTCTGGAGGCCGATCCCAAGAAATTGCACGCCCTTGGCGAGATGGAGCGCACAGGAGGCGAACCGGACGTAATCGGCCACGATTCGGGGACCGGCGAATACGTCTTCTACGACTGCTCACCCGAAACGCCCAAAGGCCGCAGAAGTCTTTGCTTTGACCGGCAGGCGCTCGATGAAAGGAAGGAGCACAAGCCGGAGGGCAGCGCCGTCGACATGGCCGCCGCTATCGGCATCGAGCTCCTGACGGAAGAACAATATCGTGCGCTACAGGAACTGGGTGCGTTCGACCTGAAAACCTCGAGCTGGGTGAAGACGCCGCCCGAGATCAGGAAAAAGGGCGGAGCCCTGTTTTGCGATCGCCGCTATGACCATGTTTTCTTGTACCACAACGGGGCATCTTCCTATTATGCCGTGCGGGGGTTTCGAGGCGTGCTCAAGGTGTAATCCGAAGATCGGCCAGATGTCGGGCTAAAGCGACCGTCGGCGTTCGTACATAGTTTAGCAGGAAATCCGCGCTAGCCTTTCAAGAGCCGCCATCTCGACATGGCCGCGCAGACTGAAAGATTGCGTGCACAATTCTCTCAGGGGGGTCGCGGAATCGGACGCCGCGGCTAAGATCAGGCCATGCTCGACCGCTCCCACAAGCCGCACCCTGAACAGGGCTATCTTGATCTCCTCGACCGCGTCTGGCGCGAGGGCACGCCGCGGGTCGACCGCACCGGCGTCGGCACACGCGCGCTGTTCGGCCAGAGCCTGCGCATCGATCTGTCCGATGGCACGCTGCCCTTGCTCACCACCAAGCGGGTGTCCTGGAAGACGATCGTGCGCGAGTTGCTGTGGTTCCTCGATGGCGGCACCAATATCCGGCCGCTGCTGCAGAACAAGGTGACGATCTGGACTGATTGGCCGCTCGCCAAATATCGCCAGGCAACCGGCGAGGCGATCAGCCAAGAAGATTTCGAGGCGCGGATCGTCGCGGACGAGGCTTTCGCGGAGCGCTGGGGCGATCTGGGGCCCGTCTACGGTGCGCAATGGCGCCATTGGCCGCTTTTCGTGCCGACCGACGTGCCGGGCGAGGAGGGGCTCTATCGCAGGGATCCCAAGGGGATCGACCAGATCGCGCGGCTCGTGCACGACATCCGCAACAATCCGACGTCGCGCCGCCTGATCTTCACCGGCTGGAACGTGGCGGAACTCGACGGCATGGCCCTGCCGCCCTGCCACACAACCTATCAATATTTCGTCGCCGATGGCCGGCTGTCCGGCCTGCTGCACCAGCGCTCCTGCGACGTCGGCCTCGGCGTGCCCTACAACCTCGTCACGGCCTCGCTGCTGATCCACATGCTGGCCCAGCAATGCGACCTGGAGCCCGGCGAGTTCGTCTGGTTCGGCGGCGACGTGCATGTCTATCAGAACCATGGCGATCTCGTCGCCCAGCAATTGAGCCGCACGCCGATGCCCTGGCCGAAGCTGCGCTTTGCCCGCAAGCCTGCCTCGATCCTCGATTACAAGTTCGAGGATTTCATCGTGGAAGGCTATGAAGCCCATCCGGCGATCTCCGCGCCGATCGCGGTATGATCGGGGCATGATGGCTATTCCCGTCATCATGGTTGCCGCCATGGCCCGCAATCGCGTCATCGGCGTCGATAATGGGCTGCCGTGGCACATGCGCTCGGATCTCAAGCAGTTCAGGGCCGCCACCATGGGCAAGCCCTTGATCATGGGCCGCAAGACCTACCAGTCGATCGGGCGACCGCTGCCGGGGCGTCGCACCATCGTGGTGACACGCGATCCCGCTTTTCAGGCAGAGGGGGTAGAAGTGGCCGCCAGCCTGGAAGCGGCACTCGAGCGCGGGCAGCAGGTCGCAGCCGAGATGAAGGCCGACGAGGTCGTCATTGCGGGCGGGGCCGCAATCTATGCCCAGGCCCTGCCGAAGGCGAGCCGCCTGCTGCTGACGGAACTGGACCTGGAAGCGCAGGGCGACGCTGTCTTTCCCGCCCTGCCGGTCGGGGAGTGGCGGGAGGTATCGCGCACGCCCCATCCCCGTGGGGAGGGGGACGATGCCCGTTTCGAGGTCGTGGCCTTGGAGCGCATTTGAGCCTGCGATGTCGTCGCCGATTTGAATTAAGGCCATTGTCCGGAAATAACTGAAGCACCGCCTTTGTCATGCCCGGGCATCCAGGGGCACCCTCTTCGACGTCTGGAGGGAGGGACTGGATTGCCTGGTCAAGCCCGGCAACGACAAAGGTCGAGCCAATTCGTTTCGTTTATTGACGGATGAATCCTAAGTCTGCTGATAGACGGCAATCACCTCATCGAAGTTGCGCTGTTCGAGATCCTTCCTGCGCATGAGGAAGTAGACGGTGCCTTCGCCCCAGGTGCCACCGCTCCAATCGGCGAGGTCGAGTTGGAGTAGCAGCGTCCAATCATGGGCTGCGGTCATGACGGCGGCGCGTTCTTTCTTCCATTCGTCCGACGACAAGTGCTGTTTGCCGAATTGCGAAACCACGACGGCATCGTAGCGAGGATCGTCCTGCTCGGGCTGGGGGCTGCCGAGAAGCTGCTGGCGGTGCCAGCGTCCCGTCGGCTTGAGCTTGCCACCGGCGGTGAGCGCTTCACCATAGGCGTCCTCGAAGCTCTGCCCGTTCTTGCCGCTTTGTGTTCCATTAGACGCCGAATAGGCGGCATAAAGTTTGGCCGATGCCTCCATCTCGATGGCGCTGGGGTCGGGCAGGCTCAGCCCCGCACGCAGCGTCATGGCGCGTTGGGGCGCGTCGTAGTTGCTACCTTCCGGCTGCGATGGTTCGGGCAGCTTGTATTTGACCCGATTTTCGGCGGCGTCGCGGCGCGCCTTCTCCGCTGCTTGCACCAGGTCTTCGGGCATGGCCAGCGTGGCGAGCTTGTCACGCGGTGCACGATCCCAGATCACCTTGGCCGGTCGCCTGCCGGTTTCCCAAGGCCCGACGGCAAGATCGTAGAAGAACAACAGGCGCCCGTCCGCTGGAAGCGGCGAGGCAACGCTGCCGAGCTTGGCGGCGTCCGCGAGATCGATCTGGGCGATGAAAGTGTAAGGAAGGCCCTGAGCGAGGTGTCGGCGCATCTCCGCACCCGCTTCCGCATTGCCGCGTTTGGCGATTTCCTCTGGATCGGCCGGCGCCGGCGGGCGGGGCCAGGCTGTGCCGGCCGGCAGGTCCGGCCTGCCGCCGAATTTGGTATCGCCAAGCACGACGCGTTTGCCGGGCGCTATCTCGAATATGAGGCTCGGCACCAGGGCCTCGACCAGCATTTCCACGCGCGGCGTGTCGAAATAGGCCTGCAGCGCCAGTCTGGCGTCGGAGGGGCTGTCGAACATCGTGACTTTCTTTTCATCGAGCCTCTCCCGAGTGCGCCAATGTCGAGGCGGGAGAAGGCAGGTTGCGGTCCTGGAAGATGACGGTTGCCAGATGTTGCGCAACAATTGGCAGTTTCTGCAAATCAGCGCTTGACCGCCTGTTTTTCAACCCTTACAACCCCGTAACTTTCGCAAAAAGGAGCGCTCCGTTGCGCAACATTCTTATCGTAGGTTTGGCGTTGTCGGTGGAGCGGGTATAGCCCGAATCTCCTTCGATGACGCACATGGGCCCCTTGAGGGCCTTTTTTATTGTCCGAAATCTCAGAGAACGATACTCGAAGTCCGAAAAGCCCGAGAAACCCGGAAGATAACCCAGGAAACTTGGAAGCAATTCGGAAGCCAAGGAAAAAGGCAATGTCGACGAAGCAAATGACCGGCGCGGAAATGGTGGTGCAAGCCATGATCGACCAGGGTGTGGACACCTTGTTCGGCTATCCGGGCGGTGCTGTCCTGCCGATCTATGATGCAATCTTCCAGCAGGAGCAGCTTCGTCACATTCTCGTCCGGCACGAGCAGGCGGCCGTCCATGCTGCCGAGGGCTATGCGCGTTCCACCGGCAAGGTGGGTTGCGTGCTGGTGACCTCGGGTCCGGGCGCCACCAATGCCGTGACTGGGCTGACCGACGCCTTGATGGATTCGATCCCGCTGGTGTGTATCACCGGCCAGGTGCCGACCCATCTGATCGGTTCGGATGCCTTCCAGGAGGCCGATACCGTCGGCATCACCCGCCACTGCACCAAACACAATTACCTGGTGAAGCGCATCGAGGACCTGCCGCGCATCCTGCACGAGGCCTTCCTGATCGCCGCGTCGGGTCGCCCGGGGCCGGTGCTGATCGACATTCCCAAGGACATCCAGTTCAAGGCCGGCGAATATTTCAAGCCGACCGACAACATCCACAAGACCTATCGCCCCCGGCTGGAAGGCGATCAGGACAAGATCAAGGCGGCGGTGGCGATGATCGCCGGCGCCAAGAAGCCGGTGTTCTACACAGGCGGCGGCGTGATCAATGCCGGTCCGCGCGCGACGGCGCTACTGCGTGAATTCGCCAAGCTCACCGGCTATCCGGTGACCTCGACCCTGATGGGCCTGGGGGCTTTCCCGGCGGCGGATCCGCAATGGCTCGGCATGCTGGGGATGCACGGCACCTACGAGGCCAATCTGGCCATGCATGATTGCGACGTGCTGATCAATATCGGTGCTCGCTTCGACGACCGCATCACCGGCCGTATCGATGCGTTCTCGCCGCATAGCCGCAAGATCCACGTGGATATCGATCCCTCTTCGATCAACAAGAACGTCAAGGTCGATATCGGCATCGTCGGCGACTGCGCGCATGTGCTCGATCAGATGCTGGCGGCCTGGCGCGAGCTGAAACCCGATGTCGACAAGGCGGCACACAAGAGCTGGTGGGAAGAGATCGCGGGATGGCGCGCGCGCAAGTCGCTCTCCTATCGCAACTCAGAAGAGACGATCAAGCCGCAATACGCGATCGAACGCCTTTATCAGCTCACCAAGGATCGCGACGTCTACGTCACCACGGAAGTGGGTCAGCACCAGATGTGGGCGGCCCAGCATTTCCACTTCCAGGATCCGAATCGCTGGATGACCTCGGGCGGTCTGGGCACCATGGGTTATGGCTTCCCGGCCGCGATCGGTGCGCAGCTCGCGCATCCGCAGGCACTGGTCATAGACATTGCCGGCGAAGCCTCCATCCAGATGATGCTGCAGGAGATGTCGACAGCGGTGCAGTATCGCCTGCCGGTGAAGATCTTCATCCTCAACAATGAATATATGGGCATGGTGCGCCAGTGGCAGGAATTGCTGCATGGCGGCCGCTATTCGGAAAGCTACTCGGCCGCCTTGCCCGATTTTGTCAAGCTGGCGGAGGCCTATGGCGGGGTCGGCATCCGCTGCACTAAGCCTGAAGATCTCGATGCGGCGATCATGCAGATGATCGACACCCCGCATCCTGTGATCTTCGACTGCCATGTCGACAAGTCCGAGAACTGCTTCCCGATGATCCCCTCGGGCAAGGCACATAACGAAATGATCCTGGGCGACGCGGCCGTCGACATCGGCAGCGTGATCGACGCCAAGGGCAAGCAGCTGGTGTGATCGCGCACGCACTTGCGTGCGCTGGGGGGCGCGGGCGTCTCGCCCGCTCTTCCTCTCCTGCATCCTCACTGTTTCCAAGATGCGGACGAGATGTCCGCGCACCCGGGAACGCGCTATGTGGAATATCAAATGACCGGATCTGCCTACTTCATGGCCTCGACGGCCGAGACCATCGTGACCCACACCCTCGTGGTGGAGGTCGACAACGAGCCGGGTGTTCTTGCTCGCGTCGTCGGCCTGTTCTCGGGCCGTGGCTACAACATCGAAAGCCTCACCGTGTCCGAGACGGAGCATGCCGAGCATGTCTCGCGCATCACGGTGGTGACGACCGGCACGGCCAACGTGATCGAGCAGATCAAGGCGCAGCTTGACCGCCTGGTACCCGTGCACAAGGTCGTCGACCTCACCTTGACCGGCAAGGCGCTGGAGCGGGAGCTCATGCTGATCAAGGTCCGCGGCAAGGGGGAAGCGCGCAGCGAGGCCTTGCGCATTGCCGATGCCTTCAGGGCCCGGGTGATCGACGCCACCGTCGAGAGCTTCGTGTTCGAACTGACCGGCAAGGGCGAGAAGCTCGACCAGTTCATCGAGCTGATGCGCCCGATCGGCCTCGTCGAGGTCTCGCGTACCGGCATCGCGGCGATCGCCCGCGGCCCAGAGCCTCTCTAGACCCTTCTTTCCATGCGCATAGCAGGCGTTGGGCGAAAGAAATGGAGCCCAACGCGCTTTTTCTCATCACAAACATTGCTTCAATTCCGATGTCGGGCTATTCGCCCGCATCATTTCCCTCATCATGAACTGTCTGAAGGACAAGGACCATGCGCGTTTACTATGATCGCGACGCCGATCTGAACCTGATCAAGACCAAGAAGGTTGTGATCGTCGGCTACGGTTCGCAGGGCCGTGCTCATGCGATGAACCTCAAGGATTCGGGCGCCAAGGAGATCGCGATCGCGCTGCGCCCGGGCTCGACCACCGCCAAGAAGGTGGAAGCCGACGGTCTCAAGGTCATGACCGTGCCGGAAGCCGCCAAGTGGGGCGACCTGTTGATGATGGCGACGCCCGACGAACTGCAGGCCGACATCTATCGCGACGAGATCGCCCCCCACATCCGGGACGGTGCGGCCATCGCCTTCGCCCACGGCCTCAACGTGCATTTCGGCCTGATCGAGCCGAAGAAGACCGTCGACGTCATCATGATCGCACCGAAGGGCCCCGGCCATACCGTGCGCGGCGAATACCAGAAGGGCGGCGGCGTGCCCTGCCTGATCGCTATCCATCAGGATGCCTCGGGCAATGCCCATGATATCGCTTTGTCCTACGCCTGCGGCGTCGGCGGCGGCCGTTCGGGCGTGATCGAGACCAACTTCAAGGAAGAATGCGAAACCGACCTGTTCGGCGAGCAGGTTGTGCTCTGCGGCGGCCTAGTCGAGCTGATCCGTGCCGGCTTCGAGACGCTGGTGGAAGCCGGTTACGCGCCCGAAATGGCCTATTTCGAGTGCCTGCACGAAGTGAAGCTGATCGTCGACCTCATCTATGAGGGCGGCATCGCCAACATGAACTACTCGATCTCGAATACGGCCGAGTGGGGTGAGTATGTCTCCGGTCCGCGTATCATCACCGATGAGACCAAGGCCGAGATGAAGCGCGTGCTCAAGGACATCCAGACCGGCAAGTTCACGTCGGACTGGATGCAGGAATACCGTGCCGGTGCTTCGCGCTTCAAGGGTATCCGCCGCCTGAACGATTCCCACCAGATCGAAGCCGTCGGCGAAAAGCTGCGCGGCATGATGCCCTGGATCGGCAAGAACAAGCTGGTCGACAAGGCCCGCAACTAAAATCTCGGAGATATTCTTTTCCGAATCTTGAAGTGTAATACCGAGAGTCGTTGTGAATGACTCTCGGTCCCGTCTTCGTGAATGGGTCAATCTTTCGCGAGTTGTTCAAGTCTTTGATGCGTCGGCATCTTCGAGATTTGAGGTAATCCTTGCGCCTCCTGCTGTGCCGGAATCGGGAGGCGCACTGGACAGCGCCCGTTTCCACCTATCAAATGTCATACCAAACCGCTTAAATGGAGAAATTTGGTATGACGGTCGAAGCATCCGCCGGAATTCTCGTTTCCGATCGCAAGCGACGGCACGCCATTGTCGCGGCGACCATCGGCAATGGCCTGGAATGGTTCGATTTCACCGTCTACGGTTTCTTCGCCGCCCTGATCTCGCGGCAGTTTTTTCCCAAGGAAGACCCGCTGACCGCCATCCTCCTGACCGTGACGGTCTATGGTGTCGGTTTTTGCATGCGCCCGGTTGGCGCCATCGTGCTCGGGGTCTACGCCGATCGCCATGGCCGCAAGGCGGCGCTCACCATCACCATCCTGACCATGGCACTCGGCACGGCCTTGCTCGGCTTTGCGCCGACCTATGCCCAGGCCGGCGTGTTCGGCGCGGCCGTCCTGATGCTGGCCCGCTTGATCCAGGGGTTTTCCGCCGGCGGCGAGGTCGGCAGCGCCACCTCCTATCTGGTCGAATACGCCAGGCCCGAGCAGCGCGGCCTGGCGGCGAGCTGGCAGCAGACCAGCCAGGCTCTCGCGGTGGTGCTGGGCGGGCTGTGCGGCGTCGCCATCACCCAGTTCCTGCCGCAGGAGGCGGTGGAGAGCTGGGGCTGGCGGGTGCCGTTCTGGTTCGGCTTGCTCATCGGTCCGGTCGGACTCTATATCCGGGCTCGCCTCGACGAGACCCCGGTTTTTGCAGCCCAGACGACGCGCAAGAGCGAGAGCCCCTTGCGCGAGACGCTGAGCGTCCACGGCCGCGGCGTTCTCTCCGGCTTCGGTGTCACCATTCTGTGGACCGTCTGCACCTATGTGCTGCTGTTCTACATGCCGCTCTATGTCGAGAAATTCCTGGGCATCCCGGCCAAGGACGCCTTCATCTCCACCACGCTGGGCGGCATCGTGCTGATGTTCGGCTGTCCGATAGCCGGCAGGCTGTCGGATCTGATCGGCCGCAAGACCCTGCTGCTCGTCGCCGCCATCGGCATCGGCATCCTGGTGATACCATTGTTCGCCTGGCTCAATGCCAATCCGACCTTGCCGGTGCTCGTCACCGTGCAGGTCGTGCTCGGCCTCCTGCTCGCCGCTTTCACCGGCCCCGCGCCGGCGCTGCTGGCCGAACAGTTCCCGGCGGCCCTACGCTCGACCGGCCTGTCGCTTGCCTATAATTTCGCTGTTGCCCTGTTCGGAGGCTTTGCTGCGCTGATCGTGACGCTATTGATCGAAAAAACGGGCCTGAAGATCGCGCCGTCCTTCTATGTAGCGGCGGCGGCCCTCGTGAGCGTTCTGACCCTTGCCACCATGCGTGACCGTACCGGACAGACGATCGATTGAAGGCGGGGCGGGCGAGACCGCCCTCTATTCCTCGATAGGCAAGTTTGGCAGCACTCTTTCTTGATGAGTGATAAGACATTGATTCTTATGGATTAATTCCAATTGGATATTGCCATTTCGTTAAGGTTGCGGTGCAATCATGCTGTCTCCGATCACCATGGAGGTGACAGAAATGGTGTCTGTTGCGTTTCGTCGTCAGTTGGAAGGGTACGGCCTCACCACGGCCAATATTCTCTATCGCCTGCCAGACCATCCGGCCCTGCTGCAGGCCTATGTCTGGCAGGAATACGATCTTGCTCCGGCCTTTCCGGAATTGCATAAATTCCTGGCTTTCTGGCGCGACAAGCTGGAAGGGCCTCTACATTCGATCACCGTCTCGCATAGCGGCCTTATCAAGCCAGCCGAATTGCGGGCGATCGGGCAGGAGTTTCGTATCCACTGAGACACCAAAGCGTTTTGCGATCCGACGTATCAGGCATGAATCGCAAAGACGCGTCGAAACAAGGAGTTAGAGTAAAGGGGTTTTCGTGAAAACGCGCTTTGCTCTGGCATCGTCCACGGATCGCGGTATAACGCCCCGCAAGCGTGCGGAGGCTCCGTGGACAAATATATCAATGCCGCCAGGCGGCTGATTTCGCATCTGGCCGACCAGTTGCAGGCTGATCTCGCCGTTGAGTTGTGGAATGGCGAGGTCATTCCACTCGGGCCTAGCGCCCGCACGGATCTGCGCCTGAAGATCTCGGACGCCGATGCGATCACGCGTCTGGTGCGTCGGCCTCATGCCCTTTTCGACCAGCTCATCCAGCTTCTGGCAGATGGCAGCCTGCGAATCGAAGGCGGCACGCTCCTTGACGTGGCCGAGCGGCGCGGGAGCATGAATACCAAGGGCCTGTTCAAGCGCCTGAGCAAGCTGCAACTCGTCCGCGGCTTGTGGCCCTTCGTGACACGTTCGCTGCCCAAGCAGGGCACCGCGGAGAAGCACGATTTCGAGGGCAAGATCGAGGGCAAGGTCGAGAAGGGCAGGGACGACAAGCCGCTCGTGCAGTTTCATTACGACCTGTCGAACGATTTCTACGGCCTCTTCCTGGGTCCGACCATGGCCTATACCTGCGCCTATTGGCCGAAGCCGGAAACCACGCTCGACGAAGCGCAGACGGCCAAGTTCGACATGATCTGCCGCAAGCTGCGCCTGCAGCCTGGCGAACGCTTCCTCGACATCGGTTCGGGCTGGGCGGGGCTGATCTGCCACGCCGCCCAGCATTACGGCGTCACTGCCCATGGCGTCACGCTGGCGCAAGAGCAGTTCGATTTCGCGCAGGAACGTATTGCCCGGCTCGGCCTCCAGGACCGGGTCACCGTCGAACTCAAGGACTATCGCGACCTGACGGGTACTTTTGACAAGGTTGCCTCCATCGGCATGTTCGAACATGTCGGCCTCGACAATCACGAGGCTTATTTCAAGAAGATCCACAGCCTGCTACGGCCGCGCGGGCTTTATCTGCATCACGCCATCGCGCGCCCGGCTAAGCGCGACATGAAGAAGTTCCGCAAGAAGCGGCCCGAATTCGCGGCGCTGACGCGCTACATCTTCCCTGGCGGCGAACTCGATACCGTCGGCATGTCGGCCAACGGCCTGGAAGGCAACGGCTTCGAGGTGCATGACGTCGAGGCTTGGCGTGAGCATTATGCGCGCACCACCAAGGCCTGGGCCGAAAATCTCTATGCCAGGCGCGACCAGGCCGCCGCCGAGGTGGGCGAGGCCAAGACCAGGATCTGGCTGCTTTATCTCGCTGGCTGCTCACTGGCTTTCGAGCGCTCCGCCGTCGGCATCTTCCAGACGCTCGCCTCGCGCAAGGCCAAGGGCCCCTCGGGCCTGCCGCCGACGCGTGAGGATCTGTACCGCTAAATGGTCTGGAAGGTCGCCGCGATCAGGCTTCTTGCCGCTGGAAGGCGATGGGTGGCTGTCCGGTGGCCGCTTGGCCAGCGAGGTCTTCGGGGCGGCTCCAGGAGAAAGGCCCTGTCTTGAGGCCGGCGAGGGTCTTGACCATTTCGGTGCGCAGCCAGGGCAATCGACTCATGGGGCCGAAGGCCAGGTTCCGTATCGGTCCGGTCAGGCGCGAATGCGACTGGAAGAACTGCGTCAACACGGTGCTCGCCATCTGATAGAAGCGGATATGGTCGCGACGCATGCGGACGAAGGCAGGCAGGGCCTTGTCGATGTCGGCATGGAGGGTGAGCGCATCGGCGAGGGCAGCCGCGTCCAGCAGCGCCATATTGGCGCCCTGGCCGAGCTGCGGGCTGGTCTGATGCCAGGCATCGCCGATCATCACGAGGCGCCCGTTTATCGGGTTGGCGACGGTCAATTGGGCATAGCGAGCCGGTGTCAGCTGCTCATGTCGGGTGAACTGCTGCGTTAGCGGCTCCGTATCCCGCCAGATTGCCGCGACCTCGGCCCGCCAGGTGGCGAGATCGGCCTGGGGCCAGCGATCCAGCTCCTCGACCGGCATGCTCCAGAAGAAGGCACTCAGCGGCGTCGGGTCGTGGGGTAACCGTCCGACCGGCAGCACGCCGATCATGAAGCGCGCCGTTCTGTAGCGCTGCTGCAGCGCATCGCGGGCAAAGCCGGTATCCTCAGCCACGCCCCAGACCGCGCCATGCCGGTAGGGCCGGCGTTGCGACAGTCCGAGCTTGTCCCTGAGCCGTGAGCGCGCGCCGCTGGCATCCACCACCAGATCGAATGGGCCGTGGCGCCGCCCGGCCCCGTCCTCGATCATGGGACGGTTGTCGATATCGCTGATCTCGGTGATATCTGCCGCCTGCTCCAGTGCTATGCCCCGCGCTTCAGCCGCGCTCATCAGCAGATGGAACAAGCTCGCCCTATGAATGCCGATGCCATGCAGCCCGGGCAGGAGCTCGTCATAGCGCCGGTCGAAGATCAACGGGCCTGTCGGGCCGCAGCGCCCGTAAAGGCGTTCGATCCGGCTGCCCAGAATGGCGGCTCCCTCGCGCAGACCGAGGCGTTCCAGCACCGCCAGGCCTGTCGGTTGCAGCAAAAGCCCTGCGCCAACCGGCTTGGCCTGGTCGAAGCGCTCGAACACCACCACGCGGTGGCCCGCATCGGCGAGGCAGGAGGCTGCTGCCAGACCGGCAACGCCCGCCCCGACGATGGCTATGGAAAGACTGACCATGCCCGCGACCCTACCGTGACGAGGCAGGCCTCGCCACCGGGGTGCCGTACTGGTCCACAGCGCATGTCTGCATGAAGAAACTATCCGCTCAAAAGAATAGCGGTTGTCAATTGTCGGAACAAACATAAGATGGTGTCAGCGCAGCGGATTCAACCGCCTGCGCCAGGCTCGCAAAGAGCCGCGTCGGTGTCGCGCACCGAAAGCAAAATGCCAGAGCTTTTGCGGTTTGACGGCGTTGCCCGCAAACGCAAAGACGCGTGGAAACAAAGGGTGAGAGCAAACAAGCGTTCCAAACGCGTTTGCTCCAGGGAGGAAATGAATGCCCAAGGATAGGACGCCGCATACGCGGCGCGATTTTATTCGTTCTGCCTCGTTCTCCGCTGGCGCTGCCGCGGCCTTGTTCGGGGGATTCGGCCTTGACCCAGCTTTCGCCGCCGAGGCTGCGAAGGTGGCCGGCCGCTCCGAAAAGCCGCTCAAGGCTGCCTTCTCCAATGCCGGCCTGCAGGCGACCTGGTGCGCGCAGGGCAAGGAAGCGGCCGAATATTGGGGCAAGCTCTTCAATGTTGAGGTGACCTGGTTCGACGGCCAGCTTGACGCGGTCAAGCAGCGCGCCGCCATCGACAACATGGCTTCGCAGAAATGGGACTTCGTCGCGATCCAGGCCTTCGGCATCGGCACGCTGACGCAGCCGGTGCAGAAAATGATCGATGCCGGCATTCCCGTCATCGACATGGACACGCTGATCGCCCCGCTCGACAAGATCAACGTGCATAGTTTCCTGGCCCCGAACAACGAGTTCATGGGTGCTTCGGTCACGCAGGCTTTGTGCACTGCCATTGGCGGCAAGGGCAAGATCATCATGACCCAGGGCGCCCTCGGCCATACCGGGGCGCAGGGACGGGCCAAGGGCTTCGAGAGCGTGGTGAAGCAGTTCCCCAATATCGAGGTGCTGGATACGCAGCCCGCCGATTGGGACGTCACCAAGGCGGCCCGCCTCTGGGAGACCTACCTGACCAAATATCCGCAGATCGATGCGGCCTTCTTTCACAATGACGACATGGCGCTGGCCGCCTACAACATCATGAAGGCACGCAACCGCACCGACATCAAGATCGGCGGCGTCGACGCCATGCCGCCGGCCATCTCGGCGGTGGCGGAAGGGCGCATGTTCGCCACCGTGCGCAACCCGTCCTGCCGCATTCATGGCGGGGCGATCGTGGCTGGTGTTGCCGCTGTGGTCGGCGGCGAGAAGTCCGGCGAAGGCGGCATCCCCAAGCAGGTCGTCACCGACGGCCCCGTGGTGACCAAGGACAACGCGGCCGGCATGCTCTGGATGGAAAAGCACTATCTGATCTGAGATCGGCGTGCCGGTTTGAACGACCAAGCCGGAAGAATGGTGGGAACCTCCACTTTTTGTCATCACCGGGCTCGTCCCGGTGATTCAGGGCCACGGACCCATCGGGTTGCGGTATCTGGATGCCCGGGACGAGCCTGGGCATGACAAAAGTGGCGTTTCTCCCAATTGGCCGCGACCTTTCGATTCCATTCCGAAACCAGGCACACCACCGCGTTCCGAGAGGCATGATGGCGCTAGACGAGAAGCAAGCGGCGACCGGCGCTCCCCCGCGCCTGAAGATGACGGATATTTCCAAGTCGTTCGGCGGCGTGGCTGCTCTCAAGGGCGTGGATTTCACGCTGCAGGCCGGCGAGATCCACGGGCTGGTCGGCGAGAACGGCGCCGGGAAGTCGACGATGATGAAGATCATCGCCGGAGTGCATACCGAATATCAGGGCAGCCTGGAGATCGACGGCAAGCAAGTGCATTTCCGCTCGGCGCATGACTCTCTCGCTGCCGGCATCAGCATGGTGCATCAGGAACTCAGCATCGTTTCCGATCTCACCGTCGCCGAGAACGTCTATCTCGGCAAGCAGCCGCTCAACGCCTTCGGCCTGGTCGATTGGCCCGCCATGGTGAAGGGGGCGCGTGAGCAGTTGCGCAATCTCGGCATCGAGGTCGATCCGCGCATGCGTATCGGCGCCTTGCCGATCGGCCTGCAGCAATTGATCGAGCTGGCGCGCGTGCTGTTTTCAGGCGCTCGCATCATCATCCTCGACGAGCCGACATCGGCGCTATCGCCGCCGGAGGTGCAGCGCCTGTTCGAGGTGTTGCGCAAGGTGCGGGCCGATGGTCGCAGCATCGTCTTCATTTCGCATTTTCTCGATGACATTCTCAGCATTTCCGATGCGGTGACGATCTTCCGCAACGGCCGTCATGTGATCTCCCATTCGACGCAAGGCATCGACAAGAACTGGGTGATCGAACACATGATCGGCCGCGGCCATGAAGGGCTGGAAGAGAGTTATTCGGGTCTGATCTCGCTGCCGGCCAGGCCCGAAGGCTCCCCGGTTCTGGCGACGCAGGGCCTCTCCTATGGTCGCGCCTTTGCCGATGTGTCGCTGGACGTGCGCGCCGGCGAGGTGCTCGGCGTCTACGGCTTCATGGGCTGCGGCCAGCTCGAATTCGCCCGCACCTTGTTCGGCAAGCTCAAGCCGGCGCATGGGCATATCGAATTGGAAGGCAAGACGCGGACCCTGCGCAACACGGCGCAGGCGCGCGCGGCGGGCATTGCCTTCGTGCCGGAGAGCCGGCGCTCGATGCTGTTCCATCATCAACCGCTCTATCGCAACATCTCGATCAGCATTCTCGAGAGGATCTCGCGCCTGTGGCTGAAGCCTGGCGTGGAGCGCAAGACCGCGCAGGGACATATCGAGGCCCTCCATATCCGCCCACCACGAGTGAATGCCTTGCTCGGCTCGCTGTCGGGCGGCAACCAGCAAAAGGTCGCGTTGGCCAAATGGCTGACCCACATGCCCAAGGTGCTGATCCTCTCGGAGCCGACGCGCGGCATGGATGTCGGCGCCAAGGACGATGTGGTCAAGATCGTGCGCGACCTGCGCGACAAGGGACTGGCGGTGATCGTGGTCTCGGCCGAGCCCGAGACGGTGTTGTCGCTGGCCGATCGGGTCGTGGTGATGAAAAAGGGGCGGATCGTCCGCGAGTTTGCCGCCGAGACGATCTCGAAGGACAAATTGCTGGAAGCGGCCTGAGGCGGCAAACCCGCCTGTCTTCAGCTTGGGAGTTTTGAGGAATGAGCACACCGGTTCAGGATGGCAGCCAGGCGACGTTCGGCCGCCAGGGCTTGGGGGCGATCTTGCGCAACCAGATGCGCAACATCGCGCCCTTCGCCACCTTGCTGGCGCTGGTGATCTTCTTTGCGGTGGCGAGTCCGTCCTTTGTGACGCTGGACAATCTAGCCAATATCCTGGTGCAGATCTCGGTGACCGGCATCATCGCCGTCGGGCTGACCTTCGTGATCCTGTGCGGTGAGATCGATCTGTCGGTGGCCTCGATCGCCAATGTCACCGGTGTGGCGGTGGCGTTCTTCACGGCGCAAGAATCCTATGTGAACATCGCCAATGCCAATTTCATCATGCCCGGCGGCGTGGCCATCGTCTTCGCTCTTATCGCATGCGCGGCATTGGGACTGGTCAATGCCTTCGGCCTGACGCGGATCGGCATTCCCTCCTTCATCATGACGCTGGCGATGATGCAGATCGCCGACGGCATCTGTGCCTTGCTGCTGCGCGGCCAGATCGCCTATGCCGTGCCGGATCTGGTCTCGACGCTGGGCTCGGGCAATATCGGCGGGCTGCCGTGGATCGTGATCGTGCTGGGGATCTTCCTCGGTGTCGGCCACATCGTGCTGACCTATACGCGCTTCGGGCGCTACATCTACATGGTGGGCGGCAACCGCGAGGCGGCGGAGTTCTCCGGCATCAATGTCAGGACGATCCTGGCCGCCGTGATGGTGATCTCGGCGGTATGCTCGGGCGTGGCGGGCATGGTCGGCGTCGCGCATTTCGGCAGCGCGCAGCAGAACGAATTCACCGGTTATCTGCTCGACGCCATCGCGGCCGTGGTGGTCGGTGGCACCAGCCTCTTCGGCGGGCGCGGCGGCATCGGCAACACCATTGTCGGGCTGTGCGTGCTCGGCGTGCTCAACAATGGCCTCGATCATGTCGAGATCGACAGCTTTCTCAAGATCCTGATCCGTGGCGTCATTCTGTTGATCGCCCTGATCATCAACGTCTATGCCCAGCGTCTGCGCGACGAAAGTGCAGCGGCGGGATAAAGGTGCCAGATAAGGTCTTATCAATCCACCCAGAAGCGCCGGAGGCGAGATGCATAAGAAGATCTATCGGGTGGTCTTCATTTGCCTGACTCTGACCGTCTGCATAGCGCGGCGAGGGCCGGATCCAATTTTGTCACCGCACGCCGTCGGTATGGCAAATCCCGCATCGGTGTACTGTGCGCAGCAGGGCGGGAAGTCCATTCCCGTGCGGACCGACGCGGGGGAGAGCGCCGATTGCCAGCTGCCGGACGGCAGGCGGGTGGACGAATGGAAGCTCTATCGCAGCAGCCACAGGTGAAGGCGCTACCGGGAGCTTGGTTTGGCCCTTGCCGCATTTCCAAACAGAAACCGGCCCTGAGGGGCCGGTTCCGGTCGCTGAAGCAAAGCGTTCCGATCAGCGCTTGAGGATACGGTTCACGCCGGAGATTACGGCCTTGAGGGCCGACTTGGTGGTGTCCTTGTCGATGCCGACACCGAACAGGGTAGAACCGTCGGCGATGCGCAGTTCGACATAGGATACCGCCGCCGCATTGGCGCCCGATCCCATGGCATGCTCGCGATAATTGGCGACGTCGAAGTCGAGACCGCTCTCAGCGCGCATGGCGGTCACGAAGGCATCGATGGGGCCGTTGCCGATGCCGGTTATGGTCTTGTCCACCCCCTCGTCGCGAATGCGCGCGGTGATGGTCCGCTCTTCTCCCTCGCCATCGCTGACGATCTGATGGGAGATGAAGGTGTAGCGGCCATTGTCGAGATATTCGCGGGTGAAGGCATCCCACAGCCTGTCGGCGCCGAGTTCAACGCCTTCGCCATCGGCGATGCCCTGCACCGCCTTGGAGAATTCGACCTGCAGAAGGCGCGGCAGTTCGATGCCGTGTTCCTTTTCCAGAATATAGGCGATGCCGCCCTTGCCGGACTGGGAGTTGATGCGGATTACCGCTTCATAGGAACGCCCGAGATCCTTGGGGTCGATCGGCAGATAAGGCACTTCCCAGACGGGGGAGGTCGCCGTTTCCAGCGCCTTGAAGCCCTTGTTGATGGCGTCCTGATGCGAGCCCGAGAAGGCGGTGAACACCAGTTCGCCGGCATAGGGATGGCGCGGGTGGATCGGCAGCTGGTTGCAGTGCTCGGCCACGCGCACCAGGCCGTTGACATCGGAGAGATCGATCTGGGGGTCGACGCCCGACATGATCAGGTTGCCGGCCATGATGACGAGATCGACATTTCCGGTGCGTTCGCCATTGCCGAACAGCGTGCCCTCGACACGGTCGGCGCCGGCCATCAGGCCGAGCTCGGCCGCCGCGACACCGGTGCCGCGATCATTGTGCGGATGCAGGGAAATGATGACGCTGTCGCGGTTCTTGATGTTGCGCGACATCCATTCGATCTGGTCGGCATAGATGTTGGGTGTCGACATCTCGACGGTGAGCGGCAGGTTCAGGATCAGCTTGTTGTCGGGGGTGGGCTGATAGACGTCCATCACCGCCTCGCAGATCTCCTTGGAGAAATCGAGTTCGGTGCCCATGAAGCTCTCGGGCGAATACTGGTGGCGGATATTTGCCTCCATGCCCAGCTCCTTGGTGAGCTGCATGATCAGCTTGGCGCCGTTGACGGCGATGTCCCGGATGCCGGCGCGGTCCTGGCGGAAGACGACGCGGCGCTGCAGCTCGGAGGTCGAGTTGTAGAGATGCACGATGGCGCTTTTGACGCCCTTCAGGCTCTCGAAGGTGCGGCGGATCAGCTCCTCGCGCGCCTGCGTCAGCACCTGGATGGCGACGCCATCGGGAATACGTCCCGTCTCGATCAGGAAGCGGACGAAATCGAAATCAGTCTGCGAAGCGGAGGGGAAGCCGACCTCGATCTCCTTGAATCCCATGCCGACGAGCGTGTCCCACATGCGCAATTTGCGCTCGTGGCCCATCGGTTCGATCAGGGCCTGGTTGCCGTCGCGCAAATCGACGGCGCACCAGGTCGGCGCCTGGCTGATGGTGCGGGACGGCCATTGGCGATCCGGCAGGTCGATCGGCGGCCAAGGCTTGTATTTGGCTGATATATCGACCTTGGGAGCGGAGAACTGAGAGACCTTGCCTGCATATGTCATGATAAAAACTCTTTAGCCAAAGGAAGGGGTGGCGAAGTAGGGCCTGACAACAGGCCCAGTCGACCGCATTCATGTCCCCTGAGCGCCCAGGCTGAAGCCCGGCCGGCCCTCAGGGGCGGCTAAGGAGGAGGCTGGAAAGGAGGGCGAACGCCAGCGCCGGCGCCGGATGCGCGAGCGTTTCAAATTTGGCGGGCGATATCGCCACGGTTCATTCCCTTTCCTGAGACGGCCCACGGCCATCAGGTGCAAGGGCTTGTACAGTGCCGTGACGGAGCCGGCAAGGGGAAATGCCGGGAAGGGGCGGGCATCATGGCGCGTTTGCAGTGGAGAGGAAGGCCGAAGGGCTTGAGAGTGACGCCCTTGCCTGCGATCACAAGGCGTCAATCATTGGAAGACCCCGATGCGTCTGTTGATCTGCGCCGCTGTGTTCTCGGCCCTGACTTCCTCGATCCTGCCTTCGGCGGCCTTGGCCGCTTCCTGCTTCGAACGGATCACCTTCGTTCAGCGCGTCATCGACGGAGACGCGAAGACCGGCTTCGTCGACAAGAAGGTGCATGATGTCATGAGCCGGGACCTGGCTGAAGCGGGACAGGCCTGCAAGGCGGGCGACGACGCCAAGGCCCAGTCGCTGATCTCCTCGACACAGCGCCGTCACGGCTATCCCGTCCGCTGACGGCGGGACCGTGCATCACACTTGGAGCCGATGCGCCAGATAGGCGCATTGAAAAGCAGGCATACGGTCGGCCCGAATGTCCGCTCGCGTGGCGACAACATGCATGCGGGAGAGTTCCGGGCGCTCCTCCCGGGCGAGGAAGTGCTCGATCCTGTTCTTCAGTTCCCCTGATTGCAGGGGCGATCGCACCGATTTCATCAGGGCGATGCGCTGGCCGTGAAAAACCGCGGTCCATCCGGAAGCGATATCGACGCCAGCCGGCGAAACGCCGGTCTCCTCCTCCAGTTCCCGGGTCACGCTGCCGGCGAGATTGACGATAGTTCCATTGAGGTCGGAGGGATCGGGCGTTCCGGCGGCGAAATAGATCGCACCGGCGTTGGAGGTGTGCTCGGCCATTTCGCCGAGCAGGAAGGCGCCATCGGCGGCCTCGAGTGCGGCCATGGCGAAACAGTTCCATCGGGCCTCGCCCGGCGTGCCGAAATCCCGCCAGGCCAGGAAGCTGGCATAGTCCGTCATCAGATAGGCGCCGCGAAACCGGCGTTCCACGATCTGCCAGCGGTGCAGCAGCAGGATCTTGCCGTTGAAGCTCGCCGGCTTCGCTTCGATCACCTTTTGCCAATGCGCTTCTATCGCTTCGGCATTCTCCTCGGCGAACTGCCAGGGCTGTTGTTCCAAGCGGCAATCGATGGCGTCGAGCGCGACGATCTCCGGCTCAGACATGCAGGTTTCCCTCGCTGACGATCACGGCGGAGCCGCCGATCGAGGCGCCGGCCAGACGCGTGCCCTTGATGATCATGGACAGGTCAATCAGGGAAGGGCGGCCCATTTCGAAGCCCTGCTCGATGCGGAAATGGCGGGTGCCGTCGGCGAGGTCGTCGAAGCGGGCAATCACGCCGGTAAGGCCGGCCACCGCGGAACCAGTCGCCGGATCCTCGGGGATGCCGTCGCCGGGCGAGAACATGCGGGCATGAAAGCTGGAGCCGGCCTCAACGGTTTGGCGGGTATAGGCATAGGCGGCGCCGAGGCCTTCCTGGCCAAAAGCCTCCGTCCACAGGCTCGTATTAATCCGGATACGCCCGATCGCTTCCAGCGAACGCACGGGAACGAAGGTGTAGGGAAAGCCGGTGCCGAACACGGTGGGATGGTGGTTTTCGAAGCCGATCTGCTGTTCGCTCAGGCCCAGCGCTTCGGCGATCAAGCTCGTGGCGGTCGGCGCCCCGCGCTCGGTCGGCAGGGCCGGTATGTCGAAGCGGGCATAGGCGCTGCCGTCCTTGAGGGAGACCGCACAGGGCACGATACCGATCTGTTCTTCCAGGCCGAAGAGGTAGTCGCCCGGCCGGCGGTCATGGTCGAGCAGCGCCAAGAGCACTGCCGTGCCCACGGTGGGATGGCCGGCAAAGGGCATTTCGAGGCCCGGCGTGAAGATGCGGATACGAGCCCGGTGGCGGCCATCATCCGGTGGCAGGACGAAGACGGTTTCCGACAGGTTGAATTCGCGGGCGATCTGCTGCATGGCCGCAGCATCCAACCCTTCGCAATCGAGCACCACCGCAAGAGGATTGCCCGCAAGGGCGCGATCGGTGAAGACGTCGAGCGTGTAGAAACGACGGGGCATGGTGGGCTCCTCGCAAGGCAAAGGGACAAAAGGACCGTTCCGGTAGAAACGAAAGCGTTTTTCAGAAAAGTCGATAGACTTTTCGATTAAGAAAGCACCTTAAAACAATGAGTTAGAGCAAAGTGCGGGAAAACGCCCTTTGCTCTATACCGCGACCACCTCGAAGCGGTGGCTTGGCGTCACGAATTCGTCCTGTGCCGCCACGGTGAGGATCTCTCGCGAACCCGCCTCGGCAGTGCGCTTGAGCAGGCCGTAGATCGAGGCGCTGGCCAGGTCCAGGGCCTGTGCCGCCGAGCCCGAGCGCTTCCAGTGCAGATTGAACAGTGCGGCGATCGCATCGCCCGCCCCGTTGATATCGAGGCCGAGGCGGGGTGTGCGGACCCGGTAGAAGCCGCTGCCATCCGATGCCAGCAGGTCGATGGCGTCATCCGGGGTGTCGTCGGTATCGAGCGAGGTCACCAGCACCACCTTGGGACCGGTGGCCTGCAAGGCGGCGACAGCGGCCTTGGCATCGGCCAGGGTGCGGACTTCCCGCCCGGCGAGATATTCGAGCTCGAACCGGTTGGGAGTGATGACGTCGGCGGCCGGGACCGCCTGGTCGCGCATGAACTCGGGAATCCCTGGGCGCACGAAAACGCCGCGGCCGATATCGCCGATCACCGGATCGCAGCAATAGGTCGCGGCCGGGTTGGCGGCGCGGACCTTGCCGACGGCGGCGAGAATGGCGTTGCCGATGTCGGAGGAGCCCATATAGCCGGAGATCACGCCATCGCAGCGAGGCAGGACTCCACGCTCGGCCAGGCCCTCGACCAGTTCGTCCACCATGGTGCCGTCATAGACCCGGCCTTTCCAGGCGCCATAACCGGTGTGGTTGGAAAACTGCACGGTGTGGATGGCCCAGACCTCACAGCCGAGGCGCTGCATCGGGAAAACCGCCGAGGCATTGCCGACATGGCCATAGGTGACCCAGGACTGGATGGACAGGATGTTCATGATGACTCGGACAAACAAGCACTGAGCATGACACAACAGACGAAATTCAGGTCGGGCGCAACGGTTTGGCGCGAACGCCATTCATGATCATTTTTGATCGCTTCGATCAAGCGTAGCTATGCAAAGGCGAGGGGACCCGCTTTGCCGCCATGACGGCGGCGAGGGGAAGGGGACTTCCGCGAAGGCGGTGGCATTCCCATATCGGTGCTCAGTATTCATTTTCTTTGTCTTGGGTCGATACAATGTTGCTCGATATCGCACCGTCCGCCATTCTGGATGAGGACACCCATCCTCAACGGACTTCATCTCTTTCGACGCCCGAAGACGGGTTTTTGCTTGACGCTTATTCGAACGCCGTCAGCGACGTTGCCGAAAAAGTCGGGCTCGCCGTCGTGAAACTCGACATCCGCAAGGGCGGTAAGCCGGCGGGGTCGGGCTCCGGCGTCATTCTTTCGCCGGACGGCCTCGTACTGACCAACAGCCACGTTGCGCAGGGCACCTCCCGGGTTTCGGTGCAGACCCAGGACGGACGCCATTTCGACGCGCGACTGATCGGCGATGATCCCGATACGGATCTGGCTCTCGTTCATATCGAGCAGCCGGTCAGCCTGCCCTCGGCGCGGCTCGGCAATTCCAGCCTGCTGCGGCGTGGGCAGGTGGCGATCGCCATCGGCAATCCGCTCGGCTTCGAGGCCACGGTGACGACCGGCGTGATCTCGGCGCTCGGGCGCTCGCTGCGCGCCAAGAGCGGGCGGTTGATCGATGACGTCATCCAGACGGATGCTGCCCTCAATCCGGGCAATTCCGGCGGGCCGCTGGTGTCCACTCTCGGCGAGGTCATCGGCATCAACACCGCGGTGATCATGGGAGCGCAGGGGATCTGCTTTGCCGTCGCGTCCAACACCGCGAGCTTCGTGATGGGGCAACTCATCAGGCATGGTCGCGTGCGCAGGGCTTCCATCGGTATCGCCGCCCAGCAGGCGTCGATTTCACGCCGTGTTCAGATGGCGGCGGGCATCGAGCAGGGCGTGGGGGTGATGATTGCCAGCGCCGAAGCCGGCGGTCCTGCGGACGGCGCCGGGCTGTTGATGGGCGATATCATCGTCGCGCTCGACGGGCGTCGCGTCGCGGCGGTGGACGATCTCATCCGCCTGCTCGGCGAAGAGCGCATCGGCAAAGCGACGCGTTTCGACGTGCTGCGCAACGGCAAGCCCCGCTCTCTCGACGTAACGCCGAGGGAGCGGCAGGGGTCGTGAGGGCAGCGGGTCGGTTGCGTCCGATCCGCGTCAGTGTCCTGAAACCTGCCTGACGACCTTGCGCACGCCTCGCAATGTCGGCGTCACCACCTGCATGACCGCGGCCTTGGCCCGGTCGGCGCCCGGGTTGGGACCTGGGCGCTGTGGCTGCATGCCGATGGCGCGCAGATAACGATTGGCTGCGCGGACGTGCCCGCGCCCGCGGCTGGCATCAGTCTCGAAGGAGAAGGCGTAGGAGATGCTGCGAACGCCGCCGGTCCGCACCCAATGGGGAGCATCCTGCGGTTGATGGAAACCGCGGCCCGGCTCCAGGTCGAAGACATGCTCCTGCTGGGGATCGCAGCCTTCGAGATCGAGCTGGCCGATGTTCACCGTGCCCCTGACATAGAAGCGTTCGAGATCACTCTCATCCACCACGTTCGGCGGAAAGACGTGATAATGCTTGGGCCCCTCGATCTGGAAGAAGTGCGTAATTTCCGGATCGAAGTGGAAGGGCGTGGTGGATGCGGCCGAGGAAATGAAGATGGCGGATTCGAGCCGGGCGATTCTCTCGTCACTTAGGCCGCCACGCAGTGCGGTGATCTTGCGGAAGAGTGTGTCCAGGAGGTCGCGGAAGCCGGAATCATGGTTCTCAAGGCGTTTCAGCAGGACGCGGGCGGGCGCATCGCTCAACTGAGCCAGGACCTCGTGCGGCCTGGCCCTGTTCTGCTCGACATCGTAGAACTTCGTGCCCGGCGTCGGCGCTGACCCCGCGATGAAATAATCCTGAGGACTGTCGGCGTAGCGCTCGGCCAGGGTCGCCAGCGCATCGGGCTGGAACATCGGCAAGCGATGAAGACTGTGCTCGAAAGCCATGGGCACGCGATCATAGGCGTCGCGATAGCCGTCTGCATCGATGGTAATGAGTTCGTCGGCGGAAAAGCTCATGGCCAGGACCGTTCGTGAAGAGAGAAGATATGCACTAATTTTGAAAGTATCCTGCTCGTTACGACAGATGGTTACAAGCTGGGAAAAATGTGAATAAGCAGCAGGCTTAGTGGATAGGTACAGATATACTGAGGCTACTCCGAATTGCATGGTATGCCATATCCGAACGTAAGATAGCCCTTATTTGGTCGGTTGCGTGCGCCCACTTGACGGAGTGCTGTCTACTACTTTTGGCGACTGGACGCGGGAATGGCCTCATAAAGGTTGAGGCTTGCCGCCAGCAGTGCCCCAGTGAGGGATCTTGTTGAATCGCAGTTCGGCCCAGGCAGATTCCTCCCGATCGAGCCATGGACACGACCACGAGGAATCTACAGAGCCTCAGACATTTGCTGGATGTCTCGACGATGCCCGTTCTTGGGCCATTGCGAGAAGCTCAGCCCTGCCGCCGCAAATAAAAGCCTTCGAAATAGGTCAGTGTGCGTTCGGGATGGAACGGGATTTCGGCCTGGAGCTCGGGTACCAGCCAGCGATCCTGCAGGCGATAGCCGCGTGCCTCGAAATAGGCCAGGAACTTGGCGCGATTGAACAACCGGCACGGGATGACGGAGGATACGTGGTTCTGAGCCGTCCATGCGTCGGGCGCATCTGAGATCGGAATCTTGTTGATCAGAATATGCTCGGGCAAGGCCGGGACCGTGTCGAGAATGCCGGGGCCATGTTCGCCGAAGGGGTCCGGCAGATATTGGATCACGCCCAGCATGAGCATGATGTCAGGGGCTGGTGCCTCTGCCAGCTCCGAGCCGAAGCTGATCATGGTGGACTCCAGCCTTGCATGCCGCTGCCGCCCACGCTCGACCATGTCGGGCATGTCGACGACATGCCAGTTCAGAGGCGGCTTCAGAAGGCCGTAGCGCTCGCACAGTTCATAGAAGATGCCGCCCGCGCCACCGAAATCGAGCACGTTGCTGCCCGGCTGGAGCAGTTTCGACAGCCACAGCATGACGGCAAATTGCGAGGTCTGGAACACGGTGGGTGCTTCGACCTCGGCGTCGCGAACCAGCAATTCGGCGAGAGCGTCGTCATGCCAGCCGACCTTGCCGATATTTGCGGAAAATCGCTCGGCTTCGGCGTAGCTGCCGAAGACGCCGTAGAACAGATCCATCCGTCCCGCCCAGACATGCCTGATGTAAAGTCCTTTCACGAAGGGAAGTTTCCCCAGCCAGGCGCCAATGGCGCTGTGCATCATGAGGGCTTTGAAGAGCTGTTTCATGGAAGTCCCGGCGGTGAGGGGGCGGCATGCTGGCGAAGCTGGGTGTCGAGTTCCGACGGCACCCCGAACGTGCCTTCATACTGTGGTCGCGCCCGATTTGCTTCATTCCGATTGGGATATGAAGATTAATTGCGTGCAATGAAAGTGGATTGCGGTCGATCAGCATGCCTGCGCTGAATAATGCGAAGGCCGATCGAGACGAGGGACAGGCGGCATAAACAGACCGTCAGAGCGCAAAGAGAAACGCGCCGGCGTGGCCGGCGCGTATCAATTCTTCCTGGTCCTCGCTATCGCTAGATAGCGAGTGGGGTAGAGGTCGATCAGAACTTGTAGGAAATACCCGCGCGGATCGTATGGGTTTTCAGATTGATCCGATCATTGTAATTTCCGGCTGCCGTTGTTGAGTAGTTGAAATAATCCTTTTTGCCGTAATCGGCATAACGATACTCGACGCGAGCGATCAGATTATCGGTGACGGCATATTCCAGGCCAGCACCCACGGTCCAGCCCACGCGGGTGCTGGAATAACGCAGCGGGCCGTCAACATTCCAGATGGGCGCGAAGTCATATTTCCCGAATGCGACGCCGCCAGTGATGTAGGGCAGGAAGCGATCGATGGCATAGCCGACCCGCAGACGAACCGAACCATCCCATTTCAGCTCTGCTCGCTGCTTATAGGTCGTGATCGGATCTGGGGCTCCATGCGAGAAGTTGAGGTTGCCTCGAGCCCTCGCGCTTCCCTTCAGGGAGTCATAATTGATGTCGCCTTCGACACCGACCACCAGATTGTTCTGGAACTGGTAATTGTAACCAGTATAGACGCCGGCCGTGAAACCGTTGGCAGTCAACTTGCCCTTGTAGTCCCACTCGCCGCTGGCGATCCAATAGTCCGAATAGTCGGACTTGCCCCAGGTATAGCCTGCCTGAACACCGCCGTAGAAGCCGGTCCAGGAATAGGGGGCTGCGACCGGAGCGATCGGTTCGACAGGCTGCGGAGCGAGATCAGCGGCGTAGACGGCCGTTGAGGAAAGCAGGATTGCCAGAGCTGCGGCAGAAATTTTCATGGCTACATGTCCTAACAACATTTTCCGAATAGTGACGTTTCTCGGACGTTGAGTCTGTAACAAGAAAGACACACCCGGTTGATTTTTATAGATACCGTGGAGATGGCGGTATATAATTGCCATTCAACGGTGGTTGCAATTAAAAATTCGGGGAGTATCTCCTAGCTTTAGGTTAAATAAAGCTCATTATTTAGAAATATTAACCTTCAATCGGTTCCAAACGACCTACGGAGACGTAGGTCTTGCTATCGATGGGGGATGGGTTTTGAGACCAAGCGGACAGGGACGCTACCTCCAAGGTATTATGTCAGTATCTTTTGTCGGTGGGCGCTTGAACGTATCGTCATCGTGAAATGACGAAAGGCCCGCAAGCCGGGCGCTTGCGGGCCTTAGAAGAACGAATAGTCGACGGGGAAGTATCGGTAGACCGAACCTCAGGCCTGGACGAGCCAGGCGTGATCAGGATCGTTGTGGAACTTCCACACGCGTTTGGGACCCGCCATGACGTTGAGATAATAGAGGTCGTAGCCGTGGGCCGCGCCGACAGGGTGATATCCCTTGGGCACGAGTACGACATCACGATCAGAAAAGGCGATCACCTCGTCGAGCGAACGGTCATCCGTGTAAACGCGCTGGACGCCATAGCCCTGGGCAGGGTTGAAGCGGTGGTAATAGGTTTCTTCCAACAGGCTTTCGGCAGGCAAATTGTCCTGGTCGTGCTTGTGAGGCGGATAGCTAGACCAATTGCCGGACGGTGTGATCACCTCCACCACCAGCAGGCTCTCGGCCGGTTCCCATTCCGGTAGGATGTTGCGGACATGGCGTGTGTTCGAGCCCTTGCCGCGTGTTTCCTGGCCGACCTGATCCGGGCCGATCACGCGGGCAGGCAGGGCGCCGGTGCCCGGTGCCGCACATATCGCGAGTTCGACCGGCGTTTCAGCCTTGACCTCATAGGACGAGCCGGCGGGGACGTAGACCGACCAGGGCGCGCCCTCGAAGGGATTGGCGCGTTCGCCCAGCACGCCGAAATCCTGGCGGCCGGCCTTGATCGAAGCCTTGCCGGCCACCAGCACGAGGCAGATTTCGGTGGCGCCGGTCTCGGCGCTCAGGCTTTCGCCCGCCGCGAGATCGTGGACTTCGAAGCCGACATAGGTCCAGCCGGCCGATTGCGGCGTGACCCGGTGGATACGGGAGCCGGACCGGCCGGGCTTGAGGAGAAGTTTCGACATCATGGCCTCCTGGCGCAAAGTGCGATTCCTGCGAACCGCACTTTGCTCTGACTCTTTGTTTCGACGCATCTTTGCTATTTGAAGTGACCCAGTGAAATCGCAAAATGCCTTAGGGCTCATTGCTGCTGGTGTATCGAAGTGGCCGTCAGGCCGCCTTCAATCCCGTTTCGCCGAGCACCTTCCGCAGATGGGCGTAGCCGGCCTTGGCGTAGGCCAGCGGATTGGCCTTCTTGGGGTCCTGCTCGGCCTCGACGATGATCCAACCGGAATAGCCCTGGAGTTCGCGGAACACGCTCGCGAAATCGATCATGCCGTCACCGGGAACCGTATAGACCCCGGCGAGCACGCTATCGAGGAAACTCCAATCCTCGGCATCGGAGTGGGCCCTGACCTCGGCGCGCACATCCTTGGTGTGGACATGGCTGATGCGGTTGCGATAGCGGCGGGCGAGATCCGCCGGATCGGAGCCGCCCCAGGTGGCGTGGCCGGTATCGAGCAGGAGGTGCACGGCCGGGCCGGTCGCTGCCATGAAGGCATCGATGTCGGCCTGCGACTGCACGATGGTGCCCATGTGATGGTGATAGTCGAGCTGCAGCCCCTCGGCCTTGAGCATCTCGGCATAGGCGGTGATGCGACGGCCATATTCGGCCCAATCGGCGGACGCCATCACCGGACGCTGCGACAGCGGCCTGGCCTTGTCGCCATGGATGGCGTTGGAAGTTTCGGCAACGATGAAGACGCTGGTACCCGCAGCCTTGAGCAGGTCGATGTGGGCCCGCGCCGCCGCGAACTCGGCGTGCTCGTCCCGGGTCAGCAATTCGATCGAGTGCCAGCCACCGACGCAGGCGAGGCCGAAGGGCGCGAGTGCGGCCTTGAGCGCATTCGCCTCGCGCGGGAACTTGTTGCCGAGTTCCATGCCCTCGAAGCCGACCTCCCTGGCCTCGGCCAGGCAGGTTTCCAGCGGTGTGTCGCCACCGATCTCAGGCATGTCGTCATTCGACCAGCCGATGGGGTTGGCGCCAATACGGATAGGCATGGATAGGCTCCGGTATGTGCTGTTTCGGGGGGCGGGTCTTCTTCAGACCCGTTGTTTATCTGCAAGAGTAGGTGAAGTGATACCAAGTCGCATTAATGCTGACTCTTGACGCATCTGGCGGGATTGGTGTGCCGGGCTTCTCAGCTCCATCGAGAGATGGAGCGGGACCGGCATTTCCGCGCCAAGAATGCCGGTCTGAAGACCGGCACACCAATTACCGTCATCGCAGACCATGGGTCGATCTTTCTGCGACTTGGTATGATTTGACGAAGGCGGGCCTGAAGACCCGCCCCCAACTCAGGCTCAGTCGCCCACGCGCTGCAGCGCCTTTTGGGTCACATAGGCGGCATGGGCGGCCTCGACCTCACGACGCTGGGAAACCTCGGGCACCGCGACATCCCACCAGGTTCCGCCCGCATCGGTCGATTCGAGAGGATCGGTATCGATTACTACGACGGAGGTTCTGACATGGCCGCGCGCGGCGGTGACGGCGGCCTCCAATTCGGCCAGGCTCTTGACCTTGATGGCATGGGCACCAAGGCTGGCGGCATGCGCGGCAAAATCGATGTCCGGCAGCACGTCGTGGCGGGTGTCGCGCAGGAGGTTGTTGAAGCTTTCGCCGCCCGTCGCCCGCTGCAGGCGGTTGATGCAGCCATAGCCCCTGTTGTCGAGCACGACGATGGTCAGCTTGGCACCGGCCATGATCGAGGTGGCGATCTCCGAATTGGCCATCAGATAGGAGCCGTCACCGACCATGACGATGACCTCGCGGTCGGGCTCGGCCATCTTCACGCCCAGCCCGCCGGCGATCTCGTAGCCCATGCAGGAATAGCCATATTCCATGTGATAGCCACCGGGAGCACCGGCCTGCCAGAGCTTGTGGAGTTCGCCCGGCAGGCCACCAGCGGCGCAGACCACGACGTCGCTGGGCTTGCCGACCCGTTGCACGGCGCCGATCACCTGGGCGTCGGACGGCAGTTCGGCGTTGCTGGCGTCGGTGTAGCGGGCTGATGTCTTCAGCCATTCTTCGCGGCCGGACACCGCCTTGCCTGTCCAGTCCTCCGGCGCCTTCCAGTTGCCGAGCGCGCTCGACAGCAATTCGAGACCCACCCTGGCATCGCAGACCAGCGGCAAAGCCCGGTGCTTGGCGGCATCGAAAGGCTGGGTGTTGAGGCCAACGATGCGATGCGTGTCGGCCTTGAACAGAGACCAGGAGCCGGTGGTGAAGTCCTGCAGGCGGGTTCCCACGGCCAGAACCAGATCGGCTTCCTCGGCCACCGTATTAGCAGCGCCGGTGCCGGTCACGCCGATGGCTCCCATGCCGAGAGGATTGTCCTGCGCGATGGCGCTCTTGCCGGCCTGGGTTTCGCCGACCGGAATGCCGTGCTTTTCGGCAAAGGCGGCGAGGGTGGCTTCGGCCTGCGAATAGAGCGTGCCGCCGCCGGTGACGATCACGGGCTTGCGGGCAGCCTTCAGGGCCGCAACGGCAGCCGCCAATTCGTCCTCGTCGGGACGTGTACGCCGACTGGTCCAGATGCGCTCCTCGAAGAAGGAGGCGGGGTAGTCATAGGCCTCGGCCTGCACGTCCTGGCACAGTGCCAGAGTGACCGGACCGCAATCGGCCGGATCGGTCAGCACGGTCATGGCTCGAGCCAGGGCCGGGATGATCTGTTCGGGCCGGGTGATGCGGTCGAAATAGCGCGAGACGGGTCGGAAGGCGTCGTTCGGGGTCAGGGTGCCGTCGCCGAAATCCTCGAGTTGCTGCAGCACCGGATCGGGCCGGCGATTGGCGAAGACGTCCCCGGGCAGCAGCAGGAGCGGCAAGCGGTTGACATGGGCGACGGCCGCGGCCGTGACCAGATTGGTCGCGCCCGGTCCAATGGATGTGGTGCAGGCCATCATGCGGCGGCGGCGCATCGCCTTGGCATAGGCGGTGGCGGCATGTGCCATCGATTGTTCGTTATGGGCACGATAGGTCGGCAGGGTCTCGCGGGCCTGATAGAGAGCCTCGCCGATTCCGGCGACGTTGCCATGCCCGAAAATAGCGAAGACGCCGGCGAAAATCGGCACCGTCTCGCCATCGACGACCGTCTTTTGGGCGGTGAGAAAGCGGACCAGGGCCTGGGCCATTGTAAGACGGATGGTAGCCACGAAATCTCTCCCTGAGCGTATTGGACTCAACTATCAAAATGGTTGAGTGGCCTGCTCCGAATGCCATTTATCGAAAAGTGGAGGCCCTGCGCCGCCCCTGCCTGGGATGCCGGACCATAGCGCGCACGAACCCGCTTCGCGAGGGCTATTGGGCAGCCGCCGCCTGCCCGGAGGCGCTCTGCCAGGCCTGAACCAGCCGGGCGAAGCGCGATGCCATGGCATCGACGGCGTCTTCATCGCTGAGGGCGCCGCGCAGCCAGGCCCTGGCCGGTTCGTTGAAGATGGTGCGTCCGACGGCAAAACCCTTGACCATGGGCTGGCTCGCCGCCACCGCGAAGGCGGCTTCGAGATCCTCCTCAGGCGCTTCCAGGCCGAGCAGCACGATGCCGCGGCAAAGCGGATCGTTGCGTTCGATCACCTCAGCGACGGCACGCCAGGCCGCGGCGGTCTTCAGCGGCTCCAGCTTCCACCAGTCCGGCTTGATGCCGAGATCATAGAGGCGTTGCACCACGCTCGACACGGTGTCGTCCTCGAGCGGACCATGCTTGCCGGCGATGATCTCGATCAGCAATTCGCGTCCCACCGTGCGCGCCGCCGCGTGAAGGCGCAGCAATTGGCGTTCCTGCTGCTCCCTGAGGGCAGCGGGGTCGCTCGGATGATAGAAGCAAAGGCATTTGATCGTGTGTCCGACCGGCCATTCGATCAGGCTGGTGCCGATGTCTGGGCCGCCTTCGAACTCCAGAGGCCGGGAGCCTGGAAGTTCAACCGGCCGACCGATCCAGAAGGGATGGTCAGCGGCACGGAACAAGGCTTCGCGGCCATAGATGCCGTCGATCAGCATGCCGTAACCAGGTCGCCCGGCTGCGATCCTGGCGGCGGCCTTGACCGCCAGGGCCTTGAAGACGGAGATGCGCTCCCGCGATACGCCGATTTCGTCCGCCATCGCCTCCATCTGGGCGCGGTGGTCGACGGCGAGCGCCATCAACCCTTCGGGGGCTGGGCGGCGGGTGGTGGCCCAATGAATGTGGTTGATGGCAGCATCCTTGCGCAGGGCGCGCTCCTTGCTGCCATGGTCGAGGAAATAGCTCAGCTCGGTGAAAGTCGGAATTTCCGGCGAGCAAAGCAGACGGGAAACCGCGAAGGCACCGCTGGCATTGGCATAGGCGCAGGCGGTTTCGAGCGGCTCGCCGCGCAACCACCCGCGCAGGAAACCCGAGAGGAAGGCATCGCCCGCGCCTAGGACATTATAGACCTCGACCGGAAAGCCCGGTCCACGGATGCCGTCGTCGAGGCTTGCCGGGATGGCGCCTGGAAAGACGACGCAGCCCATCGGCCCGCGCTTGCAGACGATGGTGCCGGCGGAGATGGCCCGGATGCGCCTCAACGTTTCGAGCGTGTCCTCCGAACCGCCGGCAATGGCGAGTTCCTCTTCCGTGCCGACGATCAGGTCGCAGTCGGGCAGGATGGTCTGCAGATGCGCGGTGACGTGATCGGCTTTGATGTAGCGCTCCTCGCCGGCGCCGTGGCCGGCGAGGCCCCAGAGGTTGGGCCGATAGTCGACATCGAACACCACCTTGCGGCCATGCTTCTTGGCAAGGCGTATGGCCTTGCGCTGGGCGGCGTCGGTGTTGGGCTTGGAAAAATGCGTGCCGGTGACGACGATGGCCGCAGCCGAGGCGATCAGCGTCTCGTCGATGTCGCTTTCGTCGAGCGCCATGTCGGCGCAGTTGTCCCTATAGAAGATGAGGGGAAATTGCTTCTCGTCGCGCACGCCGAGAATCACCAGGGCGGTGAGGCGGGCGGGATCGGTATGGATCCCTTCGATGGCAACACCCTCGCGCTGCATTTGCTCGCGGATGAAGCGGCCCATGGCTTCGTCGCCGACCCGGGTGATCAGGCCGGATTTCAGGCCCAGGCGGGCGGTGCCGATGGCGATATTGGCGGGGCAGCCCCCTACAGCCTTGGTGAAGGAGGACATGTCCTCCAGCCTGCCGCCGACCTGCTGGCCATAAAGATCCACCGAAGCGCGGCCGATCGTGATGACATCGAGTGCGGGCGTGCTCATCCTTGACCTCCAGACAGGCAGGCCACCTGATCCCTCGGTCCCGGCTGCAAAGTTGCAACCGCGTCGGGCAGGAACGGCCGGCGCATAACGCTTCCTCTTGGCGACGCCATGGCGAGCCGCCGCCTTGTTTTTGTCGCCGCGCTCGGTGGGCGTTGCGGCGATTGCCGCGCCCTTCGGTCGGCGCTTCAAAAATGAAACATATATTCTATTGTGTTGTCAATATAGAATAAAAATGCCATATTTTGGAACGAAGCAGGCGTTGCCACCGCCTCCGCATGAAAGATTGCGATTCGAGGGCGTGGCGCGATTGCCCCAGCAGAATTTCACGGCACTGCCCATGAATGAGCAATATCGGGAAATTCCGCAAGCGTTTGGAATTCTGCAGATTCCTCAGGAATCTGCGTGTGATTATCGTACAGCAAAGAGGCCCGGTCCTCGGGTCAAATCGACAGATTGGGGAGAGAAATGGTTCGTCTCGCAGTTCTCGGCGCCGGCCGCATCGGCAAGATCCATGGCCGCAACGCGGCGTTGCACCCGCAGGCCAGGCTGATTTCGGTTTCCGATCCGCATCAACCCTCCGCCGAGGCGCTTGCAGCCGAGACCGGCGCACGTGTCAGCACGATCGACGAGGCTATCGCGGCCGACGACGTCGACGCGGTGCTGATCTGCACGCCGACCAGTACGCATGCCGATTTGATCGAACGAGCCGTGCAGGCGGGCAAGGCGGTGTTCTGCGAGAAGCCGGTCGATCTGTCTTCCGACAGGATCCGCCGCTGCCTCGCCGAGGTCGGCAGGGCCGGCAAGCCGCTGATGATCGGCTTCAACCGCCGATTCGACCCCAATTTCGCAACGCTCAAGCAGCGTCTCGTCGACGGATCGGTCGGGGAGGTGGAACTGGTCACCATCATCTCGCGCGACCCGGCGCCGCCGCCTGTCTCTTATATCGAGAGCTCGGGCGGTCTCTTCCGCGACATGATGATCCATGACCTCGATTTGGCCCGCTTCCTGCTGGCCGAGGAGCCGGTCGAGGTGCATGCGGTCGCCTCCGCGCTCGTCGATCCGGCGATCGGGAGGGCGGGTGACGTCGACACTGCCGCCGTGCTGCTGAAGACGGCTTCGGGCAAGATCGCCCAGATCTCGAATTCGCGACGCGCGACCTATGGTTATGACCAACGCATCGAGGTGCACGGTTCCAAGGGGTTGATTCGTGCCCACAACGTGCCGAAGACCACCGTGGAAGTGGCGACGGGAGCCGGCTTCCTCGCCGATCCCGTGCAGGACTTCTTCCTGGAACGCTATGCCGAGGCCTACCGCCTGGAGATGACGGCCTTCGTCGATGCCATCCTGGCGGGCAAGGTTCCCAACCCCTCGGGCGAGGACGGGCTGAAGGCCCAGATCCTGGCGGATGCCGCCACGCAGGCCGCCCAGACGGGCAATGCGGTAAAGCTCTAGGGCAGGCGCGGGAGATACGGCGTGTCGATCCCCTCGGTTCCATCGAAAGATGGAGCGGGATCGACACTCCAAGTGCTGGCCTCGGCCGCGCTCGCAGTTTGCCCCCTCAGTCGCGTCCCTTGTGTTCGGCCGTGCCGACGGCAAGCGTCATGGCCAGGGCGAATGTCGCCGCCAGCGAACGGAAGGCACCATGATCGGCCTCTTCCACATCCAGGCGAATGCGCGCGAGGCGTGCGAGAGGGCTCGCCGGGCTGTCGGTAATGGCCAGGATGGCATTGCCGCGCTGATGCGCGATGCCGGCCAGTTCGATGGTATCGGGCGAGTAGGGGTTGTAGGAAATCGCCAGCACCACGTCCCTGGGGCCGGCCAGCGAAATCTGTTCCTTGCCGAGCTGGCCGACATGGTCGACCAGCGCACAACGCTGGCCGAGATTGCCAAAGGCATAGGCGAGATAGGCGGCGACCGAGAAAAGCCGGCGGGCCGCGACCAGATGGATGATGTCGGCACCGGCAAGCAATTCGATGGCTGCGTCGATCTTTTCGGGATCGGCGGACGCACGCAGGCGTTCGATCGAAAGCGTGGCGGCATCGGCAAAGCCGTTGAGCAGCGGTGCCGAAAGCGAGCCTTCGTTCGGCTCGGCCCGCAGCAAGGCCACTCTCTGTCGATAATCGGGAAAACGCTGCTTCAGGCGGGTGAGAAAGACCTGCTGCAGGTCGGAAAAACCGGAATAGCCCAGCGTCTTGGCAAAGCGAACCAGGGTGGAAGCCTGCACGCCGGCATTTTCGGCGATCGCGGCGGCCGTGCCGAGCGCAATCTCGTCGGGATGGTCGTTGGCAAAATGAGCCACTTGCCTCAGGCGTTTGGGCAATTGGTCGATCCGGTCGGCGAGGCGCGCGGAAAAGTCGGCAAAGTCGCGCGTCTCGTCCTCAGCCATGGTCCTATCCCGTTCCAGAAGCGGGGCAGTGTTCTCGCTGCCCTCCCTATCATTGACGCCGCTGGCAGTGATGCCACGCGACTGCGATGCCGGATCGTGCCGCAAAAGCGCGCCCCAGGGAAGGTTAGTGCAACTGGAAAGGCTGCGAAACCCGTTTCGCAATCGGGGGTGTGGATCAGCTCAGTGTCGGCGCGTGAGCGGATCGACACTGTCGGTTGTCGGTTTTTCCTCATCCCGGTCGCGTGGTGCATCGGAGGAGGGCGGCGGCAGATGCCGGGCCGGGTCGTCGGTGAAGCGGGCAATCAAGGCCGCGATGATGCCAGTAAACAGCATGGCAGTTGTCCCCTTGGCTGCGACGGCGAACGGCGCGAGCCAGTATGGATATCCTTTCTTCCTCCGAGAGGCCGCAGGAGCGCTCCCGGTGAGTCGAATCGATCTATGCCGATTTTGATGCACTGCAACATACAGCAGATCTGTGCTGCGATGCACAATGAAATGGAATGACGGCCATACCATGGCGGTATGGCAGATGAACGCGAATGGAGGCAGGTGATGGACGCGTTGGCCAAATCGGACGGCAGGGGGCTTGGAATCGGCCTGATCGGCACGGGTTATATGGGCAAATGTCACGCCCTGGCCTGGAATGCGGTGGCTTCGACCTTCGGCGATCTCGCCCGGCCCCGCTTGCTCGCGCTTGCCGAGGCTTCGGCCGATCTCGCCCACGCCAAGGCGGAGGAACTCGGCTTTGCGGCCTCGACAGGCGATTGGCGTGAACTCCTGGCCGACCCGCAGATCGACGTGATCTCCATAACCACGCCGAACCGCTTCCATGCCGAGATGGCAATCGCTGCGCTGGAGGCGGGCAAGCATGTCTGGTGCGAAAAGCCGATGGCGACCGCTTTTGCCGACGCGCAGGCGATGCACGCCGCCTGGCGCCGCAGCGGCAAGGTCGCGGTGCTGGGCTATAATTATATACAGAACCCCGCCATGCGGCTGATCCGCAAGCTGATCGGCGAGGGCGCGATCGGCGTCGTCAACCACGTCCGCCTGGAGATGGACGAGGATTTCATGGCCGACCGGCAAACCCCCTTCGCGACCCGCAACGAGGCCAGCGCCGGGTACGGGGCTCTCGACGACTTTGCCGTGCATCCCCTCAGCCTGCTGCGTTTCGTCCTTGGCGGGGTCGCCGAAGTGTTCGGGGAGATGGCCAGGCCCTATGCGGACCGCCCGCATCCAGACGGTGGCAGGCGGGCCATCGAGAATTATGATATCGCCACGGCCCTGCTGCGTCTCGAGAGTGGCGCCTCGGGTGTGCTCACCGTCAACCGCGCGGCCTGGGGGCGCAAGGGGCGGATCCAGCTGCAGGTCTTCGGTGATGCCGGGGCCGTCGTGTTCGATCAGGAGCGTTTTAACGAGGTGCAACTCTTTCGCCGTGAGGGGGCCGAGGAAACCCAAGGGTTCCGGACCATCCTCAGTGCGCCCGTGCACAGACCCTATGATCGCTTCATTCCGGCGCCAGGCCATGGGCTCGGCTTCAATGATCTGAAAGTGATCGAGTGCCGTGAACTGATTGCCCGCATCCAGGGCAAGGAGGCGTCAGTTTTCGATTTCGATGATGGCCTTGCCATTGAACGCACTGTCCATGCCATCGCGGAGAGCTTTACAAAGGGAAGCTGGGTCAAGGTCGGAGGTTGATTGTTTTGCCCTTATCGCAAAATAAAACGGCCGCGGAGGGTATCCGCGGCCGCATGAAAAAGGAAGGAGATCAGCCCTTCAGCTTCTTGTTGCATTCGCTGTAATAGCCACCGCCCTTCTGAATCCATTTCAAGCCGCCATTGCCATTGCTGGTCTTGTTGGCGTTGTACTGGTCGAGGCAAGTGTGCATGCGCTGCTTGCCGGCAGATTCCTTGGCATATTTCGGATCGATAGCCGACGGAAACACCGCGTTGCCCGATGCTGCGGCGGTCGGAGCCGGCTTGGCGGCGGGAGCCGGTTTGGCAGCCGTTGTCGTGGCCGGGGCCGCAGGTGCTGCCGGCGCCGTGGCAGCCGGCGTCGCTTCCGTACCGCATTGTGCCTTGCGGAAATCGTTCCAGCTCGCGCCATTGAGCGTGTTGCCAGTTTTGGCGGCCTGATATTTGTCGCTGCACTCCTTCATGGTGAGCGCCTGAGCCGGCGCAGCAAGAGCGACCGCGCTAGCGATCAGTAGTCCGGTACCAATGATGGCGGAACGAAGCATCATTCTAACTCCCTCATTTTCGGCGGATATTGCCCGCCGCCGACTCTGGATAAGCCTCAGCCGGAATGCCTATTTTTGTGATCAGGAATGCGGCGAAGGTACGGCACACCCTGGTGATAGACCGAGTCTGCCAAAGAAAAAAGCGGAACCTTCATCAGCTCGGATCAGTTTCCACCTCGGCGAAAGCTTGCCGACGCTCTGCGGCCGCAAGCTTTCCTGATCGAATCTCAGTCAAGGCCTTGCTGTCCCTAACGTCATCGAGCCGATCAAGCCATGGTTCCACATTGCTTCATGGCGAGGGAGCGATGACTCTACGCCGGCGAAAGATCGCGACCGGAGAACCCAGATGAATGGACTGGCGCAGATAATCATAGCCGCATTTGAGGGCGACCCGCTGGGAGTGGATATTGTCGGGGCTCGTCATGCAATTGGTATGCGGCAGGTCGATATGACCGTCGAACCAGTTCAGCACGGCCTTGGCCGCCTCGGTGGCATAGCCCTTGCCATGGGCTGCTCCAATCAGGGAGTAGCCGAGTTCCGGCGTACCTGAAAATTCCGGTTCGATGTCACGTTCGAAATTATGAATGCCGACTTCGCCGAGGAAACGGCCGTCGGCCTTATCGGTCACGATCCAGAAGCCGAACCCCATCCAGAGCCAATGGCCGGCATAGCGCAGCATCCGAGTCCAGACTTCCTCGCGCGGATAGGGGGACTTACGCACATAGCGAAGCACCGCGGGCTCTGCCCACATAGCCGTGACGCTCTCCAGATCGCCGGGTCGGTGCGCCCGAAGAATCAGGCGCGACGTTTCGATGGTGGGAGCGACGGTGAACGCCGACAGAAGGGGCATAGGTGAACTTTCCTCGATCTCATCCGTGCGATCGGTCGTATTGATAGGTGCAAAATGCGTGTTGGTTCCCTTCGACAATTCGGAGGGCGGTTGGTTAGTCAGGTAGGCGATAGTCCTAGCTCCTGGGTTTGGGCTGTTGCGAAAAGGCCCACATGATAGCCATGCGCTCGCATCGCTATAGGGCCGGTCTGGCGCATGTTATGTTGCACCGCAACAAACGGTGAATTCGAGAAAATGACGATGATTGCTGCCAGCGTCCTTGCCGATCTGCGCATCCGCTGTCAGGCGTACCGGGCCTATCAAAAGCGCCTGGAGGCCTGTCGGATGCGGACCCGAAAGGATCTTGCCGAAATCGGTTTCAGTCGCAGCGACATTGCGGATCTGGCCGGTCGCGGTTGATCTTACTCGGCGATTGAATGCCCTATTCGAGCCATCCGACCGCCCGACAGCGTTTGCATGGACCGGGCTTTTCATTGCCTCTTGGGGAGCGCAAGCGACCAAGTCCGCCGGTAATTTATTACAGCATTGCGAGGCGAGCGCTTTTGTCCATAGCTGCAACATGCGCTCTTCCCCGATCCCCGAACGTTGGTCTGACAACACCAGCACGAGCGTGACGCGAGTGTTATATCGGTAGGGAAACTGACGTTTGGTAAGGCTTGCCAACCCGATCCGGTCATGGTTTGCGCTGCCCGCAAGGCCCTTCGGGAGAGCCGATCACCATATTGTTTTGTCTGACAAACTGGCCTTATATCACCGCGAGGAAACATCCTGAAAGGACCCGCGGGCGGAACGCCCCGGGCGGCGAAGACAAGGCTATCATGCAAGAGCCGATGAGAACGAGGGGCCCTGTCATCTGTGTCGGCACCACAACGGTGGATCAGGTGCTGGAGATCGACGAAATGCCACGGCAGGCGATCAAGGTCACGGCCCGGCACCATTTCAAGCGGGGCGGTGGGCCGGCAGCGACGGCGGCTGTGGCTTGTGCCCGTCTCCTGCAGCCGGTTGAATTGTGGAGCCGCCTGGGCAGCGATGCCGAGGCGTCCTTCCTGTGCGAGCGCCTGCGCCATCACGGTGTTGGGATCGATGGCGTGAAATGCAGTGGGGAGATGGATACGATCACTGCCGTAGTGATCGTCGATCGCCAGGGCGAACGTTTCATCGTTGGGCATGATCATACCGATCTGCCGGCCTCGCCGGCCCATCTGCCGTTGCAGGAGATCGCCAAGGCCGGCGCAGTGCTGGCCGACATCAATTGGCACGAAGCCTCTCTTGCCGTGCTGAATGCGGCCGCTGCGGCCGAAGTCCCGTCGGTGCTCGACGCGGAGGTCACCGATCCGGCGGTGCTGTTCGAACTGGCGCGACGGGCAAGCCTCCCGGTGTTCTCCGAGGATGGATTTGCGCTTGCCAGCGCCGGAGCGCAGCCGGATACGGATGGCTGTGAAGCGCTGTCGCGGCGCCTCGGCGGCATGTTCGGCCTTACATTGGGTGCACGAGGCTCACTGTGGTGGGTCGATGGCGCTTTGACCCTCGTGCCCGCCTTGCCGGTGAGTGTGCTGGATACTACCGGTGCGGGAGACGTGTTTCACGGCGCCCTGGCGGCCGGGCTGGCGGAAGGGCGGTCGGTGATCGACGCCGCCCGCTTTGCCAGCGCTGCCGCGAGCCTCAAATGCGAACTCGGCAATGGCTGGGACGGCATGCCCGAAAGGCGAGCCGTCGAGGAAGCGGCGGCCCGGCTGGACCCGCTTCGCGTCTCCTGAGGCGCGGCGCACCTGCCAAAAAGCCTATCATCGTACTCTCCGGCGCGACGCAGTTTTGCATGTGACGCGGCAACGATTGAAATGCAAAACGGTGCCGTCAGGCGCCTGCATGTGTCTCGCTTTCGCAAGGCGAGCGCTTGCCTGGGGCACCGTTTTTACGCGTGAGCCAGTTACGCAGGACACCGGTGGCTCAACCGGATGAGGAGGGCGGGTTCGATCCAGCCGCCCGCCTCATGGCTTGCTTTGTCGGATCAGTAGTCGCGCCACTGACCGCGGCCATAATAGGGGCGTTCCCAGCCGCCACGGCGGCCGCGACCCCAGTCGTCACCCCACCCTCTGCGGGGGCCGTGACCCCAGCCATAGCCACCGCCGTAGCCATAGCCCCCGCCATAGCCGTAATAGGGGCGGCGAACCGGGACGCAGCGGCCCCAGCGATTGGGCTGCCAGCCAGGGCCACAGCCCCAGCGGACATCCTGGACCAGCGGCGAGGCGCCCGGCGTCGTGGGAGCAACGTTCATGGCGGAGGACGAGCCGACACTGGCCATCAGGCCCGTCAGCGCGAAGGAGGCCGCAATCATGGTCTTGCCGAGAAGATTCATCGGTTACCTCATTGAGGGATCCCGAGTTCTTGGGAACTCGAGGAGCAATGAAGACACGATGCCATTTCCTGCCTGAACGCGGCGCGAACGCCCTGGTCATCTGGCGTTCAGAAACATGATGGCGGGATGACGGGCCGTGCCCGGCCGATCCGGCGCCTATTTCTCGACGCGATCCCAACCATTGGGACCGAGCCGCTCCTGGGGCAGGAAGCGGCCCTTATAGGCCATCTTGCGTGATCCCTCGACCCAATAGCCCAGATAGAGATAGGGCAGTCCCATCGCCTGTGTGCGGCCGATATGGTCCAGTATCATGAAAGTGCCGACGCTGCGCCCCGCCATGGCGGGTTCGTAGAACGAGTAGACCATGGACAGGCCGTCGGCGAGCACATCGGTGAGGGAAACCCCGATCAGCGGACCCTCGCCCTGACGGTTCAACGGCAGGCCGGCGCCGGACAGCCGGTACTCCACCAATTGCGTGTTCACATGGGTATCCTCGACCATCATGGCATAGTCGAGCACCGTCATGTCAGCCATGCCGCCATCGGCGTGGCGCTGGTCGAGATAGGCCCTGAAGGTGGAATATTGTTCCGATGTCGGCGTGGCGCTGCGCATGTGCGAGGTGACGTCGCGATTGTCGGCCTGCACGCGGCGGAAAGATTTCGTCCTGACGAAATCGGCAACCGGTACGCGCACCGAAACACAAGCCTTGCAATTCTCGCAGGCCGGCCGATAGGCGATGGTTTGCGAACGGCGGAAACCGCCATGGCTGAGCACGTCATTGAGGCGCGCGGCCCGTTCACCGATCAAGTGGGTGAACACTTTGCGCTCCTGTTTGCCCCTCAGATAGGGGCAGGGCGATGGTGCGGTCAGATAGAATTGCGGTGAGTCGCGTATTTCAATGCTCAACGCCATTCTCCATGCATGAAGGCGAAAGTTACCACCGGGCGCTGCGTCTCGCCAGAGTCCCCCTGCCTGGCGACATCAAATTATCGCGCTGAAGGCCGTTTTTGAAGCCGCCGCCTCTCATACCTGCCGGGGCGTGGTGTCAGCAAAGCCGAACAGCCCGCCCGGGCGGAAGATCAGCATGAGAACGAGAAAGATCATCACGGCCACGTCGCGGTGCTCAATCGGAAAATAGGCCTGCCAGATGACCTCGAACAGGCCGAGCACGAGGCCACCGAGCAAGGCTCCTTCGATGGAGCCGATACCCCCGATGACGGCTGCGACCAGGCCTTTCAGGCCGATCATGGCCCCGCCATAAGCGTCGGCCCCGCCATAATAGACGGTCATGATGAAACCGGCGAAGCCGGCCAGCGCCGAAGCGAGGCCGAAGGTCAGTGCCAGCATGCCTCGGCTCGAAATCCCGACGAGGTTGGCCATGAGCGCATCGTCCGATATGGCCCGCCAGCGCCGGCCGAGTTCGCTGCGGCGCATCAGCATGACGACGGCGATGGCGACGATGGCGGCCGCCGCGCCGATCGACATCTGCATAACCGTGATGTGGGCGACGAAATTGCCCGACCGCACCACGGGCAGATAGGGGCTGGTGATCGGCGGCGCCCAGCGATCGTTGGGCCCCTGGGCGACACGCATCGCCTCGCGCATCACCGAGGCCACTGCCACCGTAGCGATCAGGATGGTCTGGCCGCGCCGGAAGGCGAGGGGAGCGAAGACCAGTTTCTCGACCATGTGGCCGGCCAGAACCACCAGCCCGACGGCGGCTGCGAACACGATGATGAGGTCCAAGGCCGGCGAGCGGGAGCCCAGCGCCAGCATGATCAGCATGATCGAGACGCTCATCACGCCGCCGAGCGTGGCAAAATCGCCGAAGGCCAGGTTGATGCGCTGGACCAGGCCGAACACGAGGGCATAGGCGACGGCGATCAGCATGGTCATCGCCGTGGTCGGCACGCCATTGCCAAGACTCTGCACCAGAAAGGCGACACTGCGGGGAACCTCGGGGACGTCGGCTATGGTTTCGCCGGCGCCGGGATCGGCGAGGACAGCCTCGGGCCGCTCGAGCCAATAGCGTTTGAGGAGGTGGAGCTTCCAGGGAGGAAAGGACCTGCCATCCGCAGCCAGGGCACTCAGCTCGATGAACCGATTATCCTGCGAGCTCAACCCGAAGGCGCAAAGCACGGTATGATCGGTGGTGCGCCCGTCCTGCAAAGCCCGATAGTCGATGCGCATCTTGAACGGTGCGGAAGCCGGGGCGATGGCAGTGACCGTGAGCTCATCGGGCTCGATCGTCACGGCAGGCAATGTCTGCCGGCAGATGCGAACTTCCTGCGGGTCGAGGCTGTCACTGCAGGAAGCCAGGCATAAAGTGACGAGAACCAGGGCGATGACACGATGGATCAATGGTGCCGCCTGAATCTTCGCGCCAGATCGGTTGACCCGAGTTTTGATATCGGCGCTGTCTATCGGCGAGATTACAGACTCGCCGCGATTCGGACAGCAAGCCTCGCCGCTCCGGATGGCAGGTCACTTAACCGCGAGCTTTTCCTGGCGCGGCTACGGGGATATCGTACAACTCCCGTTCTTGGTTCGAGACTCGTGATGCGTGACGGCAAGCCCAGTGTGACCATCGTTTATTGTCGGCAATGCCAATGGCTGCTCAGGGCGGCATGGATGGCCCAGGAACTGCTCTCGACCTTTTCCGAGGATCTGGGCGAGGTCACGCTGGTACCGGCCACCGGCGGCGCCTTTCGCATCGAGTATGACGGCCAGGAGATCTGGGAACGCAAGCGCGATGGCGGCTTTCCCGATGTGAAGGCGCTCAAGCAGCTGGTGCGCGACCGGCTCGATCCCGACCGCGACCTCGGCCATATCGACCGGTAGGGCCGCAAGCGCGGCCTGCTATTTGCCGCGCAGATATTCGGCGGCGCGCGGTGCGAAATAGGTGAGGATGCCGTCGGCGCCGGCGCGCTTGAAGGCGGTGAGGCTCTCGATCATCGCCTTTTCGCCGTCGATCCAGCCATTCTGGGCGGCCGCCATGATCATCGCATATTCGCCCGAGACCTGATAGGCGAAGGTCGGACGGCCGAAGCTCTGCTTGAGGCGGGCGACGATGTCGAGATAGGGCAGGCCCGGCTTGACCATGATCATGTCGGCGCCTTCTGCGATGTCGAGTTCGGCCTCGCGCAGGGCTTCGTCGGTATTGGCGTAGTCCATCTGATAGGTGCGCTTGTCGCCCTTGAGCGCACCGGACGAGCCCACCGCCTCGCGGAAGGGGCCGTAGAAAGCCGACGCATATTTGGCCGAATAGGCCATGATCTGCACGTCGAGGAAACCGGCGGCATCGAGCGCAGCACGGATGGCGCCGACGCGGCCGTCCATCATGTCGGACGGCGCGATGATGTCGGAACCGGATTCGGCCTGGACCAGGGCCTGGCGCACCAGCAAAGCGACGGTCTCGTCATTGAGGATGCGTCCGGCTTCCAGCAGCCCGTCATGGCCGTGCGAGGTGTAGGGATCGAGTGCGACGTCAGTCAGCAAGCCGATTCCCGGTACCTTGGCCTTGATGGCGCGGCAGGCCCGGCAGGTCAGATTCTGCGCGTTCAGCGCCTCGCTCCCGGTGGGATCGCGCAGGGAGGGATCGGTGTAGGGGAAGATCGCCACCACGGGAATGTCGAGGGCGGCGGCCCGCTGCGCCTCCTCGACGGCAATGTCGATGCTGACCCGGTCGACGCCCGGCATCGCTGCCACAGGAGTCCTGAGATTCTCGCCTTCCTGCACGAAGATCGGCCAGATCAGATCATTGGTGGTGAGCACATTCTCCTTCACCAGCCGGCGGGCCCATTCGCTCTTGCGGTTGCGGCGCGGGCGTTCGACCAGGTCGAGACGGTCCGAGGCGGAGGCGAGGGCTGATATGAGCGGGGTGACGGAGGAGGGCATCGCAGTCTCTTCGAATTGAACTTTGCACGGGTTTTATCACATCCAGGCAGGCGCAGGCATGTCCTCATGTCACACCCCCGCAGCTCGGAACGCACAGGTCAGGATTGCTGCTCCAGCCCGCGGGAAGGACGCTATTGGCTTGCAGCCGATTTGCCCTCGGCGGCGCACGCCGTTAGAACGGCCTCCAGCAATGACGACGCGCCCAATACAAGAGTGATCCAAGGACATGAGCGATATCGAGTTTGACCGCGACGGCCCGCCCTATGGCGCCTATCTGTTGTGGTTCATGCGCGCCGTCGCCGTGCTGTGGATGGCCAAGGGTATCATCCATTGGTGCCTGATCCTCGGGATCGGCCAGGCCGATCCGGATCGTTTCCTCGGCATGCCTGTTCTCACCCAGAGCGCCGTGATCGTGTTTGCCGTGTTCGACCTGGTCGCGGCGGTCGGCCTGTGGATGGCTGCGACCTGGGGCGGGGTCATCTGGTTGATCGCTTCCGGCAGCTATTTCATCATCTCGTTGTTCCGGCCCGAAATTTTCGGGCGGCAATATGCGATGATGACGACGATCGGCGTCTTGATCGTGCTCTATATCGGTCTTGCCTTTCTCGCCTCGCGCGAGCGGCGCCATCCGTGAGTGGCGATGAGCAGGCTGTTGCAACTATGTCACGCGGGCTTAATTCGCGCTCACATGGCGGTGATCGTGACAGGGCTTGCCACATTTGTCCCGGTTTTGCCGCTTTCTGGCGGTAGGGCTTCTCGCGAGTTTCCTATATCGGGATTGTGAATGGGATCGGGATTGTGAATGGGGGATGTCGAGGCCTGATTTTGGTCTCGGTTCGTTTACCTCTCCCGTGTAAAGAGCTTCGTTAATTCATGGCCGCAGGAAATTACCGGTACGGTAGGTGTGTGATGCAAGCGGGCTTTGCTGCAGGATTGGAACAAGATGTCTGACTATTCTCGTCGTGGTTTTCTCTCCACTCTGGCCTTGGGCGCCGCTGCGACCGCATTGGCGCGTCCGGCTGCCGCGCAAGACTACGGCCTGGGCCAGATGGAGATGAAGGAACGCTACGATTCAGTGGCCAGCCCCATCGGGCAGGCCAGCAGTTCCTCGCCCACCTTCTCGGCCTATACCTTGCAGGCCACGCAGAACGCCCTGCAGAAATATAGCGAGATCGCTGCCCAGGGCGGTTGGCCGCAAGTGACCGGCAAGGGCCGCCTCCAGCTCGGCTCGCGCAGCCCCGACGTCGTCTCGCTGCGCCAGCGCCTGATCGCCTCGGGCGATCTGGCGCCTTCCCTCGGCGGCTCGCCCGTCTTCGATTCCTATCTCGACGGCGCGGCGAAGCGCTTCCAATCGCGCCACGGCATCCTGTCCAGCGGCGTCATCGGCGACACCTCGCGCGCCGCTCTCGCTATTCCGATCGATGTGCGCATCAAGCAGCTTCAGATGAATATCGTGCGCCTGCGCTCGATGGGCAATCTGGGCAACCGCTACATCATGATGAATATTCCGGCGACCGAGCTGGAAGCGGTCAACAATGGCGCGGTCGAGCAGCGTCACTCCACGGTGATCGGCAAGCCCGATCGGCCTTCACCGATCTTGTCGACCGTGGTGCAGAACATCAATTTCAACCCGTATTGGACGGTGCCGCTCTCCATCATCAAGAAGGACCTGATCCCTCTGATGCAGAAGGAGCCGAGCTATCTGGCTGATCACCACATCCGCATCTTTACGCCGCAGGGCCAGGAGATCACGCCCGAGCAGATTAACTGGAACACGGACGAAGCCACGCGCATGCGCTTCAGGCAGGATCCGGGCTTCGGCAATTCGCTCGGCCAGGTGCGCATCAATATCGCCAACCAGTATGGCGTCTACATGCACGACACGCCCTACAAGTCGGTGTTCGGTTCCGATTACCGCTTCGATTCTTCGGGCTGTGCTCGCGTGCAGGACGTCCGCGAACTGGTGGCCTGGATCTTGTCGGGCACGGAATATACCCGCGACCGCATCGACGAGGTGATCCGTTCGGGCGCGCAGACGACCGTGAACCCGACCGCCAAGGTGCCGGTTTTCTGGGCCTACATTACCGCCTGGGCGACGCCGGAAGGCTTGGTCGAGTTCCGCGATGACATCTACAACAAGGACGGCTTCGCCTCGCTTTCCGTGGTCACCAAGGAAGAGCAGGGCTGATCGGGGAACGCACTTTCAACCTCTTGAGATTTGCAACGCCGCAGCCTGTCTGCGGCGTTGTTGCGTTTCAGACCCACCTCTCCAGCTCTGACGCAACTTTGGTCGCTTGCAGACATGACTTTGCGACGTAACTCCGTTATGTCGTCTGCCTCTTCTCCAACGAGGCCCGCCAACGATGAATGACGCCCGCTCCGCTTCTCTGTCGAACAGCTTCTTCGCCGCCGATCTCAAGTCTGCCGATCCGGAGCTGGCGCGGACCATCGATCTCGAATTGGGCCGCCTGCGCGACCATATCGAGCTGATCGCCTCCGAGAACATCGTCTCGAAGGCGGTCCTGGAAGCCCAGGGCTCGATCATGACCAACAAATATGCGGAGGGCTATCCAGGCCGCCGCTATTATGGCGGTTGCGAATTCGTCGACATGGCCGAGAATCTGGCGATCGAGCGCGTCAAGAAACTGTTCGGCTGCGCCTATGCCAATGTCCAGCCCAATTCCGGCAGCCAGGCCAATCAGGGCGTGTTCCTGGCGCTGATGAAGCCGGGCGACACCTTCATGGGCCTGAACCTCAATGCCGGCGGCCATCTCACCCATGGCTCGGCCGTCAATATGTCCGGCCGCTGGTTCAATGTGGTGCCCTACAATGTGCGTCCCGAGGACCAGCGCGTCGATATGGACGAGGTCGAGCGCCTCGCCCATGAGCACAAGCCCAAACTGATCATCGCCGGCGGTTCGGGCTATGCCCGCCATTGGGACTTCGCCCGCTTCCGTCAGATCGCCGATGCGGTGGGCGCCTATTTCTTCGTGGACATGGCCCATTTCGCCGGCCTGGTCGCCGGCGATGCGCATCCTTCCCCATTCCCGCACGCGCATGTGGCGACCTCGACCACCCACAAGACCCTGCGGGGGCCGCGTGGCGGCATCATCCTCACCAATGACGAGGAGATCGCCAAGAAGGTGAACTCGGCGGTGTTCCCCGGCCTGCAGGGCGGGCCGCTGATGCATGTCATCGCCGCCAAGGCCGTCGCCTTCGGCGAGGCGCTGCGCCCCGAGTTCAAGGCTTACGCAAAACAGGTGGTGGAGAATGCCGCTGCGTTGGCCGCCAATCTCAAGGGCAACGGCTTCGACATCGTCTCGGGCGGCACCGACAACCATCTGATGCTGGTCGACCTCAGGCCCAAGAACCTGACCGGCAATTTTGCCGAGAAGGCGATGGAACGGGCCCACATCACCTGCAACAAGAACGGCATCCCCTATGACCCGCAGAAGCCGATGGTGACCTCGGGCATCCGCCTGGGCACCCCCGCAGCTACCTCGCGCGGCTTTGGCGTCAAGGAATTCCAGGAAGTCGGTGATCTCATCACCGAGGCGCTGGAAGGCCTGGCCAAGAACGGAGCCGACAACAATGGCGCGGTGGAAGAAGCTGTGCGCACCAAGGTCAACAAGCTGACGGGCCGTTTCCCGATCTACTGATCGCTGCCGGGAGCGCGGACATCTTGTCCGCTTCCTGGACACATATCGTGTGCGGTATAGGAAGTGCGGACATCGCGACATGCGAGCATGTCGTCGAGATGTCCGCGCTCCCGGGAATAATTCATGAAATGCCCTTATTGCGGCGCGCCCGACACGCAGGTGAAGGACAGTCGCCCCACCGATGACGGAACCTCGATCCGCCGCCGCCGCGTCTGTTCCGATTGCGGCGGGCGGTTTACCACCTTCGAACGTGTGCAACTGCGTGAACTGACGGTGGTGAAGCGTTCGGGCCGCAAGGTCACCTTCGACCGCGACAAGCTTTCGCGCTCGATCAGCACGGCCTTGCGCAAGCGGCCTGTTGACGAAGAACGCGTCGAACGGCTGGTCAATGGCCTGGTGCGCCAGATCGAGAGTCTCGGCGAGAGCGAGATCACATCCGAACAGATCGGCCGCATCGTGATGAAGGGGCTCAAGGCCCTCGACGACGTTGCCTATGTGCGTTTTGCCTCCGTCTATCGCAATTTCAGCGAGGCCAAGGATTTCACCGCCGTCCTGGATGAATTGAGCATCGAGGATGAGACGCGGGCAGACGAAGCGTGAGTTCGACCGGCAGGTGACGGCATGGCCGTGCTTTGCTTGCATGACGCGTGCGGCAAGCCTATCTGCTGTTTCGAACAATCAATGCCGGTTTGATGACGTCCCGTGACTATTGCCCTGCCCAATCCCGCCATCGACTCCTTGCGGCGTGACGAGCGCTTCATGCGGGCGGCGCTGGCGCTGGGGCGGCGGGGTCTCGGCAATACCTGGCCCAACCCAGCCGTCGGCTGCGTGATCGTCAGGCGGGTCGGTGACACCGATGTCATCGTCGGCCGGGGCTGGACCCAGCCGGGCGGACGGCCGCATGCGGAGACCCAGGCGCTGGCCGAGGCGGGGCCTTTGGCCAAGGGGGCCACGGCCTATGTCACCCTCGAGCCCTGTTCGCATTACGGACGCACCGGCCCCTGCGCCGATGCCTTGGCGCGAGGCGGTATTGCGCGTGTCGTCGGCGCTTTGCGCGATCCGGACCCGCGCGTGGGAGGGCGTGGCTTCGACATGCTCCGGCGCTATGGGCTCGAAGTCCGTGAGGGGGTGCTGGCCGAGGAAGCCTTTCAGGCCCATGTCGGGCACATCACGCGCGTGACCTTCGGCCGGCCCGGGGTCACCGTGAAGATCGCCGTATCCGCGGATGGCAAGCTGGCCGGTCCCGGTGGACGGCCGGTGCGCATCACCGGTGAGGAGGCGAGCGCCCATGTCCACATGATGCGGGCCCAGAGCGATGCCATCGCCGTCGGCATCGGCACCGTGCTGGCCGATGATCCGATGCTCACCGTGAGATTGCCCGGCATGGCCGCCCAGTCGCCGGTAAGGATCGTCTTCGATTCAAAGCTCCGGCTCCCGCTCGCCTCGCGACTGGTGCAGACGGCGCGCCAGGTACCCGTATGGGTGCTGGCCCGTGCCGATGCACCGGTTGCACCGGAACGGACCCTGGTCGAGACGGGCGTTGAGGTGATGCGGATCGGCTGCTCGGCCTTGCCGCCCGGCGAGGGGGCATCCCTCGATCTCGGCGAGGCCTTGCGCCTGCTCGGCACACGCGGCGTCACGCGCCTCCTGGTGGAGGCCGGGCCCCGGCTGGCGGCCGGACTGGTCGAGGCCGATCTCGTCGAGGAATTCGTGCAGTTCACCTCGCCCGAACCGATCGGCGAGGGGGTAGTAGCTCTGACACCACAGCTTCAGGCGAAAATCGACGGGCAATTGCCCAATCTCGCCGCACGCATGGTCGGACATGATACGATGACCATTCAACGCAGAAACTGAAGGCCCACCATGTTCACCGGCATCATCACCGACATAGGCGAGATCGTCGCGCTGGAGGATCACGGTTCCGCCAAGCGCATCACGTTCGCCTGCTCCTATCCTTCTGACACCATGACGGTAGGGGCCTCCATGGCGGTGGCCGGCATCTGTTTCACTTTGACCAGCCTGGCGCTGCGGCCGGGCGGCGATACGCTCTTCACCGTCGATGCTTCTTCCGAAACGATCGGGCGCACCACGCTGGCCTCCTGGCGCGTGGGCCACAAGCTCAATCTCGAGCGGGCGCTCCGGATCGGGGACGAACTCGGCGGGCATATCGTTTCCGGGCATGTGGACGGGGTCGCCACCGTGCTGGATCGCAAGGACCAGGACGGCACCTCGCAATTCACTTTCCGCGCCCCTGGCGATCTGGCGCGCTTCATCGCCCAGAAGGGGTCGCTGGCGCTCGACGGTACCTCCTTGACCGTCAACAGGGTAGACGGGCAGGATTTCGGCGTGATGATGATCCCCCATACGCTGTGCGTTACCACCTGGGGGCAGGTGCGGGCGGGGGACGAGATCAATATCGAGATCGATACCATGGCGCGCTATGCCGCGCGGCTGGCGGATGTCGGCACGGAGCGCTGGAGCGATCGCGCGGAAGGCTGAGACAGGCTCCGCGCCGCCATGCTTTGCGGTCACATCCCTCCTGCTCAAAACCGGCTTCCCCTTTTCGGCATGATGCTCTAGAGCAAAGCGCGTTCATGACTGAACGCTTGTTTACTCTAGTTTTTCGTTCCGACACGCCTTTGCGATTCGAGACGCTTCCGTCTCATCGCAAAACGCTCTAGGAACGCCGTCAATCCAGTTGTTTTCGGGCAGTCTTCCCTAGGCCTGCCTTTTCCTCCGAGACGAGATTTCCCATGGCCGGTCCCAGGCGTGTATCCAGTTCTTCCGCTCCTTCCTTCGAGAACACCGACTCCGGCCTTGGTGGCCCGCTGCCACCGCATATCCTGATCGTCGAGGCCCGGTACTACGAAGAAATCGCCGACGGCCTGCTCACCGGCGCAACCGGCGCCATCAAGGCGGCCGGCGGCAGCTTCGACGTGCTCACCGTGCCGGGCGCCCTGGAAATTCCCTCAGCCATCGTGATGGCTCTCGATGCCGCCGTGCAGCGCGGCCGGGCCTATGACGGCGCGGTGGCCCTCGGCTGCGTGGTGCGCGGCGAGACCACCCATTATGACATCGTGGCCGGCGAAAGCTCGCGCGCCTTGATGGACATCTCGGTGCAACGTGCCCTGCCGCTCGGAAACGGCATCCTCACTGTCGAGAATGATGAGCAGGCCCGGGTCCGCGCCAGTATTGCTGAAATGAACAAGGGCGGCGGCGCGGCCGATGCGGCCTTGCACATGGTTGCCCTGAAACGCCGCCTGCATGGGGTGGAGGCATGAGCCGGGCCCAGAAACGCTCCGCTGCGCGCCTTGCCAGCGTGCAGGCGCTCTACCAGATGGACATCCGCGGCAGTAGTGTCGTCGAGGTGCTGGCAGAGTTCGAAAACCATTGGATCGGCCAGGAAATCGACGGCGTTGAATATTCGCCTGCCGAGGAGAGCTTCTTTCGCGACATCGTCGGCGGTGTCGTGCGTGAACAGCGCGATATCGATCCCAAGGTCGACCAGGCCCTCGCCGATGGCTGGCCGCTCAAGCGGGTGGATGCCATTCTGCGCGCCATCCTGCGCGCCGGCGTCTATGAACTGCTGCACCGCAAGGACATTCCGCCGAAGGTGACGATCTCCGAATATGTCAGTGTCGCGCATGCCTTCCTCGACCGCGAGGAGGCCGGCATGGTCAATGCCGTGCTCGACAAGATCGCCAGGGCCGAACGCAACGACCATCTCCAGGCTTCCTGATCCAGAGCAAAACGCGTTCATGACTGGACGCTTATTTGCTCTAGTGCCAGGTTTCCAAGCCAATCCAACGGATTGGCTGAAATGTCTTTGCGATTCTAGCGGACTCCGTCAAATCGCAAAACGCGAAGCAGAGTTTCCCGGCGGGGCCCACGGACGGGCCTCGCCGGGAAACTCTGCAAATGTTTGATATCTTGCGGATTCCTCTTGATCGAGCCACGGGCACGATCAAGAGGAATCCGCTTGGGGGTGCTCGCATGACGCGGCTCACCGAAGACCAGTTGATCAGCCGTTTCTTCGCCCCGCTCGCGACCCATCCCGGCGCACGCGGACTGACCGATGACGCGGCGACGCTGAGCGTACCGGCGGGGGCGCATCTGGTTGTCACCACCGATGCGCTGGTCGCCGACATTCATTTTCTTGCCGATGACGATCCCGATCTCATCGCGCGCAAGGCCTTGCGCGTGAATCTCTCCGACCTAGCCGCCAAGGGAGCGCAGCCCTATGCCTATACGCTCTGCCTGGCTTTGCCGCCCGGCTGGCGCGAGGACTGGCTGGTTCGTTTTGCGGAGGGACTGGCGGTGGATGGCCTGGAATTCTCCTTCGCTCTGCTGGGAGGCGACACCGTCAAGACCACGGGGCCGTTGACGATCGCCGTCAACGCCTTTGGCCTGGTGCCCTCCGATCACATTCCCCGCCGGGACGGTGCACGACCGGGCGACACCCTGTATGTCAGCGGCTCCATCGGCGATGGGGCTCTGGGCCTGCTGGCGCGCCGCGGAGCCCAAGCCTTGGCGGGGTTGTCGGAGCTGGAGCGCGATTATTTGGCCAGGCGCTACCTCCTGCCACAGCCGCGCACGGCGTTGGCGCCGGCGGTGCTCTCTCATGCATCGGCCTCGATGGATATTTCGGATGGCCTCGTCGGCGATCTCGCCAAGCTGCTGCGGGCTTCCGGGGCGTCAGCCGATCTCGAACTCGGTGCCGTGCCGCTTTCACCGGCCGCTCAGGCGGCATGCAAGCTCGACTCGGGCCTGCTGGAAACGGCCCTCACGGGGGGCGACGATTACGAGATCCTCTGTGCAGTGCCTTTCGAACAGCGCGTCGCCTTCGAGGCGGCAGCACAGGAGTCCGGCGTGCCGGTCACGCCGATCGGTACGGTGACATCAGGCCACCGCGCCCCGAGATGGCTCGACGACGAGGGTGAGGAACTTCACTTTGCCCGGGGCAGCTTCAGCCACTTCTGAAGCCGCCGGAGAGATAAGTTAGGCCGGGCTCCCTCTCGCGATTCGAGAGAGGGATGGACCCTATTTTCATTCTCACTTTGCCGTCAGAGCCTTGGCGAGATCTTCAGGCAGGGTCAGACGATAGGCCAGCACCAGGGTGTCGTTGGTGAGACCGGCATCATAGCTCTGGCCCTTCATCACCCCCTTGCGGGTGAGAAAGTCGTTGTCGTTGCCGACGAACAGGAAAGCGTCGTTCGGAGCGGCCGGATCGAGGGCCGGCACCAGCGTCATGGCTTCCCACTTCTCCGACAGCGTGAGATCATTGGATTTGGTGTTGTCGATGTTGAGGCCGAACTTGCCGAGCTGGGTGGCGTTCAAGAGGTTGACCAGTACCTGCGAGCGGGCAGGGGTGATGGCAGTGTCCAGGGCGTTGCGCTCATCCTTGGCGGGCGCGATCGGCTTGGTGCCGGTTTCATAGTCCGTGCCCGCGAGGTTGCTGGCGCCGCTGGTGTCGACCACCAGGATGGCCTTGAACATTTCGGGGTTTTTGCAGTCGCAGCCATGGCCGGCGCCATCACGCGCCAGTAGCAGGAAGCGATGATCGTCGAGCGCTACCATCTCGCTCTGGGCCGCGGTGCTGTCGATCTTGCCGTCGCCCTTCTTGGAATAGACCGGAAGCTCGATCGCATAGACGGCCTTGGGGGTCTTGGGTAGCGGGTCGGAGGCCACGTCGTAGACATAGATGCGCGTGGTGGCGCGGTTCGCCTGGTTCTTGCTGGCGGAGCTGTCCTGCAGCGTGCCGCTCTGTAGCACGGCATAGAGTGTCTTGCCGTCCGGTGTCAGCGAGATTGCTTCCAGGCCCTGATTGTTGCGCCGGCCGGTATCGGGCGCGTCCATCGAGGTGAAGTTGATCTTGCCCTTCTTGGTGGGAGTGAGTGCCGGCCCGGGCGGGATGAGGCCCTTCAGCCTGCCGTCGGCACCGAACAGATAGACAGCCGCTGCATATTCGTCCCCGACATAGAAGCTGCCGTCGGAGCGGTAGGCGATCGACTCGGCGTCGAAGGACAGGGAGCCGGCGCCAAGCGCTCCGGCCGGCGGCACGGGCAGGGTATAGCCATTCATCTCGACGGTGTTGTCGGCGGGATCGGCGCCTGTCGTCGGCTTGCCGTCGAGGCCGGTGAGGAAGACGCCCTTGTCGTCGAGTGGCTTGAGTTCGATCTGCTCCTGCGAGGTCGCCGCAGTGGGCAGAGTGGGGCCGGAATAGGGCGTGAAGGCTAAATCAAAGGCGAGGACACGGCCCTGATAATCGAAGAACAGGCCCTTGTCGGGATTGTTGTAGCCACGGTCCGGCAGGGACCGAAGCTGGCCCTTATAGCCGTTGGCGGTCTTGCTCCAGCTCTTGGGATCGATCGTCATGGAGGAGAAGGAACCGAGCGTATCGCCCTTTTCGTCCTTGAGGTCGGCGCTCAGCCGGCCGACGCCGACCAGACCGTGATTGACGAAGCTGCCGCCGGCGAAATCGATCTTCTCCTCGCCCGGGGCGGAGGAAACGAAAGGTTCCTTGACGACGAGTGGCTCGGCCACGGCCAGCGTCGGCAGAACCGAGAGGGTGGTGAGGAGGACGGTCCGGAGAAGGCGCATGAAAATCTCGCTCGGTGGCCAGAACGCCGGCGCGCCAAGAGAAAACGCGCCTTTATTCTCGGTCTTTGTTGTTTCAATGCGTCTTCGCGATTTCGGCGAGGGAGCCAAATCGCAAGACGCGTCAGCGTGGACTTCCTTGGCAAGAGCCGATGACAGGGGCGTGACAGTTTTCCGGCGGGTGACGCACCAGGAGGTTCTTCGAAAGAAACCTGGGATCTTTGAAAGAACTTGCCGCCAACGCACTGCGTCGGTTGCGCTGCCCGTGTGATTTTGGCAGCATCGCGGCAATCCGGACAATCAAACGGCTCCGGTGGGAGGATTCGCCGCACCTGCAATATCCTGGCCTTCGATACGAAGGGCAGGCGTGGTTCGTTCGTGCGATTTGTTCAGCGGCTTGTGAGAGTAAAGAACAAGGAAAATATAGTCCATGCTTTCTCTGTGGGTCATTATTGCGTGCGGGGCGCTTTCCCTCGTTTACGGAGTCTGGGCATTCCAGTCGGTGATGGCGCAGCCTGCCGGCAATGCCCGGATGCAGGAAATCGCCGGTTACGTGCGCGAAGGCGCGCAGGCTTACCTCAGGCGCCAATACATCACCATTTCCGGTGTCGGTATCATCATCTTTGCCCTGGTTGCCTATTTCCTTTCGATCCCGAGTGCCATCGGCTTCCTGATCGGCGCGGTGCTCTCGGGGCTTGCAGGCTTCATCGGCATGAACATGTCGGTGAGGGCCAATGTCCGCACGGCACAAGCCGCGATGAACTCGCTGGGGCAGGGGCTCGAAGTCGCCTTCAAGGCCGGCGCGGTCACCGGCATGCTGGTAGCCGGTCTCGCCTTGCTGGGTGTCTCTGTCTACTACTATGTGCTGACCGGGCCGATGCAGCTCTCCTTCGCTGATCCCAAGCAGGCGCGCGAGATCATCGATTCGCTGGTGTCTCTCGGCTTCGGCGCCTCGCTGATCTCGATCTTCGCCCGTCTGGGCGGTGGTATCTTCACCAAGGGCGCCGATGTCGGCGGCGATCTCGTCGGCAAGGTCGAGGCCGGCATTCCCGAGGATGATCCGCGTAACCCTGCCACCATCGCCGACAATGTCGGCGACAATGTCGGCGATTGTGCCGGCATGGCCGCCGACCTGTTCGAAACCTATGCGGTCACCGTGGTCGCCACCATGGTGCTGGCGGCGATCCTGTTCGCCGGCACACCGGTGCTCTCCAATGTACTGCTCTATCCGCTCGGCATCGGCGCGGCCTGCATCGTCACCTCGATCATCGGCACCTTCTTCGTCAAGCTCGGTGCCAACCAGTCGATCATGGGCGCACTCTACAAGGGCTTCATCGCTTCGGCGGTACTGTCGGTCGGGGGCCTGGCCGTTGCCACGCATTTCCTCATCGGCTGGGGATCGATCGGCACCATCGCTGGGCATGACGTCACCGGCACCGCTCTGTTCGCCTGCGGCATCGTCGGCCTGCTGGTAACCGGCCTGATCGTCTGGATCACTGAATATTACACGGGCATCGGCTATCGGCCGGTGCGCCAGATCTCGCAGGCCTCTGTCACGGGGCACGGCACCAACGTCATCCAGGGCCTTGCCGTCTCGCTCGAGGCGACGGCGCTGCCGACCATCGTGATCGTCGCGGGCATCATCGCGACCTACTCGCTGGCCGGCCTGTTTGGCACCGCCATCGCGGTGACGACGATGATCGGCCTCGCCGGCATGGTGGTGGCACTCGACGCCTTCGGCCCCGTTACCGACAATGCCGGCGGCATAGCCGAAATGGCCGGCCTGCCCAAGGAAGTCCGCAAGTCGACGGATGCACTCGACGCCGTCGGCAATACCACCAAGGCCGTGACCAAGGGCTATGCCATCGGTTCGGCCGGCCTCGGCGCCCTGGTGCTGTTCGCCGCCTATACCTCGGACTTGACCTACTTCGCCGCGAACTCGACACAGTATCCCTATTTTGCCGGGGTGCAGCCGAACTTCTCGCTGGCCAATCCCTATGTGGTGGTCGGCCTGCTGCTCGGCGGCCTGATCCCTTATCTGTTCGGTGGTATCGCCATGACTGCCGTGGGCAAGGCAGCCTCGGCCATCGTCGAGGAGGTTCGGCGTCAGTTCCGCGAGAAGCCTGGTATCATGCAGGGTACCGACAAGCCGGATTACGGCAAGGCGGTTGATCTTCTGACCCGCGCTGCCATCAAGGAGATGCTGGTCCCCTCGTTGCTGCCGGTGCTCTCCCCGATCGTGATCTATTTCCTGGTTCTGTGGATCACCGGCTCGAAGTCCGACGCCTTCGCTGCCGTGGGCGCCATGCTGCTCGGCGTGATCGTCACCGGCCTGTTCGTCGCGATCTCGATGACGGCGGGCGGCGGTGCCTGGGACAATGCCAAGAAGTCCTTCGAGGATGGCTTCATCGACGCCAACGGCACCAAGCACCTCAAGGGCTCCGAAGCCCACAAGGCCTCGGTGACCGGCGATACGGTCGGGGATCCCTACAAGGATACGGCTGGTCCCGCCGTCAATCCGGCGATCAAGATCACCAACATCGTCGCGCTGCTCCTGCTCGCCATCCTGGCCCATCACTGAGTTTTTGCGATAGATTATGGTCGTGTGGGGGAGGGCATTGCCCTCCCTCATTCGTTTTGAAATGGCCGAAGCCGCGGCCAGAATGGTTCTGACCGATGATCGAGACGCGTCTCCTGCACCAGTTCGTCGTCCTCGCCGAGGAACTGCATTTCCATCGCGCCGCCGAACGCCTGCATATGGCCCAGCCGCCGCTCAGCCAGGCCGTGCGCAAGCTGGAGGAGAAGGTCGGCGCACGTCTGTTCACACGCAGCAATCGGCATGTCGCCTTGACCGAGGCGGGGGTCGCGTTCCTGGAGACGGCGAAAGCGTGCCTGGCAAACCTGGAGCAGGGGGCTTTGCGGGCACGCCGGATCGAGGCGGGGCTGACCGGCCGGCTTGCCATCACCTTTGTCGGCACGGCCCGTCGTGACCTGGTTCCGTTGGCACTGCGGACGTTCCGCTCCCGTTTCCCGGATGTGGAACTCATTCTGCGCGAGGCGACAACGGCCAAGCAGATCGAGACCTTGCGAGGCAAGCAAGCCGATATCGGCTTCATGCGCTGGCCGGGGGTTCCTGCCGACGATATCCATTTTGAGCGAATCGAGCGCGAGCCGGTCCTGGCTGCCTTGCCCGACGATCATCCCCTTGCGACTGGTGCGGCGATAAGGCTGGAGCAATTGGCCGGGGAAGGCTTCATCATGACCCCTCGCAACGAGGGGGTGAGCTTTCACGACCAACTGATCGCCTTATGTCGCCACGAGGGATTCGAGCCGCGCATTACCCAGGAAGCCTGCGAAATGCAGACCGTCGTCGGCCTGGTTGCAGGCGGCCTCGGGGTCGCGCTGGTGCCGGCCTCGGCCTGTCAGGAGAACCGCAAGGGGGTGGTTTTTTGTCCGATCATCACTGCCGCACCGGATGAATTGAGCTATATGGACATGATTCTCGGTTGGCGGGCCGATATTGCCTCGCCGATCCGCGATAGCTTCGTTGAAGTTGTCAGGCAGGTGGCAAAGCTTGATACTCAAGAGGTATCAATCGCTCATCTATAATATATTTTACATTGATCGCCGAGTGACCAAAATCGCTTCCGAGTTGAGTTGGAGCGGTTGCCATGAATCTTCAGACCACGGACCGACGTGATGTCCTGAAATTTGCGACGGCTGCCGTAGCGACGGCCTTTGCCCTCCAGACCGGCTCCAGTGATGCCCGAAGGAGCAAGAATTCGATGATCTATCAATTGCGCATCTACGAGATATTCGAGCACAACAAGGCGGCTTTTCATGCCCGCTTTCGCGACCATGCCATCCGCATCATGAAGACCTATGGCTTTGACTTCGTCTCGCTGTGGGAGACAGCCACGCCAGAGCGGACGGAATTTGTCTACCTGCTGCGTTGGCCGGATGCTGCGACCATGAAAGCGAGCTGGGACCGCTTCATGGCCGATCAGGAGTGGCAGCGTATCAAGGATGAAACCGCGGCGCGTGACGGCAAGATGGTGGGCGCTATCGAAGACCGCGCCATGCAGGCTGTCGATTACGCACCCCAGATCTGAGGGGCTGAAATCGTCCGGGAACGCAGGCGTCTTCGCCTGCCTTCTCAGTGCCCCCAATGGGCCGTCGGCGAACGCCTTTTTATGTTGGTTGACACGATGAGGAGAACGCGCAAGCTGGATCGGGGTTGAGCCGAGACAATCCGGGAGGCTCCTCGATATGCGAGGGCTGCCTGGCTGGCCGCGACCCGCGACGATCCAAATGGGATACATAGGAGCGGAGGGACATATGGCCCGCAAGCGCGACGTTCCTGGCATCAGGCCGTATGACAGCCCCGCCGGCGGCTGGGGCGCACTCAAGGCTACGGCAGCGGCCGTGCGCACGCAGATGGAAGTGCTCGAAGCGCCGCTGACCTTCTTGCGGATGAACCAGCCGGAGGGTTTCGACTGTCCCGGCTGTGCCTGGCCGGACAAGGAGCACAGCTCGACTTTCCAGTTTTGCGAGAACGGCGCCAAGGCCGTGACCTGGGAGGCGACGAGCAAGCGCGTTACGCCTGAATTCTTCGCCGATCACACGGTGACTGAACTCCTGGGCTGGAGCGACTATCACCTCGAGAACGAGGGCCGCCTTACCCACCCGATGGCCTATGATTCGGAGACGGACACCTATCAGCCGATCGAGTGGGACGATGCTTTCGCGCGTATCGCCGCTGCATTGCACGCTCTGCCCGATCCGAACATGGCGGAATTCTATACCTCCGGCCGCGCCTCCAACGAGGCCGCTTTCCTGTTTCAGCTCTTCGCCCGCGAATTCGGCAGCAACAATTTCCCCGATTGTTCCAACATGTGCCACGAGGCCACCAGCGTCGGCCTGCCGCAATCGATCGGCATCGGCAAGGGCACGGTCTCGCTGGAGGATTTCGACCATTGCGAGCTGATCCTCTCGCTCGGGCACAATCCGGGTACCAACCATCCGCGCATGATGGGAACGTTGCATGAATGTTCGCGGCGTGGCGTGCCGATCGTCGTGTTCAACCCGCTGAAGGAACGGGCGCTAGAGCGTTTCGCCGACCCCCAGAATGCCATCGAGATGGGAACCTTCGGTTCCACGCGGATCGCCTCTTCCTACTATCAGGTCAAGGTCGGCGCGGACGCCGCAGCCCTCAAGGGGGTCATGAAGGCCTTGGTCGAGATGGACGAGGCCTCGGGTAACCAGGTGCTCGACCACGACTTTATCGCCGCCCACACCCGCGGCTTTGCCGAGTTCTCCGCCGATCTGAAGGCGACGTCCTGGGACGCCATCGAGGCCATCAGCGGTTTCGGCAAAGCCCAGCTCGGTGACGTTGCCGAGGCCTATGCCCGTTCCAATGCTACCATTGTCGCCTATGGCATGGGCATCACGCAGCACAATCGGGGAACCGCCAACGTCCAGCAGATCGCGAACCTCCTCCTGCTGAAAGGCAATTTCGGCAAGCCGGGAGCCGGCATCTGCCCCTTGCGCGGCCATTCCAACGTGCAGGGCAACCGCACGGTCGGCATTACCGAAAGACCCAACACACCGTTGTTCGAGGGCATCGAACGTACCTTTGGCTTCAAGCCGCCGACGCATCACGGCCATGATGCGGTGGCCACCATGGAAGCGATCGACGCCGGCAGCTCGAAAGTCCTGATCTGTCTGGGCGGCAATTTTGCCGTCGCCATGCCGGACCCTGAACGCTGTCACGCCGCCATGCGCAAGCTCGACCTTGCCGTGCATCTCGACACCAAGCTGAACCGCTCGCAACTGCTCGTCGGCAAGCAGTCGATCATCCTGCCGGTGCTGGGACGGACCGAGCGCGACATGCAGGCGAGCGGACCCCAGGCCGTCACGGTGGAGGATTCGATGTCGATGGTGCATGCCTCGCGTGGCAGATTGCCGCCGGCATCGGAGCATCTTCGCTCCGAGACGGCCATCGTCGCCGGTATGGCCATGGCGACGCTGCCCAACAGCAAGGTCTATTGGGCCGAGATGGTCGCCGATTACGATCTCATCCGTGACGCCATCGAGAATGTCCTGCCGGATTTCAAGGACTACAACCAGCGCATTCGCATCCCCGGCGGCTTCCGCCTGCCCCTACCGCCGACTGAGCGCATCTGGCCGACCCCGTCGGGCAAGGCCGAGTTCCTGCCCTTCAAGGGGTTGGAAGAGGACCCAGCCAGCGCCGATACCAGCATCCTCAAGCTGGCGACCATACGCAGCCATGACCAGTACAACACCACGATCTATGGCTTGAACGACCGCTATCGCGGTGTGTTCGGCCGGCGCGACGTGTTGTTCGTGAACGCGGATGATCTATCCCGATTGGGCCTGGAGCATGGCGATCTCGTCGAGGTCGAGACAGCGCTGCCGTCGGGCGAACCTCGGCGCCTCAGCCTCACGGCCATTGCCTATGATATCGCCCGTGGCTCGGTCGCGGCCTATTATCCCGAAGCCAATGGGCTGGTGCCTCTCGACTACAAGGATGAGGAAAGCGGTACGCCCTCCTACAAATCCGTGCCGGTGCGGATCCGGAAGGCAAGCTGATCGGCAGAAGGCTCCCCGATCGGATACTCACCCTGCCTTTGCAGCTCCAACGCACAGGCCGTCGACGAAGACGTCGACGAGCCGCTGTACCGCTTCCAGCCAACCGGGATGGTCGCGCATGTAGCACATGCCCACCAGGGCCCGCAGCAGGTCTTCCGGCGCGACGTCCGTCCGCATCTGGCCTGCGGCAATGGCGCGGTCCAGGAGGGCGCCGAGCGCCTTGGTCAGGCGATCGAAGGAATAGGCATAGAGTTCGGATGGTGCATAGGCGGCGAGCGCCAAGGCCGTCAGCATGCCTTTCTTGGTGGCGACCAGCTGGACATTGGCATGCAGCCAGCGGCGGACGGCATCGACCGGCTCCATCTCGTCCTTCAGCTGCTCCGCCAATTCGCTCAGATGGTCCACCTCTTGCCGGTAAACCGCCTCGAACAGTGATTCGCGGGTAGGAAAATGGCGGTAGAGCGTGCCGATGCCGACTTCCGCCTGCCTCGCGACCGCTTCCAGGCTCGCCCCGGATCCCCCCAAGCTGAAGACGGTCTTGGCGGCCGCCAGCAGCCGCTCTCGATTGCGGATCGCATCGGCGCGCGGTCTGCGGCTTGTTTTCTCGGTTCGCTCCACCATCTGAATTCAGTCAGCCTGCCTCTTGCAAAACGGAGGATCCCTCCGTATAAATACAGCATGAGCATCAAATCAGACAGATGCTTTCCAATCAAATCGATGCCCGATCCCGTTGGGCACCCCGTTTGCATCCGGCCGCCCAGATTGTGTCTCGCGGCTTGAAGCCCGGAGTTCGATCCATCCGGATCGCGCTCCTCCGGAGACTCTGAAGAGACAAGCGCTTTTCGATCCGAGGAATCGGCCACACCCAAAAGCGCTTTGCTCTTGGCAGCCTCGACAGCCAGAAATCAGTCGATTGGAGCAGTGTATGACTTTCTCCATTAGCCTCACCGTGAACGGTGAGCAACGTCACGTCGAACTCGACGATCCCAGGGTGACGCTTCTCGACCTCCTGCGGGAGCGCCTCGATCTCACCGGCACCAAGAAGGGCTGCGACCGCGGGCAATGCGGCGCCTGCACCATTCTGGTCGATGGCCGCCGTATCAATTCCTGCCTGGCACTTGCCGTCAGCCATGATGGTGCGGAGATCGAAACCATCGAAGGCGTAGCACAGGGCGACCATCTTCACCCCATGCAGGCGGCCTTCATCACCCATGATGGTTTTCAATGCGGCTTCTGCACGCCAGGCCAGATCATGAGCGCGATCGGCCTGATCCGCGAGGGCCAGGCCGGGGAGGATCCCGAGCGTATCCGCGAGGGCATGAGCGGCAATCTGTGCCGCTGTTCCGCCTATGCCGGTATCACCGAGGCCGTTCTGGAAGCCCACCATGTCCTCGCCGAGAGCGGACGGAGGAAATCGGCATGAAGAGCTTTGATTATGTGAGGCCGGCGACGATCGCCGATGCGGTTGCGGCGGCCTCCCAGCCTGGCGCTGCCTTTCTTGCCGCCGGTACCAATCTCCTCGACCTGATGAAGACCGGCGTGAGCCGTCCCGACCGGCTCGTCGACGTCACCCGCCTGCCGGATCTCGGACGGATCGACTGGCTTCCCGACGGTGGTGTGCGGATCGGTGCGCTGGTGCGCAATGCCGACCTTGCCCATGATCCGGCTTTCGCAAAAACCTATCCTGCGGTCGCCGAGGCTCTGCTGTCGGGCGCATCCGGGCAGTTGCGCAATGCGGCTACGGTCGGCGGCAATCTGATGCAGCGCACGCGCTGTGCCTATTTCTTCGACGTTACCGGCGCCTGCAACAAGCGCGCGCCGGGTTCCGGTTGTGATGCCCATGGCGGCGAGAATCGCCTGCACGCGATATTGGGCTGGAGCGAGGCCTGCATTGCCACGCATCCATCCGACTTCTGCGTGCCGCTGGCGGCTCTTGGCGCGGTGGTGGAAATCGAGGGCAAGGCAGGGGCTCGCGAGATCTTGCTTGCGGATCTGCATCGCCTGCCGGGTGAAGCGCCGGAGCGCGATACCGCTCTCGACGCCGGCGATCTGATCGTGGCAGTGCGGCTGCCCGCCGATGCCGCCCTCTTTGCCGCCCATGCACGCTATCTCAAGGTTCGCGAGCGGACGTCCTATGCCTTTGCCGTGGTGTCGGCGGCGGCAGCCTTGCGCCTCAAGGACGGTGTGATCGAAGCGGTTCGGTTGGCGCTCGGCGGCGTCGCGGCAAAGCCGTGGCGCTCCAGCGAAGCCGAGGCGATCCTGGTCGGCTCGGCGCCGGACGAAGCCGCCTTCCAACGCGCGGCACAGGCGGCTCTCGCCGAAGCGAAGCCCTCGGGCGACAATGAATTCAAGATCGAACTGGCGCGCCGCACGCTCGTGCGCGCCTTGGCCGAAGCGGCCGCCGGCACGCCGGATCGCGTTCCTGCTCTGCCAGGTTCTCCCTTCTCAACGCAGCCCGGAGCACGCCGAGATGCCTGAACCCGTCACGCCCGACCTCAAGCTCAACCGTGCTCCGGCTCATGTCCGGCACGGTTCCAATATCGGCCAACCCCTGACGCGCCGCGATGGCGTCCTCAAGGTCACCGGGGCCGCGCGCTATGCGGCCGACAATCATCCTGCCGGCATGCTCTATGCCGTAACGGCTGTGGCGCAGATTGCCCGCGGCCGGGTTGCCTTTCTCGACATCCAAGCCGCCAAGGCCCATCCGGGCGTGGTGGAGGTGATGACATCAGACCACAAGCCCGCCTTGGCGCAGGATCCGGATGCCAAGGACCATCCCTTCATGTTCCGGCTCGATCTCCTGCAGAACGATCGCGTGCGCTATGCTGGCCAGCCGATCGCAGTGGTGATCGCGCAATCGCTGGAAGCGGCTACGGAAGGCGCCGCGCTGCTGGCGCCGCGCTACGAGGCCGAGACGGCACGAGTTGGGCTCGACGGCGACAGTTTCGTGCCGTCGGCCGTGGGCGTCGGCAATCCGTCGCAAGCCGTTCATGGTGATATCGAGGCCGGCTTTGCCAGGGCGGACAGCCAAGTGGAAGCCGTCTACGAGACCCCTGCCCAGTATCACAATCCGATCGAGCCGCATGCCATCGTCGCGCATTGGCAGGGCGACACCCTGTCGATCGATACGCCCAGCCAGGGCATGGCGATGGCGCAGGGCCGCATTGCCGGGCTTTTCGGCATAGCTCCCGACAAGATCCACATCCGCAGCCCGTTTCTCGGTGGCGGCTTCGGCTGCAAGGGGCTCGTTTCCGGTCCCCAGATCCTGGGGATCATGGCCGCCCGCCTGGTCGGCCGGCCGGTGAAGCTCGTGCTGAGGCGCGATCAGATGTACGGGCCGGTGGGTCATCGTGCCCCGACCCGCCAGACCTTGCGACTCGGCGTTGCCAAAGACGGGGCGCTGACGGCGCTGGTCCATCACGCCCTGACGGCCTCGTCGACCTTCGACGATTTCTTCGAGCCAGCGGCCGGTGCCTCGCATGCGCTTTATGCCAGTCCAGCCATCGCCACCACCTATGACGCCGTGCGGACGGATACGGGAACGCCGCTGTTCATGCGTGCGCCCGGCGAGGCCTCCGGCTCCATTGCCCTGGAAAGCGCGATGGACGAGGCGGCCTGGGCAAGCGGTATCGATCCGCTCGAGTTCCGGCTCAGGAACTATGCGGAGATCGAGCCAACCACTGGCAAGCCCTTCTCCTCCAAGGCCCTGCGCGAATGCTATGCCGAAGGCGCCAAGCGCTTCGGCTGGGCCGGTCGGCCGCTTGCTGCCCGCCAGATGCGCGATGAGGCCGGCTTTCTCGTCGGCTGGGGCATGGGCACAGCGATCTTCCCGGCCTTGATGTTCCAGGCCGAGGCGCGGGCCGTGATCCGGCAAGACGGTTCCGGCCTGATGGAAACCGGCGCCCATGACATGGGGCAGGGCGCCTGGACTGCCCTGGCCCAGATCGCCGCCGATGGCCTGGGGCTCGATCTCGATCGCGTGGAATTCCGCGCCGGCACCTCGGATCTGCCGGATGCGGGCATCGCAGGTGGCTCAGCGCATACGGCCACGGCCGGCTCTGCGATTCATGAGGCTGGCGCGGCGGTAATCGCCAGGCTGGCCGAACTGGCTTTAGGCGATGAGCGCTCGCCGCTGTTCGGGGCCGGCAATGCCGGTGTGATCGCCCGCGAGGGGCGGCTCTTCCGCCGCGACGACGAGAGCCGCAGCGAGAGCTATGGCGACATCCTCGTCCGGGCGGGGCTGTCGGAGATCGAGGCTCGGGGGCGCAGCAGCGCCGATCCGGCGTCGCAGGCCAATTATGCCATGCATGCCCACGGCGCAGTTTTCGCCGAGGTCAAGGTCGATCCCGATCTCGGACAGGTACGTGTCAGCCGCCTCGTCGGCGCCTTTGCCGCGGGCCGGATCGTCAATCCGCATCTGGTTCGCAGCCAATATCTGGGGGGCATGATCTGGGGCGTGTCCTTCGCCTTGCACGAGCATGCGGTTGTTGACCACCGTTCGGGGCGGATCATGAATGCGGATCTCGCCGAATACCACGTGCCCGTCAATGCCGACGTGCCGTCCCTGGAGGCCATCCTGGTCGAGGAGCACGACCCGCATGTGAATGCGCTCGGCATCAAGGGCGTCGGCGAGATCGGCGTCACGGGTACGGCGGGCGCGGTGGCGAATGCCGTCTGGAATGCGACCGGCAAGCGCGTGAGGAGCTTCCCGATCGCCATCGAGGAGTTGTTGTGATCGGGGCTGGGTAACGGCTCGCAGCACCGTGGGCAGTTACGTGGCTCAGTGATAGGTGGCGGGGCGTCTGCCCGCCACCGCTACCACTCAATCAGACCCGGTCGCAGAGCATCTCCCGAGCGGCGTTGTGGCCTGGGGCGCCCGTGACGCCGCCGCCGGGATGGGTGCCGGAGCCGCAGATATAGAGCCCCTTCACGGGCGTGCGGTAATCGCCATAGCCAAGCATGGGCCGGGCCGAGAACAACTGATCGAGCGACAATGTACCGTGGAAGATGTCGCCGCCGACGAGGCCGAACACCCGTTCGAGATCGAGCGGCGTCAGCACCTGGCGTCCAAGCACGCTCTGCTTGAAGCCGGGCGCGTAGCGTTCGACCGTGTCGATCATCAGGTCGGCGACTTCCTCGCGATGAGCATCCCAGCTTTCGCCGTTCGGCAGTTGCGGTGCCACATATTGGCAGAACAGGCTGGCGACGTGCTGGCCCCGGGGCGCAAGCGTATCATCGAGGGTGGAGGGGATCAGCATCTCGACGATGGGCTGCCGGCTCCAGCCATGGCGGCGGGCCTCGAGAAAGGCATCTTCCATGTAGTCGAGGCTCGGCCCGATGATGATGCCGGCAGTGTGGTGGACACCTTGTTCGCGTCCCGGCAGGGCGGTGAAATCAGGCAGCTCGGAGAGCGCCACGTTCATGCGCAGCACGCCCGAGCCGCATTTGAAGCGTCTGATACGCTGCAGGAAGTCGGCCGGTACGGCGTCTTCGGGCACGATCTTGTCGAAGAGCAGGCGCGGTCCGATATTGGCGGCGACGGCTTTGGCGCGGATGACGCGGCCATCTTCCAGCTCGACACCGGCCGTAACGCCCTTTTCGACGATGAGCCGGTGGACCGGGGCGTCCGTCTCGATCTCGGCGCCGGCCTCGCGGGCAGCCTTGGCCATGGCCTGGGTGATGGCGCCCATGCCGCCGATGGCGTGGCCCCAGGCGCCCTTCTTGCCGTTCACCTCGCCGAAGACGTGATGCAGCAGCACATAGGCCGAGCCCGGCGTCGAGGGGGCGGCATAGGACCCGACGATGGAATCGAAGCCGAACAGCACCTTGGCCTCGGGGCTCTCGAACCAGCCGTCGAGATAATCGCTCGCCGATTTGGTGAAGAGGTCGAGCAGGACGCGGCGATGGTGCATGTCGAGCTTGGACAGGCGGTGGCCAAGCTTGCCGGCGCGCAATAATTCCGGCAGCGAGCCGAACCAGCCGTCATCGGAGACGTTGGGCGGCGTCTCCAGGATGAGATCGCGCAGCACGTCGGCGATGGTGTCGATCTCGTCGCAATAGGCCGGGAAGCGGGCGGCGTCCTTCTCGCTGAACTTGGCGATCTCGGTCTGGGTGCGGCCCTCACCGGAGAGGATGTAGCGCCCGTCGGGGAAGGGAAAGAAATTGGAGGCCTGGCGCTCGACCACCTTGAGGCCGTGGCGTTCCAGCTCCATGTCCCGGATGACCTTGGGATTGAGCAGGCTCACCGTGTAGGAGGCCACCGAATTGCGAAAGCCCGGATGGAACTCCTCCGTCACCGCGGCGCCGCCGACAACGGAGCGGCGCTCCAGCACCTTCACCCTTCGGCCGGCCCGTGCGAGGTAATAGGCGCAGGTCAGGCCGTTGTGGCCACCGCCGATGATGACCGCGTCATAGGGAGCGTTCGCGCTGCGGACCGCGGGCGTAGATGCGTCAGCCAATTCTTCGAAGCCTTTTTGTTGTGACGCTGCGGCTGGGACCGCGGGCGTCTCGTCCGCTCGTTCTTATGCGGCATGCGCAACGCTTCCAAGGGCCGGTCGTCGCAATCGACGAACACATGGCTGCGGCGTCCATGGTCCCGGGCGCCATGCCGTTCCGGTTTCCTAGAGCAAAGCGCGTTTAGACGGAAACGCTTGTTTGATCTAGCTCTTTGGTTCCAAGCCAATCCAATGGATTGGCTTGAGCGTCTTTGCGATTCTTGGCGTGACCGCCAAATCGCAAAACGCTTTAACCGCGCGCGGCTTCGAGTATGTGCTTGCACTCGCCGAGTTCCAGCAGCACCGTCTGCAGTCGCCGGCGACGTTCGTCGCTCAGCGACAATCCGCTGCCGCTTTCGGCGCGAGTGGCCGGGGGCGGTGCAGGGCGCGGCTCGGCTCGCATGGGCGGGCCTGCGAGAGACGACAGCGGCAGCGAGGCCTGGGCCGGTGGTGACTCATAGGTTTCGGGCTCGTCGTCGAAAACTGGCTCGACTCGATCGTCGGCCTCATCGTAATCGCCCGCGGGATCAGCGGGCGCAGCGGCCTCCGCTTCGGGCCATTCGGCCCGCTCGCGGCGACGCTCTTCCTCGTCCGCCCGTGGGATCACGGCGACGGGCGGCACATAATCCTCGTTCTGGGCCCGGCCGATCTCGATCACATGCCGATTGCCGCGCTCCTTGAGGATGCGCTGGACACCCTTGATGGTGTAGCCCTCGCCATAGAGATAGTAGCGAATGCCCTTGAGCAGATCGATGTCATCGGGGCGATAATAGCGACGCCCCCCGCCGCGCTTCAGCGGCTTGATCTGGCTGAAACGGGTTTCCCAGAAGCGCAGGACGTGCTGGGGCAGGTCTAGATCTTCGGCGACCTCGCTGATCGTGCGAAACGCGTCAGGTGCTTTTTCCATGCTGCCGGACTCCCGAGCGGAAAGCGGCGAATCGTGCCTTTCCCCTATCACTCGTCCGATTCTGTGATGAAAGACAAGCGTTTATCACTTGTTTCCAACCCAAAACATCACCGAGTGGTAGCGTGAAACCGTCAGAGGGAAGGGGATGGCCGCTGTCAGCGGGCGAGAGCAGCTACGATTGCCGGCTGATTTCAGGGGTACCTGAACATGAAACCGGCCTTCGCCGGCGAACCAGAATGTGCTGCTCGCAGAGTATCGGACAGAATAGTCCAATACCGGTTTGGCTGGCTCATGCCAATAGAGGGCCTATTCGTCCACGATGCCGTCGACATTCTCGCCATTGATCTGGGCTTTGAGAATGTTGGAAGGCTTGAAAACCATGACGCGGCGTGGGGAGATCGGCACTTCCTTGCCGGTCTTTGGATTGCGGCCGATGCGCTCGCCCTTCGAGCGGACGACGAAGGAGCCGAAGGATGACAGCTTCACCGTCTCGCCCCGCTCGAGGCAACTGGAGATTTCATGCAGGACCATCTCGACCAGTTCCGATGACTCGGTCCGCGACAGGCCTACTTTCTGGTAAACCGCTTCGCAAAGATCTGCTCTTGTGACGGTATTTCCCGCCATCGCTTTCATGCCCCACGTTGGACAGGCGCCATGGAGAGGCCACCTGTCTGTTATCCGTTCGATGCAACCCGGAACTGCGGGAAGCCTGTCCCGCCACGAATCCGCCCCGCAAATCATCCCAGCAGGGCCGGCACTGAAGTCCCGACTCTATGTCACTGAAAACGCGAAGCTATTGACGAAATCGGTCAAGGTCAACCACCAATCGAAACCGGTGTTCGCTTCCGCCTCTCTCAGGCAACCGTCAAATTCGTCAGACTACCAGCGGATCAGGGCTGCGCCCCAGGTGAAGCCGCCGCCCATGGCTTCGAGCAGGACAAGGTCGCCCCGCTTGATGCGCCCGTCCTTGACCGCGGTATCGAGCGCCAGGGGAATCGAGGCGGACGAGGTGTTGGCGTGCTCGGCCACGGTGAGCACGACCTTCTCCGGCGGCAAGCCGAGCTTCTCGGCGGTGGCATGGATGATGCGGGCATTGGCCTGGTGCGGCACGAACCAGTCCACGGCGTCATAGGCCAGGCCGAGATCATCCATGGTGTCGATGATGATCTGCGGCACCATGCCGACGGCGAGCTTGAAGACCTCCTTGCCGTCCATGCGCAGCTTGCCGACGGTGCCGGTGGTGGACGCGCCGCCATCGACGTAGAGCTTGGACTTGTGGCGCCCGTCCGAGCGCAGCTTGGTCGCCAGCACACCCTGATCGTGGATCGAACCGTCATTCATGGTGGCTTCGACCACCACGGCGCCTGCGCCGTCGCCAAACAGCACGCAGGTGGTACGATCCGACCAGTCCAGAATGCGCGAATAGGTCTCGGCACCGATGACGAGCGCATGCTTGGCCGAGCCGGAGCGCAGGAAATTGTCGGCGATGGAAAGACCGTAGACGAAGCCGGTGCACACCGCCTGAACGTCGAAGGCAGCGCCGCCGGTCATGCCGATATTGGCCTGCACGGTGGTGGCCGTGGCGGGGAAGGTGTTGTCGGGCGTCGATGTCGCCAGCACGATCAGGTCGATGTCGGAGCCCTTCAGGCCGGCATCGGCCAAAGCGCGCTCGGCGGCTTTGGTGGCGAGATGCGAGGTGAATTCGCCCTCGGCCGCCTGATGGCGCGCGCGGATGCCGGTGCGCTGTACGATCCATTCGTCGGTGGTGTCGACGTGCTTCGACAGTTCCTCATTGGTAACGCGCTTTTCGGGCAGGTAGGAGCCGATGCCTCGGATGACGGAACGAATCGTCGCCATTATGCCGCGTCCGGATTGCTGGCAGCGACCATCACGGCGCGATGGTCGAAGCTCAGGCTTTCGGTGATTTTCTTCATGAGATCTTGCTTCACCATATCATAGGCCAGATCGATGGCAGCCGCGTAGCCTTCGGCATTGGCGCCGCCGTGGCTCTTGATCACGATGCCGTTCAGGCCAAGAAAGACCCCGCCATTGACACGGTTGGGGTCGAGTTTATCGCGCAGGGCCTGAAAGGCGCCGCGGGCAAAGAGATAGCCGATGCGCGCCATCAAGGTGCGCGACATGGCCGAACGCAGATAGGAGGCGATCTGCTTGGCCGTGCCTTCCGCGGTCTTGAGAGCGATATTGCCGGCAAAGCCCTCGGTCACCACCACGTCGACGGTGCCCTTGCCGAGATCGTCCCCCTCGACGAAACCGTGATAGGTCAGATCGGGCAGGCTGGTCTCGCGCAGGATACGGCCGGCTTCGCGCACCATTTCGAGGCCCTTGACCTCCTCGACGCCGACATTGAGCAAGCCAACCGTGGGTCGCTCTACGCCCAGCACGATACGGGCCATGGCCGCCCCCATCACCGCCATGTCGATCAGGGCGTTGGAGTCGGCTCCGATGGAGGCGCCGACGTCGAGGACGATCGATTCGCCCCGCAAGGTCGGCCACAGAGCGGCGATGGCGGGGCGGTCGATTTCGGCGAGCGTGCGCAGGCAGAAGCGCGCCATCGCCATCAACGCGCCGGTATTGCCGGCCGAGACAGTGGCGTCGGCCTCGTCCTTGTTGATGGCGTCGATGGCCAGCCACATCGAGGATTTCTTGCGGCCATAGCGCAGGGCATGGCTCGGCTTGTCATCCATGCGGATGGCGACATCGGTGTGATGGACGCTGGAAACGGCTTGAAGGCGCGGATGGGCCGTCAGCAACGGGGCGATGGTGGCCTCGTCGCCATAGAATGAGAAGCTCAGATCGGGATGGCGGGTGAGCGCCAGCTCGGCGGCTGGAATCACGACCGTGGGGCCGTGGTCGCCCCCCATCGCGTCGAGAGCGATACGAATTTTCGAAGCCCGATTATCGGAAGCCATGAAGTGTTCGGTTGCCCTGTTGCGTCTGGCCGCTTCGCACGGCGGGGAGGCGCTGCGTTTTGCAGCAAAAGACCATGCACCACAAGAGTGTAGCGAAGGTTGACGGCCGGAATTTAGGCTCGTCAAAGATGTAGAAGCCTTCGACTGACCGATTCTCACGTCAAAATCATGGTGATGACGGCCCGAAACGCAAGAAATTGCCGAAGCTTCACCGGGCCCGTCAGTGTGCCAGCCGGAACGAGCCGCTGGCCGCAGCCTGGCGGACGGCCATGAGCGTGTCGGACGGGGATTGCCCCGCGGTCGGGATGACGTGGCGCTCGAGCGGCCCCAGCGAGGAGAACTGCTCGTGCAGGGCAGTGATCGGTTCGGGATCGCTGAGCGTGTCGCCGCCGCGAAGGCGGCAGCGTTCGATGGCGGCCGAGAGCGGCGGGCGCAGCACCACATAATGCAGCGGTGGGGCGAGTGTTCTGAAGGGCGGCAGGAACCAGGGGCCGATGATGCCGTCCACGATCACGAAATAGCCGCCGCTGGTATAGGCTTCCGCGGTACGTGCGAGCACGTCGATCACGACTTCGTTCTGCCGATGCGCCTGCGGGAGATAAGGCGGGATCGCTCCATTCTTGATGAAGTGCCAGAAATCGTCGGCATGCAGATGCACCGCGGGTGCGCCGGGCTCGGCGGCCAGGGCACGGGCAGTGGTGGTTTTTCCCGATCCCGGAGGCCCGGTGAGAATGAGGATCTGGCCAGCGAGATCAGGCATGGTTCAGGCAAGGGGAGGAAATGGCGTTCAAAGCGTTCTGGACCAGGCACGAGAGGAGTGCAAGGTTTTCGAACTCTGCATTGAAGGTCGTCGGCCTTGCTGGGCGGAAGGCAGTTCCGGGGAGCGCGCTGAAAAGCGTCAACACTCCACCGCATTGACCGCGAGGCCGCCCTGCGAGGTTTCCTTGTATTTGGACTGCATGTCCGCGCCGGTGATGCGCATGGTGGTGATCACCTGATCGAGGCTGACCTTATGGGTGCCGTCGCCGCGCAAGGCGAGGGATGCGGCGGCAATCGCTTTGTTGGCACCGAAGGCATTGCGTTCGATGCAGGGAATCTGTACCAGGCCGCCGATCGGGTCACAGGTCATGCCCAGATGATGCTCCATGCCGATCTCGGCGGCATTCTCGACCTGGGCGATATTGCCGCCGAGCGCGGCGGCAAGGCCCCCCGCAGCCATCGAGGCGGCAACTCCGACTTCACCCTGGCAGCCGACCTCGGCACCGGAGATCGAGGCATTCATCTTGAACAACATGCCGATTGCGGCAGCTGTGAGCAGGAACTCGTCGGCGCCGGCTTCCGAATAGTCACAGAAATCCCGGTAATAGCGCAGCACTGCCGGCACGATGCCCGCCGCGCCGTTGGTAGGCGCCGTCACCACGCGCCCGCCGGCGGCGTTCTCCTCATTCACGGCGATGGCGAAGAGGGAGACCCAGTCCATCATCTCATGGGGGGCACGGACATTGCGGCCGATATCGGTGAGCAGGCGGTCATGCAGGGCCTTGGCCCGGCGCTTCACGCGCAATCCGCCTGGCAATTCGCCCTCCTGGCGCATGCCGCGGTCGATGGCCGCATCCATCACGACGCGGATTCCGGCGAGCCGCTCGCGCACGGTGGCTTCTGGTTGGTTCGCCATCTCATTGGCGAGGACGATGCCGCCGATGGTCAGGTCGTGTTCGCTGCCCAGGCGCAGCAAGTCGGCACCACTGCGGAAGGGGTAGGGGACCTCCGTCGTCTCGCGCGCCGTGGCACCTTCACCCTCTGCCAGCACGAAGCCGCCGCCGATGGAATAGTAGAATTCCGTGGCGAGGGCGGTGCCGCCCTCGTTCCAAGCCGTGAAGGACAGGGTGTTGGGGTGTCCCTTGGGCGGGGTCTTGCGGTCGAAGACGATGTCGCGGTTGCGCTCGAAGCTCATGGCCCGGCGCCCACCGAGCGCGAGCATGCCCTTGCTGGTGGCGTCTTCGACGATCGCGGCGACGGTCTCGGGATCGACGGTTTCCGGTTCCTCGCCAGCGAGGCCCAGGATCACCGCGATATCGCTGGCATGCCCGTGCCCGGTCCAGGCCAGCGAGCCGTAGAGCACCGTTTCGACGCGGTGGGTATGGATGAAATGGCCCTGCTTGCGCAGCGACTGCACGAAGCGATTGGCGGCGCGCATGGGGCCGACAGTGTGCGAGGACGAGGGTCCGATGCCGATTTTGAAGATGTCGAAGACACTGATCATCGGCTCTGAGTTCCCCACCAACCGGCTACTGTTGGATCGCAACAATCGGAACGCGCCATCGCCACAGGGAGCGTAACAAATATTACACCAACTTTCATTGCACAGGAAACTTGCGCGAAGGGGCTCGAATTGCTACCCCAAAACCGACGCCGGTTTAGCTCAGCTGGTAGAGCAACCGCCTTGTAAGCGGTAGGTCGCGAGTTCAAGTCCCGCAACCGGCACCACCTTCCCACTTCCCTTGGGTTTCAATTGTTTGGGCCGTGCCGTCGCAGGCTGGTGGAGTGGTTTTGTTCTAAAGCTTGACGCTCTGGCATCGCTTTCATGGTGAGCGCCACGGGCCAGTCGCTCGTGACAGTTGCCTGGAAAGTCGCCAGGGTTTCAGAGCCAGCTATTGGGCACCGGCGATGACGGTGGATCGGGCCGCGTCACTCCTCGTCATTATCGCCTTATTGTGCGGGGCCGAGTTCCTGGGCGAGTCCGATCAGAAGCCCCCCAGGCCCGCGGATGTAGCAGAGCCGATACGCGTCTTTATACTGAACGACCTCACCTACGAGTTGCGCGCCGCGATTGCGGAGCCTTTCGAGCGTCTCGTCGATGTCGTCGACGGTGAACATGGCGCGGAGGTAGCCTAGAGCGTTAACCGGGGCGTTGAGGTGATCGGCGATGACAGGCGGCGTGAGGAAGCGGGATAGCTCGATCCGGCTGTGACCGTCCGGCGTGCGCATCATGGCAATCTCGACGCGCTGATCGCCCAGCCCAGTGACACGTCCCGCCCATTCTCCTTCGATCGTGGCCCGCCCTTCGAGCTCGAGGCCGAGCTCGCGAAAAAAATCGATCGTCCCTTCGAGGTCATCGACGACGATTCCTACGTTGTCCATCCGTTTGAGCGCCATGTCACAAATCTACAAGGTGTCGTCTGAGCCGTAAACTCCTAAAACTGCTTGCTAGGGCAGGGAAGCAAGTGGTGATTCAGGGCACTGGTTAGGAGCCTTATGATGCATCGCCGGCTTGATCTGAGGGATTTTGGCTGGTCGCTGGTCGAGCTAGTGGCGCCGCAAAAGAGCCGAGGTGTTGCGCGGGTCGACGACTTGCCTCGATTGGCAGGCGAGGATCCCCGCCTGCTGTTCCCTGGTGCCGGTTCTTCCGCTATTTGCGGATGAGGCGGACAAGGCACTGCGGAAATTGGTTGCGAGCATAGCTGAAAAAGCGCTCTGCACCGCAGCGTATCGGATGCTCGGCAAGGTGTCCGTCTTTGGCACGCAACCCATACGGAGTGGATTTTCATCGTCGCGAAGGCTGATGTAACATTGGCTCGACGGCGATACGGATGTCGCGAATGCCGAGCGTCTCTCCAATGAGATTTAGATCCGCGAGTCTCGTAACTGCGATCTCGACATGGGTCCATCCGGCCCCTCGGCTGCTCAAAGCAAGTCGAGATACAGCGGTTCAGGATCGCTCATACACCCCAGGATGCAACCAGCAACACCGGCATGGACCTTCGGTTCGCCAGAATATGCCGTCCACGCGTCGGTGATTGCTCGGTCGCGTGATGCATCCGGCCATATCGGTGGCGAGCGCCGCGGAGGCGTGCGTGGCATCCATCTCCTCCTAGGAAATAATAGTCCTGCTCGACCCCAGTATCATAGAAATGTGAACTCTAAGTACTTTGGCGATTTTTATGTAAGTGATCATCGGCGAGTTGAATTTCCCGGTCTCGATGTCGACAATTTCCTCGATAGATACATGTGCTTTGTGCGAAAGTTCCTCCTGGCTGAGATTATTTGCTTTTCGCCACGCTTCTACGATATTGATTTCATTGCCCTCAACGTGTCCATTGGGAAGCGCGCGCGAGGATTTCAGGTGTCGTTGTATATCAGCCCGCATGCGGTAGTAGGGACTGCAGGCGACGGTGATATCTCGGTGTTCAGGCGTGTCTGAGTGGCGTAATTTGGCCGGATGCCTTTGCATATGGACCTCCATATTTGAAAAGAATGGTGTTAATCGAATTTTTCCGATTTTTATTATATAGATATATGTAATTACATTTTATTTTAGTTGAATATTATTCAAGTACGTGTAATTTTTATTTGCATTCTACAGTAGAGTTATCAATTTCTCTGTGAGGGGCGGCGCATTCTTTTGCTTTTGTGAGATTGTTGCTGGAAAGTCTCATTGTCGATGTGTCCGTAGGGTATTGAACTCTCTCCATCTTCAATCTGAGGCCATCTGCTGCAGCGTCTCGAAGAGAATTCGCTGCGTAACCACATCCAAAAATCGTCGCGACGATGGCTGTAACAGCGACGAAAGAGCGGGTGTTCATATTAACTCTCCGGTGATTGCCGCACGTCTGCCGTGGGAAATGGATTGAGAGAAACGACGGCATGCCATGACTGCGCGGAGGGACTAATTTATGCCTGCAACCACAAGATTTTCGTTTTGATGTCGCCAGAATATCGATCACTTAACGCATGAGTGCTGGATCAATTAAGCAGAGGGAATGATATCATCAAAAATTGCATCGACATCTTCGTCAATATTAGACAAGAAAAATGCAAATGCAGCGTCGAAACGCCAAAATATTCCCTGTTGACTTTTGTAGCACCCTTTTGGATTTGGACCTACCATTATATTTATTGGCGCGAATTCATTAAGTTTCGAAGGGCGCGCTCCGCGTCGTGCCGGCGGTCGCATTGCTGCCCGGGAATGGGTGGGCCCTTTGCGGGCTACCTTGTGATGTTCCGAAGCCCCGAATCCCGCCCTAAGTCCTTATGCGGCTAAATATGGCCCGGCGCGTTTTCTTTCAGGACAGGCGATGACGAGTTTTCAGGGGATGCGGCGGGGGCCGAAAGGGTGGCCGTACATAGTTACCGCCAGCGGCTCGATAATATTGTTCGTCATCACCGGGGCGATTGCCAGGTGACAAAAATAAAGCGCCGCACCTGTTGGGGAGGTGCGGCGCCCGAAAAGAAATCAAACTATGCAATATCGAAAAGCGCAAACACGCCTTCATCTACACTTACGTACTAACAATCGTTACTGAACTGACGATACGCTTGAACACTCAGTCTCAGAGGAGCCGCAATCCAGAAGAATGATTGCCATCCCTTCCATGGGGTTGTTTATAAGACGGCTCGTCTCCTAATGCAAGAGATATAATACGGGGCGTATTGAAATTTTCGTGAGCGGTGAGCTGTCGCTTACCCCTCCTCAATGGGCGGCGGCTGGCGCTTAGTCTCGAGCTGCTGCTCTGGCGATTTCCGCCCGCCGCCACGGGAGATAGGGTGGCCATACAAGGTCTGGTTGATTGTAAACAAGCACAGAAGCGTATATATATGAGACATTACGTCTAGATTATATTCTTGACATTTGAAGGAGTTGTCGGTGGCCATTGCGCAGCAGGCGGCACGACCCGTCGGAAGACCGCGCTGCATGGAAACGCATCAGGCGATTTTGCATGCAGCGGCCGAATTGCTTGAACGCGCTCCCTATCGCGACATTTCGGTCGAACGCATCGCTGCCCTTGCCGGGGTAGGCAAGCAGACCATCTATCGCTGGTATGACAGCAAGGCCGATCTCCTGCTCGATGCCTATCTTGCCCGCTGCACCGAAGTGCTGCCACCCATGGTTGCAGGCGGCGAACCCATGGTGAATTTCCGCAACTATGTACGCCGTCTGGCTGAATATCTCAGCAACCCGATGATGGAGGGCGCCTCCAGGGCCCTCCTGGCCGAGGCGCAGTTCGAACGTCCGTTCCGAGAACGATTCAGCGAGATCGTCATGAAACGCCGCCAGGAGATTGCCAGGGCTTTCGTGATCTCAGCCATGCATAAGAAGCAGATCCGGGACGATGTCGATCCAGATATGGTACTGGATCTGATCATGTCTCCGATCTTCCAGCGGTTCCATACCACCGTGACACCGCCCGATGCGGCCTATGTCGACAAGATCTTCGATATGGTGCTGGCGGGGCTGGCTGTGCGGAACGAACCCGTGGCCAGGGTTGCCGCGGAGTAGGATAGAGGACTGACTGCAGAACGGCCTCCGCTGCCGTCCTTCAGACGTCAGGTGCCGAAAATCTGCTGACGCCCGGCCATCAGCGTGGCCACTTCCTCCGCTGCGAGGGGGGCGTAATCATGGCTGTCCACGCCGACATCGAGGCTGTAGCCGAAGGGCTCGTTGTCGAGGCGGCCATGCACATGCCCGAACAGATGCCAGGCTCCGCGCCAGGCTCCCGGCCATTCCCGCATCGGATAATGGCACATCACGATAGTCTGGCCCTTCCAGCGTAACTCCCTGATCTCGGCTATCGAACGCAAGCGCCCGGTCGATTCCAGCTTGGTCGGATCGTCGTGGTTGCCGAGGATGAGATGGATCTGGCCGTTGAGGCGTTCCAGATAGGTCTCGGCTGGTTTGCCCGCGCGAAAGCTGAAATCGCCGATGTGATAGATCACGTCGTTGGGCGCGACCTTGTCGTTCCAGCGTGCGATCAAGGCCTCATCCATCGCCTCGACGGTTTCGAAGGGGCGCTTGCACAGGCGGATGATCGATTCGTGGCCGAAATGAGTATCGGCGGTGAAGAAGAGCTTGCTCACGCCAGGGCCTGTTTCGAGGCGCCGGCCCGCAGGCCGACGCCCATTGCACAAGGGAGGAAGTGTCCCTCCGATTTAGCGCCGCAGATCCGGCGGGGTCGCTTCCTTGACCAGTTCAGTGATCGCTTCCTCGAGCGGCAGGACCGACTGGGCCTGCGAGCCGAGACGGCGGATCGAGACGGTGCGTTCAGCCCCTTCCTTCTTGCCGAGGGCGAAGATCACCGGGGTCTTGGCGAGGGAATGCTCGCGCACCTTGTAGTTGATCTTCTCGTTGCGCAGGTCGATTTCCGCGCGTAGTCCCGCCGCCCGCAAGGCAGCGACGACTTCCTGGGCATAGTCGTCGGCGTCCGAGGTGATGGTGCACACCATTACCTGTTCGGGCGCCAGCCAGAGCGGGAAATGCCCGGCATGGTTCTCGATCAGGATGCCGAGGAAGCGCTCCATCGAGCCGCAGATGGCGCGGTGGATCATCACCGGTGTCTTCTTCTCACCGTCCGAATCCACGAAGAAGGCGCCGAAGCGCTCCGGCAGGTTGAAATCGACCTGCGTGGTGCCGCACTGCCATTCGCGGCCGATGGCGTCCTTCAGAGTGTATTCGAATTTCGGCCCGTAGAAGGCGCCTTCGCCGGGATTGATGCCGGTCTTGATCTGGTTCGACTGCGCCTGGATGGTGTCGAGCACCTTCATCATCACGTCTTCGGCTCGGTCCCACAATTCGTCCGAACCGACGCGCTTCTCCGGCCGGGTGGAGAGCTTGATCGTAATCTCGCTGAAGCCGAAATCGGCATATGTCGACAGGATGAGATCATTGATCTTCAGGCATTCGGCAGCCATTTGCTCGTCGGTGCAGAAGATATGGGCATCGTCCTGGGTGAAGCCGCGCACGCGCATCAGGCCGTGCAGGGCACCCGAGGGCTCATAGCGGTGCACCGCGCCGAATTCGGCCAGGCGCATGGGCAGGTCGCGATAGGACTTCAGGCCGTGCTTGAAGATCAGCAGGTGCCCCGGGCAGTTCATCGGCTTGATGGCGAAGACGCGCTCGTCCTCGGTCTCGTCGCCGGCCGACTTCGCCATGAACATGTTTTCGCGATACCAGCCCCAATGGCCGGAGATTTCCCACAAATGCTTGTCGAGCAGCTGGGGCGCGTTGACCTCCTTGTAGTCGGCCTTCAGGCGCCGGCGCATATAGGCGATCAGCTCCTGGAATATTGTCCAGCCCTTGCCGTGCCAGAATACCACTCCAGGGCCTTCCTCCTGGAAATGGAACAGGTCCATCTCTCGGCCCAGGCGGCGATGGTCGCGCTTTTCGGCTTCCTCGATCTGCTTGAGATAGAGGTCGAGCTCCTCCTGGTTGCGCCAGGCGGTGGCATAGATGCGGGTCAGCATCGGATTGTTGCTGTCGCCGCGCCAATAGGCGCCGGCCACCTTCATCAGCTTGAAGGCGGTGCCGATCTGGCCGGTCGAGACCATATGCGGGCCGCGGCAGAGATCGAACCAGTTGTCCTGGTAGTAGATCTTCAAATCCTGGTCGGCGGGGATGGCCTCAACCAGCTCGACCTTGAACTTCTCGCCCTTGTCGGCGAAGACCTGCTTGGCCTTGTCACGGCTCCAGATTTCGCGGGTGAAGGGCGCGTTGCGCGCGATGATTTCGCGCATCTTCGCTTCGATCTTCGGGAAATCCTCCGAAGAGAAGGGCTCGGCGCGGTAGAAGTCGTAATAGAAGCCGTTCTCGATCACCGGGCCGATGGTGACCTGGGTGTCGGGCCAGAGCGACTGCACGGCCTCGGCCATGACATGCGCGGCATCGTGGCGGATCAGCTCCAGCGCTTCCGGGCTCTCGCGGGTGACGATCTCGATGCGGGCATCCGCGCCGATCTCCTCGGCGAGGTCGGTCAGTACCCCGTCGAGCTTCATGGCGATGGATTTCTTGGCCAGCGATTTGGAGATGCCCTCGGCAACGGCCTTGCCGGTCACGCCGGCATCGTAGGAACGCTGATTGCCATCGGGGAAAGTCAAAACAGGCATATGTGTCTCCGGGCTCACTCCTGCCAACCAAGCAGGTAAGCGATTTCAGGTGATAAAGAGGACTTACTGGCCCTCGTCGCAGGTAAAAGGCCGCCGGCGGCCATAGCGCCACGGTCTATACCAGCTCGTGTCGGCGGGCAATCGTTCCGGCACGGGATCGAGGCCCGAGCTGCCCCAGGGATGGCAGCGGCAGATGCGGAACACCCCCATCCAGCCGCCCGCCCATACGCCGTGCCGCCCGATCGCCTCGTCCGCATATTCCGAGCAGCTCGGGAAATAGCGGCATTGCCGCCCGATCAGAGCCGACAGCGTGACCTGGTAGGTCCTGATGACGAGATGTGCAGCAGTGCGAGGCCAGGTCATGACGAGATGCGACAGGGGTGAGGGCCTCCAGCCGGAAGCGGAATCAAAGTTCGAGGGCGATATCGGTCTGGAAGGTCTCGACGATCTCGATCATGCGCCGGACCTGGTCGAAGGCCGATTGCAGCCTTTCCTCCAGTTCGATGAGTTCGTTGAGGGAAGTGACGGTAAACTTGGTCCCGCGCAGGAATTCGCTGCGCTTGAGCGACAGGCTGCGGTCGGCCCAGATCGACTTATAGGCGAGTACGAGTTCGTCAGGATAACCCTTGAACAAGGCGACGAGATCCTTGTCCGTCTCGATGCGGCTATGAACCTCGAACTTCTTGCCGCCGATCAGCCCCGACTTGACGTTTCGCCGCAGGACTAGTTTCAACATGGGCGCCCCCGTCCTTACCTAAACGCGATGCTCATTTCCGGAAAAACCGGCAAGTTCAAGAGCAGAATGGGGCTTTTCCGTCACAATTCGCAAGGGGCAGGGTAAGCCCTGTGGCAGCGGGCGTTCTCGCCTGCACCTTTCTTTTACGCAAACGCGGCGTTTCCAAGAGCAGGCGAGGACGCCTGCGATCCCGGGAAACTGCGCTATTCCGCCGCTTTGCTCTTGGCCTCGATACTGTCGAAGGCCGAGACGACGGCGTCGAAAGTGAGCAAGGTAGAGGCGTGGCGGGCCTTGAAATCACGCACCGGTTCCAGCACGGCGGCCTCGGCGAAACGGCCCTCCGGAGGCGGGCCATTCTCCTTGAGCATGCGGCGCATGGTCTCGCGCGCCTGCCGCAATTCATCACCGCTCGCACCGATGATGTTGCGGGCCATGATGGAGGAGGAGGCCTGTCCGAGGGCGCAGGCCTTCACGATATGGGCGAAATCAGTGACCTTGCCGCCTTCTACCGCCAGCTCCACCGAGACGGTGGAACCGCATAATTTGGAATGGGCGGTGGCTGCGGCATCTGCGCGCGGCAGATGGCCGATACGCGGAATATTGGCTGCCAATTCGAGGATACGTTTATTATAGACATCGTCGAGCATGGGTGGACGCTTGATTGTATGCGCTTCGCTCTCACCTATATAGGCATGAATGGGTCGGTTGGGGAGGGGTGCTCTCCAGACCGGTATGATCTAAACCCGCAAGGCCGATTGTCAGCAATCTGCCTTGGCGGTGGGAGTAGCTGTTGATGGATGCACTGGTGGATAAGCCTGCGGCCAAACTGGAACGAGATGACGTCGCCCGCGCCCCTATGCCTCGCCCGTCACGCAAGGAGGCCGAAGCCGCCGTGCGGACGCTGATCCAGTGGGCCGGCGACGATCCGGATCGCGAAGGCCTGATCGACACGCCCAAGCGGGTGGTCAAGGCTTGGCGCGAGATGTTCAAGGGCTATGAGCACGATGCCGGCGAAGAACTCGACACCGTCTTCGAGGAAGTCGGCGGCTATGATGACATGGTGCTGGTACGGGACATCCCCTTCTATTCGCATTGCGAACACCATATCGTGCCGATCATGGGCCACGCCCATATCGCCTATTATCCCAGCGGCGGAGTGGTCGGCCTGTCCAAGCTCGCACGCGTGGTCGAGATTTATGCCCGCCGCCTGCAGACGCAGGAGCATCTGACCGCCAACGTCACCCAGGCCATCGAGGAACGCCTCAAGCCGCGGGGACTGGCCGTGATGCTGGAAGCCGAGCATATGTGCATGGCCATGCGCGGCATCCAGAAGCAGGGCGTTTCCACGGTGACAACTGGCTTCACCGGCGTCTTCAAGTCTGAGCCGCAGCAGCAGATGCACTTCCTGTCCCTGGTACAGCGCGCCTACAAGGCACGCTGAGCGACAACTGGCTGCCTGGGCTGCTCGTCACGGCGGCGCAGTTCTGCGGTCGAGCGTCTTATTCCCTTTATGAGTTGTGCTGCACGCTGGAACGCGTGTGGCATGGATCGTGCCGGGGATGGGCAGCCATGTCTCGAAGGAGAAGCGATGATGCCGCAGTCGACTGAGCTCAAGACTCTGTTCCCGCAGGCCGGGGATATTCCTGCCGAGTTCCGTCTTCCAGGCGAGATCCACCAGGATCGCGTGCTGGTGAACGGGCAATTGCTGGCATGGACCGGCGAGAAGCAGAGCGTGATCTCGCCCATTCACCTGCGCGATGGGGAAGGACGGTTGCTGCCGGTCACCCTCGGCTCGATTCCGGTCGGCGGCATCCCGGAAGCCGATGCCGCACTGGCCGCCGCGGTCGGCGCTTATGACAATGGCCGCGGCGCCTGGCCGACGATGCGGGTCGCCGATCGCATTACCTGCATGCTGGATTTTATCCGCCAGATGGTGGCGCGCCGCGGCGAGATCGTGCGCCTGATCATGTGGGAGATCGCCAAGTCACTGCCAGACGCCGAGAAGGAATTCGATCGCACCGTCGACTATATGCGCGCCACTGTCGATGCCGTGCGCAACCTCGATAATGAGAATTCACGTTTCCAGATCGTAGAAGGCACCATCGGCCAGATCCGCCGCACGCCCCTTGGCGTCGTCTTGTGCATGGGGCCCTACAATTACCCCCTGAACGAGACCTTTGCCACGCTGATCCCGGCCCTGATCATGGGCAACACGCTGGTGTTCAAGCCGCCGCGCTTCGGCGTCCTGCTGTTCGAGCCGTTGCTGGAGGCTTTCCGCAGTGCTTTCCCGCCCGGCGTGGTCAACTTCGTCTACGGAAAGGGCGCGGAAATCGTGCCGCATCTGCTGGAATCGGGAAGGGTGAACGCGCTCACCCTGATCGGCTCCAGCAAGGTCGCCGATCACCTCAAGAAGCTGCATCCCAAGGCCAACCGGCTGCGCGCAATTCTCGGCCTCGATGCCAAGAATGCCGCGATCGTCCTGGCCGATGCCGACCTGGAACTGGCAGTGAAGGAATGCCTTGCGGGTGCGCTGTCCTTCAACGGCCAGCGCTGCACGGCGCTGAAGATGCTGATCGTGCACCGTTCCATCGTCGATCGTTTCCTGGAACGCTTCACCGAGGAGCTTGCCAAGCTCAAGATCGGTATGCCCTGGGACAAGGGCGTCAGCATCACGCCACTGCCTGACAGGGCCAAAGCCGAGTACATGATGGCCTGCGTCGAGGACGCCGTGGCCAAGGGCGCCAGGGTGGTCAATGCCGGCGGCGGGGATGAGGTGGCAACGTTGTTCCGGCCGGCCGTGGTCTATCCTGTCGCCGAAGGCATGAAGCTCTATCGCGAGGAGCAGTTCGGGCCGATCGTGCCGGTGATGCCCTTCGACGACATCGAGACGGCGCTCGACTATGTCATCACCTCCGAGCATGGCCAGCAGGTCAGCATCTTTTCCACCAGCGCGGATGACATCGGCACCCTGGTGGATCCGCTGGTGAACCAGGTCTGCCGGGTCAACATCAACTGCCAGTGCCAGCGCGGGCCGGATGTCTTCCCGTTCACCGGCCGCAAGGATTCGGCCGAGGGGACGCTGTCGGTCACCGACGCGCTGCGTTCCTTCTCGATCCGCTCGATGATCGCCGCCAAGCAGACCGAGCCCAGCAAGAAATTGCTTGACGAGATCACGCGCAGCCACAAGTCGAAGTTCATCCATACGGACTTCATCTTCTAGGGCCCTGGATCGAGGGCCCAAGATCTTCCAGGACCCGAGCCTAGTCCACATCCGTCCCAAGAGTAGAACCATGAGCACCTCGTTTCCCCCGCCCCGCGACAAGGCCTCCCTTGAAGAGGGCCTCGTCTTCACGCCGAAGTTCGACCGCGACGGCCTGATCACGGTGGTGACGCTCGGCGCCGAGCATGGCGAGGTGCTGATGGTCGCGCATATGAATGCGGAGTCTCTGGGCCGCACCCTGGAGACTGGCGAGGCCTGGTACTGGTCACGCTCGCGCCAGGCTCTCTGGCGCAAGGGCGAGACTTCCGGTCAGTTGCAGCGTGTGGTGGAGTTGCGTACCGATTGCGACCAGGACGCCCTGATCATGCGCGTGGAAGTCGGCGGTGATGGCGGCTGTTGCCACACCGGCCGCCATTCCTGCTTCTACCGCGTGGTGAAGAGCGAAGAGGGCGGGCCGGCGCGGCTGGTGATAGCGGAGTAGTGGCCATTGGCCGGGCAACCAGCGACCGTCACCTTTCCACCAGCGCCTTGAGGCGCCCGAGTGCGTCGTCCCACTGGACGGCAACTTCGTCGAGATAGGTTCGCACCGCCTGGATCGGTTCGGGCCGATAGGCGAACTGGGTCTCGCGCCCGATACGCAGGCTTGAAACAAGCCCGGCCGTTTCGAGCACATGCAGGTGCTTGGTGATGGCCTGGCGTGTCAGGCTGGTGTCTGTCGACAGCTTCGCGATCGACTGCGTCTGGCCGCTGCTCAATCTTCTGAGCAGCGACAGACGGGTCGGATCTCCCAATGCCGCGAAGATGGCGGCGGGGTTCGATGGGGTGGCAAGGTCAGCTGTCGACATGATCAGCCGCCGATATGGGCCTTGATGTTTTTCATCTGTTCGGCCCAGCCGCCGTCATTCATGCGGAAGGCTTCGGCACGGCGGTGGGCGGGAATGGCGCCGAAGCCGGATTCAGTCACGCTGAGATGGGTTCCCGTCCCCTCCGGGCGCAGATGAAATTCCACCAGCGTCGGCTTCTCGTTTGAATAGTCGACGTCCGGATCGACGGCATAGGGATGCCAGGTGAACGAGAACAGGCGGGGCTCATCCATGTTGACGACCTTGGCTTCCCAGACGACATGTTCATAGCCGGGATAGGTGATATGGCCGCGCGAGATCTGGCCGGGCACAAAAGGCCCGTCCAGCTTGACCCGGAACCATGTGCCGAATTCCTCGTGATTGGTCAGGGCCTGCCATACACGGTCGATGGGCGCGTTCAGCTCGATGGTCTTTTCAATACGATCTGACATAATTGCAACCTCCTGGTTGCGCATATATGTCAGATCGCGCCGTCTTGTGCAACCATTTGGTTGCTTATTCGCAAATTTTCAGCCGCCCCGCTTCATGCTGAACACGGCGAGGAAGCTGATGATCGCCGCAACGCTGACATAATAGCCGACCCAGGGCAGGCCGCCCTTCTGCAGCAGGATCTGAGCCAGATAGGGCGCGAGCGAGGCACCCAGGATGCCGCCGAGATTATAGGCACTGGAGGCGCCGGTGTAGCGCACCTTGGTGGGGAAGAGGTCGGGAAGCAGGGCTCCGAGCGGCGCAAAGGTCAGCCCCATCAGGGCGAGCGAAAGCGACAGGAAGGCGAGGACCTCGAAGCTATTGCCGCTGCCGAGCAGGACGGGCAGGCACAAGCCCGACAATGCCGCCAAGGCACTGGAGATCAACAGGACAGGACGTGCGCCGAAGCGGTCGGAAAGCGCGGCGGAGATCGGCGTGGCAATCGCCATGAAGATGACGGCGACGCAGAGCAGGCCGAGAAAGTCGCTGCGCGAAATATGCAGCGTGTTGACGCCATAGCCCAGGGCAAAGACGGTGGAGATGTAGAACAGGGCGTAGCACACCACGATGGCGAGAGAGCCCTGGATCAGCGGAACCCAATGGTCCCTGAGTACTTCGAGCAAGGGCACCTCGACGCGCTCGTTGCGGGCCATGGCTTCGCGGAATTCAGGCGTTTCACTGATGGAGACGCGCAGATAGAGGCCGATGGCCACCAGCGCGGCGCTGATCAGGAAGGGGATGCGCCAGCCCCAGGATAGGAAGCTTGCTTCGTCGAGGAACATCAGCAGGACCAGGAACAGGCCATTGGCCATGAAGAAGCCGATCGGGGGCCCGAGCTGGGGGAACATGCCGAACCAGGAGCGTCGCCCCGGGGGAGCGTTCTCGGTCGCGAGCAGGGCCGCACCGCCCCATTCGCCGCCAAGACCGATGCCCTGGCCGAAACGCAGGATGCACAGCAGCAAGGGGGCCAGGAAGCCGGCCTGTTCATAGGTCGGCAGCGCGCCGATCAGCGTGGTCGACAGACCCATCACCAGCATGGACGCCACCAGCGTCGATTTGCGGCCGATGCGATCGCCGAAATGGCCGAACAGGATGGAGCCGATGGGGCGGGCCAGGAAGGCGATACCGAAGGTAAGGAAGGCGTTGAGTGCCTGCGAACCGGGCGCGGTCGACGGAAAGAAGGTCTGCCCGATCACCAGAGCGGCGGCCGTTCCGTAGATGTAGAAATCGTAGAACTCGATCGTGGTGCCCACCAGGCTCGCCAGAACGATGCGGCCGATTCCACCCGGCGCTGTCTGGGTGCTGGAGCCCCCAGCAGAGCTGGCTTCCGCGTTTCCTGCCATGTTATTTTCCGTCTATTAATTGTGAAATATCGCGAGGGACCTGATTCGGCAGAAGGGCCGAAGCATTCGCGTTATCGCGCCGGGCGCGAGGAAGTGAAACAGGAAACGTAGATGCCTGCCAAAGATGATGTGACGATCGCTTTCTATGCTGAACAGGCGAGTGCCTACACCACGCGGGGACAAGTGGCACAGAAACATCGCCTGGATCAGTTTCTGTCTCATGTCGCTCCGGGCGGATCCGTCTTGGAACTTGGCTGTGGCGCTGGACAGGACAGCGAATACATGCTGGCGCGCGGCTTCGACGTCACGCCGACTGATGGCACGCCGGAAATTGCGCATGCGGCAGCCGTGCGGCTTGGCCGGCTGGTCGATGTCCTGCTGTTCGAGGATATCGAGGCGCGTGAAGCCTATGACGGCGTCTGGGCCAATGCCTGCCTGCTCCATGTGCCGCGTGCGAACCTGTCCGCGATCATTGGCAGGATCCACCGGGCCTTGAAGCCCGGCGGGGTTTTCTACGCCAGCTTCAAGGCTGGCAAAGCGGAGGGCAGAGATCAGTTCGACCGCTATTACAATTATCCCTCGGCCGACTGGCTTGAGCAGACCTATCGGCCCGGCCCCTGGGAGAGCGTCGGGATCGAGGCCGCCAAGGGCGGCGGTTATGACAACAAGCCGACCGACTGGCTCTATGTCCTGGCGCGCAAGTCGATGCCCTGATCAGGCCGAAAAACCTTGCCGTTCGGGATGGTTCGGCAGCGGTCGCAGCAGCGATAGCCCAGGCTATACTATTTGCTCTGGCCTTACGGCAGCTCATCGGAGTAGGGAGCTGCCTTTAGCGGAGGCCTTTGCGAAGGCCGTGCGCATGAACCGGGAACCATCATGAACCGCGCCCAGAAAGCCGCCCTTGCCAGTGCCGGCGTCGGCCTTGTCGTCCTCGCGCTCAAATTCGGCGCCTATTGGCTGACGGGCTCGCTGGCGCTCTATTCGGATGCCCTGGAGAGCATCATCAACGTGGTTGCGGCTGGCGCAGCTTTCATCGCCCTGCGCGTGGCCTCCAAGCCTGCCGATGGCGGCCATCCCTATGGTCACCACAAGGCCGAATATTTCTCCGCCGTGATCGAGGGCGTGCTGATCGTGCTGGCGGCGATCCTGATCCTGGTCAAGGCCTATGACGGCATTCTCGCCCCCAAGCCGTTGGAAACACCGGTGCTGGGCCTGGCGGTGAATGCTGTGGCGACCGCGATCAATCTCGGCTGGGCGGTGACGCTGCTGCGCTGGGGCCGGGCGTGGCGCTCGCCCGCCCTCGTCGCCGATGGCCGGCATGTGATGACCGACGTCTGGTCGTCCGGCGGCGTCCTGATCGGCGTTGCCCTCGTCGCCGTGACGGGCTGGCTCATTCTCGACCCGATCCTGGCTGCGATCGTCGCCGTCAATATTCTGTGGTCGGGCTGGGTGATGATCCGCGATTCCGTATCCAGCCTGATGGATGCCTCCGCGCCCCCCGAGATCCTCGACCAGATCGCCAAGATCATCGCCACCCACAGCGAAGGCGCCCAGGAGGCGCATGATGTCAGGACCCGCCAGGTCGGCAGTGTCGTCTTCGTCGATTTCCACCTGGTTGTTCAGGGCTCGATGTCGGTGACGGAGTCGCACGCCATCTGCGATCGCATCGAACTCGCGCTCCGGCAGGAGATCGAAGGCGCTCGGGTGACCATCCATGTCGAGCCGGAGGAGAAGGCCAAGCATAAGGGCGTGCCCGTCCTGCTGGCTTCCTGAGGCAAGCGCCCCGCGATCAGGCCTCGCGTGCCTGCCGCAGCATGGCGCGCACGATCACCCAGTGGAAAGGCAGCACGGCGGCAAGATAGGCGCGCCCGAGACGATTATGGGTGAGGACGAGCGTGGTCAGTGTGACGCGCTGACGCTCCGAGATCCTGGATATGTCGACGACCACCCGAAAGTCGAGATGGCTGTCGTCGAAGCCGGCGACCAGTCGGTCCGGCGTCTGGCTGAGGACGGGAAAGATGCCGAGGACACCCAGGCCTGACGGTGAGGATGGCGGGCGGGTGTGCAGGCCGAAGGGAGCGACGACGAGGTTCCTGAGAGCCAGAAGCGTGGCGATCCAGCGCGGCGAGCGGGCCATGATACGCTCAGCGGCTCGCCTTGCGTCGAGTTTCGGCGGGGCCATGTCCAGCGCATAGGCGTCGGCGAATTGGGCACCGGGAAGAAGGCGGGCGAGGCCCGCATCGGGATCGACGGCGATGGTATCCATGGAAACGATGCTCCACGCGCTCCGGCAGGATCTCGGCAGAACGGAGCGATGAGGCGGAGTATAGAGCCGTTGAGGACTGCGGGCGCGTGCCGTGATGCCGCACGCACCCGCAAATCTCAGACCATGTCGGGCAGGGGGGCTTCTTCCGGAGCCGGCGCCGAAGGCAGCACGATGACCTTGGTGCCGGTAGGCACGCGGTTATAGAGGTCGATGATGTCCTGGTTCATCAGGCGGACGCAGCCCGAGGACACCTTGGTGCCGATGGTGGCCGGATTGGTGGTGCCGTGCAGGCGATAGAGCGTGTCGCGGCCGTCGCGGTAGAGATAGAGCGCGCGGGCACCGAGCGGGTTCTCGACCCCGCCGGGCATGCCGTTGCGATAGGGTTCGTTCAACTCGGGATCGCGGCGGATCATGTCGGGCGTCGGGGTCCAGCGTGGCCATTCGGCCTTGCGGGAGATGGTGGCCTCGCCCTGGAAATTGAACGCCTCGGTCTTGCCGACGCCGACGCCATAGCGGATCGCCCGGCCGTTTTCCTGGACGAGATAGAGGAAACGCTGGTTGGGATCGACGACGATGGTTCCGGGCTGCTCGGCGGTCTCATAGGGGACCTCACGGCGCCAATATTTCGGCGGCACCTTGGCTAGGTTCACAGGCTGGACGGGAAAACGATCATCCTCGATGCCTCCGTAGAGGGACACATAGTAAGGATCAGGTGTATAGGCGGCCTGCTGCAAATTGGCATTTCTCTGGCCGCTTCTCGTTGCGCAACTTGCAAGAAAAAGTGGTGCGCCCAGAAGAAGTATGCGTCGCGTCAGTATCATTTCAACCCCGAATATCCAGCGCCGTGTACCAATGGCAGCTATGAGCCAGCAAATCTGAGGAGCGGTTGCTCCAATGAATTGGGGCGATAGAGGCGCATTGCGGCAGGATTGCGCACCGAATTCGGGGTGAGGGCCGCGATTGGCAAAAGTGCACGCAACTGTGATCAAATGGCAACAGAATTGCTCGGCCAGGTTGCCGATCGGCCCTCCGGGCCACTATCGGTCCCAGTTTAGCGGGCGATCACCTCGACGTCGCCGTCATGGCCGGCCTTGACGTCGAACTCGCGCGTATAGACCCGGCCCTCATGGCGGGCGACGACGGTGTAGTTGCCTTCCGCCAGGATCAGGGAAGGAAAGGCGCCGATGGATTCGCGGATGACGTCGCCGCCTGGCGTCAGCACCGACCAGGCCGTGTTGGCGATCGCCTCGCCGCCGGCCTGGCTCACCAGCTTGAGCGTCAGCGTCGCCGCCATTTGGTGGAAGGTGGCCTGCGTCAGCTTGCCGGTACCGATCGATAGTTCGGCGGAGACGGTGGCGTTGGACTCGCCATAGGTGCATTCGACGAAATAGCGTCCCTCGGGCAGTCGCAGAATGCTGGTGGCCGGAACGCCCTCGGCGATGAGCCGGCGCTCCCCGGTCGGCTGGATCACCATGACGCGAGCGGTCAATTGCTCGGGCGGGATCGGCTTGTCGAGCACCGAAGCCTCGACCTGCAGGCCGCCCGCCTTGATCACCAGCCCCTGCCGCACGGACGCCTTGTCGACCTCGATCTCCTTGGTCGCGGCGGCAAGTCCATAGGCGGCATGAACGACATAGCGCCCGGGCGCCAACGAGAATTCGGGAGCCGGATCGTCGGATTCAGCCATCTTGGCCGCATCGGCCTCACCCTTGCCGAGGCGGTATACCCGCCATTTCAGGCCCGATGGAATCGGCGCCCCCTTCTCGGCGAAGCTGGCGGAGAGTTCGACCTTGCGCGTGACGGCGGGTTCCTCGGCCGCGGCCGGTGGCGCAGGCTGGGCAGGCGCCTGCGGCGCCGCCGCGGGAGCGGCTTCGGAACTCGGGGGCGTCTGCGCGGCCGCCGGCATGGCCACGAGAGCGCCTGCCAGCAGGAGGATCGAAGTCTTGAGGATCGAGGTCTTGGCAATCATGGCCGCCACGATTCACGGAAAGGCGGCGATTTCAAGCCCCATCTTCACGCCCGGCCTCCGGGGCTACTGCCTTGGCGGAGGATAAGGCACCGGACAAGCCTTCGGCCTGCCGCTGAAGGCGTTCAGCCCGTGCGGCAGCCAGGATTGGCGCGAGCAGGCCGGGGAAGCGCGATTCGATGTCGTCGGCGCGGAGCGTGATCAGGCGATACGTGCCCATCAAACGCGTGCGCGTCAGGCCCGCCTCGCGCAGGCGCACATAGTGATAGGTCAGATTGGTCTTGGAACTCAGGCCATTGAAGGCGGAGCAATTCTGCTCGCCCTCCTCGAAGAGGCCGAGAATGATGTCACGGCGAATGGGATCGCTGAGCGCTTCCAGAACCGTCGTCAACTCGATCTGATCGGTTTCCGGGTGAAAGATCGTCTTGGCCATGACTGGGACATATCGCCTGAGGTCCATTAGTTCAAGACTCATTGAATTCATTGACAGGCGTGGAGAAGAGTCCATAAGTTCAATAATTATTGAACTTATGGACTCGCCATGTATCGGACCCTGACCTGGCTTGCACTAGGTGCCTTCGCCATCGGCAGCGAAGGCTTGATGATTGCCGGCATCCTGCCGCGCATCGCCGAAGATCTCGGCATCCCCGTCGCCCATGCTGGTCACCTCGTCACCATTTTTGCGCTCGCCTATGCGATCGGCTCGCCGCTTATCGCAGTGATGACGGCGCGCTGGGAGCGTCGCACTCTCCTGATAACAGCCATGGCCGTGTTCAGCCTCGCCAATCTGGCGGCGGCCTTCGCCACCGGCTTTCTCACGCTGGCGGCGAGCCGTATCATCCTGGCGCTATCGGCCGGAACCTTCATGCCGGCCGCCTTTGCCTATGGGGCTGTGTCGGTCGAGCCGGCCAAACGCGGACGAGCCTTGTCCTTCATCTATACCGGCATGACCGTGGCGCTGGTGATCGGCGTGCCCCTGGGAACCGCCATTGCGGCGCATCTGGGCTGGCGGGCGACATTCGTCATGGTTGCCGCCATGAGCCTGCTGGTACTGGCCGGCATCGCCCTGAAGCTGCCGGCAGTGTCGGGGCCTCCGGCGCCCGGCCTCGCCGATCGTCTTGCCGTCGCGCGTCGTTCGGACGTGCTCGAGGTCATCGGCCTGACGGTCGTGGTCCTGGCCGGCGCATTCGGCGTCTACACCTTCATTGGGGCCTATCTCGAAGCCGTGTTGGGCGCCTCGCCGGAAGCGGTCGCCGGCTTCCTGATCCTGGCGGGCCTGGCGGGGGCTGCCGGCAATACAGTGGGTGGATATGCGGCCGATCGCTGGAACCATCGGCGCTTCCTCACCATCGTCCTGGCGGTGCTGGTCGTGAGTTTCGGTGCTCTTCCGCTGATCCCGGCGTTCCTGCCGGGACTGGCCGGCTGGATCGGGGCAGGGCTGGTGCTGGTGCTGTGGGGCGTTTTCGGCTGGGCTTTCCCGGCGGTGCAGCAGGTGCGCCTGCTTGCCATCGACCAGCGCCTGGCCTCGGTCCTGCTGGCCCTGAACGCATCGGCCATCTATCTCGGCACGGCGGCGGGCGCGGCCATCGGCGCCGTGGTGGTCGAGCGCTATTCGGTCCAGGCCGTCGGCTGGGTGGGAGCCGGCACCGAGGTACTGGCGCTCGCCATTCTGCTGGCGACAACCTATCGCCCGGCGCGGGTAACACCGGTGGAGGAGGCGGCCTGCGCCGTCGTCCACCAGGATGCGGCGGAATGACCTCACCGAGTCCGAGCCAAGGCGAATGAACGACAATCTCCTATTTATCAGAGAGATAGGCGAGTTTGTGTAACGGCATCCCGTGATCGCCCGGTCGCAAAGATGGGGAGGACTGAGGCTCATCGCGCCGGAAGTCCTACCCAAGACCTGCCGCAGGCCTTATGTGAGCGTTCGTCTCCTCGGGCAAAGCGCGTTTGAGCAAAACGCCGCCTTGCTCCAACGCCGCGCCCTGACGCGGCTTTGCGATTTTCGGCGAGTGCGCCAGATCGCAATGCATTGGGAATGTACGCCATGGATGCAATCGAGCTTCTGAAGACCCGCCGGTCGGTGCCCCCAGCCATGTTGTCGGCACCGGGGCCGGATGCCGCCCAGCTCGAGACGTTGCTGACCCTCGCAACGCGCGTGCCCGATCACGGCAAGCTCCACCCTTGGCGCTTCGTGATCTACCAGGGCGCCGCGCGCGAGAAGGCAGGGCAGGTCGTCTATGATGCCTTCATGGCTGCTTGTCCCGATGCGGACGAGGGGACCCGCAAGAAGGAATCGACGCGTTTCACCTTGGCGCCGCTGGTGATCGGCGTGGTATCGACGGCTGCCAACCATGTGAAGATCCCGCTCTGGGAGCAGGAGCTGTCGGCCGGGGCGGTCTGCGAGAATCTGGTCATCGCCGCCCATGCGCTGGGCTTCGGAGCGAGTTGGCTCACGGGCTGGATGGCTTATGACGAAAGAGTGCTGGCCAGGCTCGGTATCGGTTCGCACGAGAAGCTCGCCGGCTTCGTGCATATCGGTACACCCAGAGAAACCGTGCCGGATCGGCCGCGTCCCAAGCTCGAAGATCTCATAACTTACTATGGTCAAAATGCAGGTAATTAATTACCTCATAGGTAAGTTATTGTTTTTAAAGATAAAAATTTGACACGTGTTTAAAATATCGCGTTGACGCCTATTCGGCTGTCGTGTAGAAGCACTCCAACTCGGCGGCCCCTCAGGCCGCCTTGTCGTTTTCAACCGTCGGATCGACAGCGCAACCATAGGCGACACCATGTCCACCTTTACGCTCAAGACCGCCGATATCGAGAAGAAGTGGGTCATCATCGACGCCAAGGGTCTGGTCGTCGGTCGTCTGGCTTCCGTGATTGCAATGCGCCTGCGCGGCAAGCACAAGCCGACCTACACGCCCCATCTCGATTGCGGCGACAACGTGATTGTCATCAATGCGGAGCAGGTGGTGTTCACCGGCCGCAAGTACAATCAGAAGGTCTATTACCACCACACCGGGCATCCCGGCGGCATCAAGGAGCGCAGCGCCAGGTTCATCCTGGAAGGCAAGTTCCCTGAGCGTATCGTCGAAAAGGCCGTGGAGCGCATGATTCCGCGTGGTCCGCTCGGCCGCAAGCAGATGCTCAACCTGCGCGTGTACAAGGGTACCGAGCATCCGCACGAGGCTCAGCAGCCCGAAGCGCTCGATGTCGGCGCCATGAACGCCAAGAATGTGAAGGGCTGATCCGATGGCCGATACGCTCAATTCGCTGCAGGCTCTCGGCGAGGCTGCCGCCGCCGCCGAAGCGCCCAAGCATGTCCAGAAGCTGGACGCCCATGGCCGCGCCTATGCCACCGGCAAGCGCAAGAACGCCATTGCCCGCGTCTGGATCAAGCCGGGTGCCGGCAAGGTCACGGTCAACGGCCGTGAACTGGACGTCTACTTCGCCCGCCCGGTGCTGCGCCTGCTGATCCAGCAGCCGCTCACCGTCGCCAACCGCACCGGCCAGTATGACATCAACATCACCGTCGCCGGCGGCGGTCTGTCCGGCCAGGCCGGCGCCGTGCGCCACGGCGTCTCCAAGGCCCTGACCTATTTCGAGCCGGAACTGCGTCCGGCTCTGAAGAAGGAAGGCTTCCTCACCCGCGACAGCCGCGTGGTCGAGCGCAAGAAGTACGGCCGCGCCAAGGCTCGCCGTTCCTTCCAGTTCTCGAAGCGCTAAGCTTCCGGACAGGACTTACGAAAACCCCGCTTCGGCGGGGTTTTTTGTTGGCTGGCTTATGGCCTTGGCGAGGCGGTCGAGCCCCGGACCACAAGCTCGGTGGCAAACTGCCGTCGGCCGGTCTCGTCGGGCGTGTCGAGGATCATCTCGACGGCGAGCTGGCCCATCGCCGCGATCGGCTGGGCAATGGTGGTGAGCGGCGGTTCGGAAAAGGCGCTTTCCGGCACGCCGTCGAAGCCGATGACCGAGACATCCTCCGGCACCGACAGGCCCCGCTGGTGCAGCCATTCGAGGGCGGCGAAGGCGATCCTGTCTGACATCGCCAGCAGGGCTGTCGGTGGGGCAGGGGCTGCGAAGAGCTGAGCCATCGCGACGTTGACGTCCGTTTCCTCGTTCTGCGTTTCGAAAATCGGCACGATGCGGGTATCGATGCCATGCTCGGAGAGACCGGCGAAGTAGCCGAGTACACGGTCGCGCGAACTCGAATAGACCGCGGCCTCGACCTCCTGCATGGTGGCAGGCCCGGTCCGGTCGTCGGCGAAGGGCATGGACAGGATGGCGAAGCGCCGATGGCCGAGGCTTGCCATATGCGCCGCTGCTGCCTTGGCGCCGGCGAAATTGTCGACGCCGATAGCCGCGATGGCTTCGTCGCGCGTGCCCAGATGCAAAGCCACGAAAGGCAGGTGGCGTTCCCGCGTCAGCTCCACCAGCCGCGGGCCCTCGTCGATGCAGAACAGGATGAAGCCGTCCACCAGGGCGCTCTGCACATTCCAGGCCAGTTTCTGCTCGTTCATGGCCGAGACCAGGGCAATGCCGGCGCCGCGTTCGTCGCAGGCCTTGGAAATCGCCGCCATCATCAGGCGGGCGAAGGGATCTTCGAAGAAATAGGACAGGGGTTCGGCCGTAACGATGCCGAGGGCGTTGACCTTGCCGGCGCGCAGCAGGCGCCCCTTCGGATCGGGCCCGCGATAGCCGAGGGAGGCGGCGACCGCCTCGACGCGCTCGCGGACTTCCGGTCGCACCAGACGCGGGCGGTTGAAGACGTTCGAGGCGGTGCCCTGCGACACGCCCGCCGCCTTGGCCACATCCGCGAGCCGTATGACCTTATCCAAGGGCTTCTCCCATTGCGTTAGCGCCGTGTTCGGCATGGCAGGCGTGCCTAACCGACCTCGACGGACAGCGCGCCGCCGATAGTCGCGCCATCCCGCCTGCTCCCTTCGGCGGGAAGGCGATGCGACCGACTGTAGCATGTCGTTGGATCGATTCAATTTTGCTTGACCCAAAGCAGGTTTTCCGTTAATTTTTGAATCGATTCAATTGATCGTAAAAGAGTTCTTCGCCCGCAACTTGCGGGTTGTTTTTGCGCAAGATATTGAATCGATTCAATAAATTCGACCACGGAGCATCCGTCATGATTCCCTCGAGCTATTTCTTCAAGACGGCCTATCGGCGTCGCTGGGAGCAGCCGGTCTCGCCGGAAGCAACACCGGCCGTCCAGCCGAACCGGGCTTGGTACAGCACCCTGGCGACGGCGATCAGCCATTGGCGCGCACCCAAGCCTTCCGGGCGGGGCGGACGCAAGGGGCGGTGAAGGAGCCACGCTCCCCAGCCATCACCCGCCGTGATCCTGCCTGGGCCGGGTAGCGGCCGTCGATCTGTGATCGCTGATCGTCGAGTCGAACACCAGACTATCCGAAGAGAGCAAGGGACATCGCATCGAAACCTCCGAACCGCGTCTCTGGTCGGATTCCCCGCGCAATGGGTGCAGTGGAAGATGCCGCCCCGAACAACTTCTATGGCAAGCTCGGCCCCTGTCGATTCGGAACCGTGCCATGTCCTTCAGCGTCCGCGATATCTGGTTCAAGGGTTACCGTTCGCTGCGCTCCATCCATTTCGAGGTCGGCGACCTCAGTGTGTTCGTCGGTGCCAACGGCACCGGCAAGACCAACCTCTATCGCGGCTTGCAGTTGATACAGGCGGCGGCACAGGGCAGCTTCGCCCATGAGCTGGCTCGCGAAGGGGGATTGGCGGCCGCGCTGTGGGCTGGCATGCGCCCGAGAAACGAGCCGGCCCGCATCCATCTCGATGTCGGCTTGATCAGTGACGGTGCCCGCTATCGCTACCGGATAGAGGCCGGGCTGGTGCAGCAAGCCGGCGGCATCATTCTCGGCACGGGCTTTCTCGGCGAGCCGCAGGTCAAGGTCGAGACGCTCAAATTCAGCCATCGCGGCCGCGAACAGACGGTGCTGGAGCGCAAGGGGCCGGCCGTCAGCATCGCCGGCCCTGATGGTAAGCGGCGCCCGTTCGGCGTGCCGCTATTGGCGTCGGAAACCGCTTTGGCGACGTTGCACGACGCCGATCGCCTGGCCGACCTTGCCTCCGTGCGCCGCACTCTCTTGGAATGGCGTTTCTATCACGGGCTGCGCACGGACCGGGATTCGGCGCTGCGCCAGCCCTGCTATGCCGTCACCACGCCGACCCTGGCTTCCGACGGCCACGATCTGGCGGCTGTCTTCGCCACGCTCGTCCATATCCGCGCCGATGGCGAGGCGCTGTTCGACTCTGTCGACGAAGCCTTTCCCGGTGCCCGCCTGGTGGTGCCGATGCCCGATCGCATGGCCTCCTTCGGCATGATCTTTCCCGACAATCCCAGGCGCGTCTACGAGGCGAGCGAACTCTCCGACGGAACCTTGCGCTATCTCGCGCTGGCCGGGGCGCTGTTGTCCGCCCGCCTGCCGCCTTTCATTGCCTTGAACGAACCGGAAGCCAGCCTGCACCCCGATCTCCTGGCTCCGCTCGCCGGCATGATCGTGCGCGCCTCGCGCCGGACCCAAATCTGGCTGGTGACCCATTCGCAAGCCCTGGCCGACGCCATCGAAACCCTCTCCGGCGTGCCGGCGCACCGTGTGATCAAGCGCGGCGGCGAAACCTGGCTTGAAGGCCTGCGGCTATCGGGCGATTTCGCCGAGGATGACCAGGCAGATACCCCTTGATCGAGCCATGGGCGCGATCAAGGGGTATCTGCAAGATATCAAACAGCTGCAGAGTTCCCGGCGAAACCCATTCGCGGGCCTCGCCGGGAAACTCTGCTTGGAGAGGGAATTCGATATGGCGTGCTCAGCGAGCGCCATATTGCTCGTCGCTGACCTGTTCGAGCCAGTCGACGGCTTTGCCGTCCAACTGCTCCTGGATGGCGGTATGGGTCATTGCCGTGGTGGCAGCGGCGCCGTGCCAATGCTTCTCGCCGGGGGCGAACCAGATCACGTCGCCCGGCCTGATCTCCTCGATCGGGCCACCCTCGCGCTGAGCCAGGCCGCAGCCTGCAGTTACGATCAGGGTCTGACCGAGTGGATGGGTATGCCAGGCGGTGCGGGCACCAGGTTCGAAGGTGACGCTGGCGCCGATGACGCGGGCCGGTTGCGGTGCGCTGAACAGGGGATCGATCCGGACAGTGCCCGTGAACCAGTCCGCAGGTCCGCGCCCGGAAGGCTGCGAGCCGCTCCGCTTGATTTCCATGATGATCCTCGCGATCAATGGGAGAAGGCTGGATCTTAGCGGTGATGGCTGCGTCGTCATAGTCCATTCAGACCCGCCCCTCGCCGGAATGGCGAGAAGCGGGGCCAGCCGGGAACCGCGGTGGAATCAACCTGCAAGCCCGAGATCACGTCGAACCCGGCTAGCGTCGAAGGCGCGCCTATTGGGTGACGGCTTCCGAGGCGTATTTGAAGGCTGGCGCTGCTTCCAGCTGCTCCTTGGTCATCGCCAGCATGCCGCGGGCCGGATAGTCCCGTACCTGGTTGACGGGCTGGGTCTCAGGAGTCACGGGCGCTGCCGATGGCGTGCCTGCAGGTGCCGGAGCGCCAGCGGCGGGTTGGGCCGGGGCCGGAGCGGCGTCCGTCCAGGTTATGGCGGTGTAGGGCAGGGCGACATTCTTTTCCCCCATGCCCAGGAAGCCGCCGACGCCGATAACGACGCCGACGACCGTGCCTTTCTTGTCGACCAGCACGTCGTTGACATTGCCGACATTCTCATCCTTGGCATTGTAGATCTTGACGCCGACGAGCTGACTGGCCCGGTATTGGCCGGGCTCGGCCTTGGTGACGAAGGACACCGCGCCCACCGGGGCGGGGGTGGTCTGCTGCGCCAAAGCCGCGGTGGGCAAGCCCAGCAGGGTGACGAAGGCGACGGTGCAAGTGGCTTTTCTCAGGATCATGGAAACCTCCTTTGATGAGCCGTTCCACCCCATAAAACCAAGCTGGCGATGCGATGTTCCAACGAAACCGGCTCGACGGCTCCATGTGAGGCCGAAACCACGCCATCGGACATATTCCCTTTGTCACGCATTGCCCTTAAAGCCAGGGGCGATATTCGTAAGCAAAACGCTAAGCAGATTCCTCCTGATCGGGCCACGGGCGCAATCAGGAGGAATCTGCAAGATATCAACATTTGCAGAGTTTCCTGGTGAGGCCCATCCGTGGGCCTCACCAGGAAACTCTGCTTGGAGGAGAATCCCATGGCTGGTCCCACTGATGATCCCAAGCGCCCGCGCCCGACCGACAATGCCGTCTTTCGCAAGGAGGTGCTCGGTGGCGCCACCGAGCCGACCTATGGAGGCATCCTGTCCTTCATGCGCCGGCGTTATCAGCGTGACCTGACCGGTATCGACGTTGCCGTCTGGGGCATTCCCTTCGATGCGGCGGTGTCCAACCGGCCCGGCGCCCGCTTCGGACCCCAGGGGGTGAGGCGCGCTTCGGCGATCTTCGACGGCGACCCGCAATATCCCTTCCAGGCCGATCCGTTCGAGCAACTCGCCGTGGTCGACTATGGCGATTGCTCCTTCGACTATGCGCGCCACGGCGAGATCCCGGCCTGCATCGAGACGCAGGCGCGCGACATCATCGACACCGGCACCATGCTATGCTCGATCGGCGGCGATCACTACGTCACCTGGCCGTTGCTCAAGGCCCATGCCGCCAAGCATGGTCCGATGGCGCTGGTGCATTTCGACGCCCACCAGGACACCTGGTACGACGACGAAGGGCGCATCGACCACGGCTCCTTCGTGGCGCGCGCCGTGCGCGAGGGCATCATCCTGCCGGAGCGCTCCATCCAGATCGGCATCCGCACCCATGCGCCGGATGATTGCGGCATCGAGATCCTCTATGGCGAGGATCTGGAAACGCTCAGCGTCGCCCAGGTGGTCGAGCGTGTCCGCCAGCGGGTCGGCGATGCCAAAGCCTATATCACCTTCGACATCGACTGCCTCGATCCGGCCTATGCGCCCGGCACTGGCACGCCTGTCGCCGGCGGTCCCTCGTCGCGCCAGGCCCTGATGATCCTGCGCCGGCTCGGCTTTCTCGACATCGTCGGCTGCGACCTGGTGGAAGTCGCACCTGCCTATGACCATGCCGATATCACCTCGATTGCGGGCGCGACGGTGCTTCAGCATTATCTGGGCTTGATTGCCGAGCGGAAGCAGGGCAAAGCCGGGGCATGAGCAAGACGCCCAAGAACCCAACGGCCAAGAACCCGACGTCCATGAGCAACGAACGCAAGAACTCGCTGACCTACGCCGACGCCGGTGTCGATATCGATGCCGGCAATGCCATGGTCGATGCCATCAAGCCCCTGGTCCGCGCCACTCGCCGCGTCGGCGCCGATGCCGAGATCGGCGGCTTCGGCGGCCTGTTCGATCTCAAGGCCTGCGGCTTCAAGGATCCTGTCCTGGTCGCGGCCAATGACGGCGTCGGCACCAAGCTGAAAGTCGCGATCGAGACCGGCATCCACGACACTGTCGGCATCGACCTGGTGGCGATGTCGGTCAACGATCTGGTGGTGCAGGGCGCCGAGCCGCTGTTCTTCCTCGATTATTTCGCCACCGGCAAGCTGGCGCCGGGGCAGGGCGTTGCCATCGTCAAGGGCATCGCCGAAGGCTGCAAGGATGCCGGCTGCGCCCTGATCGGCGGCGAGACCGCCGAAATGCCGGGCATGTATGCCGATGGTGACTATGACCTCGCCGGTTTCGCGGTCGGCGCCGTGGAGCGCGATGCCATCCTGCCGCGCGGCAGCGTGGCCGAAGGTGATGTCATCCTCGGCCTGGCTTCCTCAGGCCCGCATTCCAACGGCTATTCGCTCATCCGCAAGATCGTCGAGCTCTCGGGTCTCGGCTGGGACGCTCTGGCGCCTTTCGCCGAGGGCAAGACTCTCGGCGAAGCGCTGCTGACGCCGACGCGCATCTATGTCAGGCCGTTGCTGGCGGCGCTGAAGGCGACGGGCTCTTCTGTCAAGGCGCTCGCCCACATCACCGGCGGCGGCTTCCCGGACAACATCCCGCGCGTGCTGCCGGATGGCATCGCCGCGTCCATCGACCTCTCGTCCTTCACCCCGCCGCCGGTATTCGGCTGGCTGTCGCGCACGGGTGGCGTCGAAGCGCATGAGATGCTGCGTACCTTCAATTGCGGCATCGGCATGATTGTCGTCACGGCCGCGGCCGATGCAGAGGCCGTCGAAGCTGCTCTCGCCGAAGCAGGCCTGCCGCCGGTCCGTCTCGGCACTGTGGTGACGCAGGACGGCGCCGAACGCGTCGGCTATCGCGGCACGCTGTCGCTATGAAGGGACGCAAGCGCGCCGCCATCCTGATCTCGGGGCGCGGTTCCAACATGGCCGCGCTCATCGAAGCTGCGAGGGATCCGGCATATCCAGTTGATATCGTTGCGGTTATTTCAAATCGCCCAGGAGCGCAAGGCCTGGCTCGGGCACGCGAGGCCGGCATCGCCGCCGAAGCTGTGGACCACAAGGCTTTTGCCAGCCGCTCCGATTTCGAGGCGGCGCTGGAAGCGCGGCTGGAAGCCCATGTCGTCGATCTTGTGGTGCTGGCAGGATTCATGCGGTTGATGACGGCGCCTTTCGTGCAAAGCTGGACCGGGCGCATGATCAACATCCATCCGGCCCTGCTGCCGGCCTTTCCGGGGCTTGCCACCCATGAGCGCGCGCTCGAGGCCGGGGTGCGCCTGCATGGCTGCACCGTCCACTATGTCACGCCCGGCATGGATGAGGGGCCGATCATTGCGCAGGCGGCAGTGCGCGTGCTGTCCGGCGACACGGCTTCGGATCTTGCTGCGCGCGTGCTGCTTGCCGAGCACAAACTGTATCCGGCAGCTCTCGCCCGTGTGGCGCGTGGTGAGGCACCGGTCATGGGCGAGCGCGTCGAGATCGCCCCCGGCGATCTGCTGTTCTGCGAGTGACATCGGCGACCGCGTCGCCACCCTATTGTCCGACCCGAACTGTCTTTGACCCAGTTTTTCTCATTTAGGATTTTCGAGGAGCCAGAATGTCGATCATGAACGGTGTCGCGCTTCGCATGAAGAGGGAAACGGCGCTGTCATCAGCCGCTGCGTGCTGCGCCGTCCTGTTGGCCCTCACCAGTGCTACATCTGCCTCGGCCGAACCGGCCACGGCGGAAGGCGCGCGCAAACTGACCGAGACCTTCCAGTCCTATATCGGCTCCGTGCCGTTCGAAAAGGGCTTCATCGCTATCGCGCCCAAAGACGACGGTTACGATGTGACCCTTTCCTTCGATGGCACCAAGCTCGACGCCGCCAAGGGCAAGGGCGTCGCCGAGGTCTTGCGCATCAATCCTTACGTGGTGCGCCTGACGCCGCAGGCTGACGGCAATTGGGCTGTGAAGAGCGGCCCGGCGCCCATTGCCGTGGCCTGGAGCCGGGTCTGGAAGGAAAGCCCGGAGACCGGCAGCCTGAATTTCACCGCCTGCGCCAGCCAGGGTGTGTTCGCTCCCAAGCTGATGAGCTTTGCGACCCTGACGGCCGGCTGCGACGGCAGCGCCGCGACGGTTCGCAATCATGATGCCGACATTGATCTGTCGACCGGCAAGTTCGGCTTTGCGACCAGCAGCAAGCCCGATGCGAACGACGGCGTCGACGTCAAGTTCGACAGCGAGTTGCAAGGGCTGAAGGGCAAGGTCCAGGACAAGAAGGATCAGCAATTCCCGGTATCGTTCGAACTGGCCGGCGGCCAGCAGACGTTTTCGGCCACCGGTATGCGCTTCGCGGCGATCTATGATCTCGTTGCCTTCCTGCGCGAGCACCCCTCCAAGGGGCAGATCGTCCTGGCGCAGGACGACCTCAAGACCAAGCTGCGAGCCGCCTTGCCGTTCTGGCAGGAGGTTTCGAGCACGTCCCACATCGAAGACCTCGTGGTCACCCTGCCGTTCGGCCAGGTCAAGCTGGGCAAGGCCCAGCAGGCCTACGGGCTCACCGGCCTGGTGAAGCAGGGCTACTATTCCGACGCACTGAACTATTCCGGCCTCGAGATTCCTGACGTCGTGGTGCCCGAATGGGCCCGCTCGCTGATCCCGGCCCAGGCGAACTACGCCACCAAGCTGTCCCTGAACGGCCTCGACGGCATGGCAGACGTGCTGATCCGGGGCCTCGATGCCACGCAGGATCCGCCCTTCAGCAAGATGATGGCGGTGGCGCTGATGACGCGGCTGCTCGACGGCGACCTCAATTACAAAGTCAATTTCGACATCACCGCTCCCGGCTACACCTTGAAGGGGGATGGCAGCGCGGCGGTCAATCCCGAGCCGACGGCCAGCCTTTCGGTATCCGCCACCGGCTTCGACGCGGTGATGGAGAATCTCGGCAAGGCCGATATCGAGGATGCGCGTAAAGTGGTGTTCTTCCTCTCCTTCGTGAAGGGACTCGCCAAGGAAGAGGCGAACGGGCAACTGGTCTGGAACGTCTCGTACGACATCGTCACGCATAGCGTGAAGGTCAACGACCAGGTCTTCCGCCTGCCACAGCCGGACTAAGTCAAGTCTTGTCGGCGGTGCGCCTGCGGCCGATGAAGGTCGTGAGGCCGCCCCCCAACAGAAAGGCCGTGCCGAGCAAGGCGGCAAGGCCTGTGAAGAACCAGCGCCCGAGCAGGCCGTCGAGCGTGGCGTCGGTCGGAATGGCCGGATTATAGGCGACGGTCACGCTGTCGCCTTCGCGCAGGAGGGAACTGCGCACGAGGTTGGTGAAGCGGATGACACTGCCTTGCGGTGTCGAAAAACTGACGACCGGATAGGGATTGACCGAGACGATGGTGCCGGCGGCCGAGGCCGTACGAGGGCTGCGCCATTCGCTCATGCCGAGCACCGGGGCGGCAAGCAGCCCGGCGAAGCCCAGGATGAGGAAGCTACGCCCCACGATCGACAGGGCTGCCGGGCCTCGGACACGTCGCACACTCACCATCATGTCATTCCAGTCACAATTCCGATGTCCGGGGTTTACGGCACTTGCCGCTCCGAGGGAACAGGCGGGTTGCGAGATCGGCCGGCAAGCGGCCCGGCGGGAATGCGTTTCGTTTTAGCAGTGCAGTCGCGCTTCCATGTTCACGCCGTGAAGCAGACGTCATTGCGAGCGCAGCGAAGCAATCCAGATTTGCCGCATACCCAAGACCGGATTGCTTCGCTGCGCTCGCAATGACGATATTCCGGGTTCGCAATCTGACGGCTGTCGCCCTAGAACAGGATCCGCCTCAAAGGACTGGGCAGCGAGGGCAGTTGCCGCAGCAACCGATCCAATGAAAAGCTGCCGGATCCTGCAATCGACAGGACGAACATGCCGCCGGCGATGGCGAGGTCCTTCTCGAAATGCAGCAATTCGTTCTGGCTTGAAAAGTCCATATGGAAAAGCGTCGCCGTGGCGAGGCAGAACAGGCCGAGCAGAATGGCGCCGATACGGGCAAGAATGCCGAGAGCGAGGGCCAGGCCCGCCCCCAATTGCAGTGCTATGACGCCGACGACCATAGGGGCGCTGATGCCGACCACGGCCATGGCCTGGACGGTGCCCGTGAAATGCATCGCCAGGGTTGTCCCTTCGTGAACGAAGATCAAGGCGAGCAGCAATCTGCCGGCGAGGAGCACGGCATTGGTGAGTCCTGCCTTGATCTTGCTGATTTGAGTCATCGCAGCCACCTCCGACCGAAAAAGGGCGGCAGGCGCGTCGACGCCTGCCGGCTCACACGTCATTTCGTCACCTTGGTGTCGATGGCTTTCTGCAGGTCCTCGAGTTCCTCGCAGCCCTGGGGACACAGCCTGCCGAGTTCCGACAATTGCATCTTGGCCTTGTCGACGTCGCCGGTCTCGACATAGAGCTCACCGAGATATTCTCGGGCGGCCTTATGACCAGGCTGCAGTTCCAGCGCCTTGGTATAATAGGTCAGCGCCGTTTTGTAGTCGCCGGTCTTGCGCAGTGTGAAGCCGAGCAGGTTGTAGACATCGGCCTGCTGGGTATCTTCGGCCAGGCCCCGCAGTTCCTCCAGGGCGCCGGTATAGTTCTTGGCTTCGATCTTGGCCTTGACGGATGTCAGGTCCGGCGCGTCGGTGGATTCGATATTGTCGACGGCATAGGCGGGTATCGAGAGCAGCGTGGTGGTGACCGCGGCCAGTGCCAGCGTGGCCACCGCTGTCGCGACTGCATATTTCAGCATGGTTTTTCTCCTGATGGCGGAATGTCGGTTTTCAGAGCTGTGCGGTCGGCGTGAAGCCGTAGGCATTGCCGTCCTTCACGAAGGTGCCGCTGCCGGGGAATGGGAAATGCGAGCCGCAGATCCTGATGTTGTCGGCGATCACCCGGTCGATGAGCTTGCGCCGTGTTCCGATGGCCATCGGACCATCCTGGTCATAGGCGCCTTGCCAGTCCGGGTGGGGGGCAAGCAGAGCGGGCACATACATGATGTCGGCCGAGACCATGAACTGCTCGTTGCCGGAACCCATGAGATAGACGGAGTGTCCTGGCGTGTGGCCGGGCGCCGACAGGATCTGGATGCCGGGCGCGACTTCGGCCCCGTCCTGCACCAGCTTCCAGTTCTTCCATTTCGGAAAGTTTTCGACGATGCGCTTGCCGGCGGGTCGCCGCCCTTCCGCCAGCTTCTCGACGCGCGACGGGTCCGTCCACCAATTGTATTCGGCGGCGCTGACGATCAGTTCCGCATTGGGGAAGACGGGCGCATTGGTGCCCTTTTCCATCAACCCCCACACATGATCGGGATGGAAATGCGAGATCATGATGGTGTCGATGGCCTTGTAGTCGATACCGGCTGCGGCCATGTTGGCCGGCAGATGCGTGGCATTGGCCTGCCATTGTCCGACACCCGAGCCGGCATCCATCATGATCAACTTGTCATTGACCTTGAGCACGACCACCGTGAGAGGGATCGGCATGAACTCGGTGGTCAGGCCGGCCTTGGACAAGGCCGCCTTGGTATCTTCCACCGATGCGTTCTTGATGAAGGTCGGGTCGTGGGGCTTGCGCCAAATGCCATCATAGATGGCCGTCACCTCGATGGATCCGACCTTGTATTTGTAGAAGCCCATGCTTGGCTCGACGGGCGTCTGGGCGAGGGCAGGGGCTATGAATTCAAGTTTTCCCGCCAGGCCGAACGCTGCGGCTGCCGCCGCAGAACCCAGCACCGAACGGCGCGTCATCTTCAGCATTCTGGTCACTCCTGTTCAACGGCTCATGCCGGACGGTTGCACTGCCTGTCAGTGCCTCCGCTGAGTGACCAGACCTGGGGACGCATGGAATTATTCCCGTCCGTCGCAAAGTTTTTTCGATCTCCGGGATTCGTGTTGTCGGCGCGCCAGGCCTTGGAGATCGAACTCGACCGTTTCATCCCTCGATGTAGGGCGCGGTCGCCGTGCCCTTCCGACGCCTCATGCGCTCCGTTCGCTGCCTGAAGCGGAAGAGCGGGCAAGATGGGCTTTCAGAAAGTCGATCCAACTGCGCACCTTGCGTGGCAGCTGTCCTGCGGCCGGGTAGAGCGCATAGACATTCTGGGCGGGAAAGCGATAGTCCGGCAATGCGTCGAGCAAACGCCCGGAAGCCAGATCGTCCTGGACGAGCCATTGCGGCAGCAGGGCAAAGCCAGCGCCCCGCAGGGCAAAGGCGCGCAGGATCGAAGCGTTGTCGGCGAGAAGGCATGGTTCGCCGGCCGGCCGATAGGCATGGCTGCCACCGGCACGATCCTTCAGGTCCCAGGCAGGCACCTGCTCCAAACGCCGATGCCCGAGCCGCGGATAGTCGTCGAGCGCCGCCAGCGTGTCGATGCGTTTTCGGCCCGATGCGGCAAGCAGGTCGGGTGCGATGACGGGACGCATCTCGAATGTGTCCAGGCGGACGGCCTTGTAGCCGAGATCGCGCAACCGGCTCAGCTCTCCCAGGCGGATGGCCACGTCGAAACGCTCGCGCACGAGATCGGTCTCGAGGGAATGCGTCTCGATCTGGACCCGGAGGGCCGGATGCAGGCGCATGAAGGCCTGCAATGCCGGCACGATCCGCGTCAAACCGTATTCCACCGTGGTGGTGAGGCGCAGGGTTCCGGTGAGATCCGCATGCTCGCCGCGCGCCTCCTCAATGGCGAGACGCGCGGTCTCCAGCATGTCGACGCAACGCGCGTAGAAACGCTCGCCTGCCGCCGTCGGCACTACGCGCCGCGTGGTGCGGCTGAACAGGGGAACGCCGAGATCCCCTTCAAGCTGCTTGACGTTGAAGCTTACCACCGCGCGGGCCTGGCCGATACGGGCGGCGGCAGCCGTAAAGGAACCAGTCTCCACCACGGCACGGAAGATTTCGAGACGGCCGAGGCTGATCAAACTCGTTCTCCATTGTCAAAAATAATACGCTAATATTGTCCAATTATTCGACTTATTTATCGTATTGGCAATCGCTAGGTCTGGGGCAGTTCATCAGCTCTCCATGTCGGTCATGTCGGTTCGTTCAAAAATTGCTATCGTCTACCTGCTGGGTTTCGGCCTCGACCTCGCCAACATGTTCGTCGTCAACGCGGCCTATCCGGCTCTCGGGCGGGAATTGCAGGCATCGCCGGCGCAATTGGCCTGGACCGGCAATGCCTATATGCTCGGCCTGACCGTGGTGATCCCGCTCGACGCCTGGATGGCTGCGCGCTGGGGCGAGCGTCGGGTCTTGCTGGTGTCCCTCGGTGTGTTTGCGCTCGGGGCAGGCGGTTCGGCTGTTGCAGGGTCCCTCGCTGCCTTGCTGGCCTGGCGCCTGGCGCAGGGACTGGGAGGCGGCGCGCTGATCCCGGTCGGGCAGGCGATGGCCTACCGCGCCTATCCGTCGAGTCAGCGCGCCGGGCTGACATCCCTGGTGATGATGGTTGCCCTGATCGTCCCCGCCCTGTCGCCGGCGATCGGAGGCGTCGCCGTCGATTTCCTGTCCTGGCGCTGGATCTTCATCGGCATGCTGCCCGTGGCCGGTCTCGCCATCTGCCTCGTGCAGCTCTGGCTGCCGAGAACGGAGCGCCAGGAGGATCCAGGTCCCCTCGACGTCTCCGGATTGGCGACCAGTATCACCGCCCTGGTCGCGCTTCTGCTCGGGCTGACCTGGCTCGGTGAAGGCGAGCAGGCCTGGCTCGCAAGCGTCGCCATCGGCATCGCCATTCTAGCCGGGACACTCCATGTCAGGCGCGCTTTGGGCAGGTCACGGCCCTTGCTGGAGCTCAGGCTGCTGTCGCGACCACTGCTGCGTGGCCCGGCCATCGTCTATCTGTGCGTACCCGGCGTTTTCGTTGGCGTGAACCTGGTCGCCTCCCTCCATCTCCAGGGCGAGCTCGGACTCACGGCTTCCCAGACGGGAGCCCTGATGATTCCCTGGTCGATCGCGGCTTTCGCAGCGATCTCCTGCACGCGTCTCGCGATTTCCCGATCAGGGCCGGTGCCCCTGCTCGTGGCCGGGATGCTGGTCCAAGCGGGGGGCATCCTGCTGCTCTGCGCCAGTGGTGACTGGCTGATCCCAGCCTATCTCGCGATGGGGTTCGGCGGCAGCCTGTGTTCGAGCGCGGCTCAGAGTGCGGCCTTTCTCGACGTGCCGCATCGGCAGATGGGCCAGGCCAGCGCGCTGTGGAACATCAATCGCCAGTTGAGCTTCTGCCTCGGCGTCGCGGTGATGAGCTGCCTCGTCGGCAGCTTCGCGGGGACACTGGGCCCGTCGGCGCCATCGCAGGCCTATCTCCATGCCTTTGTCGCGGCCGCGGCGCTTTCGCTCCTGCCCCTGCCGGCGATCCTCCGGCTACCGAACCTCCAGGCCCGGCGCCTGCTGGGCCATGTGGTCCGTTCCGAAACCGAATAAGGAGACCAAACATGCATACATGCTTTGCCCAGGAAGTCATCGACACCTGTGTCGAAATCCGTCTGTGGCTGTCGGGAGAGGGAAATGAAACGCACTTCTCCAGTTTGCTCGAGCGCTTCTCGCCTGCCTTCACCATGGTGACCCTCTCAGGAGCGCAGATCGACTATGAGGGCTTGCAAACCTTTTTCATTCAGGCTCGCGGCAGTCGGCCCGGATTGCGGATCGTGATCGACGAGCTGGAGACGCTGCTCGGCAACGAGGACGGGGCCGTCGTCTCCTATCGCGAGCGGCAGGAGAGCGCCTCGGGTGGGACCACCATGCGGCGATCGACCGCCGTCTTCACGCGTGACGCACGGGGCTCCGTGCAATGGCTGCGTCTGCAGGAAACGCCGTGCCTCTGAGGCGGTGGCGCGATCACGCTGGCCAAGCCTGTTCCGCCTGCAGGAGATCTTGCAGGGATTGGCGAATAGCCCGGGTACAGGCGAGGACCTTGTGGTCCTGCAGCAGGCCAGGTCCGCGCGGAAAATCGCTGGCCCAACCGCCAGATTCCTCGACCAGGAGCAGGCCGGCGAGCACGTCCCAGCTCTTGAGGGAGAGCTCGCAAAAGCCGTCGATACGGCCGCAGGCGACCTGGGCGAGCCCCATCGCCGCCGAGCCGTTCTGGACGAAGGCATAATCGTTTGCGAGGAGGCGGCCGATCAGCCCGAGATAGTAGGCGGTGGGGTGCCGAAGCGAATATCCCGCATCGACAACGGCATCGGAGGGACCACGTGTCGTGCGAACGCTGATGGGGCTCCCGTTGCAAAAGGCGCCCTGGCCGCGCCGGGCGCTGAAGATCTCGTCAGCGATCGGATCGTAAACGACGCCGCTCTCCGTCCTGCCGTCGACGCAAAAGGCGATCGACACGGCGAAGTGGGCGATGCCGCGGGCAAAGTTCAGCGTGCCGTCGATCGGATCGATGACCCACAGATGGCGTGCGGGCGAGCCGCCGGTTTCTTCGGTCAGTATGCCATCGGCCGGGAACGCACCGGCAAGTTGATCGATCAGGAAACGATCGATTTCCAAATCGGCCTGGGTCACCGGATCGTGCCGGCCTTTTTCGAAGCTGGACAGCGCCTCGTCGGAGCGGAAGTAGCGACGCGCGATCGCTCCGGCCTGCCGGGCGCAGTCCTGAGCGAAGCGATGCCGCCGGTCGATGTCGTCGCCGATCACGATTTCCGCTCGCGCCTTGCCACCAGGGAGCGTTTCACGTCCTCCTCCGCCTCGTCGAGCAAGGAGGTGATGGCCTTGGCGGTCGCGATCGGATCTCGCTTTGCAATGTTGTCGACGACCGCCTGGTGCAGGGCGAGCGAGTGGCTCTGGCCCTCGGGATTGTCGTCCGTCAGGCGAAAGCTGATGACCAAGGCGGTCTCGATCAGCGCGGCGAGGGAGCCGATCAGCTCATTGCCGGACATGCGCAGGATGGCTTGATGGAAGGCGAGATCGGGTATGGCGAAGCGTTCGCTGTCGTCGCCGGCCTGCTGCATTCGCGAGAGCAGGAGGCGCAACTGCGCGACCTGCTCATCGGTCGCCCTCTCGGCGGCCAAGGCGGCGGCCATCGGCTCGATGGCGCGCCGCAGCTCGAACAGGGAACGGGCCTCCTCGGCCGTGGTTCTCGGCCCGTAGCGCCAGACCAGCACGTCGGGGTCCAGGAAGTTCCAGTCCTCTCTGGCGCGCACGCGCGTGCCCACCTTGGGGCGCATCTCCACCATGCCTTTATTGGCGAGCACCTTGACGACCTCTCGCAGCACCGTGCGGCTCACGCCATGGGCGGCACTCCAGTCATCGGCATTCGGCAATTGATCGCCCGGGGCGAGGTCGCCCCGCACGATGCTCTGGCCGATGTCGTTGAGAAGGCGCGAATAGAGGCTGGTGCCGGTGGCGTTCCCTCCCAGAGAGCTCATGGGTGAAACCTTGGAAGGAAAGGCTGCATTCTTCATTCTATTCCCGTTAGCGGCGTATCACGCCGCGGATAAGCAGCTTGGGACGATGGCGGTGAGGTGGCATGGCAAACTAGCCTTGACCAAGCTGCCTCGTCCAATCCTCACCGCGCCGGTATCCTTCAGATCACAGCTTCATGTCGAGATTGACCTTGAAGGCATGGCCCTGGGTGTGGCTGACAAGCTGGCCGGAATAGGAGGCTCCCAAAGTTGTGTTGGGCGCGAGCGCGATGTCGACGCCAGCCTCGACCGCCAGCGCATCCTTGGCGAGCGGCGCGCCCGCTATCGTGAAGGACGAACCATTGTTGAAGGCGAGCTTCGCATTCTGGGTCACGTCGTCGAAGGCGTGCTGCCAGCCGAGCGTGCCGCGCAGGGTCAGCGTGGTCCCGGCGACGTCGAAGCCGGTCGAGGCATGGAGCCCCAATGTGGTGTAAACGGTGTCCGCCGAACTCTTCTGGCTGGTCAGCGCCGCTGTGGTGCCGCCCTTCTCGGCAAAGCCTTGCGTGTCCAGATGGACATAAGCGAGATTGGCGAAAGGCTCAAAGGCGCTCCGACCGAGATCGAAGCGATAGCTGAGCTCACCGAAGGCCTGTGCCGTCGCAGCATTGTACTGCCCCGAAAGCCTTTCGCGGAAGGCCGGGAATACGACATCGCGCTTGGTGTCGACATTATGCCAGCCATAGATGGCGCCGGTACGAAAACCGAGCCGGCCCCATTGCGTGCCGCCATAGAGGCCGAGCTGATAGTTGTTGCTGGAGCCGTCGGAGGTCCGGGCGGAGACGTCGAAACTCGTATGGCTGTAGCCGGCGAGGACGCCCACGCGCCAGTCCCCGACCGGTGCATCGATACCGCCGACGAAGCCGCCGCTGGTGCGGTCGAAGGAGGCGGCGTCGCCCGAACCCTTGGCCCGGCCGGTGGCGGCGAAGGGCGTGCCCCAGACGACGATGCCGTCGGTGTTGCCTATGGCCGCGCCGCCTGACGTTCCGGCGATACCGCCGAAGGCCGAGCGCAGGCGTCGGTTGGCGGCATCGCGTGGGTAGCGGCTATCCTCGAGGAAGGCGCCCTTGATATCGGCATGGATCTCGCCCGAGAGCGCATTTCCGTAGGGACGCACATAGCGGTAGAAGCCGATTGCGGTCTGGCCGGGATGGTTCGGATCTTCCTCGCGATTCAGGATGTGCATCGACCAGCCGTCGGGCGTGTTCTTGAAGACCAGGCCTTCGACTTCCTGCTCGCCATTGGTCTTGAGATTGCCGATGAGCTCGACCTGGCCGGTCACGAGATTGGCGCGATAGATCAGCTTCTGGTCATTATCGGTCGAAAAATACATCCAGCCGTTGAAGATCTTGCCACCCTGGGCCTGATCGATGGTCTGGGACAGGGGAATGTATTTCTGGAACGACCAGTCTGAAAGGTTGTAGACGGCGAGTTCCGTTGCATTTTCATAGGCCATGCCGTAGCCGACGCCGTTCTTGGCGTCGACGGCCACCCAACTGGCGATGTCATGCGTGCCATGCGGAGGATTGAGCGGAAAAGCCTGGCCGAGATAGGTCAGTGTTTTCGCGTCATAGATCGCGAAGACCGGCCTTTCATATTTGCCATTGGTGGTCGGCGAGCGGTTGCTCGTGTCCAAAGAGATGTAGAGCTTGCCGTCGGCATAGTCGATGTCGCCGATATGGTTGAGCCCGATATCGGAATATTGGGAGGGATTCTTCAGCGCATCTGGAATGGCTGAGGTAACCAGCAATTTCGGATCGAAGGAGCCGTTGGTCATTTCCAGGGCATTGGTGCCGGAAAAATACCAATTGGTGCCGTCGGTGGTGACGCCCTGGCCGCGTGAGGCATCGACGCCCGAGAACAGTGATTTCTCGACCATGATCCAGGGTTCCACCGCCAGCGCGGGCAGGCTGGTGGCACCGAGCATCGACAGACCGACGAGGCATGGCCAGGCGGTTCTGCTGAGCCAAGGGCGGAGTCCGGCACAGGCGATGGGAGCGAAGGTAGTCTTCTCAGGCGGTTTGCTCGACGTATCAAACGGTGTGGCAGGCATGGTTTCGATCTCTCGGGGCAGGTTTTTGTGAGTGCACAGCGGCGCCCGCCGGCCTTGCGGCCGGCGATGACGTGCGAAAATGCGACTATGACGAAACATCCCGGCCGGCGGCGGCACCAGCCCGGCCCTGGATATTGGCGAGGATTTGGAGGAGACGCGCCAGTACAGATGAAATCGGACCGGCGCGTGTCAGGTACAATCAAAGCATCGGCTTGAAGACATATACCGGCATCCGCTGTGCGGATGATGTGATCTCGGCGAAATAGCGGGCTGAGTAAGAATTCCTATCGGTGGTCACTAGGCGCGGTCACGAGCAGGCTGCCTCGATGCCATCCGTCCCGTCCGATGGGTAGGATGGCGGGGTGCTTGCTCGATGAGATGCTTCATAGGGACGGCGCGTGACAATAGTATGAATAATATGAAGAATGGAAAAGATGGTCGCGGTGACAAGCCAAGGCAGCCTTGTCGGCGAGTGGCGGCTTCAAAGCACCTGATTTGTAGTGCGAGGTTTTCTTATTCCGCAGCCGCGCGGTTGAGCGAGGCGATCAGATCGGTGAAACGTTCGCCCTGCACCGCGACGTGATCATAGAGGCGTGTGGAGGCGAGGGCACTATCGCCAGCCAGCAGGGCGTCGACGATGGCTTCGTGCTCGGCCAGCGAGGTGCGCATGCGGTTGCGTACACGGAGCTGTAGGCGGCGGAAGGGAGCGAGGCGTTTGTGCAGGGCGATGGCCTGCTCGGCGATGAAGTCATTGCCGCTGGCCACATAGATGGCGCGGTGGAAGCGTTCGTTCTCGTAGTAATAGACGTCCATGTCGCCGCTGTCGGCCGCCTTGCGGCAGGCTTCAAGCGTCTCTCCCAGCGCGGCCTCGTCGCTCGGTAGCAGGCGGCGGGCGGCCAGGCGCCCGCAGATCGCCTCAAATTCGGCCATCAGGCTGAACATGTCGATCAGGCGCTTGGGATCGGGGGCGCTGACGATGGCGCCACGGTGCGGGCGGATCTCGACCAGACCGGCAGCCGCCAATTGCTGGAGAGCCTCGCGGATCGGCGTCCGCGACACCCCGAATCTGGCCGCCAGCGAGACCTCGTCGAGCCTGTCGCCGGGCTTGGACACCCCTGTGGCGATTTCTTCTTCGATCTGGTTGCGCAGGCGGGTCGCGGGTTTTTCGCTCATGGCCGATATCCTCCGCAATTTCGTACGACTCCCAAGGTGATGGAGTCAATCTCGTAAAACTTGTATACAATTTTATTGTAACTGTTTCAAAACTGCAATAATGGTGAATGCAACCGCAGGCGGAACCAGCCAGCCTCGGATGGATGAGAGGAAATCGCCATGTCGCTTGCCTTGAGGCAGATGTCGCTTACCCGGAGGCAGATCCTGACTGCCGCACTTGCAACGCCATTGATCATCCGGTCGGCCGGGGAAGCCCGCGCCGCCACTACATTGAAGATGTCGCATCAGTTTCCCGGCGGCACCGTCGAGCAGGGGGATTTTCGCGATCGGCTTTGCCGCATCTTCGCCGCCGAGGTGGAAAAGCGCACCAGCGGCGCCTTGAAATTCGACGTCTACGCCAATGCCTCGCTGATGAAGACCAATGCGCAGTTCTCGGCCATGCGGCGCGGCGCCTTGGACATGTCGCTGTTTCCCGTCGCCTATGCCGGGGGCGAATTGCATGCCACCAATCTGGGCCTGATGCCCTGCCTGGTGACGAGCTATGAGCAGGGCGCCGCCTGGAAGAATGCCGAAATCGGCAAGGCGCTCTCCGGCATCCTGGAGGCCAAGGGCATCAAGATCATCGCCTGGGTCTGGCAGGGCGGCGGCGTGGCCTCGCGCGGCAAGCCGGTGCTGACGCCCGACAGCTCCAAGGGGCTGAAGATCCGTGGCGGCAGCCGGGAAATGGATCTGATGTTCACCGCCGCCGGGGCGCAGGTCTCTACCATGCCTTCGAACGAAATCTATATCGGCATGCAGACCAGTGCGCTCGACGCCGCCGTGACCTCGTCGACCAGCCTGATTTCGTTCCGCCTGGAGGAACTCGCCAAATCGCTGACCTCGGCGCGAAAAGGCTCCTTCTGGTTCATGCTCGAACCGCTGCTGATGTCCAAGACGATCTTCGACGCCCTGCCTGCCGATCAGCAGAAGACGCTCCTGGATGTCGGCGCCGAAATGGAAGGCTGGGCCACCAAGCAGGCGCAGCACGACGACGAGGAGGTCGCCAAGGTCTATGCCGCCAAAGGTGTCGAAGTCGCCGATTTCAGCGCGACCGACCTCGCCGAGTGGCGCAAGGTCGCCGAGGCCAGTTCCTGGAAGGATTATGCGGCGCGCTCGAGCGAGGCCGCGGAGTTGCTGAAGCTAGCACAGAAGGTGGCGTGAGATGGGCGGCTCGATCCAGCACGACGCCATTCTCGCCGCCGACGAAACCCGCCCGGCGGAACAGGCGGGAGCGGTGCGGCGGGTGTTCGGGGCTGTCAACGCCGTCGCCTTTCGGCTCTCGGCCGTGGCTCTGCTGGCGGCGGCTGTGGTCCTCACCTTCGGCGTCATCACCGGGCATGTGACGCGCCAGTCCGTGCTCTGGCAGGACGAAGTCACCATCTACCTGATCGCCGGTGCCATCTTCCTGTCGGCGGCCTCGGTGCAGGCGGTACGCGGCCATGTCGGGATCGACATCCTCGACCATTGGCTGCCGGCGACCGCCGGCACCAGGCGGCTGGTCGTCGATGCGCTGGTGCTGTTCTTCTGCGTGCTGTTCGCCTGGAAATCGGGCTCGCTCCTCCATGAAGCCTGGGTGGACGAGCAGACTTCGCACTCGGCCTGGGGCCCACCCTTGTGGATTCCCTATTCCCTGCTGACGGCAGGCATGGTGCTGCTGGCTGCGCAGGTCGCCCTGCAGGTGGCGGAACGATCGCTGCCGGTGTGCATCATCGTGCTGCTCGCCGTGCTCGCCTTCGCCCTGTGGTCGCGCCCACCCCTGCCGCTACTAACCGGCCTGCCGCAATGGGGCATCGGCGTTGCCTACTGTACTGCGACGCTGATCGTGCTGTTCTCGGGCATGCCGATCGCCTTCGCCCTCGGGGTGGTGGCGCTGACCTTCATGATCCTGTTCATGCCGGCCGCCTCGATCGACACGCTGGCGCAGAATTTCTACGAGGAACTGGCCAATGTTATCATCCTTGCCATCCCGCTCTTCATCCTGAAGGGGGCGGCGATCGGTCGTTCCAACGCCGGCAAGGATCTCTATTCGGCCTTGCATGCCTGGCTCCATCGCATTCCTGGTGGGCTCGGCGTGGCCAACACGGTCGCCTGCGGGCTGTTCGCTGCCATGGCCGGCTCCTCGCCCGCCACCTGTTCGGCCATCGGCGCCGCCGGCATCCCAGAGATGCGGGCCCGCGGCTATTCGGGCGGCTTTGCCGCCGGCATCATTGCGGCCGGTGGCACGCTCGGCATCCTCTTGCCGCCCTCGGTCACCATGCTGCTCTATGCGGTGGCGGCAGAGGTATCGCTCGGCAAGCTGTTCCTGGCCGGAATCGGCCCGGGGCTGCTCCTGATGACGATGTTCGCCATCTACGCGATGCTGCATTACCGCAAGGAGAAGCGGCAGGCCCTGGTCCAGGCCGAGCGCACCGGCGTTCGTTCGGCCATCCTGCACGAGGAGAGCTACACCTTCGCCCAAAAGCTTCGCATGGTCGGCTGGGTGGTGCCCTTCGTCTCCATCCTCGCCGGCGTGATGGTGGTGCTCTATGCCGGCTGGGCGACGCCCTCGGAGACCGCCGGCGTCGGCGCCGTGCTGGCCCTGGTGGTGATCTCGGCCATGTACGGCATCTGGCGGCCTTCCAAGGTGATGCCGATCCTTTCGGGCACGCTCAGGGAATCGACCATGCTCTTGATGATCATCGGCATGTCGCTGCTCTATTCCTATGTGATGAGCTATCTCCAGATCAGCCAGTCGGCGGCAGCCTGGATCATCAGCCTGAACCTGTCGAAATGGCTGCTGCTGACGGCGATCCTGCTCTTCGTGGTGGTCCTCGGCTTCTTCCTGCCGCCGGTCTCGATCATCCTGATGACGGCGCCGATCATCCTGCCGCCCTTGAAAGCGGCCGGCTTCGACCTGATCTGGTTCGGCGTGGTGATGACCATCGTCATGGAGATGGGCCTGATCCATCCACCGGTCGGGCTCAACATCTTCGTGATCAAGAATATCGCGCCGGATATCCCGCTCGGGGATATCATGCGCGGTACGCTGCCTTTCGTCGGATTGATGGCGTTGGCGGTGGTGCTGGCCTGTCTGATCCCCGGCCTCGCCACCTGGCTGCCCGATCTGATCATGGGGTAATCCATTGACAGGGTATGGTGAACAGCGATGAGCAGAAACTTCCTGCAGGAATTCCTGGAAGCGGTCGCAGAACGGGGGAGGGGCCTCATCGGCCTCGAACGCCCCTCATCCCAGGTGCGATCGGCCGATCTGCTGGCTCTCAGCAATGCGTTGCTGACCGGCCGGGGCGAGGTTTCCGGCGTCGCCTTGGCGCAGCAATGGCTCGATGCCTATGCTGCGGCCGATGACGAGCATCGCCGCCGCCATCTGGCGGCGCTGGCCGAGGACTTCGGCGCCGACCAGCCGCGCCTGGATGCGGCGATAGAGGCCTATCTCGGTGACAAGTCTCCCCGGACCATGGCCGAACTCAGCGCCGCTGCCGAGCCGAGGCGGCAGGAGCTCTTCCGCCGGCTCAACCGCCCCGCCGGCGGCACGGCCGCCTTGGTGCGCCTGCGCGAGGACGTCCTCGCCAGCCTGCCTGACAATGAGGAGTTGGAGGCTCTCGATGCGGATCTCGCCCATCTGTTCTCGTCCTGGTTCAACCGGGGTTTCCTGATGCTGAAGCGGATCGACTGGACGACGCCGGCGAACATCCTGGCCAAGATCATCCAGTATGAGGCCGTGCACACTATCCATAGCTGGGAGGATTTGCGCAGCCGGCTGGAGCCTTCGGACCGGCGCTGCTTCGCCTTCTTCCATCCGCAGATGGCGGACGAGCCGCTGGTGTTCGTCGAGGTTGCCCTTACGCAGGACATACCGGCGACCATCGCGCCGCTGCTCGCCCTCGAGCGCAAGCCGATCCGGGCCGAGGATGCGACCACGGCGGTGTTCTACTCGATCTCCAACTGCCAGGTCGGCCTGCGTCGCGTTTCTTTCGGCAATCTCCTGATCAAGCAGGTGGTCGAGGAACTCCGGCGCGATCTGCCAAAGCTGAAGAGTTTCGTCACCCTGTCGCCGGTTCCCGGATTCATGGGCTGGCTGAAGCGGGAACTCGCCAAGGAGGAGCCGCATATTCCAGGCGTGGCCGACCTCACGGTGCTGGAGGGGCTGTTCCGGCCTGCGGAGCACGGGGGAACCGGGCCGGCAGAGGCCATGCGTGAAGCGCAACTCGCGGCTGCCGCCCATTATTTCCTGGTGGCCCGGACACCATCGGGTGCGCCGATCGATCCGGTGGCGCGGTTCCATCTGGGCAATGGCGCCCGCCTCGAACGCATCAACTGGCGGGGTGACGTCTCGCCGAATGGGTTGCGCCAGGCCGGCGGTCTCATGGTCAATTATCTCTATGATCTCGATGCCATCGAAGACAATCACGAGGCCTTCGCCAATCAGGGCGTGATCGCCGCGAGCCCGGCCGTGCGCAAGCTTCTGAAAGCCACGGAAACGAAGCCGATGCGTCGCAAGACAGCCGTACCGGCCCTGCCACCACCCACCCGCAGCGCCGATCCGGCCCCGCGGCCTCGTCCCAATCCCTGAGGAAATTTGCGTGTCGAACCATCTGTTCAGCCTGATCCGTTCCCGGATGCCCGAAGCGGGGAGACCCTTCCTGACCCTCTCCGACGGCAGCGGCTTCGACTATGGCGCCGTGCTTGCCTGGTCGGGACGCTATGCCAACGCCCTGCGCGGCTACGGGGTCGAGACCGGCGACCGCGTGGTCGTCCAGGTCGAGAAGAGCCCACAGGCGGTGTTTCTCTATCTTGCCTGCCTGCGCGCCGGCGCGGTGTTCGTGCCCCTCAATACCGCCTACACCAAGGCGGAGCTCGACTATTTCGTCGGCGATGCCGAACCGCGCCTGCTGGTTTGTGCGCCTGAGAAGGCGGATGAACTGGGCGAGATCGGCACCCGGCTCGGCGCTGCCGTTGCAACCCTGGGAAGCCGTGACGACGGCTCGCTCGCCGAGGCAGCCAGGAGCGCGCCGGAAGCCTTCGACGACGTTGCGCGCGGCGAGGACGATCTGGCGGCGCTGCTCTACACCTCTGGCACTACCGGGCGCTCCAAGGGTGCGATGTTGACGCATGGCAACTTGGCTTCCAACGCCGTTACCCTGGCCGCCTATTGGCGCTTCAGCCAGGCCGACGTGCTGCTGCATGCCCTGCCGATCTTCCACACGCATGGCCTGTTCGTGGCCATCAACACCACGTTGATGGCAGGCTCCTCGCTGATCTTCCTGACGCGCTTCGATGCGGCGGAGGTGCTGCGCCACCTGCCCGAAGCAACCTGCATGATGGGGGTGCCGACCTTCTATGTCCGCCTCCTTCAGCAGGAGAGCCTCACGGCCGAGGCGACCGCCCATATGCGGCTGTTCGTGTCGGGATCGGCGCCCTTGCTGTCGGAGACCCATGAGCAATGGAGAGCGCGCACCGGCCATGCCATCCTCGAACGCTATGGCATGACCGAAACCAACATGATCACCTCCAACCCCTATGACGGGGCGCGCGTGGCCGGTGCCGTCGGCATGCCGCTGCCGGGCATCTCGCTGCGCATCACCAAACCCGAGACGGGCGAGGCCTTGCTGCAAGGCGAGATCGGCATGATCGAGGTGAAGGGCCCCAACGTGTTCAAGGGCTATTGGCGCATGCCGGAAAAGACCAAGTCGGAATTCCGGCCCGACGGCTTCTTCATCACCGGCGACCTCGGCAAGATCGATGCCCAGGGTTATGTCCACATCGTCGGACGTGGCAAGGACCTGGTGATCACCGGCGGCTACAACGTCTATCCCAAGGAAGTCGAGACGGAAATCGATGGCATTCCCGGCGTGTTCGAGAGCGCCGTCATCGGCGTGCCGCATGCCGATTTCGGCGAGGGCGTGACGGCCATCGTGGTGCGCAAGCCCGGCGCCACCGTGGAGGAACGAACGATCCTTCAGACCCTGGAAGGGCGCCTCGCCAAGTTCAAGCAGCCCAAGCGCGTGCTCTTCGTCGACGAATTGCCGCGCAACACCATGGGCAAGGTCCAGAAGAACGTGCTGCAGACGACCTATCGCGATCTTTACGTGCGGGGGTGATCGATATTGTCATCCCGGACGCGTTGCAGCACGAAGTGATGCAGCGCAGGTCCGGGATCGCAAGTCGGATGAGGCCATATCTCGATGCGGTCCCGCATCTGCGGCGCAGCATTGCATGCTGCACTGCGTGCGGGATGACACTCAGCCGAGCTTCGGCTCGAGCTGGGTCGACCAGAGCGAGGCATCGGCGGCGTCGCGCAAGGTGACGGTCATCACCCGCGTGTCGGCGGCGATGGCGACATGGCCGAAGAACTGCAGGCCGGCCGCGGGCGACAGGTTCTGCTGGCCGCCTTCCGGCGCCTTCACATATTTGAGCTCGGGCCCGAAGGTCATGTCGAGGTCGTTCGGGCCGAAGGTGCCCGAGTGGAGCGGGCCGGAGACGAACTCCCAGAAGGGATCGAAGTCCTGGAAAGCCGCCTTGTCCGGGTTGTAGTAATGGGCCGCGGTGTAGTGGACGTCGGCCGTCAGCCACACCGTGTTCTTCACGCCGGCCGCCTTGATGAAGCGCAGGAGATCGGCGAATTCGAGCTCGCGGCCGAGCGGCTTGCCATTGTCGTTGTTGGAGACGGCTTCGAAGCCCTTCTTCTGGTCGGCCTTGTCCCACACCACCAGAGCGAGCGGCATGTCGGCGGCGATCACCTTCCAGGTCGCCTTGGAGTTGGCGAGTTCGCGCTTGAGCCAGGCAAGCTGCTCGGCGCCGAGGAAGGCGGCTTCCCCACCTTCCGTGGCCTGCAGATTGTCGCCGTTGGGGCCGCGATAGGTGCGCATGTCGAGCATGAAGACGTCGAGCAGCGGGCCATAGGGGATCTTGCGATAGACCCGGCGCGGCTCGGCCAAAGTGGTGGCGATCGGCATATATTCGTGGAAGGCCTGTGCGGCGCGCGCCGCCAGGGCCGCAATCGACTTTTCCTTGTAGCGATCGTCGCTGAGCAGGTCCTTGGAGGACGACCAGTTGTTGGTCACCTCATGGTCGTCCCACTGGGTGATGACAGGAACCTGCTGATAGAGCGCGCGGAAATTCTTGTCCATGAGGTTGTATTTGTACTGTCCGCGATATTCGTCGAGGGTCTCGGCGACCTTGGACTTTTCCGGCGTGACGATGTTCTTCCAGATGGTGCCGTCAGGCAGCTTCACCTCGGGCTTGATCACGCCGTCGGCATAGATGTTGTCACCGGAATGGATGAAGAAATCCGGGTTGTGCTTGAGCATGGCCGAATAGATCTTCATGCCGCCACGGTCGGCATCGATGCCCCAGCCCTGGCCGGCGGTATCGCCGGACCAGACGAAGGAGACGTCACGCAGCCCGGCCGGAGCCGAGCGCAGATGTCCGGTGACGACCTCGCTCTCGACGCCGGTATGGGCGAGATCCTGGAAGCGCACGCGGTAGAAGATCTCCTGGTCCGCCGGCAGGCCTTCCGCCAAGATCTTCACGGTGTAGTCCGTCTCGGGGGAGGCCGTCACCGTCGGCAGCCGGTTCACGGTCTTGAAACTCTCGGTGGTCGACCATTCGAAGATCGCATTGGCTGGGCGGTCGGTGCGCGACCACAGCACGGCTCTGTCGCCGGCTACGTCGCCCGACTGCAGGCCGGCCGTAACCTGGGGACGATCGGCGGCACGGGAGACCCCCGGCATCGCCAGCGAACCCGTTGCACCGAGAAGGCCGGTTGCGGCGGTTGCGGTCAGGAAGCGGCGGCGGGACAAAGGTCTTTCGATGAAGCGCATGGCGACTCTCCGGCTTGAATTGCGCTCCTTCTTGGCCACCGACATGACAGAGGCATGTCAAATAGTTGGAGGAATTGTAAACTGTGCTCGAGAGGGGCGATGAACGGGTCTCATGCGGGGGCCTGCAGCAAAAATTCACAGGCGGCGCGCATCGGGTTATGGCATAGGGAGACGGGGATCTTCCATGCAGCAGACCGGGTATTTTATGACTTTCTTGAAGAAATCTGAGCGTAAGCACCGTGTTGCGCGCAAGGCAATGCTGGTGAGCGTCGCGCTGATCGGGTTGGTCTCGCCGCCGGCAATGGCAGAACCTGCCACCGAGCAGGGAGCCAAGGCGATCCGAGAAGAGATTGCTCGCTATCTTGGCCCGAAAGTGATCGAGAAGGGTATTGTCACGGTCAAGCCCAATGGCGACAGCTACGATCTCGTCTACGATCTCAGCAGCAGCAAGCTCGGCCTGCCTGCTGACGGTGCACAATTCAGCTTCGGTCCGCTTGCCACCCGCCTTACGCCGCAGGGAGGTGGCAAATACATCTTCGAGCAGACCACGCCTTCGCTCGATTTCACCTACAAATCAGGAAAGGCCGGCCCTCAGAGCGAACTGGTCCAGCGCCTGAAGAATTGCATCGGAAAGGGCGTTTTCGACCCCAAGGCCGTGCAATTCACCGATCAAACAATGAGCTGCGAGTCGGCCGTCTTCACCATGCGCTCGCCCATCGAGGACATCGACGCTAGCATCGGCAAGATCGATTTCACCATCACCGGAAAGGTGGGGGATGCCAGCAAGACGGACCTGAACATGACGGGCGACCTCCTGGACCTCGTCGAGACGGTCACCGTCAAAGATCCGGCCAACCCTGCCCCTCCCATGGTGCTGCGCGCCGATCGCGTGCACGAGACCTTCGTAGCCAGTGGCTTCAGCAGCCCGCAGTTCATGCAGGCCCTCGCCTATTTCGCGGCCCGCAAGGCTGGCGACAATGGCAAGGCGGCCCAGGAGCAGGCGCGGGCCAAGCTGAAGGCCGTATTGCCATTGTGGCAAACGCTGACGGCGCAGATCCGCTATGACAACATGACGGTGGGGACGCCCAAGGGCATCATCAAGATTGCCTCGGTGGATACCAATCTCGCCTCGAACGGCTTGGTGAAGACAAGCAATGTCGGCCTGAATCTGGCCATGAACGGTCTCGTCCTGCCGGACGGCATGATGCCAGACTGGGCCAAGTCCCTGGTGCCGGAAAAAGCTACCCTCGATTTCAACCTGACAGGGCTCGATCTCGAGACGATCGCCGGCAAGATGATCGAGGCTGGCACCGATGCAAAACCCGCCCAGGCCGACGCCTTAAAAGCGGTGCTGATGCCCTTGCTTCTGGCGAACCAGCCCAAGCTCACCTTCGGCCAGAGCCTGACGGCGCCCGCCTACGATGTGAAGGGGCAGGGGGAAACCTCACTGCTGCCCGCCCAGCAGGGCAAGGCTACGGTCTCTACCTCCAATCTGGATGGAATCGCCGCCGCTCTCGGAAAGGCCGGTGGCTCCGACCCCGGGCCGCAGCGCGCCGCCATGGGCATCGCCTTCCTGAAGGGCCTGGCGAAGACCGGGCCTGACGGCCGGCTGACCTGGGATATCGACTTCGACAGTCTCGCCCGCAAGGTCACTGTGAACGGCCAGTCCTTCGGGCCGGGTGCGCAGAAATAGGGCGCCTTCAACCTGCAAGCTGTGCTTTCGGCGGGCGGCCTTCCCTGAAAGGCCGCCTTCTTCGCGTCTAGAGCACCGAAGCGATCAGGCAAGCTCCTTGGACAGCAAATGGCGGACTTCCGTTACCAGGGCCGATTCGCCGGCCTGGGGCGGCAGGATGGAGAATTCGATGTCGGGCATGGCCGGAAGGCCGAAACCGGCGTCGAGAATGGCCATGCCGGCCGGTATGGCGGAACGGTTGAGGCAGGCCACGCCCAGGCCGGCGGCGAGCGCCAGATGCAGGCCGGCGACCCCGGCAGCCGAATGGGCGATCTCATAGTCGATATCGCCCTGGTTGAGCGTGCGGATGATCAGGCGCTGCAGCGCGCAGGCCTCGGGAAGCACCACCAGCGGCAGGCGCTGGCTGCCATCGAGCGCAAGGGTGGGAGAGGCCACCCACGACAGGGGTTCGCGGCCGAGCCGGATGCGGCCGTCCTCGCCCGGCGTGTCGTCGTCGAGAAGGCGCATGGACAGGCCGATGTCGAAGTCGCGGCGGCTCTCGATCATCAGGCTCTGGCGGGTGGCGACATGCAGCCTGAGTTGCGGATAGCGCTCGCGCAGGCGCTTGAGCAGGAGCGTGATCGTCGCCGGGCGGAAATAGTCGGTGATGGCCAGGCGCAGATCGCCGGCAAGTGGCATGCCCAGGACATCGCGAAAAGCTTCCTCGCTGAGGGCCAGCAGCCGGCGCGCATGCACGACCAGGCGCTCGCCCGCCGGCGTGAGGCTTGCACCGAGTTTGCCGCGCACCAGCAGGGTTACGCCGCAATGCTGCTCGAGCTTGCGCATCTGTTCGCTGACGGCCGATTGCGAGCGGTGGACCCGTGGCGCCGCTGCCGACAGGCTGCCTGTTTCGGCGATGGCGACGAGCGTTTGCAGCAGGTCGAGGTCGAAGGAGCGCATTTATCCATCCTATTTTCCGATGGATAATATCATATCTTCCCGCTTTTCCGAATGAAAGCTTCGCTTCATACAGGCGCTGTCCCCCATGAAGGAGCTGACATGCCCGGTATCTTTCTCACCGTTTCCGGCCAGGCCGACGGCAGCCTCACCCGCCGCCTTGCCGACGAAGTCGCGCGTCTCACCTGCACCGTCCTGCGCAAAGAGCCCGATCGCACCCTGGTGACGGTCGACTATCTGCCGCATGAGCAATGGTTCATTGCGGGGCAGTCCCTGGCGGAGCTCGGCAAGAACTCGTTCCGCCTGGAAGTGACGGTCACCGACGAGACCAATACCCGGGAGGAGAAGGCCGCCTTCCTCGCCCAGGCCTTTGAGCTGCTGTCGGCGATAATTGGAAACGTTCATTCCCATTCCAATGTCCACATCGTGGATTGCCGGGCGACGACCTATGGCTATGGCGGCATCACCCAGGATCGCCACTATCATGAGAGCGCGAGAGGATGACCGCCTCGGCGGGCAGTCGGAGTTTCGAATGTCTAGTCTACGTTTGTATATGTTCCAGTCCGGCACCCAGCGCTGCAAGCTGCACCACATCAAGATGAACCAGGGCGAGGGGGAGGACTACGAGATCCCGGTTCCCTGGTTCCTGGTGATGCATCCGAAGGGAGCCGTGCTGATCGACGGAGGTCTGGCGACTGAAGGCCTTGCTGATCCCGGTGCCTATTGGGGTGGCAGCGTCGAAGTCTTCCGGCCGGTGATGACGCCCGAACAAGGCTGCCTCGCCCAGCTTCAGGCTCTCGGCGTCCAGCCCGGCAATATCCGCTTCGTGTTGCTCTCGCACCTGCATTCGGACCATAGCGGCGCCGTCGGTCGCTTTCCCAACGCCACGCACATCGTGCAGCGCCGGGAATATGAGTACGCCTTCACCCCCGACTGGTTCGCGGCGGCAGCCTATGTCCGCCGTGACTTCGACCGGCCGGGCCTCGCCTGGCATTTCCTCGAGGGGGAGGCGACCGACGATTTCGATCTCTATGGCGATGGCAGCATCCGGATCCTGTTCACCCCAGGGCATTCGCCCGGCCATCAATCCGTGCTGGTCAACCTTCCGAACAGCGGGCCGTTCCTGCTGGCGATCGATGCCGCCTATACCTGGGATCATTGGAGCGAGAAGGCGCTGCCGGGCCTGATGTGCTCGGCCAGCGACGTGGCGCGGTCGGTACGCAAGCTGCGTTTCCTCGCCGACCGGGTGGGGGCGACCGTGGTGCCGGGCCACGATCCCGAGGCCTGGACCGGTTTCAGGCAGGCCCCGCATTTCTACGACTGACGCGCCCGTTCCCCAGCATGTCTGCCCGCTCAGGCCTCCAGCGCCTGGGCGAGGTCGGCGATCAAGTCCTCGGCATTCTCGATGCCGACGCTGAGCCGGATGGTCGCGTCGGTCACGCCGAGCTGGGCCCTCAGTTCGGCCGGTACGCCCGAATGGGTGGTCGAGGCGGGATGGCTGGCGAGCGACTCGGTGCCGCCGAGGCTGACGGCGAGCTTGAACACCTTGAGTGCGTTGAGTAGCCGGAAGGCCTCGGCCTGGCCGCCCTTGATCTCGATCGAGAAGGTCGAGCCGGCGCCGGTGCATTGGCGCTCGAATACCCGTCGCGCCGGGCTGTCTTCCGGCAGTGCGTGCAAGGCATGCACGGCGGCGACGCCGGCATGAGCGGCCAGGAAGTCGGCAACGGCAATCGCATTGCGTGCGGCCGCCTGCATGCGCAGCGACAAGGTTTCGAGCGAACGGCCGAGCATCCAGCAGGTGTGGGGATCGAGCTGCGTGCCGATGGCACTGCGCAAGGTGCGCACGGGCTTCAGCACGGCCTTGCTGCCGATGGCCGCGCCGGCGATCAGGTCGCTGTGGCCGCCGATATATTTGGTAGCCGAATAGACCACGATGTCGACGCCATGGCCGAGGGGGCGCTGGAAGAGCGGACCCAGCAGTGTATTGTCGCAGACGATCACCGGCCGCGCACCCTGGAGCTCGGCGATGCGATCGGCCGCCTCGCTGATGAGGGAGAAATCGACCAGGGTGTTGACCGGATTGGACGGGGTCTCGATCAGGATGACGCTGACACGGCCCGCCGTCATCGCCTTGTCGGCCGCCTCACTGATTGTTGCGGCATGCAGACCGTCGATGAAACCCGTGTGCCCGATGCCGAAATCGGCAAGTGTACGGGCGAGCAACGTCTCGGTGCCGCCATAGAGGGGCTGGCTATGCAGCACGACATCGCCGGGACGGGCATAGGCCAGCACAGCCATGGAGATGGCCGCCATGCCCGAGGAGAACAGCAGGGCGGCTTCGCCGCCCTCATAGATGGCGAGGCGATCCTCGACGATCTCGGTGTTGGGATGGTTGAAGCGCGAATAGACCAGGCCCGCCGCACTGCCGGCGGGGGGCGAGCGTCGGCCGGAGGTATAGTCGAAGAAATCGCGACCATCCTCGGCCGATTGGAACACGAAGGTGGAGGTGAGGAATACCGGTGGCTTCACCGAGCCTTCCGACAGGGCCGGGTCATAGCCATAGCCCAGCATCAGGGTTTCGGGATGCAGGGGATGATTGCCCAATGTGTGCTTGTGGCTGCGATCGACGGCCATGACCGGCTCCTCTCACGGATTGCCTCGCTGGTGGTCCGTGGGATGGTGCTGCCGGCGAGGTCAGTTTGTCAAAAGGCGAGGCGATGGAGGGAAGGAAAAGGGGCGAGAAACGTGGCCGGGTGGATTGGCACACGTCGCTCTTCAGTCCCCAGGTGCGGCAAGCCTCGGCGTGCCGAGCTTGAACCAGGCCTTGGCGATCCTGCCGTCCTCGACCTGGTAGATCGCCATCACGTCGACCTCGCCTCGGCCCTCTGGGAAATTGCGGGTGACGATTTCGCGGTCCACCACCAGGGTGCCGACCGAGAGCCGGCCGATCAGCTTGCCGTGCAAATCGGGTTCGCGAAAACGAACGAGGTGGCGGGCCCGGATTTCGGCGGCGCCCGCCGCCAGCAAGGTCGAAGGATGCTCGAAGACCAGCGCATCCTCATGCCAGAAGGTCATGAAGGCTTCGATGTCGCGGGCATTATAGGCGGCGAGCTGGCCGGCAATCACGGCTTCTGCTGCGGAGGCGTCCATCTTGGTTGTCCCAAATAGGCAGGTGACACCGTTCGTCATTACGGGAGAAGGGGGCCACGTAAAGGTTAGCCCGGCAGGCCCAACGCGGCCCGCCTCTTCTTCGAGAGGCCCCGCGAGACGATCAGATGGGACTGGCGCAGATAATCGCGCAGATCCTCGTCGCTCAGGCCGGGTTCGGCGTAATGCTGGATCCATTTCATGCCGCGCGAGGCCAGATAGGGCGCCGGGCGCAGACCCGGCTGTTCTTTCAACACCTCATAGGAGATGTCGCTGACCTTGAAGGTGTAGCGCGGTTCGCCGTCCTGCTGGCCGCCGATGGCGAAGACCTTGTCGCCGACCTTCCAGACATGGGCGCCGCCCCATTGCACCACATGGCTGGTGGCCGGGAGCGTGCCACAGAAGGCGTTGTATTCGTCGCGGGTCATGACGCCAAAGCTGGAAGCTTGCGGATGGCGACCTTGTTGTCGTGGAAAGCGCCGCCGCCGACGGGGGCGGGCGCGTCGGCCCCGGTCAAGGTGTTGATGCCCTTGCCGTCTTCATAGGCGCTGTTCGGCCAGATCGATTCCGCCACCAGCACGCCGCGGCGCAGGCCTTCGAAGAGCTTGGCATGCAGTCGCACCTTGCCGCGCGGGCTTTCCAGCTCGACCTTGTCACCATCCTCTATGCCGTGGGCGGCGGCATCGTCGGGATGGATCAGCACATCGGGCCGTTCTTCCTTGGCGAGCGAGGTCGGAGTTTCAGTGAAGCTCGAATTGAGGAAGTTCCGGGCCGGGCTGGTGGTCAGGCGGAAGGGGAAGATGTCGTCGGCCAGTTCGATCGCCGTCCAGTAATCGGGGAAGGCGGGCATGTCGTGCACGGGCCCGAACTTGGCGGGAGCCGCATAGGGGTTCTTCGGCCAGTCGGCCTTGAGGCGGAACTTGCCGTCCGGCCAGCCGAACCCCTTCAGGAAATGGGCGTCCTCGAAAGGCTGCTGCACGTCGAGCCAGCGCTTTTCCTCCAACTCGGCCAGCGTGCCGCGCTTGGAGGCTTGAAGCGTGCGGTCGATCAGCTCGCGCGGATCCATGGCAAAGGCTGGGTGCTCGGCGCCGACGCGGACAGCGATGGCGCTGATCACCTCGTGATTGTTGCGGCATTCGCCCGGCGGCTCGATCAGCTTGGGACCGAGCAGGATGTGCTGCTGCCCGCCGCCCTGGTAGACGTCGTCATGTTCGACGAACATGGTAGCCGGCAGGATGAGGTCGGCCATGCGGGCGGTATCCGTCATCACCTGCTCATGCACCACGGTGAAGAGGTCCTCGCGGGCAAAGCCCTGCTTCACCAGGTCCTGGTCAGGCGCGACCGCCATCGGATTGGTGTTCTGGATCAGCAGCATCTTCACCGGGCCGCCGCCGCACAATGCCTCGGCATCGCCGGTGAGGATGGGGCCGATGCGGGATTGGTCGAGCTCGCGCACCTTGGGGTCGCGCACGTCCAGCCCCTCGATCAGGGTCTTGCGCCAGCCGAACATGCCTGAATTGGAATGCAGCGCGCCGCCGCCCTCATATTGCCAGGCGCCCATCACCACGGGAATGGCACTGACCGCATGCATCGAGGCCGCACCGTTGCGCGAACGGGCAAAGCCATAGCCAAGGCGGAAGAAGGTACGGGGGCGCTCGCCGAGCAGCCTGGCCAGCGCTTCGATCTCCGTTACCGGCACGCCGGTGATATCGGAAGCCCATTGCGGCGTGCGGCTGGCCAGATGGGCTTCGAACTCAGCCGGGTGATCGGCGAATTTGGCGAGATAGGCCCGGTCGGCATAGCCGTCACGGAACAGCACATGCATGAGGGCGCAGGCCAGCGCACCGTCCGTGCCCGGCTTGAGGATGATCTTGATGTCAGCCTGCTGCATGGTGGCGTTGTCATAGACGTCGACGGCCACGATCTTGGTGCCGCGCTTCTTGCGGGCAGAGGCGGCGTGGGTCATCACATTGATCTGCGTCACCACCGCATTGGTGCCCCACAGCACGATGCAGTCCGATTGAGCCATCTCGCGCGGATCGGTGCCGGTCATGCGGCCATGGCCGGCGAGATAGCCCGACCAGGACAGAGAGGTGCAGATGGTGGAATACTGGCCCGAATAGAGCTTGGCATTGCGCAGGCGGTTGATGCCGTCGCGCATGACCAGGCCCATGGTGCCGGCATAGTAATAGGGCCAGACACTTTCGGCTCCGAAGTCGCGTTCTGCGGCCAGCATGGCCTCGGCGGTGCGGTCGAGCGCCTCGTCCCAGCCGATGCGCGTATATTGGCCCGATCCCTTTGGCCCGGTGCGCAACAGCGGATGGAGCAAGCGATCCTTGTGATGCACGCGCTCGGCATAGCGGGCGACCTTGGCGCAGATCACGCCCTTGGTGAAGCTGTTGTCGGCGGCGCCATAGACCCGGCCCATCGTGTTGCGATCGAGCACTTCGATCTCGAGGGCGCAGGTCGAGGGGCAATCATGCGGGCAGGCGGAGGCCCTGCGGATCGGGCCGAGCGGTTTGTTCATCGGGGTCTCGTCATGTCACGACGGCATCGTAAGGCGAGGGCGCTACAAGAACCAGCCCTGCCTGCGACCATTGCGAGAATTCATCGATCCATTCACACGATGAATAGGCCGAGTGCGCCTTTGGCACCACGGCTGCGTTTGTTTTATGAAGGGGCGGGAGCCACGGAGTGTCAGCCTCTCAGCTCCATCAGGTGATGGAGTGGGGCTGACACTCCAAATCCCGCTTAAATGAAAAACCAAGATTGCCATTACGCCAATGCGCGCGCTGCTTCGAGCACTTCGGCGACATGGTTGGCGACGCGCACCTTCGACCAGACGCGGGCGACGACGCCCTTGCCGTCGATCAGCAGCGTGGTGCGTTCGATGCCGAGATAGGTGCGACCATACATTTGCTTCTCACCCCACACACCGTAGGCATTGAGCATATCGAGGCTTTCGTCGGAGGCGATTGCCGTGGTCAATCCGTGCTTTGCCACGAATTTCTGCTGCTTGCGCACAGGGTCATGCGAGACGCCGAGCAGTTCCGTGCCGGCGGCGGCGAAATCCGCCTTGGCGGCTGAAAACTCCACGGCTTCACGGGTGCAGGCCTGTGTATCCGCTTTGGGATAGAAGAAGATCACCAGTTTGCGGCCTTGGAAATCTGCAAGCCGGATCGTGCCGCCATCGGCAAGTGGCAGAGAAAAGGCGGGAGCGGCCTCACCGGCCTGCAGGGGATGCATATGCCATCCTTTCGGCAAAATGGTACGTCAAGGCACAATCGTGTATGTTTCGGAGCAGGCACGGTCCAGGCCGTTTTGCATCCATGGCCCTCATCTATCGGGATGAGGAAGTCCGGTGTGTGTTTGCCCAGCGTATTCGTGAGAAAGACGATATTAAATTGTCGACTTATCTCAACAATTTGCATCTTCATCCTACTGCGTTTCCTTAACGGTGCGGCAACCTGGGTGAGGCCATGATCCCAGCGGCATGCCGTGGGGCATGAAGGATCGAGCGCAAGGGGCTGGCGAATCGTTGATGGCGAGGGACGCACACAACGCAGTGCATGAAACGACGGCTGCCGCCGATGAACCGGCGGCCCTGGAGAACGCTGCGGGCCAATTGCCATACGACCATCCCGTGGAGGCGTTGCCGGCAGATTCAGAAGCACCGCCCGTGGCCTCCCCGGCCCGGCCGCGGCGCGGTAGCGGCCGGGTGCTGTTGCGAAGTGCCGTTTCCGTGGTCGTTACGGCTGCGGTGGTGGTCGGGGCTGCCATTGGCATCTTCTATTGGCGGCTGGGCAATGGTCCTCTATCGCTGCCTTTCATCACCCAGACCGTGCATCAGGCCATCGCCGCCAAATTGCCGCCGGGCTATCGCCTCAGCCTGGACGATGTGGCGATCGAACGCCGCCCGGAGGGGCTGATTGCGATGATCCGCGGCGTGACCGTCAGGGAACATGACGTCGTGATCGCCTCGGCACCGCGCGTTTATGCCGGTTTCGATCTGACGTCGCTGCTCCTTGGCGACGTCACGGCGCGATCGATCGTGGTGGAGGGCGCGGCGGCTACCGTCAATGTCAGCATCGACGGCCGATTCACGCTCCAGGCCGGGGTCGATACCACGGCCCCACCCGCGGGCGGGGCCCTGTCGCTTGCGGCGGTTCTCAACGGCTTCGACACGATGATCGCCTCGATCGGCTCCATCGACAGGGTCGAGTTGCGCGATGCCGCGCTGGCCGTGCACGACCAGGCGATCGGCCATGACACTGTTCATCGCGGCATCAATCTGACCGTTCGCCGGACCGCCGCTGCCGGTGGCCTGTCGGTGGCCCTGGCCGCCGCGGGCGGCTCCATCAATGCCACCACCGAAGGAGGAGACGGCGATCCGCGCTCGATCGATGTCAAGGCCAGCAATATTGGCGTCACCGAACTCGTTGCCGCGTTGGCGCCGGGTGTCGAACAGCCATCGGTCAAGGCCTCCTTCGATGTGCTGGCCCGTGCGACCATCAATCCCGACGGTTCGGTCGAGATGGCCGAGGTCAGCGTTACCAGCGCCGGGGGCAGTTGGAATGTCGAGCCGAAGGAACCGCCCTTCGTGTTCGACGGCGCTCAGATCAGCCTGAACTGGAACAAGACGGCTGGCACCGTCCAGGTTGTCCAGGCCATGGTCAGATCGGGTGAGGGCATCCTGGATTTCAAGGGCAAGGTCGTTCCGCCTTCCGACGCGACGGGGCCGGTCTGGACCTACGATCTGCAGGCGCCGGACGTGCTGCTGGCAGGCCGCCGCGAGGAACGTCCGCCGCTGAAGCTCGACCGCATCGATCTTGCCGGACGCTATGATCCCGCCACCAATCGTCTCAGCCTGGACAAGGGCGAGGTGCTGGGGCCGACCGTCGCCATTGATTTCAGCGGCGCTGTCGGCTTCGGCGGCAAGACCCCCGCGATCGACCTGACGGCGAAGGCCAAGACCCTGTCGGCCGTGGCGCTGACCCGGATATGGCCCGTCTTCTCGATACCTGAGGCCAAGATCTGGCTGGAGGATCATATCAAGGGCGGTGTCGCCGATGGAGCGACGCTCAAGCTCGCTATTCCCCAGGGAGCGCTCGCTTCGGTCAATGGCAAGACTCCCCCCCTGCCGGACGAGGCGCTTTCCGGCTCGGTCCCGATGTCGAAAGGCATTGTTCAGATCGTCGATACGCTGCCGCCGATCAGCGATGCCGAGGGCAGGGTCGATTTCTCGGGCCGTCGTCTTACTGTCAGTATCGACAGCGCTTCGGTCGAGACCGGTGACACCGGTACGCTCGCCCTTGCCGACGGGACCTACAAGATCAACGATTTCGCCCAGAAGCCGCCGAGCCAGTCCGCGGTTTTCGGAGTGAAAGGTCCGGCACAGGCGGTAGCCAAGCTGATGACCATGCCGCCGTTGGCCGAGGCCGCCAAGGGCATGGATATCAAGCCCGATGAGGTCAATGGCATAGCCGATCTCAAGGTCAAGCTCGACCTGCCGCTGATCGACCATCCCCGTCCTGACGACATCAAATATGCCATCACGGGCGGCGTGCAGGAAATGCAGATCGATCACGTTGCCGGCAGTAGCTTGCAGAACGGCACGATGAAGCTCTCGCTAGAGCCGGGACTGATGCTGCTCACCGGCAAGGGCGTCTTCGATGGGCTGCCGGCCAATTTCGACCTGCGCAAGGCCGAAGGCCAGGAACCACAGATGGCCCTCAGCGTCATCCTGGATGAGGCGACGAGAAAGCGTAAGGGCTTCGATTTCGGCGATGCGCTGACGGGGCCCGTTCAGGCCGACATTCACCCGGTCGCCGATCCGCGCGACCCGCGCTACGATGTGGACATCGATCTGGCCGCGGTGCGTATCAAGGACCTGTTGCCGGGCTGGCAGAAGCCGGCCGGCGCTCCGGGCAAGCTCAGCTTCAGTTGGGATCCCGCCGACAAGGGCGGCGGTACGCTCGACAAGCTGACGCTGGACAGCGGGCCGGTCTCGCTGCGCGGCACCGTGACGCTCGGCCCGGACAACAAGCTGCGCAAGGCGATGATGGATAGGATCAGCCTGTCGCCGGGCGATGATTTCCAGGGTGTTTTCGAGCCGCTCGGCAATGGTTGGAAGGTATTCGTGCGCGGCAACCGGCTCGATGCCCGCCCCTTGCTGTCGATGCTGCAGAAGCGGGCCAAGGGTGGCAGCGCCAGCACCAGCGTCAATGCCGACATCAGGCTGGGCCAGGTGGTCGGCTTCAACGACGAGACGCTCGCCGATCTCGGCCTGATGCTGGACAGCAAGGGCACGACGATCCGCAAGCTCGATCTCAGCAGCAGGCTGGTCAATGGCCAGCTCACCGCCTCGCTGGGCAATGAGGGGCGTGACGGCAATCTTGTCACGGTCCAGTCCACCAATGCCGGTGCCGTCATGCGTTTCCTGGATCTCTACACCCGTCTGCGCGGCGGTGCGCTCGGTGCCCGCTTCTCACCGGTGATCGACAATATGCGCGGCCGCCTGGTGATGCGCAGCTTCTCGGTGGAGAACGAGACGGCTCTGGGGCAATATCGCAGCACGTTGAAGAATGCGGGCAAACTCTCTTCATATGCGCCTGGCAGCGGCGACTCCGCCCAGTTCACCAGACTCGAACTCGCCTTCACCCGGACGGCCTCGCGTATCGGCATCCTGGATTCGGTCGTCTGGGGGCCGGATGTCGGCGTCAGCCTGTCGGGCGCCCTCGACTATGGCACGGATAGGGTCAACCTCACCGGCACCTTCGTGCCTGCCTATGCCCTGAACAACATCTTCTCCAAGATCCCGCTCATCGGCGGCCTGCTGAGCGGCGGCCAATATGGCGGCTTGTTCGCCATCAACTTCAAGGTATCGGGCCGGGTCAATGCGCCGGTGCTCACGGTCAACCCGCTTTCGGCGATTGCGCCCGGCTTCCTGCGCAAGATCTTCGAGTTCCAGAAGCAGACCAATTGAGAGCTGTCCCGGTACCGCTCCGGCCCTGTACTCTCAGCCGCGCCGAAGGGCCAGCTGCACCAGCAGCGTCAGGAATGCGAAGACCAGGCTGACCACCACGCCGGAGGAAAGCATGGCCACCTCCGTCGCCGGCATGATGACCGCGGTGACCACGGCAAGGCCGCAGGCGCCGCCGACCTGCAGGGAACTGTTGAGAAGACCGGCGGCGAGGCCCTGTTCCTCGTCGGCGACGCCGCTGGTTCCGGCAACCATCAAGGCGGAGATGCTGAGGGCAAAGCCGAAACCCCAGAGCAGCGACACCGGCAGCAAGAGGGTCCACAGCTCCGGCTCCGGACCGAGGCGGAGCGCCAGCAGGTAGCAGGGCACGAAGGCGGCGAGGCCGAGGAGCAGAATGCGGGTAACCCCAAACCTGTCCATCAGCGCGCCGAGCTTGGGGCCGATCATCACCACCATCAACCCTGCGGGTAGCAGGACGAGCGCCATCTGCCAGGGCTGCCAGCCCAGAAGGTTCTGCAGATAGAGGCCAAGCAGGAACTGGAAGCCCATGGCGCCGCCATAGAGCAGGGCCGCGCTCGCATTCGCGGCCACCAGCCTGCGATTGCAAAACAGGCCGAGGCGGATCAGGGGCTCCTCGACACGGCTCTCGATGGCAGCAAAGCCGGCAAGCAGCAGGCCTGCCAGAATGAGGCCACCGATGGTCCATGGCGAAAGCCAGCCGGTTTCGGCGGCGGAGACGAGCGCGAGGACCAAGGTCAGCATGCCGCCGAGCAAGGTCAGCGCGCCGCCGAGGTCGAGCCGGATCCGCTTGGCGGTGGGCGGGTCTGCCGGCACGAAGCGCAGCGCCGCCCACAGGATCAGCAAGGCGACCGGTACCGGCAGGATGAACACGGCCCGCCAGTTCAGCGTGGCGAGCAGCCCGCCGATCAACAGGCCGGAAGAGTAGCCGGAGGCCTCGAAGACGTTGAAGATGCCGAACGCCTTGTTGCGCTGGGGGCCTTCGGGAAAGGTGGTTGTCAGCAATGACATCGCCGCCGGTGCGGTGAAGGCCGCCGCCATGCCCTTGACGAAACGCGAGGCGATCAGCAGCGAGGGATCGCTGGTGAAGGTACCGAACACCGAGACGAGGACGAATACGGCCATGGCCGAGACCAGCATGCGACGCCGGCCGAACAGATCGGCGCAGCGCCCGCCCAGGAGAAGGAAGCTGCCGAAGGCCAGGATATAAGCGCCGGCCAGCCATTGCGCGGTGGCGGCGCTCATGCCGAATTCCCGCTGGATCTGCGGTATCGCCACCACGATCATCGAGACGTCGAGGCCATCGAGCAGGATGACCCCGCTCGAGACGAGAAGGACGATCCACAGGCGGGCGGGCCAGCGAAAGGCCGTGCCTGGATCGGGCGGGGAGGGGTGGGCGAGATCGCCCGGATACGCCTCGCAAGGGACGGTGCCGACAGACATGCAATCACTCCATATGGGGCGCCGAGAAGACAGGTCGCCGCCTCCCGGCCCCTTGATTGTCAAGCCGTACTGTCATGGATGATTGATGAGGCCATGAAAAACGAGTAATTTTCGATGAAACATCAAAATTGGCTTGAAGATTGATGAAGCGCACCCTGCCGGGAACCCGGGCCCTGAAGACGTTCGAGGCGGCGGGCCGGCATCTGAATTTCACCCGCGCGGCCGAGGAGGTCGGCCTGACGCCGGCGGCGGTCAGCTATCAGGTCAAGGAGATCGAGGAACAACTCGGCCTGGTGTTGTTCGCGCGCACCAGCCGCAGAATCCAACTCACTCCGGCGGGTGTGGTTCTGTTCGAGGCGGTCGGCGAGGCACTTCACACTCTGCAGCGCGCTGTCAGCCGTGCCGGGCAACTGCAGCGCGGATCGGCGCAACTCGGCCTGTCTCTTGGCGCCCGCTTTGCCACCAATTGGTTTCTGCCGAGGCTCCCGGCCTTCCAGGCTGCCCATCCAGGCTTGAACCTGCGTTTCGACATCACCGATGAGGTCCGTGATTTCGAGGTCGACGATGTCGACCTCGCCATCCGTTTCGGCGACGGTCGATATGACGGGCTTCGTTCAGTCCGGCTGTTCGACACCATCGTCGTCGCCGTCTGTAGTCCGAAGCGGCTCGAAGCCGGCGGCGGCTTCCAAAGGCCGATCGACCTCAAGCGGCAGACGCTGTGCTACCGGGAGTGGCGCCGGGGCGATCTGGTCTGGCCGAATTGGCGCATGTGGATGGCCGCTGCCGGTGTCCAGGATTTCGACGATAGTGGCTGCGTCGCCTTTTCCGATACCAGCCATGTGGTGCAGGCCGTCATCGACAGCGGCGCCATCGGCCTCGCCGATCTCGCCATGATTGCCAACGACCTTGCCGAAGGGCGGCTGATGAGACTGTTCGATGTCGGTGTCAAAATGGCTGGCGACCACACCTATCACCTCGTCTACGCAGAAGGCCGCAGCGAGGACGCCGGGATCATGTCGTTCCGCGATTGGATGCTCGCCGAGGCTGACGATCAGCGTCAAAAGCTAAAGCGCTTTGCTGTGGAAGAAGACTGGAGCCAGCCTGCTCCCCGTCCGGACCGCATCTGAAAAGTGGCTCTGCGATCGCCAGTCGCTTGGTCGGTCAGAACCTGTAGCGCAGCAGCCGTCCGACCCGGCCGAGGACGGGGATGGCCTTGAACAACCAGACGGCCAGGCGGGCAGGGCGGGACATTCGGGCGATCTGCGCGGGATCGTAACCCTGCCTGTCATAGGCGAGCAATTCCTGCATCAGCCTGAGACGCGGGATCTGGCGTTCAATGTCATGGGGATCGCCAAGGCTCCAATGCAGCTGTGCGCCGGTGGCGCGTATGGAGGGCTGCTTGCGGATCATGCGCAGGCCGAGGCTGTTATAGGCATCGAAGGCAATCTCGCCGCTGCGAAAATGCCCGGACAGCCTGTCGAGCAGGGGAACGGCCTGGTCGGCCTGCAGATAGGGAAACATGCCTTCGGCAAGGATCAGCGCCGGGCGACCTTCAGGCACAATGGTCTCGAGCCAGGCAGGATCGGTGACGGAGGATCCGATCAGGCTGTAGCCATCGCGCTCGGGATAGAGCCGGCGCCGGAGCGCGATCACATCGGGATAGTCGATGTCGAACCAGTGCACGCTGGGGGGTGGGTCGATACGGAAGACCCGGGAATCCAAGCCGCAGCCCAGATGCAGCACGATCGCGTCAGGGTGGAAGGCAAGGAAGGCGCGGGCCCAGTTGTCCAGGATGTAGGCGCGCATCGCCAGCCCGATCATCATGTCGCGGTTGATGCCGAGGCGCGAGAAATCGTAATCGATCCGGTCTATCGCCGATGCTGCGAAGCGGTCCTGCAAAAGCGAGTCGGGCAGGTGGCTTTCCTGGCCCTTGGCGTAGAGGGTGATGAGAAGGGTTTCCTTCTCCTGGCTCAGAGAAACCTTTTCCATGGCCCGGCTACGCTACAGGGGAACTGACAGGGCGCCCAGCGGGCTGCCTTGTCCATTGAATGGAACCAATCGCCGCGCTTGGCGCCGACGCCACACATCAATGGCGCGAGAGGCGTCGAGCATTGGCCCGCACCCGTTGCTCGGCCGGCTTGGCGGCAGCGACGGCAACGGAGATCAAGCCGGACGCCAGATCCTGTGCATCGGCCTTGCCGAAAGCGGCGCGCAGGCCGAGCGCGGCCATCTCGCCAGTCGCTGCAACCGCGCCTTCGGCAAGAGCCTCGAACTTTTCAGTCACCATGAGGCTGGCTTCGATCAGATTGTCGGGGTGGGGCCAGAATGGCAGTGTTGCCAGGATGGGCATACGGTGACCGATGGTGACGGCGCTGGCTTGACTGGTTTCGAGAGCCGAAGACATGGCCCGAATGAACATTACCTGGAAAGAGAGCATGCAGCCTCCGATTCCCAGGCACTGTGGGCCGATATTTGGACAAGGGCAAGCTTGATGGTTGCAGGTCACCATTGCGCGAGGTGATCGGCTTGCCTCGAGCGCCTTATGCTCGGGCTATCCCAGCCGGCGCCAGGGCTTGAGCTTGTCGGCCTTGGTTTCGTCGCTGCCGGTCGGCTGATAGCGCTTGTGCGAGATCGGCACCTTGCCGGCTTCCAGCGCGGCGATCGTCGGGCCATTGCTGATGTCCAGGGCATCGAAGCCACAGCGGATCATATAGGCGATACGATCGAACAGGATGTCGCCGACGGCGCGCAACTCACCGGCAAAGCCGTAGCGCTCGCGGGCGATACGCGCCAGGGAGAAGGCCCTGCCATCGCCGAATTTGGGGAAGGCGAGGGCCAGCAGCGGCAGGTTCGGCAGGGCCTCCGCCAGAAGGTCGATGTCGTCGGCCGGCTGCAGCACTACCCCGACCGGCGCGTTGCGGGAAGCGAGGCTGTCCTTTTCGGCCAGGAAGCGCTTCAGCGAGACGATCATGGCGCCATCCGGCAAGGCGTCCTCGTCGCCGGCGAGCGTATAGATGTCTGCCTCGAAACGGCCATTCTTCCAGAGGGGCACGCGCGTCTCCTAAATCCCCACGCAAAGCGCAGGCTTCTCAACAGTATGGAAGTCGTCTCTCATACCAAATTGCATGGAGCTCGACTCGTCGAGGGCCAGTGCGAGCGGAGCTAAACAGAAGCCCCAATTATGCGCCTTTCGGCGCCTGGACTGCTTCGCTCCGCTCGCAATGACGGTCAACTACAATGTCAATTGTTATCAGATACCACTTCCGGCCTTCTCAGGCGAAACATGAATGCCGCACTCGACCTTGGACTTGCCGCGCCAGCGTCCGGCACGGGCATCCTCGCCCTCGGCGACGCGGCTGGTGCAGGGCATGCAGCCGATCGAGGGATAGCCGTCGGCAACCAGGGGGTGGGGCGGCAGATCGTGGCGTTCGAGATAGTCCGACACGTCCTTGCCAGTCCAGTCCGCCAGCGGGTTGACCTTGATGCGCCCGGCATCCGCCTCGAAGGGCAGCAGGGCACTACGGGTCGAAGCCTGGTGGCGCTTGCGGCCGGTGATCCAGGCCGAGAAAGGCTCCAGGGCGGTGTCGAGCGGGTCGACCTTGCGGATCCAGCAGCACATGTCGGGATTGCTGTAGGCCAGCAGCCGATCGGGGTCTTCCTGTTGTACCAGCGCCTGGCGAGGCGAGGCCGTGCGCAGATCGGTGAGGCCGAGCCGGCGGGCGAGCTCGTTGCGGTAGAGCAGGGTCTGGCTGAACAGCCGGCCGGTGTCGAGGAAGATCACCGGCGTGGCGCGGTCGATCTCCGCCACCATGTGGAGGAGGGCGGCCGATTCGGCGCCGAAGCTCGAGACAAGCGCAATGCCGCCCTTGTAGAGCGACAGCGCCGCACGCAGCACGGTCTGCGCATCGGCGTCGTGATATTGCGCCGCCAGCGCGATGGCCTGCGCTTCCGGATCGATGGCGGGGCTGGCCAAACCGACGGTCACGGGAGCGACCGAAAGATCAAGCACGCTGTCCATAGAGTGCCTCCTTGAAGGGCGGCAGGCCGACACGGCGCACCGCCTCCAGGAATGTTTCCTGTGGGGAGAGACGCAGGCCAAGATAGGTGTCGACCACCTTCTCGACCGCGTCGACGATGGCCTCGCTGCCGAAGCCGGGGCCGACGAGTTCGCCGATCGAGCAGTCCTCGCGGGCCGAGCCGCCCAAGGTGATCTGATAGTTTTCCACGCCCTTGCGGTCGACGCCGAGAATGCCGATCGCCGCGACATGGTGATGGCCGCAGGCATTGATGCAGCCGGAAATCTTGATCGGCAGGCTGCCGATCTCCGCCTGGCGCTTGGCCGAACCGAAGCGCTCGGACAGTCCCTGCGCGATCGGAATGGCGCGGGCATTGGCAAGCGAGCAATAGTCCAGGCCTGGGCAGGCGATGATGTCGGTGATCAGCCCTTCATTGGCGGTGGCAAGGCCCGCGCCCTGCAGCACGGCAAACAGGGCCGGCAGGTCGTCGAGCTTCACATGCGGCAGCACGAGGTTCTGCAGATGGCTGATGCGGATCTCGCCCAGCGAATAACGATCGGCGAGATCGGCCACCAGATCCATCTGGTCGGAGGAGGCGTCGCCTGGGATGCCACCGATCGGCTTCAGCGAAATGGTGGCGATGCCATAACCCAACTGCTTGTGGGCGTGAACGTTCACCGACACCCAGTGGGCGAAGTCAGCGTCCGTGTCCCTGGCCTTGTCGAAGACCGGCGTCCCGGAGATCGTCTCGAACGGGCCGGCGACGAAATATTGCTGCATCGCCGCCACCGAATCCGGCGTCAGCTTGAGGGCGCCGTCGCGAATGCGGTCGAACTCGGCTTCGACTTCCTTGGCGATGGCGTCGAGGCCCTTTTCATGCACGAGGATCTTGATGCGTGCCTTGTACTTGTTGTCGCGGCGACCTTCGAGATTGTACACGCGCATGATCGCCTCGGTATAGGTGAGGAGATCCGCTTCGGGCAGGAAATCGCGCAAGGCCTTGCCGACCATGGGGGTACGGCCCTGGCCGCCGCCGACGAAGACGCGGAAGCCGATTTCGCCGGCCTCGTTGCGCACGATCTGATAGCCGATGTCGTGGACCTTGACCGCGGCCCGGTCTTCCTCTGCGCCGGTGATGGCGACCTTGAACTTGCGCGGCAAATAGGACAGCTCGGGATGAGCCGTCGACCATTGACGCATGATTTCGGCATAGACGCGCGGATCGGCGACCTCATCGGCGGCGGCGCCGGCGAAATGATCGGCCGTGACGTTGCGCATGCAATTGCCCGAAGTCTGGATGGCGTGCATCTCGACATCGGCAAGCGCCTGCAGAACGTCGGGCACGTCCTTGAGGGCGATCCAGTTGAACTGCAGGTTCTGGCGGGTAGTGAAGTGGCCGTAGTGACGGTCCCAGCGGCGGCCGATGGTCGCGAGGGTACGCAGCTGCTTTGAGGACAGCGTGCCGTAGGGCACGGCAATCCGCAGCATATAGGCATGCAGCTGGAGATAGACGCCGTTCATCAGCCGAAGGGACTTGAACTCCTCCTCGGTGATGTCGCCCGCGATGCGGCGCTGCACCTGGTCGCGAAACTCGGTGACGCGCGCGTTCACAAAGGCGTGGTCGAACTCGTCATAACGGTAGAGGGCACCCATTTTATTCGGCAGCCTCGGCAAGTTCGGTCTTCGGCAGGTAAGCGATGGTCGGGCCGAGCGCCCGGATGGCCTCGCGCAGTTTGGCGGGACGGGGCTTCTCGCCGCTGACGTCCAGCTCGACGGCATAGATCTCGACGACATCCTGCTCATTGGCAGCGGCGGTAACGCCGGCGAGGATCACATCGGCGGTTGCCTGATCGGGCTCGATGGCGCTGTCCGCCACATCGAGCGACCAGTTTCCGCTGGGGGTGCGGAACACCACGCGCCCATCCTTGAGGCGGTTGGCTGTGATAGCGAGCGGCATGATGAAAAACCCCTGATTGGAATTCATCCACGATATCGGTTCTCGCGCGCAATTTGTCAAATAGATTTCAATACGTAAAAATAATGTTATTTATAGGTGTTTTAAAAATTCATTTTATTTATCAATGAGATGACCCGAAAGTCATGCATCCTGAGCAACGCTGCTCGGCGACCATGCAACCTTGCGGCGATAAGAATAACGGCTGACTTCTGTAGAAAAGGCGAGCGAACGGTAGAGGGACCTGCCGATATCGTTGCCAGCCACCACCGGGAGACAGGCTCCTTTCGCGCCCTGTTCGTCCTGGGCCCAGGCAAGCAGGGCGTTGATGGCGCCGTAGGCATGACCCTGGCGCCGACACTCGGGATCGGTCGCCACGGCGTTGAGGCAGACGATGCCGTCATACACCGCGCCGAAGGCGAGGGAGGCCGGGCGGCCGTCGCCGGCCAGCGAAACCGCATAACCGGTGGGCACGGCGACGGCGCCGAACAAGGCGCGAGCGTTGGCGGCGGCCGCTGCGGAGAATTTCTGGAGGCGGGCATGGGCCTCGAACCAGATGTCGTCGAGACCGGGCCGCACGAGCGCTGCGCTGCCGTTGCCTTGGGGCCGGGCGGTGGCAAAGTCGCGATAGAGTACGCAGGTTTCATCTTCGCCCGGGCCATATCCGGCCTCGTCCAAGGCGCCGCCGATATCCTGCGCCGAAACACTCGACAGGCGAAAGATGGTGGGCAAGCCGTGATGGGTATAGAATGCCTCGGCCGAGCGTATCTGCTCCCGTGGCTGGCGCGTGCCGGGCCAGAGCAGGCTGATGGAATTGGCCCGCTTGGTGTGCCCGTGCGAAAAGCGCAGCAGCCAGCCGTCGAGCCATATCGTCTTCAAGGCTGGCCAGCCGTTCAGGCATGCCTCTTCCACGCGCCGGGCCAGAACGTCGTTGTTGTCTGCCATGGTTGTATGCACTGCCTGTTCGTTGAAACCTCGGTGGTCCGCCGCGAGGTTGGCGACAAGGCGCCATATTTTGCGTCAGACTGATCATCCTTTTGTAGCGCAAGCTTGACCGGATGGTCGACTTGAGCTTTGCGCGGGGCTGCTCCTACAAGGCTGACTACCCTGGGCCGTGTCGTCGGTTATGGATCGCAGCAAAGCCATAACCGACGACACGGCCCGACTGCACCTCGCGGTGCCCGAAGCGTCTTGCGATTGGACGGACTCGCCCGGAATTGCAAAGACGTGCGGAAACAACAGCTAGAGCAGGCAAGCGTTCAGCCATGAACGCGGCTTGCTCCAGCGCATCGACGTTTATCGGAGCTTGCCATGTTGCGTCTGGACCCCCGCCATACCGCCCTCGTGATGATCGATTTGCAGAATTGGATCGTCGGCCGGCCGGTGGCGCCGCATTCGGGCGAGAATGTCATCGAGCGGTCGCTGCGCATCGGCAAGGCGCTGCGCAAGGCGGGTGGCACGGTCGTCCTGGTGCGCGTGGCTTTTTCCGACGGCTATGGGGATGTGGTGAAGGTTCCTGTGGATGCACCCCTGATCCTGCCCGAGGACAAAATGCCCCCCGAGGCTGTTGCCTTCGATGACAGGATCAACCCTTCGAAGGCCGATGTGGTGATCACCAAGCGCCAATGGAGCGCCTTTCACGGCACGGAACTGGATTTGCAATTGCGCCGGCGTGGCATCGACACGGTGATCTTCAGCGGCATTGCCACCAATTTCGGCGTCGAAGCCAGCGTCCGCGATGCTTTCGCCTACAACTATGCCGCCATCGTAGTCGAGGACGCCACCAGCAGCATGACGGCCGACATGCATCGCTTCTCGATCGATCATGTCCTGCCGCGCGTCGCCCGCATCCGCTCGAGTGCCGTGATCATCGATGCCATCAAGGAAGCCATGAAGGATTGAGCGGTCGTGTTGCCTCACCCCAGCGACGCTCCGGGCCGATTGATCGACCCGGAAGATGCCGACGGGGCAGCGATTCGTCCGCTCACGATTCTGATCGACCGGCAAGGCGGGAAATCAGATCCTTGGCCAGGCGATCGGCGCTGTTCGGATCGCTGACATTCATCAGGGGGATGTCGTGCCTGGTCGCGGCTTCGACGAAGGCTTCATTCTCGCGAACGGATCGTTCCGCGAACTTGTCGATGGCGATTTTCATCCGGTCGTCTTGCTGGGAATAACGGCTCCCTCTTTCGATGCGCTCCCGCAAGGCCCGAGGCTCGGCGTGGAGACAGATGACCAGTGCCGCGCCGATCGCCCAGTCGGGACAATATTCAGGCCGAAGGGCTGCCCCTTCCAAGACGAAGCCGTTGCCCTCTTGGCGTAGCGCCTGCAACTTGCTCTGGATGAGCGGGCGTATGTTCTCGTGATGGACTCGGAGAAACCAGTGAATGGCGTCGTCCGCCAGGCGGAGATAAAATTCCATGACGGGGTCTGGCACACCCGTCCAGGGACGCCCCGGATGGCGACCCAATTGATCGGTCGAAATCACGGGCCACCCGAGGGCGCTGCCGATGTGGTGGGCACAGGTCGATTTGCCGACATGCGAGGTGCCGAGCAGGAGCAGGGCGGACGGTTTTGTCATCATGGATCGACTATTGCTCTTGAGGGGAACCGATGTCCCATTCCGAGACATTCGCGATTCCGGCCCTAGATTTCGGGAAATGTCGAACGGGCAAACTGTTCGGCGGCAAAATCCAGGAACACCCGGACTTTCGGCACCAAGTGGCGTTTGGAAGGATAGATGGCGAAGATGGAGGTTTCCATGCTGTGCCAGTCCGTCAGGGCCGGCTGTAGCCGGCCGGTGCGCAGATCGTCCTCGACATAGATGCGCGGGATAAGGCTGAGGCCGAAGCCACCCAGCAAGGCCTGGCGGACGGCGAGGCTCGACGTCACCTTGAAGCGGCCTCTCACTGGCACGCCGACTGTTTCGCCATTCCTGTCGAAATGCCAGTGATCGGCATGGGAAGACAGGGTGAAGCGCACGCAATCGTGTTGCCTCAAATCTTCGGGCCGCGCCGGAAGGCCGGCGCGGGCGAAATAGGACGGAGCGCCGCAGACCACATGCGGCACGGCCATGAGCTTACGGGCCACCAGGCTTGAATCCTCCAGGAGATCGCTGCCGCGAATGGCAATGTCGTAGCCTTCCTGGATGATGTCGATGCGGCGGTCGTCCATGTTGAGGTCGAGGGATAGAGCGGGATTGGCATGCAGGAAATCGGGCAAGGCCGGGGTCAGGCATTTGAGCGCCATGGTCATCGGCGAACAGACCCGCAGGAGCCCGGTGGGGGCTTGCCTCAATGCGCCGATCGAGGCACCGGCGTCGTCGATGTCGTCGAGAATCTGGCGAACGCGCTCGTAATAGAGGGCACCAGCTTCCGTCAGGCTCATGCGGCGGGTGGTGCGGTTGAACAGGCGCAGCGACAGAGTCGCCTCCAGCTCACCGATATTCTTGCTGATTGCCGCCGGCGACAGGCCGAGGGCGCGGGCAGCCTCAGCGAAGCTGCCGCGCTCGGCCGCCTGGCGAAAAGCCTTGAAGGCCGTGAACTGATCCATTGATTGAACACCTCAGGTAATGAATATCGTAATCTCATCCCATATTATCGTTCTGTGGTGAATGCCTAGATTGATCTGCAGTGATCGCAATACGCGCTCCCCCGACATCAAGCAGGCAAGCCATGACCTATTTCGCCAAGATCCCCGTTGCCGACACCGCACTGGTCGAGGCCCGGTGGAAAGCCGCCATCAAAGGCCGGGTATCGGCCAATCATTTCGATCCTTCGCATCGGCTGTCCGACGCCGACATCGGCGAATTGGTGCGATTGGCGACCTCGGCGCCCTCAGCCTACAATCTGCAGAACTGGCGTTTCATCGCGGTGCGCGAAGCGCAGGCCAAGGCGCGCCTGCGCCAGGCGGCGCATGGCCAGGCCAAGGTCGGCGATGCCGCCGTCACCTTCATCGTCTGCGGCATGCTGGCGGGCCGGGTCGACCTCGCCGCGCGGCTGCGTCCCGCGGTCGAGGCGGGCCTGATGCCGGAAGGCGTGCTGGAGGGCTGGGTCGCGGCCGCCCGGCGCCAATTCGAGGACAATGCCGAGGCCGAACGCGACGAGGCCATCCGTTCGGCGAGCCTGGCGGCGGCGACGCTGATCCTGGCCGCTTCCGCTTCGGGCCTGGCCTCAGGGCCGATGACGGGCTTCGATGCCGAGGCGGTCAGGGCCGGTTTCGGCCTCGGGCCGGACGAGATCCCGGTGATGCTGGTCGCGGTCGGCCGAGCGGCGGAGGGCAATGGCTCGCAAAAGCCGCGGCGGCCTCTGGAAGACGTGATGGTGCTGTCATGAGCAGTCTCAGTCAGGCTTCTTCAGGGAGCGCCATGGGGCACGGCCGGCCTCTCGACGTGTTGATCACCGCCATCGCCCCGGCGGTGTGGGGCAGCACCTATATCGTCACCACGCAGCTCCTGCCGCCCGGCTATCCGCTGACCGTGGCGATGCTGCGCGCTTTGCCGGCGGGATTGCTCCTCCTCCTGCTGGTGCGGCAATTGCCGAAGGGGCATTGGTGGTGGCGCGTCGTGGTGCTTGGCACGCTCAACGTCGCCTTCTTCCTGGCCATGCTGTTCATCGCCGCTTACCGGCTGCCGGGCGGTGTGGCGGCCACCATCGGCGCTATCCAGCCGCTGATCGTGATCTTCCTGACCCGGGCCGTGCTGGGCACGCCGGTGCGGCTGACGGCGATTGCGGCCGCCCTGGTGGGTTTGGGCGGCGTGATGCTGCTCTTGATCGCACCGCGCAGTGTCGTGCTCGATCCGGTCGGCATTGCCGCCGGCTTTGCCGGGGCGCTGTCGCTGGCGTTGGGAACGGTGATGAGCCGGCGCTGGCAGCCTCCGGTGTCGACGCTCACCTTCACGGCCTGGCAGTTGACGGCCGGTGGCCTTCTCCTGGTGCCTGTCGCATTATGGGTGGAGCCGCCTTTGCCGGCGCTCAGCCTCGGAAATGTCGCTGGCCTCGCCTATCTCACCCTGATCGGTGCGGCGCTGACCTATATGCTCTGGTTCCGCGGCATTGCCCGTCTCGGCCCCTCTGCGGTGGCCTCGCTGCTCTTCCTGTCACCCCTGACCGCCGTGGTGCTGGGGTGGGGCCTGCTCGGCCAGTCGCTCACGGTTGTACAACTCATCGGCATGGTTCTGGTGATCGGCAGTGTCTGGGCGAGCCAGAAGCTGCAGGCTGGAGTGCGGGGACACTGACGGCTGTAGTGTCTGCGTATGTATACAAATAAAAATGGCGGCCAATGGCCGCCATTTTTGTCGTAGGTCGTGCGCGCCCTGGTCAGGCCGGTACTGGCGCATCCTCGCGCAGCAGGCCTTCGGCCTTGAGGTCGTCCCAGAGTGCCGCCGGAATCTTGGCGCCCATGATCTCGGCATTGCGCGTGACTTCCTGGGGCGATTGGCCGCCGGGAATGACGGAAACCACCTGGGGATGGCCGAGTGGAAATTTCAGCGCGGCCTCGACCAGCTTGACGTGGTGGGAGGCGCAGACCCGCTCGATCCGGGCAACCCGGTCAAGGATCGCAGGCGGCGCCGGATCGTAATTGTAGAAGGCGCCCGGGCGCGGCCCGGTCGCCAGGATGCCGGAATTGTAAGGGCCACCCAGCACGATGCCGATCTTCTTTTCCGCGCAATAGGGCAGGAAGCTGGTGAGGGCATCCTGTTCGAGCAAGGTGTAACGGCCGGCAAGCAGGAAGACGTCGAAATCACCGGCGCGTGCCAGGGTTTCCGCCACCTGCCACTCGTTGATGCCGGCGCCGATCGCCTTGACCGTGCCCTCGCTGCGCAACTGTTCGAGCGCACGGTAGCCGCCCTCCATCAACTCCTTGATGCGCTGGTCGGAGGCCTCTTTCGAGCCATGGGTGAAGATGTCGACGTCGTGGGCGAGCAGCACGTCGATGGTGTCGATGCCAAGGCGTTCGAGCGAGAACTCCACCGAGCGCATCACCCCGTCATAGGAATAGTCGTAGACCTGCTGGCGGGAGGGCGTGTCGAAGAACTTGCCGATGCCGGTGCGCTCTTCCGGCGGCACCGCCTTGAGCAGGCGTCCGATCTTGGTGGAGAGAACGTAGTCCTCGCGCTTGCGTCGGCGCAGCAGGGGATTGAGGCGCGTCTCGGCGAGGCCCAGGCCATAGAGCGGGGCGGTGTCGAAATAGCGGATGCCGGCATCCCAGGCCGCGTTGACGGTGAGGGCGGCGACATCCTCGTCGAGCGCCCGGTAGAGATTGCCGAGCGGAGCTGTACCAAAGCCGAGTTCGGTAAAGGGGATCACAGCGCCGGAACGGCTGGTGTGTTTGCGGATGGCGAATTTGCTGTCGGGCAATTTGTTGGTCATGGCCTCTCTCTTCACAGGTCTTCGAACAGTGTGGGATTTTCGGCGGCGAAGGCCACCAGCTCCGTGATGACGGTATCGAGATGCGCTTCCATTGCCCTGGCGGCGGCATCGGCATCGCCGCCTCGCAGGGCTGAAACGATGGCCTGGTGGTCGACCAAAGTGAGGGCAATGTGCCGGGGCGAAGAAAGCAGGCGGCGCACGCGATCGAGATTGGCGCGGGCCGCCTCCACAGCCGCTTTGACGCGGGCAAAGCCGAGGGCATCGAGCAGAATGAGATGGAATTCGAGGTCGAGCAGGTGGAAGCCGCGCCGGTCGCCGGCCTCGGCAGCCGCCTGCTGGTAGCGCAGATTGCGTTCGAGTGCCGGCAGCAGCCTGTCGTCGTGATCGCGGGCCAGGCTGCGCACCGCCTGGGCCTCCAGGGCACGGCGGATGAACATACTCTGGCGCACTTCAGCCAGTCGGATTCGCGAGACGCGAGTGCCGCGTTGCGGCAGGATTTCCACCAGCCCCTCGGCCTGCAGGCGGGCCAGGGCCTCCGAGACCGGAAAGCGCGACACGCCCAGCCTTTCGCAGATGGCAAGTTTGTCGATGTCCTCGCCCGGCGCGAGTTCGAAACCGATGATGGCTTCGCGCAAGACCGCCAGCACGCGTTCCGTCGTGCCGCCGCGGCCCGTCATGCCAAGCGGCTCGAGGAAGGCATAAGAGGCTTTGACGGTGACATCTGACATGCTAACATGTTAGCAATGGCTTTTGCCCTTGCCTAGAGCAAAGTGCGATTTGTCCAAAATCGCACTTTCTCTCCAACTCATTGTTCTGACGCGTTTTCTCAATCGAAAAGTCTATCAACTTTTCTGGAAAACGCTTTGGTACTTTTCACCTGGATTTCGTCATGCAGATCGTTGCCAAAACCGCCCTGACCTTGCGTCTCAATGCCAAGGACAATGTGCTTGTCGCCATCGACGTGATCGAGCCCGGGGCCGATGTCGAGGGCGTGGCGGCGCTGCAGCGCGTGCCCAAGGGCCATAAGATTGCCGTCGTGCCGATTGGCGAGGGCGAGCCGATCGTCAAGTTCGGCCAGATCATCGGGTTCGCCTCACAGGTGATCGTGCCGGGTTCCCACGTCCATTCGCACAATTGCGAGTTCCATGCCTTCGAGCGCGATTACGCCTTTGCACAGGACGCGCGTGAGGAATCGATCCTGCCGCTCGACCAGCAGGCAACCTTCCAGGGCTATCGCCGTCCCAACGGCAAGGCCGGTACGCGCAATTATGTCGCCATCCTCACCAGCGTGAACTGCTCGGCCTCGGTGGCCCGTTTCATGGCGGATGCCTTCAACCAGTCCGGCGTCCTGGCCGATTATCCCAACATCGATGGCGTGGTGCCCTTCGTGCATGGCACCGGCTGCGGCATGGCCGACAGGGGCGAAGGCTTCGAGATCATGAAGCGCACGCAATGGGGCTACGCTTCCAATCCCAACATATCAGCCGTGCTGCTGGTGGGCCTGGGCTGCGAGGTGTTCCAGATCGGTCGCATGAAGACCGAGTATGGCATCGTCGAGGGCGACCATTTCCAGACGATGACGATCCAGGACACTGGCGGTACGCGCAAGACCATCGAGCAGGGCATGGAGCGCATCAAGGCGATGCTGCCGCTGGCCAACCAGGCCAGGCGCGAGACGATCCCGGCCTCCGAGCTGATCCTGGCGCTGCAATGCGGCGGCTCGGACGGCTATTCCGGCATCTCCGCCAATCCTGCCCTCGGTGCCGCCGCCGATATGCTGGTGCATCATGGCGGCACGGCCATCCTCTCCGAAACGCCGGAAATCTATGGCGCCGAGCACCTACTCACCCGCCGCGCCGCGAGCCGCGAGGTCGGCGAGAAGCTGGTCGAGCGCATCAAGTGGTGGGAAGAGTATACAGCCAAGAACAACGGCTCGATGGACAACAACCCATCGCCCGGCAACAAGGCCGGCGGCCTGACCACCATTCTGGAAAAGTCTCTCGGCGCCGCGGCCAAGGGTGGTACGACCACGCTCACCGCCGTCTATGAATATGCCGAACCGGTGAAAGAGAAGGGCTTCGTCTTCATGGACACCCCCGGCTATGATCCCGTCTCGGCCACCGGGCAGGTCGCAGGTGGCGCCAACGTCCTTTGCTTCACCACCGGCCGCGGCTCGGCCTATGGCTGCAAGCCGACGCCCTCGATCAAGCTCGCCACCAATTCCGACATCTATCGCCGCATGCAGGACGACATGGACATCAATTGCGGCGACGTGCTGGAGGGCGTCTCGATCGAGGAGAAGGGCAAGGAGATCTTCGACAAGATCCTGGCTGTCGCCTCGGGCGAGAAGTCGAAGTCGGAAGAACTCGGCTACGGTTCCAACGAGTTCGTGCCCTGGCAGGTCGGCGCGACGATGTAACTTTCCGGATCGGGTCGGATTGTACGTTGCTTGTCATTGCCGGGCTTGACCCGGCAATCCAGTGCCTCAGGCCGGCATCTGGCGGCCCCTGGATACCTGGGGCAAGCCCGGGTATGACAAATTCTGTGCCATTCTCTCCTTAAAGACCATCTGCCATGCCCTTTATCTCCCATAACGGTCATCGTACCCACTATCAGACAGTCGGCGCGGGACCGCCCGTCATTCTGTTGCATGGGCATTTGCTGAGCTCGCAATGCTGGCTCGAAGGCGGCTTCGCTGAAGCGTTCCTGACCGATCACACGGTGGTGCTGGTGGATGCGCTCGGCCATGGCCAGAGCGACGGGCCGGCGGATCCGGCCGTTTATCGCCTGGAGGACCAGGCCGGCAGGGTCGCGACCGTGATGGATGCCCTCGAAATCGAGAGCGCGGACGTCATCGGTCACTCGATGGGGGCGTGGACCGCGGCCGGCATGGCCAGGCACTGTCCCGATCGCCTGCAATCCCTGACGCTCGGCGGCTGGGACCCGGTGAAGGGCGTGTCGGCCGCCTTTCCTCCGGGCTTCGACGGACCGTTGCATTTCGAACAGGCCCTCGAACTGGCGCGGGCCTTCGTGCCGCATCTGGTCTCGTGGGTGACGCCTGCGGACGAGCCGGGCCTGCGCGCGAGCTGGAATGCGCTCGCCGAAATGGACGGCCTGGCGGAGGCCTTGCTGTCCGGCGGAGCGCCGGTGCTGATGTGGTGCGGCCGCGACGATATTCGAGGGCGCCATATGAAGGTCTTCGCCGAGCGCCACGGCCTCGAGATGATCTGGACCGCGGGAAACCACAACAGCGTCGTCTACGAACACGCGCCGGAAGGGGCGCGAGCCGTCAGGGCCTGGCTCAGGCCAGGTAGCTAGAGCGTTTTGCTCTAGGACGCCCGCCGCTTCTCCGGCACGGCGAGAAAGGCTAGCAACGCGAGCGCCGCGATGATGGCGGCAGCAAAAAAGGGCGCGCCGGGCAATTCGATCACCGCCTGCTTGCCGGCGAACAGGCCGAAAAGCTGGGTCGCCATGGCCGGGCTCAGAATGGCGGTGATGCCCATCAGGCCGGAGATCGCGCCCTGCAATTCGCCCTGTGCATCGTCGTCGACCTGATGGGACATCATGGCGTTGATGGCGGGCATGGCGATGCCGGCAAGGCTCGAGAAGCCCAGCAGCGCGTAGATCATCCAGCCCTTGCTGGCCAGGCCGTAGGCGACCAGCACGACCGCCTCGAGCGCCAGACAGATCGCGGCGGTGTGCCATTCACCGAGGCGCCGGATGATGACGCCGACTAGACCACCCTGCACGATGCCGGTGATCACGCCGAAGGCCGCCAGCGACAGGCCGACATCGAACTCGCTCCAGCCATAGCGATAGATCGTGTAATAGGCCCAGATGGCCGGGTAGACGTTGTTGGCCAGGAAATGCAGGAACAGCACCAGGCCGGCGCCGAGCAGGAAGGGGTGGTGGCGAAAGGCGATCAGGGTGCCGAGCGGGTTGGCGCGGGAAAGCGCGAAGGGGCGGCGCTTTTCGGGCGCCAACGTCTCCGGCAGCACGAAATAGCCATAGACGAGGTTGGCGAGCGACAGGGCCGCCGCGGCGAAGAAAGGCGCGCGCGGGCCGAACCCGGCGAGCAGGCCGCCCAGTGCCGGGCCCAGCGCGAAACCGACGCCGAAGGCGGCACCGACCATGCCGAAGGCCTTGGCGCGCTCCTCCGGCCTGGTGATGTCGGCGATGAAGGCATTCGCTGCGCTGTAGGAGGCGCCACAGATGCCGGCGATCAGCCGCCCGAGGAAGAGCCAGGCGATGGTCGGGGCGAAGGCGGTCAGCAGATAGTCGATGCCGAGGCCCCCGATGGAAAGCAGCAGCACCGGCCGCCGCCCATGTGCATCGGAGAGATTGCCGAGGATCGGGCCGAACAGGAACTGCATGGCCGAATAGGCCACGAACAACCAGCCGCCAATCACCGAAGCCTCCGCGATGTCGACATGCGCGACCCCCTCGATCAGGCGTGGCAGCACGGGAATGATGATGCCAAGGCCGATCATGTCGATCAGCACGGTGATAAGCACGAAGGTGAGGGCGTGGGGGCTGGTCTTCGATTCCGTCATGGGGCACCCTATCTGAAAAACCAGATCCTCCGCAGGTTGCTCTTCCAAGCAAATTCCTGCTGATCGAGCCACGGGAACTATCAGCAGGAATTCTGCTTAGCTGGCCGCAGCCGCGGCGTGCAATCCACGAGGCCGGAGACGGCGGGATTGGTTCTCACTTGGCGCAACCGCGCAACAATCGTAGAGAGGGCGCGATTGCGTCATTCTGCCCGCTGCGGCGGGGCCAGAGCGTTTTGTGATTTGGCGGAATCGCCAAGAATCGCAAAGACGCGTTGAAACAAAGATTTAGAGCAAAAAGACGTTTCCGTTTAAACGCGCTTTGCTCTTGGAATGAAGGAATAGAGGATGTCGACGGATTGGAGCGGAGATCTGACCACGGTGATCCCGCCGGATCACCCGCTGCGCGGACGCGTGGTGCCGCCGGGCTCCAAGTCGATCACCAACCGGGCCTTGCTGGTGGCGGCGCTGGCCAAGGGAACCAGCCGCCTGACCGGCGCGCTCAAGAGCGACGACACCCGTTACATGGCGCTGGCGCTACAGGCCATGGGCGTCACCATCGAGGAGCCCGATGCGACCAGCTTCACCGTCACCAGTTCGGGCCGGCTGATGAAGCCGGCTGCGCCCCTCTTCCTCGGCAATGCCGGCACGGCCACCCGCTTCCTGGCCGCCGCGGCGGCCCTGGTCGAGGGCGATGTCGTGGTTGACGGCGATGCCCATATGCGCAAGCGCCCAATCGCGCCGTTGGTTGCTGCACTCGGCACCCTCGGTATCGCGGCCGAGGCGCCGACCGGCTGCCCGCCCGTCACCGTGCACGGCAAGGGCAGCTTCGGGGCAGGGCGGGTCGAGATCGATGCGGGGCTATCAAGCCAATATGTCTCCGCTTTGCTGATGGTGGCCGCCTGCGGCCAGGACCCTGTCGATATCGTGTTGGCAGGTGGGCGGGAAGGCGAGGGGATCGGTGCGCGCGGCTATATCGACCTGACCCTCGCCACCATGCGTGCTTTTGGTGCCGAGATCGATCGGCCCGACGCCCGGACCTGGCGGGTGTCGCCGACGGGCTATCGGGCCACCGACTATCTGATCGAGCCGGATGCCTCCGCCGCGACCTATCTATGGGCCGCCGAGGTGCTGACATCGGGCGCCATCGATCTTGGCGTGCCGGCTGAAGCCTTCACCCAGCCGGACGCCAAGGCCCATGCGCTGATCGCGGCCTTTCCGCATCTGCCGCCGGTGATCGATGGCTCTCAGATGCAGGACGCGGTGCCGACGCTTGCTGTGCTCGCCGCCTTCAACCAGACGCCCGTGCGCTTCACCGGCATCGCCAATCTGCGCGTCAAGGAATGCGACCGGGTGGCCGCGCTCGCCGACGGCCTGACCCGCATTCGTCCCGATCTCGCCAGAGAGGAGGGCGATGACCTCATCGTTGCTTCCGATCCCGGGCTTATAGGCCAGACCCTGCCGGCTTCGATTGACAGCTACGCCGATCATCGCATCGCCATGAGTTTCGCGCTGGCAGGGCTGAAGATCCACGGCATCTCCATCCAGGATCCAGGTTGCGTCGCCAAGACCTATCCCGGCTACTGGCAGGCGTTGGCCTCGCTCGGGGTAAAGCTGGAGGAAAGCCACGCGTGAAGGCGCGCTGACCGGGGGCAGAGGCATGGCGACAACGGTTTCCCCCGCGGCCAAGCCCGGTATCGTCTGGTTTCGCGATGATTTGCGCCTGCGCGACAATCCCGCCTTGCATGCCGCCTGCCAGAGTGGGGCGCCGATCCTCTGCCTCTATATCCACGAACCCGCAGGGACGGGCCGGCGCCGGCCGGAGGGCGCGGCGCTCTGGTGGCTGCACGGGTCGCTCGTGGCGCTCGATGCGGCCCTGCGCGAAAAAGGCGGGCGATTGCATGTCCTCGCCGGCGCAGCCGAGGAGATCCTGAATACAATTGTAGACAAGGTCTCTGCCGGCGCCGTCTACTGGAACAGGCGCTATGATCCGGCTGGCCGGGATATCGATACGGGCATCAAGGCGGGGCTGCGGTCTCGCAGTGTCGAAGCCCACAGCTTCAACGGCTCCCTCTTGCGGGAGCCCTGGACGATCTCCTCCCAATCGGGTGGACCCTATCGCGTCTTCGGGGCCTTCTGGCGGGCCTTCCGACAGGGCACCGTCGAGCCGCCCTTGCCGGCACCGGCCGAGCCCACCTTTGCGCCGCTTGCCGAAGAAGTGGTTCAACGCTTCGGCTACCCAACCGCCCTCGAGCCCGATCCCCAGCGTCCCGATTGGGCCGTAGCGATGCGTGCGGACTGGACGCGCGGGGAAGCGGCAGGGCTCAGCTGCCTGCAGGACTTCCTCGACGAGGATCTCGCCGGTTATGCCAACGATCGTGATCGTCTCGACGACAGGACGACGTCGCGGCTTTCGCCCTTTCTGCGCTTCGGCAATGTATCCGCGCGGCAACTTTGGCATGCGCTCTCGGCGCGCCAGCATGGCGGCATGACGGCCGGCGATCGCGACGTCGACAAGTTCAGGTCGGAACTCGGCTGGCGCGAGTTTTCCTATTCTCTGCTCTATCATTGCCCGTCCTTGCATGAGCGCAATCTTCAGCCGGATTTCGATGCGATGCCCTGGCGCCAGGACAGCGGAGATCTCGCCGCCTGGAAGCAGGGCATGACCGGCTATCCCGTCGTTGACGCGGCCATGCGCCAGCTGTGGGCGACCGGGTGGATGCACAATCGCGCCCGCATGATCGTCGCCTCCTTCCTGGTCAAGCATCTGCTGATCGATTGGCGGGAAGGGGAGCGCCGGTTCTGGGAGACCTTGGTCGACGCCGATCCGGCCAATAATCCGGCGAGCTGGCAATGGGTGGCCGGATCGGGCGCTGACGCCGCACCCTATTTCCGTATCTTCAATCCGGTGACCCAGGGCGAGAAGTTCGATCCGGATGGAGTTTTCGTGAAGAGGTGGTTGCCGGAACTCGAGCGCCTGCCCGCTCCCTTCGTTCATCGGCCCTGGACCGCCTCGTCCGCGCAACTCGATGCGGCTGGCATCCGCCTCGGTAGGACCTATCCTCTTCCGATCGTCGATCACAAGGTTGCTCGCGAAAGGGCATTGGCGGCTTGGCGCTCGCTACGTGGATGATGTGCTGCGACGAAGAATAGGTGTTTTGTTTGATAGGCGGCACTGCCCCTCACCCTTACCCTCTTCCCGTAAAAACGGGGCGAGGGGGACTTCGATGGCACGTTTGAATGGAAATGGTCTTATCTCGCCCAGCCGAAGAGCCAGATGAGATCCTTGGTGATAAAATCGCAACGCTTGTGCCCCCCTCGCCCCGTTTTTACGGGAAGAGGGTAAGGGTGAGGGGCTGCGCTGTGATATCGAAGGAATCATTCAATCCGCGGCCATCTTTGAGATGTCATGGCGAAGGCCGGAACCGCGGCCTGCAGTGACGTCGCAGCCCCTACCGCGATAGCGTTCTTGCCGCTAGGTTGAGGCCCGCTGAGTCTGAAGGGGGGATCCATGGCGGAGTTCAACAGCGCGGTCGCACTGGCCGAAGCGATCAGGAACGGCCGGGCATCCGCCCTCGAAGCGACCGAGGCCAGCCTTGCCCGATCGACTCTGGCGCAGCCAAGGATCAATTGCTTCACCGAGATCTATGCCGAAGAAGCACGCGAGCAGGCCGCCCGCATCGATGCCTTGCCTCTTGCCGAGCGCGCAGGCCAGGCCCTGTGCGGCGTGCCTGTTGGCATCAAGGATTTCACGCCTATCGCAGGCAAGCTGACGACCTTCGGCTCCAAGGTCTTCCGCGATCATGTCGCCGAGCATGATCCGGTGATCGTGCGTCGCCTGAAGGAGGCTGGTGCCGTCATCGTCGGTCACACCACCACACCCGAATTCGCCTATTCCGGCAACACCCAGAGCCCCCTCTGGGGCATCACCCGCAATCCGTGGAATACCGAGCTCAGCGCGGGCGGCTCTTCCGGCGGCTCGGGGGCAGCGGTCGCGGCAGGCTGCGTGATGCTGGCCGAAGGCACCGACATGGGTGGTTCGGTGCGCATTCCCGCTTCGCTCTGCGGGGTAGTCGGATTGAAGCCGAGTTTCGGCCGCATCCCGATGGACATCCTGCGCACGCAATATGACACGCTCGCCCATTTCGGGCCGCTGGCGCGCTGCGTCGACGACGCGGCCCTGTTCCTGGCTGTCAGTGAGGGGCCTGACGATGCGGATGCCCTGTCGCTGCCGGCCTTGCCGCCGGCTTTTCCCGTCGCATCGTCGCCGACCCGGCCGCGCCTCGCCGTCTCGCTCGATCTCGACACCCATGCGATCTCGGACGAAGTCGCCGAGTTGTTCCATCGCCTGATCGACGATCTCGCTCGGTCCGGTGCCGAGATCACCTGGGTGAAGACACCGTTCAGCGTGCAGTCGGTGCTCGATTGGGAGGATCTGTGGGCCTACTGCTTTGCGGGCGATGTCGGCCATCTCCTGGAAGGGCATCGCGGCGATCTCGATCCGAACGTGGTCGCGCTGATCGAGGCGGGCCGCAAGCTCGATGCCGTCAAGCTGCGCGCCATCGAGCATCGGCGCACCGCTCTGTGGCGAGCCTTTGCCGAAGTGCTCAAGGGCTACGATGCCCTTCTGTGCCCGACGACCTGCACGACTGCGCCCTTCGCCGATCCTGCCCGGCGCGAGCGCGACGAGATCCTGCCCGACGGTCGCTTCAAATCGGTCGACATGACCGGCCATTTCAACCTGACCAGTTCCTGCCCCGTCATTTCCGTGCCGATGGGCCTCGGGGCCAGCGGCATGCCGGCCGGCGTGCAGATCGTTGGCCATCGGCATGATGATCGCGGCGTGCTGGCCTTGGCCAAATGGATCGAAGGCCTGCGGCCTCCCGCCTTCCCCCCGGCCGCCGTCTGACGCATCTCCGAAACGTTTTTCCTAAGAAAGCCCTTGAAGCCATCATGTGGACACCTCTGCCGGACCTTCCCACCCACAATCCGCCTAAGCCGCTGCATGGCGTGCGCGTGCTCGAACTCGCCCGCATCCTGGCGGGGCCCTGGGCCGGGCAGTTGCTTGCCGATCTTGGCGCCGAGGTCATCAAGGTGGAGCGGCCGGGGCAGGGCGACGACACCCGCACCTGGGGACCGCCCTTCATCACCACGGAGGATGGCGAGAATCTCGGCGCGGCCTATTTCCACTCCTGCAATCGTGGCAAGCGCTCGGTCGCCCTCAATTTCGAGACCGCCGAGGGGGCAGAGCAGGTCCGCGCCCTCGTGCGCGAGGCCGATGTCGTGCTCGAGAATTTCAAGGTCGGCGGGCTGAAGAAATATGGCCTCGACCATGAAAGCCTGAAGGCGATCAACCCACGCGTGGTCACTTGCTCGGTCACGGGATTTGGACAAGATGGTCCATATGCCTCCAGGGCAGGTTACGACTTCATGATCCAGGGCATGGGTGGCATCATGGACCTGACCGGCGATCCGAACGGCGAGCCGCAGAAGATCGGCGTCGCCTTCGCGGATGTCTTCACCGGGGTCTATGCCGTGGTCGGTGTGCAGGCAGCCCTGCGCCGGCGCGAGATGACGGGTCTCGGAGGGCATGTCGACATGTCGCTGTTCGACGTCCAGCTCTCGGTACTCGCCAACCAGGCGATGAATTATCTGGCCTCCGGCAAGAGCCCCACCCGCATGGGCAATGCCCATCCCAACATCGTGCCCTATCAGGTATTTCCGGCCAGCGACGGCCACCTCATCATCGCCTGTGGCAATGACAGCCAGTTCGTCAAGCTTTGCGGCGTGCTCAACATCCAGGATATCGCGGCCCATCCCGATTATCTCACCAACAAGGACCGGGTGCGTAACCGCGATACGCTGGCGGCCCTGATCGCCGGATTGACCGGGCGGCGGACCAGGGCGGACCTGTTGGCGTCTCTGGAAAAGGTCGGCGTGCCCGCCGGGCCGATCAATTCGGTCGCCGACGCTCTGCACGATGTGCAGGCCACCCATCGCGGCATGATCGTCGACCTGCCGCATGCCAGGGTGAAGGGGGGCTCCATTCCCTCCGTGCGCACGCCCATCCTGATCGACGGCGAGCCGATGGTGGCGCGGACCGCGAGCCCGGACCTACCGAAGGTGTAAGGGGCGCTTGCGGGGGGCAAAACACGGAGGGTCGATCTCCAGATCGACCGTCTTCACTCGCTATCATACCCGGTGTTTCCAAATTGGTCGATCTGGAGATCGACCCTCCGATTTCGCGCCTACCCCGTCACGATAGTACTCACGAACGAGATGGCGGCTATCCCGAAAAAAGGCCGCCATGCGGCGGCCTCGTTCATGTCATCGACCGGAATTACCTCCGGTACGCGCCGATGTCTTCAGGCGTAGACCTTGAAGCGGTCATTGTCGTTCATGAAGCTCTTCTCGGGCAGGGGCTGCTCGTTGGAGCCGAACGGCATCTGGGCGCGCAGCTTCCAGGACGTCGGCACATGCCATTCCTTCTGCACGGCCTCGTCGACCAGCGGTGCATAGTGCTGCAGGCTGGCGCCGATGCCATGCTCGGCCAGCGCCGTCCACACGGCGAACTGGGCCATGCCGCCCGACTGCTCGGACCAGACCGGGAAGTTGTCGGCGTAAAGCGGGAACTTCTCCTGCAGGCTCTTCACCACATCCTGGTCTTCGAAGAACAGCACGGTGCCGGCGCCGGCGCCGAAGGCATCCATCTTGCCCTCGGTCGAGGCGAAGCTGTCAGCCGGCACGATCTTGCGCAGGATCTCCTTGGTCAGGTGCCAGAACTTGTCGCTCTGCTTGCCGAACAGGATCACGGCGCGTGAGCTCTGCGAATTGAACGAGGAGGGCACATGCTTGATCACGTCCTGGATCAGCAGCGAGATCTCTTCCTGGCTCTTGGGCAATGTCTTGCCCAGGGCATATTGCGTGCGGCGGGTCTTGATATGGTCGATGAAGGTCTTGGACATGGGGAGTCTTCTCTATCTTCTCGACGGCGAGGAGGAGCCGTCATTTGCGGCAGGTTCTATCGCAGCTTTCCATGTCTCGAAAGAGACGCCGTGGAAATCACGATAATCTCGATGGTTAGATCCGAAAAAGTTGAGATGTCGTAGCGCTTGCATCGGAGGGCTGGTCGATTTTGCCAAAAGGCCAGACGGATCGCTTCGATCCGTCTGGCAGTTGGCGACGCAAGGCCGGGCTGGCCCGGCCTTCCTCCTCAGGCGGTCGCAACGGTTTTCCGGTTGTTGAGGACGGCGTCGACGCTGAGACTGCCGGCACCGAAGGCGACGACCTGCAGCAGGCCGCCAGCCATGGCGATGTTCTTGAAGAAGTGGATGAACTGGTTCATGTCGCCCAGATTGTTGTGGAAGAATGCGGCGGCGGCGACCGAGAACGCCGCCATGACGAGGGCGACAAGGCGGGTCTGGTAGCCGACGATCAGCAGCAGGCCGCCGATGAGCTCGACCACGATGGCGATAGCCACGCCGAGATAGGGCAGCGGCAGGCCGACGGTGGCGATGTAGCCGGCGGTGGCAGCAGGGGCCGTGAGTTTGCCGAAGCCGCTGAGAAGGAAGATGGCGGCGATCAGCACGCGGCCAAGGAGCGGGGTGTAACGAACGTCTGAGGACATGGGGGTTTCTCTTTTTTTAAGGAGGGGAGCGGAGGGGCCGCTCAGGCTTTGGTGTCGGTGAAGTGCGCGGTTTCCAGCGCCCTGGCCAGCGCATCCGTGGCACCCGAGGGGGCAAGGGACACGACATGGATCTTCGGCGGTGGCAGGACCTGCTCCTTGACTGGAGCGGAGAGACCGGCTTTGCGTCCGAACAGGCAATCCAACAGGCTGGTGATGAACATGGCGAGCACCTCATCTGAACTTGGCGCTGTTATCTCAGAGATTGATGTTCAAGAAAATCTGGATAATATAGACAATTAGGTTCGAGAAAATTGATATGTCTGATCCGCGCCCCACGCTTGACCAGCTTCAGGTCTTCCTTGCCATCGTCGAGGCCGGCAGCTTCGCTGGCGCGGCCCGCCAGCTCGGGCGTGCAACCTCGGTGGTCAGCTACACCATCGCCAATCTGGAAGCCCAGCTCGGTCTGGAGCTTTTCGATCGCGATTCCACCCGCAAGCCCCAATTGACCGAGGCGGGCAAGGCCATGCTGGCCGAAGCGCGCGTGGTGGCGCGGGGCGTGGGCAGCCTGATCGCCAAGGCCAAGGGCCTGACCTCGGGGTTGGAGGCGGAAGTCACGCTGACGGTCGACGTCATGCTGCCGCCCTGCGCCCTGGTGCGGGTACTGAACGCCTTCCAGGCGGAATTTCCCACCGTATCACTGCGCCTGCATGTCGAGGCGCTCGGCGCCGTCACCCAGCATGTGCTCGACGGCATCGCCGATCTCGGCGTGGGCGGGCCCCTGTCGCGCGACATCATCGGCATCGAGAGGCGGGGCATCGGCTCGATCCGCCTGATCCCCGTGGCTGCTCCTTCCCATCCTCTGGCCAGCCTCGGTAGCGAGGAGGCCGATGTCCGGGCGCAGGAGCATGTACAACTCGTGCTGACGGACCGCTCCAAATTCACCGAAGGGCAGGAATTCGGCGTACTCAGCTCGAAGACGTGGCGCATCGCCGATCTCGGCGCCAAATTCATGCTGCTCCGCTCCGGCATCGGCTGGGGCAGCATGCCCGAGGACATGGTGAATGACGACATCGCCGCGGGCCGGCTCGTTCGTCTCGCCATGACGGGTTGGGATCGCAATCTCTATCCCCTGCAGAGCATCCGGCGCACGGATACGGCCCTCGGTCCTGCGGCGAGCTGGCTGCTTGCCAAGCTCAAGGCGGCGCTGGACGAGACCGGCGAGGCGCTCGCGGCTGCGCGCAGCGCAGCGTAAGCCGAGTGATCGGCAGGTCGGTGAGTTCTTAGGGACAATTGGGGCAAAACTAGCCTCAATGGATCAAGGTGACAACGAATATACTTTAGGATTTGGGTATATAATTTAAAAATATTATATTTTTATTGAATTTATACATGAATTCTTTTGGTCATCTGCGAGAGGGTGTGTGTCTGTTCTATTTTTTATACAGGAGTGCGTGTACAAGAATCCCCAAGGTGATGTAAAATTGCTACAGCCTGCCTCCAATTCCTATGCTAGATCTCAGCTAAGGCTTTCTCTCGGGGGTAGTTATGAAGCGTCTTCTTATTGCTGTTTCCGCATTGGCAGTTGTTTCAAGTGGGGCGTTCGCTGCTGATTTGGCTCCTCAGGTTGTGGAGCCGACCGCGCCGATCGTAATGCCATTTACCTGGACGGGATTTTACGTCGGTGCCCATGCAGGATATGGGTGGGGCGACACCAAGGCCCGCTTCAATGGTCCGGTCCCGCATGGCGACTTCACCCCGGATGGATTTATCGGCGGCGTGCATGCCGGATATAATTATCAGTTTGAAACCCCGGTGGTGGTTGGCCTTGAAGCTGATATCGACGGTTCAGATGTAAAGGGCGATTTCGACAATCCTTTCGGCGGCTTTAGCGGTGGCAGCGCCAAGCTGCGCTGGCAGGGGTCTGTCCGGGCTCGCTTCGGTTATGCGTTCGATAGATTTCTGCCCTATATCACGGGCGGTGTTTCGTTCGGTGACTTTCGCTTTGCTGGCGGCCCCGGTGTCGGATCGGGGCTAAGCCCCGCTCTTGTGCCTTGGTCCAAGACGCTGACTGGGTGGACGATAGGTGCGGGCCTAGAATACGCCTTCACGGACAATTGGAGTGCCCGTCTCGAATATCGCTACACCGATTATGGTAATACCTCCCGTTCCCTCGCCCCCGCCTATCCGGGTGTGATTGAGCGCATGGACGTTAAGTTGCACACGGTGCAAGCAGGTATTAGCTATAAGTTCTGATTGGTAGAGATTTTAGTAGGCCCGGCAACTTTGCCGGGCCTTTTTTATTTAAAAGCCTGTATTAACAGTGCAACTCGGTCGCCTGCCGCAAGCAGTGGGGCGACGAAGAAATAAAAAATGAGGGAGGCAAAAGGGATAGGAGGCACTGCATATCCATTGTCCCTCCTTTCGACCTGCATCAACGGAGGCGACAGAACGATAACGTGATTGCATTGGAGATGAGGCGAAATGTTGAGGTCCGAATGCTGGAGGTTAGTTTCAGCCACTGCAAGTAGCGGATGCGTCTTCATCAAGGCCGGTGTATCGAAAGGCGTTGCAGGACTCAAAGCCGTTGAGACGGGGCTTTTAGCCAATTTCGCAGTAGTCCGTGTGTCATGGCGAGGTATTGGTGGCTCCGCCTACAACGGTCAGCGGGAGATGGTCCCCTTCATCGGCACCACGGTGACCTTGGTGCCGTAGCTATGAAGCGCTTCCAGATGTTCGGGCCTGATGCCGTCATCGGTGATCAATTCGTCGATGGCGGATAGCTCGCAGAAGGTCGAGAACGAAGGCGCCGAGAATTTCGAACTGTCGACCACCACGATGGTGCGCCGGGAGGACTGGATCATCTTGCGCTTGAGCGAAGCGACCTCGAGGGCGGCATCGGTGAGGACATTGCCGCTTACGGCATAGGCGCCGGTGACGCAGACATCGGCATGCACGGTGTTGAAAAAGCTCTCGCCCGGCTCGCCCCAGAGCGAGCGCCAGCCGCCCGGCCGGATGGTGCCGCCGGGCATGATCACGCGCCAGCTCGGCACGTCGGAACTCACCTGGGCAATCTCCAGGCTGTTGGTGACGACGGTGAGGGAGAGGTCGCGCAGGGCGGCCGCCCGCACCACTTCCATCACGGTGGAACTGGCTTCGAAGATCACGCTCTCGCGGTTGTTGATGCGCAAGGCCGCTTCGACGCCGATGGCGATCTTCTGGGCGCGTTGCATATGCGCATTGATCTGCGATTCACGTTCGAAGGTCGCCTGCAGCGGCGGCACGAGCAGGGCGCCGCCGTGGGTGCGTTCGAGATAGCCGCCTTCCATCAAATGTTCGAGGTCGCGGCGAATGGTCGACTGCGAACCGCCGATCGAGTCGGCCAGTTCCTGGATGGAGGCGGCCCCATTGATGCGCAGATGCTCCAAGATGAGCGCCCGCCTTTTGGCGGGGATGATCTCGACGCGTTTGGTGGCGGCTTCCATATAAAGCGGACTCCTTGGGGCGGACTGACCATCGAAAGGACCGCGACAGGTACGGGCCGCCTCGACGCAGTCAGACGATATTGCCCAGACTTACGCACAATCTTGCAGATTCTGCCATTAAAGTGCGCTCTTTCCCAGATGGACAAAAGGCGGATCACAGCGACCCGCCTTGCCTGGAGCAAGGTCTGTTCATGACTGAACGCTTGTTTGCCCGAGCTCCATGTTTTCAGCCAGTCCAATGGATTGGCTAGAGCAGCCTTGCTCCAGCCAAAGGGCTGGGACCGTTTCGGTCAGGCGACCTTCTTCAGGGCCGCCGGCTTGAGCACATCCTCGGTGATCGCCAGATCATCGTCCAGGCTGCGCTTGGCCTTGAGGCCATTCTTGGCAAGTTCGCCATGATAGGCCTTGACCGCCTCGTCGGGAGCGACGGTGCCGTCGGCGACCTGACGCATCAGCCCCAGTAGCGCGAGCGGATCCTCAGCCAGGTTGATCTTGCGGCCGAATAGAGCGACACGACCGCCATATTTTTCGGCTTGGTGCAGCAGCTCGAAGGTGTCGCGGGTGGTGCCGGCGCCGCCGCCGAGCACGCCGACCACCAGATCGGGATCGAAGCTCGCCAATTCCTCCAGCGCCTTGGGACCGTTATAGACGATCTTGAGGAATTGCGGCCGGTCCGCCTTGGTCACGCCGGCCAGGCAGCGCAGGATGCTGTCATTGATGTATTCGCCGATCTGGGCCCGATCGAGGCCGCAATCGACATTCGGATTGAAGACTTCGAAGAAGTACTTGAAATTGTTGTCGGCGGCCTCTTCGCGGAAAGCAGCGAAGGCATCGAGCGCCTCGTAATCGTGATCGATGTCGTTGAGGAAGGTCACCGAATAAAGGCCGAGATCGGTGCCGATCACGGGTGCACCGATCGCAGGCTCGTTGGTGCCGTACATGACGCGCGAAAGGTTGGCGGTCCGGAAATGGCGGGAGGGATGCTTGGTATAGGCCTGGTGACGCACGCCACCCCAGCAATCGGTGGTGTCATTGGCGCGAATGGAGGGTTTCACCGCCGAATTGCGGAAGACGCCGCGCTCGTGCAGCAGTTCGAGATTGGAGGCCGACACCAGCATGATGTCGACGATATCCTGTTCGACGATGGTCTGGATCTGATCGAGAAATTCGGCACGCGTGCGTATACGGCCCTGGCCGCCATCATCGCTGCGGGCAAAGCCGGTCGCGGCAAGGCCAGAGCCCATGTCGCCATCCTTAGCATCGGCGATGATGAAATCGGATCGCTTGTAATTGCCCGCTCGGATATTGCGCAGTTTCTGGTCGAGACGGGTTTGGGGATAGGCCATCGCATAGGCTCCTTGGACTGGCGATGAATGCCGCCGCTTCCTCGCTGCGGCGAGTCGCATTCATTTCAATGACACTCATATACGATCAAAATCTTTCAAACCAGTGCAAAGTTTTCCTTTTGCTGGAATTGTCGCCACACCCGGCATGGACTGGAAACCTTGCGGATCGCGATGCAAATTTGCATGGATGAGGTGTGTTGTTCGCTCCCGCATTGCGGGGCTAAGGCACCTGCCGATCGCGCCGGGTTGAAGGAGGGATGCCGTGCTGCCGAGTTTCGAAACGCAGCGCCTGCTGGTCCGGCCGCGTACCATGGTCGACTTCGAGGCCTGTCTCGTCATGGATCGCGATGTGGAAGTCACGAAGCATATTCCTGGCCCGTGGCACGATCCGGAGCAGCACGAAGCCTTCGTCAGGCGGCGCATGCAGGCCGATTACGGGCCGGGACTGGGCTATGGGACTGTTGTCGAAAAGCATCAGCCCAATCGCTTCCTGGGCTGGATCCTGCTCATTCCGGCGGACGGCATCGGGCCCGAGATCGAGATCGGCTGGCGGCTGGTGCGGGAGGCCTGGGGCAGGGGATATGCGACCGAGGCGGCGATGCCGGTGATTCGACACGCCTTTACCACGCTGAAGGCTGACAGGATCATGGCAGAGATCGCTCCCCGCAATACCGCTTCGCTGCGCGTCGCGCAGAAGCTGGGCCTGAGCGACGCCGGCGTGCGCGATGATCAAGGTGCGATCTGGAGACGCTACCAGATGACGCAAAGCGATTTCGCCTCGCTCGAAGAGACCGGGCGTTGAGGCATTCCGCTTCCGGACGCAGAACCCAGGCGAGGACATGCAGCGGCGTGCCGCTGGGTTGGCCGCTGCATGTGAGCACAGGACTTAGCCGTTGGTCGTAGCGGGCGCTGCCGACAGGGCCTCCTGCAGCTTCTGCTCCTGTTCCGGCGACAGCGAGGTCTTGATCACCCGCCCCTTGAGGCCGCTGAATTCGGCAAGAACCTTCTCGGGCTGGACCTTGCGGACCAACACGAACAGGGCCGATGAATTGTTGGGAATGGTCTGGCCGAGCGACTTGATGAAGTCGTCGTCGATGCCGTAATCAGCCAAGGAGCCGGAGAGGGCGCCGACGCCCGCGCCGACGGCGCCGCCGATGGCGAAGCCGGCCAGCGGATTGAGGAAGAGCAGGCCGACAAGCCCGCCCCACAGCGCCCCGGAGAGCAGGCCCGAACTTGCGCCGATGCCGGTCAGGTTGATGCTCTGCTTGAGATGAACCTTGCCCTCGGCATTGCGGGTGACCACTACCGCATCTTCGAGATCGACCAGATATTCCTTCTTGAGCGCGTCCAGCTTGAGCAGAACCTTGTCTGCCTCATCGATGGAATCAAAGCCGACGACAATAAGATCGGACATCAAGAGCTCCTGTGTTCACCTGTCATGGCGCGCATTGCGCCATGAAGGACATTTATCCCGCAAGCCTATTGAATCCATGTGACCATTGTCGGGCACGGATCGGGCATTCTCCTCGGCGCACGAGGGCACCCATTTGAATGTCCTTCCGAGCTGGGTTTCACGGCGATGCCGCGTCGATGGCATAATTGCCGGCGAATTCCTGCGTAGGAGGGATGGGCTTGATCACGTCGATCAGTACGCCATTGGGATCGGCCGTGATGAAATGGCGCTGCCCGAATGCCTCGTCGCGCAATTCGAGCAGGATCGGTAAACCTGCCTGCTTGAGCCTTGCATATTCGGCATCGACGTCGGTGACTTCGAAATTGAGCAGAAGGCCGCCGACCTGCCCGCCGCGCCCCTGTTCGGGAATGGTATGGTGATCGCTGTCGAGCACGGCGAGATTGATGGTCTCGTCGGCCGCCGATTGCAAATGCACATACCAGTCGGCCTCGAACAGGATCCGGAAGCCCAGATGCTCGACATAGAAGGCCGCGGTGGCGGCCACCTGCCTTGTCATGATCACGGGATAATAGCTGGTGATCTTCATGGACATTCCTGCGCCTCCCTTTTAAACATACAGTCTGAATGTTTTTCAGTAACATACAGGCTGTATGTATGCAAGAAGATAGCCGACGCTCCAATCAGGATCGGACGCTGAGAACCCGGGCGGCCTTGATCGCGGCTGCACGGCGCCTGTTCGTGTCCAAGGGCTATGCCGATACGGGAACGCCCGAATTGGTAGCGGAAGCGGGGGTGACCCGTGGTGCGCTCTATCATCATTTCGCCGACAAGCAGGCGCTGTTCCGGGCTGTCGTCGAGGCAGAGAATGCCGCGCTGGCCGACGAGATCGAGCGGGCGGCACCGGAAGAACCCGGCGCGATGGAGGCACTGATCGCCGGCGGCGAGGCTTTTCTGGTCGCCATGTCCGAACCCGGACGTACCCGGCTCTTGCTGATCGAGGCGCCGGCCGTGCTGGGCCGTGAGACGGTGGATGCCATCGATGCCGCCCATGGCGGACGCACGTTGCGCGAAGGCGTCGCCGCCGCTATCGCAAGCGGGTGGTTGCGGCCTGTGCCCGTCGAAGAGGCGGCGCTGCTCCTGTCGGCTGTCTATGACAGGGCGGCGCTGTCCATTGCAGCGGGGGCGAATGGGGAAGTATGGCGGACGCTCATCCGGGCCGTGCTCGGCGGCCTTCGTCCTGCGGCCAGATGAGGATCCGATGGCGCAATCCGATCACCAATCCGATGATGCCTGGCTGACGCTCCCCGCCGCGTTGCGCCGGATGGGGCTGCTCGGGCAGAAAGAGACGGCGCGCTTTACAGCGTTGACGGGCGGGGTTTCCTCCGACATCCACCTGGTCGAAACCTCGAACCGGCGCTTTTGCGTCAAGCGGGCGCTGGCTCGCCTCAAGGTGGCAGCCGTCTGGGAGGCGCCGACGAACCGCAATGCGGCGGAGGCGGCCTGGATCCGCCAGGTCGGCCGTTGGTTGCCCGACGGTGTACCCACTTTGCTTGGCGAGGACGAGCAACTTGGCCTGTTTGCCATGGCCTTTTTGTCCCCCAAGCTTAATCCGGTCTGGAAGGCGCAGTTGCTGGACCAGCAGATCGATACGGCATTTGCGGGGCGCGTCGGCGCCGATCTCGGCCTCATTCATGCCGCCAGCGCGCAGGAAGCCGGGCTTGCGGTGCGCTTTGCCAATGACGCGACCTTCGGGCCGATCCGCATCGAGCCCTATCTCATCGCCACAGCCCGCGCCCATCCCGATCTGTCGGCCAAGATTGAGGCCGTCGCCGCCCGCACGCTCGCCACCAGGAAGGCTCTGATCCATGGCGATGTCAGCCCGAAGAACATCCTGTGCGGGCAGACGGGCCCCGTTTTCCTCGATGCCGAATGTGCTTGCTTTGGCGATCCGGCTTTCGATCTCGCCTTCTGCCTCAATCATCTCATGTTGAAGGGGGCTCGGCAGGGCGTGCCCCGCGCGGCCTATCGTGATGCCTTCGAGGCTTTGGTCAACGCATATTTCGCTAGGATCGACTGGGAGGACCGCGCCGCTTTCGAGGCCAGGGCCGCCGCCCTACTGCCTGTGCTGTTTCTGGCGCGCGTGGATGGCAAGTCGCCCGTCGAATATCTGACGTTGGAGGAGGAACGGAAAGCCGTGCGCCGCTTCGCCAGGCCTCTGATCGCCGATCCCGTTGAAGACCTGATCGCCATCGCCAATGCCTGGACCCGCCAATGATCGATATAGCCATCCGTAGACTTGCTGCCCGCCGTATCTGGGACTCCCGTGGTCGCCCCACCGTCGAAGCCGAAGTTGAGCTCAGCGACGGCACGATCGCGCGGGGGATCGCGCCGGCCGGTGCGTCCCGCGGCAGCCGCGAGGCGCTCGAGCGCCGCGATGGCGGCGAAAAGCTGGGGGGCCTCGATGTCCAAGGGGCAATTGCCAGCGTGCGCGGGGAGATCGCGCCGCTACTGATCGGCCGCGACCCGTTCGACCAGGCGGGGTTGGACGAGGCGCTGATCGCGCTGGACGGCACGCCGACCAAACAAAGACTCGGCGGCAATGCCACCGTCGCCGTCTCGCTCGCTGTGCTGCACGCCGCCGCCGCCAGCCGAGGCTTGCCGCTATGGCGATATCTGGCAGGGGAGGAGGCGGTCACGCTTCCCCTGCCGGAAATCCAGATCTTCGGCGGAGGGGCCCATGCCGGCCGCCGCACCGACATCCAGGATTTCATGGTGATGGCGCCGAAGGCGGCGAGCTTCGGCGAGGCGCTCGAAACCACGGCCGAGGTCTATCTTGCGGCCGGCAGGATCATGGCCGAGCGCGGCCTGCTGCAGGGCGTCGCGGATGAAGGAGGCTGGTGGCCGGCCTTCAGCTCCAATGAAGAGGCGCTTGATACCCTGGTCCTGGCCATCGAGCGCGCCGGTTTCACGCCGGGCGACGAGGTGGTGATCTCGCTCGATGTCGCCGCCTCCGAATTTGGCCGCGGCGGGCGCTATCGGCTCGGCCTGGAAGGGCGCGAGCTCGATCGGGACGGCATGGCGGATTATCTCCTCGGCTGGTGTGAGCGCTATCCCATTCTTTCGATCGAAGATCCCTTTGCCGAGGATGATGCCGAGGGGCTCGCACGCTTTACCGCGGCCGTGGGTCATCGCATTCAGGTGATCGGCGATGATTTCCTGGTTACCAATGCCGGGTTGGTCGAAGAGGCGGTGAGGAACCAAACCGTCAATGCCGTGCTGGTGAAGGTCAACCAGGCCGGCACGGTCAGCGAGGCGAGGGCTGCCTGCGAGGCGGGACGGCGTGCCGGTTTTGGCACGATCGTATCGGCACGCTCCGGCGAGACCGAGGATGTCGCCATCGTACACCTCGCCATTGGCTGGCACGCCGGCCAGCTCAAGGTCGGATCCTTCGCTCGCTCCGAACGCATGGCGAAATGGAACGAAGCCCTGCGCATCGAGGAGGCCCTGGGACCCAAGGCACGCTTTGCGGGTATCGAAGCCTTACCCTTCAACCGCCGACAGGGCGCCGCCTGAGAGACTGCGCCAAGGTGTCTTGTCGGTCCGGTTTGACAGGGAGCTGAAAAGGCTGCTTGCCCGCTGGGGTGATGGGGCGCCGGGGCAGCAAGCAAAAAAAGCCGGAGGAGGGAGCGCCTGTCTTCCTCCTCCGGCTGGCATTTACTTGCATGACGTTAAGTTTTCGCAATCGAAATCTGCGCTTGAATGCTAAAGTTAAGCATCTCCCGGCAAATAAGGCGTCTGCAGCTCCATAACTTCATCACAAGCTTGCGCCATCCCGTAACAAAGCTGGCTACACTCGGCAATACAAAAAAGTGCCATGCACGGTGCCGTCATCGGATAAATCGATTAATTGCTTGAATGGTCGAAAATTGTCTGACATGAACTCCGGCGATATGTAGGAATCCTAAGACAATTCGTGATATTTGAGGCCTGGTCACATCCTCGAATCCCGTCATGGGCTTCTGAGAATAGAACCAGAGTATGACTGGACTGATACCAGAGAGGTACCAAAGCGGTGCCGTTTGGCTGCAGCAATACTCGGTAGCGCCTGTTTGCAGGCCGTGTCATTCGGACATCCTGAGGGCCGGGGAACGTGAACGATCTGAGAGCCCGCAGCCGGATCGAACGCGAGCTCAAGGTTGTGGCGGCGTGTGCATGGCCCTATCACAGCGACGATACGCAGGAACGATGCGGAGTGGCGATGACGGCCAAGATCCTGGTGAGCGCCTGTCTCGTAGGGCGACCGGTACGCTATGACGGGGCGGCGAAGACGCTGGATCATCCGGCCCTCGCGCGCTGGCGCGACGAAGGACGCCTCGTCGTCGTCTGCCCCGAGCTTGCCGGAGGGTTCAGCGTGCCCCGGCCGCCGGCCGAGATCGCCGAGGGGCTGTCGGGCCGCGATGTCCTGGCGGGCACCGCGCGCGTGGTCGACCGTAACGGCGCCGATGTGACCGCGCTCTATCTCGATGGGGCGCGGAGCGCTCTGGCCTTGGCGCGGGCGGAGGGCTGTCGCTTCGCGCTCTTGATCGACGGTAGCCCGTCCTGCGGCAGTGCCTATATTTACGACGGCGCGTTCGCCGGGCGAAAACATGCCGGTGCCGGCGTCACGGCCGCACTCCTGCGGGCGGAAGGCCTGGAAGTTTTCACCCCGTCGGAAATCGCTGCTCTCGAGGCCAGGCTGGAAAGCGTCGACGCAGGCTGAAGGAGGGGCCGCCCGCATCAGGCCAGATCTTTCTCCATATAGACCCTGCGCAAGCCCTTTTCCTCGACGCGATGGGTTTCGACATAGCCGCTACGGGCGTAGAGCGCGATATTCTCCGTCATCGCCTCATTGGTGTAGAGCCTGATCTGCCGATAGGCCGCTTCGCGGGCGAGGTTTTCGGCAGCCTGGAGCAGGCGGCGGCCCAATCCTCGGCCCTGCGCTGCGGGAGCGACGGCGATATTGTCCAGAAGCATCACATCCTCTTGGGGGATCAGGACGAGGATGCCCAGGACATTGCCGTCGAGAGGGCTCACGCGCACACGCCCTGCGCGCACCAGCGCGGCATAATCATCGAGCATCGGTCCGGGCTTGCGACCGATGCGTGCGATATAGGGCGTGTATGCCGCCTCGACGATATGTTCGATGGCCGGAAGGTCGGCGGTGGTGGCCAGGCGCAGGGCTTGGACCATGATGTCCTCCTGAAGAACGGCGGGCGACATCCCCGCTCTCTCCGGTCGCCGGCCGGAGAGAGCGGCCGTCGTCAGGTTTGCACACGCTCCAAGAGGGCGCGCCGGATGGCAATCTCCACGGGTGAATAGTCGCCGTCCTCGCGCTGCAGCCGGAAAGGCTCCTTTGGCATCAGGGGAGGTTGGGCCAGAAAGCGCGGCGCCGAGCCCCGATGTTTCTGGGCAGCGTGTACCAGGAACGGATGGCAGAGATAGACCGTGCCGGCCTCACCCGTGGCCAGCGTCTGCTGCCGCCGGGCGCCCATCTGTTCCAGATCCATGTGCGAGCGGCCGGCCTCGCCTGCCGGTGCGAGATAACGAGCCATGTCCAGATGCGAGCCGACACGGATGCGGGTCGGTGCATCCTCGGGCCCGATATCGGAGAACAGGAACAGCATGAGCAGAGCCCGCCCGCGCGAGGTGATGTTCACGCGCCAGGCCGAGAAGTCGGTGCGCTCATTGGGATCGCAGTCCTCGCCTGGAAAGGAGAGGTCGACATGCCAGCCGGCGTCACCCGGATCGTCCGGATGGGGAAAGCGCACCGGGAAACTGCCGAGCCCGTCGCGCGGATACCAGCGCCCGCTGCCGACGAGCTGGTCGAAGGCGGATCTGAGGACGGGCGTATTGGCTGCCTCCTGGAACGGGCCGCCGCCATAGCCGCCGAGCCGGATCACGGGGCTCGTCCAGGTGGCGGGATCGTCGGGATCGCAGGGGATGTCCCGCCATAGGATGGCGCGGACCTGGTCTGCCAGTTCGCGGGAAAAGGCCCCGTCGATCCGGACGAAGCCGTCTTCGATGAATCGTTCGATCTGCGCAGCATCGAGCGCGCATCCTTCCGGGTGTTTGGGCATGACAATCTCAATCATCGCGCCGTTCTGCCGACAGGGGCGAACGACGACAGCCGTGTGGTTCACGGCGACAGGTCCGGCGGAGCGGACCGGCGTCCAGTCTTCTGTCAGCCGCTAGCCGACGAGGAAGAAGACGGTGGCGACGTTGAATGTTTGCGTCATCATGGCCGCTCCAGCATAGGCATGCACGTGCGTGGGTCAACCACATCGCCGCTGTTTCTTCATACCAATCAGTGGCGCGGGCGTCCGAGCTGTTCTAAGCAGGGGCGGGCTCGACGCCCCAATCCATGCCGTATCGAGGAGACTTCAGATGACGTCCGCCGCTTCCGCTTCTGCCACGCCGAAATGGGTGACGTTATCAAGCCACCGAGCCTGGCTCTTGCAGCAGGCGGATACGCTGTTCTCCGTATTCGAACAGAACAGTCTCAATCCCCTCGGTGGCTTTTACGACCTCGACATGGCCTGCAAGCCGTTCGCGCCGGGACAGCCGCCCGGCAGCCGGCCGACTCGCCAGATCCATGCGACCACGCGCATGGTGCATTGCTTTGCCATCGCCCATCTGATGGGGCGCCCCGGCGCCGACGTGATGATCGATCACGGCATGGACTTCATCTGGAACGGCCATCGCGACAAGGACAAGGGCGGCTATTTCTGGGGCGTCGGCTATGAAGGGCCGACCGATGATACCAAGCAGGCCTATGGCCATGCCTTCGTGCTGCTCGCAGCCTCCAGCGCCAAGGTCGCCGGACACCCCGACGCCGACCGGCTGCTGGCAGACATCTCCACCATACTGGATGAGCATTTCTGGGAGGCAGGCCCCGGCGCCACCGCGGAGGAGTTCACGCGGGACTGGCAGCCCTTCGACAATTATCGCGGCCAGAACTCGAACATGCACCTGACCGAAGCCCTGATGGCAGCCTTCGAGGCAACCGGCGACAACACCTATCTCAATAAGGCCGAGCGCATCGCCGACCTGATCGTGCGGCGCCACGCCGCCGAGAATGGCTGGCATCTGCCCGAGCATTTCAGCCAGGATTGGCAACTCAACAAGGACTATTCCGGCAGCCCGGTCTTCCGTCCCTACGGCACCACGCCAGGGCACTGGCTGGAATGGGCCCGTCTTTTGCTGCAGCTCTGGGAACTGGGCGGGCGCAAGTTGACCTGGCTGCCCGACGCTGCTGCCAACCTGTTCCGCCAGGCCGTCAAGGACGGCTGGGACCACGAGAAGGGCGGCTTCTACTATACGCTCGACTGGACCGGCGCGGCGCGCATTCGCGATCGCTATTGGTGGCCCTGCTGCGAGGGTATCGGCGCGGCGGCTTTCCTCAACGCCACTGATGGCGACGGTTACTACGAAGAATGGTACCGTACTATCTGGAACTTCAGCGCCGCCCGCTTCATCGACAAGGTACATGGCGGCTGGTTCCCCCAGCTCGGCGACGACCTCAAGCCCAACACCGGCCCGTTCTACGGCAAGGTCGACATCTATCACGCTCTCCAGGCCTGCCTCATTCCGCTGCTGCCTACCACAGGCAGCATCACGCGCGGGCTGATCACCGAGGGGGTGAAGATCTAGGGCGGCGCGCCACTCGTTTCCTCACCTCACTCGCTGTCGGACTGGTTCACCGGATGTGCCTTGACGAAGGCGGGATGTCCTTCGGCCTCGGCCTCGACGCGGCGGATGCGAGGATAGGCGTCGAGCGGCACGCCGAAGCGGCGGGCGGCGTAGAGCTGCGGGATGAGATAGACATCGGCCAGCCCCGGTGTTTCGCCGAAGCAATAGGGGCCGTCGCCGATCAACGCCTCGACTGCCTTCAGCCCCGAGCCGGCCCAGGTCGCGATCCAGGCGTCGACCTCCGGCTCGGCCTGGCCGAGCGTCCGGCGCAGATAGGTCAGCGGGCCGAGATTGTGCAAAGGCTGGATGTCGCAGCCAATGATGGCGGCGACGGCGCGCACCTTGGCTCTCCGCGTGGGGTCGGAAGGCAGCAGTGGCGGTACCGGATAGGTTTCTTCGAGATATTCGATGATGGCAGGGGATTGGGTCAAAGCATTGCCGTCATCGAGCACCAGCGTGGGCACGCGCTCCTGCGGATTGAGAGCCCGATAGGCCTCGCCATGCTGTTCGCCGCCACTGCGCACGAGATGAATGAAGGCCTGTTCCGTTTCCAGGCCCTTGAGGGCAAGGGCGATCCGGACCCGATAGGACGAGGTGGAACGCCAATAGGTGTAGAGTTTCATGGTCGCGTTGCCTTCCTGTCATGGCGATGCGCAGAGCCAATACGCAAGAAATCCGGTGTGCCAATCTCCTCAGTTCCATCACGTGACGGAGCGAGATCGGCACACCAAACCCGCGCCAGCCTCCATCCTTATGGCGAGACTATAGCGCTGGCCGGATCATCGCACGGCATTCCCCGAAGCCGATGGAGGCAAAGCCTTCGCGCCGGCAGCGGCCCTTGAGGATCACCTCGTCGCCATCCTCGAGGAAGCGCCGCTCCTCGCCCGTTTCGAGGCGGATGGGGTTCTTGCCGCTCTGACTGGCCTCGAGCAGGCTGCCGCAGGCGTCCTGTCCAGGCCCCGAAATGGTGCCCGTACCGATGAGATCGCCCGGGCGCAGATTGCAGCCATTGGAGCTGTGATGGGCTAGCATCTGCGCTACGGTCCAATACATGTGCCTGGCATTGGAGCGAGCCAGGCAATGGGCTGCGAGCTCCTGGCTGCGCAATTCGGCAGTCGTCAGCAGGACCTCCAATTCGATATCGAAAGCGCCCAGGGCCTGGTCGCCTGCATCGTTGAGATAGGCAAGCGGCGCCGGATCGCCCGCGGGGCGGGGCGCCTGCGCGATGCGGAAGGGGGCAAGCGCTTCGGCCGTGACGATCCAGGGCGAGATGGTGGTGGCGAAACTTTTGGCGAGGAAGGGGCCGAGAGGCTGATATTCCCAGGCCTGGATGTCGCGGGCCGACCAGTCGTTGAGCAGGCAGAGGCCTGCGATCTGGTCGCCTGCGGCCGATATCCCGATCGGGGCGCCGAGGTCGTTGCCGGGTCCGACCCACACGCCGAGTTCGAGCTCATAGTCGAGCCGTGCACTCGGGCCGAAGACGGGAATCTCGGCCTCCGGCCGTTTCGACTGGCCGCGCGGGCGCTGGATCGTCGTTCCCGACGCAAGGACGGAGGAGGCACGGCCGTGATAGCCGATCGGCACATATTTGTAGTTGGGCAGGAGCGGATTGTCGGGGCGGAACAGCTTGCCCACCGCGGTGGCGTGGTGGATGCCGACATAGAAGTCGGTGTAGTCGCCGATCCGGGCCGGCAGCTGGAGCAAGCAGTCGGATGCCTTGTACAGCAAAGGCTCTACCCTGGGACGCAGCGAGCTGGCTTCGGCCAGGAGGCTGGAGAGCGCCTGGCGCAGGGCACGCCGTGGGCCAGGGCCTAGGGCCAGCAAGCCGTTGAGGTCGTTGCCCCGGCTGGCTTCGGCGGCCCGTTCGGCGGCGCCGCTGAGCAGGCCGCCATCGAGGACGGCGCGCAGGTCGAGGATGGCATCGCCGATGGCGACGCCAGCGCGCGGCGTCGCGCCTCCGGGGCTGAAGATGCCGAGCGGCAGGTTCTGGATCGGGAAATCGGCATGGCCGTTCGCGGAGGCGACCCAACTGGTCAAAGCGGGGTCATGGGTCTGATCGAGCTGTGACATCAGGGCCTGTTGGGGTCGAAGTGCTTGGTCATCTTGTGGCCGTAGCCGCCATAGTCCTTCTGCAGGGCGTCGGAGCCGGCGGCATAGGCGGACACGCGCTGCGGAAAGCGGCATTCGAACATGAAGGCCAGCGTATTTTCCAGCCGGTGCGGCTTGAGTTCGACACAGCTCGCTTTCTCGAAGGCGTCCAGATCAGGGCCATGGGGTAGCATCATGTTGTGCAACGAGGCGCCGCCCGGCACGAAGCCGCCGCCAGTCTTGGCATCGTACTGGCCATAGACCAGGCCCATGAATTCGCTCATCACGTTCATATGATACCAGGGCGGCCGGAAGGTGTTCTCGGCCACCAGCCAGCGATCCGGGAAGATCACGAAATCGATATTGGCGGTGCCGGGCGTTTCCGAGGGCGAGGTCAGCACGGTGAAGATGGACGGGTCGGCGTGGTCGTAGAGCACCGGCCCGATCGGTGAATAGCGCCTGAGATCATATTTGTAGGGCGCATAATTGCCGTGCCAGGCCACCACGTCGAGCGGCGACTGGTTGATCGCGGCGGACCAGAGAATGCCGCCCCATTTGACATAGAGGCGAGAGGGCACCTCCCGGTCCTCATAGGCGGCGACAGGGGTGAGGAAGTCGCGCGGGTTGGCGAGGCAATTTGCCCCGATCGGGCCGCGTTCGGGCAGCGTGAGGGCGCCCCCGTAATTCTCGCACAGATAGCCGCGGGCCGGGCCATCCCGGAGCTCGACCCGGATCTTCACGCCACGCGGGATGACGGCGATCTCGCCCGGCTCGATATCGATGATGCCGAACTCCGTCGCGAGGCGCAGCGAACCCTGCTGCGGCACGAAGAGCAACTCGCCATCGGCATTGTAGAAATAGTCGTCCACCATCGAGCGGGTGATCAGATAGACGTGAGCACCCATGCCGGAATGGGTGGCGGCGTCGCCGGCCGTGGTCAAGGTGTGCACGCCGTTGAGGAAGGAAACCGGTTCGGCCGGGATGGGGAGCGGATCCCAGCGTAGCGGCGCGATCGGAACCTCGACCTCGGGGGCGGGCGCGGTGCGCCAGAAACCGATATCGGCCTTGGTGAACGCGCCCCAATGGCTCACCGTTGGCCGGATGCGGTAGAGCCAGGAGCGCTCATTGGTGGTGCGCGGTGCCGTGAAAGGCGAGCCGCTGAGCTGCTCGGCATAAAGCCCATAGGCGCAGCGCTGGGGGGAGTTGCGGCCGAGGGGCAGGGCGCCCGGGAGTGCCTCGGTTTCGAAGCCGTTGCCGAAGCCCGACATGTAGCCGGCCTGGATAGCGCTGACGGCCTCGCCTTTTCGATCGCTGTCTGGTCGGGGAGACTGGAGATCCATGATCGCCTCCTGAATTCGAACGTTCCTGATATAATCGTTGCGTTTGTAACCATCAAAGGTGCGTCCGGTGCTGCAGATCCTCCTGCCCGAAGGGACTGGCGCTGGGCTGCTTGGAGGCGTCGCCATCTGCGGCTCTACCACGGGTCTCCGGCGTCAATATGAGCACCAGCAGGGCCGGCACGACCATCAAGGCCGCATAGATGGCGACTGACATCGGCGTACCCGTGCGCCCGATCAGGAGAGCACCAATCAGCGGCGCGACCGAACCGCCGAGCACGGATGCGGCCTGATAGGAGGCGGAGAGGGCCGTGTAGCGCACGCGCGTCGGGAACATCTCGGTGACATAGGGGGCAAGGCCGCCCAGCAGGAACCCGTGGGCGCACAGGGCCGGGATGGCGCGAAGGTAGAGAGCCGATGGCGCCTCACCCTTCGCGAGGGTGAACAGGGCAAAGGCGGCGGCCGTGGCCCCGACGAAGCCTGCGATCATCACGGGCCGGCGCCCGATGCGGTCGCTAAGCCAGCCCGAACCGAGGATGACGGGCAGGGAGGCGAGCGAAGCGACGAGGACGACATCGATGGCCTGGGCACGGCTGAGCCCGAGCCGGGTGGTCGCCAGCAGCAGGACGAAGGTCGAGAACAGATAGAGCAGGGTGTTCTCGGCTGCCTTGACGAAGAAGACCTTGGCCATCGACAGTTTCTGGGTGGCAAAGGCTTCGGCCAGCGGCGCATGGGCGATTTCGGTTTCCGACTTGATCTCGAGGAAGGCCGGCGATTCATCCACCTGCCGGCGGGCCCAGAACCCGAGGGCGATCAGCACGATCGAAAGCAGGAAGGGAATGCGCCAGCCCCAGGCCAGGAAGGCCTCCTCGCCGAGCCAGAGCTGCACGAGGCCGAGGATGCCGAGGGCGAGGACATTGGCGGCCGGGCCGCTCGCCATCGGAAAGCTGGTCCAGAAACCGCGATGCCGGGCCGGCATAGATTCGGCCACGATCGTCAGTGCGCCGGTTGCCTCGCCGCCGACCGCAACGCCTTGGAAGATGCGGATGAGCAGGAGCAGGAGAGGAGCGGCGACGCCGAGGGTGTCATAGGTCGGCAGGAGGCCGATGGCGACGGTGGCCACGCCCATCATCAACAGGCTGACGATCAGCGTGTTCTTGCGGCCGAGCCGGTCACCGATCACGCCGAAGACGATACCGCCGAAGGGGCGGGCGAGGAAGCCGGCCGCAAAGGTGCCGAGGCCGAGTAGGGTACCCACGAAAGGATCGTCGGCAGGAAAGAACACCTTGTTGAAGACGAGCACGGTGCTCGCGGCGAAGATGAAGAAATCATACCATTCCAGTGTCGAGCCCAATGTGGCGGCAAGCATCACCTTCAGGCGGGACGCCATCGAAGCCATCTTCATCCTCCCGGTCGCGGATCTTTGGTTATGCGACCTCCCGAAGAGAAGCGGCCGCTCATTTATGAAGTTGCAGTTGTAACTGTCGATAATGTAACTATCAAAGCATGGCCAAGCTCACCCTCGAGAACTTTCTGCCCTATCGGCTCAACCGTATAGGAGCGGCGGTATCGCGCGACTTTCGGGCGGTCTATGGCCCGGAACACGACCTGACGGTGCCCGAATGGCGGGTGCTGGCGACATTGGGCGAATTCGACGAGATGGGCGCGAAGGCGATCGGTGCCCATTCCTCCATGCACAAGACCAAGGTCAGCCGCGCCGTGCGAGCGCTGGAGGAACGCCGCTGGCTCAAACGCCGCGAGAGCATGGAAGACAGGCGCGAGGAGATCCTCAGCCTCACGCCGCTGGGGCGGCGGGTCTATGCCGAGATCGTGCCGCGGGCGCTAGCGTTCGAAGCCGCCTTGCTGGCGGCCCTTGGCCCGGAGGCCAAGGCGCTGTTGTGGGGCCTCGACAAGCTCGAAGCCAGCATGGACCTGCGCTGAGCCTGCCGGGTTTGGAGCGGATGGAATCTCATGCAGGCCGATGTTGGGCTGTCCGGGCTGGCATCCCTCCATCCGCCTCCTGCTGCCGATCGGCGGGAAGGCGCCATCCCTTGACGATGCCATAGATGGCGGGAATTACCACCAGGGTCAGCAGGGTCGAGGAAACCATGCCGCCGATCATGGGAACCGCGATGCGCTGCATCACCTCCGATCCGGCGCCCGTACTCCACACGATGGGGATGAGCCCGGCCATGATGGCGATGACCGTCATCATCTTGGGGCGAACCCGTTCCACGGCACCCAGCATGATCGCCTCGCGAAGATCCGCCCTGGTAAAGGGCTGCTCCTTGCCGGATCGCTCCGCCTTCACCTCGGCCAGGGCCTGCTGCAGGTAGATCAGCATGACGACGCCGGTCTCCGCCGCGACGCCGGCCAGCGCGATGAAGCCGACGGCAACCGCAACGGACATGTTGAAGCCAAGCCACCACATCAGCCAGATGCCGCCGACCAGGGCAAAGGGCAGCGACAGCATGACGATCAGCGTCTCCGTCAGGCGGCGGAAGTTGAGGTAGAGCAGCAGGAAGATGATGAGCAGCGTGACAGGCACGACGATCTTCATCCGGGCCTCGGCGCGCCGGAGATATTCATATTGGCCGCTCCAGCCGATTGAATAGCCCGGAGGCAGCACGATTTTCGCGGCCACGGCCTTCTGCGCCTCGGCGACATAGCCGCCGAGATCGCGCCCGTCGATATCCACGAAGATATAGGTTGCGAGCTGGCCGTTCTCCGTGCGGATGGAGGTCGCACCCCGCGTGAGTTCAACCTTCGCCACCTCGCCCAACGGGATCGTGCCGCCGCCCGGGAGGGGAACTTGCACGTCGGCGGCAATGGCCTGGCGGTTGGAGCGCAGATCGCGTGGATAGCGGATGTTCACGCCATAGCGTTCCCGCCCTTCCACCGTTGTCGTCACGGTCTCGCCGCCGAGGGCCGTGGCGATGACGTCCTGGACGTCGCCTACGGCGAGCCCGTAGCGGCCGAGTGCGTCCCGGTCGGGCACGATGTCGAGATAATAGCCGCCGATGACCCGCTCGGCATAGGCGCTGGAGGTGCCCGGCACGGTTTTGAGAATGGCCTCGATCTGGCGGGCGATCTTTTCCATCTCGGCAAGATCAGTGCCGAAGACCTTGACGCCGACGGGTGTTCGAATGCCGGTCGAGAGCATGTCGATACGGGCGCGAATCGGCATGGTCCAGGCGTTCGATACGCCCGGAAATTGCAGGGCCTTGTCCATCTCGGACTTGAGGCTGTCGAGGGTGATGCCCGGCCGCCATTGCTCCTTGGGCTTGAGATTGATGATGGTCTCGAACATTTCGGTGGGGGCGGGGTCGGTCGCCGTCGCGGCGCGTCCCGCCTTGCCGTAGACCGAAGCAACCTCGGGGAAAGACTTGATGATGCGGTCCTGCATCTGCAGCAATTCGCCGGCCTTGGTGATCGAGATGCCGGGCAGGGTGGTCGGCATATACATCAGGGTGCCCTCGTCCAGCGACGGCATGAATTCGGAGCCGAGCTGACGCGCGGGCCAGATGCTGAGGGCCAGCGCCGCCACGGCGAGAATGATGGTGAGGGTCTTGGCTTTAAGGACTCCGCGAATGACCGGCCGGTAGAGCCAGATCAGGAGGCGGTTGATCGGATTCCTGTGCTCGGGAATGATCCTGCCGCGCACGAAGATCACCATCAGTGCCGGTACCAGCGTGATCGACAGGAGGGCGGCGGCGGCCATCGCGAAGGTCTTGGTGAAGGCGAGCGGCCCGAACAGGCGTCCCTCCTGCGATTCCAGCGTGAAGATGGGCAGGAAGGAGACGGTGATGATCAGCAGGCTGAAGAACAGGGCCGGGCCGACTTCACTTGCCGCATTGACGAGGATCTGAATACGGGACTGGCCAGGCGCAGCGCGTTCGAGATGCTTATGCGCGTTCTCGATCATGACGATGGCGGCATCGATCATTGCGCCGACGGCAATGGCGATCCCGCCGAGACTCATGATGTTGGAGCCAAGGCCGATCAGCTTCATGGCACCGAACGCCATGAGGATGCCGACGGGGAGCATGAGGATGGCGACCAGGGCGCTACGCAGATGAAGAAGGAACACGACACAGACGAGGGCGACGATCACGCTCTCCTCGAACAGTGTTCTCTTGAGCGTTTCAATCGCCGCTTCGATCAGGTGGGAGCGATCATAGACCGGGACGATCTCGGTTCCCTTGGGCAGGCTTGCGGCGATGTCGGCGAGGCGTTGCTTGGCATTGTCGATGACGGTCAGGGCATTGGCGCCGAAGCGCTGCAAGACGATGCCGCCAGCCACTTCTCCCTCGCCGTTGAGTTCGGTGATGCCGCGGCGCTCGTCCGGCCCGATTTCGACGCGGGCGACGTCCTTGAGACGCAGCGGTACGCCGGCGCTGGTCCTGAGCACGATGTTCTCGAGGTCGGCCGGTGATTTGACGTAGCCGCGGCCGCGCACCATGAATTCGAATTCGGAAAGTTCCAGCGTGCGACCGCCCACGTCGCGATTGCTGGCCCGCACGGCGTCGCGCACCATCGACAGGGAGATGCCCTGGGCCTGCAGCCGCAGCGGATCCACCACGATGCTGTATTGCTTGACGAAGCCGCCGACGCTCGCGACCTCGGCCACGCCTTCCGCCTTCGAGGCGGCATAGCGCAGCTTCCAATCCTGCAGCGAGCGCAGTTCGGCGAGCGACATGACCTTGGAGGTGACGGCATATTGATAGACCCAGCCGACCCCGGTGGCATCAGGGCCGAGGCGCGGGGTGACACCGGCTGGCAGGCGCTGCGCCGCAGCGTTGAGATATTCGAGAACCCGGCTGCGAGCCCAGTAGGGATCGGTGCCATCTTCGAAGATCACATAGACGAAGGAGACGCCGAAGAAGGAGAAGCCGCGCACCACCTTCGACTTCGGGACCGTCAGCATCGCTGTCGTCAGCGGATAGGTGACCTGGTCTTCGACGACCTGTGGCGCCTGGCCGGCATAGTCGGTGTAGACGATGACCTGGACGTCGGAGAGATCGGGAATGGCATCGAGGGGCAGCGTCTTCAAAGCATAGAGCCCGGATGCGACGGCAAAGGCGGTGCCGACGAGGATCAGCACGAGGTTGCGTGCGGACCAGGCGATCAGCCGGGCGATCATGGCGTGGCCTCCGGACTGGTCATGCCGTTCAGCGCGGCCTTGAGGTTGCTTTCGGCGTCGATGAGGAAGGTTGCGGCCGTCACCACGCGGTCACCCGCCGCAACGCCGTCGCGGATTTCGACGAAGCCGCCGCCCTGGGCGCCGACTTTGACTACTCGCGGCTCGAAACGCCCGTCTCCCTTGGCAAGGATGACCGTTTGGCGCGTGCCGGTGTCGATCACGGCGCTGTCGGAGACGGTCACCGCCTCCTTCGCGTTACCGGTCGCGATCTCCACATCGGCATACATGTCGGGCAGCAGAAGGCCTCCCGGGTTCGCGAGCTCGATCCGCACCTTGGCGGTGCGGGTTTCCTTGGCCACTTCCGGATAGATCAACGCGATCCGTCCGTCGAAGACGCGGCTCGGCAGGCTGCGGATCCGAACGGTCACGAGGGCTCCGGGCCTGATGGCGCCGAGCTGATATTCGGGCACATCGGCCAGCACCCATACGGTCGAGATGTCGGCGAGGCGGAAGAGAATGTCGCCGGGCGCCGCTTTCATGCCTTCGGTGACGTTGCGCTGGAGCACGATGCCGTCTCGCTGGGCGCGCCATGTCATTGCTGGCGGCACCTTCCGGTTTCGTTCGAGTTCGGCGATGGCTTCGGGAGGGACACCGAGATTTTCCAGCCGCTGCCGTGCGCCGCCGCCCGTTCCTCCACGCCCGCCATTGCCAAGCTCGGTGAGGAACTGGGCGCCGGCAGCGGCGATTTCGGGCGAGTAGAGCTGAAGGAGCGGTTCGCCCCTGGCGATCCGATCGCCCGTCGTCACATCCGAGACCTTGGTGATGAAGGCATCCGAACGCGTGGCGACCACGCTGATGCGACGCTCGTCGAGCTGCACGCTACCCGGGACGCGCACGGGCCGGACGAGCGCGCGCATTGCCGCAATCTCCGTGCGGACGCCCGTCTGCTGCTGCCTGCCTGCTGCGACCCGGACGGTTCCCGTTTCCGGTTCTTCCCCGGCACGGACGGGGATGTAGTCCATGCCCATGGAATCCTTCTTCGGAACCGGCGACGTGTCCGCGAGGCCCATGGGGTTGCGGTAATAAAGGATGGGACGGGGGGCTACGATGGCGGGTGCCGGGCGCGCGTCGGTAGGCTTCTCGTCGAAGCTTACCTCCTCGCTGGCGTGGACGGCAACGAAGTCTCGGCCATCCGCTGTCCTGGCCGGCGTTGCCGAATAGGCGGGAGATCCATCGGGCGCGCGATAATAGATTACCGGCCCGGTAGGCCCTGCTGCCGCACTCGCCATGGGCGACGAAGGCCCGCCGGTCAGTGCGAGCATTTGCTGCCAGGCCGTCGCGGAAAGGGCCGGGCCATGCCGGCCTGCCCAATAGCCGCCGGCTCCTGCCGCGATGATCGCGATGAGGACTAGGCTTGTTCGACCGACGCGGCTCATGGCACGGCCTTGAAGACGAGCTTGCTTTCGAGTGTTCCGGTTTCGCCCTGGAGCTTGGCGGCGAGCGACAGCCGCCATCCGCCCTCCATGCTCAGCCTTGCCTTGAATCGATAGATGCCGGGTTCATCGGATGTGATGGCTTCGATCGGGGCCTTCATCGCCGCCATGCCGTCCGGCGCCATGTCGACGCGCTGGGTGAAAATCACCGCGTTGGGGGCAGGCTTGCCAGAGCGCCTGTCGACGAGGCGTACGGCGATTTCCGATGTCTCGTTCAGCTTGACCTCGGGCTGGACGAGTTGAAATTCGTAGTCTGCGATATCGGCTCGCGCGGGGGAGGCGGTTGCGCAGGCAAGGCCGATCACTGCCGCAAGGGCGATGCGGTTGGTGCCAAATGACATCATGTCTGAAATATTCCGGGTTCACTCCTGGCCGACGAACGTCTCCCAAGCCTTTGCGATCCGCCGTAATCGACGAAAAACGCAAGAATGCGTCGGAGCGAAAGCCGGGATCGACAGGCGTTTACGCCAGGACCCGCTTTGCTCTGGAGGAGGTTCGATGGCCGCTACTGCTGTCCGGCCCCGAAGGCGCCGGACAGACTGCCCCAGTACGGGGCGCGGATGAATTCAGGCGCGGGGAGGACGGTCCGGCGGCGCCGTGATGAAGGGCGTCCTGTCCAGGTCGTTGCCGGGCGGGGCGAGGCGGCGGGTCTCGAAGAGAGGTGCCTGGGCCATTACCGCGATCGGATCACCGGGGGCGCATTTGGCCATGCAGACGATCGCCACCGGGCAGGACTTCTGCCCTCCGGGCAGCGAGGGGTTCTGTTCGGGGCAGCACGGCATGTCGGCAGCCATGGCAGCCTGGCTCGCCGCGTGCGACGGCACGGCCGCTATGGCAGCCGAGAAGGGCGCCATCGGAGCGCTCAGCAGGCTTGCGATCATGACGATCGAGAGCATGCGGGAAAGGAGATGCCAGCAGGTCACGGCAGAGTGATGTCACGTACTGGGGGAAATGAGAAGTCCTGCCGTATTCACATTCTCGTCGGTGCCCCAAGGCGGGAGAGCGGGCAGGGCGCCCGCTCTGCGCTTCTCAGCCGCCCACCATCAGCTTGACGATCTCGTCATGATTGGTCTCGGCGATCAGGCGCTCGCCCGCCAGGGTGCCGCGGCGTAGCACCACGATCCTGTCGGAGACCGCGAAGATGTCCTGCAGATTGTGCGAGATGAAGATGATGCCGCGCCCCTGGGCCTTGAGGGTCTTGATCAGGGAGACGACCTTGCGCTGCTCGGGCACGCCGAGAGCGGCGGTCGGTTCGTCCATGATCAGCACCTGCGCGTTCCAGTAGACGGCACGACCGATGGCGACCGCCTGCCGCTGGCCGCCGGAGAAATTGCCGACGGGGGCATCGAGGCGAGTCACGTGGAAATCAAGCTGCGCCATGGTCTCCTGCGCCGCCTTGGCCATCTTCTTGCGGTCGAGCACGGGCAGGAAGCCGAAGGCCTTCGTCATCGGCTCGCGTCCCAGGAAGATGTTGGCGCCGATGGAGAGATTGTCGGCGAGTGCGAGGTCCTGGTAGATCGTCTCGATGCCATGGCCACGCGCGGCCTCGGGGGTCGCGAATTTCACGACTTCGCCCTTCAGCCGGATCTCGCCACCATCGGCCTGGTAGACGCCGGAGATGGTCTTGATCAGGGTCGACTTGCCGGCGCCGTTGTCGCCAGCGAGAGCCACGACCTCGCCGGCATTGAGCTGGAGCGAGACGCCGTTGAGCGCGGTGACGCCGCCGAAATGCTTGGAGACGTCGCGTATGTCGAGGAGAGGCTGGGTGCTCATGAGCGGCGGCCTCCGGCAATGCTGCGCTGGGCCTGGTCGACCAGCACGGAAACGATGATGACGACGCCCACCGAGACGAATTGCCAGAAGGGCTCGACATTGATGTAGACGAGGCCGAACTGGATGACGGCGATGACGAGCGCTCCGGCCAGCGTGCCGGAGATCGAGCCCGAGCCGCCGAACAGGCTAGCGCCGCCGATCACCACGGCGGCGATCGAGTCGAGCAGGAGCGGTTCGCCGGCTTGGGCCGCACCAGCGGTGAAGCGGGCGGCATAGAGCACGCCGCCGATGCCGGCGCAGACAGCCGACAGCACGTAGAGCTTGCGGGTATGCCTGGAGACATTGATACCGGCCCGCAGCGCGGCCTGCTCGCTGGCGCCGATGGCATAGGTGTGCTGGCCGAAGCGCGTCTGCGAAAGCAGATAGTGCATCAGGATGAGGAAGAGGGCGGCCACGATCACCACGACGGGCACCCCGTAGAGGCGGCCATTGCCAAGCGCTGCGAACCAGGCATTCGAAACCGGGACGGTGGTGCCGCCGGCGAGCAGATAGGCGATGCCGCGAGCCACGCCATACATGCCGAGCGTGCCGATGAAGGGAGGGACCCTGAGTTTCGAAATCAGCAGGCCGTTGATATAGCCGGGGACGGTGGCCACGGCGACGCCGGCCACAATGCCGATCAGCATGGCCGGGAAGGGCGGCATGGAGGCGCCCGCGAGATTGGCGGTATGGGCCGCCACCACGGCCGACAGCCCCATGATGAAGCCGATCGAGAGGTCGATGCCGCCCGAAATGATCACGAAGGTCGAGCCGAGCGCCAGCAGAAGCGGGGCGACGGCATAGATCGAGATCGATTGCAGCGTGGGAACCGAGAATACGAAGGTCGAGCCATAGGCGATCCGGGCCCAGCACTCGAAGAAGACCAGGAGCAGGACCAGGAAAAGCCAGGCCCTGAGCTCCGCGATGCGCAGAAGGATGGGATGAGGTCCTGCCGCGGGCTGCGCCCGACTGAGGGAGGATTGGGCTGCCGACATCAGGCGCTCCGTTGAGAGGTCATGAAGAGGCCGCCGGGCCAGAGCGTTTTCCAGAAAAGTTGACAGACTTTTCGATTAAGAAAACGCGTCAAAACAAAAAGTTAGAGAAAAATGGCAATTCGGAGAAAAGTCATTTTCCTCTAGAGCGTCCTGCTCCAAAGGCTCCGGCGGCGCAGATGCGAGGAAGGCCTCATTCCTTGTAGATGAAGGCGGCAACTTCCGGCTTGTCGACGTTGGACTTGTCCATCACGGTGAAGCCCGTGCCGATCGAGGCAGGGATCGATTGGCCAGTCAGATGGGCATAGGCGGAAAGCACGCCGAAATAGCCGATCTCCGCCGGATGCTGGGCGATGGCGATGTCGACCAGGCCGGACTTGATGTTGTCGACGATCGTGGCCGGAGCGTCGAAGGCGGCGACACGGATCTTGCCACTCTGGCCAGCCTGCTGCACGCCATTGGCGGCACCCAGAGCGGAGAACAGATTGGCGCCGAACACACCGGCAAGATCGGGATTGCGGGCGAAGACCGACTGCATCTGCGAAGCGGCCTTGTTGGCATCATTGTCGTTGAATTGCGTTTCAAGAACAGAGATATTGGGATAATTCTTCATCTCGTTCTTGAAGCCTTCCTCGCGCTGATCCGTGGTCGAGATGCCCGGCTTCACATTGGATACATAGACCTTACCCTTCTCGCCGATAGCCTTGGCGAGGGCACGGGCCGCGATGCGCCCGCCCAGAATATTGTCCGAGGCGACATAGGAGAGCGGGAAGTCGGCGTCACCCGCGCCGGTCTGATATTTGCCGGTGCCGATGAAGGTATCGACGGTGATCACCGGAATGCCGGCATCGATGGCCTTCTTCAGCGGCTGGACGAGCTGAACCTTGTCGGTCGGCGCAATCAGGATGGCGTCGGGCTTGCGCGCGATGACGGCATCGAGCACGGGCGTCTGCGTCACCGGGTTGAAGTCGGGCGCGCCCTGGAACACCAGTTCGGCTCCCACCACCTTGGCGGCGGCCTCTGCGCCCTTGCGCATGGAGATGTAGAAGGCGTCGGTGGTCAGGCCCGGGATGAGGGCGATGGTGTATTTCTTATCCTGGGCCTGCGCCGGAGCGGCGAGCACGCTGGCCCCGATGGCAAGAGCCGCGAGGGCCGTAAGCAGTTTCCTCATGTCGTTTCCTCGGTTTGACGTAAGTCGGATCGATCCCTCCGGCACGGATCCTCTTCTGACGGGAGGTAGCCGGCCGGTCATGGCGGGAAAGGCCGCCGATCAAGGTGAGGAAAGAGATTTTGATTGCGGCCAACGCGAGTAAATTCGCGTCGCGCGCGCTCGTCTTCTCCCTCCCTGAATTTGTTTTTGTCTTTTATTAATTGTCAGACTATGGTTTTGCGTGATGAGCGTCAATTAAAGATATTGCTCATGGAAAAATTGACAAAATGCGCCTTGTTCGGAGGAAGGGTTTTGGCATTATCGCATTGAACTAAAACATTATATTTTTTGAGAGCAATGATCGGATCAAATTTCCGGGTTGCCAATTTTATGGCATGTAAAAAATAAAATTGTTTGCCTGTGTAAAAATTCAAAGCGAGCTGAACACGACAGGGAGCGGCGGTTGGTGCGAAAGATCAGGAACATGGCCGAGTTCGCCGAGCTCAGTGGCATTTCGCGGCCAACCGTGTCGAAATATTTCAACGACCCTGGCAGTGTGCGCAAATCGATCCGCACTCGCATCGAGCGGGCCCTGGCCAAGTATGACTATCGGCCGAACCTGTTTGCAGTGAACCTTAACCGAAAGCGGCCCAAGATCATCGGCGTGATCGTGCCCGATACCTCGGACATGTTCTATTCGGAGATGGTGCGTCACATCGAGCGACGCTGCGCGCAGGATGGTTACTTCGTGCTGGTGCTCTCCTCGCGAGGAGATGCCCTGCATGAGGCGCGTTCGGTGGAGACGCTGCTGTCGCTCAAGATTGCCGGAGCGATCATCGCCCCCCTCGGCGCCTATACCGATGCGACACGGATGGAGACCCTGCGTGCCCATATTCCCGTGGTCTATCTTGATTCCTCCCTGCAGGACGGCTCGCCCTTCGTCGGCACCGACAATGAGCAGAGCATCGGTCTGATCACCGATTATCTGTGCCGCACGGGGACGCCTCCCTGCTTCTTTGAAATGCCTGCGGTCAATCACAATGCCGCCGAGCGCAGCAATGCCTATGTCCAGGCAATGGAGCGGCTCGGCTTCCAGCCGGAGATCATCACTGTTGCAGGCAAGCCGGACTGGCGTTTCGAGGAAATCGCCTATGCCGAGGCCCTGCAGGTGATCGACGGCGCGGGGTTTCCGACCTCGACGGTGCTGTGCGCCAATGACCGTATCGCCGTAGGGGTGATGGCCGCCGCCTTCCAGCGCGGCCTGAAGGTCGGACGTGAAGCCGATTGCCGATTGCGCGTCGCCGGCCATGACGACCAGCCCTATAGCCGTTTCGGCTGTCCGCCCTTGACCACGGTGGCGCAGGACTTTTTCCGCCTCGGCAATCTCGGCGTCGAGTTGCTGCTCGCCCAGGTCGAGGGCGAGGAACCTGCACAAGGACAGCAGCAATTGCGGCTCGAGGCACAATTGATGATGCGGGCTTCGGCCTGATTGCGATCCACATTTTACGGAGAACCCTACATGACTAAGCTTCTCGACCTGGCCCTTGCGCGCCGTGCCGGAAGGCCGTGGGGCATCGCCTCGATCTGCTCGGCTCATCCGGACGTGATCGAGACGACGCTGGCACATGGCCGCGAGCGCGGGCGTGAGGTGCTGATCGAGGCGACCTGCAACCAGGTGAACCAGGAGGGAGGCTATACCGGCATGACGCCGGCCGATTTCAGGCGTTTCGTGCTCGGGAAGGCGAAGGCAGTCGGCTATGACACTGCCGGTCTGCTCCTTGGCGGCGATCATCTCGGTCCCAATCCCTGGCGCCATCTCGAGGCGGAAGAGGCGATGGCCAAGGCCGAGGCGATGATGGCGGCCTATGTCGCGGCGGGGTTCGGCAAGATCCATCTCGATGCCAGCATGGGCTGCAAGGGCGAACCCGAGGCGCTCGACGACGAAACCACGGCCAGGCGTGCCGCCCGCCTGACCTGGGTGGCGGAGCAGACAGCCCGCGACAATGGGTTGCCTCTGCCGGTCTACATCATCGGCACAGAGGTGCCGGTGCCGGGGGGCGCCTGGCATGCGCTCGACAGCCTGCAGCCGACCGCGGCGGGAGCGGCACGCCAGACCATCGAGACCCATCGGACCATCTTTCGCCAGCAAGGCGTCGAGGCGGCGCTGGAGCGCGTGATTGGTCTCGTGGTGCAGCCCGGCGTCGAATTTGGCCATGAGGATGTGGTGGTCTACCGACCCGAGAAGGCCCGGGATCTCATCGGCGTGCTGGGCAACGAGCCCTCCCTCGTGTTCGAGGCCCATTCCACCGACTACCAACCACGGGAAAAGCTGGCGCAACTGGTGGCCGATGGCTTTGCCATCCTGAAAGTCGGGCCCGGCCTGACCTTTGCCTGGCGCGAGGCGCTCTACGGCCTCGATCTCATCGCCGGGGAACTCGATGCCTCCTATGGCGAACGCTCGCTGGCCAGGGCGATGGAGGCCCTGATGCTGGCCGAACCCGGCTACTGGCAGCGCTATTATCAAGGCGATGCCGCCGGCCAGCACGTGCTGCGCCATTATAGCTACAGTGACCGCATCCGCTATTACTGGCCGCATCCGGTCGCGGCCCGCGCCGTGGCGCGCTTGTCGAAGGCGCTGGCAGGGCGCACCTTGCCACCCACTTTGGTGCATCAGTTCGTGCCTGTAGCGGCGGGGCATGATGGACCGCTGGACATGGCCGTTTGCCTCTCTCTGGCCATACGCGCGGTGCTGGACGATTATGCCGCGGCGACGGCGGTGCAGTGAGTCGGCACCGGCATTTGGTAACAAAGCCGTGAGACCGGCCGTAGAGAGGAAGGCTCGTGCATAATCCCATGCGCGAAGAGGAGTGGGCGGCATGGTTGCGGCAGTCGATCGCTGGAGATGCGCCGGCTTATCGGCAGTTCCTGCAGTCGGTGACGCCCTATCTGCGCGGCACGGCGCGCCGCTATTGCGAGCGTTTCGGTGCCCCGCCGGCGGAGGTCGAGGACGTCGTGCAGGAAGTGCTGCTCGCCATTCATCTCAAGCGTGGAACCTGGGACCAGTCGCGCCCGCTCGGTCCCTGGCTTTCGACGATCGTGCGCAACAAGATGATCGATACCATGCGCCGTCGGGGACGGCAGGTGATGGTGCCGATCGAGGACGTGATCGAGATTCTCGAAGCGCAGGAGCCGGCAACCGTGCTGTCCCAGCATGAGGCCGAGAAAATGCTGGCGCATCTGAAACCGCCGCAGCGGGACATCGTGGAAGCCATCTCCCTAGGGGGCGTCAGCATCCGGGAGACGGCTGCAAAGTTGAAGATGACGGAAGTGGCCGTGCGCGTTGCTTTGCATCGGGGCCTCAAGAAGCTCGCAGCGCTCTATCGGAGTGACCAGTCGTGAAGACCGACGATCTCATCAATGCCATTTCGGAAGATGCGCCGGTCAGATGGTCCCTCGGCAGGGCTTTCGGACTGGCGGTGATCGTCGGGACGGCTTTTTCGGCCATGCTTTTCTTCGTCGGCTTCCGTCCTCGTCCCGATATCGCCACGGCGGCCGAGACATGGCGCTTCCTGTTCAAGTTCGCGGTGACGGCATCACTGGCCGTGTCGGCCTGTGGCCTGATCCTGCGCTTGGTCAGGCCGGGTGCACAATCGGAGGGATGGCGCCTTGCTTTGGTCGTCGCACCCTTGCTCTTGATTGGCGCAGTCGCCGTGGAAATGATGGTCATGCCGCCCGCCAGTTGGGGAACACGCTGGATGGGTGTCAATGCCCGCTATTGCCTGATGCTGATACCCTTGCTGGCGCTCGGGCCGTTGGCCTGCATTCTCTATGCCCTGCGCCAGGGCGCTCCCGAGAACCCCGGCAGGGCCGGGGCGGTGGCAGGCCTGGCCGCCAGCGGCATCGCGGCAACCCTTTATGCCAGCCACTGCGTGGACGACAGCCCGCTTTTCGTCGCCACCTGGTATAGCCTGGCGACAGGTATCGTCACCGTCTTGGGATATATCGCCGGCCGTCGTTTGCTGCGCTGGTGAGCACGGCATGGCCTCGTGGCCATCGACATGCTCTGCAATGAAGCGGGTATTTTGAATATCCCTGCAATATGTTGTTATTGTTATTTGTTCTTTGAATTTGAATCTGACTTCCAGGGCGGTGGCTATTTTCCGATAGCCATCACCAAGCCGCTTTGCTTTTTTGCGCGGAACCGAATGATTTGGTTTGGGCCCTATGGTTATCATTCTGTAAAGACTGGTTTTTTGGGGAGAGTCTAGCCGTTCGATCGATGCCTCTGCAGCGCCTGGATATAGGTGAGGAAAAGTTCGCGCTCCGACGTGATGTCCAGCTTTTCATAGATGCGAAGCCGGTGGTTCTTCACCGTCCCACGCTGGAGCTTGAGGCGCTGGGCAATGGTGGCGGTAGGGTGGCCTTCGAGCACCAGCTTGACGATGTCGATCTCCCGGGGCGTGAGGGTCGGATTGAGCTTGGAGATGATCGTCTGGTCGTAATCCGTTGAAGAGGATGCCGATTTCTCTACCGTGAACAGCCAACCTTCCGGTGCGGAGCCATGGGTTGGTGAGATACGGGTCCTGTGCAGAACGGTGGCGTCGTCCAGTATGGCTTCCCCGGCATTCTCGGCCGTCAGCCGTTCGACGGCACGCGGCAGGCCGGCATCCCTGCTTTCCAATTCCCGCCAGGCCTCCGATGCGTGGATGACGCAGCCTTCGAGGTCGCGCAGCATGATGGCCAGCGGCAGGGAGACGCCGCCTGCGCCGCGCCCGATCGCCGCGGCCAGGACCGCATTGACATGCGCGCTCTCCAGCCCGGCAAACAGGGGATAGAAATCTTCCATGGCCGTGCGTTCACTGTCGAGGAAGCGGCCGATGCGACGTTCCAGGAACAAGGCAACGCTGGCCCGTCCCATGGCGGGAAGGAAGTAACCAAGTTCGTCGGTGATGCTGGATTCCTGCAGGAATTCGCGGACATAGCGGCTCTGCCGGGTGGCCGTGGCCGGAAACATGTCGAGGCTGACGACGCCGGGCCGTTCCGTCTGCGCCCAATAGCGATGGAACGGGTCGAAGACATGGAAGGTCGTCTCATATTGGCGGGCCAGGGCATCCGAGAAACCGTGATGCATGAGGAAGCTCGGCCGGCCGACCGCCGAATAGCGCACCATGGTGGCGATGTCGTGCGAGACCAGGGAACGGAAGGCCGCGAGCAGGGCGACATAGAAGTCGGATGTTCCTACCAGCCGGGCGGCCTCTCCGATGGCAGCATTGACGGTGGCGAGCGGAAGGCCGGAAGCGATCAGGGAAGATTTCATCCGTACATTCCACGCCGAAGTCGCATTCGGCCACAGGTGCTGTCTGACATAAGTGAGACGCTGCCTTTGTCATGCCCGGACCCTGGTCCGGGCATCCAGCGGCCCCGACTCCGATAACCGGAAGGGAGCTGGTTTCCGGGTCAAGCCCGGCAATGACAAAGGTCGAGCTAATTTAATCCGTCTATTGACCCGCAAACCCTTAGCATAGAGGGAGGGTAGCGTTCCCTGAAGCTTTCTACCAGAGCGCCCCCCCGGTGATCTGGATGTTTTCGGCCGTGATGCCTTTGGCGGCCTGGCTGCAGAGAAAGACAGCGAGACCAGCCACTTCGTCGGGTTGGATGATGCGCTGCTGCGGATTCTGAGACGCAATCCGGGCCATGGCGCTTTCCAGGCTTTCCCCCTTGCCGTCGCGCTCGGCGACCTGGGCGACGTTGCGGCGCATCAGCTCGGTCTCCACCCAGGTCGGTGAGATCATCACGGCCGTGACGCCATGCGGCGCTCCTTCCAACGCCACGCAGCGCGTCAAGCCCAGCAAGCCGGATTTGGAAGCGCAATAGGCCGGGTTGTCCTTCCAGCCGACACTGGCGGCCGTCGAGCCGATATTGATGACGCGGCCCCAGCCCCGCGCGATCATGCCGGGCAGGAGGCTGCGCGTGGTGCGAAAAGCCCCGGTGAGATTGGTGTCGAGGATCTTGTCCCAGAGTGCATCGGAATGGCCGCTGACCGGCTGTTCGGCCGTGGTACCGGCGGCGTTCACCAGGATGTCGATGGGGCCGCAGGCTGTTTCGGCCGCCTCGATGAAGGCCTCGATGATCTCGCTGGAGCGCACGTCGAGATGGCCGGCATGCACCTCGACATCCTCAGCCTCGAGCATGGCGCGCACGCGCTGCAGTTCAGCCCGCTCGGGATAGGCGGCGGCATCGCCCAGGCGCGCGCCTTCGCCGATATAGGAGCCGACCGCGACATTGGCGCCGACGCTCGCCAGAGCCTGTGCGATGGCGAGGCCCTGGCCGGTGAGGCCGCCGGTGATAAGCGCGGTACGGCCTTTCAAGCTGGTCATGGTCTTCCCTTATGGCCGGATGAATTCACGAGCCTCGGCCTCGTGATACGACTTCGTCCCGCGATAATATTGCAACGAAGCATCGCTCCAGGGCTGATAATCCCAGGGCGTGATCTTGCCGGTGCTCAACGCCTTGTAGACGAGGCGGCGCCGACGTTGGCTGGCGATGATTTCCCGCTTGAGCCTGGACATGTCCCACCGGCGCTCGACCTCGCCGAGCATGTCCCGCACCACGCCCGCATGGCCCGGATCTCCTGCGAGGTCATGCACCTCGTCCGGATCGGCTTCCATGTCGAAGAGCTGCGGCGGGTCGTGCTCGACATAGGTGAATTTGTAGCGGCCCTTGCGCAGCATCACATAAGGGGCCGCCACGCCCTCCGACATCAACTCGCTGACCGCGATACGATCGTCGGCGTCCTGTCTCAGGAGGGAGAGCAGGCTGCGCCCGTCGGGACCTTCGGGGTAATCGTTCCATTCCGGGCCAGCGGCAATCTCGACCAGGGTCGGCAGGATATCGACGAGGGAAGCATTCGCCTTGATGCGGGCGCCTGCCGGCACGTTGGGGCCGGTCATGAGCAGGGGCACGCGCGACGACCAGTCATAGAAGCTCATCTTGTACCAGAGGCCGCGCTCGCCAAGCATGTCGCCATGATCGGCGAGGAAGATCACGATGGTGTCCTTGCCATGCCCGGAGCGCTCGAGCGCATCGAGAACCTCGCCAACTCGCTCGTCGAGATAGGACACGCTGCCGTAATAGGCGTGGCGGGCAGCGCGCACATGCTCATCGCCGACCCCGAACTCTCCGCGATCATATTGTTCCCACAGCCGCCGTGAATGCGCGTCCCGTTCGGCTGGAGGAATGAAAGGCACGCGGGGCATGTCGATCTTGTCGTGATCGTAGAGATCCCAGAACCGTTGCGGCGTCACATAGGGATCGTGCGGATGGGTGAAGGAGGCAACGAGCAGGAAGGGGCGATCGTCGCTGTCGCGCGCCTGGTCGAACAGCCAGCGCCGGGCGTTGTGGGCGACCTCCTCATCATAGTCCTGCTGCAGGGCCCGTTCGGCTATGCCGGCGTCGCTGACGTTCTTCATGTTGTGGAACCAGTCCATGGTCCGCCACGGATCGTCCCAGTCGGCCGTCCAGTTGAAATCGGAGGGACAGATGTCGGTCGTTACCCGTTCTTCGAAACCATGCAACTGATCGGGCCCGATGAAGTGCATCTTGCCCGACAGGCAGGTCCGGTAGCCGAGCACGCGCAGATAATGGGCGAAGGTGGGAACATCAGACGGGATCTGCGCGGCATTGTCCCAGGCCTGGATGTTCGAACACAGCCGCCCAGTCATCAACGCCAGCCGCGCGGGAGCGCAGAGGGGAAAGTTGGAGTAGAAATTGTCGAAGACCGCACCGGTTTTGGCGATGCGGTCGAGGTTGGGGGTCTTCACAACAGGATGGCCGTAGACGCCGAGCGCCGGGGCACCCAACTGATCGGCCATCAGAATGAGGATGTTGGGGGGACTCATCGAGCATCTCCCTCGGGTTCAAGAGGCCGCTTGAGCCATTCGCGATAGAAGCCCTCCAGATCCGGCTCGAAATCATGCACGATCGGATAACCGGGAGCGGCTGCCTCGACCTCATGAAGGGTGCCGCAAGACTGGCAGAGGAATTCCCGGATTTCCATCCATTCCGGGTCGGGGATATCGGAATTGGGATAGATCTCGCGCAGGGCCTCCTTGGTCCGGCGCACGCGGATATGGGCACCGAGTTTCCAGTTCTTCCTGTAATGCCCGAACTCCTGGCCGCATTCGCATTTGGTAACGCGGCCATTCGGCGTGTCGGCGATGAAGAGATGATCGCCGACCGGCAGCAGGATCGGGTCCTTCCAGGCCATCCGCTCCTGCAGGACCTGGATATAGGTCTGGAAACGGTCGTCGTCCTTATAGGCGCTCATGATCTGCCGGGTCTGGTGCCAGGGCAGGTCGCCTGCAACGAGTTCGCGAATGGTTTCCTTGGGATAGCTGGACATGCTGACCTCAGTAGTGAACCGTGAAGGAGGCGTCGAGGCCCCAGAACTTGCGGAAGTCGGCGGCAAAGCGCGGCGAGAGCTTCATCGCATTGGCGTGCATCTTGGCGACCTCGGGCGCGAAGTCGCTGGCGGCGACGCGCTTGGCCTCCTCGGCGATCCAGGCCGAGACAGGCACGGACGTCGCGATGCGTTCAGCCCGCATCTTCTCGCGCAAGGCGGCGGTGGCTGCGAGATCGGCCTCCAGCCGATCCGTCTGCGGGACTTCTCGGATGACGATGCCGAACACCTGCTCGGATGCTTCCGGGGTGAGGTAGCCGTTTTCCACATCCTGCGCGGTCTTGATCGGATCGCGCTCCAGCACGTCGCCGTAACCGCCGCCGCCATTATAGGAATGGGTGAAGATGTCGCCGGACTTGTGCGGCGCGGTGATATAGGGGCCTTCCTCGGTGATGTGCCGGCCTTCGACCAGTTTCTCCAAGTCCGAATGAGCCGGGTCAGTGCCGATGGTGTGGGGGAGAGGCCGCCTGTCGGCGATGATCTCGGCAAGATTGGTATCGCGCACGGCCCGGTGCATCTGGCAGGTCGGCGCAGGATAGCCGCCGCACATCCCGCCATTGTCGAAGACTCGCGAGGAATGCTCCGAGGTCATCAGGCGTAGATGCCGCGTCTTGTTGATCAGCCAGGTCGAGATGAAGGCACAGCCGCCGCGATACTTGCCCGACCCGCCGGAGTTGGGCAGGATCGAGCGGCCGATATAGAGCATCGGCATGTTCTGTTCCCATATCTCGATATTGCCCATGTCGGATTCCGGGTTCCAGCCGACATAGGCGGTGTCGAGCCCGTCCTTGATGGCGAGGGCACCGGAGCCGGCAGCCGCGCATTCGAAATGGGCCATGCCGAACAGGGTGCCGTATTGGCTCTCGCCGCCCATCTCGATCATCGGCGAGTTGACTTGGCCGACGAAGACCTCCTCGACGAAGCCGCGGGCGAGAAAACCGCGGGAGAGCAGGCGCTGGAACACGCCATAGGCCGGCAGCAGCAGGGCCCAGGAGGTCGCCGTCGCGACCATCTCGTTGTCGGGGTTGGTCCAGGTGCCCTTGGGCAGTTTCAGTTCCGTGGCGAGCCAGGCGCCATCATTCACCAGGCCTTCGAAGTTCATGTGTTGGGTCAGGGTGACGAACATCCCGCCATCCATGCCGGCCGGTGTGCAGTTCATCGAATGATAGCCCCAGGGCTGGGTGCCCTCGAAGTCGAGTGTGATCTTGCCGTCGGTGGTGATCTCCATCTCGACGGGTATGTTGTAGAGCCAGTTCGGATCGCCCAGGGGCTGGAAGCCCGGCTTGCCCTCGGTGACATGGCCATAGAAGGTGTGGCCGCGATAAAGGCCGGGCACGGTAAGCTGGCGCGTGCGGGCGAGTTGGCTGATGCGGCCTTCCTCGATGAATTCCTTGGAGATCTGCTTCCAGTAATCCAGGCCGATCTCGTCGACGAGGGCGATCAGGTTTTCCCGGATGTCGATGCACGAGGCGACCTTGGCCTTTTCGTCGAGCACCCAGTAGATCGGCATGCGCAGATTGCGCTCGCAACGGATGACGTAATCGCGGCGGATCTCGTCATTCGTGCCGATCTTCTCGGCACAGACGAACAGGCCTTCGGTAAAGCGCTCCTGGGCCAGGCAGACGTCGCCACCTGGCGTGATGCCGCCGGCCTCGAGTTCGTGGCACACGGCGCCGGCCCAGCCGATCAGTTCACCCGAATGGAAGATCGGCACCACGTCCATCACGTCGGGCACCTGTACGGTGCCGATGAAGGCGTCGTTGTTGGCGAAGATGTCGCCGGGATTGATGCCCGGATCGGCTTCATAGCCTTCGCGGATCATCCATTTGATGAAGCGGCTCATGGTGTGGACATGCACCATGATGCCGTTGGAGAGCGCGATGGCGTCGCCCTCCGGGGTGTAGAGGGCGACGACCATCTCGCCGACCTCGCGCACGCCGGGTGAGGCGGAGATGCGGCGGGCCATTTCGCGCGCCGAGACGCAATAGGCGCGCAGCTTGGTATGCAGCGTCTCGAATTTCAGAGGATCCTGCTTGCGCAGCTTCAGCGAGGTGATGCCGTCATAGCAGCCGGTTTCTTCCATCAGCCGCTCGGATTCCAACATCCGTTCGCGAAGCGGCATGCGTGCTTTCACGTGGTCCAGCATGGGTTTAATCCTCTTCGCTCAAGCGTGGCGGTAATGCAGCAGCGTCCACTCGTCGATGAAGACGCTGTCGCCGGGATGGACCACCAGCGTGGTGGCGGGATGTTCGATGATGGCGGGACCCTTGACCTCGTGGCCGGGCTGAAGATCGTCCATCTCGTAGAGGTCGGCCTTGTGCCAGCGCCCGCCCATATAGGCTTCACGCGTACCCTTATGGGCCGGGGCCGGATTGGTCGCGCCCAGCGGACGCCTGAGCAGGGTCGGCTTCACCTTGTCGGCCGTGGCGATCAGGCCGAGTTCCATCACCGAATAGCCGGCCGAACCGTAGCGTGAGACGCGGTGGTTGATCTTGCCATAGACCTCTTCGAAGGCGGTGATGATGGTGCGCATGTCATCCGCCGTTGCCGCCTGATGGAGCGGCGCGAGCACCTCCACGTCTTCGAGTTGGCCCGTGTAGCGCATCATCAGGAAGGGCTCGGTCCGGATCTTGTCGAGAGCGTGCCCGTCGGCGGCCATTTCCTTGACGGCGGCGTCGCGCAATTCTTCCCACACGCCCGAGATCCGGGCCGCTGTCGCTGCCAGGCTGTCATCGCCGGCCGAGCTCGAAATGTCGATCTGCGTCGAGATCGAGTGGCGGCGCATATAGTCGGCCGTGGTACAGCCGAAGGCCGAGAAGGCGGCGGCGAACTGGAAGGTGATGATGTCGCGGAAGCCGATGCCGCGGCTACAGCCGGCCAGATGCAGTGGCCCGGAACCGCCATAGGAGAGCAAGGTGAATTCGGAAGGATGAATGCCCTGGCCCGAGATCACGCGTCGCAGAGCATTGTTGGCGTCGGCCTCCAGCATCTCGATCATGCCTTCGGCCGCCTCGTGCAGAGGCACGCCGAGGATGTCGGCGCATTGATCCTTGAAGGCCAGTGTCGCCTTCTCCACGTCGAGCTTCACCTTGCCGCCGAGGAAATAGTCGGGGTTGAGGCGTCCGAGAATGGCGTCGCAATCGGCGATGGTCGGCCGGGTGCCACCCCGGTTGAAGCAGATCGGTCCGGGATCGGAGCCGGCGCTCTCCGGGCCGAGGCTGATCTTCCGGGTCAACGGGTCGACCTTGAGGATCATGCCGGCGCCGGCACCGATGGTGTCGAGATGCAGCGTCGGCACGTTGAGTTTGAACCGGTCCATGATCGGTTCGTTCTCGATGCGGGTCTGGCCGCGGGTGATCACGCCCATGTCGAAGGAGGTGCCGCCCATGTCCGAGCAGATCAGCGAGTCGTTGCCGATCAGCTTGCCGACATAGGCTGCGCCGAGAATGCCGCCAATCGGACCGGAGATCATGGTTTCGTGCAGGCGGGGATGGTCGATCGAGGTGAGGCCGCCGAAGGAGAGCAGCGTCTGCACGCGATAGCGGTAACCGTGTTTTTTCGAAATGTCCTCGATGCCCTTGAGCTGCCTGCGACCGCGCGAGGTGGCATAGGCTTCGATCAGCACCGAGTTGAGGCGGGACTGCTCGCGGATGACGGGGCGGACCTCATGGCTGGTATAGACCAGGATCTCGGTGCCCGCCGCGGCGATCTCCTCCCGGGCGATCTCGGCGATCCGCTTCTCGTGCGCCGGATTGACGTGGGAGAACACCGTCATGATGCAGATGGCGTCGACCTTGTCGGCAATCAGCTTGCGTACCGCCGCGACGACTTCATGCTCATAAAGCGGGATGATCACATCGCCGAACTGGTCGACGCGCTCGGTGACCCCATGCGTGCGGCGCCGCGGCACCAGGGGATCCGGATGGTGATGGGTGATGGCGTGCAGGCGATCGGCATAGGAATAGTCGGCCCAGGCCTGCAGGCCACGGCCCATCAGGATCATATCCTCCAGGCCCTTGGTGGTGATCAAGCCGAGCTTGCGTCCCGTACGCGAGAGCAGGGTGTTGAGCATGCCGGTGCCGGAGTAGAGCACCACGTCGATGCCGGAGAACAGATCGTCCAGCGAGATGCCCCAGGCATCGGCTGCATCGGCGGCCGAGATGATGAAGCCTTCCGATTCATCGCGCGGCGTGGTCGCTGCCTTGCCGATCTTGAAGTGGCCGTTGCCGTCGACCAGGATCGTGTCGGTCATGGTGCCGCCGGCATCGATGCCGATGACGATGGGGTTGCCGATTGTCTCTGCGCCTGCCGTTGTCATCGCGGTTCCCGTCCCAGATGAGGTTGGGGAACAAGCTAGGCGGGGGGCGGCGCGATCCGCCATGTGCCTGCGGTCACTATCGGGGAGCGTGGACATCGCGACATGCAAGCATGTCGCGATGTCCACGCTCCAGATCATCTTGCCTGATAGATCGCCAGATTTGTGTAAGCCGCTGACAGCAGGGGTGCTTCCATTCCTGCCTCCTGAGCTCGCGCCAGCAGGTCCCCGATGATCTGATCCGCCTCGATCGGCGCGCGTTTCTGCAGGTCCCGATACATCGAGGACGCCATGGCCGAATCCTTCTGGGTCAGCATCGAGAGCGCCATGTTCAGGATGGGCTCGCCCGGCAGCTTGCCCACGGCTTTCACCACGCCGACCACCTCCTCGAAGAAGCGTTGCACGAAGGCGCGGCCGCCTGGTGCCGCTTCGATCTCGCCAACCGAGCCGCGCATCAGGCAGCAGATGCCGCCAAGACTGGCAAGCGTGATCCATTTGCCCCACATGTCGCGCTCGATGTCATCGGAAAGCTTGGCGTTGAAGCCAGCCCCCTGCATGGTCGCATCGACTGCCTCGACGCGCTCGGACCGCTCGCCACTCATCTCGCCATAGATGAGGTTATGCATGGGCGTGAGCTGCACGATGCGATCCTCGTCGTCGATGGTGGCGGCGATCAGGCAGACGCCGCCGAGCAGGGCCTTCTCGCCGAAGCGGGCCTTGATGAGATCGACATGGTGCATGCCGTTAAGCACAGGCAGGATCATCGTCTCGGAAGCGACGGCGGGTGCGATGTCATCAAGGGCAGCTTCGAGCCCATAGGCCTTCACGGTGAGCAGCACAAGGTCGTAGGGAGCGGAGATGCTGCCGGTGGTGACCAGCTTCGGAGCAAGGTCGGCATTGCCGAACGGGCTGACGATCCTGAGGCCTTCCTTCCGCAGCTTTTCCGCTCGCGCGGGCCGAACCAGGAAGGTGACGTCACGGCCCGCCTGCATCAGGCGGCCGCCAAAATAGCCGCCTGTCGCGCCAGCACCGACAACCAGAATGCGCATGGTCCCTCCGCCATTGGTTGGCTGTATTCGAGCCTGAGGTATAGGTCTCCGTGAATTCGCGGACAAGCAAGCCAGGCCTGCACTATCCGAATTGCGGCTTCATCAGCATCAGCCAGAGAATGGCGAGCACGGCGAAGAAAGCCGGAAAACCGCAGGCAAACCAGATGCGGAAAAGCCTGTAATAGTCTGAAGGAAGAGCCGAATTTTCTTGCACGGCCTTCCTGGCGAGATCACGCATTTTGACCTGGATGACGACGACGGGCAGCCAGAACAGGCCGGTGAAGACGTAGAGTCCCAGGGACAGCGCGATCCAGGGCGAGCTCAGCGGCCAGCCTATCTCCAGGGCCAGGAGGGCGCCGGTGAGAGGCTGCAGCACCACGGCGGTGGCGGTGAACAGAAGGTCCGCCGTAACCACGGTGCCGGCGACATGCGCGATCAGCCGGGCATCGTCGGTGCGGTGGGCGACGAGCATGAAGAAGGCGATGCCCGCCCCGGTGCCCAACAGCACGGTCGCCCCGATCACATGGAGCCAGAGCAGCAGGTCGGCATAGGTCATCGCGCGTCCTTGATGGCAAGCGCCACCAGAGCGAGGACGGCCGCTGGTAGCGTCTTGAGGAAGGGACCGAGCGGGTCAAGCCAGAGGTCGGGCGTGAACGCGCTGCCGGCAAGCAAATAGGCGAGGGTGATGCCGATCATGCCGATCGCTGCGGCCGGCATCGTCCGTCGCCAAAGCATGGCTGCGCCGAGCAGGATGTCGACGATGGCACCGCCATGGACGAAGAGGGCCGCGGTAATCGGCGCAAAGCCTCGCGCTGTCAGCACGGCCTCGGCTTGGTCCGCCGCGATGAGACCAATCAGTCCCGAGAGCAGCCAGAACAGGCCCAATGCCGTGACGATAATCGGCTTGAGCAGGAAGAAGCGCGCGAACCAGCGTTCGCGCACTGTGCCGCCGATGGCTTCGAGGATCTCCGGCAGGGCTTTGAGCGAGCGGCCGTTTGCTGCCCCGAGCGGCGCCGGATCGCCATCAATGCCGGCCAGTATCTGGTCGAGCGAGGTCGTGCGCATCGGCGGGCGCCAGCCGAGCAGGCCCGCTACATCGCCGAAGCGAAAGCCAAGCCGGAAGATCCACAGGGGCCAGCGGACGAAACGGGCGGGCGGCAGGCCGAGCCTTGCCCGCAGCGTGGCGACGATCTCCTGAAGGCTATGCGCTTTGTCCTCGACGAGATCATAGATGCGCCGATGCGGCAGCCGTCCTTCCACTACGGCCAGGGCGGTTGCGGCGACGTCGTCGAGCGCCACGCTGCGGATCGATGGCGCGGGCGGCAGCGGAATGAAGCCCGGCAGGCTAGCGAGGGCGTGCAGCAGGGCACTGCCGCCATAGGCCGAGGAGCCCAGCACCAGGCCGGGACGCAAGATGGTCCAGTCGAGCGACGAGCCCTCCAGCGCCTCGTCGGCATTGCCCTTGCTGCGCATGAACACGGTGGCTGCGTCAGCCGAGGCGCCAACGGCGGAGATCTGGACGACATGCCTGACTCCGGCCTGCTCGCAGGCCTCGAAAAGGGCGACGATGGCGAGGGACTGGGTCACCATCACATCGTCGCCAGGGCCGCTCTGCAGCACGCCGGCGGCATTGATCACGGCATCGATATCGTTCAGGAGCGGGCGCCACGCCTCGGCGCTTATGAGATCCTTGAGGTCGTGCTGAAGCCAGCGCGCACGGGGTTCGAGCAACCGCGCCTGGCCGACGGAACGACCGAGACCCGTGACCTCGTGGCCGGCCGCGAGCAAAGCCGTAACGATGGCCGAGCCGATCAAGCCGTAACCGCCGGGAACGAGAATATGCATGGAGGCCGTTTGCCCGGTTTGCCATGACGAGGCAAGCAAGAAGAAGAGCTGGTGCGCAGTAGGGGGCTAGCGCTTGGCGATTTCGTCCATCACGGCACGCCAGGTCTTCACCAGTTGGCTGCGCCGTCCGGGATAGCGCTCGCCGATCTCGCTGGCGGCCGCGATGCGATCGGTGCGGAAATGGCGGAAGTCTGCACGCAACTCGCACCAAGCGGCGAGCATGCGCGCCTCGTTCATGAAGCCGATGGCAATCGGCCAGATCACGCGGGTGGTCGCCTGGCCATTGAGGTCGCCATAGTCGATGCGCAATTTAGTTTGGGCACGGATGGCGCTGCGAAACACCTCGATCGCGACCCTGTTGTCGGGGAAGCTCTTGTTGCTGGGTCCGGGCAGGGCGATCGGATTGCGGGCGATTTCCTGCGCTGCAGGCGGCAGCACCGCCTCGATCTTGGCGAGAGCCTCCCGGGCCGCGCCGCCCAGCGTGTCGTCGCCGCGCTGCTCGACATAGCGCAGGCCAAGCACGATGGCCTCGGTCTCGTCCTCCGAGAGCATCAGAGGGGGCAGGAACAAGCCGGGCCGCAGGATATAGCCGATGCCGGCTTCGCCCTGGATGGGAGCGCCCTGGGCGACCAGTTCGGCGATGTCGCGATAGAGCGTGCGTTCGGAGACGGCGAGTTCCTCAGCCAGGGCAGCCGCCGTCACCGGCCGGCGCTTGCCGCGCAGGATCTGCAGGAGCGAGAGGAGGCGGCTCGTTCGGGCCATGGCGTCTCATCCGACGTGGAACCGTTATTCTATACGCCCGACTGACAGATGATGTCAGGAGGCTTTCTCTCGTTCGGCGTTACCGGGCGCAATAAATAATTTGCATGCTTTTAATTAGGATGCTAATTATTAGGCATGGAAAAGATTGACGCCTTGCGCTTTGCATTGACCGGGAAAACCCAGCAGATCGGCCGCCATTGGCGCCGTCTGGTGCATGACATCGTCGCGGCCCACGGCGTCTCCGACGCCGCCGCGGTGCCGCTCATCCAGATCGAGCGCATGGGCGGCGGCGTCAATCAGACCGAAGTCGCCGATGCGATCGGCATCGAAGGAGCCTCCCTGGTGCGGCTGCTCGACCAGCTTTGTTTCAGCGGCCTGATCGAGAGGCGCGAGGGCGCAGATCGCCGGGCCAAGACGCTCTGGCTGACGGCCGAGGGCGAAAGGGTGACAAGCGTGATCGAGCAGGAGCTCGTCGCCTTGCGCGCCCGCATTCTTGGCCATGTGTCGCAGGAGGACATCGAGGCAACGCTGCGGGTGTTCCGCGCCATCGAGGAGGCGTCGGCCCGCCAGCAGGCGGAGGCGGCGACATGACCGCCGGCTTTCCCCTGCCGACCGTTCGGGACTGGGTCTTCTCGCTCAAAGCTTTCTCGGCCTCGATGGTGGCGCTCTATATCGCGCTGGCCGCCGGGCTGGAGCGGCCCTATTGGGCGATGGCGGCTGTTTATGTCGTCGCCAATCCCCTTGCTGGGGCCACGACGTCGAAAGCGCTCTATCGGGCACTCGGCACCTTCATCGGCGCGGCCGGGTCGATCCTGCTACTGCCCATTTTCTCGTCCGCGCCCGAATTGTTCATCATCGTCGTCGGCCTGTGGACCGGCGTCTTCCTGTTCGTCTCCCTGCTGGACCGCACGCCGCGCAGCTATGTCTTCATGCTGGCGGGCTACACGCTCCCCCTTATTGCATTGCCCACCGTCAATGCGCCGGACACGATCTTTGACGTCGCCATTTCCCGCGCCGAAGAGATCACGCTCGGCATCGTCTGTGCCGCCTTGGTGAACTCCCTGTTCTTTCCGGCCCGGATCGGGCCCGTGCTTGCGCAGCAGATCAAGGGCTGGCTGCGTGATGCGGGAGCCTGGGCGAGCGCCGTGCTCACGGATGGTGCCGGAACAGGCGCCACGCCCGAACGCCAGCGCCTGGCCAGCGACATCCGGGCGATGGACATGTTGATCAGCCAGCTAAGCTATGACACGGCGAACCAGGCGACCGTGCGCGTCGCCAACGAGCTGCGAGGGCGCATGGCCTTGCTCCTGCCGCTGCTGTCGTCCCTGGACGACCGTCTCGCCGCCTTGCATGAGACGAGCGGGGAGGTCGCCGGAATCGAAGCCCTGCGTGCGCGCCTGCTTGATTGGATGCGCTCGGGAGAGGGCAATGAGCGCGGCGCGGCCGACCGACTGCTTGCCGATATTTCCGCGTTGGAGCCCAAAAGCGATCCAGGCAGCGACCAGCAGGCGCAATGGCCTGCCTTGGTGCTTTCGAGCACCTTGGAACGCATGAAGGAACTGGTCGATCTGTGGGAGGATTGCCGCCAACTGCAGCGGCAGATCGAACTCGGAGACCGCATCAGCCGCTGGCGACCGACCTTCCGCATGCGCCGGACCGTCGGCAAGGTTAGCCACTACGACTATGCGCTTCTGACCTTCCAGGTCGGCTCGGTAGTGCTCGCCACCATCCTGTCCGGCCTGATGTGGATATGGACCGGCTGGAGCGAGGGATCGGGCTGTGTGATCATGACGGCGGTCGGCTGCTCCTTCTTTGCCGCCATCGACAACCCGGTCAACCAGATCCGCAGCTTCACGGTGTGGATGACCATCAGCGTCGGCTTGTCGGCGGTGTATCTCTTCGCCCTTCTGCCGCTTGCCCATGACTATGTCGGGCTGGTGGTGATGTTCGCCGTACCGTTCATTCTCGTCGGGACGCTGGTGTCGCGCCCGCAGTTCAACATGATCGCCATGCTGCTGGCGGTGAACACGGCGTCCTTCGTCGGGTTGCAGGCCAATTACAGCGCCGAATTCGCGGCCTTCATGAACTCGTCAGTTGCCTCGATCCTCGGCGGTGGCTTTGCCCTGGTCTGGACCCTGGCTACCAGGCCCTTCGGTGCAGCGCTGGTCGCCAAGCGCCTGGTCAGGGCCGGCTGGGCGGACATTGCCGCAACCTCTCGCGGCGGGCGCAACGCAGACGCCAATGCTTTCGCCGGTCGTGTCTTCGATCGGCTTGGCCAGTTGGTGCCGCGGCTGGCCCAGGGTGTCAGCGAGGATGTGGCGGCGGCCGATCTCCTGGTGGAACTGCGGGTCGGCATCAACGTGCTCGATCTGCAGAGGCTCCGGGGCAAGCTGTCGTCCACACAGGGCCGGCGCCTACAGCAATTGCTTGACACCATCGCCCGATTCTACGGCACGCGGGCGGCGACGGGCAGGGCGGTCGATCCTCCGGCTTCGCTGCTGGGCGCCATCGACGAGGCTCTGTCGGATTTTGCGCAAGGCGTGGAGCCGAGCGTGCGCCGGAATGCCGTACAGGCGCTCGTCGGCTTGCGGCGCGCCCTCTTTCCCGCTTCGCCGGCACCCGTGAACCTGGCCGCACCCGCAGCCATGCCCGCCCTTGCCGAACTGGGGCTCGCCAAAATGGAGTTGGCATCGTGAACGCCGACATCGATATCTTTGGCGTCTATGTGCCGAGCCTGATGATCCTCGCGCTCGTCGCCATCATCGCCAGTCTCCTGATCCGCTCTGCATTGGCCAGGGCTGGCGTCTATCGCCTGGTCTGGCACCGCTCCCTGTTCGATCTCGCATTGTTCGTCATCGTGCTGAGCGGCTTGTTTTCCATCTTTCAACGGTTCGTATCGTGAAACGCTTTTTTGCCTCGCTGGGGCGAGTCCTCATTACCCTCATCGTCGTCGTCATCGCTGCCGGTTTCGGCTGGCGGCTGTGGGACTATTATATGAACGACCCATGGACCCGGGATGGCCATGTCCGGGCCGATATCGTCGGCATCACGCCGGACGTGTCCGGGCTGGTCAGCGAGGTGCTGGTCCGCGACAACCAGGAAGTCCATCGCGGCGACGTTCTCATCCGCATCGATCCCAAGCGCTTCGAGCTCGCCTTGCAGCAGTCCGATGCGGCCGTCTCCGGCACCAAGGCCACGCTCGAGCAGGCGCGGCGCGACTATGTGCGCTACAGCGAACTGGGCAAGGACGTGGCATCCGCCCAGAAGATCGAGCAATCCTTGGCAAGCCAGGACGTTGCGAGCGCCAATTACCAGCAGGCTCTCGCCAACCAGGCGGTGGCCAGGCTCAATCTTGAACGCTCCGAGATCAAGGCGCCGGTCAATGGGGTGATCACCAACTTCCACCTCAATCCCGGCGACTATGTCGCGGCGGGTAAGGCGGTGACCGCGCTCATCGATACCGACTCCCTGCGCGTCGAGGGCTATTTCGAGGAAACCAAGCTGCCTCGGATCGCGGTGGGAGACCCCGTCGACATCCATCTGATGGGTCAGCCGGCCGTCATCAGCGGCCATGTCGAGAGCATCGCCGGTGGCATCGAGGATCGCGAGCGCAGCGACGGCTCGAATCTCCTGGCCAACATCAACCCGACCTTCTCCTGGGTGCGTCTGGCCCAGCGCGTGCCGATCCGCGTGGCGCTCGACAAGCTGCCGGAGGGCTTCCGCCTGGTGGCGGGCCAGACGGCGACAGTCACCGTCAAGTCGAAGCCGCCACAGGTCGGCACCGGTGGTTCGGGGGGGACGAGTAAATCCTGAGAAGAATATCGAGGCGCGTCTGCGGGCGTGCGGTGTCGCCTCGATCTTTCGAGCTCCCAAAGTTGGAGCAGATGAGCGTTCAATCGTGAACGCGCTTGGCTCCCGGTCTATAGAGTAGCGTTCCTTTGCCGCTGAGGACTCTTCATGACCGCGCTGATGACCGCCGAACTTGCCTGGTACGCCACCGGACGCTTCTACCGTGCCAATGACGGCTCGTTGGCGGATTACGGCTACTTCCTGCATTTGCCGTTCCCGGACGCGCTGCTGTTCGACGGCACTCCTGCCGAAACCAGCGCTCACTTCACCTTTGCCGCCACGCCGTTCAAGGCGGATGGGATCGACAATGGCGCATTGTCGCTTGGGCTCGACCCGGTTGGTGAATTCTCCCTGTATCTGCAGCGGCGGCCAGGGGCGACCTTTGCCGATCCGGCCTCCTTCGCACAGGGCGAATGTATCGCCACCTTTCGCCGCACCAGCCTGGTGGTCGGCGCCACGGTTGCAGCTTCGCTCACTGCGGCGAGCGTGGCCATCGTGGGTACCAATGTGTTTTCGGCCCGTCTGACCGCGAGTAATCCGTTCGACTTCGGTGGAAGGCGCTACGATCTCGCACAGGCCGTCGGGGCGGGTATCACTCAATTTGGTACCGCGGCAACCACGCCGATCGCGCCGCCGCCGACAGGTTACGATCTCGTCTTGCCTTTCACCGGATCGGCCATTGCCCTGGGCAGAGCCGGCTAGGGCGATTATTGCGCCGGAGACTGCCTGGGGTGGGCGTGAGGCGCCGATCCGAGGCAGTCTTCAGTGCCTCAAGGCCGCCGCGAGATCATGAATGTGCCGGGCACCGATGCCGCAGCATCCGCCGATCAGGGTGGCGCCCGCATCGGCCCATTCGCAGGCAAAGCGCGAATAGGTGGTAGCCGTCAGGTCCTCGCGCGTGCCATGCAGGGTCTCGTTGGCGGCGCCATCTCCTTCCTGTTCTTCGAAGGCATTGGCATAGACACCGATTTCGAGGTCGGATCGCCGTTCGTTCAGCAAATGGCGGGCCACGCGTACGGCCTTGCCCATCACCTCGGGGCGGCTGCAATTGAAGAGCAGCGCTCCAGCCCCCGACCCGGCCGCCCAGGCAGCGGCATCGGCCACGCTTTCGCTGGAGCGCAGCCGTGGCTCATCGTCCTCGGCTCCCATCTCGTCGGCCAGGGTGAAGGAGACCCAGAAGGGCTTGCCGGTAGCGGCAACGGCCTGACGCACGGCTTCGCCCTCGGCGATCAGGCTGAGAGTTTCGCCAAGCCAGACATCGACATGAGGCGCGAGGCCAGCGACCAGAACGCTGAGATATTCCTGGGCACGGGAGGGATCGAAGCGCTGCGGTTCATAGGAGCCGAAGATCGGCGGCAGCGATCCCGCGACTAATACCTTGCGGCCGGAACTGTTCTCGGCGGCCTGCCTTGCGAGCCGGCCGGCGAGGTCGATCAGGGCAGGCCCTTGCTCGCGGAAGCGCTGCTCACCGATGTGGAAGGGGACCAGGGCATAGCTGTTGGTGGTGATCACCTCGGCGCCGGCTTCGATAAACTCGGCATGAACTCGGCGGACGGTATCGGGGGTTTCCATCAATGCGAGGGCCGACCATTCGGGCTGGCGCAATTCTGCTCCGAGGCGAAGCAGTTCCCGGCTCATGCCGCCATCGAGAATCCGGATCGTTCCAGGCATGTAGCGCACTCCATCCATGATGCAAAAGCCACTAGCTGTCCTCACGTCGGAGAACAAGGTGTTGCTGGAGGAGGCAAGGGCAGAAGAGGTGCGCTCGCGATGCCGGGTGGCGGGCATGACCGCGAACCGGCCTCCGCCATATAGTCCATTGCACATCGTCGATGAGGGCGCGCGCCTCAGTCGTTCGAGGTTTCGCTGGGAAGCAGCAGCTCATTGGTCAGGAACGCAACCTCGGTGCGGTTCTTGGCCTTGATCTTGCGCATGATATTGCGAATGTGAACCTTGACCGTGCTTTCGGTCATATTGAGCTTATGGGCGATGATCTTGTTCGGTTCGCCCTTGCGGACGCAGGCAATGATCGCCAATTGGCGCTCGGTGAAATGGGGGCGCCCTTCGATGGCCGGCAACTGGCCGTTGGTCGGTGCCGCGAAGCCCTGGCGTGCGGACAACAGGCCGCTGGCCGGAACGAAGGTACCACCGACATTCACGATACGGATTGCTTCGATGGCCACTTCCAGGCTCAGGCTCATGGTCACGAAGCCGCGTGCTCCACGCTCCAAGGAGGAGACCATCGTAGACGGATTGTCGATATCGGATAGGATGACCACGCGTGCGCCCGGTACGCTGGAGAGGATACGATCCAGCCCGGACTGAATGGCGCGGGCCGTACCTTCCTCACCGGTGGCACATAGCAGGATGATCGATGAAGGGGCGTGCGTGGAGGCTGTCAGCCAATCGTCGATGGTGTCATAGCCGACGGCAGCAAGATTTGCAGAAGAGGCCGTCAAGCACATCGTCAGACAATCGCGCCAGAAGGCACGCTTGTCGATTACACAAACGGGGATCTTCAAGTAACGCTCTCCCTCGTGTGTGAGGCCACTCTCACCGATCGATCTCACCTGCTTCCCCTCCCTCAGTTGCGAAATAGGCAAGGACTTTCAGCGAAATGTCAAACTTCCATGTTATCGCAACCCAGGAAGAAAATAGTTTCTTTTTTGGAGAAATATTGAACATGCCGTGACCGTGGGCCGAGAACTTGGCCCAGCGTAGCCTGGATTCGACGTCTTCCTTGATAACGCCTGTGGATGCCACCCTTGAGGTGAGAAACACCATGGCGCGGGACTGCGATGTGCGATTTTGCACAACGCGGTCTGGCCGTGCCGGCCAAGTGACGATCGGCAAGACGGCACCAGTCATGGAGGGAAGCGGCGGGCATCTCCGAGAGCCAGGCCATTTCTTAGACAGTGCGGGCATGCTGCTGCCATATCGCAATGGGGATGCCATGAGGCTTTATCACCTCTGATCACAGAATCGTACCTCGCGCAAATATGTGACAATGGCCGGGTGGGCACGATCGGAGAGGCGCGGCGCGGATCTGGACTCAGTGCCCAGTTCCAAGATGGGATAGGACACAGCGCAAAGGCGATATGATCGGATAGCGGCCATTGATATGTCGCCGCGGGGTGGTGGCAGCTTTCACGCGCCCGCGCAGGTGATCTTGCCATATGATCTGGCCATGTGATGTGGCTTGGGGCTGAAGAAGATGGAGCGCACGGAGCGTGCGTCATCGCGGCGGCTGGAAAATGGCCATGCAAATGAGGCCCGTGGCGGCATAACCACCCGGGCTTCATGTCATTCAGCGGATCTGGATCCGCCCGAGAACCAAGTGTCCGGCAACGATCGTCCAGTCCAACGATCGTCAGCTCCCTTGAATGTCAGGCTCGCTTCTGTGTCAGGCCCGCTTGGGGAACTCGTTGCCGAAACTCGTCCAGTGAGCCGTATTCAAGATACTACGACCCTCGACTTCGATATCGCCATCGGCCGTCATCACGATTCGCACCGGTCCATAAGCCACCAGATCGATGGTGATCGTGCCGGTGTCGTCATCGATGGTGACCATCGATTGACCTTGTTGAACTTCAGGCATTACGTCGTGACCCTTATTAATCATCGGTTCGACCCCACCGTTCGTGAGAATGGCGAAACATCGTCATATCGGAGGTTCAATCGATTGCTGTTTCTTGACGAATATTCAACCGATCAACCTTTGTTGGTTAGCTACTAACTGGCATCAGACTGGAATGAACTCAGATTTCTGCCATTTTTCTTTCGAGGTCTAAAGAGACATTGAAGTATATAATTCAAGTCTTCATCCCATCCCAGCAAGCGTCTGCGAAGTAATCTAGGAACTAGCATCCCGCTAGGTTTTGCATTATCATACCGCCCCGTGGTTTAGGGGGCGGCATATGAGAGCGCTCGACAAGATATATTATGATATTGTCGATGAAATTGGCAGTGTACCGACGTCCCGAGACGTAAAAGGGATGTTGAATCGAGTTGTTCAGAGTTACGGGCTGCGTACGGCTGCCTATTTTGCTGTAAATATTCCAAGCTCTACCAGCGACGATCCCTATCTAGCCGTTACCTACTCCGATGACTGGGTTGAGCACTATAAGAGCGAAAACTACGTTAGAATAGATCCCGTTCTAAGGGAGGGGTTCTCGGCTGTCCTGCCCATTGACTGGCGCAAATTCGACCTGAAAGGGTCAAAACTCCGTGCCTTTTTCGGCGAAGCTGCCGAATTTGGGCTGGGGCGCCAAGGCCTGACTTTTCCTATCCGCGGTCGCCATGGCGAGCGCGCTCTCTTCACCATCACCAGCGACGTCCCCGATCAGGAATGGGATCAGACGTTGGGGGCTTTCCAGCGCGACTTCCAGGTTTTGGCCTACCACATCCACAATGCCATCCTGCGAACAGAGGCGGTTGAAGAAGAGGAAGTCCATCTTTCTCCGCGTGAGATCGAATGCCTGAAGTGGGTTGCCCGCGGCAAGACGGTCTCGGAAACTGCGACGATACTCTCCCTTTCGGATCGAACGGTGCGGTTTTACCTCGACCTGGCTCGAGCAAAACTGAATGCAACCAATGTTACTCATGCCGTCGCCAAGGCAATGAATATGAGCATTTTTTTCGGAACGAGGTAACCCGTCAAATACGCCGTATTTCTAAGGGAATAAGTGACTAATAAATTCGAGCAGATTCCGACGGAGGGTCTGTTCGATGATTGAAGTCATTCAAAGTTACGAGCGTCATTTACATACTGAAACCCTTGATGCACTTTACGAGATGCGTGCGAGGGTCTTTAAAGACAGGCTGGATTGGGACGTTAATGTTTCCAACGGCCGCGAAATTGATTATTTCGACGATTGCGACCCTGTTTACTTGATATCGCGAAATCAATACACGGGGCGTGTGGAAGGTGGTCTGCGCTTGTTGCCGACGACTGGCCCGAATATGCTGCGCGATGTGTTCTCTGTACTGTTGCCGGACGGCGAAATTGTAGAAAGCCCGCTCATCTGGGAAAGCTCCCGGTTTGCGATCGATCCCGATCTTGCCACTGACGGCAACCGTCGCCTGCATTCGGTGACGACGGAGCTGCTGTGCGGCATTGTCGAGGTCGGCATGCTGGCCGGTATCGATTTCGTGGTGTCAGTCTACGATGCACGCATGGCCCGCATCTTCAAACTCGCCAATTGTCCGGCTGACGTGATCGGCGTGCCCACCAGAATCGGCCGCGTGATGACCTATGCTGGTCTTTTCGAGATCAGTGAGGAGATGCGTGCCGGGATTGCCGCTGCTGGCCAGATCACCGGTTCGGTTCTGCGTTCCGAGACGCAAGTCCACGCCGTTGCGGCTTAAGCCGCAACCGCGGTTGGACATTCGTTCAATCAGCTACTGCGCGGAAGGCTGTGGTGGCATCAATCCATGAGCCCGAGACCGGTTGAAGGTCCCGGGTTCATCTTGATCGTCTCCGTAGGTGCGGGCCGGAAGCCGTCGCCAGGATCCGGTATCGCCCTCTGAGGCGTTACATAGACGCCAGGGTTCGAAGAACTCTGTGCGTTGTCTGTTGCGCGTATCGGCAGCGCGGCCGATGCTGTCCGTCAGTTCATTTCGACGATCGACCAATCGAGGCGCCGTGCCGCCACCGAGCCGGCGCGGTTCAATTCGGATCGCAGAGCGCGAATGCGCCAACATTTCGCTTCTTCGGAGTCGCCGCCGACGAAGCGAGGTGCCGTGTCGCCTCCGATGGCAAGATCGAATTCGAAATGAGTTGGCGGATGAGCAAAGCCGGTGCCGAGCGCCTTCAGGCAGGCCTCTTTACGGGCCCAACTCTCGAAGAAAGCGCTTTGCTGCGCCCCGGACGGCAATGCGTTGAATTGCGCGCGTTCGCCAGGTGAGAACACCTGCAGTGCGACGCCGTCTTCGATCGGGCGGATATGCTCGATGTCGATGCCGATTTCGAAACCGTTTGCGACGGCAAGTGCGGCCGCGTTCTCGCTATGGCTCAGATTGAAGCAGATCCGCCATCCCACAGGCTGGGTCGTGCAGAAGGGTTTGCCTTCGGCGCCATAGCCGAATCCGACCTCCTGCGGCGGTGTCGCGAGATAATTGCCGAGAATCCGCCTGAGTTCTCCCCGCGCTGCCACGAAGCGGCGCCGATGCCGTTCGAAGCGGAATTTGTCAGCGCGACCGCGCTCCTCCCCCGATAGGACTTTCCAGTTCCGATCGAAGCCGCTCTCGCTGGCGTCGAGATCCCATTGCCAGACATGAACGTCCTGAGGGGCGGGCGGTGTGGGCGGAGGAAGCGGCATCGAAAGCTTGGATTCAACTGGCGTGGTGATTGACTGATTCTACAGGATCAGCATCGAGGCCGGCGCGCAAGCTCTCCCGGGGCAATCCGCGGCGGCGGGGCTTTGACCGGTACCTCCACTTTTAATCTCGCGCCGTAAGGCTATCGGAGTATGGGCGCTAGGCTCCGGGGGTGATGAAACCTACTCCTTTTGGTCCGACTTTGCCTATCGGGTGGGGGGAGGGCATTCAATTTCCCGAATTGAGACTGTGATCTTCGAACTCTACAATAATCGCAGTGTTTCGTTGGATGGGTTCTTTGAGTCTGCATCGAGCTTCGCCGGTTTTCTTGATTGCCGCAAAGGTCATTTTGTTTTGCTGGGGTCATGAAAGCGAAAGAAGCCTACCACTCTAATAATTCCTTCGTCGAATGTAATGTACCTCGTAAGTTTTTAGGTTTTCTTGCGAAGATTTTGCCATTTCACGGTAAATTCACGCATGGTTTCGAAACATAAGATCGCGTCGATATTAAAGTATTGCTCACGCATATCTGGAGTGAGGAAGGCAAAAGCTGGTCTAGGAATGTTCGACACGATTGTGGGGTTTGTTTGCTGGGGAGTGTGTGAAAGCACACACGAGGCATCCGAGAGCCGGGGTATTCCGGCTTGCGGTCAGCCGTGAGTTCAGCACCTCTCGCCGCCCCGATGGGTCGAAGGAAAGCAATGGGTATTACATCGGTGCTGGAGGGCGTCGGCAACGACGGCTCGGCGGCACGGCCTGCGGCAGAACGATCTTCCGGGGCGACTATCACACGATTTTGCATGGGGGCTGCGTGAGCACGTTTCAAACCAACTTGTCTGTCCATCAACTGATCAGCGAGCAGGCCGCGCTTCGCCCCGACAGCCTTGCCGTAACCTGCGACGGCGTTTCGATCACCTTCGGCGAATTGAACGCCCGCGCCAACCAGCTCGCCCATCGCCTGCTCAAGATGGGCGTGAAGCCCAATACATTGGTCGCCATCGGCCTGGAGCGATCGATCGATATGGTCGTGGGCATGCTGGGCATCATGAAATCGGGCGCCGCCTATCTGCCGCTCGATCCGAGCTATCCGCGCGAGCGACTGACCTTCACGCTGGAGGATGCCCGGCCTCTGGCATTCGTGACCACGACCAGTGGCCGCCCGACGCTGCCGCCGAGCGATCTGCCGATGATTTTGCTGGATCAGGACGCCAATAGCCTTAGCGCCGAACCGGTCACGAATCCGGATATTGCCATCGATCCGCAGTCGCTCATTTATGTCATCTATACCTCTGGTTCCACTGGCCGGCCGAAGGGATGCAAGCTGTCGCACCACAATGTCGTGCGGCTGTTCCACGCAACCGATCACTGGTTCGGTTTCGGGCCTGAGGATGTTTGGACCTTCTTCCATTCGCACGCCTTCGACTTCTCCGTGTGGGAGATCTGGGGAGCACTGGTCTATGGGGGCCGTGTGGTGGTGGTGCCTCATCGCATCAGCCGTTCGCCCGAGGATTTCCTGGACCTACTCGTCCATGAAAAAGTGACCGTGCTCAACCAGACACCGTCCGCTTTCCGCACCTTGATCGAGGTCGACAGGCGCCGTGCGGAGGCTTCTGCCCTGGCCCTGCGCTACGTGATCCTAGGTGGCGAAGCCCTCGAGTTCCAGATGCTGCGGCCCTGGTTCAATCGTTATGGCGATGCCAAGCCACGCATCATCAATATGTACGGCATCACCGAAACCACCGTCTTCGTGACCTATCGCCCCGTGTCTGCGGCCGAACTCGACGGCAACCGGGCAAGCCTGATCGGCGTGCCCATCCCCGATCTGACCATCCATGTGCTCGACGAGAACCGCAAGCCTGTCCCGGTGGGCGAGGAAGGTGAAATCTATGTCGGCGGGCAGGGGGTCTGCCTCGGCTATCTGAACCGTCCCGAGCTGACGGCGGAGCGTTTCATCGACTGGCAGCCCTCGGAAGATCAGGTTGCCGAGAAGCTGTACAAGACCGGCGACCTCGTCCGGCGTACGGCGGATGGCGATCTCGAATATCTTGGGCGCAGCGATCACCAGGTGAAGATCCGCGGCTTCCGCATCGAGACGGGAGAAATCGAAAACCAGCTTATGCGCCATCCGGCTGTCACGGCTTGCGCCGTGATTGCTCGCACGGACGGGCCCGGTGAAGCGAAGCTGGTCGCCTACATCGTGCCTTCGGCAACTCCGGCCGATGCCGGCAACCTGAAGGCGCATCTGTCGCAGACCCTGCCGGACTACATGCTTCCCTTCGCCTTCGTCGATCTGAGCGAATTGCCGATGACGGAGAACGGCAAGCTCGACCGCAAGGCGCTGCCGATCCCGACTTTCACCGCCAGCCCGATCGTGCCGGAGGCGCGCGATGAGCTCGAACAGAAGATCGCGGCCATCTGGGCGCGTGTTCTGTCCGTGCCCGACGTCAGTACCAAGATCAATTTCTTCGATCAGGGCGGGAGTTCGCTGCAGATTCTCACCGTTCTCGGTGAAATCCAGGAAAGCATCCATCCTCAGCTTCGCCTGAGCGACGTGTTCGAGCGCCCCACCATCACGGCGCTGGCCAATTTCATCCGTTCGAGCGCCGCACCTGCTACGGCGCCCGCCGCTCGGCCCGAGAATCTCCGGGCCCGCCAGCAGGCCGAGGCGCTCCAGCGCCTGCGCCAGCGCCAGATGGGAGCGGGCAGGTGAGCTCCATCTCCGACCTTCCGCTCAACGCCATCGCGGTGATCGGCATGGCGGGCCGCTTTCCCGGCGCCCGCTCTGTCGGCGAGTTCTGGCAGAACCTGCGCAATGGCGTTGAATCGATCACGCGTTTCGAGGACAGCGAGCTCGAAGATACGTTTGGCCCCGAAGTCCGGCGCGCGCCCAATTTCGTACGGGCCCGGCCGATCCTGCCCGATGTCGAGTTTTTCGATGCTGAGTTCTTCGGCATGTATCCGCGCGAGGCGGAACTGACCGACCCGCAGCATCGCATCTTTCTCGAGTGTGCCTGGGAAGCCCTGGAAGACGGTGGCTATGATCCGGCCACGTTCCCAGGCAGCATCGGCGTCATCGCCGGCTGTAGCATGAACACCTATTTCCTCCACCACGTCGTCGGCAATCGTAACGTGTCGGAGGATTTCACCAATGCCTTCCAGGTCGCACAATACCCGATGCTGCTCGGCGCCAGCCGGGAATTCCTGGCGACGCGGGTGTCCTACAAGTTCAACCTGACCGGGCCGAGCTTCAGCGTGAACACGGCCTGCTCGACCTCGTTGATGGCGATCGCGCAGGCCTGCCAGCAATTGCTGCTGTTCCAATGCGACATGGTCGTTGCTGGCGGCGTTTCCATCACTTTCCCGCAGAAGCGAGGCTATCTGACCCAGGAAGGCGGCATGGTATCGGAGGATGGGCACTGCCGCAGCTTCGACGCCGATGCCAAGGGCACCGTGTTCGGTAGCGGCGCTGGTGCCGTGCTGCTGAAGCGACTGGAAGACGCGCTCGCCGACGGCGATCATATCTATGCCGTGGTTCGGGGTAGCGGCGTCAACAATGACGGTGCGGCCAAGGTCGGCTATACCGCGCCGAGCTCCGATGGCCAGGCGGCCGCCATCATGATGGCGCATGCCAATGCCGGCATCGATCCTACGTCGATCAGCTATGTCGAATGCCACGGCACCGCGACGCCGCTCGGCGACCCGATCGAGCTCGCGGGCCTGACCAAGGCATTCCGGGCGACCGGAGATGAGGGCCGCCAATATTGCGCCATCGGCTCGGTAAAGAGCAATGTCGGCCATCTCGATGCGGCGGCCGGCGTGGTCGGCTTCATCAAGACGGCGCTCAGCCTCGAGAACCGCCAACTGCCGGCGACGCTGCACTTCAAGAAACCCAATCCGCGTCTCGACATCGAGAACAGCCCGTTCTTCGTCAATGCGGCGCTGACGGAATGGCAGGAGGGGCCTGAGCCGCGCCGTGCGGGCGTCAGCGCCTTCGGCGTCGGTGGCACCAACGTGCACGTCGTGCTCGAAGAGGCCCCCTCGCTGGAGCCGCGTGCGGCCGGCAGGACTGTCGAAATCCTCACGCTGTCGGCGCGGAGCGAGACAGCTCTGGCCAAGGCTCGTGCCGCCCTGGCCGGCCGGTTGAGTGCCAATCCGACGCTGGAGCTTGCGGATGTCGCCCATACGCTGCAGGTGGGGCGCAAGGCATTCGACCATCGCTGGTCGGCGGCCTGCAATGATATCCCCGCCGCTGTCGCAGCCCTGAACGATCCGGCAGCACGCGCCTTCAAGGCCGCCGGTGATCCGGGCGTCGTGTTCATGTTCCCGGGGCAGGGGTCGCAATATCCCGACATGGGGCGCGGCCTCTATGAAGCCGAGGCAGGTTTCCGGGCCGACATCGACCGTTGCGCGGCGATCCTGCGCCCTCATCTGGAGCGCGATCTCAAGGAACTGCTTTATCCGGCCAAGCGCGAGGCCGATGATCACAAGCGCTTGGCCGCCACCTGCTATGCCCAGCCCGCGATCTTTGCGGTCGAATATGCATTGGCCCGATTGTGGATCAGCCGGGGAATCGTGCCACGCGCGATGATCGGGCATAGCGTTGGCGAATTCGTCGCAGCCTGCCTTGCCGGGGTCTTTACGCTCGAAGAGGTGTTGCCGCTCGTAGCCGCCCGCGGACGCCTGATGCAGAACCTTCCGTCGGGGGGCATGCTGGCGGTAAGGCTTCCCGAGGCGGAGCTTGCGCCTTTGCTCGGCGCTAATCTTGCCATCGCAGCGATCAATGGTCCTGCACTGTGTGTCGCGTCCGGGCCGGACGCCGCCATCGATGCGCTGGAAGCGCAGTTGAAGGCGCGTGGCGTCGTCAGCCGCCGGCTTCACACCTCGCACGCCTTCCACTCCCCCATGATGGATCCAATCATCGCGCCCTTTACCGAGGAAGTGCGTAGGATCGGCCTGAAGCCGCCGGCCATTCCCTACGTCTCCGGCGTCACGGGTCAATGGATCACGGGCGAAGCTGCGACATCGCCCGACTACTGGGCCCGCCATTTCCGTGAGCCGGTTCGCTTTGCCGACGGCTTGGGCCTCCTGCTCGGCGATGCGGCGACGGTCCTGCTCGAAGTCGGCGCCGGCAACACACTGACCACGCTGTCACTGCAAGGCGCAGCGAGGGGCAGGGCCGTGGTTTCCTGCCTGCCCGACGCCGCGCGCGAGCGGCCCGACCAGGACACCATGGCCGAGGCCATGGGTCGCTTGTGGACTGCCGGCGTGGCCGTCGACTGGGCGTTGCAGCCGACCGAGGCGACGCGTCGCAGGGTGCCTTTGCCGACCTATCCTTTCGAACGCACGCGCCACTGGGTCGAGTCACCCATGCGCCAGAGCACTCCCGTGGCCGCGGCCAACCCGCACGCCGCCCCACGATCCGAACCGGCATCTGCGGAAATTGCACCGCCTGCCGAAATCCTCGCAATGCCGCTCCTCGAGCAAACCGTGATGTCCGACATGACCGCCCGCACAGATACCATCAAGGCCGCCATCATCTCGATCTTCGCCGACCTTTCCGGCGAGGACGTGGCTTCCGCCGAACCCGGCACGACCTTCCTGGAGATGGGCTTCGACTCCCTGTTCCTGACCCAGGCTGCTCAGGAGCTCCTGAACAAGTTCGGCCTCAAGATCACCTTCCGTGCGCTCCTGGGAGATCTCGGCAGCATCGAGGCCCTGACGGAGCATGTCGCAGCGGCGTTGCCGCCCGAAAAATTCGCACCTGCTCCAGCCGAACCAACGCCGGTCCCGATGGCCGCGGTATCTGCCGTCGCGACGGTTCCGGGGGGCGTTTCGACGATCAGCCAGCCCGCGCCGCTTCTTTCGGCGGTGTTGCCGCTTGCCGGCACAGGGGCTGGCGTCGAGGGCTTGATGCGTGACCAGTTGCAGGTCATGGGCCAGTTAATGCAGCAGCAGCTCGAGGTGCTGCGCGGCGGGGCCGTATTGCAGGCTCCTGCCGTCCAGGCCGTGATGGCTGCCCCTCCCGCCGTGCCGGCTACATCGCAGGGCCAGGCTCCCGTCGCCTCACAGCCTGCCGCGGCTGCCCCGGCCGATGGCGCGCCGGTGAGGGAATTGCCGTCGCGCTTCGCCGTCTCCAAGAACACCCAGAAATCGCAGGATCAGGGGCTCGATGCCCGCCAGCGTGGTCATATCGAAGCGCTCGTGGCGCGTTGGAATGCCCATAGCCCCGGCTCCAAGCAGTTGACGCAGGATTATCGCAACGTCCTGGCCGATCCGCGCGCTGCCTCGGGCTTCAATCCCGATTGGAAGGAGATGGTCTATCCCGTGATCGCGGCCCGCTCGAAGGGCTCGCGCATTTGGGATGTCGACGGCAACGAATATATCGACCTGGTAAACGGCTACGGTCAGACCATGTTCGGCCATGCGCCTGATTTCGTGGTCGAGGCGGTCGACAGGCAGTTGCACGAAGGTTTCGCCATCGGCCCGCAATCTGCTAGGGCGGGCAAGGTTGCGGCTCTCTTCTGCGAGATGACCGGTAATGAGCGCGCCACCTTCTGCAACACCGGTTCGGAAGCCGTGATGGCGGCCATGCGGGTGGCGCGTACGGTCACCGGCCGCAAGCGCGTCGTCACCTTCGCCGGTGACTATCACGGCCAGTTCGACGAGGTGTTGGTCAAGGGGCAGGTCCGGCAGGGCGAGCATCGCACACTGCCGGTGGCGCCGGGAATTCCGCCGCAGTCGGTCGAGAACGTCACGGTGCTTGAATATGGCTCGGACGACGCGCTCGCTTGGATCCGCGAGCATGCCGGTGAGCTTGCCGCTGTCGTGGTCGAGCCTGTACAGAGCCGGCGCCCGGACCTGCGTCCCGTCGAGTTTCTCAAGCAGGTTCGCGCTGTTACCGAAACCTCCGGCACCGCGCTGGTGTTCGACGAAGTGGTGACCGGCTTCCGCATGCATCCAGGGGGCATGCAGCATCTGTTCGACATCAAGGCGGATCTGGCCTGCTACGGCAAGGTGGTTGGCGGTGGGCTGCCGGTGGGAGTTCTTGCCGGCAAGGCCAGCTTCATGGATGCGCTTGACGGCGGCGACTGGCGCTATGGCGACGATTCCTACCCGGAGGTCGGTGTCACCTTTTTTGCCGGCACCTTCGTTCGCCATCCGCTGGTCCTGGCCGCGCTCGAGGCTGTACTCGAGCATCTGAAATCCAGGGGGCCGGCCTTGCAGGAGGAGGTCTCGGCCCGCATGGCGCGCCTGGTCGAGCAGTTGTCGGCCTGTTTCGCCGAATGTGGCTTGTCACTGCCGGTCCCGACCTATGGCAGCCTGTTCTATATCAATCCGAGCCATGACTACCGCTTTGGCAGCCTGCTTTACTATCATCTGCGTGCCCGCGGCATCTATGTGCATGAGGGCTTCCCCTGCTTCCTGACCACGGAGCATACGGACGAGGACGTCACCCGCATCGTTCAGGCTTTCCGCGACAGCATCGAGGCGATGCAGGCCGACGGCATGCTGCCCGGTGGTCCTCCGGTTGCGGGCGGTGACAGCAAGACCGGGGCGGCGCCGAAAGCGGCCACTCCGACGGGGCCGATTGCGCCGACTGCCTCCCAGACCGAAGTTTGGCTCTCCGCGCAGCTTGGCGACGAGGCTTCCTGTGCCTTCAACGAGTCCATCAGCCTGAGTTTTGATGGCGCTCTCAATGCGGCGGCCCTGCGCGATTCCCTCAACGACGTGATCGCGCGTCACGATGCGCTGCGCATCCACTTCGACACGACCGGGACCCGCATGAGCTTCGCACCCGAGCTCCGCCTGGACCTGCCACTCGTGGATGTTTCAGGAGAAGCCTCGCCGCAACAGGCTCTGAAGGCGCGGATCGAGCTGGATGCCAGGACTGCCTTCGATCTCGTGGGTGGCCCGTTGGTGCGCGGCGAACTAGTCCGGCTGGCGCCGGATCGGCACGTCCTCGTCTTTACCGCTCATCACATCGTCTGCGACGGCTGGTCGGTCAATGTGCTGATTGGCGAACTCTCGGAGTTCTATCGGGCCAGGGTCGAGAACAGCAAGCCCGTGCTGGCCGATCCGCTCCCCTTCAGCCGCTATGCGCAGACCTTGCGGGAAGTGGCTGATGACGAAACCTATTGGGTCGGCCAGTTCCGTACAGCGCCACCGCCTCTCGAGCTGCCCTGCGACCGCGCGCGGCCGCCGATCAAGACTTTCAACGGCGGTTCGACCCAGTTTGCCATCGAAAGGCCGCTCTATGAAGCGGTCCGCAAGGCCGGGGCCAAACGCGGCAGCACCTTGTTCGCCACGCTGCTCGCTGCCTTCGAGATCCTGATGGGCCGCCTTGCTGGCCAGAACGAAGTGGTGGTCGGTATTCCAGCCGCCGGTCAATCCCTGGTCGAGGACGACAGGGCTCTGGTCGGCCATTGCGTCAACCTGCTGCCGCTGCATGCGTCCTGGCAGGATGGCATGAGCTTTGCTGATTTTCTGGCCGCCACCAAGCAGAGCGTGCTGGAGGCCTATGACCATCGCAGCTGCACGCTCGGCACCATCCTGCGCAAGCTGACTCTCCCGCGCGATGCCAGCCGGCTGCCGCTTGCCGAAGTCCAGTTCAATCTGGAGCGCCTGGGTGGGGATCTGGCCTTTCCCGGGCTGACGACCGAAGTCGTCCCCAACCCGAAGAGCTTCTCGACCTTCGATCTCTTTGCGAATGTGACGGAATCCGCCAACGGCTTGCGCATCGATTGCGACTATAATGCCGATCTCTTCGACGAGGAGACGATCCGCCGTTGGCTGGGGCATTACCGCACCTTGCTGCAGGCGATCGCCGACGACATCACGACGCCGATCGAGCGTTTGCCGTTACTGGCTGCCGGTGATTTGACTGCCACTCTGGCCGGACCGTCCATGCCCGCGCCTTCCGACCCGAGCCTGCTCACCATTCACGGACTGATCGAGGCCCAGGCCTCTGCCAATCCGCAGGCCGTGGCTGCACTCTTCGAGGATCAACAGCTCACCTACGGCGAGCTCGACCGTCGAGCTGGCCAGCTTGCAGCGCATTTGCGCGATCGGGGCCTCGGCAAGGGCGCGCGTGTTGCCGTGCTGGTCGATCGTTCGCTCGACATGCTCGTTTCCCTGCTGGCCGTGCTGAAGGCGGGCTGTGCCTATGTTCCTCTTGCCACCAATCACCCGGCATCCCGGCTCAATGGCATTCTGGCGGAGGCCGAGGTCGCGGCCGTGTTGAGCCAGGCGGCCTATGACGACATTGCTTCGGCTGCCGCCGTGACGATCCTGGTCGATCGCGACCGCGACGCGATCGCCGCATGTCAGCCCTTGCCGACGCCGGGCATCAAGGCGAGCAGCGAGGATCTTGCTTATGTCATCTTCACCTCTGGCTCGACGGGCAAGCCCAAAGGGGTCGAAGTGACCCATGGCTGCGTCGCCAATTTCCTCGCATCGATGCGTCAGGTACCGGGCTTCACCGCCGAGGACCGGCTGCTGGCTGTCACCACGATCTCCTTCGACATTGCGGCGCTCGAACTCTATCTGCCGCTGGCTTGTGGGGGCAGCGTGGTCATCGCGCCCCAAAGCGAGACGGCGGATGGCCATGCCTTGCTCAAGCGTCTGGAGAACTGCGGTGCCACCGTCATGCAGGCGACCCCGATCACCTGGGTGATCCTGCTCGAATCCGGTTTCAAGCCATCGCCGAAGCTGAAGATGCTCTGCGGCGGGGAAGCACTGCCGCGCAGCCTTGCGGATCAATTGGTCCAGAATGGCGGGCAGCTTTGGAACATGTATGGCCCGACCGAGACCACGATCTGGTCGTCGGTCGCCCATATCCGTCCAGGGCCGGAGCCGATCACGGTCGGCCACCCCATCGCCAATACTCAGTTCCACGTGCTCGACAAGTTCGATCGCGTGCAGCCGCTCGGCGTGGTGGGCGAGCTCCATATCGGTGGCGATGGCGTCGCCCGCGGTTATTTCCGCCGCCCGGATCTGACGGCCGAGAAGTTCATTGCGGACAGTGTTTCCGGCACGCCCGGTGCGCGGCTCTATCGTACGGGTGATCTTGCCCGCCTCATGCCGGGTGGCCGTCTCCAGCTCCTTGGGCGCAATGATCACCAGGTGAAGCTGCGTGGCTTCCGCATCGAGCTCGGCGAGATCGAGGCGGCGATCGCCAAGGCGGGCCTCGACGTCAATGCAGTGATCCTGCGCGAGGACATTCCGGGTGATCCCAGGCTCGTGGCCTATTACGAAGCTCCCGCTTCCACCGCGCCGAGCATAGAGGCTCTTCGCAATGCCCTCGGCCGGGACCTGCCCGACTATATGATACCCGGCCAGTGGGTCCGCTTGGACGCCATGCCGCGCGGTTCGAGCGGCAAGCTCGACCGCCGCTCCCTGCCCAAGCCGAGCGAGTCGGCCGCCAACGAGCTGTCGGCCACCTATGTCGCGCCGGGAAACCAGGCCGAGACGGTCCTGGCTGAAATCTGCGCCGAGGTTCTCGGCCAGCCGAGGATCAGCGTGGCGGACGACCTGCTCACGCTCGGTGCGGACTCGATCCATATCTTCCAGATCGTGGCACGGGCAAACCAGGCGGGGCTGAGCCTGTCGGCCAAAACCCTGCTGCAGCAACGCAGCATCACCAAGGCGGCGGCCACGCTTGCTGGGGTAGCACCCGTCACGGAACCTTCCGAGCTCCCGCAACTCGTTCGCGTTGCCAGGAGCAGCCGTCGAGTCGCCGCCAGCGCCCTGCAATCTCCGGAACGGTGAAGTCGATGGCTGGCTCTGAAACAGACAACGATGTCGGCATCGGCTCGCAAGAAGCCGATACGGACCTTTATGCCTTTCCCTGTTCATTGGCCCAGGCCCGCTTCTGGATCCTGGACCAGATCACGCCGGAAGACCCCGCGCTGAACGTTGCGGTGCGGTGGCGCCTGCGCGGTCGGCTCGATGCCGGTGTGCTCCAGCAAGCGCTGAACGCGGTGATCGACCGTCACGAGATCCTGCGCACCAGCTATCGCGACGTCGATGGCGAGCCCGAGCAACTCGTTCATCCCGCGGCGCCGATCCAGCTCCCGGTCATCGACCTGACATTGCTGCCGGAAGCGGGGCGCCATGAGGAAAGGGACCGCATCAGCCAGATCGAGGCTCGCAAGCCTTTCGACCTGACGCAGGTGCCCAATCTCCGCGCGACCCTGCTCAAAGTCGAGGCCGAAGAGCACATCGTCCTGGTCACTGTTCACCACATCGCCAGCGACGGTTGGTCGATGGGGATCATCGCGCGTGACATGATGGAATTCTACCAGGCCCGGCTGCGCGCCCGGACGCCGAAACTGGCCGACCTTCCTTTGCAATATGCCGACTTTGCGGTGTGGCAGAGCGAATGGATGAAGGCGGACGCGCTGAAGAACGAACGGGTTTACTGGACTTCGCAATTGGCCGGGTTCAAGCGCTTCGATCTTCCTGCAGACAAGGTGCTTGAGGGGACTGGCACCGCGCCGGCCTTCATCCTGGGGCGTCAGTTGCCCCGTACCTTGACTGATGCTGTGTCGGCGCTGGCCACGGCGGAAGGCTGCACCTTCTTCATGGTCGGAGCCGCGGCGCTGATGTGTCTCCTGCATCGCCGCAGCGGATGTGAGGATATTACGGTCGGTACGCAGATCGCCGGGCGGGATCGCGTCGAACTCAACGACATCGTCGGTCCCTTCATCAATACCGTGCCGTTGCGCGCCAGGATCACAGGCAATCCGAGCTTCCGGCAATTGCTAGCCCAGATGCATGACGTCATCGAGGGGGCGTTGCTCAATCAGCGTATGCCGATCGAGGACATCATCGCAATCGCCAAGCCTGTGCGCGAGCCCGGCCGCAATCCGCTGTTCTCCGTCAATCTGATCTGCCAGCGCTCGTTCATCTCCACCGATGAACGCCCGGAGCTCAGCCTGATCGACATGCCGTCCGTCTCGCCGGGGGCGCTCTACGACCTGAACTTTTTCTTCGTCGAGCGTCCCGACGGCTGGCGCATATCCTGCGAATACGACACCTCGCTCTACAACAAGGCGACGGTGGAAGGATATCTGGCGCAGCTGCAGGACCTGCTTGGCGGCTTCGTTGCCGATCTGGATCGACCGGTTGGTGATGTCGGCAGCCAGGCACCGCTTCCCGCACCTGCGCAGCAGTCCCTATCCGTGCGTGCATCCGAAGCCCTCGACAGTCGTGTTCGGGTGGAGGCCGAGCTTGCGGAGATCTGGGTCAATATCCTCAAGGTGCCGATCCTGAGCGTGAAGGACAATTTCTTCGCGCTCGGTGGGCATTCTCTCTCGGCGTTCCGGATGCTCTCACGCCTTGAGAAAGTCTTCGGCAAGCGCATTTCCTTTGACGATCTGCAGAGCCATCCTACTATCGGCGAGTTGGCAAAACTCCTGGGCGGACCGGTGGCCCCCGAGGCGAAGGCCGCGGTGGTCATGCAGCCGCACGGCGCGAGCACACCCATCTTCGCCTTGCACGACACCTTCATCTTTCAGGAGTTGGTCAATCATTTAGGGCAGGAACAGCCCTTCATTTCGGTCCCGTTGCCGACCTTCGTCGAGGGAGAGGCGGAAATCAGCCAGGCGGAGATGGTGGAGCACTGCGTGCGCATCATCGAGGAAGAGCGCCCGAACGGGCCCTACATCCTGCTCGGCTTTTGTGCTGCGGCCCGGCTCAATGTCGCGATCGCACGCCGTCTTATCGAGAGGGGACACGCAATCGAGCTGTTCGTGACGCTCGATGCCTGGGCTCCCGGTTACTCGAAGCGTCAGTCACGGCTGAAGGGGAGGCTGGGACGATTCTCCTATCAAATTCAATCGGGGCTCTATTATGCCCGCTGTCTTCTCGGCGGCGCGGAACAGCGCCGACATGCCCTCAGGCGCATCCGTCTCTTCCTGCAGGCCGTATTCGGCCGCACGTCGTTCGGAGGGGGACCGGACGAGGATGCGCGGATAGGTCATTGGGTGTCCGAAGCTGGTCGGAATGAAGACGGCAGGCCCTTGCCCATGCCAATCCTCACCTTCCACAACGAGAACATGCCGCTCGGCTACTTCCTCGACAGAACCATGGGCTGGAGCTCCCTTACCTCGAAGGGCGTCACTATGGTTTCAGTGGCCGCGACCCATGAGGAACTCATCCGCCGTAATGCCTCCAGGATGATCGGTGACGTCATCAGGGCAACACTTAAACAGCAATCCGGCCATTGAGGATCTTCATGTCAGCCTCTCAGATCCGATCGCCGATGTGGTCGAGCAAAAAAAAGGGGCTCGTGGGGGTGCTTTGCCTGGGAGCGGCATTGCTGGGGGCGGGTCTCGGTGTCGCCGGCCTGGCGCGGGCTGGAGATCCCGAGGTTGCAGTTACGGCTGTGCCGCTATCAGGGCTGTGCGGTGACAATTCCGCCACGCTGCCTCGCGATGTCGCTGGGCGCCTTGCGGTCAAAGCCTGGTATACCAAGCAGGCGGATGGCATCGGCGCCTTGGCTCGGTCGCCCGTCATATTCTTCAATGCCGGATGGGGCGGCAGCGTCGAAGGCCATATGAACCAGATCGATGCCCTGGTTCAGCGCGGCTATGTGGTGATCGGAATCGATCAGAAAGGTCCCGATGCCTACAGGGAGTTCGTCGACTTCTCGGGCGAGGCGGCGTTCGCGCGTACCCGGGCGGCCGTCGACCTCAAGGCAGGCGAGTTTGCCAAGGACAATATCGCTGTCTTCGATCTCCTACGGGCAGCCGTTCCCTGCGCTGACGATCGCGATGTCGCCTCAGTGCTGAAGAGGCTCGATTTCGAGCGGGTCGGAATCGTGGGTTATTCATTTGGTGGTGCGGTTGCCGCCGAAACCAGCAGGCAGGACCCGCGTTTCAAGGCTGCCATCAACCTCGATGGCTGGTTGTTCGGAGATGTCGGCAGGCTTGGCTTGAAACGCCCATTTCTTGAGATCAGCGACGATAGCGAGCTGCCGACGACGGCCGACCTCAATTCGAACGACACAGTACATCGCCTGACGTCCAGATTGACGGACGGAGATTACAAGCAGGTTCTGGTCAATATGGACCGATATGGCGGATATTTCCTAGTCATGGTCGGGAGCCGGCATCAGAGCTTCGTTGATATCTCCCAACGATCGCTCCTGGCGCGGATGGCCTCCCTGTTGCCAAGCAGCAGACGCACGATCGAGGCGGTGAACATCTATGCCGGCGCTTTTCTCGACCGATATGTTGCTGGCGGAAGTTCCGATCTCAGTAAGCTCATCGCTTCGCCCGATGATGGCGTCAGGGTGGTATTCGCCAAGTCGCCTTCGATGGAGGCGACTCAATGAGAGAGCTTCACCGCGGGTTGCAGGGTTCACGATCGACGCGCGAATGTGATTCGCCATCAGTGTTCGGAAGTCACGAAATCGCCACGAAGCGGCATATTCCGATTCGAGAGCATCTTCTTTGTCGATGTCAAGCTCGCCGACGGCTGGGATGGAGGGCAAGCTTCTTCCAAAGATCTCCGGCCAATGTGTGCAATTAAACGAGCAAAGAAGGGAAGCTGTCGCAGCGCTTTCACGCGATGTTCTTTCTAAACTGTTGAAATGAAAGGGTGTTTCTCGAGAATTGGTGAGGCCGGCCTGTAACTTCAGGTTGTTCCGGTAGGAGTTCATATGCCTCGGATAAGTAAGAATCTTTTGTGACCGATGCGTGCAGCTTCATCCGTTCGATAGGTAACACAGTGCTTCCCCAACGGCATAAAGCGAGCTAATACGTCGGCGCCGTACTTTGGACCGATTGACCGCCTAAAAGTATCACGTCGGTGTCACGGGGGCTGGGGTCTAACGTAACGCATCATACAAAACTCCATGTGCTACTTCATATTCTTATGGAGTTTACAAAGAGGCTGATACGTAGTAGTAAAGTAGCTTGATAAATTATGCTTGGCTGTTGCTGCATTGAGATGCGGTATATGGTTATTATAACCCAAGCATAGAATAAAAATGCTCGGAATTGAGCATGTTGGTTGCCAGAATTTTGACTGCCACGGAGCTGCTGTCCCAAGCACGCGTGTGGTATTTGTCGGACGACTTGTTTGGAGATTGAGACTGTGACTGATTATTCCGCGAGTAGCCAAGCTTTGATGCCATTTGCGGTAGGTTCAGTGCTGCCGCTGAAGTCATCTTCCTCTGTCGTTGAGCTTAAGCGGGAGCGCCGTATGGATGACAGTCCTCAAGATGACCCCACTTCTGGCAAGCTCGACCAGGATTTGCAGACACGGATCGTCATCGTCGATGAGAATGCTCTTTCGCGCAGCTGCCTGATGCGTTGTCTTGCTGCGAGTGAAGGAAATTTCGTTGCGGAGGGCTATTCGCGTATCGCCGATTGGGAGGCCGCTGGGCCGACTACGACGATGCCTATCGTGCTTTTGTGTGCGACAGGGCGGAAGGCGACGGAAACCGCGATACGACGCGATTTGGATCTTGTTATCCAGGCGGCGCCGGACGCGAGGGTTATCCTCGTCTCCGATAATGAGGAGCCGGCGGAGATCGTTGCAGCTTTGGAACGGGGGGCAAGAGGCTACATCGCCATGAGCTCCAATCTCGACGTCGCGATTGCCGCTATTCGCCTAGTGCGTGCCGGCGGCACTTTTGTGCCAGCCAGTGGCCTGCTTTCGTCGCGTTCTCAAGGCGCCCAGGCGATCGAGGAAGGTGAAACCAACGGCAGGTCCCGGCAGACTGTCTTTACGCAGAGGCAGCTCGAGGTGATCGACCGCTTGCGGCAGGGCGAGTCGAACAAGCTCATCGCCTACAAGCTCAATATGGGCGAATGCACCGTCAAGGTGCATGTCCGTAACATTATGCGCAAGATCAAGGCGCGGAACCGCACCGAGATCGCTTTCCTGACCAATGAGCTGTTCTGAGACGCTACACCTAGCCGTCGGCGCCGATCCACCGCCCCGATACCACCTGGTATTGGGGCGGTTTTGTTTTAGCGGGCAGGTTGCCGGTTGTAATGGAACTATGAGCACGGGGCCCTACGGCGCCAAGCCCAATTCCAACATCAGGTCCGGTGCTCTGGAGCAAAACGCTTTCATGACTGAACGCTTGTTTGCTCTAAGTCCTTGTTTCGACGCGTCTTTGCGATTCTAAGTGACTCCGTCAAATCGCAAAACGCTCTCGCGATGATTGGGGGCGGAAGTTGCACATGACCGGGCGGCGGCGATCCCATCTGGATGCCCGAGTGCGCTGCTGGCTTTTCGTCGACTTGAAATTCCACCTCCCGGAGCGGAGATGGGTCAGGCAGTCAAAATCTCTGCCTTCATCTTTCGAGAAGCAGGCGAGCGGTTACCATCTTGCCTCTCCCGTAGCCAAAGTTCGAGATCGGCTGCATTCAAGGGGCGGCTCAGCAGATATCCCTGCACGATCTCGCAACCCAGTTCCCGCAGCATTTGTTGCTGCGTTTCGGTTTCCACGCCTTCCGCGACGACCGCGATGTTGAGGCTCTGACCGATGCTGTTGATTGCCGTCACCACGGCAAGCGCGCTGGGGTCGGTTACCATCCCCTCGATGAAGCTGCGATCGATCTTCAGCTCCGAGAAAGGAACATGGGTCAGGCGGCTCAAGCTCGAATAGCCGGTGCCGAAATCATCCATGGACAGTCCGACGCCGAGAGCCTGGATGGCGGCGATGGTGGCTAGGGTGGTCGGATGATCGTCCATCATCACGCCTTCGGTGATCTCCAGCATCAAGGTGTGCTTGGGAATGTCGTATTGGCGCAGCAGATGAGCCACGACATCGGGCAGATTGCGGTTACGGAAATGCAGGGGTGAAAGATTCACTGAAATCGCCGGAATGTGCTTGCCAGCCGCTCGCCAGACGGCCATCTGGCGGCAGGCCTCGCTGAGCGCCCAGATGCCGATTTCATCGATCAGGCCGATCTGCTCGGCGATCATGATGAAGCGGCTGGTGGAAATATCGCCCAAAACGGGATGAGCCCAACGGATGAGGGCCTCGACACCGTGCAGGGTACCGTCCGCGAGGTTGACTTGCGGCTGATAGAGTAATCGCAACTGCCCCTGCGAGACGGCTTCACGCAGGGCTGCGCCCAAGATCACCCGCTCCTGCGCGCCGTCGACAACCTCATGTTCATACAGGCAAACGGCTTCCTGTCCGGCTGCCTTGGCTTTGCAGGCGGCGGAATCGGCCCGTTTCAACAGGGTTTCGACATCGGTGCCATTATCTGGATAAAGGCTGATGCCGATGCTGATCGAGATCGGCAGCAACAGATCCGCGATCGCAAAAGGTTTGGCGACGGCGTCCACCAGCTTTCTGGCAACCATGCTGGCATAGGCACTGTCGGCCTCCGGCAGCATGATCACGAAGACATCGCCGCCGAAGCGCCCGACAATGTCGGTGGGTCGAAGCTGGTTCTGCAAGCGGGTGGCGACCTGGCCGAGGATCTGATCGGCTGTGGAATGGCCGAATGTATCGTTGATGTCCTTGAAGCGTTTGACGTCGAGGCGCAGCAGCGCCATCGTGCCTTGCTTCTCACTGGCTTCCACGATCGCCTGGCCGGCCTTTTGATAAATCTGGCGGCGATTGGGCAGGCCGGTCAGCATATCGAAATAGGCAAGCCGGTTGATATGCTCCTTGGCCTCGTGCTGCTCGATCGCCAGGGCGCACAGATGAACGCAGGCTGTGACGATTTCCTCATGCAGATAGCTGGGGCCGCGTTTTTCGCGGAAATAGAAGGCGAAGGTGCCGGCAACCCGGCCATCCCGCAGCTTGATGGGGACGGACCAGCAGGCCCGCAGACCCAGCGGCAAGGCCAGCCCCTTGTAGGGAGTCCAAAGCGGATTGGTCTCGATATCGTCGACGAGCACGGGCTCACCGAAATAGGCTGCCGTCCCGCAGGAGCCGACGCTGGGACCGATCGCGATCCCATCCAAGGCGTCCGAATAATATTGCGGCAGGCTTGGGGCGGCGAGGGGGTGGAGCAGGCCGTTCTGGTCTACCCTCAGAATCGTCGAGATGACGTCTCGCGTGATGAACTCCGCCTTCTTGCAGATGAATTCCGATACGCTCTCCAGCGAGGCGCCGGATACCAACTCCTCCAGCACATTGTTCTGGAGCGTCTGGATCATTCGCGCAGGGGTATTGCTATGGATGGTGACAATCGTCTCGGTGACGTTCTCGTCAATGTCACGAATATGATCGGTATAGATCAGCAGCGTGATTTCATTGCCGAATTTGTCGCGGCCATTGATCTCTTCCAGGCCGCCGCGCTTGGCGTTGACGAGACGCTCGAGGCTGAGGCGGGCCGCCGAAGGGGTGGTCTTGCTGATGAGCACCGAAACGAGCGGGCGACCGATCACGTCCTCGGACTGATATCCGAGCATCTTGGTGAAGCTGGGGTTGATCCAGACTATTTCGCGCCGGGCGTTGAGGACCGCAACTGCCTTGTCGCTCTCCTGAACCGAACGGCCGAGGAGCTGAATGCCTCTGTCACGCGTAAGTGGCATGCTTCTTTCCAATGTATCCTTGTCGTGCCTGACGATCATTGGCGCGCCTCGGCGAAGCAGACATCGCAATTGAGATCGCCAACGATGCTACAGCACTCCAGTGGTCTTGTTAAGATTTCATCGGGGTCGATATTGGACGCATCAGAATCCGAGGTCGGAGCAACGTTTGTCAGGCTATTCGATACTTCTCGCACCGGTGGTCATTTGGTTTCAACAGCCTTTTGGTGTGCTATTATGACTGAAAGAGTTCGCTGGTCATGCAGACGAGTTCGGTTCTGTTGCGAGCCTGAATCTTCTTCATCATGTTCCGCACGTGGACCTTCACGGTGCATTCGCTCATGTTGAGCTTGTGAGCGATGACCTTGTTCGGATCACCCTTGCGAAGATTTTCAAGCACGGTCAACTGCCGTTCAGTCAGCAAGGCGGAAGCGCGCCTCTGCGGCTTGACTTCGGCGGCAGGCGAACTGGCGCCGCGCACGGAAAGCAGGCTGCTGGCAGGAATGAACGTGCCGCCGACATTCACCAGATTGACGGCACCGATGGTCACGTCGAGATCCAGGCTCATCGGCACATAACCCTTGGCGCCGCGCTCCAGCGCGGCGACCATGCCGGCAGGGTCCTCGACGTCGGAGATTACGATGACCCTCGCGTCGGCCGTCGTCTGCAGAATGGCATCCAAACCCTGGTGGAGGGCGGTTTCGGTCGCCTGGCGCCCGGTTGCGCACAGGAGAATGATTGGCATGGCGGACTTCGTTGCCGCATCCTGCCATTCCCGGATGCTTTCATAAGCGCGGATTTCGAACTCGCTGACAGCGTCACCAAGGCAACGGCTCAGGCAGTCACGCGTGAAGGTGTTGTCGTTGATGATGCTGATCGTGGCTTTTTCTGCCACGCTGTCCTTGTCCTTGCGGACGGGCGAGGCCTCATCGCTGACCTCGTCGAAGGCCCGTCTGTCGCGCTGGTACTGCAAGGGCCGCCGCCTGTCGAGGATGGTGGAAGCGTCTGGGAAGGCGATGTTCATGATCAATCCGCAACGTGTTGGTACTATGCTGACTAAGGGGCAAGTTATGCGAGATCGATGATTTGGTCGTTAGCTTGGAGTCCGCAGACATAGCAATGAGTACAAATTCCGAGGCAATCTGGTCCGGACGTGGTAGCTAAATGTCTCCAAGGGCGTATGGCCTCATACGCCTTGCCCTCGCGGGAGCTGTGCCAGGGGCGGGGATTTGAGCTCTTTTGCCGTATATATTGTTACTGCCTGAGTACGCACGCGTGAGGGGACGGCGGCGAAGGGCGGAATTTGCGATGGAGATATGCCTCTGTATAATTGGTAATAACCTCTACGATATATCCGTTGAACGGTATGATTTTATGAAATATCCCCTTGGGCATGGCGCAACCTTACCGTGCGACACGTTGGTTTGCGCAACAGGCACGAATCGGCAATCCACTTGTGCATAAGGTAAAGGAGGAGGGGCTGGACGCGTTGAAAAGTCTCTTTTGAAGATTTCCTTTGTTGTTCATAATAACAGGTGCGGTCGCCACCTCGAGGTGCCGTCGGCAAGATATATGAGCTCCCGATTTGCGTGAGCCTGCCGCGAAAGCGAGGAAAACAGAATGGACGATGGCGCGTCCCGCAACGATCAGAAGCCGGTCTCCGGTGCCCCGGCCCAGCGCCCTGGCAAGGAGCGCCGCCGTTGGTCGCGACAATCCGGTTCTCAGCAAAACGACAATCCACCTCCACCTCCAGCTCTGGCGCCTCTGGTTTTTTCGACAGAAACATTCCCGCCGCGCGAGCAGTTCGAGGCCTGGCAAGCGCTCAATGCGCCGCTTGCCGATCTGACGCTTCCCGATGGCGTGACGGCGGAGCAAGGATTTGCAGCGCGTCAGATCGCGTGGAATCTCGGCGGCATGCTGGTCGTGCAGCAGAAGGCGTCTGCCCACAGTTATCATCGTTCCGCCGCTAAGCTTCGCTCCAGTCTCATCGATCATTGGGTGGTCATTCTCAGGCGCGAGGGAAAGGCATGGACAGAGGTTGGCGGACGTGTCGTCGAGAGCCAGCCGGGAACGGTCGAGATCCGCTCTCTCGGCCACGCTTTCCGCGGCAGAATGCTCGAATCGCAGAGCCTGACGCTTTATTTGCCGCGCGATCTCTTTGCCGATTCGACTGCGATTCTCGATGCCGACAACAATCGGATTCTGTCGCGTAACCTTGCCGGCCTGCTGGTCAGCCACGTCGACACCGTGGAGGCACGGCTGAGCGAGTTCAGCAAGGATGATCTACCCGGTGTGGTCAATGCCACCAGGGATATGGTCCTGGCCTGTGTGGCGTCCACCGAAGAGCGGGTGGTGGCGGCCAGCAAGCACGGAACGGTGGCGCCCATGGAACGTGCCCGGCGCTTCATCCGCAATAATCTACAAACAACCGCCATTACGCCCGACCTGTTATGCCGGGAACTCGGCATATCGCGGACTCATCTCTACCAGTTGTTCGAGCCGAGCGGCGGTGTGGTTCACTACATCCAGAAACAACGGCTGCTCGCCGCTCACGCCGCGCTCAGCGATCCCTCGGACCGCCGCTTGATCGCCGATATTGCCGAGAGTTTCGGCTTCGCATCGGCGGCTGATTTCAGCCGCGCTTTCAGCCGGGAGTTCGGCTACAGTCCACGGCAGGCGCGCAGCGCCCCCGCGCCGAGCCGTCTGGTGAAAGACAGTGCTCAGGATGCGGATGGCCTGCCCTCGTTCGAGCGCTGGCTCAGGGCTTTGGGAAGCTAAAGTGTTTTTGCGATTTGAAGGAGTGGCCTAGAATCGCAAGGGCCCTTTCCAGACAAGAAGCTAGAGCAAAGCGCGTTCAGGCTTGAACGCGCTTTGCTCTAGGTGACGATGGCACGGTGTCATGATCGCTTGGCAATGATACCGTTCCCGCGTGATGGGCAGCTTTCTCTACGCCGTGCGTTTCAGAGGGAAGCAGGCATGTCTTCGAATGTGCGAAGTAGCGGTCAGCAAGAGGATGGCGCGGGCAACATCAAGCCCGTCATTCCCGCCGCTGTGCTCGATGGATGGGCCGCTGCGGCCGATACCTTGGCAGGGCTTTTGGAGAATGCAGTCGCACTTGTCACGCGAGGGGCCGGCCAAGACGGTGAGATCGTCGTCGTCAGCCAAGGGGCGGTCAATGCCTATCGTCCCGGCCCAATGCCAGGCCAGACCACCCTGCAGCACTTCAGCGAGGCGGTTATACGCGATGCCGGCAAACAAGCGCTCAGCATCGCCGGCGAGGGAGATCGGCAAGCAGGCATCACTATCGACACCGCGGCGGGGCAGGTCCTCCTCGGGACGCCGATCTATGGATCGAAGGGTGAAATCTTCGGCGTGCTGATGGTTCAAAAGGAGGGTGGGGCCGAGTTCTCGCCTGCCTACCAGAGCTTGGTCATCCGTTTTCGGAACGAGATCGAGCATGATGTGAGGCTGCTGTTCCTGAGTGGCAGCGACGTGCAGCGCGACGGCAAACGGATCGAAACCGAAAAACGACTTGGCGACAATCGTTTCAGCTTGCTCCTGGAACATGTGGCCGACGATTTCTTCGTCCATGACGATCAGGGCAGATTCCTGGACGTCAACCATCACGTGACCCTCAGCACCGGTTTCACAAGGGAAGAACTCCTGCAGATGTCGGTGCCCGACATCGTCGAGGATTTCGACCTGGAATGGGCCAAGCAGGTGTGGGCGGCGGCCGAACCCGGCGTTACGAAGACGCTCTACGCCAAGCATCGCCGCAAGGATGGCTCGATCTTTCCGGTCGAGGTCCGCCTCTCCTGTCATCTCTATCAGGCCAGGAAGACGTTCTTTGCGACCGTGCGCAACATCAGCGAGCGCGTGGAGGCCGAGAATGCCATTCGCCGGCTCAACGCCGGGCTCGAGATCAGGGTCGCCGAGCGCACGGCCGAACTGCGCAAGACCACCAATTTGCTGCAGACGGTTTTCGATGGCACCACGGATGCCATTTTTCTGAAGGACCTCGACGGCCGCTTCGTAATGCTCAATCAGGCGACGGCCCGGTTCCTGGGCCGGCCCGCGCCCGAGATTCTGGATCGGGATCTAACGGCAGTGGTCGATCCGGAAAATGCGGCCCGAATCCTGCGGACGGATCGGGAGATCATGGCGGGCGGCAAAGCCGTGACCATGGAGGAGACCTTCATCGTCAATGGCACCAGGCGCTATTTCTTCGTCACCAAGGTTCCAAGGCGCGATGAAAATGGCGACGTGATCGGCCTGATCGGCGTTTCACGCGACGTGACGGAGATCCGCGCCACGGAGGCAGCCTTGCGTCACAGCGAGGCGCGTTGGGAATTTGCGCTCAATGGCGCGGGCGATGGATTGTGGGACTGGGACCTGCGCACCGGGCATGTCTTCTACTCCCGGCAGTGGAAGGCGATGCTGGGGCATGCCGAGAACGAGATTGGGCCGACACTCCAAGAGTTCGTCGATCGCATCCATCCGGACGACCTGCAGGCGGGTTGGGAGGCGGTGGAACGGCATATACGCGGCGAGGCTCCGGATTTCGTCATTGAGCTGCGCATGCGGGCCAAGGACGGATCCTGGCGCATGATTCTCGATCGCGGTAAAGCCATCGAGCGCGATGAGGATGGTTCGCCCCTGCGCGTCATCGGAACCCATACTGACATCACCGCGCGCAAGCAGGTCGAAATGGAATTGTCGGCGCGCGTTCGGTGGTTGTCCGAAATGATGGAAAACCTGCCGATTGGTGCGGTTTTCGTGACGGACGATGGCATCCTGGTCAACCGGGCAGCCGAGGAACTCACCGGCTACGGGCGGGAAGAGTTGTCGAAGCCCGATGCATGGTCCAGGCATTTTGGCGGCGATCTGTTTGACGCTCTCACCTCGGGTTCGTCCGGCGCTCAGGTGGATAGGACCTATCGCACTGGACAGCATAGTTTCTTTCGCAGGGACGGGGCGTTACGCCTCGCCGAAGTGGCTGCAGCCCAAGTCGGAGATCACGCAATCTGGCTCATGCGTGACATCACCGAGAACAAGGAACTGGAAGCCCAACTCAGCTCGCTTGTCGACAACCTGCCCCATGGCGCTGTCTATCGCCTGGTGCAGACGCCGGACGGCAAATTGTCGTTGCCCTATGTGAGTGCCGGCATCCTGGCTCTGACCGGCGTACCAGCCAGCGAGATCATGGAACGGCGAGAAGCCTTCATTCAGACGATCCATGAAGACGATTTGCCCGGCTACAACGCGATGCTCGAAGATTCGCTCTCGCGTGGCAGCGTATTCGATTGCCAGTTCAGATCCCGCATGCGCGATGGCCGCATTCTCTGGCTCCATTGCCGCTCCGCTCCCCGCTATCAGGGCGATGGGACGGTGATCTGGGATGGTGTCATGCAGGACATCACCGCCCGCAAACAAGCGGAGGATCTCATCGTCGCCCTCAAGGAGCGCATGGAGCTTGCGATCAAAGTCGGTGGCGTCGGCATATGGGACATGAATGCTCGGGAGCAGAAATATATCTGGGACGAGCAGATGTATACCCTCTACGGTTTGGAGCACGATGCTTTCGACGGCAGCCTCGAGCGCTGGCTTTCCTTGCTTCATCCCGACGACGTCGACCGCGTGCTGAAGCAATGGCAGGAAGCCATCGGCAAGACGGGGACATTCGAAAGCGAATTCAGAATTGTGCATCCCGATGGCGCTATCCGGCACATTCGAGGTCAGGCCGAAGTTTTTCGTGCCGAGAATGGGTCGGTCTTGCGCGCTCTGGGCATCAACCAGGATGTCACCGAGGAAAGGCGTACGGCCCAGGCCCTGATCCAGGCGCGCAAGGCCGCGGAAGCCGCGCAAGCGGCCAAGGGCGAATTCCTGGCCGTGATGAGTCATGAGATCCGCACGCCGATGAACACGGTACTCGGCATGACCCGGCTGGCGCTTCAGGCGGAGCGAAATCCCAGGCAGCGCAATTATCTCGACAAGATCAGTGCATCGGCACAGACGCTGACCTCCATCCTCAATGACATTCTCGACTATTCCAAGATCGAGGCCGGCAAGCTGGAAATGGAGGAAAGCGAATTCAGGTTGGAGGCGGTCCTGGAATCGGTCTCCGCCGTGACGGCCATGAAGGCCGAGGAGAAGGGTATCGAGATCATCTATGCCGTGGCGCCGCATGTGCCCTCGCGCCTCGTCGGCGACTCGCTCCGCCTCGGACAGGTGCTGATCAATCTGGTGAATAATGCCGTCAAGTTCACCCATAAGGGCGAGATCGTGGTGTCGGTCGACGCCAAGCAGGTCGGAGTTTCCAATGCCGTCCGGCTGCAGTTCGCCGTGCAGGATACGGGGATCGGCCTCGATGCCGATCAGGTCGCCGGCCTGTTCCAAGCCTTCGCCCAGGCCGAGAAGCATGTCTCGCGCAAATATGGCGGCACAGGCCTCGGTCTGGCCATCTGCAAACGACTCGTCGAGGGCATGAATGGGCAGATCTGGGTTTCGAGCACGCTGGGCAAGGGCAGCACCTTCTATTTCACCGTCGAACTCAGGTCACCCCAGCGCTCCGCTTCGCATGATGGAGCTCTGCGCAGCGGGGAGTTGAAGGGAAAAAGGGTCCTGATCGTCGATGACAATGCCAGCGCGCGTGAGACATTGGCGGGGATGGTGCGGGATTTCGGTATGGAGAGCCATGCCGTCGGTTCCGGCAAGGCTGCGCTGGTGGCACTGAATCAGGCCTGCGAGCAGGAGCGGCCCTTCGAAGTCGTTCTGATGGACTGGCGCATGCCCGGAATGGACGGCCTGGAAACCGCTGGGCGGATCAGAACGGATGCGAAGCTGAAGAGCACGCCGGCCGTGCTGATGGTGACGGCCTACGGCCGCGAGGAAGTGCTCCGGCGTGCGGAGCAGCTCGGTCTGCATGGCGTGCTCATCAAGCCAGTCACCGTGTCGGTGATGTTCAACACCATCGTCGGGGTCTTTCATGACGCGGCAAGCACGGCCTCTGCCGCAACGAGCGGGGGAACGCCCGAGATCGCGCTCCCCCAGGCCCAGGACGAGATCTTGGCAACACTCTCCGGCCGGCACATTCTGGTGGTTGATGACAATGCTTTAAATCGGGAAGTCGTTGGCGATTTCCTGCAGTTGGCAGGTATGCAGGTGGACACGGCAGTGAATGGCAGCGATGCCCTGGCCAAGCTGGAAACAGCCACCTACGACGCCGTCTTGATGGATGTCCACATGCCGGAGATGGACGGCCTGACCGCGACGCGCAGGATACGCGCGCAAGAGCGCTGGGCGTCGCTGCCCCTGATTGCGCTCACGGCACAGGCCCTTACCAAGGATCGCGAGGCCAGCCTTGCGGCGGGCATGAACGCGCATTTGACCAAGCCGATCGATGAGATCGCCCTGTATCAAACGTTGATGGAATTGCTCTCACCCGCATCCATAGCGCAAGGGGTTGACGAGGGGACGCCGACCAGGATTGCGGAGGGGGGCGATATAGAGGACGTTTTCGCTGGGTTGAGTGGTGTGGATCTATCCGCAGCCCAGAAACGTCTCGGTGGTAGCCGTGAGCGGTTGCAACGCCTCCTTCAGGGTTTCGTTCGCGACTTCAGACAAGCACCCGCACAGCTTGATCAATACATGTCGCGGCGGGACGCCGGAGCCATCGCGGCGCTCGCCCACGCCGTCAGAGGCGCGGCCTCTTATCTGGACGCTCATGATTTATGTGCGGCCGCAGCCGACATCGAGGAGATTTCCCGTCGCGGTGACCTCGACGAACTCCAGGTTCTCTTACCCCCGTTTCGTGACGGCTTGGCAATGCTGCTTAGTCAGCTCGACCGTCCTGCCGTAATATCCGTGGAGCAGAGGGGAGAGACGGGACGCGACGATCTGCATAAGGTTCTGGAACTCATCGCGGCAACCGAACCCCTGTTGCAAAGCGGCGACTATGCCGCTTATGCCATATTGGATCAGATCATCGCCGAGCTCTCCGGAACTGTCGAAGTCGAAAGAGCAAGAGCGATCCTGAGCCATTTCGAGGAACTTGAGCTGGCCGAAGCAACAACCCTATTGCAGCAGTTGAACGCCGATTTGGATCAACGGGTGTTTGAAAGATCTCCAGAGTGAGTGATGCTCTTCTGCAGACGGTGCTGATCGTCGACGATGACCGGATCAATCGGAGCGTGCTGGCTGAGCTGCTGCAACGAGAATGCAGGATTCTCCTGGCGAAGGATGGGGAAACTGCCCTCCAGCGTGCACGGGATGAAAGAAGCATCGACTTAATTCTGCTCGATGTCTCGATGCCGGGCATGGACGGCTACGAAGTGCTGCGTCGGCTTCGCTCCGACCCCCAGACTGCAAATATCGCCGTGATCTTCATCACCTCTCTCACGGATGAACAGGACGAGGAGCGTGGGCTGTCGCTGGGTGCTGCCGACTATGTCTTCAAGCCGATCAGCCCCGCGATCGTGAGGGCGCGCGTGCGCAACCATCTCAAATTGGTGGCGCAACGCAATGAGCTGGAGCGCCTGTCCGAAAGGGATGGCCTGACAGGAATCGCGAACCGGCGCTATTTCGACAAGGCATTCGATCTGGCCTGGCGGCATGCCATTCGCTCCGGCGATCCGCTTAGCGTCGCCATGATCGATGTCGACCACTTCAAGGAATACAACGACCATTACGGTCATGGCGCTGGCGACGAGGCCCTGCGGCAAGTCGCCCAGGCCCTCACACTTGGGGCCGGGCGCCCCTACGATGTTTCAGCTCGTTATGGCGGCGAGGAATTCGTCCTGCTGTTGCCGGGCCTGTACGAGCTGGAGCCGCTGCTGGAGAGATTGAGGTTGGCCGTGCTCGACCTTAATCTACCGCACGCCCGTTCACGCACCGCCGAGGCGGTGACCATCAGCTGCGGCGGGGTGGTGGCTTTCATATCGCAGACGGATAAGCCTTCTGCCTTGCTGGGCTGGGCCGATAAATTGCTGTACCGGGCCAAGCAGCAGGGACGAAACCGGGTGCTGGTTTGGCAGGGGCAAAAGGAGGGACTGTTCCTTCCTGTCGGGCAGAACGGAGCCGGCAAGCCGCCGGTAAAGCCGGCGTGATCGCCGGGCTCGGCGAACGAAGCCACCTGTAAGACAGCCGGGAATGAAAGGGGGCAAGTACCTTCTTGTCAGGAGGTCCTGGCGATATCCAATGTGAGGCGCTGCATATCCGAGGCGCTATGAAGCTCATAGCCCTCGGCGCGCAGGATGTCGCGGGACTTATGGGCAATTGCCGTCCGGCTTTTCACCTTCAGTTTCTTCATGATGTTGCGAATATGGACCTTCACCGTGCTCTCGCGCAGGTTGAGTTCCGTCGCAATGGCGGCATTGGACTTGCCGCGGCTGACGGCCGCGATGATCGACAATTGTCGGGGAGAAATGCGCGGATAGTGTCGGTCAGTCTGCTCCTGGCGGCCAAGGGAAGGCTCGGCCGTGGCCCGGATCAAACTGGCAGCAGGCACAAAGACACCCCCGGCAATGACGAGCCGCGTCGCCTCGATTGCCACCTCGGCGCCGAGCGTGCTGGGAATATAGCCTTTCACGCCGAGGTCGAGAGCTCTGAAAATGCTGGCTGGATCCTCGGAGTCCGACAGGATGATGACCGCTGCGGAGGGGGTATGTGCGGCCGCCGCGGCCAGAGAGGTCAAATCACTCGGATCCTCGCCTTCACAGATGATGACGAGCGAAACATCCTCATGCACATCGGCAGCAGCATTCCATTCCTCCAGTCGAGCGAATGGCAAGATTTTTCGATCAGGAAACTCTACTTCCAGGACACGGCCGATGCAGTCTCTCTGTAATGTCCTGGGATTGACGAGAGCGATTTGTCCTGATGGACTGTTTACTACCATGGTGGTGCCATATGATTGACCAAGCTGCCTCAAGGGCATCGAGGAGGATATATCTGCAGGATTCAATTCAAACACTTCACATAACGTTAAACGGACAAGGTAAGACTGAATTCTGGTCAAGAGACAAACAGCTACTCTTGCGCGTGACAGAATGAACAATCTGTCCCCTGGATCATGAATTCGACCGATGTCCGTTGGTCATGCCTGGCAAGAGTAGGATGTTCCGCGAAGGAAAGACTTGTGAATTGCCGCCACCTCGACGATTCAGTCTGGTATTTCCTTGGTCTAGAGCACTGCAATGCCATCATGAGCCCCTGCAGAATGTTGCAAGGCCTGCTCTAATTCAATCTAGCAATGTTGATAGGAAGCAAGCGGAAGCCGGAACCGATTTAGGTACTATCTAACTCAAAGGCGGTACCCTAAATTGGACGAGAGAGAACGTTGGGTAGACGGAATGCCAATTGGCCTCGTTACGTGGCCAAACGGCACTACCGACGGCATCCGCGGGCTTTGCCCGGAGGTCGGCACAGTCTTCACCGACCTCGTCGGAGCGGGCACGGATTCCCTCCAAGGGGTAATTCGGCCCGAATCGAAGGAGGCACCGAGGCACGCGGCCGGGTTCTGCGGAAGGTGCTATATTGAAGGGGGGGGCGCCGATAAGCGATGCGTGCCGGCTTAGTGGCGAGGGCGGCGCAGAAGTACCGGCCAGTCACGCCGGGGTACTTTGTTGAGCACTGCACCCATGACCTTGCCATTGGCTTGCTGCAAGGTATCGAGCGCCTCGGTCACATCGTCACTGGTGGTTCGGCCTGCTTCGATGACAAAGATCATCGTATCGAGGAGTGGTGCCACTGCCTTGACATCGGAGGACAGGCTCATCGCTGGCAGATCGACGATGACGCAATCATAGGCGTTCAGCGCGTTGAATTGTTCTTGCATGGTGGACGAACCGATGAAGAGATCGATATCGGCCGAACTCCCAGCCCTGTTCGCAGGAATGAAATCGAGACGAGGAGCCAGATTGATCGCGGAAGCGGTGATCTGCTTGCCGCGCTGTTGCAGGACCTCGCTCAGGCCGTAACGGGCGTCCGGGGCGTAGTGACGGCTTAGCGCGTCGTCGCGCAGGTCGCAGTCGATCAACATGGTGTGGTGGCCACTCGCGGCAAACAGATGGGCCAGATTGGCGGCGATGGTGGACTTGCCTTCATGGGGCAGGCACGATGCGATGCCGATGACGCGCGCGCCGGAATTCTGTTCCTTGCCCATGATTGCCGTGCGCACGGCCCTCAGGCTTTCGGCGAAGGGCGAGAGCATGCCCGCTTGAGAGGTGCTGTAGGCGAAGTAGCTCTCGCCCGACTTGGCTTGGCGCCGCTTGAACAGCCGTAGCGATTTGATCGCTTCCATCAGCGTTTTCGGCAGCTTGACCAGATCCCGGCGGAGATCAGCGAGGTTGTGTGGCAGGCCGGAGCCGCGATCGTCGGTCGCAAAGGGGATGATGCCGATGCAATTGAGACCGAGCTCACGCTGCACATGCCGCTTGGCGCGCAGCGTGCGGTTGAGCGTGTGAAAAATACTGACCGCACCAAGGCCAGTCAGCAGGGAGAAGGAAGCAGCCAGCAGCAGAATCAGTTTCGTTTGCGGATAGCTTTTCGAAAGCGGCTCCGTCGCGGAACTGATGATGCGGGCGTCGGAGGCGGAGAACTGGCGGTCAGGCAGGACACCCCTGCGTACCGCGTCCTCAATGGCCAGCTGCTGCCCCTTGATTTCGTCGATACGCCCTTGCAGCCATTCGTTGTTGCGCTGCATGGACAGCGATCTGGCATCGATCTGGTCGCGGATGAAGGCGGCGGTGACCGAGTTGGCAATCGAGGCGGCCTTGGTAGCGGATTTCGAGCGATAGCCGATCTCCAGCACCAGGGATTGCCCGATTCGGCGTACCGAGACGCGGTCGCTGAAGGTGGTGAAAGCGGCTGCGTCATGGCGTTTGACCAGGTCCGGCGTCACATTCTGCGAGGGCAGCGGGCCAACGAATTCGGGATCGTTCTGCAGATTCAGCGTCTGGAACACCAAACGCAGAACCCGCTCCGACTTCACGATCTGAATCTGACTCTCGATCTGCGAATTATCGAGATTGGTCTGCAGAAGGCCAGGGTCTACCCCCTGGGAACTCGAGAACGAACTTCTGGGCTCCAGAATTACGAAGGAGGCCGCATAATATTCCGGCGGTGTGCTGACGATATAGATGATCGCGGCGACGACGCAGAGGATGAACCACAGCACCAGGCCGCGGGCATAGCGCATGATCTCGACAAGAATGTCGCGCAAGCCGAAACTCGTGGGCTGATCATTCAGCGGCCTGAGATAAAGCATGTCAGCGGCCTCGAACCTTCAACAAAATCCATGAACAGGGCGACATTGGAAAGCCAGGAGACAAGGCGCTGCCACGCGGCCTGTTCCGCCCAGGCAATGCAGAATTCAGATCGAATATCGGGCTTATAGAGTTAGGGAAGGCAAGTCGCAATGCTTGGCTCGCAATACTATTGGCAATAATGGCGGAAGGTTTGGCTCATGTCGGTTCGCGACGCGCCAAGCTCAAATCAGGGGCTGAAAACAGGTTACGATGAAGGCATGACTTCCAAGAACGCGTCATGCATTTCCGGCGTGCCTCTCGCGAATGATGTCGAGATAGCCTTGGGCCGATTTCCGCCATGAATAGGCTCCGACACGCTTGCGCCCTCGTTCGGCGAAGGTGTCGCGCAATGCGTCCGATGCGGCCAGGCTCTCGATATGGCGGAGCCAGATGGTAGGCTGGTCGGGTGGGGCCAGCATCGCCGCATCGCCGCATACTTCCGGCATGCTGGCCTGATCGGACGAGATCACGGGACAGCCAAGTGCCATCGCCTCGATGATCGGCAGGCCGAAGCCTTCGGTGAGGGAAGGAAACAGCAGGCACAACGCGCCTTGCAGCAGGGCTGCCAGGTCGTCATCGTCGACAAAGCCCATGAAGCGCACGTTCGGGGCGGGCGTCCCGTGTTCTTCCGCGGCAAAAATGCTGGATTGGCCCCCGGTGACGACAATGTCGATGCCGCGTTCATCCAGGGCCTTGGCGAGACCGAGCACCATGGCGACGTTCTTATGGCGGGCGCGGCTGCCGATAATGAAGACGTAAGGCCGTTCCAAGCGATGCTTGGCGCGAATCGAGGAGCGGGACGCATTCCAGCGAAAGACGTGTTCATGGCCGTTGGGCAGAACGACGATGTCTTCGCGGGCGATCGGCAAATGGCGGGCAAGCTCTCCCGCCGAGAAATGCGAGACGGTGGTGATCGCGGCGGCGCGTCGGACCAGCAGGGGAATGAGCGTTCCGTAAACGGCGCGAAAGGCGAGGCTGTAGCTCGCCGGCATATTGGCGACATTGGCATCATGGATGCAGACGATCTGCCTGCTTCGAGCAACCGGTCCCAGATTACACAGATTCAAGAGGAAGCGCCGATCGAGGGTGGGCAGCGTCATCTGCTCCCAAAGATGCCCGCGCAGGCGTTGGGACCGCCTGGTCTGAATGGCGCGATATGCCGGAACGTCGCTGCTATCAGGCAAATAGAGGCTGGCCTGGCCTCCTTGCTCGTGCAGAAGCTCATCGAGATGGGCGGTGATCTCCCGTGCGTAGCGCTGCACGCCGGTGACTGGTTGAGTGAAGAAGCGCCCATTGATCGCAAAGGAAAGCGGCTCGGTCATCGTAGACGAAGGGGCTTGTGGGGCAGGAGCCAGGGCAATCGCGCTCGATTGCGGCAATGTGTCGACGTTCATCGCAGGCATTCCCTTTCGATGCAAGCGACCTGAGGGCCGGCGCGCGCGGTTCGCTGAGACAAGCCACCGCGGTCAAAAAAGAGCGCCCGAAGTCGGTGGTACTTCGGGCGCAAGGCTGACATTTGCTCGATCGCTTGAACTGCGACCGACTCTTGAACCGAACTCAATAAGACCCAGAGGGACGCAGCACAGCGGGGATCGTCTTCAGGATGATGACGATATCGCTCCACAGGCTCCATTCACGCACATAGCGGACATCGAGACTGACACGGTGCTGATAGGATACGTCGCTGCGGCCGCTGACCTGCCACAACCCGGTGAGACCGGGCCGCACCTTGAGATAGTCATCGATATGGGCGCCGTAGCGCACCATTTCGTCGCGGACGATCGGCCGGGGCCCGACGAGGCTCATGTCGCCGCGGATCACGTTGAGGAGCTGGGGCAGTTCATCGACGCTGGACTTGCGCAGGAATTGGCCGAGCGGCGTGATGCGCGGGTCGTTCTTGAGCTTGTGAGTTTCTTCCCATTCCTCACGAGCGACATTGTTGCTGGCCAGGTGCTCACGCAGCACCTCGTCCGAGTTCGTCACCATCGAGCGGAACTTCAGGCAGGGGAAGAGCGCGCCGCCACGTCCGACGCGGTTGTGCCGGATGAAGATCGGTCGGCCCTGAAGGACGAGCAGCGCGCCCAGCAGCAGCAGGAAAAGTGGGAGCAGGAAAACGAGTGCGGCCGAAGCCGTGACGATATCCAGCACGCGCTTGCTCCCCCTTGCCAATTCTAGGGACAAGCCGCTTCTTTGCTTATTCGATTTGAACAAGGAAGCATCGTCCTTGCCGGATATACGGCTAAGACTGTTCGAGCTAGCCAAGTTTTCCATCTCTCGCCTCGGTCAGAGTGCTATATTACGTTATGTCATTCATCTCGGGTGGAGCTGCCGTCCAGCATGTTGCGCTGCAGCAGCCAAAACAAACTCGGACTTGGTGCGGCGTTTGGAAGTTTTTGCCGACGTTCGTAAACACAAGCCGATACGTGTTTTGATTTGGATGAACTTATTGACCCTGAATTGCTGAATTTTGTGTTGGAAATCAAGGATTAGAGCTATTGGAATTTGGGGGGGTTGGTACCTACCGTTGCGTCGAGTTGGAGGCATACCCCTATCCAAAAAGGATAGAATTTGAATGGTTGCATACCGTTTAGGAGGTAGGGATGGGGTGCGCTGCATCATAGAAAGGCGTTGGATCTATCTCTTTGGAAGGCTGGATGAGGTAATGCTCTGCATCTTCGCCATATTTTCCCCTATCCCGGAGGGGGGCATCGATACTCTAACCTAGACTCTCGAATAGGAACGCCATGCTTTCGGCATCGCCGGGAGGCTGCCAATTAGCCCGTGGTGCGTCTTCAAAGGGAGGGAAGGGATAGTACCGAAAGCGGAATCCTGGCGGGACTCACTAGGAATTTGGCGGGTTTCAGGCCAAAAATGGCCGAATATCCCACCCTGGGGGGATGTGTGCTAGAACGCACATCGTGGCCAGCCGGCACCTGCTAATCTGCGAGGCTTGCGGTCATCCCGTCGCAGTTTGCCGGCGTTTCGTGCATTGGTGGGATGGGGCGAATTACCCCCTTCGTCGTACGCCCGAATGCTTCGGCGCGGGTGGCGAAAACTGTATGTGTGCTTTGAATTGGGCGATCGACTTGGGGCCCGCAGGAAGAATTGGTGCAATGCGAGTTGCAATCGTACATTACTGGTTCGTCGGCATGCGTGGCGGCGAAAAGGTTATCGAGGCGCTCTGCGAGCTTTTTCCGCAGGCCGACATCTTTACCCATGTCTATCGGGCCGACGCCGTGTCCCCGGTGATCCGCCGGCATAAGGTGTCGACCTCCTTTATCGACCGGCTGCCCGCCGCCCATCGTTTCTACAAGTCCTATTTGCCCTTGATGCCGATGGCCCTCGAGAACCTCGACCTTCGCGGTTACGACTTGGTGATCAGCAGCGAGTCCGGACCGGCCAAGGGAATCGTGCCACCCGCGGATGCGACCCATATCTGCTATTGCCACTCGCCGATGCGCTACATCTGGAACATGTTCCATGATTATCGGGAGCGTAGCGGCTTCGTGACTCGCATGATGATGCCCCCGATTGCGCATTATATTCGCAATTGGGATGCGGCCTCTGCGTCACGCGTCGATCATTTCGTGTCGAACTCAAAGACGGTGGCCCGACGCGTCCAGTCTTATTATCGACGCGATTCAGATGTCATATTCCCGCCCGTCGATACAACAGCATTTCGTCCTGTAGAGGCGTCCGAACTCGAGGATTACTATCTGATGGTGGGAGAGCTGGTCCGCTACAAGCGGCCAGATCTGGCGGTGGAGGCCTTCAACCGAACCGGCAAGAAACTCGTCATCATTGGCGGCGGAGAGATGTTCGCCAAAGTCAAAGCCATGGCTGGGCCGACCGTTTCGGTCCTGGGACCGCAACCTTTCAGCGTGTTGCAGCACAATTATGCCCGCTGCCGCGCTTTGGTGTTCCCTGGAGAGGAGGATTTCGGCATCGTACCGGTGGAAGCGATGGCCAGCGGACGTCCCGTGATCGCCTATGGGCGGGGAGGGGCAACGGAAACCGTGGTCGCTGACAGGACCGGGGTGTTCTTCCAGACCCAGAGCGTGGAAGCCATCATCGATGCTATCGAGCGTCTGGAGAAGATGGAGATCGACCCGTCGGCCATCTCGGCCCATGCGGCGGGCTTCGGCAAGGAAGTCTTCACCGAGAAAATGCGTGCCTATGTCGAACGGCGCGTGCATGAAAAGAGCGCTCAGGCATAGTCGATGAAGCGGCAGCGCTACGTTATTTCAAGCAGACCGGATCCGGCCTTCACGCAAGGCCCGTTCATTGAAGGACGGTATTGAGCCTCATGAGTTTCGAAGCATTTCACAGGGCCCCATTTTCCCGCAAACCACGGCGCGCAGGCCTTCGTCGCTTGATGACAGGCTTGCTGACCGCGGTTGTTGCCACGATGGGTGTTGCGACGACGGCGCTGGCCGAGCCCTACCTGCTCGGTCCGGAGGACAAGCTCAAGATCAGGGTCTATGACTGGCGTGCTTCCTCGAGCGAGGTGCATGAATGGGGTGCGCTGACCGGCGAATTCGTGGTGGGTGCATCCGGCAACGTATCCCTGCCGCTCATTGGCGAGGTGCCGGCGGCAGGCAGGAGCACGGGCGACCTGTCGGTCCTGATCGGCGAGAAGCTGCAGGCCAGCATCGGCCTTTCCAATCGGCCCGATGCCTCGGTGGAAGTGTCGACCTACCGGCCTTTCTATATATTGGGCATGGTGACCACGCCCGGCCAGTATCCCTACAAGCCCGGCCTTACCGTGCTCCAGGCCGTCAGTACAGCGGGCGGCGTGCTGAGGGTGTCCGATTTCGGGCTTCTCAGCTTCCAGCGCGAGAGCCTGGTCAATCGCGGCGATCTGCGGACCCTGGGGGTGGAACGGCTGGGGCTGTTGGCGCGCGAGGCACGCCTCGACGCCGAGTTGCAGGGCAACGACACCATTACCTTCCCCAAGGAGCTGATGAGCCAGGCTGACACGCCGCAGATCGCTCAGATGATGAAGGAGGAGCAACTCCTGTTCGAAGCGCGCAAGCAGGCATTGCGCTCGCAGGAGGATGCGATCAACCAGACCAAGAAGCTGCTTGGCTCGGAAATCGAATCCCTCAAGGCCAAGAGCCAATCCCTGCAGCGCCAGCTCGAATTGGCCAAGCAGGAATTGGACAATGTCAACAGCCTGGTATCCAAGGGGCTAGCCGTCGCCTCGCGCAAGTTGGCGCTTGACCAGAACGTCTCGCAGTTCGAAAGCAACCGCCTGGATATCGATCTGCTGAGCTTGCGTGCCCAACAGGATGTCTCCAAGGCGGAACGCGATATCGTTGACCTGCACAACAAGCGCCGCAACGACATTCTGACCGAGATCTCGGATGTCCGGGGCAAGATCTCCATGAATGCCGAGAAGACGACCACGACGCAGGGGCTCATCTACAACGCCGAAGTGCAGGCGCCGCAGGCGGTCGTCTCCCAGATCGGCAATATCAACAGCAAGCTCACCTTTGCCATTATCCGGCGGGTCGGTGACAAGACGCAGACCATCGAGGCGGCGGAAGCCGACCCGGTCTATCCCGGCGATGTCGTGAGAGTGGATCGAGTCGGGGCATCACCCAATGGCCAGGAAATCGTGCCGCGCTCTTCTGCTTCGGCACAACCCTGACGGCAGTCTGCGGGAAGGCGTAGCAGTCTGCCTTTCCTTTGGTGCCCTATCGGGCGTCGTGGAAGATGAGACCCAATGTGTGTCTCTGTCCCGAGCGGACCCGGCTGACGCCGTGGCGCAGATTGACGCGATAGGATCCTCTGCTGCCCCTGACCGGCCGGTTGTGCACGGCGAAGGCGACGGCATCGCCCTGGCGCAGGGGCACGACCTCCACGCGGCTCTGCATGCGGGGCCGCTGTTCGGCAAGGACGAACTCGCCGCCGGCGAAATCGCGGCCAGGCTGCGAGAGGAGAATGGCCACCTGGATCGGAAAGGCCAGGTCGCCATAGAGATCCTGGTGGAGACAGTTGAAATCTCCCGGCCCATATTGCAGCAGCAACGGGGTCGGCCGGTTCTGGCCGGCTGAGTGGCATGCCTTTAGAAAATCGACATGGTTGGCCGGATAAGCCGCCTCGATTCCCATGCGCTGGTTCCAGGCATTGGCAGTGGCGGCAAGGCGGGGATAGAGCGCCGTTCTGAGATCGCTGATCAGCGCTGGCAGGGGATAGGCGAAGTAGCGATATTCACCGCGGCCGAAGCCGTGTCTCGCCATATGGATATGACTGCGGAAATGCCGTTCCTGGCCGTAGAGATCGGCAATGCCCCGGCATTCGTCCGGCGAGAGCAGGCCCTCCAATACGGCACAGCCATGATCATCGAGTTCCTGCGTCAGCCCTTGCCAGGGATAGGCGGCGATCCGGTCCGCGCCGGAAGAGGCGGGAACAGGCAAGGAAACAGGTTGGGGGCGCGGCTGGCCGGGCATGGGCTCGTCCTTTCGTCATCATGATTGGCTCACGATGAGTCTAGGCCCGCTCGGCCCTCCCGGCATTCCGATCTCTGCTGCCTGTCCTGCAGCACAGTCACGGATCACCAAACATGACAACACCGCGGGCGAGGCGCGCGCGGTGCGTTCAGAGACGGATCTGCAATACTGCGATCAGTGCTTCGTCTGGGTCTTGGCGAAGCGGCACTCGGCGGCCATGGCGGCTGCATCCAGACGCACCATGGCATCGGTGATGATCCGGCGGGCCTCGATCGGAATCTTGCCGCGCATGGCCAGGAAATCGCCGGCGCGGCGATGATCGGAATCGGGCAGGGCTTCAAGTTGCAGCAGGGCGTCGGCCCAGCGAAGGCAGGCCTGGACCTTCGCCGGGGATCGGCGGTCCCTGAGATTGGCTATCGCGTCATGCGTCGCGAACTCATATTCGAGTGCCGCTGCGATGGCCGGGTCTTTCGGCTCTTTCATGGATGCCTGACTCACTGGGGTCGTTCGAATGGAAGACAGTTTGTTCCCAGACAACTTAATGAAATCGATCTCAAAATGCAGACCGGCAAATTTGCGGGGTATTTTTGGGGTGGTGCGGCAAAAACGGTTTCCGCCTCGGCCGAAAGTAGCAATGCATTCCGCCATGCGGATAAAGGCGGCGCCTGTCATGCCGCTCATACACTCTCGGATGACGTAAGGAGAGGCATTGAGCGGCCTGGATGCTGCCGGCACCTGTCGGCAACGGTTACCGACATGGCCTTTCCTTCGACCTTTTTTCCTCCTCATCTACCGCAAAGAGGTAGGGGGAAAAGCGAGGCCGGTGCCGGAATTGGCGCACATTACCGGGTAATCGCCATCTTTCGCCTCGATTTCCTGTCTCCAGGTCGTTGGCAGCCTGTGATCTGCTGGCAAGGGTCGAACTTGGGCGAGACGGACGATAGGATTGTTACAGCGATGGGGACTTTGCTTTCCCTAATGCCGATTCGAGGGATAGGCCATGACGACGATTTCCACCACCACGCTGCCTGATGGCTCGTCCATGCCCGTATTCGGGCTCGGCACCTGGGGCATGGGGGAGGCGAGGCGGGAGGCCGGAGCAGAGGTCGCCGCCTTGCGTACCGGACTCGATCTTGGCATCCGCTTGATCGATACGGCCGAGATGTATGGTAGCGGCGGTGCCGAACAGGTGGTCGGGCGGGCGATCTCGGGGCGGCGCGATCAGGTCTATCTCGTATCCAAGGTGCTGCCTTCGAATGCCGGCCGCCGTCAGGCAATGCGCTCCTGCGAAGAAAGCCTCAAGCGGTTGGGCACCGATCGCCTCGATCTCTATCTCCTGCATTGGCGAAGCTCGGTACCGCTCGAAGAGACGATTGCGGCCTTCGACGAATTAAAACGGGCCGGCAAGATCCTGCGCTGGGGCGTTTCCAATTTCGACGTGGACGACATGGAGGAGGTCGAGGCGATCAGTCCCGACTGCCAGGCCAACCAGGTGCTCTATAATCTGACGCGCCGCGGGATCGAATACGATCTGGTCGGCCATTGTCGCGAACATTCCATGCCGATCATGGCCTATTCCCCCATCGAACAGGGGGCGCTGGCCAGGAACCGGGTGCTGGACGCGATGGCGCGGGACCATCGGGCGACGCCCGCGCAGATTGCGCTCGCCTGGGTCCTCGACAAGCCCGGCATCGTCGCCATTCCCAAGAGCCGCCATCCCGAACGCGTGAAGGAGAATCTGGGCTCGCTGGCGATCAGGCTCAGCGATGCCGATCGTGCCGGCCTCGACGCCGCCTTCCAGCCGCCACGTCGCAAACAGTCTCTCGAGATGCTCTGAACGAGGGCAGGGAGCGCCGCTTTTGGAGCGTGCCGTGCCTGCTGCCCGGCGGATGCCAGCCTCGACCGTCGGCCGTGGTCAGGACCAGTCGCGCTTGCGCATCGGAACCAGCGGACCAAGGCTGTCGAGATAGGCCGAGCCGCCATTATCGGCATAGGTAGACAGCACGACATTCTTGTCGCGGAACGATTTCAGGACCTGTCCGAGGCCGTTTGCTCCTTCGGTACGGACCTGCCTGACCAGGCCGAGATCGATGTTGATCGGGAAGATCTCGGTGGCCTGGCCGCATTGATGCAGCACCACGCCGGTCGGATCGACGACGAGCGAACGGCCGACGCCGCCGCCGTCCAGGCCGTTCACGTCGAAAACATAGCAGGAGAACATCACCGCAGTGGCCTGGACGATGGCAAGCTCGGCCTGGCGATCGGTGGTGCCTGTGAGCACCGGGTGGATCAGCACCTCGACGCCCGCCGAGGTCAGGGTGCGGGTGGTTTCCGGGAACCAGATGTCGTAGCAGATCGACAGGCCGAAACGACCGACCTCCGGCACGTCGAAGATCAGGAACTCGCTGCCCCCCGTGACGCCCGCCTCGAACGGCATGAAGGGGAACATCTTGTCGTAGCGTCCGACGATTTCGCCGGCGGGATTGATCACCACGGCGTGGTTGTAGGTCTTGCCGTCGCGCTCGACGAAGACGCTGCCCGGAATGATCCAGATGCGATGCTTGGCCGCCAAGGCCTGGAAGATGGCCTCGTCGGCCGAGGGATCGGGGGAAGCGCAGGCGTGCAGCGGGCCGTGCGCGGCCAGTTCGCTGAACACCACCATGTCGACGCCGGGATAGAGCGCGACCGCTTTTTCCAACTGCGCCGCCATCGCCGCGATGTTCTGGCCGGTGACCGGCACGGGCATCTGGATACCGGCAATCAGGAAGCGGGAATTGTCCCGCCGTGGAGGCGGGGCCGATGTGTCGTTCACCTCGGGGTGAATGCCTGACATGTTTTTCCAGTTCTCACGGACTCACTCCACTTGCCGGGTAGCGGTTTTCGCGGTGGAATCCAAGCGGAGCATGGAGCGAGGTTGTGGAGCGACGAGATCGTCGAGGGCCACGCCTTTGAAAGGCTTGGTCGATTTCAACACGATATAGCTCGACAGATTGCCGATCTTGGGGCCGAGCTTCAGCAACTCGTCGGACAGCATCTGGTAGGAACCGATATCGGGGCAGACGAAGCGCACCAGATAGTCGATCGGGCCGCTCACCTTGGTGCACTCCACCACATAGCGCATACCCATCACCATCTTCTCGAAAGTGAGGAAATCGTCGAGACCGTGGCTGTTCAAGGTCACCGCGGCGATGACGTCGACATGTCGGCAGACCTTGGCGATGTCGATACTGGCATGATAGCTCGAAATCACGCCGGCCTTCTCGAGACGTTTGACGCGCTGCAGGCAGGGGCTGGGCGACAGGCCCACGGCGTCGGCAAGTTCCTGGTTGGTGGCCCGGGCATCGGACTGCAGGCGTGCCAGGATACGCAGATCGACCTGATCGAGCCGGATCGAGCCATCATCGTCTTTCATTCGCTTCGCTCCCTGCCGCTCGACCTCCCGCTGCGACTCCAGTGGGGCCAGCCTTTTCAAGGCGGCATGAGGATACCTTGCGCGTGTTCTCGTCAAGACGGAGCCGCAATGGCCCGCGGCACAAACTTGCGTGCAGCCATGTTCCGGCAGCAGCAAGTGTTGGAATGTGACGGAAATTTGGCAGCACTTTTGCTAGGCCCGACGCTACACTGGCGCACAATAAGAAGGCACCCGAAAGGGCAATCCAGGGGAAGTGAAACCATGGCGTCATCCCTCATCGAGCGGCTCACCCGCAAGAAGCCGGTCAATCGACTGGTTGCCGATACCGCCGATAGTGGTGATGGCCACGGCCATCTTGGTCGCTCCATCACCTTGTTCCAGCTCACCATGTTCGGCGTTGGCGCCACCATCGGTACCGGTATCTTCTTCGTGCTCAGCGAGCAGGTGCCCGTGGCCGGCCCGGCCGTGGTGATCTCCTTCATCATCGCCGCCGTTGCGGCGGGGCTGGCGGCGCTATGCTACGCCGAGATGAGCTCGATGATCCCGGTCTCCGGCTCCTCCTATTCCTACGCCTACGCCACCCTGGGCGAGGGCGTCGCCTTCTTCGTGGCGGCCTGCCTGGTGCTTGAATATGGCATCTCCGCCGCCGCGGTGGCGGTCGGCTGGGCCGAATATGTCGAGAAACTCCTGAGCAACATGACGGGCATCGTGCTGCCCAGCTGGATGATCAAGGGACCGATTACGCTTCCCGATAGCGACAACCCTTTTGCCATGGCCTTCTTCGCGGAGGGCTCCGGCCTGATCAACCTGCCGGCCGTGATCCTGGTGGCGCTGTGCTGCATGCTGCTGCTGCGCGGTTCCAAGGAATCGGCACGCACCAATGCCATCATGGTGCTGATCAAGCTGGCGGTGCTGACGCTGTTCATCGTGATTGCCGGCAGTGCCTTCAACGCCACTAATTTCACGCCCTTCTTCGGCGAGAAGGGATTCAACGGAGTGCAGGCGGCGGCCGCCTCGATCTTCTTCACCTTCGTCGGCCTCGATGCGGTGTCGACGGCGGGTGAGGAAGTGGTCAATCCCAAGCGCAATCTGCCGCTCGCCATCATTTCAGCCCTGATCATCGTCACCACCTTCTATGTGCTGGTGGCCATCGCCGCCCTTGGCGTCCAGCCTGCCAACCAGTTCAACGGGCAGGAAGCGGGCCTCGCCACCATCCTGCAGAACATCACCGGTGCCGCCTGGCCCGCCAATCTCCTGGCCGCCGGCGCGGTGATCTCGATCTTCTCGGTGACTCTGATCGTGCTCTACGGCCAGTCGCGCATCCTGTTCGCGGTTTCCCGTGACGGCATGCTGCCGGCTATCTTCCACGACGTGAACCCGCGTACGATGACCCCGGTCGCCTGCACCATCATCGTTTCGGTCTTCGTGGCTGTCATCGCTGCCTTCGTGCCATCAGGCCTGCTGTGGGATCTCACCAGCATGGGCACGCTGGTGGCCTTTACCGTGGTCTCGGCCGGCGTGCTCATTCTGCGCTACACCCAGCCCGACATGGTGCGTGGCTATCGCGTCCCGTTCGGCCCGGTTCTGCCGGTGCTCTCCATTATCGCCTGCATCTATCTCATCCTGCGGCTGAGCGGCATCGTTTTCGCCATCACCGGCGTGTGGATCGCCATCGCGGCTCTGCTCTACTTCAGCTATTCTGCTCGCCATTCGCGGCTGGAAACCCCCGACAACGCTGTTGGCGAGGCGGCCCAATGAAATATCTCGTTGGTCTTTCCGCCGATCAAGGCGGGCGCGAGGCTCTCGCCCTTGGCGCGGTGCTGTCGCGCTCCTGCAACGCCTCGCTCGTGGTCTGTACCGTCACGCCCGATACCTGGGGCCCGCCGTCGCCAGCCCGTGTCGACGGTGAATATGGTGATTTCCTGCGCCAGCATGCCATGAAGGCGCAGGAGAAAGCCAAGGCGAGCCTGCCTCCCGACGTCCAGGCCGAGTTCGTCATCGTCTCCGCCTCGTCCGCGCGTGAAGGGCTGTTGCAGGTTGCTTCCGATATCGGCGCCGATTGCCTGGTGCTGGGGTCGACCCGTGCCGCCCCGCTCGGGCGCTTCGGGGAGGGGCACGTCACCACGGATGTGCTGCGCTCGGCCCATCTGCCTGTCGCCGTGGCGCCGAGGGGCTATTCGGCCGATGGGAGGACGCAGGTGCGGCGGCTGAGCTGCGCCTTTGCCGGCAGCGCCACTTCGCCGGGGCTGGCCCGGCGCAGTGCTGATCTTGCCCAGTTGCTCGGTGTGCCGCTTCGGCTGGTGACACTGGTGGTGCGCGACAAGCAGATGTATCCGACCGGGGCGGGCTACGATGCCGAGAACATCGTCTCCAACACTTTGCGCGAACAGGCGAGCGCCGCACAGGCCGCCGTCCTCGATCATTGGGACGGGCCGGTCGCGATCTCGGCGGAGATCGGCGACGGCAAGAACTGGAAGGCCGCCTTCGATTCGCTGCTGTGGGCGAATGCCGAATTGCTGGTGGTGGGATCGAGCAGTCTTGGACCGCTGATGCGGGTGTTCCTCGGCTCCAATTCCAGCAAGATCGCGCATAATTCGCCGGTGCCCTGCCTCATCCTGCCGCGCGTGGACGAGTAGGGCATTACCGGCTACCAGAAACTGGGGCCTCGGGCTCCAGTTACTCGAAGTTCAGGAAGCGGGCGATCGCAGGAGTGGCGGCCGCCGGCTCCATCGGAGGAAGTCATGACAGCCAGATCCTTCAACCAGCCGCTCGGTGGAAACGAGATGCCGCGTTTCGGCGGCCCCGCCACCATGATGCGGCTGCCGACGCAGCCGACCACGGATGGGCTGGACGCCTGTTTCGTCGGCATTCCCATGGATATCGGCACCTCGAATCGGCCGGGCACGCGTTTCGGGCCGCGGCAGATCCGCACCGAATCCTGCATGATCCGCCCCTATAACATGGCGACCCGTGCCGCCCCGTTCGACAGCCTGCAGGTCGCCGATATTGGCGACGTCGCCATCGACACCTTCAACCTGCCCAAATGCGTCGACATCATCACCAACGCCTATCGCGAGATCATCAAGAATGGCTGCCGTCCGCTGACGCTGGGCGGTGACCATACGCTGAGCTACCCGATCCTGCGGGCCATGGCCGAGAAATACGGCCCCGTCGGCCTGATCCATATCGATGCCCATGCCGACATCAACGAGCACATGTTCGGCGAGCCGATCGCCCACGGCACGCCCTTCCGCCGCGCTGTGGAAGCAGGTGTGCTCGATACCAAGCGCTGTGTGCAGATCGGCGTGCGCGGAACCGGCTATGCTGCCGACGACTTCGACTGGCCGCGCGAACAGGGTTTCCGTGTGGTGCAGGCCGAGGAGTGCTGGCACAAGTCGCTGACGCCGTTGATGGAGGAAGTCCGCGCCCAGGTCGGAAACGGGCCTGTTTATCTGACCTACGATATCGACAGCCTCGATCCCAGCATCGCCCCCGGCACCGGCACGCCGGAAATCGGCGGGCTCACCACCATCCAGGCGCTCGAAATCATCCGTGGCTGCTGGGGACTGAACCTGGTCGGCTGCGATCTCGTCGAAGTGTCGCCGCCCTATGATCCGGCCGGCAATACCGCGATCACGGCGGCCAATCTCCTGTTCGAAATGCTCTGCGTGCTTCCCGGCGTGCAGAGGCGATAATCCCAACAATCGGTGCATCACATGTCAGGCCCGTCCCTCACCACCGGCGAATATCTTGTTAGGCTGCTGGAGTCCTATGGCGTCGATCTGATCTTCGGCATACCCGGCGTGCACACGGTGGAGCTCTATCGCGGCCTGCCGGCCACGAAGATCCGCCATGTCACCCCGCGCCACGAACAGGGCGCCGGCTTCATGGCGGATGGTTATGCCCGGGTGACGGGCAAGCCTGGCGTGTGTTTCATCGTGACAGGTCCTGGCATGACCAATATCGCCACCGCCATGGGCCAGGCCTATGCGGATTCGGTGCCGATGCTGGTCATCTCCGCGGTGAACGCCCGGGATCAGTTGGCAATGGGGCAGGGGCGGCTGCATGAGCTGCCCTCCCAACGCAATCTGGTAGCCGGCGTAAGCGCCTTCAGCCATACGCTACTCGATCCCAACCAGCTTCCTGAGGTGATGGCGCGCGCCTTCACCGTGTTCAACTCGCAGCGTCCCCGGCCCGTGCATATCGAGATCCCTCTCGACATCATCGTCGCGCCGGCCGACCACCTGTCGACGCAGGCTTGGCCCTTGCCGGCCAAGGCCTCCGCCGGTGTGGCTGATATCGAGAAGGCCGCAGCAATTCTCAAGGGCGCCAGGCGTCCGCTCATCGTGGCAGGCGGCGGCGCCGCCGATGCGGCGGCTGAGATCACCGCCATAGCCGGCAAGCTCGATGCGCCTGTTTTTACCACCATCAATGGCCGAGGCATTCTCGAGCCCGGTCATCCGCTCGCCCTCAACGGCAATCTCGGCATGGCACCCCTGCTGGCGGAACTGGCGGCGAGCGATGCGATCCTCGCCATCGGTACCGAGTTCGGCGAGACGGAAATGTATCCCGAACCCCAGACGCTCAAATTCGGCGGGCCGCTGATCCGGATCGACATCGATCCGCTCCAGCTAGCGGCCGGCCTGCGCTGCGACCTGCCGATCGCCGCCGATGCCAAATTGGCCGCCGCAGCGCTTTTGGCAGCTCTTGGCGAAGGACGCCCGATAGGCGATGGCGAGGCGCGCGCCAAAGCGGTGCGCGCCAAGGTCGAGGAAGGACTGTGGCCGGCCTGTCGTACGCATGCCAGGCTGATGGAGATCGTAACCAAGGCGCTGCCGGAGGCGGTGGTCGCCGGCGATCAGACTGAACCGGTCTATGCCGTCAACCAGTTCTACCAGGCGCCCCAGCCCCGGTCCTATTTCAATTCCTCCACCGGATACGGCACGCTTGGCTATGGCCTTCCGGCGGCCTTCGGGGCCAAGCTGGGTGCGCCCAACCGGCCCTCCGTCTGCCTGATCGGCGATGGCGGCCTGCAATTCTCCCTGCAGGAACTGGCCAGCGCGGTCGAAGCCAAGATCGCGGCGGTGGTGATCATCTGGAACAATACCTCCTATGGCGAGATCAAGGCCTTCATGGCCGAACGCGACATTCCACAGATCGGCGTCGACATCTTCACACCGGATTTCGTTGGCCTGTCGCGCGCGCTGGGATGCGCGGCGGCGTTGCCCGCCTCCATCGAGGAACTGACGCAGGAACTTGCTGCCTCCACGACACGCGACGTGCCCACCGTGATCGAGATCCGGGCGGGCTCGGCGCTGGCTTCGGCACTGGCGCAGTGAGGCTGGGCATGCAGCACCAGCTCTTCATCGACGGTCGCTGGCAGGATCCGGTCGAGCCCGGGCAGATCCCGGTCTTCGATCCCTATCGGGGCATTGCCTATCATCAGGTCGCGGCGGCCGGTCCGGCCGACGTCGCCAAGGCCGTCGAGGCGGCCAAGGCGGCTTTCCCGGCCTGGCGCGCCGCCGGCGGGCGCGAGCGCGGGCGCCATCTCAAGGCCATCGCCGACAGACTGACCGAGCGGGCGGAAGAACTGGCCCGCATCTCCTCGCGCAATAATGGCAAGCCGCTCGGTGAGGCGCGCATCGATATGGCGGATGCGGCCGCGTCCTTTGCCTATTATGCCGAGCTGGCCGCCGACCTCGAAGCCAATCAGAACCGCAACGTCCCCGTGCCGGATGCGACCTTCGGCGCGCGCCTGCGCCGCGAGCCTGCTGGGATCGCCAGCCTGATCGTGCCCTGGAATTTCCCGCTGGTGACGACCTCCTGGAAGGTGGCGCCCGCGCTGGCCGCCGGCTGTACCGTAGTGCTGAAGCCGTCCGAGATCACGCCGGTGGTCGAGCTTGAGCTGGGCCTGATCGCCGGCGAAATCGGCCTGCCGCCCGGCGTGCTCAACATCGTCACCGGCACCGGCGAGCGGGTGGGCGCGCCGATGACGGTGCATCCCGATGTTGCGAAGATTTCTTTCACCGGTTCCAACGCCGTGGGTGCCCGGGTGATGGCAGCCGGGGCGCCCGGTACCAAATCGGTCAGCCTGGAACTCGGCGGCAAGTCGCCGATCGTCGTCTTCGACGATGCCGATTTCGACCAGGCGGTGGAATGCGTGCTGGGCGGTATCTTCTTCAATGCCGGCCAGATGTGCTCGGCGACCTCGCGCCTTCTGGTCGAACGCTCGATCGCCCCCAGGCTGATCGAAGCAGTCGTGGCGGCCGCGCGTGCTCTCAAGCCCGGCGATCCGCTCGACGAGGGAACTGAGATAGGCCCGATCACCATGAAGGCCCAGCACGACAAGGTGCTGTCCTATATCGAGCGCGGCAGGGCGGACGGATTGAAGCTGTTGACCGGCGGCGGCAAGCCGGCAGGATTGGATCAGGGCTGGTTCGTCGAGCCGACCATCTTTGGCGACGTTCCCGTCGACAGCCCGCTCTGGCGGGAGGAGATCTTCGGCCCGGTCTTGTGCATGCGCAGCTTCGACAGCGAGGTCGAAGCCGTGCAACTCGCCAATGACAGCGATTTTGGCTTGGTGGCCACCGTCGTCAGCTCCGATGAGGACAAGGCCAATCGCGTCGCCGATGCGCTGGAATCAGGCCATGTCTGGATCAACAGCCCGCAGGCGATCTTCGTCCAGACGTCATGGGGCGGCTTCAAGGCCAGCGGCATCGGGCGCGAGCTCGGTCCCTGGGGGATGTCGTCCTATCTGGACGTGAAGCACGTCACGACGCGCTTGACACGCTAGAGCATCGTGCCGAAAAGTGGATGCCGGTTTTCGGGAAAAAACGATGCAACAACAAAGACCTACGGCACCATACCCGATTTCGGAATCGGATATGGTGTTGTAGCGAGCGAGTTTGCTAGGTTCTGACCGTATGCCAAAGAAAAAGCATAAGAAAAAGCACAAGATAAGATCAGGAAAGCATAAGGGGTTCGCAATGAAGACCATTCGTAATGTTGCCGATCTGCGCGTTGTCATGCATCGCAACGAGCAGCCGATCTATTTCATATCGGCGACGAATTTCAACCTGATCGGTATTGATGAATGGGTCAGGAATTTCAAGTTCATCAGCTATATCGATTGCTTTGATGGGCGCCACCCCAACGTCTTCGTTCCCAGCGAGATCCCTCATGCTGAATTCGAGAGCATCGAGGACATCAACAACTATCTTCTCCAGCACAAGGAAGTGATCGACTACATCAAGCGCCGCGGCGGCCGCGCCGTTGCGACCTTCCTGATGTTCGACGAGACGACCGAGGAGATCTGCAACGATCTCGGCATCGAGGTCTGGTTCCCCAAGGCGTCGCTGCGCCAGCGCTGCGACAACAAGATGGAAACGGTGCGCATCGGCAACAAGGCCAATGTGCCTTCCGTGCCGAACACGCTGGCCGGCGCCAAGAGCTATGAAGAATTGCTGGCTGCCGCCAAGAAGGCCGGCATCGGCACCGACCTGGTGATCCAGACCGCCTTCGGCGACAGCGGCCACACCACCTTCTTCATTTCCAATGAGGAAGAATACAACAAGCATGCCAAGGAGATCTCGGCCGAGGACGAGGTCAAGATCATGAAGCGGATCAAGTGCCGTGGCGCGACCATGGAGGCTTGCGCCACCAAGTCTGGCACGCTGGTCGGCCCGCTGCTCACGGAAGTCGTCGGCCAGCCCGAGCTGACGCCCTATAAGGGCGGCTGGTGCGGCAACGAGATCTTCCCCGGCGCCTTCTCCGAGACCATCCGCGCCAAGGCGCGCGACATGGCCTATCGCTTCGGCAACCAGCTGGTGAAGGAAGGCTATCGCGGTTATTTCGACCTCGACTTCCTGATCGACGTCAAGGACAACGAGGTCTATCTGGGCGAGCTCAATCCGCGCATCTGCGGCGCCAGTTCGATGACCAACCACGCCGCCTTCGCCTATGCCGACGCGCCGCTGTTCATGTTCCATCTGATGGAGTTCTCCGGCATCAAATACAAGATCGATGTCGAAGAGCTGAACAATCGCTGGGCGCAAAAGGAGTTCATCGATAGCTGGTCGCAGGTGGTGATCAAGGCGACCGACAATATCGTCGACATCGTCACCCATGCGCCCTCGTCGGGCATTTATCGCATGGCGCCCGATGGGAGCGTGTCCTACGACCGCTTCGACTATCACCGCCAGGCCATCGAGAACGAGCAGGAGGCCTTCTTCCTGCGTATCACGGGTCCCGGTGACTATCGCTATGAAGGCGCTGATCTCGGCATCCTGATCACGCGAGGCCGGGTGATGAACGATGAGTTCGACCTGAACGAGCGGGCGCTGAACTGGATCAAGGGCATCAAGCGGCTCTACGCCACCAAGCCTCTGACGGAGGTCCAGCGTGACGACACGCCGTCGGCCGGCTCCTTCAAGATCCTGTAAGTGCCATCATGGATCTCCTGTTCGAAGCCGTGGAAGAGGACCAGCCCGGCGCCAAGTGGCGCCAGCTGTTCGACCGGCACTGGCATGCCTATAGCCGCTGGTTCATGCGCGACGGCATCAGGGCTCGCCCGACCTACCTGGCAAGCCTGAAGGCGCTGCGCGCCCATATGCCGGAACTGCTTCCGGCCTATGAGGCGATCGTCTCAGCGGCGGGCGACGGCGACCTGGAGGCGCGCTTCCTGTCGATGTGGTGCCCGCCGGTCTATGTCGGCGGCTGCTCCCAGGCGATCATTACCGATCCCGAGCCGGCGCTCATCCGCAATTACGACTATAGCCCGCGCCTCCTGGAGGGCTCGTGGCTCGCCACCCGCCTCAACGGCAAGCGGGTGGTGGCAGTGGTCGATTGCCTGTGGGGCGTGCTCGACGGCATCAACGAGGATGGCCTTGCCGTCTCGCTCTCGTTCGGCGGGCGGACCGCGGCGGGGGCCGGCTTCGGCATTCCGATCGTGCTGCGCTATGTGCTGGAATTCGCCTCCAACACGGCCGAGGCGATCGAGATGCTGCGGCGCATCCCCGTGCACATGTCCTATTCGGTGGCGCTGATCGATCGCGAGGGCCACCACGCCACCGTCTATGTCAATCCCGACCGTCCAGCCGAGGTGGTGGCAAAGCTCGTCAGCACCAACCACCAGCATGGCGTGGAATGGGCTCGCCATGCCCAGACCACCAAATCGGTGGAACGGGAGGCGGCGCTCGAGAAGGCGCTGGCGGTACGTCAGAGCACCGAGAACGTTCTGGCGGGCTTCCTGCGCCCGCCCGTCTACCAGACCTCGTATGGCAGGGGGTATGGAACGCTCTATACGGCGCTCTATCGGCCGCAGGATGCCTCGGTCGAACTGGTCTGGCCCGGCGTGATCTGGCACCAATCCTGCGCGGAGTTCCGGGAGGAGGCGCGCTTCATCCGGTTCAACGACGGCGATTCCGGTGGGTTTGCACCGACCTTCAAGCAGGGGACGGTAAGCTGACCGGCCCGCGTCGCTACAGATAAGAAGAAAGACGAACCTGGCGCGATAATAGATTGATAATACGGAATAAAGCTCCGTTGGGAGGGCGCGATGAGGGTTGTCGTTCTGGGAGGGGGTGTCGTGGGCACCGCTGCGGCCTGGTATCTGGCCAGGGATGGCCATGAGGTCACGCTGATCGAGCGGCATGACGACGTCGCCTGCGGTACCAGCCAGAGCAATGCCGGGCTGGTCTCGCCCGGCGATTCCACCGCCTGGGCGTCGCCGGCGGCGCTGGCGACCTTCATCAAGTCCCTCTACAAGCCCGACATGGGCATCAAGGTTCGCTTCAGCCTCGATCCGAATTTCCTGGCCTGGACCTGGCGCTTCCTGCTGCAATGCACGCAGGCTCGCGCCAATGCCAATACCGAGGTGAAGCTCAGGCTGGCCTTCTATGCGCGCGAATGCATCAATGCGCTGCAGGAAGAGACGGGCCTCAGCTACGACGACAAGCGCAAGGGCATCCTCTATTTCTACCGCTCCCAGCAGAGCCTGGAGGCCGGCGCCAAGCATATGGGCTATATCGCCGAGCGTGGACTGAAGATCGAGGTGGTCGACCGCGAGCGCCTGGTCGCGCTGGAGCCGGGGCTCGCCGCCGTCAAGCATCAGATCGCCGGCGGTGTCTATTCGCCGATGGACCAGACAGGCGATTCCTGCCTGTTCACCCGCCGCCTTGCCGAGCTCGCCCGCGAGCGCCACGGCGCGCAATTCCGCTTCAAGACCACTGTGACTGGCCTCGATGTCGAAGGCGACAGGGTGAAGGCCGTGCTGACCGATCAGGGACCGGTCGCCTGCGATGCCGTGGTGGTGTCGCTCGGGCCCGAGAGCTCGCTGCTCGCCCGCAAGATCGGCATCGACGTGCCCGTCTATCCGGTGAAGGGCTATACCGCCACCATCCCGGTCGACGACGACAAGGGCCCGACCATGGGTGGGGTCGACGAGGACAGGCTGATCGCCTATTCGCGCCTCGGCAGCCGGCTGCGCATCGCCTCCACGGCCGAATTCGCCGGCTATGACCGCACCTATAAGCCGGCTGATTTCGCCACCATGTTCAGGACGGCGCATGACCTCTTCCCCGGCGCGGTCGACGAGAGCAAGGCCGTACTCTGGGCCGGGCTGCGTCCGATGATGCCGGGCTCGGTGCCGGTGCATGGCCGGGCACGCTACGCCAATCTCTATCTCGACACCGGCCATGGCCATGTCGGCTGGACCATGGCCTGCGGCTCGGGAAAACTCACCGCCGACCTCGTCGCCGGGCGCCGCCCGGAGATCGACACGACAGGCCTGCTTTACCGGAACTGACACCATGCCGGATCCTCAGATTTCGATCGATCTCGCCCGGATCGAACATAATGCCCGTACCATCGTGGAGACTTGCGCCGGATCGGGCATCACGCCTTTCGGCGTGACCAAGGGCACCTGCGGCATGCCCCAGGTGGCGCGGGCGATGCTGCGTGGCGGCGTTGCCGGTATCGCCGAGTCGCGTTTCGAGAACATCCGCCGGCTGCGCGATGCCGGCATCGATTGCCCGATCATGCTGCTGCGCAGCCCGCCATCCTCGCGGGTCGAGGAACTGGTGCGGACGGTCGACATCAGCCTGCAGTCCGAGCTTCAGTTGATGCGCGAGATTTCGCGCGTGGCCGAGCGGCTGGGGCGCGTGCATGACGTCATCCTGATGGTGGACCTCGGCGATCTCCGGGAAGGGATCTGGCCGAGCGACCTGATTCCGACCGTGGAGGCGGTGATGGAACTGCCCGGCGTGCGGATTGCCGGCGTCGGCACCAATCTCACCTGTTTCGGCGCCATCATTCCCACCAAGGAGAATCTCGATCAACTGGTTGCCCATGCCTACAAGGTGGAAAGCGTCACCGGCCGCCATCTCGACTGGGTCTCGGGCGGCAATTCCTCCTCGCTGCCTTTGCTGCTGGCGGGCGGCATGCCGGCGGGCGTCAACAATCTCAGGATCGGCGAGGCCATTCTGCAAGGTGGCCGTGACACCTTCCTGGAGCAGCCTTGGGAGGCACTGGACCGCGACGCCTTCCAACTCACCGGCGAACTGCTCGAGGTGAAGGTGAAGCCCTCCATGCCGATCGGCAAATCCGGCATCGACGCCTTCGGCAATGTGCCTATCTTCATCGACGAGGGCGACCGCCTCCGGGGTATCGCCAATATCGGGCGGGAGGATGTCATCGCCGAGGGCCTGATGCCGACCCGTCCGGGCGTGCGCGTGCTGGGTGCTTCCAGCGACCATCTGGTGCTCGACCTCACCGACGCCGATCCACCGCTTGCGGTAGGGGAGGATGTCAGTTTCCGGCTGAACTATGGGGCGCTGCTGACGGTGATGACGTCGGAATATGTGGAGAAGGTTCCGATGCGGGACGTGATGGAAAAGGGCCTGAGCCGGAGCTATGCGATCGAGACGGATGAGGTCGGGCGTGCGCTGCTGGCCAGCCATCATGTCGCAGAACGCATCGAACGTCTGGGCTTCGAGCCGGCGGGGGCGGAGGCGTCGGTTGTGCTGTCTACCGGCGCCCGGCGCGCCGATATCATGTCCTTCATCGAGACGGCGGGGCGACGCCACGATGCGCTGGGACTGATCTGGATCGACTCCGAAGCAGCGATGATGCCCGATGACGGCGAGGGAGCACCCGCGGAGAATGCCGTGCTCGGCTGCCTGCTCGCTCGCCTGCCACCCCATATCGCAGCGGAGAATGTTGTTCTGCTCGGCTTGCGCGATGCCGATCCAGTTGAGGTCGAAGCCCTGAAGGCCTCGCGCATGCGTGTTTATACCATGGCCGAGATCGACGCGGTGGGACTGCGCCATGCCATGCGCGAGGCAATCGCCATCGCCTGCGCCGGCACGCGCGGCTTCCATCTTTGCTATTCGCCGACCGCCACCGACATGTCGGATTGGAGCGGCGGCATCGGCGGCATCACCGTGCGCGAGACCCATTCGGCCATGGAGATGGCGGCGCTGAGCGGCAGGCTGCGCTCCCTCAGCGTTGCCGGCATCGATGCGCAATTGCCGGCCACTATCGGCACCGAATGCGCCAATTTCATCCTCTCCGCCTTCGGCAAGACCATCTTGTGAGATCGGCGGAGGAGATTCGCACCTATCCTTCATCCCAACAGGAGTGTTCCATGATCAAGCGTCTGCATCCCGGCAAGCGGTTCTGCGAAGCCGTCATCGTCAATGGCATCATCACCACTGCCGGCATCACCGGCCGCGACGAGGCGGCCGATACCGTCGGACAGACCCGCGACATCCTCGCCCAGATCGACGCGTTGCTGGCCGAGGCCGGCACCTCCAAGTCCAAGCTGATCAGCGCCAGCATCTGGCTGCGTGACATCGCCCATTTCGACCAGATGAACGAGGTCTGGGACCAGTGGGTCGACAAGGACAATCTGCCGGTGCGCGCCACGGTGGAGGCGCGCCTGGCCGCTCCGGAACTGCTGGTCGAGATCCAGGTCAGCGCTGTGGTTTGAGACGAATTCGATGCTTGGGTGAGGGAGGCTTTCTCCCCTCACCATAGCGGCCTTGTCGGTATGCGATCGGTCACAGCCCGACCGGCAGGGAACGGAACGCCTTGATTTCCTTGAGCACGAAGGTCGTCTGCATTTCCTTGATGCGGGGCAGGCGGCGCACGGTGGCCATGGCGAATTGGGCATAGGCGTCGAGGTCCGCTGCTACGACCTGCAGCAGGAAGTCGGCATCGCCGGCGATCGAATAGCAGGCTACGACCTCCTCAAGCCGCAGGACCTCGTCGGAGAACGCTTCGGCTTCCGCCTCGCTGTGACTGTCGATCTTCACGCGGATGAAGGCGAGCACGCCGAGCCCTAGCCTGCGGCGGTCCAGTACGGCCTTGTAGCCCTGGATGATGCCATCCTCCTCCAGTTTTCGCACGCGCCGCCAGCAGGGCGAGGTCGAAAGCCCGACCTTGTCGGCCAGGTCCTGATTGGTGAGACGCCCGTCCTCCTGCAAGGCGGTCAGGATTCGCGTATCGGCGGGTTCGAAGCCAGGACGAGGCATGTTCTACCTTCTGAAGTGATAAATTGGGTATGACCTACCAAATTTATCGCAAATAGAGAATAAAAAGGCAAAATTGACCGGTGAGACTGCGCTATCCCTGCCTCTTCGACATCAGCGAGGAGACATCCGTGAGCGACGACATCCGCCTGGCCATCATCGTCAACCCCGCTCTGCCGATTGGCTTGGTTGCCAATACGGTCGGCGCCGTCTGCGTCGGGCTCGGTGCCCGGATGCCGGCGCTGGGGGCGACCCAGCTTGCCGATCGACAGGCACGGCGCATCGACGTCAGCGCCAACCGGCCCGTTCCGGTGCTGCAGGCAGACGGCGAAACCATCCGTGCGATCATGCTCAAGGCTCTGCCGGCGATCGAAGAACGGGCGGTGGTACCGTTTCCGGCCTTTGCCCGCAGCCTCCATGTTTTTGCCGATTATGGTACGTCCATGCCGGAGCGCGATCTCGCCGAGGAGGAGGTCGACGGCCTCGGGCTTGCCGGCCCTTCGAAATGGATCCGCTCGCTTACCGGATCGTTGAAACTCCTGCGCTGAACCGGAATATCGTCCTATGCCGTCCGATCGATGGCGGGAACCGGGGGTGACTCCGCGCGTTTTCCCTGTAACCTGCCTGCCTGCGACACCACATCTGGGATGTGAGCATTCGAATCCTTGACTCTTTGCGTCATAGTTTGAAAAGAAAGAGGCGTAAATAGACTAGGCGCCATGTCGTTGGGCAGGAGGCGCCGTTCGGATGCCTCGAAAATCGGCATTCGGCTCGGGAGGCGGGCGCCGGACCGAAACCGGCCATCATCCACAAAAGCGTTTTGCGATTTGGCTGAAGTGCCAAGGCGTCGAAACAAAGGGCGAGAGCAAGGCGGCGTTTCCGCTTAGACGTACTTTGCTCCAGGGGTCATGATTGCCTTTCGGCTGAACCGGATGGCGCCATGATCGGCAAGGTGAAAGGGCTTTTCCGATGGAATGGGCTGGGAGAGAAAGCAACACGGCTGCGGAGCCGTCATACGCGCGCACCTATTATCGCTGGGCTCGGTTCTACGATCTGTTTTTTGATTGGCCGTTCCATCCCGGGCGGCTGGCCGCGGCGCGGGCAGTCGCCCAAGCTGCAGGCAACAATGGTGAGGTGCTGGTAGCGGGGGTCGGAACCGGGCTCGAGCTTGTCCTGATGCCAAGCAATCTACGTATCGTGGGCATCGATCTCGCCCGGCCGATGCTCGACATTGCCCGCGAACGGGTCAAGCGCAAGAGCCTCGACCAGGTCAAGGCTCTGCGGGTGATGGATGCGCAAGCCCTGGAATTCCAGGAAGGGCGCTTCGACGTGGTGCTGGCCCCCTATCTTCTCAGCGTCGCTCCTTCACCTCACGCGGTACTTGACGAGATGTGGCGCGTGACCAGGCCGGGTGGCGAAATGATCATCCTCAACCATTTCTCCGCCGAGGATGGCTGGCGTGTGCGGGGAGAGAAGGCGCTTATCGGTGCAGGCGGCTGGCTCGGCTGGCGGCCCTATTTTCCCTATGCCGTGATGGCGGAGTGGCTGGCGGGAAAACCCCAGGCCGAACTGATCGAGCGGCGTGAGGTGGCGCCTGCGCGCTTGTTCACGGTGCTGCGCATCCGCAAGCCGGGCTGAGTAAAGTCGGGCTGGCCAAGCCAGCCTGATATTGCGATCGTGGCGGCCGGGCGCGTAGACTGGCCGTCCTGCTGCGGAGTGTTGCCATGACCGTCGCCGTTTCGATCCAGAACACGCAATTGGAGCGCCCCTGCGAACCGATCCTGCTGCGTGAAGACAAAGCGGGGGTGACGACGCTCACTCTCAACCGGCCGCAGCAATTCAACGCCCTCTCCGATGGCATGCTGGAGGCGTTGCAGCAGGCTCTCGACGCGATTGCCGGGGACAGGACAGTGCGCTGCGTGGTGCTGGCGGCGAATGGCAAGGCCTTCTGTGCCGGACACGATCTGCGTCAGATGCACGCCAATCGCCGGCTCGATTATTATCAGGCGTTGTTCGCCCAATGCAGCCGGGTGATGCAGGCGATCCAGGCGCTGCCCGTGCCGGTGATCGCGCGGGTGCATGGCATCGCCACAGCGGCAGGGTGTCAATTGGTGGCGAGTTGCGACCTCGCTATCGCCTCGCAGGCAGCGCGATTTGCAGTTTCGGGCATCAATGTAGGGCTGTTCTGTTCCACGCCGGCGGTGGCATTGTCGCGCAACATCTCGACCAAGCGCGCCTTCGACATGCTGGTCACAGGTCGCTTCATCGATGCCGAGACGGCAGCGGATTGGGGCCTGATTAACCAGGCGGTGCCGGACGCCGAGCTCGATGCCGCTGTAGCAGCCAAGACGGTCGAGATCCTGGCCAAGAGCCCGGTGGCGGTGCGCTACGGCAAGCAGATGTTCTACCGCCAGCGTCAGATGGCGCTCGGTGAGGCCTACGCCTTTGCTGGCGAGGTGATGGCACAAAACATGATGGAAGAGGATGCCGGCGAGGGTGTCGAGGCCTTCCTGGAGAAGCGCCCTGCGCGTTGGGGTGTCTAAGCTGGCTGGGTCGGCTCAGTGGCTGACCGACTTCGACATCAGGTTGATGATCAACACGCCGGCGAGGATCAGGCCGATGCCGACGATGGCCGGCAGGTCGAGCGATTGGTGGAAGACGACGAGGCCGACAAGCGAGATCAGGACGATGCCGATTCCGCTCCACAGCGCATACGCGATGCCGACCGGCATGGTGCGCAGCGTGTAGGAGAGAAAATAGAAGGCCGCCATGTAGCACAGCCCCATCATCACCGTCGGCCACAGCCGGGTGAACTGCTCCGAGGCCTTGAGGAACGAGGTGGCGATGATCTCGAAGACCACGGCGATCACCAGGGCAGCATAGGTCGTGACGGCTGGGCTCAACGGAAGGTCCTCGGAAAGGCGCTTTGCCGCCGCTGCGTTGGAGAGCGCTGGGCAGGCGCGCGAACCTGCGATAGCCAAGACCTCATCTTGTGTAAAGGATATGCCTCGTCGGCGAGGCGCACTGCGACCATGCGCCCGAGGGCGATGCGCGTCTTCCGTTCCAACGCGCCCGATCCTCAGGCAGCGGAGCAGGAAACCTTTAAAACAGCAACGGCGCGCGAATTGCTTCGCGCGCCGGCCGGTTCTTGGCGGATGCCGGGAGCACCGAAGCGCTCACCTCTCATCCGGGGATGATCCAGGCTTTAGCAGCCGGAACGTCAAGCGGCGGACGCCGCCTTGGCTGAACCAGTGCAAATTCCCAGGACCTTCGTAAAGTTAGACACTGGATCACCTCCTTTCGTTGGTTGCGAACATCTCCAAGATGGCGGTAGAGGGTGCGGTTGTAAAGTCCTTGGGAGCAAAGTCAGCAAAATCGGCCTGAAATGCCCCTAATCGGGCTCAAAACGCAAAATATCGCCCGGTTGGCAGTCGAGATACTCGCAAATCCTCTCCAGCGTATCGAATCGGATGCCCTTGACCTTGCCCTGTTTGAGCAAGGAGAGATTCGCTTCCGTGATACCGACATGTTCGGCGAGATCCTTCGATTTCACGTTGCGCTCTGCCAGCATGACGTTGAGACGGACGCGGATGGGCATGGGTGGGTACTCAGACGAACTGGGCGTTTTCATCCGCAATCGCGGCCGCCTCCGACAAGATCCAGGCGATCACCATCACCAGCGCAGCGAAGACGATCTCGATCAGCATGCTCGAATCGAGGCTGATCGCCAGAGTGCGTGCGCCCGGCAAACCGTTCCAGCTCAAGATGACCGACAAGGCCGCACCACAAAAGGGTCTTGCAGCCGCAGAAACCAGGAGTGCGAGCGCCAGGCCGCGCAGGCCCTGGATCGCATCGGCTTCGAAGAGGGAGCCGGTCGAAAAGGACCTGAAGGTGCGGCGCGCCTGCATCAGGCCCCAGACCAGTGCGCCGAGCGGCGCCATCGAAACCATGCAGGCGAGGATACGCGTAGCAAGGCTGAGATCGCCGTATCCCGGCGCGGCGAGGCGCGCATCGGCGAGCAGCCGTTCCGAGGGCATGACCGCCCAATAGAGCAGCATGAGGCCGACGAGGACGATCGCAAGGATCGCGCAGAATGGAGCCATGTAGCGGCCGATCACCCGAATGCGCCTGGTTCGCTCCATCCTTGAAATGGCATGGGTGGTAGACATCTTGATCTCCTAAAACATACTGCATAATAGAAATAAATTATCGTTTTACAATAATATTTTTTTATGAAATGAAATCCCTGACTTCACTGTTCATGGGAAATCGGATCATGTCCACCATTCGAATTCGCGGCGTCGGCCTGACTATCGCTTGCCTCTGCTCGCATCTGTCCTCGCCTGCCCAGGCGGCTCCCTCGACCACGCGAGGGCAAATTTCGGTCGCGCAGGTGGTGCAGATGCTCGAGGAGGCTCCGCGCAATGCCATCGCCCATCAAGTGCTGACCGCCTATCTTGCCGGCGTGGGCGAGAGCGCCGGCGTCCTTGTCGGTCTTGCGGCTGGGAAGGCGGCCTGCAAGACAGGCCTGAAGCTTGATGACCGAACTGTCAGGCAGGCGCTTGCCCCGGTTGCGGCCGATGCTGCAAATGCGGCGCAGATACCCGCGACGCCGGTGATCTTGCGCGACATGCTGACCCGGGCGGGTTGCCGGCTGGAATGATCCCGTCACGCCTGAAGTGACCACATCAGGAAAATCGCCGGTTTTGGGTGACCTGGCCTTAAAAGGGCTCACACTTCCAAGCGTGTTCGATAGATGAATTACTACTTGCAGAATCCTGAAATTGCGTCGTTTTTTGAAAGATAGTGGAGATATTCCGGTGCCGCCTGATGCCAAGTTCGAAGAAGGATGGGGCGGGTTGGATCGCTAGCCTTGGCCGCGTGTTACGGAGGAGAGAAGGGGTGACCGGGACATTTGTTGTCTATGGAGCGGCAGGCTCAGGATCGGTTCCGATCGAGGCGGCCCTTAGCCTTCTTGAATTGCCTTATCGCGTGGAGGAATGCGCTCCATGGGAGGGGGGACAGGAAGCGAGCAAGCTCGTTGGCATCAATCCCATGTTGCAGGTTCCGGCATTGGCACTGCCTACGGGTGACGTGATCAGCGAGAGCGCTGCGATCCTGATCTGGTTGGCCGATACCTATCCTCACGGACGGCTCGTGCCGGCGTTGACCGAGGCTGCGCGCCCGGCATTCCTGCGCTGGATGACCTATGTATCTTCGGCCATTTACGCCCTTTATTGGATTACCGATAATCCTTCTCGTATCATCGAAGGAGCGGAGCATCACGCGGCCGTCAAAACCCGCTTGTTCGATCGCATCGCTCACTGCTGGGAATTGATGGAGATGCAATTGCGGCCGGGGCGCTATCTCCTCGGCGAGGATTTGTCGGTTCTCGATCTCTATGTGGCCACGGCCTCGCGATGGTCGCCCGGGCGACGGCGCTTCTATGAGGTTGCGCCCGGTCTGGCGGAGACGATACGCCGGGTGGATGCCGATCCTCGGCTGACGGCCATCTGGGCCGAACGCTTCCCATTTACGCAAGGCTGGGAGCGTTAGGGCGCAAAGCGAGTTCAAGATGACCAGATCGGCTTTGCCAGTTTCGCGATTGCGACTGCCTATAGCTCGTCCTATGGCAAAACGCGGGCATCAAGGACGATCTTCTCGATGAAGGGCCATTTGCCGTCACGGGCTTCGAGCCGATCGTTCAGTTCAGGGGGCCTGCCGGAATGTAACTTCACTCCCTATATCTGAAGCGCGCCGGCACGGTTTCCCGCTGCGGGGCGCATCTGGGAATTCAGCAGGCAGACATTTCGCATGAAGAAGATCGGTTTTCTTTCGTTCGGGCACTGGACACCATCAACTCAATCGCAAACGCGATCTGCCGGCGATACGCTGCTGCAGTCGATCGATCTGGCCGTTGCGGCGGAGGAGCTGGGTGCGGATGGCGCCTATTTTCGCGTCCATCACTTCGCGCGTCAGCTTGCCTCGCCTTTTCCCTTGCTGGCGGCCGTGGGAGCCAGGACCAGTCGCATCGAGATCGGCACCGCCGTGATCGATATGCGGTACGAGAATCCGCTCTACATGGTCGAGGATGCGGGGTCCGCCGATCTCATCTCGAAGGGCCGCCTGCAGCTCGGCATCAGCCGTGGCTCGCCCGAGCAGGTGATCGATGGCTGGCGCCACTTCGGCTATCAGCCGGCGGAAGGCAAGAGCGATGCCGATATGGGGCGCCAGCACGCGGAGGTTTTCCTGAACCTGCTGCGCGGCGAAGGGTTCGCCCAGCCCAATCCGCGGCCGATGTTTCCCAATCCGCCGGGCTTGCTGCGCCTCGAGCCGCATGCCGAGGGCTTGCGAGAACGGATCTGGTGGGGGGCCTCATCGGATGCAACCGCGATCTGGGCCGCCAGGCTCGGCATGAACCTGCAAAGTTCGACCCTGAAGAACGACGAGACCGGCGAGGCCTTCCATATTCAGCAGGCCAAGCAGATCCGCGCCTATCGTGCGGCGTGGAAGGATGCCGGCCATGCGCGTGAGCCCCGGGTCTCCGTCAGCCGCAGCATCTTCGCGCTGATGAATGATGAGGACCGCATGTATTTCGGGCGGGGAGGCGATGGGGAGGACCAGATCGGCTTCATCGACGAGCGCACGCGCGCGATCTTCGGACGCAGCTATGCCGCCGAGCCCGAAGCGCTCATCGAGCAGCTCAGGCAGGATGAGGCGATCTCCGAGGCCGATACCTTGCTCCTCACCGTCCCCAACCAGCTCGGCGTCGCCTACAACGCCCACGTCATCGAGACGATCTTGACCGAGATCGCGCCCGCGCTCGGTTGGCGGTGAGCAAGGCAATCTGCAGCTACAGGCACCGCAATCGGGGCGATGGCCTCAAAAAAAGATGCGCCCGCCAAACATGTTTGGCGGGCGCATCATTCGAATTTTCCAAGGCTTTGAAATCACGCCATTTTCGTCAACGGCGATGGATGTTCAATGGCATCCATCGCACCTTGGAGTACTCTCCATCCACCTTCAGCTGCAGCCGGTGGTGCCGCCGCAGGTGTCGCATTTCAGGCACGTGCCGTTGCGCACCAGCGTGAAGTTGGCGCATTCGGGGCAAGCTTCGCCTTCATAGCCGCGCAGCCTGGCTTCCTTGCGGCGCTCGGAGGCCGGCTTGACCGCGGGAGCGGCCGGGGCTTCCCAGGCGAGAGCGTCGAGGGCGGGCTCCTCCTTCAGCGCCGTGGCGCCGACGGTGTGCGCACCAAGACCGTGCGCACCCGGGCCGGCGACCACGCCGCGGCTGAGGCCGGTATTCACGGCACTGGACAGGGCCGTGATGGCGCCGCGAGCATCGTTTGATACCGGGGCGAGCGTGTTCGACGCCGCGGTGGCACCGCCGGGCATCACCACGAAGCGCTCGGTCTTGGAGCGCACCAGGCCGCGCGAAACAGGCACGGTCACTGGCTGGGCCGGCGCCTTGCTCTCTCCGTCACCACGGCCAAGCGTGGCATGGCCATCCTCATCAGGCACGACATGGGCGAGGTCGTAGCGGCCGACATAGGAGATGGCGAGCTCGCGGAACACATAGTCCAGGATGGAAGTGGCGTTCTTGATCGAGTCGTTGCCCTGCACAAAGCCAGAGGGCTCGAAACGCGTGAAGGTGAAGGCCTCGACATATTCCTCCAGCGGCACGCCATATTGCAGGCCGAGCGAGATCGCGATGGCGAAATTGTTCATCATCGCTCGGAAGGAAGCGCCTTCCTTGTGCATGTCGATGAAGATCTCGCCGAGGCGGCCATCGTCATACTCGCCGGTGCGCAGATAGATCTTGTGGCCGCCCACCACCGCCTTCTGGGTGTAGCCCTTGCGGCGGTCGGGCATCTTCTCGCGCTCGCGCGCCACTTCCACCCGCTCGATAATACGCTCGACGATCTTCTCGGCGACTTGGGCCGCACGGGCGGGCACCGAGCGCTCGAGATGCTCTTCCACCGCGTCGGCTTCGTCCTCGTCGGCCAGAAGCTGCGAGTTGAGCGGCTGGGAGAGCTTGGAGCCGTCGCGATAGAGGGCGTTTGCCTTCAGCGCCAGGCGCCAGGACAGCATGTAGGAAGCCTTGCAGTCCTCCACCGTGGCGTCGTTGGGCATGTTGATGGTCTTGGAGATTGCGCCCGAGATGAAGGGCTGCGCCGCCGCCATCATGCGGATGTGGCTTTCCACCGAGAGGAAGCGCTTGCCCAAGCGTCCGCAGGGATTGGCGCAATCGAATACCGGCAGATGCTCGGCCTTCAGATGCGGCGCGCCTTCGAGGGTCATGGCGCCGCAGACATGGATGTTGGCCTTCTCGATATCAGCCTTGGCGAAGCCAAGGTGAGCGAGGAGGTCGAAGGAAGGCTCGTTGAGCTTTTCGGCCGGCACGCCGAGCGTACCGGTGATGAAGTCCTCGCCGAGTGTCCACTTGTTGAAGACGAACTTGATGTCGAAGGCCGAAGCTAGGGACTTCTCGAGCAGAGCGAGCTTCTCCTCGGTGAAGCCCTTGGAGGCCAGCGAGGTGTGGTTGATCGCGGGCGCCTGGCGCAGCGAGGCATGGCCGACGGCATGGGCCTCGATCTCGGCGATGTCGGCTTCCGAATAACCCAGCGTCCGCAGGGCCTCGGGCACGGCGCGGTTGATGATCTTGAAGTAGCCGCCGCCGGCGAGCTTCTTGAACTTCACCAGGGCGAAATCAGGCTCGATGCCAGTGGTGTCGCAATCCATCACCAGGCCGATCGTGCCGGTGGGCGCGATCACGGTCGCCTGGGCGTTGCGGTAGCCATGGGCCTCGCCCAGCGCCAGGGCGTTGTTCCAGGCGGCCTTCGCATGCTCGACGATGGCCTTGCCGTTGTCGCCGAGGGCTGCGAGAGAAGCGAGATCGAGCGCGACCGGTGCGGTGGCCAGCGCCTCATAGCCCGTTGCCTCGCCATGGGCGGCACGGCGATGGTTGCGAATGACGCGCAGCATGGATTCGCGGTTCGGCTCGAAGCCCGGGAAGGGGCCGAGCTCCCTGGCCATCTCGGCCGAGGTCGCATAGGCGACGCCGGTCATGATTGCCGAAAAGGCGCCGCCGAGCGCGCGGCCGGCATCGGAGTCGTAGGGGATGCCCGAGGTCATCAAGAGGCCGCCGATATTGGCATAGCCCAGGCCCAGCGTGCGGTAGCGATAGGACAGCTCCGCGATCGCCTTGGAGGGGAACTGCGCCATCATCACGGAGATTTCGAGCACGATCGTCCACAGACGGACGGCATGCTCGTAGGAGGCCAGGTTGAAGCTGCCGTCTTTCTCACGGAACTGCAGCAGGTTCAGCGAGGCGAGGTTGCAGGCCGTGTCGTCGAGGAACATGTATTCCGAGCACGGATTGGATGCGCGGATCGGCCCCGAGACCGGGCAGGTGTGCCAGTCATTGATGGTGGTGTGGAACTGGATGCCCGGATCGGCGGAAGCCCAGGCGGCGTGGCCGATCTTCTCCCAGAGGTCACGGGCCTTCAGTGTCTTCATGGTCTTGCCGGTGATGCGGGCCTTCAGCTCCCAATCGCTGTCCTTTTCGACCGCGTTGAGGAAGGCGTCGTCCACACGCACGGAATTGTTCGAATTCTGGCCGGCGACGGTGAGATAAGCCTCCGAGTCCCAATCGGTGTCATAGGTGTCGAAGGAGATATCCTTGTAGCCCTGCTTGGCGAACTGGATGACGCGCTTGACCAGATTGTCGGCGACGAGGTTGCGGCGGGCCGCCTTGATTTCGCGCTTGAGGGCCGGGTTGCGCTCCGGATCGAAGCAATCCTCGCCCGGGCCTTCGCATTGCACGCAGGCGCGCATCACAGCCTTGAGGTGGCGCTGCACGATCTTGGAGCCGGTGACGAGGGCGGCAACCTTCTGCTCTTCCTTCACCTTCCAGTCGATATAGGTCTCGATATCGGGATGATCGGCATCGACAACCACCATCTTGGCGGCTCTGCGGGTGGTACCGCCCGACTTGATGGCGCCGGCGGCGCGGTCGCCGATCTTGAGGAAGGACATCAGGCCGGAGGAACGGCCGCCGCCCGAAAGCCTTTCGCCCTCGCTGCGCAGGGCCGAGAAGTTGGAGCCGGTGCCCGAGCCATATTTGAACAGGCGCGCCTCGCGCACCCACAGATCCATGATGCCGCCCTCGTTGACGAGGTCGTCGGCAACCGACTGGATGAAGCAGGCATGCGGCTGGGGATGCTCGTAAGCCGAGGACGAGGAGGTCAGCTTGCCGGTCTTGTAGTCGACATAGAAATGGCCCTGGCCGGGGCCATCGATGCCATAGGCCCAGTGCAGGCCGGTGTTGAACCATTGCGGCGAATTGGGCGCGACCATCTGCATGGCGAGCATGTAGCGGTGCTCGTCGAAGAAGGCTTGCGCATCGTCTTCGCTGTCGAAATAGCCGCCCTTCCAGCCCCAATAGGTCCAGGTGCCGGCCAGGCGATCGAAGACCTGGCGCGAATCAGTCTCACCGACAAAACGCTCGGCCTCGGGGAGGGCGGCCAGAGCCTTCTTGTCGGGAATGGTGCGCCAGAGCCAGGACGGAACGGCGTTCTCTTCCACCTTCTTTGTACGGGCGGGCACCCCCGCCTTGCGGAAATATTTCTGCGCCAGGATGTCGGCGGCGACCTGGCTCCAGGCCTCCGGAACGGCGATGCCTTCCAGCCGGAAGACGATCGAGCCATCCGGATTCCGGATCTCGCTCGTCGCGGTCCGGAACGCGATGGACGCGTAGGGGGACTGCCCCTTCTTGGTGTAAAGCCGATCAATCCGCATTGCGTTCTGCCCCGAAAATTAGACGCAAAAATTCGCGCCGTGCCAGCGTTACGGCTCGGTTCGAAATCTGCCTGACATCCTGTTTACTTGTCGGTGAGTGCATGGCCCTGCCAACGTTCGAATGCCGGGCTCGTGCCCCGCAATCCCGCAAGGTTACCCCCGCCGCCGACGTTTCCGACTATGACTCAATAGGTATGACTCGACGGGGGTGGCGTCAAGATTTAGTGCCGGCAAAATGAGTGACTATCTACATATGGTAGAGGCTGTGGAAAACGGGGACAAGCTTGAGCCGGCAGCCTCAAGGCTCCGGAATCTCTGGCGAAATCGCCGCCTTCACCCTGTCTTTGAATTGCCATGTTCCGGTCATGTTTCATTTACCATCCCGGTGGATGACCCAAAATGGCACACAAGCCTTTGTGGAGAGATCGCCGAAGTCCTGCCGTAAGGGCAAGCGCGGGAGGTCGTTGGCGGACGAATCGAGGCCGGGGTGATTCCCTCACCCCTTTTCGAGCGACGAATCGTCCCCGTCCCCGCCCTGGGTGATCAGGCGGGCGCCGCGTTGATTGCGGGTGTGGATCCATAACCAGCTCAGGGCGACGCTGAGGCGAGAGCGTACGCTGATCAGGAAATAGATGTGGGCGATGCCCCAGATCCACCAGGCGAGCGAGCCGCGCAGCTTGATCCAGCCGAAATCGATCACCGCGCGCTTCTTGCCAATCTGCGCCAGGCTGCCCTGATGCTTATAGCGGAAAGGAGGCGGGGCAGGATCGCCCGCCAGCCGGGCCCGAATCACCTGGGCGACATAAACGCCGGCTTGCTTGGCGGCCGGCGCAATGCCGGGTACGGGCTTGCCGTCCGGGCCGGTGAGGCTGACGGTATCCCCAATGGCGAAGATCTCGGGATGACCCGGCACAGTCAGGTCCGGCTCGACGATGATTCGACCGTTCCGGTCCGCCGGGACAGCGAGCCATTCGGCAGCCGGGGATGCGCGCACGCCCGCGGCCCAGACGATGGTGCGTGCTGGCAGGAGCTTGCCGCCATAGACGACGCCCTCGGCGGTGCATGCGGTGACCGCGGCGCCGAGAACCACCTCGACACCAAGGCTTTCGAGCGACTGCTTGGTGTAATCGGAGAGGTCGTCGGGGTAGCCTGCGAGCACGCGGGGCCCAGCCTCCACGAGCACCACTCGTGCCTTGTGCGTGTCGATACGGCGAAAATCCGGAGCCAGGGTGTCGCGCGCCAGTTCGGCGATGGTGCCGGCGAGCTCTACGCCGGTTGGTCCAGCGCCAACGATCACGAAAGTGAGCAAAGCGTCCTGCACCTTGGGATCGGTCTCGCGTTCCGCCTTTTCGAAGGCAATGAGAATGCGCCGGCGAATGGTGGTGGCGTCCTCGATCGCTTTCAGGCCGGGGGCGTGAGGCTCCCATTCGTCATGACCGAAATAGGCGTGGCGCGCGCCCGTCGCCAGAATCAGCGTGTCATAGGCAAGCATCGCGTCGTCCTTCAGGCACACTTGCCGCGCCGGCGCGTCGATGCCGCCGACTTCACCGAGCAGCGTGGTCACCTCCGGCCGGCCGCGCATGAGATGGCGAATCGGCCAGGCAATCTCGGAGGTGGCCAGCGAGGCGGTGGCAACCTGATAGAGCAGGGGCTGGAAGATATGGTGATTGCGCCGATCCACCAGCGTGATCTCGACGGGTGCCCTCTTGAGGTGATGGATAGCTTCCAGGCCCCCGAAACCTGCCCCGACGACCACGATACGGTGGGGTTCGCCCGCCATGTCCCATTCTCCTGCCTACAGTCCGGCGTCGCGGCCCGTATGCGCGCCCGACAATTTCCGCCGTTCAGCCAGGGAACCTTGTAGCATTCCCGCACCGCAAGCAGAGTCGGAAAGAACGGAAGATGAGCCTCATCGCCAAAGCCCATCAGCTTCATGACGAGGAGCTGGCACTCCTGCACCGGTTGCGCCAGTCGCGACGCGTCCGACGAGGAGGAGATCAGGCGGCGATGTCCTTCGGCGCCCGCGTTGCCGATGCGGTCGCCGCCACCATGGGAAGCTGGCCTTTCATCATCGTGCAATCGGCCGTGCTGGCGGCCTGGGTGGTGCTCAACGTCATCGCCTTCGTCCAGCATTGGGATCCCTATCCCTTCATCCTGCTCAATCTGGCGCTGTCGTTCCAGGCGGCTTATGCCGCCCCCTTCATCATGATGAGCCAGAACCGGCAGGCCACCATCGACCGTGCTGCCGCCACCCATGACTATGACGTCAACACCAAGGCGGAACTGGAGATCGAGCTGTTGCATGAGAAGATAGACTTCCTGCGTGAGACTCAAGTCGTGGAGTTGATGCAACTGGTCAAAAGGCTGGAGGAGAAACTCGACGCCGCCGACCGCGCGCCACCGGCCTGAAGCAGCCGAGGAAGAGGAGTCTTCGGCGCCTTGCGCGCCGATCCGCGCCGGTCCATGGTCCGGCCTTCTTCAATGCTCCCGAGTCTGTCATGCCCCGTTCCATCATCATCGACACCGATCCCGGCCAGGACGATGCCCTGGCGCTGTTGCTGGCGCTGGGAAGTCCCGAGATCGAGGTGCTGGGCATCACCACCGTGGCCGGCAATGTGCCGTTGGCCTTGACGAGCCGAAATGCGCGCGTGGTCTGCGAGCTGGCGGGGCGGTCCGACATCACCGTGTGCGCCGGCGCGGACCGGCCGCTGCTGCGACCGCTCGTCACCGCCGAGCATGTGCATGGCAAGACCGGCCTCGACGGCGCGGATCTGCCGGAGCCGGCCATGCCGCTCAGCCCGCGCCATGGCGTCGATTTCATCGTCGAGACCCTGATGACGCGCCCCTCCGGCACCATCACGCTTTGCCCGCTTGGCCCCCTCACCAACATCGCCCTGGCGTTGATGCGCGAGCCGCGCATCGCCCCGCGCATCAAGGAGATCGTGCTGATGGGCGGGGGCTGCTTCGAGGGCGGCAACATGACGCCGGCGGCCGAGTTCAACATCTTCGTTGATCCCCATGCGGCCAAAGCGGTTTTCGCCGCCGGTGTTCCGATCACCATGGCCCCGCTCGACGTGACCCACAAGGCGCTCACCACCCGCCCGCGCGTCGACAGGATCCGGGCGATCGGGTCCAAAGTTTCGGATGCGGCGGTGGGTTGGCTCGATTTCTTCGAGCGCTTCGACGTGCAGAAATACGGTTCGGAGGGCGGGCCTCTGCACGATCCCTGCGTGATCGCCTGGCTGATCAAGCCTGAGCTCTTCACCGGCCGTTCCTGCAATGTCGAGATCGAGACGGAATCCGACCTTACCCAGGGCATGACGGTGATCGACTGGTGGGGCGTGACCGACCGTCCGAAAAACGCCTTTGTCCTCGGCGGCATCGATGCCGACGGCTATTTCGAGCTGATTGCGCAGGCGATCGCGCGGCTCTGATACTTCGCCGGTGGCCTTCGGGTCAGACGGATGCGGAGTTAGGATGGTAGATTCGAGCAGAACAAGGTTCTGCTGCCACGCGTCTTGCTCTAGAAATCGCCCGTAAGGTGGAGCGGAATGGTGGACATCCCCTTCATGCTTGGCCATAAGACTTGCAACGGAATACGAAACGGCAGCCCTCGATGAAAACGCTCCTGCAGATCTTCACGTGGTGGAACGGCTCCACGATCGGAACCCGCTTCTGGACCTCGCGTAAGGGCGAGCGCGTGGGCGAGGACGAGTTCGGCAACGTCTACTACCGCACCAAGGGCGGTGCCGTGGATCCGACCATTGGCGTGCAGCGCCGCTGGGTGCAGTATAATGGCTATGCCGAGGCCACGGCGATTCCGCCGGGCTGGTGGGGCTGGATGCACCATCAGATCGATACCCCTCCGAGCGAGACCGAATACAAGCCGCGCGATTGGCAAAAGCCACATCGCCCCAACCAGACCGGTACGGTGAACGCCTATCACCCCAAGGGCTCGATGCTCTCTCACGGCCATCGCCAGGCGGCGACCGGCGATTACCAGGCCTGGTCGCCGGGGGACTGACGCATCGGTATAGCCGGCTGCGGCGGTGCCCGTGGCCGTCTTTTCGCCCCGAAGGGGCGCTATCGCTTTTCGACTCGTCCAGACACGGATCCCCTTTGCCTTTGCGTCCGCCTGCCTTCCTTTCTCTGACCGACCGGTCCCGGCGCCTTGCTGTTGCAAGTGCGGCTTGCCTCGGCGTGATTTTGGGCACCGGCGAAGCCCGGGCTGAACGCATCACCAACCCCACCGCGGTCTTCACCGGCCTCGACAAGATTTCCGGTGAAATCAGTACCTTCGAGGCGCCAGTTGGACAGACGGTGAAGTTCGGGGCGCTCAGCGTGACCCCACGCGTATGCTACAGCCGTTCGGCCAGCGAGGATCCGCAAACCACCAGCTTCGTTGAGATCGACGAGCTCACGCTCAGCAAGAAGGTCGATCGCCTGTTCAATGGCTGGATGTTCGCTGCCAGCCCGGGCCTCAATGGCGTCGAGCATCCCGTCTATGACGTCTGGCTCAAGGACTGCAAGGGCGGCAAGACCAGCGATCCACCGCCGCCGCCCGTGGTGACGGCTCAGCCGGGCAGCAAGCCCGCGAAGGGCAAGAAGGGGCAGGCCGCATCGCCCGAGACGGTGGTACCGGACGCCGCTCCGCCGCCTGAGGCCGGCGACGGCAATACCGATTTCTTCGACCAGCCGGTGGATCCCAACGCGCCGCAGGATTGAGCGGGCGGCTTTTCACGGTCCATGCACAGCTTTGTTGATCGGCGTGATTGTCTGCCGTACGGGGATCGTGGATAGGGCGATGCCATGTCCTGATATCCCTGGAAATCCTGACATCACCGGAAATCCTGGCATCGCTGGAAGCGCGTCGATGTCCCGCAAGGTCGATCAACTGGTTCTCCTCGCCGATCTCGGCGGCACCTTCGTATTCGCGCTCGAAGGGGCGTTGGCCGGCGTGGTGGCCGGGTTCGATCCGGTCGGGGTGCTGGTGCTGGCCTTCCTGACGGCGCTCGGCGGTGGAGTGATGCGCGACGTCTTGATCGGAGCCCGCCCGGTGGCTGCGGTGGCCGACTGGCGCTATACGGTGGCCGTGCTCAGTGCCGCTTTCGTCACCTGGGTGTTCCACGCTTGGGTCAAAGCCATCCCGATCCACGTGTTGATCGCGTTCGATGCCTGTGGCCTGGCTCTGTTTGTGGTGGCCGGTACCTTCAAGGCGCTGGATTTCAAGATTCATCCTCTGGTGGCGATTTTCCTCGGCACGGTCAGCGGCGTCGGGGGCGGTGTGATGCGCGACGTGCTGCTGAACAGGGTGCCGCATATTCTGCAGACCGACATCTATGCGACAGCCGGCATGGCCGGCGCTATCGTGATAACACTCAGCCGCGGGCGAAATTGGCGCCGGCGCTATGTCGCTGTGGCGGCGGCTATCCTCTGCGTCAGCCTGCGCATGATCGCGGTCGCCTATAATTGGCAGCTCCCGACAAGCCCCTTTTGACCGGCAGGCTCAATCGGCCAGTACGGCCAGAATTTCAGCGCCGCTCCTGGCCTCTTCCTTTGGCCAGGCGAGAAAATCACCGTCCTCGGCGAGAGCGTCATCCAACAGTTGATGATAGAGGGAGCGCGGCAGTTCGATGGCGCCGAGGCTGGTCAGGTGGTCGGTGACGAACTGGGTGTCGAGCAGCTGGTAGCCGCCATGGCGCAATCTTGCCACCAGATGAGCCAAGGCGACTTTCGAGGCGTCGCTCTCGCGATGGAACATGCTTTCGCCGAAAAAGGCGCCCCCAAGGTCGACACCGTAGAGGCCACCAACCAGCTGGCCGCCGCGATAGGCCTCGACCGTGTGGCAATGCCCCAGCCGGAACAATTCGCCATAGAGCCGACGGATCGAGGCGTTGATCCAAGTGGTGCGACGCCCCGGCGCGGATTGCGCGCAGCCATCGATCACCGCCTCGAAATCGCGATCCACCACGATCTCGAAACGGTCGGAACGGATGGTGCGGGCGAGGCGATGGGAGATGATCAGGCCATCGAGCGGAACGACGCCGCGAAACTCCGGCTCGACCCAATAGAGGCCTGGATCATCGACGCTCTCGGCCATCGGGAAGATGCCGCAGGCATAGGCCTTGAGCAGGACCTGCGGCGTGATCTCCAGATTGATCTCAGCGCCCGACATGGCGGAAAAGCCTAGACGCTGTCGCTCATGCCGCCGGCCTCGAGGAACTTCTCGAGCCAGTGAATGTCGTAGAGGCCGTTCTGGATGTCCGCGTTGCGCACCAGGGTGCGGAACAGGGGCAGGGTGGTCTCCACGCCATCGACCACGAATTCGTCGATAGCCCGGCGCAGACGCATCAGGCACTCGGTGCGCGTGCGGCCGTGCACGATGAGCTTGCCGATCAGCGAATCATAATAGGGCGGGATCTTGTAGCCTTGATAGACCGCCGAATCGACGCGTACGCCGAGCCCGCCCGGCGGATGGAAATAGCTGATCGTGCCAGGGGAAGGCCGGAAGGTCGCGGCATTCTCGGCATTGATGCGGCACTCGATGGCATGGCCTTCGATCTGCACGTCCGACTGCTTGATCGACAGCGGCGAACCGGCGGCGATCTTGATCTGCTCGTTGACGAGATCGATGCCGGTAATCATCTCGGTCACCGGATGTTCCACCTGGATGCGCGTGTTCATTTCGATGAAATAGAACTCGCCATTCTCATAGAGGAACTCGATGGTGCCGGCGCCGACATAGCCGAGTTCGATCATCGCCTTGGCGACGATATCGCCGATCTTGCTGCGCTGGGCGGCATTGAGAGCTGGGGAGGGGCCTTCCTCCCATACCTTTTGGTGTCGGCGCTGCAGCGAACAGTCGCGCTCGCCCAGATGAATGGCATGGCCCTGGCCATCGCCGAGCACCTGCAATTCGATGTGGCGGGGCTTTTGCAGGTATTTCTCGAGATAGACCGCGTCGTCGCCAAACGCTGCCAGAGCTTCGGCGCGGGCGGTGGCGAGAGCGTCGGACAAATCCTCGGCCGTCAACGCGACCTTCATGCCGCGGCCACCGCCACCGGCGGCTGCCTTGACCAGCACGGGATAGCCGATCTCGGCGGCGATGCGGGCCGCGTCGACGTCATTGGTGACGCCACCATCCGAGCCGGGAACGCAGGGGATGCCGAGGCGTTTGGCGGTGCGCTTGGCCTCGATCTTGTCGCCCATCATGCGGATATGCTCGGCCTTGGGGCCGATGAAGGCGATGTTGTGCTGATCGAGTATATCGGCGAAGCGGGCGTTTTCCGACAGGAAGCCGTAGCCCGGATGCACTGCTTCAGCGCCGGTAATCTCACAGGCGGCAATCAGAGCGGGGATGTTGAGATAGCTCTCGCGTGCCGGCGGGGGTCCAATGCAGACGCTTTCGTCCGCCAGCTTGACATGCATGGCATCGGCGTCGGCGGTGGAATGGACGGCCACCGTCTTGATGCCGAGTTCCTTGCAGGCGCGCAGCACGCGCAGGGCGATCTCGCCGCGGTTCGCGATCAGGATCTTGTCAAACATTCCCGTCACTCGATGATCATCAGCGGCTGGCCGTATTCGACCGGCTGCTTGTCTTCGATGAACAAGGTGGTCACCGTTCCAGAACGCGGCGCGATGATGTCGTTGAAGGTCTTCATGGCTTCCACGATCAGTACGCGATCGCCCTGGTTGACCTTGCTGCCGATCTCCACGAAGGCCTTGGCGCCCGGTGCGGCGCCGAGAAAGGCGGTACCCACCATCGGCGATTTCAGCACGCCGGGATGATTGGCCGGGTCGGCGGCGGCCGGCACTGCGGCGACGACGGCGGCCGGTGCGGCAACGCTCACCGCTGGCGCGCCCACCGGCACGGTGGCCGTGACGTTGATCTGCCGCGCCACCCGGATACGCAGGTCAGCCTGCTGCACCTCGATTTCGGTAAGATCCGTCTCCGTGAGGAGATTGGCGAGTTCCCGGATAATCTCGGGATCAATCCCCGATTTGGTTCGCGACATCGTCATGCCTTGCGTTTCCGCGGGGCCGAGGCCCCGTCATTCATTGAGCCGATACGCTCGAAGCCAGTGCTTCGAGGGCAAGTTCATAGCCCTTGGGGCCAAATCCGCAGATCACGCCCTTGGCGGCCGGCGAGACCCAGGAGTGGTGCCGGAAGCTTTCGCGCGCGAACACGTTGGATAGATGCAGTTCGATTACCGGCAGGCTAACAGCCTTGATCGCATCGTGCAGAGCGATCGAGGTGTGGGTGAGCGCGCCGGGATTGATGATCAATCCGACTGCTCCCTTGTGATAAGCCTCGTGCACCCAGTCGAGCAGCACGCCCTCGTGGTTGGTCTGCCGGAATTCGACGGTCAGGCCCAATTGTTCCGCGCGCGCCCGGGCCAACGTCTCGATACCGCCGAGGTCGAGCGTGCCGTAGACGGACGTTTCACGCACACCCAGCATATTGAGATTGGGGCCATTCAGAATGTAGACGAGCGCCATGCTTGCCAATCGGACCATAAATTGAAAGCCCGAAGCGTGCTGCAACGGGCCTTTTGCTGCGAACGCTCCTTATAGGGCGCTCGATCCAGGAAGGCAAAGCCGGCGGTGAAAAACCGCCTGCTTTGCACGCAGAAGGTTCTGTCCGGCTCAGCCGCAGGCGGTCTGGCCGCATTTGCGCAGCGAATCGATCTTGGATTTCAAGGCGTCGTAGCCGACTGCGCCGGGCGTGATCTCGCTGCCGAGCACATAGGAGGGCGTGCCGTTGATGCCCAGTGCTTCGCCGAGGCGCATGGTGCTGGCGAGCCCCTGCAGCAAGGCCGGATCCTTCATGTCGGCCTGCAGCTTGGTCATGTCGACACCGGAGTCCTCCGCCACCTGCAGCGCCCGATCCTTGCCGACGGCGCCGCGGGTGGTCAGCAGGGTCTGATGAAACTGCATGAACTTGTCACCCTGCAACTGCTTCTTGACGGCGAGGGCAACCACGGCGGCTTCCTTGGAGCCTTCGCTCAGGATCGGGTAATCGCGCAGCACCACCTTGAGCTTCTTGTCGGTATCGAGCAGCTTGACCATGTCGGCGAGGCCGCGCTTGCAGTAGCCGCAATTGTAGTCGAAGAATTCGACCAGCGTGACATCGCCCTGAGGGTTGCCCAGTACGGCGTTCTGCGACCCGTTGAGGATGGTATCCATGCTGTCGGAGAGCAGCTTCTTCTGGCGCTCGGACGCCGCCGCTTCCTGTTTGGCCTGCATGGCGTTGATGGCGTCGACGATGACCTCGGGATGCTCCATCAGGTAATTCTTGACGATCGCCTCGACCGCCGGCTTGTCCAGCGGTTCGGCAGCGAAGACGGGCTGGCCGGATGCCAGCAAGCCAACGCCGAGTGCAACCCCGGCCATCAGACGCTTCAACGACATTTACTTCTCCAAAAGGCAGAAATTCATACGGTGTGGATAGGTCCAGGCCCGTAACGGATCAATGAATCGCGGCTCCAGGACGTGCGATCTCACACAATCGTGTTCGATCAAAGGCGTTTGCTACGGCTTTTGCCCGTTGCCGGGCACGGCAGGTTTCGCAAAGACGCATCGAAACAAGGAGCCGGAGCAAAGCGCATTTTAACAAAAACGTCCTTTGCTCTTAAGAATCCTTGTCCTTCAACTTGTTGAGCGCGGCGAAGGGAGAGAGGCCCGCTTCGTCTTCGTCGCCCTCGAAGGCCGCACCCGGCTTGCGCGGATAGGGATCGAGCGCCAAGGCAAGGAACTCGCAGACGATGGCACCCAGATCGATGGTGTCGCCGGACAGCAGGTCCGGCGGATCCTCGGCATCCGGGTTGTGCAATTCGGCCAGATCGAATTCGGCATTGGGATCCTGCCCATCCGGTGAGAAGCGGACATCGACGGGAGCCTCGACCTCACTCTCGAACGGCTCGGCCGTGACGACACAGATCTGTGTCAGGCGGGCACGAATGGTGCCATCGACCGCCAGCCCATCCTTGCGGAAGGGTGTGACATGAAGCTTGGCCGTGAGGGCGGCGACATCAGGAACACCGAGCTGCCGCGCGATGGCCCGGCGCTCGTCCTCGTTCGTCTCGATGACGAAGTGGCGGCCGGTGGGCGGAACCTCGCGCAGGTGGACCGGACGCGAGAAGTGGGGCGTTTCATTGGTCATGCGCTCTCACCTAGGGCTGGGGTGGGGAAGGGCAGGGAATTGCTGGCAAGATTCGCCAGCGATGCATCGGCAAGGGCATTGGAGGCGCGCCGGACATAGCCGGCGAGAGCCCGCGCCTGAGGCAGTCTCGCCTCGTCGCGTGCATAGACGTTGCGCAGAAGGACCTGGGTGAGTTCTTCGTCATCGGGCTTGTGCAAGGCATTGCCATAGGAAGACGAGCATCCCGTATAGATGTCGGCGATCTTGCGCATCTTCTTGGGCACGGTGAGATCGCCCACGCCCATTTCCCGCATGGCGCGGTCGAGCTCGGCGAAAAAGCGGTCGCATACGCCCTGGGCGATCTCACGGATATCACCTTGCTCGTCATTGAGCCGGTGCATGAGCAGGAACAGATGCAGCAGCATCATGTCCATGCGCCCTTCCACCGTGTCGGGGACGCGTCCTTCGAGGAACAGTGCGGGATCGCGGCTCTGCGCCAGGATCTGGTCGTAGAGGCGGGCAATCTGCGCCTCGCGCGCTCTATTGCGAAACAGGCCGAACATGAGCTCCTTCACCAGCAGGGATATTCGACAGGGGTTCCGGGGGCGGGACCATGCCCGCGGCCCGGCGACGATCCGGTCGAAGACCGCACTCTATAGCGGACGCTCCATATAAGTGGATGCTCCCTGAGCGCCAAGGTTGAATTTCGTGCGCGAGCGGGTTACGCCAGAGCCCACGCGACGATGTGGCGAACGAGCCTGTGTGCCCGATGGAGGCCAAAGTGAGTATAGTTGTGTTGCCCCCCCGTTTCCGGTCTCCCGTGCTGGCGGCCGCTGTCGTCATCTCGCTGGCTGGGCTGCTGCAAAGCTGCGGCTCGATCGGCGAGACCAATGTGCACGGTATCGTGGTGACCGAGAGCACCTTGTCGGCGATCAAGCCCGGCACGACCCAGGCCCAGGTGCTGGAAGCGCTCGGCACGCCCTCCACCCAGTCCACCCTCGACGGCCAGGCCTGGTACTATGTGTCTCAGACCACCTCGCGGCCGGTGGCCTTCCTGTCGCCGCACCTGGTCGACCGCAATGTGCTGGCCGTCTACTTCGCCAATGGCCGGGTGTCGCGCGTCGCCAATTACGGTCTGAAGGACGGCGTGGTGTTCGATTCGATCACCCGTACGACGCCGACGGCCGGTGGCGATCTCAACTTCGTCACGCAGCTCGCGCGCGGCATGACCGCAGGCATCCCGGGCTTCGGCCGATAGGCTCAGCGCCAGAGCGAAGAAGCGTCTCCGTGTGAGGCGCTTTTTTTGCGATCGGGGATGATTCGATCAGATCGCGAGAGAAACTCTTATGCCGGCCTATCTGGAGTCCTCGGCTTCGGCGCGAAGACGACCTTGAGATAGCTCCAGAAATTGAGGCTCATCGACAGCGCGATAGCAACCGCCACGGCGAGCACCGGCCATCGTGCAAAGGGCCCGCCGAGGGTGACCAGCGCCATGAAAGCGCCGAGATTGACCAGGGCCGCCAGCACGCTGGCGGATAAATAGCGCAGGAACTCGGACACGATGTCGGAGCCGGCCCGGTCGCCGAAGGCAAGCGAGCGGTTGATCAGCCAGGTCACCACCATGGCGCAGGCAAAGGAGACCAGGCGCGCCAGACGGGCATCGAAGCCGAGATTGACCAGGGCGGTCAGAATGCCGGCATCGAAGGCGAAACCGACGAAGCCGGCCAAGGCAAAGCAGCATAGCCGCCAGCGCAAGGACCTCTCGGAAGAGGGGCTAGCGGACGGGGGCATAGCGTAAATAATGCAGGCGCTTGAGTTCCCTGCGTCCGCGCGTGACCGTGTCGAGGATCATGCCGGAAAAGAAAGCGATGATGGCCGACAGCATCAGACCGGTGGCGAGCACAGCCGTCGGCAAGCGCGGCACCGAGCCGAATTCAAGATATTCCAGGACCACCGGTGTGGCGATGGCGAGCGACAATAGAGCAAGCAGGCCCGCGACCCAGCTGAAGAACAGCAGCGGCCGTTCTTCCTTCACCAGTTTGGCAATGAGTTTAAGAATGCGCATACCGTCCTGCACGGTACGCAGCTTGCTCTGCGAGCCCACCGGACGCTCCCGATAGAAGGTTTCGATCTCGCCGAGCGGAAGCGACATTTCGAGGGCGTGCACGAGCAATTCGGTCTCGATCTCGAAGCCGGTCGAAAGGGCCGGAAACGTCTTGACGAAGCGCCGGGACATCGCCTTGTACCCCGACAGCATGTCACGCGAAGACGAGCCGAAGAAGCGGGTGACAAGGCCGGTAAGCATCCGGTTGCCGAAGCGATGTCCGGGGCGGTAGGCCATCTCGCCATCAGCCACCCGTACGCCGTTGACGAGATCGAGGGGACCGGCGCGCAAGGCCTCGACGAGGGCCGGAGCACTGGCGGGATCATAGGTATTGTCGCCGTCGACGATGATGTAGATGTCCGCCTCGATATCCGCGAACATGCGGCGGATCACATGTCCCTTGCCCTGACGAGCCTCATGGCGCACGACGGCACCGGCTTCTTTCGCCAGGAGCGCGGTGTCGTCGGAGGAATTGTTGTCATAGACATAGATGACGGCCGAGGGCAGCTGCGCGTGGAAGCCTTGTATGACGGCCTGGATTGCCACTGCCTCATTGTAGCAGGGCACCAATATCGCGATCTCTGGCTTCGCACCGTCCATCGTCCTTTTCGGTCCTTCGCCTGCCTTGCCGGTTCCGTCCTTATAGCCGCAAGCGGGGGCAGGGTGCCAACCGCCCTGCGTCATGGTTAAGGCCATTCCGGCGTGCCGGTGCGGAGGAAAGGCAAGGTGTCCACTGCTCCCGGGTGCGATTTTTGATCTGCGTGAATGCTGTTCCAGCGAAAAGTCAGAGGATTGTGTGACAGGAAAGTGAATTGAAGCGTAGTGAATTCGCAAGAGCAGGATCAGACATGTGCTGCGGAATTGCAGCCTTGATGTTCTGCTTGGAAGATTTCGGCTGGATTGGCGCTATATTGTTATTGGCGTTTCAGAAAGGCGACACAGATGCAAAAATGCGCATTTTGTCGCAGCTTTGTCTTGACCGCTCGATTTCAATGAGGCAGCCTGTCGCCATCGATTTTCGGCCGAACGACTTGGCCTCGCGTCACGGCACTCGCTGGATGCGTGCAGACAAGCTCTCACCAAAATTCGACACTCGCTGGGTCCGCTTCGCTGCGGGCTTTGGCTCTCACTACGTTGAAGGAATAGCTCACGATGAGCACAGGTACCGTAAAGTGGTTCAACGCCCAGAAGGGCTTCGGTTTCATTCAGCCCGATGATGGCTCCAAGGACGTGTTCGTCCACATCAGTGCGGTTGAGCGGGCCGGCCTTTATGAGCTGCGCGAAGGCCAGAAGATCAGCTATGAACTGGTCCAGGATCGGCGTTCGGGCAAGTTGGCCGCTGATCAGCTCCAGGCGGCAGCCTAAACGAACCGCAGAGTCTTTCGGTATACCGTCAGATTTTCAGGAAAAGCCGGCGCGCCAGCAGCCGGCTTTTCTTTTGTTTGCGATGCAGCAGCATGTGTGCGCTGCAAAATAGCGTCAAGCTTTGGTACTCGATGACGATTTAAACTTGAAGGATAGTAGGAACAAGCGCAGAATTCATGCGTTGAAATGAAGGGCTGGGTCCCTCATGGCCGGATCGGGAACCGGCTGATGGAGGTTCGTCATGGATCTGAGTGAAATGATCACGGGTTTTCTGGTTGTCCTGGTGATCGCTATTTTGATTATCGATACGGTGATTGATTGGCGTTCGCCGGCTATGGCTGCGAAGCAGACGAGACAGGTGGCTGCTCCCGGCAAACACAGCCTCGATCCGAAGATCGCCTGCGACATCGTTTGGTGCTGAACACACACGCACTGTGATGCGGTCACCGCGGCACGAGCCGTCTGATGAGCGTAGAGGCCCTGTGTTGCGCAGTCTTTCTGATAGCTACAGCGGCATAGCCACATAGGGGCAGCATTACGCCTGCGCGATTTGCAGATGGCTGACTGGCGGGATCTTGCCGCTGGTGTCATGCGTATGTGCCAAAGCATAGCTCGATGCGGGGGTCGAAGCAGAATTCCGTGTCGCCATTGTCGTTTTTTCCGATCGGCATGCTCTGAAAGTGCGATTTGCTTTGGCGGTGATCTCTCAATCCTCGGGCTTGCGAAGCGCTTTGTCATCCAAGGGGGGGAGAGCACGCCAGCCGGGGAGGGGGCGCTCACCAAGGCCCCGCGCGTAACCGCGCGACACGCTGGCAGCCAGCGCCGCAATCTCACCCTCCCGCGCGGCGAGTTCGGCCCTCAGATGATCGATCATGACAAGCAGGGCGCGAACCGTCGCGCCTGCATCGCCACCGCAAGCAGCGATCGCCTCCTCGACCTCGAGCGGTACAACCTCGTCAGCCCGACGCAGGGTAGACTTCGGCCCTGTCAGAGGCTCGGTCATGGCTTGCCAGACAGGCTGAGGGGATTGCCCGCCGCCTCCAGCAGGCTTGCCAGACGGTCGAGTTCGTCGTCGAGCCTGACATTGCGGCGAATCGCCCGTCGCAATGCCGTTATGGCATTGCCGTCGGTCCGCTTCAGTTCGCGGCTGACGATCCAGTCGATCGGGACACCCTGGGCGTCGCCATCCACTCTTTCGTGAAGGTCTTCGTCCTCGAGCCGATCGGATTGGCGCTTCAATTCTGCGATCAGCCTGTCCCGATTGATCAGCGAAGTCTGGGCCTGCAGGGCGTAACGGTAGAGCGCCAGCAGGGCCGCGCCGCTGCCGCCTGCCTTATCGACCAATCGGGCGATTTCCGCGACTTCTTCCGGCCGGGCAGCGGGCATGTGCGTGCCATCGAAATAACCGTCGAGCATGTCGATTACCTTCGGTTGAGGGCAGGACCCTATGCCGCACACATGTGCTTGTCCAGCATTTTGTTCTCTTTTTGTTCTATATCAAATCCATGATCGAAAACAGACACGGATAAACCGCACCATACTCAAACCTCGAAGGAATCCATCAGAATATAGGTGCCCGGCTGGCGCTGATGGGCATCGATCTGGGGCACCAGCCGCTTGAAATGCTCAGTACGGCAATGGGCGTCGAGGGCTGCGCGATCGAGCCATGCCTCGACGAAGACGAAATGGCCGGGGTCCTTCTGGTTGATGAAAAGGTCATAGGCGATGCAATGCTGTTCCTGGCGCGTCTTGGCGACCAGTTCCCTGTAGAGCGGAAGCACCGTATCGACGTGGTCGGGCTTGATGAAGTCCTGGCAATGACTTTTAACATCGGGAACCTGACGGCATCGGCTGCGTTTGCCGATATTGGCTCGGACCGTGCCAAGCCTACGCCTCTTCGCTTCACGCGAAGAAGGGCTGATATATTCGAAATGTTCAGAAAAATGGTCGGAGCGAGAGGATTCGAACCTCCGACCCCTAGTCCCCCAGACTAGTGCGCTAACCGGGCTGCGCTACGCTCCGACGCTCATTGAGCGTGGGCTGAATAGGGTTTTTCGCTCTGATGCGCAAGCCCCGATTTCAGTTTCTCGTCATATGAGAGACGCGAAATGCACAGGCCTGGTAGGTGGGCGCGCACCACACCAGAAATATGAGGAAGAATTCGAAGCTGCCTATGAATGCTCAGGCCACCGCCATACACTGGAAGACGGGGTCGCCGCTGGCGCGGAACGAACGCTTCCCGCGCTGCGTTTATATCGCGCTGGATTCGCTCGAGGAGCGTGTGATGAGACAATGGGTTATTGCCGCTTATGCAGCAGCCATGGGCTTTGCTTCGGCAGGCCTTACTGCTGCGCCTGCTTCCGCCATGCCGGTGGTGCCTGCGGCTAGCGTAGAAGATCCACTACTGCAAACCGTGGCGGATGGATGCCCGCGCAATTATTATCGCAGCTATGGACGCTGTGTGCCCAACAGCCGCGGCTATCGGGGACCGCGTTACGGCGATGGATATGCCGAAGCACCGAGATATTATGTGCGTCCCTATCATTATGACAGTCCGGGCTACTTCGATGGGCCGGGCTATTACGACGGCCCACGCTATTGGGCCGTTCCGCGCCGAAGCTGCCCGCCCGGCACGTATCCGGGTCTGTACGGTCGCTGCGTGTCGGATTGGTGATCTTGGCTCGACAGCCTATCTGACCGAAATCATCCGCAAATGGCTTCGCTGGCATAAGGGCATAAGCGGGTTTTGAAGCGGACGTCCCCGGTGGCTCTAAAAAAACCGGCAAGGATGGACCTTGCCGGGCTTGGTGAGACGGGTGAAGTCTCGTGCGATTTCAATAGGCAGGGTGGCAATAGCCGCCGCGCGGACCCAGACGCGTGCCGGGCGGGCAGGCCCGTCCGTAGCCGCTGCGATTGGCCGGCACCGGGCCGCGGCGATAAGCAGGGGTATCCGGGACGAAGCGACCGGGACGGTAGGCGGGGGCGGGGCGCTGGTTGGGCACGCAACGGCCCCAGCGATTGGGTACGAAGCCACGGCCGCAGCCATAGGCGATGGTCTCGACGAGGCTGGAATCCGCGCCGATGCCGGGAGTGGCGGGCATGGCCGAGGCACCGGTCGAAAGGCCGGCAAAGCCCATCGTGGCCAGAGCGGCCGCGAGAATCAGTTTTTTCATGGAGAACTCCTGTCGTTCAAACACCCGGCGGGCGCGAATCTGCGGTCCACCATGGAAGGAGGGTGGCAAATCTTTCCTTAACGGAAGCTGTACCGCGGAGACGGGTGCCGTTCAGCTTGGGCGGTCGCGCCTTGCCTCGGACATGGCCTGGCCGAACAGGATGATGCAGGGGCCGTCGAGCTGGTTGGCGGCAAAGACGCCGGCCATTTCGCCGATCGCGGTATGGAAACGGCGCTCGCGCACATGGGTGGCGTATTCCACGATGATGGCCGGCGTATCCGCTGCCATGCCGGCCTCGAGCAGGCGCGTGGCGACTTCGGCGACGACCAGCTTGCCCATATAGATGGCAGTGGTGGCGGCGGGATCGGCAAGCGCCTTCCAATCGAGATCATCCGGCAGCTTGCCGTTCTTGGCATGGGCGGTGATGTATTGCAGGCGCCTCGCGTGGTCGCGGTGGGTAAGGGAGACTTCCAGGCTCGCGGCGGCTCCGGAAGCGGCAGTGATGCCGGGAATGACCTCGACGGCAATGCCGGCGGCACGGCAGGCGGCGATTTCCTCGCCGGCCCGCCCAAACACCAGGGGATCGCCGCCTTTCAGCCGCACCACGCGCTTGCCGTCCCTGGCCAGAGAAACCATCAGAGCGTTGATGTCGTCCTGCTTGCAGGACGGGCGATGGCCGCGTTTGCCGGTGATAATGCGCTCGGCCTCGCGGCGGGCGAAATCGAGCACTTCCTGGGAAACGAGATCGTCATGCAGGATGACATCCGCCGATTGCAGGGCGCGCACGGCCTTCAAGGTCAGCAGCTCCGGATCCCCCGGACCCGCGCCCACCAAGGCGACGCTGCCGTGTGCCGGGGTTTTTTCCTGCTGCTCGATTGTGGCGAGGAGGTCGGCGCGTTCGGCCTCGCCCGGCACGCGCTCCGGATGGCGGAAGGCGGCATGGACGAAACGCTCCCAGATCGCCCGGCGCGCCTGCAGGGAAAGGTTGTGCGCCTGCACCAGGGGACGCCAGTTGCGGGCAGCCTCCGCCCATTTCTGGAAACCGGTCGGCAGCAACATCTCGATTCGGCTGCGGATCGCCTGCGCAAAGACGGGGACGGCCCCGTCGGTCGAGATGCCCACCACCAGTGGCGAACGGTTGACCACTGCACCAAACTGAAAATCACAGAAGGCCGGTCGGTCGACGATATTCACGGGCGTACCGGCCCGGCGCGCGGCGGCGGCGAGATGGGCGGCCTGCTCGTCGTCCTCGACATCGGCGACGACCAGGGCAATGCCGTCGAGATCGGCCTCGTGCCAGGAGCGGGCGAGGTGGCGGACACTCACATCCTCGCGGGCGCATAATTGCGCCAGAGCGTCGTTCGCGTCGGGCGCGGCGACGCGAACTTCGGCGCCGGTCGACGCCAGCAGCTCGGCCTTCCACAGGGCGGCCTGGCTCGCGCCGATGACCAGGACGGGTTTGCCGGTCAGGCGATAGAAGACCGGCAAGACCGCCAGCGGCGCGATCCGCGCGGGTTGCGAGACAGGGCTACGGCTCATCGATCACAGGCTCAACGTGCTCAATACAGTCTGGGGAGGCGCTGATAACTGCCGGCCTTCGCCTCAGTTCTGCCGCACGTCACACAGCCGGCAAAGGCTAAAGTAAATCGATCAGGCAGACAATGCGAAGCTAAGCAAAGTTTCCCGATGCCGCCCATTCGTGGGCAAAATCGGGAAACTTTGCAAGCGTTTGATATTCTGCAGATTGCTCCTGCCCGAGCCACGGTCTCAGGCAGGAGGAATCTGCTTTGGGAAAAATCCGATTCCACCCGGCGATGCTGTCGCCATTGCGACGGAGCTTCCGCCGATCCGACATTGTCATGTGGTTGTCACGATGCGTCCGCATGATGCAACATGCCGTTACGCCAACACGCATTAAAAAAGGCGAGGCTCTTGCGAGCCTCGCCTTATTCTAGACCTCGTCCTAACCCATCTTCCTGAGACTTCCTTCACGCATCTTTGTGCTGTTTGAAGTGTCAGGACGGCTGCTCGACAACGGTTTGTTCACCGGCGGCGCCTGCGGGCTTCCTCCCAAGACTTGGACCCTGACTTCCTTCTACTCATTGCTGAGTTCGGATGCCCTGTCGTTGACGGGACGGACGCTAGACGAAGTTTTTTTGCTTGTCACGTCTTTGTGCAGCGATCGGCACAAAATTAATATCTTTGCTTAAAATTTGTGCGCGTCGTTTTACCAGGCTGCGCCGTTCGTGGGCAGTTGATGAACGAACAGGTAGCATCGCACTCATCGTGTTGTGCGCGCAAATTGCCAAATAATGGCGGTTTTGCTGGTCTTACCCTTGTGTTTTTACGAGGGATCGGGTCAAGCTGCCATGAGCTGGCGATCGGAAGCGATTTGCCGGACAGGCGTGTCTACGGTCTCGATCGGCGCGTCCTTTCATCTTGAATCGCGATTTTGCCACATGTCTTACCCGGCGCAGCAGAGGTCGCCGGCTGCTTGGAGAAGGTTTGTCCTATGCGTTTGAGCCGTTATTTCCTGCCTATTCTGCGCGAGACGCCGAAGGAAGCAGAAATTGTTTCCCATCGTCTGATGCTGCGCACGGGCATGATCCGTCAGGAAGCGGCCGGAATCTACGCATTGCTGCCACTCGGCCTGCGTGTGGTGAACAAGATCAACGCGATCATTCGCGAAGAGCAGAATCGTGCCGGCGCCATCGAATTGCTGATGCCGACCATTCAATCCGCCGATCTGTGGCGCGAAAGCGGGCGCTATGACGATTATGGCAAGGAGATGCTGCGCATTCGGGACCGCCAGGAGCGCGAGATGCTCTATGGGCCGACCAATGAGGAGATGATCACCGAGATCTTCCGTGCCTATGTGCGCAGCTATAAGGACCTGCCGCTCAACCTCTACCATATCCAGTGGAAGTTCAGGGACGAGATCCGCCCCCGTTTCGGCCTGATGCGCGGGCGCGAATTCCTGATGAAGGATGCCTATTCCTTCGATCTCGACCAGGCCAGTGCGCAGCATTCCTACAACAAGATGTTCGTGGCCTATCTGCGCACTTTCGCGCGGCTCGGCCTGACTGCGATTCCGATGGTGGCCGATACCGGCCCGATCGGTGGCAATCTTAGCCATGAATTCATCATCCTGGCCTCGACGGGCGAGAGCGAAGTGTTCTGCCATCGCGACTATCTGTCGATGGCACCGCCCTCGGCGGGCACGGATTTCGACGACAAGGCCGGGCTGCAGGCGATCGTCGATCAATGGACTTCGCTCTATGCGGCGACCGAGGAGAAGCACGACAAGCCTGCCTTCGACGCCCTGCCGGCCGACAAGCAGGTCTCCGCGCGCGGCATCGAGGTCGGGCATATCTTCTATTTCGGCACGAAATATTCCGCGCCGATGAAGGCCGTCGTCGCAGGTCCCGACGGTTCCCTCATTCCCGTGCATGGCGGTTCCTACGGCATCGGGCCCACCCGCGTCGCCGGCGCGGCCATCGAGGCGAGCCATGACGAGGCTGGTATCATATGGCCGGAGGCGATCGCGCCGTTCAAGGTCGGCCTGATCAATCTCAAACCGGGCGACAGCGCGGTGGATGCTGCCTGCGGCGATCTCTATCTTCAGCTCGGCGCCAAGGGGGTCGACGTCTTGCTCGACGACACCGATGAAAGGCCCGGCGGCAAATTTGCCAAGATGGATCTGATCGGCCTGCCCTGGCAGATTATCGTCGGTCCCAAGAGCCTGGCGGAGGGCAAGGTCGAGGTGAAGAACCGCCGCACCGGCGAACGCCAATTGCTGACCCCCTCGGACGCGCTCGTCCTGGTGGGCTGAGCCGGGTTCGCTGCGGCCGGCAGGCTGACCTCATCGACGCCGCGCGTGCCAGAGGCACTCGCGGCGTTTTTGTTGTTTATCAAGAAATTTTTGTATTCATTTGAATTGTAACGACTAATCTCAATGGGATCTTCGTCATTGCGCAAGAGGCGCCTCGATTAGAGCGTCAAAAAGCCGTGGCAAAGCTGGGCATCGCTGAATTTTTGCCGTGCAAACGCCGCGATTCTCGCAGAGTAAGAGGCCTCGCGCCCCACCTGGAATGCCATGAACGCGTCTGCTTCAGCCACGACATCGTCGGAACCGACCGGAACGCCGCCTTTCTCCGCCTTCGAGTGGATGGTGGCCCTGCGCTATCTGATGCCGCATCGCAAGGGCGGAGTGGCTTCTCTGATTGCCGTTCTGTCCTTTTTGAGCTTCCTCATCGGCGTCGCCGCTCTCATCATCGTGATGTCGGTGATGAACGGCTTTCGTGTCGAACTGCAATCCAAGATCCTCGGATTCAACGGGCATATCGTCGTCTCTCCCTATGAGACGCCGCTGACTGACTATGATGCGGTTACCAGCCGCCTCGCCAAGGTGCCCGGCGTGACCCTGGCTGTTCCCTTCGTGGAAGGACAGGTACTGGTGTCGTCGCCCTTCTCGGCGAGCGGCGCCCTGGTGCGCGGCATGAAGCTCGAGGATCTCAAGCGCTTGCCGGGGCTTGCCAACAATATCAAGGACGGCACGCTGGACAATTTCGACCAGGGGCAGGGCGTGGTGATCGGCGCCAGGCTCGCATCCTCGCTCGGCCTGCAGATCGGCGACGGCATTACCCTGATCTCTCCCAAGGGAGACCAGACAGCCTTCGGTACCACGCCGCGCATGAAGGTCTATCCGGTCGTCGCCACCTTCGAGGTCGGCATGTCCGATATCGACAGTGGCTTCGTGATCATGCCGCTGCAGGAATCGCAGGCCTATTTCAACCGGGACGGGGATGCCACGGCGATCGAGGTTTATATCGAGAACCCCGACCGCGTGCAGTCCGAGAGCGAGGCGATCAAGACGGCAGCGGGACGTCCGGTTTCCCTTGTCGACTGGCGCCAGCGCAATTCAGCCTTCTTTACGGCCCTGCAGGTCGAGCGCAACGTGATGTTCATGATCCTGTTGATTCTGGTGATCATGGCGGCGCTCGGGGTCGTCTCCAGCATGGTCATGCTGGTGCAGTCCAAGCAGACCGACATCGCCATCATGCGCACCATGGGCGCGACGCGTGGCGCGATGCTGCGCATCTTCTTCATCACCGGCATGGCGATCGGCCTGCTCGGCACGATAGTCGGCCTGCTGCTGGGCCTGCTGGTATGTCGTTACATCGAGAACATCCAGGAATTCATCTCCTGGCTGTCAAACACGCAGCTCTTTGCCTCCGAGATCTATTTCCTCTCGCGCCTGCCGGCCAAGACCGATCCGACGGAAGTGACCGTGGTGGTCGTCACCACTTTGATCCTGTGCTTCCTGGCAACGCTCTATCCCGCCTGGCGGGCCGCCAAGCTCGACCCGGTCGAAGCGTTGAGGGGAGGCTAAGCCGATGAGCATGTCGGGTGAAATTCCAGCCCTCGAGCTACGGGCAGTCGAACGGAGCTACCAGCAGGGCCCCACGGAACTGCGCATCCTGCGCGGCGTGGACCTCGTGGTGATGCCGGGGCAGTCGGTAGCGCTGATCGCTCCCTCGGGGGCCGGCAAATCGACCCTGCTCCACATCGCCGGCCTGCTCGAGAGGCCGGATGGCGGAGATGTGTTGATCTCCGGCGATTCCACAGCCGACCTGAACGATACCGGACGCACGCGCCTGCGCCGCAATTCGATCGGCTTCGTCTACCAGTTCCACCATCTCCAGCCGGAGTTTTCGGCATTGGAGAATGTGATTCTGCCGCAGATGATCCGGGGCCTGTCACGCCGCGAGGCGCGACAGCGTGGCGAAGAATTGCTGACCTTCCTTGGCCTCGGTCAGCGCTTCGGCCACCGGCCCAACGAGTTGTCGGGCGGCGAGCAGCAACGTGTCGCCATTGCCCGTGCGGTCGCCAATGCCCCGCATCTCATCCTGGCCGACGAACCGACGGGCAATCTCGACCCCGGTACGGCGGATCATGTCTTCGGCACGCTGACGGCGCTGGTGCGTGCGTCCGGTCTGGCGGCCCTGATCGCGACCCACAATCTCGATCTGGCGGCGCGCATGGACCGCCGCGTCACCCTGCGCGATGGTCATATCGTCGAGCTCAACTGACAATTGTGACGGTGAACGCCCGATTGTGAACGGCGCTTCTCACTATGGTAAACGCCGGAATCGATCGGCCCCGACAAGCAGGGGCGTGCCGCATAACATCTTGAATAATATCGAGAAAATTCCGTTGAGATGATGCGGGCGCGAGTGCTGATGGCTCGCGTCAGGGGAACATAAGCGCGACATAAGATGGCGGTTCGGCGACGATGCGCTTGACTCGGAACAAAACGTGAACAAGATGTCTCTATCGAAGAGAGGAGAACATTATGTTTGCTCGTTTCACGGAAGATTTCGCCGCCATCGCCTCGATGAGCCTGTTCCTCGTCATGCTCGCCATGTGGACGAGCTTCCTGAGCGGCGTTTAAGCCAGATTTGTCCACACTTGTCCACAGGCTCTCAACAAGGGGCAGTGGCGAAGATGTGACGCTGATGTGGCCATCCGTGGCTGGGGTAGAAAGTCAGCTATGGTGCCCGGCCGGATTGCCATAAACCATAGGGGAAGGCAGGCAGCGAGTCGCGCTGCCGGCCAGAGCAAAGCGGAGGTGTCATGGCGGAGGGGAAGGCGAACGGTCCGGGCTTCGTCCATTTGAATGTCCGCTCGGCCTATTCCTTGCTCGAGGGGGCGATGAAGGTCCCCAAGCTTGCCGATCTCGCCAAGGCCGACGGCATGCCGGCCCTGGCGTTGACGGACACCAACAATCTGTTCGGGGCGCTGGAGTTTTCCGAAAAGCTCGCCGGTAGCGGCATCCAGCCGATCATGGGCATCTCGCTGGCGATCAATTTCGCCGACCGCGAGGATGCCTCGGACCGGCGGCCTTTGCACCAGCGGCGTTTGCCGCGCATGATTCTGCTGGCTCAGAGCGAAGTGGGATATGGCCATCTGATGGCGCTGTCTTCCCATTGCTACATGGATCCTGCCAACGGCGAGGAGGCGCATGTTTCTATCGGGCGCCTGGCCGAGTTCCAGGAGGGCCTGATTGCACTGACGGGCGGCCCCTCCGGTCCACTGGACATGGCTCTGCGCGAGGGGCTTGACGATCTCGCGAGGATCCGGCTGCAGCGCCTGCTGGCGATGTTCGCCGATCGTCTCTATGTCGAAGTGCAGCGCCATGACAGCGCGGAAGAGCAACAGGTCGAGGCTCCGCTTCTGGAACTCGCCTATGCGACCGACGTGCCGCTGGTGGCGACCAACGAGGTCTATTTCGCCGCGCGGGCCGACAGCGAACCGCATGATGCGCTGATGGCAATCGCCGAAGGTCGCATCCTGGCCGAGACGGATCGGCGGCGAATGACGCCGAACCATTACTTCAAGAGCCGGGCAGAAATGGTATCCTTGTTCAAGGATCTTCCAGAGGCTATTGAAAATACTATTGAAATTGCCAAGCGTTGTGCCTTTCGCGTGCGTACGAGAAAGCCGATCCTGCCGCGTTTCTCCACGGGTCTTGACGAGACGGGCGCCCCCGTCGACGAGGCCGTCGAATTGCGTCGCCAGGCCGAGGAAGGCCTCAAGGCCAGGCTGGCCGCGCATGGGCCGGCTCCTGGCCACACCGAAGACAGCTACGCCAAGCGGCTGGAATTCGAGCTTTCTATCATCGAGCGCATGAAATTCCCCGGCTACTTCCTGATCGTGGCTGATTTCATCAAGCACGCCAAGGGGAAGGGAATCCCAGTCGGGCCGGGGCGTGGATCGGGTGCAGGCTCCCTGGTTGCCTACGCTCTCACCATCACCGATCTCGATCCGCTGCGCTTCAGCCTGCTGTTCGAGCGCTTCCTCAATCCCGAACGTATCTCGATGCCGGACTTCGACATCGACTTCTGCCAGGAGCGGCGTGACGAGGTCATCCGCTATGTGCAGGAGAAATATGGAGAGGATCGGGTCGCGCAGATCATCACCTTCGGCTCCCTGCAGGCGCGCGGCGTGCTGCGCGACGTCGGGCGTACGCTGGAGATGGGATATGGCCAGGTCGACAAGCTGTGCAAGCTGGTGCCGCAGAACCCGGCCAATCCGGTAACGCTGGCCAAGGCGATCGAGGACGAGCCGAAGCTGCGCGAATCCGCCAAGGACGATCCTACCGTCGAGCGCCTGCTCAGCATCGCCCAGAAGCTGGAGGGGCTCTATCGTCACGCCTCGACCCATGCCGCCGGCGTGGTGATCGGGGATCGTCCGCTGGTGGAGCTGGTGCCGCTCTATCACGATCCGAAGACCTCGATGCCGATGCCGGCCACCCAGTTCAACATGAAATGGGTGGAGCAGGCGGGCCTGGTGAAGTTCGACTTCCTCGGCCTCAAGACGCTCACCGTGCTGCAGCGCGCCTTGATGTTCCTCAAGCAGCGCGGCATCGATCTCGATCTTGCAGGCCTGCCTCTCGATGACAGGAAGAGCTATGAAATGCTCGGCCGTGGCGAGACGGTGGGTGTGTTCCAGGTGGAAAGCGCGGGCATGCGCAAGGCGCTGCTCGACATGAACGCCGACCGTTTCGAGGATATTATCGCGCTGGTAGCCCTCTACCGCCCGGGCCCGATGGCCAATATTCCGGTCTACAACGCCCGTAAGAAGGGGCTTGAAGAGCCGGACTACATGCTCGACCAGCTCAAGCCGGCCCTGGAAGAGACCTATGGCGTCATCATCTACCAGGAACAGGTGATGCAGATCGCGCAGATCCTCTCCGGCTATACGCTGGGCGAGGCCGACATGCTGCGCCGCGCCATGGGCAAGAAGATCAAGGCGGAGATGGATGCCCAGCGTGTGCGCTTCGTCAAAGGCGCCGTCGAGGGGGGGACTCAGAAGGCCAAGGCGGACGAGATCTTCGATTATCTCGCCAAGTTCGCCGATTACGGCTTCAACAAGAGCCACGCGGCCGCCTATGCGCTGGTCTCCTACCAGACCGCCTATCTCAAGGCGAATTATCCGGTCGAGTTCATGGCGGCGTCGATGTCGCTGGATATGTCGAACACCGACAAGCTCGCCGAATTCCGCCTGGAAGCGCGTCGGCTCGGCATCAAGGTCGAGGCGCCCTCCATCAACCGCTCGGGGCCTGACTTCGAGGTCCATGACGGCTCGATCCGCTATGCTCTCGGTGCAGTCAAGGGCGTCGGCCTGGCGGCGATGGAGCGCCTGGTCGAGATCCGCGGTGACCAGCCCTTCTTCGACCTCGGCGACTTCGCGCGGCGTATCGATCCCAAGGCCATCAACAAGCGCATTCTCGAAAACCTGGCGGCGGCGGGAGCCTTCGACGAATTCGACCGTGATCGGGCGCGCATCACCGCCTCCATCGATGCCATCATGGCGCAGGCGCAGCGCGCCCATGCCGAGAAGAGTGATGGACAAGCCGACATGTTCGGCTCCGCTTCGACGCCCGAGCCACTGAAAGGTACTGTTGTCGAGCCGTGGGAACCCGCCGACCGTCTACAACGCGAGTTCGACGCGATCGGCTTTTTCCTTTCAGGCCATCCGCTCGATGCCTACGTCACCGCCTTGGAGCGCCTGCAGGTGCCGTCCTGGGCACAATTCACCCAGAAAGTGAAGCAGGGGGCCACGGCAGGGCGCCTGGCGGCGACCGTGCTGTCACGTTCCGAGCGCAAGACCCGAACCGGCTCCAAGATGGGCGTGATCATGCTCTCCGACGCCTCGGGCCAGTTCGAGGCCGTGATCTTCTCGGAAGGCCTGGCGCAATATCGTGACTTGTTCGAGCCGGGCACGGCCGTGCTGGTCGGCGTGCAGGCCGCTCATGAAGGAGACGATGTACGCATTCGCATCGTGACGGCCGAAAAACTCGACAACGCCACCGCCAAGACCCAACGCGGCATCAAGGTTTTCCTGCAAGGCGAGCTGGCCCTTGAATCGGTCGCCAAGCGGTTGGGCCAGCGCGGGGAGGGGGAGGTCTTCCTGATCCTGCAGCTGGATGGCGGCATGCGGGAGGTCGAGTTGAAGTTGCCCGGCAAATTCCTGGTGACCCCGCAGATCGCCGGTGCGATCAAGGCGATCCCGGGTGTAGCGACCGTCATGCAGATGTGATGCGGGGAAGCGGCGTGTGAGCGAAGTAGGGCGCATATGGTGTGCCGGTCTTGAAGGCCGTGATGCGGATTTCAGCTTGTGCGCTGGACGAAGGGAGCGAGGCGTGTGCCTTTTCAGCATTTGTCCTTGCCTAATCGCCCACATCCCCTTATAGAGCGCGCCATTCCACACGCGGACGAAGCGGCCCTGCCGCTCCGGTGCCGTGTTTTGTTTCGTCCGCTATGGCGCGGCGAGGCAGGCACGGTAGATGTCCGCGGAGGCCTTATCAAACCGGAGTTACAACTCTATGGCACTGCCAGATTTTTCCATGCGCCAGCTGCTCGAAGCTGGAGCCCATTTCGGCCATCAGTCGCACCGCTGGAACCCCAAGATGGGGCCCTATCTCTTCGGCGTGCGCAACGGCATCCACATCATCGACCTCGCCCAGACGGTTCCTGCGTTCCATCGCGCTCTGCAGGCGGTGTCGGACACGGTCGCCCGTGGCGGTCGCGTGCTGTTCGTCGGCACCAAGCGCCAGGCTCAGGACGCGGTTGCCGATGCGGCCCGCCGTTCGGCCCAGTATTATGTCAATTCGCGTTGGCTCGGCGGCACGCTGACCAACTGGAAGACCATCTCCAACTCGATCCAGCGTCTGCGCAAGCTCGACGAGCTGCTCTCCGGTGGCGCCCAGCAGGGCTACACCAAGAAGGAGCGCCTCGACCTCACCCGTGAGCGCGACAAGCTCGAGCGCGCCCTCGGCGGTATCAAGGACATGGGCGGTACCCCCGACCTGATCTTCATCATCGATACCAACAAGGAAGACATCGCGATCAAGGAAGCCCGCCGCCTCAACATCCCGGTGGCCGCCGTCCTCGATTCGAATTCCGATCCGGATGGCATTACCTTCCCGATTCCGGCCAATGACGACGCTGGCCGCGCTCTGTCGCTCTATTGCGATCTCGTCGCCCGTGCCGCTCTCGACGGCATCTCCCGCGCCCATGGCGACATGGGTCTCGACATCGGCGCCGAAGAAGCGCCGCTGGTCGAGGAACTGCCGGTTGCCGACGAAGCCGCTTCGGGTGAGCTTTTCGAGCTCCTGTCCGCTCCGCGCGGCGCGCCCGACGATCTGACCAAGCTGACCGGCGTCGGCCCGCAGCTCGAGAAGAAGCTCAACGAGGGTGGTCTGTGGCACTATTGGCAGGTCGCCGCCATGACCCCGGCCGACGTTGCCAAGGTCGATGCCGAGCTCAAGCTCAACGGTCGTATCGATCGTGACGGCTGGGTGGAACTGGCCCGCAATCTGGTCGCCGGCGCCTGACACGGTCTGAAGGCTGCAATTTCGTTGCAGCCTCCCTATCTATCCCTGAACACGGCCCGGTTGCTCGCCTTCCAATTGTGATGTTGGAGTGGTAAGCGCCGGGCCGCTTCCCATCACCGGACCTGTTCCGGTTTCCCAAAGAGGTATCCTGCAATGTCGAACATTACCGCCGCCATGGTGAAAGAGCTGCGCGAACAGACCGGCGCGGGCATGATGGATTGCAAGGCAGCGCTCACCGAGACCGCCGGCGATCTGGAAGCCGCCGTTGACTGGCTGCGCAAGAAGGGCCTGTCGAAGGCCGCCAAGAAGGCTGGTCGTGTCGCTGCCGAAGGGCTTGTCGCCCTGCTGGTCGAAGGCAACCAGGGCGTTGCCGTGGAAGTCAATTCCGAAACCGACTTCGTGGCCCGTAACCCCGAGTTCCAGGATCTGGTCGGCGGTATCGCCGAAGTGGCTCTGAAGACCGGCGAGGACGTCGAGGCCCTCAAGGCGGCTGCCTTCCCGGGCGGCGGCACGGTCGAGGAGAAGATCTCCGCCACGGTCGCCAAGATCGGCGAGAACATGTCGCTTCGCCGTGCCAAGATCGTCTCGGTCGGGCAGGGCGCCCTGGCGACCTATATCCACAACCCGGTCGTTGCCAACAAGGGCCGCATCGGCGTGATTGTCGCGCTGGAGTCCGCTGGCAATACCGAGAAGCTCGCCGAACTCGGCCGTCAGATTGCCATGCACGTCGCGTCTTCGAACCCGGTCGCAGTCGATGCCGCCGGCGTCGATGCCGCGATTGTCGAGCGTGAGAAGACCATTCTCGCCGAAAAGTATCGCGAGCAGGGCAAGCCGGAAGCTGCGATCGCCAAGATCGTCGAGAGCGGCATCAAGACCTATTTCAAGGAAGTAACCCTGCTCGAGCAGCCCTTCATCTTCGATCCCTCCAAGTCGGTCGGCCAGGCCATCAAGGAGAGCGAAGGTGCTGCCGGCGGCCCGATCAAGGTGGCTGGCTTCATCCGCTACGCTCTGGGTGAGGGCATCGAGAAGCAGGAAAGCGATTTCGCAGCCGAAGTTGCCGCTCAGGCTGGTCACGCCGCCTGATCTTCTATTCCAACGACCCTTGGCCGCACTTCGGCCATGTGGATGATCGAGATCGACAACAGGCGGCTTAGAGCCGCCTGTTGTATAAGTGGCCAGCGAATCGGAGAGCAGTCATGGCGGTACTTCCCTATAAACGCGTCCTGGTGAAGCTTTCCGGTGAGGCATTGATGGGAGGCGAGGCCTTCGGCATCGATCGCGGCACGGTGCGCCGGATAGCCGAGGACGTCATCGAAGCGGTCAAGCTGGGTGTGGAAGTCGGCGTGGTCGTGGGCGGCGGCAATATCTTCCGCGGCTCGCAGATCGCCGGTATGGGCTTGTCGCGGCCTGCGGCCGACTCGATGGGCATGCTCGCCACCGTAATGAACGTCATCGCGCTCGAGGCCCAACTCGCTTCCCTCGGCCAATCCGCTCGCGCCATGTCCGGCGTCGCCATGCCGTCGGTGGTCGAAACCTATACGCGCCAGCAGGCGATGGAGCATCTGGCCAAGGACCGTGTCGTGCTGCTGGCGGGCGGCACCGGCAATCCCTTCTTCACCACCGACACCGGCGGTGCACTGCGTGCGGCGGAGCTGGAATGCAACGTCCTGATGAAGGGTACGCAGGTCGACGGCATCTATTCCGCCGATCCCAAGAAGGATCCCGCTGCTACCCGCTATGATCACATCACCCATGACGAGGTCATCCGCAAAGACCTCAAGATCATGGATACGGCGGCGTTTGCGCTTGCCCGCGAGGCGCGCTTGCCGATAATTGTCTTTTCGATTCAACAACCCGGATCCCTGGCAGCCGTGCTGCGCGGGGAGGGGCGTTGCACTCTGGTCACTCCCTGACCACTTCCGTCAAAGAAATTCGAGGGCAGGAACATGGCTGCGTCATTCGATATCGCCGAGGTCAAGCGTCGCATGGAAGGCGCGCTCAATGCGCTGAAACATGAACTGGGTGGTCTGCGCACCGGCCGGGCCTCTTCCTCACTGCTCGAACCGGTGCATGTCGATGCCTATGGCGCCAGCATGCAGCTGTCGCAGGTCGCCACCATTTCGGTGCCCGAACCGCGCCTGCTTAGCGTGCAGGTCTGGGACCGTGGCATGGTCGGCGCCGTCGAGAAGGCGATCATGAACTCCAATCTTGGACTCAATCCGCAGACCGAGGGACAGGTGATCCGGCTGCGCATTCCCGAGATGACGCAGGATCGCCGTAAGGAACTGGTCAAGGTCGCGCATAAATATACCGAGTCGGCGCGCGTGGCGGTTCGGCATGTCCGCCGTGACGGCCTGGACATTCTGAAGAAGACGGAAAAAGACGGTACGATTGGTGAAGACGAAGAAAAGCGTCTGGCCGATCAGGTGCAGAAGGCGACTGATGCGATGATCGCCGAAATCGATAAGACCCTCCTCTCCAAGGAGAAGGAAATCATGCAGGTGTGACGGAAGAGGGGTGCAGATTATCCGCAAGGACTATTTTACTCCCCCTATTCGACACCAATTATCCACTGTCTATCCGATGATCGTTCGATAGAATTCGTGCCAGCCGGTTCGGCGGAGAAGCTTCGAGGCACCAATGTTTGGCAGGGACGAAATCGACGACGCAACTGTGGCGACCCCGCCGGCTCATGTCGCCATCATCATGGATGGTAATGGCCGCTGGGCCTCCAAGCGCCTGATGCCCCGTTTCGAGGGGCATCGCCGGGGCGTGGAGGCGCTCAGGCGTACCGTCCGCGCCGCTGCTGAGCTGGGCATCCGTTACCTGACGCTCTATTCCTTCTCGTCGGAGAACTGGTCGAGGCCCCGGACTGAAGTCGACTATCTCATGGGGCTGGTGAAGCGCTTTGTGCGCAACGATCTGGCCGACCTGCATGCCAACAATGTCCGGGTTCGTATCATCGGCGAGCGAGAAGGGCTCGACGCCGAACTTGCCGAGCTCCTGATCGAGGTCGAGAATCTCACGGCCGCCAATACCGGATTGACCCTCGTCGTGGCGTTCAACTACGGCGCCCGGCAGGAGATTGTTGCGGCAGCCAGGCGCTTGGCGGAGAAGGTTGCGGAAGGGCTGCTCAAGCCCGCAGACATTACGGCCGAAGCCATCGGCGCCAATCTGCACACGCATGATATTCCGGATCCAGATCTGGTCATCCGGACCTCAGGAGAACAAAGGCTCTCCAATTTCCTGCTCTGGCAGGCGGCCTATGCGGAGTTGGTTTTCATTCCCTTGCTCTGGCCGGATTTCGACCGCCGGGCCCTGGAAGCGGCGCTGGCCGAGTATCACGCGCGCGACCGTCGTTTCGGGGGGCTTGGCGAGACCGATCCTCCCCGTCAGGCCAATTCCGGCTAGGGCGGTATCGTCGACGTGCCTGTGGGGGAAGATGTGACAGCAGTTTTGTGTCGGGGAACAGCGGCTTGCCGGCTGCGGGGGGCGGTGCCATCCGTCCGCGGTCTCTGACATGGCAGGCGCATCCAAGGCCAACTGGTCCGATCTTTCCATCCGCATCGCCTCAGCCCTGGTGATGGCCGGGCTGGCGCTGGTCACGGCCTGGTGGGGAGGCCCTCTTTTCGTACTGTTCTGGTTCCTCGCCGCTGCTGCCGTTCTTTGCGAATGGCTGTTTCTGATCGCCGCCGGTCGACGCGATTGGCTGGTCGTTGTGCTCGGTGTCGGCCTGCTCGCCGTGTCCACGCTGTTCGCCCTGAGCGGGCAAGCCGGAACCGCTCTGTTGACCGTCGTCGGGGGCGCGGCGGTGATGGGCGGCCTGGCGTGGGGACGAGGTCTGGCGCAGCCGCTGCTGGCCGCTGTCGCCATACCCTATGCGGCCTGCGTGGTCTTGCCGGTTACTCTTTTGAGGCTCGACGAGCCCCATGGTATGCGCGCCATTTTCGTGCTGTTTGCCATTGTCTGGGGCTCGGATGTACTGGCCTATTTCACTGGTCGGACCCTGGGTGGTCCCAAGCTCTGGCCGAGGGTAAGCCCGAAGAAGACCTGGTCTGGCTTCATCGGCGGCACCGTGTTTGCTGCGGCGGCGGCCGGCCTTGTCGGCGGCTCCGTTGTTCTTGTTCCCATAGGGGCCGCGCTGGCGGCGATCTCTCAAGGTGGTGATCTCCTTGAATCCGCCTTGAAGCGCCGCTTTGATGCCAAGGACGCGAGCCAGCTGATACCCGGCCATGGCGGCGTCATGGACAGGCTCGACGGCTTTCTGGCGGCGGCGCTGGCTGCTTTGCTGATCGGGCTTGCGCATGCTGGCCTGCATCCGGCCCAGGGCTTCATTGTGTGGTAGTGCCGAAAGGCTAGGCAGAGTTTCCCGACGAGACCCAAGAGTGAGCCTCGCCGGGAAACTCTGCAAATTGGTTTGCTATCTTGCCAGTTCCTCCTGACCGTGCCTGTGGCCCCATCATGAGGAACCTGAGTAGGCCGGTGTGGCTTGGCTTTTGGCGCGTGAGAGGAATGGATGATGGGTTTTTTGGATAGTTTCGGTCTCGGTGCTCTCGGCTTCGTGCCGTTCATCGTGATCATTTCCATCCTGATCTTCTTTCACGAGCTTGGGCATTTCCTTGTCGGGCGCTGGTGCGGCGTGAAAGTCGTGACCTTCTCGATCGGCTTCGGGCCGGAATTGTTCGGCTATGACGACCGGCACGGGACCCATTGGCGTATCGCAGCAATCCCCCTCGGCGGTTATGTGCGCTTCTTCGGCGATGCCAATGCCGCTTCTCTGCCCGATGAAGAGCGCAACCAGCTGATGACGCCGGAGGAGCGTGCGGTCAGCCTGTTCCACAAACCGGTCTGGCAGCGCATCGCCATCGTGGCGGCCGGCCCTCTGGCCAATTTCATCCTGGCCGCTTTTGTCTTCGCGGCTGCATTCTCGATTTATGGTTACCCGAATTCTGACGCCATTATCGGGCCGATCAAGGCTGACGGACCGGCGGCCAAGGCGGGACTGCGCAAGGGCGACAGGATCGTCGAGGTCAACGGCACCAAAGTCACCCTGTTCGACCAGCTTCCGGAACTGATTTCGGCTGTGCCCGGGCGCCCCGTGAACCTCACCATCGAGCGTGGACAGGAGAGCTTCGACGTCAGCGTCACCCCTGAAACGCGTACGTTCTCCACGCCCGATGGCAAGACCATTTCGCGGGCCATCATCGGCATCGGCCCCGGCGGCATGTCGCGTCTCGACCCTGTTTCGGCGCTGTGGCAAGGCACCAAGGAAACCGGACAAGGTATTGGTGCATCAGCGAAATTTATCTACGACCTCTTTGCCGGACGTGGCGATCCCAAGCAGGTGACCGGCATTGTCGGCATTGCGGTCGTATCCAAGACGATTACCGAAACCATCGGGCTCGCCGGTCTGATCCTGCTCACGGCTGGTCTGTCGATTTCCGTCGGCTTCATCAATCTGTTGCCGATTCCGGTTCTAGATGGCGGACATCTGGTCTTTTACGCCATCGAGGCGATCCGGGGCAGGCCAGTGGGAGCCCGTGCGCAGGAACTGTCCTTCGGCATCGGGCTCATGTTGATAATTACAATCACTGTTTTGGTGTTGGGCCATGATCTGTCACAGCAATTATCGGGCGGTTGAGAGGGCGTGGCGGATTCGCAACGGTCTCCCAAAAAAGGACGGACGGTGGCCGGGGGTCGGTTTGCATGTGTCCGGAAACCCTGTAGAAGCATTTCCAATGAGAGCAATGCGGGCTGGTGAGGTTTGGCATTGAACTCGACTTGGTTTGGTAAAAAGAGTGGGATTTAGACCCGATGGCAACAGCAATGTACAAGTTGAAGCTGGGCGTTGCCCTCGCGGCTGTCGCGGTTCCGTCGTTGTTCGGGGCCTTCGTGGCATCTCCTTTGGTGGGCACGGCTGAAGCCGCTCCGAGGAAGCATGTTGCGTCGCGCTCGGCACCGATCGTCAACCGCATCGTGTTCGAGAAGAACAAGAAGGTCACAGCGGACCAGCTGTCTTCCATCATGGAGACCAAGCCCGGCAGCCAGGTGAACCAGGCCACCCTCAATGCGGACATCGATCGCATGCGTGAGGCCTACAACCGGACCGGCCGCTCGACGGTGCAGATTACCTATCGCGAAGTCCAGTTGCCGAACAATCGCGTCGACCTCGTCTTCACGGTGGCTGAGGGCTCGAAGGTCGGCATCGACTCGATCAACTTCGTCGGTAACAACAATTTCTCTGCCTGGCGCCTGAAGCGCCAGATGGCCACGATCGAGAGCGGCTATCTCGGCTGGCTGCGCACCACCGACACTTATGATCCGGATCGCCTCGCCGGTGACGAAGAGCGCCTGCGCCAGTTCTATGTGAACCACGGCTATCCTGATTTCCGCGTCGTCTCGATCGTGCCGTCGCTGAACGAGAAGCAGGACGCCTATGTCCTCACCGTCACGGTCGACGAGGGGCAGTACTACAAGTTCGGCCCCTCGCAGGTCGAATCCACCATTTCCGACGTCAACCCCGCCGACCTCAATGGCGATGTCCAGTCGTGGAACAACTGGACCTATCGTGGCGAGGACGTGGACAAGACCGTCGAGGACATGACGATCAAGCTGGCTGGTTCCGGCCACCCCTTCGCTCAGGTCCGCCCGCGCGCCGTTCGTGACGCCGGCGGCAACATCATCAGCGTCAACTATGTCGTGGAAGAGGGCGCGAAGGTCTATATCGAGCGCATCAACATCCGCGGCAACACCCGCACGCGTGACTATGTGATCCGCCGCGAGTTCGACGTTGGTGAAGGCGACCCCTACAACAAAGCGCTGATCGAACGGGCGACCCGCCGCCTGCGCAACCTTGGCTACTTCAAGAACATTCGCGTCACCAACGAGCCGGGCTCGGAGCCCGATCGCGTGATCGTCAATGTCGAGGTCGAAGATCAGTCGACCGGCGAATTCTCGCTGGGCGGCGGCTACTCCACCTCGGACGGCTTCCTTGGCGAAGTCTCGCTCACCGAGCGCAACTTCCTGGGCCGTGGCCAGTATGTGAAGGCTTCGGTACAGTACGGCCAGCGCACGCAGGGCTACAGCCTGTCCTTCACCGAGCCCTATTTCCTGGGGCAGCGCATCGCCGCCGGCTTCGACCTGTTCTCGAAGACCACGGATGACAGCGACTACAGCTACTACAAGGACCAGACCACCGGCGGCACTCTGCGCGCAGCCTTCCCGATCACCGAGAACTTCACGGTCGGCGTCAACTACACGATCTATTCGGAGAAGGTGACGATCCCGGATGGTCGATATTGGGATGGTGACTTTACGAACGGTGAGGCATCCTGGGCCATCAAGGAACTCCGAGACGAGGGACGTCGCCTTGTCTCGATGATTGGCTATACCCTCACTTACAACACGCTCGATGATCTCAAGCAGCCGAGTTCGGGTATCTATGTCCAGTTCAAACAGGACATTGCCGGCTTGGGCGGCGATGCCAAGTTCATCAAGCAGTCGATCGATGGTCGCTACTACTATTCGCTGACCGACGACCTCACCGTGATGGTTCGCGGACAGGGCGGCTATATGCGCGGCTTCGGAGACAAGGACAATCTGGCGATCGTCGACCAGTTCAGCCCTGGCCCCGATCTGGTGCGTGGTTTTGCTCCGGGCGGCATTGGTGCGCGCGACATCGCTGGCGGTTCCAAGGGCAATGGTCTGGGTGGTACGACTTATTTCGGCGGTACGGTAGAACTGCAGTTCCCGATCTTCGGCTTGCCACGTGAGGTGGGTCTGCGGGGTGCTGTGTTCGCAGATGCCGGAACTCTCTATGGCTATGGTGGCAAGAATTTCGCTATCGCGCATCCTGGAGAGTTCGATCTCGTCGACAGCCACAAGATCCGCTCTTCCGTCGGCGCCAGCTTGCTGTGGGCTTCGCCTCTGGGACCGCTGCGCTTCGACTACGCTTACGTCCTGACCAAGGACAAGCATGACGACACGCAGGCTTTCCGCTTCGGCACGATCGTCAACTATTGATGATCTGACCTGGGGTTTGTGCCGGCCGGTCCCTTCGGGGCCGGCCGGTTTTTTGTTCGCAAAGCGGTATCCTTCGCATGCCGCAATGAACGGAAATACTCGGTGTTTTGCATTGCATCCCCTTCATCGTGTAAGGGCTAGAGCGTTTTACGATTTGACGGAGTCAACCAGAGCCGCAGCGACGCTCATGCCAATCCGTTGGATTGGTTTGGAAACTAGGAGCTGGAGCGAACAAGCGTTCGGACATGAACCTGATTTGCTCTGGGGATGAACGATCAGGCCGGTAACGCTTTTGCAAAGGGACTGGTCTATTCATAATGAAAAAGATCACCGGTTTCGGAGCAGCCACTCGAAGCCGGATTTGGGGGCTGACCGTAGCGTGGAGTTGATGACGGATCCGGTATTCTTTCACGCGCGCAACCACCTCACCGTTGCCGACATCGTCGAACTCACCGGCGCTGAACCGGCGGCCGGCCTGTCGCTGGACTTGACGGTGGAACGCGTGGCGCCGCTCGATCATGCCGGGGAGGGCGATCTGAGCTTCCTCGAGAATCCGCATTATCTGCCGATGCTGGAAACGTCGAAGGCGGCGGTGATTCTGATCTCGCCCAAATTCACCGATCGCGCCCCGAAGAATGCGCCCTTGCTGGTGGCGCGCGAGCCCTATCGTGCCTTTGCCCAGATCGGCATGGCGTTGTTCCCGGATGCGGCACGCCCACAATCCTTTTTCGGAGCCAAGGGCATTTCGCCGGGTGCCGTCGTGCACCCCGAAGCGAGGCTCGAGATCGGTGTGACCGTCGATCCGGGCGCCGTCATCGGGCCGCGGGCGGAAATCGGGGCAGGGACCATCGTCGGCGCCAACGCGGTGATCGGATCGGATGTTCGGATCGGCCGCGACTGCTCGATCAGCCCGAATGCGGTGATCCAGCATTCCCTGATCGGTAATCGTGTCATCATCCATGCCGGTGCCTGTCTTGGCCAGGATGGTTTCGGTTTTTCGATGGGGCCGCGCGGCCACCTCAAAGTGCCGCAGGTCGGTCGCGTCGTGGTGCAGGATGATGTCGAGATCGGCGCTTGCACCACCATCGATCGTGGTGCCAATCGTGACACCATCATCGGCGAGGGCACCAAGATCGATAATCAGGTGCAGATTGCCCACAACGTCATGGTCGGGCGGCACTGCGTGCTGGTGGCGAAGGTCGGGATCTCCGGTTCGACCGTCCTGGAGGATTTCGTGGTGATGGGGGGTGCCTCCGCCACGGTTGGCCATATCCGCATCGGCATGGGCGCCCAGATCGCCGGCGCCGCCAACGTCAAGGACGACGTGCCGCCGGGCGCGCGCATGGGCGGTACGCCTGCCCAGCCATTGGGGGACTATGCGCGCGAACTGGCCCTGCTCAAGAGGCTGGTCAAGAATTCGCGGGTTCGATCGGGGCAAGGTACGGACGAGGGATCCGCTCCCTAAAGCGTCTTGCGATTCCGTGTGTCTATCGGGAATCGCAAAGACGCATCGAAACAAGGAGTTAGAGCAAAAAGCGTTTTCGTTGAAACGCGCTTTGCTCTAGGGAGCGATATGGAGTTTGGTTTAAGCGCTCTGGCTGAAGGCCGGGCAGGTTCAGGAAATGAGACCTATATGAGTGAAGCAACCCCTGGAACGCTGGAAACCGCAGATATCGGCAAGCTCTTGACCCTGCTGCCGCATCGCTATCCCTTCCTGCTCGTAGACCGCATCGTCGAGATCGATGGCGACAATTCCGCCGTCGGCATCAAGAACGTCACCTTCAACGAACCGCATTTTACCGGCCACTTCCCCGGGCAACCGGTGATGCCAGGCGTGCTGGTGATTGAAGCGATGGCGCAGACGGCCGGCGCGATCTGCGTACTCAGCAGCGAGGGCAAGGCCAAGCCCAAGGTCGTCTATTTCATGACAATCGACGAATGCCGTTTCCGTAAGCCGGTCACGCCGGGCGATCAGATGCGTCTGCACCTGACTAAACTGAAGAACCGCCGCAATATGTGGTGGTACAAGGGAGAGGCCAAGGTTGATGGTGTCACGGTCGCCGAGGCTATCGTCTCCGCCATGCTGGTCACCGAATAATGGCGGAGGGGGCTCGCCAGATCATCCATCCGTCCGCGGTCGTCGAAGCGGGAGCAAAACTGGGCGAAGGCGTCAGCATCGGCCCTTTCTGCGTTGTTGGAGCCGAGGCAACTTTGGCTGACGGCGTCACATTGCATTCGCATGTCGTCGTCGCCGGACGTACCAGCATCGGCGCGCGCAGCAAGGTGTTCCCCTTTGCCTCGCTGGGTCATCAGCCACAGGACCTCAAATATGCTGGTGAGCCCTCGGACCTCACCATCGGCAGTGATTGCCTGATCCGGGAGGGGGTAACGATGAATCCCGGCACGAGCGGTGGCGGCATGCACACCATTGTCGGTGATCGCTGTGCCTTTCTCGCCAATTCCCATGTCGGGCACGATTGCAAGCTCGGCAACAACATCATCCTCTCCAACGGTGTCTTATTGGCCGGCCATGTCTCGGTTGGCGACTATGCCATTCTGGGCGGAGCCGCTGCGGTAATCCAGTTCGCGCGTGTCGGGGCGCATGCCTTCGTTGGCGGCCTGTCCGGGCTCGAGAACGACCTGATCCCCTTCGGCATGGCCCTGGGTGATCGCGCCAGCCTGGCAGGCCTCAACATCATCGGCCTGAAGCGCCGCGGCTTCGGGCGGGAACAGATCCATGCCTTGCGTCATGCCTATCGCATGCTGTTTGCCTCCGCTGGGACCTTGAAGGAACGCGTGGAAAGGGTCGCCGAGACCTTCGCCGATCAGGCCGCGGTGATGGAGATCGTCGATTTCGTGAGAGCCGGCGGTGAGCGTGCTTTGGTAACGCCGCGCGATGCGTCGGCGCGAGATCTCGCAGGCAGCGAGGCGTGAGCACGCCGCCTGCTGCCGGAACGGTCTCAGCCATGCCTGCCTTGGCGGTTGTCGCCGGGGCGGGGCGTTTGCCGGCCGAGATTGCAGCGGAGGCGGCAGAGCGGGGCGAAGCTGTCGTGATCCTGCCCTTGAAGGGCTTTGCGGATGCCGATTTTGCTGGTTACGCCCAATATCCGGTCAGCCTGATCGACCCGAAAGGGGTTCTGCAGGAGTTGGCCCGGGCCGGTGCAGGCCGAGTGATCCTGGCGGGTGCCGTGCATCGCCCGGGGCTCGGCATGGTGCGGTCCGGCATCCAGGCCGTACGGCATCTCGAAGAGATCCGTAACGTGCTCGAGGGCGGGGACGACAATCTCCTCCGGGGCGTCATCGTCTTTCTGGAAAAGCACGGCTATGCGGTCGTCGGCGTTCGTGATGTGGCGCCGTCGCTTATGGCGCCCAGGGGGACGCTCGGCCATCTGTCGCCCAGCGCGGCGGAGCTCGAAGGGATCGCCATCGGCCGGCGCGCTCTTGCCGCCATGGGGCCGAGCGACATTGGCCAGGGCGTTGTAGTCGCACAAAGGCGCGTACTGGCCGTCGAAGCCGCCGAGGGCACGGATAACATGATCCGGCGAGTTGCCGTTTTGCGCCGGCTTGGCCTATTTGGCCGCTTGTCGCGCCATGGCCGCCCGCCCATCGCCGAGCAGGATGGCGGTGTGCTGGTGAAGGCGGCCAAGCCGGGACAGGATTTCAGGGCCGACCTTCCGAGCATCGGCCCGCGCACGGTGCGCCTCGCCAAGAAGGCCGGACTTGCTGGTATCGCCATCGAGGCCGGCAATGTTCTCGTGCTGGAGCGGGATGCGACGATTGCAGCAGCCGATGCCGCCAATCTATTCCTTGTCGGGGTGTGATGATGATGGATCGGCCTTTGAAGATCGCCATCGTCGTGGGCGAACATTCCGGCGATCAGCTCGGCTTCAAGCTGATGCAGGCCTTGCGCGCGCAGGCGGGTGCGCCCGTGGTGTTCAAGGGCACGGCTGGGCCCGCCATGACGCGCGAGGGCATGGAGAGCCTGTTTCCGCTCGACGACATTGCGGTGATGGGATTTGCTGCCGTGATCGGACGCTTCCCCACGATCTATCGGCGCGCTTGGCAAGTGATCGACTCCATCGTTGCCGATCCGCCCGATGGCCTGGTGATCATCGACAGTCCGGATTTTACCCATGCCGTCGCCAAGCGCGTGCGCCGGCGCCTGCCGCATCTGCCTATCATCAACTATGTCTCCCCCAGCGTCTGGGCCTGGCGCCCGGGCCGGGCGGTGTCGATGCGGGCCTATGTCGACCACGTGCTCGCTTTGCTGCCCTTCGAACCCGAGGCCTATCGTCGGTTGAACGGCCCCCCTTGTTCCTATGTCGGCCATCCTTTGATGGAGCGCCTGCATGAATTGCGCCCCAATGCCGAGGAGGAGACGATCCGGCAGGGGGACCGACCGCTGGTGCTGGTGCTCCCCGGCAGCCGTTCGAGCGAAGTGGGGCTCCTGACGGAAGATTTCGGCCGAACGATCGAGCTCCTATCCACCAGGATCGGGCCCTTCGATGCCGCGCTGCCAACGGTGCCGCGCCATGCCGAGCGTCTGCGGCAGGCGACCGCCGGCTGGGCGCCGAATCCCCTGATCATCACCGATCCCGACGAGAAATACGCGGCCTTCCGCCGGGCGAGAGCGGCACTGGCAGCATCGGGCACGGTGACGCTCGAACTGGCTTTGGCGCAGGTGCCGATGATCGGAACCTATCGCTTTCCGGCCTGGGAGGCCTTCCTGGCCCGTCGCCTGGTCAAGGGACGTTTTTTCCTGTTGCCCAATCTGATTCTCGATCGACAGGCTGTGCCCGAACTCTTCCAGGAAGAGGTCGTACCGGACCGTCTGGCCGATCTCATGGCCGGATTGCTGGGGAATACCGATGAACGGCGCTCGCAGATGCACGCCTTCGATGAGATCGATCAACGCATGCAGGTGGTGGGGGAGTCCCCGTCGCAGCGAGCGGCCCGCATCGTGCTGGAAACCATTGCCGGCAAGGCGGGTTGAGGGTCTCAAGCGCTCGTGCCGCAAATAGCAGGGGCTGGAAACGAGAAGGGCGGATCCGAGGATCCGCCCTTTGTTATCTTAGCGGCGCTGGGCCGGTGAAACGTAGTCGCGGCGGGCTGCGCCGGTATAGAGCTGGCGCGGGCGGCCGATCTTCTGGGAAGGATCTTCGATCATTTCCTTCCACTGTGCGATCCAGCCGACGGTACGGGCCAGGGCGAACAGCACGGTGAACATCGAGGTCGGGAAGCCCATCGCCTTGAGCGTGATGCCCGAATAGAAGTCAATGTTCGGATAGAGCTTCTTTTCGACGAAATACTCGTCGTGCAGAGCGATGCGCTCGAGTTCCAGCGCAACCTCGAGCAACGGGTCGTCCTTGTGGCCGAGCTCGTTCAGCACCTCGTGGGTGGTACGCTGCATGATCTTGGCGCGCGGATCGTAGTTCTTGTAGACGCGGTGGCCGAAGCCCATCAGGCGGAAGGGATCATTCTTGTCCTTGGCCTTGGCGATATATTGCGGGATACGATCGACCGTGCCGATTTCCTGCAACATCTTGAGCGCAGCTTCATTGGCGCCGCCATGGGCCGGGCCCCAGAGGCAGGCGATGCCGGCGGCGATGCAGGCAAACGGATTGGCGCCCGAGGAGCCCGCGAGGCGGACCGTCGAGGTCGACGCGTTCTGCTCGTGATCGGCATGCAGGATGAAGATGCGATCGAGCGCGCGGGCCAGGATCGGATTGGGCTTGTATTCCTCGCAAGGGACCGAGAAACACATGCGCAGGAAGTTGGACGGATAGTCCAGATTGTTCTGCGGATACACGAAGGGCTGGCCGATGGTGTATTTGTAGGCCATCGCAGCCAGGGTCGGCATCTTGGCGATCAGTCGCATCGACGAGATCATGCGCTGATGCGGGTCGGAGATGTCGGTGGAGTCGTGATAGAAGGCCGAAAGGGCGCCGACCGAGGCGACCATCACGGCCATCGGATGGGCGTCACGGCGGAAGCCCTGGAAGAAGCGAGCCATCTGCTCATGCACCATGGTGTGGCGCGTGACGCGATAGTCGAAGTCCGCCTTCTGGGCAGCCGTCGGCAGTTCGCCATAGAGCAGGAGATAGCAGGTCTCGAGGAAGTCGCCATGCTCGGCGAGTTGCTCGATCGGGTAGCCGCGATAGAGCAGCACGCCCTCATCGCCATCAATATAGGTGATCTGGGATTCACAGCTCGCCGTCGAGGTGAAGCCTGGATCGTAGGTAAACATGCCCGTGTGCTTATAAAGGGGCGCAATATCAACAACCGTCGGACCAACGGAGCCGGCCTTGGTTGGCAATTCGATTGCCTTGTCACCAATAGTCAGAGTCGCCGTGTTACCGCTCATGCAATCCTCCTTGTACGGAAATACGCGGTCACGCCTTGGCCAGAAAGGAGCCCCCCGGCTCAAGTAAGGCCTACGTATCGCCGATCCGTCGGTGTTGGGTAGACCATTTGCTGCAATGCCGCAAGAAAGACGAAGAAGTGAACTGTCGGTTCGGCGACTGCTTAGGCGGCGGCACGCCAGGGTAGGGCCGATTGCCCCACTTTGACGCGAAAGCTTTCTAAATCTTTCGCGTCAAAGCTGCGAAAAATACACCTATTGCGCGAAACCCGATGTCCGGGAAACACAATCATGCGGCGCTTGGCCTCAGCCGGCCTGATCCTTCAGCCGGGCCAGGCTTTCCTCGCGGCCGAGGACGGCCAGCACGTCGAAGACCGGCGGCGAGGTGGTACGGCCGGTGAGCGCAGCGCGCAACGGCTGGGCCAACGAGCCGAGCTTGGCGCCGGTTTCCTCGGCTGCGGCCCGCACCGTCGCCTCGGTCGCACTGGCGCTCCACTCGCCCAAGGCTTCGAAGCGCGGCAACAGCATGGCGAGGGTCGCCCGCGCTTCTTCGTTCAGCATGGCCTTGGCCTTGTCATCCAAGGGCAGGGGACGCGAGACGAACAGGAAATTGGCGCCATCCAGCAATTCCACCAAAGTCTTGGCGCGTTCCTTAAGGCCGGGCATGGCGGCCAGCAACTGAGAGCGCTTGGCACCATTGCCGTCGGCGAACTGGGCAGCGAGGGCAGGGCCACCGGGAATATGGGGGAGCAACTGGTCGATGGCGGCGAGCAATTCCTCATCCGTGGAGTTGCGCATATAGATGCCATTGAGGTTTTCGAGCTTCTTGAAATCGAAGCGCGCGGCCGATTTGCCGATGGCGCCGGTATCGAAATGCTCGATCATCTCCTTGGTGGTGAACACTTCCTGGTCGCCATGGCTCCAGGATAGGCGCACGAGGTAATTGCGCATGGCCGCCGGCAGGTAGCCCATGGCGCGATAGGCGTCGACGCCCAGCGCGCCGTGACGTTTGGAGAGCTTGGCACCGTCGGAGCCGTGGATGAGCGGGATATGGGCCATATGCGGCACTTCCCAGCCCATGGCTTCGTAGATCTGCTTCTGGCGGGCGGCATTGGTGAGATGATCATCGCCACGGATGATATGCGTGATGCCCATGTCATGGTCATCGACCACCACGGCCAGCATATAGGTCGGCGTGCCGTCCGAGCGCAGCAGCACCAGGTCGTCAAGGTCCTTATTGGCCCAGCGCACGGTGCCCTGCACGTCGTCCTGGATGACGGTCTCGCCCTCGATCGGCGCACGCAGGCGGATCACCGGCTTGACGTCCTTGGGGGCTGTCGCCGGGTCGCGGTCGCGCCAGCGGCCGTCATAGCGCGGCGGGCGCCCTTCCTTGCGGGCGAGCTCGCGCATCTCCTCCAACTCCTGCTGGGTGGCGTAGCAATAATACGCCTTGCCCTGGGCGAGCATGGATTCGGCAACTTCGCGGTGGCGGGCAGCGCGGGCAAACTGGAAGATCGGGTCTCCGTCCCAATCGAGGCCAAGCCAGGCCAGGCCATCCAGGATGGCGGCAATGGCGGCATCGGTCGAGCGCTCGCGATCGGTGTCCTCGATGCGCAGCAGCATCTTACCGCCCTTGGCCCTGGCGTAGAGCCAGTTGAACAAGGCCGTGCGGCCGCCGCCGATATGGAGGAAGCCGGTGGGGGAGGGAGCAAAGCGGGTGATGACAGGAGTGGACATCGAAGTTGGCAATTCCAAAAGGCAGGGGAAGCGAAGCCAGAGCGCGGGAGCATGGAGGCGGAAGTATTGAGGCCCTTGGCTAACCCGGATCACATCAATAAGCTTGGGGCTTTAGCACAGGGTTTCATTGGGCGGTAGCGGCGGGGGCGCCTTTGCCTGAGAATGATCGAGGCCGCGCGCGGGTTGGTGTCCTCGGTGGAAGGCCGGGACAGCTGGGATCGGCGTTGCCCGGCGGCATGCTGTTCGGGCAGGGGCTGCAAAGGCTGGTGTCCTGGCTGGCGACCGGTCTTGCGGCGGAGATGGCGGCCTTCGAGCTTGCTCTCGTCGTTCCGGTCTTTCTGGGCCTGGGTGTCATCGCTTATTTTGCCGCACCGGAAGAGCCTGGTCTTGTCGTTCCCGCATTCCTTACTGTAGGGACGGCCTGCCTTGCCTATGGCTTGCGGGGGCGTTGGTGGTTGCATGTCGGCCTGATCAGCCTGACGGCGGTGGGAGCGGGCTTTTGCTCTGCCAAGCTGCGTACGATGAGCGTCGCCGCACCACAGCTTTCGCGTTCGATGGCGGGAACCGTTACCGGCCTCGTCCTTTCGGTAGAGCCGCGCCTGGGTGGCAGTGCGCGCATCGTCATCAGGCCGGTCTCGGTGGAGAAGCTGGAGCCTGCTGCGATGCCGGCCCGCATCCGACTTACGGTCCGTAAGGGCAGCGAAATCCGGGCTGGCGACAGCATCAGCCTCAAGGCAGTCATGAGACCGCCTCCGCCTCCTGCCTTGCCCGGCGGTTACGACTTCGCACGCGATGCCTTCTTCGATGGCATTGGCGGCGTTGGTTTTGCAGCGGGCAAGATTGCACCTGCGGCCAGCCCCGTCGAGGCGAGCTGGGCGGAAGCTTTCAATATCTGGATCGATCGCCAGCGCAACGATCTGACCCGACGGATCGTCGAGACGATACAAGGCGAGAATGGCGCCATCGCGGCTTCGCAGGTCACCGGCAAACGCGGCCAGATTCCCGGCGACGCCAATGAGGCCTTGCGCGCTTCCGGGCTCTATCATGTCGTTTCGATCTCGGGTCTCCATATGGCGCTATTTGCGGGCGGCCTGTTCGGCCTCATCCGCGCTGTCCTGGCGTTGTCGCGCCGGATCGTGCTCTATCGGGGCACCAAGGAACTCGCCGCGCTGCTCTCGCTGCTGCCGGCCGCTGCCTATACACTGTTTTCCGGCGCCGAGGTCGCGACGGTCCGCTCCTTCCTGATGACGGCCATCGTGCTGCTGGCCGTGGCGCTGGGACGCAATGCCATTACCCGCCGCAACGTCGCCCTGGCCGCGAGCTTCGTGCTGCTGACCACGCCGGAGCAGCTCCTGGGGCCGAGCTTCCAGATGTCCTTCGCCGCGGTGGCGATGCTGGTGATCGCACATGAGCAATGGAGCCGGCGGAAGCGAGAGAAATCTGCAATGGCGTGGGAAAGGGCCATCGGTGGCGCTGTGACCTTGGTACTTGCCATGATGCTGACCACGATCGTCGCCTCGCTCGCCACGGCGCCATTCTCAGCCTTTCATTTCCATCGTATCACGCTGCAGTCGCTGGCCTCGAACCTTGTCGCGACGCCGATCGTCTCCTTCCTGATCATGCCGCTCGCCATGCTGGCCGTGGTCGCCGAGCCGTTTGGCTATGGCGCTCCATTTTGGCAGGCGATGGGCTGGGCTGTCGGGTTGTTCATGCAGGTGGCTCGTTCGGTTGCGACCTGGCCTGGCTCCGATCTCGTGCTGCCGCAGTTCTCCGCCGCGGCGCTCGGATTGTTCGCTCTGACGCTGGTCCTGCTGACCATTCTGCGCACGCGTCTTGCTCTGCTGGCCCTATTGCCCTTGGGCGGGGGCATTGCCCTGGCCGCGACAGCGCCGCTGCCAGTAGCTCTGTTCGGCGCAAACGGCTACGCGGCCCTCGTTCGCAAGGGCGATCAACTGACCGTGCTGGCGCAGCGATCCGATGCTTTTACGGTTCAGCAATGGCTGCTGGCCATGGGCGATCGGCGCAAGCCGGAGGATCCAACCCTCGCGGCACAGCGCCTATGTGACAGAGAAGGGTGTTCCGCGCCCATCGAAGGAGGCGGGATCTTCATGCTCGACAAGACCAGTAACGCCGCCGAGGAGGACTGTGGACGCGTCAGCGTCCTGGCGGGACCGGTTCCGATCGGTGCTCGCTGTGCCACCGCTGGAGTTGTGATGGACCGGGAATTGATTCGCGCGGTCGGCTCGATAGCACTTTATGTAGAGCCGTCTGCGAGCGGCGATATCAGCCCGCGCTGGCGTCTCGTCATGGCCCGCCATCCCCAAGCGTCCCGTCCATGGGTACCGAGCCGGGTGATTGTGCCGCCGAAGCCTCTGCCCCAGGCGGCAGTACAAGTCCCAGCGACGGATAGGCCTATGGACAGCGTCACCGCCGAAACCGATAACTGACGCGAGATTCTCACCAGAAAGGACGGACCATGAAAATCAGCGCCCGCAACCAGATCAAGGGCACGATCAAGAGCGTGACGAAGGGGCAGACTACCTCCCATATCCAGCTCGAGGTCAATGGTACCATCATCACCGCTTCGATCACCAATGAGGCCGTCGATGATCTCCAGCTCAAGCCCGGCCAGAACGCCTATGCCGTGATCAAGGCCTCCGACGTCATGATCGCGGTCGACTGATCGGCGCTGTCAGCCAGGCCGGGTCTTCGGACAGATGGTAGTTCGAAGACACCCGGAGGCTACCCGACCATCAAGCGGATTTGCCTGCGAACTCCAGACCTTCTTCAGGCGATCCGCAAGCCTAGCTCGGCTAGCAATTGGCCGGCCTGGTTTTTCGAGATCGTGGCGCCCTTGAAATAACGGGCGTCACCAAGCTTCAAGCCGCCGAGATCGGCACTGCGTAGATCCGCTCCTTCAAAACGGGCATCGACCAGATTGGCATCGCGCAGGCTGCACTCTTCGAAGATGACATCGCGGAAATCGCATTGGCGCAGATCGGCCTGGGTGAAGTCGAGGCGGCGTAGCGTGGACTTGCGAAAGGAAAAGGCCGGCAGTTTCGCCGACATAAGCAAGACCTCCTCGAAAACGAGCCCGAATGCGGCGATTTCCGAGAGATCCGCGCCTGTCAGTTTGCAGCCGGTAAAAACCGTCGAGGCCGCTTTGGCGCGTCGAAAGCTGGCATTGCTGTAGTCACCCGTACGGAATGCAGCATCTTCGAGGTCGGTACCACGGAAATCGGCACCGCCCGCCTTGCAATTGCGCCATAGTGTATTCGCGAGCTTGGCGCCGACCAGCTTGGCATTTTTGAGAATGCAACGCTCGAACGACCAGTGGGACAGGTCGAGACGCGAAAGATCGCATTCCTCCAGTTCACAATCGACAAGGCAATACGGCGCGCGCTCCTTGAGCAACCGCTCGACGTCACGGCGTTCCAAAGCGTGGCCGCTGACTGTATGAAGGCCAGTCATTGCAAGCGAACCAAATTCGCATGCTCTCAATATCGGCGGAACAGGCCCACCAATTTACCCTGGATCTGTACCCTGTCCGGGCCAAAAATACGGGTTTCGTAAGCCGGATTGGCCGCCTCCAGCGCAATGGAGGCGCCGCGCTTGCGCAAGCGCTTCAGCGTGGCTTCCTCATCGTCGATCAGGGCTACCACGATATCGCCGGTATCGGCATGGTCCTGGCGGCGGATCAGCACGGTGTCATTGTCGAAGATACCAGCCTCGATCATTGAATCACCGCGCACCTCCAGGGCGAAATGATCACCTGAGGACAGCATTTCCGGCGTAACGCTGATGGTGTGGCTCTTGGTCTGGATGGCGGAGACCGGCGTACCGGCGGCGATGCGTCCCATCACCGGGACCAGAACCGGCCGGCCGACATCCTCGTCCATTTCCGGCCTGACGGGGCGGACCTTGCCGAGATTGCCCTCGATCACGTTGGGGCGGAAGCCCCGCTGCGAAGAGGCCAGCGACAGGCCGCCTGGCACGGCGGATTCGGGCAGGCGTACCACTTCGAGCGCGCGCGCCCGGTTTGGCAGGCGCCGGATGAAGCCGCGCTCCTCCAGAGCCATGATCAGGCGGTGGATGCCGGACTTGGAGCGCAGGTCCAGCGCCTCCTTCATTTCATCGAAGGAGGGGGGCACGCCCTGTTCCTTCAGGCGCTCATGAATGAACCGAAGCAATTCGTGTTGTTTCTTGGTCAGCATGGCTTTCCCGTCGTGGCGGCCGCGAATCACGGTGAAGGTGTAAACAAAACAAGAACAGTGCTACATGTTCCTACTGTGTTCTGCAACTGTGAAGTTCAGGTTAAGGGTAGCGTCAATAGCCGGCCGCACGAAGATCGATGATCTCGCAGATATCGCCTGGTTTTGCTTCCGGCGCAAAGGGCGGCCGGACAACCAGACAGTCGGCATGCTGCATCACACTCACCAGCGACGAATCCTGCAGCGCCAGCGGTTCTACCTTGAGGATGTCTGACGTATCGTCAAGCACGAAGCGGGCACGGATATAGTCTTCACGAACGTCGTTGGCTGGCCAGGCGTTGGCGAAGACGGCCTTGCGGCGGGACAGACCCGCATCGGCCCGCCCCAGCAACGTACGCAACAGGGGTACCAGGAAGAGGACGCCGCAGACCACCGAGGATACCGGATTGCCGGGCAGGCCGAGGATATGCATTGAGCCAAGCCGCCCGTGCAGCAGGGGCTTGCCCGGGCGCATGGCGATCTTCCAGAAGCCGAGCTGCATGCCTTCGCGGGTGAGCGCGGTCTGGATCAGATCGTGATCGCCGACCGAAGCACCGCCGATGGTGACGAGCACATCCGCCTTCTCGGTACGAGCCCGCCGAATGGCCGCTTCCAGGGCCGGGAAGTCGTCGCTGGCGATGCCGAGGTCGAGTACTTCGCCCCCCTCGGCCTCGACCAGTGCCCGAATGGCGAAATTGTTGGAGGCGACGATCTGATTCTCGCCGATGGCTTGACCGGGCAGTACCAATTCATCGCCGGTCGCGAGAATAGCGACTTTGGGGCGGCGGCGGACCGGCAGGGCAGGATGATTCATGGCCGCGGCAAGCGCTATGTCGCGGGGACCGATGACGGTGCCTGATGTCAAAGCCTCCCGTCCTTCGGCAAAGTCCAGGCCACGGGCCCGGATATGCTGGCCGAGCCTGGCCGCCGCCTCCACGATGACGCGATTGCCCTCGCGGCTCGTGTGCTCCTGGATCACCACTGTGTCGGCGCCATCCGGCACGGGCGCACCCGTGAAGATGCGAACGGCCTGGTTTTCGCCAACTCGTCCGGCATAGCCGTGCCCCGCCGCCGATTCTCCGATCAATTCGAGGCTAGCACCTTCCTTGGCATCTGCCGCTCGCACCGCATAGCCGTCCATGGCCGAGGCGTTGAAGCCGGGCTGGGTCCTCAGCGCCGTGATGGCGGAAGCGAGAACACGTCCGCGCGTGGCATGCAGCGATATTGTTTCGGTTGGAAGCGGGGCTACCCCGGCAACCACCTTGGCCAGCGCGTCCGCGACGGGAAGCAGGCTCATCGATTTTCCTCCGCATGCCAATCGCCGGATTTGCCGCCGGATTTCTCCACGAGCCTGATCGCCTCGATGCGCATGCCCCGATCGACGGCCTTGACCATGTCATAGATGGTCAGGCAGGCCACGGAGACTGCGGTAAGCGCTTCCATCTCCACGCCGGTCTGGCCGGCAACCTTGGCCGTCGCCCGCACGGTCAGACCCGGCAGAGCGGTATCGGGCTCGATTTCGACGGCAACCTTACTGAGAAGCAGCGGATGGCAAAGTGGAATCAGCTCATGCGTCTTCTTGGCTGCCATGATGCCGGCGATGCGGGCCGTGGCGCGGACATCGCCTTTCTTGGCATCGCCGGACAACACGAGGTCGAGCGTTTCACGCTGCATCACCACGCGCCCTTCAGCGATCGCGGTGCGGCTGGTCACGGCCTTTTGCGAGACGTCGACCATATTCGCCTCGCCGGAGGCGTCGAGATGGGTGAGGCCGCGATTCGTGCGCTGCTGGCTCATGCCGCGCCGCCCAGGGCCAGCAAGGCGCGGGTGGCGGCGGTGACGTCGGCCTGGCGCATCAGGCTTTCGCCGACCAGGAAGGTGTTGACTCCGACCCGCTGCAGGCGGCCGACGTCGGCTGGCGAGAAGATGCCACTCTCACCGACGAGCAGGCGGTCGCTCGGCACTAGCGGCGCCAGAGTCTCCGTGGTTTCCAGGCGGGTGACGAAGTCGTTGAGATCGCGATTGTTGATGCCGATCATGCCGACATCGAGCATGAGAGAGCGCTCAAGTTCGTCGTGGTTGTGGATTTCGCACAGAACGTCGAGTGACCAGTCCTTGGCCGCTGCGATCAGGGCCCGCGCTTCGGCATCGGTGACGCTGGCCATGATCACCAGAATGCAATCGGCGCCCCAGGCTCTGGCTTCCACCACCTGATAGGGATCGTAGAGGAAGTCCTTGCGCAGGGCAGGCAGCGATACCGCTGTGCGCGCTGCGGTAAGAAAGTCGGGTCGTCCCTGGAAGGAGGGCTCGTCGGTCAGCACGGAAAGACAGGCAGCGCCGCCGGCCTCATAGGCGCGGGCGAGCGCCGGAGGGTCGAAATCGGCGCGGATCAAGCCCTTGGAGGGGCTGGCCTTCTTGATCTCGGCAATCAGGGCGGTGTGGCCGGCGTCGAGCTTGGCCTGTAGAGCCCTCTGGAAGCCGCGTACGGGACCGGCCTGCTCTGCCAGCTTGATCAGTTCAGGCAACGGGCATGCCGCCTTCGCCGCCTCGATCTCGCGACGTTTATAGGCTTCGATCTTTTGCAGAATGGTGGCCATGGCACTCACGCGTTTGAAACTTCAACCAAACGGTTGAGTGTTGCTAGGGCCTTGCCCTTGTCGACGGATTCGCGGGCGAGGGCTACGCCATCCCCAAGGGTCGGCACCCGCCCCGCCACGAGCAGGGCAGCACCGGCATTCAAGAGGGCGATGTCGCGGTAGGGCGTCTTCTCGCCTTCGAGTACGGCCCGCAACGCCACCGCGTTGTGGGCAGCATCGCCGCCCTTGAGATCATCGGGTGCTGCCACGCGCAGGCCGACTTCCTCCGGCGTGATGACGCCATGGCTGATCTGGCCGTTCTCCAGCGAGACGATCTCGGTGGGCCCGGTTGTGGTGATCTCGTCGAGCCCGTCGCTGCCATGTACGGCGATGATGCGCGTGGAACCCAGCGTCTTGAGCACTTCCACCATGGGCTGCAGCCACTGGCGGGCATAGACGCCGAGCAGCTGCCGCTTGACGCCGGCGGGATTGGAGAGCGGCCCCAGCAGATTGAAGATCGTCCGCGTGCCGAGTTCGACGCGGGTGGGGCCGACATGCCTCATGGCGCCGTGATGAGCGGGGGCGAACATGAATCCGACGCCGGCCAGGCTGATGCAGCGCGCAATATCTTCCGGCCTCAGCTCGATATTGACCCCAAGCGCTGTCAATACGTCGGCGGCGCCGGATTTGGAGGAGAGGGCGCGATTGCCATGCTTGGCGACCTTCACGCCCGCGCCTGCGACGATCAGGGAGGCGGCAGTCGAGACGTTGTAGGAACCGGAGGCATCTCCGCCCGTGCCGACGATATCGACGGCGTCCTCGGGGGCTTCCACCGTCAGCATCTTGGCGCGCATGGCGGTGACGGCGCCGGCCATCTCGTCAGGCGTTTCCCCGCGTACTCTCAGCGCCATCAGGAAGCCGCCGATCTGAGAGGGGGTGGCCTGGCCGGACAAGAGCAGGTCGAAGGCTTCAGCCGCCTCTTCCCGGGAGAGCGAACCGGCGGCGGCCTTGCCGATATAGGGCTTGAAACCGTCCATCATGCATGCTCGCTTTCTTGAGCTCTATTCTTGGCGTTCCATTCCGCCGCCAGCTCCAGGAAGTTCTGGAGGATGCGGTGGCCATGATCGGACATGATCGATTCCGGATGGAACTGAACGCCATGCAGCGGCGCACTCTTGTGCTGCAGGCCCATGATGACGCCGTCGTCGGTCTCAGCGGTGATTTCGAGATCCGTTGGCAGGGTGTCGCGCTTGACCACCAGCGAGTGATAGCGCGTGCCCATGAAGGGGCCGTTCAAGCCCCGGAAAACGCCGCGGCCACGATGGTCGATCGAGGAGATCTTGCCATGCATGGGGATGGCGAGGCGCACGATGTCGCCGCCGAAGACCTGGCCGATCGCCTGATGGCCGAGGCAGACGCCGAAAAGCGGGATGCGGTCCCTGGCTTTCTCGATCAAATCGCAGCAGATGCCGGCCTCGGTGGGCGTACAGGGGCCGGGCGAGAGCACGATCGCATCGGGCGCCGCGGCGATGACCTCGTCGACGCTGACCTTGTCGTTGCGATGAACCGTGACGGTGCAACCCAGCTGGCCGAGATAATGCCAGAGGTTCCAGGTGAAGCTGTCATAATTGTCGATCAGCGTCACGGTCATGGAACGGTCTGTCGTCACGGCTCTTGCCTCCTTTGAAGCCATCACGACTAGGCGTGCGGAGGCAGCGGGTCAAGCGCTTCGGTTTTAGGAAGTTCCGGGAGTAGGCGGAGCCGCCATCAGGCGTCGGCGTATGCCGTGTTTCTTGCCATAGGCGCAGGCAAAGATCTCCAGCAGGACGAAGAGCGCGAGATTTCGGCCCACGATGGGCTCGAAATAGTCCGAGGCCAAGGTCATGCGAGAAGCGATCATCTGCACGGTGTTCCCGAACAGTTCCAACCTCTCCAAACCATAGGGCAAGAGTGCGCCCAGGCCCGCGAAGACGGCCATGTAGATAAGTGAGGCGAGCGAGGAGATCAGCCAGATGCCGAAACCGTAGTCGGCATAGGGTGCCGAGCGCTCGCTCTCGAACAGCCAATGGAAGAAGAAGATGCCATAGGCAGCGCCCAGGGCAGGCAGGGCGATCGCCAGCATCAGGGCGACGGCCTGCATGCCGCCCGGATAGAGGTAGAGATAGAAATCGGCGAACAGCACGACATAGGCGGCCCCGAAGGTCAGCAGGGCCGATCGCCGGGCACCGGGCCATTTAGCCATGGATGCCGTCCACCTGCCTTACTGTCCCCGCCCGGGCTGGCCGGCGAAGCGGACAGCTTCTTCGGCGGCGCGGAACAGGGCCTTGGCCTTGTTGACGCATTCGGCGTACTCGCTGGTCGGCACGCTGTCATAGACGATGCCGGCGCCGGACTGGACGTGCATGGCACCGTCCTTGACCAGGGCGGTGCGCAGCACGATGCAGGTATCCATCTGGCCGTCGGCGCCGAAATAGCCGATGGCGCCGGCATAGAGGCCGCGCTTGTCCCTTTCGAGTTCGTCGATGATCTGCATGGCGCGGACCTTGGGCGCGCCCGAAACCGTGCCGGCCGGAAAGCCTGCTGCGAGCGCATCGAGCGCGTCATGACCCGGCCCGATACTGCCTTCGACGTTGGAGACGATGTGCATCACATGGCTGTAGCGCTCGATGAAGAAGCGATCGGTCACGCTCACGCTGCCGATCGCCGAGACATGGCCGACGTCGTTTCGCCCGAGATCGAGCAGCATGAGATGTTCGGCCAGTTCCTTGGGATCGTTGAGCAGCGATTCGGCCAGCGCATCGTCCTCGGCCTTGGTCTTGCCCCGTGGGCGCGTGCCGGCGATGGGGCGGACCGTGACCTTGCCCTCGCGCAGCCGGACCAGGATTTCCGGGCTGGAACAGACCACGGAAAAGCCCTCGAGCTGGAGGTAGACCAGGAACGGGGCTGGGTTGATGCGGCGCAGGGCGCGATAGAGCGAGAAGGGCGGCAGCTGGAACGGGGCGCTGAAGCGCTGTGACAGCACGACCTGGAAGATGTCGCCGGCCTTGATGTACTCCTTGGCGCGGGCGACCATGGCTAGGTAATCCGCTTCGGCGGTGTTGGAGACCTGCTGGGCGTGGAGGGCGTCGAGATCGACGGTCTCGGCCAGCTTGGGCGTCGGGCGATCCAAGCCGTCGACGATGGTCATCAGCCGCTGTTCGGCACGCAAATAGGCCTGCTTGGCCGAGACATCCGCCTGCGGGCGAACCGGCGTCACGGCGGTGATGGCATCGCGCACCGCATCGAACACCACCATCACCGTAGGGCGCATCAAAATGGCGTCGGGAACCCCGATGGGATCCGGCTTGGCGGCGGGAAGCTCTTCCACCAGCCGCACCATGTCGTAGCCGAGATAGCCGAACAGGCCGGCCGCCATCGGCGGCGCGCCCTCAGGCAGCTCGATGCGGCTTTCCGCGATCAGGGCCCGCAGCGTCTCGAGGGGATGGCCATCCAACGCCTCGAAGGTCTGGTCCGGCAAATGGCGGTTGATCGAGGCCTTGCCGTTCTCGCAACGCCAGATCAGGTCAGGCTCCAGTCCGATCATGGAATAGCGCCCGCGCGTGGCGCCGCCTTCCACCGATTCCAGCAGGAAGGCGTTGGGCTTATCGCCCGCCAGCTTCATGAAGGCGGAAACCGGCGTCTCCAGATCGCCCACCAGCGTAAGCGTCAGGATCTGCGCCTTGCCGGCCGAGTAGGCGGCCGAGAAGGCCTCGAAGGAAGGTTCGAGAAGCATGGTATCGACTCAGAGGCTGCCGGTGCCGACAATACGGTCGACATTGGTCTGGTTGATGGTCACGCCGAGCTCACCTTCGACCTTCTTGACATATTCCGTCATCAGATCCTGGCCGATGCCGGCTGCAAGCTGCTTGGACAGAGTCTCGGTCTGCGGAGCCTTGGCATCGAGCTCGGGGATCACATTGTCCTCGACGTGGAAGATGATGCGATCGGTTCCGTTGGCGGCGAGCGCCGTACCAAAGCCCTTGAGCGGGGTGGCGAACACGGCAGTGACGACTGCCGGAGGCACGGGCTGGTTCTGGCCGTTGCGGGTGAGATCCCAAGCCGGCATGACCTGCAGGTTCAGGCCCTTAGCGAGGTCTTCGAGCGGCTTGCCGCCCCGCAACTGGGTCACGAGTTCGTCGGCCTTCTCCTTGAGCTTGGCGACTTTCTGATCCGCGGTCCAGGCAGTAATTACCTCGTTCTTGGCTTCGTCGAGCGTGCGGTCGCGAGCCGGAACGACGGTGTCGAGCGAGAACCACATCAGGCCTTCGTCGCGGCCGTCGACGGCTTCGGGATCGGAACCGGGTTCGGCGGTGAAGAGAGCGGGAAGGACCTGGGCGGCGAGCGGCACGGCAACCGGCTTGCCCTCGGCGTCGCGACCCTGCGTATCGACTGCGGGCAGCGTGACGGCCTTCAGCTTGAGCTTGCTGGCGATATCCTTGAGCGGGGCGCCGCCCATGCGCTCGTCCTCGATGGAATCACGCAGATTCTTGGCGGCTTCCGATGCGCGTTGGCGTTCCAGTTCCCCACGCAGGACGGTCTTGGCGTCGACGATCTTGGTAACCTTGACGATGACGTTGGCGAGGCTGCCCTGCACGGCGTCGGATGTGGCGCCTTCCTTCAGGGCGAAGGCTGCGTCGGCGATCTTCTGGTCGCCGAGCTGGCGCTTGGACACCGTGCCCAAATCGATGTCTTCGGGCTTGAGCTTGCGCTCAGTGACAAGGCCTTCGAAGGTGATCTGGCCCGAGGCGATTCGGGTGGCGGCGGCCTTGGCCTCATCCAGCGAGGGGAAGGCGATCTGCTCGACCGTGCGCTGCTCCAATGCTGCCGAGCCTGCCTTGTCCTTGTCGACGGCGGCCTGAACATCGGCATCGGTGACGGTGGCCCGGCCGGTCAACTCTGCCGGCGTCACGAGTATATAGCTCAGGCTGCGCAGTTCCTTGGTGCGGAATGCACCCTTGTTCTCGTCGTAATAGGTCTGCAGCGCGGTGCCGTCGGGCGGAGCGATGTCGCCCACGCTGCTCTGCGGCAGCACGACATAGGACGTATTGCGCTTTTCCTGTTCGTAGCGCGCCGCGGCCTGCAGGAGTGCCTGGGGAACGGGGCCACCGGCCGCCAGGCCCTGGTCGATCTGGCCGCGGACATAGACCTCGTGCTGGCGAGCGAAGAATATCGCTTCGTTCATGCCGTTGGTCTCGAGCATCTGACGGAAGGCGTTGGCGTCGAAGGCGGGCGGCTTGCCCGGCACGGAGACCTGGAAATCGGGGTCGTTCATCACGGTCTGAACCATGGCTTGGGGGTCGAGGCCGAGCCCAAGCCTGGCTGCCTGCACATCCATGGCCTTTTCCGAAATCAGGCCATTGAGCACCTGCTTGTCGATGCCGAAGGTGCGGGCGAGGTCGGGGGTGACTGCCTTGCCGGTGGCGCGGGTGATCTGCACGGTCCGCGCGCGATAGGCTTCGCTGTAGGTGTTGGCGGAAATCGAGGAACCGCCGACCGTAGCAACGTCGGAATTGCTGCCCCCCTGCAGCCAGCCTTCAACACCCCATAAGGCAAAGCTGCCGCTCAGGAGGAACATGAGCCCCGCCGTGATGATCTTGGCGGGTCCCTTGGTCATAACATCGCGGAATGAGCTCAGCATCGGTGTCTTGGTTCCATCAAGGCAAAAGGATTCTCCAGGCTCGTCTCGGAGAGCCCGGGAAACCCCGCATCGTTTCTACTCTTGTTCGAGCCCGCATGAACGGTCCCGGAAGGGGTGGCGCACGAAAAGCGGCGCATCATAGGGACGAGCACGTGGCGTCGCAATGGCGCGGCTGTGGGTTTCTTGCGGTGCCCACGCCTTGCTCCACCGGGATGAGGTTGCTAAGCACGCCAAGCAGAGTTTCTGGCAGAGTTTCTGGGCAAGGCCCGCGGATGGCCCTTGCCCAGAAACTCTGCAAATGTTTGATGCCTTGCGGCTTCCTCCCGATCGAACCACAGGTCCGATCGGGAGGAAGCCGCTCAGGTGAAGTCGGCGCATCGGGTGCGAGTTAATGAGCAAACCCGGCGCCAGCCCCGACAGGCGACAGGATTTTCGAGCCCGCCCCGCCGAGCAGCCTCGGCAATCCAGGGTGGTCTCAAATTTGAGACTGCCCTGTTTGACAGAAAGAGGATCAGCAAGATGACAGTAAACCGGCCGCGCCCGCTCGTCGCTGGCAATTGGAAGATGAACGGTCTCACCAAGGGGGTCACCGAGCTCGATGCCATTGCGACGGGCGTCGCAGCCGGAGAGGCCGGCGGTGCCGAGGTGCTGGTCTGTCCGCCCTTCACGCTGATTTCCCGCTTTGCGGCGCAGGCCGCGGGCCAGCATATCAAGATCGGGGCGCAGGACTGCCACGCCAAGGCCTCGGGTGCTCATACGGGCGACATCTCTGCCGAGATGCTGAAGGATGCCGGGGCGAGCTATGTCATCGTCGGTCATTCCGAGCGTCGCACCGATCACGGCGAGACGGACGCGACTGTCAAGGCCAAGGCCGAGGCGGCGCTGCGTGCCGGTCTTGTCGCCATCGTCTGTATCGGCGAGACCCGAGTGGAACGCGAATCGGGCAAGACCCTGGATGTCGTCGGGAGCCAGCTTGCGGGATCCCTGCCTGATGATGCCAACGCAGCCAATACCGTGATCGCCTACGAGCCCGTCTGGGCAATTGGCACCGGCCTGACGCCGACGGTAGCGGACGTGAAGCAGGTTCATGATTTCATCCGTGCCCGTCTGGTGAAGGCGCTCGGCGAAGAGGGCAATGGCGTGCGCGTGCTCTATGGCGGCTCGGTCAAGCCCAGCAATGCGGCCGAGCTGATGGGCGTCGACAATGTCGATGGTGCGCTGGTGGGCGGCGCTTCGCTCAAGGCCGAGGACTTTCTCGGCATCGCTTCCGCCTATCGTCGATGACCATGCGTATCCGCAAGGCGGAGGGAGAGCGGGATCTGAGTTTCATGCTCGGTCTCGGCCAGCGCCTTGCGGCGGTCATCGAAACCGAATTGCATGAGCAGGCCGAAATCCAGTCATTTCAGGATGCCTTTTCCGCCGCCAATCTCAGGGATCCCGCGGCGGGGAGTCTGAGCCTGATTGCCGAGGACGTCGTCGGCGTCGGCCTCGGTTTCCTGCATGCCTTGCCGGGGGCAGATGGCATAACCGGCCAGAAGATCGGCTATGTGGCGCTTCTGGCCGTCACCGATGCGGCCGAGGGCACGGGGGTGGCGAGGCAGTTGCTCACCGCCGCGGAGGACTGGGCGCGGGAGCAAGGCTATGCCGCCCTGTCCCTCGACGTCTTTGCCAGCAATCATCGTGGCCGGAATTTCTATGAAAAGAACGGCTTCGCCGCCGAAACATTGAGACTGGTCAAGAAGCTGTAGGCCGCGTGCGGGAAGCAGGCGCTCCAGCCGACGGCAATCGAATCTACCCGTCCGATGAAAGCTGCCTTGCGGACGGCGTACGATTGTGGGTCACAGACCTATTCTCAGCCGTAGCCTCGTGACGAGGGGGCGGGTTGAGGGGACCGCGTCGACCGAGCGGCGGAAAATCCGGCATTCGATGCGGGCTCGCGATTGGCTGCCGCTGCTCAGACTGCTCGAACTTCGGCAAGCCGCTTGACTGCATAATCGTCGTCCCAGCAGACGGCAGCCTCCCATGCGGCCGACGCTTGCGCGGCGATGTCATGAGCGCCGCCATCGAGGCCGGCGGCGTTGTGGGGCAGCGCTAGGTCAAGGTCGGGCACATCGACATGCGCCTCGTCCCAGTCGATCAATGCGACCCGATCCGCGGTCATGCGGATGTTGCCAGGGTTACTGGGATTGCCGTGGACGATGCATGTCTGACGTCCGATAAGCCGCGCCCACGCAACTCGGCATCGAGCAACGCCCTCAGGCGGCATCGCGCTGAGATTGATCTTGGTCCCGGTTTCGGCGTTGAGAAGATCGGTCGACGATCGCCAGCCCGGGCGCTGCGGCCAACCCCGCGTCAGGCGATGCAGCCGACGAAGCGTCTCGGCCACGCGACGCCAATCGGCCTCCGTTTCGGGCGGCCCGCCCTCCACATATGTCATCACCACCAGACCGTCCGCGAACAGCCTGCCGTCCGTCGTCGGAATCGGCATTGGCACGGTCAGACCTTCGCGGTCGAGATGCTGGAGGAGGTTGGTCTCCCAGGCGAGATCGGCATCGCTCCTGGCACCGAGACGACCAACCGCGAGGTGCCCGTGGACACGCACACTCCAAACGTCGTTGGCAACTCCGCCAGCGAGCGGTTCGATGCGAGCAGCATCTTCACCCCACTGGCCGAGTGCTTCCCATCCCATTGGCAACATCATCCACCAACCCGATTGGTGCTTGATTCCAGCTTGAGCGCAAACTTCATCCCACTTCCGCGTCAGCGCAAGGCGGCTTGCGTCGGAGGGGGCGATTGGATCAGCGGGCAGGCTGGCGTTTTACCCGCGTCACCATCTGCGTCGGGTTGATGAAGCGAAGGGCGATGACCAGCCAGACCAGCGTGCTCAGCATGTAGATGACGGCCATGGCATCCACCGATTGCGGTGCCCTGACACCGGACGCCGTCACGGCGGCATAGAGCGAGACGACCAGCGTCTGGCTGTCCGAGCCCGCGATCAGGAAGGTCAGCTCGAACATGGCGATGGTACGCACCAGCACCAGCAGCAGGGCTGCAAGAGCTCCGGGCAGCAGCAGCGGGATCAGGACGTGCCGGAATACCGAGCCGGTGCGTGCCCCGAAGACCCGTGCCGCCGCCTCCAGGCGCGGATCGATCTGCTCGACGAAGGGAATCATCACCAGGATGACGAAGGGCAAAGCGGGCACCAGATTGGCGATGATGACGCCGGCCAGCGTACTGCCGAGCCCAGCCTTGTAGAGAACCGTCGTCAACGGAATGCCATAGGTAACGGGCGGTACCAGCAGCGGCAGCAGGAACAGCAAAGTCACCAGCTTCTTGCCCGGAAAATCCCGCCGCGCCAGGGCGTAAGCCGCCGGAATGCCGATCGCGGCCGAGAGCAGCACCACGCCGAACACAACCTGGAACGTCACAAGGAGCACGCCGCCGAGTTGGAACTCCTCCCAGGCCGAATCGTACCAGCGCGCAGTCCAGCCCTGCGGCAGCCAGGTTCCCAGCCAGCGCGTCGAGAAGGAACTGACGACAACCGCCGCGATGACGGCGAGGAGGTTGATCACAAAGAAGATGGTCAGCGCCCATACGGCCGTGGACCACAGGCGTTCTGAAAGCGGGCGGGAAATCCGGCGAACCATGGTCGTCTCCTCCCTAACCCTTGCCGCCGCCGGCCGGCCCGCGATAGGCGAGGGAGCGAAGGCCGAGCACGATGGCGATGACGACCAGCAGGATCGCGCCCATGATCATGGCGATCGCCGAGGCCATCGAATAATCATAGAGCTCGGTGGCGGCCTGGTAGGCTGGAATGGTGATGACGCGGGTGGGACCTGCCGGTGCGCCGAGCATCACGGCCGAGGGATAGACCGAGAAAGCCTGCACGAAGCTCAGGCAGAAGGTCACGGCGAGACCTGGCAGCAGCAGCGGCAGAAAGATGTAGCGAAAACGCGCGGCCGGCCTGGCGCCCAACGTTGCCGCCGCATTCTCCAGGGCCGGATCGATGCCGGTGACATAGGAGAGCGTCAGGAGGAAGGTGAACGGGAAGCCGGTGATCACCAGCGACAGGAACACCCCCCAGTAGTTGTGGACGAGCTTGACCGGGCCGACCCCCACAAGGGTGAGCGCCCGGTTGAACCAGCCTTGCGGCCCGAGATAGTTGAGCAGGCCCTCGGCTACCAGCACCGTGCCGAGTGTGATGGGCAGTACCAGGATGGTGGTGAGCAGGCGCTGATTGTCGAGAAGGCGGACGCGGAAAGCCACCGGTATGGCGGCGAGCAGGTTGAACAGTGTGGCCGGTACTGCGATCCACAGGGTGGTGGCGATCGTGCCGTAGAGTGCGGGGTCGCTGAAGAAGGCGATGTAATTGCCGAAGGTCGAGCCATCCTTGGGCTGGAACGACAGCCAGAGTCCGTAGAAGAACGGGTAGATGAACAGGGCCAGCAGGAACAGCACGGCCGGCAGAACGAGCAGGGTGACGCCATCGATACCGCGCGCGGCGAGGCGCGTCTTCAAACTGACGGCAGGCGGCATGTTCATCGCGCCACCTCGTTGAAGACCAGTACGCGCGCCGGATCCGCGCTCAGATGCACCTTGTCGCCCGGCTGCATGCGCTGCCGCGCCCTGAAGAAGAGCTCGTTGCCGGCAGGGCCCCGGGCTGCGCCGAAGAAGGCGTGGCCGCGATATTCGCAGATGTCGACGATGGCGGGGAAACCTCGTTCACCGGCCGTCAGGTCGTCGGGGCGAATCGCGGCGACCGCCCTTGGCCCGTTCAGCGCTTCACGGGGGACGCCGTCGATGCGCTCGCCGGCGATTTCCAGCGTAACGCCGTCGTCGGACGAGGCGATGATCGTGCCCGGCAGGCGGTTGCGGAATCCCATGAATTCGGCGACGTCCAGGGTCGCCGGGCGCTGATAGAGATCCTCGGGCGTGCCGATCTGGCGGATCTCGCCATCGCGCAGGACGATGATGCGGTCGGCAAGGGAAAGCGCCTCGTCCTGGTCATGGGTGACATAGAGGGTGATCGAGCCGAGCCCGGCATGGATGCGGCGGATCTCCTGGCGCATCTCAAGGCGGAGCTTGGCGTCGAGATTGGATAGGGGCTCATCCATCAACACGAGTGGCGGTTCCACCGCGATGGCGCGGGCGATGGCAACCCGCTGCTGCTGCCCGCCTGACAATTGGCCGGGCAACTTGGCGGCCTGGTCGGTGAGCCTGACCGTCGCCAATGCGGTGCCGATGCGCGCCGAGGCTTCATCCCGCGGCACGCTGCGCATGCGCAGGCCGAAGCCGACATTGTCCCTAACGCTCATATGAGGAAACAGGGCGTAGTTCTGGAACACCATGCCGAAACCGCGGTCTTCCGGACCGAGCGTGTCGATCCGCCGGTCGTCGAGCCAGATCGAGCCACGCGTGGTGGACAGCAGGCCGGCGATGCAGTTGAGGGCTGTCGACTTGCCGCAACCCGAGGGACCGAGCAGGGCGATGAACTCGCCCCGCTGAACCGTGAAGGACAGATCCTTCAAGGCGTTCATGGCGCCGAAGTCGCGCCCGACCTGGTCGAGCCTCAGATGGCTGAAGCTGTTGAGTGGTGACATCGAACCTGCCGCTTTACCGCGAATGCCGGAAAGGGAGGCCGCCACCCGGTGGGGAACGGTCTCCCGACGATACCCAAAAGTGGGCGTCATTTGGTCTTGGCGGCGCCGATCTGCTTGTCCCACATGTTGAATGCCACCACCATCTTGGCGGGCTCCAGCGGCAGTTCGGTGGGAATTTCGGCGATCAGCTTCTCATATTCCGGACGGCCGAATTCGCCGATGGCAGCCTGGCTATCCTCCGGTGCCATGGCGAGGGTGACGTTCTTGACCGCCGGTCCCGGATAGAAATAGCCCTGGTCGTAGGTATAGGCCTGCTGCTCAGGCGTCAGCATGAAGCTGATCAGGTCGAGCAGCACCGCGACCTTCTCGGGGGCGAGCCCCTTGGGAATGCAGGCGTAATGGGCGTCGGTGACCCAGTGAAAGCCTTTCAGCGTCGAGATCGCGGCGCTCTTGGGCACCACGCCGAGCACGCGCGGATTGATGTCCCAGCCAGTGGTGGAGACGGTCATATCGCGCGAGCCCTCGCCGAACTCCTTCATCGTCGCGCCCGTGCCGGTGGGATAATATTCGACGGTCTCGCCCAACTCCTTCAGATAGGCCCAGGTTTTCTCCCAGCCATTGACGGGGTCCTTCGGATCCTTGTCGCCGAGAATATAGGGAAGCCCCATCAGGAAAGTGCGTCCCGGGCCCGAATTGGCTGGCCGAGCGTAAATGAAGCGGTTCGGATTGGCCTTGGCATAGGCGAGCAGTTCTTCGGCCGTGGTTGGCGGCTTGGCAACGCGCTCGGGTGCATATTCGATCAATGGCCCGGAGGGATAGTAGGAAACGATGACGCCGGCGCCATTTGCCAGCCCCTGCATCCGGGCGGCCGGCGCGAGCAGGATGTCGTCGAGCTTGGGCAACGCCGAGGCGAGATCGGGCAGTAGCGGCACCCAGATCTTCTGATCCAGGCCGGCGGATAGCGCGTCCGTGCCGGTGAGAACGAGATCGATGTCGACCCGGCCAGCATCCTGCTGGGCCTTGAGCTTGCCGGGGAGGTCCGGTGCCGGTGCCTTGGTGAAGCTGATCTTCGATACCAGTTCCGGCTTGGCCTTGGCGTAGTTCTGGATGGCCTTCTGGGTGAGGGCGAGGTTGCCGGCAACATCGACGACATTGAGCGTGACAGGCGATTTCGGCAGGGCGGAGGTCTGCGCCCTGGCGCTCGCAAGGCCGAGCGTTGCGAAACCAATGCCGGCGCCGAGCGCCTGGCGGCGGGTTATCCGAGCAGTCATGACATCCTCCCGTTTTATTATCAGCGGCGCGTCTTGCCGCGTGTGGCGTTCCCCGTCCGTATCGTGTGGCCGTCTTCCGCGGCATCCATCAGAAAATAGGCTTCGACATTGGCGATGTGAGCCTGCATGGCCCGGCGCGCCTTGTCGCCATCACCTGCGGCGATGGCATCGCGGATGGCTTGGTGGTCGGCCATATTGGTCCGCAGCTTGGTGGAGTTGTTGGTCAGTTCGCCCAGTCTGTCGAAGATGCGCCCGCGCATGTCCCCCCACAGGAGCTCCATCGTGCGGGTGAGCACCGGATTGCCGGTTGCCTCCGCGAGGCCCAAATGGAAGGCGCGATCGGCCTCGAAGGAGTCTTCGCCCTTGAGATATTCCTGCCGGTACCAGGCCAGGGCTTGATCGAGGTGCTCGATATCTCCGTCCCCAGCCGCTGCAGCGGCGGTGGCTGCAATCTCGCCTTCTATGATACGGCGAGCGGCGAGGAGGTCGAAGGCGCTCGGGCCGGCGTCACCGAGTTCCCCGGAGCGGGACGAGTTGCTGCAAACATAGCTGCCCGTGCCGGTCTTCACTTCAACGAAGCCAGAGATCTCCAGGGCGATCATCGCCTCGCGTACGACAGGCCGGCTGACGCCCAGTTTCCTGGCCAGATCCCGCTCCGCGGGCAGGCGCGTGCCAGGCGGCAATTCGCCCGAGCGGATGAGCCCGACGACCTGCTCGGCAATCTGCTGAAACAATCTCTGCGACGCCACGGCCTGAAACGGCATGGTTCTGTCTCGCCGGTCATTCTGCTCGCTTCGAGCCTATCACCGACAGCTCAACATTCAAGTGGCTAGGTGGCCTGACCACACGACCCGAAAGCGGATATTATCCGGCCCCATGCAGGGAGGCCCTATGCCGCCAGGCTCGAAACGGGATCGATGCCGAGTTGCCGCCTGAGTTCGACCCAGCCCTTGGGCGTGACCTGAACCGCCCGCGACTCCTTGGCTCGGCGCAGCCATCCCAGGCTGCACATCACGCTCAGCAGGTTGACGCCGAGAGGGCCGGCGAGATGATGGCTTCGTTCGGTCCAGTCGAGACATTGACGGGCGAGCCCACGTGGGGTGGGTTTCAGAGCGTCGACATCGAGGCCTATCGACCTGAACCAGGCGGCCCCATTGGCCGTGACGTGAAACTGCTTGTCGGCGGCAGCGACAAGGTAGCCGTGCTCGACCAGGCCCTGAGTCACGGCGACGCCGACCTGTCCCGCCAGATGGTCGTAGCAGCACCGGCAGTAGCGCAATTCGCGCGCCTTGCCGCTGATCGCCTTGCGCCGGACCGGCTGCTCCGGTCCGAGCAGGGAAAGGTGCTCCAGTGCTTCGGCGACGTGGCTGCCCGCCAGACGATAATAGCGGTGACGCCCCTCCGTCTCGACGGCAACGAGGCCACCCGACAGCAATTTGGCCAGGTGCGAACTTGCGGTCTGAGGCGCAATCCGTGCGGCATAGGCCAGTTCACCGGCCGGCAAAGCGCGGCCGTCGAGCAGGGCGGTCAGCATCAGCGCGCGAGCAGGATCGGCGATCAGCGACGCAGTGGCGGCAAAATCCGGGATTTCTGGCATGGTATCCTCGTTCTGGCGTGATTATGCACCAATCCGCCACGGCATGCTTCGATGCCGACCGAAACATCCGGCGGCCGATAGACAGCTTCTAGACCTTGGAGTCCGGTCTGGCGGCGCGCGCGGTATCGATGCTGCTGCGCGAGCGGGCCATGAGTTCGCGCAGCCAGCGATGGGCCGGGGCATGATGCGAGCGCTCGTGCCACAATTGATAGAAGGTCATCGCCGGGAAACGGATCGGCGAGGTGCGGATCGCCAGGGGGAGGAAAGCCGTGAAATACCGTGCGAAATGGCGGCTGGTCGTGAAGATGAGATCGGATTCGAGCAGCAGATAGGGCGCCATGCCGAAATAGGACAACGCCACCGTCCGCTCGCGGACAAGCCGCAGGCGGCTCAGATGGGTTTCGACCAGGCCGCGATGGGCGACTGAGTAGGACACCGGCACGATATGGGCCGCGGAGAGATAGTCGGCCTGGGTGATCGGGCCATGTGCCAGGCGATGCTGGGCGCCCATGACACAGACGACCTCGTCTTCCAGCAGCACCGAGCGGCGCAAATAATTGGGCGGCGATGGCCAGTTGCCGATCACGGTATCGATCTCCCCCTTGGCCAGGGCACTTTCGAAGTCGAAATCGGGGCCCAGCGCCCGGATGACGAGGCGTACATTCGGCGCCTCGCGCCGGGCGGCCGCGATGACATCGCCCAGAAAGATGGGCGCCAGGTAGTCGGGGGAAGCGATCGTGAAGCTGTGATTGCTCGCCGATATGTCGAAGGGTGCAGTGTCCTCCGCCAGGGCTTCGGCATCCATCAAGAGGGCCTGGATGCGGGGCAGGATCGTCAGGGCACGGTCCGTCGGCACCATCCCGCCGCGCCCGCGCATCAGCAGTTGATCGCCGAAATGCTCCCGCAACCGACCCAGGGCGAGGCTGACCGCGGGCTGCGACATCTCCAGGCGCACGGCCGTGCGCGAGACGCTGCGCTCGCTCATCAGGATGCAGAAGACGCGAAGCAGACTGAGATCCACCAGTGCATCTTTCTTCATTCATCCTCTCCCCTGTTCAGGGTGGGCGTCAGAGGTCCGCCTCATCGATGCTGACCCCTTATTATTCGATTTTCCTAATATTGATCATTCATCTCATCAAATTGACCTAATATGTGTCAAGGCGCATCCTTTTGCTCACGGGAATTCAGCGATCCCGCCGGAGAACAACGACAAATCCCGTGGAGCGGTGCCTTGATCGATCTGACGAGCTTGAATACGGCCAGCCGCGAGGCATTTATCGCCCGGCTGGGGCCGGTCTTCGAGAATTCCCGCTGGGTGGCGGAAGCCGTTTGGCAGCGCAGGCCGTTCGACAGCGTGGATAGCCTGCATGCTGCGATGATGGCCGTCGTCCGCGGCCAGGATGAGGCGAGCCTTGCGGCCTTCCTGAACGCCCATCCCGATCTTGCCGGTCGCGAGGCCAAGCAGGGGACGATGACGGCCGAGTCGGTGGAAGAGCAGGGAACGGCCGGGCTTGATCGGCTTTCTGCCTCTGAAGTCGCGGCCATGGATGAACTGAACGGTAAATATCGCGCACGTCATGGCTTCCCGTTCATCATATGTGTGCGTCACTACACCAAGCTCGGCATCTTCGCGGAATTCCGCCACCGGCTCCTGCGCCGCAGCGACGAGGAGCGCCGCGAGGCCCTGCGCCAGATCGCGTTCATCAGCCGCTACCGGCTGGATGCCTTGCTCCATCACGAGGCCAGGCAGGCCGTGGCGCCTGCGGCCTGACGATCAGACTTCACCCTGCACCGCAGGTGCCGGGTGACAAGCGGTTCCGTCCCTGGACGAACCCGACAAGCGCACCGCTACCGGCATGAAGGCGGCTTGCGCAATGACGCAGACGGCGGGTTGCATCTCTCCGTTGCGAGGCCGGTCAATGAAAAAGACATAAGGGAGAAAACCATGACCGCAAATGCGATGACCGAGCCGGGAGGAGCACTCACGGATACGGCTGCTCCGCAACTGGAAGCGCTCTACAAGAAAGTGACCTGGCGCCTGCTGCCTTTCCTGATGTTCCTATGGGTGCTGGCATGGATCGACCGGGTCAATGTCGGTTTTGCCAAGCTGACCATGCTCCAGGACCTGCAGTTCAGCGAAACGGTCTACGGCCTGGGCGCCGGCGTGTTCTTCCTGGGCTACTTCTTCTTCGAAGTTCCGAGCAACATGCTGCTCGAACGGATCGGCGCCAAGAGAACCCTCGCCCGCATCACCATCGGCTGGGGCATCATCTGCATCCTGATGATGTTCGTCACCACGCCCTGGCAGTTCTACACGCTACGATTCCTGCTCGGCGTGTTCGAGGCCGGCTTCTATCCCGGCGTCATTCTCTACCTCACCTACTGGTTCCCATCCCTGCGCCGCGCCAAGGCCTTTGGCCTGTTCATGTCGGCCTCGGCATTGGCGGGCGTCGTGGGCGGGCCGATGGCGGGCACCATCATGACCCAGCTCGGTGGCGCGAATGGTTGGGCGGGCTGGCAGTGGGTGTTCCTGCTGGAAGGCATCCCCTCGGTCCTGGCGGGCCTTGCCACCCTCTATTATCTGACCGACAAGCCCGACCATGCCCATTGGCTGACAGCGGATGAACGCGGGCTGCTGCTCAGCGATCTCGAGCGCGACCGCAAGGCGCTCGGCCATCGCGAGCACAATGTGCTGCAATCATTGAAAAACCCGATCGTGTGGAAGTTCATCGCCATCTTCTTCTGCATCATCATGGCCAATTCCGCGCTGACCTTCTTCGGTCCCACCATCGTACGGGAGGTCGGCTTCACCAGTCCGGCCACGGTGGGCTGGATCATGGCGGCGATCTATGCCTGCGGAGCCGTCGGCATGATCTCCAACGGCATCCATTCCGACCGTGCCAATGAAGTGCGCTATCACTGCGGCCTGGCCGCTCTGGCCGGAGCGATCGGCCTCACCATCCTCGGTTTCGCCGTACCCGGCAGCGCGCCGCTTGCCCTAGGGGCGCTCGCCCTGGCGGTGGTCGGCACCATGTCGGCGATCCCGGTGTTCTGGCAGATGCCGAACCATTTCCTGGTCGGCTCGGCGGCCGCCGTCGGCATCGCCCTGATCAACTCGGTTGCCAATCTCGCAGGCTTCGGCGCGCCCTATCTGATGGGCTATCTCAGGGATGCCGGCGCCATGTCGACGGGCCTTTGGATCGTCGCCGCCGTGGAGGCCACCACCTTCCTTCTGATCGTCAAATTCGTCGTCTCCTTCGAGCGACGGGCGAAGCCGGCCTGACGCAACCATATCCGCAAACGAACAAAAGGGCGGCCCGCCGGGTCGCTCTTTCTCGTTACGACACCTCCGGCGAGAACATCCCGCCTGGGTTCACTTGCGTCTGGCCTGAGGTTTCAGCTCGATGAATTCGACCGAGCCATTCTTGAATTTTCGTGCAGCTCCTTCGCAGACACCTGCACCATATTGTCGTAGGGTCGAGGTGAATTCCTCATTACCAGTGACATTGGCAAGGGGGCGATTGCGCAGCGCCACCATCGCCCGCTCGAATTTGTCCCTCTTACTGGGGCGGATCTGAAATTGGGCAGGGCAGTCACGCACCACCTTGAAGGAGAATGCGGCCGCCCCGATTTCCTCGCAGCTGAAACCACCGAAGCAGTCCATGGCCCGCGCTTGCGGGGCATGAAATGTCAGAACCGAAACGCCAGCAGCAACGGCGATGACAAATTGCTTCAAGGTGCGAGACCCCAGCTAGAGGAAAAGCTTCATTTGAAATGCTTGGATAGTTTCAGCGCCTGGCCCTGATAGTTCGAATTGAGGCCGGAGCCGTATAGGATCTGAGGGCGTTCGAGCATGCGCTCATAGATCAGGCGCCCGACGATCTGGCCGTCCTCGACGATGAAGGGCACCTCGCGCGAGCGCACTTCCAGCACGGCCCGGGCCGCCTCCATGCCATCGGGCGAATAGCCGAAGCCGGGATCGAAGAAGCCGGCATAATGCACGCGGAACTCGCCCACGAGCGGGTCGAACGGCACCATTTCGGCCGCGAATTCCGGTGGCACATGCACGGCTTCCTTGGACGCCAGGATGTAGAACTCGTCCGGGTCGAGGATCATGTCGTTCTTGCCGCGATGAGGGATGGGCTCCCAGAAATCGAGCAGATCGCAGGCCGCCCGCTTGTCGACATCAACAACGGCGGTGTGGCGCTTGGCGCGGTAGCCGACGATACCGTCGCCGAAGCCGGTGAGATCGACGGAGACGGCGACACCGCCGGCGATGTCCGGGTCGGGCGACGAAACCAGGCCCATGCGGCGCTGCAATTCGCGCAAGGAGGCATCGTCGATGCGGGCTTCGCCACGGCGGAAGCGGATCTGGCTCAGGCGCGATCCCGTCCGCACCAGCACCGGGAAGGTGCGCGGTCCGATTTCAGCATAGAGCGGCCCGTCATAACCCGCCTCGACCTGGTCGAAGGCGCGGGCATGGTCGGTGATGACACGGGTGAAGACGTCGAGGCGACCGGTCGAGCTCTTGGGATTGGTGGAAGCGAGAACGCCATCCGGCATTTGCAGGCTTTCGAGCAGGGGCACGATGTAGACGCAGCCCGTCTCCAGCACGGCACCCCTGGTCAGGTCGATCTCATGCAAGGCGAGGTCCCTGATGCGCTCGGCCACGGTGTTGCGCGGCCCCGGCAGGAAGCTCGCCCGCATGCGGTAGGCCTTGGCGCCGAGGCGCAGATCGAGACTGGCGGGCTGAATCTGATCCGAAGCCAGAGGTTGTTCGATGCGGACGGCTCCCGTCTCGACCAGGCCAGCAATCGCCTGGGAGGGCAGGATGCCAAAAGTGTGCAGAAGGCCTGGGGGATGCGGGATGTTCGGGGAGGGCATGGCTCTCGCTTTTTTCTGCCAGCTTATTGCGGTTCCTGGTCTTGCTAGACGAAACCATCCATTGACGCCATCCGGGAGTAGGGCTACTCAACAGTCTTCGTCGTGGTGGATTTGGGCCGGCCGGCTTGCAGCCACGTAAAACAACTCGCTAAAGGGCCGTGGGAAAGAGCGCTGGCGCTCGACTTGCGGCTATCGGGATTGCCGCAGATGACCAAACCTTTGACTTCAGCACCTTCCACCCGGGAATTGCGCCCGGCCACCCGGCTCGTGCATGCCGGCACGCTGCGCTCGCAATATGCGGAGACGTCGGAGGCGCTGTTCCTCACCCAGGGATTTGTCTACGAGAGTGCCGAACAGGCGGAGGCCCGCTTCAAGGGCGAGGATGTCGGCTTCATCTATAGCCGCTTTTCCAATCCCACCGTGGCGATGTTCGAGCAGCGCATGGCGGAACTGGAGGGAGCCGAGGCAGCTCGCGCCACCGCCTCGGGCATGGCCGCCGTCACCGCGACCCTGATCGGCCAGCTCAAGACCGGCGACCACGTCGTCGCCGCCAAGGCGCTGTTCGGCTCATGCCGCTATGTCATCGAGGAACTGCTGCCGCGCTTCGGCGTCACCTCCACCCTGGTCGACGGCACCGAGCTTGCCCAATGGCAGGCGGCGGTGCGGCCGGAGACGAAGGTGTTCTTCCTTGAAAGCCCGACCAATCCCACGCTCGAGATTCTCGACATCGCCGCCATAGCCAAGATCGCCAAGAGCGCCGGCGCCACGCTGGTGGTGGATAATGTCTTCGCGACGCCGCTGCTGCAGAGCCCGCTCGAACTCGGTGCCGATTGCGTGGTCTATTCGGCCACCAAGCATATTGACGGGCAGGGCCGCTGTCTGGCCGGCGTGATCCTGGCATCCGAGAAGTTCATCAACGACCATATCCAAACCTATTTGCGCCAGACCGGTCCCTCGATCTCGCCTTTCAATGCCTGGGTGATGCTCAAGGGCCTGGAGACTCTGGAACTCAGGGTCGAACGCCAGATCGCCAATGCGGTAAAGGTTGCCGATGCCCTGGGGAACCACAAGGCAGTCGAGCGCGTGATCTATCCCTTCCGCGACGATCATCCGCAGGTGGAACTCGCACGCCGCCAGATGAAGGCGGGCGGCACGCTGGTGACCTTCGAGGTGAAGGGCGGCAAGAGCGCGGCGTTCAAGGTTGCCAATGCGCTGAAGATCACCCGCATCTCCAACAATCTCGGCGACACCAAGAGCCTGATCACCCATCCTTCGACCACCACCCATCAGCGCTTCGAGGAAGACGCGCGCCTGGGCATGGGTATCCGCCAGGGCATGCTGCGCTTCTCGGCCGGCATCGAGAGCTCCGATGACCTGATCGCCGATTTCACGCAGGCGCTCGACAAGGCACTGTAATCGGGAGGCTGGTCCTCGGACCAGCCAGGAAATACCGCGCTCCCTGGAGGAGTCCGGGCTGGTCTGAAGACCGGCCCCCGAATTGAACTTTGGCGCGGTCGCCCCAAAGCGTTATCATGCTGGTACTTAAACCGGCATGGGTGCGGGCAGAGCGATGGGGATCTTCGCGACGCTGAAAGCCATGGTCGAGCGGGACGGCCGCGCCGTACTCGTCACCATCATGGACGCGCGTGGCTCGAGCCCGCGCGAGGCGGGCACGCGCATGGCCGTGCGGGCGGACGGGGCTTTTTCCGGCACGGTCGGGGGCGGTACCCTGGAATGGCAGGTGCTGGCGGAAGCTCAGGCTCTCCTCTCCGCCGGGGAGGGTCGCCGTCTACGTTCCATGGACAAGGCTCTGGGCCCTGATCTCGGCCAGTGCTGTGGTGGCCGGGTCGGCCTGATGCTGGAACGCCTGGAACGAGACGATCTCGTCTGGCTGAGCGAACTTGCGGCGCCATCGGTCAATAGGGGACATGTCCTCATCGGTATGCCGCAGGACCGGGGCGGTTTCATGCGTCGCCCGGCTACGGATGCCGAGGCGCAAGGGCTGCCCGCGGAAGCGGCCAGCCGTTTTCTGCCGGATGGGCGCCTGCTCGAAAGACTGGAGCCCGCCAACCCTTCTCTCTATCTGTTCGGAGCCGGCCATGTCGGTAGGGCGTTGATCCTGGCGTTGGCGCCTCTGCCGATCGATGTGGTCTGGTGCGATGCTCGGCCCGATGCCTTCCCGAGCCACGTGCCTCAGAATGTCGTGCTCCGCCGCGATGCGGAGCCCGGGCGGATCCTGGCCGGCGCGCCCGATCGTGCACGCATCGTCGTCATGACGCATAGCCATGCGCTCGATCTTGCCATCGTTTCGACGGCCTTGGCAGCGGACCGCTTTGCCTATGTCGGTGTGATCGGCTCCCAGACCAAGCGAGCCCGCTTCCTCTCGCAATTGCGGCAAGCGGGCCTGACAGAGCGCCTGATCGAGGGCATGATCTGCCCGATCGGGGTGCCCGGCATCGAGGGCAAGGAGCCGGCAGTCATAGCGGCTTCCGTCGTGGCCCAGATCTTGCAGTTACCCCGTCAGGCCGGCAGCCAGATGCCGGTCCTGAAAGACGGCCGGCGGCAGGCCTAGAGCAAAGCGCGTTCACGCTTGAACGCGTGTTTGCCCTAGCGTCTCTGCTTCGATGCGTCTTTGCGATTCTTGGTGATTCCACTCAATCGCAAAACGCTTCGGTCCTGGTACGTCGCTGAGTTGGGGAAAAGCTGCGTCACCATGCCTGAACTCTTCGCATCTGCTCTATTTGCGCCTATGGATTGGGCACGTCCATGAATGTGGCAGCAATGGCAGACGCTCACACGCCCCTGATCGAAGCGAGGGGTATCGTCAAGATCTTCGGTGCGCTGAGAGCGAATGACGGTATCGATCTCAAGATCATGCCGCATGAAATTCACGCCTTGTTGGGCGAGAACGGCGCCGGCAAGTCGACCTTCGTCAAGATTCTCTATGGCCTGCTGCAGCCGAACGAGGGACAGCTCTACTGGCAAGGCGAGCCGATCCAGCTGCCGCGCCCGGCTGCTGCCCGTGCGATGGGCATCGGCATGGTGTTCCAGCATTTCTCGTTGTTCGACAATCTCAGCGTGGCCGAGAATGTCGCCCTGGCGCAGCCGCCGGGTACGAAACTGCGGGATGTCGAGGAGGGCATCGCGGCAGTATCAGCCGCCTATGGGCTGCCGCTCGAGCCGCGCCGGCCGGTGCATACGCTCTCGGTGGGGGAGAGACAGCGCATCGAGATCGTGCGCTGTCTGATGCAGAATCCCAAGCTCCTCATTCTCGATGAGCCGACCTCGGTGCTGACACCGCAGGAGGCCGACCAGCTCTTCCTCACCCTTGAACGCATCACCGGCGAGGGCAGGGCGGTGCTCTATATCTCCCACCGGCTGGAAGAGGTGAAGCGCCTATGCCAAACGGCGACCGTGCTGCGTCATGGCAAGCTGGTGGCGACCTGCGATCCGCGCCGGGAAACTGCCGCCAGTCTTGCTCGCATGATGGTGGGCGCTGACGTCGCCATGGTCGAGCATGGTCGCCTGGCCAATCGGGACGGGCCCGTACGTCTCGCGCTGAAGGGGTTGAATCTACCGGCCGAAGACCTGCATGGCACCGCGCTGAAGGATCTCACGCTGAATGCCCGGGGCGGCGAGATTCTCGCCATTGCCGGCGTGGCGGGCAATGGCCAGAGCGAACTCTTCGCGGCCATCTCCGGCGAGCGGACGGTGGAGCCCGAGGCCGTGGCCGTCGACGGCAAGCCGGTGGGGGGGCTTGGCGTCACCGAGCGTCGGCGATTGCGTGCCGCCTTCGTGCCGGAGGAGCGGCTCGGCCATGCGGCGGCGCCGCGCATGACCCTATCGCAGAATGCGCTGCTGACTGGCCATGCCGCCAGCGGGCTGGTGTCATACGGTATGGTCGACATGCGCAAGGCTTCGGCCGAGGCAGTCAGGATTTCCGGCACGTTCGATGTGCGCAAGGGCAAGCCGGATCCCGAGGCCGGCTCGCTTTCCGGCGGCAATCTGCAGAAATTCGTGGTCGGCCGCGAGATGCTGCGCGAGCCCGGCGTGCTGGTGGTGAACCAGCCGACCTGGGGCGTGGATGCCGGTGCCGCCGCCCTGATCCGGCAGGCCCTGATCGATCTGTCGCGGCGCGGTGCGGCGGTGGTGGTGATCAGCCAGGATCTCGACGAAATCTTCGAGGTCGCCGACCATATCGCGGTCATCCATCATGGCCGGCTGTCAGCGCCGGAGCCCGTATCGACCATGACCCTCGAGCGGATTGGGCTGCTGATGGGGGGCGCCGATCATGCGGCTTGAACTCGAAAAGCGGGCCGAACGCTCTGTGGCGATGGCCCTGGTTTCGCCGCTCATCGCCATCCTGCTTACGGTGGTCTCGGCCGCCATCATCTTTGCGCTCTACGGCAAGGCGCCCGGCGAAGCGCTTTATGTCTATTTCATCAAGCCGCTAACCGGCCTGCGTACCGCTCAGGAACTGGTGGTGCGCGCCACCCCCTTGGTGATCATCGCCGTCGGCCTGTCGCTCTGCTACATCTCCAACAACTGGAATATCGGCGCGGAAGGCCAGTACATCATCGGCGCAACGGTGGGCGGGGGCGTCGCCCTGTTGTTCCAGGGCCAGACGCCCTTTTATGCCGTGCCGCTCATCCTCATCGGCGGCTTCGTCGGCGGTGCGCTCTGGGGCCTGATTCCGGCGATCCTGAAGACGCGCTTCAACACCAACGAAATCCTGACCAGCCTGATGCTGGTCTATATCGCGGACAAGATCCTCGATTATTGCGTGCGCGGTCCCTGGCGCGATCCGGCCGGGTTGAATTTCCCGCTGACCGCCAATTTCGACAATACGCTGCCGGCCCTGTTCAGGCGCAGCCCGATCCATCTCGATTCCATCTTCGCGCTGGTGGTGGTGGCCGCCGCGGCCGTGCTGCTGTGGCGCGGCCTCAAAGGGTTCGAGATCCGCCTTCTAGGGCAGGCACCACGCGCGGCCCTGTTCGCGGGTTTTTCGCCCCGGCGCATGACCTTGTTCGTCTTTGCCGTATCGGGTGGCCTTGCCGGCCTGGCCGGCATCAGCGTGGCCGACGGGACGATGGGATTGCTGCAACTTCCCTTTGCCAGCGGCTATGGCTTTACCGCCATCATCGTCGCCTTTCTCGGTCGGCTCAATCCGGTGGGCATCCTGTTATCAGGCCTGTTGCTGGCGCTGTCCTATCTCGGTGGCGAAGCGGCCCAGATCTCGCTCAAGGTGCCCATCGGCATCACCAGCGTCATCCAGGGCCTCCTGCTGTTCTACGTGCTCGCCTGCGACACGCTCATCCTCTACCGCATTCGCATCGTGCGCGGCGCAGTCAAGGTGGCCTGATGAATCTCACAGAAGCGATCATCCTCACCATCATCACCTCCTCGACGCCCTTCGTGCTGGCCGGCATCGGCGAACTCGTGGTGGAGCGCTCCGGCGTGCTCAATCTCGGGGTCGAGGGCATGATGATCATGGGCACGGTCTCAGGCTTTGCCATCGCCTACATGACCGGCAGCGCGCTGCTCGGCTTTCTTGCGGCGGTCCTGGCGGGGATGGTCTTCGCGGCGCTCTTTGCCTTTATGACCCTGGGGCTCGCCGCCAACCAGGTCGCCTCCGGCCTTGCTCTGACCATTCTCGGCCTCGGCCTGTCCGATCTCCTCGGCACCAGCTTCGTCGGGCTCAACCGGGCCAAGATCCCGTCGCTCGACATTCCCGGCCTGACCGATATCCCGGTGATCGGGCCTCTCCTCTTCGGCCAGGATGCCCTGGTCTATCTGTCGATCGTGCTGGTTGCCGCTGTCTGGTGGTTCCTTTATCGCAGCCGCAGCGGCCTGATCCTGCGGGCCGTCGGTGAAAACCATGTTTCGGCACATGCGCTGGGCTATCCCGTCAGGCTGATCCGCTTCGGGGCCGTGCTGTTCGGCGGGGCCTGCGCGGGCCTCGGCGGGGCCTATCTTTCCTTGGCCGACACGCCTTTCTGGGGCACGGGCATGACGGCCGGCCGCGGCTGGATCGCGCTGGCCCTGGTGGTCTTCGCGTCCTGGCGGCCCGGGCGGCTGTTGCTGGGCGCCTATTTCTTCGGGGCCATCTGGATCGGCAATCTGCACATGCAGGCGCTGGGCGGTTCGCTGCCGCATTGGCTGGTCTGGCCGCCGCAATTTTGGACGGGCCTGCCCTATCTTGCCACGGTGATCGTCCTGGTGATGATCTCTGCCGGCAAGGGGCGGCGCGGTGTGGCGCCAGCTTCGCTGGGCACTGCTTTTGTGCCTGATCGATAATTTTCGTTGGGCGCCGGGCATGGGCCGTGGCCCGGCGTTTCGATCCGTACGGCCCGCCATGAGGGGAAACTCTATGAAAAAAACGATATTGGCAGCCCTGGCCGTTTGCGGCCTCATGGCCGGTGCCGGGGTGACCTCGGCTAGCGCCGAGGAGAAGCTCAAGGTGGGCTTCATCTATGTCGGTCCGGTCGGCGATTTCGGCTGGTCCTACCAGCATGATGTCGGACGCAAGGCGCTGGTCAAGGCGCTCGGCGACAAGGTCGAAACCACCTATGTCGAGAGCGTACAGGAAGGCCCCGATGCCCAGCGCGCCATCGAGAACCTTGCCGATTCCGGTCACAAGCTGATCTTCACCACCTCCTTCGGCTTCATGGATCCCACCATCAAGGCCGCCAAGAACTTTCCGGACGTGAAGTTCGAGCACGCCACCGGCTTCAAGCGGGCCGAGAATGTCTCGACCTATGCCGGGCGCTTCTATGAAGGGCGCTATGTGGAGGGCGTGATCGCCGCCAAGATGTCGAAGAGCGGCATTGTCGGCTATGTCGCACCGTTCCCGATTCCCGAAGTGATCTCGGGCATCAATTCCTTCATGCGTGGCGCCCAGTCCGTACGCCCGGACATGAAGATCAAGATCGTCTGGACCTCGAGCTGGTATGATCCCGGCAAGGAAGCCGACGCTTCCAAGGCGCTGATCGCCCAGGGCGCCGACATCCTGGCGACCCATACCGACAGTCCCGCCGCCACCCAGGCCGCGGCCGAGAAGGGTATCAACTCCTTCGGCCAAGACTCCGACATGATCGCCTTCGGTCCGAAGACCCAGCTCACCGCGATCATCAACCACTGGGACGACTATTACATCGAGCGCGCCAAGGCCGTACTGGACGGGACCTGGAAGTCTGAGGATACCTGGGAAGGGCTCGACAAGGGCATGGTCAAGATGGCGCCCTACACCAACATGCCCGACGATGTGAAGAAGCTGGCGGAGGAGACCGAGGCGGGCCTCAAATCCGGCAAGATCCACCCCTTCACCTGCCCTGTCGCGAACCAGACGGGCGAGACGGTGGAATGCAAGGGCGGCGACAAGCTCGATGCCTCGCAGATCCTCGGCATGAACTGGTACGTCAAGGGCATCGACGACAAGTTCCCGAACTGATTGGCCCGCCGCGCATGCAGGCTCTACACTTGCTCGCGCATAGCGGCCCACGACCTCTCCGGTCCCCCCAACAAAAGGGGACCGGAGCGGCGTTTTCTGTTAGGGACGGGCTAACCTTTCGGAATGCCCTCCTGACGAGACCGTACCACCCCATGCCATTTGACCATGCCAGGCTCGATGCCATCCCCTATCCCGTGTTCTTCCTGCCGACAGGGGAGGCGACGAGATGATCGAACGAGCAATGGCGTTGGGCCGCGAGGCCGAGAGCATGATCCGCGCGCTTGCCACGATCAGTGCCGAGGAAGGACGCCTGACGCGTCTCTATCTCACACCCGAGCATCGGCAGGCGGCGGATCTGGTGGGCCGCTGGATGACGGAAGCCGGATTGGAGGTCAGCGAGGACGCGCTCGGCACGGTGCGAGGCCGGTTGGCACCGTCTTCGGGAACGCGCAATGCCGTGCAGCGGCTGCTGATCGGCTCGCATATCGACACCGTGATTGATGCCGGCGCCTATGACGGCACGTTCGGCGTCATCGCTGGTATCCTGGCGACACGCGAGATCCTCCGCAAACATGGCGCCATGCCCTTCGGTATCGATGTCCTCGCCTTCGGTGACGAAGAGGGCTCCCGTTTTGCGACGACGTTGCTCGGCTCCGAGGCCGTCGCAGGGCACTTCGATCCGGCGGTTTTGCAGATCGAATCCAACGATGGCGTCAAGCTGGTGGATGCCTTGCGACTCTATGGCAAAGATCCGGACGCCATTCCCTCGGCCGCCTATGAGCCCGGCGAGGCGGCGGCTTATGTCGAGGTTCATATCGAGCAGGGCCCGGTGTTGGAAGAGGCCGGCGAGGGGCTCGGTGTCGTGACAGCTATCGCCAGCCAGATACGCTATTCAGTGACGGTAGTGGGCGAAGCCGGCCATGCCGGCACGGTACCGATGACATTGAGGCGGGACGCCTTCTCGGCCTGCGCCGAAATGGCGCTTGCGCTCGAAAACCTCGCCAGAAGCCATGCCGATGATTTCATGGTCGGCACCATCGGCAAGTTGAGCCTGTCGCCCGGCGCCTCCAACGTCATTCCCGCCCGCATCGTCTTTACAGTCGATCTGCGCTCGCAGAGTGACGCCAGGCGCGTCGAGGCGATGAACGTCCTGCGCAAGGAGTTCCTCGCCATCGCCGAACGGCGCGGCGTCTCGGTCTGGATCGAGCAGACCCATGAAGCCAAGGCGGAGCCCTGCGATCCTTCCCTGCAGGCCGGATTTGCCGCAGCGATCATCGCCCAGGGCAGCAAGGCGATCCACCTGCCGTCGGGGGCCGGGCATGACGCCCAGTCGCTGGCCGCCCTCTGTCCGATCGGCATGCTGTTCGTGCGTTGCCGCGGCGGCGTCAGCCATAACCCTGCGGAATTCACCTCGATTCGCGACATGGGTCTGGCGGTGACGGCCCTGATCGATTTCATCGAGAAGTTCGATCCAGCGAAAGCAGCCGCGGGCTGAGAAGGAAGCGTCCTTCTTTCTCAAATCACGGCCGATCATGCTGCGAGCCGTCGCGCGGTCGGGTTGGCCGACCACCGTCGGGGAACTCTCTGGATCGTCTGAATGCGCCGATATTCCTTCCAAGATGAGGAGGTTTGTCGCCTCTGCCTCAGATTATCTATATATACTGATCTCCTGCCCGAATAGAATGATGCGAACTTTCCAGAGTTTGATCGCACGGACGGGAGGAGCGCAGCGATTGCAGGCACAGATCGGCATGCCCTGGGGCGGAAGCCGCAATTGTCATTTTGCCACTCTCCGCTTTGCCGTTTCGATGGTGTAGAAGCGCTCCCCTGAGGAGGGGACTTTGCAGGACAATTCAAGCAACGCGGCCGCAGCGTCGACATCGCAGACGGGCCTCGCCCTGGTCATGCTCACATGCTCGATGGTTTCGGTGCAGCTCGGCGCGGCTCTGGCTCATCCCACCATGGCCGCCTACGGTCCTTTCGCCACCACCTGGGGGCGGCTGGCCTGGGCAGCGATCATCCTCGGCATCATCGTGCGGCCGGATCTGCGCCGCTATCACCGCCGGGATATTCTGGCTGCGTTGGCGCTGGGCGCGGTTATCGCGATGATGACGCTCTTCTTCTTCGTAGCAATCACCCGTGTGCCGCTGGGCCTGGTGGTTGCGATCGAGTTCCTGGGGCCGCTAGGCGTCGCGGCCCTCGGCTTTGCCCGCAGTTGGCGGCTGATCTGGCTGGTGCTGGCCTTTGGCGGCGTGCTCCTGCTGGTGCGAAACCAGGCGGGCTGGAGCGTCGACATGCTCGGCTTCCTGTTCGCGCTTGCCGCCGGGACCGGGTGGGCCGCCTATATTCTTTTGAGCAAGCGGATCGGCAAATCCTTCAAGGGGCTGGAGGGGTTGGCGATCTCCTTCGCCGCGGCAGCCCTGATATCGACCCCCTTCGGCCTGTACGAAACCGGTTTTGCTCTTCCCGGCGGCCTCGCCCTGCAGACGGTCGGCCTGGCCGTCCTGACGCCGCTCTTGCCCTATGCCCTCGAAATGATGGCCTTGAGGCGCCTGTCTTCGGCGACCTTCGGAATCTTGATGAGTGCCGAGCCCGGTATCGGTGCGCTTGCCGGCTATTTCGTCCTGCATGAGCCGCTCAGCCTGCAGCAGATGGGCGGCATCGTGCTGGTGATGATCGCCAGCGCGGGCGCTGTCATCAGCGCGCGGGAGTAGGGGCAGATTGCTGGAGGCCCGCGAAACGCGCGAGGAAGGCGCGAAGCCGCTCGTTCGGCTGTTCGCTGAAGACGAGCGCGGGTGGGGCATCGATCACGATCTTGCCCTGATCGGTGAAAACAACTCTGTCGGCGACCTCCCGGGCGAATGCCATCTCATGGGTCACGAGGATCATGGTGCGCCCCTCGGCTGCCAGCTCGCGGACGACGCCGAGGACCTCGCCGACGAGTTCGGGATCGAGGGCGGAGGTGATCTCGTCGAGCAGCAACACCTTGGGTTCCATCGCCACCGCGCGGGCAATGCCGACGCGTTGCTGCTGCCCGCCGGAAAGCTGTCCCGGCATCGCATCGATCTTTGCGGACAGGCCGACGCGGCCGAGCCATTTCTCGGCGATGCTCCGGGCCTCGGCCTTGCCCTTGCCGCGCGACTTGATCAGGCCCAGCATGATGTTCTGGGCCGCCGTCAGATGCGGAAACAGGTTGAACTGCTGGAACACCATAGCTGCATCGACGCGTATATGGGCGAGTTCCCGCTCGCTACGCCGCCGCCGCTTGCCATTCGCTTCGCTGAAGCCGACTTCGACCCCGTCGATGCGGACGGAGCCCCCGTCATATTCCTCCAGGAAGTTGATGCAGCGCAGCAGGGTGGTCTTGCCGCTGCCGGAGGGGCCGATTATGGCGATGACCTGGCCCTTCTCGACGGAGAGATCGACGCCTTTCAGCACCTGCAGGGCCCCGAAGGATTTGGTGAGATTGGCAATCTCGATCACTGGCTGCGTTGCGGCATTTGACATGGCGGTTCTTCCGATCAGACGAAGCGCTTTTCGAGCCGGCGGCTCAGGGCAGAGAGCGGGAAGTTGATGGCGAAATACATCAGCGCGCCCAGCACATAGAGAGGCAGGGCGACATGGGTACGGCCGATCACCTGCTGCAGCGAGAGCAGGAGATCGACGATGCCGAGCAGCGATACGAGCGAGGAGCCCTTCACCGTATCGACCATGCTGTTGATGAAAGGCGGCAGGAAGCGTCGGACAGCCTGGGGAGCAAGGACATAGAAGAAGCGATCGAAGAGGCCGAGGCCGATCGACTGGGCTGCCTCCGTCTGCCCTTTCGGAATGGCCTGAAAGGCGCCACGTGTGATTTCGACGATCTGGGCCGACTTGAAGGCGGTGAGCGCCACGATCGCCGCCAGCAGACTGGGCAGATTGATGCGCAACGCCGGCAGGCCATAATAGATGAAATAGAGCAGGACCAGGATCGGGACGCCGCGAACGAAATCCGCATAGAGCCGGATCGGCAGTCGTGCCCAGGCCGGCCCGAAGACCAGTGCGCAGCCGAGCGGAATGCCGATCAGCAGCGAAATCACGACCACGGCCGCGGACACGAAGAGCGTGGTCCACAGGCCGCCGAGCAGGAAGGGGAGTGCCTCGAACATCGTGGACATGGTGTCACCGGTTGATGGCATAGCGCCGCTCGGCCAGCCTCAGCAGCAGGAGGATGGCGTAGCTGGTCACCAGATAGATGGGGGTCGCGAGCAGATAGACCTCGACGGTGCGGAACGTCTGTGTCTCGATCCAGCGCATGCCATAGGCGAGCTCGGGCACGGCGATGGCGGAGGCGATCGAGGTGTCCTTGAACAAGGAGACATAGGTGTTCGAAAGCGAAGGCAGGGCGATGCGCAGCGCCGTCGGCAGGCGAATGTGCCAGAGCACGCCGAAAGGTGTCAGGCCGATGCTCTTGCCCGCCTCGATCAGCCCTTTCGGCACGGCCTCCAGGCCTGCTCGCAGCACCTCGACGAGATAGGCGCCCGAATAGACGGCGAGCGTGGCCACGAAGGAGGTCGTCGCCCCATATTGCAGGTCGATGGCGCTGGGGATGCCGTAAAAGACCAGATAGACCAGCAGCAGCAGCGGCACGTTGCGGACGAACTCGACATAGCCCCGGATCAGGGGGCGAGCCCAGCGCGGCCCGTCGAGCTGGACCAAGGCGAGGACCAGCCCAATGAGCATGCCGATTGCGATGGTCGCGGCCGCCAGTTCGATGCTCAGCAGCAGCCCTTCGAAGAGCCTGGCTGAATAGCGCCAGACGATGGCGAAGTTGAAATGATAATTCATCATGCCGAAGATCCAGCCATCACGCGCGACGGAGCCCTGGCATCGCCGGCCGGGATTGGCACCGAGGTGCGCCGGCGATGCTGTCGGGAATTTGCGGGAGGAGCTGGAGCCTAGAAGGTCGGCAGGCCGGGTTTGCGGGCCGGCGGGGTCAGGCCGAAATAGTCCTTCAGCGCCGCGTCATAGATCTCATTCTGGTGGCCATGGATCGCCACGCCAAAGGTGGTGTCGACGAAACGGATCCAGTCAGGGTCACCCTGGCGCACGGCGGCGCCATACAATTGGGCGTTCCAGGACTTGCCCGCGTCGAAATATTTGTCCGGATTGCGCTTGGCGAGCCACCAGACGTTGGAAAGGTCGACTGCGGCGGCGTCGACCCGCTTGGAATCCAGGGCGAGAACAACGTTGGGCTGGCTGTCGAGCTGCATCACGGTAGCCTCGGGCAGCACCTTCTTGACCGTTTCTTCGGCATCGACATTCTGCAGGATGGAGATGCGCGCCGCGGAACCGGCCTTGAGCAGGTCGTCGAAGGTCTTCTTGTCGCTGTCAGGTCGGGTGAGGAAGGCAACACCCTCGACATAATAGGGGCGGGAATAGGCGACGAGCTGGGCCCGGGCCGGTGAAATCGTCATGAACTGGATGACGACATCGACCTTGCCGGTGGTGATATTGGGGACACGCTGGGCGGCATCCTGGCGGACGAATTCGATCTTGCTGGCATCATCGAACAGGCCTTTGGCCAAAATCTTGGCCATGGCGATGTCCATGCCTGCCAACTCGCCCTTTTCGTCCTCGAAATGCCAGGGCGCATTGGTGGAGCCGGTGCCGACGATGAGGTGGCCCCGATCAAGTATGGTGCGGAGCAGGCTGTCGGACGAGGCCTGGGCGGCTGCCTGCCGGGCGGAGCCAACGACGCTTGCCAGGGCCAGGCCACCGAGCAGGCCGCCCTTGACCAGATTCCGTCTGGTTTCGGCGAAGTCTTCCATAGTGCTGTACTCCCCGTTGTCTGGATGCTGTATTACATTATTATGTTATATTAGGCATAGTTATGGTATTAACGGTATCCGGGGGTGTCAAGATGGATGTCGGCCTGTGGCAGTGAGACGTCTCGGTTTCGGCGGAAGGGGAGCAATACAAAAAGCCCTGCACCGAGGCGGTGCAGGGCGGATTGCTGACCTGTTGCTGGAATGGCGGGGGACGTTTCAGGGCTTGGGCGCCGGCTTTTTCTGGCCGTCGAGCGCACTCAGGATCTGCCAGGCGGCCTTGACCCGATCCGGTATGGGATAGTTCTTGTTGGCTAGGATCGCGATGCCGATGCCCTTGGCCGGCACATAGGCGACATAGCCACCGAAGCCGTTGGTGGAGCCCGTCTTGTTGAACAGCATGTCGCGCCGCGCTGGCTGTGGCGATACGAGTTTGTGCGCCTCGTGCGGTTCGAAGGCCATCTTGGCTGAATTTCCGGCAAGCAGGCGCTCGAGCGTCGTCGGATAGCTATACATTTCCCATCCGAGGCCTTGCTGCATCACGCCTATCTTGTAGTAGCCTGCCTGCGTCGCGGCGATGGCACTCTGGAGCGTTTGGTCCAGCCGGGACCTATTCATATTGGCGTCGACGAAGCGGATGAGGTCTGTCGCGGTCGTCTTGATGCCATAGGCCTCTGAATCCATGGGGCCAGGCGACACCCGGACGGACCGGCCATCCTTGGTATAGCCGAGCGCATAGTCCGCCATCCGTTCCGGCGGCACCCGGACATAGGTATTGGAGAGGCCGAGCAGGTGCAGGATTTCTCCCTGCATGAGATCATCGAAAGGCTTGCCCATGGCCTGGGCGGCAAGATAGCCGAACAGGCCGATGCTTGGATTGGAATAGAGCCTGTGGGTGCCGGGCGGGAAGGCCGGACGCCATGCCTTGTAGTAGGCGATCATCTTGGTATCGTCGGTGATCTCGTCCGGAAACTGCAGGGGCAGCCCACCGGCCGTGTAGGTGGCAAGCTCGAGCAGGCTGACGCCTTCGAGGCTGCTGCCGACGAGTGCCGGCAATCTCTGGCCCGCCTTGTCCGACAGCGACAGGTCGCCACGCGCCACGCCATAGGCGCCAAGCGTGGCCGTGAAGGTCTTGCTGATCGAGCCCATCTCGAAAAGCGTATTGTCGGTGACCTTCTGCCCGCTCTCCTTCGAGGCAAGGCCGTAATTGAAGACGAATTGCTTGCCGCCGGCTGTGACGGAGATGGCCATGCCGGGGATTTTCTCCCGCTCCATCAACGGCTTGATGGCGGCGTCGACGATTTGTTCGAGATGGCTCTGTTCGAGCGGTGTCTGGGCCGAGACCGGCTGGGCGGCAAGCATGGAGACTGCAAGCGCGGATGCGGCAATCATCCGCCTGCGCAACGTCAACGAGTTCATTCCCAACTCCATTTTTCGGGGATGTGTCCTGAGGAGGCCTGAGCCGCCAGCACTTTTATATGCTGTCGACCGCTGCCTGCTGGGACTCCGGATAGGAGCAAATCCGGCTGCCGCCAAACGATGAATATTTGGATTTGGTATGAGAAAATCTTGGCCTTGAAACATGGCAATGCTTGCCGCGGCACTCCAATTGGCTGCGGGATATAAGTTTACCTTTTGGGATTGAGATGAGAAGCCGGGAGTCCCATGCCTCTGGAAATGCTGGGACCCCATCGACTCCGATTGGTGCCAGACGGTGACGATTTCAGCCGGCTTGAATCAGGCTTTCAGGCTAAGTGCATGCTCGCTCTTCGGCGACCGGTTTTGCAAAAGCAATGATGCCATCTCGGCAGCGCCAGGGCTTGCCATCTGCTGTTGTCAGACTGCGATGCCGTGCAGGTCGTAGGCGTCCGAGCGCTCGATCTTCACCGTGACGATGTCGCCGACGCGCAGCGGGCGGCGGCTGGCGACGTAGACGGCGCCGTCGATCTCCGGCGCGTCGGCCATGGAACGTCCCTTGGCGACGGTCGGTCCGGTCTCGTCGATGATGACGGGCAGGCGCTTGCCGACCTTGTTCTTCAGCTTGCGGATCGAGATCTGCTGCTGGGTTTCCATGAAGCGGCGATGGCGCTGCTTCTTCACCTCGTCCGGCACCGGCATCAGGCCGAGGTCATTGGCGGTGGCGCCGGCCACGGGCTCATATTCGAAGCAGCCGACACGATCGAGCTGGGCTTCGCGCAGCCAGTCGAGCAGCAGTTCGAAATCTTCGTCCGTCTCGCCGGGGAAGCCGACGATGAAGGTCGATCGCAGGGTGATGTCGGGGCAGATCTCGCGCCATTTATGGATGCGCTCCAGCACCTTCTCCTGGTTGCCGGGGCGACGCATCGCCTTCAGCACTGTGGGGGAGGCATGCTGGAAGGGGATGTCGAGATAGGGCAGGATCTTGCGTTCCGCCATCAGCGGGATGACGTCGTCGACATGCGGGTAGGGGTAGACATAGTGCATGCGCACCCAGACCCCGAGTTCGCCGAGAGCCTTCGATAGATCGAGGAACTTCGCCTTGAGCGGCTCGCCCTGCCAGGTGCTTTCGGCATAGCGGATGTCGACGCCATAGGCGGAGGTGTCCTGACTGATCACCAGCAATTCCTTGACGCCGGCCTTCACCAGCTTCTCGGCCTCGCGCATCACGTCGGCGGCTGGGCGGGAGACAAGATCGCCACGCAGCTTGGGGATGATGCAGAAGCTGCAGCGATTGTTGCAGCCTTCGGAAATCTTCAGATAGGCGTAGTGGCGCGGCGTGAGCTTGAGGCCCTGCGGCGGCACCAGATCCGTGAACGGATCATGGGCAGGGGGAGCCGCTCTGTGCACCGCTTCGACCACCGTCTCATATTGCTGCGGGCCGGTGACGGCGAAAACGTTGGGGAATTTTTCCAGGATCGGATCGGGTTCGGCGCCCATGCAGCCGGTGACGATCACCTTGCCGTTCTCGGCCATGGCATCGCCGATGGCGCCAAGGGATTCCGCCTTGGCTGAATCGAGGAAGCCGCAGGTGTTGACGATGACGAGGTCGGCGCCCTTGTGGTTGCGGGTGATGCCGTAGCCCTCGGCCCGGAGCTGGGTGAGGATGCGCTCGGAATCGACCAGGGCCTTGGGGCAACCCAGCGAGACATAGGAGACCGTCGGGGCCGTCTTGCCGTCCGCCGTCTCTTGCGCTGCTTCGATCACCGCCATGTCCGCTGTCCATCCTGTCCGTGAAACGCGTTCCTTTGCGCCAAGACGGGCCGGAATGCAATTGCGGAGTGGGCATGGCTGACCAACGGCCGATCATTTGGCGCCTCGGTCTCCCGGCCGACAGCAAGGCACGGCCGTACGAGAGGGAGCGATCGGAGGGCCGATCTTCGGTTCGCCCACTTGAATCGCAAGGCCGGCTCCCGGGACGATCTGGGGATCGGCCCTTCAAAACGAATGGTCCGACTTTCTCCTTGACAACCCAACCAACTTTGAAAAATAGTCAGATGTCAGACCAATTTTAGATCGCCATCCGGAAACCCGATTTGCGCTCGCCGTCAGTCCAGGGACTTGCTCCGCTGCCATCCGCCGATCGGGCGGATGATGTGATGCGTGCGATCGGCCATTTCATCGCCACCTCCGGCATCAAGCCGGGCGAGCGCCTGCCGACCGAACGGCAGCTGATGCAGACCCTGGCGGTCGGCCGTTCCACGGTACGGGAAGTCATCCGCAAGCTGCAGGCCTTGGGTGTGGTTGAGTCCCGTAAGGGCAGCGGCACCTATCTCAAACGGGCGTTCTCGGCCGACGCCATCCATATGCCCCTGGTGATCGATGCCGCCCTGCTGCGCGACCGCTTGCTGCAGACATTGGAGGTTCGGCGCGGGCTCGAAACCGAGGTGAGTGCGCTCGCTGCCCTCCGGGCGACGCCCGAGGACCTCGCCGTCATCGAGACCAAGCTCGACATCATGGAGGGGGTGCATCTGGAGAAGGGTACCTCCGGCCCCGAAGACCTCGCCTTCCATCTCGCCATCTATGATGCCAGCCACAATCCTTTGTTCGGCCAGCTCTTGGAGCGCATGCGGGAGGCTTTCGAGAGCTTCTTCGACGAGCCGTTCGATCGGCCGGATTTTGCCCGTCGCTCTTTTCGTTTTCATCGCGAGCTCTTCGACGCCATCGTCCGGCGCGATCCGGAGACGGCCCGTTTGAAGACGCTCGCCATTCTCGAAATTGTCGAAGAAGACATCAAGGACATGTCCAAATGACTGACCATCGGATGACCGAGGCCCAGATGAAGGAGGCCCAGATGACGGAGGTTTGGGCCGACTTCGACTATGCCAGCCTCGTCGTCGCCCATGACGATACTCACGCCTTCGAGGCCGTGGTGCCGCCTATCGTGCAGACTTCGCTGTTCACTTTTTCCAGCTTCGAGGAGATGGCGGCGACCTATCGCGGCGAGCAGGTGCGCCCGGTCTATTCGCGCGTCGGCAATCCGACCACGCGGCTGTTCGAGCAGAAGATCGCCGAGCTGGAGCGCACAGACGATGCCATCGGTTTTGCCAGCGGCATGGGTGCGATTTCCTCCAGCGTGCTGGCCTTTCTCGAGCCGGGCGACCGCATTGTCTGCGTGCGCCATGTCTATCCCGATGCCTATCGCCTGTTCGAAACTCTGCTGAAGCGCTGGAAGGTCGAAACGGTCTATGTCGATGGCCGTGACGCCGATGCGGTGGCGGCGGCGCTGCCGGGTGCCAAGCTGCTCTATTTGGAGAGCCCGAACAGCTGGATGATGGAGACGCAGGACATTCCCGCCCTCACGACCCTGGCGCGCAACCATGGGGTGATCAGCATCATCGACAACAGCTGGGCTTCGCCGGTATTTCAGCAGCCGGTACGCCTCGGCGTCGACCTCGTCGTGCATTCGGCTTCCAAATATATCGGTGGCCATTCGGACGTGGTTGCCGGGGTCGTGGCAGGGCGCAAGGAACTCGTCGAGATCATCCGGCGCACCATCACGCCCTATCTCGGCGCCAAGCTGGCCCCGTTCGAGGCCTGGCTGCTGCTTCGCGGTCTGCGCACGCTGCCGACGCGCATGAAGGCGCACGAGGCGGCGGGGCTGGCCGTGGCGCGCAAGCTTGGCGAGTTGCCCGAAGTGGTAGCGGTCCATCATCCAGGCCTCGGCAACAGCCTGCCACCGGGATTGAGTGGTACTTCGGGCCTGTTTTCCTTCGAATTCGACGACAGTGTCGACATTCCCGCCTTCTGCAACGCCCTGCGCCTGTTCAAGATCGGCGTGAGCTGGGGCGGGCATGAAAGCCTGGTGGTGCCGGCGCTGGTCGGACGCGGCCAGAATGCCGGCCCCAATTCGGCCGTTGATTTCGGTGTGCCCGAACGCATGGTGCGGCTGCATGTCGGCCTTGAGGGCGTGGATGCGCTCTGGGGCGATATCACCCAGGCGCTATCAGCTGCGAAGAGATAGGGCGAGCCCGGACGCAATCCGTCGGAAGGTGTCCGGGACGACCTTGGAAGTGAAGCGCAATAACAAGAGAGGGGAGTCTCAATGTTCAAGAAACTACTGCTGGCCGCCACGGCCTCGCTAGCGCTGGCTCTGCCAGCCTGGGCGGATACCACGCTCAAGCTGACGGAGGTGATCACCAGCCCCGAGCGCACGGAGACGCTCAAGCAGATCGTCAAGACCTTCGAGGATGCCAATCCCGGCGTGAAGGTCGAGATCACCTCGCTGCCCTGGGGCCAGGCCTTCGAGAAGTTCGCCACCATGGTTTCGGCGGGCGACACGCCGGATGTGGTCGAGATGCCGGATCGCTGGATCTCGCTCTATGCCAATAACGGCATGCTGGAGAACCTCGAGCCCTATCTGGCCAAGTGGGACCACACCAAGGACCTCAACGACAAGACGCTCCAGATGGGGCGCTACATCAACAACACCGCCTATGGATTGCCCTACGGCTTCTATCTGCGCGCGATGTTCTACAACAAGAAGCTGTTCAAGCAGGCCGGCATCGACAACCCGCCCAAGACGATGGACGAGTTCGTCGAGAGCGCCAAGAAGATCTCCGCCATTCCCGGCAAGTTCGGATACTGCCTGCGCGGCGGCCCCGGCGGCCTCAATGGCTGGATGATGATGGGCGCCACCGCGGCCGGCAACGACACCTTCTTCAAGGCGGACGGCACTTCCACCATGGCCGACCCCGCTTGGGTGAAAGGCCTCAGCGTGTTCGTCGATCTCTACAAGAACGGCTACGTTCCCAAGGACAGTGTGAACTGGGGCTTCAACGAGATCGTCACCGGCTTCTACTCCGGTACCTGCGCCATGCTTGACCAGGATCCGGATGCCCTGATCGCCGTGGCCGACAAGATGAGCAAGGACGATTACGACGTCGCTCCCATGCCCAAGGGAGCGGGCGGCAAGAGCTTCCCGACCCTGGGCTATGCCTCCTGGTCGATGTTCGCGGCTTCGGAGAACAAGGATCTGGCCTGGAAGCTGATCGCGGCTTTGGACAGCCCGGAAGGCAACATCGCCTGGAACAAGCGCACCGGTGCCCTGCCGATCTACAAGGCGGCGGAGCAGGATCCCTTCTATGCCGACCCTAAGTTCAAGGGCTGGTTCGAGGAACTGCGTGACCCCAATGTCGTGCCCCTGGTCATGCCGTTCCATCTGGAAGAGTGGGCCTTCTTCGACAGCTCCATCGCGTTGAAGACCACGCAGCAGGCCCTGCTCGGCCAGCTCGCGCCGGATCAGCTTGCCAGTCAGTGGGCCGAATATCTCACCAAGGCTCAGCAGGCCTACCTGGCGAAGAAGAAGTAATCGTTTCGTAGGCTCTGCGCGCGTCATCCTTCTCCCCTTGCGAGACCTGGCACTTCCTCCGGAAGTGCCTTGGGTGGCACGAATTGCCGGATGAGGGGAGAGATGCGACCTCTCCAGGGGCTCGCCGGAACCCCTCATCCGCCAACCATCCCCCGGCCCACTCCAAGTGGAGTGGACGATAACCGCAAGGGGAGAAGGGATGGTTGGGCGCGCCGGCTGTCTTCTCGGTCCCCAGCCCGTTCCCGATCGGATCATCATGGCTCTGGCAGATATCCCCGTCCAATCCAGCCGGCGCAGTCGAAGCGCCCGGCTGGCGTTCGAACCCTGGCTCTATGCCACTCCTTCGATCATTCTGATCGTGGCGATCATGCTGGTGCCTCTGGCAATCGGCATGTCCTACGCGTTTCGCGATATCCAGCTGCTGAAACCATTCGGGGGCGGCTATGTCGGCCTTGAGCATTTCCGCACATTGTGGGGCGACCTGAACTTCTGGAACGCCCTGTCCAATACCGTGCTGTGGACCGTGATTTCCGTCGCGCTGCAGTTCGTGCTCGGACTCATCCTGGCCTTGCTGCTGAACCGGCCCTTCCCGGGACGCGGCGCGGTACAGGCCCTGGTGTTCCTGCCCTGGGCCGTGCCGAGCTTCCTGTCCGGCCTCAATTGGGCCTGGATGTTCAATCCCATTGTCGGGCCCTTGCCGCATTGGCTGTCGGGACTGGGTGTGATGGCAGCACCCGACAATATTCTGTCCAGCCCTACCCATGCCATCTGGGGACCGATCGTCGCCAATGTCTGGTGGGGCTTTCCGTTCTTCGCCATCACCCTGCTGGCCGCCCTGCAGTCCATTCCGCAGGACATCTATGAGGCGGCCGAGATCGACGGGGCCGGACCGCTCAAGCGCTTCACCTCGATCACCATCCCGTTCCTGGCGCCGACGATCGCCATCACGGTGCTGCTGCGCGCCGTCTGGATCGCCAATTCAGCCGATCTCATCGTGGTGATGACCGGAGGCGGGCCGGCGGATTCGACGCAGATCGTCGCCAGCTACATCTACACCCAAGCCTATAAGCGCCTCGATTTCGGCTATGCCTCGGCGATCTCGCTGGTACTGCTCGTGCTGTTGCTTGCCTATGCCGCCACGCTGATCGCGCTCAGGCAAATGCTGATCCGGAGGGGATGATCATGCGCCGCTCCACACGTCGTTCCATCTACTGGGTCCTGCACTACACGCTGATCGGCCTGTTCCTGGCCTTCGCGCTGTTTCCGCTGTTCTGGCTGTTCAAAGTCTCGGTGACGCCCAATGACCTGCTCTACAGCGAAGGGGTCAAGCTGTGGCCCTCACGCTTCAGCTTCGATCATTATGCCTCGGTGATCCGCCACACGGATTTTCCGCTGTTCTTCCGCAACAGCGTGATCATTTCGGCCTTGACGGCCCTGTTTACCACGATCGTGGCGGCCGGTGCCGGCTACAGCTTTTCGCGCTTCGTCTACAAGGGAAAGTTCTGGCTGGTCGGACTGATGCTGATCACCCAGATGTTCCCGCTGGTGATGACCATCGCGCCGATCTTCAAGCTGTTTCAGCCGCTCGGGCTCAACAACAGCCTGACGGGCCTGGTCATCATCTACACCGCCTATAATGTGCCGTTCGCCGCCTTCTTGATGCAGTCCTTCTTCGACGGCATTCCGAAGGATCTGGAAGAGGCGGCGATGATCGACGGCGCCACCCGCTTCGGGGCGCTGCGCCAGATCATCCTGCCCCTGACCATGCCCGGCATCGCCGCCACCCTCGGCTTCGTCTTCACCGCAGCCTGGAGCGAACTGCTTTTCGCGCTGATGCTCAACACCAAGGACAATGTCATCACCTTCCCGGTGGGCCTGCTCAACTTCGTGTCGAAGTTCGCGGTGGATTTCGGGCAGATGATGGCGGCCGGCGTGCTCGCGCTCATCCCCGTCTGCATCTTCTTCTTCCTGATCCAGCGTTATCTGGTCCAGGGCCTCACCGCTGGCGCGGTGAAGGGCTGAAAGGTTTATTCCGATGGCCAATATCGAAGTGAAAGCCGTCCGCAAGAATTACGGCGCGCTGCCCATCCTCAAGGGCATCGACCTCTCCATCGCCTCTGGCGAGTTCGTGGTGCTCGTCGGCCCGTCCGGCTGCGGCAAGTCGACCTTGCTGCGCCTCATTGCCGGGCTGGAAGATACCACCCAGGGGCAGATCCTCATCGACGGCGCCATGGTGAACGACCTGCCGCCGAAGGATCGCGACATCGCCATGGTGTTCCAGTCCTATGCGCTCTATCCGCATATGAGCGTGCGCGACAATATGAGCTATGCGCTCAAACTGCGGAAGAAAGCGGCCGATTTCATCTCGGATGCTGTGACCAAGGCAGGTGCCAAGCTCGGCCTGGAAGCTCTGCAGGAGCGCACGCCGCGGCAGTTGTCGGGCGGGCAGCGCCAGCGCGTTGCCATGGGGCGCGCCATCGTGCGCAATCCCAAGGCCTTCCTGTTCGACGAGCCGCTGTCCAATCTCGATGCGCGGCTGCGCGAGCAGATGCGGTTCGAGATCCGCAAACTGCACCGCGATCTCGGGGCAACCTCGGTCTATGTCACCCATGACCAGATCGAGGCGATGACCATGGCCGATCGCATCGTCGCCATGCAGGGCGGCGTGATCCAGCAGGTTGGCGCACCGCTCGAACTCTATGACGATCCCGCCAATATGTTCGTGGCCGGGTTCATCGGCTCGCCGGCCATGAACTTTCTCGATGCGCAGGCACAGCCGGGCGAAGGAGGCACGGCCTTGCGGGTCGGCGATACGGTTCTTGCCGTCCTGCCGGGCCAGCGCCTGCCCGCCAAGGTCGTCGTGGGCATTCGCCCCGAGCGCGCGGTGCTGTCGACGGCGGGTAACGTGCCGGCCCGCGTCGATCTGGTGGAGCCGACAGGGCTCGGCACGGTGGCGCACCTGGAGATCGGCGGACAGGGGGTGAAGCTCTTCACGACCGAGCGTCCCGCCTTGACGGTAGGCGAGATCGTGAAGCTGGCCATCGCTCCCGGCGATCTCAGGCTGTTCGACCCTGCCAGCGGGGAGCGCATCAGGCTTACCTGATGCGATCCGCGCCTGCCAGTGGCAGATGCGTGGAGCTTTTGTCGGACAAGGGCTGGCCAAGCCGGCATTGCCCGTGACAAAAGAAGAGCTGAATTCCTTTCAGGCTCGCATGACGCTTTCCCATAGCCGGGGGCTGCATGCCTTTTCTTTTGTGAGATTTGATGTCCCGCATTGCAACGAGCAGCGAGGCCGTGCAGGAGCCCGCCGCCTCCGCCTGGGTCACTCTGTTGATCGCTGCGGCTTGCGGCCTCATCGCCGCGAATATCTACTATGCCCAGCCGCTCGTCGGCTTGATCAGCGCCGATCTCGGCATGTCGCCAGGCGCGGCTGGGTTGATCGTGACGATGACGCAGATCGGCTACGGCGCCGGGCTGCTGTTCCTGGTGCCGCTCGGCGATCTGATCGAGAATCGCAAGCTCATCCTCTGGGTGATGGGGCTGGCGGTGATCGCGTTGGCAGGGGCCATGCTGGCCCGCGACAGCCTGCAATTCCTGGTCTCGGCCTTGCTGATCGGGCTCGGATCGGTGGCCGTGCAGATCCTCGTCCCCTTTGCCGCCCATCTCGCACCCGAGGCGCGGCGGGGCAGGGTGGTCGGCAATGTGATGAGCGGGCTGATGGTCGGCATCATGCTGGCCCGTCCGGTATCGAGCCTGATCACCTATTTCAGCTCCTGGCACATGGTGTTCCTGGTCTCCATCGTCGCCATGCTGGTGCTGGGCGCAGTGCTGGCCCGGGCCTTGCCCAAGCGCCAGCCGCCGCCGGCTCCGTCCTATGGCCGTCTTCTCCTCTCGATGGCGACCTTGATGCGCGCCACGCCGATCCTGCGCAGGCGTGCTCTCTATCAAGCCTGCATGTTCGGCGCCTTCAGCGTGTTTTGGACCTGCACCCCGCTGCTGCTGGCGAGCCCCGTCTTTGGCATGACGCAGTCGGGCATTGCCTTGTTCGCGCTGGCCGGGGCGGCAGGCGCGGTGGCAGCCCCGCTCGCCGGGCGTGTCGCCGATCGCGGCTGGGTCCGTCCAGCCTCGGCCTTCGCCATGACGCTCGGCGCCCTCAGCTTCCTGCTCACCCATTTGGCCGAGCCGGGATCGAGCCTGTCGCTCGGCCTACTGGTCACCGCCGCGATCGTGCTCGACTTCGGCGTTTCGGCCAATGTCGTGCTTGGCCAACGCCTGATCTACAATCTGGGTGCGGAATATCGCAGCCGCCTCAACGGCGTCTATATGGCGACGTTCTTCGTGGGCGGTGCGCTCGGCTCGGCGCTGGGGGGCTGGGCCTTTGCCCATGGCGGCTGGGCGGCGGTCTCCTGGCTGGGCTTTGCCCTGCCGGTCCTCGCCCTTATCTATTTTTCGACGGAAAACAGGGCCTTGTACGGCCCCGCAAACAGGACCTGACATGAGCGTGACGATCTACGGTATCAAGACCTGCGACACCATGAAGAAGGCACGCAGCTGGCTCGACGCGCATGGCAAGGCCCATGGCTTTCACGATTACCGGGCCGAAGGGATCGACCGCAAGCGCCTCGAGGCCTGGGCGGACAAGGTCGGCTGGGAAACACTCCTGAACAAGTCGAGCACCACGTTCCGCGCCTTGCCCGAGGCCGACAGGCAGAGTATCGACCGGGCCAAGGCGATCGCATTGATGCTGGCCGAACCGACCATGATCAAGCGCCCGGTCCTCGACCTCGGCGGTGGCAAGCTGCTGGTCGGCTTCAAGCCCGACAGCTACGCCGCCGCCCTGGCCTGATGGGACAGGGCGGTGGTGCTAACCTGGCGGACAAGAGCGCTTATGCCGGTGTGCCGATCTCCAGATCGGCATTCTGGGTAGCAATATGTCTGTCGAAAAGATGCCGATCTGGAGATCGGCACACCAATTCTGATGCCTTCGATTGGCGCTTGTGAACAGGCGGCGATGAGGACCTGGCCTACCGCTCGATCAAGGTGGTGAAGCCGCCAAAGATCATGCGCTTTCCGTCGAAGGGCGCGTTCGCCATGCTGCCCTCCAGCCGGGGATCGGCCATCACCTTGGCCATGATGGCGTCACGCTCCTCGCGCGAGCGGTAGGTCACCCAGGAGAACACCACGATCTCATCCTCCTTGGCCTGGACGGCGCGCGGAAAGGACGTGACCTCGCCATAAGGCACGTCGTCGGCAACGCATTCGACATAGCTGAGTGCGCCATGTTCCATCCAGACCTGGCCGCCGAGACGGGCCATTTCCTCATAGGCCTTGAGGTTCTGCTTGGGCACGGCGACAACGAAACCGTCGACATAGGTCATTTCAGCTTCCTCCTGTTTCGATCTCCCGAAGGACGTTCGGCATCCGGCCAAGCCGACAGCCCTGGCGAAATTTTGTTGTCTGCGGGGCTGGCCAGCGTCAGGATCGCTTTTGAAAACGCTTGATCAGCCTCTCGCGTTTCAGGCGCGACAGACGCTGGATCCAGAAAATGCCGTCGAGCTGGTCGATTTCGTGCTGCAGGCAGACGGCGAGCAATCCATCGGCTTCCTCGGTCTCCTCCGCCCCTTCGAGGGTCTGGAAGGCGACACGCACCCGGGCGGGACGTTCGACCGTCTCGGTCGCACCGGGCATTGAGACGCTGCCTTCGACATGCTCCCGTTTATCGTGCGATGACCAGACGACGCGCGGATTGACATAGATCCGCACTCGTTTCTCATCGGGCAGCTCGATCACCGTCAGTCTTTCGAGAATGCCCAGATGCGGGGCCGTAATGCCGATGCCGGGCGCGGCGCGCATGGTGTCGAGCAGATCCTCGGCCAGGGCGGCAAGCCTGGGCCCGAATTCGGTCACGGGATTTGCCGCCTGGCGCAAGCATGGATCGGGAAAACGCAGAATCGGTTGGACAGGCATGGCGGGAAGTTAGCTCACCTCATCATGCACATCACGCTCGGCGACGCTTGGGCTTGGGGGGTGCCGCCTCCTCGCCATGGGAAAGATCCTCCAGGATCGGGCAGTTGGGCCGGTTGTCGCCGTGGCAATTATGGACGAGATGGCGCAGGGTTTTCGCCATACCCTCGATCTCGCGCGCCTTGCGTTCGAGCTCGATGATATGAGCTGCGGCGATGCTCTTGACATCGGAGCTCGCACGGCTGCGATCGCTCCACAAAGCGAGCAAGGTTTCCATCTGCTCGACGGAAAAGCCGAGATCGCGGCTGCGGCGAATGAAACGCAGTGTGTGAATATCGCTGTCACCATAGACGCGATAGCCGGCTTCCGTGCGGGCTACGTTCGGTACGAGCCCGATAGATTCATAATAGCGGATCATCTTGGCCGAGACGCCGGAGGCGGCGGATGCTTCACCGATATTCATGACGGTTCTTCCTGTTCGTCCTTCACGCGAAGACCTCATCACGACCTTCGAATCTTGATGAGCTTTCTTCGATATTCCCTTGAATTAGCTTGATGAAGTCAATGCCTGTACACCTGTCGCTTGTGCTGGTGCAGTCTCGGGCTGGAAGCCCTTGAGCCTGAGCGCATTGGTCACCACGAAGACGCTTGAAAGCGCCATGGCGCCGGCTGCCAGCATCGGCGAGAGCAAGGTGCCGTTGACGGCATAGAGAGCGCCGCCAGCGATGGGGATCAACGCGATGTTGTACGCGAAGGCCCAGAACAGGTTCTGGCCGATATTGCGCATGGTCGCCCGTGACAGGCCTATGGCCCTGACGACTCCATTGGGATCGCCGGCCATCAGCACCACCGCCGCGCTCTCGATGGCGACGTCGGTGCCCGTGCCGATGGCGATGCCGACATCGGCGGTGGCGAGCGCCGGCGCATCGTTGATGCCGTCGCCGACGAAGGCGATCTTGCGCCCTCCGGCCGCCAGCCGCTGCACGGTCTGGGCCTTGCCGTCCGGCAGGACTTCGGCCTCGACGGTTTCGATCCCGAGCCTTGCCGCAATCGCCTGTGCCGTCCGCCGGGCGTCGCCCGTCACCATCGCAACCTGGAGACCGAGTGCCTTGAGGGCCGCGACGGCGGCCTTGGCCGTCGGCTTGATCGGATCCGCGACGGCGATGACCGCTGCGATCTTGCCGTCGACGGCTGCAAAGAGCGGCGTTTTGGCCTGTTCGCCGAGGGCTTCCGCCCGAGACGACAGAGCCGTGGCATCGATGCCCTGTTCTGTCATCCAGTGGGCCGAGCCGATCGAGATCTTCCGGCCATCGACGAGGGCGGAGGCGCCGCGCCCCGGGATCGCCTCGAAATCGGTGGCCGAGGGAATGTCGAGGTTACGCTCGCGGGCCGCCTTGACGATGGCGGTGGCGAGCGGATGCTCCGAACGCGCTTCCACCGAGGCCAGCAGAGCGAGAACCTCATTCTCCGAAAAGCCGGGGGCGGTTTCGATATCTGTGACCGCAGGCTCGCCCTGGGTGAGGGTTCCCGTCTTGTCGAAGGCGACGATCTCGACATCACGCAGGCTCTGCAGGGCATCGCCGCGACGGAAGAGCACGCCGAGTTCGGCCGCACGGCCTGTCGCCACCATGATCGAGGTGGGGGTAGCCAAGCCCATGGCACAGGGGCAGGCGATGATCAACACGGCAACCGCATTGACGAGAGCGAAGCTGAGGGCGGGGCTCGGGCCGAACAGCAGCCAGGCGAGGAAGGTCAGCGTTGCGATGGCGATGACGGCGGGCACGAACCAGGCGGTCACCTTGTCGACCAGCGCCTGGATCGGCAGCTTGGCGCCCTGGGCTGCCTCGACCATGCGGATGATCTGGGCGAGGAGGGTCTGCGAACCCACCTTCGTCGCCCGGAACGAGAAGCTGCCTGTTTTGTTGATGGTGCCACCGATGACTTCGGCACCCACGCCCTTGGTAACCGGTATCGCCTCGCCGGAGATCATCGACTCGTCCACGAAGGAGGAGCCTTCGACGATTTCGCCGTCGACGGCGATCTTCTCACCGGGGCGCACCCGGATGATGTCCCCCGGCTGGAGCTCGGCGATCGGCACTTCGGTCTCCGAGCCGTCGCGCAGGCGCAGGGCCGTCTTGGCCTGCAGGCCGGCCAATTTGCGGATCGCTTCGCTGGTCTCGCCCTTGGCACGGGCCTCGAGATAGCGGCCGAGCAGGATCAGCGTGACGATGACGCCGGCGGCCTCAAAATAGACATAGGCCGTTCCCTCCGGCAGGGCCGAAGGCAGGAAGGTCGCGACGACCGAGAACAGCCAAGCCGCACCGGCACCGAGGGCGACCAGGGCGTTCATGTCCGGAGCACCGCGCAGCAGCGCCGGAATGCCCTTGACGAAGAAGCGCAGCCCCGGCGCGAACAGCACCAGGCTGATCAGCACGAATTGCGCATACCAGTTCCAACGACCCAGATTCATCTGGACAGCGTGGTGCAGGCTCGGCACCAGGTGTCCGCCCATTTCTACCAGAAAGACCGGTACGGTCAGCAGGGTGGCAAGAGCCAGATCCCGGCGCAGTGTGGCGATCTCAGCCTTGCGGGCCGTGCGTTCAGGATCCTCGGCCCGGTCTTCTTCGATCACATGGGCGCCATAACCCGCTTTGGCGATGGCAGCCAGCACAGGAGGGAGGTTGGCCGGCCCCTCGAAGGCGACCTGCGCCCGCTCGGTGGCGAGATTGACGGCGGCCTGCACGACGCCTGGGGTGGCGGCGATGGCCTTCTCCACGCGACGAACGCAGGAAGCGCAGGTCATGCCCTCGATGGCGATGTCAAAAGTTGCGGGGTTCGAAGTCGAAGAGCTCAAAGTCGGAGGGCTCATAGTCGGAGACATGGGGCAATCCCTTTCCAGGTCATTGCCAAGATAGGTAAACCTTCCAGTCATGGGAAGGTCAAGAGCTTCTTCTTCGGAGCGCGGACTTCCAGTCCGCTCTGTGAAATATCACGCTGACAGAAAGAGAAGAGCGGACATCGCCCCATGACTTCATGGAGCTGAGAAGTCCGCGCTCCCAGCCTCCTCACACAGGCCTGGCGATATCTTCCGTGTTGTTGGCTGGGCTGTTTACGCGCGAAGAAATCGGCCAGATCTCCATCAGCTCCGGCGGAAAGGGCACCATCAGGTCGAAGGGATCCGGCTCGATATTGTCGAGCCAGCGCTTATGGCTCTCCGGGGCCACTATTACCGGCATGCGGTCGTGGATCGTCGCCATCAGCGCATTGGCCTGGCAGGTGACGACGGCGAAGCTGCGCGTGATCTCACCAGAGGCCTTGTCGATCCAGCTTTCCCAGACGCCGGCCACGGCGAAGGGACGGCGATCCTTCATGGCGATGGCATATGGCTGCTTGGCTCCCTTCACCGGCTTGCCGTCCGGCTCAAGGATCTTCATCCATTCGAAGAAGAGATCGATCGGAACGAGACAGCGCCGTGCCTTATAGGCATCGCGGAAGGAAGGCTTGGTCTGGATGCCCTCGCAACGGGCGTTGATCGGCTTCGGCCAGTCGCTGGGATCTTTCACCCAGTTGGGAATGAGGCCCCATTGCAGGAGATCCCGAACATAGGTCGCCGATCCGGGTTTTCGGCGGAACACCCAGAAATATTGCGCCGGTGCGCCATTGAAATGGGCCTCCCAGGCACGAGCGACCTCTTCCGGCGTAGCGCCAGGTTCCGTCTGAAGGCCCGGCAGGTCCGGGCTGCGCTGCATGATCCGTCCACACATGGCCGGACCATGGCATGCTCAACCACACGTCTCAACGCCACATGCCGCGCATGCGGTCGCGCAGGTCGATCGAGCTGTGGATGCCGCCGGGTTGCCGCGCTCCGGATGCTGCCACCCTCGGCCACATCATCTGCTGGAAGCGATCGAGGATCGAAGCCGGGATGAAGCGGGTGCGGTTGGCATAGACATGCCGGTCGCCCTGGGAATGCTGGCCATGGGTGAAGAAGCGCTGCGGCATGACAAGATGCAGGCTGTCGCGCGCCCGTGTCATCGCGACATAGAGCAGCCGGCGCTCTTCCTCCAGATCGTTCTTGGTGCCAGCGGCGAGATCGGCGGGCAAGCAGCCATCCACGGTGTTGAGCACGAAGACGGCCTTCCATTCCTGCCCCTTGGCGGAATGGATGGTGGAGAGGATGAGGTAGTCTTCGTCCCGCAAGGGAGCTCCGGCCTCGTCGCTGGTGGCGTTGGGCGGATCGAGCGTCAGCTCGGTGAGGAAGCGTTCGCGGGATTCATAGCCCGCCGCGATCTGCTCGAGCTGGAGAAGATCGGCGCGGCGCGTCACCGCATCCTCATGCATGCGCTCGAGATGGGGCTCGTACCAGCGACGAACGCGCTCGATCTCGCCGGGCCAGTCGCTCGGTCCCTTGTGCAGGCTCGCGGCGAGGTCGACGAAATCGGGCCAGTCCGCGCCCGCGCGGGGAGGCGCCGGCAAGGCCGTGATGTCGTCGATACCGACGGCATCGAGCACATTGGCGGCCGACGTGGGGCCGACGCCCGGCAGCAGTTGCAGGACGCGGAAACCGGCGACGCGGTCGCGCGGGTTCTGCGCCCAACGCAGCAAGGCCAGCATGTCCTTGACGTGGGAGGCGTCGAGAAATTTCAGCCCACCGAACTTCACGAAGGGGATGTTGCGGCGGGTCAGTTCGACCTCGAGCGGGCCGGAATGATGGGAGGCGCGAAACAGCACCGCCTGCTGCTTCAGCGTCATGCCGCTCTCGCGATTCTCCAGGATTTGACTGGCGACGAAATCGGCCTGCCCAGCCTCATCCCTGACGGTGACGAGATGCGGACGCTCGCTCGATTGCCGCTCCGTCCACAAATTCTTGGTGAAGCGCTCGCTGGCAAGGGCGATGACGGCATTGGCAGCCGCCAGGATGGGTTGGGTCGAGCGGTAGTTGCGATCGAGCGTGATGATTTCAGCCGCGGGCGAGAACTGGGCCGGAAAGTCGAGGATGTTGCGCACGGTGGCGGCGCGAAAGGAATAGATCGACTGGGCGTCGTCGCCGACCACCGTGACGCCTTTGCCGTCCGGCTTGAGCGCCTTGAGGATCGAGGATTGCAGGCGGTTGGTATCCTGGTATTCGTCGACCAGGACATGGTCGAAACGGGCCGAAATGTCGGCGGCGATCATCGGTTCTGCCACCATATGCGACCACCACAGCAGCAGGTCGTCATAGTCGAGCACATTGTTGGCGAGCTTGGCTTCGACATAGGCGGCGAACAGGCTGCGAAGCTCCGCTGCCCAGGCAAGACACCAGGGAAAGGCCTCCTTCAGCACGTTTTCGAGTTCATCCTGCGCATTGACCACGCGCGAATAGATGGCCAGGCACGTGCCTTTGCTCGGGAAACGGCTTTCCGTCTTGGAGAAGCCGAGTTCATGGCGCGCCAGGTTGATCAGGTCGGCGGAATCCTCGCGGTCGTGAATGGTGAAGGAGGGATCGAGCCCGATCTGATAGGCATATTCGCGCAGGAGCCGGGCGCCGATGGCGTGGAACGTACCAGCCCAGGTCAGGCCTTCGCTCAGTGTCGCCCCCTTTGCCCCCATGACCTTGGCGGTGATCTGCTCGACCCGCCTTGTCATTTCGGAGGCGGCCCGGCGCGAGAAGGTCAGAAGGAGAATGCGCCTGGGATCAGCTCCTTCGGCGATGAGATAGGCAACCCGGTGAGCCAGCGTGTTGGTCTTGCCCGATCCGGCGCCGGCAATGATCAGCACGGGCCCGGCCGGCTGGCCCGAACCATGCTCGACCGCCCGGCGCTGGTTTTCGTTCAGGCCGGCAAGAGGGTCGACCGGCGATTGAATGGACATCTCGGGGACAAGAAGGGCTGCCTGCGCATTCATGCCTTGGTCTCGCGTCGTGAGGAACGAATCTGCCCACCGATTCGGCGGACCGTCTTCGGGAAAGGGTAGAAGTTACATATGAACAAAAATGGAACAGATTCGCGAATGACCCGTTTGCCGGCAACGACCTACCGCCGCGCTCCCGCTGGTGGATGAATTCGATCGAGGCGGCGTGAATGTGTTCCCTGGGCGCTTGCTCCGGATCGGCCATCACGCCATGTTCGCGGATATGAAGCAGGGCTGATTGGCGGTTTGGTGCGGGAACGGGGTCGAAAACATCCGACGGGAAGGATCATGCCGGCTATGGCCGGCTTGGCGGTTCTGCTCGCATTGACGCCGGCAACGCCGGCTTTCGCTGCCCCCGATCCACAAGCCGTGGTCAAGGATGTCGCGCGCGATCTCGGCCTGCAGCCGGATCTACCCGGCAACAAGGGCGAGGTTGTGACGCCCAAGACTGAACCGAAGCAGGATGAGCGGGCGCCACGCGTGTGGAACCCGTCGCTGGGAACCTTGCTGAGCATTCTGCTCTATGCCGCCATCGCTGCGGGTCTCATCTTCGCGATCTGGACGATGCGGGATCGTCTGCCAGCCCTGGGGCGGCGCAAGCTCGTTGCCAGTGTCGATACGGATGTCTCCGCTCAGGCCGCCTCGGTCGAGCGCATGGTGGTGGCCCAGGTCGAGGCCGACGAACTGGCGCGCCAGGGACGCCTTGCCGAGGCGATGCATGCCTTGCTGCTGCGCAGCCTGATCGAGGTGCGCAAGAGGCTCAATGTCAGCTTCGCGGACTCGCTGACTAGCCGCGAAATTCTTCGGGCACTGTCGCTGCCCGACCGTGGCAAGCAGGCGCTGTCCGACATCATCGGCCGCGTGGAGCCCGTCTATTTCGGCGAAAGCCCCGCCGAAGAGCGCGATTATGCCGCTTGCCGGCAGAGCTATGAGGCCCTGACCGAAGCGATGCAGGCGAGGGCGGCATGAGCGAAAAAGCCACCTTCTCCGGTCCTGTCCTCGCCGTGCTGGTCGCTGGAGCCACGGCCGTCTTCGCCCTGTCCATGCTGTTGATGCTGAACGGCTCGTCCGAAGAACAGGGCTTCAGCACCACCACCAAATCGGTCTCGGCGATCGGGCATGCCGGCCTCTATGAGCTGGCGCAACGCCTCGATGTCCCCGTTGCCCGCAGCCGCATCAACGGTACCGTCGCCCCTGGTGAAGGCGGGCTGCTGGTGATGGCCGAGCCGACGTCGAGCCTGTCGAAGGACGACATCATTCGCCTGGGACGCGAGAGCAATGTCCTGCTGGTGCTGCCGAAACGCTGGGCGCTGGCCGACAGGAGCAAGCCTGCCTGGATCCGCTCCGCCACGCCGATGGACATTCCCTGGGTTACCAGCATTGCGCGGCTGGTCGAGCCCAAGCTCGAGGTGACGCGGGGAGACCCGCCCAAGAGCTGGGACCGCAACGATCTCAATGTGAATCCCTCTTTCGACGACGGCGCCCAACTGATCAAGAGCGAAGAGCTGACGCCGATCATCGGCAATCGCCAGGGCATGCTGATCGGCGAGAAACTCGACGGCGAGCGCCGCGTCTGGGTGCTTGCCGACCCCGACCTCATCGAGAATCATGGCCTGACCAAGGGGCGGAACGCCGAATTCGCGCTCGCTTTGCTGAATGCCATGCGCGATGCCGAACTCGGGGACGGCAAGGTCGTGTTCGACGAGACCATCCATGGCATGGTCAACAATGTCGACAGCCCCTTCAAGAAGCTGTTCCAGTTTCCCTTTGTCATCGTGCTGTTGCTCGTACTTGCCGCGATGGCGCTGCTGGCTTGGGCCACCACGAGCCGTTTCGGCAAGCCGCGCCTGGCGCCGCCGGCTTTCGACCTCGGCAAGGGGCGCCTGATCACCAACACGGCTACCCTGCTCGACCGTGCCGGCCACCATGCCTTCGTCATGCGCCGCTATGTGCGGGCGACATTGCGTGATGTGGGTCGGCTGTTTCACGCACCACGCCAGCTCGATGACGAAAAATTGGCAGAGTGGCTCGACAAGATCGGTGAGGCGAGGGGGCTGGAAACCAAGGCCTCCGACGTCCTCGCACGCACCGTGGAAGGGCAGGGTACGTCCCTGACCGGTTTGTTCCAGGCCACGCGCGATATTCATGATTGGAAGGAAGAAATCTCCGATGGAACTGCAGCGCGTCGCCCACATCGCTGACGGCATCCGCAAGGAAGTCGGCAAGGCCATCGTCGGCCAGGACGAAGTCATCGAGCTAATGCTCACCGGCCTGCTCTGCGGAGGGCATATCCTGCTCGAAGGCGTGCCGGGCACCGGCAAGACGCTGCTGGCCCAGGCCTTCGCCTCGACCTTGTCGCTGAAATTCGGTCGTGTGCAGTTCACGCCCGACATGATGCCGGGCGACGTGATCGGCACCAACCTGTTCAACTTCCAGACCAACGCCTTCATACTGACCGAAGGGCCGATTTTTACCGACCTCTTGCTGGCGGACGAGATCAACCGCACCCCGCCCAAGACACAGGCGGCGTTGCTGCAGGCGATGAACGAGCGGGCTGTCACCATCGACGGCAAGACCTATGCGCTTGGCGCCGACTTCATGGTGGTGGCGACCCAGAACCCGATCGAGCAGCAGGGCACCTATCCCTTGCCCGAGGCGCAGCTCGACCGCTTCCTGTTCAAGATCGATGTCACCTATCCCAGCCGTGACGAAGAGAGAGCCATCGTCACCCAGCACGGGCACCGCTCGGCCATGCCCAAGCTTTCCGATTTCGGCCTCCAGAGCCAGGCCGATCCGGCAACGCTCGCCGATCTCAGGGCCACCAGCGAACAGATCGTGCTGACGCCGCAGATTATCGACTATGTCGTCGACGTGGTGCGCGCCACCCGTCAGCATCCGGCGATCGAGACGGGCGGATCGACCCGCGCCGCCAATGCACTTGCGGCCTCCGTGCGGGCCTTGGCCGCGCTGAACGGGCGCGATTTCGTCATTCCCGACGATGTGAAGCGGCTGGCCCGGCCGATCCTGCGTCATCGCATCGTCCTGGCGCCCAATGCCGAGATCGATGGCCTCACTCCCGACCGCATCGTCAACGAAATCCTGGACCAGACGGCAGCGCCCCGATGATCCGGCCGACACCGCGCGCCGTGCTGCTGTTCAGCCTAGGCATCCCCGTTGCCCTGTTGATGGTGGTATGGAATCCGGCGCTATGGCCGTTTTCCTTCGACCTAAGCCTGCTGGCCCTGCTGGTGATCGCCATCGACGCGCTGCTGATCCCTCCACGCCGTGCCCTCATCGTCGACCTTCAAGCGCCGTTGCGGTTGCCGGTCGGCAATGAGGGGCGGATCGATGTCACGCTGCGTAGCACGAGGTCGGCGCGCCCGCTCAAGATCGAGGCGGTGGTCGATCTCGATGGGCCACTGGAGACGCCGCCGATGGTTGCTGGCCGTTTCGGCGGGGCCCCGGAGGTGCTCAGCATTCCCTTTACGGCTCTGCGACGCGGGGTGGTGACGCTGGAAGCCCTCTGGCTGCGCTGGCGAGGACCTTTGGGGCTGGTGGAATGGCGCCTGAAGGAGGAATTGGCCCGCAAGATCGAGATCCTGCCCGCCGCCCGCATGTCCTTCGGCCCAGCCATCCAGGCGCTGAGCAAGAGCGCCATCTATGGCACCAAGACCCAGAACCAGAAGGGCGAGGGCACCGAGTTCGATACGTTGCGCGAGCATGTGGCGGGCCTCGACTCTCGCATGATCGACTGGAAGCAGTCGGCCCGCCATCGCAAGCTCCTGTCGAAGGAGTTTCGCATCGAGCGCAACCACCAGATCGTGCTGGCCTTCGACACCGGCCATCTCATGCTCGAGCCGATCGACGGCCTGGCGCGGCTCGATCATGCCATCGAGGCGGGGCTGATGCTGGGCTGGACCGGACTGAGGGCCGGCGATCTCGTCGGTAGTTTCGGCTTTGACGCCACCATCCGCCATTATCTCGAACCGGGGCGGGGCAGCACCTATTATGCCCGGCTGCAGCGCTCCGCGGCCCAGCTTGCCTACCACACCGAGGAGACCAACTTCACCCTCGGCCTGGCCGAGTTGAACGCGCGGCTGAAGCGCCGGGCTCTGGTGGTGCTGTTCACCGAATTCGTCGACAGCGTGATGGCCGAGCTGCTGATCGAGAGCTTGAAGCGCATGGCCAACCGCCATGCCGTGATCTTCGTCACGCTGCAGGATCCATTGACCGCTCGGCTGGCCAATGCCGAGCCGGAGGATTTCACCGTCGTGGCCGAGGCCGTGGTGGCGCATGATTTCGCGCGCGAGCGGGCGATCGTGATGGAGCGCATCGCCCGTCTCGGCGTGCACTGCGTCGATGTGCCGGTCGGTGGGCTTAGCGTGGCCTTGCTCAACCGCTATCTCCAAATCAAGCAGGAGGGCCTGCTATGACGGCCGTGGATGGGGGCATGCCGGAGGTCGGGCCGGCTCCGACGATCATCGGCGTGCCCAACGAACCTCGGGCTCAGCTTGTGCTGCGCTCAGCAGAGTTTCGGCGTGGGCGCGAGGAGAGCTGGCGGGAACTCGAAGACCTGGTCGCGCGCGTCGAAAAGCGGGGGATCCACGGCGTCTCCGCCGACGAACTGCAGAAGATGCCGCTGCTCTATCGCTCGGCGCTGTCTTCCCTGTCGGTTGCCCGCAGCATCGCGCTCGACCGTAATCTGCTGCGCTACCTCGAAGCCCTGACGTTGCGGGCCTATCTGGTGGTCTATGGGCCACGTACCAGCCTGCTGGCGGGGCTGGGCCATTTCTTCCGCTATGGCTTCCCCGATGCCGTGCGCAAGGCGGGCTGGCATATCTTGATCGCTTTCGCGGCGATGGCCCTGGGCATCGCGGCCGGGTTCGTGCTGGTGACCAGCGAAGCCGAATGGTTCAACGCCATCGTTCCCGACGGCCTCGCGGGCGGGAGGGGGCCGAGCGCCAGCACCGAATATCTGCGCAGCGTGCTGTTCGCGCCCTGGGACGGCTTCAAGGAGAGCTTCATCGTCTTTGCCAATTACCTGTTCCAGAACAACAGCATGGTCGCCATCCTCTCCTTCGGGGTCGGTTTCATGGCCGGCGTGCCGACCTTGCTGCTGCTGGTCTATAATGGGCTGATCGTCGGCGCCTTCCTGGCGATCCACTATCAACGCGGCCTCCTGATCGATTGCATCGGCTGGCTGTCCATTCACGGCGTGACGGAACTCGGTGCCTTCATCCTGTGTGGCGCCGCCGGCCTGGTGGTGGCCGAGAAGATCATTTTCCCGGGCCGCTATTCGCGCCTGGAAGCGCTCGCCATTCACGGCAAGCAGGCCGCCGTCCTCGCTTGCGGTGCGGTTGCCATGCTGTTCATTGCGGGCTTCATCGAGGGAGGCCTGCGCCAGCTCATCAATGTGACGTCCTGGCGCTTCGCCTTCGCCGCCGTCACCGCCGTGCTGTGGGGCGTCTATTTCCTCTATTGCGGCAAAGGGGCACAGCATGGCCTCTCCGCGTGATCGCGTATCCCAACTGCTGGAGGGTCGGCAGCGCCGCACTCGCGAGATCGTCACGCCGGAAGGCGTTGCCATCCATGTCGAGGTCGCCGATCGCGGCGAAAGGCTGGGGGCCTTCCTGATCGACCTGGTGATCTGGTTCGGTGCCACCATCCTGATCTGGATCGCCCTGGCGACCACCTTCCTGCGCGGCGGCAGCGATGTGACGGTGACGGTGATCTCCTTCCTCTCCTTCACGCTACGCAACCTCTATTTCATCCATTTCGAGCTGGCCTGGCAGGGCTCGACGCCCGGCAAGCGCGCCACCGGACTGAAGGTGATCGATCGCAAGGGCGGCGCTTTGACCCCAACCGCCGTCGTTGCCCGCAACCTCACCCGCGAGGTCGAATTCTTCCTACCGCTGCAGCTCTTCTTCATGTGGATCGGCGCCTCCAACAGCGGCGAATCCTGGCAGGCGCTTTCGATGCTGGGCTGGGTGGTGCTGCTCGCCGCGTTGCCCTTCTTCAACCGGGATCACCTGCGGGCGGGCGACTTGATCGGCGGCACCTTGGTGATCGCCTTGCCGAAGCGGGCACTTGCCCTCGACCTCACGCAGGGAGCGGCCAAGGTGGCGGCCCGCTACAGTTTCACCTCGGCGCAGCTGCAGGCCTATGGCGCCTATGAATTGCAGGTGCTGGAGGAGATTCTGCGCCGGCCCGGCGGTACCGAAACCTGGCGCATTCATCGCGAGATCGCCGAGAAGATCATCCGGCGTATCGGCTGGCAGGGCACCTTCGAGCCCAATGCGGCCGCGGATTTCCTGCAGGCCTTCTATGCGGCCGAACGGGCGGAACTCGAGCGCGGCCAGCTTTTCGGCCGCTATCGCGACGACAAGAACTCGGGTACCCGCAAGGTGGGTGAGCCGGCCAAGTGAGGGCCGGCTCCTTTCCAGAACAAGGGTCTTCAATCGAAGACGGTGGCGAGCCTGTCGATGTCGACGCCTTCCTTGATCGAGCGCAGGCGGTAATAGACCAGGGCGCTAAGCACGCTGCCAAGAGCAATCAGATAGATCTGGATGAGATTGCCCAGCAAGGCACCGAAGACCGGGCCACCGAGGCTGCCACCGACATACTCGATGATCATGGAGACGATCCAGCCAGCGATGCCGACAATCAATACGAGGCCGAGGATCTGCCAGCGAAAGCCCGAGGTGAGTTCGCTGCTGCGGGACATGCTATCCGTCACGCCGCGCTGTTCAACGACACAGACCGCGACGGCGGCATAAAGCATGCAGATAAGCCATAGGCCCGGTACGACAAGCAGTACCAATCCGATCGTGACCGCAAGGCCGACCAGGATCGAGAGGCCCAGCAGCGGCAGGAAGCGCGCCATCCCTTTGGAGAGGGCCTCTCCGACCGAAAAGGTCTGCCCGCGCAATTCGTTGAACGCGCCGTAGATCATGCCGCCCTGAATGACGAAGAGCAGGGCGATGTAGATCAGCAGCAGCACGACGAAGGCACTGACATTCGGAAGCGGATTGTCTGGTGTCGGCACGCCGATGACCAGGGTCGAGATGATCAGGGGAATGATGGGAATCAGGCCCAGCGCCAGAAATCGCGGCAAGGCGCGGTGGAGAACGGCAAAGCTTTCGCTGATCAAGGCGCCGATGTTGAAATCACCGGAGCCGGTGCCTTGACTGTAGTTGGTCATGAGAGCGCATCCTGTTTGATGGCGTTCGGAGCCTGAGTACTGTGCCGGCCCATATCGACGATATGTCATGCCGATGACTTGCATTTGAAAAGCAAGCATCTGCGCTTCAATACAAGTGCTGAGTCGTTTCGATCGGGCAAGTGAAGGGGCAGATTGTCGGAAGCGGAAACGAAGCTGTTCACATCTGCCTTGCAAAGTATACCCCGGCGAAGGGGTATTCATCTGTTTCCTGACGAACAGAAGCTCCGCGTCCTGCCAAGGATTTCAAGACCGCGATACAGGGGAGCGCGCTTGCAGGTGACCTCTGAGGTCTTGCCGCTGGCTCATTCCGGCAAGGGCCGAGTATCCTCCGGCGGGCCGCTGATCTCGTGCAATCGCTCGAAAGTCGCCGTCGCGGTCCCCGCCGAGAGCGTTTTGCGATTTGGTGGAATCACCAAGCATCGCAAAGACGCGTCGAATCAAGGAGCTAGAGCAGAACAGCGTTTCCGTCTAAACGCGCTTTGCTCTGGAGAATGTCGTTTCAGCGGCTGGGAGGGCGCCAGGTCTCGGGCGGATATTGGTGCGGGCGCCGTACTTCCTCGTTCGGGTCCGGGGGCTGCTCGCCGAAGAGCACGTCCGGATCGGGCGCCGTGACACCCCACGGGTTGCCGTCGGCGGGCATGTAGCCGCTCTTGGCACCCCAGCCTTTGTCCTGTTCGAACCAGCGGGCGAAATTCGGCAGGCCGTCATATTCATATTTGCGCTCATAGGCCTCGCAGGCTTCGGGCTTGGGGCCGAGATTGAGGCACATGAGGGGCGAGCGCTCGTAATAGGAACAGCTCGGGTAGAGGCTGTGGGCGACCAGTTCGCCTTCATAGGTCCCGTCATAGCGAATCGTCAGCTTCAGTTCCGTCCAGATCGGCGGGAAATTCATGACTTTCTGCAGGATCTTGCCGGCGACGAAGCCGATGGGCGCAGGTGCCACGCCCGCAGCGAGTTCGGCGCTCTGGGTGCGGGCGCCGACGGTCTGGCGGAACACCACGCCCTCATCGATATATTGCGGCTCCTCCAGCTTGATCGGATAGGGATAGGAGGGAAAGCCGAGAAAGGATGGCGAGCGGTAGAGGCCTGTATCCTTCTCGTAGGCGACGCGATGGAGCAGCCTGATCGCCTTGGAGGAGGTGTCGGTGCTCTCGATGGTGGCTTCGAGAAAATTGGCGAAGCGATAGCCGCTGCTGCCGAGGATGAGCTTGCGATCGACGAGTTCACCCGGGCTGCCGGCATCGTGCTCCGGCAGGCCGGAGCGCGGGTCGATCCAGCTCATGGTGGCAATCGAATAGGTGAAGCTGTTTATCTTGAGGACGAGTTGGCCGTCATCTGGGGGAATCATGATGATTCCCGGATTGGCGCCGCTGCTGAATCGCCAGTTCCAGCCCTTCGAGCTCGGCACGACGCAGCCAACGCGGTGGCGCAGATACCAGTTCACCTCGCGTGTGTTGAGCGTGTCGAAATTGTAGCTGATCAGATATTGCACGTTGATGCCATGCGCCCTGGCAACGGAAAGCCAATCGTCGCCATCCTTCACACGATAGGGACGGCCGCGCGGAATGGGAGCCAGCTTGGCAGGCTTGGTTTCAAGCGGTGTAGCCATGATCTTCTCCGTGAAGGCAGCATGCCTGCTTGGCCGAGCGATCGCGGTTCGTCGTGCGCGGCTCGCAGCAAGGCCGCGATGCCTGCCTGACGAGACAGTATGGGCAGATGGAGCGTGGTCGTCATCCCGAGTTCAGAGGAGGCGGCCCCGCCCTTTTTGTGCTCCAATCAAGCCTGTTGCGGGTCCATCTCCCTTGGAGCAGCACGCGTTCAAATGTGAACGCTTGTTTGCTCTAACTCTTTGTTTCCAAGTCAGTCCAACGGGGATTGGCTAGAGCATCTTTGCGATTCTGGGTGATTTCGCCCCATCGCAAACGCTGTTGCGGCGCTCGTTTCGATACCGTGCCATCCTGTCAACAACGCCCTCCTCAGCCCGTGGTGACGATGGCGCGAGAGTCCCTCAAATGACGAGTTTTCTCGACTTCAACAAAGATCCTGCCAACGACATCGATAACAAACCCCAGCAATATCATGACTTTGGCGGCAAGGGCGTGCGCGTACAGGTCTATTGGGCTGCGGATGTCTGGCGCGACGTATCGCTTTGGAACAACAGCTGGGTGCTGCTCAAGGGCGCCGACGAAATCCTCCGCAAATATACGCTGGCGCTCGACATGCTGCCGCTGCAAACCGAACCGGCAGCACTGGCGCCAACGAAGGACAAGGCCACCCGCGAATTCGACAAGTCCGTAGGCAAACAGGTTGCGAGGCAAAAGAAGGCGAAGGGCGAGGTCGCCAAGAAGCAGACCGAGGCTGCCGCCAAGGCAATCGAAGAGCAAGGCCGGGTGGCACGTGGACTCTTGGATTTCAGCGGCTCGGTGTATGTGCCCATGCAGGGCGAGGCTCCCATTGATGGCCTCACGGCTCTCAGGAAGAGCCTCGGCACGATTCCGGATGAAACGCGGTTGGTCGTGGTGTTCGCCCATATCGATGGCGGGCCGAACGGTTACACAGTCCTGCGCCAGGAGTGGCTGCCCTGGGTCATCGTCGATCCGCAGCCGATCCAGGACAATCCCAAGACGTTGCTGCTCCATGAAATGGGACACGCCTGCCGCCTCAGCCACCAGCAAGACAGCGCCGGTTCGGCGACGGCCAAGAACATCATGTATTCCCTGGATTTCAAGGGACTGACCCATCTGTGGGGCTGGCAGGTGGACACCATCTACGATTCCTACTGGTGCAATGGCCGCAAGCCCTCGAACTGGTGGGATAGAATCAGCAATGCCAAGCTGCCGCCTGATCACCCCTTCCTCTGGGATGAGCCGCCCTAGCAGATGGCAGTGGGCAGCCTTTCAGGTCTTGCCGCTGGCCCATTCCGGCAAGGTCCGAGCTGCCTCCGGCATGCTGCGGATCTCACGCAATCGCTCGAAGGCCGCCGTCGCCGTCACCGCCGAGAGAATGCCAAAAAGAATCATGCCGGCCTCCTGACCCAGCGTCTGCATCAGGCTCGCGGGTGCATAGGCGAGATCGCCGGTGACGGCACCGAGCCCGATCGTCGGCAGCAGCGTCAGGATGAAGAGACCGAGGAAGGACCAGCGATAGCCCTGGGTGAGTTGCCCGCTGCGCTCCAGGCTCTCCACCATGTCGGTGCGCTCGATCATGCAGGCCGGCAGTGCGAGATAGAGCAGAGCAATTGCCATCAGGCCGGGTACCACCAGTGCAGCAAGGCCGAGCAGGACGAGAATGCCGCTGAGAAAGGCGGTGCCGAGCAGGGTCGGAAGCCTTTGCCAGGTTTGCCGCGCTGAAAGAAGCAGGTCGAAATCCTCGCCCTGCAGCAACCGGTACGTGCCGGCGATGGTGGCGCCCTGGGCAAAAACCAGCAGGATCACGGCGACGGGCAGGGCCACCAGATCGGCAAGCGTCGGCGTCTGCGAGACTTCGCCGTTCACCGTCAAGGCGAGGAGAGTCGGCAGGCTCGGCAGACTGTTGAGGAAGGCGATTGGAAAGAGGCCACGCCACAAGCTCTTCACCGCATTCGCAAGAAGAAGGGACAAGCGCAGAGGCGGTCGTTGAGAGGTATGTCTGCTCATGGGCAACTCGATCGAGACTGGCCACACCAATCAATCAGTTATGACCTGTGTGGGCGCCAAGAGGAAGAGCCTGCGTAGTGGTACCATAACGCCCGGAACGCGCTTTGGTCCCCGATGGCTAGGCCTGTATTATGGGACATGCGCGGCGATGCCGGTTCACGGAAATGCGCGCTGTCGTTCAGGGGGCCGCCAATTCGTCGAGCAGAGACCGCGTCGGGCATGGTTCACGCGGGCTTTTTGGTATTTCCTGGGAATCTCACTTCGTCGAAATTCAGAGAAATGGAATTTTTTCGTTAAGGAGAGGTTCTAATCATTGGGTATGTTCGAGACAAATTCAGAAAGGAGAGCTCGATGACACGCTAGATATCGATAGGTCTTGCGGTTTCAATGGGCGTTGCTGGTCCGTCGATGGTGTTTGCTGTGCCCCTCGTGCTGCCTCCGGTCAAAGATGATTCCGGCGTCACCCAGGGTCGGTATCATGGTGGATGTCCGCCCGGGTATAAGATGACCAGCCATGGAGGCTGCAAACTCAGTCATTATCTGCGTCGCCATCCCGGCCAGAATCCGAACAACTACTATTACGACGATCGACGACCCCGGTTCGGGTTTGGCTTTGGCTATCGCGGCTACCACCACCGTCGCTATTACGGCGATGGCTATTGAACCATTTTCAATCGGCAGGGGCGCCGTTGCGGCGCCTGTTTTCTTTCGGACCTGACGTGGCCTCTTCGGTGCTGCTGCGCCTCGCCGTCGATCTGCGATGGGCCGAGAGCGCCTTTCAGGGTACTGCCGACTGTGCACGATTCGTCTTCTGTATCAGGCATCCTGGCTCTCAACAGGAGGTGAGATCTTCGACACGGGACCGCGAGATCGCGCTTTGATTCGGATCCGGGCGACGCTTGGAAGACTGGAAAGCGGCCGCCAGCCGCGGCGTTTTCATCGAGGTGGTGAATAGGCGGCGCAAAGCGATCCCGTGGCCACAGAAAATCGACGAGACCTCTTGCAATGCGGGAGCGACTTCAATATGAAGCCCGAACGGAACGGGGCCACCCACTGGAAAGCACTCGTTGGAATTGGACAACATTCCAACCAGGTGATTGACCTAAAAGGCCTATTGTTCGGGGATAGTTCAACGGTAGAACAGCGGACTCTGACTCCGTTAATCTTGGTTCGAATCCAGGTCCCCGAGCCATCTAATTTTACTCGCATTCCTGCTTTGAAATCATCGGATGTCGTTTGATCCTGTGATTTTTCACGGCACTGAATTCAAAGTACGTTCTCGGCCTCCATGTCGTTCTCGGCCTCGTTTTCGACAGGGGCTTCGAGCTTCTTGATTGGTTCATTGCCAATTTTAATCCCTGAAAAGGGAAGGGTCCGGTCTAGGGTCGTCCGAACGTCCGCCACGAAGTGCCGGTCAGTGTCGCGATCTTCGGGATGGTGCATCCGGGATTGCCAGTGCGGCCACAGCCGAGCCTCCGAGATCGCGACATGTGATCCTTGAAATGCAAGCGCCGTGGCGCTCTCAGCCGCGGCTGCGCAGTGTATAGTAGAACGAGTGTTTGATCAGCGTGCCCCAAACCCTGCCGCACCTATGGTTTCCTCAATTTATAGGCAATCTCTGAGCGATTGCGCGCTCCGATCTTGCGCATGATGCGTAGGAGGCTTGCCTTGACCGTGCGTTCTTTCAGGCCGAGCTCAGCGGCGATCTCTTTGTTGGACATCCCTTTGGTGACGTATTCAACGATCTTGATTTGACGGGCAGTAAGAACCGAACCGTCAGCCTCGATCGACGAATTTCTCAGTATGTTCCTGCCTTCGGACAATAGCTCAAATGGGAAGTACAACTGCCCGATGATGACCAGCTGAATGATCGATCGCAGCATATCGAAGCTGGCTTGCACTCCAATGAAGGCCTTGGCCTCAGCAATGTAGGCCTGCTTCATGACATCGACATCAAGAAGTTCAGAAACAACAATTATGCGGGATCGTGGAGATTTGGAAACGATTGAGGCAATTGCATGCCGCAAATTGCGATAGAATGAGGTATCTTTCTTCCAGTATATTATAACGATAGGAGAATCGTCCGAATTATCTGGTCTCCAGTCTTCAGCGGCCTGATAGCCTTCTGTCAAAACAGATAATTTCGAATTGATAATATTCCTTACCATGGCATCTCGAACCAGCTTGATCTCACAGATCACGATCGCCCGTGTGATGAGAGGACCTGGGCTGAAGTCTTGCCCTCTAGATGAACCTGGTTGGCTCGAACCAGAAGGATACTCCGGGGATGCTGCATGTCTGATGGCAACATCTTCCCCTGTGCCGCAGCTGAGTATCCGCTGTTTATGGTGACATCGCGGGTTATGCTCGTCCCGGATCTGCATCACCGGCACTCCTACCAGAAATTTTTAACATGAGAACCATTCGATATATCGAAACAAATTACCAGACGGTCAAAAGTTGTATGTGATGGGTATGTTTTTATCGCGGTACTATTTTTTCACGCTACGGAATGCCGCGGTGGATTATTTTAAAAAACACGTATCTGTCCTTGCGGAATTATGACGTTGGGCAGGGTGAAACGCGCTGTTCTCGCTACGCAGTTAATTGCTTTTCCCTTGACCCCTCAGCAGCGCGTGATTGGCGCAGACGCATGCAACCCGCGTCATGAAACCTGCGTGTGGAGCCGCCGGTAGCTATTGCCCAGCCGCGGCAAGTAGAGATCCGGCACAGCCTACGGTCGGGCCGAGGCGTTTCGAGGGGTACAGAACACGCCCCCGGGCAATTTTAACGGTTGCCAGTACGGTGAAGCAGGGGGATTATTCATTCCGGGCCTCGTGGACGTCTGCAAGCGCTGTCATTGTGCTTGAGCCGCGCCAAAGGCGTTGTTGGCGAGTACACGAATGGCGTCCGAGACTTCTCCCGAATCCCGCACCAAGGGCCTGGTTACCTGGGGGTTGCGTATCTTGGTGGCGCTGATCTTCCTCACGCCCGCACTGCTCACCCTGTGGGGGCATCGGATCATGGTCCGTCAGTTCGATGCGCTTGGCTTTGCACCCTGGATGCGCGTCACCTTGTCGTCGACGCAGGCTCTTGCCGCATTGCTGGTGCTCGTGCCCGTGGCCAGCCTGGCGGCGGCCGTGCTTCTGCTCTTGATCGACGCAGGCACGCTGATCGCCCAGTTCCTGCTGATCCGCGGCGGCTATGTGCATCTGGCGCTGTTTGCTTTGCCACTGCTCGCGCTGATCAGCCTGCAGAGCGGGCGTTTCGACAGAATATTAGCCGAACTGGAGAAGTAGCGGCATCAATGCTGATGCCGCCATTAGGCGTTTTGTGATCAGGCCATCTCGTGGTTCCAGGGCGGATCCGCGCCCTCGCGCGAAACCGTGATTGCCGCCGTCCTTGCGGCATAGTCCATGGCTTCCTGGGCAATGGCCTCGTCGAGATTCTTCACGGTGTCGATGGAAACCACGTTGCGGCGCTGCAGGATGGTGAGCAGGCCCGAGGAATAGCTGTCGCCGGCGCCGACCGTATCGGCGACCTTCTCGACCCTGACCACGGGGCTCTTGACGGCAAAACCCCTGCCATAGCCTTCAGCGCCGTTGCCACCGTCCGTCAGCACGACGAAATGAGCGCCCTTGGCCACCAGGTCCCGCGCCCAGGCGGCGGGATCGATGCCGGGGTAGAGCCAGTTGAGATCGGCTTTGGAGATCTTGATGATCTCGGCGGCTTCCGTCATGCGCTTCATGCGGGCGCGATATTCGACGGCATCATCAACCACGGTCGGCCGGACGTTTGGATCCATGCCGAGCACGCGCTGGCCCTTGCTGGCGAAATAGAGCGTCTCATAGGCCGAGGCGATGGGATCGTTGATGAGGGCGACCGAGCCCGTCCAGATCATCGAGACTTCCGGCCCGATCGACGGAGCATCGCGCTCTGGGGAGAATAGACGGTTGGACGAGGCTTCGTCGATGAAGGCATATTCGGGTTCGCCTTCGCCGACGGAGACGAAGGCAAGCATCGACGAGTGCTTCGAGCGGGCGACATAGCGCTGATTGACCTTCGACTTGGTCAGGGCAACGGCGAGATCCTCGCCGAAGAAATCGGTGGACAGCGCGGCGCAGAACCCGACATCGCCCTCGAGCCGACCGATGCCGATGGCCGTATTGAACGGGCTGCCGCCGACAGCCGGCCGATAGGCGTTCCGGCCATCAGCGCTTTTGACAGGCAGGAAGTCGATCAGGGCTTCGCCGCAGACAAGAATCATGGGGTCTCCTCACTCCAGAACACCGACTGCCGATTCAACGGCGGCCAGGATGCGACCGCTGCGGGCAAGATCGAGTATGGATTGCATTTCGTGGTGGTACCAGCGGTCGCCGTCAAGGGCCGGTGTGATTTCTGCACGGATCGCTTCGAGCGCCGCCTGCGAGCCCTTGCCGATCGGATAGCCCTTGCTGCGATCGGCAACCAGCGAAAGCGCCTGGGCGGCCATCAGCATTTCGACGGCGACGATCTGTTCGACGTTCTCGACAATGGTGCGGGCCTTGCGGGCGCACCAGGTTGAGTTGGAGACGTGATCCTCCGCATTGCTCTTGCCAGGAATCGAGTCGACCGAGCCGGGCGTGGCGAGGCCGCGATTTTCCATCACCAAAGCGGACATCGAGCATTGTACCGTGGCAAAGCCGGTGTTGAGGCCGCGCTCGCCGGCGAGGAGGTTGCGCGGCAGGCCATAGCTCATCACCGGATCGATCAGACGGGCGAGGCGACGCTCGGAAATGGCGCCGAGATCAGTCATCGCGATGGCGAGGAGATCCATGGCCTGGGCGACATAGGCCCCGTGGAAATGGCCGCCCGAGATCGAGACGTAGCTGCCGTCGTCGTTGGCGAACATCAGCGGGTTGTCGGTGGCGGAATTCATTTCCACCCCGAGTATGCCGTCAGCATAGGCAAGAGCCTCGAAGACTGGGCCATGGACCTGCGGGGCACAGCGCAGCGAATAGACATCCTGCACGCGCGGCGGCACGGGCTTGGCTGGATCGCGCGTCTCGTCGGGGTACAGGATGGCGCGGGCGCCTTCCGAACAACGCTTGGAATCGCCGGCGATGCGCAGGAGGTTACGGGCGGTGCGTGCCTGGCCGCGATGCGGGCGTGCTGCGTGTACGCGCGGATCAAAGGCCACCAACTCGCCGCGCAGGGCCTCCAGCGTCAAGGCAAGCGCGATGTCGGCATGTTTGAGGATACGCTTGGCATCCTCCTGGGCGAGGGCCGCGATGGCCAGCGACACGGTGGAGCCATTGATGATGGCCGAGGCTTCCTTGGCCCCCATCTTGTATTCGGGTTCGAAGCCGGCCCGGCGCGCGGCTTCCGGCGCTGGATAGATCTTGCCCTTATATTCGACCTGGACGTCCTCGAAGCCGCGAATGGCGCCAGCGAGATAGGCGAGGGGGGCGAGGTCGCCAGAGGCGCCAACCGAACCCTTGGAAGGGATCACCGGATGCAGGCCGGCATTGAGGAAGCCGACCAGACGATCCATCAGCGGCAGTGTCGCACCCGAATAGGCGGAGGCAAAGGCATTGGCGCGCAGCAGCATGGTGGCCCGCACGATCTCGCGCGCGAAGGGCTCTCCGATGCCGGTGGCATGGGCGCGAATGGTCTGGTCCTGGTAATGCGCCATGTTGGCGATGGGGATGCGCACTTCCTTGAACAGGCCGACGCCGGTGTTGAAGGCGTACATCAGCGGGGCCTGGTCGTTCAGCCAGTTGGCGTCGATATAGTCGCGTGCAGTACCCACCGCGGCGCGGGCCTTGGCCTCGATGCCGGCCTTCTCGAACCGGCCTGCCTTCTGGGAGCGCGCGACACGGACGACCTTGGCACCCGTCATACGTCGTCCGTCTATGGTGACAGTCATGGCCTCCCCCGTATCACGCTCGAACGCGGCGGTCAGCCGGGCCGCAAAGCCCGGAGACCGCTCATCTTCTTGACCTAGCAGAAGCGGATCGAAACGCAACCGGCCAGTCAGCCGCCGGCTGCGAGGCCCGCGGCGAGCGGCGCTGCAGTCTTGTTGGCGAGCCAATCGACCACGGCGTGGATGGCTTCGTCAGCCGTCGCGCCGGCAGCGATGCGCTCTTCATAGACGGCCAATTGTCCATCGGCGCTGGTGCCGTTGCGCAGAATCATCTGTGCTGTTGCCAGCTCTTCGCTGCAACCGAGCAGTTCGGCATCTTCCCAGACGAGATCAAGCAGTTCCGTCAGCATATTGGCGGCGCTTCTCGCCTGTCCGCTATTGAGATCAATGATCGAGCCGTGAATGCCATAGCGTTGCGCCCGCCATTTGTTTTCTTCGACGATGGCTCGCCCAGGTGACGTCAGGCCGCGATTGAGGTCCGGCTTGCGGGCGAGATGCCGCACCAGGCTGCGATAGAGCGCGGCGATGGCGAGAGCGTCTTCCACATTGGTGCAGACATCGGTGATCCGCAGTTCCAGTGTGGGCAGATGGCCGGAGGGCCTTATTGCCCACCACAGGAAACTGGCGTCGTCGATGATGCGATTGCTGATCAGCGTGTCGACATAGGTCTGATAGTCTTCTTCGCTCTGGAAGAGGTCGGGCAGGCCCGAGCGGGGCAACTCGGCATAGATGTTCTGACGGTAGCCCATCAGGCCGGTCCGGTGCGACTGCCAAAAGGGCGAGGAGGTGGAAAGCGCCAGCAGCAGCGGCAGGTAGGGTAGCGCGCGCCCCATGAGGTCCACCCGAGACAGGTCCTGGGGAACCTCCACATGCACATGCATCCCGCAGATCATCTTGCGGCGCGCGAGCATCTGCAGGTCACGCGCCACCTTGCCATAGCGCGAGGCCTGGGTGGGGTGCTGCTCGGACCATTCGGCAGAAGGGTGGGTGCCCGCCGCCAGGATGCCGAGATCGTGCTTGAAGGCGAGATCCTGCAAAGCCTGGCGGCACCCCACCAATTGCAGCCTGGCATCATGCATGTTGCGGCAGGGCGTCGTGGCGATCTCGATCTGCGATTGCAGCAATTCGCGGGTGACGTGCTTGCCCAGTGCTTGCCGGGCCTCGTCGAAGAACTGGGGCGACATGGTTTCCTGGACGGCGCCTGTCTGGCGCTGGAACACGAAATACTCCTCCTCGATACCGAAGGTGTAGGGATGCTCCATGCTGTCCTCCGATAGGTGTCGGGCAGTGATCGGTTCCTCGATCCAACCCTCTAACGCAGGTCGCCTGCAGAAGGTCCCCCTGGCAGGTCTGAATCCTCTCGCTGCCGGCAACGGCGGAGCGGCATCCGCTCATGTCCGCCATCAAGGCCGAAAAAAGAAAGGCCGGTGCATTGCTGCACCGGCCCTCGCTCGGTTCTCTCTGGATGGTTTTTGAGTTCTTAGACCGAGTAGTACATCTCGAATTCGACCGGATGCGGCGTCATCTCGAAGCGCATCACTTCCTGCATCTTCAGTTCGATGAAGCTGTTGATGAAGTCGTCGGTGAACACGCCGCCCTTCTTGAGGTATTCGCGGTCCTTGTCGAGGGCGGAAAGGGCTTCGCGCAGCGAGCCGCAGACGGTCGGGATCTTCTTGAGCTCCTTGGGCGGCAGATCATAGAGGTCCTTGTCCATCGCCGGGCCCGGATCGATCTTGTTGAGAATGCCGTCCATGCCGGCCATGAACAGGGCGGCGAAGGCGAGATAGGGGTTCGCGGCCGGATCGGGGAAGCGAACCTCGACGCGCTTGGCCTTCGGGTTGGTGGTGTATGGAATGCGGCAGGAGGCCGAGCGGTTGCGGGCCGAATAGGCCAGCAGCACCGGCGCCTCGTAGCCGGGGACCAGGCGCTTGTAGGAATTGGTCGCCGGGTTGGTGAAGGCGTTCAGCGACTTGGCGTGCTTGATGATGCCGCCGATGTAATGGAGGCAGGTCTCGGAGAGGTCGGCATATTTGTTGCCGGCGAACACCGGCTTGCCGTCCTTCCAGATCGACTGGTGCACATGCATGCCCGAGCCATTGTCGCCGAAGACGGGCTTGGGCATGAAGGTCGCCGTCTTGCCATAGGTGTGGGCGACGTTGTGGATGGCGTATTTGTAGATCTGCAGGTGGTCGGCCATCGTCACCAGCGTGCCGAACTTCATGCCGAGCTCATGCTGGGCGGACGCGACCTCGTGGTGATGCTTCTCGACCACGACGCCCATCTGCTGCATGGCAGCCAGCATTTCCGAGCGCATGTCCTGCGCCGAATCGAGCGGGGGAACCGGGAAGTAGCCGCCCTTGGTGTTGATGCGGTGGCCGAGATTGCCGCCCTCATATTCGGTGTCGAAATTCGTCGGCAGTTCGGTCGAGTCGAGCTTGAAGCCGGTGTTGTAGGGATCGGCCTTGAAGCGGACGTCGTCGAACACGAAGAATTCGGCTTCCGGGCCGAAATAGGCGACGTCGCCGATGCCGGTCGACTTCAGATAGGCTTCGGCGCGCTTGGCGATGCCGCGCGGATCGCGGCTGTAGCCTTCGCCCGTGGACGGCTCGACCACGTCGCAGGTGATCGACATCGTCGCTGCGGAGAAGAAGGGATCCATGGTGGCGGTGGTGGGGTCAGGCATCAGGCACATGTCGGATTCATTGATCGCTTTCCAGCCGGCGATCGAGGAACCGTCGAACATCGTGCCTTCCGTGAAGATCTCCTCATCCACCAGGGATACGTCGAAGGTCACGTGCTGCCACTTGCCACGCGGGTCGGTGAAGCGGAAGTCGACATATTTGACGTCGTTGTCCTTGATCGCCTTCAGGACATCCTTGGCGGTCTTCATCGTGTGCAAACCTTTCGTTCGTTTGGGCACAATCTTTTTGAGGCGCGAGCTGGGCTCGCTGATTGCCAGAGCGTTTTGCGATTGGACGGAATCACCTGAAATTGCAAAGACGCGTCGAAACAAAGAGTTAGAGCAAACAAGCGTTCAGTCACGAACGCGCTTTGCTCTAGATGGCGTCGAGGCCGCTCTCGCCGGTACGGATGCGGATGGCTTCTTCGATGTTGAGGACGAAGATCTTGCCATCGCCGATCCGACCCGTCTGGGCGGCCTTGCGGATGGCGTCGATGGCGCGCTCGACACGCTCGTCCGGCACCACAACCTCGATCTTCACCTTCGGAAGAAAATCGACGACATATTCGGCGCCGCGATAGAGTTCGGTGTGGCCTTTCTGCCGCCCGAATCCCTTTGCTTCCGTCACCGTAATGCCCTGCAGGCCGACCTCCTGCAGCGCTTCCTTCACCTCGTCCAACTTGAAGGGCTTGATGATGGCTTCAATTTTCTTCATGGGGTCTCCTCGATTTCAGCACATAGTGCGCAGAAACCTTCTTGCTGGTAGCAGGTCGCATGCCAAACCGCCAACAGGAAAATTTTCTTTTATCTTCAAGGTGTTGAGGCGTTAGGTGCTGAAAAATGGGCAAGCGGTACCGAAAGACTGCACAATTTTTCGGCGGCCTGCCAATAAAATATGCGGCCTAAGAGGGTAATTTTCGGCACACGGCGGCGGCGATCGCATTTTTTCCACCGAATGCGACGAGGTAGCGCATGTCGGTGAAGGTTTGGAGGATGTCTTGATCGAGTTGCTGACCCCGTCCGAAATGGCCGATGCTGATCGCCTCGCCATTGCCGAGGCCATGACCGCCGACCAGTTGCTGGAACGGGCCGGGCGAGCGGTGGCCGACGCTGCGGCAAGGCATCCTTTCAACACACCGATCCTGGTTTTGTGCGGCACGGGCCTGAATGGAGGCGATGGTTTCGTTGCCGCCCGCATCCTGCGCGAAAGAGGCTATCGGGTCAGACTCGGCCTGCTGGGACCTGTGTCGATGCTGGGGGGAGAAGTCGCCTATGCCGCGGAGAAATGGGGACAGCCCGTCGAAGATGCCCTGACATTGTCGCTTCCCAGGGAAGGAATCATCATCGACGCGTTGCTCGGCGCCGGGCTCTCTCGCGACATAGGCGGCCCGCTCGCTACGCTGGTCGAGCGTATCAATGCCTCTGGCCTGCAGGTCATTGCAGTGGACCTGCCGTCCGGCATCGATGGCGCAACCGGCCAGATCCGCGGCGTGGCCGTCAAGGCGCGCGAGACCGTGACCTTCTTCCGGCGCAAGCCTGGGCACCTGCTCCTGCCGGGCAAACTGCATTGCGGCGCCATTCGGGTTGCGGATATCGGCATTGCGGACGACGTGTTGGCAACCATCCGGCCCCGGACGTTCGTCAACAAGCCCGCTTTGTGGCAGCCCTGTTTCCCGCGTCTCGAACCGGCGGGGCATAAATATGCGCGGGGGCACCTCGTCGTCCTGTCCGCCGGCATCGAAGGGACGGGGGCGGCACGCCTGGCGGCCAAGGCTGGATTGCGCGCCGGCGCGGGGCTCGTCACGGTCGCCAGCCCTTCCGAGGCCCTCGGCATCCATGCCGCCTCGCTCGATGCCATCATGGTGCGGCGCTGCGATGGCCCGGAAGGCCTCGCCATCATGCTGGAGGATATCAGGCGCAATGCTTTCGTGGTGGGACCGGCGCTGCCGCCGGACGAGGAGACCCGCGCCAAGGTCGACATGGTGCTTACCTCCTCGCGTTCCGTGCTGATCGATGCCGGGGCACTCTCCGCCTTTGCCGCCGAGCGCATTCACTTCATCGCCACGCTGCGGGCCGCGCTCGGGCCGGTCGTTCTCACGCCGCATGAGGGTGAGTTCGCGCGCGTCTTCGACGACATCGCCGGAAAACATGCGGCCAAGCTCGACCGGGCCCGCGCGGCCGCCGAGGCAACCGGCGCGGTGATCGTGCTGAAGGGGGCCGACACCGTGATTGCGGCGCCCGACGGACGGGCCGCCATCAACGCCAATGCGCCGCCGACCCTGGCGACGGCGGGCTCCGGCGACGTGCTCTCGGGCCTGATCGGCGGGCTGCTCGCCCAATCGATGCCAGCCTTCGAAGCCGCCAGCGCCGGGGTCTGGCTGCATGGGGAAGCGGCCAATCTGTTCGGGCCGGGCCTCACCGCCGACGATCTGCCGGCGATGCTGCCCAAGGCACTCGCCGCCCTGTCGTGAAGGGGTCCGGGTCTGATTGTATCGGAGCGACTGGTTCTTTGCTTGGTGAGGCGCGTGTTCCGGTAAAGCGACCTGCAGCAGGAGATCGCAGGTTCCGATTTCGGTGTGACACCCAGGTCACGCACGCTGAGCGATACTGCCGAGACAAGAAAAACATGGCGGTTCCCGGGCATGGAAGAAATCTACGGACTGAGTTTCCTGGTGCTTTTCAGCTTGAGCGCCATCGGCGGGGTGATCCTGCGGAAACGTCTGCATGAGGAGCATCTCTCTAAGGAGAATATGGAGACGGTGCGGCTGGTGACGGGCCTGCTGGTGTCCTTCGCTGCCCTGATCCTGAGTTTGCAACTCTCCACCTCCCGAGCCAATTTCGATGCGGCCAGCAAGGACCGCTCGACCTATGCGGCGCATTTGGCGAGTCTCGATCAATGCCTGCGCGACCTCTCTCCGCGGATGGAACCGGCGCGGCAACTGCTGCATCGCTACACTGCCGCGGTGATCGCCAGCACCTGGCCCGATGAGCCGGCGCCGCAGGTCAAGACCATGCTCGATACCAAGGACATGCCGCTCAGAGGGGAGGATAAGGTTCTTGCCGGCGTAATGAACCAGATCGGTCTGGCGATCGATTCCTTCGAACCCACGGACAGCGTCAGCAAGAACATCGCCGCGCGATGCCAACTCGACTACCGCGCAGCGCTGACGGGACGCTGGGCTGTCATCGAGGATACGCACGCCCCGTCCGGCGTATTCTTCACTCTGATCATCGCCTTCTGGCTGGCGCTCGTCTTTCTCAGCTTCGGCCTGCAGATCGCGCACCGGCTGTTGAGCAAGGTCGTGCTCGCCATTGGCGTCGTTTGTGTATCGAGCGTCATGTTCGTCATCGTCGACCTGAAGATTCCCTATGGCGGATTCTTCGGCATCTCCAGTGCATCGATGCGCGATGCGCTGGCCGACATGAACCGCGACGAAAGCGTCGGGAGGGGTCGTCAGGAGCCCCCTGCACCATGACCAGACGCGGGTGCCAGAGTTCAGATCACTTCGAACCAGGTCACGAGAGCCTCCTGGGCAGGGCCGCAGGGGCGGCCCTGCAGAAGCCATTTGCCGGAATTGTCCGCCAGGAACACCGTATGGACGGTCTCTCCCGGGCCGATCGCGACCGTGTCGACCCAATAGGGCTGCCACTCATCGTCAAAGGGATGCAGGACGCGCATGGCGTGGCCGTGCACATGCACGACCTGGTCGACGCGCGTCTTGTTCGAGAGTGCCAGATCGACGAGGCTGCCGCGCTTGACCGAGAACAAAGGCCTGTCTGGCAGAACCTGGCCGCCGGCACGGCCGGGCAGGGGCACGGCAACGCGCTTGGCCTTCTGCAGGGCCAAGGCAGCGGGCAGATCGGGACGTGGGAGCGTCAAGGGGGGCAAGGGAGCCGGACGAAGCGGCGCCGCGCCGCTCGCTGCGAGGTGGGCGAGAACGACGACTTCACCGTCATGGTCGAGCGCGATGCCGGCCTCGCTCCCCGCTGCAAGCGTGCCGTCGACCGCAATATCGACACGACCACCGGGCGGCAGATCGATCCGGCCGTGATTGGGAGCAAAGGGCGTGTCGACGGGGTGGCCGTCGATGGCGATGATACTAGCCCCAAAGCCGGCCAGAGCCAGTTTGGCGATGCGCGTCATGGCGACGTTGACGATGCGCAGGCGCAGCCTCTCATTGGGAGCAAGGCTGATCGTTTCGGCCGCTTTCGAATTCACCGTGATGATGGACTTGCCACCGGCGCTGTGCGTTGCCGGCAGGATCTGCCCGTCGGGGCCGATATGCCAGTCGTCGATGACGAGAATCAGATCACGGTCGACCTTGGGAGGTTCGTCTTCATCGACGACGAGAACGCCATAGAGCCCGGCCTCGCATTGGGACAGGGACGGCCCGAAAGCGGGCGGATGGTACCAGAAGGTACCGGCATCCGGCGGCGTGAACGCATAGTCGAAACCGTCACCCGGCTTCACCGCCTGTTGCGTCAGCGCAGGGACGCCGTCCATGGCGTTGGCGAGGCGTATGCCATGCCAGTGGATTGTCGAAGGGGCTTCGAGACGGTTGGCGAAGCGCACGGTCACGGCCTGGTTGCGTTTCACGCGCAGAAGGGGCCCCGGGGTCGAGGCATCGAAACATTGCGTCCGGGTCGGTCTCGCGCCGCCCGGCAAGGCGAGTTCGCCTGCAGCCGCCGTCAAGGTCAATCCCGAGGCCGCCGCCGTGGGGCGGGCGAGAGCAAGACTGGTCAGGCTGACACCGAGCCCGGCAAGGAGCTGGCGCCGATTGAGGCTGCCGGTCATCGGTGGGTCCTTCTGGGCTGGATAAGGGTGGATTCCCGCCTGCCGGGGCGGCCGTTCGGGCTCCGGCAATGGCCTTACGGCTGGACATCGCCGCCGCCTGCGAATCCCGGACTCCAAATATCATGCAGGGGACGGCATTTTTTTGCTGCATCAATTTCATGACATGCTATATGGCGCCACTCGTTTCGCGGAATGCAAGTTCCGCGATAGGGAGCCCTATTTGCGGGCGTGGCGGAACTGGTAGACGCGCTGGATTTAGGTTCCAGTGATGAAAGTCGTGGGGGTTCGAGCCCCTCCGCCCGCACCACGACCGGCCTTGATGGCCTTGAAACAGGGCGGCTACGAACTCACGGATTCGGGACAAGAATATGCAGGTGACCCAAACCCTGGCCGATGGCCTGAAACGGGAATTCAAAGTGGTGGTGCCGGCGGCCGATATCGCCACGCGCACCGACGCCCAGTTGGAAGACATGAAGGGCAAGGTCCGTGTCAACGGCTTTCGTCCGGGCAAGGTGCCGGTGGCGCATCTGCGTCGTCTCTACGGCCGCTCGGTGACTGCCGATGTCGTCAACAATTTCGTTGGCGAAGCCAATCGCAAGATCGTGGATGAGAACCAGATCAAGCTGGCCATGGAACCCAAGCTCGATTTCGGTGCCGACGATGAAGGCGTGACGCAGGTGCTGGACGGCAAGGCCGATCTCGCCTGGACCGTCGCTGTGGAAGTGCTGCCGACCTTCGAGGTCGGCGACATCTCCGGCATCAAGATCGTCAAGCCGGTGGCCGAAGTCGCCGACGAGGAGGTGCAGTCGCGCCTCGAGGATCTGGCGCGCCGCAACGTGACCTATGCCGACAAGAAGGCCAAGTCGAAGGCCGAGACCCACGACCGCGTGATCGTCGATTTCGTCGGCAAGATCGACGGCGTCGAGTTCGAGGGCGGCAAGGGCGAGGACATTTCCGTCGACCTCGGCTCCAACACCTTCATTCCCGGCTTCGAGGATCAGCTGATCGGCGTCACCGCCGGCCAGGAAAAGACCATCGAGGTCAAGTTCCCCACCAACTATGCCTCCGACACGCTGGCCGGCAAGGACGCCACCTTCGACGTCAAGGTCAAGGCGGTGCAGGCTGCGGGCGACCTGGTCGTCGACGACGAACTTGCCAAGTCCGTCGGCCTTGAATCGCTCGACAAGCTCAAGGAAGTGATCAAGAGCTCGATCGAGGGCGAGTACAACAACGTCTCGCGCAGCAAGGTGAAGCGCCAGCTCCTCGATGCGCTGGATGCGAAATATTCCTTCGATCTGCCGCCGACCCTGTTCCAGCAGGAGTTCGACAATGTCTGGCTGCAGGTCGAGCGCGAGATGCAGCAGACCGGCCGCACCTTCGAGCAGGAGAACACCACCGAAGAGGCTGCCAAGGAAGATTATCGCAAGATCGCGGCCCGCCGCGTGCGCCTTGGCCTCGTTCTGGCCGAGATCGGCGAGAGCAACAAGATCCAGGTGACCGAGGAAGAGGCGACCCGCGCCGTGATCGAGCGGGCCCGCCAGTTCCCGGGCCAGGAGCGCCAGATCTGGGAGTTCTATACCAAGAACCCGCAGGCGATTGCCGAGCTGCGTGCCCCGATCTTCGAGGACAAGGTCGTCGACCATATCCTCTCGCTCGCCGACGTCACCGAGGACAAGGTCTCCAAGGAGGAATTGTTCAAGGAAGACGACGAGCAGGCTGCTCCCGCCGCGACAGAGGACAAGCCGGCCAAGGCCAAGAAGGCCAAGGCTGCCAAGTCTGCCGAGTGAGGCTGCGCCGAGCCGTCGTGGTTCGTCGAAACGGATATGCAATGGCCGGGCCTGCCCCGGCCATTGTCGTTCTCGAATGCCCTCGGTTTTCGCAAAAGGCGGAGAGGGGACTTGCAGGACGAGACTTGACGACACATTTGCGACGGGAGGGCCCGTTTCTGCTCAGGCAAGCCACCCTCGACACCCGTCGCGCCTTCATGTCCCAGCGGGGGGCGGGAAGGTTCACTTGACAAACAGGCTCGCGATCCCTGCCCTGACGGGAACATGGACTGCCGAGATTCGCTTGCTGGAGAGATTTGATGCGAGATCCGATCGACTTCTATACCAACAACCTCATACCGACCGTGGTCGAGAGCACCAATCGCGGCGAGCGTGCCTGGGACATCTATTCGCGCCTGATGCGCGAGCGCATCATCTTCCTGACCGGCCCGGTGGAGGACTACATGGCCTCCATCGTGGTGGCCCAGTTGCTGTTCCTCGAGGGAGAGAATCCCAAGAAGGAAATCGCAATGTACATCAACTCGCCGGGCGGGGTGGTGACGGCAGGCCTGTCGATCTACGACACCATGCAGTTCATTCGCTCGCCGGTTTCCACGCTTTGCGTCGGCCAGGCCGCATCGATGGGATCGCTCCTGCTTGCCGCCGGCGAGAAGGATCTGCGCTTCGCCTTGCCCAACGCCCGGATCATGGTGCATCAGCCTTCGGGCGGCTATCAGGGCCAGGCGACCGACATCCTCATCCATGCCGAGGAGACCCGCCGGGTGAAGCAGCGCCTGAACGAGATCTACGTCAAGCACACCGGCCAGGACATCAAGACGATCCAGGACGCTCTCGAGCGTGACAATTTCATGGAAGCCGAGCAGGCGAAAGCTTTCGGTATCGTCGACCATGTCAGCGAGAAGCGCCCCGATGAGGGCGCTGCCAAGGCCTGATATGACGTTGCAGGAGGCGACCTGCACGAGTTTCGCCACAGTTCATTGCGATGGATATCGGTAATGATCTGTTGACGTGAAGGGCGCTAGATTCCAGCATTGAACCTGCTGGATGCAGTGTCATCAAAGATTGCAGGGGCGAACGCCACTTGGCATAACCCTTGCAATACGAAACTTGTCGATGCAGGTACGCCTGCAGGATTGTGTTTACAGCCACGGGGGTTCCCGTGGGATTACGCGGAATGTCCGTTCCGCCGAGAGAGCCCGAAAGGGGGATGCCATGACCAAGGCCGGCAGCGATACCAAGAACACGCTCTACTGCTCGTTCTGCGGCAAGAGCCAGCACGAAGTTCGCAAGCTCATCGCCGGCCCGACAGTGTTCATCTGCGATGAATGTGTCGAGCTGTGCATGGACATTATCCGTGAGGAGAACAAATCCTCATTGGTGAAGTCGCGCGATGGGGTACCGACCCCGCGTGAGATCTGCAAGGTGCTCGACGATTATGTGATCGGTCAGATGCAGGCCAAGCGCGTGCTCTCCGTGGCCGTGCACAATCACTACAAGCGCCTCAACCATGCTACCAAGCACAGCGATGTCGAATTGGCGAAGTCGAACATCCTGATGATCGGGCCGACCGGCTCGGGCAAGACACTGCTTGCCCAGACCATGGCCCGCATCATCGACGTGCCCTTCACCATGGCCGATGCCACCACCCTGACGGAAGCCGGCTATGTCGGCGAGGATGTCGAGAACATCATCCTCAAGCTCCTGCAGGCGGCCGACTACAATGTCGAGCGCGCCCAGCGCGGCATCGTCTATATCGACGAGGTCGATAAGATCAGCCGTAAGTCCGACAACCCCTCGATTACCCGTGACGTTTCGGGCGAGGGCGTGCAGCAGGCCTTGCTGAAGATCATGGAAGGCACGGTGGCCAGCGTTCCGCCCCAGGGTGGACGCAAGCATCCCCAGCAGGAGTTCCTGCAGGTCGATACCACCAATATTCTCTTCATCTGCGGCGGTGCCTTCTCGGGCCTCGAAAAGATCATCTCGAGCCGCGGCAAGGGCACTTCGATCGGCTTCAGTGCTCGCGTGGTGACACCGGAGGACCGGCGGACCGGCGAGATCTTCCGCGAGGTCGAGCCCGAGGATCTCTTGAAATTCGGCTTGATCCCGGAATTCGTCGGGCGTCTGCCTGTCATTGCGACACTGGAAGACCTCGACGAGCCGGCGCTGATCAAGATCCTGACCGAGCCCAAGAACGCGCTGGTGAAGCAGTATCAGCGCCTGTTCGAGATGGAGGGCATCGATCTGACCTTCCAGGAGGAGGCCTTGTCATCGATTGCCAAGAAGGCGATCGAGCGCAAAACCGGTGCGCGCGGCCTGCGATCGATCATGGAGGGCATCCTGCTCGACACCATGTTCGAGCTGCCGGGCCTCGACGGTGTCGAGGAAGTGGTGATCTCCAAGGAGGTCGTTGACGGACAGGCTAAGCCGCTCTTCATCTATTCTGAAAAGCAGGAGGTTTCCTCCACCGGCTGATGCCGGCAGGAACAACGCTTGCACTGCAATGCCGGCCTGTGGGCCGGCATTGTCATGTCGGTGCCTGCCTGCAGTCATGTTGAAATGCATGGCTCGATCTGGTGAAGGTCGACCATTCGCCGCATCGGCCGTTGATTGCGCTGGACGTCGGAGGGGGGTATCGTGGGGCCAGGAGGGACCAGCTCGATTCGAGCTGGTTTCCGTAGAAAATTACGCGATTTAAAGGATTGTCGAAGCTTTTCGGGACGTCATTTCAAGGATAGCTCGTAGCTCCCCGCAATCAATCCAAAGTCGATCGGGCAGAAAATTACAGTGAGGTTCGCAGGTGCGAGAAGGAAAATCGAGACAGCGCAATTTACCGGGATTGGCCGGCTTGACACTGTGCTTGGTGCTCTCCACCTAACCCTTATCGAAGCAACTGTGCCCAGCCGGGGCAGTTGGGAATACCTCCGGGTCGCTCTTCATGTTGGCCAGGAGGATAGCGCCGCTGGCACGGCTATTGCAGCGTGGTACGGCGCAGGAAAGGATATGCAATGACAACGAATAAACAGCGTCCTCCGTTGCCGGCCGGCACCGTCGATACGTTCCCGGTATTGCCGTTGCGCGACATCGTCGTGTTCCCGCATATGATCGTGCCGCTCTTCGTCGGCCGCGAAAAGTCGATTCGGGCGCTGGAAGAAGTCATGCGGACCGATCGCCACATTCTGCTGGCGACGCAGTTGAACGCCGCCGAGGATGATCCGGCGCCGGAGGCAATCTATAAGCTCGGCACGCTGGCTACCGTGCTGCAATTGCTGAAGCTGCCCGACGGCACGGTGAAGGTGCTGGTCGAGGGTGTCGATCGCGCGCGCGTGCTCTCCTACTCCGGGCATGATGATTTCTACCAGGCCGAAGCCGAAGTCCTGGGCGATGGCAGCGGAGAGAAGATCGAAGCCGAGGCGCTCGCCCGTTCCGTGGTCGCCGAATTCGAGAGCTATGTGAAGCTCAACAAGAAAGTGTCGCCGGAAGTCGTGGCCACGGTCACCCAGATCGAGGACTATTCCAAGCTGGCCGATACCATCGCGGCGCATCTTGCGGTGAAGATTGCCGACAAGCAGGAAGTGCTGGAGATCCTGTCGATCTCTGCGCGCCTGGAAAAGGTGCTCGCCCTGATGGAGAGCGAGATTTCCGTTCTGCAGGTCGAGAAGCGCATCCGTACCCGCGTCAAGCGGCAGATGGAGAAGACCCAGCGCGAATACTATCTCAACGAGCAGATGAAGGCGATCCAGAAGGAACTGGGCGACGAGGAAGGCAAGGACGAACTCGGCGAACTCGAGCAGAAGATCAAGGACACCAAGCTCTCCAAGGAGGCCCGCGATAAAGCGCAAGCCGAAATGAAGAAGCTGCGCCAGATGTCGCCGATGTCGGCCGAGGCCACCGTCGTGCGCAACTATCTGGATTGGCTGATTTCCTTGCCCTGGGGCGACAAGTCCCGGATCAAGAAGGATCTGCCGCATGCCCAGGAGATTCTCGATGCCGATCACCATGGCCTGGAGAAGGTCAAGGAGCGCATCATCGAGTATCTGGCGGTGCAGCAGCGTGCCAACAAGTTGACCGGCCCGATCCTGTGCCTCGTCGGTCCGCCGGGTGTCGGCAAGACCTCGCTCGCCCGTTCGATCGCGAAGGCGACCGGCCGCGAATATGTGCGCATGTCGCTCGGCGGCGTCAGGGACGAGGCCGAGATCCGTGGCCATCGGCGCACCTATATCGGCTCGATGCCCGGTAAGGTCGTCCAGTCGATGCGCAAGGCCAAGAAGCAGAATCCGCTCTTCCTGCTCGATGAAATCGACAAGATGGGCCAGGATTTCCGCGGCGATCCGTCTTCGGCTCTGCTGGAGGTGCTGGATCCCGAGCAGAACTCGACGTTCAACGATCATTACCTCGAGGTCGATTATGACCTGTCGAATGTGATGTTCGTGACCACGGCGAACACGCTCAACATCCCGCCGGCGTTGCTGGATCGCATGGAGATCATCCGTCTCGCCGGTTATACGGAAGACGAGAAGGTCGAGATTGCCCGCAAGCATCTCATCCTTTCCTCCGTGCAGAAGCATGGTCTGAAGGCGCGCGAGTTTTCGATCGATGACGAAGCGCTACTCAACCTGGTACGCCGCTACACGCAGGAAGCCGGGGTGCGTAACCTCGAGCGTGAGATCTCGAACCTGACCCGCAAGGCCGTCAAGGACATTCTGATGTCCAAGAAGAAGAGCGTGAAGGTGACCAACACGGTGCTCGAAGAGTATCTCGGTGCGCCGCGCTATCGCTACGGCCAGGCCGAACTCGAGGATCAGGTCGGTGCGGTCACGGGTCTGGCCTGGACAGAGGTCGGCGGCGTGCTTCTGACCATCGAAGCGGTGATGATGCCTGGCAAGGGCAAGATGATCGTGACGGGCAATCTGAAGGACGTCATGCGCGAGTCGATCTCCGCGGCAGCCTCCTATGTGCGTTCGCGTGCCATCGATTACGGCATCGAGCCGCCGCTGTTCGACAAGCGCGACGTGCATGTGCATCTGCCCGAAGGCGCAACGCCCAAGGATGGCCCTTCTGCCGGCATCGCCATGGCAACTGCCATGGTGTCGGTGATGACGGGCATCCCGGTTCGCCGCGATGTCGCCATGACCGGTGAGGTCACTCTGCGCGGCCGCGTGCTGCCGATCGGTGGCCTGAAGGAGAAGCTGCTCGCTGCGCTGCGGGCTGGCATCAAGACCGTGCTGATTCCGGAAGAGAATGCCAAGGATTTGGCAGAACTTCCTGATAATGTGAAAAACGGCCTCGAACTGGTGCCGGTTTCCAGGATGGAAGAGGTTCTGCGCAGGGCGCTGGTGCGCATGCCCGAGCCCATCACCTGGGACGAGGACAAGAACGCGCCGCCGCCGGCCAAAGCCGGCGATGACGCCAACGCCGTCGTCGCCCACTGACACTGAAATGATCTGGGAGTGGCCGTGCCTCACAAAGGCACGGCCACTTTCTTTTGCCTTGCGAAGCGCGCGCAAGCACAATAGACAGAGGCCCTGTGTGGTTCCCCGCGACTGGGGGCGGTTAGCTCAGTTGGTAGAGCATCTCGTTTACACCGAGAGGGTCGGCGGTTCGAGCCCGTCACCGCCCACCAATGATTCAATCGTTTAGCGTTGTCGTCCTGCAAGCGCGATTTGTGTTTAGCCTCGGCCTGCTGCTGCCTTGCGTGTCGCCGGTTGCAGGTCCTGTCTGTGCACTTCGATCGAATCCAGGCTTTTGTCGAACAAGGTTGGATCGCCTTCCAGATAGGTGGCCGCCCAAATCTCGGCCTCGACGAGATCGTCGAAAGTCGGCGCTTCCGGCAGCGGTACGACGTGAGCGCCGCGACGTTTCATGATGACGAACTGGGGCATTCGAGTCTTCCTGAACATTGAATTCATAGATGAAATGCACGCCGAGGCGCGCGGGTTCCATAGCGACGCTCGTTTCACACTCTCGCCTCGATCGACCTCCGTAAATTGCGGCCGGGGGAAATCGGCCCCAACAAGGATGCGAAATCACCGGTTTTGAGGTCGCTATAGTGTCAACGTCCCTTCAGCCGGGATGACCTCTTGTCAAAGCCTGAATTCTATATGCATATCCTTGCGTAAAGCCACCGGATCGGCGGGACGCGACCGGGCTTTCGGCGGGGACAGACAATGCGCAGGGCTTTCTTTATCGGTGTCACGCTGGCCGCGATGAGCTTGCCGGCCGGTGCCGGCGAAAACAGGGACACGACCTACGGGGCTGTGCAACCCGATCCGCAGACCACTGCCGACCGCGCCGTCTGGGGGGCAATCGCCTATTCACCCTCGACAGGCAAGGATGGCATCTTCTGGGGAGCGGCGACACGTGAGGAGGCGCGCGAAACGGCGCTCCGCCATTGTCGCAATGCCATCGGGCAGAAGGACGGTGCGGGAGATGACTGCGCTCTTGCCGTGCTCGTTTACAATGACTGGGATGATCGGCGTATCGGCCGGACTGCCAGCGCCCACAATCGGGCGCCGCATTGCGGGGCGGTTGCCGTTGGTGAGCGCCATCGCTATGCCGCCGCGCGCGGACGCAGCCTGGCCGAGGCGAGGGATGGCGCACTCGCGGCGTGCGCGGACAAGAACGGCGCCTGCAAGGTGCACCAGGATTTGTGTACCTGAGGCTTGTGACCCTCGGCAGGCCCTGATGACTGGGTCGGATTGACACCGGGCCAATGCCGAACTATGCGATGGCCACCTGCTGATTTGAGCGGAAGGTTTTATGTCAGAGCTTGTGGGAAACCGCTGATCGTCTCGATTTGACGAGACATGAGAAAGCATTGCGAGGCGCTGTGGCTGGATCAGCCGAGCGCCCGGGCGATGCTTGTCATGGTTTCTGCGACAGGCTCTACCATCATGAACATTTCACGGGGCGAGCAGCGTGTGCTGCACGTGCTGGCCCAGGGCGGCCATATCCGTCATCACCGCGGCGATAATGGCCGCATCCACCATGTCGACTGCTTCACGCGCGACGGCCATCGTCTGGCCGACTGCACGCTGGAGACATTCTGCAAGCTTCACCGCAAGAGACTGATCGAGTCGCATGCCTCCGGCCCTTACCGCATTTCGCGCAGGGGGCGGGAGAGCGTGCGCGCGCAGGCCGACAATCGCTGAACAAGAGAAAAGTGCGATTTCTTCGAATGGCACTTTTTCTCCAACGCATTGTTTCAACGCGGTTTCTTGATCAACAAGCCCATCGGCTTTTCTGAAAAACGCTTTAGAGGACAAATCATGCAAATCCGACCAGAACGTGCCGACGATATCGGCATCATTCGCGCGGTGACGAAGGCGGCCTTCGAGGGAATGGCGCATAGCAGCCAGACGGAGGCGGCGATCGTCGACGCCTTGCGGGCGGCGGTAGCCCTGACTTTGTCGCTAGTTGCGGAAAAAGCAGGCGAGATCGTCGGCCATGTCGCCTTCTCGCCCGTCACCATCGACGGCGCTTTTCGGCACTGGTACGGGCTGGGGCCAGTATCAGTGCGGCCGGACTGCCAGAGGAGCGGCATCGGGCGAGCCTTGATCGAGGCAGGCCTAGCCGATCTTCGCCGGCTGAGGGCCGAAGGCTGTGTCGTGCTGGGAGATCCGGCCTATTACAGCCGTTTCGGCTTCAAGAACGAGGTGGGGCTTTGCCTACCCGGCCTGCCGCCGGTCTATTTCCAGTGCTTGCCCTTCGGGGCTGACACACCGCATGGAAACGTGGCCTATCATCCTGGTTTCGAGGCGAAATAGCGTGCCGTCAGCCGCGAAAGCCCCGCGGCTGACAGCCTTTCACGTACCGAAGGCCGGCCAGGCCTCATCCGCCGGTGCGATCACCGCCGGCGGGTGAGGCCACTCGATGGAGAAGGCCGCGTCGTCGTAGCGATAGCCTCGGGAATAGCCGGGAACATATTTGCGGCCCATGCCGTACAGGACGTCCGTGCCGGCTTCGAGCGTCAGGAAGCCATGGGCGCAGCCCTCGGGAATATAGAGCTGGTGCAGGTTGTCGGCGCTCAGCTCCGCGCCGATCCATTGCCGGAAAGCTGGACTATCCGGCCTCAAATCGACCACGACATCATGGATCGCGCCCCGTGCCACCTGGACGAGCTTGGCCTCGGCGTGAGGCGGGTCCTGGAAGTGCATGCCGCGCAGCGTGAAGGCCTTGTCGTTGCGCGAGAGATTGGTCTGCACCGGCGCGAAGGTGATGCCGGCCGCGGCGAACTCATCCGGGCAATAGGTCCGGGCGAAGAAGCCGCGATCATCACGCCGCGGCTCCGGCTTGATGAGGAAGCAACCCGGGATCCGCGTTTCGCTGAAGATCACGGTGTGAGCCTGATGCTGGGCACGGCCGTCACGAAGGAACTGCCTGAGGGCATCAAGGGGCGCATCTGCTCCATCACCTCTTCGGCGATGTTCCAGGGCAGGATGACCAGATAATCCGGCGTAATCTCGCTGATCTTGTCGGGCGAGAGGATCGGAATCTGGCTACCGGGTAGCAGGCGGCCCTGCTTGGCCAGGGACCGATCGAAGACCGCCACGATATCGGCAGGGCCGACGCCGCAGAAATTCAGGAAAGTATTGCCCTTGGCGGCAGCGCCATAGGCGGCGATGGTCTTGCCGGCGGCCTTGGCCTCGGCCAGGAAGGCGAGGAAGCTGCGCTTGACCTCGGCGACCTTGGCGGCAAAGCCTTCATAGCCTGCCAGGGTGTCGAGACCGGCGGCGTGCTCCTTGGCGCGCAGGGCATCGAGCCGCGCCGAAGGTTGGTGGCTGGAAGCTGCCGGCGCCGCGAACAGGCGCAGCGAGCCGCCATGGGTCGGCAATTCCTCCACATCGACGGCCTTGAGCCCGACGGCGGCAAAAACCTTTTCAACCGTCACCAGCGAGAGATAGGAAAAGTGCTCGTGATAGATGGTATCGAACTGCACCTTCTCGATCAGATTGAGCACATGCGGGAATTCGAAGGTGACGACGCCTTCGGGCTTGAGCAGGGTGGCGAAGCCGCCGACGAAATCGCGAATGTCGGGGACATGGGCGAGCACATTGTTGGCCGCCATCAGATCGGCGCGCTTGCCCTGGGCGACCAGGCGCCTGGCGGTTTCGACCCCGAAAAAGGCCACCTCGGTGTCGATGCCCTTGGCCCGGGCCGTCTCGGCGACGTTGGCAGCCGGTTCGACACCGAGCACCGGCACGCCCGCGGCCTTGAAGTGCTGCAGGAGGTAGCCGTCATTGGAGGCGATCTCGACAACCAGCGAAGCGCCGTCGAGCTTGAAACGCTCGATCATCGCATCCGCATAGCGCTTGGCATGCGCGACCCAACTGTCCGAATAGGACGAGAAATAGGCATAGTCGGAGAAGATGGCATCGGGCGGCACGGAATCGTCGACCTGAACCAGCAGGCAGCTCGGACATACGCGTGCGTGCAGCGGGAAGCTGCGCTCGGGATTGCTGTCGTCGGGCAGGCGATAGTCATTGGCGAGCGGCATCGAACCGAGGTCGCACAGGGTCGTCGTCAGCGGCGTGGCGCAGAACCGGCAATGGGGAAGCGTTGACTTGGCATCGGTCATGGCGGCGGTCTCAAAGCGTCGAGAAACGGGAGATCTGGTCGAGGGTGAAGGCGTGCATATCCTGGCCGGCGGCCTCGGCCGCATACCATTGCGCGGTCCATTCCAGGCTGGCTGGGCCGGCCAGCCTGTCCTGCCAGCCGAGCAGGTGGCGGGCGCGGTCGGAGTTGACGGTAAGGGCCTTCATCTCGATGGAACCGGGTACCGGCTTGTGCAGCCAGTCCGACTTGCGGTCGAGGGCGTGGAAGACAGCGTCCGCCACTGCCGAGACGGGCAGGGGGCGAGACGGATCGGGGCCGAAATTGAGCGCGCGCGGCGTATCGGCAACGGTGGCGAGCCGCTCGACATAGACGAGATAGCCGTTCACACAGTCCAGCACATGCTGCCAGGGACGTGTCGCTTCCGGATGGCGCAGTTCGAGCGGCCTCCCGCTGCGCACGGCACGTACGATATCGGGAACCAGCCGGTCGGCCGAATGGTCTCCGCCGCCGATGACATTGCCGCCGCGCGCCGTGGCAACCGGCACGCCCGCTTTGTCGAAAAAAGAGCGGGCATAAGCATAGGTGACGATCTCGGCCGCCGCCTTGGACGCAGAATAGGGGTCCTTGCCGCCGAGCTTGTCGTCCTCGCGGAAGGCCGATCCTTCTTCCTGGTTGAGGTAGACCTTGTCCGAGGTCACCGCGAGGATACAGGCGAGGCCGGGGCGAGAGCGCAGGGCGTCGAGAAGATGGACAGTACCCATCACGTTGGACCCGAAGGTCTCGACCGGATCGGCGAGGGAGCGTCGCACCAATGCCTGGGCCGCGAGATGCAGCACGATCTGTGGCTGCGCCACATTCACTGCTTGGCGCACGGCCTCGGCGTCACGCAGGTCGCCCAGAATCGAGCGGACCGCGCTGTCCACGCCGGCTGCGGCGAACAGCGGCTGGTCGGCGGCCGGCGGCAGCGCAAAGCCGGTGACCTCGGCCCCCAGCCGATGCAGCCACAAGGCCATCCAGCTTCCCTTGAAGCCGGTATGGCCAGTCAGGAGCACCTTCTTGCCCCGCCAGAAGCCCGGTGAAGGCAATGCGCCTGCGGCAGCTGCCCCGATCACGGCCAGACCTTCCAGGGCGCCTTGCCTTGTGCCCACAATTGTTCGAGATGGTTCTTGTCGCGCAAGGTGTCCATGGGCTGCCAGAACCCCGAATGCCGATAGGCCATCAATTCGCCGGAGGCGGCCAAGGCTTCGAGCGGTGCGCCTTCCCAGGAGGTCTGGTCCGTCTCGATCAGATCGACCACGCCCGGTTCCAGCACGAAGAAGCCGCCATTGATCAGCGCATTGTCGCCCGGAGGCTTTTCGATGAAACGGGTGACTTTTTCGCCGTCGAGGGACAGGGAGCCATAACGGCCGGGGGGGATCACGCCCGTCAGCGTGGCATGCTTGCCATGCTTCTTGTGGAAGGCGATGAGGGCGCCGATGTCGACATCAGCGACGCCGTCGCCATAGGTGAAACAGAAGGATTCGCCCGGCGTCAGGAAGGGCGCGACCCGCTTCAGCCGGCCGCCCGTCATGCTGGTCTCGCCGGTATCCACCATGGTGACCCGCCAGGGCTCGGCCTTCTGGTTGTGATAGGTGACCTCGTTCTTCTCGGCGTCGATCGTCACATCCGCATTGTGCAGGAAGTAATTGGAGAAATACTCCTTGATCATATAGCCCTTGTAACCCAGGCAGATCACGAAATCATTGATGCCGTAATGGCTGTAGATCTTCATGATATGCCAGAGGATCGGCCGGCCCCCGATCTCGATCATCGGTTTGGGGCGCAGATGCGATTCTTCGGAAATGCGTGTGCCCATGCCGCCGGCGAGAATGATAGCTTTCAAGGTCTGATCCGATAGACAGAGGGTGGTGGCGCGGCTATAGCCGCTTGGCTGTTCAATGGCAATCAAACGGCAGAAATGGCCCGCGTCAAATCCGGATTTCGAAAGCGTTTCAATATCCGCTACTGGCGCTGGCGCATGACGCGGGCGACCATCGGGCGGGTAGGGCTGTTGCGGCGCCATTTTTCCTTCTATCCGCGCGGGGTCGATCCCCAGATTGCCGCAGCCCTGGTCATCGAAGATCGCAAGGCCGAGATGGCAACCTCGTTCACGCCGGAGGAATGCGCCTTTGTGCGGGACCGGTGCTGGCCCTACGACACTTTGGCACGCGAGTGGACGGGAGGCGTCACGGTTCCGGTGCAGGAACTGGCCGTGACAGTGAAGCCCGCCGAGCTGCTCGGCCATGTCAGCCGCATTTTCGCGCCCGGTAAGGGGGGCGTGGTGATACGCGACGTGGAATGGGTCAATTGGAACTTCGCCAAGGCCAAGCGGCTTCGCACCTTGCCCGCTCTGGCCGGGCGTTGCCTTCTGCTGGCCCGCACGGACAACTATTATCATGCCCTGTTTGAAGACCTGGTGCCCGTGGTCGACTATCTCGAGCGTTTTCACCCCAGGCGCCTGCCACTCACCTTGTTGCTGCCGCCCTCGCGCCTGGAGAGCCTGCATCTGGGCTGCGCCTTGCTGGAGCAGGCCTATCCCGGGGTGCGTGTGGTTGCTCTGCCGGACGATGCGAAGGTTGCGGTCGAGGAGGCTCTGTGGCTTTCCTTCGATGCCGGCAACGCCGAATGGAGTTTTGCCGAAGCCGCACCGGTATGGCGGTTGGCCGAGCTCTTCCGGGAGCATTACCGGGTGGAGCCCCGAGGCGCCCAGCGCATCTTCTTTTCGCGAGGGAGCAGCAAGATCCGGCGTCTGCTCAACGAAGACGCGCTCTGGGACATTGCAAAGGAGCACGGCTTCGAGCGCTTCGAGGCCAGGGGCGACAATCATGCCGAGCAGGTCCGCCTGTTCTCCCAGGCCGAAATGGTCATCGGAGTACATGGTGCCGGGCTCGGCAATCTGGCGTTCTGCCGGCCGGGAACGCAGGTCATCGAGCTGTTTCCCGAAAATTTCACCAAGAGTACCTATCTATGGCTCAGCAAGCGCCTCGGTCTCGATTATCACTGGCTCATCGGTGGGCCGGGTGATTATGACCAGGCTTTCACGCTGAACGAGGGCTTGCTGCGCAGCAAGCTCGAGGAACTTTCCGCTCCCTCCTGAGGATCCCATCCTTCGCATCGATCCCCGCCCGCAAATCTGCGCGATCGGGACTGCGTTGCGACCATAACCCTGGAATATCGATGCTGTCCTTCATTCCCGCCTGGCTGCTGCCGATCGTTCTGCTGACCTTTTCCAACGTCTTCATGACCTTTGCCTGGTACGGGCATCTCAAATTCGAGAACCGGCCTCTCTGGCTGGTGGTCATTGTGAGCTGGGGCATTGCCTTCTTCGAATATTGCCTCGCGGTTCCCGCCAATCGCTTTGGCAACCACGTCTATCAACCGGCCGAACTCAAGACGATGCAGGAGGTGATCACTCTGGTGATCTTTGCCCTGTTCTCGGTCTTCTATCTGGGTGAGAAACTCACGATCAACCACGCCATCGGCTTTGCCCTGATCTGCGCCGGCGCCTTCTTCGTCTTCAAGGGGCCGATCGCGTCCTGAGGGCGTTCAGATCTCGATCTCCGTTCCAAACTGCACCACTTGCGGCGCCGGGATGCGGAAATAGGAAGCCGAGCGTTCGGCATTGCGCTGGAGCATGGCGTAGAGGACCTCGCGCCAGAAGGCCATGCCCGCGATCTTTTTGGACGGAATGATGGTCTCACTGCCGATATAGAAGGAGATCTCGGCAAGGTCGAAGCCGGAGATCAGGCCTTGCGAGATGGCCAGCCGCATGCCCTTGAGCACATCCGGTTCCTCCATGAAACCGAAGCGCAGGATGATGCGCTCGAAACCGGGGCGAAGAGAGGTTACCGTCACGCGGTCGACATCCTTGACGCGAGGGGTCTCAGCGCCCTTGACGGTGACCAGCAGCACGCGCTCTGGAATGGCGTGAGTGTGGCGCCAAAAAATGCTCAGCGAGAGCGGCATGCCGACTATGGCCGAACTCAGGAAGGCGGCCGTGCCCGGCAGCCTGACGGGACGCTGGGTTTTCATCGCTGCAAAGAAGGCCGTTTCCTCTACGCGCAGATGCCTGCGGGCCTGTTCGGCCAGGATCTGGCCGCGGCGCCAGGTCAACATCAGCATGGCGACGAAGATGGCCAAGAGCAGCGGGTACCAGCCGCCTTCGAAGAGCTTGACGCCATTGGCGGAGACGAAGATCAGATCGACGATGAAGAAGGCGCCATTGACCAGAATGACGAGGAAGAGATTATAGCCCCAATGCCGGGCCACGAGCGCTGCCAGCAGAGTCGTGATTGCCATCAGCAGCGAGACGGCCACGCCATAGGCGCCTGCGAGAGCCGCGGACGAGCCGAAGCCGAGCACGGCGCCGAGTGTTGCGATGCACAGCAGCCAGTTGACCAGGGGAACGTAGATCTGGCCGAACTCCTGATTGTCGGTTTGCTTGATGGTGAGGCGCGGGAGGAGACCAAGCTGTATGGATTGTCGCGCCAATGAAAACGCTCCCGATATGATGGCCTGGCTGGCGATCACGGTGGCTGCCGTGGCGAAGATGATGACGGGAAAATGGAGCCAGTCCGGCACCAGGTTGTAGAACGGATTGGAAGCGGCGGCGGGATTGCCGAGCAGCAGGGCGCCCTGGCCGAAATAATTGAGAACCAGGGCGGGCAGGGCGATCGTGAACCAGGCGAGGCGGATGGGGTTCCGGCCGAAATGCCCCATATCGGCATACATCGCCTCGCCGCCGGTGACGGCGAGAAAGGCCGCCCCCAGGATGGCGAAGCTGACGGCTGGATTTGCCGTCACCAGGAAATTCAGGGCCACGAACGGATTGAGTGCGGTGATGATGGCGGGATTTCGCACGATGCTGGCCAATCCCAGCAGGCCGATGAGGATGAACCAGGCCAGCATGATCGGGCCGAAGAAACGGCCGATCATGCCGGTGCCGTAGCGTTGGACCATGAACAGAACGAAGAGGATCACCAGGGTCAAGGGCACCACGACATGGGCCAGCGACGGGGCGGCGATCTCCAAGCCCTCGATGGCGCTGAGCACCGAGATGGCCGGCGTGATGGCGCCGTCGCCATAGAGCAGCGCAGCGCCCACCAGCCCGATGATCAAGAGGACGACCTGGCGACGACCCTCGCGCCGGCCACTGCCTTCCAGAATCGCCAGCAGGGCGACGATGCCGCCTTCGCCCTTGTTGTCGGCGCGCAGGATCAGGATAGCGTATTTCAAGGATACGATCAGGATAAGGGCCCAGAAGATCACCGAGACGACGCCCGTGACGATCCAGGCCTGGCCCGCACCGCCATCGCCGCTGGCAGTGATGGCCTGGGCAAAGGCGTAGAGCGGGCTGGTGCCGATGTCCCCGTAGACGACACCAAGCGCCGCCAGGGCCAAGCCTGGTGAAAACCGAGATCCATTAGCGCCCGCCGCAGCCGTCATCACCATCACCCCGTGAGCGTTCCGGAAGTCTGCGATTGATGGCAGATTGTCGCACATGGTCAAGGATACCGAAGGTGTTATGCGGGGTCGTCGAAGCATTTCCGCTGGCTTGGATCATGGCTTCGCCGATATGGTCCGCGCATGCAGTCACCCACTCCCCCTTCTCGTTATTTTCTCGGCGTGCAATCCTCCTTCACCGGCAAGGCCTGGCGGGAAAGGCTGGATGCGCAGGGGCAGATGCAGGCCATGACCTTGGCCCAGCGCTCCGGTCAGCCCGATCTGCTTGCACGCATCCTTGCCGGCAGGGGCGTGACGGCCGAGGAGGTCGACGCTTATCTCGCTCCCACCTTGCGCCACTATATGCCCGATCCCTCCCGTTTGACCGATATGGACAAGGCGGCGGAACGGCTGGCCGATGCAGTGATGGCACGTGAAAGCATTGCTATTTTCGGTGACTATGATGTCGATGGCGCCACCTCCGCGGCGCTGCTTGCGGGGTGGTTGCGCGAGGCCGGCGTGCCGGCGCGAATCCACATCCCCGACCGCATCTATGAAGGCTATGGCCCGAACGAGGAGGCGATTCGCCTGCTGCGGGCCGACGGGGCCAGCCTGCTTGTGACGGTGGATTGCGGTACGACCAGCGTCGACGTTCTCGGCAAGGCCGCGGAACTCGGCTTCGAGACGCTGGTCGTCGACCATCACCAGGCCGGTGAGGCTCTGCCGCCGGCGGTGGCGGTGGTCAATCCCAATCGTCTCGACGATCTCTCCGGGCAAGGGCATCTATGTGCCTGCGGCGTTACCTTCATGCTGCTCGTCGCCGCCAGCCGGAGCCTACGCAAGCGCGGCTGGTGGCGGGATCGGCCAGAGCCGGATCTGATGGCGCGTCTCGACCTGGTCGCTTTGGGAACGGTGGCCGACGTGGTGCCGCTCAAGGGCCTCAATCGAGCCTTTGTGGCCCGGGGTCTCGCCGTCATGCGCCAGCGCCAGCGCGCCGGCTTGCGCGCGTTGATGGACATGGCTCGCCTGGACGGGCCGCCGAGGCCCTATCACCTCGGATTCCTGCTCGGGCCGCGCATCAATGCGGGTGGGCGCATCGGCGATGCCGCGCTGGGTGCAAGGCTGTTGATGAGCGAGGATGGCGAGGAGGCGGCTTCGATCGCCGCGACATTGGACCGTCTCAACCGGGAGCGCCAGACGGTCGAAGCCATCATGCTGGAGGAAGCGCTGGCGGAGGCTGTCGCCGCCCTCGGCCTCGAGGAGACGGGCGCGACTGTGGTGACGGCCTCGCGAAATTGGCACCCTGGTGTCGTGGGTTTGGTTGCTGCCCGTCTGAAGGAGCGTTTCGGCCGGCCTGCCTTTGCGATCGCCTTCAACAAGGATGGGGTCGGCACCGGATCCGGACGTTCCATCGGCGGCGTGGATCTGGGCAAAGCCGTAAGGCAGGCAGTGGAAACCGGCCTCATCGTCAAGGGCGGCGGCCACGCCATGGCCGCGGGCATCACTTTGGGCCAGGACCAGCTCGGCGCCTTCCGGGCCTATCTGGAGGCTGAGCTTGCTGTGGCCGTCGAGGCGGCCCGGGCAGATGCTGCCCTGGAGATCGACGGCGCGCTCGCCGCCGGCGGAGCAACCACCGGCCTGATCGAGATGCTCGAAAAAGCCGGTCCGTTCGGCCAGGGCAATCCGGAACCCCTGCTGGCGCTGCCAGGCCACCAGCTTGCCTTCGTCGACACGGTCGGCGAAGCGCATTTGCGTCTGCGCCTCAAGGCGCATGACGGCGCTATGCTCGACGCCATCGCCTTCCGGTCTGTCGGGCAGCCCTTGGGCGATGGCCTTGTCAGCCATCGCGGCAAGGCCGTGCATGTCGCCGGTACCTTGAGCGTCGATCGCTATGGCGGGCGTGAGCGCGTGCAATTGCGGGTGATCGACGCGGCTCCCGCCAATGGCTGAACGCGCATACCGGAACGACTAGACCGGCGGTGGGTTGCGCTCGGCGAAGCCGCGCTGGTGCCAATAGGGATAGGGCAGGGTGACGGTGCTGGCCTCATCCAGCCTTGCGATCTGCTCCGATGTGAGCGACCAGCCGATAGCCCCGAGATTCTCGCGCAATTGCGCCTCGTCGCGCGCGCCGATGATCACATTGGCTACCGTCGGCCGCTGCAGCAACCAATTAAGAGCAATCTGGGGCACGCTCTTGCCGGTTTCGGCGGCAATCGCTTCGATAGCATCGACGACGCGGTAGAGCAGATCATCGCTCACCGGGGGCCCCTCGGCGGCCGTCTTGTGCAGGCGGCTCGTGGCCGGCAAGGCCGCGCCGCGGCGCAGCTTCCCGGTCAGGCGGCCCCAGCCGAGCGGGCTCCACACCACGGCGCCGACTTTCTGGTCGAGGCCGAGCGGCATCAATTCCCATTCATAGTCGCGGCCGACCAGCGAATAATAGGCCTGGTGGGCGACATAGCGCGGCAGCCCATAACGGTCCGAAACCGCCAGTGACTTTGCCAGATGCCAGCCGGAGAAATTGGAGACGCCGATATAGCGGATCTTGCCGGCCCGGACCAGGTCGTCGAAAGTCTGCAGCACCTCTTCCACCGGTGTCTGGGCGTCGAAACCATGCAGTTGGAAGAGATCGATATAGTCGGTGCCAAGGCGCTTCAGCGCCTTGTCGACGGCATCGGTGAGATGGAAACGGGAGGAGCCGACATCGTTCGGCCCCTCGCCGGAGCGAAAGGTCGCCTTGGTCGAGATGATCACCTGATCGCGTCGCCCGGCGACGGCTTTGCCGAGAATCTCCTCGGCGAGACCGGAAGAATAGACATCGGCACTGTCGAACATGGTCAGGCCGGCATCGATGCAGATGTCGAGCAGGCGCCGTGCGCCTTCCGCATCGGTCGAGCCCCAGGCCTTGAAGAAATCACCGCCACCACCGAACGTGCCTGTGCCCAGGCTGAGGACCGGCACCTTGAAGCCCGAGCCGCCTAATTGACGATATTCCATGGATATTCCTCGTTGCTGAAGCGTTTTGAAATTTGATGAATGACTTCAAATGGCAAAGAGACGCCGACGCGATCGCACGATATCCCATCCAAGGCGAACGCGATTTGTCAGAGGATATTCCGGTTGTGATTTGACGACAATCTGAATCGGGGCGAGAGCGGTTACCTCGCGAAAATAGCGCAATCCGATCCGTCCTCAGGTCAACGGGCTCGCGTGGCGGCTGTAGCCTGCTGTCCGGTTCTATGGGGAGGCCGATGCCTTGAGTGTCTTCTTCTCAGGAAAGGTTTTGTCTCTTATTTCTACGGCCTTGGCGCGATTTCTTATAGCGCGGTCGAATTTTGGTTTGATGCGGATGGCGTGATCGAAATCCGTGATCGCCCTGTCGTAATCACCTATGCCCAAATAGGTGATGCCGCGATCATTATAGGCCTCGGCATAGTCGGGGTCGATGCTGATGGCCAGATCGAAGTCCGTCAGCGCCCTGTCGGACTTTCCCAGATTGTCGTAACTGGAGCCGCGCTTCCTATAGGCGAGGGCATTGTTCGGCTTGATGCGGATCGCCTGATTGAAGTCCTGGATCGCGCGGGCGTGGTCACCCTTGTTGTCGTAGCTGACGCCTCGATTGACGAAGGCGGCCGCATTATCGGGATCGAGCCGGAGAGCCTGGTCGAAGTCGCGGATGGCGCGGTCGTAATGGCCCTGCCGGTCATATGTGATGCCGCGGTTCCTATAGGCGAGGGTGTAGTCGGGTTTGAGGCGAATGGCTTGATCATAATCCGCTAGAGCGCGGTCTCGATCGCCTTTGTCGTCATGGGCGTTGCCGCGGTTGTTGAAGGCGAGCGCGTAACCGGCGTCGAAACGTATGGCCTGGTCGAAATCCTGGATGGCGCGCTCATAGTCGTCCCTGTCGTAATAGACGTTGCCCCGCGCATTGTAGGCCCTGGCATAATCAGGCTTGAGGCGAATGGCTTCGTCGAAATCCCGGATCGCGCGATCGGGGTCGCCCTTTTCGGCATATACGCCACCCCGATTGTTGAAGGCGATGGCCAAATTGGGGTCGAGCCGGATCGCCTGATCGTAGTCCTGAAGCGCGCGGTCGCTGTCGCCCTTGTCGTCATAAGCGTTGCCCCGGCCATTATAGGCGAGAGCATGGTCCGGCTTGATGCGGATGGCCTGATCGTAGTCCTGAATGGCGCGGTCGAATTGGCTCTTGTCGTAATAGGCGTTGCCGCGGTTCGAATAGGCGATGACGTAATCGGGATCTATGCGGATGGCTTCATCGTAATCCCGGATGGCCTTGTCATTGTCACCCTTGTTCTTGTTGGCGACGCCGCGGTTGTTGAAGGCGTAGGCATAGTCGGGCTTGAGGCTGATGGCCTGATCGTAATCGCGGATAGCGCGGTCGTAGTCGCCCTTGTCATCATAGGTGCTGCCGCGGTTGTTGAAGGCATCGGCGTAATTGGGCTTGAGGCGGATGGCGCGATCGAAGTCCCGAATGGCCCGATCGTACTCGCCCTTGTCTTGATAGACGCTGCCACGGTTATTGAAGGCGTAGGCATAATCAGGCTTGAGACGGATGGCCTCGTCGAAGTCCTGAATGGCGCGATCGCGATCGCCCTTGGCGTCATGGGCCTTGCCACGGCCGTTGAAGGCCGTGGCATAGTCCGGCCTGATGCGAATGGCGTGGTCGTAATCCTGGATGGCGCGGTCGCGATCACCCTTGTCGGCATAGACGCTGGCGCGATTGTTGAGCGCGAGGGCATCGTCCGGCCTGAGGAGGATGGCTCGATCAAGGTCCTGGATGGCGCGGTCATAGTCCCCTCTGTCAGCATGGGCGTTACCGCGATTGCTCAATGCCAGCGCGAAGTTCGGGTCCAGGCGAAGGGCTTGGTCGTAATCCTGGATGGCGCGACCCGTATCGCCCTTGTCGGCATAGGCGTTGCCGCGATTGTTGTAGGCGGAGGCGTGATCGGGTTTCAGGAAGATCGCCTGGTCATAATCCGCGATGGCGCGGTCCCCGTCGCCCTTGTGCTGATAAGCTACGCCGCGATTGTAATAGGCGGTCACCAGATCCGCCTGGGAACTGCCCCCTCCCACAATGAGCCAACTGCAGGCAGTGATAGTCTGATCGTCGGTGGATTTGGCGTCGAAGCAAAATGTCTCAGCCTGTTTGCTCGAAATCCCTCTGGCGAACCCGGTTGCGGGGACTAACGACAACACGATTGCCATCGCCCATAGCGCTTGTTTCCCGTTCAACGAAGACCTCACCCAGCGAAATCACCCCTGTTTGCAGTAAAGCCTATCTTAGCAATGGTGAAAAGGCTCAATGTCTGCTCGCTCGATCAGTCAGCGTTGCAAGCTATGCTTGTGCAGCAGCATATAGAGCCAAGCACCCAGGCATCGATGCCGGTTTGCCTCAACCGATTGCCTGCATTCGGGTAGTGCCGATCCCGGTGACGGCTGCCTCGCCGGGGAACTCCCCCGAAGCGCCGGGTAACAACCCGCCGATAACGAGCTGCCGGTGGATGGCGATGATTTCGTCCTCACCGAGCCGGCCATTGGGATCGTACCAGCCGACCACGCCGGTGAGTTGGGCGATGATCGCGAAGGTGGCGACGGTCACATCAGGCACCAGCAGGGCACCGCTCTTGGTCCCCTCGGCCAGGATCTGCTCCAGGCGCCGTTCATAGTCGCGCCGCAGTCCGGTCACGACAGCCCGGTTTTGCGGCTCCAGGCTGCGCAGTTCGGAGTTGTTGATGAAGACTTCCATCCTCCGGGTCAGGTGATAGCGCAGATGGAATTCGATGAAGGTGTCGAGGCGGGCAAGCGGGCTCTCGACGCCTGCAAGCGCCGCGTCGAGCGCTTCGGTCAACCTCGTCATATGCTCAACCAGGAAGTCGAACAACAGCGCTTGTTTGGTGGTAATATGATTGTAGAGCGAACCTGGCTGGATGCCGACGATCTGGGCGAGATCCCTCAAGCTCATGCCCTCATAGCCATGTTCGAAGATCAGGCGCAGGCCGGCGGCTCGGATCGCCTCCGCCGTCCTGCTGCCATCCGCTCCCACTTTGCGCGCCATATGAAACCACTTGCGGAGAAACCCGCCCCCGACTATAGAAACAAACGTCCGTTCGTTTATGATCCAATCAGGGCCGCATCGCAAGCGGCTTGCAACAGGCAAGGCGGTCTGCATGCCGGTCATAGGGAGTGCCATCGATCGGCGGTCGGAGGCTTTTCAGCGCAATCACGATGCGCTGGCAGCGCTCGCCGCTGAATTGCGCGAACGCAATCAGCGCGCTGGTGGCGGCGGTTCGGCCTCCGCGCGCGAAAAGCATCTCAAGCGCGGCAAGCTGCTGCCGCGCGACCGCATTGAACTGCTTCTCGATGCCGGAGCTCCGTTCCTGGAGCTTTCCCAACTTGCCGCCTTCGGCCTTTATCGCGATGAGGTTCCGGCTGCCGGGCTGATCACCGGCATCGGCCGGGTCTCCGGCCAGGAATGCATGATCGTCGCCAACGATGCCACGGTGAAGGGCGGCACCTATTTCCCGATGACGGTGAAGAAGCATCTGCGGGCGCAGGCCATTGCCGCCGAGAATCATCTGCCTTGCGTCTACCTGGTCGATTCCGGCGGGGCCTTCCTGCCCAAGCAGGACGAGGTGTTTCCCGACCGAGAGCATTTCGGCCGCATCTTCTTCAACCAGGCGCGCCTGTCGGCCGCCGGCATTCCACAGATCGCGGTGGTGATGGGCAGTTCGACGGCGGGCGGCGCCTATGTGCCTGCCATGGCCGATCAGGTCGTGATGGTGCGCAACCAAGCCACGATTTTCCTCGGCGGCCCGCCGCTCGTGAAGGCAGCCACTGGTGAGACGGTCAGCGCGGAGGTGCTGGGCGGCACCGACACCCACACCCGCACCTCGGGCGTCGCAGACTATGCTGCGGAGAACGATGCCCATGCCCTTGGTGTTGCGCGGGAGATCGTCGGCAATCTCAACCGGCGTAAGCATGACGACGCCGACCTCGCGGCGCCCAGGCCGCCGCTCTACGATCCCAAGGAAATCTACGGCATCGTCTCAGCCGATCCCCGCAAGCCGTATGATGTGCGTCAGGTCATCGCCAGGCTGGTCGACGGTTCGGAATTCGACGAATTCAAGGCCGATTTCGGCACTACGCTGGTCACCGGTTTTGCCCGGATCTGGGGCTATCCCGTCGGCATCATTGCCAATAATGGCATCCTCTTCTCCGAATCGGCGCTTAAAGGGGCTCATTTCATCGAGCTCGCCTGCCAACGCGGCATTCCCCTACTCTTCCTGCAGAACATCACCGGTTTCATGGTCGGCCGGGAGTATGAGGCGGGCGGCATCGCCAAGGACGGCGCGAAGCTGGTGGCGGCGGTGGCGGCGGCAAACGTGCCGAAATTCACCGTTGTGATCGGCAACAGCTTCGGCGCCGGCAATTATGCCATGTGCGGCCGTGCCTATGATCCGCGCTTCCTGTGGATGTGGCCCAATGCCCGCATCTCCGTGATGGGAGGCGAACAGGCCGCCAATGTGCTGGCGCAAGTGCGCCGGGATGCGGCCGGGACCGATGAGTCCAAAATCGACACCGAGGCCGAGGAAGCCTTCAAGGCGCCGATCCGGGCCCAGTATGAGGAGCAGGGCAACCCCTATTACTCGACGGCGCGGCTGTGGGACGACGGCATCATCGATCCGGCCGAAACCCGCATGGTGCTGGCGCTGGCCCTGTCGGCCGCGCGCAATGCTCCAGCCAGGGAGACACGCTTCGGCGTGTTCCGGATGTGAGTCTGAGGGTCGAACGGAATGGGCCGGTCGCGGTCCTCACCCTGGATCGTCCCGAGGTGTTGAATGCCTTCGACGAAGCGCTCATCGCCGAACTGACCCGAACCTTTGCCGAGGTGGGCGCCGACGGCACGGTCAGGGCCGTACTGCTGCAGGCCGAGGGCAAGGCCTTCTCGGCCGGGGCCGATCTTGCCTGGATGCGCCGCGCCGCCGATGCCTCGCCGGAAGACAATCTGGCCGATGCGCGCCAGCTTGCCGAACTGCTGCGGGTGGTCGATACCTGCTCCAAGCCGACGCTCGCGCGGGTGCAGGGGGCGGCCTTTGGCGGGGCGGTCGGCCTGGTGGCTTGCTGCGACATTGCCATTGCCGTGCCGCAGGCGCGTTTCTCCCTCAGCGAGGTGCGCCTCGGTCTCATCCCCGGGGCGATCAGCCCCTATGTCGTCAGGGCGATCGGCCAGCGTGCCGCGCGCCGCCTCTTCCTCACGGCTGAGCGCTTTTCGGCCGAGGATGCCCTGAGATACGGCCTGATCCATGAAATAGCGTCGCCCGAGACGCTGGACGAGACGGTGCAGCGCTGTCTTTCGGATATCTTAGCGGGGGGCCCCGAGGCCGTCGCCGCCGCCAAGAAACTGGCTGATGACATGGCCGGACCCATCACGGCCGAACGCATCGAGGAAAGCGCCCGACGCATTGCCACGATCCGCTCTTCGCCCGAGGCGCGTGAGGGCCTCGCCGCCTTCTTCGCCAAGCGCAAGCCTGGATGGATGTCATGACCGCCCATCGACCCAGACCCATTCGCGTGCTCTTGATCGCCAATCGCGGCGAGATCGCTGTGCGCATCATCCGCACGGCCCGCGCCATGGGCATCCGCACCATCGCCGTCTATTCCGACGCAGATGCCCACAGCCTCGCCGTGGCGCTGGCGGACCGGGCGCTGCGTCTCGGCCCCGCCCCCTCCCGAGAAAGCTATCTGTCGATCGACAAGTTGATCGCCGCCGCCAAGGCAAGCGGCGCCGACGCCATCCATCCCGGCTATGGCTTCCTGGCCGAGAATGCCGAGTTCGCCCGGGCCTGCGCGGCTGAAGGCATCACCTTCGTGGGGCCGTCGGCCGAGACCATCCTCGCCATGGGCGACAAGGCGCAGGCGCGTTCCCGCATGGCCGCTGCCGGCGTGCCGGTGTTGACGGGCTATGAGGGCGAGGACCAGAGCCTCGACACGCTGATGCGTGCGGCGGAGGCCATCGGTTTTCCGGTGCTGCTCAAGCCTTCGGCCGGCGGCGGCGGCAAGGGCATGCACATCGTCAGCCGCAGCGAAGACCTGGCGGCCGCCTTGCAGGCGGCCCAGCGCGAGGCGCGTTCCTCCTTCGGCGACGACCGCATGGTGATCGAGCGTTATCTGCAGGTCGCCCGCCATGTCGAGGTCCAGGTCTTTGCCGACCACCACGGCAATACCGTGCATCTGTTCGACCGCGACTGCTCGGTGCAGCGCCGCCACCAGAAGGTGATCGAGGAGGCGCCGGCGCCCGATCTGCCGTCCGCCCTGCGCGACGGCCTGCACCAGGCGGCGGTCACCTGCGCCCGTTCGGTTGACTATGTCGGGGCCGGCACGGTCGAATTCCTGGTCGCCGACGACCATTTCTATTTCATGGAGATGAATACCAGGCTTCAGGTCGAGCATCCGGTGACGGAGGCGGTCACCGGCCTCGACCTGGTGTCCTGGCAACTGCGGGTGGCTGGCGGCGCGCCGCTCCCGCTGGCGCAGGAGGCGATCACCTGCACGGGCCACGCCCTGGAAGCGCGCCTGTGCGCCGAGGATCCGGCCGGTGGCTTCCTGCCGAGCATCGGCAGGATCGAGCATCTGGCGCTGCCCGAGGGCCTGTCCGGTCTTCGTGTCGACAGCGGCTTTCGTAGCGGGGACACCGTCTCGATGCACTATGATTCCCTGCTCGCCAAGGTGATTACTGCCGGCACCGACCGCGCCGAAGCTATTGCCCGGCTCGGGGCCGGGCTCGATGCCGTCGAGGTGGTCGGGCCCCATACCAATCGGGATTTCCTCGCCGCCATCATCCGCCACCCAGCCTTTGCCGCAGGCGGGGTCGACACACGTTTCATCGAGCACCACCAGGCCGAGTTGCTGGAACCATCCCCGTATCCGGCGGATGAGGTGATTGCGGCGGCTGCCTTCGTGGCGCTGCGGGCCACCGAGAGCCAGGCCAAGACGGGCGATCCGACCGATCCCCATTCGCCCTGGGGCGAGACCGGCGGCTGGCGCCTCTCCGGTTCGGCGCGGCGCAAGCTGGAGCTGGCCTGGGGTGACACGCTGATCGGCGTCGATGCCGCCTGGTTGGCCGAGGGGTATGAGCTGCATCTCGCGGACCAGCGGGTCAATGTCGCGGGTAGCCTCGATGCCGACGGAACGGCGCGGCTGCGGATCGGCGAGACCGTGCTGAAGGCCCGCGCCGTCTTGTTCGGCGAAACGCTGACCTTGTTCGTGGATGGCCGATCCTATGCTTTCGGGTTGCGCGACGCCCGCAAGCCGCGCGGCGTGGAAAGCGAGGGCGTGGGCCGCATCCTGTCGCCGATGCCAGGCCTCGTTCTTTCGGTGAGCGCCGTGGCTGGAGCGACGGTCGAGAAGGGGCAGCCTTTGGTGGTGATCGAGGCCATGAAGATGGAACACACCGTCTCGGCGCCTCGAGCCGGTATCGTCAAGGTCGTCGATGTCGCCGTGGGCGATCAGGTCGTCGCCGGCGCCGAGCTGGTGGTGCTGGAGATCGAGCCGTGAGCCGGGCCGGTACCATCGAGATCTTCGAGGTCGGCCCCCGTGATGGCCTCCAGAACGAGGCGAAGGTGCTGCCGGTCGAGACCCGCATCGCCTTGATCCGCGATCTTGCCGCGGCCGGGCTGCGCACGGTGGAAGCCGGCAGCTTCGTCTCGCCCAGAAATCTGCCGCAGATGGCTCAGACCGCCGACGTGCTGGCCGGGCTGTCCTCGTTCGGTGGGTCGATCTCCAGATCGACCCATAGCGCGGAGGCAGGGAGTAAGGTCGATCTGGAGATCGACCCACCCATCCACCTGCCTGTGCTGGTGCCCAATGCTCGTGGCTTTGCCGACGCGCTTGCGGCCAAGGCGAAGTATATCGCGGTCTTTGCTGCGGCCTCCGAGAGCTTCAGCCGTCGCAATATCAATCGCAGCATCGAAGAGAGCCTCGACGAATACCGCCCGATCGTGGCTGAGGCCCGGGCCAAGGGCCTGAAGGTGCGTGGCTATGTCAGCTGTGTCCTGGGCTGCCCCTATGAAGGGCAGGTGGCTGTCTCCGCCGTGGTCTCGGTGGCGACGGCCTTGGCCGCGATGGGGTGCGAGGAAATCTCACTCGGCGACACCATAGGCGTGGGAACGCCCGATGCGGCGCGCGCGATGACGGCGGCGGTGGCCAGCGAGATCGGTATCCAGCGTACCGCCGTGCATTTCCACGACACCTACGGCCAGGCGCTCGCCAATGTCCTGGCCTGTCTCGATCTCGGCGTCACCGTGGTGGATTCCTCCGTCGCCGGCCTTGGCGGCTGCCCCTATGCACCGGGGGCGAGTGGAAACCTGGCCACCGAGGATCTCGTTTACATGCTCGATGGCCTTGGCGTCGAAACCGGGGTCGATCTCGACAAGGTCGCGGCGGCGGGCAGGGCTGTCTGTGCGGCGCTCGGCTCAGCCCCGCGCTCGCGCACGGGCCAGGCTCTGGCGGCTAAAGTAAAATAATCAGGGAGAGGGCTCATGTATGACGGCGGCCTGAACTTCAATCTCGGCGAAGACATCGAGGAATTGCGCCGCATGGTGCAGCGTTTCGCGGCGGAGAAGGTTGCGCCGCGTGCCGCCGCCATCGATCGCGACAATGCCTTTCCGCGCGACCTGTGGCCCGAACTCGGTGCCCTCGGCCTGCTCGGCGTCACTGCCGAAGCGGAGTACGGCGGCTCGGGCATGGGCTACCTTGCCCATTGCGTCGCCATGGAGGAAATCAGCCGGGCCTCTGGCGCGGTGGGGCTTTCCTATGGCGCTCATTCCAATCTGTGTGTCAACCAGCTCACCCGCCATGCCAATCCCGATCAGAAGCAACGTTATCTGCCCAAGCTGATCTCGGGCGAACATGTCGGCTCGCTGGCGATGTCGGAGGCCGGCTCCGGCTCGGACGTGGTATCGATGAGCCTCAAGGCCGAGGCTCGCGACGGTGGTTTCGTCCTCAACGGCACCAAGATGTGGATCACCAACGGTCCCGATGCCGACGTGCTGGTCGTCTATGCCAAGACTGATCCGGCCGCCGGCCCGAAGGGCATCTCCACCTTCATCGTCGAGCGCGGCTTTGCCGGCTTCCGGACCTCGCCCAAGCTCGACAAGCTCGGCATGCGCGGCTCCAGCACCTGCGAGTTAGTTTTCGAGGATTGCTTCGTGCCGTCAGCCAATCTGCTCGGCAAGGTCGGCGATGGTGTCCGCATCCTGATGTCCGGCCTCGATTTCGAGCGGGTGGTGCTATCGGGTGGGCCGATCGGGTTGATGGCTGCGGCGCTCGACCTCGTCGTGCCCTATGTCCATGAGCGCAAGCAGTTCGGCGAAGCCATCGGCACCTTCCAACTGATGCAGGGCAAGCTCGCCGACATGTACACCCTCTACAATGCCTCGCGCGCCTATACCTATGCGGTGGCCGCTGCCTGCGACCGCGGCGAGGTTGCCCGCAAGGACGCCGCCGGCTGCATCCTCTATTCGGCCGAGAACGCCACCAAGGTCGCACTCGAGGCCATCCAAGCCCTGGGCGGCAACGGCTACATCAACGATTTTCCGGCCGGACGCCTGCTGCGTGACGCCAAGCTTTACGAAATCGGCGCCGGCACCTCCGAAATCCGACGCATGCTGATCGGCCGCGAGATCTTTCGCGAGACGAGCTGACATCGCAGGACACGCCCGAAACGATACGGCCAGACGCATTCTCACGCCAGCCGGACAGCACGACGGTCACAACAAGACCTCCTGGGAGCGCCCGTTCGATGACCAAGAAGACCACGCTTAGCCTGCACATTCCGGACGCACGCTTCCGGCCGGGCGATACGCCCGATTTCAGCTATCTCAATCTGCCGGGTGCGGGCGAGGCCCAGCGCCCGCCGGTCGGCGCCGTCGCCTCGGAAACCCGCGACCTTGCCTTCGGTCTGGTGCGGGTGCTCGACGACGAGGGCAGGGCGCTCGGCCCCTGGGATCCCAAGCTCGATGCCGATACTCTGCGCAAGGGCCTGCGCGCCATGATGCTGACGCGCTATTTCGACGACCAGATGTTCAAGGCACAGCGCCAGGGCAAGACCTCCTTCTACATGAAATGCACCGGTGAGGAGGCGGTCGCTGTCGGCCAGGCGCTGGCGCTGGAAGCCGGTGACATGTGCTTTCCGACCTACCGCCAGCAAGGCCTGCTGGTGGCGCGTGGCTGGCCGCTGACCGACATGATGTCGCAAATCTATTCCAACGGGCAAGACAGGCTGAAGGGGCGGCAATTGCCGGTGCTCTATTCCGCCAAGGAGGCCGGTTTCTTCTCCATTTCTGGCAATCTCGCCACCCAGGTGCCGCAGGCCGTCGGCTGGGCCATGGCGTCGGCCTACAAGCGCGATCGCCGCATCGCCGCGGCCTGGATCGGCGACGGTTCCTCTGCCGAGGGTGATTTCCACCACGGCATGGTGTTCGCCTCGGTCTATCACGCGCCAGTGCTGATCAATCTCGTCAACAATCAATGGGCGATTTCATCAAGCCAGGGCGTCGCCGGCGGGGAGGAGGCGACCTTCGCCTCGCGCGCCATCGGCTTTGGCATGCCGGGCATCCGGGTCGACGGCAACGATCTGCTCGCCGTCTATGCGGTGACGCGCTGGGCCGCCGAGCGGGCCCGCTCCAACCATGGCCCGACCCTGATCGAGCTGTTCACCTATCGCGTCGCGGCTCATTCTACCAGCGATGATCCCGGCCGCTATCGCCCGGGCGACGAGGAGAAGTACTGGCCTTTCGGCGACCCGGTCGAGCGCCTGAAACGCCATCTCATCGGCCTGGGCGAATGGAACGAGGAGCGCCATCAGGCGCAGGCAAAGGAATTGCAGGCCGAGGTCAAGGCGGCCAATGTCGAGGCCCAGCGCCACGGCATTCTCAGCGACGGGCCGCATCACGGCAATGAGACCATGTTCGAGGACGTCTTCAAGGACATGCCCTGGCATCTCAAGGAGCAATTGGCCGAACTCAACCAATTCGAAGCCGCCAAGGACGCCGCTAATAAGAAGGAGGGCAAATAATGCCCGCCATGAACATGGTGCAGGCCCTCAACTCGGCCATGGATGTCCTGCTCAAGAATGATCCCAACGTGTTGATCTTCGGCGAGGATGTCGGCTTTTTCGGCGGCGTGTTCCGCTGCACTGACGGCCTGCAGCAACGCTACAGCTCGCAACGCGTCTTCGATGCCCCGATCGCCGAAGGTGGCTTGATCGCCATTGCCATCGGCATGGGCGCCTATGGGCTGAGGCCCATCGTCGAGTGTCAGTTCGCCGATTACATCTATCCCGGCTTCGACCAGATCGTCTCGGAAGCGGCGCGCCTGCGCTATCGCTCGGGCGGAGAATTCACCTCGCCGATCACCATCCGCTCGCCCTATGGCGGCGGCATTTTCGGCGGTCAGACCCACAGCCAGAGCCCGGAAGGCCTGTTCAGCCATGTGTGCGGCATCAAGACGGTGATCCCGTCCACCCCTTATGATGCCAAGGGCCTGCTGATCAGCGCGGTCGAGGACGACGATCCCGTGCTGTTCCTCGAGCCGAAGCGACTCTACAACGGTCCCTTCGATGGTCATCACGACCGCCCGCTGAAGCCCTGGACCGATCAGGCCGGGGCCGACGTGCCGACGGGGCATTACAAGGTGCCGCTCGGCAAGGCCGCAATCGTCCGGGAGGGCAGGGAACTGACCATTCTGGCCTACGGCACCATGGTGCATGTGGCCGTAGCCGCGACGCAGGAGACCGGTATCGATGCCGAGATCCTCGATCTGAGGACGATTCTGCCCGTCGACATCGAGGCGATCGAGGAATCGGTGAAGAAGACGGGCCGCTGCCTGATCGTGCACGAAGCGACGCGCACCGGCGGCTTCGGTGCCGAATTGTCGGCGCTGGTGCAGGAGCGCTGTTTCCACCATCTGGAAGCACCGATCGAGCGTGTCACGGGTTGGGATACGCCCTATCCGCATACCTTCGAATGGCAGTATTTCCCCGGCCCCAGGCGGGTGGGGGAAGGCATGCGCAAAGTGATGGCAGGCTGAGGGGAGACGATCATGAGCAATTTCGTGTTCAAATTGCCGGATGTCGGCGAAGGCATCGCCCAGGCCGAAATCGTCGCCTGGCATGCGGAGATCGGGCAGGAGATCCAGGAGGACGACCCGCTGGTCGATGTGATGACCGACAAGGCCACGGTCGAGATCACCTCGCCCGTGTCGGGCCGCATCCTGGCGCGTCATGCCGAAGTCGGCGTGATGGCTTCGATCGGCAGCGAATTGGTGGTGATCGATACCGGTGGCGAGGCCGAGGCGCCTGCTGTCGAGCCCGTGGCCGCCTCCACCCCGGCGCCGGCGAAACCCGCCAAGGCACCTGCCAAGACCGCGTCAGCCCCGGTGCCGGCTGCTGCGCCTGCTGCCGCGTCGCCGCATGCGGTCACTCCGGCAGTCTCGGGCAAAGTCCTGGCGGCACCCGCTGTGCGCTCCCGGTTGGCGGCTCTCGGGCTTGATGGTGCCAAGATCCGCGGCAGCGGTCCCGATGGGCGCATCGAGCATGCCGATCTCGACGATCATCTGACCCGCAGCCAACCCCAGGCCCCGGCTTCAGCCCCGGCGGCGCGCGCGCCCGTGCCACCTCCGCCCACGGTCGGCGATGACAGCATCGAAGATATCAAGGTGATCGGCCTGCGACGCCAGATTGCCGAGCGCATGCTGGAAGCCAAGCGCAGCGTGCCGCATTTCACCTATGTCGAGGAGATCGACGTCACCGCCCTCGAAGCGGCGCGCGCCGAGATCAATACGGCCGCCGTCGGCTGGCCGAAGCTGACGCTGCTGCCCTTCCTGATCAAAGCGATGGTGCGCGGCATCGCCCAGCACCCCATCGTCAACGCCCGCTACGATGCCGAGGCGGCTGTCATCCATCGTTACAACGCCGTGCATATCGGCGTGGCGACGCAGACGCCCCGCGGCCTGGTGGTGCCGGTGATCCGCCATGCCGAAATGCTGACGCTGCATCAGCTCGCTGCCGAGATCGTTAAGCTCAGCGAGCTCGCCAGAACCGGCAAGGCCAGCCGCGAGGTACTGACGGGCTCGACCATTACGGTCTCCAGCCTGGGGGCGCTCGGCGGCATCGCCGCGACGCCGATCATCAATCCGCCCGAGGTTGCCATCGTCGGCGTCAACAAGATTGTCGAACGGCCGGTGGTGAAGAACGGTCAGATCGCCGTCGCCAAGCTGATGAACCTCTCCTCATCCTTCGATCACCGCATCGTCGACGGCTTCGATGCCGCCGCCTTCATCAAGACGGTAAAGGGCGAGTTGGAAGCACCGGTTCGGCTGATGGTGTAGTGTCTTTCCGGATCGGGATTCGAAGATGCTGCCCCATCCAAACCCCGATCAGAACAGCGATTGCAGCCAGTTCAGCCCCAGGGCACCGGGCGCCAGCACGCCGAAGGCCCAGATCACGGCCGAGGAAGCGTTCACGAGCTGAAACGGGAGTGCCGGCATCTGGCAGATGCCGGCAACTAGCGGTACCGAGGCCCGCAGAGGCCCGAGAAAACGACCGAAGAAGACGCCGGGCGTACCCCACTTCTCAAAGAAGCGATGGCCGCGCGGCAGCAGGTCCGGATAGCGCGAGAGCGGCCAGTAATGGGCAGCGCGATTTTCAAGCTTGAGACCGATCCAATAGGACAGCCAATCGCCCAGAAAGGCCCCCAGCGCCGCCGCAGCCCAGAAGGGCCAGAGCGACATGCCGCCTTCCCCGATGAGAAAACCGATTCCGAGTAGGATGACCGTCGCCGGAACCAGCAGCGAGACGAAGGCGAGCGATTCCCCGAAGGCCAGCAGCAGCACAACGAGGATGCCCCAGCCTTCATGCGCGCGGACAAAGGCGATGACGGTTTGCGTGATATCGGCGAGTGTCATAGGGCGCAGGGACGCGGTTTCACAATGGGGGCAGATGCAATATGCGGGCGGGACATCCGCACGCCACGACGGATTTGAGCGATGGCCCGAGGGGCCAGCATCCGTCGTATTCGGCTCGAATCCGTAACGCGGCCGCAGTAAGGGATAGCCGCGCTGCCGTGTCAATTTACGGAGTTGTAAGGGGGCGATCAGGCACGCTCCGCCCAACGCGTCTTTGCGATTCTTACCGCCGCCGGCAAATCGCAAAGTACCTCTAGGGGCAAACTTGCCTTTTCAGCTTTCGTACCTTTCTCGCCGGATAGATCCGATGCTCGACGAACCAGGAAATGAGATAGGCAAGCAAGGCCTTGCTGATCCAGCCAGCGGCGTGGAACCCGGACTTGCTTTGGAGGAAGTCCCGCGCGGCGTTCCTGTAGGTCACCACGTTTTCAAGCTTGATGGTGAGCTGCTCGGGCGCTGCCTTGTAATCACGCTCGATGATCCGCTGGTAGAAGGTCGATCGGTTCGACCCGGCGACGCGAGTGCGGTAGAGAGTTTCGAAGAGAACGACGAAATCTCCGCCCCAGGCGAACGGGTAACAGGGGATCACCTTGTCGAGACGGTCCTGGAGAGTTCGTGTTCTCCACAGGCTGTATAGCCAGCTCGCATGCGCTCGTTTCATCAGGCGAATGCTCGCCGTGCGTCCTGTCGGCAGGCCTTCGAGCGCCGGGGTGACGATTTTTTTCCGGGAGCGATGTTCTCGCAGGGTCTCGACGCGTCCGACGGCAAGTTCCGCATCCGGGTGCGAATCCAGGAGCTTTACCATTTCTTCGAGGTAATTCTCGTCGCTGTGATCGTCATAGGCGCGCCATATGAAGTATTCGCTGTCGCATGCCTTCGCCAATGCGACCAGGTTGGGCCACGCGCCGATATTTTCTTCATTGAGGTGATAGGAGAAGCGAGCGTCCAGGTCGACATATTCCTTGCAGATCGCCGGGGTGTTGTCAGTGGAACGATTGTCGAAGATCACAACCTTGAAATTGATGAAGGTCTGTCTGCGCAGATTTTCAAGGCAGGAACGCAGCAACTCTCCGCCGTTGAAAATCGGAACACCGATGGTGACGCGCTGAACTGGTTTCATGAAAGGGGCTTTCTCGGCAAATGACGCAGTCATGCAGCGGACGCAGGCTGCGCGTCACCTCGGGGCAGGGGCGTCGCCGGTGTGCCTTCGAGACCGATGACCTTGGCGCTGCCGCCGAGTGCGCGAAACATGGCATCGACCTCGTCGCGGTAGAGCGGATTGGCGACGATGATCGTCCTGACGCCAGCTTGCACGGCTTCCTGGGCCGAAACGATTCGATGGCCTGTGATCGGCACGAAGCATCCCTGCTTGGCCGGATTGATATCGACCAGCATTTCGATCAAGTCGCTGCCGGGATCTACCAATTGGGTGAAGCCGACACCCTTCGCCGCTGCTCCCCACACTGCAACCGGCCCCTGGCTCTCGGCAATCAATCCACGCCAATAGGCGATGTATTGCTCGCGATACGCGATCAGATTCGGAAGCTCCGGCGGCCTGTAAACCGTGGATGGCCGTGCCGTTGCAAGAAAGTACTGGTCTCCGAAGACCGAGGTCGAAGACACCATGTCGAAGCCGCTCAACCGGCATGCCATGGCAAGACTCGATGGCGTATAGAATGAACAGGTTTCGTAGAATATATCTTGGATGGCTCTATTATTCAGAACCCATGCAGCGTCGGGCGATTCAATGAACAATGTGGTTTCATTGTCATCGATAACTTCGCGTAGCAAAGTCAGGAATCCGACGGGATCTTGCACGTAACCAATTACATGCCTGAGAATGATTAGGTTTGGTTTTACCGAAAGAATTTTAGAGGAAGACTTGTTGAAATATTGACCATGAATGTTGATATTGTTGCCAAACGCTCCCTTCAATCCTCGATACGCCGGATCGAATCCATCGATCGTTTCGATTCGATTGTCCTTGTCCATTCTGATCAGATGGCAAAGGAATTGTCCTTGTCCGCACCCGATTTCCAGAATTCTAAGTTTTTCTACAAAATTTATGCTTTTAATTGCTTTTGAGGCGACCTCGTCTAGGTACGACCTGTAAGAAGACGAATAGGTTCCATCTTGTTCGTACTCGCCGTCAAAATGTATAGATTCCACTGCGAAGGCATTATTCCATAAAAATCCGCATCTCTTGCATCCGATAACATGTAAGTTTCTTGATGGAAATCTTATTGCATTTGAATGGTTCACCGGAAGGCGATTTGAAAATACAGGTGCATGTCTACGTTCTTCGACAACTTGGACATCGTCGAATCTGCACAAGGGACAATTGATATTTGTGTGGTTCTTAAACAATTTTGGGAGCTCTAAGGATGAACTTTTATTACTCCGCTGAAGTATGTAAGTAAACGTGACTCCGCCGTGAATTTGCCAAGAGAGAGAAACAATTTAGCAGTGTAGATGAACGCTGCGGCAAGAACGCAAGGATCCGGCGCTGAATGGGCGTTCATATGGGCAAGAATGCCAGCATGGAACGGTTGCCGGTCGCTAGCTGGGTCGGTGTGGCTGAGCCGGGGGGCGTCTAAGGCCTAAGCCGCGCTCCTGTCGGAGGCATTCGACGTGCGCTCGGGTCGAACTGAAGTCGACGGATGGCCATGAAGATGCCAGATGCCGAGCGTCGACACAGCGGGGGTGCTAATCCCGGCAATGGCAGCCTCTGATCAGATTTATCGAGACTGGATCTATGAGAAGATTTTTCGGCGGGTATGGAGAGGGCAGCAAAATCAGGCTTTGCGCCTATGACCAAGTCAATGCTGACTTAGCGGTGTGGCGCGCCCTAGATGCCGAAGGTGAGAACTGGAATGTGGTCATTCCGCGTTGCAGGCAAGATCACTATCAGTAGCCGCAAGACAGCTCTGAAATAGTGGATCCTCAAATGGGGGCTCCAGGGAAAAAATTCACACCTTCAGCAATATGACCAACAGTGCGATATAAGTCAGGCCAAAATTTACGAGCATAATCCACTTAAGGGTCTTAACGTCTGCCTTGAGCTTTTCCCAATCGTTGGTGCTGTCGTTCACAGACTGCCACAGCTTCATTTTGCACTCCCAGGATGCCGAAAAGGCCGCCAGAATGTAGCACCACAGTCGCTATCGAGACAGACACCCTTGGCAGCACTTCATTCTTTGCCATCTACGGTGCAGTCGGGTGCGCCATGCCCGTTGGCTATTTGAGGCTCCTTCCATGAATTGAGGACATCCAGGATGTCTGGCTGGATGATAATATGTGCTTCTTCGCGGGTCAGGCCTTTGATACGAAAGAGGCTTTCATAGTCGGTCAGTTCATGTCGAATGAAGTTGTGGAGAGTCTTCCCGACAGCTTTGCCAATCGGCGTCTTGCTCCACCATGGGCGCCCTGCGACCTTCTTGGCAATTTTTATTGCAACGTGTTCCGGACAACCAGGGTGATGTTTCTGCATGTGAAGCAGCACCTCTGCAAACAAGAAACGGTTTCCAGTCTTACGCGTTCCTACCCATTGACGATCATCTCAGCTATATTCTTGCTGGGTACGCAACCTTGCACATGACATCCGATGATCCTGATGCAACTATATATTTGTACATGGCGGTGGCGCTCGTTCGATTGCAAATCCTGTTCCTGTGTTATCGTCCAGCGGAATTGAAATGATCGGCTAGCGCTTGCAGCCTGCGCTGCATTTCGCGCTCATCCAAGGCGACAGGCTTGGGCGCACGCAGGCGCATGTTGGGGTTCAGGGCGGCAGCCCGGAATTCAGCCGCTGCGTTCCAGGATTTGGCGGAGGAGCGAGGATAAACGATATCCGGCGTCCGCGGGATAGGTGCTTCTTTTTTGGCCTTCGGCTCGCGAGTCGGCGGCTGCCGCACTGGCTTGGCGACGGGCTGACTGGCCGGCAGGACCTTCCCGACTTGCGGCGGGCTCTCCGAATCGAAAAGGATTTTCAACAAGAACCAGACCAAACGCGGTGACCACTGGGCACCGGCCGTCGTTGTGATTGAGGCCTTGTTCAGTAACCTGGATACGTCCTTCGGCTGGCGAAACCCGTTTTCTTTCAGAGCCCGCACATAGGCCCGGATTTGGGTCAGCTTTTGCCTGTTCTTGCCCGAGAAATCGAGATGCGCCTTTTCAGCCTGCGCGAGCATGATTTTTGCGCCGTCCTGATAGACATTACTATCCGGTTCCCGCGTTTTGTCGTACGAACGAGCGCCACGCTGCATCGACGATACGATCGACTTATACAAATTCCTCTCCCCCCAAGACGAACCAGTTTAATTTCAGGATTAGGGGGAACGATGTCAACGACTTGTCTGGCACCGAGAATATCTTGCCCATCGCCCATAGACCGCGTGCTAGCTGGTGTAACTTTGCAAGCGGTGTCCGATGACGTCGACGCAGTACGCAGTCATATTTGCTTGTCCCTACCATTGAGATCGCGCTCTCTGGCGATGGAGAGCCATTCGCTCACGATGCTTATCTGTCAGCTGAATAGGGCCCATCCAGCGAAGTTCGGCGCGGCCACATTCGCTAAGACGAGGTGAGAATTCGGGCGTCCCGTTGTCGTCGAAGGTCACCAGGGAGCGATCGAATGCTGCATCCCACAGTGCCGACAGGAGCAGCCCGTTATGCACGTCAAGTCGCTCGGCATCGCTTTCGCATTCTGCCCATGGAATGATGTGGGAGGCGCGTATAAGGGCCGAATCGGAGATTCCCGTCAGGGGGCAACGCCCCTGCCAGTAATCCATGAGGCGATCGCGGAAGATGTCCTGCCCGATCCGCTGCACCACCAAACGCTCAGCCTCGGTGGTTTGAGGCAGGTCCGCCACGCGCCGTTCGAAGTCCCGGAGGGGCGCGTCGGGAAGGCTGATCGCCAAGGAATATACGCGGTTCAGCGCCGCGTAGAGTTCGCCCAGCGCATTGAAGGTGTAGCGCCGCGTGCCGGGGCCGGGCACGGCGGCGGCTGGCCAATCCAGTTCCGCGACGACGCCGGCATGGTCGGTGGCGAGAAACCACGGCCCATGACTGCTTTCAGCCGCCAGATAGATAGCGCCATGCGCCGTCGTCGACGCGAAGGCACGCCATCCGGCTTCCTCGCCCAGAACACGGCGGAAGCCGTTATGCGAGGCGGCTTTCTCACATTCTTCCCGGACGATGAAGGATTGGGGAGCCTCAAGAGCCATGTCGAAACTCAAATATCCATCGCAAACAACCGCATTTCTGCCGGTGTCGAACTCATCTGAAGCCGGACGTAGTGTTCGTCCTGCAATTCAGGCGGTGGGGCGGTGGTCGTCGTTATGATGTATTGGAAACACGGCGTTCCTGCTTCCTCCCACTGATGCACGAGCTTGAACAGGCCAGCATAGAGTTGCCCATCGAGGTCGGCTTCGCGTGGGCTGTCGTGGACAAGAAAGGCCGGCAGATCGGCCTGTTCCTCAATGGCCATATGCAGCGCCGCGAGGTCGAACGCGACGATCTTGAGCGAGTCCAGAGCCGCGGTGGATACCTCGCCTCGTCCCGCGAACTCGGCATCGACTTTCAGGCCGTGGCCATCCAGTTTGATGGCACTGGTAATTCCCTCGGGTAGCCAAGCAGCCATGATCCCTTGATACCGCTCCTCCAGCGTCCTGATGGCGACTCGCGCCCGCGAGCGCCCGGCATCCAACTGCGCGCGAACCGCATCCAAAGCCGCAGTTCCGGAAGGAGCAGGTTTTTCATTCTTCGCGCTCTCGCGGAGCGATCGCACATCGTCGAGCGTCCGCCTCGCACGATAGATTCTGTCCTGAATCTCCTTCGTGACGGCCTGCGCGGCGCGGGTGGCGTCATCTGCGGTTTTGACCTCAGCCTCCAGCGCGAGCCGCTTCGGCTCCAACTGCTGAATCTGTGCCCCAACGAGCTTGCTCTCCTGCTCCGCGCCGCCGGCTTCAGCATCCAGACCGGCGGCCTTCTTCCGCTTGTCCGCTATGGCCGACTTCAGTGCAGCCAGATCACATGGTTCGAGCGAGATGCCGCATCCGTTCGCCTTGATCTCGTCGATGCTGACCCGGCACACGGGGCACACCCTGATCCGGCCTTGTGTGATGTCGATCTCACCCAGGTTGGCTTCGGAGCGGTAGCGCTCGGCCTCGCCTCGCTTGAAACGCGCGTCATTGTCCAACTGCTGCTGTTTCGTCGTCAGCGTTTCCCGCTCGGCATTGAGGGCCTTTTGGCGAGCAAAGATGGCTCCAACATCGGGAGGCTTCGGGACGGCCGTCCGCATGGCTTCGGCCAGCGCGGCCTCTGCCAACGAAACCAACCCCTTCTGGTCGATCGTGTCCTCGAACCCGATTTCATCGCTAGCCCCCAATGCCAGCCTTAACGCTTTTAAGCCGTCAGCATATCGTTGTTGCTGATAGGCGTGGCGGCGGCGCTCGTCCTCGACCGTGGCCACCAGTTCCCGCTCACGGGCGGCGGCCGCACGCTCTTCCGCATCGAGGGCGCGCAAGGCAAGGCGAACCATGGTCAACTTGGCGGTTTCGCCCAGCACCTGCGCGCGAGAACGGGTTTGAGTCTGTGACGAGCGCCACGCGAGAATGTCGGCGAGGCGACATTCTTGGTCGCGCGTCAACCAAGCCCGAAGCACATCCCAGACCTGTTCGCGGCTGATCTCTGGCGGCGTCGCTCCCGCTAACGTCGGGAAGAACGTGCCGATGATGACAGGATCAATAACTCCTTGATCGCCATCGCTATGTCCCCGCGCGATCGCGTCTTCGATGGAGTCGGCCTGAACAACAAACTCTCCGCCCGGCAGCCCCAGCGGGCGGACGGCGACCCAGCATACGCCGTCGATCAGAGCCTCGGCCGCGAATAGGCCGTCGGGAAGTCGCGTCATGAGGCGCGATCGCTGGTTGTCGGTTGCATAGCCCGGTTCGCCGAGGCAGGCCCGAAGCAAGCGGCAGAAGGTGGTCTTGCCGCTGCCATGCGCCAAAGCGCGGCGGCCGCTGATCGTCATGTCCGGTGTCCAGACGATGTTGAGACCGGGTTTCAGCGTGACATTGCGGATAAGGGTCTGGCGATCCTTGAAAATCGCCAGACGACGGACCCAAAGCCGAGGACCCGCCCGGCCCTTCGGCGCCTTCGGTGGTTTCATCACCGGGGCGAAAAGGTCGGCCTGATTAGCCACGGCCGAACCTCACCCAGATCACATTGTCTTCCTCCGCGACGGCGGCGGTGAGCTTGTCGATCTCCATGCCGCGCACTGCGCGCATTACGAAGGCGGTTCGCTGGGCATGGATAGAATTGGCTTCCAACCCTGCCGTGTTGAAATACTGTCCTTGCGCCCAAGCCCCATCGGCGCTTTCTGCCAACTGGCCTGATGTAATCAGCGTCTCGAACATGGACCGCCATGCGGCGTTAATAGCCGGGCTCAGCCTGATCGCTCCCTGCGCCGGCTGCGCGGCCGAGCCGAGAAGCCTGATCCAATGCTGCTGATCGTCTGCCGTCAGCAGGGGCGTGAGCAGTGCAGGTTCCGCGAGGCTGGCGATGACGAACCGGATGTGTGCGCCGTCGATCGTCGGGTCCATCTGCCAAAGCGCGTATTGTGCCGCATAGCGAAGACGGTCGCGCGGTTGAACTGTGGCCGGCCACGCCCACGCGTAATCTGGAAGGTCGGCAAGCGGGGGCAGCACCACAGCGGGAACGGGCAACACTGCCGCTGTGTGGCCAAGCCCAAGATCGGCGAAAGTTCCGTCGGCTTCCATCCGGTCCCAGGCTTCGAGCACGAGGCGTTGAGTGCGGTATTCGCCATGCTGGCGGATTTCCTTCTCCTTCAACACGCGGAAGGTTTCCGAGGGATAGTCAGGGCCTTTCACGTCGGCAGGGTCGAGGATGTAGCGTAGCTCGTCGCGGGTCAGGCCGTAGGCGCGGGCGTAGAAAGCGTCGAGATCGGCGCGGAGGCTGACGCGGCGGTCCTCGTTCCAGGCGAAGGGCGGGCCTTCGTGGCCCAGATCGCGGGCGAAGGGGGCGAGGCTGTGCGAGGTGTAGGTGAGTTCCAGCACCTTCGGGATGACGAAGGTGAGGCGTGGTTCAGTGTAGAAGTCAGGGGGGAGCACAGGCAACTGCTCAACATGAAAGAAATTGATATTTACCCCGCCAACTTTTCGGCGAACTACAAAATCAAAGCAAAGGGATGCACAGTTTGCATAAAGGCATGCGTACAGGGTCGCGGGTTGATCTGATTTTATCAGATTCAAGCTGTCCCCAAAGCCCGCAATGGGCATAAGGGTTGGAATGAAGGATCGCTCATTCCCGATGCCTGTTACCTTGTTGAACACCAACATTGCCCCAAGCGAATAGTTGTTCAGGGCCGTTGTTACATCCGTTTTTGAGATCCAGTAGAAGGGTTGAACCTCGTACTCGGGGTTCATGTGGTGATGAAGCTCTGTATCAGGCAGGACTCGATTGCCACGATCATCTCCACGACTTTCGTATGACGCAGAGCGATGGTCATATATATCGAACATCTTCGCTTCGAACAGCGGTAATAATACCTCTCGACCCGATGTGCTTTCGTTTGAAATCCAATTACCCCCTTCTTGGATATAACCTAAGGTCGCAAGAGATGAAGCAGTATGAAACAGATGGCTATCATTGGCCATATGGAACAGGATTGAAAACTTAACACCCCAAGGGTTGCCATCGACCCCGAGTCCATTTTGCACTAGGATTGTTGAATTCTCATAGATCTTTGTTGTAATTTCTGCATCTGCTCTGGTTCTAAATACTGAAGCGGTTCTAGTATTTGGGTTCAGCCGAGCAATCTGTTCTGATGTGAGGTGAAAATTTCTCTCTGGCCCCGCCAGTTGAGATGGATATGTGATGTAAAATGCAAAGCGCGCCGTGCCTTCATCTCGGCCAAGCGTCAGCAAACTAAACTTGAAGCTACGATGCACGCCAGCAAAGAGCGGTGCAGAGTTTTCAAAATCCACCAGTTGTGCTAGCCGCCTCTCGGAAACTAGGTGTGCGAAAAACGGCGCGGTGGTTGCATCGGTAGCGACGCCTGTTGGCACAATAACTCCGGCGCGATGTCTAGCCAATTTGGAGAAGAGTTCGGTAAAAAGGGCATAAGTGTTAACGTCGCCCCTACCTGTCAGGGCAAAGCGACCACCGTCCTTGCCCGGCACTCGGACGAACTCGCTAGTCGCCTCTGCCTCGCGTTTGGCAGTCTCAAAGGCGAGATGCAGTGCGTGTTCGGGACTTCCCTCAAGTGCTGTTGCAAGCGCCTTGATCAGCTTGCTTCGTTCCGATTTGTTCTGGGCACCAGCAATTTCTGGAGAGCGGCTGGCAAAGAACTCCTGCTCTTGGAGCTTGATCCGCTCCCACGGCGGGTTACCCAGCACCACATCAAACCCGCCGCGCTGCATCACATCCGGGAATTCCAGCGGCCAGTGAAAGGCGCGGGCACGGCGTGCAGCAGTCGCCTGTCCGATGATCGGTCCCCAGACCTGCCCGTCATCCAGCGCCTGCCAGACGTCCGAGGTGGTCGGAATCAATCGCCTGCCCCGCGAAGTCGGGGTACCGCCAGCCTTCGGCAAAAGGAAGGCTGCGATATAAAGGTCGCAAGCCATTTCCGCCTTGTGGAAGACTTCACTTTCGCGGATCGACCGGAAGCGGCGATCTTTGGTGAGGATATCGTCGAGCGTGTCTTCACCCAGCGCCCGAAAGCCGGTGTATTCCGTGGCGATCGGCCGGATGGCCGGCAAACGGGATCGACCACCCGCGAAATCCAGACTTCCCTGACCAGCTTTCTCGTCCCGGTTAGCGCGGGCGTAGTATTTCGCAGTGTCCTTGTCATCGCCGGTCAGCGGCTTGTAGGCAACATCGGGAATACCTTGCTCCAGCGCCTTCAGGTCGAACACACCAAGGAGGGAGTCGCCGCAACGAATCTGCGCGTCGAAGAAGCCGAGTGGAAGACCTGGATCGACCGTCTCAATCCACAACGCGACCTTGGTCAGTTCGACGGCCATCGGGTTGCGGTCCACCCCATGCAGGCACGATCGCGCGACGTCACGCAAAGCATGACGAAAATCGATGAGTGAAGGTGTGCCATCAGCGCGGATGCGGGCAATGCGCGTCGCTATGCGGCGGGCGGCGGCCAGCAGGAAGTGGCCCGAGCCACAGGCGGGATCGATGACAGACAGTTTTAGGAGTGCCGCAGCCGGATCGTCGGCCTCCGACTCTGTCTTGCCGAGCACGGGATCAAGAGCGGTATCGAGAAGCGCCTGCACAAGACTGTCGGGCGTGTAATAGGAGCCGGTGATCTTGCGCTGGTTGCCCTTCTGCTCCGCCGCTTCCGAAGCGAAGTGCAGGGACTTGCCGTCCTCACCAAGTTGCGGCTGGAGTTCAAGTAGGGATTCATAGACCGAACCCAACTCCTCGGTCTCCATCGCGCGCCAGTTCACCGGCGTCATACCGGCTTTGTCGGAAAGCCAGGAGAGGCGGTAGAGCGCCTCCATGAAAGCGCGATTGCGCAGGCGGGCTGTTTCTAGATGCGGCAGTTTGTCATCGCTGAAAAGCCCGCCGAGCGCTGGCAGGCCGAGCGCGTCCTGTCCATGCGCCAGCGCGCGGAAGACGATCTTCACGCCCTCGTAGCGGTCGTGATGCTTGTCCCAGGTGGCCGCGCGGACGCATGAGGCGCGCAGCGCCGCGAGGCTGTAGCCTTCACGATAGAGCCTGCGGGCATCCTGTGTCGCCGTCTCGGGATGAAGCAGGTTCCGGTCTTCCGCCACCATCAGGAAGATCAGGCGATAGACGAGGCGCAAAAGCTCGTTGAACCATTCGGTCAGGTCGACCTCGCCCGACTTCAGACGCGTGGCGAGATCGGGATTGGCTTCGAGGAAGCCCGAGCCGAGCACCCGAAGCGCGGTTTCCACCTGTGCCGCCAGCCGATCGCGCGCAGCCTCGCCTTCGCGGGAGCCGGCATCCCGCCAGCGTTCCAGCGCGCAGTCCGTGACCGGGGCGCCGGCAGCGCCGAACCGTGTGCGGTGGATCAGCGACCAGAGAACCGCGAAGGACGCGGCATCCTCGTTGGTGAAAATCTGTGCGAGATCGGCTTCGATATAGGCCGGCCGCGTCAGCGAGGCATTGTCCCGCATGAGCCGCAGGACGGTCCCGTTCGTCACCAGCCCCCAAAGCGTGTCGTCATGGTCGTTGAGATAATCCTGAAGCGCGAAGGCCGGAGACCGCGAACGGTCGGTCGAAAGTGTCGGACTGCGGCGATCGAGCTTCTCCTCGGATGGCGGCACGACGACAATCGGGACACGTCCGCCGGCGAGGAAGGAGAGCGTGCCATCGGCCGGAGCGAGATCATCGAAGCCGAAGGTCTCTGTGAGGAAGGCCCGGACAAAGCGCCGGGTCGCCTCGACCGAGGGATTCTGAAGTTTTGCGAAGGCGTCGAAATGAGATTGGCCGACGCGGAAGGAGGTAGAAATCTCCTCGCGGATCGTGAGCCCCTTGCGGATGCGATAATCCTCTTCCGCCAGATCGGAGGCTTGCCGGCGGTCGATGCTGGCGACCATGGCCGGGGCGATGAGGTTGCCTTCCAGCGTGAGGGAAGGCCATGCCGACATATCGGTGAAGGGTTTGCGCGCCATGATTTATGCCTCCCCCGGCATCAGCGTGAACAGGCCGATGACATCCGGCGGCAATACAGCCTCCACCGTGACGCGGGAAGCGGACCCGGATGCGGCGCGAAGGCGGGCGTGATCCTGCATCAGCTCCTGCGCGCGGGTTTGGACGAAGTCGGCGATCGGCCCTTCGAGTAGGCCCGGCAGTTCCTCCTTGGCTTTGGCGATGAACCTATCCCGTGCGATGGGCGCAAGATCGGCCGTCGCGGGCGCGTTCAGTAGTTCGCGCGCTTCTTCGCCGACCGCCACGATCCGCGCGCCCTGCACCGCAACAAGAGCCGCTTCCTCCGCCAGCAGCAGCCGCTCCTTGCGGGCATGGACAGTCAGCTTGAAACGGATGCGCAAGAGCGCGAGGCGGGTGACTTGCTGGACGGCGGCGGTGGGCCATGCACCGACACGACCGATGCCCAGACCGGACAAGGATTCCGGGTCGAGCGAGGCTTCGACCAATGCTTCGGCGAGCGTCGCCGTCAGCGGGTGCGTTCTGGTAAGCAGCGTCGTGCCCGAGGGTGCAGGCTCCATCGTTGCCAGGCGCACCGATCCTTTCAGATCGTGCTCCGCCAGACGCTCGCGCAGGCCGGCATCAAGGGCATCGACGTGGGCCAGAAGCACGGCTTTGCGCGTTTCCAACTGCGCGCCGAAGCGCGACATGGCGCGCTCGACGAAAAGACGTGCATCGGCCGGGGAGCCGAGCAGCGCGCGAACCTTTTCCCATTCAGGCGCGACTTCCTGCGGCTTCATGGCGTTCTGCGCGAAGCGCGCCCGCGATTTTCGCTCGTTCTCGGAAGCGTCCCTCCAGCGCGCTTCCACGGCTTTCACGCTGTCCTCAAAGCGAAGATCGAGCGTGAGCTGGGCGCTTCCACGGCGGCGCAGCATCATCGACGCCATCAATGCGTCCGTCACCGGCCCGCGTTCCTCTGGGAGCGGCACGGTCACGCCCGTCGCCTTACGGATTTCCTCGGCTTTCCGAAGGATGACCTCAAGCACGGCGCCGTCGATGGCGCTGTCCGGCGAGAACATCATGATTGACCGGACAAGGTTTGCCGGCTGGCCGAAACGATCGACGCGCCCTTCGCGCTGCTGGTGCCGAGTCGGATTCCACGACAGATCATAGTGAACGACCGTGTCGAAAAGCTGCTGAAGGTTAATCCCTTCGGAGAGGCAATCGGTCGCGACAAGGACGCGTTGGACCGGCTTTTCCTCGTCCACCGACGCCATGTCGGCGACACGATCACGACGCTCGTCCGGCGTGAGAACGCCTGTCACGGATTCGATAGTAAGCTTCGGAAAGGCTTTGCGCAGACCGTCGCGCACATGCTCGGCCGTCGCCAGATAACGGCAGAAGACAACGGGATTTGCGCCCCTCTTGATGAGGGGCGTCAGCGTCTCGATCAAAGCCGCCAGCTTCGGGTCGGGCTTTCGGGCCAATTCCTCGGCGTGCCTCACCAGCGCGAGAAGCGCCGGATCAACGTCGAATGCCGTGCCCGGTTCGAGATCGACCGCGTCCTCATCGTCGCCGTCGTCATCATAGATTTGAGGTTCGAGGCGATCACTCTCGCTCGACATGCGGTTCCGTAACGCGCTCAAAGCAGCGGCTGGGGAAGAGCCGACGCAACGCATCAGCGCCAGCGTGCCCCAGAAGGCGAGACGCTGCTCCCTCTGTCCCGATCCCGCTTGGGAGACGACGCCGAAGCAGTAGTCGAGGACGGCCTCCTGGAAATCGCGATGGGCGCCGGACAGATGATAGGCGAACTCGGTGGTTTCATGTTTCGGGAAGGCGCGATCCTCGTCCCAATCCCCGGTGACAAGATCGATCCTGCGCCTTTGCACGAAATGCCGTGCCAGACGCTCGCGATACCGCGTGTCCTCGAAATCCATCGAGGCAAATGACGGATCGATCAGGGAAAGGAGACGAGCGAAAGCCTCCTCATCCCCCGAATGCGGTGTCGCGGTCAGCAGGATCATCCGGCGATCCGGATTTCGCGCCAGCCCTTGCAAAAGATCGAAGCGTTGCTGCCGTCCCTTGTGTGTTCCGACGCAGGCGTGGGCTTCGTCAACGATAACGAAATCCGGGCAGGCGCGCGCGAAGCCCTCGCGGCGTTTTTCCGCCTTGATGTAGTCGAGGCTGACGACCGTGAACGGATAAGCCTCGAACAGGGTCTGGGCGAGTGGCAATCCGCGTTCCAGCCGGCTTGCGGTGCTGGACGTGACTGGAACAGCATCAATGCCGAAGCGGGCCTTGAGTTCTCCAAGCCATTGTTCGACGAGGTGCGGTGGGCACAGCACCGAGAACGCATCTACCTCGCCTCGGTCCATCAACTCGCGCAGGATGAGGCCGGCTTCGATTGTCTTACCGATGCCAACATCATCCGCGATCAGTAAGCGCGGCGCCGCCATGCGAAGCGCCATCAGTAGGGGGACAAGCTGATAAGTCCGCGGCTCAAAGGCGAGCTGGGCGGCCGACCTGAAAGGGCCTGCGCCACGGCGGAGCGTCAGGCGCAATGCATCCGCCAGCAAAGCAGCTTTTGCTTGAACCGTCGTCGCCGCATCAACCGGAAGATCGAAGCGGGCTGGCTCAACCGGCAGAAATTCGAGCGTCGGATCGAGGACAACGGTATCATTTCCTCCACCCGAAAGGGGACGGAGCGCGAGGATGCCATCCCGAGGTGACGGTAGTGCGACCCACTCACGGCCACGCGCTCGGACCAAATCTCCCGGAGCAAAATTGATTGTCATCACTCTATTCCCCGAACATCGAACGCATCGCGTCGGGCACGCCCGCAGTGACGGCTTCCGGTAACTCAAACAGCGTCCAGCCTTTCGCGTCCGCTTCCTGCCGTGTTGCGTCCACCAAAGGAGAAATGCAAGCGGCGACGAAGTGGCTGCGCCACGCGTAACGCATTTCCTGATCGGCGAATTTGATGGTGGTGCCGTCCGGGGTGGGAAGTCCCGCCTCCATGAAGGCATCCACCCATTCGTTGCCTTCTGTCGACCGATCTGTCGCCGCAAGCACAACTCGGCCTCGCGCCAGATCAACCAGCGTCTGTTTCGCTTCGTCGCTCGTGCGGTCGATTAACTCATGATCCGGTTGGTTGAAATAGGAAAGCAAGCAGCGATAGCAGCCACGGACGCAGGCCTCCCCATCGCGGTTGGCGAGCAATTTCGCGTCACCTGCCGCGATCGCTTCATCGACCTTCTCGAAGTGCATGAGGATCAAAGCTTCCCGTGCGATTTTACCAAGCGCTCGTGGGTCCTCGATCAGGCGGCTCAATACGCCCGCTCCGCCCTCGGTGGCTTCGTAGGTCAGGACGGCGCGCCGGTTGTCGCGGGCCGGCAAAGGCTCGCCGAGTACCTCACCTTCCTCCAACTGGAAGACGACCTCAATGCCTCTCATTAGTGCGTGCTGAACCGTTGCGATGGTCTCCGGTGCATAGTTGGCCGGATCCCGGAAACGGAAGAGGAGCGCGTTCTTGTGGTCTCGGACGATGGGAACGATTCTGACCGGCCTCACGACATCGGGCGGGACATCGATATCGGGATCCTCGTCGTCCGATTTCGCCCAATAGCCGCTTCGCGGGTCGATATGGAAGCCGAAGACCGTTTGGTTCGCCCGTCGTTTCAGCCCCTTATTGATTCGGCTGATCTCGGCGCTGTTGGCGTATTGCAGGTTGAGGATCGAAGCACCCTCGCAGCGGAAGTCCGCCTCGGTGACCTGTACTCGACCGTCCCGTTTCGGCCACGAAAAAACGGTCTGAATGTCGAAACCCTGTCGAACGCGTTCTTCGTCATTCGCCGTGATCCGCTCGGCCGGCGCGGCCTCGACGTTGTCGATCCTAAGCGTCCGCTGCACCGGCATCTCGCCAGCCATTGGGTTGTTGCAGGCATGGCAGCGCTCGACTTCGCTGTCGTGGCAAGCACCGCAATTCGAGCAGATGAAGATGTCCCTCGTGGCAAGCTCCGCCCCATCACCTGTTCGCACTTCCGGTGGCAGCTTCGCCTTCATGACCCGGTAGGCTCGGCCCTCGTGATAGATCAGGCTGCGCGGTCCAAACTCCGAGATGGCGAGGAAGCGGGCGCGCTGGAGGAATGAGCCGGTTTTCCCTTCGCCAGGGATGAAGGCATAGAGCGGCAATCGGGGGAAGTTGTAACCGGGTAGAAAGCCTTCTGTCGCGAGATAGCGATAAGAGTAAAAGTCCGAGCCATTCGAGGCCTTGCCCTGCTCGAGAATGGCGATCTGGTCGCTCGCCTGCATCTGGGATGTCTTGATACGACGACGGTCCGCGGCCGAAAGGCCCGTAATCTCGGAGCGGGCGTTGGCTTCGATCAGTTGTGTGCGGGCGGAGTCATAAAGCTCCCGCCATCGAACGAAAGCGCGATCGAACTCTCGCGGTGCGTGTGTGGCGACGGAGGACACGAACTCTTCCGGCTCGCTCATCCAGACTGGCTTTCGGCCGTTCACTGAAGCAAGAATCTGATCGAGAACGCGCTTCATCGGAGCGTGCGCTGCTAGCACCAGGTCAGGTCGGTCGATGATGTTATGTACTTCGGGCTTAAGCGGGTATCCGGTCTGCTTCAGATCAAGAATCTCCGGAATGTCTGGGGACAGGGCGAGCCTTGCCTCGGCAAGCCAGACGGCGTGCAGATGGGAACGCACCAGTTCTTCGTTGGTGATGTCGAGGGCCGGAGGACGAACGACACCCGCCACCATCTCATTACGCCGTTCGAAGAAGTACTGATCATGGGGTGATTGGGCGGCGCAATAGGTTACAATAACGGCGGCCTGCCCGGAACGCCCCGCGCGACCGGCGCGTTGCGCATAGTTGGCCGGTGTCGGCGGTACGTTTCGCAGATAAACGGCGTTGAGCGCAGAGATGTCCACGCCGAGCTCCATGGTGGGCGAACAGAAGAGGGCGGGCAAAAACTGCTCCGATTCGCCAGCCGTCTTGAGATCGATGGCATTCGCAGCAAGGTTCTCTTGGTCTTCTTTCTCGAAGCGGAAGCGCCATTCGCGCCATTCGCGTTGTCTCTGGGACACTTGAGCTGTGTGTTCGCGGCCCTCAAGACCCCAGAAACCGCTGCGACCGGCTTTCAAATCGGCAGCGATCTCGTCGTAGAGCTCATGAAAGTAACGATTGCCCTGCGTTTTGCCGCTTCGAATGGCTTCACCGCGCACAATGCGGACGGCTGACGGAGACAGACGCCATCCTTGCAAATCCTCTTCCAGGTCGACGCGCGATACCAGTCCCTCCCGCGCGAGGAGGTCCATTAGGCCGGTCATAACTGTCAGGTAGTCAGCCTTGCCGAGCTTGGTCCCAAAAACACTTCTGCGGTTGATGAGGCGTCCGATGCGGGAATTGTGGCCAGCGCGAACAATAGTCTGTTCTTCTCGCAACCCGACGCGATCCCGGCCTGGGGCTTGTAGAAACAGGGTCGTTCGGCTTCGAGGTATCTCCTTGATGTCGATGGCCCATGGAGCGCGTAGTAGGTTGCGGGATTTCTGGGCGACACCCTCAAGGACAGTCGGATCAAGAGCTTCTGTTCCGACTGCCAAGCCGTCGAGCATGGCGCCGAGGAGTTTCTTGAGCATCATCTTGCGCGCCGACATATCGAGCGTGGCGAATTCCGGCCGAATAGCCACCAGACGCTCGGCATCTTCCGCTATGTCATCGAGGCCGATGAATTCGACGTCTATGAGCTTTAGAACGGCGAGGCTCGGGTTGGTGTAGCGCCATCCTCGGCGCAAGTCGCTCCAGAGTCGATGGGCCAGCACCTTCTGGAGAGAGCGTTGGGCATCCTCGCGGATTACGGCCCCCGCCTCTGGGTCCAACATCCAGTGGACGCGCGCATCCCGGTTGGCGGCGGTGAAGCCGAGCGCCCTGACGATGCGCAGCCCGAATTCATCCTCGGTCAAGCCATCGTCGCCAGCGTCCAGAACGGCCCGCAATATCGCACCGCGCAGAAGGCTAACGAACAAAAAATCGTTGAAGTGGCCCGCCTGAAGGGCTGCGTCCTGGCGATTGTCGGTAAAGCCAAGAAGCTTGCGTTTTTCCTTGGGAACACCGCTATCGAGCCTGTTCATCCATTCGAGGGCTGTCGCAACGAGAAGCGTCGTGGCCGAGCTTCGTCCCTCACCCGACAGGCCTGCAAGCTTGGTACGTTCCCGCATGCTGGGATGAGGTTGGTCTAGGCAGCAAGGGCAGAACCCAAACTTGCCCGGTATGAACCAGAAGCTCTTACCCGATGAATCGTAGCGTCCATGCGGAGCCACAGAGACCATTTGCGGCAGTCTACGTTTCCGGTTAGCGCGGATTCGCTCCACGCCGTTGCGGTCCTCGCGCCAATCCTCTGGATAGGATTCGATTTCCCCCGTGAAGGCGTAATCGCCGTCGCTCATAGGGCTCAGGTAACCTGCGACCTCTTCCTCCTGATCATCGAGCGGCGCGTCATCGATATTCCTCGGCAGGAACAGCGGGCCTTCGGCATCCTCCGTCCGGCTGACGACGTGGACCTCATGTCCACATTCCCGACAGAAGCGTGTTGGATAGAGGCGATGGCCTGGTGCGCTAGGGTCTTCGAGCTGTCCTTCGAACAGCACATTTCGCGGCATCTCGGCCAGCGTTGTGAAAACCTCGCCTGCGCCAGACACGAACTGATGGAGCTTGAATGCCAGGAAGGCAGCAGTTCCTGAACCGCCCCGTTCCGTTTCCGGGAGGCTGATGCGTGTCAGAAATGTTTCAAGACTGCTTCGGCAGGTCTCTATATCCACACCGCTGTCCCGTGACAGCAGTGCGACAGCTTCTCCAAAGGGTATTGGCTTCTTGCGTTTGAGTTCCTGCGCATCTTCCAGACCAATCGCCAGTTCAGCCCACGCCGCCAGAGGGTGCACTTTCAGGATTTCATCGGTCAGCACGTTTGAAATTGTGGATGTCAGCGTCGACGCGAGCTGTGGCCGCACGTCTTCAAGTTTGAGGCGGTCATCCGTCGCCCTCTGAAGCGACTCGTCGATTACCGACTCGGAGCCAATGGGAATGCCGAACAAGCGCGATGCAACGTCCGCTACTGCCTGCGCGCGGCTGGTGTCCGATCCTTCACTCGCCATCGTGGCGGAGGTTCCAATGCAGATCGGCGACTTGTCTGGCGTACAGCGGTTGCGAAGACGACGAACCAGGATGGCGACGTCAGCGCCCTGGCGGCCACGATAGGTATGTAATTCGTCAAGAACGATGAATTTGAGGCCGCCCGCATTTTCCACGACCTTAGTGTCGAGGCTGTCCTGCCGAGTCAGGAGCAACTCGGCCATCATGAAGTTGGTGAGAAGTATGTCCGGTGGGTTGTCGGCGATGCGCTGCCGCTCTTCCTGGCTCTCTTGGCCCGTATAACGCCGCACAACGGGTTTAATCTCAGCGGTCAATCCCGACTGGGAAATGAACTTCTCGATCTCGTTCATCTGGCTATTGGCCAGCGCGTTCATTGGATAAACGATGATAGCGCTGGTCTTACGTGGCTTGCCGGCCTTTCGGGCGCGAATAATTGCGTCGACCACAGGCACGAAGAAGCACAGGGACTTGCCCGAGCCAGTTCCGGTGGTGACTACGTAACTCTGACCCGCGCGAGCCTTAGCTATTGATTGCGCTTGATGACGGTGAAAACGCAGAGGCGCTTCGCCGAACCGAAATATCTTGCCAGTCGCTTCGTCGAGATCGCCAGAGGCGACCAGCTCATCGACCGTAGGTCCTTGAAGATATCGAGGATTGAGAGACAGCAGAGCGTCGGGCCAGAAGCGTCCTTCATCGTACTGTCGATCGATCTCCGATTTTAGGTCGACAGATCGAATTGTACTGAACGATCGCGAGAAACGAGCATAAGAATCGATAATACGATGATCAAATTCGAACGCCTTCATTGTCAATCTCGCTAATCGACTACTTAATACAGCGATATATCAACTTCGTGGCGTCGCGTGTTTTTTTGTTTGTGTCAAGAAATTTTTGAGCAACTGCTAGAGGCAAGTAGCTTGTTGTAAATTCAGCCTCTGAATGGCCAGCATGATGAAACGTATCATGTTCGTGACACGGGGCAAGCCAGTGGGATTCAAGGGGGTGATCTCCATGGTGAGATTTTTTACGTGCAGCGTGCAGTTTTAATATTGATTAGGGTGTCTCAAATTGTTCTAAATATAAAAATAAATAACAATCCTGGTCAATGTGTATATTTAATTTTATTATTGATATTTATTTCGTAAATTGTATAAGTATTGTGTAATTTTTTGTTGAGGTAAATTTCTGAGCTTGAATTTATCTTTTCAGTCTAGCTGAAATCGGAGGGCAGGATGGCTAAGCAAGCGACACGCAAGGGTGGGCAGCGGCGCAGCATGCCCTCGTCAGCGCTTCCAAAAATTAAATTATTCCGCCGTGTTGATTGGTATAGTCATAATACTGCGTCTGTTGGAGAGTACGTTTCTCATTTGTTGATGGAACTGGGCCGCCTCAATCTCGAAGTCCGCAATATCGAACAGCATGATCGAGCCCCAAATAGGAAGACGGTGCTTTCGGACCTTATGGGTTGGTTAAGTAATCGTCCTATAGAGGCCTTTGCAAATCTGTTTGACTGGCAGGTGCTAGATCTTGCGCAGCTTGCATCGAGATTGGAGAAGGATCGTTCGGCGAAGCCGCGGATCGAGATCTCAGCACAAATCACAGCGATGAACAATCTATCCGTACGCTGGTATCCGGGTGCCTGGAAGCATTCTGAATTAGATTGGCATCGAACGGAACCTCATTATTCCAATCTGATCGCCCAGCGGAAGTGGTACGAGCCGCCCGACTTCCGTTGGTTCACTGGCGATGAAGCTCCGACCTTCGATAGTCGTCCTTCCAATGAACTCATGTACATTCGCGGAGTCGGTAATCTGCGGCCGAAACCATGGGGAAGTTACGGACCCAACGACCCCTTCAATGAGGATGTCGTGGATTCCATTTTGATTTGCGCCGTTCGTGCCGCCTACGAAGGCTTGATCAATCAGCTCCAGAGTAACTTCGAGATTGATGTCATCGATGCATTCGATTTCGTGATCCAAGAGGAAGTCGACGAGTCCGATACCTCCCCATATCGGTCTCCGTTCCGGCGAGTGATAGCTTGGAGTCTGGAGGATGCTGCCGAACTGCGCGCCCGTCGTGAAAGGGATGCCGCAGCCGAACGCGAAAGGCAAGAACGGACCGAGCTTGCAAGCATTGCTGTTACGCACGGCTTTTCGCTTGAGGTGTTTGTCGCCGCGGTCCGCCGGGCATCCACGCGGAAAGCTAACGGATCAGTGCCCTCTGACGAGAATGTCAACCGGAACGCAGCTAAGCATTTGCGCGATGCCGGGTTTAAGATTGATGCAGGGAATGTGCGTCGCGTTCGGCAGCTTATCGAGCGTTACAGGCCTGAGGGTCTTTCAGAAGCTACACCGCCCGAATGAATATCGAGCGCGCAATCCCGGCTGGACATCGCCCTCCATCGGCGGCCGCGCTCCTTCGGAGAGGCCTGCCAGCCCGCCAGGCGCCGGTCGATGTCACCCGCAAGCTCTCACTCTATCCGTCTTCCAAGGTCGCCGTCGAGGTCCATGTCAAGGTCGGCGGGACCGTGCCGTGACTGGCAAGTCGGCCATGGCTGGCTGCAATGCCAAGCGCAATATGGGCGTCTCTACTGCAGGAAGGCAGTCACGTCGGGATAGGTGATCTCGCCCGGCGCCGAAGTTGCCGCGTCGCCGTCCGCGCCGATTGCGACCTTGGCGGAGGCCGCCTGACCAAGATCATGCTGGCGGTCAAGGTTCCTGAAAAGGCGATCTAGAATGTCTTGGACAATCATGGCGGAGCCATTCCACGCCCGGCTGGCCAGCACTGCGACCACCTATCGAGGCCCAGCTGGCAACGCCTGACTTTCTGTGACAGGCTCACAAACGAAGATGCCCGCCCCCCGCTGGAACCGGGGGCGGGCGCAAACCTTCAGGGCTGAAGGTTGGGAGAGTTATTGCGGCGCTGATTCTATGCGCCATCTCCTCCCCACCGCAAGCCCCGACAACAGGAGTTTTTGCGATGGCGATTATTCTCCCCTTGAAAAAGAAGAAGCCTGCTCAGGTTGGCCGGGCGGCAAACAACAACGCCCAGGTGCCTCCCCAGACCAAGCAGAGGAAGCCTGCCCAGGCCGAGCAGCCTGCGAAGCCGAAGAAGGCCAAGAAAAAATGGACAGTGCAGCGGTCTGCCATGTCCATCTGCGAGATCATCACCGGGGACAAGGCCGCAGGCCGCGTGCTCCACGATATTCTCTATGAGTACCTGCACTCCGCCAAGGTGTGGCGGGCGCATGAGAAGCAGAACACCGGCTTCCTTTTCTACAGCGGCAACGACCTTGCCCTTATGACCAACACCAACAGGAAGACGCTTCAGAACCGTGCAATACCGGCTCTCAAGAAATGCGGCTTCATGCTCGTGCTCAGCGGGAAAATATCCAAGGACCAGCCGAAGGAGTACCGCATTCAGATCGACCAGCCGAAGCTCTATGGCGTCGTGGCCCGTGCGCTTTGGGGCGATACCGTGCTTGGCATGACGCCATCGGAATTCACCGCCCGCATGGAGGCACCCAAAGCTCATTACATTCTCCGCAGGCTTGGACAGCAGGTGTGCATGGCGGCAGCGGATCACCTTGGCCCAAATTACGAGGAAGATTTGAAGAAAATTCCCGAGGACGAGCGCCAGGAGAAGTACCTCGAAATGCTGGCCGCGACCCCTCCCGCAAAGGCCGCGTTCAAAGCTGCGCAGGAGGCAAAAACGGTCTGATTTTGGGGAACTCTATCTTCCCGAAAATGGGAAGAATGCCCCCCACCTATCTTCCCGAAAATGGGAAGATTGCCTCCACCTATCTTCCCGAAAATGGGAAGATTAAGATCACGAAGACTATGTTCTTACGAAGACTATGTTCTTAGAAGACATTGGCGAGCACCTCCGCTGCGCTCCCGGTCTCTCAGGACAAAAAGCGGACCTACAGTCCTATCCCAGGGCTTTGCCCTGGACCCAGCAAAGGCTCCGCCTCTGCACTCCCCGGATCAGATGCCTTCGCATCTTCCCCGGAAGAAAGAACTTCCAAAAACCAACAAAAGGTTTCGCTGCGATCGTTCCCGGCCTGTTCAGATGGACAAACGATGGCGAGACGCCCGAAGACGCGCTTGCCAAAGTGTAGGAGGCGATCGGCGCTCTGGAGCGAGAACGCAAAAAGCTTGGGTCAGCCAGTCTCCAAGTCATCACGTTATCATCTGGCCTTCTGGGCTGTCTCAAGGCGACATAGCCGGCACCACCCGAATACACGATCCAGCCGCAGCGCGAGCGCCAGGACGGCAGCGGCCACGTTGGACTCGCATATGTGGGGCAGTACGGCGAGCCTGAAGCCCGTCAGCGACTGCGATGAAGCTGCGGAAACGATCTCCATAACAATTGCGACACGCTGAACGTTGTTTCCTGCCACCAGCGCGATCAATTCGCTGCGATACGCGTGGTCGTCGAGACCGACCCAGCATGTTGCCTGAACCAACAGGTCAGCACTGTCCCACCGTGAGCACCGCGAGATACTCAACGACCGCAATCGAAGTCCCGTTGCCCGATGATAGGGGAGCGCTGAAAATCTAATGTAAATTATAGGTAAGTCATTTGTGGGGTCGGAATTATTCGTAATCAAACGTAAGTTAAAATTAATATTGCATCAATAGTCGTAAATATTATTGTAAATTGCTGAAATATATAAGGGCTTCTTCATGGATTTATATGATATCTGTTATAAAGCTTACCAGGAGGCGCTCAAGCGGCCTGACAATTTCCCCAAGATCGGACGCCTGCTGTTGATCCTGCAGGACCACGCGTCGCTCGATGTACCGAGATTTGTGAGGGCGACGGGGATCGAGCGGCGCACCACTTATCACTATCTGGCGATCGCCAAAGCTGTTGAGCCACTTCACATCCCGGACGATGTGCAGCGGGCCATTGGCTGGAGCAAGATGGTGGTAATCTGTCCTGATCTCGATGCTTCCAACATGGCAATTCTTCTCGAGGCAGCCAAGAAACTGACCGTTCGCCAACTCAAAGCCTTCGTTGCGGGAAAGCCGGTGCCCGGACCGACTCGATGTGTTTTGCTCTATTTTCGGCCGAAGGAGTTCGCTGTTTTCGAGACGGTCTTGAGCAAGCATGGCTACGATGCACTGCATCCCACACCTGACACTCGCGTGGCGGCGTTGATGCGGGCGCTGACAAGTCGTCCTGCCCCCGGCAAAGAGGGAGGATAGCATGAGCGGTGCTCAGTGCCTCTGTCGCCGACGAGGCCCTGATCAATGAGCGCTCCCGGCCACTTGCCTCGGCAAGGTGTGATGGCTGAGGGGCGCCACAGGAAACCGCTTCTGTCGCCAGAGGGGATATCCGCCGGATCAACCATGCCGACCCTGTGGCGCAGGTCTGCATCCACCCGCCGATTTTCTTGTTCCCTTCAGCGCAAGGGTGATCATTATCTGGCTCGCCTCCGCCATGGTGGCGAGTGGAAATGGTGATTGCATCGAGCTGGAGAACTAGGCGCTGCAGGGCGCTAGCCCTCCGTCGTCGATAGGCGGACGATCACATTTCCTCTCTCCGCAGGGCGTTCAACCTGGAGAGACGGTATGGCCCCCATCGTCATTCGCAAGCCCCGTACGATCGACGCGGCCTTCAAATCCTCAGACGCGGGCGGCCGTTCCAATGCGATGCCGGAGACGCTGCTGACGCTACGCCAGGTCATGGCCTTTGCCAGCGTGTCGGACGCCACCGTTCGCCGCTGGATCCGCCAGGGGGGTCTACGTGCCTACAGGGCAGGGCGGCAAGTGCGCGTCGACAAGGCAGATCTCGTCAAATTCATGCGCGGAAGTATTCAATCCTGATCATTGTGAATACCTTCAATAACTATAAACAAGGAATAGTATATAAAGGAATTCATAAAATTATAGCTTTGAATGTTGGTGAATAACAATGACCAGTTCTGATCATAACAACGCCCAGACGATCGGGAAACTGCCCGTAGCCACGCTCGGCGACCTGCGCGAATTCATCCTGACCTGCGACCTCTCCGCCGAGAAGAAGAGCCTGATCCGCTCTGCCATCAAGCGAGCCGACGAACTGGTCGGGCACGGCATGCTCGACCTTCCCGCCGATCCGCGCTCCATCCTGAACCGTCTGAAAGGCTGGTCGCCGGCGATGGCGGGCATGAGTTCCGGCGCCTTCGCCAACCTCAAGTCGCGCCTGCGTGCCGCCTTCCAGCTCGCCGCGTCGCAGCTGCCCAACCCGAGATCGCGGCCCGCGTTGGAAGGTGCCTGGGGAGATCTGCAGGCAAGCCTCGATGTCGGCAGCCAGCGCAATCTGTCGCGCCTGTTCCACTTTGCCGACCGTCAGGGCTGGACGCCGGCTGGCATCTGCGATGCCCACATGGAACGGTTCGCCGTTCACCTGCGTGACGAGGCACTTGTTCAAAAGTGGGATGGCGTGGTGCGCTCGACCATCCGGGCCTGGAACCGGCTCACCGGGAGCAGCGATCACAAGGAGCTCGCCAGGCTGACACCCCCGCCGATCAAACGCTCGCCCTATTGGGTCGACATGGCCCAGTGGCCGGCGGGATTGCGAGCCGACACGGAATCCTTCCTGGCGCATCTGACCAAGCCGTCGGCCTTCACCGGTAAGCAGGTGCATAGCCTGAAGCCCACAACGGTGCAGCAATATCGCCATGTCATCGCCACGCTGGTGTCGGCGGCGGTTGCAAGCGGCGTGATCCTCGAAACCATGCCGCGCTTGGCAGACGTGGTTGATCTCGACCGTCTCAACCGTGCGCTGATGTTTCTTTATGAGCGGGCAGGCGGGAAGGTGACGAAGCACATCTTCATGCTCGCGATGCGCGCACAGATGATTGCCGAGTGGTGCGGCGTGCCGGAAGAACACCAGCGCCGCATTGCCGAGTTGTTCGCCAACGTCAAGGCAGAGGCGCCGCCAATGCGCGGCATGACGGAAAAGAACCGCAAGCTGCTCGACAAGCTGGACGATGGGCGCTTCCACGATTTGGTTCTCATGCTGCCCCAGCTTCTGTTCCGCAAGGCTCGTGAGCGGGCTGATAGCCGCTGGTCTCCCGCCATGGTTCGCTCCGCCCTGGCCATCGAGGTCCTGCTGACCTGCAGTCTGCGGCGAGAAAATCTCGTGTCCCTTGAACTCGATCGCTCCATCCGCCGGGTCGGTGATGTGAAAGAGGCATCCTGGATCATCGAGGTTACACCCGCAGAGGTCAAGAATGGCCAGCCGTTGCGCTTCACCTTGCCGGCATCGACGGTGGAACTGCTGGAGATCTATCTCGCCGAATGGCGTCCGAAGCTCTGTTCCACGCCCACGGCCTGGCTGTTTCCCGCCGAAGGCGGCGGTCGTATCGATTCCAGGTCCATGGCCGCGGCCATCCAGAGCCACTCCCGCCTGATTCTGGGGCAGGCAATCACGCCACATCAATTCCGGCATCTGAGTGCGGAGACCTATCTGCTGAATGATCCGAACGGGCTTTTCGTGGTCAGCCAGCATCTGGGCCATCGCGATCCGAACACCACGAAAACCTTCTACTCCAGGCCCAAGCAGCGTCAGGCGACGCGCCACTACCAGGCGCAGATTCTGCACACTCGCACCCAGGCGGAAATCCGAATCCGCCGCAGCGGCAAGCGGCGCCCCGATCCGCTCGTCGATGACAGGGAGGACGTCTTGTGAGTAATGCCCTTTCCCTCAAGCCCGCCGACTGGCCGCCGATCGACCAGCAGTGCTGGCGAGAAGCCCGCATGGCGGTCAGCTTCCTGTCGGAGCGGCGTCCCGCCCGTAACTGGAGCCCCAAGCGGTGCCGGATCGTCGAGCAGGGCTATGGCCAGTGGCTTGCCTTCCTCGACCGAACCGGTCAGCTCGATCCGGACATTCGGCCCGAGGAGCGCGTCACTATCGATCTTTTCCAGGTCTTCGTCGCTGAGCTCCAGAACCGTGTGTCGCCGTGGAGCACGGCCATGATGGTCCAGGCCGCCGTGCGCATGTTGACGGTGATGGCTCCTGGTCGCGACTGGAACTGGCTCAAGGCGGCGGTGGCCAATCTCAAGCAGAGTGCCCAGCCGAGCCGAGACAAGCGCGGTCATATGGTCGAGGCGCGGCAGCTCTATGGCCTTGGGCTCATGCTCATGGACCGGTCCGCCGAGCAGGCCCAGGACCACCGCTATCATGCCGCCACCATGGCACGGGATGGGTTGCTGATCGCCATGTTGACCTGTTGCCCGGTGCGTATTGCCAATTTGGCTGCCATCAGGATCGGCATGCATCTGTGGTTCGATGGGGCAGGCTATCATCTGCGTTTCGGCAAGGAGGAAACCAAGAACGCAAACGTCTTTGAGGGAGACCTGCCATCCGATCTCACGCCCTATATCGAGCATTATCTGAGGGAGCACCGTCCGTATCTGCTGGCCCAGGGCGGGAGCAAGGCAACCGATCACCTGTGGATCAATCGCTGGGGGCTGACGATGCAGGATAGTGCCATCCGCGCCCAGATCGAGAAGCGGTCTCGTGATGCCTTTGGCCGTCATGTCTGGCCGCATCTGGTGCGGACCATCGCGGCTACTGGATTTGTCGACCATGCCCCCGAGGCGGTGGGCATGGTTTCTGATCTGCTCGGCCACACCGACACTCGCACGGCCCACAGATATTACGTCCTCTCCACCGGTGCCCTTGCCCACAAGGCCGTGCAGTCGTCGCTTCAGGTTCGGCGCGCGGCGGCACAGGAGCGACTGATGGGCAAAAGGAAGCGAGAGACATGAGGTGGGGTCTGTGCTTGCTCGCCGATCGTTCTCAACGCGTCCAGACGGAACAGGACCGCTCCGAACTCACAACGGGCGAAAGAGGATCAGTGCAATTAATTGCACTGAATGGAGTGCCCAGGCCGCTGACCGGGTCTTCAAGGCCCGGATCAGCGATGAGTCCACTCCGGTCCCCACCATCTGGTTGCGGTTCGCGCTCCGCTCTAGACAATCAGGGATGGAAGACAGGCGCACCCATTCCCGAGGATTCGATGGCGGCATCAAGCCGGCGTCCTCGCATGGCCGCGTCGCACCAGAGGGAAGCAGAAAGAAGGAAGCTGGGAGCGTTGGGGGCGGTGCGGGGCGGCGGAAGGAACGTCAGGTGGTGAACGCATTGCCCGCCACGTTGCCTGTGACCAGAGGGGAGATCGCACTGCTTCGTGCCTTCCTTGGCCGGGAGATCGATGCCATCCTGTTCGAGGAGGATGACGCGCCATGAGCCAGGTTGCCATCTATGTCCGTGTGTCGACCGTTCGCCAGGCCGAACGCGATCTGTCTCTACCCGATCAGATTGCCCAGTGCCGCGCCTATTGCGAGCGTCGTGGCTGGACGGTTGCGGAAATCTTCTCCGAGCCTGGCGCCTCGGCGCTCGATGACGATCGGCCTGCGTTCCAGGAAATGATCTTTCGGGCAACCCGTGCGGAGAGGCCCTTTTCGGCCATCGTCGTGCATTCGCTCAGCCGTTTCAGTCGTGATTCGCTGCATTCGGAACTGTATGTGCGCCAGCTCGCCAAGGCGGGCGTGCGGCTGGTCTCGATCACGCAGGATATCGGCGAGGATGCGAGCGGAGAGTTCATCCGCAAGATCCTGAACGTCTTCGACGAGCACCAGTCGCGCGAGAACGCCAAGCATGTTCACCGCGCCATGTGCGAGAATGCTCGCCAGGGGTTCTGGAATGGCGCCAAGCCGCCTTTTGGCTACGGCCTCGAGATCCGGGAACGGCGGGGCAACAAGGACAAGAAAGTCCTGGTGATCGACAAGGATGAGGCGGCCGTCGTGCGCCGTATCTTCGACATGGCCTCGGGCCGGGACGGGCCGGTCGTCGGCGTTAAGGCAATCGCCGTTCATCTGAACGAGCGCGGGATCACCCGGCGCGGCCATATATTCTCGACCGGAAGCGTCCACGGCATCCTGACCATGACCACCTATCACGGTCGCCACATATTCAACCGTTTCGACAGCCGCAACAAGAAGCCCCATCCGCCGTCCAAGTGGATCAGCATCGAGGTGCCGGCCATCGTCGAGGAGGGGTTGTTCAACGAGGTCCAGGCCCTTCTTCAGAGCCGTGATCCCCGGCGTATGCCGCCTAGGGTGGCCAATGGACCGACCTTGCTCGCGGGCATCGCGCGTTGTGGGCATTGCGGCGCTGCACTGATTCTCAACACCGGCAAGGGTGGGCGCTACCACTACTACTGCTGTTCTTCGAAATTGAAGAAGGGAGTGATGGCCTGTACGGGGCTGCGTATGCCCATGGACAAGCTCGATGACATCGTCATCGACGCCGTCACCCGGAAAGTCCTGCAGCCCGATCGGCTCCAGGACCTGCTTCAGGCCTATCTCGATGCTTCGAGCGACCGCTCGGATGTCCTCAAAGACAAGCTCTCCAAGTTGAAGGCCTCCCATCGCGAGGCGGAGGCTGCTCTCACGCGACTTCTCCAGCTCGTCGAGCAAGGGCTGATGGAGGCCGACGACCCCAATCTTCGCCAGCGCTTGACCTCGCTCAAATTGCAACGGGACGAGTATGGCCGCGAAGCAGCCGACCTTGGCAAGCGCCTGGGGACTGGGCGGCCCGAACTGACGCCGGAGAAGGTGAAGCGAATCGCCGCGTTGCTTCGCGATGCGCTTCACCGTGGCTCAGATGAGCTGCGGCAGGCCTACGTGCGACTGGTGCTGCAGGACGTCACTGTCGACGACAGCGAAATTCGGATCAGCGGATCGAAATCAAAATTGGCGAAAAGTGCGGCAGATGGGCTCGAAAGCTCTACACCTGCAGTTCTCTCTTTTGTTCGAGAATGGCGCGCCCTAGGGGCTACTAACGATCAAGTAAAATCAATTAGTTATGACCTTCGAACGTCGCACGTTGCGAAGGGGAATTGTTAGGCTTTTCGCTGGCGCGTGTCGCACCTTTTAGCGACAATTGCAACGTCGGTCTCGCTAGATTTAGCGCCCCCAACAGGATAGCATCAGGCCGTTTCCTTTGACGAGTTGGCAGCCTTGTGCTCGGCCTCGTACACCGCCAATGCGGAGATCAAATCTTCAGGAAGGTCGAATTTTATCTGAAACGGAAGCTTCAACTTTTCCTTCAAGACGCTGTAAATCCTTTCCAAGCAAGCGCCCGAGTCTGTATAGTTCGGCAATGTAGAATTGAATATGTAGGTCGCAATGCTATTCACAGCGATAATAGCTGGCGCCGCAGAGAAAAATTTAGGGTCGCTCATTTCGGAACTTATTACTGCACCTTCAGCGGAACTAACAGGAAGTATTTTTGAAAGATCCTCTCTTTTTTGCTCATAAAGCTTCCAAATGTGCAACATATCAGCATGTAATAACTCAAGCTTCATTAGATCGTTTGTGGACTCGGCATCACCTAAACCAATTAGCATCCCAATTTCGTCCGGGGTAAATTCCATTGTTCTGGACAAATTTCCCCGTGGAAGGAGATAGGCCCACAGTCTTTCTGGATTCCTATCCTTGCCCCTTCTCTCGAGTGTTGATCCGATATATCGGACCGTCATTCCAATATCCGAATGAATATACATGACTTTGAATAGAATTGAATTTGCGAGTCCTTGCTTAGTAACAAATCTTTCGGCATCTCTGTCTCTTTTGGACGTCTTGATATTTTGGTTTTGCAGAAGAAATGATATGCTGCCACCTACAATGGCGCCGATTACGGCGCCGCCAACGCCGGCGACGAATTCTTTGGATTGTAGAGCATCAAGTATCACTCCGGTAATGGCCATCTTTTAATCTTTCAGTAGGTGAGGCGGGCCCTTCTATGTAGTCAATCATCAGTGATTTGATTCAGAAATAGTCAAGGGCCTAGATGCGCAGCTCTTAAGGTGGAGAACTTATCATAGCGCGGGGGAGTAGCGGCCACTTGCTGAATTGCGAGGAGGCTTTGGAGCGCGCCTTTCAGGACATCGTGGAGCGCGCCGAGCGGGCAGGGTGGGAGACGATCGAGATCACCGTCGCGCTGCAGAGCCTGGCTGATCATCACATGCTGGCGAAGGCGGCCAACGCCGGAACCGATGCTATGATCGCCTTCGCAAATGAAAGACGGCGGATGTTGAAGGGCGATTGAAGGCCTTCAATGCGGCAGTCGCTCGGAGGTGTAATTGAACACCTTCCAAGCAGCATATTTTTCTGGCGAGAATCTGAGCGGTGTTTCTGGAGTGATACAGCGGCTGAAAGCTCGAATGAGTATGGAGCCATCAGCTGCCGACGTGGAGGAAAGCACCACCGGTGCCCCTGCTAGGGTGCCGTTTGGGTTCATCCGGACGCGCAAAATCACTTTGCCCATCTGAACGGCCGCGTGCGGCGGAATACAGGGTTTGATCTGCTGCATAAGCATGTGCTGCATCTGCGCCATATCGGACAAGGTGAGCTTCGGGGCATCCTGAGCGCTGGCGTGCAGCGGCAGCAGAAGGGTAGCGGCAGCCGCGCTGATCCGCGTTACTCTCACCATAATTTTGAACATCGCGGACCTTAAACTGAGCGCTGCACCTCGTCCAAGCTACTTTGCCCGCAGCCGTTCCAGCAATGCCTTTCGCGCCTTCGGATTTGCCTCGATCGGAAACCCGCCGAATCGCTCCTGAAATTCCATGGCGTAACGCTCTTCCTTGAAACAGAAGATGTGATGGAACGTCGCCCAGTCGCCGACGCTGCGATGCCTCGGCGCTCCGCCAAATGCTCGGGAGAATTCGTCGACCTCCGCCAGATTCGGCACGCGACCATTAGGGGAGTGCCGGGCGATGTGAAACGGGTATTGGCTGTCCAGGCTCGACAGTTGGAACTCGCCTTTTCGATAGACCATAGCTCACTCCCGAGAGGGCCGAATCACCATGCCCTCGAAGAAATCGACGCGCTTGGTGTGCCATCCGCCATTGTCCAATTGGAATGCCAAGCTCCCCGTTGTCGGCCGCGCTCCGCACCGGGCACACACCGCGCATCCAAAGAGCGCGAAGAGTGAGCCGGGGCGTCGGAGCATGTGCTGCAGGAAGTCGATCTTGCCTTCATGTTTGCAACGCCGGCATTCAATCGACAGGTGCGTCCAGCCAAACTCTAGCGCCTGGTGAATTGTTTGGGGCGGGTTGTCTCTCCCCATGTCATTCGTCCGGTTTGTAGGGGATCGGAACCTCGGCGCGGGTCAGGAGATCCTCCCAACGCCCGCGCGAATAGCCCCGCGAGATGTCCCGCGCGAGCTGCACAATCTCTTCGTTTCGTTGTTCAAGCTCGATCTGACAATGATCCAGCGCCACCAGCAGGACGCGCACGGCCGCTCTCGCGTCGCCATCACAGGCTGCGATTGCACCGTCCACACTGGTTTCGAGATCATCGTCGACTGGCTCAGAGGCCGGCGTCCCCATCAGTTCGCAGTTTCGTCCGGTGTCAGCGTCACGCCGACCCATCGATCCGAAATCTCGCGCATCTCGCGATCGAACATCGCCTTGAGATGAGCGCGTAGTTCCTCAGGATCCTCGATCCATAAAGGGGTCTCGCCATGCTTTACCTGGAGGTCGCGCAACGCCAGTCGAGCTGAATCGAGCTCGTTGTCGTTGGCGAAGCTGCGGCGGACCATTCGGCGGAGAGCAAGCATGGCATCGCCGCCGGCATCATGCAGCCAACTGTTGACGACAGCCTCGAAACTGCAATCGGGATTCATGCCGTCGAGCCGCTCGAGGTCATCGAGCGAGATCCTGTCATCACCGGGTTTCGCCTTGGCTTCGTCGAAGATTTGAAGCTCTGCCCGCGCCAGATCGAGTTCGCGGGCCATATTCGTGCAGGCGCGCAGAAGAACCAGTTGAACCCTCTCGGGATCGGGGAGCTTGGAGCGCAGGTCGTCAAGCTTTCTGGCTTCCTCGTAGGTGGGGCCAGAGTTCTCGTCGACATCGACGGTAACGCGTCGCTTTTCCAACACTTTCGCCTCCATCTGCGGTGTCGATCGACGAAAAGGCTAATCCCGATTTTCGGATGAGTCGACTCTTTTGTTCTTATTTCGTTCACGGCATAGCGAAGGGGTTGCGCGGGGCGCGAAGGCGCAGCATGCTGGATCGCAGAACCCCGGCAGAAGGATCGCAGAATGAGCATATTGAGCTATTCGTTGGTAGTCGGATTGGCCTTCGGCCTTGCTGGGTGCGCCATGGAGCAGACCATTCGCCAGGAGAACGCCGCCGCGGAGCAGCGATGTGCCAGCCGCGGTCTGCACCCTGCGAAAGTGAACACTCCGGAGCAGATGAATTACATAGACTGCATCGGTGTTGAGCGGGCGAGGATACGTAAGGCGAATGGAACAGCCGAATGTATCGGTTCTGGCTTTCAGGCAGGTACACCCGCGATGGCCCAATGCGAAGCCTCAAGAGCCAAAGCGAGAAGCGACCAGATCGTAGCGGACTTCAATGCGGACAAGGCCAAAATGGCGCGGTGAGGCGCATCCATGTGCAATCTGTTCAACCAGCGAATAACGCAAGAGGAGCTACGGCTCCTCGGGCCGGTCATTCGAGACACGGTAAACTGGCCTGACGCGGTCGATGTCTATCCCGATTATCCGTCGCCGATCATTCGAGACGGAACGGATGGCGTCCGCGAGCTCGTGCTGGCTCGTTGGGGAATGCCGACACCTCCGAAATTCCTCGAAGGCAAGAAGAGCGACCCCGGCGTCACCAATATCCGCAATGTCTCCTCTCCGCACTGGCGCCGCTGGCTGGGCCAAGAAAACCGGTGCCTGGTGCCGATGACCGCCTTCTCTGAATATTCCGACAGCGAGAAGAACGAAAAAGGCGGCAAGGCGTTGAAGTGGTTCGCGCTCAACGACAACCAGCCGATCGCGTTCTTCGCCGGCATCTGGACGAACTGGACCTCGGTCCGGAAGGTGAAAGAGGGCGAGGTCACAGCCGATGTCTTCGGGTTCCTGACGACTGAGCCGAATGCGGTTGTGAAGCCTCACCATGCCAAAGCAATGCCGGTTATCCTGACAACCGCCGAGGAGCGTGAGGTCTGGCTGAAGGCATCGTGGAGCGAGGCGAAGGTCCTGCAGCGCCCATTGCCGGGTGACCAGCTGGTTGTTGTGCCCCGGCCGGCGAATGCGAGCTCCGCAGAGCGGTGAGGCCGTGGCCTGACTTTCGCCGCGGCTCGGTGCTGCTGCTCAAACAGATGCCGTGGCCCAATCATCCGGCCACGATCCTGCCAGGCGAGCCACCCGAGCTCGTGCCCGGCGAACGGCCCGGCTTGGGTGCCTTCATAGTCACTGCGACCTTCACTGCGATCATCGTGCGCGTTGATAACATGAGCTTCAGACTGGAGCCGGAGGGCGGGAAGCTCGGCACCAGGTGGGTCATTATCTGGGCTCGAACAGAAACCGAATCTACACCGTTCCGTCGCTGAGTCCGTTGAGAGGTAGAGACGATGGCCGATCCCGCCGAGCTGCTGTTCGATCTACCGTTTGACGGAGAGATATCGATGCCAGCCGCCCTTGCTGTAGCCCCATCCTATACCGGCCCGTTCGCTGATGAGCTGGCCAAGCTCATGAAGACGAACCCGACCGTCGACCCGAAGCGCTGGGAGAAAGCAAAGCTCGACGCAATTGAGTTCCTGACCGATTGGGGCCATGAGGCCGCCGAACTGGGCTGGACCGCTGAAGACCTTTTCAGCCTGCATCCCGTGGCGCCGTTAACCCGCTACGACGCCATGGGCCTGGTCTGGCTGCTGAACGGCAAGGAAGTGAGCGCGATCGACGAGCGAACGGCCAAGATCGGGGCGACGACGTATTATCGGAACGCGGCCTGATGATAGCAAAAATGGGAGATTGCAGTCTCTGCGGGCGGCCATTGAGCGTAGAAGCCGATCCTATGTCTGGTGACTGTGGCGGCGACTGTTGGGGCTGTATCGGATTGATTGAGGCCGAATGCGGAGGCGATCCAACGCAGAACATTTCAATCGGTTTCGTGGCGAAGGAAATCTCGTGGGGTTGGCGTGAGGCCGACGGAAGCCCCAAACCACAGAGTGTATTTCTGGCAAATCGTAGTCTCGGCAAACGGCCTTAAAACCCGAGCGTCAAATACAAAAAGCGCCCCTCCAGCCGAATGCCCGGGGGGCGACGAAAGGCATTGCAAAAGCCCAGTGCAAAAGAGAAGCTTTAATCGGAACTTCTGCGACAACTGACAGATCAAGCGAATAGGGTTTCGACAGTATCTGAGGAGGGCAATTTGCTCGACAACGAATTGATCATTCGTCATGTACCAAGCTTGGTTGCAACTCTCTTGGCTGCCGAAAGGGAAAAAGGCTCGCCTTTGGATGAGGCTGAGGTGATACAAATTCGTGATGCCGCACCAGCCATTGCGATGCCCTTGTTCGCGTTTGCCGCAGTAGAAAAGGAAAGAGGCTATCAAGATATCGATCCAGAGAATTGCTGGATTGAATGGCAGAGCATTCGGCTCTCGCTACAAACAGATTCAACGGTTTCGCTGCCAAGATCATGACTTATGACCTGCGTCTGATGTTTGAATGGGGAGGGGGCTACCTCTGGTGTGATAACGATGCAGCTCGGGCTGCATTCGACGTTGGCTCGATCGAAGACCGCCTTCCCTTATCGGAAAGCTTACGGAAAAAGTTAGACGATCTGTCACGATTGCATGATGTAGCTCTCAACTGGGAATACCCTCCTGATCCGGGGCCCTGGTCGCGAGAGGAATACGCTGCATTCGAGGACGCTGTATGCCAAGTGCTTCCGTTGTTGCGGGAGGAGTTGGGGGCTGATTTCAGCGTACGGTATGACCGTCTCGGCGGATATGAGGAAGAATAGCTGACGCCCCATAGGACCATAAAATGACACTTTTGACGCCCTTACCCACAGGTCTAGCCATTCGGCAGGACTCTTGTGATTTGGTGAGGTTATACTGGCGACAGGAGCGCTTGCTTGCCGACTTCTCGATTTCACTGGCAAGCGTGGCCAAGTCACTTGCGGTGCGGGTAAAATTCGACAGCGTGAAGCAATTCAGGGTTGTCGATGAGATGATCTATAGCATTGAGAAGTGCCTACCCCTTCAAGGCAATGATCCTGCTGGATTTGCATATGTTGTGGAAGACGGAAAATTCTGGCAGATGCTAGATGAGACGGTGAAGCATATCTTCCCGTCATTGGTGCAATATACGTTCATTAGCCTGAATTCCTGTATCGATGTCATCGCTACGGACCGGCCTTCCTTCGAAATGATTGAACTGAATCTTGATGATCCGGCGTAAAATCCCATCGAGTGCCGCCAAAACGCAAAAAGCGCCCCCAGCCCGAAGACCAGGGGCGAGTGTGCCGCTGTCAGTGCGGCAGAAATAATGGCTTTACGTTCGTCACTTCAATTCGCGGTGCGGGGCAATTCAGCGTCGCAGGCAACAGACTTAGCCCGGCGTGTCCGACATCGCCGGGCTTTTTATTTGCCTGCTTACGGCCCCCAGCCGAACAGCTTCTTGGCAAACGACACGACCGCCGAGAAGTTGGTGATCAGCATCCAGAATCCGGTCCCGATCGCTGAGATCGTGATGCCGGCGAGGGTGACGACACCCATCAGCTTTCCGTCGAACTGCTCAAGCTTCACGATCCTGGCATCGTGCCCGTTCACGGCATCCGGCAATGGGTTGAGCTTGTTTTCGACCTTATCCAGCTTCTGCAGGATTCGGTGGTTCTCCGCGATGGACTGTTTGAGGTCGTTGGTAATGGCCTGCATGTCCTCGCGCATCATCTCGACCTTGGCGTCGAGCTCCCCCACCGCGCGGTGCAATTCCGCTTCTCCGTATGATCGTGCCATCATCCCTAACCCCAACATGCGAAGAAGCGGCGCAGTGCCATTGAGCAGCGTGTCCCTCAGGGACCAGGTGAAAGGCCGCGGCATAGCCTGGTCTCGCGATCCAATCGGTCGAGATCCCCGACGACAGGAAAGGCATCGGGGTGAGCATCGAGATAATCGGCAGCGCGATTGAGTGATGCCGCCGGCAAGGGATTGGGGCAGATCGGAGCAAGCTGGCGCTTGATCTCAGCCTGTCGGTTGGTTGCCTTGGCCGGCGCTGCTGTCACTGCCTTCGGAGGCGGCGCGTGCGCGCAACTCGGCAGCCAGATCGCCAGCAGAGCCAGCGGGAGAAAGTTGCGAGCGCGCATCGGCAACTCCGGTGATGACCTGTTGGGTTTCGGTGGCAGCAGATGAGACGGCCGCATTCGAGATCGCCTCATCTGCCTTCTGCTGGGTCTGCCAGGCCGTCAGCCAGTCGGTAGCGGCCTTGCCGAAGGCGTCGAGGAACAAAGCCAGCAGCGCAGACCAGAACGCGCTCATGCGGCTGGCGCCGGGGCAGGGGCGGGCGACGGTGCCGCCGGCGCGCTTCCAGTGATTACCGGCGTGCCATTGATCGAAGAGACGCCGGCCGCCGGATCAAGATTTAGCCTGGCGATGATCTTCTGGGCGATGGCATCGAGGCCGCCCATCCATTCGATCAGCCACTGCGGCGCATGGACCGTGACATAGTTCAGGGCCTGAGCGAGTACAGCGTTGCCGACATTGACGTTCAGCGTTTTTCCGGCCGTGGCGCCTTCAACCGCGTTGATCGCGTAGCCGATCGCCTTTGTCAGCATCTGGTCGACCTGGGCAGTCGTGATGATCTGGGCAATCTGTGCCGGCAGTTTCCGGACGATCCAAGCGATGAGCGCGCCGGCGATCGCTAGCACGACCGTACCTAGATCGCTGATCCATTGCCCGATTGGCAAAGACACCGCGGTCGAAGCCGCGTCGGTTGCGGTCTGGGCGAGCGCCGGCGCGACGAGGGCGACGAGAGCCACTGCGCCGGCCCAGGCGTAAGCAGGGAGGAGGGGAGTGACGACGCCGACGGAGAAGACCACCAGGCCGACCAGCGGGTGAAAGAAGACAGACGTCACCAGCGCGAGCGCCAGCAGCGCCGCGAGATAGAAGCGGTTCATCGGAAGATCCTGCTGTGAGGAGAGATGCTCGGCAGCCGGCCGGGCGCGGGAGGCGGCCAGCAACGGCCGATTGACTACTTCCGCCCACTATTCGATGTTGGCGAAAAGCAGGGGGAAGACATGAAGGGGTGGGTACTCGTTTTGGCCTTGGCCGTCGCTGGATGTAATGGAGCGCCCCACGCCTACATGTGGAAGCCGAACGCATCCAATGACATGAAGGGGCGTGACCTGACTGCCTGTGTGAACGCAATTCCAGAGGGCTCACACCAGGATGCTGCAGCGAAATTCGTCGACAATTGCGTAAGGGCGAAGGGATACAAACCCCTGTTCATCCCTGGCTGTCCGAACTTCACTGAGACCAACTATGTGAGAGCGCACCCCTATGAAGAGCCGAAATGTGATGCCGGATAAAAGACCGGATCATCGCTATTCATAGTTGCGCCGGGCTCGGACTATTTGATCATCGCTAGAGCGGTCGCTTGGACGTGATTGACCCGATTGGTCCAGCCACGGCCGAAGGTCAGCCACGTCTTGAGACGGCGCATGAAGCCGAGGCGGCGGGCGCAAAGCTTGCGGACCAGGGCTGCGCGGTCGTTGACGCTCTGCACGGCCCGCAGTGTGTTGATGCCGATATTCCCGTCGACCTTCGCACCAACGCAGGCCTGCAGATCCTTGATGGCCTGCACAGGGCCGGAATTCACGGCCTCGTCGAACACGACATAATCGATGGGGGATGGCAGTTCGGCGTAGCGGATCTGCTGGGCATATTGCTTGTCGAGGATCCGCGTCGCCTCGGCCAAAGTTAGAGCTGCAACCTCGGGCGGCATCGCTTTCCGACCGAGCTTACGCCAGGCACCGAGAGTGGCAGCAGTGATGCCGTACTTCGTAGCGCCGCCCGGATCCTTCGGATGGTTGACGTAGGATCCCTCTGATCCGAAGACGAGCTTGATCGATTGGGCGAGAGTGTCGCTCATTGAAAGGGCCTCGATAATTTTCTCTGTTGAATTCGTGGAGCGATTTCAGGCGCTTACGCGAAACGAATTTCCATGGAACCAAATCCGGCCGCCAAACGTTCTTCGCGCGCGCCGGCAGATGTGATGTTGCCGGCGCAGCGGCCCGGTGTGGTTGTCCCTGCCGGATATAGCGATGCCGGGCCGCGCTTTTTTACGGAACGGATTTTGGTTTTCTCAGTTCGAACGGGCGAGGTTGAGGGCGTCTTGTGTCAGCCACCGACAAGCGGCCTCGCAAAGAGTAGTCCGGCGGCCCGGTTTCTCGTCCCGATTGCTCCCCTGTCGGTGCGAGATCCGGGCCGCTCAGGTTGCTGAGAACATCAGCAAGCAAATGCCCCACAGCGCTCCGGTCAACAGTTCACCAACAGCGATGCCTCCGGTGGGTCTGATCCGCCATCCGAGTTCGTAGGCGGCAACCTGGAGCGGCCCCAGCAGGATCCATTGCCAGCCGAAGCAGATCGCCGTTGGTATGAGGAACAGCGTTGTCCGGTAGCCGAAGGCGAGATGGGGGCTGCCGAAGGACCATCGGATGAATAGCGCCTCGTACCAAGACGGCTCCCGATCTGTCGGCCCTGGCCCGCGTCCCAATCCCTGCAGGAAGCCCCAAGCCGGCGTTGACCAGGCGAGCCAGCACGAGGCAAAAATCAGGCATGACGCCCAGTTCGGCAGCCCGAAAGCCGACGCGCCGGCCGCCCATGCCATCAGCGCGACGAACGGGGCGGCGGTGATATCTCCGTTACCCGGAATGCGCTGCAGCAGTTGGACAGCACGCTTCCCGAACAGGCCGCCACCACCGCGAATGTGGTTCACCACGGCGAACGCCGGGATCAGCAGCAGCCTCACCATTTGCGGATCTCCTTCGAGAGTCCGGCCCAAATCGGGGCATCGGGCTGGCGGGTGGCGCAAGACATCATGGCAAGCGCCAGCAACCCGCAAAGCAGGATGCGCATGTCAACTCTCCAAAGAAAAACCGCCCTGGGGCGGTGCTAAGTCTCGGCTAAGTTTTCTCGCCCAACTTGAGAAGGTTCACCACCACGGTGCAAAGAGATTCGGCGATCCAATTGTCAGCCCCCCAGCCCCGGAAAGCCGGGTCTCTTTGTCACGCGCTTACTCCGCGGTCACGTGAACCTTGGCCAATCCGAACAGACCGACGACCCGCGCCGAGGCTGGATTGAGATCGACGATCCGCCCTCTGATAAAGGGGCCGCGATCGTTGACGCGACAGATGACCGATCGCCCTGTCGCCAGCACGGTCACCTTGAGATGCGAGCCGAACCGAGCCGTCCTGTGGGCGCAGGTTCGCGCGGAAGTGGGGAACGGTTCGCCGTTCGCGGTGCGCCGGCCACTTTCACGCCCATACCAGGAGGCGAGGCCGGTTTGGCCGCCGATGGCGGGGTCAATCGCTACTGCCGCCCAGATCAGACCGACAGCGAGGGCGATGGGGCCGACGTCGCGGCGGTCGATTTGCAATGCGGCTTCTCCAAAAAGGAAAGGCGCCCTGGAGGGCGCCCATGTTCAATTCGAAAGAAAAGATCTCCGATCGGTAAAATAACGAGCGAACATTTTGACTGAAAGGTACGATTTCACGCCTAAGTCACGCGCAAGACCGGAGTAGTCTCCCTGTTCTGGGGGATTGTCATGCCTGTATTAAGTTTAATTATTCCAACTCGTGAGAGGTCGGAGTATCTTTATTACGCACTTGAAAGTGCTGTCGGCGCAAAATCAGACGTCGAGATTCTTGTCAGCGACAACGCTAGTTCTGACGATACGAAGTCGGTCGTAGAATCTTTCTCGGATCCGCGGATCAGATACATTAATACCGATTTCCGGGTATCAATGCGGCAGAATTACGAGTTCGCTGTACAACAGTCGACAGGTGACTACATCATCATGATTGGCGATGATGATGCATTCGTACCAAGCGCTGTTGACAACCTTATCGGTATTCTCGAAGCTGAACGCCCGCAAATGGTGCGGTGGTCTCCGCCCCTTTACCAGTGGCCAAACAACGCTGGGGAGAGCAATCCTCATTTGCTTATAACCAAACAGATGATGTTTGGAGGCTATGAGAAGCTCCCCACTCGCGATTTGGTTGAAGCAGTCTGCAATGGCTCTCTCAAGACGCAGCGTACAATGCCTTGCATCTATCATGGCTGCGTGGCGCGGAGCTTGATGGAAGAGATACGATCCCGAGGCGGCCATTACTTCGGGGCGCCGACGCCTGACGTCTACAACAGTTTCGCGGGCGTAATGGTGGCCTCGGAATATCTGTTCATTGCTCACCCAGTAACAATTGCCGGAGCCTCGCCCAAGAGCAACGCCGGCAATATCGCATTGCATGTGAACTTCCACGCCGAGGCAAAATCGGATCCCGTTACAGATCCTATCGCCTGGGAAGGCGGCACAACGGCTCTGATGTACCTGAGCACCTTAATGGCAGCTCACCGAGACGCTGGCGCCGGCGCTCCGCCCATCAACTGGGATGGATGGCTGTCGCGAGCTATGACCGAGGCCAGAAGTGCTTACCCCCAAGATGACGCTTATTCGGCTTTTCTCGACAGTCTCCGATCAATCATGAAGGCCCTTGGCCATGACCTTCCTTCCATCGCAGCAGCGCCAGTCAAAGTTAGAAAGAAGCGGAAGAAGGTAGGCCGTTTTATGAGCTTCAACCGCATACGCCCCGGCTTTGCGCAATCTTCGACCGTGCTAGATGCTGTTTCGATAGTCGAGGGAGTCTCTCGAAAACACAACATAACAAAAGGCATTGGGAACACCGCCGGTCGTAGCTTTAAGTGGATTTCCCTGCTGATGCGGCAACGATAGCCCGCGTCAAGATCAGGCTGTCGGCTCCAATAATTCGCTGGCCCTGACCTCGCCAAAGGCCGCTATGAATGCAGCCTTTACCACAGGGTACATTTCGTCTGTGACCGCAAGCGTCTGGCTGTCCTGCCACATGCGACGGAGTCGAACAGGCTGGGCGTTCAGTTGGGCATCGATCGTGGCGGCTTCGTCATCGGTGGCCCGGCGCCAGATGTCGGCCTTGAAGATGATGGTTTTGGTTGGGGCATTAGCGACTTGCCACGCCGCAATCTCATCGGCGGTTGCCTCCCGATCTCCGGGACGGCAATCGCCGACATAGACTGCTCCAGTGTTGGGGTTGATCCACATGATCATTCACCAAGTGCTTGAGACTTGGATGGCGTAGCGCCATCTCGACAGTGTGGGCGCGGTCAAGACCGTCCCATTCGTTGGGTTGGCAATGAGAAACGCTACGTTTGAACCCGAGGCGAACTTGGCGTTGTAGTTGTCGAGGCCCAGGCTGAGAGGTGAGTACCATGGGCCTGCCGACGCCATTCCGATGTGGGTTACAACGTCCCCGACGTTATACCCGCCCTCTGCAACAGCGCAGACAAGGCTGAGCGTGCCTACAAGACCAATGGAGGTGCCGATGTTGTGCGCTTTCGAGACTGCTGTACCAGCGCTCGGGAACGACCCGGTATCGACGTAGCGGTAGAAACGACGGTAGGCATAAGCGATCGAGGAAGTGACTGCTGTGGCGCTCGTTACCACCTCGCCGACAAAGACAGCATTGACCGGATTGGCCACCGTGCCATTGCCGAGATACATCTGCATCGCGACAATATCGAACGTGTATTGGCCGTTCGTGACTGAGACCGTGCCGCCAAACTGGTAGATCGGCGCGACCGTGGTCGAAAACGGGGTAAGCGCTCCGCCACTGATAGTTACGCCGAGATAGTTCGTCGTGGAGGCGTTGAGGCCTGGCCAGGTGAGATTGCTCGTCGCCTGACCGATGACATTGACGGCTCCATTCGTCCCAAAGCCATTTGCCGCTGTCGCAGTCAGTGCGGAAGCGCCAGTCGAGACATTTTGGCTGGCAATGCTGAGCGTGCCGGTCGTGGCGGGCAGAAAGCTCGGCAAGCCGCTGGAAGCGGGGCCAGATAGAACGGTCTGACGAACAGGAACCGAGATCACACCCGGAAGGTTAGTGATCTGAGAACCGTCGGCTGCGGGATATCGAGCGGAACCGTCGAGCTGTACGACATTGCTGGCTGAGGTGCCGACGTTCTTCGTGGCTGCGGTCCCGAAGGCAGTTCCACTTGTCTTTGTGACGGTGAAGACGCCAGTCGACGACATGGTGAGGTCGCCGGAAGGCACCGGGGCGGTTGGTTTGGTGCCTGCCCCTTGGCCGACAAGAAGACTACCGCTCCCCATTGCAATAGCATCGATAGGGCCAGCGTTATTCCCTAGAAGTAATGCTGCTCCGAAGAAGGTGGTTTGTCCGGTACCGCCATTGGCGACCGGCAGAGTGCCGGTAACGTTCGTTGTCAGGCTGACGCTGTTGAGCGTCGCGACAGAACCGAGACCGAGGTTCGTTCGGGACGTAGCGACGTTGGCGACATCCGAGAGATTGCTGGCGCGATTCAGTGGCGTGAAGCCGATATTCGCAACGGCCGCACCAGTCGCCATCTTAGCTGAGGTGACGGAGCCGGCGGCGATCGTCGTTGCTGCGGTGCCGGCCGAACTGGTGACATCGCCGGTCAGAGCCGGCAACTGCGCCGGCGCAAGCGTGCCGGAATTGATCTGGGCCGCCGAGATGCTCTTGTTGGTGAGCGTCTGAGCGTCGCTCGTACCGACGAAATCTCCCGCGGGCGCGGCCTTCCCGATGTCCTGCAGCGCGGTACCGGTGGCATTGCCCCAGGTGACGACATTGCCTGCGGTTGTGATCCCGGGACCGTTGATCGTGCCGGCGCCGAGGGGGCCGATTGTCGATCCGTTGATCTGGGTAAAGATGCCGGTATTGGTGACCCAGATGCTCCCATCCGCCGGCGATGACGGCGCCAGACCGGGTGTCACCACAAGGCCAGCCGCGTTCCCCGTCGGAGAAAGAGTCTTCAGCGTGCCGAACATTGTATCGCCGGCGCGGTTCACCGGCGTGTAGCCGAGGACATCTTGCTTGGCCGCGAAGTAGCTGTTCCACTGGCCAGGCGTCGGCACCTGGCCATAGGTCAGGTTCGGCGACGTTTGGGCAAGCGCCAACGCTGGCCAGAGCATGGCCAGGGCGGCGAGGATACGAAGCTTCATGTCGGGTCTCTACGCGTTGATTTCGGGGAACACGACCGCCTCAGGCGGTACGACAGGCGCCGGCAGCCGGCTTTCGTTGATGTTGGCGACGATGGTTGCGATCGAGGCTTGGAAGGCGTCGACAGCTGCCTTGATCTGCGCGAACTTCCTGGCCGCCGCGATCGCCATTTCCGCCGAGGCGAGGGCGATGTTGAGATCGATCGTAGCGAGTTGGAGAGTGACGACGATCGACGAAAAGACCTCAACGGCATCCGCGCCCTTGATATGCAAACGCGCCAAATCGCGCACCTTCTGGGCGGCCGGGCCCGACGTCGGCGCGCTCCCTCCGTTGCCGATGACGACAGCGGCAGCGCTTTGAATGGCGGCCTGCCGTATCGGGTCTGGATAGATCTGGCGGAGGATGTCCTGGGCGATGGCGGCGCAAATACCAGAGGATTCCGCCGCGATCTGGGATAGCTCGCGTTTCGGTTCCGGTCCTTCCACCGGCCGAGGTGACAGGGTCCAGGCATCGTCTTGGAATGTGCAGGTTTCCGTCTCCGGATCGAATTCCGGCGGCGCGATAGAGGTCGCGTTCGCCGGCACAAGGTATTGCCCGGCCTCGATCGGGCATGGATCCGCCGTGCCGGGCCCGATGAGTGCACCGGAGCCGGCTTCGTAATTCCAGATCTGCATGTCGACCTCAGATTTTAATGCAGGCGAGAAGGCTGATGTTCTTCGGCCTGGTCTCGCTGTCGCCCGTCAGTCCGGTGATGCAACTTGCGCCGGTGAAGACACCGGTAAATGCAGCGTTGATTGCTCGACCAGCAGCGTTCGGCCCTGTTGCGACGCTGCCGGCATCGACCCACACATTCCCACCTGACTGCGCCATGGTCGGGTGGCTATGGCTCTTGAAGGCATCCCCTTGCGTGCTGCCGAACGCACGGCCGGGATCGATGCCCGCGGTGTCGTCGAAGGCCCTCAAGAAGTAGCCCCTGAGATCCGGGATCGTGAAGGTGGTGCTGCCATCTCCGGGGCCGAACTGGCCTGCAGTCTTCAAAGCCTGGGAGCCGGCGAGATTGCCGCTGACCTGGGCAAACGACCACAGAGCGGCATAGGTTGTGCGGCTCAGCGAAGCGCCGTTGGCCTTGATACGCCCGGTGGGTGGGACAACGCCGGTATAGAACTCGATCGTGCCTGGCTGCACCGTGCTGGGATCGGCCGCTGAGGCTGGGTTGAGCAGCAGCAGCGACGATAGGGCCGCCAGATAGATCAGGATGCCGTTGTGGCTCGCCGGATACTGGCCCTGGGTCAGCGGGGCACCATTGGGCCCGACGATGGGGCGCTGGCCCAGAGACTGGATATTGCCCACCATAGCGCCGTTGTTGGCGGTGCCGATCTTTTGCACGATGTAAATCGCGCCGTTGAGATAGGCCGTCGGCGCCGGACTGACGTCGGCGGTGAGGACGTTGGCGCCGCCTGTGTCGGTGCCGACGCTGATCGACGCGGACTGTGTGGCGAGATTGATCCAGCCGACGGGGCTGAGGCCTTCGGGGTTGGTGAGGTTGTCGTCGACCGTGTTGAGCCAGACCGTGCCCGACGTACTGCCGGACAGCATGGCACCCATCGGGTAGCCGCCGATCGAGGCACAAAAATCTGCGTCGAATCGGATCGGTGCACCTGCCGCCTGCCAGCGATTCCACATGGTGATCTGGTTCAGGATACCGTTCATATCCTGGCCGAACGGCGGGACGCCGCCGGCACCAACGGGCTGGAAATTTAGGGGCGGGAAGCCATCCGTGAGCGACGCCCGGCCGGGGTTGATGGCGGTCTGCGAGGGCGTCGGGATTGGGTTGATGAAGCCGCCGCCGGCATTGAATCCCCACGGAATGGGGAACTTCGCCGGGATCTGATTATACTTCATGGATGGCTCTCAGTTGGGCACGACGACCGAGGCGAAGACGCCGGTGGGTTTCGGCAAGACGCCGGATTGCTGGACGATCGCGAGTTCGACAGGCGTGAGGTCGAATTCGAAGGTGTAGGTCATCACCATCGTGGGGACGGCCTGGCCGCCGTAAAACGGCGCCTGGTTGAAACCGTGCGCATTGCGCGATTCCTCGAAGCCGAACCAATCACCGGGCGGGGTGCCGTCGGTGACGTAGCAATTCCCTCGATGAGGGAAGAGCGACATCAGGATCCGGTTGATTGAGGGGATCGAACCATCGGTGATGTTCGCCGCTGCCTTGGTCATGATCAGCAGTCGATAGGACTCGTCTGACAGAGAGTAGTTGCTGGTGAGCGGGGTGCCTGAATAGAACGCTGCCTGTCCAAAGGGTTCCGACCCCGGCAACGCTTCACCGAAGCCGAACCAGTCGCCGGTCTGGACCTGCAGGATGCGACGGACACCAACGATGCGACCCCAGACATCAAGCCCATAGTCCTGGGCCGTTGCCACATTCCAGATGTAATCGAAGAAGAGATCGAGGTTCTTGGTCGGATCGATGTAGGCGGCAATGTTTTCAATCAGCCGAGTGATGATCGGGCTATTGGCGTACTCGGAGATAATTGTCGTCCAAACGTCGAACGACGGAATATCCCCGATCTGGCTGACGCCAATGATGAACTGCCCGATCCCATTGGACCCCGCTGCGGGGGGCCTGGGATAATCGGGTCCGGTGCCTGTCATCGATCAGCTCAAAGCCACGTTGATATTGGCCGCCGAGACGACCGGGATCTGGTTGATGTTCACCCCGACCTCGAAATGCGTCGCATCGAGCGCACTTGTGCCGATCTCGATCGAGACGATCTGGACCCAGGAACCCAAAGCCGCGACTGCCGAATAGAACCGGCTGGCATAGATCTTCGTGCCGATTTTGGCTCTGATACCGCCATCCTCGCCGCCAAAAGCCGCGATGATTGCATTCTGGACCTGAGTGGCAGCATCGGCGGGGACTTGCGGCCCACTGCTGAGTTTGACGGCGAAGTAGATTGGCAGCGGAGCGGGGATCTGGAACGATACCGGATAGGTCGGATAAGGCGGAACATATCCCGCACTGGTGTCCTGCACCTGCACCGTCGTGTTGCCGTTGTAGGCGCAGCCCGGAGCCTTCTTCGACCAAATGGCTTTGGCGATAGCATTGGAGTCGCCGCCGACCACTGCAACATAGAGCGAGTTCGGATAGAGCGAGACGCCGCCGATCGTCTGCATCGAGTTCGAGACATTTTCGGTCACGTAGGCGTCGATGACATTTGGCACGTTCAGGACTGCGCCAAGGACGGAGGGCAGGCTGCCGAGGGAGTTCAGGGCGACGGACTGCGCTCGCCGGGCTTCGAATGCTGACCGGCTTTCGACATCGTTTCCCAGCACGCCATCTGCCGGATTGGAGATCGAATCCCAACCGGGGATGGCCTGGTAGATCTGGTTCAGCGAACCGGCGGAGCACGGGAGCGGCCCAACCGCCAAGCATTCGAACTGCAGAGTGACGTTCCCGGAAAGCGCGATTGTGCCACCAGCGGTGCAAATATAGCGGTTTCCGTCAGCAGCAAGAGCGAGTGCGCCTGGCGGGATAGCCACACCAGGAAGACCCGTGCACAACGCCTGCACAACTGTTGGCTGCGCCGGGTTTCGCTCAATGAAGTAGATCCGAGCGATAGCATCCTGCATGCGCCCTTCAGCAAAGGCCGGATCGACCTGCTGCGTCGTCCGAAGAAACAGCGCATTGGCGTTGTCGATGACCGCGGTTTCTGAGGCGGCAAGCTGCCCCTGCGGCGTCGGGTTCGTCGTGGAACCATCGTTGGTGGTGAAGTTGAGGTTCCCACCGAACGCGGCGTTGATGTCGGCCTGGACCCCGGCAAGGATATCGGCGGTCGCGGGCACGATGAACCCTTTGTCGGTCCATTGCGGGACCGGCACATTGGTCTGGATTGTCATGGGTTCAGAATCCTGCGGCGGAGGCGTTGCCGTTCTCATCCCAGACCTGGACCTGTCCGCTGACCTTGCGGTCGGTCCAGTCGGTAATGAAGCTTTGTGCCTTGACCACGCCGGGAACCGACATGGCTTGGCGATTGAAATGGGCCTTCATCAGTGAGATAGGCGGCCGCCTGCCGAGAACTTGCTCGAAGTAGGGAATTCCCTGGCTGGTGTCGTAGTAGAGCTCGCCAACGAACAGGCGGATTGCGCTCGCGGCATCCTGGGCGAGGGAATAGGGCTCGCTTGCGACAGCAATGTTGCCGGCCGTATCGGCCGCGAGATCCCAGGTCTCGGTATCGAGAAGCAAAGTGCGAATGTCTGCCTCCCTCAGGTTCCAGGATCCGCCGGCGGGCTGCCGGCGTGACGATGCTGCTGCAGGGTGACGCTGTCACCGCCTCCTGCGCCGGCAGTGATGCCGCCCGGGGTTGAGATGTTGCCTGAACTGTCGATCACGACGCCGTTGAAATTCCAGCCGGCTCCGCTCGAGGAAACCTTGTTGCCGTGCTCGTCCTGCATCGAGATCCCGTCGCCGCTCAGATGGATGAACTTCGTCAGGGCCTGGGCGCTCAGGATCGTATGGGTGTAGATCCCGTCGGAGAGGTCATGGGTCCGGAAGGAGCCGGGGTTCGACTGGATACCCTTGTTCGACTTCAGCGAGGAGATATCGCGATCGGAGATCGACATGACCCCGACATCCCCCACCGAAGGATCCATGACGATGCCAGCACTTCCGCTTTGGCTTCGCGTGGTGGGAATACCGTAGATGATACCGTGATCGGTCTTGTTGCCCTGGCCATCGATCTGGTTGATCAATGGCTGGACATCGACGGTTGCCGGTGCGCCACCGGTACCGCCACCGTGGACGGCAATGATCTTGACGGGAACCGTTGTTCGGACCTTCAACAGAGCCTGTTGGATCTGGAATTCGGCGGCGTTTACGTCGGATGTGTCCGCCGCGGCGCCCTGCTGGCCGAAGTAACCCTCTGGCTTTCCACTCATGCGACACCTGCGGGTGCATCTCCGGGGAGACATTCAAGGGTCATGAACCAGCGCCCCTGCGGGATCATGGATTCGAGCTCGAGGACATATTTCCGGACCTGCCATTCGCCGCATGCGGAGGTGAGATCGCTCTGGATCTTGACCTTCGAGTAGTGCTTCACCGCAGGATTGAAGAGAGCCTTGACGATGACAGCCTGCTGCGAGAAGGCCGGATATCCCACCATGCCGGTTTGCGGCGAGATCAGGACCTCACTGTTCTTTCTGGACTGTCCCGGTTTCACGATCGCGAGCTTTCCGCACTCGACCGTCCAGAAGAACCCGCCGTGCCGCGCCAGTTGTTGCAGCTGTGTCCACGGCGATCCTGCGAAATACGGGTTCGACAGCTTGGCATCGACGCCGGTGTTCTCGAAGCCAAGTCCTAGCTGGCCGGCAATCTGTTTCACCAGGTCAGCGGCATTCGCCGAGCCCTTGACGCTGATCGGCTTGGCTGGCTTTACCGCGTTATAGCCTCCCGGCTGGGCCAGGACCCGAAACGCGACGTCGGGCATACCTTCGGCGTCAACGAAGGCGGTGATGATCTGACCCTCGAAAACGACGGACATCGCATCCTGGCTTTCGCCGGCGAACACTGCGATCTTGTTGTTGAGCCGCTGGGAGAAGTTCTTTCCCACTGTCGAGAGCTGGTTCATCACGCTGAGGGGAAGTCCCCAGATCGATATCGCGGCTTGGCTCTGGCTAAAGCCGCCCTGGTATTCGCAGGTGAAAGAGACGCGATGCCCGGTGATCGTTGCGGTGTTGTCGCCATTCTTGCCAAACGATCCCGACGCCAACTGGAACTGGACGTTGATCAGCTTCTGGCTGAAGGTCATTCGAAGGCCTCGAAAGGAAAAAGGTCAGCCGCATTGAGCCGGGATGATCGTTGACTTCCGATCGGCCCGTGAGAGGATGTCGACAAAGCGGAGGAGAGATGGAAAAGTCTATTCTTTGGGCAATGGTGATTGCCTTAACAACTTGTGCCATTGCTCGGGCCGACAACAGCAGTGAGATCGCCCAAAATTTGGGAGATGTTCTTGCTTCAGAAGAGGCGTGTGGTTTCAGTTTCGATCAGAGTGCAATTGCATCCTACATCACTAAGAACGTTAGTGCATCGGATATGGCTTTTGCCGGTAAGCTTGATTCCTACACCAACGTAAGAAAGAGCTTCGTATCTGATATGTCAGCCTCTTCCAAAATGGCCTTTTGCACCCAAGAAGGCCGCGTCGCCAAAGAGTTCGGTTTTCTAAAATGATCGCTCAGAAAATCTCCATCAGAACACTAATCGCTGCCGGGTTTATTCTTGCAGGTGTATTGAGCACGGCTGCATCCGAGAAAATTCCCTATGCGTCGAGAGTTGGAGAGGATCTCACCATTCGCGAGGCTGCGGGTCTCGACAGCGCAGAGGCTTCGATTTTCGCTGTTCACGACATGGCCGATGCAAAGATGTATTGTCGCGACTATCTCCAGGATCGATCAGCATCTTGCGTCCGAAAGACCATGGCTAGTGATCCCAAATCATTCCAATTTAAGGCGAATTGCGAGACTGGTGTTTTCACCACGGTCGGGGGCCGCTATCGGTTTGTTGGGCCAGCAAAGACGGAGGAGACATCCTCAACTGCCTTTCAGGTCATCGACCTGCAATCCGGTGAAGACTTGGATGGGTCCTCGGCTAGCGGATATCCGGTTGCCATGACCGTGTTTCGCAAGCTTTGTCCTTCCAGGGCGAAGGGCGAGGATTTTAAGCAGTGACCGCGTCCGGAATGAGGTCGGCTGGCTCCAGATAGGCAAGGCTGTAACGCGTCCCTAGTCCAGCATAGGCAGGATCGGACATGCCCTGATTATCGATAAAACCAAGATCACCAGCAAACCCGAGATAAGCCGATCGCACGATCCTGTTCAGGTTCTGGCAGGCGACACCACCAACGATCAGCACGTTATCGACATAGAGATCGAGGTAGAGGCCGCCAGCCTTGGTATAGACATTGATCTGGCAGTTCTGGCCACCAAGCAGGATGGAGATCGCCTGGTTCGGCACCGACTGCAAAGGGACGATCTGCATCGGTGCCTCAATTATCTCCGCGCGGAGTTTGGCCTACCGCGGTAGGCGAATAGTTTACAAAGCCGGGTGTCGTGGCAGATTGTGCCGGTGTAGGCGTAGATGGCTGGACTGCGCCGCCGTTCACCTGTGAAGAGGCACCAGGATCCTGGGCGTTTTGCGCGTTCATCGTGGCCGTCTGCCTGATTTCGGTCAGCCAGACATCAACGGTTAGCAGGCCGGCGCCCGAATCCGCACTTCGGCGATAGTCATAGTGATTGATGTTGCAGCTGGTGTAGACCTTCTCCGGCGTCACGACGTCATAGAGATTGAGGTCGCCGGCGATGGCTTCGATCGAGGCGAGGAAAGCGGCCCTGTCACCTTCCGAGCCACCAGCCGAAAACCTCACCCTTGCCAGAAATGGGCTGGCAACCTTGTCGTAGCTTTCGAAGCTACCGCGCTCGACCGGGTAATCTCCGATCGTCCACTCGTTGCGGAATTCAAATGCGACGACATTGTCGGCTAGGACCAGCGGAAAGCCGAAGAAGTAGATCCCCCATTGCGAGAACCCCAGCAGGCCGCCGAAGATCGAGGCGATGTCGCTAGTAATCAGGTTTAGGGCGGCGCCGGCAGGACCGGCGAACACGACAGAGGGCACTCCCGGCGCGTTTGGAACATTTACCGGGAATGCCATCGTCAGTTCGGTCCATTGTTGGCGGCTGAGGCCGTCGCGTTGCGCCGAATCGAATCATGCAGGCTGGCGGCGATGCCGTTGGCATCCTTGGCCTGGGTATGGATCTCGACCTTGTTGATGTTGGTGGTCGAGGAACTCGACGAACTGGACGACCGGCGGTTGTCGTTGGTGGTGCTGCCAGCGGCTACAGCCGCGCCCTTGGCACCAGTCAATACGCTGCTTGAAGCCCCAGACGGCTGAGGCATCTTATATGCACCCAACCAATTTCGAGCGTTCGCCACACGCGTTCCAGTCGAATTGTCGCCATATCCCTCATAGGCCTTGCCGATCTTGCCGGCATTGCTGAGATCTTGCTGCCTCTTCCATGTTGGAAGCATGCGCTCAGCTTCCTTCGCGAAGAAGTCGACCTGCACATTGAAATCCCGCCAATTGGCGCCTCCGAATTTTTTGAGAGCGGTAAGCCGACTGCGGTTCCACTGGAACATCCCCCAGGATCCCCCTGGGACGCTCGGATCGCCCATCGGCCCATCAGAACGAATTCCACTTTCCTGTTGTGCGTTACCTGCCGCTATGGCGGCTGCAGCCGGCGTCCAACCATGGACGGTGGTGAGACGATCCATTAGACGCTTGGCTCTATCAGCCATCTGGCCAGAAACTTTTCCGGCCGTGGCACCTGAAAACGTCCCGACCCCCTCTCCCGCGCGACTGCCCTTGCTGCCGCTCTTACCACCTCCGAATAGACTGCCGAAGAAGCCTCCACCGCCACCGGTTGCTCCGCTGCCGCCCGACGACCCGCCGCCGCCGCCGCCAAACCCCAGCCACTTGCCTAGGGTCTGAAGCCAGTTTTCGCCGCCGCCCTGGTTATTCGCCAAGGTGACCGGCATCGGGTTGCCGCGGTTGATCGGCCGGCCGTCGACCGAGAGATTTCCGCCAAGCCGGTCATTCGGGATGATCGTGCCGTTGGCACTGGCGTCGAGGATTTCAGGGCCGCGCTCACCGACGAGATACCGTCGACCGGCTGACACCGGACCACCTGCGGCCCTGGCGCCGTCGACCTTTCCAGAGGATCCGCCGCCGAAGAAATTGATGATGCTCTCGGCAATGCTCCCCTTGCGAACCGAGGCAGACAGAGCGCCGTTCGGATCACCGTACTGCGTGCTGTTCTCAGGGGTGTTCCCGTTGAAAGCCGAACCGTTGAGGATCTTGGTAATCTCCCACTTCTTGGAGCGCTCGTTGAAATCTTCGAGCGCCTTGAGCACGGAAACCACTGCGCCGATGTTGTCGGCTGCAGACTTGAAGGCGGATGCGATCGAGTTCGCATACTCGACAACCCTATCGCCGATCAGCTCCTTGTTTGCATTCACCCACTCGGTCATTCTGTTGACAATAGGCGTCAGCGCCGGCTCAAGGGCTCTGATGCCTTTCTCGATGAGATTCCTGACCGACTGATAGATGTTGTTCCAGGCTTCCTGGAACTTCTGAGCGTTCTGGATATCTTGGTTCGATGGCGCCAAGTCCTTCCGGAGTCCGATGACCTTGGACAACTCCTGGCCGTATTTCAGCATGAGCTGATAGGTGCCAGGATCGATGCTCAGGGCCCGCGCATACATCGCGGCCTTTTGAGGATCGGTCTTCTCGACCTTCTGCAGCGCCGCGGCGAGCTGATCGAGGAAATCGACCATGGATCCGCGCGGGTCGATCTTGCCACCAACCATGGCTCGGAGCTGCCAGAACTCTTGCGGCAGATCACCGTTGGCGGTCCGGAAGCGGGTCAGAGAATTCGATAGGCCATCGATCGTGCCGGCGGTCGCCTCAGCTGTTCCACCGACTTCACCGACGACTTTGCCGATCGCGCCGACATACTGAGGGGCCATGCCGACTGTGCGGCTGAATCGACCCAGAGCGGCATCAGCGCTCATGAGATCCGAAACGAATTTCGTGATGCTCTTGGTGCCGGTGAAGATGGCGAACAGTGCCAGGGCTTCAACGGCGATCTTCTTGATGCCGTCGGCGGCCTTACGACCCGATTCCTCGATCGCCTTGGACGATTTGACAGCCTCATCCTTGGTCTTCAGGAAGGATTCCGCCGCCTTTTTCTGGCCCTTCGTGAACTCGCTCGGATCGAGACCGAGTTCGACGACGAGGCTATCGATCAAGGTGGGCACGGGTCATTCCCTCTGCTTTTCCTGGTACCTGGCGATTGCAAGGCGGTTGTGAGCGTCGACGCTCAACACCTCGAGGAGGTCGTAGACGTCCTCAACTGACAGGCGCTCCTGGAGATCGATCAGCGCGGCCGTCTTGTTGGCGGAGTGCGAGAGAAGTCCACCGATGGACGCGGGAAGGTTTGGGTATTCGAGGAGCTCGGGTCCGTCGAGGGCGCCGGAGAAGTCGGTTCCGAGGTCCTCCCTTTCGAGAAAAAACTGGTGTGCAACTCCAGGACCTCCTGGCGCAGCCGCAGCAGCGTCGAGACTTCCTCGATATCCTCGTCGACCATGAGAGGGCGGACAACCTCCGGCCGTTTCGGGTCCGGCTTGATGGAAATGCAATCGAGCATCTCGTCGAGCAAAGGCTCTGCATCCGCGAAATCCATTCGCATGATCGCCTGAACCCCGACGATGGCCAGAGACCGCATGCCGCCGGACGCAAAACCCTCGGGCAGATCGACACCGGACTTGCCGACAGCGATCAGTGCTCGCATCGCCCAGCGTTCCGCCTTGAGCGCTGACATCTCTCGGATCTGGAACGTCTTGCCCTGATCACGGCCGTCTTCCGTGATGGTCACATCACTCGTCTTGCGCAAAGCTCATCTCCGCTTAGTTCGGGACCGCCCGGATGCCCTGCCACGTGATGGTGTAGCGCCTGGGCTGGAGCAGCTTCTTGACGGCCGGAATGGAGGGGAACGAGGTCAGAAACCCCTTGTTCATCACATAGGACCGGCCAGTCGACACGATGTTCGAGGTGCCGTTGGCGGTATAGGTGTCCAGGGCGGCTTTCTGCTGCGCCGCCCAGGTCTCGAAAATCAGGTTCGATGCCGAATCCGCCTGCAGTGCGATCGTCTGTTTGACAGGCACGTGGACAAAGCCGCCGGACAGGATGCCGTCGACGCCCATGGTCGTTTCCGCGATCTCTTGGGTATCGGCGTCGAAAACATCATCGGCGGCGAAGCCTTGGAGCGTGACGGGGCTGTTGAACAACCCCGGAATCGCAATCGTGATGATGCAGCTGGCGCCAGTAAGCGTAGCCATTGAAAGGTCTCCGAATTTTCAGGTTGGGGCTTACTGGACGAGGACGCTGTTCAGCACGATCTGCTGCACGGACTGGCCGTCCATGTAGAAGAAGTTGCAGGGCGGCGTCTGGCGAGCCTGTCGGGTCTGCGGGGCCGCATCCTTGACCTGCAGATACCAACCCTGCGTCGACAGAAGCTCGTCGACACGTTGACCAACGGTGTTGTTGATCTCCGCGGCCTGGGCTTTGGAGAGCGTGACGCCGGCGCGGATCGCACCGAAGTTCAGACCGCCGCTAATGGGGTCCATGCAGGCGACCTTGATCAGCTCGTAGCCCTGGACGTTATAGGGCACCGAATTGACGTTCACGAGCAGCTCCATCAAGGCGAGCTGGAGCGCATTGTTTAGCCAGATCTGGTTGACGTAGCTGTCCAGCCATTCGAAGCGGCCGGAGATCTGCCCCGGCTGGAGCATCAGGAACTGCTGGTTCGCCGTCGCATAGGCGCCATAGAAGTTGTAGCCGTTGGCGATCAGGTTGCTGGCAACCGTGGCGTCGGTGACATCGGCGACGAGACCATCTTGGCCTCGGAAGGCAAAGGTGATCCGGCCGTTCGTGGCGTCGAAGTCGATCGACGCCGCGGCACCGCAGACGAATGCAGCCTTGTTCGGCCCATCGGTCGGGCTCCAGACCAGGCAGGTGCCGTCCATCTTCGCACCGAAGACCAGCGCGCCAAGCGAGCTCGCAGCGTTGGAGCTCTCGGTCGGAGTGACGTCGGTATCCCAGGCGATATAGGCCCATCGTTCATCCTGGCCGTTGGCCCAGGTCGAGAACTTGAGCTTCTGAGCGTTTCCGTTGCCGCCATCAGGGTCGAACAGCGTCATGAAGGTCGCCCAGTTCTGAGTAACCTGTGTGAGCTTCGTCATGAAGGGCCCCGGAGACGCCGCATCCGCGCCTTGCGACGGGTTCGCGCCGGTGGCCTGCGTGAGGTAAAGAGCGGCTGCGGCAGTGCCGGTGGCAAAGGCGATCGAGGATGCTGCACCCGTGATGCCGGAAGCGATCACGAAGTCGCCGCCGACCGAGTCGAAGCTGACATCGACGGGCGCCGGCGCCGCGGTGATCGTGCCGCTGGCAACGGTCTGGGTCTTCTGGACGTAATAGGTGCCGAGGAGACCTTCGCCGGTGCCGAGGGCAGTGATCATCGTTCCGGCTGTGACGCCAGTGCCGGACAGAACCTGCCCGACCGACAGGGTGCCAGAAGCAACAGCAGTGACTGTCAGGACGCCATAGGTCGCCGAGAAAGCGACGTTGTTCACGGCCTGGGCCGCTGAGACCGCATAGTCGCCGATGCCGCCGGGTGTACCGTTGATTTGCGAGGTAATCTGGGTGCCGTTGATGACGCCGGTTCCGGCGATGATCGCGCCAGGCACCAGCGTTCCCGACGTCACTGCGGTGACGGTGAGGACATTGCCGGCAATCGAGCCAGTGAAAGCCGCTGTCGCTGCTGCAATCGCTCCGGTGACCGAGGCAACATTGGCGATGTTGGCGTTGAGATCCTGCTCGATCAGGGCGGCAGCCGCGCTGAAACTGGTAGCGGTGGCAAGATCGACAATCGCAGCTGAGCGGGGATAGCCGTCGACGACGATCTGAAGCGAGCCGGAGATCCCCTGCAACTGGGCCAGCGTCAGCTTGTTCGCCGGGCCACCGCGAAGAAGAGCCGGGACGGCCGCCGAGTTGTATTGGGTGAACAGGATCGAAGCCGGCTTCTTCGTCGATCCGTTGAAGCCGCTGAAATAGGTCGTGGCGAGTGCGGCCTCCTGGGAGGACAGGCCGAAGTAATTGGCGACAGAGACGCCGTCATTCGGAAACGACAGAACCTCGTCGATCGGGACGCGCGTGCTCTGGGTGAGCAAGATCCCGTTCATGACGAGGGCCGCACCTCCCGCGCTGAGAACGTTCGGGATGACGCGGACGAGTTGAGAGGCAGGGATCGTGGTCAAGGTGTGATCCTCGGGGTTGAACGACTGTTTTTTGGGAGACGCTGCCGATCCGCTCAGAGCGGGAAATCGGCCTGGACGTTATGGGTGCTGACACTGACGCTGTCGGCGAACTGCTGCGGCACGGTCAGCGACGCGTTGACCTGCAGAACGGCATTGACGATCCAGCGCCATTCCCATTGCTGCTCGCCGTTGACGAACGGGATCTGTTTCGGGTCGTCGGCATAGAGCGCTGCCACGTCTGGTCCGACAGCCGCGAAGAGATCGACACCAACTGGATCGCGCATCAGGGTTGTGATGGTCTGGGCGTTGTCGCCGCTGTTCGGACCGTGGATGTCAAGCTGGATCGTCACCTGGGTGGGCTGCATGATCTCTTCAGATCCGCTTGCCAGCACGCCGGCGGCGACCGTCTGGGCCAGGGAGACCGTATAGGTGCCGATCCCTCCGGTGCCGGTCCCCAAGGCCGTGATTGTCGTGCCTGCGGCGACGCCAGATCCGAATAGGGCCTGTCCGACCGCAATCGAGCCCAGCGCCATTTCCGTGACCGTCAACTCGGTGCCGCTGATGGAACCGACAAAGCTGACGTCGTGCGGGGTATGGATGTTCGTCGAGAGCCGGTTTCGCAGGATCGGAACCATCAGGACATAATCTTCACCCTGAGGCTCCGGGACCCGATTGTCCTGCCCCTGAACGACCTCGACGGCCGCCGGCAGAATGGCGGTCAGGAACGAGCGCAGTGCAACGAAGATTGCGGACTGCGTCGGCGCGGGTACCAGGGACACGGGTCAGCTTCCATTCTGAAGGGTGATGGCAACCTTGCACCAGTCCGGCCAGGCCTCGAGCACATGTGCCGCGAGCCAGACATCGCCCTCGGGAAGCGTCCCGGCCGGGAACACGATGAGATCGCCGCCGCGCTCGTCGACACGAACGATGCCCATCACGGCACCGTTGAGGTAGATCGCGCGCCGGACGCCCTGGATGTTTTGGGAATCGAGCCTGGTGATGTCGGTATAGGTCAGCGCCTGGACCTGCACCCGGGCTGGGAACTCGGTGTATGCGGGGACGCGGTTGCCGTCAGGCTGGATCGTGTAGCCGGCGGAACGCTTGACCGTCGCCGAGACAAACGGGTTCACGATGCCGATCGCTGGGGCGACGATGCTGTGCAAATTCATGTCTTCACCCGATAGTCAGCGCTGCGCATCATATGGCCGGTGTCGACGAGTTGCTTGTCATTGCCCTTCTTCGCGACTGTGATCGGCGAAAGGGCAGGGCCGACATAGTCGGCAACGGCCTGTTGCAGCTGCCCTTTGATCCCTTCACCCATGCGGCCTAATGTCTTCGCTGCGTCGTACTCAGTTTCCTTGAGCTGCGTCGCGATCGCCTTCGGCCATTCCGGGCTCTTCTCCTGGATCATGCCGCGGAAGAACGGTCGGGGCGGCGTCGTGCCGTGCCCGAATTCGTTCAGTGCCGCAACCAATGCGACGGACGTCCCGTCAGGATAGGTCGCGTTCTCAAGGAACCCGACATCAACCGCCGCCGCCTTGGTGACGTTCTTGGCGATCTTGGCAAGGGCAGCTTCCAACTTGTCGCCGCCCTTTATCTTGACCATCAGGGCTGCTCAGCGGCCTGCGGTGCGTCAGGGCTGGCCTCGGCGGGATTATCCGCTGGGGTAGGAGCGGGATCGCTCTCATGGGCTTCCTGGGGCTCGCCAGCCGAATTCGGTTCGGCGTTCTCGTCGCCGGTACCGGGCTGCTCACCCTTATCCTGCTGCTCGCCGCTTTCCGACTGCTGCTGCTCGCCATCATGTTCGCCGGCGGCGTCGCTCTCAGACTTCTGGCCTTCGACCAGCTCGGCCTTCTGCTCTTCATTCGCGGGCTGCTCCGTGGCCTGCGGACGGGAAGCCAGATAGTGCGCTTCTGCCTCCTCCAGCATCGGCTTGAACCGGTCCTGAAAGGCCTGCAACTCTGCGATCTGGGTTGTCAGCTGCTGGTTGGCGAGCAGGAGATCGCGGATCTTGTATCCCATCGCGTCGATGTCCATCGACAGGGCTCCTTTGTCATCGGTAGGGGAATGGCGTCGGGGCTGGGGCAGGGAAGCTGAAGCCTCCAAGCCAATAGGGGCGCGCCAGTTGCCAGAACAGCGCGCCATAGGTGGTCTGGACGTACCAGGCCTGATTTTGCGTGGACTGGAAATCGAGCTGGACTGAGACGCTGCCCTCGGTGGCGCTGGCGATGCGGCCGACGAGGCCGGTTGCAGGGCTGGCGGCGGTACCGAAATTGAGCTGGCAGAGGTGGGCGACCATCAGCCAGAGGAAATTGGTCTGGTCCTGAGGATCGGTGACGCAACCGATGAACCCGGCGATGACTTGCCTCGCGAGGGGCAGGATTCGCGCCGTGATCTGCTGGTTGGTGACGTTTGAGAACTCAGGATAGGCAGCGGCCCAGTCCTGATAGACGAAGGGGACTGGGTCGCTCATGTTTGCCTCGAAGGATCAGGCCGCTTGGGCCGTCTCGACGTTCTGTCGCTTGAACTCGGGGATCACATTTTTGGGATAGTGCGGCTCGAAACCGACGATTTCCTTCTTGCGCCCTTCGGTTTCGGCCTTGATCTCGTCAGTCGACGTCATGACGATGATGTTGTCAGAGGTCACGGCAGGATGCAGCGCGTTCTGCTTCATCCATTCCTTCATGAACTCAGCATTGACCCTGGTGACGGCGAAGCCATTCACGATCAGAGTCGTGGGAGCTCGGTCAACGGGGGTTGCCCATCCCTTGAGCGTGACAGCGGGGCCAACCTTGTTCCAGACCTCGACCTTCCTGGAGCCGCCACCCATGACGGGCTCCTGATTGAAGGACTTCTCCTGGAGCTGAAGAACCAGACCATGAGGGAGCCGGCAACCGACGATAACCATTTCGTCCATGTCAGACCCCCAACATCTGCGAGATCGCGACTGGGTAGCGAATGATCGCGCCCCAGGTTCCCGCGGTCTTCTTCTGCCTCCACGCCGATCCGGTCTGGACAATGGCATGATCGCGCGACTTCTCGTTGAAGGCGCAGAAGCCGGTATCATGGCCGTCAAACTTGTCGGCGATGAGCTGAACGACATTGCCCGCTCCGGTCGTGTAACGCGGCGAAGTCTTCACCTTGAGATTGGGGAAGCTCTTCGCCAGCATGTCGCCGACCGTGATGCCGAAGCTGTTGGTCGCGGTCATCGCGACGTCCGATCCGGGCGACATCGCCAAGGTAAGGGCGTCGCTGCGCTTCACACGGCCTTGCGTCTGCGCCACAAGCTTGTTGAAGATAGCCTGGATATCGGCATAGACCTCGTTCGCGGTGGCGTTGATGACGCCGCCGGCTGTGATCCAGGTGACGCCACCGGCCGCCTTGGTGGCGGGGGTGAGTGCGGCCGACAGCGCCGGATCATTCAGAAGGCCGTAGTTCTGCAGGCCAGAAACACCGTTGTGATAGGTGTAGTCCTGGAACTTGGATAGGGTCGCGGCAGCCGACATCTGCTTCTCGGAAACCCAATTCAGCTTGGCGTTGGCCATCCTGGCCTCTTCCAGTTCGCCATATTCGATATGCGTCTGGTAGAGATAGGACTGCCTCTGCGGGAAGGTCGCGTTGGCGTCGGACTGGCCGTTGTTGTTCTGGTCGCCATAGCTGGAGACCTCGCCGGTGTTCTCGACGACGGTGAACATGGCGGTCTGGGTTGTCCAGTCTCCTTCCTTGCGCTCGCCGAGGATGTTGGCGCCTTCATTCGGCGCCTGCAGCACCCGGATGACCTCCGGATCGATGAAGGTCGTGTAGATGGCAGGAACACCGCTGGAGCCGGGGCCGACGGCCAGTGTCGGCTGGGCATCGAGGGCGACCTGGAAGTTCCGTTTGAAGGCGTCAGGCATCCAATCCTGAGCCATGAGGACGATGCCCCAATCCCGCTCCAGGCGGGCAAATTCAGTGTTTCGCATGTTCGATTTGCCCCGTGAGGTTAGATTGTGTCGGTCATCTTGACCAGTTCACCAGCGGCACCGGCGGTGGCCGCATAGAACTTGGTCTCGATGCTGCCGGCGACGGTAGCACCCGCGGCGGCGAACGAGATCGTCCCGTCGGCGAGTTTGGCGAAGGCCTTCTGGCCGACAGTGCCGGCGCTGGCGCCGGCATTGGTGACCCAGATGTCAACGCCGCTGAATACGTCGCCCACCGCGAAGCCAGCCGGAATGGTGTTGCCGTATTCCGTGAGGTATGTGGTGATGAGCGCCTGCTCGGTGCGAGCGACAATGCCTGTCGGCAGTCCGGTGCCGGTGTTCGACAGGATGCGCCCGGTAGCGTCGGCCCAGACGAAAAGACCGACGGTGACACCGCTGGCACCGGCGACAAAGCCGCCTTCCACGGTGAGCGCCGAATGGCGCGGATTGACAGAGGCGAGCTGGCCAGCAACGGCAGGCGCCTGGGTCATATAGACCTGCTTCTGGAAAGGCATCGGCGAGGATCCTTATTTCAGACGGCCAGCGTTCGGGAAACGCTTGGAGTAAGCGTCCTCGGCGGCGGCATCCATGGCGGGGAGGGTGGGAGCGCTGGCCTTCGGCACGGGGAGGGCCTTGAGCAGCGGGCGAAGGGCGACGGCCGGCACACCGGCGATGTCGACCTTCATCGCCTTCAGGGCGTGACGATAGACGTCCTCGGCGCTGTCGCAGGCCACGGCGATCTCGCCGACATAGGGACGTACCTCCTGCTCAGCGGTCCTGAGATCGCGAGCCTGTTGCCGGACGCGTTCGACGGCGTCGGTGGTGGCGGAGCGGATTGCAGCGTCCATGGCGGACTTGCTGACCTTCTCCTCCTTGTCATCGTCGTCGTCTTCGTCCTCGGCACCGTCGTCCTCGTCGCAGGCTTCCTTGTCCTTGGCGCCCTTGTCCTTGGCCGGTTTCTTGGCCTTGTCGTCGTCCTCCTCGGACTCGTCTTCGGCCTTGTCCTTCTTGTCGTCGTCGGGGTCTTCGTCCTCGCCGCGCGGATCCATGTCGTCCTGGGCGATGTCGAGCGCGATGCTCATGTCATCGAGCTTGGCGTCAGCGGCGAGCTTGCCGGCGGTCGCCTTCTTGACGCCCTCAATGATGGCGTTGCGCTTCTCGCCGAAATTCTTCGATGTGATGCCGGCGAGGATCGGCTTCAGATCGATCTTGGCATCCTGCGCCAGTTTCGGCCGCAGGTAGACCATGAGCGCGCTCTGGGCCACGGCCCCTTTGCGCGTCAAAACAGGCTTGGAGGCCATGTCGTCTTTCTCCATGGGTGGGGTTATTGCGCTGTCGTGCACAAGCACGTCCGGGCCAGCGCGACCCTGTTCAACGAGGGCGAGATGATTGCCCCCGATGTCTCTCATCACGCCGTCAAAGGGCTCCCCCTCAGGCGTCGTGCCCGGCGTCATGTCCGGGCGATAGCGATATCCGCACGACAGCTCGCGCTGCTTTTTGGACTGAACCAGGTCGATCGCTTCGCCTTCCCAGATCGTGAGCGGCGCTGTCAGGTAAGGCGGGTCGAAGTTGACCGGAGAGCCGATGGAGCCGACGGTGAGTTCTTTCGGGTGTTCGTCGGCGTTCACGGGTTGGTGCCGGATCAGCAGGGGCTTGCCCTCGAAGCTACCGGCGGCCCGCGCCAGTTCGTCGGGGTGACGATAGAGCCGATAGATCCGCTCCGGATCGAGGCCGAGGCGTTCGAAGTCGGGGATCTCGCGGCCATAGTAGGGGTTCACCACGGCCTTGCTGATCGGCGTCCGCTCGACATGGAGGTGGCCGTCGGCATCGATCGAACGCACGGATGCGCGATCGAGCGCAATCTCGTCGCTCGAGGAGGTCAGCATGTCATTTTCCGGGGGTACTGATGAGGTAGTTCGGTCGCTCTACGTCAATCAGGGCCAGAGCGATGAAGTTCTACGTGGGGCTGGATATTTCGATTGAAACGACAAGTGTCTGCGTAGTCGACGGCGCCGGCAATTTTGTTCGGGAAGGGATCGTAGAGAGTTCTCCCAAACCTATCGCGAAGTTCCTCGCTAAAGAAAAACGTCGATGCGCGGCAGTGGGGTTGGAAGCGGGTCCAATCTCGCAATGGCTGTATCGCGAGCTGCGGCAGCGTAAGTTTCCAGTGACCTGCATTGAAGCACGACACGCACATTCAGTGCTCAAAGCCCGTCTCAATAAAACCGATCGCAATGATGCCCGCGGCATCGCTGAAATAATGCGCTTTGGGTTCTTCAAGGCAGTACATGTCAAATCGCTCGATCGTCAGGTAATCAAGTCGCTCTTGAACAACCGCCGGTTTCTCCAGCAAAAATTGATCGCGACTGAGCAGTGCATTAGGGGAACACTTCACGCTTTTGGTATCAAACTCGGCCACGTCACACGCAAAGGCTATCAGGCGCGCGTCCAAAAACTTCTCGTAAAACAACCAGCGCTGAGCGAGATCATCCAACCTCTGTTGCATGCCAGACAAACCCTGGAGGAGCAGTTCACGGCTCTGCATAAACAGGTGCTTGCCGCAGCCCATTCGGACGAGATTTGCCACCTTCTGATGACCGCGCCTGGGGTCGGACCGCTCGTGGCATTGGTTTACCGTTCAGCGGTCGACGACCCCACTCGTTTCAAACGCTCACGATCGATGGGAGCGCATTTTGGGATGACACCGCGAACATACCAATCTGGAGGAACCGATCGGCGGGGAAAAATCTCCCATTTCGGCGACACCTATTTGCGGCACATATTGAGGGCAGCTGCTTCGATTCTCCTTCGGCCAAATGCGAAGGCTTCTCCCCTGAAAGTCTGGGGGACGCGAGTTGCAGAGCGCCGCGGCGCCAAAATTGCCCGCACTGCCGTGTCCCGTCGTCTAGCCGTCATCCTTCATCGAATATGGCTTGATCGCACCCCCTATCGTTGGGAGGCGTAGTTTCGGAGGTCCCGCAAGGGACAAGGGAGTGGTGAGATCTGTGGCGGGGATGAAGTGCTTCGTGCAACTTCGTTAAAAAACAGCGATCCGCCACTCCCTTCACGAAAATCCTCTGATGACCGCCTTGCTCACGCACCGGCAATTGATCAGCTCGCCGGGAATGATCTTCCGCCCGACCTCAGGATCGAACCATCCTTCCGCGATTGGGAACCTGGTCTTATCCCGGCCGGCCTTCTGGTGGCTCTTCCGGGGATGCTTTCCGCCGCCGCTATGAACCCAGACCGCCTCGTCGAGGCCGAGCTCCAGCTGACGGGCCCGGGACAGCGCCGCGGTGGCCTTGTTGTTCTGATCCCGGGCGATGAAGGCCGCCCGACGTTTCGTGATGCCGAACCGGGCCTCCAGTTCCTTCGATAGGGTGGCGAGATCGCGGCCGGTCTGGACCGAGCGCATCACGGCGCCCTCGACCTGGCCGAGATACAGTTGCGGGATCGACTTGATCAGCGCGACGTTCTGATTGACCGTTGCGTCCAGAACGTCCCGCATGGCCGGGGTCATCTTGAACTCGACGGAGATTCCGCCGTCCTTCAAGATCTTCTTCAGGGCGGCGCTAGATCGCTTCTGCACGGATTGGCCGAACCATTCAGCGAGCTTTGAAGAGGCCTCGTCGAAGCGTTTGAGCCAACGAGAAGCCATGTCTCGCATCGCGCGCCGCAGCGCATCGGCTGGTGTCTCGTCGGCGGCAATCCTGGGCTGGTTGGCCCGGTATGCCGATGAGAGCCAGTACAAGACGCTGCAATGCATCTCGCGGATCAGGCGATCGAGCCGGCGCTGATACTCGGCCTCAATCCCCGCGTTCGGGTGGACCGGCCTGAGAACCTTCTCGGCGCGCTCCTGAGGCGTCCGGCGACGTCGATTGCTCTGAGGCAAGGTCGGTCTCCGGAGGTTTCAGGCCTGGGATCGGCGGGCCCGGGATATCGTTGAAGGCGATGCGCTCGGCATCGTCCTCCATGGCCGGGTCAGACGCGGCGAGCATTTCGAGCAGATTGATGGTGATCAAGCGGCGGCGGCCTTGTCGAAGAGAGCGTCCAGGGCTTTATCTGCCCTTTCATCCTCTTCGCCAAGGCCTTCGATTGGGTGACCACCTTTCGGCGCCAGGCCTTCCTCTTCCTCCTCCAGGAGGTTTGGGACATCGTTGACGTCGATCGAGCCGTAGTCGGACTGAGGATCGCGGGCGACGCGTTCCCTGCTCTCTGCGGGCGACAGCGAGCCGGTATCGACCAAGATCTGATCCGTCTCTGCCTTGATCTTCTCGACCTCGGCCTGGGCCTTCTCGTCGAGCGACCAAAGCGGCTCGAATTCGAAGTCGATCCCGTCATCGGTCTTGCCCCAGATGTTGAGCATGATCATGCCCATGAGGCTGTGCAGGTTCTCCCGGAAGAACTTCTCCTGGAACGATAGAACCCAGTCGTAGAAGGCGCGCATGATCCCGTCGGAATCGGCATTGAGGCCAGCAGGCTGGATGCCGAAGAGCTTCACCACCGGGATATGGCTGACCGACGCCATATGCTCCTGGGCCTGGGCCTGGAGACCTTCGAGACCGCCGAGCGGGGCTGAGACGGCTTCGAACTCCTCCGCCGTCTTGTCGATCATGAGAAGGCTGCGATTGGAGCGGGTGTTGTTGAAGAGCTGAGCCCGCTTGATCATGTTGTCGGCCGCGCCGCCGCTCAACACCGCATCCATCTGTGTCTTCAGCACGAACTGCGTGAAGGAGGTGATGATGTCGTTCACGCCCTGCCGTGTCTTCAGCCAGTTCTCGACGTAGGGGTAGGCGAGCTGTGACAGCGAGACGCCGCCGAAGCTATAGGCTGGCTTCAGGAGATCGGAAACCTCACGACCAACGAAGGTGATCAGCCGGCTCTTGTGGAGCGACTTGCCCATCACGTTCCAGGACTGCGGGTCGTACCAGCCGTCTTCAAGCGGGTCCGTAGCATTGTAGCCGGTCGGATACACCCAGACCGGCTCGATGACCTTGAGGGCCTTGATCTTGCCCTTTCCGATCTTCGCCTTGCTGGTGTCGTCCCAGCCGGTGCCGATGCCCTTCTGCTGCTCTTCTGGGCTCTGGCCGGTGCCGAGGTCGACATAGAGGTGTGCCCGCCCGAAGTAGCCGTCGTGCTCGGCGACCTTCTGGAACTTGGCCCGGACATTGAGCCGCTTGAACTCTGCCTCGAGCTCGGCGATCCGTTCGGCTTTGTCGTCGCCGTCCTTTGCCGTGAAGCGGATCCAACGCCGGGTCATCTCGGAGGCAATCGTCTCCGACATCATGCGGTACTCAGGACGCTGCGCCAATTCGGCCAGGACGGGATAGCCCATGAAGGCGGAGCCCTGGTACCCGGCAGTGGCGTAGACGTTCGCTGCCCATGCCGTAATGCCCGCCATGGAGTTGTCCATGGCAAGCTTTGTGCCGTCTTTGGGGCCGGAAGGCATAGGGGGATGGATCGCGACCTTGAACGGCTCGACCTTGGCCTCGGTAGCCCGAGACACCGCCACCGCTGTGTCGCTGATCTTCATCTGCGCTGGGGCTGGCGGTGAGGCCTGGACTTCTGGCGCGGCCGGCTGCGTATCTTCAGCCTTCTTTCTGCGCCAGAACTTGAACATATCGCCTTCCTGTCTCCACTATCCCGGCATGGCGGTCTGCACCAATGCCTCGTCGCTGATCGTCATCGTTGGCGCCATCGACAGTAGCTTGCCGAATGCCCCAGAGGATGCGTCGACCTGGTCTTTGATCGCGCCGCCTGGGAACAGGCAGAGCTCGTCGATGTAGTCTTCGTTCCACTCACCGCGGACCAGGAAGACATTCCCGGCCGCACACTGTGCCGCGAACGGCTCGGCACGCGTGGCCTTGTCCCCAGTTTCCGGCTCTGCAGAGGCCCGATATCCGGCGAGCAGGGCAATCATGTCCGCCGCCTGCACCTTGCCGGCCTGGCCGGGATCCTGCGGCAGCGAGATCGCCACTCCGCGCCCGTCGACCTCGGCTGTCGCCTTGATCAGGAGGCGGACACCGGCACCATCAAGCCTATCCTTCGCGACATGCCCGACGACGAACCGGCCGTCAGGCGTTCGGCCTATCTTCACGCCCGCCGTTCTGGCGCCGTTGCCGCCCTTCGTTGCTGCAAGGTCCCAGTGACGTACCCAACGGGTAAAAGCGGGCGCGGCGTCAATGATCTTGTCTGCGAACCAGGCGCGTTTGAACAGGCCGCCTTCACGAGCTGTCGGACGCTGCTGGTATTGGCCGGCCCATGAAAAGCTGATGCTCTTGAGCACATCGACCGATGCCCGCGGCATGCGAACCGGATCCATCAACTCACCGTCGAATGATCGCGGATCCTGCCAGGGCAGGGGAGTGATGCACCGCCGTTCCGCCTCGAACTCCATCGGGATCATGACGTGAATGAAACCGAGTTGCCGAGCGATCAACGCGCCGGTGAGGTCGTTCTCGTGCAGTCGCTGCATGACGACGACGATGGCCGAAGTCTGCTGATCGTTGAGACGATTGAGGCCGCCTTCGAGGAACAGGCGCACTGATTCGCCGCGCTGCTGCTCGCTCTCTGCGCCCTTCAAAGAATGCGGGTCGTCGATGACAACCCGATCACCACGCTTACCGGTGATAGAGGCGAAAGGGACACCCTCGCGCGTTCCGGTATCGGTATTTGCGAACGACAGTTCCGCCGATCGCTTCATTTTTACTTCTGGCCAGAGCGATTGATACCAGTCGCTCATAATCAGGTCGCGCGTTTTACGGGTATCGCGCTTGACGTTCTCCAGTTCGAACGAAGTCGTTAGAAACCGGTTCGACCTGAAGCCGATGGACCATTCCCAGGCCTGCCACAGCACCGAGATGACCATCGATTTCGACGAGCCAGGCGGCACATTGAAAATGATCCACGGCGACAGACGGCCGAACGTGATGGCTTCGAGATGGTCACACATGCAGGCCATGTGCCAGGACCATTTCAACGGCGCCTTTGGCTCGAGAACCGGCCATGCCTCTTTGACGAAACCAGAGAACGTCTTGCAGCGCTGCCGGATTAATTCGGCGTTTTGCTCAAGCTCCTGCTGCTCGCGCTCACGCTGACGGCGTGCCTTCTCCTTCCGGATCTGCTCCAATAGCAGCGCCGGCTGCGGCAATTGCAGCGATGACCGGTTCGAGGGCCGTGAGTTCCGCATCGCTGAGCTTCGTCAAATCCACGGTCTGAATCGGCCCGCCGCCCTTGCCAGTGTGCTGAACTGCGGCCAGCTTTGGATGCAGGTACGGTGCCAGCTTCTCGGCCGCCTCAAGGGTGGCCTTCTGCTTCGCCATCAAGGCGTCCTCGTTGGGTTCTTTGCTGTCGGCCTCCTTCTTCCAACGCCGATAGCTATGGTTCATCAGTTCGGTCATGACCTCCAAGGGGGAAAGGCCTCGGGTCAAAGCCTTGCGCTTCTCGGCCTCGGTGAACGTGTTCCGGCGTCCCTTCGGCCTGCCGCTGCCCGCTCGGCTGCCGCCGTGCTTTTTCTTCGGAGGGGCGTCGGTCATGAATTTACTCAGATATGGGCCATTGGCCTAGATTTATCTTGAATAATGTGGGCCAATGGTCTACATTGGTGGGCCTAATCGATCTCTCGGGAGAATGTCAGATGACCCCCACGGAATTTAGCGACGGCCTCGATGCAATTGGGCTTGGCCGCTACGGCCGTCGCACAGTCGCGGCTAAGCTGTTTCGAACGGACCCTAGAACAATCTCACGATGGGAGGAGGGGGAGAGGGATATCCCAGGTCCCGCGATCAACCTCGTGAAAGTGTATCTCAAGATCCTCGCAGACGCTAAAGAGCGATGCGATGAGAATCGAAAGAACGCAGAAGAGCTCGAAACGGGGAAACTGCAAATTTTCACAGGCGCGGGGCTTGGAACTGATGTCTCAATGGAACGAGCAAGGGAAGCGCGTCGGTCGGTTGCTCAGTATGAGAAGCTGATTGCTGACATCCAATCCGGCGCAATCTTTGAGGGCGCCTGAGTATCGCGCCTCATTTGGGTTTTTCCAGTTGCCCGGCCTTCTCCGTGATCAGCTGCCAGTGCTCGATGCTGACGCGCTTGGGTTCCGGGCAAAACAGCTCGGTCACCGCCGGCGCCAGCAGATTGGCAAGGGCAGGATCCGCGATGGTCTGTTTGATCAGCCAGTTGGCGACGGCCTGGCGCTTTTCCTGCTCGGTCGACATGGCGGATTCTCCAAAAAGAAGCCCCGCGCGGCTGGGCCGGCGGGGCGAAAATATGATAGGAAATACGAGCTAATTGGGGTGGCTGAGATGGGAACTCTGCTGCGAGCTTTGAAGACCACCGGGATCGCGGCCGCATGGGTCGCGATATTGTTATTCACCGCGTGGACAGCACCACCTCATGCACATCCGTTCGTGTTGGTCGGATCAACGGTGCTGACCGTGATCGCCATCGATATGGCGTTTAGCTTCGTCAATCTCGTTGTTTTCACCTTGCAGAATGCTGTCGTGTCGTTCGCTCAGCATCGATCACCCTTTCATGGGTGGAAATAAACTATCGGCGCGGCGTGAACTTGTAAGGATCGGTTACAGGTTGGAGTTCATGCGGGACGGCGTAACAACCGCCATGGTCGTGCCGCTGTGTGCACCAGCGCGGCACCGTGCTTAACCACCCGCATGAAACTGAAACGCAGCTTGGAAGGTATGCTCCCAAGCTGATCCTGCGCCTTGCGCGCTCCGATACTATTGGTATAGCTGCAGTAATGTTAAGCTGGCTGCGGAGCCAACATGTGCAAGCTTAGACAATTCGGCTTCTACAGCCTCGTGCTCGCATTGACCGTCTTGGTCTCTCGCGCCGCCTACCACTGGCAGCGCCTCGTATCGGACCCGATGGAGGCGGTGCAAGCATCTCTGATTGTAGGATTGGGTGGGGGCGCCTTGGTGACAATCGCCCTTAATCTTCCCATCGGCAAGCGGGCCAAGAAATAGCACCATCAAGCGGGCTAGACCGCTCGCTACCCACACCGGTTCGCCTGCGCCTTCGGTGGTTTGGCGCCGAAGAGCCCAGGTCGGCCCCTTGCTCCCACGGCTTAGCGCAGACATACGGTCCAAAGCCTCGTCCGTCTGCCTGCTTGAACCTCGTGCCAGCGACAAGAGATGACAGGTCGTTACGTTTGGAATGTAGACCTGCCGGCATTCGCTGGTTGAGCCTCCGTCACGCTACCACCGCACTTAACAGATGCATGCCGGGGTTGAACGCGGCCACGGACTCTCGGAAGGGGGCTCATAAATAGGAAACCCGCCACGGTTGCCCGGGCGGGTTCATAAAAATGCGCAATTTCTGTACTTTTCTGTTGTAAAAGTACAGTTTCTGCACTAAAACAACATCACCGAGGCAATCAAGCCTCGGGTGGACGAGGAGGTCCCAATGAGCGTCAAGCTCAGCTTCCAAGTCCGGATCGGCAAGTGGAGACTGACACTCTCCATTAGCCGGTAACTCCGGGGGCCGGGGGGAGTTGCAGCTCCCTCCGGTTCCTGAATTTAGCAACTCAGGAGGCCGACTTCAATGGATGCACAGCACCTGATCGATGTTCGCAAGCGACTCGGCTTCACTCAGGCCGAGATGGCGCTGGAGCTTGGCATGAGCCGGCGAGGGGTCATGGACCTTGAGAACGGCGTTGCGCAGATCAGAGAGATTCACCGCCTTGCGATCGACTACCTCACCCTGAAGCAGGCGGTGAAGCAACGCTCGCTCGCTCTGGCAGAGCCGGACGCAGCTCTTGCCGCATCTCGCTTCGTCGCGCTGATGCCGAATAACGACCTTGTCGATGCGTTGCGGCCCGGGATGCGAGCCTAATAGTCAACTTGCCAGTACAGGCAAAAGGAGGCTGTCGCTGAAAGCCTCTCGGCTCTCTGGGAGCCTTCCGGCTCGGAGGAGTGCGTTAACCGCAACTCGTGCGACAGTGACGATTTGATGCCCTTATTCGCAGCGATTGTCACCACCCCAAAAGCGGGACGAAGACGGCGTGTAAACGCCCCATGGGAGGGTGATATTGCGGGGAATTTTGTTGCTAGAGCGGTGCTCACGACCTTGTCACGGGCACAGCAGCATGGTGCTTCAGGGCGGCGGATTAAGGCAAAGTCGGAGGGGCGAATATGGAACTGCTTTCGGCGCTGAGCTACGGGATCATCGGGCTTGGAGCGATTTTGGCCGCGCTCGCGTTCTACTTGCTCTTCCAAAGTCGCGAGAACCCAATGCCGATCTATGTTTTCATGGGCTTTTCAATTGCGATCTTGGTGGCAGGGGTGGCATTTGAGCTCAACAGACATAACCGCGACAGTGATGCCTCGGAGAAAATCACGCAGCTCGAAGCAACGGTTCAACAGCAGCGTTTATTACTCGATAGAGATAAGGCTAAATTCGGAACGGTCGCTTCTGTTTTAAACGGGACTGTTGCTCCCTTCGAGGCAGAGGTAGGGTTCATTACTAACTTACCTTGTAGCGGCGATGGTCATGGGCGAAATCCAGCGCGGGCCGATGAAGTTAGCAAGAAATATCGAGCAGCCCTGGAATCCATGAAGATCGCTATTTCAATTGCCTCGGGCAGTTGAGGCCGAGGAAGGCGGGGCGGCCAAAGAAAGCCTTGGAGTTCGCTAAATAGAGTAACTATCCACTGTCTATTTCATCGTTCTAGAAAGGCGGCCAACTGCGCTGGTGAGTTCGGCATCATCCTTCAACGTCTGGCCGATTGTCTCGACCATCGCGACCAAAACCAAGCGGATGTCGTGCGCCGATTCCAGACATTCTTGGTCCGACTGCGAATGAATGCCCCTACTCAATGCACCGTGCAGCAATATCAACGGGTTGTGTCCACCGATTAGGAGAGCAGGCGGAATACCAGCCTTAAGCGTACCCATTGCATTGGTAAACTGAAAATCCTCGCGAGCGCGCTCAAGGCCCGTGACCAATTCCGCTGACGAGCCGGTGGCCTTTGCAACTTTTATTATCTGATCGAATATCTTTGTTTTTAGATTTTCAACAACACGTCTGTAATAGGCAAATGCCGCTATGCCTAAATTCTGACTCTCACACCGCCTGCCTTTTTTGAACGTGTCCGATTCATCTCCAAGGATCTTGAGAAGGCGATTTGGTGTAGGTGGCCCGAAAGGGGGATGCTCGCCAAATTTCAAGGCGCTGGTGTGCCCTGCACTGTGCGCTAAGCGCAATGCATAGGTCTTCCTTGATGCTCTGCAATCTCCGCAGGTATATTCTAGGAACAAATTGACAGGCCCGAAATAGTCATCCGTTTTTGTTTCGCATCTGAATGTGCGGGGGCCGTCACAATGTTCACAATGTATTTTAATCGGCGGATAGGTAGGTGTGAATTGAGTTAAGGGGTCGCCACCGTTGTGAAGCCTTCTAATTTTTCCAGCTTCCATCACTTCCCGAATTGAACCAGGAGGGTGAGACTCTAGGAAGGTCCAAAATGCAATGGATTGTTGATCCTGGCTTTCGGTAGTGGGTTTGACTTGTTCTGTCACAGACTGGCCCTGCAACCCCGTGTTAACATGTAAGTGAAAGCTTAGAGGACAGTTACATGCTGGGGTAGAGCCTATCCCACTCTTTGTTTCACTCTCCACTGCCTTTCATCGCGTTCTTTGGTCGTTCGATTAGGTGAAGCTAGTTTGCGGCTCGGTCAACTGTCGCTCAGCCCCTCCGCAATCACCCGCGCCCCCACAAACCGCCAACGATCCAGGCTCGTCCGGCTGATCACCTTGTCGGGCGAGCACTCCGCCGGCTTTACGATCACCGCGGCGTGCACAAGGCCCTTCTTCGCCAGCTCGCGCTCGAGGCGGATCATTGCGTTCGCACGAATGCGCTCGACTCGCTCGCTGTCGGCAGCCGCGAGCTTCAGGTTTGCCCACTCGGCAACCTCACTGGCGGCCGCCTTGCGCTGGACACCGCGCCGCTCATTGATCTCGCGCTCGACAATCTTGGCGATGTCTGCCGCCTGCTTCGCTCGACCCTGTAGGACACCATCAATCGAGCGGCCCCAGGCCTTGCACATCGCCCATAGATTGAGCGCGTCGGCCGCCAGCGGCTCGTCAGCGAGGAACTGCGACGGCCACGCCAGAACCTCCTCCATGCGGCTGATCTGGGCCTTCGATAGCGCCCGCTGATACTCTCGATCCGCTGAGCGAAACGAATACTCCTCGCCCATCTCGCGCACGATCGCCGGCCAACCGCTGCCGGGCTGTTTCGGGCCGACGGCGCCCGGGATCCGGCGTAGCGTCTCGAACGCGTCGACCATGCAGGTCATTACGGCCTTGACCCGGTCACTGCGGGCAGGGGAGGAGAGGTCGATGTCAGGCAAGGCACGCATCACTACTGCGTAGCCCCTCGTATCTCCGACGGTGCGGCGTTTCGAGAAATATAAGAAATGCTCCAAATCATAATCAGTTTCATTTCGTAGCGAATATCCAATTTATCACGCATTGAGCTAAATTTACTAAATGTAAGTTGGTTTATTTTCATAAAAACTCCGTCTCTTGCTTGAATTACAGGGTAAAATATAACATATTCTTGTAAGAAATTCAAGTTAACACGAAAGAGTTCCGGGGTGTTTTAAAAAGCCTCTAGTCCAATTGGCGAGCCTCGAACGAGTGGCCCCAATAGGAATTGTGGGAGTAGCGCCGGTCGTCGTCTGGATGGGGCTTCCTGACTCGGACGATGATGGTGTTGCAGTAGGTCCCGACGCTGGCGAACGATCTGGGCGGCAGGTCCTGGAACGCACCGTTCATGTCGACCATCATCTGTCTGAAGGCCTTGCTCTTGCGGGTGTCGCGGAACTCAGTTCCGGCGGACATGACGGCAATCAGGACCCCGCCGGGCCGCAGGAACTTTAGGGCATGGACGACATGATCGATGTCGCGCTCCTGGTCGAAGGGAGGGTTCATCACGACGCGGTCGTAGAGGTTCGCGTCGTCAGGCGGCATCAATTTCAGGAAGTCCGCATTTCTGACCTCGCGGTAGCGGCGACTATCCCTGAGCTCGCGCGCCCGCTCGCCATGGACCTCGACGCAATCGACAATACAGCCGGCCGTCACCAGGCGGCGCGCCAAGGCACCGGTACCCGCCGACGGCTCCAGCACGGTCAACGGCATTTCCCCGTCTCTTCGGAACAGGGGAACGGCATCAATTACGCGATCAGCGGCGGCATCGGGCGTTGGGTAGAAGCCGTAGTTTTTCGCAAGGGAGGTCTTCGGCGCGTTCAGGCCGCCATCGTCCTCGGTCTCTCGATCTTCAGGGATCGGCGCGCCGTAATATTCGCCGAGCAACTGGTTGACCTTGCGCAGCAGATCATCCCGCTTGAACCAGAGGTGGGCGTTACCGTTCTTGAAGGCCCGGACGCGAAAATACTCGGTCTCGGTGAAGGACTGCCTGGCGCCCCACCCGCTACGAGACTGGTCGATGGCAGCAACGAGGCCGGCATAGTTCTTCGGAACTGGCTTGCCATCGAGCACCATGAACGTCCGCTCGATGTCCTGGATTGTGTCGCGCTCGTTGCGGTAATAGTTCCACGAACCATACGAGTTGAAAGCCATCGTCAAGATGACCCGGCCGCCGATCTTCCACCCGTCGTGCGAACGGAAGCGGCGGTCCAGGCTCGAAAAGCACTCAGCGATGCCGCGCTTGAAAATCGTGTCCGCATCCAGGGCGAACTTCTCCAGCGTGGCGACCACGTTCTCGATCGTTACCTCGGGCGGATCCTTCTGAAGCTGGGCGCGGAATTCATCCTTGGCCTTCTTGTCCATCAGGCTTTCGAGATCGGTCATCACGATCAGGTGCGCCCAGACGTCGGTATCAATCATGCGGCGCGCGGTGGTTATGAAATCGTCGCGCACGGGCAGCGCCAGGCCGGACAGGAAGCCGCTCCTTTCCTCCTTGGCGTGGTGGTTCATGCCGGTCTGTGTCGGCGCGGCTCGCAAGGTGGCGTCCAAGGCCGCGCGCAAGGCGTCGCTGGCATTGCCGAGGGCGGCGTGCGCCGCTTCGTAGAGCTCGATCGCCATGTTTCGATGCGCAACGATGCCGTCGACAGTGGCGCGGGGAATGATGGCGCTCATCGCAGCAATCCCTGGCAAAACGCGCCGATGCCGAGAGCCGATAGGTAGCCCATCAGGCACAGCGTCATGATCGTGAGGAGCGTCGAAGGCGAAGCGGGAGGGTTCATGCTCGAAATCCAAGAGCAATGCGGAGGGGACCTCCGCGAGGGAGGTCACAGGGTTTCGCGGGCTTTGAATTCGACTTCGGCTCTTCGGTCGAGAAGCTGTCGGCGTTCTTCGCTATGCGATTGCGTCCGTTCTTCTGATGCCTTCTTAGGCTTAGGTACGTGAGCCAACTCACTGTGCTGGATCATGTAATGGCCGGGCTCGTCTTCCAGAGCTCCGCCGCGCTCCATGGTTCCAACGCGACGGTAGCAGTGCCAGAACATGGACTCGGCGGCGTGCCGGATATGCGCGGGGAGCGCCTTGTTATCGGCCCGCTCCCTCGCGGCTTGCATCTCTTCTCGGAGGTATTCGAGCGAGGCCATCACGCGGCCTCGCACATCAGAGTGCCACGACCATGGTTCTTGCCGCCGCAGGAACATTCACACTTCATCACGCGCCCGGTGGCGTTCAGGCAGCGAGCATCGCACTCGTGGCGGGAAGGGTTCGACTTGTACTCAATGACCCGGTCAGCCTTGACGTAGCCCTGCCAGCCGAGTCCGGCGACGAAGTGCAGATCGCTCTTGGAGACATAGCCGAAAAACTCGCCGCGCTTATCACCCGCGTAAATGCCCTGAAGCTGATTTTCGCCGGAGAAGTATTTGAAGTTTGCCATCTCGGTCCCCCATCAGGGCTCGGTTGAGTTCATAACCGTTAACTGTTATATCCATAAGCGTTGACGGTTACTCTGTCAATAAGCGTTAACGGTTATTCCTTTGACGGGGCGGCTTTGACTCAGTTACCGATGACGGATATGCCTCGGCGCATGGGACGACCGCCGCTGAGCAAAGAATCCGGGACCAAAATGACGGGCGTCCGGCTTACTGAGGACGTCCGGAAGCGGATCGTTGCGCTCGTCGGTGAGAATAAGATGGCGGTGTTCATCCGCGAGGCCATCGATTTGGAGCTCGAACGCCGGGAGGCTGAGGCTGCGCAACAACCGAAGAAAGCCGAATAGCGACATCACACCGCTCCCTTCCGATACGCCCGCACCGGCATTGCGTCGCGCCCAAGCGTCCGCTTCGCCACCGTGGCATCCTCGCACACCGCCCTGAGCACCCTGGCGACATAGGCGCTCACACTGACGCCCGCGGCATCGGCCTGCTGCCTGAGCGCAGACTTCAACCGGAACGGCACATGCGTGCTGACCAGGCCGGTGCCACCCTGGCGCCCGAGCGGGATTCCGGCGCCCCTGGCGATGCGGCTGACACGCTGGGCAGAGATCCCCAGACGCCGCCCGATTTCCCTGAGAGTTTGGCCCTCGGAGGCCAGGTGAGCGATCAAAACGCGCCTGTCACGGGGCGTCAGATCGCTTGGAGTTATTTTATCAAGCGTTTGCTTTGAAATTTCATTGGGCTTGGCGGCGGTCATGCGGCTTCTCCGGAGCGAACTCGGCGTTGACGTTCCGCGCTGACTTCGGCGCGGGCTCTTTCGAGGATTTCGGGGGTGATCTTGGTTCCGGGCGCACCTGGTGGCGGCGAGTTGAACGGCCAGTCGTTGCCGCGCTCGACGTACTGTCGGGCTTGTTGGACGAGGTGGCGCTCGGTCAGCTCTTGTTTGGGTTCGCTGAATGGCTTCTCGGTTGCAATGGCTTCGGCACCGCGTTTGCCAGCCCCGAGGCGGTTCTTACGGGTTGAGGTCGCCCAGCCGACGAAGAACTTCCACTGCTTCGGCCGGTTCTCAGGATCCTCCATCGCCTTGCGAATGGCGGGCAGGATATCGAGGTCGATGTCGAAGCCGGCATCGATGAGGCCGATGATCGGAGCGATACCGTTGAAGTCGTTCGCGACTGGCGCCGTGCCGATATTGCCTTCCCGGACAAGCCGATCATGGAGGGCGTTCATCGTCGCCTGGTTCCAAACCTTCGCCCCGCCCATCCCATTCAGATAGGCATCGCGAGGGGCAGGGGAGGTATTCTCTGTCTCTGTCTCTGTCTCTTGCGATCCCGTCGGGATAACAGCGGGAGTGCCGTTTGCATTCCCGTTTCCTTTTTGCGGGACTTCCAAAGGCAATTGGGCGGGATTGATCTTGGATCCCGCAGGCTGTCCCTTTCGCGTCCTTTTCTGCAACTGCCGGGAGTTCGGGTTGAGCGTCCTGAGAAGGTCGATGGCGTGCTCGATGGCAATCTCGATGTCGGCGGTGTCGGCCTCGTTGCCCCAGCGCTTGGCATTGCCGGCACTGCTGACCTTGCGCTGCGCGAGCTTCTCAATCCAGGCTTCCAGCGCCTTCTCGGCGACGACCTTGTGATAGAGCCGTCCGTCGCTGCACTTGACCCAGCCGTGGAGAGCCTTGGCCTTCAGCTTCTTCCAGGTCTTCTGATCCCGGCCGAGGTCGGCGAGCATCGTAAGGGCGGCATCATCGTCGGGCAGGCTCGCGGCCGGCACCTGGTGATAGCTCTTCATCCAAAGCGTGACGCCGGCGCGCCATTCCGAGTCATTGGAGCTGGCGTGGAAACCGGAGCCGAACAGCCGGGTTATATCAACCGGCATGAATGGGAAGTCGCGGAGGTCACAGTCTGCGGGGACAAGAGGAAGGTGATCTGTCATCACGACCTCGCCCGAGCATGCTCGGCCCACTCGACGACCTGGACGGCGCACTTCCATGGATCTCGATAGAGCTCGGAACCAGTGAACCGAAATACGGTCACATTCTTCTCTTGCAGGGCACGGTCTCGCCTGCGATCACGCGCGGCTTGTTCCTTGGTGCGCTCGTGAAAATCGTGGCCGTCGCATTCGACTGCGAGCTGATAGGTCCGATCGTTCATGTCGGACTTGCACTCGATTACAAAATCGATCGGCCAATCGATAAGCCTGTGCTGCGGCCGCACAATGATCCGATCCGAGAGCTCGGGCTCACTGATGTCGCGGCCATCGGTCACGAACGCCATGCCGGAGATGATTTCTGGACGAAGCTTGAGGCAAAGATAGAGGCTGACGAAGAACGTTTCCTCGATCGGGCTGTCGCCCTTCCGAATGAAGGGCCATGAGGACCGAATATCGGCCTCTACATGCCGCAGCGCCGAATCTATGAACGCTTCCAATTCAAATTTGCGCGCCACGCTCAATACCTCGTCTTGTCCTCGACCGAATTCAACGAGACGTCGCACCAGAAATGGCGGGTCCCAGTCGGGCCGAGGCGGTTCTTGTCGATGATGAGTTCGAAGTCGTTCTTGATGCGGAGCATCTCGTCGAGCGCGTCCGGATCGTCTGCTTTGTATTTGGGCGTTTTCTCCAGGTAGTAGGCTGGCCGGAAGAGCAGTCCGACGCTGTCGGCGTGCTCCTCGATGTTTCCGGATTGGCGGAGGTCAGCCATCGTCGGCCGCTTGTCCTCGCGCCCTTCGACGCCGCGGTTGAGCTGGGCCAGCATCACGATGGCGACGCCGAGCTCCTTGGAGAGATTCTTGCCGGCGAGGGCGAGCTCGCCTTGCTCGATCGTGGCGTTGCCCTTGTAGCGATCGGCGACCTTGAGAAGGCCGAGATAGTCGATGAAGATGACGCGGAGCTCCTTGCCAGTCTTGGCTAACCGTTCCTTCTGGATCCGGGCCCGGGCCGCGATTTGGGCCATGGAGAGGCCACCGGTGCAGTCGAAGCGGAGAGGCCATTCCTGCATGCGCAGCGCAGCTTCGGAGACGCGTTCGTGGTTATAGTCGTCGACCTGTCCGGTGAGGATGTCGCGATAGGTCAGCGGGCTCGATGATCGGGCCAGATCGGCAGCGATGACGCGCGCCGCGGTCTCTTCATCGTCGATCTCTAAGCTGAAGAACATGACGCCGTGGCCGGCGCGCGCGATGCGGCGCGCTTGCGCCAGGGCCAGCACGGTCTTGCCTTGCCCGGGGCGGCCGGCCTGGACATAGAGACGGCCAGCGCGGAACCCGCCGCCGATCGCCTTGTCGTATTCGGCGAGCCCGGTACTGACGACCGACTCGGATTTCCCGGCCCTGATCTCGGTAATGCGTTGGGCGACCTTCTGGGCGGCCTCGCCAACGGTAGAGGATTTATCCTCGCTCTCCTGGGAATCCTCGCGAAGTTTGTCGAGACGCTTCCAGGCCTCGTCCAAGGCCTCGCCGGTTGTCTTGGCGTTGTCGGGAGCGGCGCGGAGCTCTTCGCCGACAGCGGCGATCTGGCGGGCGACGAAGGCCTCGCGGATCAACCGGCCATAATCGCGAGCCCCGATGACTGTTGTGGCCTCAGCGGCGAGACGGATCAGGTATTGCTGGATATGGACGCCAGGGGCGATCTCGACGTCCGGCAGCGACTTGCGAAGGGTGAGCGCGTCGACCTTGATCCCGTTGCGGATCTGCCGGCCGATGAGGTCGAAGATCGTGCGATGCAGGGGCTCATAGAAGTCGTCCGGTTTAACGACGTCGGCGACGGCGCCATAGGCCTCGTTGTTCAGCATAATCGCGCCGAGCATTGCCTGTTCGGCTTCGATTGACGCGATCGGGCGGGGTGGGACGGGGGCCATCGCGTTCATGCTGCACCCCGCTTCCTGGCAACGATGATTGCCCGATGGGCTTGCTCGTCGACGGCGATCTCTCTCAGCGTTTCCAGGGCCTGACGGGCGCCAGACATGATCTGGTCGGCCTCGCTCTTGCGGCTGCTCCGTCGCAGACCTTCGGGCGACGCGCTGAGGGCGATCGAGAGATATGCGATCTGCTGATGCAGCGGGATCCGATCGGTCATTCCGCAGCCTCCAAGACCACAGCCGGCCCATAGATCCGCCGGCGCGCCATTTCGGCGTATCCGGGGTTCAATTCGATAAGTGTGCAGTCCAGCCCGAGCTGATCGGCGACCAGGCCGACGGTGCCGGCGCCACCAAAGGGGTCGAGCACGCGGCCCGGCTGGCGCGGGATGGTCGAGCACATGCCGCCGCAGACTTCGGGAAGCTGCGCGGACCCGCACAGGCTGCACGTCGTCAGCGGGACGCCGGCCTTAATGCAGCGCTCGGCCAAGGCAGGGGGAAAGGTGGCGAAATGGGCCTCGCGGAAGGCCTTCGGGGCGATCTTCCAGACATTCCGAGCGTTGCGGGTATCGCCCTCCCAGGGGATGCCATAGCTCTGATTGCTATTGCGATCGGGGTTGCCGCCATTGACCAGCCGTGACTTGCGTTCCTTGTTGCCGCTCCTCGCAACCGCCTTCATCGGGCGATCTGGACGAGATCCGCCGTTCGCTCGAGCGGAGCCCGCCTGGGTGGCAAGATCCTGGGAAAGGCGCTTGACCGTCGATCCTTGGACAGGTTCGCGGATCGCCTCGTGGTTATAGAAATAGTCCTCGCCCTTGGTGAGCAGCCAGACTTTCTCATGCGCCACGGTCGGCCGGTCGTAGACCGATTCCGGCATCGGATTGGGCTTGTGCCAGATGATCTCCGATCGGACCCACCAGCCATCATCCTGCAGGGCGATGGCGAGCCGGTTCGGGATCATGCAGAGATCCTTGGGCTTCAGATAGCCGCCGGCGACGACACGGCCACCGGTCTCCATGCGGGATTGGCGATCGCTGGCAACGAAGTGCTTCCGAGGCGTGCGATTATAGGCCGGGTCATAGATCGGCCCGACCGTCGAGAAAGGCTTGTCGCGGAACGTCCGGTCATCGGTGCCGTCGGCCTTGTAGGCGGCGGCTGATTTCCCGTTCGGCGCCGCGGCGTAGCAGTCGCCATAGTTGAGCCAGAGCGTGCCATGGCGCTTCAGCACCCGACGGACTTCGCGGAAGACGTCGACCATTACGGCCAGGTGCTCACCGAGCGTGCGCTCGAGGCCGATCTGACCATCAACCTCATAGTCGCGCAGGCCCCAATAGGGCGGCGAGGTCACCACGCAATCGAAGTGCTCGGCCGGCAGCAGGCGGAGCTGTTCGCGCACGTCGCCGATGCTGAAGGTGACTGTCACGCTGGAACCCCTTCCAGCGCCTGACGCTCTGCCGGCATGCCGATCCCTGCACACAGGACCGCATGGTGCATGCAATACGAGCCGTCGAATTTGGGCTTGCCGCAGTAGAATTTCTGGTCGATTGGCTCGTTGCCCTTAAACAGAGGGAACCGGCAGTGCCGGCGGCCGAGATCCAGGATTGTGCGTGGGCCGAATGCCGACGGCTTGAAGGCAGTGACAGGGGCGCCGAACCAGATAGCGATTTTGTCAATCGGGGCCCTGTCGAGCTTCAGGGAGCCCGTGATACCTGACGCCAGGGTGATCACCGGCTTCCGGCTCAATGCAGAAGCGGCCACTGCGGCAGCACGGGCCGCCTGAGGAGTGCCGCCTTTGCTCCCTGGCATCTTGCTTCTGATACCAGGATGACTGCGGCCTGGTGCTCGCATCGGCAAATCAAGGCGGCGCACCTTGGACAACACCGCGTTGCGTGAAAACCCGAGGACGGTGCCGATCTTTTCACCGGAGGCGCTCTCCGCCCACATCCGTTTCAGAACGGTGATTTTTTCTTCAGTCCATGCGACGGCCATCAGGCTGCCCTCGCTGCGATGAGGTGGGCTTCGGCCTTGATCTGCTTGATATGCCGCTCGACGTCGCTTTCGAAGACAAAGAGGGCGATGGCGATCCCGGCGGTGTTCTTGCCTGTCAGCCACAACATGGCGGCCTCTTTGATCTGTTCGGTGTTCATGCGACGAGCTTCCATTGCAGCTTGACGATTGCCGCCAAGGCATCGGTGTCGTTGAATTTTGCGAGGTGCAGGACGCCGTAGAGCCAGATGCAGTAGGCATCGGCCTCATTATCGTCCTTGGGCTCCAGGCCCATGCCGCGTGCCAACTGCAGGGACTTCGCCTTGGCCTGCTTCGACGGCAGGTTGCCGGAACCCAGGATTGCGGACTTCCAGGTGCCGCCGTGGATCTCGTAGCAGCGGATTGCCCGCAGCTTCGCGGCCCCCTTGATCACGAAGTCGGCGCCCAGCGCGAGACGGGCGGATGTCTGATCTCGGCTCGCTGCTGGGGGCAGGGCGGCTTCGAGGGCGATCAGGTCAGGCTTGTAGACGGATAACACTTCCGGCAGCCACTGGATCACTGCGGCGGCCGCTTCATCGAGGGTGGCGCCCTCCCATCTCGCGAAGGACTTCGAGGACAGCGTTGGTCTCTGGCCGGGCCTGCCGAAACAGATCCCGGTCCGCGATTTGGAAAAGTCGATCGAGAGAATGGAGGGCGCCGCCATGTCCGACCTCAATGCGCGGTGGCGGGTTCTTCGCCGGCGAGGGCGGAGAGAGCATCAGCCGGCTTGGGCTTCGCGGCAGCCTTGGCTGCAACGGCCTTTTTGGCTTCGGAGACCTCATGCGCGGCGTCGAATTTCTCCTTCGCCTCCTCGAGCGGCATCGCGTTCTGCATGAAGGGCGGACGGAGATCGGCATCATCTTCTTCGCTGTCGCCGTCCTCCTTCTCGACATCATTTTCGAGCTTGGCGGTCACGCGATCGAAGAGGGTGCCCTGGTCGTTCCAGCCCATGAGGTCAAAGCCCATGATGATCTCGTCCATCAGGGATTGGCGCTTCAGGTCGTCGCCGAGTTTTTCCATCTTCGAGATGACGGCGAAGGCGTGGCGGCTGAAACCGGTGCGCTCGACAAAGGTCTTGACGTGGCGGCCATGGAATCCGCTGTAGCTCGCAGACTGCTCCTTCAGGCGAGACGCCTCGTTGATCGCTGCGCGGAACTCCGACGGCTTGATCTTGATGACGCGCTCGACTTTCTCTTTCTTCTTCCGGCCGCGGGCCATGGGGCTCTCCTATTGGTCTGGGGTTGGGGATTTGGACTTGGCGATCAGGGCTTCGGCGACGCTTCGCCAGTGCAGGGCGTCATCGGTGTAGTGACCGGACAGCCGAACGGCGCGCCGATAGCGGCGCAGCGCGAAGGCAATTCCAACCCGGAAGTAGACGGCGCGGACCAGGTTCAACGCAGCGCCTCCCGGCGTTTCAGGAGAGCCTCGAGGTCGGCGTCAATTGCGGCCTTCTCTTCAGCCTGGGCGGCGCGATCGAGCCAGCGCGGCGGCTCGTCCATAATCGAGCAGAGGAAGTCGATGCCGTAGACGAAAACGAGACGGACGATCGCGGGACCGTTCGGCGTGTTCTGGCGAGCGAACCACTTGCGGACGGTGTCGACGGGAAGGTCGGTGGCCGCAGCGACGTGCTCGGAAGGCTTGTTCGGATAGATCTTCCGCAAATGCGCGGTGACCCTGTCCCTGAGCTCGGGACCAGAACAAATGCCAAACAAGGAATTGATATTGCCGTGAGAGGAATTTTGGAGGTGGGACATTCCAGACCTATCCAACGATGCTGATTGCATCGAATGACGGCCCTCAGGGAGAACAGTGACACCTTGCATGGTCAGAACTCACGGCAGGAAAGGTGCTCAAGCGACATCTTGGCGGAAGGCGCGAGAGCGAAAGGAAAAGGCCGGGCTCCAATGGAGACCCGGCTTAAGCCGTCGCAGAGGGGAGAATTTGCGACGGGAGAAATCATGAGAGCCACCGAGTGACGAGACCGATCAATCCGGCGGTGACGAGGCACATGACGATCACGGCCACCAATGCGACGACCCGATTACCGCCCGCGAGCGGCTCGGCGAGCGTGTCGAAATCGGGGTCGATGCCGGGATCGTCTGGCTGCATTAGCCCCGCTCCTTCAGCAGATTGCCGAGAGCGCTGGCGCCGAGCAGGGCGACGGGGAAATAGAGGATGACGGCCGCCCAGATCATGCGGCCTCCGTTTCGGACGGAGTGATGAGGTCAATAGCTGTGATTGGCAGCCCACGCTCACCAGCGATCCCGAGGATCTTCTGAAAATGACGTTGCGGTATTGCGCCTCCGGTACCGCCGTTCGACTGGGAGCGCATCCAGCTGTAAACCCGGGTACGGTGCACTTTCAGCTCGCGTGCGACAGCTTCGGGGCCACCGAGTGCTTTGATGATCGAGTGTGCTGGTTCCATGCATATGTTGTAGCGAATATCGCTACCATGGTCAACTGGACTGTAGCGAAATGAGAAATGGCAGGATTTTATAGGCTTGCGATAATCGCTACATGTCTGAAAGAAATGCAGAAATGCTGGCCAATTGGCTTCGGGGGGCTCTGACGGTGTCAGGGCTGTCGCAGGCGGATCTGGCGCGCCGCCTTACTGAGAGGCTCGGCCGGTCAATTGATCGGGCAGCTGCAAATAAGATGGTTCTGGGCGGTCGTAGGATTGCCGCCGACGAGCTGATCGCGATTGGTGAAATCACCGGAGTGGCGCCCCCAGTTGATCGAACTGATGTGGCGTTGGTGCCGCTGATTTCATGGGTGAGTGCCGGTAAGCTCGCCGAAGCTAACACGCCGGCGCCAGTTCAGGACGTTCCTCTATTGGCGTTTAGCGATTTGGGGCGCGGCGACTTCATCGCCTTAAGGGTGGATGGAGACTCAATGGACCGAATTTCTCCTGACGGGTCCATTATCATCGTCAACCGGTCGGAGAAGCGCCTGCAGCGCGACAAGCCTTATGTGTTCTCAATTCGAGGTGAGGCTACGTACAAGATTTGGGAGCCAGATCCAGTGCCGCGCCTTGAGCCTCGTTCGTTCAATCTCGCCAACCGGCCAATCTTCGTAGGGGAGGATGAGATGGAAGTAGTTGGTCGCGTTCGCCGCACAATGTTTGATCTGTAGCGCCATGCCCCGCGTCACCTACTATGTCTCCCTTCCTTTCCATCGCTCCTCGGACGGCGACTTGATTGCGGGTGAGGCAAAAGACGCGCCCAACGCGGCCATTGCCATGTCTCGAGCGGCAGGCATGCTCGGCAGCGAGGTGACGGTTCCCAGCCTCCGCAAGAAACAACCGCCCACGATCGTCACCTATATCGGGGCCATCGCCTTCTCTCGTACCGGCGATCCTGAGTTCGGCGATTTCGATGATGCCGTGGTCCTGGCGCGGTTTGGCGAGACGCCTGAGAACCTTGACGGGATGGAATAGTCGGTGACACCCGAGGAATTTGTCGAGGCGGCCCAGCAGCATATGCGTTCGGCGAAGATACTTCTCGAAAGGAAGGAGCCTGTATCCGCATGGCATCATTGCGGTTTTGCGGCAGAGTTCCTTTTGAAAGCCGCAATTTTGCGACATACCCGCAGGAACCGATGGCCTTCCAGAGAAGAGGACGAGCGGCTATATACCCACGATCTATTCTACCTAATGCAACTCGCAGGCATTGATCGAAAATCACTCACAAGGGATCCGATTGGCCCGAAGTTCAACGTCGTCCTGATGTGGCGACGATCTGATGCATATCAACCAGGCAAAATGCCGATGAGACTGGCCAATGATATGTTACAATCGCTCTGCGGAGCCAATGGAGTGGCCCAATGGATAAGCAAGCGCTACCGCCTGGATATCTAAAGGTGGGCAAGGATTACTATGATGCTTTGCTAGGCCTAGGGCTGCGTTCCGAGGGCGTTTTGTGGGCATGGGATAAAACAATCAGTGACTTCGTGCTTATCCTAATCACCTCCCACATAGATCATGCGGGGCCTCTTGCGATCAGTGAAGCATTGTTCAAGGCGTACAATGCGGCGGCCACACCTCAGGAGATTTCTCCGTTCATTGTAAGGCTTCATAGTCCAGACCAGCTCATCTCGCAGGAGTTGAAACGCCATCTTCCTCTGCCGAAGGAGGGGTGGGTGGTTCAGAATCCTGATGGAACCGAGAGAGAGGACCTTCAGGTATCCGAGATCTACCTGGAGGTGCACGACATCGCCTTCTCGTCTGACTGGGTTGTAGCGTTTCAGAAGAACAAGGCAGACATGTCGGCAAGGATGAGATCTTGGCGCCGCTTCTCCGACAATGTTGCGAAGTTGGCCGCCTAGTCGCACATTTCATATCAACAATGGGAACCCGCCCTCGAGGCGGGTTTTTTGTTGAGTCGGTCGGCGCTCGAACGAACGCCGACCGAGCCTGAGATACTAATTCAAACTCTGAGTTATAAATTGTGATCCCAAACCCGCCTCGTTCGGGCTTTTTTGTGGGCGAGATGTAGCGCATGTCTCTACGTCTCAAAATGGTGTAGCGATTAACGCAACATACCTGTTGACGTGATGTAGCGATAAGCGCTACATAATCTCCATAGCCGGTTGACACCGGATGGAGAGCAGAGATGCCCAACCTCATCACCAAGACCTGTTTCGGCCGCTATGGCGTCACCTTCGACGAGAGCGCTACCGCCCTGACACGCAAGGAAATCGTCGAGCGTTTCGTCGGCGGTGAGTTCGACCCCAGCGACAAGCGCGGGCAGGGACTCTTGCAGGTCCTGGAGATCGATCCGGCCGTCGGTACCTGCAAGGACGTCACCAAGGCGATTTGCCAAGAAGCCGAGCACTACATCGCGGCGAACGAGCTGCACTGCGACGGCAACCGCCTGCGCCTGATGCAGGAATACAAGGTCGTGCCGGACTGGGTCTCGGAGATCGTCGAGGGCAGGTGGCTTGAGGCTGCTCCGTCGCTCCAGGCTGCGGAGTGACGGCGATGTCGATCCAAGAAATCACCGACACCAGCATGCTGCCCAATAATCTCGATGAGCACGGCGAGCCGAACCAGCCGGGCGAAGCCATGACGGCCACGGTAGAGCCGGACCCTAAAGCCAAGATTGAGTTCCATGTCCAGATGAGGAGCTGGACGCAGAGCGACATGGAAGACCTGATCGTCGAGGCGGCTGCCCGTCAGATCATTGGACGAGTTGCGGATAGCAAGCTCGCGAAGATGATCGAAGAGCGCTGCATGGCTCTGGTGACACAGAAAATCGATGCGCATCTCGCCAAGGTGACAGACGCCATCATTGACCAGCCGATAACGCCCGCCTTCGGCGACAAGAAGCCGGTCACAATGCGCGAGTTCATTGGTCTCTATCCTCGCGAATATCTTGACCAGCATGTCGATAACGCCGGCAAGCCGACGCAGCCGAGTGGCTGGAACAATACGCGGAGCCGGGCCCAGGTCTTCGTCGAGAAGTTCATAGACGCCAAGTTCTCGAAGGACATCGAGAAGGCAACCAACTTGGCCATCTCTGAAGTCCGTCAAGCGGTCGAAGCTCGGCACAAGGCTGTCCTTGCAGCCGAAAAGCAGCGTCTCGCCCAGGCGCTCGCCAAAGTGGCGGAGTGACGCCGATGAAGGTCTCTCAGCAAGTTCTCGCGGTTCTCGATCAGGCATCTTTCGACGGAAACTATATGACGCTCACCGGGCAGTTGGACCGGAAGCTCTACGTCGACACTATGAAGGTCATTGAGGCCGCCGGCGGTAAGTGGAACCGCAAGGCCGGAGCTCATCACTTCGAAGGTGACGCGGCCGAAGCAATCGAGCCGATAATCCTGACAGGCGAATACACCCGATCCAAGCAAGATATTGGGCAGTTCGATACGCCGCCCGACCTCGCAGCCAATATTGCCGGTCTCGCCCGTATCGCGGAGGACATGGATATCCTGGAGCCGAGCGCCGGTCTCGGCAATCTGGCCAAGGCCGCGCGTGAGTGTGGCGGCGACGTCATGTGCGTCGAGATCGACGAAAAGCGGGCTCGCTCCCTCGCTACAGCTGGTTTCCGGTCGGTAGTGCTGACGGACTTCCTTTCACTTGAAGGCCTTCAAAAGTTCGACCGGGTGCTGATGAATCCTCCGTTCGCCGGTCAGGTGGATATCGACCATGTTCTGCACGCTGCAAAGTTCGTGAAACCGGGCGGCCGCCTAGTCTCGATTATGTCGGCTGGTATTCTGTTTCGTGCCAACAAGAAGACAGCGTCTTTCCGCGATTTCATCGCTCAACTAGGCGGCTCGATTGAGCGCCTGCCGGACGACTCTTTCAAGGCATCGGGCACGTCTGTGAGTACGTGTGTCGTCTCGTTCGACAAGCCGGCGGAGTGATGGCCATGACCGGCTCGCTTCCCCCGACCTTTCGCCCGATCGGCGCAGCGGCCCAAGCTGTTGTCGCCCGTGCCCAGTCCGTCCGCGATATCGGCGACTTCCTCGCTGTGTCCGGCGTAGATCTCAACGATAGGGCGCGATGCCTGGAGCTGCTCACCGTCCAGAAGGGCCCGGTGCCGGCGCTGCCGTTCGACCCGGTCGAGGTCCTGGCTTGCTTCGACGACGCCTTGGAAGGCGCCCGTGCTCGCCGGCAGCGGATGGAGGCCAGTCATGCCCCCGTTTGACCAGATCCGCTTTGTCATCGCGGCGTGGCGCGCCTGGCGCTGGAAGAAACTCGTCGGTCCAATCGTCGAGGAGATCGAGACCCTTCGCCAGCAGCGCGCCAAGGCAAGCAAGCGCCACCGCAAGGTCAGCAGTTTCGACGACCGGATCGTCACGCTCAAAACGCGCCAGATTAAACGGGAGCTGGGCCTATGATCGACGCCATTCCCTGGGACGGGCAGAAGATCACGAAGCCGGGCATCTATTCCGGTGTGCCGATGGAGGTCTATCACTCCGACCTCTGCGACGGACCCAGTATTTCCTCGTCGGGTCTGCGCCTGCTCGATAGCCGGTCGCCGGCACACTATTGGGCGCAGTCCTATCTGAACCCGAACCGCAAGCCGGAAGAGCAGAAGGACGCCTTTGACTTCGGCAGGGCGGCGCACACTCTCTTGCTCGGCGAATCCGATTTCAAGAAGCGTTACGCCGTGCGGCCGGAGGAATGGCCGGACTGGCGGACGAAAGACGCCAAGGCCTGGCGCGACGAGATGCGCGAGGCCTGCCGGACCGTGCTGGTGCCCGATGACCTGGTTGCGATCCGCGGCATGGCAGCAAGCCTGGCGCGCGAGCCGAGTATCAAGGCCGGTCTGCTGCAGGGCCACGTCGAGCGCTCGATCTTCTGGAAGGACCGAAAGACCGGTGTCTGGCTGAAGTGCCGGCCCGACGTCATCCCGGTTTCCGACGGCATTGCCGGCGACATCAAGACGACGACCGACGCTTCGCCGGACAAGATCCAGAGAGCTGTTCAATCCTGGGGCTACGACGCCCAGGGAGCGCTCGTCGGCGAAGCCTTCCGGCAAGTGCTCGGCTTCGAGATGACCGACTTCGTGTTGGTGTGGATCGAGGGTGGAGACCCCTGGGCTGTGAACGTCTCTCCGGTCGATCCGGAATGGATCACCTACGGCGCAAGGCGCAACAGGCGCGCGATCGACAAGTTCGCCAAGTGCATCGAGACCGGCGAATGGCCGGCCTACCCCTCTGAAATCACGACATCCATGCCGGATTGGCTGCGCAAGCGGGTCGAGACGGAGACGAAATACGGACTGCTCCCTGAACTGGACAGCTCCGTCTACAAGGAAGCAGCAGAATGAATCAGGTCACTCTCCAGGTGACGGCGGCCGAGGAGAAGATCGCCGGTCGCGTCAACCCGCACGTCACCAACTCCCTAGCCATTTCAGACCACGCCGGCGGCTTGGCTTTCGCCAATGTCGAGCAAGTCATGGAAGTGGCGAAGCTCATGGCGATCTCTCAGGTCGCCGTTCCGAAGCACCTTCGCGGCAATCCTGGCGCCTGCATCGCGGTCTGCATCCAGGCTATCGAATGGCGCATGTCGCCGTTCGCGGTGGCGAACAAGAGCTATTCTGTCAATGATCGGATGGCCTATGAGGCCCAACTCATCCATGCCGTGATCCTGCAGCGTGCGCCTATCAAGGGACGGCTCAAGGTCGAATACCTGGGGCAGGGCGGCCGGCGTCAGTGCCGGGTCTGGGCGGAACTGCAGGATACCGGAGAGGTTGTCGAGTATCTGTCGCCAGAGTTCGACAAGATCCAACCTAAGAACTCGCCGCTCTGGAAGACCGACCCCGACCAGCAGCACTTCTACAATTCATCGCGCGCGTTCTGCCGGCGGCATTTCCCCGACGTTTTGCTCGGCGTCTATGCCAAGGATGAGATCGAGGATGTAGGGAACGTCGGCCCCGATCGCGCCCGAGATGTGACGCCGCGGCCTTCGCTGGCTTCCCGGCTCAAGGTGGCCCCTGCGGCTTCAGAGGGCTTCTCCCAGGAACATGTCGACGCCGAGACCGGCGAGGTGCTGGATCAGGCGCCGGTGGATGGGGAACCGTCAACCGAAACGGCCGATGCGGCAACCGATGCAGCGGAGACGTCAACCGAGGAGGACGGCGCCGATCACGACGATGACGACCTGCCGCAGGACGAGACCCTTATCGACCGCGCCCGTGCCAAATCGATCGAAGGCACCAAGGCCTTCCGGTTCTGGAAGGGCAAGCTGACCGAGGCCGAGATGGCCGAGCTTGAGCCCCACCTCAAGGCGCTCGACCAGGCCGCAAAGCAGGCTGACGGGGTGGCGGCATGATTGAGGAACGTAAGCCCATCATGGAGCCGGTGATCATCACCGAAACCCAAACCGAGTTCGGCAGCCGCTATTTCAATGTGGCCCAGGGCAATCGGTGCGCCGATAAGCTCAACTGGGATGAGATGCTTGGGCAGCTGGTAAACCTCACACATCCTGAGGTCCGTCGCCCGCATTATCAGATGCACTTCCTGACGAAGGACATGCGCGAGCGCTATGGGCTTGAGCGCCGGGAAGCGTCGACACCTGTTCCCGATTTTGCCGAGGTCGGCGAAGCGAGGAAGAGCCCTCGGCTTTTCTGGACTGAGGCAGATCCGGAACCGGTCGAGGCGTGGCCGGAGGAAGTGGCGCTTTCTGCGTTCTACACCCCGGTCGCCGTCCACTCGAACATCGCCCCGCATGTCGAATGGATCGTGCGCATCCCGATCGGCGACGCCGAGGGCAACATCGAGGGCGATGAGGCCGAGCGCTTCGCCATCCGCGAAGAGGCCCAGGGATATTGCGACCGGATGAAGATTGGGGAGGGCGCGGACAATGGCTGAGATCACCGCCGACATGCTTCACGCCACCAAGGGCGAGTTCATCGCGCACTACAACTTCGGCCCCGGCGGCTATGGCTACGGGTTCCGAAACATCTCCTATCCCCGCCTGAGCTGGATTGAGCGCACATTCAAGGGCGAAGCTGCGAAGAAGGCAGGCAGGTCTTTCGAACACATCTTCAAGGTCGATGGCAGCTACGTCTCCGACCTTGAGGAAGCGGCGCTGAGGCTGATGCAGCCGCCGATCCTAACCGATGGCGAGAAGGCTGCGCTCGACTGCATCGGCGACGGCTGGTTCGGGGCGAGAGAGCTTCGCGCTCGATGCCTGCCGGATGGCGAAGTGAATGCCCAGATCGTCATCATGCACGCGCTCGCCGACAAGGGGATGATCGAGTGCCAGTGGTTTTCGACCGAGAATCCTGAACTCGCCAAGATCCGCCCGACTGAACCGAAATGGCGGCGCGTTCTGACGGAGGCCGCCAATGGGTGAGAACACCAAGATTGAGTGGGCGCACCATACGTTCAATCCGTGGGTAGGGTGCACGAAGGTCAGCCCGGCCTGCGATCACTGCTATGCCGAAGGCTGGGCGAAGCGCACGGGGCAGGGCGATCTTTGGCAGGGCAACCGCAGGCGCACCGCCGAATCGAACTGGCGGCACCCCCTGAAGTGGAACCGGCAAGCCGAAGCCGAGCAAGTGCGGTATCGCGTCTTCTGTGCCTCGCTGGCTGATGTCTTCGACAATCAAGTGCCGGATATTTGGCGCTCTGACCTCTTCGACGTGATCGAGGATACCCCGCATCTGGACTGGCTGCTGCTGACCAAGCGTCCGCAGAACATCCGCAAGATGATCTGGCCGAAGTGGGACGCTGGCATGCCCCGGAATATCTGGCTCGGCATGACGGCGGAGAACCAGCAGGAATTCGACCGGCGTATTCGGTTCCTGACGTCGGTGCCGGCTTCGATCCGCTTCCTGTCCTGCGAGCCTCTGCTGGGGCCACTCAAGCTCGGGCGGTCGGCCGAATATCTCGATTGGGTCATCACGGGCGGCGAGAGCGGGCACCATGCGCGCCCTACGCGAACGGATTGGTTTCGCAGCCTGCGCGACGAATGCCAGCGGGCCGGCATCGGCTATCTGCACAAGCAGAATGGCGAGTGGATTGGCGGCGATCAAGTTCCAGAGGATCAGGCGATCCCTTCAGGAACCAGTAACGATTTCGGCTTGGGCCTGGACGATAACGAGCGTGTTTGGCGCGTTGGCAAGAAATTCGCCGGCCGCCTTCTCGATGGCGTCGAGCACAACGGTTTCCCCGAGGTGCCGGCATGACCTCACTGCATCACGTCGCCCTCAGAGAATATGCATCCGCTCGGTTCTACCGCGCTGTCTTTTGTGAGGCTGCGGACCGGGCTCCGGCACCGGCTTATCTTCGGCCTGGCCGGGATAGCTCACCTTCGGCGGCACCAACGGCATTTCGTCCTCCGGCGAAGCTTCGGGGGCCGGGGCTTTCTTCCTCGTCTTGTCGGGCGGCTTCTGGCGTGTTCGATCGGGCATCTCGCCCTCCATCACTGCATCACATACATGCCGGCTTCATCGCAGGCCTCGATAAACGCTTTGCGGGCTACGTCAGGCGGCACCACTCCAGCCAGCGCGTCGAGACAGGCCTGACGGGCAGCGAGATAGGCGTCGCCTTCATCAACGGGCCAATTGCTCAGCAGGACGTGCGCGGCATCCTGGACGCTTACGACAACCCTGAACTGGCCGATGCCGGTTTCGAATTTCACGGGGCTACTGAAGACTTTGGGGTCCATGGCGCACCTCCGGCATTCCAACGTCGGCGGGGCGGGATGGTTCCGGGGCGGGGGGTGCCAGCTGCTACGAGTAAGTCAGGATCTATCGCGATCCTGCCGCGATTGAACGACGTCGCGTCTCGCTTTCAGATTGGACCTAAGCCAGGGCATGAAGCCTTCGCCGAACAGCGTTACCATGCTTATGGTCGATATAAACCAAGCAGGCAGGAATATCCCGCAGGACCAACTGAAGGGGAAATGGATCGGTGTGAGTGGGCAGCTAACCGGGGTGACCCCGGTCCACATGACCAATGCCCAACCTGCTACTGCAATGGCGGCAAGAACCAACGTTCTTTTGCGCATTCCCGAAGCCATCACGCTCGCCCCCTGAGCCGCAGCGCCCTTGTTGAATCAATGAATCATCCCGGCGTTTCCGATTGTCAAATCGGATGGAGGGCTTCGACATGACGGTCCTCCATCCCTGCCATAACTGCCACCGCAAGGCCGATTGCAGCATCCGGACGAAGACGCTCGCCGCCTTGAAGGGGCTTAGCATCACGAAGGCAACGCTGCAATGCCGGCTGCCGCAGAAGGATTTCCCGCCGGGCGCAGTCGTCGAGGTGAAGGCGTTCGATCTCGTCGAGAAATCGTGGAGCCGGCCAGACGATGACCCGTTCGAGAAGCGGGTGATCACGCGGCGCGGTGTCATCAGATCTTGGCACCAGCGCAAGGCGACCGTCGTTCTCGACAAAGATCAGGAGATCGAAAAGGGCTTCGACGATGGCGCGATTGGGTACCTCAAGGTTCCATCCGAACGCCTGACCGCGACCGGCTTGCCTCCCGTCGAGCTTTGCTCCTGCGGCCTTTCCCAGGCGCGCTGCGAGGCCGGGGACTATCCGTCCGTGCGCGGCGGGAAGTTTCAATGCGGGAGTGAGGTGGAATGAGAGAGCCTCCACGACAGCAGGGCCGTTTTATCCAAGGGCATGCCTATTCCCCCGCCACGCAGATCAAAGCAGGTGACAGGCTTAGCCCATCGACAGAGTTTAAGGCAGGTCAACGGGCCCACAACCACATGCCGGTCGGATCGATCACGATTCGCACGCGAAATGGCGGGTTGAGAGCGCTGATCAAAGTCGCCGAACCGAATGTGTGGCGCGATAGAGCGAGAATCGTTTGGGAAGCATCGAGCGGACGCCGATTGCCGAAAGGCCACGTGATTCATCACCGTGATCGAAACATGCTCAACGATGATCTTTCCAATTTGCAGATCATGACAAGAGCGGAGCATGCACGCGAGCATCACAGCGAGGTGGTCGCACACGGTTTCGGCAACCCCAAAAAATGTCATTCAGCACGAGGACTAGTAAATGCGTGAACTCGTGGTGGACTCCTTCGCCGGCGGCGGCGGCACGTCCGAAGGGATCAAGGCCGCGATCGGCTACGATCCTGATATCGCTCTCAATCATGATGCCCTCGCTCTGGCGATGCATCGGGTCAACCATCCTCGTACCCGTCATCTGGTCGAGGACGTTTGGAATATTGACGCCCGCAATATGTGCGACGGCCTTCCCATTGGCCTGCTGTGGATGTCGCCGGACTGCAAGCACTTCAGCAAGGCCAAGGGCGGCAAGCCCAGGAACAAGGATATTCGCGGCCTGGCCTGGGTTGGTCTGCGCTGGGTTAAGTCCCTGCCGAAGCGCCAGCGTCCGCGCGTGATCATCCTGGAGAACGTCGAGGAGTTTCAGGATTGGGGCCCGCTGCTCGCCGACGGCAAGCCATGCCCTATCCAGAAGGGCAAGACCTTCGAATCCTACATCAACGCCTATCGTGCCATGGGCTACGTCGCCGAGTGGCGCGAGCTGCGGGCTTGTGACTATGGCGACCCGACAATCCGCAAGCGCCTGTTCGTGATCATGCGGCGCGATGGTCTGCCGATCACCTGGCCCGAGCGAACCCATGGTAACCCGAAAGACAAGAACGACGCCGAGCTGATCGCCGCCGGCACTCTCAAGTCATGGCGGACGGCGGCCGAGATCATCGACTTTTCGTTGCCGTGCCCGTCGATCTTCGAGACGAGCGCCGAGATCAAGGAAAAGCTCGGTATCAGGGCGAACCGGCCGCTTGCCGACAATACCCTTGCTCGCGTGGCCAAGGGCACGATGCGTTATGTGGTGAACTCACCAAAGCCGTTCCTGGTCAGCATCAACCATGCCGACGGCACCATGCGCGATCGGCCGGTTGATGCGCCCCTGACCACCCTGACGGCCAAGCGCGGCGAAGCCCTGGTCACGCCCTTTGTCAGCTATGCCCAGCAGGGCGGCGGCAATCGGGATATCGGCGACCCCCTTCATACGATCACCGCATCGGAGAAGGATCAGAACACTCTGATCACGCCGTTCGTCACGAAGTTCAATTCGGGCAGCACCGGCCACCCGGTTGACGAACCGCTCCATACTGTGACCTCGCACGCGAGCGAGACGCATGGGGGAGGGGCCGCGCCGCTCGGCATCGTTGCCCCGGTGCTGATCGGTTGCGGCGGTCGCGCTGCGCAGAGCGAGACCCGTCCTGCTGATGAGCCGGTGTTGACCCAGACGGCTAAGGCCGATGCGTGCCTTGTCGCGCCCTACCTGGTGCCGCGGTATCAGGAGCGACCCGGGCAGGAGCCGCGCACCAGGTCGGTTGAGGAACCGTCCGCAACCGTCGTCCCAGGTGGAAACGAGGGCGTGCTTGCCGCCGTGCATCTGTCTCGGCAGTTCGGCGCATCCATCGGCGCGGCCGTCGATGAACCGGCCCCTACTATTACGGCCGGTGGCGCCGGCAAATCCGCTGTCGTTGCCGCCTTCCTCGCGCAGCACAACACCGACGTAATCGGCCACGAGGTCGATAAGCCGCTTTCAACGCTAACCGGCAAAGGTATCAATCAAAACCTCGTCGCTGCACATGTCCTAAACCTGCGGGGCTCGGATCGCCGGGATGCACCGGCAGACCGCCCGCTGCAGACCGTGAGCGCGCAGGGTAACCACGCCGGCTTGGTCGCTACATTCCTTGCTAAATACTACGGCGCCGGCGAGCCAGTGCAGGCGGCAGACGATCCCCTGCACACCGTCACGGCAAAGCCGCGGCACGGCCTGGTCACAGTGGCAATCGAGGGGGAGCCCTACGCCATCACGGATATCGGCATGCGGATGCTGACGCCGCGCGAGCGGTTCAGCGCCCAGGGGTTCGGAGCTGACTACATCATCGATCACGGCGTGCATGAGGACGGCAGATGTGTCGAGTTCACCCTCGAGCAGCAAGGCCGGATGTGCGGCAACTCGGTCTGTCCAGGCATGGCCCGCGTGCTGGTGGCGGCGAACTATCAGCCGCGCGAGGTCAAGCGCCGGGCCCAGGCTGCCTTCATGCCATTGCTGGATGCTGCAGAATGATCCGTATCAGCTGCCTCGTCCCGTTCTGCCGGTGCACGGTTTTTGCCGAAGGCCGTCACGTCGGCGCAACGGAAGTCATCTGCCCGAAGCACTGGCGGCATGTTCCGCGCGGATTGCGCGCCCGATATGCCGAGGCTCGCCGGCGCGCGACGCCTGACGGACGCATCGATTGGTTCCGAGTCCGGGAACGCCTTTGGGACCGTTGCAAAGCCGCCGCCATCGAAGCGGCAGGGGGTATATGATGGCCGAGCACATCCACAAGACCTACAGCTGCGACCGTTGCGGTGCCGATCTCGGCGAAAAGCTGCCGAACCATTCCCAGAAGACAGACGTCACAGCAAACTTCGCCTGGAGAGATGGCCCCGGCCCAACCTTCAGGTGGAAAGATCTGTGTGTCGCATGCCGTGCAGCTGTCTTTGACTTCTTCCAACCGAATGATTGGGAGCGCAAGAAATGACCGATCGCCCAATCCTTTTCAGCGCGCCTATGATCCGCGCCCTAATCGCCGGCACGAAGACCCAAACGCGGCGCGTCATCAAGCCACGGCACAACCCGAATAGGCCGAGCCTCTTCGACGGCACCTGGTCGGATAGCTACGTGCTCGATCCCGGCAACCAGAAGTGGCGCGATGATGCCTATCCCTGGCGCGTCGGTGATCGCCTGTGGGTCCGCGAGGCATGGCGAACTGAGCGCGCCTTTGATGGGATCCGTCCACGGGATCTCCCGATATTCGAACTGCCTGGTCTGCCGATCTTCTATGAGGCGAACGATAACGGGCAGGCGTCGACCTGGGGCAATCCATGGGGAGACCAGCGGCGGCCGTCAATGTTCATGCCCCGCTGGGCGTCTCGCCTCACCCTGATCGTGACCGGCGTCAAGGTCGAACGCCTCAACGATGTCAGCGAGGAGGACGCCTGGGCCGAGGGCGTCTGCACCTGGTGCGAGGGGCCCGACAGAGTGCCATGGACCGGATTGTCGAACAACGACCGGCGCAGTTTGGTACGCTCGACCTATGGCAGTGCCGTGAACGCATATCGCCATCTGTGGGAGAACATCAACGGCGCTGATTCCTGGGCGGCAAATCCATGGGTTTCGGCAACCGTGTTCGACGTCCATCAGAAGAACATCGACGCGATGAAGGAGGCGGCATGAAGCACGCCCGCGCGATCGACGCCGCAACCACCATCGTGCTGCCACTCTCGCCGGCGCCGCGGCGCGGCCTGTCGTGCGAAGAAGCCGCAGCTTACATCGGTCTGAGCCAGACGAAATTCCTTGAGCTCGTTGGAACGGGCAAGATGCCGAAGCCGATCCGGATCGACCGACGGGTGATCTGGGATATGCGCGCGCTGGATTCGGCGTTTGATCAACTTCGTGATGAGCAATCCCCGCAATCCCCAGATGGCGACGTTGACGACGGTTGGGGCGATGAAGCACCCTGACGGGATGGAGATCGATCTTCGGTATCTAAGCGAGGAAAAGACGCGTCACGGCCGGCGCGTCGTCTATGCGCGCCTGAAGGGAAAACGGATCCGTCTCAAGCACCCGGTCTCGTCACCCGAATTCCTCGACGAGTATCGAGCAGCAGTGAAAGCGCTCTTCGCGGGCGCCGAAGAGAATGCTGCGAAGGCCGGCAAGCAGGACGTGCGAGTGCCGTTCGCCCCTAAGACGTTGGGCTGGCTCATCGAGCGCTATTTCACAGAGTCGACGAAATATCTCACGATGGATCCGCTCGGCCGAAAGCGTCGCCGGAAGATCCTGGAGGACGTGAAGAAGGAACACGGCCATAAGCCGATGGTGATCCCGGGCGAGAACATAGCCAAAGGCGTCGCCAAGCGGTCTGCTGTTCCCGGCAATGCCAACGAGTGGCTGAAATCCCTGAAGGCGCTCTACACCTGGGCCGTCAGCATCAAGATCATAGAGGTGAGCCCGGCTGCGGGCCTTGGAAAGATCAAGACCGAATCCGAGGGCTTCTACACCTGGACGGTTGACGACATCCGAACCTACGTGACGAGGCACCCTATCGGCACAATGCCGTATCTGGCCTGCATGCAGCTTCTGTTCACCGGGCTCCGTCGCTCCGATGCGGTGAAGTTCGGCCGGCAACACGCTCGCTCGGGCAAGGTGAACTTCAAGACCAGCAAGACCGGTGCCGACCTGATCACTGAAATGCCCTGGCCGCTCGTCGATGCAATCGAGGCAATGCCCGACACTGATCAACTCCCATATCTGCTCACTGCTTATGGCAAACCGTTCGCCTCGGGCGCGGCGTTTGGGAATTGGTTCAAAGACCGATGCCGTGAGGCTGGCTTGCCGGATTGCTCACCGCACGGTCTCCGCAAGGGCGGCGCAACGATTTGCTCAGAGAACGGCGGCTCAGAAGTAGAGCTCGAGGCCATGTATGGATGGGCGAATAACCGCCAGTCGGGCGTCTACACCAAGAAGGCGAGGGCTCTGATTCTGGCGACAAAGGGTTTTGAGCGGATCGCGCAAACCCTGGTTGTTGAAAAGATTTTGACGGATCCGGGGGAACGGAGACGGCACAGCCGTGTCGCACCTTGAGAGGCGGTTACAGGAGGTGCGACAATTTCGGTCAGTAAGCCATTGATAAGTAAGTACTGACTTAGCGGTGTGGCGCGCCCTAGGGGAATCGAACCCCTCTCTCCACCGTGAAAGGGTGGCGTCCTGACCGATAGACGAAGGGCGCGGCGGGGCGGACATATAGAGGGGTGAATCGCAGGCGGCAAGAGGAATATGCCGCCTTTGTGAAATTTGTTGTGCCGGGCAGTTTTGGTGCTGGTTTTGCGGGTGAAATGCCCCGTTTCACCACACGCCGGTGTTCGCCATCGAGGCCCAGGGCTCGGCTGGCGGCAGAGAATCGCCCTTTTGCAGGATCTCGATGGAGATCAGATCCGGCGAGCGCACGAAGGCCATGTGACCGTCGCGGGGCGGGCGGTTGATGGTGATGCCGGCCTGCTGCAGCTGGGCGCAGAAGGCATAGATGTCGTCGACCTCATAGGCGAGATGGCCGAAATTGCGGGCGCTGCCGTAATCTTCCGGATCCCAGTTGTAGGTCAGTTCGAGGGCAGGGGCCTTGCCGGCCCGGAAGGCTTCGAGATCCTCCGGGGCAACCAGGAAGACCAGGGTGAAGCGGCCCTTCTCGTTTTCATAGCGCCGACCCTCGACCAGGCCGAAGATGTCGACATAGAATTTGAGCGAGGCATCGAGGTCGCGGACGCGGACCATGGTGTGGAGATATTTCATCGGACCCTCATTGCATGTGGAGAGGTAAGGCCTAATGCCGATTGCCGCCGCCGACAAGGATGCCGTGCTTGCCGAAAAACGCGCCCGCTTCGCCGCAATGCTGGCGCGGGCTGATCGTGTCGCCGCCTTCACCGGTGCTGGCCTGTCGACAGAGGCAGGCATTCCCGACTTTCGCTCGCCGGGCGGCCGCTGGAGCCGGATGAAACCGATTGCCTTCGAGGCGTTCCTGGCCGACGAGGAGGCCCGGCGCGAAAGTTGGCGCCGGCGCTTCGACATGGACGACGAGATCCGCTCGGCCCGGCCCACGCGCGGCCATATGGCGATCGCCTCCTGGGTGCAGGCCGGCAAATGTCCGGCGGTGATCACGCAGAACATCGACAATCTGCACCAGGATTCGGGCATTCCGGCCGATGCCGTCGTGGAAGTGCATGGCAACACGACGTATGCGACGTGCCTCGACTGCGCCAGGCGCTATGAAATCGAGGCCTTGCGCGCCCCGTTCCTGGCAAACGGACAAGCGCCGCGCTGCGACGATTGCGGCGGCTTTATCAAAACGGCGACGATATCCTTTGGGCAGCCCATGCCGGAGACGGCGATGCGGCGCGCCACCGAACTCGCCAGGACCTGCGATCTTTTCGTGGTGGTCGGCTCGTCCCTGGTCGTCTATCCGGCCGCGGACCTGCCGCGACTTGCCCATCGCCAGGGCGCGCGGGTGGTGATCGTCAATCGCGAGGAGACACCGGGCGATCGTTATGCAGATCTATTGCTGCGGGGAGAGATCGGCGATCTGCTGGAGGAATTCGTTCTGTAAATGCAGCTGGATTTTCGAGAGTTCGTCGATTTTAGGGACGTTTTGCGATTGTACGAAGATGAGGCACAAAAATGTTAATTCGGGCTTTCCGTTGAGCCAGGGGGTGTTATCGTAGCGGCCTCAAGAATCGTGCGGCGGCCCAGTCCGTGGGCAATGTGTTGGATGGCGTAGATGGGTACGAACGATTTTGAAGCGAGGTTCGAGCCAGTTCACGACTCCGGGGGACATCCGGACGAGAGGCCGGCGGGCCTGCTGGAGGTCGCCGGCACCATCAAATGGTTCGACATTGCGAAGGGCTACGGCTTTATCGTTCCGGACAATGGCAGCCAGGATATTCTGCTTCATGTCAGCGTCCTGCGCCGGGATGGCTTCCAGGCGGCCTTCGAGGGCGCGCGCGTGGTGGTCGAGGCCACACAGCGTGCCAAGGGCCTGCAAGTTTTTCGTATCCTGTCGATGGATGAATCCACCGCCGTGCATCCCGCACAGCTGCCGCCGGCCCGCACCCATGTGCAGGTGACGCCGACGGGCGGTTTCGAGCCGACCACGGTGAAATGGTTCAATCGCCTGCGCGGGTTCGGCTTCGTCTCGCGGGGCGATGGAACACCGGATATTTTCGTCCATATGGAGACCTTGCGGCGGTTCGGCATCATGGACCTGAAGCCAGGTCAGATCCTGATGGTGCGTTTCGGCACCGGACCCAAGGGATTGATGGCCGCCGAGCTCAAGCTTGCGGATGGACCGACTGGACCGCAGTCGCATTGACGAAAATGCGCAACATTTTTTCGCTTTCAATAGCTTACGCCGCTATCCTCGCTTTGTTTGTGAGCATTGCTAGTCTTTCGGCTCTGCGTGCCGAGGATGGCGTGTTCGAGCCTTTGTCGATCGCCACAGCTGGCGGCGAGCGCGACTTCCAGGTCGAGGTCATGCGCACCGAGGACGAACAGAGGCGCGGCATGATGTTCCGACGCAGCCTCGATCCGGACAAGGGCATGCTGTTTCCCTTCCCGGCGGAACGTATCGCCTCGTTCTGGATGGAAAACACCTATGTGTCGCTCGACATGATCTTCATCCGTGGCGATGGCACGATCCAGCGTATCGAGAAGCGTGCCGAACCCTTGTCGACGCGCACCATCATGTCCGGGGCGCCGGTGCTCGCCGTCTTGGAGGTGGTGGCGGGGACAGCGGACAAGCTGGGCATCAAGCCCGGCGACAAGGTAAGCTACCCGATCTTCAAGCCTTGACCGCGTCACCCGGTCATACAACTTTTTGAAATCGGGCCGTTCAGGCCCTTGCGGTTCTCGGCGCGGCCCCTTAGTAAGCTCATCATTCGTCCTTAACGGGGTATGGCGCAGCCTGGTAGCGCGATAGTTTTGGGTACTATAGGTCGCAGGTTCGAATCCTGCTGCCCCGACCAAGGATGGATGAGACGAAAGGCGGACGGCGAACGATGACAGCCAGAATCTTTAAGCCGGCACGTACGGCGATGCAGTCCGGTTCCGCGAAGACGAAGGACTGGCTCCTGGAGTTCGAGCCGGAAGAGCCGCGCTCGGTCGAGCCGCTCATGGGCTGGACTTCCTCGGGTGACATGAAGCAGCAGGTCAAGCTGCGTTTCGCGACCAAGGAAGAGGCCATCGCCTACGCCACTCGCAACGGCATCGCCTATCAACTCTTCGAGCCGCAGGAAGCGACGACGAAGATCGTGTCCTATTCGGACAACTTCAAGGTTTCGCGCGTGGGTCAGTGGACCCATTGAGTTTGAGAGCAAAGCGCGTTCCTCACTGAACGCCTGTTTGCTCTCGCTCCTTGTTTCCAGCCGATCCAATGGATTGGCTAAAGCGTCTTTGCGCTTCTTGGTGATTGCGTCAAATCGCAAAACGCTTTAGCGCTCGGCGTCGGGATTGGCCCCATAGCTCAGCTGGATAGAGCGAGCGCCTTCTAAGCGCTAGGTCGCAGGTTCGAGCCCTGCTGGGGTCGCCATCCCAGGCCGGTCTTCTCCATCGGCTCGAGCCGGACTTCGGTTTTCCGACATAACCCGCACATCGGCGGAGGTTTGCATGGCAGCTCTATCCGAATCACCGGCAGCTGCCAGCACCCCTGGACGATTGCTCGACCGCATAGCGGGCTCGAATCTGCTGGCGATCTCTGCTTTGCTGGTGGCTGCGCTGCTCGCATTCGCGCCCGGCTTCACCGGTCTGCCGCCGATGGATCGTGACGAGCCGCGCTTTGCCCAGGCGTCCAAGCAGATGCTGGAGAGCGGCGATTTCGTCTCCATCCGCTTCCAGGACGAGGCAAGGCTGAAGAAGCCGGTCGGTATCTACTGGCTGCAGATGGCAGCGGTCAGCCTCGGCGCCAGCCTCGGGGTTCCCGAGGCACGCACCACGATCTGGCTCTTTCGCATTCCCTCGCTGATCGCTGCAATTGGGGCTGTGCTCCTGACCTGGTGGACGGCGATCCCGCTGGCGGGACGACGTTCGGCTTTGCTTGCGGGCCTGATCATGGCCGGCTGCCTGCTGCTCGGCGTCGAGGCGCGCCTGGCGAAGACGGATGCGACGCAGTTGCTGACGGTCATGGCGATGGTGGGCGTGCTCGCCCGGTTTTTCATGGCTTCGCACCGGGGCGATCCGGCGCCCGCGGGCCTCGCGCTTCCAGCCGTTTTCTGGCTCGGCATGGCGGTGTCGATCCTGATCAAGGGGCCCATAGGCGCCCTTCTGGTCGGCCTTACCATTGCCGGCACCGTGGCTGCCACGCGTGACTGGCGCTGGCTCGGGCAGTTGCGCTGGCTTTGGGGCATCCTGTTCACGCTCGTCCTGGTATCCCCCTGGTTCATCGCCATCATGATCGAGACCAAGGGCGCCTTCCTGCAGGAATCGGTCGGCAAGGACATGCTGAACAAGGTGGCAGGCGCCCAGGAATCGCATGGTGGGTGGCCGGGAACCTATCTTGCCGTGTTCTGGGGCACGTTCTGGCCATTCGCACCGCTGGCGGCACTCGCCGCGCCCTGGGTCTGGCATCAGCGGCGTCGGCCGGCCGTGATCTTCCTGCTCGCCTGGCTGGTGCCATTCTGGCTCGTCTTCGAATTCTTCCCGACCAAGCTGCCGCATTACGTCCTGCCGGTCTATCCGGCGATTGCGATTCTGATCGCCATGGCGGTCTTCGATGACGGGCTGTCGCGAAGCCTCTGGGCGCGCATCGTCGCCGGCCTGATCCCCTTGCTGGCCTTGGTGCTGGCGGTGGTCGGGGTCGGAGCGGTGTGGTTCTATCAGAGCGAGATCGCCTGGCTGACGCTGGCTTTCGCCATCGCGGCCGTTGCGGCGGCATGGCTGGCCTGGCGACGGCTGGGTGAGGGAAGGGGCGTGGAGGCCGTTCTGGCATGTCTCGCCACCGGCCTGCTGCTTTATTGGGGCATCTATGCGGGCGCCATTCCCAAATTGCAGGCGATGGCCATCAGCCCGCGCTTGGCTGCGGCGGCCCAGGCCGCGCAATGCCCGCATGTCGCAGCAGCGAGCGTTGGCTTTCGTGAGCCCAGCCTGGTCTTCCTGGCCGGTACCGATCTCGATATGCCCAGCCCCGAAGGCGCGGCGGACTTCATCGGGCAGGGGATCTGCCGGGCCGCCTTTGTCGACAAGCGCTTCGAGCCGGCCTTTCTGGCCCGTCTCACCGCGAACGGGACCAAGGTCGACCTGGTTTCCAGGGTTGCAGGAATCAACATCAACGGCGGCAAGAAGCTGGATATCGGCGTTTATCGCAGCCCGTAACGCGTCTTGCGGCCTTGGTTAGGCATTGTCCGGACATAATTGAAGCGCCACCTTTGTTATGCCCGGGCTTGACCAGGGCATCCAGGGAGCCCGTCTTTGACGTCTGGAGGGCGGAACTGGATTGCCGGGTCAAGCCCGGCAATGACAAAGGTCGAGCCAGCTCGATTCGTTTGTCGACGCATGAATCCTTAAGTCTCGCCCCTGCCGGGTTTGAAGGCGATGCCCTTTTGCATGGCGGTCTTGCCGAACTTCGCCCGGACGGCGTCGATGGCATTCTCGGTCGCGACAAGGCGTTTGGCGTTGGGGTCGGCGAGATCGCCATGATCGGCGTCGGCCATGTCGGTGAGGCCGGTGATGCCGATGCCGATCAGGCGATATTGCGTGCCATCGGTTTCCTTCGAGAGCAGTTTTTTGCCGGTCTCGAAGATGCGTGTCGCCAGGCGTGTCGGCTCGTGCAGGCTCTGGGCGCGGGTGCGAATGCGGAAATCGGCCGATTTCAGCTTCAGCGTCACGGTGGAACCGGCAATGGCGGATTTTTTAAGCCGGGCCGAAACCTTTTCCGACAATTGCCAGAGGATCGGCAACAGGCTCTCGCCACTAGCAAGGTCGTGCTCGAAGGTCGTCTCGGCCGAAACCGATTTGCGATCGCCTTCTGGATCGACCTTGCGGGCGTCGCGGCCAAAGGCGAGGCGGGCGAGGCGCTGCCCCTCGACGCCGTAGCGCCGGATCAGTGGAATCTCCCCGGCACGCTGCAGGTCGGCGATGGTGCGCAATCCGTCCCGCTCGTAGCGGGCGGCTCCAGCCTTGCCAACGCCCCAGATGAAGGAGATTGGGCGCGGAGCCAGAAACTCGGGCGCTTCTTCCGGCGAAAGCACGGTAAAACCGCGGGGCTTTTCGAGATCGGAGGCGGTCTTGGCCAGGAACTTGTTGGCCGAGAGCCCGATGGACACGGTGATTTTCAGTTCCTTTTCGACCTGGTTGGCAAAACGCAGCAGTGTACGGGCCGGACTGGCGTGATGCAGGCGGTCGGTGCCAGTGAGGTCGAGAAAGGCCTCGTCGATCGAAAGCGGTTCGACCAGCGGCGTCAGTGCCAGCATCATGTCGCGGACCTGGCGGCCGACCTGGACATATTTTTCCATGTTGGGCCTGACGACCACCGCATCCGGGCACAGCTTAAGCGCCTGGAACATCGGCATGGCCGAACGCACGCCATAGGTGCGGGCGATGTAGCAGGCGGTGGAGACCACACCGCGCTTGGCGCCGCCGACGATCACTGGCTTATCGGTGAGGGAAGGATCGTCGCGCTTCTCGATGGTGGCGTAGAAGGCGTCACAGTCGACATGGGCGATGGCGAGCCGCTCGAGTTCAGCATGCCGGACAATGCGCGGCGAACGGCAGGTAGGGCAACGATCTGCCTCGCCCGCTTCGCCAAGGCAGTCGCGGCAGAGAGCGCCCATCAGTCCCAACGAATGCCGAGCTGGAAAGCCGTTCGTTGCAGATCTTCCGGAGACAGGCCATTCTCCGCTGCAAAGCTGGCGGCACTCGCCTCATCCGAGAGGACGTGCTGCAGAACCGACGCGAGAAAGCCGGGCTTGGCGGCGGCACTGCGAATCTCGTCGGGTGACAGGCCGGTCGCCATGAAGAAACCGTTGAGTCGATCCTCGTCCGCTGCAATGAAGCCGAGAGCGGCCGTCGCTACTTCTTCGGCGCGTTGTTTTTGGGCTGCCTGCCCGGCGGTTTGCCTGAACATTCGATTTCCCGTTTGGTAAGGACTGACTGCTAACAACGTGCCAGTAAGCGGGCGTGGTTGAAAACAGATTCGCAGCCGCGATATCCGCAGCGCATTCTAGAGCAAAGCACGTTTTGCTGAAAACGCTTCCTTGCTCTAACTCTTTGTTTTTGGCGCGTCTTTGTGATTCTTGGCTATTGTGCCACATCGCAGGATGCTTTGGCGTAGACGAGGGGCTCCATGGCCAAGAAAGTCCTGATCGTGGAAGATAACGAGCTCAACATGAAGCTCTTCCATGATCTGTTGGAAGCCAACGGCTATGACATCGTGGAAACGCGTAGCGGCATCAATGTGATGAGCCTGGCCCGCGAGCATCGTCCCGATTTGATTTTGATGGATATCCAGCTGCCTGAGGTTTCTGGCCTCGAAGTGACGCGCTGGCTCAAGGACGATGACGAACTGAAGACGATCCCAGTGGTGGCCATCACGGCCTTCGCCATGAAGGGCGACGAGGAACGCATCCGCCAGGGCGGGTGCGAAGCCTATCTATCGAAGCCGATCTCGGTGGCGAAGTTCCTGGAAACGGTGCGCGGCTTCCTGGGAGAATAGGGCCTCGAGAGTCGCCAAGGCATTTCTGGGGATCGCATTCATCTCAGCGACGCCCGAGCATTTCACGACAGCCTGCTCTTCCTGCAAGCGCAGTGTTTCCGAGAGCGGGCAGGGATGCCCATAGGCGCTAATTTTGCGAGTGGAGGCGCCTGAAACGAGGTGTGCCGATCTTCTGATCGGCATCTTCCCGCCAGCAAGCAAGGCGCTTCCAAGATGGTCGATCTGGAGATCGACCCACCAGATAAGCACCGAGTTCCGCAAAGTTAGCGCCTATGGGCTGAGATCCCTGCGATCCCACAAATTCCCCTTTTTGAGGTCAGTCGTGGCTGAGGAGCGGGCGCGGCAGATATTGAGACGCCTCTCTTGCGATGAAATCCAAGGCTTCCTGGGCCGGAGGCAACAACACCTTGTCGACCCGGCGTACCACGAACCACTGCCGGGTTACAGGCAGGCCCGCCACGTCCAATATCACGAGGCGGCCATCCTCCAACTCGGTCGCCACCGTATGGGCCGAGAGGAAGGCGATGCCGAGATCGGCGATCACGCTTTGCTTGATCGTCTCGTTTGAGTCGAATTCCATGCCGATATGAGGGGCGAGTTCGGTCTGCTCGAACAGGCGCTCCATCAGCATGCGGGTGCCTGAACCCGGCTCTCGTGTGAGGAAAGTCTCATGCGACAAATCGACCGCGGCAAGGCCTCTCTCCTTCGCCAGCCAGTGATTGCGCGACGCGATGATGACATGTGGGTTCTGGCCGATCAGGTGCTTCTCGACCTCGATGTCGGGAGGAGGGCGGCCTGTGATGGCGACGTCGAGCTTGTAGTCGCGCAGGGCCTGCATGATTTCGGCACGATTGCCGATCGACAATGTCACTTCGATCCGCGGATGCACGCGTGAGAAGGCTGCGATGATGAACGGCACGAAATATTTGGCCGTGCTGACCGCCCCGATCGAGATACGCCCGGCGGTTCTTCCGGAGATGATGCTCAGCGTGGCTTCGCAATCGGCAATGGCTGCCTCGATGCGGCTATGTAATTGCAGCATCTCGATGCCGGCATCGGTGAGGATCATCCCATCGCCCGTCCGTTGCAGCAAGGGCAGGTCAGCCAGATCCTGCAGGTTGCGCAGCTGCAATGTCACCGCCGGTTGGGTTAGGTGCAGATTCTTGGCGGCCGACGTCACCGAGCCGCTGGATGCGATGGCGGCGAGGGCGCGAAGCTGCCGACGGGTGATGTCTCGTAGGCGTATGACCATATAAGAAAAACTTTCGCAAAGGCGAAGAAAACAAAATTTCGATTATTTTCTATTTTCGGTCAAGCTCCTCGAAAGACCACGAAATGACGGTGCCCCGGATGGGGCATCATCCGGGGGAGAATGCCGATGACCGACAAACCGACTCTGGACAGCTATCTTGCTCGCCATGCCGGTGCCGACATGCTCAGGCCCGCGGTTGTCGAAGTCGTCGCCAGTCTCGCTGCGGCCGCCATCCGAGTCTCGGAAACCGTCTCGCTCGGCACGCTCGCCGAGATCGCCGAGGAGACCCTTGGCCACAATGCCGGGGGAGACGAACAGAAGGACATGGATGTCTGGGCCAACCGCCAGTTCCGGGAGGCCCTGCGAACTTGCCCGATCGCCGCCTTCGCGTCGGAGGAAGCCGACGAGTTGGAAATCTGGGATGCGAGCCAGCCTCTATGCGTCGCCATCGACCCGGTCGACGGATCCGGCAATCTCGACCTCAACATGCCGGCCGGCACGATCTTTTCCATCGTGCCGACGCCAGACGAATTCGTGCTGGCCTCGGCGGTCGATCGTACCCTGGTATGGCCGGCCGGCACCAGCCAGCTTGCTGCAGGCTTCGTCATCTATGGTCCGCAGACGACTTTGGTGCTGTCGCTCGGGGAGGGAGTCGATATTTTCACCCTCGACCGTCGCAGACGCCAGTTCCTGTTGACCCAGGCCAATGTCCGTCTGCCGGAACGGGACCAGCCGGAATATTCGATCAACGCCTCCAATTACCGGCATTGGGAAGAGCCGGTGCGGGCCTTTATCGACGAGTGCCAGGCGGGCGCCGACGGTCCATCAGGGCGGGATCACAACATGCGCTGGCACGGAGCGTTGGTGGCCGACACCTTCCGGGCTCTTACCCGGGGCGGCATCTATCTCTATCCGGCAGACGCCAGGGCCGGCTACGGGCAGGGCCGGCTGCGGCTGATCTATGAAGCCTATCCCATGGCCTTCCTGATGGAGAGGGCAGGCGGGGCGGGCTCCAATGGCCGGATCCGCATTCTCGATATCCGCGCAACCTCGCTGCATCAGCGCGTACCGTTGATCCTTGGGGCTAGGACCAAGGTCGCCCATTTGGAAACGCTGCATAACCGACCGGGCTTGTGGCCGCCGACCTCGGCGCCTTTGTTCGCCAATCGCGGCCTGTTCCGCGTCTGAGCTGGGAAATACCATGTCGATCAAGCATCCGATCATTTCCATCACGGGCTCGTCCGGCGCCGGAACGACTTCGGTCAAGCGGACCTTCGAGCAGATCTTTCGCCGCGAGAACATCGAAGCGGCCTACGTAGAGGGCGATTCCTTTCATCGCTACGACAGGACCGAGATGCGCGCCCACATGGCCGAGGAGGCGGCCAGGGGTAACAAGCACTTCAGTCATTTCAGCCCGGAAACCAATCTGTTCGCCGAGTTGGAGGCGCTGTTTCGCGACTATGGCAACCACGGAACCGGCACCACGCGGCACTATGTCCATGATGATGAGGAGGAGATCCTTTATGGGGCCCTGCCCGGCACCTTCACGCCTTGGAAGCCACTGCCATCCGGCACCGATCTGCTCTTCTACGAAGGGCTGCATGGAGCGGTGGTGACCGACGAGGTCGACGTCGCCAGATATGCCGATCTCAAGATCGGCGTGGTGCCGGTGATCAATCTCGAATGGATCCAGAAGCTGCATCGCGACCGCAGCACGCGGGGCTATTCGACCGAGGCAGTGACCGACACCATCCTGCGGCGCATGCCCGACTATGTGAACTATATCTGCCCGCAATTTACCCACACCGACATCAATTTCCAGCGCGTGCCGACTGTGGATACGTCCAATCCCTTCATCGCGCGCTGGATCCCGACGCCGGATGAATCGATGGTGGTGATCCGCTTTCAGACACCGAGAGGGATCGATTTTCCCTATCTGCTGTCGATGATTCCCAACAGCTTCATGTCGCGAGCCAACTCCATCGTCATCCATGGCTCGAAGCTGGATCTCGCCATGCAGCTCATCCTGACGCCGCTGATCCTGCAACTGGTCGAGCGCAAGAAGCGAGCCGCCTAGAGGCGCGCCCGCAGGACACAGAGCCTTTCCGTGAACCAAACCACCGTCTGCCCCGGGGCAGCGGAATGGGAGGACATGCCCGTGAATATCCCGACGCCATCAGCCATTTTCGAGACCTCGGTGCCGCATCGTGACATGGCCAATGCCTTGCGCTTCCTGGCTGTCGATGCCGTGGAGAGGGCCAGGTCCGGACACCCCGGCATGCCCATGGGCATGGCCGACGTCGCCACCGTGCTGTTCTCGCGTTTCCTGAAATTCGATCCGTCTGACCCGGCCTGGCCAGATCGGGACCGCTTCGTACTCTCGGCTGGGCACGGCTCGATGCTGCTCTACGGCCTGCTGCATCTCACCGGCTATCCCGAACTTACGCTGGAGGAGGTGAAATCCTTCCGGCAATGGGGCTCCAAGACACCGGGGCATCCCGAATATGGTCACACGCCAGGCGTGGAGACGACGACGGGGCCGCTCGGGCAGGGGCTGGCGACGGCTGTCGGCATGGCCCTGGCGGAGCGCCTTGCCCATGCCCGCTTCGGGGAAGAGCTCGTCGACCACCATACCTATGTCATCGCCGGCGATGGCTGCCTGATGGAGGGTATCAGCCATGAGGCGATTTCGCTGGCCGGCCATCTCAAGCTCAGCAGGCTTATCGTGCTGTTCGATGACAACGAGATCTCGATCGATGGCTCGACTTCGCTTTCCTGCTCGGACGACCAGCTCGCCCGCTTCGCGGCGTCCGGCTGGTCGACGCGCCGGGTCGACGGGCATGACCGCGAGGCCGTGGCGACGGCGATTGCGGAGGAACTGGCAACCGACAGGCCCTCGCTCATTGCTTGCCGGACCATCATCGGCTTCGGCGCGCCAAACCGACAAGGCACCGAGAAGGTGCACGGCGCTCCGCTCGGTGCCGAAGAGAGCCTGGCTGCGCGAGAGGCCCTGGCCTGGCCGCACGAGCCCTTCGAGATTCCACCCGAAATCCGCGAGGCATGGTTGGCTGTCGGAGCCCGTGGAAAGGCCGAGCACAAGGCCTGGCAGAAGAGGCTGCGTCAGGTCGGCGAGGCGGAGAGGCGGCAGTTCGAGGATGCGGTAGGGGGCAGATTGAGCGACGGGCTCAAGCGTGCGCTTGCCGATATTCGCCAGCGTTTTGCCAGCGATTGTCCGCAAATCGCCACGCGTCAGGCGTCCCAGCAGGTCATCAACGCGATCGTTTCTGCCCAGCCCAATCTTCTGGGCGGTTCGGCCGATCTCACCCATTCCAATCTCACGCAGGCGAAGGGCTTGCAGCCGGTCCAAGCCGAGGATTTTTCCGGTGGGTATATCCATTACGGCGTGCGCGAGCATGGCATGGCTGCGGCGATGAACGGCATCGCCTTGCATGGCGGCTACATTCCCTTCGGGGGCACCTTTTTGGCCTTTGCCGATTATTCGCGGCCGGCGATCCGGCTGGCGGCGCTAATGGGACTGCGCGTGATCCATGTGATGACGCATGATTCCATCGGTCTGGGCGAGGATGGCCCGACCCATCAGCCGGTGGAACATCTGGCCGCGCTCCGGGCCATTCCCAATCTCCTGGTGTTTCGGCCGGCGGATGCCGTCGAGACCGCGGAGGCGTGGGAATGCGCTCTCGCCGCCGAAAAGCAGCCTTCCATTATCTGCCTGTCGCGCCAGGCGCTGCCGACGCTGCGTTCCGACTGTGGCGTGAATGGGGTCGCGCTCGGTGCCTATGTGCTGTTCGAGCCGCCGGCGGAGCGAGACGTCACGCTGATCGCCACAGGTTCGGAGGTTTCGATCGCCGTCGAGGCCGCTGAACTCCTGGCGAAGGAAGGCATTCGAGCCGCGGTGGTTTCGGCGCCCTGCTTCGAACTCTTCCGGAGGCAGGGACCGGTCTATCGCCGCGCCGTGCTGGGGACGGCGCCACGCATCGGCATCGAGGCGGCCATCGAGGCCGACTGGTCCCGCCTGCTCGGCGAAGACGGCGTCTTCATCGGCATGGGCGGCTTCGGCGCCTCGGCACCGGCGGGCGATCTCTACCGGGAGTTCGGCATCACGGCCGCCACCATCGCTGAGGCTGCCCGCCAGCTCGCGTCGGAGAAGCGGGGACAAGGCCTGTAAGTCTGTAAATTTCAAAAGGCGCAACGGAGACTGTCATGGCCCGTATCACCCTCAGGCAATTGCTGGATGACGCTGCCGAGCACGGCTACGGCGTACCGGCCTTCAACATCAACAATATGGAGCAGGCACTCGGTATCATGGAGGCTGCCGCAGATGTCGATGCTCCTGTCATCTTGCAAGCCTCGCGCGGGGCGCGGGCCTATGCCAACGACATCATGCTGGCGAAGATGGTCGAGGCTCTGGAAGAGATGTATCCGCAGATCCCGCTCTGCCTGCATCTCGACCACGGCAATGAGGGAGCGACCTGCGCTACGGCGCTACGCTACGGCTTCACCTCGGTGATGATGGATGGGTCGCTCGAGGCCGACGGCAAGACGCCTGCGAGCTACGACTACAATGTCGCGATCACTCGTCGCGTCGTCGATTTTGCCCATTGGGTCGGCGCTTCCGTCGAGGGGGAGCTCGGCGTGCTCGGTTCGCTCGAACATGGCGGCGGCGAGCAGGAAGACGGTCACGGCGTCGTCGGCGAGATCGGCCATGACCAGTTGCTCACCGATCCCGCCCAGGCCGTGGATTTCGTGCGCGCCACCAGGGTCGATGCCCTCGCCATCGCCATGGGCACGTCGCACGGCGCCTACAAGTTCAGCCGCAAGCCCGATGGCGACATCCTGGCCATGCATGTGATCGAGGAGATCCATCGACGCATGCCCGGCGTGCATCTGGTCATGCACGGCTCCTCCTCGGTGCCGCAGGAACTGCAGGACATGTTCAACGCCTTCGGTGGGCAGATGCCGCAGACCTGGGGCGTGCCGGTGGACGAGATCGTCCGGGGCATCCGGCATGGCGTGCGCAAGGTCAATATCGACACCGACTGTCGGCTCGCGATGACCGCCGCCTTCCGCAAGGTCGCCAGCGAGAACCGCAGCGAGTTCGATCCGCGCAAATTCCTGAAGCCCGCCATGGAAGGACTGAAAACTCTTTGCCGCGCGCGCTTCGAGGCATTCGGCACGGCAGGACAAGCCTCGCGGATCAGGGTCGTACCGTTGCCCGAAATGGCGCGGCGCTACCGCGCTGGCGCCCTGGAACCAAAAGTCTCGGGCCTGGCGACAGCGGCGTAACCCAATTCACTCGAACCAAGGAGGACGAGATGAACGTGAATACACAAACCGTCCGCGGCAAGGATCGCTACCGGTCCGGCGTGATGGAATACAAGAAGATGGGCTATTGGGAGCCCGACTATGAACCCAAGGACACCGATGTCATCGCGCTGTTCCGGGTAACGCCGCAGGAGGGCATTGATCCGATCGAGGCGTCGGCGGCCGTGGCCGGCGAATCTTCCACCGCGACCTGGACGGTGGTGTGGACGGACAGGCTGACAGCGGCGGAAAAATACCGGGCCAAATGCTACCGGGTCGATCCGGTGCCCAACGCACCCGGCCAGTACTTTGCCTATATCGCCTATGATCTCGATTTGTTCGAGCCCGGCTCGATCGCCAACCTCTCGGCCTCGATCATCGGCAATGTCTTCGGCTTCAAGCCCTTGAAGGCGCTGCGCCTGGAGGACATGCGCTTTCCCGTGGCCTATGTGAAGACCTTCCAGGGGCCGGCGACCGGCATCGTGGTCGAGCGCGAGCGGCTCGACAAGTTCGGCCGACCTCTGCTGGGAGCCACCGTCAAGCCCAAGCTTGGCCTGTCGGGCCGCAACTACGGACGCGTGGTCTACGAGGCGCTGAAGGGGGGACTCGATTTCACCAAGGATGACGAGAACATCAATTCGCAGCCTTTCATGCATTGGCGGGAGCGCTTCCTCTATTGCATGGAGGCAGTGAACAAGGCGCAGGCGACATCCGGCGAGATCAAGGGAACCTATCTCAACGTTACTGCCGGTACGATGGAGCAGATGTATGAGCGCGCCGATTTTGCCCGGGAGATCGGCTCCAACATCGTGATGATCGACCTGGTGATCGGCTATACCGCGATCCAGTCGATGGCGGCCTGGGCCCGTCGCAACGACATGATCCTGCATCTGCACCGGGCCGGCCACAGCACCTATACGCGCCAGAAGAGCCATGGCGTGTCGTTCCGCGTCATTGCCAAATGGATGCGGCTGGCCGGTGTCGATCATATCCATGCCGGTACCGTGGTCGGCAAGCTGGAAGGCGATCCCAACACCACGCGCGGTTATTACGACATCTGCCGCGAGGACTTCAATCCGGCCAACCTCGAACACGGCGTCTTCTTCGACCAGCACTGGGCCAGCCTCAACAAGCTGATGCCGGTGGCCTCCGGCGGCATCCATGCCGGCCAGATGCACCAGCTTCTGCATCTTCTCGGCGAGGATGTGGTGCTGCAGTTCGGCGGCGGCACCATCGGCCATCCGCAGGGCATCCAGGCCGGCGCCACCGCCAACCGCGTGGCTCTGGAAGCGATGATCCTCGCCCGCAACGAGGGACGCGACTACCTGCATGAAGGGCCGGAAATCCTGGCCAAGGCGGCCAATAGCTGTACGCCGCTCAAGCAGGCGCTCGAAGTGTGGAAGGACGTGACCTTCAACTACGAATCCACCGACACGCCGGATTTCGTGCCCACCGTCGCCGTCACCGCCTGAAAGGAGAAAGACGATGCGTATCACACAAGGGTGTTTTTCCTTCCTGCCCGATCTCACCGACGAGCAGATCGGCCGCCAGGTGCAGTATTGCCTGGAACAGGGCTGGGCGGTGAACATCGAGTTCACCGACGATCCTCACCCCCGCAACACCTATTGGGAGATGTGGGGTTTGCCGATGTTCGACCTGCGGGATGCGGCAGGCGTGATGATGGAACTCGCCGAATGCCGGCGCGTCTATGGCGACCGCTATATCCGCATCTGCGGCTTTGACTCCAGCCATGGCTGGGAGTCGGTGCGCATCTCCTTCATCGTCAATCGGCCGACGGAGGAGCCCGGCTTCCGCCTCGACCGGCAGGAAAGCGTCGGCCGCAATATCCGCTACACCACCAAAAGCTATGCCGCCGACCGGCCGGAAGGCCAGCGCTACGGTTGATGTGTCCTTGAGCAAAACGCGTTCATGACTGAACGCTTGTTTGCTCAAGCTTCTGGTTTCGACGCGTCTTTGCGATTCTGCGTGATTTCGCCCAATCGCAACACGCTTTGGTCCGGCTGGTGACGGCAGTGCCTCCCGTCTCTGACGACCCGCCGGACAACTTGCTCCGTCGCCTATTGGGCGGCGGAGCCTTTCGCGAGGATCACCATGCTCGATGCAAACACCGTGAAAGAGCCCGGGGAGGCCGGCACGACTGCAGCCGAGACCATCGACCTCAGGCAGGAATTCGAGGCGGTCGGCATTGCCGACGTCTTCGCCCAGCTCGACCGCGACCTGGTCGGCCTCAAGCCGGTGAAGACGCGCATCCGTGAAATCGCCTCGCTGCTACTGATCGAGCGCATCCGGCAAAGAATCGGCCTGGCCAATGATCCGCCGACCCTGCACATGTCCTTCACCGGCAATCCCGGTACCGGCAAGACCACGGTGGCCTTGCGCATGGCCGACATCCTGCATCGCCTCGGCTTCGTCAGGCGTGGACATCTGGTGTCGGTGACCCGGGACGATCTCGTCGGCCAGTATATCGGCCACACCGCGCCGAAGACCAAGGAGATCCTCAAGAAGGCGATGGGCGGCGTGTTGTTCATCGACGAGGCCTATTATCTCTACCGCCCCGAGAACGAGCGCGATTATGGCCAGGAATCCATCGAGATCCTGCTGCAGGTGATGGAGACGCAGCGCGACGATCTCGTCGTGATCCTCGCCGGCTATGAGGATCGCATGCAGAAGTTCTTCGCCAGCAATCCCGGCTTCCGCTCGCGGGTCGCCCACCACATCGATTTTCCTGACTATGAAGAGCCTGAACTGCTGTCCATTGCCGAGCTGATGCTGCAGGAACGCAATTATCGCTTCGATGCCGAGGCACGGGCTGCCTTCATCCGCTATATCGAGCTGCGCAAGACCCAGCCCTTGTTCTCCAATGCCCGTTCCATCCGCAATGCGCTCGACCGTATCCGCCTGCGCCAGGCCAGTCGGTTGGTCGAAGATCTCGACCGCAAGCTGACCACGGACGACATCATGACCATCGAGGCGGGAGATGTTCTGGCGAGTCGCGTTTTCGCCAGGGACGCGAAACCCGATGGCGACGATGCCTGACGAATACCGGAGATGAGAGGAAGACTATCATGGCTGAACCGATCGTGATCGCGCCGTCCATCCTGTCGGCTGATTTCGCGCGGCTGGGCGAGGAAATCAGAGCTATCGACGAGAGCGGGGCGGACTGGATCCATTGCGACGTGATGGATGGGCATTTCGTGCCCAACATCACCTTCGGACCCGATGTCATCAAAGCTGTCAGATCCTACACAAAAAAGCCCTTCGACGTGCATCTGATGATCACGCCGGCCGATCCCTATCTGGAGGCTTTTGCCAAAGCCGGTGCCGACATCATCACCGTGCATGCCGAATCCGGTCCGCATCTCGATCGCTCGCTGCAGGCGATCCGCGCTCTCGGCTGCAAGGCCGGGGCGACGATCTGTCCGGGTACGCCGGAAAGCGTGTTGGAATATGTGCTCGATCGTCTCGATCTCATCCTGGTGATGACAGTCAATCCGGGATTCGGAGGGCAGGCCTTCATCACCTCGCTACTCGACAAGATTCGGCGCGTCCGGGCAATGATCGGGACAAGGCCGATCCGCCTCGAGGTCGATGGCGGCGTCAACAGCGAGACGGCAGCGCTGGTGGCCGCGGCCGGAGCAGACACGATCGTGGCGGGATCGGCCGTGTTTCAGGGCGGGGCGGCGAATTATGCCGGTAACATAGCCGCTATCCGCGAGGCAGCAGAGGACCACGTTCGGAAGGTGGCATAGAGGCAAGGCCACCGTGATGGTCGTCCCGGACTGCCCGCTCAGTCGAAAATGGTCTCGATTTCCGTTCTCGTGGGTGCCGTGACGAATGCGGCCTGCAGGATGAGCATGATCACGCCCAGTGCCGCCGAGACGTAGGCGATGTCGCGCCAGCCATAAAACGCGGTGATGTAGCCTGCTACGCCGGGGCCGAATGCCGTGCCGAGGAAATAAAGGGCAAGCAGCACGCTTATGACGTCGCCTCGCCACTGGCGACGCGCACTGTCGGCCACGAAAGCAAGGCTGACGGAAAGGAGACAACCGGTTGCTGACCCCTGGAGCAGGCGCGCGATTGCCCAGACGGAAAAATCGGGGGCAAGTCCTGCCAGAGCTTCGCCGACGACGAATGTGGACGTCGAGGCCATCAGCAGGGGCTTGTCGCCGACCAGCGCGCGCAGGCGTCCGCCTAGTGCGAGGAATAGGATCAGGAAAAGGAAAACCCCGGAAGTGACGGCGCCTATGATCGCGTAGGACAGCGCGAACTCTTGAAAAATGGTCGAGAGGCTGATCGAGGCGGCTCCCGAACCGAAGCCGATGACCAGAAGGGTGCAGGCGAGAATGAAGAACTGCAAACCGCACGAGGTATTGCGTGTCTCATTGGGGGTCGACACCGATAGCCTCCCGCGGGCATCACCAAAACAAAGGGCGCCCCGAAGGCGCCCTTGATTCCGATCCGGAAACCGATCTTACTTGATCTTGGTTTCCTTGAACTCGACGTGCTTGCGCGCGACGGGATCGTACTTCTTCATTGCGAGCTTTTCGGTCTTGGTGCGGGTGTTCTTCTTGGTGACATAGAAGTAGCCCGTGTCTGCCGTCGAAAGCAGCTTGATCTTGATGGTTGCAGCCTTGGCCATGGTGATGCTCCGAATATTGCTACCGGACCGTATCGGCTAAGGCAGCAAAGCCGCGCAATGGCGCGGCCCTTTTGAATCTTGGCGCACACTACTCATGGAAGCGCTGAAGTCAACCAAAAGAAGCGCATGCTGCTTGGAATTGTGCGGCCATGCGGGCCATCCGCGGCTGATCTAGATCTCTTCCCGGCTCCGTACGCCACGCTGCTCGCGATAGAAAGGCACGGGAACGTCCTTCTCCAAGCCGATTTCGAGCCTCCTGGCCACCTCATCGAGGATCGTGCGGGTGATCCAGACCAGATCTTCTGACCGGGCCTCGTCGAAGGTGAGCCATTTCATTTCGACCAACTCCGAGTCGGGACCGACGACACCGTCGGTCTGGTGCGCGATGGAACGCGCGTCAGCCACGAAGAAGCGCGTGTCGAATCTGCGCTTCATGGCAGGTGGCGTGATGGCACGGGCGACGAAATGCAGGCTTTCGGGCGAGGGGAACACTTCGTGGTCGGCGAAGGCCCGCCAGTGTTCGCTGCTGACGGGCGGGGTACCGAGCCCTGTTTCGCCGAGCAGGATGCCGGTTTCCTCGAAGGTCTCCCGGATCGCGCATAGGGCCAGTGCTCTGGCCTTGGCCGGCGAGGGCCTGACAACGCGCGTGAGCAGCCCCCGTTCGGCGTGGACCGACAGCGTGCCATAGGCACTCATGCTGCGATCGGCAGGCTCGACGCGGCCGCCGGGAAACACCATCACGCCGGGCATGAAGGCATGGCCCGAATGCCGCCGTCCCATCAGGATGCGGGGCGTGTTGCCGGTGCGGTCGAGCAGGATCAGCGAAGCGGCATCGCGGGGCCTGATGGGACGGGGCTTCGATGGCGAGGAGGGGATATCTGTCATGGACTCAGTAAGGGGAAAGCGTGTCGGGGTCGGCTTTGCCGGAGAAGCCATGCATGCGGTTGGCCCATTGCAGCCCGATGATGGCGCCCTTGATCATCGGAAGCAGGACCAGCGACAGCACGATGGTGAGCGTGCCGAAGATCACGCCCAGCAACCAGAGCGGCATCTCCGTCTCGATCACGCAGGCGAGGATGCCGGCGACCACGACATGCCCGACGATCATCATGGTGAAATAGGGTGGCGCATCATCGGCGCGGTGATGCGACAGATCCTCGCCGCAGGCACTGCAGCGCGGTGCGACCTTGAGATAGGAGGTAAAGATCTTGCCTTTGCCGCAATTGGGGCAGCGCCCGAAGGCGCCCCGGCGCATGGCGAGCGCCACGTCGCGCTGCTCAGGTCGGTCGCGTTGCTCGGGCCGATATTCGTTCATCGCCGACTTCCCTTCCCGGCGTGCTTGCCTTTCTGCGCCTTCGCCTTGCGCTTGGCCGCATTGCCCTTGCGATCGGTGATACGCGGTCGCTTGACCACGCCGAGCTTGCGACCCGGGGTTCTGCGCCGTTGACCGTCCGAGACGATTTCGAAGCGCAGCGCACCGGCGAATGGCGCCGCCTCCACCAGCTTCACCGACACCGTATCGCCGAGCTGGAAGGATTCACCTGTTGCTGCACCGATAAGCTGATGGGCGCTCTCCTCGAAGCGGTAATAGTCGTGACCGATCGTCGCGGCGGGCACGAAGCCGTCGGCGCCGGTATCGAGGAGTTTGACGAACAGGCCTGATTTGATCACCCCGGACACACGGCCCTGGAAGATCTCGCCGACATGGTCCGCGAGAAAATGGGCGATCAGGCGGTCGATCGTCTCGCGTTCTGCGGTCATGGCACGCCGCTCGCAGGCCGAGATCCGGCCGGCGATCTCGTTGAGCATTGCGGGCGTCATCTCCGCCGGCAGGCCGTCATCGCCCAGATGCAGGGCGCGGATCAAAGCGCGATGCACGATCAGGTCCGAATAGCGGCGGATGGGCGAGGTGAAATGCGCGTAGCGGCGCAGATTGAGACCGAAATGTCCGATATTGTCGGCCGAATATTCGGCCTGGCTCTGCGAGCGCAGCACCACGTCGTTGACGAGATGGGCATTGTCGGTGCCGGCGACCCTCGCAAGGATGGTGTTGAACTGGCTCGGCCGGAGCGCCCCCTGCTTGGAGAGCGGAATGTCGAGTGTGTGGAGGAATTCGCGCAGCGCGATGATCTTCTCCATCGAAGGCTCGTCATGCACGCGATAGACCAATGGCGTCTTCTTGGCTTCCAGCGTCTCGGCTGCCGCGACATTGGCGAGGATCATGAATTCCTCGATCAGACGGTGGGCGTCGAGGCGTTCGGGAACGACGACCCGGTCGACCATGCCGTTGGGTTTCAGCAGGATCTTGCGCTCCGGCAGATCGAGGTCGAGCGGCCCGCGATCGCCGCGCTCCGTCTTCAGGCAGGCATAGGCAGCCCACAGAGGCTGGAGGACGGACGCCAGCAGTGGGCCGGTTACCTCGTCGGTATCACCGTTGATGGCGCGCTGGGCCTGCTGGTAGGAGAGCTTGGCGGCCGAGCGCATCATCACGCGATGGAAGCTGTGGCGAAGCTTGCGTCCGTCCGCTGCGATGATCATGCGCACGGCCAGCGCCGGCCGGTTTTCGTTGGCGCGCAGGGAGCACAAATCGTTGGAGATGCGCTCCGGCAGCATCGGAACGACACGGTCGGGAAAATACACCGAATTGCCGCGGATCAGGGCCTCGCGGTCGAGGGGCGAATCCGGCTTCACATAGGCGGCGACGTCGGCGATTGCTACGGTGAGGATATGCCCGCCCGGATTGGCCGGATCGGGATCGGGCTCGGCATGAACCGCGTCGTCGTGATCCTTGGCATCGGCCGGATCGATGGTGATCAGCGGCAGGCGCCGCCAGTCCTCACGGCCGGACCAATCCTTGCCACCAGATTTGGTCGCCGGCTTGGCGGCCTCGGCCTCTTCCAGCGTGTCTTTGCGAAAGACGTAGGGAATGTCATGGGCATGGATGGCGATCAGGCTGATCGCCTTCTCGCTGCCGACCTTGCCGACCCGCTCGACGATGCGTGCCACGGGCGGGCCATGGCGGGCGCCGCGCAGGGGCTCGATGGCGACGAGATCGCCGTCTTCGGCCTTCACCGCATCCTCCGGGCGAACGATCATCTCGCGTCCGGCATTGCGTTTTTCGATCGGTACGATCTGGCCGTCGCCGTTGGGAAGGCGACGGAAGACGCCGAGAATGCGTTGGCGCAAGCGCTCCAGCACCTTGATCACCCGTCCGGTCGGCTGGTGATCCGAGCTACCATCGGCCATGCGCAGCAGCACCCGCGAACCCACGCCTGGCGCGGCTCCGCCGAAGCGTTTGGGAATGGTCACCACGATGCGCGGCGGCTTGCCATTATCCTCGTTCCAGTCCGCAGGGGTGGCGACGAGCTCGCCGTCACGATCACGGCCGGTAATGTCGGCAACGAGGGAGGAGGGCAGGGCGCCGGGGGCATTGAAGCCCTTGCGGTTGCGCTGCACGACGCCGCCATCGGCAAATTCGTTGAGCAGATGTTTGAGGGCGATCTTGTCGGCGCCGCCCAAGCCGAATTCGCGGGCGATCTCGCGTTTGCCGGCCCTGCCATGCGAACGGGCGATGAAAGCGAGAATGTCTTCGCGGCTGGGCAGGGTGGGTTCCAATGCCTCGGCTTGTTTGTTTTTACGAACCACAGAAATTATTCCGAATTGGCGTTGGCGGCCCGATATGCCCAAAGGAAGCGGGCAGTGGATCCGGCGTCATCATAGACCAACGCACATAGTATTTGTCGAAGCCAATCGTGGACACGACGTATTTCGTCGGCGTCCTGCCCGATCGGCGGTTTGTCTGTCGAAGAGAAGCTGCCGATGCGATCTGCGCGGCGATCCGGAGAGGATCCCACAGCGCGGCAGAGCCATGTGAGGCAATACGCAAGGCGGCAAGGAACATCGAGTGCCGGGACAGACTGTCCAAAATTCCTAAAAGATCCGCTGGCACGAACGGATAGAGGGAACGGTTCGATTGAACCGGACACTGCGCATATAGGGCCACATGCCTGGCTTGTCAACAAAAATGCTGCACTGCAGCATTCTCTCTAAGGGTCGCAGGGAATATGCCGCGTTGACCCGTCGAGGTCCGATGATATCGTTTCTGTTTTATCGTCGGTCCAACTGGGAGTAGGGCATGCGTGGTGCATTGATCGGACTTTGCCTCTCATCGACGCTTGTTGCGGTTTCAGCCGCAGTTTCACCGGCCTTCGCCGAGGGTGCCAAGCCTGATGACAATCTCAACGCCGTGCTCTGGGACCAGACCGCCGTCGAAGCCAAGGCCAATGCGATGGCGGCGTTCGCACTGGCCAGAATCAGGCTCGATCAGGCCTTGGCCGATACCTCCTGGACGGCGGCGCCCGCCGAGCAGACCGGCGACTTCAAGAGTTTTCCGCCGGCCATCGTCCTCGATGTAGACGACACGCTGCTAAACACCTCCAATTATCAGGCCTGGAACGTCAAGGCGGGAACGCGCTTCACGCCGGAGACCTGGACAAAATATGTCAAGGCGCAGGTTGATACCCCCATTCCCGGGGCGGTTGAATTCACCCAGTATGCCGCCTCGAAAGGCGTGAAGGTCTTCTATGTCACCAACCGAACCAAGGAGGAGGAAGAGCCGACGGTGCAGTTGATGACAAAGCTCGGCTTTCCGAATGGCGGCAATGTCGACACCTTCCTCAGTGCCAAGGAACAGCCGGACTGGAAGTCGGCCAAGGGCACCAGACGGGCGGTGATCGCCAAGGATTATCGCATCGTGCTGCTGGTCGGCGACAATCTCGGGGATTTTACCGATGCCTACAAGGGAACGCCGGAGGAGCGCGAGAAGGTTTTCGCAGACAGTGCCGCCCGTTGGGGGCACGATTGGATCGTCATTGCCAACCCGACCTATGGCTCTTTCGAATCTGCCCCCTACAAGAGCAATTACGAGCTTTCCGCCGACGAGCAGCGCAAGCTCAAGATCGAGGCGCTGAAGAGTTGGGATGGTCAGTGAGATTGCAAAAGCCGGCGGCGCTCGTCCCCTGACGGTCTGGTATAATACCAGATGTCCGGTCTGCGATGCCGGCATCCGCCATCAGCGCAGCCGTCTCCTGGAAGCGGTCAAGGCTGGCCGTATCGAGTTTCTGGACATCAATCTGGAGCCTGATGCACTGGCGCATTTCGGGGCGGGCCTTGACGACATCAGGCGCCGCCTGCATGCAACCAACGAGGACGGCCGCCTGCTGGTGGGAGCCGATGTCGTCCTAGAAATCTGGCGGCGCACGCCGGGGCAAGCCTGGATCGCCAAATTGCTCGGAGCGCCCGGCGTCATCGTACTGACGCGCTTCGCCTATGATCGCTTCGCCGACCTGTTGTTCGCTTGGAACAAGCGAAGAGGGCGATGGTAACGGCTCGCTGCGTCACGGCAGAGGGACGGGGATGGCGAGATAGCGCCGGTCGGGCTCTTCCCAACTGCGAGGCCAATAGCTGACCAGCGCCACCAGTCTCGGCCTGGCATCGGCCGGCTTGAAGACAAAGAGCGCATTCAGGCCGTTGGACTGCGAGCAACCGCGCTCGTAGCCGGACGCTTCGTCGATATAGACGATTTCGTTGTCCCTATTGTTTTCGGGCAGAGTGCGCACCAGCGAAAAGCTTTTGAGCTCTTCGCGCCCCTGCGCCGAGCAAGTCGTATCCGTGATCGTACGGGGCAGGACATCGACCGTGACGTCCCCACCGGGAACCGCATCCTCGATGCTGAGATTCGTCACTTCGGCGGCCATGGTGGCATAGGCCTGATCGGGTGTCGGCGCATCGAAAAGCCGTGCGCCCTCGTGCACGACCTGCCTGGTCGGCTTATCGCCGATGCCGAGCTTGGCCAACAGCGGTTGGGCCTTTTTGCGCGCCTCGGTGCGAGGGGCCTCTTCGGGCCCCTCCTTGTCATGGCTCACTGCAAGAGGCGAGCCGGCGACAGCTTTGCCGGTATCGAGATCGATGATGTGGATGGTGCTGTAGGGATGGATGGAGGCATCGAGCGTGCCATATTCCTCGAAGGCGAAATAACGTCCATCCTTGGAAAAGCCGATGATATCGGGCACGGCGGCATCGCCGGCGAAGGCGGATGCGAGCGCGAGGGCGTTGAGAAGAGCGCCGCCGACCAGCCCCGCAACGCGACGAATCATGACACCCACCTCCAGCCTGCACGCAAGGGGCAGGCTGGAGGCCTTCATGATCACAAGGAAGTCCCGGCGGGAACAGAGGCTCCGGCCGGAAGTCCAAATATCAATCGGTGTCGAAGGGAACCTCGTCGGAATCGACGATCGCCTTGGTTGCCTTCTTCTTGGCAGCCGGCTTCTTCGCAGCCGTCGTCTTGGCGGCCGTCGTCTTGGCGGCCGCAGCCTTCTTCGCCGGTGTCTTTTTGGCAGCCGGAGCTTTGCCGGTCGTCGGGGCCTTGCCGGCTTTGGCGGCAATGAGTTCGATGGCCTGTTCGAGCGTCACCGCATCCGCTTCCATGCCCTTGGGCAGGGTGGCGTTGACCTTGCCATTGGTGACATAGGCGCCATAGCGTCCCGGCTTGACCTCGACGCTGCCGCCGCCGGGATAGTCGCCGAGGGGACGGCCTGCCGGCGCACCGGCGCCGAAACGGCGGCCAGAACCTCCGCTTTCCTTGGTGAGGATCAGAGCAATGGCCCGGTTGGCGCCGATTGCCAATACGTCATCATCCTTGTCGAGATTGGCGTAGGTCTTCTCGTGCTGGACATAGGGACCATAGCGGCCGATGCCCACCAGGATCGGTTTGCCGCTCTCGGGATGGACTGCGACCTCTTTTGGCAAAGAGAGCAATGCCAGTGCTCGTTCGAGGTCGACATTGGCTGCGCTCATGCCGCGAGGCAGGCTCGAACGCTTGGGCTTGTCGCCTTCGCCGAGCTGGACATAGGGGCCGAAACGCCCATCGCGAAGGGTGACGTCGAGACCGCTCTCGGGATCGGCGCCGAGCTTCCTGGTGCCGGCTTCGCCACCGCCCTCGGCCTCGCCATTCTGGTCGGCGCCAGCCGATAACTGGCGCGTATAGCGGCATTCGGGATAGTTGGAGCAGCCGATGAACGATCCGTATTTGCCGAGCTTGAGCGAGAGCGTGCCGGTGCCGCACACCGTGCACTGGCGCGGACTGGAGCCATCGCCCCGGTCGGGGAAGATATGCGGCCCGAGCAGGTCGTTGAGTGCGTCGAGAACCTGGGTGGTACGCAATTCCTTGGTGCCGTCGATGGCGGCGGAGAAATCGCGCCAGAAATCGCGCAGGACTTCCTTCCAGTCGAGCTCGTGGTTGGAGATGCGGTCGAGCTTCTCCTCCAGGGCCGCGGTGAAGTCATATTCGACATAACGGGCAAAGAAGCTCTCAAGGAAGGCGGTGACGAGACGACCCTTGTCCTCGGCCTTCAGGCGCTTCTTGTCGATCGAGACATATTCGCGGTCGCGCAGGGTGGCGAGCGTGGCCGCATAGGTGGAGGGGCGGCCGATGCCGAGCTCCTCCATGCGCTTGATCAGCGTGGCCTCGCTGTAGCGCGGCGGCGGTTCGGTGAAATGCTGGGTAGCGGCGATCGATTTCTTGTCGAGCGCTTCGCCGGCCGACATGGTGGGAAGGCGCTTGCCGTCCTCGTCGTCACCATCATCGTCCCGGTCTTCATTGTAGAGCGTCAGGAAGCCGTCGAACTTCACGACCTGGCCGGTCGCTCGCAGGTCGAGCTTGCGCCCGCCCGCCTCGACCAGGATGTCGACCGTGGTGCGCTCGAGCTCCGCCGAAGCCATCTGGCTGGCAACCGTGCGCTTCCAGATCAGTTCGTAGAGCCGGGCCTGTTCGTTATCCAGGAAGCGGGTGACGTCCTTGGGCGTGCGGAAGGGATCGGTCGGCCGGATCGCCTCATGGGCTTCCTGAGCGTTCTTCGCCTTGGTGACATAACGGCGCGGCGTCTCCGGCAGGTAGCCGGGCGCATAGCTCTTGCCGATCATGCTGCGCACGGCGGTGATGGCCTCCGGCGCCATATCGACGCCGTCGGTACGCATATAGGTGATCAGGCCGACCTGCTCGCCATTGAGGTTGACGCCCTCATAGAGGCGTTGGGCGATCTGCATGGTGCGATTGGGCGACAGGCCGAGTTTGCGGCTGGCCTCCTGCTGCAGCGTCGAGGTGGTGAAGGGCGGGAAGGGATTGCGCCGGGCAGGCTTGGCCTCGACACTGGCTACGACATAGCGGCCCTGGTCGAGAGCCGCGCGGAAGGCGAGAGCCTCCTTTTCGGTGCCGACATCAAGGCGCTGGATCTTCTGGCCGTCCGCGCCGACGAGGCGTGCTTCGAACAGATCGCCGCGTGGTGTGGCGAGGGTCGCGATCAAAGACCAATATTCGCGGGCGACAAAGCGCTCGATCTCGAGTTCCCGGTCGCAGACCAGACGCAAGGCGACCGATTGAACACGACCGGCGGAGCGGGCGCCCGGCAGCTTGCGCCAAAGTACCGGCGACAGGCGGAAGCCGACGAGATAGTCGAGCGCTCGTCGTGCCAGATAGGCGTCGACCAGGCCCTCGTCGATTTCGCGCGGCGCCTTCATCGCCTTCAGGACTGCGTCCTTGGTGATGGCGTTGAAGGTCACGCGTTCGACCGGAATATCCTTGATGGCACGCTTCTGGCGCAGGATCTCCAGGACATGCCAGGAGATCGCCTCGCCCTCGCGATCAGGGTCGGTTGCAAGAATGAGCTTGTCGCTCTCCTTCACCGCCTTGGCGATATCCGACAGGCGCTTGCTGGCCTTGGCGTCGTTCTCCCACACCATGGCGAAATCGGCGTCGGGCTCCACCGAACCGTCCTTGGCCGGCAGGTCGCGCACGTGACCATAGGAGGCGATCACCTGGTAGTTGGAACCGAGATACTTGTTGATCGTCTGTGCTTTGGCAGGCGACTCAACGATGACGACAGGCATGGGCGGGCCGTTCAATACGCGGAAAACGAAATGTCCCCACATGGCCGCGACTCATTGAAGATCGGCCGGGTAGGGCATGAAAACAAGCTTGCCACCTGCTTCCCGAGCCCAGGCCTGCATCTCGCAAACCTGTGCCTCGGAGCAGTCGACTAGCTGCCAAATAAGGGCAAATCCGAAAATTGCAAACTGGCGCATTTGTCGGATCGGGCGATGTCGTGACCCCAGGCCCTATCGTAGGACATGAGTTGCAATCGGGTCCTACGATAGGGCCGAATGCGGCGGCAAGATGGGCAAAAGGTAGCCTTAAGTCAATTCGGCCGACCGGCGTACAACAGCGAGACCATGCCGTTGCCATGCCGCTCGATTCGCCCGGAGAGATCGAGTTCGAGCAAGGCGAGCTGTACGCGCCGGGCATCGAGGCCGGAGGCGCGCACCAATTCGTCCATCGCCACGGGCGAAGGCCCGAGCACGGCGATCAGGCGGTCCTGGTCGGGATCACCCGTCGACGCGGAAGGAGGGGCAGGAGTGGTTTCCGGCTCCCTGGTCTCGAATTCGAAGCGGGGCTGAATGGGCCGCGGCGGCGGTGCGGGGCGCTCGACCAATGGCGTCAGAGCTTCCAGCACGTCGCCGGCATGCCGGACCAGGATAGCTCCCTCGCGCAGCAATTTGTTGCTGCCGTCATTGCGCGGATCGAGCGGCGACCCGGGTGCGGCCATCAGTTCGCGGCCTTGCTCCAAAGCAAGCCGGGCCGTGATGAGGGAGCCGGAGCGTGCAGCGGCTTCGATGATGACCACACCGAGCGAGAGGCCCGACACGATGCGGTTGCGTTTGGGGAAATCGCGTGCCGTTGCCACCCACTCGAACGGCATCTCGGAAATGACGCAGCCTGTGGCAGTGATATCCTTTGCGAGTTGTTCGTGCTGTGACGGGTAGATATGGCCGAGACCACCCCCGACCACGGCGACGGTGCCGTTGCTCACGGTGGCGCTATGCGCGGCTTCATCGATACCCCGCGCCAAGCCGGAGACCACGGTGAAACCGGCATTGGCGAGTTCGCTCGCCATGACAGCCGCGAATCGGCGCCCAAGCGCAGAGGCATTGCGGGCACCCACGATGGCGACCGTCGGCCGGGACAAGGGAGCGAGCGATCCCCAAACGGCGAGGAGAGGCGGGGCCGATTCGATGGCGGCCAGAGAGAGGGGGTAGTCGGCTTCGCCCACGGCCACGAAGCGGGCACTAAGAGCGGCCATGGCCTGCAATTCTCGCCGAAGGCCAGCCTCGGAGGGCAGCTTGAGGGCACGGCCGCTGCGCCTGGCGATCTCGGGCAGGGCCTCGATCACGGCTCTGGCGGAACCGTGGCTTTCCAGCAAGCCCTTGAAGCTGATGGGGCCAATGCCGTCGCAGCGGATCAGGCGCAGCCAATCCAGCTTTTCTTCATCCGAGAGGGCAGAACCTGGCGACGTCACGCCTTCTTTCCAATGCGGCTCTCCGTACCATTGAGGAGACGGCCGATATTGGTGCGATGCATCACCCACAGGACCACGGTGAGGATGGCAAAGAGCAGGGCTTCACGCTGATAGCCCATGAGCAGGAGCGCGATCGGGCTCAGCAGGCTGGCCGTCAGGGCCGAGGCCGACGAATAGCGGGTAATGAAGGCAACCGAGACCCAGACCAACGCGAAAAAGATGGCGATAGGCCAGGCGAAGGCGGCCAGCAGGCCGAGATAGGTGGCGACGCCCTTGCCGCCCTTGAATTTCAGCCAGATCGGGAAGAGGTGACCGACAAAAGCGGCGAGTCCGGCGAAGACTGCGGCCCCATCTCCCCAGAAGTGGCGCGCGAGCAGCACGGCGGCCGTGCCCTTGAGGGCGTCGAAGATCAGGGTGGCAGCCGCCAGATCCTTGCGGCCGGTGCGCAGGACATTCGTGGTGCCGATATTGCCAGAGCCGATGGCGCGGATATCCCCCAGTCCGGCCAGGCGAGTGAGAACCAGGCCGAAAGGAATCGACCCGAGCAGGTAGCCGAGCAGCAGCGCCGCCAGCGTCGTCGTCAGGGTCAGGTCGGCAAACATCGGCAGCTCGCTTTAGGAAGAAAAAGTCCGTGCCGCACACTATCGTCACTCGCCGAGGGCCGGCCACGAAAATCTTTGCCTTGAGACGGAGCGGGGTATCGACGAAGGAGTTTTCCTCAGCCTTTGTTGGGTCGACCGGTTGCGATGACCCGGGAGCGCGCTAAGGCTTTCCCGATGTGCTGAGCTGGTTCAATGCTGTAGGACGCATGGGCGCACCGCATTTGTGGGAGCCGGCCGACTGAAGGAGATTTGGATGCGTGTCATCGTGGCTTCGGCTTTGTTTCTTGGTCTGGCCGGCGCGGCCCTCGCGCAGCAGCCGACCTACAACGAACAGGTCGAAAAGGAGTTTCCTGCCCTGGACCGGCTGGTGAAGGCGCAGCCCTACAAGGGAGCCTACGGTGCCCTGTTGAAGGAATTGTCGCCCGTTCCCGACTATTTGTCCGACGTGCTCAGGCGCAAGGGTGACTATATGACTTTCGGCTCCAAGCAGGTGAGCATCGACGGTTCGCCCTACCGCGTCGCCATGGTCTGTCCGACCAACGTGACCTGTGCCGAATATGGCAGCGTCTTCCTGTTCACGGCCGATGGCCGTCAGGTCTGGGCCGAGATCCGCGACGGCGACAAGCCGGTCTATCTGGGTGGCCCCAGCGCGGGACAGAAACAGGCCCTGGATAAGGCATTCGACGAATAGAACGATCCGTTCCTGGAAATGGAATGCTTTGACGATGGGAGAGAGCGGACGGGGACGTCCGCGCTCCCAGGACTCCATATTCTTGAGGCAGGCCTTCAGCCCCGCTTTCTTGAGGCAGGCCTTCAGCCCCGCTCGAACACCTGGCGGCCGGCAACGAAGGTGCGGGAAACCAGGCCGCTGAGGCGCGCGCCGTCAAAGGGCGAGTTCTTGCAGCGAGACCGTAGCTTGGCGGCGTCGAGCACAAAGGGCACGTCAGGATCGAAGACGATGACGTCCGCGCTTGCACCCTTGGCCAGCGTGCCGCCAGGCAGGCGCAGAATCTGCGCCGGTCGCGTCGAAAGAGCCCGCAAGAGGCCGATCAGGTCCAGCGAGCCGTCATGCACCAGTCGCAGGCCGGCCGAGAGCATGGTTTCCAGGCCGATGGCGCCGTCGGCGGCCTCGGCGAAAGGCTGGCGCTTGGTCTCGACGTCCTGGGGATTGTGATCGGAGACGATCGCATCGACCAGCCCATCCTTGACCGCCTGCACCAGGGCCATGCGGTCGTCCTCATGGCGCAGCGGCGGCGATACCTTGCAGAAGGTACGGAAACCGTCGATGTCGTTCTCGTTGAGGGTGACGTGGTTGATCGAGGTGGAGGCGGTGACGTCGAGCCCGTCCTGCCTGGCCCGGCGCAGCACCTCGATCGAGGCGCGGCAGGTGACGGTTGCGGCGTGATAACGCCCACCGGTCAGGGCGACCAGGCGCATGTCCCGTTCCAGCAGGATGGCTTCCGCTTCGGCGGGAATGCCTGGCAGGCCGAGCCGGCTGGCAAATTCGCCCTCGTTCATCACGCCGTCACCGGCCAGATCGCTATCCTGGGTATGATGGATAATGAGAGCGTCGAAATCGCGCGCATAGGTCAGCGTCCGACGCATCACCCGGGCATTCATCACGCTGTGGGCGCCATCGGTGAAGGCGACGGCACCCGCTTCGCCGAGCAGGCCGATCTCGGTCATCTCCTGGCCGGCAAGCCCCTTGGTCAGCGCCGCCATGGCATGGACATGCACGATGGCGGTATCGCGGGCGCGGCGCAGTACGAAATCGACCACGGCGGGATCGTCGATCGGCGGATGGGTTTCCGGCGTGCAGACGATGGTGGTGACGCCACCGGCAGCCGCCGCCTGAGAGGCGGTGGCGAGGGTCTCGCGGTGCTCGGCGCCCGGCTCGCCCGTCACGGCCCGCATGTCGACCAGGCCGGGAGCGACGACCTGGCCATCGCAATCGATAATGGCGGTGTCCGAGCCCACGGCGCCGGAGTTGAGATGGCTCCCGATATCGGCGATGACGCCGTCGCGAATCAGTAGGCCGCCACGCTGCTGCGATCCGGCGGCGGGATCGGTCAGCAGTGCATTGACCAGAAGGGCATTGGCCGGGGCCAGAGGGCGAGCGTTATCCAACTTCCAGTTCCCCTCAGACATTCGGCAGGTTGCGGGCAAGAGCCTCGAGCACGGCCATGCGGACGGCGACGCCCGCCTCGACTTGCTCGCGGATGAGCGACTGGGCGCCGTCGGCGACGGCGGTATCGATCTCCACCCCGCGATTCATCGGGCCGGGATGCATCACCAGGGCATCCGGCTTGGCAAAGCCGAGCTTTTCCTCGTCCAGGCCGAAATAGCGAAAATATTCCTTGGTCGAGGGGATGAAAGCGCCTGCCATGCGCTCGCGCTGGAGGCGCAGCATCATCACGATGTCGGCGTCGCGGAGACCTTCCCGAATGTCCTTGAAGATCTCGACACCGAAGCGATCGATGCCGGCGGGGAGCAAGGTGGTGGGTGCGATCAGGCGGACGCGGGCCCCCAGCGTGCCGAGCAGCAGGATATTGGAGCGGGCAACGCGTGAATGCAGGATGTCGCCGCAGATGGCCACCGTCAGCCCGGCGATGCGCCCCTTGTTGCGGCGGATGGTGAGGGCATCCAGCAAAGCCTGGGTCGGGTGCTCGTGGGCGCCGTCGCCGGCGTTTACCACGGCGCAATCGACCTTGCGGGCCAGGAGATGCACGGCGCCGGCCTGGTTGTGCCTGACCACGATCACGTCTGGCCGCATGGCGTTGAGGGTGATGGCGGTATCGATCAGCGTCTCGCCCTTCTTCACCGAGGACGAGCCGACCGACATGTTCATCACATCGGCGCCGAGCCGCTTGCCCGCCAACTCGAAGGAGGACTGGGTGCGAGTCGAGGGCTCGAAGAACAGATTGATCTGGGTGCGCCCGCGCAGGGCGGACGATTTCTTCTCGACCTGCCTGTTGAAGGCGATGTGCTCGTCGGCTTCGTCGAGTAGGCTGAGGATATCGCTCTCCGTCAGGCCTTCTATGCCGAGGAGGTGGCGGTGCGGATAAGTCGCTTGAGCTGGCTTTGTCATCAAAGCCGACTTCATAGGCCGCACTAGTGACGGCAGCAAGGCCGGAGATAGGCCTTGCGTGTTTTTCCACCTGAGACTTTTGGGTGAGGGCTTCCAGGGAGAGTGCGGACATGACTTGCCTATCCCTCGGACCAATGCTATCGGCGAGGTGATACTCGAACCGGGAAAGGAGGGCTGCGCGTGATTATTCGTTGCGATCATCATCGCCAGCGTGGCCCAGTTCAGGCCCTGCAGATGCGTTTGCAGGGCTGACCAGAGGTCGTATCTCCCCCTTGCTGGTCTGCCCTTCGTGGCCCGCGCAGAACGAGAACATGCTCGTGATTGCGCATCGTCAAACGCCGTTCCTTCGCCTGCATTCCTTGATGGCTGCGTGCCCGGGATGCCGCGATCGCCGGTCCGGACCAGAGAATTCCCATGAGCCTGATTACCCTGCGCAACCTCGGCGTGACGCTGAGCACACCGCTTTTCTCGCAACTCAACCTCACCATCAATGCCGGCGATCGTATCGGTCTGGTGGCGGCCAATGGCCGTGGCAAATCCACCCTCCTGCGCTGCATCGCCGGCACGATGGATCCGGGTGAGGGGGATATCGTCAAGTCACGCGGGCTGACGATCGGCCACGTCGAGCAGCATGTGCCCACAGTCTTGCTCGACATGCCCTTTTACGAGGCTGTCCTCTCGGCCCTGTCGGCGGAGGCGCAGGTAAGCGAGGGCTGGCGCGTAGACGTCACCCTCGATTCGCTGCAGGTACCCGAAATCTTGCGGCAGAGGTCACTCGGGCAGTTGAGCGGCGGTTGGCTCAGGCTGGCCATGCTTGCGCGGGTCTGGGTCAGGGAGCCCGATCTCCTGCTACTCGACGAGCCGACCAATCACCTCGACCTCGCCAAGATTGCCCTGCTGGAAGATTGGCTCAACGCTTTGCCGCGCGACGTGCCCGTGGTGGTGGCAAGCCATGACCGGGCCTTCCTCGACGCCACCACCAATCGCACCCTGTTCCTGCGGCCGGAGCATTCGCAACTGTTCCCCTTGGCCTATTCGCGGGCCCGGATCGCACTCGATGAGGCCGACGCCGCGGACGAACGGCGCTATCAGCGAGATATCAAGACAGCCCAGCAACTGCGCAAGCAGGCGGCGAAGCTGAACAATATCGGCATCAATTCCGGCAGCGATCTCCTGGTCGTCAAGACCAAGCAATTGAAGGAGCGCGCCGGACGCCTGGAGGGCGCGGCAAAGCCCGCCCATCAAGAGCGTTCCGCCGGCGCCGTCCGGCTTGCCAGCCAGGGCACGCATGCAAAGGTACTGGTCAGCTTCGATGACGCGGCTGTGACCACCCCCAACGGCACGCTGCTGTTTCGGACTGGCAAGCGCTTCATCTGCCAGGGCGACCGCATCGTTCTGCTCGGCGCCAATGGCGCGGGCAAGACGCGGCTCGTCAGCTTGCTGCGCCGTGCGATCGAGCAGCCGCAGACCGATGCGGAAGGCGTTAAGGCCACCCCCGCGCTGGTCCTCGGCTATAGCGACCAGGCTCTGGCTGACCTCGACGACGCCGAGACGCCGCACCATGCCCTGATCCACCGCTTCGAAGTCGGCGACCAGCGGGCGCGCTCGTTACTGGCCGGGGTCGGTGTGGCGATCGAGAAGCAGACCCGTCCGATCGGCCAGCTCTCCGGGGGCCAGAAGGCACGTCTGGGTCTGCTGATGCTGAGGCTGGCCGAACCGAACTTCTATCTCCTCGATGAGCCGACCAACCATCTCGACATCGACGGGCAGGAAGCCTTGGAGACGGAGTTGCTGCGCCCCAATGTCAGCTGCCTGCTGGTCTCGCATGACAGGAGCTTCGTACGTGCAGTTGGCAATCGCTTCTGGTTGATCGAAGGCAGGAAGCTGATCGAGGCGGACGGACCAGAGGCGTTCTTCGCCGCCGTAAGCGGGACGGAGAACTGATTGTTCCTCTCCCGGCCGCGGCCCTTCCGGATGGTTTCGGAAGGACCGAGCCCTCCGTTGGCTGGCCGAATATTTCCCTTGTCGGGGCGCGTGGGCTGGCTCTTAATGCTCGTGCCGGGGGGCGAACGAACAAACAAGAACAGACAGGAAGAACGCTCATGGCAGGCGCGGCGACAGGTCAGTCGAAAGCGGGGACCGTACTCAGGGTCACCAGCGGCAATTTCCTCGAAATGTTCGATTTCTTTTTGTTCGGGTTCTATGCCACCCAGATATCCCAGGCCTTCTTTCCTTCACAGAATGAAACGACGTCTCTTCTGCAGGCCTTCATGACTTTCGGGGCCGGCTTCCTGATGCGGCCGCTCGGTGCCTTGTTTCTTGGCTCCTACATCGATCGTATCGGCCGCCGGCGGGGACTGATCGTTACGCTCGGCATCATGGCGATGGGCACCGTGCTGATCGCTTTCGTGCCGGGCTATGCCACCATAGGCTTGCTGGCGCCGATCCTGGTACTGATCGGGCGCTTGCTGCAGGGCTTTTCGGCCGGCGTGGAACTGGGCGGCGTCTCCGTCTATCTCGCCGAGATGGCGACCCCGGGCAACAAGGGCTTTTATGTCTCCTGGCAGTCGGCCAGCCAGCAGGTCGCCATCGTGGTATCGGCCTTGATCGGCTACGCGCTCAATCACCTCCTGATGCCTGAGACCATCACCGATTGGGCCTGGCGCATTCCTTTCTTCATCGGCTGCATGATCGTGCCGCTGCTGTTCTTCCTGCGCCGGAGCCTGGAGGAGACGGCCGAATTCGAAGCGCGTCATGTCCGACCGACCCTGCAGCAGGCGGTGTCTTCGCTGTTGCAAAACTGGCAGGTCGTGTTGCTCGGCGTGATGCTGGTGTTGATGACCACCGTCTCCTTCTATCTGATCACCGTCTACACGCCGACCTTCGGCAAGAGCGTACTCAAATTGTCGGAGTCCGATGCCCTGGTGGTCACTTTGTGCGTCGGCATTTCCAATTTCATCTGGCTGCCGGTGATGGGGGCGTTGTCGGACCGCATCGGACGCTTCCCCATCCTTGCGATCTTCTCCTTCCTGATGCTGGTGACCGCCTATCCCGCCCTGTCCTGGTTGGTCAGCGCCCCCAGCTTTGCACACATGCTGGAGGTCGAGCTGTGGTTTTCCTTCCTCTATGGCAGCTATAACGGTGCCATGGTGGTGGCCCTGACCGAGATCGTGCCGGCCCACGTCCGTACCACTGGATTCTCCCTGGCCTATAGCCTCGCCACCGCGCTCGGTGGCTTTTCACTGGCGGTCTCCACCTGGCTGATTTCCCTGTTGCAGAACAAGGCGGCACCGGGGCTGTGGCTGTCGGCGGCGGCGGCTTGCGGATTGATCGCAGCCCTGCTCATCTACCGCACGAAACTGGCGAGCAGCCGACCGGATCCGGCATCGGCATTCTAGGACAAACGAACGCTCCTGGCCGAGCGCTCGTTCGTGCTTGGTCCTTGTTTGGATACGTCGTCGCGATTCCTGTCGATTTCGGCAGACCGCAAGGCACTTTGGGAGTTGGTTGTCGCAGATGTCGGATGTCGTAAGATTGGGGCGGGAGGCGACCTGGACTCTCGCCTATGGTGCTTGCCGGGGGGCGGGCGCCGATGAGGCGATTGCGCGGTCGCTTGCCGATGCCATCGTTTCCGCCGAATGGGTTGGGCGCTCCTCGGTGGGGCTTGCCCATCTGCGTGATTATCTGGTCGGTTTTACCTCGGGGCGGATCGCCACAGGGGTAGAGCCGGAACTCGACGATCCGGCCTTGGCTATTATCCGCTCCGATGCGAAGGGCGGTATCGCCCAGCTCGGTTTCGACAGGGCGTTCGACGCGTTGTGTAGCAGGGCCGGTCTCTACGGGCTGGCGGTCTTCGTCCAGCACAACAGCTATACCACCGGCGAGCTGGGTTACTATGTGCGCCGCCTGGCCGAAAACGGACTGGTCGCCATTGCCGCTTCCAACGGGCCGGCCCTGATGGCGGCCGCATTGGGCAGCGAGGCAGTCTATTGCACCAATCCTCTGGCATTCGCGGCTCCCGTCGCCGGTGAACTGCCGTTGTTGATCGACCAGGCTTCCAGCGCCACCGCCTTCGTGAATGTCCGGCGGGCCGCCGAGAAGGGCGAGACCATTCCAGAAGGCTGGGCGATCGATGCGCAGGGACGCCCGACGACCGACGCGCGCGAGGCAGTCAAGGGAGCGCTCCTGGCCTTCGGTGGCGCCCGCGGCGGCAATATCGCCCTGATGGTGGAGGTGCTGGCCGCCGGCATCAGCGGAGCGAACTGGTCGCTTGATGCCCCGCGTTTCATGACTGGTGAGAAAAGCCCGGGAGCGGGCCTGTTCGTGCTCGCCCTGAAGCCCGATCTCCTGGAACCGGGCTTTGCCGATCGCCTGAAGGAGCAGTTGAACAGGCTGTCCGGCAAGGGAGTGCATATTCCCGGCCGCAAGCGCGCCGGCGAAACCATCGAGGTTCCCAAGGCGGTGATAGAGGCGTTGGAACGGGACGGGCGCTGACGCATTTCGTCGTCCCGGTTCTGTCCAACAACGACGCACAGCACGTCAAATTGCGCATGGCGGCGAGCGTCAGCAGCTTAGCTACTTTGCAGTCCAATAAGGCTTCGATGCGGTTATCGCCCGTAGCCCAGGCGATCCAGTGCGCCTTGCAGGATGAAGGATGCGGCCATTTTGTCGACGACCTCCGCGCGCCTGCGCCGCGAGGCATCGGCTTCGAGCAAGGTTCTCGTCACCGCGACCGTGGACAGGCGCTCGTCCCAAAGAGCAACCGGCAAGTCACTCAGGCGTTCCAGATTGCGGGCAAAGCTTTCGGAGGCCTGAGCGCGCGGGCCCTTGCTGCCATCCATGTTGAGGGGGTATCCAAGTACCAGGCCGCCGACATCGTGCCGGGCGGCGAGGGCGAGCAATTGTTCGGCATCGGCGGTGAACTTGGTGCGCCGGATCGTCTCCAGCGGCGAGGCGATGGTCAGCATCACGTCGGAAAGCGCCAGCCCGATCGTCTTGGTGCCGAGATCAAGGCCAAACAGGCGCATTTCGGCAGGCAGGTTTTCGGCGAGGTCGAAAAGATCAACGATCAAGGAAATATCCCTGGGAGCATGTCGCTGAGACGTCCGCGGTCCCAGGATTGGCGTCTGGTTGGAAAGCCGATAGCATTTCACGGGGGTGGGGCGTTATGGTTTTCTGTCGCTAACACCAAACCTCATTGTTCAAGGGATTATCCAAATGCGTATTACCTGGCTCGGCCATGCCGCCTTTCGTGTCGAATTCGACGGCAAGGCCGTGCTGTTCGACCCCTTTTTGAGCGGGAACCCCTCCTTCAAGGGGGACCGCGCGGCCGTCAGCGCCGGCATCAGCCACATCTTGCTCACCCATGGCCATGCCGATCATGTCGGCGATACCATCGAACTGGCGCGGGAAACCGGAGCGACGGTGGTCTCCAATGCTGATCTGGTGACCTTTCTGGCGGGCAAGGGCGTAGAGAAGGTCGAGCCGATGAACACGGGCGGCACCGTCGACCTTGGCGGTTTCACCGCGACGATGGTGAGGGCGGATCATTCGGCCAGTCTGATCGACAATGGCGTCAGCGTCGCTGTGGGCAATTCGAACGGCCTCATCCTCAAGGCGCCGGGACAGCCGACGCTCTATCACCTGGGCGATACCGACATCTTCTCCGACATGGCGCTGATCGCCGAACTGCATCAGCCCAAGATCGGCCTGGTGCCGATCGGGGACCGCTACACCATGGGCCCGCAGACTGCGGCGCTCGCCGTGAAGCGCTATCTCAATCTGGAGGTCGCGATTCCCTGCCATTACGCGACCTTCCCAGGCCTGGTGAGCAATGCCGACGCCTTCACCGCGGGCATCGCCGGCAGCAAGACCAGGGTGCTTGCCCCCAAACCCGGCGAAAGCGTGGAGCTGGGATAGGGACGCATATACGAAAGGTCACAGGCAACTTGCCTGCGACCTCCCGCCTGACGTGGCAGGTATTTGCGTCGCCGCCTCAGCGATACCGGCAGTACCGTTTGCTGTAGTCGGCGGCGTTGATATCCCCGAGGCTGGAGCTCTTCTGCCAGAGATCGCAGGCCTTGTTGCGGTTTCTCGGCACGCCAGTGCCGTCATAGGTCATGATGGCGAGGCCGACATAGCCTTGTGAATCACCGGCTGCGATGGCCTGGTTGTAGTAGTCAATCGCTTTCGGGTAATTACGGCGACCACCGACGCCCAGGCGGTAATAGTCGCCTAGCCCGGAGAGGGCGAACATCACTTTCTCATCCACCGCCCTCTCCATCAGCGCCAATGCCGCGGCGGGGTCCTTCTTGACGCCGCGCCGGGTCTTCATCAGGCCGGTTGCCACGTTGTAGATCGCCCGTTTGTGCCCCTTTTCCATTGCCGCCTTGTAGGCCACCATGGCTTCTTTGAAATTCTCTGCCTTGTCATAGCTGCGGCCAAGCTGGAAGAACTCCCGCGATGGCGCATCGGCGATCTTCGTCGCCTTCAGACAGGCGGTGATTGCTGCCGAGGTGTCGAGCTTGTCGAAGGTGACGCCGGGCAGATTTGCGGGCTTCTGTTCGTCCATTGCGTGGGCGGCCGCACGATCGCAGGCCTCGATATCAGGCGATGATGCGGCATCCTGCGCGGTCTGGGCGGGTGGAGATGAAGGTGCCGGTTCCGCCGCCGGCGCTGGTGTGCCCCGGTCCTGGGTGGTCGCCTCCGGGGGTGGCGTGGCCGGTGCGGCAGCCTTGCCCAGTGCTCGCAACTTGATCTCGGCCAGGGGCTTGTAGACACCCTTGAAGGTGCCACTGGCAACCTGGTCGAGATAGGCCTGGAACATGGCAGGATCGGTGCTGTTTTGCACCGATTGCCAGAAGATGTCCTCGGCCGACTGGCTCGCCTGGGCGAGCAGCAGGGGACGGGCCGGATCAGCCAGTCCCGGTGCGCTCAACGACAGCGCCAGCGCCGTGGCGATCAGCGACCCTGCCAGCAATTTCATCGACATCTATACTCTCCGCTCATTTCCAACCGTCTGACTGAACCTGCCTGCGCCTATCGCTCAGCCCGGCGGGCATTTGGCATTGAGATTGCCCGCTGCGTCGGCGTCCCCCGCGGCCGCGCCCTGCCTGAAGAGGTCGCAGGCCTTGCCGGCATCCTTGGTCACGCCCTGGCCTTTGAGGTAGAGCAGGCCAAGGCCGGAAAAGGCCGTCGGCTCCTTGGCCTGGACCCCGAGTTCATAGATCGCTGCGGCCTTGCGATAGTCGCGGCTGGCACCGAGGCCATTGGCATACATCCATGCGATGCGGCTGATGGCCGGCGCGTAATTGCCATCGGTGGCCTTGTAGTAGAGGCTGAGGGCCTTGACGGCATCCTTTGGAACACCCCGCCCGGCCAGATGGCGCCCGGCCAGCTCATACAGTGCGATGCCGTGGCCGAGAGCCGCGGCTTTCTGCAACTGCACCAAAGCCAGGGCATCCTGGCTGCTCTGACCATAGGCGCGGGCGAGCTGGTAATAGAGGCGGCGCGGCGCGCCCGGCGAAGCAATGGCCTTGCTGCAGGCCGCGACGGCAGCGTCCGCCCCCGCAAGGGTCACATTCACGCCCCCTACGTCCTTCGGCCTGTCGGGGTCGCGCGGATCGGCGGCGGCCTGATCGCAGGCCTTGACGTCGTCGTTCCGCGCTTCGGTTTTTGGAGCGGCTGGAGCCGGCAGGGCGGCCTGCTGGCTGGATGGCGGCGGGGAGGCGGGCTTGGGCGCGGTTTGCGGCTCGGATTTGGGCTGCAGAGCGGCAAGCTTGATCTGTGCCAGTGCCCTGTAGGTACCCGTGAAAGTCCCGCTCTGGACTTGTTCGAGATAGGCCTGGAACATGGCGGGATCGGAACTGGCCTGGATCGACTGCCAGAACAGATTTTCAGACTGGCTGTCGCCGGATAGGGAGGCTGTCGGTGCGGCGGGCAACGCCTGGACCGCGGGGCGAGCCGCAGGCAGGTCACCCGTCAGCGTCACCCGGCCTACGATACCGTCATAATAAGCCGGCACCTGTTCACGGCCGGCGCTGCGGGCAAGGGCGCGCACCTTCTCCTGCGTTTCCTTGGCCATGTCGATCAGCGTCAAGTCCTGGCGCCCCAGCAACGGCAGGAAGGAGCGCACGAAGACGGAAGTTTTTTCGGGGTCGCCCGACGAAAGGCGGTCCAGCGCCTCCTGCTTGCTGCCGGCCGAAAACATGATGAAGACGCCGCCATCCGCCTCCATGCGGGCAAGGCCCCGGGTCGCGGGCAGGGCACGCGTGCCGCTCTGCGCGAAGGGATTGTTGCGACAGGCATCGAGAATTGCCACCACCTGCCGGGCGCCCTTGGAGCGGAAGCGCTCGATGATGTCGGCGGCGTTGAAGGATTCGTCCTTGATGAGGCCGGCTTCTCCCTCGGTCGCGGCGGGAATGTCGACCGGAAGCAGCCAGTTCTGCCCGTCGATCTCGACGCCATGGCCGGAGTAATGGAACAGCACAGTGTCGCCAGGACTGATCGCGCTCTCCACCGTCGCCATGGCCCGGCTGATCTGGCGCTTGGTGCCGTTCTCGACCAGCGTGACCGTGAAGCCCGCCCGCTGCAACGCCTCACGCATCGCCTGGGCGTCGTTCACGGCCGTCTGCAGTGGCGGCACTTCCTGATAGGTATTGTTGCCGACGATGAGGGCAAGCAGCTTGGCGGAGGCCGGCGCCACGCCGTTCCCGAAGGCCAGGAGGGCGAGTAGGAGCAGGACGAAGCGCGCTCTCATGGAGATTCCCCAATCGCATAGGCAGGATAGCTTACGCAACGACCTCTTACGAGAGCCATCGCGCAGGCGGCGTCGAACAAGCGTGACTCGTTCCCCTGACTTGCGGCATCATGGAGGACAAGATCGGTTGCGCCTGCAAAGCTACGCGTGATAGACCGCGCCGTTCCGTGATTTTGCGCACAATCGAGGGTTTCATGTCTGTCGATGCCGCCACGGTGAAGCGTATCGCGCGTCTTGCGCGCATTGCCGTCACCGAAGAAGACGTTCCGCATTTGCAGGGCGAGCTGAATGCCATCCTCGATTTCGTGGCCCAACTCGATGAAGTCGATGTCGACGGTGTCGAGCCGATGACGTCTGTGACACCGATGGTGATGAAGAAGCGCCAGGACGTGGTGACGGACGGCAATATCGCCGAAAAGATCGTCGCCAATGCGCCGGCCTCCGAGGACAACTACTTCCTCGTTCCCAAGGTCGTCGACTGAGTTACGCCGTTTCCAGGCCAGGCGTGCCCGAGCCGCTGCATTCCCCGCCGCTTCGAGCCCTGGCCATATCCGTTCAGGACATCTTTCCGTGAGCCATATCACCGATCTCACCCTTGCCGAAATCCGCGATGGCCTGAAGGCCAAGGCCTTCACCGCGACCGAGGCGGCCAAGGCCTATCTCGACGCGATGGAGAAGGCACGTGGCCTCAATGCCTATGTGCTGGAAACACCGGAGCAGGCCCTCGTGATGGCTGCCCAAGCCGACGACAAGCTCGCCCGGGGCGAAGGCGGCGCGCTTGAGGGCGTGCCGCTCGGCGTCAAGGATCTGTTCGCCACCGAGGGCGTGCGCACCACCGCCTGCTCGCGCATCCTCGACAATTTCGTGCCGCCCTATGAGTCGACGGTGACGAGCCAGCTCTGGCGCGACGGCGCCGTGATGCTCGGCAAGACCAATAATGATGAATTCGCCATGGGTTCGTCGAACGAGACCTCAGCCTTCGGGGCGGCTGTCTCGCCCTGGCTGCCGCCGACCTGGAGCGCCGAGGAAGGCAAGCGCAAGCTCGAAGAAGCCCGCGCTGCCGGCAAGACGCCGAACGGCTTCCTGGTTCCCGGCGGCTCCTCCGGCGGCTCCGCCGCCGCCGTGGCCGCGCGTCTGTGCCCCGGTGCGGCCGGTACCGACACCGGCGGGTCCATCCGCCAGCCTGCTGCCATCACCGGCATCACCGGCATCAAGCCGACCTATGGCCGTTGCTCGCGCTGGGGGATCATTGCCTACGCCTCCTCGCTCGATCAGGCTGGTGCCTTCGGCCATACCGTTCGCGATTGTGCCATCATGCTCAACTCGATGGCCGGCCACGATCCCAAGGACACCACTTCCATGGATATCGCCGTGCCCGATTACGAGGCGGCGATCGGCGGCAGCGTTAAGGGCAAGGTCATCGGCATTCCCAAGGAATATCGGGTCGAGGGTCTGTCGGCGGAGATCGATGCGCTCTGGCAGAAGGGCATTGACTGGCTGCGCGATGCCGGCGCCGAGATTCGCGAGATCAGCCTGCCGCACACCAAATATGCGCTGCCGGCCTATTATATCGTGGCCCCGGCCGAGTGCTCTTCCAATCTCGCCCGCTATGACGGCGTGCGCTATGGCGAGCGGGTTGCCGGCCGCGAGATCACCGAGCTCTACGAGAATAGCCGCGCCGCCGGTTTCGGCGCCGAGGTAAAGCGTCGTATCCTGATCGGCACCTACGTGCTCTCAGCCGGCTATTACGACGCCTATTACGTCCGGGCCCAAAAGATCCGCACGCTGATCAAGCGCGATTTCGAACAGGCCTATGCCAGCGGCGTCGATGCCATCCTCACCCCGGCCACCCCGTCGCCCGCCTTCGGCATCGGTGAAAAGGGCGGTACCGATCCGGTGGAGATGTATCTCTACGACGTCTTCACGGTCACGGTGAACCTGGCCGGCCTGCCGGGCCTGTCCGTTCCGGCTGGGCTGTCCTCGGGCGGCCTGCCACTCGGCCTGCAGCTCATCGGGCGCCCCTTCGACGAGGAGACGCTGTTCACCCTGGGCCATGCCGTCGAACAGGCGGCCGGCTCGCTCGGCCGCCCCGAGCGCTGGTGGGCCTGAGCATGAGCGGCGCCGAGGACACCCGCGAAACATTGGGCACGACCGAGACATTGGCGGACCTGCGCCGGGAGATCGATGCCATCGATGAAAAGCTGGTGCATCTCCTGGCCAACCGCCTCAAGGTCGTGCAGCGGGTGGTCAAGGTGAAGAACCGCGACGGCCTGCCCGCCAACATCCCCGAACGCGTCGAGGAAGTGGTGGCATCGGCCTGCAAGCGGGCGCAAGCCGAAGGATTGCCGCCCGAGCTTGCCGAACTCATCTGGCGCGACATGGTGGCCTGGATCATCGATTACGAGAACCGCCACCTCGCCGCCGACAAACCAGGCTGAATCCAGCCTGCAACACTATCGAACCGTTCTTTGAACCGGAGCCTAGACATGAACGCCACGGTTGACCCCAAGAAGCTGATCAAGGGCGCCACGGGCGACTGGGAAGTGGTTGTCGGCATGGAAATCCATGCCCAGGTCACTTCCGAGGCCAAGCTCTTTTCGGGTGCTTCCACCAAGTTTGGCGGCGAGCCCAACAGCCACGTCTCGCTCGTTGACGCCGCCATGCCCGGCATGCTGCCCGTGATCAACGAGGAATGCGTGCGCCAGGCCATCCGCACGGGGCTCGGCCTCAAGGCGCAGGTCAACCTGAAGTCGGTGTTCGACCGCAAGAATTATTTCTATCCCGACCTGCCGCAGGGCTACCAGATCTCGCAGTACAAGCAGCCGATCATCGGCGAGGGCACCGTCATCGTCGAGGTACCGGAGACCGGCGAGACGCTGAGCGTGGGCATTGAGCGCCTGCATCTGGAGCAGGATGCCGGCAAGTCCATGCATGTGGGCGATGTCTCGCTGGTCGATCTCAACCGGTCGGGTGTGGCCTTGATGGAGATCGTCTCCAGGCCGGATCTGCGGTCGGCCGACGAGGCGCGCGCCTATGTCACCAAGCTGCGTACGATCCTGCGTTATCTCGGCACCTGCGACGGCGACATGGACAAGGGCAATCTGCGTGCCGACGTCAACGTCTCCGTGCGCAAGCCCGGCGATCCCCTTGGCACGCGCTGCGAGATCAAGAACGTCAACTCGATCCGCTTCATCGGCCAGGCCGTCGAGATCGAAGCCCGTCGCCAGATCGGCATCCTGGAGGATGGTGGCTCCATCGACCAGGAGACGCGTCTCTATGATCCGAACAAGGGCGAGACGCGGTCCATGCGTTCGAAGGAAGAAGCACACGATTATCGCTACTTCCCCGACCCGGACCTGCTGCCGCTCGAATTCGATCAGGCCTATGTCGACGATCTCGCCGGCCATCTGCCGGAACTGCCCGATCCCAAGAAGGCGCGCTTCATCAGCCAGTACGGCCTGTCGGCTTATGATGCCGGCGTGCTGACGGCCGAGCGCGAATCCGCGGACTTCTTCGAGGCAGTTGCCACGGGGCGCGACGGCAAGATCGCGGCAAACTGGGTGATCAACGAATTGTTCGGGCGCCTCAACAAGGAAGGGCTCGACATCACCTCTTCGCCCGTCTCGGCCCAGCAGCTCGGCAGCATCGTCGATCTCATCGGCGAGAACGTCATTTCGGGCAAAATCGCCAAGGATCTGTTCGAGATCGTCTGGACCGAGGGCGGCGACCCGCGCGCCGTCGTCGAGGCTCGCGGCATGAAGCAGGTTACCGATACCGGGGCCATCGAGGCCGCCATCGATGCGGTGATCGCAGCCAATCCCGACAAGGTCGAGCAGGTCAAGGCCAAGCCGACCATGCTGGGCTGGTTCGTCGGCCAGGTGATGAAGCAGAGCGGCGGCAAGGCCAATCCGCAGGCCGTGAACGATATCCTGAAGGCCAAGCTCGGCCTGTGAGGGCGAGGTAGCGATGTGCCGATCGCGCTCCGTCGAACGATGGAGCGCGATAGGCACATCGTGGCTGAACCTGCTCAGGCGGTCTTCTCGCCATCCCAATAATTCCTGGTCGCCGACATGTCGAAAACCCCTGGCTCCACGCGGAGGGCGTCGACGGCCATCTTGTTCGAGTCGGGATAGACGCAGACCTCGTTCGGATTGCGCTCGCCGATCATCAGATACCGACAGGGACCCGTGCCGCTATTGACGAAGGAATGGCCGATCTTCCGCCCGGCGGGAAAACAGACATAGTCGCCGGGTTTCATGGGGAGGCGCTCCTCGCCGAGGATGAGCGTCAGCTCTCCTTCGAGGACCAGTGCATGCTCTTCTTCCAGCATGTGGTAATGGGTCGGGCAGAGCCGCATGCCCGGAGCCGGGGACTCGATCAGCACGCCGACGCGATAGGCCCTGCCGGCCACCGCGTGGGTCAAATGCTTGGAAGAACCGCCAAATTGCGGGCCGGCGCCATCGCCGTTCCAGGGGATGTCGTCCGCCGAGATGGGGAGGAGAGGCTTGGTCGGCTGAGACAGCGTGGCGATGACGTCGGGCCTGGGAAAAGCAGGATTGTCGAGGCCGGTCACTTCTCCATCCCAGTAGCTGCGGGCCGCCGCGAGGTCGAAGATGGCATCCCGTCCTAGGGCTCGCACCAGCACCTTGTTCGAGTCGGTGTAGACGACGACCTCATTGGGGTTGCGCTCGCCGATGATCACGTAGCGGGCCGTTGCGGTGCCGGTGTTAAGGAGGCAATGCCCGGCCCTTTGTCCGGCGGGAAAGCAGATATAGTCGCCCGCCTTCATCACATGCGTCTCGACGCCGACCCGCGCGGTGAGTTCTCCGTCGAGGACGAAGACGTGCTCTTCCTCGAAAATATGAAAATGCGCGGGCGAACTCTGCCTGCCGGGCTCGAGCTCCTCGATGGCGACGCCGACATGATAGGACTCACCCATGGCAGCCAAGGTGAGATGACGATAGCGTACGCCGAAACGAGGCACGTCGGACCATTCCGTCCAAGCCACGTCATGCGACGAAATCGGGCGCACCGCAGGCTCGTTGTCTGCCGTCATCGCTCGACACCCTTTCGTGCTTCCGGCCGAGCAAGACTTCCCGGCGAGGTGAAAAGGCGCGCCGGCATCGGGGACGGCGCGCCTGCCATCTTTATTGGCGGTTCCAGGTGACGGACCGACAAATCAGTCCGCCGAGCACGCAGCCGGCGGTGGTGAGGCGGTTGCCCGAAAGGGTCATGGTGCCGGTATAGGTTTTGCCGTCCTCAGGATTGAAGGCCTTGCCTTTCCATTTATCGTCGCCCGACGGCGCCATGTCGTAGAAAACGCGCTTGCCGACATTGTCTTGATGCTTGGGATCCTTGACCCAGGTGACGGAGCCGCACAGAGCTTCGCCGCAGGGAGCGATCTTCACCTTCGATTCGCCGTTCTCCCTCAGCCAGGTCCCGGAGGCATCGCCGGCGTGGGCGGCGCCTGCCAACAAAGTACTTGAGACAGCGGCTATAACAACTTGTGATAGCTTGATCTTCATCGATTTCACTCCAGGGCGTGGCTGTAAGAGGCAGCATGAGGTGCCCCTGCGCGACCGCATCATTTGCCAAACTCAGGCAATGTGCAAATCGCAGCGATGGAGGTTGTGGGCGAGATGAATCTGCCCTGCGCTGCCCGTTTTGCAGGCATGCTTGTTTAGGAGGCGAATTCCGCTTGCTGCCATCCCTGTGACTGGCTAGATTGTGAGCATAAAGGAGCCCTGCATTCATGGTAGGCAAGGAAATCGCGACTGAGGTCCAGTCCGCGCCGCCGGAGCGGCTGCGGATCGGGGCAGTCGAGTTGGCAAACCCGGTAGTCCTGGCGCCGATGTCCGGCGTGACCGATGCCGTTCTGCGTGGCATTGCGCAGCGCCAGGGCGCAGGTCTGGTGATTTCCGAGATGGTAGCGAGCGATCGTCTCGCCACGGGCGACGAAGAGGCGCGCTTGCGGGCCGAAGCCCCCGGCGGCGGGCCGCACGTCGTGCAACTCGCCGGTTGCGAAGCGCGCTGGATGGGCGAGGCGGCCCGGGTGGCCGTCGACGCTGGTGCGGATGTCATTGACATCAATATGGGCTGCCCGGCCAAGCGCGTTACTGGCGGCTGGTCCGGCTCGGCCTTGATGCGCGACCTCGATCACGCGCTTACCCTGATCGAGGCGACGGTATCGGCCGTGAAGGTTCCGGTGACGGTGAAGATGCGCCTGGGCTGGGACCATGCCAGCCTCAACGCCCCGGAGCTTGCCCGCCGCGCCGAGCGGGCAGGCGCCGCCATGATCACCGTGCATGGGCGTACGCGCATGCAGTTCTACAAGGGCACCGCCGATTGGCAGGCCATTCGGGCCGTCAAGCAGGCGGTCGGCATCCCCGTGGTCGCCAATGGTGATTGTCGCAGCCTCAGTGATGCGCTGGCCATGCTGCAGCAATCGGGTTGCGATGCCGTCATGGTCGGCCGGGCCGCCCAGGGACGGGCCTGGCTGCCTGGACACATAGCCCGCGAGCTCGCAGCCGGCGAGGTGCTGCCGGTGCCCGATGCGGCGGTGCAGCGTGATCTCACCCTCGAGCATTATCACGGCCTGCTGGATCTTTACGGACCTGCGCACGGCATCCGCCACGCCCGCAAGCATCTGGCCTCGGCGATGGAGGCTGCCCAGGGCTATTTCGGCGGCGGCAATGCCGAACTTCGCCAGTCGGTGCTGACGGGTGACAAACCGAGTGATGTGGCGGCCGCCTTCAACGCCTTTTTTGCCAGTCTCGATCGGGTGGCGGCATGACAGCACTGCCACGCCACATGCCCAATCACGAGGCCGTCCTGAATGCCTTGCCTCACGCCATTCTCTCGGTGGATGGGCAGGGCAGGGTGCTCGATGCCAATATGGCCGCCGAGGCTTTCTTCGACGTCAGTGCGCCGATGATGCGGCGCAACCTGATCAAGGATCTGCTGCCTTTCGGCTCGCCCCTGCTGGCCCTGATCGACCAGGTCCGCGAGCGCAATGCGCCCGTGAACGAATATCGCGTCGATCTCGGCTCGCCGCGGATCGGGGTAGAGCGGCATGTCGACATCCAGGTCGCGCCGATGCAGGACCAGTCCGGCGGCGTGGTGATCATGCTGCAGGAACGCACCATCGCCGACAAGATGGATCGCCAGCTCACCCACCGCGGTGCAGCCCGTTCGGTGACGGCACTGGCGGCCATGCTGGCCCACGAGATCAAGAATCCGCTTTCCGGCATCCGTGGCGCCGCCCAGCTCCTGGAGCAGTCGGTCGAGGATGCCGACCGCGAGTTGACGCAGCTGATCTGCGAGGAGGCCGACCGTATCGTCAAGCTGGTCGACCGCATGGAGGTGTTTTCGGACGAGCGCCCGGTGGCGCGCAGCCCGGTCAACATCCACGTCGTGCTGGAGCATGTGAAGAAGCTGGCCCAGTCCGGCTTTGCCCGCAAGATCAAGTTCATCGAGGATTATGATCCCTCGCTGCCGCCGGTGCATGCCAACAAGGACCAGCTCGTTCAGGTCGTCCTCAACCTGGTCAAGAATGCCGCCGAGGCGATCGACGGCGACACGGATGGCGAGATCACCATGACCACCGGCTTCAAGCCAGGCGTGCGCCTGTCGGTGCCGGGATCGTCCTCACGGGTCAGTCTGCCCATCGAGGTCTGCATCAAGGATAGCGGCCCGGGGGTGGCGCCTGATCTTCTGCCCTACCTGTTCGATCCCTTCGTCACCACCAAGACCAGTGGCACCGGGCTGGGGCTGGCCCTGGTCGCCAAGATCGTCGGTGATCACGGCGGCATCGTCGAATGCGAGAGCCAGAACAAGCGTACGGTCTTTCGCATCCTTCTCCCCATGTATCGTTCCGACCGTAGCGCATAGGAAAACCGAGTATGCAGGCAGGCAGTATTCTCGTCGCCGATGACGACGCCGCCATCCGGACCGTGCTCAACCAGGCCCTTTCGCGCGCCGGTTATGAGGTACGCTCGACCGGGAACGCCACCACACTGTGGCGCTGGGTCAGCCAGGGCGAGGGGGATCTGGTCATCACCGATGTGGTGATGCCGGACGAGAATGCCTTCGACATGCTGCCGCGCATCAAGAAGGTGCGGCCGGAACTGCCCGTCGTGGTGATGTCAGCCCAGAACACCCTGATGACGGCGATCCGAGCCTCCGAGAAGGGTGCCTATGATTATCTGCCCAAGCCCTTCGACCTGAAGGAGCTGATCGCCATCGTCGGCCGCGCCCTGAGCGAGCCTCGCGGCAAGCCGGCGCCGCGCTCGGGCGAGGAAGCCGAGAGCATGCCGCTGGTCGGCCGTTCGGCGGCAATGCAGGAGATCTATCGCGTCCTTGCCCGCCTGATGCAGACCGACCTGACCGTGATGATCTCGGGTGAATCAGGCACCGGCAAGGAGTTGGTGGCCCGCGCTTTGCACGATTACGGCAAGCGGCGCAGCGGCGCCTTCGTTGCCATCAACATGGCGGCGATCCCGCGCGATCTGATCGAATCCGAGCTGTTCGGCCATGAGAAGGGAGCCTTCACCGGCGCCAATGCCCGTTCCGTGGGGCGGTTCGAGCAGGCCGAGGGAGGCACGCTGTTCCTCGATGAAATCGGCGACATGCCGATGGAGGCACAAACGCGCCTGCTGCGCGTCCTGCAGCAGGGCGAATATACCACCGTGGGCGGGCGGACCCCGATCAAGACCGATGTGCGCATCGTCGCCGCCACCAACAAGGATCTTCGCATCCTGATCCAGCAGGGCCTGTTCCGCGAGGATCTGTTCTTCCGCCTCAATGTCGTGCCGCTGCGCCTGCCGCCCCTGCGCGAGCGGGCTGAGGACGTGCCGGACCTTGCCCGCCATTTCTTCAAGCTGGTGGAGCGCGAGGGCCTGCCGCCCAAGCACCTGGACGTTTCGGCCGTCGAGCGTCTCAAGCGCCATCGCTGGCCCGGCAATGTGCGCGAACTCGAAAATTTGGTGCGCCGGCTCAGCGCGCTCTATCCGCAGGAAACGTTGACGGCTGCGATCATCGAGCAGGAACTGGCGACCTCCGAAACCATGCCGCTGGAGGCGGAGAGCTCGGCCGATGAAACCCTGTCGGCCTCGGTCGAACGCCACATGACGCGCTATTTCAGCAAGTTCGGCGACGATCTGCCGCCGCCCGGCCTCTATCACCGGGTGCTGCGCGATATCGAGGAGCCGTTGATCGGCGCGGCGCTAGCAGCGACACGCGGAAACCAGATCAAGGCGGCCGAGCTCCTCGGCGTCAACCGCAACACGCTGCGCAAGAAGATCCGCGATCTCGATATCCAGGTCATCCGCGCCATCCGGTGAGGCGCGGAGCAGGATTCAATTCGGCGATTGCGGGAAGAAGAGCTTGCGCCGTTTTGATTTCATCCGGTCGGGATCGAAGTTCTCGGCAACCCATGCGTCGGTCGGGTCGAGGAAGATCGCCTGCGTTCCCTCGCTTCCTTTGAGCGCGAGCTGGTTGGCGACATTGCGGAAATAGAAATGGCGGAAGATGCGGTCGAACTCCGTCATGTAGATGTCGGCGACGCGCGTATCGCCGCGGATGAGGAGCATGTTCTCGTCATTGTTGACGAGGGAGTTCTTTGAAAAATTCGCCGAGCCGCTGATGACCAGAGGATCGTCCGACAGCGGATCGATCAAAAGGATCTTGGTGTGAATGTAGAAGACATTCCCTTCATAGCGGTAATGGCCTTCCTCCAGGAACCATCTGTCGAGCTTCCAGCCGGGAACCTTGGTCCGCAGCGTCATCTTGCCGAGAGCGGCGCCATTGGCGATCTGCAGGTCGGGATCGCCGGCCAGCGCCTTCTCCGCCTTGGTGTCGAGCGGCTTTTCGAGCAGGATGTAGCGCAGGAAATCGACGTCCTCGGCAAAGACCTTGGCCAGGGTGGCGTTCACGCCGAAGGCCGCCGTGAACATCACGGTTTGCCGGGCCGTACGGATGCGATCGGCATACCAGGCGAGCAGGCTGTCATCGGGGCGTGGACTGAACAGCGGGGTGATCGTGCCTGGCGCAACCTCGTTTCGGGGCGCGGCATTCTCGCTTCCCACCCATTGACGCAGGGGCTTCCATTCGGTGTCCGCCGCAAGCTTTTCCCAGTAAGCGAGATAGTGGGCGGCGAGCGCTGGATCCCGCACGAGATGGCCGACATTGCTCTGCCCGAGAAAGCCGGACGCCGTGAAATTGGTCGAACCGGTCCACACGGCCACGCGCGCCGGATCGTCTGACAGGCGCAGGATGAACTTGTTGTGGGGAATGTCGTTGCGGTGGATGCGCGGCAGCAGGATCGCCTTCGGCAGGCCGGATGCCTTGATGGCTGCGGCATTGGCCTTGGTGGCCTCGGTATCCTTGCGCTCGCCTTTCACGGTTTCCTGGCCAGCCTCATAGACGACGGCGACATCGACCTTGCGCTCGTGAGCGGCGGCCAGGGCTTTCAGGATTGGCGGATAGCTGAATTCATAGGCGGCGACACGCAGGCTTTCCCCCGGGCGAGTGTCGTCAATGAAGCCGAGAGCGGCCTCGAGCAGGCCGCGCGAAAGCCATTGGGTGATGCGGTCATGGCTGTCATTGGGATCGGTCGGTCCCCGATTGCCGAATTTCTCGGCGAAGGCCTGGCTCGCTATGGCGCCGCGATTGAAATAGACGGCGTGCTTGCCGCCATCCTCACTCTCGGTCGTGACCTCGATTTCAAGATCCTTGCCATAGCGCAGGTTCTTCGGCGTACCGTAAACGGGACGGATCAGGAAGCCATAGGGACGGCCGGGCTTGGCGGTGTAGTCGCTCCACAAGAAGCTCTGAATCGGCTGTTCGAGCGTGGAGTATTTCTGCCCCGGACGCGGCTCGGGAACCACGTCGCGAAAGAGCTTGGTGCCGCTCAGCCAATAGGACTGGTCCTCGGTGACGTCACTGCGTTTGATGGCAAAGCCGAGCAAGCCCCGGCGGGCCTCGGCGGTGGCATCGATCGCCAGGAGCACCACATTGCTGCCGGCGATGGCGCGAAGCGCAAAATCACCGTTCGTTGCTTCCGCCCGCATGCCCGGTTCCCCCGCATTGTGCGTCGATCGCTGGAAAGTACTGGTAAACTAGAGCACAGGAGCTCGACCATTGCGTGACAGGGGAGGGTGGCAAATTCGCTACCGTTCGCCTTGGGCAGGCCCTAAACTCGGTTCACCCGGATGTGGGAAGCAGGCATGAACGCAATCAGGGCGTCGGTACACGCCTATGAGGACTGGCTGAGAGGAGAGATCGGGACCGATTTCGTCGAGGCAGACCTGGAGGAAAAGCACCGCAAGATGCGCAGCGGTGCCTTCGCCTTTCTGCGCGCGACCTATTGGCGTTGGGCCGAGACGATCCTGGAGATCTGCCCGGAGCTTGCGAATGCGCCAGAAGTTCTGGCGATCGGCGACACCCATCTGGAGAATTTCGGCACCTGGCGCGATGACGAGGGACGGCTGATCTGGGGCGCCAATGATTTCGACGACGCCGCCGTCATGCCTTATGTGCTCGATCTCGTGCGGCTTGCCACCAGCGCGCTGCTGGCCCGAGGTAGCAGGGGGCTGCCGGCGGAGGAGATTTGCCGGGCGATCGCAACCGGCTATGGCGCGGGGCTCGCCAACCCGTCGCCCGTGGTGCTCGAACGTGACTATAAATGGTTGCGCAAGGCGGTGCTGCTGCCGGAAGCCGCACGCAAGGCATTCTGGAGCAAGTTCGACATCAAGACGCGAAAGCCTATCAAGCTCGATTACGAGGAGAGGCTGCGAGCCTCGATGCCCGATCCGCAGGGTAAATATCGTTTCGCGCTCCGGCAGGCGGGAACCGGCAGTCTTGGCCGGGCACGTTTCGTCGCCTGCGGCGAGTGGCGGGGCGGACCGGTGCTGCGGGAGGCCAAGAGGTTGACCATCTCGGCCTGGTGTTATCGCTTCGATCCTCGGGCCAAGGCGATCCTGGTCGAGAAGATTGCAACCGGCCGCTGCCGCGCACCCGACCCGTATTATGGCGTGAAGGATGCCATTTTGGTGCGGCGCTTGTCGCCCAACAGCCGCAAGCTGGAAGTGAAAACCTCTGTCGAGGAGTTCCTGTCGCCTCGCATGCTCACATTGATGGGGCAGGAAATCGCCAATTGCCATGCCGATGACCCGCATAGATTGCCTGTGCTGCAGAAGGATTTGCGCAAGCGCGGGAAGGACTGGCTCTGCAATGCCGCCGAGGCGGCGGCCGAGGCGGTGATCGGCGAACAAGAAGAGTTCGCTTGAACCCTGATTATTCTGCCCCGTTAATTTCGCCTTGATTCTGTTACAATTCGGCAACACTGTTGCAGGAATCACTCAGCCTGGAATTGCCCAGGCAGATCGGTCGATAACAGGGGCGGGGACGGCGTTCGAATGGCAGTTGCAGACAACGCGCAGCAAACGGGGGCAGACGCTGCCAGCATGCCGGCGCGGCGCCTTGGCCTGCTCGGATTCGGCCTGGTCATTCTTTCGGTTGCTTCGGCGATCGGAACATTCTTCGTGTTGGTCGACGTCGAGCCGATCTCGGTGCTGCTCAAGAGCACGGTCGCCCATCTGCGCTTCCAGTTGGGCATCGACGCCGCCGTCCAGGCGCCGAATACCGATGCCGCCTATAGCAATGCCATCGATGCGCTGTTCATCGTCAACGCCTCCTTCATTGTGGCTTTACTGGTGCTGCTTGCGGTCGAGGCAGGTAATCTGATCGTCGCAAGGCGTCGCGGGCAAGCCGGCGCCGCGCTGCATATGCGGGTGATCGGGCTGTTCTCCATCGTCTCCGCCGTGCCGGTCCTGCTGTTGGCGACGGTGGCGATCATCTCGCTCGACCGCGGCCTCGACAATCTGTTCTCGACACGCGTCAGCAACATCGTCAACACCTCGGTCGCGGTCGCCAATTCCTATCAGGACGAGCAGGCCCAGCAATTGCGGTTCGCCGGCCTGTCGATGGCGGCCGACCTCAACAAATATTCGCCGCTCTACGCGGCGGACCGGTCGCAGTTTCAACGTCTGTTCGACATGCTCGCCGTGAATTACGGCCTGTCGAGCGCCATGATCCTGACCCGAGAGGGGGCGGTAACCGACCAGTCCTATGTGCCCGGCAGCTTGCCGTTCTTCCTGCCGGCCAAACTGTTTCCGGCCCTTGCCGCCGCCGACCAGCAACCGGCCGTTCGCATCGATCCTGGTACGCAGAACGTCACCGGCCAGATCATCAAGCTGGCTGCCTACACCGATCGCTATCTCTTCATTGTCCGGCCCTTCGACCCCAAGATCGCAGAATATATCCGGCAGACCGGCGAGGACTCGGCTCGCTTCGAGAATCTGAAGGCGTCCCGCTTCCCGACCCAGGTCAATTTCGCGCTGCTCTACGCCATCATCGCCCTCAACATGCTGTTGGCGGCGATCTGGATCGGCCTTTCCTTTGCCAATCGCCTGGTGGATCCGATCCGCCGCCTGATCAGCGCGGCGGACCAGGTCGGCAGCGGCAATCTCAATGTGCATGTGCCGGTGGAGCCGCGTTCCGGCGATCTCGGCAAGCTTGGCGACACCTTCAACAACATGACGGACACGCTGCGCACCCAGCGCAACGACCTGCTCGGCGCCAATGATCTGCTCGACAGCCGCCGGCGCTTCATCGAGGCGGTGCTGTCGGGCGTTTCGACCGGCGTGATCGGCATCGACGACGAGGGCAAGATCACCGTGGTCAATCCGCTCGCCAGCACCTGGATCAAATCGCGCCAGTCCCCCGTCGGGCGTCCCCTGGCCGAGGTGATGCCTGAGTTGTCGACCTATCTCGCCGACGCGCTCGGCACCAGGTCGCGGCTGGTGCAGGGCCAGATCACCATCAATCGCGACGGACGCGAGCGCAACGTCACCGTGCGCGTCACGTCCGAGCAGTCGACCATGCGCGAGCATGGCTATGTGGTGACGCTGGACGACATTACCGAACTCGTGCTGGCGCAGCGCAGCTCCGCCTGGGCCGATGTGGCCCGCCGCATTGCCCATGAGATCAAGAATCCGCTGACGCCGATCCAGCTTTCGGCCGAACGCATCCGGCGCAAATACGGCAAGGTCATCGTGGAGGACCGCGAGGTCTTCGACCAGTGCACCGACACCATCGTGCGCCAGGTCGACGACATCAAGCGCATGGTCGACGAATTTTCCTCCTTCGCCCGTATGCCCAAGCCCTCGATCGAGAGCGAGGATTTCGGCGAGATGGTGAAGCAGGTCGTGTTCATGATGCGGATCGGCTATCCCGACATCAGCTTCAACTACCAGCCACCGCCGGAGCCCATCATCGCCCGGTTCGACCGCCGCCTGCTCTCGCAGGCCGTCACCAACATCGTGAAAAATGCCACGGAGGCCATCGCGGGCCGGCCTGACGATCGCGAGGGCACGGGGACCGTCGACGTGCGTGTGGTGCGCAGGGAAGCGGATATCGCCGTGGAGGTGATCGACAACGGCATCGGTCTGCCCAAGGAAAACCGCCAGAAGCTGCTGGAGCCCTATGTCACCACGCGCGAGAAAGGCACGGGCCTCGGCCTCGCCATCGTCGGCAAGATCATGGAGGAGCATGGCGGCGGCATCGAGCTGCTCGACGCCCCGGCGGTGGCCGATGGCGGCCACGGCGCCATGATGCGTCTGTGGTTCCCGGTGGAAGCAACGGGCAAGTCCGATGCGGCCAGCAACGAGGCCGCACAATGATGGTTCTACCCTACCTTCCGCGCCAAGATGTAATACCAAGAGACATTATCGATGGATCTTGGTTCCGTCTGACAATTTTCGCCAAATCTTTGATTTGGTTTCGCAAATTGGCGGGTGTTCAAGCCGAGAATGCGTCAGAATCTTCGAGGCTTGGCATTGGATGGGACACCTTGATCCGATACGCGATTGCAAAGCGTTTGCGGGCGACGTGCCCGGCCTCATGCGAGGCGGGCGCGCTGGATTCACCTCATGCAAGCAGGAACTAGACGATGGCGACCGACATTCTGATCGTTGACGATGAGGCCGATATCCGAGAGCTCGTTGCCGGCATCCTCGAGGATGAAGGCCATGGTACCCGAACCGCAAAGGACGCCGACGATGCCCTGGCCACGGTCGCCCAGCGCCGGCCGCATCTCATCTTCCTGGATATCTGGATGCAGGGATCGCGTCTCGATGGGCTCCAGCTCCTGGAAGTGCTGAAGGCCGAACACCCCGAAGTTCCGGTGGTGATGATCTCCGGACACGGCAATATCGAGACCGCCGTCGCGGCGATCAAGATCGGTGCCTATGATTTCATCGAAAAGCCGTTCAAGGCGGACAGGCTGGTGCTGGTCGCCGAGCGCGCCCTGGAAACGTCGCGCCTGCGCCGCGAGGTCAACCAGCTACGCCAGATCTCGGGCAGCGCTTCCAAGATGATGGGGCGCTCCTCGGCCATGAACCAGCTCCGGCAGGTGATCGAGAAGACCGCGCCGACCAATAGCCGCATCCTGATTGCCGGCCCGCCCGGATCGGGCAAGGAATTGGCCGCCCGCACCATCCATCAGGCCTCGCAGCGGGCCGAGGGGCCTTTCGTGGTGCTCAATTCGGCCTCGATCCTGCCCGAGACCATGGAAACCGAGTTGTTCGGCGTGGAAGGCGGTGAGGGCCGTACCCGCAAGGTCGGTGCCTTCGAGGAGGCCCATGGCGGCACCCTGTTCTTCGACGAGGTGGCCGATCTGCCCCGCGAAACGCAGGGAAAGATCCTGCGGGTGCTGATCGATCAGAATTTTTCCCGCGTCGGCGGGGCAACCAAGGTGCATGTCGACGTGCGCATCATCACCTCGACCTCGCGCGACCTCACCGAGGAAGTGGCCGATGGACGCTTCCGCGAGGATCTGCTGCATCGTCTTTCCGTGGTGCCGATCCGTGTCCCCGGCCTGTCGGAACGCCGCGAGGACATTCCGGAACTCGTGGATTATTTCCAGGGACAGATCGCCCAGGCGACCGGCCTGCCACGGCGCGTGGTCGGCCCCGACGCCATGGCGGTGCTGCAGTCGCATGAATGGCCCGGCAATGTTCGCCAGCTTCGCAACAATATCGAGCGGCTGATGATCCTGGTGGGCGGCGATCCCGATGCCATCATCTCCGCCGAAATGCTACCGCCGGAAATCGGGGCGCTGATGCCAACCCGCCCGAACGGGCAGGGGGGCGAGCAGTTGATGGGCTTGCAATTGCGCGATGCGCGCGAATTGTTCGAGCGCGAATATCTGATCGCGCAGATCAATCGTTTCGGCGGCAACATCTCCCGCACGGCCGAGTTCGTCGGCATGGAGCGTTCGGCCCTGCATCGCAAGCTGAAATCGCTCGGCGTCGGGGCGTAGGCGGGCAGCAGCCCGTGAGGAAACGACGGAGCAGGGCCGGCGCAAGGCAACGCGGCCGGCTTTGCGGGGCAGTACGGCCAGAAAAGCCGGCCAGGGCACGGTCCGTTTCCCGTATGGGCGCATGCCCGGGGAGGCAGAGGCGGCGCGGCTGTTTCTCCGCAACGTCAGCAACCTCCTGCGATCATGGTTCTGGCCGGCACGACTGTGCGGCTTCGCCGGGCCATCGTGTCAATTGGTTCCGGCCTGCCAAGACATCGTGGCGAGGAGGGGGGGCCTGTCCGCCGGTCTTTGGAGGTACTCCACTATCGCAGGTATGCAGAGGTTCGCCGTCTTACTACTTGTTGACCGGTGTCCGCGGGCCGGTTCTTACGATCTTGCGAACCCGCATTCATGTAAAACGCTGCCACAACGCATCGCCTAGCGCGGCACTACGCAAAAATCATCTTGCTCTGGGAATAGAAACCTCTACAAAAAAGTAATAATATACCTTGAGGCATATGGCATGCGGGGGCAGGCATTTGCAGGGGCGGGTAGACTAGGCGTCCGGCCGGGGGACCGGGCGCGTCATGTCGATATCTGGCTGATCAAGGCTACGCGATATGACGATGACGGCTATCCCATTCGCTGGATACGCTCGGCCATTCCATCCAATTCTCTCGCCTGTGTCTGGGCCCTGGTGGAAGATGCGATATCCCGGCAGGTCTTCGGCCCTGATGTCGTGGCCCGGGTCCACGCCATTGACGAGACCAACACGCGTGTCGACATTCCAGCCATTCTGAGAAGCCATCAGACTGACGGAGCGCAGGCCATCGTCATGCTGGTCGGCGTGCAGACCAACCAATATCCGCGGGCGATGGATATTGCGCGGCCGTTGCGAGCCGCCGGCGTGCCGGTCTGCCTTGGTGGCTTTCATGTGTCGGGTTGCATCGCCATGCTCGGCGAGGATGCCGAGGAACTGACCCTGGCGCGGGAGCTCGGCGTCAGCCAGTTCGCGGGAGAGGCCGAGCCTGATCGCCTCGACACCGTTCTGCGCGATGCCTTGGCCGGCACACTGAAGCCGCTCTACAATCATCTGAAGGACCAACCTGGCCTGCAAAACGTGCCGGTGCCGCTGTTGCCCGGGCCGATCGTACGGCGTTCCTTCACCCATTGGTCGAGCTTCGATCTTGGCCGAGGCTGCCCGTTCGAATGCTCCTTCTGCACCATCATCAACGTCCAGGGGCGCAAGAGCCGTTTCCGTACGGCGGACGAGCTGGAGGCCATCATCCGGCTGAATGCCAGGGAGGGTGTCAGCAAGTTTTTCGTGACCGACGACAATTTTGCCCGCAACCGCAATTGGGAGGCCTATTGCGACCGGCTGATCGAATTGCGCGAGCGCGAGGGGGTGGAAGCTCGGCTGTTGATCCAGGTCGACACCATGGCCCATCGCATTCCCGGTTTCATCGACAAGGTGGTGCGGGCCGGCGTTCGGCTGATCTTCATCGGGCTCGAAAACATCAACCCGGACAATCTCGAAGCGGCCAAGAAACGCCAGAACCGCATCGAGGAATATCGCGAGATGGTGCTGGCGTGGAAGCGCCATCCCGTGGTGATCAGTTGCGGCTACATCATCGGCTTTCCCGCCGATACCCGGGAATCGATCCTGCGTGACGTCGATCTGATCAAGCGGGAATTAGCCATCGACGTGCTCTACTTCAACATCCTGACGCCTCTGCCCGGCAGCGAGGATCACAAGCGCATGAAGGACGCCGGGATATGGATGGATCCGGACTTCAACAAATACGACCTGAACCATCGCGTCACCCATCATCCCAAGATGAGCGACGCCGAACTCGATGCCGTCTTCCACGAAGCCAGCCGGCGCTATTATGATTTCGAGCACATGGAGCGGGTGTTCAAGCGCAGGGTGCAGCTCAAGAACGGCATGCGGCTGACCACGCTCTATAATTTGATCGCCTATCGCGAAGGCCCGCGGCGGGAAGGTGTTGCCTTCGCCGAGTTCGGCCTCGGGCGCATCATCGACCGCCACGAACGGCGTCATGGGCTGCCGCTCGAAAACCCGCTGCGCTTCTATGCCCGCTATGCCTGGCGCTTTGCGCGCACGATGGCAGCTTATGCCTATACCTATGGCCGGCTGCGTCTGAGCGTGGCCAAGGCCTGGCGGGCCTGGGGACGCCAGGATCTGTTTCCCTATACCGATGATGCCATCGCCGTCATCGATGAGCGCAACGACCCGCTGGTGCAGGGAACGGCGGACCGCAGCACGCCCTATGCGAAGAAGCGCCAGGAGAACCGACTGAAATCGCGTCTCCAGGAGGACCTGCAGCCTGAACCTGGCTTAAGTGGCGAAGCCGTCGGTCCTTAACGTTGCCTCTTTTGTGGCGCGAGCCTTAAGCCCGATGTCGCTCACCCGAGCGGGAAACGCGCCAATTTGTCGTAGCCGGCCTTGATGTGGCTATCCCAGAAGTAGCTCCCGCCGGCGGAGCCGGATTGCCGAGCAGGCCCGGCAATGACAAAGGTCACGCAAACTCCGGCGACGAACCTTAAGCGAACGGCACGATCCTTAGGCTGGTTCGACCCTGGCCGGCTCGTGCAGGCGGGACAGGTTGGCGATCAGGCTGCGGTCATGGAGTGCCACGAAGCGTTCCTTCGAATTCAGCCATTTGGCCGCTTCCTCGATCGAGGCGGCCTCGGCGATCTTGGCCTGCGCCATCACGCGATCCTGCTCGAAGCGCCCGCGCTCGCGGGAGCCCATGGTCGGCAACATGGTCTCGTGCAGCGCCCGGAAACCCGCATCCCGATAGACGACCTCGATGGCATCGCTGTCGTCCTCGCCGACGGCGGCAAGTTCGGTGCTCAGCTCGTTGGCACGGGTCGCCACCTCCGGCGGATGCGTCTCCTCCGGCGTCGCCAGGAAGCCGTGGCGACGCAGCCACAGGCCGAGTGCGAGTTGGCCCGAGGCCCACGAAAGCGGGATGGCGAGCAGCAGACCGATGATGGTCGGCGACATCCAGGTGAACAGATAGGGCGAGATCACATAAGCGGCAACACCGGCAAAGGCACCCAGAACCGTATGCGAGCGGTGGCGCTTGACGATGTCACGGAAGGGGATCGAGCCGTCGTCGCGGCGCTGCGGCTTCCAGCCCGAATCGCGCCCGACCAGGATTTCGAATACGGCACCCGACTGGATCAGCATCATGACCGGGGCGAGCAAAGCGGAAAGAATGATCTCGATCAGCACCGAGAGGGTCAGCCTGATGCCGCCCCCGCTCGCCCGGCGGTTGGGGCCGTCGAGCAGCATGATGATCAGGCCGAAGATCTTTGGCGCGAGCAGGATGCCCATGGTGCCGCCGAACAGCGCCAGAGCGAGTTCGGCGTTGAACACCGGCCAGGTCGGGAAGAGCGAGAACTCGTCGGTGAAATATTCGCGCCGGATGAAATGGGCCTGCAGTGCGATGGTCAGGCCGACCAGCAGCTGGAGCAGCCAAAGCGGGCTTGCCAGATAGGAGAAGATGCCATTGGCGAAGTGCTGGCGCGTACAGGGGTGGAAACCCTTGGAGCCGATCACACGTGCATGCTGCAGGTTGCCCTGGCACCAGCGGCGGTCGCGCGCCGACAGGTCGATCAGCGAGGGTGGGCTTTCTTCGTAGGATCCCGTGATGTCGTTGAGCATGTAGACGGCATAGCCGGCCCGGCGGATCAGCGCCGCTTCGACGAAATCATGGCTGAGGATATGGCCGCCGAAGGGCGGACGGCCAGACAGATCCGGCATGCCACAATGCGCCGCGAAGGCCTTGGTGCGGATGATGGCATTATGGCCCCAATAATTGCCGTCATGCCCCATCCAGAGCGACAGGCCTTCGGCGATCACCGGGCCATAGGTACGGGCGGCAAACTGCTGGATGCGCGCGAACAGGGTGTTGCGGTTGATGATCAGCGGCAGCGTCTGGATGATACCGGCATCCGGGTCACGCTCCATGGCAGCCGCCAGTTGCACGACGGAGGAACCCGTCATCAGGCTGTCGGCGTCGAGCACCAGCATATGCTCATAGGAGCCGCCCCAGCGCGTGACCCAATTGGCGATATTGCCCGCCTTGCGGTTCGTGTTGCGCTGGCGATGGTGGTACCAGAGCTGGATATCGGGCCCCAGCCGCTTGCGCATCGCCAGGAAGGCACGCTCCTCGGCGATCCACACATTCGGATCGGTGGTGTCGGAGACGAAGAAATAGTCGAAGGCGCGGCCGAGGCCGGTCTGTTCCACCGATTCGATGATGGCCTGCATCGCGCCGAAAACGCGGCTCGGCGCCTCGTTGTAGATCGGCATCAGCACGGCGGTGCGCGTGCTCAACTGCTGGGGCAGGGGCTGGGTGGTGCGCCGGTGGAAGAGCAGATAGACGAAGCCCGCAACGCCCGCGGTGAAGGCGAGGGCGATCCAGGAGAAGTTGAGCACGAACAGGCAGACCAAGGCCCATTCGAGGAAGGTGACCCCGCCGACTTCGACGACCTTGTACATTTCGAAGGCGCCGAAAGCGGTGAGCGCCAACATGCCGCCGAAGACGAACAGGCGGATGAGCCAGGAGCCGTGATGCAGGGCCGGATGGATCCAGGAGCGGCGTTCCGAGCGCGACCACTTGGTCAGCGACTGCACCGGCATCTCCAGCCGATTCTCGTCCGGCATGGCGGAGCGCTGAAAAACCCACTCCTGCGACGAGGTCGGGTGGGTGCCGCCGGTGTGTTCCTCTACGGTGTCCATCGATACAGCCATGTCTCACTTACAGGCTTGCCGTCCTTAACCAGCACGGCACGCATTTCCGAATAGGTTTCGCTGCTCGGGTCGAGGCCGAAACTCAGGCGACCGATGCGCCGCTCCGTTTCCAGAGTCAAACTGACATCGCTCAGCTTACCGGGATTGACGGTGACCTCGGGCGTGACGCCGTTGAGGTTGTCGGCATTGGCGAACAGATCACCCTGGAAGTCGATCACGAACAGACGCCGCTTGGAACCCAGGGCTCCTATCCGCGTCGCGCGTACCAGGGTCATCGGCGGCCGATCGGGCGGAATCTGGCACCAATTGGTGCGATAAGCGAAGGAATAGTCCTTGCCCGCCTCGAGGGCATCCTTCGGCCGCCAATAGGTGATGATGTTGTCGTGGATTTCCTGGTCGGTCGGGATTTCCACCAGTTGGATCGATCCTTCCCCCCAATCGCCCTTGGGGGTGATCCATACGCTCGGCTGCATTTCGAAATGATGCCGGCTATCTTCGTAATCGGCCGGATCGCGACCCCGCTGCAGCAGGCCAAAGCCACGAGGGGTCTTGTCAACGAAAGCCGAGATCTGCAGCGTCTCCGGGTTCTGCAGCGGGCGCCAGATCCATTCCCCGCCACCCGACAACATCTGCAGCCCGGAGGAAGCGTGGACGGCAACGCGCACATCGTCGGCGCCCTTGCGGTCGTTGGAGCCGAACAGAAACATCGAATTCAGCGGCGCGATGCCGACATGCTCGATCTTGGCGCGCGGGAAAATCGTCGTCTCGACATCGATGGTGGTGATCTCGCCTGGATGAAGCGTCAGGTGGAACGCGCCCGTTGCCGCTTCCGAATCAAGCAGGGCATGCACCACCAGATTCTCTGCGTTCTGGGGCGGACGTTCGATCCAGAAAGCCCGGAAGAAGGGAAACTCCTCGCCGCTGGATTCGCCGGTATTGATTGCCAGTCCGCGCGCCGCTGCGCCATAGACCTGGTTCTTGGCGATGGCGCGGAAATAGCTCGCCCCCTGGAAGATGGCGAAATCGTCGAGCCGACTGGGCATGTCGATCGGCGCCTTCAGCCGAAAGCCCGAAAAGCCGAGTTTGGAATCGGGCGGAGGCGGCGTGATCTTGCCGAAGTCGAACATCGCCGGCTCATAGGGCACGATCAGGACGCGGCCGTCCTCGACGGTGAACAGGTCGACCGGGGCGGCATAGATGAAGCCCCGATGCAGGGGCTCGATCACGAAGCCGCGGCGATCCTGACTCCAGATGCCCCGATCAGGCCGGAATCGGATCGAGACATATTGCTCGTAATCCAGATTTTGCAGGGAGGAGGGCAGCGTGGCGTCCGGCGCCTGATAGGGAGCCTTCGCAAGATTGCGGGCATAGTCCAGGAGCTTGTCCCGAGAGAAGACCTCGCCTTCCTTCAGACCGGGGGCGTCGATCGCAGCCCGAGCCCCCTGGGGGGCAGCCAGCACACCGGCGGCAATGGAAGCAAATTTCAAGAAGTCGCGTCTGTTCATGGTCTTCTTAACGCGCTTTCGGCAGGCGCAATAGGTGTGGCTGGGCAAGGAACGGCACCACGTCCCTTGGGAGGAAGCGTCTAGTCTTCATCGGGGCACCATAGGTTATACGGTCGCCGGCAACAACTGGCGGGTGTATTCGCGACGTCGTTCCCCGACCATCCCACACCCGAGCCGTCGGCCTTCAACCGAAGAATCGTGACAACTTCATGATGTAGAAGGAGAGGCTTTCCATTTTGTTGTCACAAGTCGGCCAAACCCCAGGCATGAGGGCCCGTATCAGGGCGGAGGGCGACGGGGGCCTTGAGGAGCGCATTGCGTGGGGAAATGCCGGAATGTACCCGCGCGTAGTGGCTTAAGCGCTTGTTTCGTTGACTTTAAGGGTTCGTTTCTGCCACTACCGGCCGTGAATTGCGTGGGTTGCTTGCTCATCGGCGTGCCGGCAGGCCGAATCACGGAGATGCCGGCGCCTGTGCCCGCTGCCCACGCTAGCTGACCTGCCTTGAAAGAAGATCATGATCGAGACCACCTTTGACCCCGCCAGCGTCGAGCCGCGCGTGTCCGCGGCCTGGGAAGAGGCACAGGCTTTCCGTGCTGGCCGGCCCGATCGGGCCGGCGCCGCACCCTATTCGATCGTGATTCCGCCGCCGAATGTCACCGGCTCGCTCCATATGGGCCATGCGCTCAACAATACGTTGCAGGATATCCTCTGCCGCTTCGAGCGCATGCGCGGCAAGGACGTGCTCTGGCAGCCCGGCACCGACCATGCCGGCATCGCCACCCAGATGGTGGTCGAACGCCAGCTCCAGGAGCGCCAGATTCATCGGCGCGAGATCGGGCGCGAGAAATTCCTCGAGCGTGTCTGGGCCTGGAAGGAAGAATCGGGCGGAACGATCGTCAAGCAGCTCAAGCGCCTGGGCGCTTCCTGCGACTGGTCGCGCGAGCGCTTCACCATGGACGAGGGCCTGTCCAAGGCGGTGATCGAGATCTTCGTGCGGATGAACGAAGCCGGTCTGATCTATAAGGACAAGCGCCTGGTCAGCTGGGATCCCAAGCTGCTCACCGCGATCTCCGACATCGAAGTCGAGCAGATCGAGGTGAATGGCAGTCTGTGGCACTTCGCCTATCCGGTGGTGGATGAGGCGGGCCAGGAAACGGGCGAGACCATCACCGTCGCCACCACCCGCCCCGAAACCATGCTCGGCGATACCGCCGTGGCGGTGCATCCCACCGATGAACGCTACACCCATCTGGTTGGCAAGATGGTGCGGCTGCCGCTGGTCGGCCGGTTGATTCCGATCGTCGCCGACGAATATTCCGATCCCGAGAAGGGTACCGGCGCGGTGAAGATCACGCCCGCGCACGACTTCAACGATTTCGAAGTCGGCAGGCGGCACAACCTCGAGGTGATCAACATCCTCACGGCCGAGGCGCATATCAACGACAACGCGCCGGAAGCCTATCGCGGCCTGGAGCGTTTCGAGGCGCGCAAGCGCATCGTCGCGGACATGGAAGCGGCCGGCCGCCTGGTCGAGATCGAGAAGCACAAGCACCAGGTGCCGCATGGCGACCGCTCGGGCGTGCCGATCGAGCCCTGGCTTACCGACCAGTGGTATCTGAACGTGCGTCCGCTCGCCGAGGAAGCCCTGGCGGCGGTGCGTCGCGGCCAGACGCGCTTCGTACCGCAGAACTGGGAAAAGACCTTCTTCGACTGGCTGGAGAACATCCAGCCCTGGTGCGTGTCGCGCCAGCTCTGGTGGGGCCACCAGATCCCGGCCTGGTACGGGCCTGATGGAGGTTACGTCATCGCCCGCGACGAAAAAGAAGCGCGCGCCAAGGCCGATGCCAAATGGGGTGCCGGCGCGGCGATCACCCGCGACGAGGATGTGCTCGACACCTGGTTTTCCTCGGCGCTGTGGCCCTATTCGACCTTCGGTTGGCCGGACAAGACGGCGGATCTCGCCAGATATTACCCGACCTCCGTGGTGGTGACCGGCTTCGACATCATCTTCTTCTGGGTTGCCCGCATGATGATGACAGGCCTGTTCACCCAGAACGACGTGCCCTTCAAGGATGTCTATCTCCACGCCCTCGTGCGTGACGAGAAGGGCGCCAAGATGTCGAAATCCAAGGGGAACGTCATGGACCCCCTGGATATCATCGACGGTGTCGAACTCGATGCCCTCATCGCCAAGCGTACTGCGGCGCTCGCCAACAAGGCCGATGTCGCTCACGTCACTTCGGAGACCCGCAAGGCCTATCCGAATGGCATCGAGCGCTATGGTGCCGACGCCTTGCGCTTCTTCCTGGCCGCGATGGCTGCACCCGGCCGTGACATCAAGCTGTCGATCGACCGCGTCAAGGGCTATCGCAATTTCGGCACCAAGCTGTGGAACGCCATACGCTTTGCCGAGATGAAGGGCTGCGTGCGCGATCCGTCCTTCGATCCGAAATCGGCGAAGATCGCCCTCAATCGCTGGATTGCCGGCGAAGCGGAGAAGGCCGTCGGTGAAATCCAGCGTGCCATCGAGGCCTATCGTTTCAACGATGCTGCCAGCGCGGTTTATCGCTTCATCTGGAACGTGGTGTGCGACTGGTATGTCGAGCTTGCCAAGCCGATCATCGAGGGCGAGGACGAGGCGGCGCGGGCCGAAACGCGCGCCATGGTCGCCTTCATCCTCGACCAGTCCACGCTCCTGCTGCATCCCTTCATGCCCTTCATGACCGAGGAGCTCTGGTCGGTGACGGCGGGGCCGGTTCCGCGTGAGCAGATGGCGGCCCTGACCGCGTGGCCTGACCTTGGCGGCCTGCTCGATGCAGCGGCGGATGAGGAAATCGGCTGGCTGGTCGATCTCGTTACCGAGATCCGCTCGATCCGTACCGAGGTCGGCGTGCCCGGCGGCGCCCAGGTGCCCCTGGTCATGGTGAACGCCTCCAAGGCCATCGAGGCACGCGTCGCCGCTCATGGCGAGACGCTCAAGCGCCTGGCCCGCATCAGCGAGATCGGCTTTGCGCCATCGGCTCCGAAGGGCTCGGTGCAGATCATCGCCCGCGGCGCCGTGGCGGCCCTGGCCCTGGAAGGCGTGGTCGACATCGAGGCCGAGAAGGCGCGCCTGAAGAAGGAAACCGACAAGATCGACGGCGAGATCACCAAGATCAACGCCAAGCTCGGCAATCCCGACTTCATCGCCCGGGCCAAGGAAGAGGTGATCGAGGAAAATCGCGAGCGTCTCGAGGAAGCCACGGCCCGCCGCGCCAAGCTGCAGGACGCTCTGGCCGGCCTGTAATCGATACGGCGTGCCGATCTCCGGATCGGTACGCCGTATCACCACTACGGCTATCGGCCGGTCAGGGCGATCGGCCGCCGGCCCCCGACACGCGGGCCAGGAAGGCCTTCGAGCGCTCCGATCGTGGTGCCGTGAAGAAGGTTTCGGGCGATGCCTCCTCCACGACGAGGCCGTCATCCATCATCACCACGCGGTCGGCGACCTCGCGGGCAAAGCCCATTTCATGGGTAACGACGATCATGGTCATGCCGTCGCGGGCGAGCTCCTTCATGACTTCCAGCACTTCGCCGACCATTTCGGGATCGAGTGCGCTGGTCGGTTCGTCGAACAGCATCAATGTCGGCTTCATCGCCAGCGCCCGTGCGATAGCCACGCGCTGCTGTTGGCCGCCCGAGAGCTGGGCAGGATAGGCATCCGCCTTGTCCTTGAGGCCCACACGGGCCAGCAGCGCCTCCGCTTCGCGGCGGGCCGTCGCCGGGTCGATGCCCAGCACCTGCGTCGGTGCTTCGATGATGTTGCCCAGTGCACTCAGATGCGGGAACAGGTTGAAGCGCTGGAAGACCATGCCGATGTCGCGGCGTTGCCGGGCGATGTTGCGCTCGCTGTCTTCGACGAGGCGTCCTTTCTTTTCGCGGTAGCCGATGAGATGGCCGTTCACACGGATGCGGCCGTTCTGGATCTTCTCCAAATGGTTGATGCAGCGCACGAAAGTGGTCTTGCCCGACCCGGAGGCGCCGACGATGACGACGACCTCTCCGCGCCTGACGTTGAGCGAGACGCCCTTGAGCACCTGCATCGGGCCGAACCATTTCTCGACGCCCTCGGCCTCGACCGTCCATTGGATGTCTGTATCGCTCATGGGTTGGCTCCGAACAGGCCGGTCAGAAGCCGTCGGCGCGGCGCCCTGCTGCGCGTCTCGGCAAAGGGCGTGCTGAAACGAGCCTCGATATAGCGTTGGAGGAGGCCCCAGAGGGTGGTGAGCGAGAGGTAATAGAGCGCGACCACCGAATAGAGTTCGAAGACACGGAAGGTTGCCGACGTCACCATCTGGGTTGCCAGCAGCAGTTCGGGCACGCCGATGACGCTGAGCAGCGTCGTGCTCTTCAGCATGCCGTTGAAATTGTTGCCGAGCGGCGGAATGATGACCCGCGCGGCCTGTGGCAGGATGATGCGCCGCAGGAGCTTGGCCGGCGTCATGCCGAGCGATTTGGCCGCCTCCGTCTGCCCGCGATCGATCGAGGTGATGCCGGCGCGAATGATCTCGCCCATATAGGCCGCTTCGTTCAGGCTGAGGGCGATGATACCCGCCTGAACATTGCCCGGCAGGATCATGAAGCCGAGATCGATGTCGTGAAAGCGCAGTACGCCGGCGGCGGCAAGGGCGGTGTAGATGAACACGATCTGCACCAGCAGCGGCGTGCCGCGCATCACCCAGACATAGAAGGAGGTGATCGCCTGCAGGACCCGCCAGGACGACAGCCGCCCCAGGGCCACGAACAGGCCGAGGGTGGTGCCGACGATTTGCGCGACGATGCTGATGCTGAGCGTCAGCCAGAGGCCGTGCAGATAGATGCTGGAGGGTTCGAGCAGATAGTGAAAGAAGAAGGCCCAGTTGAAGTTCATGGCAGGACCTCACAAGGCGTCGCGTTCGATACCCCAGCTTTGCAGGATCTTCAGGTAAGTGCCGTCCTTGCGCACGGCCTCGAGCCCCAGGGTGAAAGCCTTCTGCAGATCGGTGTCGTCCTTCCTGAAAGCAGCGCCGATGATGGCCTGGGCGAAGGGCTTGCCCCCCAGTTCGAAAAGATCGGGTGCCTGCTGGAAGTAGTAGCCGGCCGTCTTGATCGTGGTGCCATAGGCATCGACCTGGCCGATGCGCAGGGCCTGGAAAGCATCGGTATCCTTGGGAAAGACGACGACCTGTGCCTGTGCCCTGCCTTCGCCGGCGAGCTTCTTGTTTTCCTCGTCGACCAGGGACTGGATCGTGGTGCCGTTCTCGACCGCAACTTTCTTACCGGAGAGATCGGCGAGCCCGGTGATATGGCTCGAATTGCCTTTCAGCACCACAAGCGACTGGCTGGAGGCGAGATAGTCGACGAAATCGACGACTTCGCGGCGCTTGGGCTTGTCATAGAGCTCGGACATGATCACGTCGCACTGCTTGGCGATCAAAGCGGGGATGATGCCGTCGAACTGCACCTGCTTCCATTCAGCGCTGACGCCCAATTGCTTGGCGATGGCATTGCCGAGTTCGATCTCCGCTCCCGTCAGCGACCCGTCGTCCTTGTAGAAGGATAGGGGCGGCGATCCGATATCGGCACAGATCACCATCTTCTTGGCTTCGGCGATGGCTGCCGGCGGTTCGATGGGCTGCGCCAGGGTTGGGGTGGCGATGCTCGCCGCCGCGAGGGCAACCGACAGGAAAGCAAGGTCAGGGCGAAGACGAGGCAGTACGGCACGGAATGCGCGCATGGTGGTGCTCCGGGGTGACTTGTTCCTGGTCCCGATATGGAACCAATTTTATTATTGATACCGATATTGGGACATAACATTGGCATGCCAGCAAGAAAAATCGCATGGACATTTCGAGAAAATCGATACTAAGTTATGGAACCAATATTTGAATTGGTTTCAAAATGAACAGCAAACAACAAGCCGCCCAGAGCCTCCGCAGCCTGCTGAACGGGGGTGTCTATCCTCCTGGAAGCCGCTTGCCGCCAGAGCGTGACCTGTTGCATCAGCTCGGCCTGAGCCGCCGGGCGCTCCGCTATGGTCTTGAGCAATTGGAGGCCGAGGGACGCCTGTGGCGACATGTCGGCAAGGGCACCTTCGTGGGCACCCGGCCGCCCGAGCGGGAACTGGGCATGTCGCTGATCACCGCCAGCACCAGCCCGGCCGAACTTATGGATCTCTGCCTGTGGACGGAGCCTACCTATGCCAGGGTTGCCGCCACGCGGGCGAGCCGCATGGATATCGACAATCTGCGTTATCTCCTCGATAAGAGCGCCGCCGCCCGCGATGCCGCGACCTGGGACATCTGGGATGTCCGCCTGCATCGGGCCATTGCGGAGGCCACGCACAATGCCCTTGCCCTCGCCGTGTTCGACAGCCTGAACGCCGTGCGGGAGGAGGGAGCGTGGCGACGCTTGCGCAACGATCCCACCACGGCGGAGCGTTTCGAGGAACTCACGCTTCATCATCGCCAGATCGTCGATGCCATCGCTCGGCATGATCCACCAGCCGCCGAAGCGGCCATGCGGCGGCATCTGCGTTCGGTCCAGCATGCCTTGCTGCTGGAACACGCCGACGCAGACGCCGGCGATGGCGACGACCTGTCGACCGATCTTGTGCGCAACGCATTTCAGGAAGAAGCACCATGAGGGATTTTCAGCTTCCGGGCCGCTCACCCGTCCGTGCCATGGACGCAATGGTCGCGACGTCCCATCCGTTGGCCAGCGCAGCCGCTCTGACCTTGCTGCAGGAAGGGGGCAATGCCATCGACGCGGCAATCTGCGCGTCTGCCGTCCTGGCGGTGGTGGAGCCGCAGTCGACGGGAATTGGGGGTGACTGTTTTTGCCTCTACGTGCCCGGCGGAAAGGGGCCGGTGCTTGCTTATAATGGGGCCGGCCAGGCGCCCGAGGCCGCAACCATTGACTGGTACGAGGGCCGAGGTTTCACGGAGATACCGGCCGATAGCCCGCATGCCGTCACCATTCCTGGCGCGATCGATGCCTGGTGCCGTCTTTCGGCCGATCACGGCCGCACTCCGCTCGCGCGCGTGCTCGCTCCTGCCATCCACTATGCCGAGGCCGGCTATGTGATTCACGACCGTGTCGAGGCCGATTGGCAAGAGGCCAAGGACCTGTTGGCGCAAGATACTACGGCGGCCCGCATCTTTCTGCCTGGCGGTTTCGTCCCAAGGGCCGGCGATGTCCATCGCCAACCCGAGCTTGCCCGGAGCCTGCGCCTCATCGCAACCAGGGGGCGGGAAGTTTTCTACGAGGGAGAGCTCGCCGAGGATCTGGTTGCCCATCTGCGCAGCAAGGGAGGGCTGCACACGCTCGACGACTTCGCTGCCGCCGGGGGCGGTTACGTCGAGCCTGTCAGAACCACCTATCGCGGTGTCGATATCTGGCAGATGCCGCCGAGCAATCAGGGGCTGACAGCCCTGGTGATGCTCAACCTGCTGTCTGGTTTCGATCTGGCCGGGCTCGATCCGCTGGGGCCTGAGCGGCTGCATCTGGAGGTCGAAGCCGGGCGCCTCGCCTACCGGATCCGGGACGAGTTGATCGCCGATCCCGATCATGCTGACGTCCCCGTCGACGCCTTGCTGGCGCCAACCTATGCCGATGCTTTGAGACGCAGGATCGATTCGGATCTTGCCAACCGCGAACTGCCGGCAGCGGTGATGGAACCGTCGGATACCGTCTATCTCTCGGTCGTGGATCGCGATCGGAATGCGGTCAGCTTCATCAACTCGACCTATCACTCCTTCGGCAGCGGTCTGGTCGGCCCGAAATCGGGTATTGTCCTGCAGAACCGTGGCAAGGGATTTCGTGTCGATCGCAGCCATCCAAACTGCATCGCGCCACGCAAGCGCCCCCTCCACACCATCATGCCCGGCATGGCGACACGCAATGGCCGTGTGATCGCGCCCTTTGGTGTCATGGGAGGCGACTACCAGCCCTTCGGCAATGTCCATGTGCTAAGCAATCTGCTCGATTACGGCATGGATCCCCAGGCCGCGATCGACCTGCCGCGGGTTTTCTACCAGAAGGGCGAGCTCGTTGCCGAGCGCGGCGTTCCGGTAGCCACGCTCCGCGCGCTGGAGGCGCGCGGTCACAAGGTCGGCCCGGCCGAGGAGCCACTCGGTGGCGGGCAGATGGTTCTCATCGATTGGGACAGGGGAACGCTGACAGGTGGCTCCGATCCGAGAAAGGATGGGCTTGCCATCGGCTACTGAGCCCCAAATCGGCGCTCCTTGTCGGAACCGCTTGATCTCGCACGTCCTTGGGACGGATTGGCGCGAGGAGAACGCGATGAGAGAATTGATCCTGACGATGACCATGTCGCTCGATGGCTTTGTCTGCGGCCCTGAGGGCGAACTCGAATGGATATTCGACGGCGATCAGGAGGCCATTGCCTGGAAGTTGGAGAATGTCAGGAACGCCAGCCTGCACATCATGGGCAGCCGTACCTTTCAGACCATGGCGGCCTATTGGCCGACGTCCACCAGCGTGTTCGCACCGCCGATGAATCAGATTCCCAAGGCCGTCTTCTCAGGCCAGGGGCCGGCGATCCTGAAGGTGGTTGAAACCCAATCCAACGTAGGCGGCACTCATTCGGAACGGCTGCAGCCTGGTGCGGAAAGTTGGGGTGAGGCTTATGTGGCCGGCGGCGATCTGGCTGACGAGATCGCCAGGATGAAGGCCGGCGACGGCAAGCCGATCATCGCCCATGGCGGTGCCGCCTTGGCGCGCAGTCTCATCGCCCAGGATTTGGTCGATCAATACGCCCTGGTGGTGCATCCGCTGGTTCTCGGCAAGGGCTTGCCGATCTTTTCCGACGTCGTCCCGCCAAGGCGCCTCAAACCGATCAGCTCGACAGCCTTTCCGGGCGGCTCGGTGGTGCAGATCTATCGGCCGGCGTGACTACGTCTCATACCGATAGGCATTTTCAATGACTCTCGGTTCCTTCTGATGATTTTCGCCAGATCTTTGATTTGGTGTCGAAAATCGTCTGCTGTTCAAGCTGAGAATGCCTCAGCATTTTCGAGGCTTGGCATTATGCGCGACTTCTAATCCCTGAGTGCCTGGATCAGGTCGATCGTCTGCGTCAGCGTTTCGATCTCGCGAAAACGCGGCTCGTGCAGCGGCGCTTCCGCATGTTCGAAGGCCCAGGTCAGGGGATGGGGGACATAGACGCCCCAACTCCCGACCCGAAGCGCTGGAATCACGTCGGACTTCAGCGAATTGCCGATCATCATGCTGGCCTGGGGGCCGTCGCCATGCCGGGCGAAGGCCTGCGCATAAGTGTCGGCGCTCTTCTCGCTGACGATCTCGACGGCCTCGAACAACCCCCTCAGCCCCGATTGCGCGATCTTGTTCTCCTGGTGGAACAGATCGCCCTTGGTGATGAGGACCAGCCGGTAGGTGCCCGCCAGGCTTTCCAGCGTGTCGGCGACCCCCGGCAACAGCTCGACCGGATGGTTGAGGATTTCCTTGCCGAGCGCCAGGATTCGCCCGATCACCGGCGCCGGCACGCGGCCGCCGCTGACGTCGATGGCGGTGTCGATCATCGAGAAGGTGAAAGTCTTCATGCCGAAGCCATGGCTGACGACATTACGCTTGCTGACTTCCAGAAGATGCGCCAGCAGCGTGTCCTTGTCGGCATAGTCGGCCAGGAGGGTGATCACTTCCGCTTCGGCCGTCCGGAAATATTGCTCGTTCTGCCAGAGCGTGTCGTCGGCATCGAAAGCCAGGGTGGTGAGGCGGGCAGGGGACATGACGGTCTTCCGAAGTGAGGCCGTCCCTATAAGCCCAAAAGCGCCACCGAGGCCAGCCCGTGTCGGATGCAAGCAAGGTCTTCTCGCGATGTATTCCGACAATTGTTATTCCCCTTTGCGAATCCAGCCCAGCGCGTCAGGCCCGTCATGTCCCAGTCCAAGCCCAATATTCTCATCATCATGGTGGACCAGCTCGCACCGGCCTTCCTGCCGGTGCACGGCTTCGATCTCGTCAAGGCGCCCAACATCATGGGGCTGGCCGAGCGCGGCGTGGTGTTCGACAGCGCCTATTGCAATTCGCCCTTGTGTTCGCCCTCCCGCGCCGTGTTCATGAGCGGGCAATTGCCGTCACGCTCGGGTGTCTACGACAATGCCGCCGAGTTCCGCGCCGACATCCCGACCTGGGCGCATTATCTCAGGCGTGCGGGCTACCGCACGGTGCTGTCCGGCAAGATGCATTTCTGCGGGCCCGACCAGCTTCACGGTTTCGAGGAGCGGCTGACCACCGACATCTATCCGGCTGATTATGGCTGGACGCCAGACTGGGATCATCCGCAGGAGCGCCCGAGTTGGTATCACAACATGTCCTCGGTTACCGATGCCGGCCTTTGCGTGCGCACCAACCAGCTCGATTTCGACGATGAGGTGGTGTTCGCGGCCGAGCGCGCCCTCTATGAGCACGTACGCAGCCCCGACAAGCGCCCCTTCTGCATGGTGGCCTCGCTCACCCATCCGCATGATCCCTATGCGATCACGCAGGACTATTGGGATCTCTATCGCAACGAGGAGATTCCCTTGCCTCGCCATGCGGTGCCGGTCGAAGAGCTCGATCCGCATTCCCGGCGGCTGCGCCATGTCTGCGACATGGACAAGGCCGAGATCACCGACCAGCACATCCGCAATGCCCGACATGCCTATTTCGGCGCGATTTCCTATGTCGATGCCAATGTCGGCAAGCTGCTCAAGGCCTTGGAAGCAACGGGCCTCGACAAGGAAACGATCATTCTGTTTACCGGCGATCACGGCGAAATGCTGGGCGAGCGTGGTCTCTGGTACAAGATGAGCTGGTTCGAAGGCTCGGCCCGGGTGCCACTGATCATCAGCGCGCCTCAACATTATCGGCCGCACCGGGTTGCTGCCAGCGTGTCGCTGGTCGACATCCTGCCGACCCTGGTGGATATGGCCGAGCCCGGCTCGGCTGCGGGGCTTAGCGGCATCGATGGGGCCAGCCTGGTGCCGCATTGCCTCGGAGAAGGCGGGCATGACGAAGTCCGTGGCGAATATCTTGCCGAAGGCGCCATCGCGCCCTTGCTGATGCTTCGTCGCGGCAGCTTCAAATTCGTGCACTCGCCCGCCGATCCCGATCAGCTTTATGATCTTGCCGTCGACCCTGATGAATTGACGAATCTCGCAGCGGCGCCGGCGCATGCCGAAATCGTCGCGGGATTCCGTAAGGAAATAGAAACGCGTTGGAACCTCGCTGCTATTGATGCCGATGTGCGTGCCAGCCAGCGGCGCCGGCGTGTGGTCGATGATGCCTTGAACTCGGGGAAAGCGACTTCTTGGGACTTTCAACCTTTCAAGGATGCTTCCAGGCAGTATATGCGCAACACCATAGACCTCGATGATCTGGAAGCGATGGCCCGCTATCCTCGCGTGCGTCCGTAAATGCTATGGTTAATGCTTCACTGTCCGGTGTGGCAATAGAGCAACACGGATTCGAAGTCTTGCGTTGACGGCTCCCACTCGTCGACTTGGCCGCGTTCCTGCCACAAAGTGACCGCTGAATTCAGCCCGCACCTTGGAGCATCCAGAGATCTCCAGCGTGCTGGACATAGTTGAGTTGCTTAAGTGGCGGTCGAACTTGGATAGAGCTTTTCGCGAACACGCATTGGACAGCGCCGGACTTGCCAGTGGTCGTGTCCACGTGCCCGGGGGATTCCGCTGGCCGGTCGGCACCGTCGCGAAAAAGCCATCAACTTTGCGGCTTTGGCATAAGAGCTGCCGTGAATCGGTCAAAGAATCGGCAGAAGTGTCGGCTATGTCCTTCACGATGAACCAGATTTCTCTCTTGGCCGATTGGCAGGACGCTGGCGGATCCGCAGGCCGGGTCCAGGCGCGTCATGGCCAATCCTTGACCTGGCTGCGCTGCCTTCTCGGCGCCGGTGGTCTCGGCCTTTTCCTGTCCCTGGGTTGCGTGGGGGCACAGGCTTTCGATGGCACCAAGACGCCGGCGGATGATCCTTCTCCGATGCAGGCCTTTCGCAACGGTACCAAGGCCTATAAGGCCGGTGACCTCGCCGGAGCGTCCCAGGCACTGGAATTCGCCGCCAGCAAGGGCCATGCTTTGGCCCAGTGGAAGCTCGCCCGCATGTATTCGGAAGGGGATGGCGTTCCTCGCGACGACAAGAAGGCATTCGACTATTATCAGGCCATCGTCGATGCCCATGGCGAGGACAGCCCGGATACCGCCCAGGCCCGCTTCGTCTCCAGCGCGATCGTCGCGCTCGGCTCCTATTATGTTTCCGGCATCCCCAATGAGGTGAAGCCCAACCCCAGGCACGCGACCGAGCTGTTCCAATATGCCGCCACCTATTTCGGTGACAGCGACGCGCAATATAATCTCGGCCGCATCTATCTCGACGGCAATACCGTGCAAAAACGCGATGCCATCACGGCCGGCCGCTGGTTGCGCTTGGCCGCCGACAAAGGCCATCGCCAGGCCCAAGCCGTGCTCGGCCATCTCCTGCTGTCGGCAAGCGACATGCCTCGCCAAGGCGCTCGTGGCCTGATGTATCTGACTCTGGCGCGCGACGGCGCCAATGGCGAGCGTGATCAGTGGATCATCGATCTGTATGACGATGCCTTCGCCAAGGCTACGCCGGACGAGCGCGAGATGTGCCTGACCTATCTGGCGCAGTTCCTCAAGGATCATTCCTGATCCGACGCGTCGGCTCGGGGAGGCGTGAGACGCGACCTCGGGCGTTATGTGGCGCCGCGGATTATATCAATCCGCATTGAGATCCGCTCTTCATCGGATCGCAGCCCTATCCTCAGGATGTCAGTATTTTCGAGGCTAAGTAGAACCGGGCAGCGTTGAACGTGCAGCGATCAAAGCTGGGTCACGCCCTGCCAATTGGGTTTCGGATTTTCTATCAACTTTTTGAAATGGTTTGAGTAATAGTCATAGAGGCGCTGATACCCTCCCTGATAGGTCGAGGCATTCTTCTCCAATAGGCTGAGGGCTTCAACGAAATCGCCGGCCCGATAGGGCGGCAGGATTTCCGCCTGGGCGCCTTGCAGCCGGAGGAAGGCGGTGTCCGCCTCGCCGGTATGGAGGGCGAAGAGGCCGATGGCGCCCTGGCGGCCACGCACCATGGCACGATCGAGTTCCAGGAAAGGCATGTCGGCGGCAGCGCGGCTGGTGGCCTCGGTGACGAGAATCTCCACGCCATAGAGCTTCGTGAGGGCTTCCAGGCGCGAGGCGAGGTTGACCGCGTCGCCGAGGGCCGAATATTCGAGCCGCTGCTCCGAACCGAGATTGCCGACGCAGGCTTCGCCCGTATGCAACCCGATGCCCATCTGGATCGGCGGATCACGGAAAGCGCGCGCCATGATGGCGATATCCAACGCGGCCTTGCAGGCAAGAGACGCATGGTTCGGCATGTCGAGCGGCGCATTCCAGAACGCCATCATGCCGTCGCCGATGAACTTGTCGATAGTGCCGCTATGGCGAAGAACGGCCTCCGTCGCCGGCGTATGGATGCGCCGGATCAGCGACACCACGCCTTCCGGCGACTGCGTCTCGGCGATGCCGGTGAAATTGCGCACGTCGGAAAACATGATGGTGAGTTCGCGGATCTCGCCGCCGAGCACGATGCGATCCGGCGCCTCGACCAGCCGCTCCACCACCGCCGGCGTCACGAATCGGCCGAACATGCTGCGCACCTCCGCACGCCGATGCTCGGCCTCCTGGTAATGATAGACCGTGGCGGCGAGGAAAATGATGAGAATGCCCGTGCCCGGCATCACCGCATCGAACAGCACGCCCTGCCGCACATAGAGAATCCAGCTCCAGCAGGCGATCATGATCGGGATGGAGAGGCCTGCAACGGTCGAAACCAGCGGCATGTTGCGGGTGCGCCGCAAGATCCAGGCGAGCAGGACGCCGAGCACGATGATGAGGAAGGCTTCAACACCCCGCATCCAGTCTGGCCGCACCAGGCTGGCGCCGGCGAGAATCTGCTCGACGATTTGTGCGTGTACCTCGACACCGGGGAGCGCCAGTTCGACAGAGGTCGTCCTCTGGTCGCGCAGGCCGATGGCGACGGCCCCCACGAAGATGATGTGATCCTTGACGTCCTCAGGATTGAAGGTGCCGTCCAGCACGGAAGCAGCCGAGATCCAGGACGAGGGCTCCGAGCGGCGGGCAACCAGGCGGACTTCGCCGTTGCTGTCCGTGTCGATGAAGATGGCCCTATCGCCGTCACCGATCTTGACGGTGTTGATGCCACTTTGAACGCCGAAGGCCGGCGCGCCGCTGGCATTGGACGAGCGCACCATGAAAGTGTCGGCCCCGATGGCGACGCGAATTGTTTCCATCGACAGGGATGGCGCCATCTTGCCGCCGATGGCGACGAAAGTCGGCACCTTGCGAATGACGCTGTCGCCATCTGGGAGCCAGTTGATGGTGCCGGCGCCCCTGGCAGCATCGTACAGCACGGGAATCGGCATCTTGGCAGCGGGGAAGGCCTGAACGAAATTGATCGGATCGTCCCCCAATTGCCCGTATCCGCTCTTGATTTTGACGGGGTCCCCCACATCGGTTCCAAGCACGCCGAGCACGACCGGTGTCTGTTCCATGGTCTGGGCGAACATGACATCATAGGAGGCAGTGGACGGAGACATTGCCTTTTCCAACGCTTCTCGTTCGGCGCTGGTTGGCAATTTCTTGACGAGCAATCCAGGCGAGGTCTGATCCGCTTCGCTGAACAGGATATCATACGCGATAACGACGGCTCCGGCATCGGCGAGCTTGCGCGTGAGTTCGGCAATCACGTTGCGCGGCCAGGGAAACTGGCCGATCTCGGCGAGGGATTTCTCGTCGATCACCACGATACGCACGGGCGAATCGGGGTCCCTGCCTTTCGCGTGCCAGCGCTGGTAGGTATCGAAGACGATGTCCTGCAGCCGAGGCAGCGGGGCCGGGCTCAGCAAGGTCAGCAGACTGAAGATCAGCAGGGGTATGGCTACCACCAGCGGATATCCCAGGAAGCGCTTCAGCCGCATATCGATGTCACGCTCACACTCCGCCCCGAAGCTTACTACTGGAGTAATTCGGCACGGTCTGCCAGTGATTTATCCCAATCTCGATGTTTTCGGGCGGGCCATTCGGTTGCAGATTCGAAAACCCTCGCCTCTTGATCGTGGAAGCGAATGCGTCATGATGAAGATTGCATCGGCACCTGCAAATCGGTGCGCTTGGCGAAGGTGCCGGAGAATGGGTGCCGCTTCCCGGCAAGAACGATACGACCACAGTCTCTCCAACGGGTTACCGGCATGCCCTCATCGCGCTTCCTGACCTTCCGTCTCCTGGGACTAGGCGCCCTCTGCGCGGTTGCAGCCATGCCCGCTTCGGCAGCGGAGACCGTGGGCAATACGGTCGGCGTCACCCCCGCCGCCATCGGCACGGTTTCGGGGGAACTCGGCGTCGATATTGCGGTCTATCGCGACGAGACTGTGCGCACTGGCCCTTCCGGCGCGCTTGAAATCAAATTCCTCGACCAGACGCGTCTGGCGCTGGGCTCCTCGTCATCGGCCAAGCTCGATCGTTTCGTCTATTCGGGCGGGCAGGCCAGGGATGTGGTGATCGGCCTGTCGAAGGGGGTGTTTCGCTTTGCCAGCGGTCTCTCCGCCAAGAAGGCTTATTGGATCCAGACGCCGCTCGCCGGCATCGGCGTGAGAGGGACCAATTTCACCGCTGAAATCAGCAACAATTATGAACGCTTCACCATCTGGGAAGGTGTCATCGAAGTCTGTCCGCGTCAGAAAGGGCTCTCGATCGACGAGGAGCGCAAGCGGCGTTGTCCCCTTCTGAAACGGCGGGGAGATACCATCACCATCTTCCCCGGAAGTAGATCGCGCCGGGGCGGGCCGCCGGTGGTGTTCTCGCCCCATTGTGCCGAGACCGGCGCCGGAGCTCAGCTCTGCGGACGCTATGGCGGCGAGGGCGGCAAGAATCGTGGCCAGAGGCGGCCAGGCTTCAACTTCCCCACTTTCAACCCGCCGCAGCAGCGAGGCTGACGCCCCGGTCGTCGACTGGACGACGAGCTCTTCGACCGTCAGAGGGCCAGATCGCAGCGAATCGGCACGTGGTCGGAAGCCTTTTCCTGCCCGCGCATCGCCTTATCGATGGCGCAGCCCTGGAGGCGCGAGGCGGCTTGCGGCGACAGCAGCAGATGATCGATGCGAATGCCGTTGTCCTTTTGCCAGCCGCCGGCCTGATAGTCCCAGAAGGTGTAGTGCCCTGGCGCATCCTCGCAGGCCCGGAAGGCATCAGTCAGGCCCAAGGCCAGTAATTCGCGGAACTTGGAGCGGCTCTGCAGCAGGAACAGGGCATCGTTCACCCATTCGGCCGGATTCTTGGCGTCGGCCGCCTGCGGAATGATGTTGTAGTCACCCGCCATCACGAAGGGTTCTTCCAGCGCGAGCAGACCGCCGATATGCAGCCTGAGGCGCTCCATCCAGCCGAGCTTGTAAGGGTATTTCTCGGTGCCGACCGGATTGCCGTTGGGCAGGTAGATCGAAGCGACGCGCAGCGCTCCCGAAGCGGTCGAGATTACGGCCTCGATATAGCGGGCCTGTTCGTCACCCTCGTCGCCCGGCAGGCGCGTTTTCACTTCGTCGAACGGGTGTTTGGAGAGAATTGCCACGCCATTGAAGGTCTTCTGGCCGTGGACGGCGACATTGTAGCCCAGCGCCTCGATGTCGGCGGCAGGAAAGGCCTCGTCGACGCATTTGATCTCCTGGAGGCAGACGACGTCCGGTTGGGCGTCCTTCAACCAACCCAGCAGATGGGGAAGCCTCTGGCGGATGGAGTTCACGTTCCAACTGGCAATACGCACCATGTTACACCGAGAAGCTCGTGCCGCAGCCGCAAGCAGCAGTGGCCTGCGGGTTGTTGATCTTGAAGGCGGAACCGATCAGATCCTCGACATAATCGAGCTCGGCGCCTTCCATATAGTGCTGCGACATCTCGTCGATCAGTACCGTGGCGCCTTCCTTGGCGATCGCCAAATCATCGTGATGACGTTGGGTGTCGAACACGAATTTGTATTGGAAGCCGGAGCAGCCGCCCCCCTCCACGCTGATGCGCAGCATCGAGCCGGAAGGTTCATTCTCAAGGATCTTGGCGATCCGGCGCGCAGCGCGGTCGCTTACGGAAACGGGGCTGGTCATGGCATCCTGCAAACTTGCTTGTGTCCTGTTCCGAAAATATGTGCGAAGGGCCGAAGGTTCAATGCTCGATCGTGTAGCGTGAAGAGCGAAGCCGAACTGGGTACGGATGGGCAGCATCCAGAAAAACGACGTTTCCTAATGCGTTTTGCGATGAGATGGAATTCCCAAAAATCGCAAAGACGCGCTGAAACAAAGAGTTAAAGCAAATCGGCGTTCAATTGTGCACGCACTTTGCTCTAGGATTGCAGGGGAACAAGGCTTGTCCGCCGGATTCCAAACGCTCTTCGATCTCGAAAAGAATTGGCATGCGCTCCGCAGTGTTGTCGATGACATTATAGCGCCAGCGGCCTTGCGCCTGCCATAGGCCGCGTTCCTCGTTGCCAGTGAAGGCTATGCGGCGACCCGGCCTGCGTATCGGTGAGCGATAAGCCGGGGATGTCACTGCCCTGGGCGCTAGCGTTCCACCAGCGAGAGTGCCGGCCGGCTTCCCGGCGTGTGGGTTTCCCGTCCGTTTCGGACATGGCGCGCATATCGAGAGCAGGTCGCCGATACTGGGCACGCCTGTGGGCTGCTGCGACGTCCGCCACTTCGGAAAGAAGCTTTGCCATGACCCGTGGCAGTCTCTATGCAGGCGCAAGCAAGGCGTGAGGCGCGATGGCCGAACTCGACATACCCGATTGCGTGATCCGCCCTCGTGGCCCGTGGGCGGTGGCGCCTCGATCGCGCGGACGGCTGTTCGCTGAGCCGCAGTCACCGACGCGGACCGATTTCCAGCGAGACCGGGACCGCATCATCCACTCCACCGCCTTCCGCCGCCTCAAGCACAAGACCCAGGTTTTCGTCGCGCATGAGGGCGATCATTACCGCACCCGGCTGACCCACACGATCGAGGTTGCCCAGATCGCCCGTTCGATCGCCCGTTCACTGGCGCTCGACGAGGATCTCGCCGAGGCACTGGCACTGGCTCATGATCTCGGCCACACGCCGTTCGGCCATACCGGCGAGGACGCGCTGGACGAGGCGATGCGTTCCTATGGCGGCTTCGACCACAATGCCCAGTCTCTGCGCATCGTCACCCGCCTCGAGCGGCGCTATGCCGAGTTCGACGGGCTCAATCTTGCCTGGGAAACCCTGGAAGGGCTGGTGAAGCATAATGGGCCTCTGCTGCGGGCAGATGGTAGCCCCGTCGCCCGCTATCGCGAACGGGGCATCCCCGTCGCCATCCTGGAATATCAGGCTCAGCAGAATCTCGAACTCGAGAGTTTCGCCAGCGCCGAAGCGCAAGCCGCCGCCATCGCCGACGACATCGCCTACAACGCACATGACATCGATGATGGGCTGCGCGCCGGCCTGTTCGAACTTGCGGACATGCAGCAGGTAGCGTTGGCGGGGGAACTGCTCGCCGAGATTGCCGAGCAACATCCCGGGCTCGACCGTGGGCGCACCACCCACGAATTGATGCGCCGCGTGATCACCCGGCTGGTGGAGGACGTGATCGGCGTGGGCAAGGCTGCCTTCACATCCGGGCTCTACCGGTCGAGCGAGGACGTGCGGGCCGCCGGCAAGATGCTCATCACCTTTTCGCCGTCCGTCGCGCAGGCCGACAAGGGTATCAAGGGCTTTCTCTATCCCAACATGTACCGACACGAACGGGTCATGCGCGTCCGCTCGCATGCCGCACAAGTGGTGACCCGCCTGTTCGATGGCTTGTTTGCGGATATCAGCCTGATGCCGGCCGAATGGTGCGAAGGGCTGGAAACCGCTCGGGAGGACAAACGTGCGCGCCGTGTCGCCGACTATATTGCCGGCATGACCGATACTTTCGCTCTCAACGAGCATCGGCGCCTGTTCGGAACGGCGCCGGATCTGCGCTGACGCCGCCATGGACCTGATCGAATGGCTCAGGCGCGGTGTAGAGGGAGCCGTCGCCTCGTTGCAGGCTGCGGGTCGTCTGCCGGCTGGTCTCGACCTGGCCTCGATCGAGATCGAAGCGCCAGGCGGGTCGGGGCGGGGAGATTTCACCTGCAACGCTGCGCTCGTACTGAGCCGGCCGGCGGCACTGCCATCCCGGACCCTGGCTGGTCTCTTCGCCGAAACGCTGGATGGCATCGAAGGCGTCGGCGCCATCGACATTGCCGGACCCGGTTTTTTGAACTTGACGCTGACGCCGGCCATCTGGGCACGGATGCTTGCCGCTGTGCTGGAGGCCGGTAGCGGCTATGGCGCCAGCGAGCGCGGCGGGGCAGGTTTCTCCACGATCGCCTTTCACGCCACGGATCCGCAGAGCACTAGGCCCTTGTCGCCGGCGCGCCGCGAGGCTGTCGGCACCGCCTTGGCCAACATGATCGAGCATCTCGGTTTTCGTGCAGACAGGCGCTTTCGGACGCGCTCTGAGAAAGCCGATGTCGTTGTCAGGCTCGGACCATTCCTTGGCGTGAAAGGGCGGGAAGCTGCCACCATGGCGGGCCGCTTTGCAGACGATCTCGATCTTTCGGTGGTCGCCGGCGTCGTCGGTCGCGATGCCGCTTGCCTGGGCATGCTGATGCAGCCCGCCGGCGCTCCGCTCGTGCTCGATCTCGACCATTTGGCCGACCAGAGCCATGCCAATGCCGTCTTTCACCTGCATTATGCCCATGCTCGTTGCTGCGCTCTGCGCCAGCGGGACGAAGGGATGGGGCATGTCGATTTCGACCACAGTCGTTGGGATGTCCGCGCTTTCGAGGATGAGGGAGCACGGTTGATTCTACGCCTGCTCGCCCTATATCCAAGCCAGATCGATCTCGCCGTCAGGCAGTGCGAGCCCTACAGGGTGGTCCAGCACCTGTGTGGCCTCGCCGACGGGCTGCACCAGCAATATTATCGCAGCCTTGGTGCTCCGCATTTACGCTTCATTAGGGATGATGATCGATTGTTAACAGGCGCCCGCTTGGCGTTGGTGCGCGGGGTCGAGACGGTTCTTAAGTCTGGACTCGCCTTGCTCGGCAGTTCTGCGCCGGACGAGATGCGCTGAAACGAGATCGGCCGCTTTGGCCGCAGATCGCCCCGGTGGTCGACCAGCCTGGTCAGGAACGAGTCATGATTGAAACCGAACATCGCCGTGCACAAGCCAGCAACAGCGATCAATGGCTGGCAGATCTGGCAACCACAGGCGCCGATCACGATGTTTATGCTGAAAGGCGCGACACAAAGGCCTATGGTGCGGCCGGCGTTTTGCGTTCGCGGGAGGCGGGCATGACGGATCGCTATGATCGCAACGGGCACGAGGTTCGCGACGGCCATCCCGAAACCGTGACCAAACACGCGCAATCAGAGCAGGCGCAGGCCTATCAGGACGAATATTACGACGACCGAGATGTCGCCACGCGCTCGTCGAAGGCCTATGTCTTCGACGATGAACGTGAAGAGCGAGGGCCCGAATGGGTCTATGACGAACAACGTGGCGTTTGGGTCGACCACGACGGCAATCCCTATGTCGAGGCCTATCCCGAGGGCGAGGAAGATCGCTATGCTCCGGCCGCCGATGACGAGTATCTGGCGCCGCGTGCCGAGGCCCGGGTACCACGCCGCAAGTCACGCGGCAGTGCCGTCAGCCTTGCCGCTCTCGTTCTTGTCGCCAGCATCGGCGGCGGTATGGCCTATGTCTGGAAGAAGGGCGGCTTCGTCGGCAGCGACATCCCTGGCATCGGCAGCGCGCCGCCGGTGATCAAGGCGAGCACCGATCCGGTCAAGATCAAGCCGGCCGAGAACGCAGCGGCCGCCAGCCAGCCGACTCACGAGATCTTCAATCGCAGCAACCAGACCGCCTCCGTCGCCAACGAAAGGCTGGTGCGTCATGAGGAGCAGCCGGTTGCGGTGGTGCCGACGCGTCCGGAAGGGACGGCAGCGCCGGCTCAGGCGGCGCCCGACGCCAATGCGACGCGTCCGGTGACCACCAGCAACATCGTGCTCCCCAATCCCGAGGGGGCTACGACGCCCGACCAGACGGCCAGCAACACTGCGGAAACCCGGGTTGCGCAGGCACCCGATGAGCCGCGGCGCGTGAAGACCATCAAGATCATGCCGGATAGTTCGGTGGTGACCGGTGAAGCGCCGATCACCAATGCGGAGCCGCCTGCCCAGCAGACCCGTTCTCTCGATGTCTCGGCCCTGGCGCCGACGCCTCCGGCCGGCCAGCCATCGTCCGAGACGGCGCCGGCCGCTCCCGCGGCCCCCGATGCCGCTCCGCTTGTGCAGGGCGGCTCTGGTCAACCGGCTGCCCCGGTCGCAACCGTGCCTGCCGGCACGGCTGCTGCCCTGCCGGACGACCAGGCACCCGCGCAGGCGCTGCCGGGCGAGGAGGATGGCGGCGCCACCACGGTGGTCGAACCGACGCAGACCCCGGCGGCACCGCCGGCGGTGCCGCCGGTCCGTCCCCGCCATATGCCTCCGGCGCCAAAGCCGGCACAGGTGGCGTCGGCCGAGCCAGCCGCTGGGGCTGCCCCGGCGGCGGCTCCGACCGCTGCCCCGGTCGCCAATGGCAGCTATGTCGTCCAGGTTTCGTCGCAGCGCACGCCGGCCGACGCCCAGAACGCCTTTCAGTCGCTGCAGCGCCGCTTCGCAGCCGTGCTGAACGGTATGAAGCCTTCGATCCGCAAGGTCGATCTGCCTGATCGCGGCACTTATTACCGGGTGCGTGTCGGAGGCTGGTCCACCCCGGCCGAGGCTACGGCTTTCTGCGGCAAGCTCAAGGCCGCCGGCGGTGACTGCGTAATCGCCCGCAACTGATTGCGGGCCGCTCCGAGACTGCAGATTTGAGAGTTTTCGACAGGCCAAACTGGATCGGGGCGACCGGAGCCGAGTTCCGATCGCTCCGATCCAGTTTGGCCTGATCGACCTTTGCAGATTTTTCTGAAAGCCAAAGCGTTTTGCGATTTGACGGAATCACCTGGAATCGCAAAGACGCGCCAGAACAATGAGTTAGAGCAAAGAGCGTTCAGCCATGAACGCTCTTTGCACGAGGAGACTGCCATGCCCCAATCAGCGCTGATCCTGGGTTGTTCCGGTCTGTCGCTCACGTCCGACGAGCGCGCCTTCTACCGGGATGCAAATCCGTGGGGCTTCATCCTGTTCCGGCGCAATGTCGGCACGCCGGAGGAAGTGCGGGCCTTGACGGCTTCCTTGCGCGACGCAGTGGGGCGCGACGCTCCGGTCCTGGTGGACCAGGAGGGGGGGCGGGTCCAGCGGCTGACCGCACCCCATTGGCCCAAATATCCGGCAGCGCGCCGCTATGGCCAGATCCACGCCAATGATCCGGTGACGCGCCGCGAGATCACCCGATTGGCGGCGAGGCTGATCGCGCACGATCTCCTGGCAGTCGGCATCAATGTCGACTGTCTGCCCGTGCTCGATATTCCCGTACCAGGCGCTCATGACGTGATCGGCGACCGGGCCTATGGCCTCGACGCGACTACGGTGGGCACGCTGGGCCGGGCCGCCGCCGAGGGCATGATCGCTGGCGGTGTGCTGCCCGTCATGAAGCATATGCCGGGGCATGGCCGGGCCGGCGTCGACAGCCATCTCTCGCTGCCGATCGTGACGGCGAGCAAAGCCGAACTCGAATCACTCGACTTCCTGCCCTTCCGCATGCTCGCCGACATGCCCGCTGCGATGACCGCGCATGTGGTTTACAATGCTTTGGACCCGTCATCCCCAGCTACGACGTCCAGAAAGGTGATCCGGAATGTGATCAGGAAGGCGATCGGCTATGATGGTCTCCTGATGAGTGACGATCTTTCCATGCAGGCTCTCGAAGGAACATTGGAGCAACGGGCGGCGGCCGCCTTTTCGGCCGGCTGCGATCTCGGCCTGCATTGCAATGGCAAGATGGATGAAATGATCGGGGTGGCGCGTGCCGCTCCAAGCTTGGCAGGCAAGGCGCGGCGCCGCGCCGATGCCGCCTTGGCCCGCATCCGGCATTTGCCGGAGCCGCTCGACATTGACGAGGCGCGTGAACGGCTGGCTGGGGCGCTCGCCGGCGGAGAGACGGTCTGAATGAGCGATGAATTCGAGGAGGAGGTGAGGGCGGATAAGGCGGTCAGCGATCCCATGCTCGTCGTGGATGTCGATGGCTTCGAAGGACCGCTCGATCTGCTGCTCGAATTGGCGCGTCGCCAGAAGGTCGATCTCACGCGGATTTCCATCCTCGCCCTTGCCGAGCAATATCTCGTCTTCGTCGAGGAGGCCCGCCGCGTCCGCCTCGAACTGGCGGCCGACTATCTGGTGATGGCGGCCTGGCTGGCCTATCTCAAGTCGCGCCTGCTGCTGCCGGAATCGCCAAGGGGCGAGGAGCCTCCAGCAGCGGAATTGGCCGCGGCCCTTGCCTTCCGCCTGCAGCGCCTGGAAGCCATGCGCAATGCCGCCGCCCAGTTGCAGGAGCGGGCCGTGCTTGGCCGCGACGTGTTCAAGCGAGGCATGCCCGAGGGCATCCGGCTCAACAATCACGGGCGATTCGAGGCGACGCTGCACGATCTGCTCTGCGCCTATGCCCAGCAGCGCCAGCGGGCGATGGTCGGCTATGTCAAATTGCCCGAGCGCAATGTCTGGACGCTGTCCGAAGCACGCGAATTGCTGGAATCGTTGATCGGCCCGGCGGCGGACTGGCTCAGTCTCGACGAATTTCTGGTGGACTATCTGGCCGAGCCCTCGACAAGGGCTACGGTTCGGGCCTCTAGCTTCTCTGCAAGCCTCGAACTCGTGAAGGAAGGCAAGCTCGATCTGCGCCAGGCTACTCCCTTCTCGCCGATCTATCTGCGCTCGCGTGGTGATGCTGGGCAAGCAGATTCCTCCTGATCGAACCATGGCTCGATCAGGAGGAATCTGCAGAATTTCAAGCGCTTGCGGAGTTTCTGGCCTTGGAGGCAGGGCGGGTGACGGCCACTCCGTCGGGGGCAGACTGGTGTTGGCAGGCCATGCAGGTAAGCGCTCAATTTCGTGGCGCGGCCCGCATAGGGAAGGATTAGACCTTGGGCGAGATTGCATCGTTCCAGCCGGAAGGCACGGAGCAGACCGATCTGCAGCAGCATATGCGCTTGATCGAAGCCTTGCTGTTTGCGGCGACGGAACCATTGGACGAGGCGACGCTGGCGTCGCGGCTGCCCGAGGGGGCCGATATCGGCGCTGCCATCGGCACCCTGCAGGCCGACTATGCCACGCGTGGTGTCAATCTGGTCAGGCTGGGGGGGCGTTGGGCTTTCCGCACCGCCGACGACCTCGCCTGGATCCTGTCGCGTGATGCCTATGAGACGCGCAAATTGTCGCGGGCGGCGATGGAGACCTTGGCGATCATCGCCTATCACCAGCCGGTAACCCGTGCCGAGATCGAGGATATCCGCTCGGTCTCGATCTCCAAGGGCACCCTTGACGTGTTGCTGGAGACCGGCTGGGTGCGCCTGCGCGGGCGGCGGCGTGCGCCGGGACGGCCGGTGACTTATGGCACCACGCCCGCATTTCTGGAGCATTTCGGCCTGGATGGCGTTGGTGATCTGCCGGGGCTCGATGAACTCAAGGGCGCGGGCTTGCTCGATGGCCGCCTGCCGCCCGGCTTCAGCGTGCCCATGCCCAATGATGACAGTGCGTTGACGCCGGACGAGGAGCCTCTGGAGACTGCCGACCTCTCTTTCGCATTTCCGGAACCGGAACCCGAACATGAAGGTTGAGTAAGAACGGCGAACGTTCTTGTTTTTGCCGTTAAGCCCGCCTAGATTCCAGTGGGATCATCGGGTCGCGTGCGGCGCCGTTGTTGTGTTGTTGCGATCGGCTTTGCCGCGTTGGAGGGTGTCATGGGTACATGGGGTATTACGCACTGGATCATTCTGGCTGTCGTCGTACTCGTCCTGTTTGGTGGACGTGGCAAGATTTCGGACTTGATGGGTGACGTTGCCAAGGGCATCAAATCCTTCAAGAAGGGTATGGCCGACGACGAACCGGCTGCTGCCCAGCAGCCTGTGAAGACGATCGACACCCAGGCCGGCACGACCGTCAATCCGACCGAGCAGACCAAGGTAGGCTGAGCCGGCGCGGTTTGCGCCGGTGAGGTCGACCTGAAGACTGGGTCTTTTTAGGCTCCGCGTATGTGCGCGGAGCGTTTCGTTTCGCCAGACCGAGCGTTGCATGTTTGATATCAGCTGGAGCCATATCCTGATCGTGGGCGCGGTGGCTGTCGTGGTCATTGGCCCCAAGGAACTGCCCAGCACGATGCGCTCCCTCGGTCGAGGCGTGAACAAGTTGCGACGGATGGCTGGCGAGTTTCAAGGCCAGTTCAACGAAGCCCTCAAGGAAGCCAATCTCGAGGATGTCAAAAAGGAATTCGACACGCTGCGCCAATCGGCGGCAACCTTGAGTAGCATTGGCAGTCCCGCGGGCCTCGCTCGCAATGCCCTGAAGTCCTCCGTCTTCGATTCGGAGCCGCCTCTCAGCCCGGCTGCGATTGCGCCCGTCCTGGATGCCACAGCGAGCGAACCTTCCATCGCCGGCCCCAGCTCTTCGCCTTTGGCCTCCAAACTCGTCGGCGTCGAAATCCCTTCCGCCTTCGCCCCTCTCGCAGCGTTCAAATCCTAAGATGACCGAAGACGAAATCGACGCCTCCAAGGCGCCGCTGCTCGATCACTTGATCGAACTGCGCACGCGCCTGATGAAATCGGGCATTGCCTTCATCGTTCTGTTCATCGGCGCCTTCGCGGTTTCCAAATCGATCTATCTCTTCTTGTTGTGGCCCTACGAGTGGGCGGCGGCCGGCAATCCGGTCAAGCTGATCTACAACGGTCCTCTCGACTTTCTTTTTACTCAGATCCGGGTGGCTTTTTTTACGGCCGCTTTCATCGGCTTCCCCTTCTTCGCCATCCAGATCTATCGCTTCATCGCCCCCGGTCTCTACCGGCACGAGCGAAACATTTTCGTGCCCTATCTGATCGCCACGCCTCTGTTCTTCTTCCTGGGCGGGTTGCTGGTCTACTTCATCGCAATGCCGGCGGTGATGCATTTTGCGCTGGGCATGCAGCAGCTCGGCGGCAGCGGCATCGCCACGATCGAATTGCTGGCGACGGTGGAGGGGTATCTATCCCTGTTGATGAACCTGATTTTTGCCTTCGGCGTCGTCTTTCAGCTGCCGGTGGTGCTGACCCTGTTGGGGCGGATCGGTATCGTGGATTCGACCTTCCTGAAGGAGAAGCGGCGCTATGCCATCGTCATCGTCACCGCAATTTCGGCCGTGCTGGCGCCGCCCGACCCGTGGAGCATGATCGCGCTTGCCGTGCCGGGCGTGCTCCTTTACGAACTCTCGATCTATTCGGTCCGGTGGGTTGAGAAGAAGCGCGCGGAAAGCGATACGCAGACTTCGGAATAGCCCGTCGGTGTCCTGACGTCCGTTCTGGAGTTGATCTCATGTATGATGTGAAGTGGATCCGCGAGAATTCGGGTCTCTTCGACCAGGGCCGGGTTCGCAGAGGGCTTGAGCCGCTGGCCGCCACCATACTCGAGCTCGACGAGAGCCGCCGGGCGCTCGTTGCCCGGCTGCAGGCTTCCCAGGAGCGCCGCAACGCTGCTTCCAAGGAGATCGGCGCGGCCAAGCAATCCAAGGACGAAGCCAAGGCACAGGCCTTGATGGCGGAGGTCAACGCGCTCAAGGCCTCGATGCCGGCTGACGAGGAGGCGCTGCGCGGCGCCGACAAGGCTCTCTACGACCAGCTCATCTCGATCCCGAATCTGCCGCTCGACGAGGTCCCTTTCGGCGCGGACGAGCATGCCAATGTCGAACGCCACCGCCACGGCGTGGCGCGCGCCTATACTTTTGCCCCTAAAGAGCATTTCGAATTGGGCGAAGCTCTCGGCCTGATGGATTTCGAGATCGCCGCCAAGCTCTCCGGCTCCCGCTTCGTGGTGCTGCAGAAGGGCCTGGCTCGGCTTGAGCGGGCGCTAGGCCAGTATTTCATCGACAAGCACACCGGCGAGCACGGCTATACCGAGGTCGCCGCGCCCTTGCTGGTGCGTGACGATGCCATGATTGGCACCGCTCAGCTGCCGAAATTCGCGGAGGATCAGTTCCGCGTGCAGCCCGGCGATTTCTGGCTGATTCCGACGGCCGAGGTTTCGCTGACCAATCTCGTGCGCGATGCCATCACCGCCGAGGAAGAGCTGCCGTTGCGCTATACTGCGCTGACTCACTGCTTCCGTGCGGAAGCTGGCGCTGCGGGGCGGGATACCCGTGGCATGATCCGCCAGCACCAATTCCAGAAGGTCGAACTCGTCTCGATCACGGCTCCTGAAAAGAGCCGGGACGAGCACGAGCGCATGCTCGCTTGCGCCGAGGCCGTGTTGAAGGGCCTGGACCTGCATTACCGCGTGATGACGCTGTGCACCGGCGACATGGGTTTTGCCTCGCAGAAGACCTATGACATCGAGGTCTGGCTACCGGGGCAGGGGCTGTTTCGTGAAATCTCCTCCTGCTCGGTCTGTGGCGATTTCCAGGCGCGTCGCATGAACGCCCGGACCCGGCCGAAATCTGGAGGCGCCCCGCGTTTCGTGCATACGCTGAACGGTTCGGGCGTTGCGGTCGGCCGTGCTCTCGTGGCGGTGATGGAGAATTATCAGAACGAGGACGGTTCCATCACGGTTCCGGAGGTTCTCGTCCCCTATATGGGCGGCCTGCGCCGGATCGAGAGACAATAAGCCTCGATCTTGCCGTACCTTGTCACACCCTCCTTGATTCCAGAATCAAGGAGGGTGAAGTAATCATTTGTTTCTGCAGGGATTTCTGCAACAGCAGGGGATTGCGTATGACAAACTCTCGCCGGAGCTCCTTTTCCTGTGGCACACTGAAGCAAAGCGCGTTTCGACGCGTCTTTGCGATTCGAGATGATTTCATCTCATCGCAAAACGCTTTGGTGTCGATTTAGTGAAACAAGGACGGACGGTGGATGCGAGTTCTGATTACCAATGATGACGGCATCCATGCGCCCGGCCTGGTTTCCCTCGAAAGGATCGCCCGCAGCCTGAGCGACGACGTGATCGTCGTGGCGCCAGAGACGGATCAGTCCGGCGTGTCCCATTCCCTGTCGCTCAGCATGCCGCTGCGTCTGCGGCGGATCGAGGAAAAGCGCTATGCCGTCAGCGGCACGCCGACCGATTGCGTGCTGATGGGTGTGCAGCATCTGCTCAAGGGCCAGCAGCCCGACCTCGTGCTGTCCGGCGTCAATCGGGGCCAGAACGTCGCCGAAGACGTTACCTATTCCGGCACCGTGGCGGCGGCGATGGAGGGCACCGTTCTTGGGGTTCCGTCGATCGCGCTCAGCCAGGCCTATGGCATCGGGGGCAGGGACGGCATGCGCTGGCATTGCGCCGAGCAGCATGCGCCCGGCGTGATCCGCAAACTGCTGGCCCATGGTTTCGCCAAGGGAACCTTGTTCAACGTCAATTTTCCCGATTGCGAGCCCGAGGAGGTCGCTGGCGTTGCCGTCACCATCCAGGGGCAGCGCGATGTCGCCCTGGTCGATGTGGTCGAGCGAGAGGATTTTCGTGGCGGCCCCTATTATTGGCTGGCGCCGCGCCGGGAAACGCCGCCCCGGCTCGAGGGCACGGATCTTGCCGCTCTCTTCAACAAGCGTATTTCTGTGACGCCCCTTCATCTCAATCTGACCGACGTGCCTGCTCTGCAACGCCTTTCGGATACCTTTGAAACGGTGCCAAGACCGACATCATGACGGACAATATGACGGACTATCAGTCTTTTGTGAATCCTGACGACGAGCATGCCCAGGAGATGATGGCCTTCATCCTGCGCCTGCGCCGCCACGGGTTGACGGACCAGAAGGTGCTGAATGCCGTTTCCACCCTGCCACGCCCGGTTTTCGTGCTGCCTGAATTCGCCGAATACGCCTGGCGCGATCTCAGCCTTCCCATCCAGTGCGGCCAGACCATCACGCCGCCGGTGCTCGCTGCGACCATTGCCGAGCGCTTGGACGTCGAACCGCTGCATCGCGTGCTGGAGATCGGCACGGGCTCTGGCTATCTGACCGCGGTGCTCGGCCGTCTGGCCAAGCGCGTCCTGACCCTCGATCGTTGGCGCACCCTGGTCACCGAGGCAGAGGAGAGGCTGCGGGCCGTTACCATCCTCAACGTCACCATGATGGTCGCCGATGGCAGTTCCGGCTGGCGCCAACAGGCTCCCTTCGATCGTATCGTCACCACGGCGGCGATGAGCGAGGTGCCCGAGGACTTGCTGGATCAACTGGCGCTGGGCGGTCGGATGATCGCACCAATCGGCCCGCCCGGCGAAGAGCAGCAATTGACCATGATCGCGCGCGATGCCGATGGCTTTCACTATACACCGCTGATGGATATCCGTGCCGCGTCCATCATCTTGGGCGTGGCCGACCGGCTTTGAACCACCCTTGAACTTGAGCTGGGTTTGGTTTTCGGGCGCTTCATCGCAGGTGCTGCGAGACAATCCAGTTCTTCTTGCCGGGCCAAGCCACGATCGCCCGATTGCAGTCGCAGCGGCGAAGTCCCGGCGCTGGTGGATCGCAGCAAATTCAGATCGCAGAGGTATGGCGGGATACCTCCATCCCGTGCAGTATACGGCGGTTTCCGACGGCGCTGGACTGGCAACTCAGGTCTGATTTCAAGATCGCCCCTGGCCGGTCAGTCAGAGCAGCACGTTGGTTGGGGGATTTGAGATGACCGAACAAGCAGCACAACAAATCAATTCAGATATACCTATATTCACTATTGCCGAACTGGATCAGGACACCCACGCCCTGTTCAGAAAGTTTCGACCGGAAACCCCTTTCATCCAACGGGACGATGGGCCGCTCTTCATTCTGCGTGCCAAGGATGTCGTCAGCCTCACGACCGATGAGCGCACCCGGCAGATCGAGACCGAACTCCTGCAATTGAGGGGCGTCACCTCGGGCCCACTATTCGATTTTTACGACAAATGCATGCTGCTTTCGAACGGGGCCGCCCACAGGAGGCGGCGCGGCCCGATGGCGCGGACCTTCGCCTTCAAGATGGTCGCCGAGGTCCGCCCCAAGGTACGGGCCATGGCGGAGAAACTGATCGACCAGCATTACGAGGCTGGCGGGTTGGATCTGTTCGAGGATTATTCGGCGATCATTCCCGCCCATACCGTCGCTGCGATTCTGGGGATGCCCGAGGCCGACATCCCAAAATTCGCGCAGTGGATCTATGTCATCGCTCGCAGCCTGGGTACCTCCTGGACGGAAAAGGACATTCCCGACCTCGAGGATGCCTGCCGTCAGATGACGGACTACATGTATGAACTGGTGGCAGAGCGCCGTCAGAACCCTCGCGGCGATTTCCTTTCCGATTATATCACCGCCATCGACGAGAACCCCGAGATGACGCCGCTCGAGGCGATCATGCAGATCATCATCGTGGTCTTGGGCGGCAGTGATACCACGCGGGCCTCGATGGCGATCCAGGCCGCGCTTCTGCTCGAGCACCCTGAACAATGGCAGTCGGTGTGCGCCGATCCCAGCCTCATCCCCGGTGCGGTCTCCGAAGCGCTGCGATTCGAACCCTCGGTCGCGTCGCTGCCACGGCTTGTGCTCGAGGAGATCGAGATAGGCGGTCAAAAATTGGCACCGGGATCGTTGCTGATGCTTTCCACCATGTCGGCCCTGCGGGATCCGGAGGTGTTCGGCGAGCCGGATCGATTCGACATCAGGCGAACGGATCACACGCGCTGGCATTATGTTTTCGGTGGCGGTGCGCATCGTTGTCTCGGCGAGGCCCTGGCAAAGGCCGAACTGGAAGAAGGACTGGCGGCGCTCGTCAACCGGATTCCGCAGGCCAAGCTCGTCGGCAAATTGAAGGTCGAGGGCCATGGCGGTATTCGCCGCGCTGAGGATTTGCGCCTGGAATGGACGCGCTGAGGCTGCTTGCGAGTCGCGCTGGCCATGCTGATTCCCTGCGAAAACCGACGTGGCACGACTTTAACGCATGGGGCGGGGGCGATCCCCGCTCTTAATCATCCCCGCCCAGTCGGGGACCGGTCGGCAGACCGGCTGATCGACTGGAAAACGCAGTGGACTCAAGGGCATGAGGAGCGGACGATCTGAGTTTCTCAGCCCGCCGCAATCGGAGCCGTTTCCGGATTTTGTCCAAATTGAGTCCGGCTCTTAAGGCGTTGTTTACCCCAATAGAGGCTTAATTACCCCGTGTTCTTCTCAAGCGTGGGTGTGAACGTCCTATGCGTTTTCCGATCGAATTGATCCGTTCGCGCCACTTGTCGCGCGTCGCCGTGATCGCCCTGGTGGCTGGCCTCGCAGCAAGCTGCAGCGACACTTCGAGGTTCGCCCAGAACCCCTTCTCGAACCCGTTCAACTCGGGTGACAATCAGTTGGCCTATGCCCAGGCACAGCCTACCAAGGCCGCGCCGCGCTATGGCAATTCCAACTATGCCGTCAACACGGTGCCGGCGGCCGGCGTGGTCGCTTCGCAGCCGCTGCCGCCGGTCGGCGCCGTCGCACAGCGTAGCGCGCCGTCGACGCAATATCGACTGGCTCGTGGCGAGCAGCCCATCGTGACGGGGGCGATCTCGACGCCCGCTCCGCAGATCGGCGGTTTCAAGGCCGGTGGCTGGACTGCCACGGGCGGCACGCCGGTTACCGCCGCGGCGGGTGAGACCATCAATACGCTCTCCAACCGCTATGGTGTGCCTTCCGACGCGATCATGAAGGTCAACGGCCTGACCTCTCGCTCGCTGACGCCCGGCCAGCAGGTGATCATTCCCGTGTACAACGCGGCTCAGAACGGCAACACCGCGGTGACGACGGTGGCCGCGACCGCTGAGCAGCCCTATCCGGGAGACGTGCCCGAAACTTCTCGGGGCAGCGTCGGCGAAGTCAAGGTCCGGCCGGTCGCCACCACGCCGGCTGCGGGAGCCAAGCCGAAGCCCGCCGCCGCCGCTTCCGGCGTCCATGTCGTCAAGCCGGGCGAGACGCTGACGTCGATCGCCAAAGCCTACGGCACGACGCGCCCGCGTCTGGCCAAGGAGAATGGCATCGACGAATGGATGAGCGTCAAGATCGGCCAGAAGCTGGTCGTGCGCGGAACGGCCCACGCTGCTGCGCCGGCTCCGGCTGCAGAGGCCGTGGTCGACAACCGCCCGCCGCGTGACGTGCCGGTGGCGGCCGCCGTGCAGCCCAGGCCCGTGGCGGCTCCCAAGCCGGTACAGGCCGCGCGGGCGGCCAATCCGGCGCCGGTGAGGACGGCCAAGACCCAGGCGAAGTCGATTGCCGCCGAAGCGATGCAGGTTGCTGCGCCGCATGCCCAGCCCGTCAGGACTGCGACCGTCAAGCCAGTAACGGTCAAACCCGTTCAGACTGCAAGGGTCGCCCCCGTCGATGTCAAGGCCAAGCCCGCCCAGGTGGCGGCGGCCAAGCCGGTCGATGCGGCCAAGGCGAACAAGCTCAAGGCGGAGAAGCTTGCTGCCGCCAAGCAGAAGGCGCTGGCCAACAAACCTGCGCAGGTGGCTGTCGCCAAGCCGGTCAAGCCCGCCGAGGCCAGCCAGCCCGCGCCGGTTGCAACCGGGACGATCTCGCCTGCCGCGAGTGCATCTCAGCCGGCAGCTCCGGCCGCCGAACTGCCGAAGGATGCCAATGCCGCCACCCCGGGCAATCCGGAGTTCCGCTGGCCGGTGAAGGGGCGGATCATCCAGAATTTCGGCCGCAACAGCGACGGTATCAACATCTCGGTGCCTGAAGGAACCGAAGTGAAGGCTGCCGAGGATGGTGTGGTCGCCTATGCCGGCAGTGAGCTGAAAGGCTATGGCAACCTGATCCTCATCCGCCATGCCAACGGCTATGTCACGGCTTATGGCCATGCCAAGCAGCTCGACGTCAAGAAGGGTGAAAGTGTCAGGCGTGGCCAGACCATTGCGACCGCAGGTCAGACCGGCAACGTGACCTCGCCGCAAGTGTTGTTCGAAGTACGCAAGGGTGCCGCGCCGGTCGATCCGACCCGCTATCTTTCCGGCACCTGATAACAGAATCTGCTTCTCCGCGAGACCCCGAAGCAGCTCGAGTGGCCCGGCAGCGATGTCCGGGCCACTTTTTATTGAACACGCGGACCTGGCTCAGTTCAGCGTCTTGCCCAGCCGGCCTGCGAGATCCTGCACATATTGCCAGGCCGTGCGGCCTGACCGGGCACCACGGGTCGTCGCCCATTCCAGGGCCTCGGCCCGCATGGTGTCTCGATCGTGATCGAGGCCGAAATGATCGGCATAACCATAGACCATGTCGAGAAAATCGTCCTGGCTGCAGCGATGGAAACCGAGCCACAGGCCGAAACGGTCGGAGAGCGACACCTTTTCCTCCACCGCCTCGCCTGGATTGATCGCAGTCGAGCGCTCATTGTCGATCATGTCGCGCGGCATCAGATGACGCCGGTTCGAGGTCGCATAGAAGATGAGATTGTCCGGCCGCCCCTCGACACCGCCTTCCAGCGCCGCCTTGAGCGATTTGTAGGAGGTGTCGTCGCTGTCGAAGGAGAGATCGTCGCAAAAGACGATGAAGCGATAGGGGGCCTTGCGGGTGAGATTCATCAACTCGGGCAGACTATCGATATCCTCGCGGTGGATCTCGATCAGCTTCAGGGTGCCACCGATCTTGGCGTTGATGTCGGCATGCGCGGCCTTCACCAGCGACGACTTGCCCATGCCGCGCGCGCCCCAGAGCAAAGCGTTGTTGGCGGGCAGCCCGTTTGCGAAGCGCTCGGTGTTGTCGACCAGGAGGTCGCGCACCAGATCGATGCCCTTGAGCAACGGCATCGCGACCCTGTTCACCTTCGGTACAGGTTGCAGATATTTTTCGCCGGCCTGCCAGATGAAGGCTTCTGCAGCATCGAAGTCGGCCTTGATGGCGGCCGGTGGAGCCAGCCGCTCCAGGGCGTCGGCGATACGGGCGAGCAATTGCGGCAATTCGCTGGATGAAAAGTCAGTCATGGCAACCAAATGAGATGAACTTGTGGGTGAGCCCTTCGTCTCTAACGCGCCTGAGAGGCGCTGAAAAGCGGCGGCATGCCGCGCCTGCCTTCCGTTTTGCATGTGCGCCCAGTGCCGGTGGGTCACCCAAGGGGGCCACGGGCAAGCCGAGGCGTGCGTGGAGCCGACTTGTGAGGAGACAGGCGATTCCCTGTCGCTATCCGTAGTCCTCCCGACAGCCCATCATGTTGGCCCGATTGGCGGTTTCCCACATCGGAAGGCATGAATTTTTCGTCATGTGCTGGGCAAAAGTGGCGTTCTGTTTGCTTTCGGTGGCTGGTTCACTATATTCCGCGCGAATTCGCGGCTGGGCTGTCCCGGCCGCTTCTCTTGAGAGGCGATCCAATGTTCACGACTCCAGCCTTTGCCCAGGCAGCCCAGGGCGGCGGCGATCTGTTCTCCAGTCTCGGTGGCACGTTGCTGTTGCCGATCGCGATGTTCGTGATCTTCTATTTCCTGCTGATCCGCCCGCAGCAGCGCAAGGCGAAAGAACAGGCCGCTCTGCTCAAGGCAATCCGTCGTGGCGATACCATTGTGATGTCGGGCGGCATGGTCGGCAAGGTGACCAAGGCTGTCGAGGGCGAATCCGAGATCGAGGCGGAGATCGCCGAGGGCGTTCGCGTGAAGGTCATCCGCGAGATGGTGGTCACCGTCCGCTCCAAGACCGAGCCGGTGAAGAAGGCCGAGGCAGCCTGAGGTCCACGCGGGGCAACGCCCCTCTTTGGTCTCGATCACAAGACACGATAAGAGACTCAGGATAGGGTCGGGGCGAATCTACATCTCCCGATCGTCCTGAGAATAGCCTGTCAAGGCTCGGAATCGCTCCGCTATGCTGCATTTTTCTCCCGTCAAGACGGCTTCGGTTCTCCTGACTTTGCTGATCGGCCTGTGGCTGGCCGTACCCAATCTGATGCCGGAGAGCTGGGTGAAGGCGATGCCGTCCTGGCTGCCGCACAAGACGCTGACGCTGGGCCTCGATCTCCAGGGCGGATCCTACTTCCTGCTCGAGATCGACAAGAATGCCGTGGTCAAGGAACAGGTCGCCAGCCTGCGTTCGCAGGCGCGCCAGATCCTGAACGACAACAAGATCCGTAGCCAGGCTGCTTTGCAGGGGCGCGGCATTGTGGTGACGCTGCCCAATCCGGCCGATACCGAGAAGGCCGTGCAACTCCTGCAAGTGCTGGGCAATCCCGCCGACGGCAACCTTTTCGGCACCGGCAACCGGACGGCCACGATTGCCTCGACCACCCCAGGCCAGATCGGCGCCACGCTGACCGATGAAGGCCTGCGTGACCGCATGAACCGCATCATGGTGCGGGCGGTGGAGATTATCGGCAACCGTATCAACGGCTCCGGCGTGGTCGAGCCCGTCATTCAGCGCCAGGGCGAAGATCGTATCGTGGTGCAATTGCCCGGCCTGGAGAATCCCGACCGTTTCAAGGACCTTCTCGGCCAAACAGCCAAGCTCGAATTTCGCCTGGTGGATCTGAGCATGCCGGTCGATCAGGCCATGCGTTCTCGCCCGCCGGTCGGTTCCACGGTTCTGCCATCGTCGGATGGCGGCCAGAACTATCTGATCGAAGACCAGGTGATGGTCGCCGGCGACGAACTGACCGACGCCCAAGCAAGCTTCGACCAGAACACGCGCGAGCCGGTGGTCTCCTTCCGCTTCAACACCAATGGCGCGCGCCAGTTCGGCCGCGTCACCACGGAGAATGTCAACAAGCCCTTCGCCATCGTGCTCGACGGCAAGGTCTTGTCGGCACCGGTCATTCGCGAGCCGATCACTGGTGGTTCGGGCCAGATCTCCGGCAATTTCACCACGCAGCAGGCCCAGGATCTGGCGCTGCTTCTGCGTTCGGGTGCCTTGCCCGCGCCCATGACGGTGATTCAGGAGCAGACGGTTGGTCCAGGCCTCGGCCAGGCCGCCATTCGCGCCGGTGAGATGGCTGCCCTAGTCGGCTCAATCCTGGTCGTCGGCTTCATGATCGCCAGCTACGGCCTGTTCGGTATCATCGCGTCCATCGCCGTGGCGCTCAATGTCGGCATGATCTTCGGCATCCTGTCCCTGCTCGGGGCGACGCTGACCTTGCCGGGTATCGCCGGCATCGTGCTGACAGTCGGCATCGCAGTCGACTCCAACGTGCTGATCTATGAGCGCATACGCGAGGAGGTGCGTGCCGGACGAACCGTTTTGATGTCGCTCGACGCTGGCTTTGCCCGGGCGCTGGCGACCATCCTTGATTCCAACATCACCACCTTCATTGCCGCCGCCGTGCTGTATTTTGTCGGTACCGGCGCCGTGAAAGGGTTCGCGGTGACGCTGGGGATCGGCATCATCACGACGGTGTTCACCGCCTTCACGGTCACGCGCCTGTTGGTTTCCTGGTGGTATCGCGGGGTCAAGCCTCGCTCCATCCCGATTTGATAGATTGATGGAGTGAGCGCGGTGCGCCATCTTCGCATTGTTCCCGACAACACCAGCTTCGGCTTCATTCGGTTCCGGCGTATCAGCTTTCCGATTTCGGCGGTGTTGTCGATCTTGGCTCTGGTGCTCTTCTTCACCCATGGCCTGAATTACGGTATCGATTTCAAGGGCGGCATCGCCCTCGGCGTCACGGCTCAATCCGGGCAGGCCGACGTGCAGGCCATTCGCGACAAGCTGGCGCCGCTCGGATTGGGTGAGGTCCAGATTCAGAGTTTCGGCGACAAGGGACAGGTGCTGATGCGCATCGCCCTGCAGCCGGGCGGCGACGCGGCACAGAATGCCGTTGCGGAGAAGGTCAAGCAGACGCTGGCTCCCGACTATGTTCCCGGCAAGGACGATCAGACACAGATCATCGGGCCGAGCGTTTCGCAGGAACTGGTGACGGTCGGCATCGTCGGCATCTTCGTCGCCATTCTGGGCATTCTGATCTATCTATGGTTCCGCTTCGATTGGCAGTTTGCCGTCGGCGCCATGATCGCCAACATGCACGACATCGTGCTGACCATCGGCTTCATGTCGGTGACGCAGATCGACTTCGACCTCACCAGTGTCGCCGCCTTGCTGACCATCCTTGGCTATTCACTCAACGACACCGTGGTGATCTACGACCGCATCCGCGAGCTCTTGCGCAAGTACAAGAAGAAGCCGATGGATGAACTGCTGGACGAGTCTATCAACGCCACGCTGTCGCGCTCGGTGATCACCCACGTCACCGTGGCACTGGCGTTGCTGGCCCTGCTCCTGTTCGGGGGGCACGCCATTCACAGCTTCACCGCCACCATGCTGTTCGGCGTCGTGCTGGTCGGCACTTACACCTCGATCTTCATTGCCTCGCCCGTCCTGATCTATCTGGGCCTGCGTCCGGGCAGCCATGAGACGGCGGGCGGCAACAAGCCGGAGTAAGCTGCCATGACCGCAGGCGAACGGCGCTTCCTGCCACGCGTGGCGCCGATCGACGCCTATGGCGCCGGCGGGTTCCGTTTTGCGGAGATGTCGCATCGCGGTTCGCTTCTTTGCCTGCCCTCGGGCATGCATGCGTGGTCGGTGACAAGTGTTGCTCAATTCTCGGCTGAAGCATTCGAGCCGGTTTTTGCGGAAGCCGATGCCATCGAGATCCTGCTCGTCGGCACCGGCCCTGATGTGGCTTTTTTCCCCGAGGCGCTGCGCTGGCGTTTTCGCGATCTCAAGATCGTCGTCGACGCCATGCCGACCGGCGCAGCGATCCGCACCTGGAACGTTCTGCTGGCCGAGGACCGGCGCATCGCCGCCGCCCTGATCGCCGTGCCATGAGCATCTTGTCATGAGCGCCGCTCGCCAAACCGGTTCCCTGGCCAATTCCAATATCAGCATGAGCAACCAGGCTTATTGCGAGAGTCTGCTGCGCGAGCACGATCGCAATCGCTGGCTCGCCAACCTGTTTGCGCCCGCCGAGCACCGACGCGCCCTGAATGCGCTCTATGCCTTCAACAGCGAGATCGAACGCGTGAGGGATATGGTGTCGGAGCCGCTCCCCGGCGAAGTCCGCCTGCAATGGTGGCGGGACCTGCTGGAGGGGCAGGCGAGGGGGCAGATATCGGGGCATCCCGTTGCCTCCGAACTGATGGCCGCGATTGATCGCTACCACCTGCCGGTTTCCGCTCTTGTGACCCTGATCGACGCCCACACGCATGATCTCTATGACGATCTGCTGCAGAGCATCACCGATTTGGAAGGCTATTGCGGCGAGACCTATTCAAGTCTGTTTCGCCTGGCCAGTCTCATTCTTGCCGATGGCGGCGATGCCGGCAGTGCCGATCTCGCCGGGCACGCCGGCGTGGCCTATGGCATAGCCTGCCTGATGAAACAGGCTGCCCGGCACGCGGCCCGGGGGCAGATCTTCGTGCCGGCCGATCTTGCCCTCAAGCACGGCACAGCTCGCGAAGATCTGTTGAATGGACGCAGCACCGGCGAGATGCGCGCGATGTTCGGTGAGCTCGCTGGGGCAGCGCTGCATCATCTGGACGCAGCGGAGCAATTGCTGCCTGCCGTGCCCAGTGCGGCGGCACCCGCCTATATCGGCCTTGCGCTGGTCAGGCCCTTGCTCAAGCGGATGACCCGCCCGGGTTTTGACTGGTTCCGCCATGAAGCCGAATTACCGCAATGGCGCAGTCAATGGCATCTGTGGCGTTTCTCACGCCGGCTGCGCTAGAGCGTTTTCCAGAAAAGTTGATGGACTTTTCGATTAAGAAAATACGTCAGAACAAAGACATGGAGAGAAGTGCGGTTCGAAGAAATCGCACTTTCTCCAGTCGAAAACAGTCGTAACGTTGCGGCGAGTTATTTCGGCTTGGCAGCCTGTGTCAGCGCCTTTTCGAGGTCTTCACGCTCCTCGCAGCCATTGGGGCAGAGCTTGACCAGCGCCGCGAGATTTTGCTGGGCCTTCGGAATGTCGCCGTTCTCGACGAAGAGCTCGCCCTGATATTCCAGGGTTCCCTTGTGGTTGGGATCGATGGCAAGCGCCTTCTCATAGAAGGTCTGCGCGGTCTTGCGGTCGCCGCTTTTGCGTAGGCTGAAGCCAAGCAGATTGTAGACGTCAGGGTCCTTCGAACCCTGGTCCGCCAGAGGCTGGAGGGCTGCGATGGCGGATTTGTAGTCCGCCGCCTTGATCTGGGCCCGGATGGGCGCGAGGTCGGTCGCGGTCGCGGCAGCAGGCGCATCGGACGAGGTGTCGGCGGCCCAGACCGGGCCTGCAACGAGGACGAGGGCCAGGGCGGAGGCGAGGCCATGGAGGCGGAGCATGGCAGGATCCTGTTTGTAAATGACGAGGCGGGGTGGTGAACGTCGTCGGTCGGATCTTCGGTTCTCGCCACGACGTGGGCCGGGCAGGAACGGATAGCAAGCTACATCGTTCTGGAGCCCGTGCCCATCCTGCCTCATGTCCCGGGACGGAAGTCACCCAGGTAGAGCTTCCCGTCGCAAGGGCACCATACGATCACGCTCAGGCTGAGAGATGTTCGCCGGCCACCGCCCGCTTCCAGCCCTCCAGGGCTTCCAAGGCTCTGGCGCTCATCGCCCTTTTCTTAGCGTGAGTCTTTTCGCTGCCGCGCAGGCGCTTTCCATCTTCCCCTTTGGGCGAGACCTCAAGAGGAGGGAACAGGCCGAAATTGACATTCATCGGCTGGAAGGAGCGCGGCCCCGCATCCTCGCTGACGAGGTGACCGCCAGTGATGTGGTTGAGCAGCGCTCCGAGGGCCGTGGTGGCCGGGGGCGTGGCCACCGGTCGACCCAGGCGCTCGGCGGCGGCAAAGCGGCCCGTCATCAGGCCGACACTCGCGCTCTCGATATAGCCTTCGCATCCGGTGATCTGGCCGGCAAAACGCAGGCGTGGCTGCGTTTTCAGGCGAAGCGTTGCGTCCAGCAGCACGGGTGAGTTCAGATAGGTGTTGCGATGTAGCCCGCCAAGGCGAGCGAATTCGGCATTTTCGAGCCCGGGAATCATGCGGAACACCTGCACCTGTTCAGCATATTTCAGCTTCGTCTGGAACCCGACCATGTTGTAAAGCGTGCCGAGCGCATTGTCCTGGCGCAGTTGCACGATGGCGTGGGGCTTGACGCTGGGGTTGCGCGGGTTGGTAAGGCCAACCGGCTTCAGTGGTCCGAAGCGCAGGGTTTCACGGCCACGCTCCGCCATGATTTCGATCGGCAGGCAGCCATCGAAATAGGGCGTGCCTTCGAACTCCTTGAAACCGGTCTTGTCGCCGGCGAGAACGGCATCGAGAAAGGCCTCGTATTCCTCCTTGCTGAGGGGGCAGTTGATATAGTCGGCACCGGTGCCGCCCGGACCCGGCTTGTCGTAGCGCGACTGATACCAGGCGATGTCCATGTTGATGGATTCGCGATGCACGATCGGCGCGATCGCATCGAAGAAAGCAAGGGAGGTTTCGCCGGTCAGGGCTGCGATTGCATCGGCAAGGGGCTTGGAGGTGAGGGGACCGGTGGCGACGATGACGTTGTCCCAGTCCGCCGGCGGCAGGCCGTCGACATGTTCGCGCCGGATCTCGATTAGGGGATGGGATGCCAAGCGTTCCGTCACCGCAGCCGAGAAACCATCTCGGTCCACCGCCAGGGCACCGCCTGCCGGAACCTTGTGGTCGTCGGCGCAGGCCATGATCACGGAATCCAGCCGGCGCATCTCCTCGTGAAGCAAGCCGACGGCATTGGTCTGCGCATCGTCGGAGCGGAAGGAGTTGGAGCAGACGAGCTCGGCGAAGTCCGTGGTCTTATGGACCTCGGTCGGCTGAACGGGGCGCATCTCGTGCAGGATGACGGGCACGCCTGCCTGGGCGATCTGCCATGCGGCTTCGGAACCGGCGAGGCCGCCGCCGATGATATGAACGGGGGTGATTGTCATGCCCGGCTTTTAGACCATCGGGCCTCATGATTGAAGCACCAGCATAACAAAAAGCCGCCCTGAGGGGGCGGCTATGTGGCGCTTGGCCCTGTTCCAGCAAGGCGGGCACCCACCACTTCCCGTTTAGGCGCGATGAAATCGCTGCCCGATTGTCGGCCGACATAGCTAGAGCAAAGCGTGTTTAGACGGAAACGCTTGTTTGCTCTCAATCATTTCGACGCGTCCTTGCGATTCTTGGCGGGACTACCAAATCGCAAAACGCTTCAGCCGACAGAAACGATACGACTTTCCACTGCAAAAGATGAACGCGCTGGTGGATCGTCGAAACTGTACCAATGAGCTGAACAGCCCATTGGTCATCACCTGCGTGATTAGGCGCGGGCAGCCTGACGCGCGATAGCGCGAACGTCGGCAGGGTTGATACCGATGTCGGCCAAATCGCGTACGTTCAAGCGCCTGAGCTCGGCCAGCGTCTCGCGCTCACGGCGCCAGATACGGACACGTTCGATCAAAGCTGCGAACAACATGATAAGGTTCCTCTTCTGCGAACCTGCGTTGAAGCGAATTCCTCAACGCCGTTCACATTCTCTATATGCAGCCTTTTCGTCGAATGAGGTAGATGCTGCACCGCACAACGAGCATGCAATTTTTGCATGTCGCAAAGTTGCCATTGTTAAAAAATCGTCAAAATTGACCTAACGGGTGGCCACTGGATGCATATGGTGCATGCCTCTTCCGCCCGCAAGGCGTGATGGCTTCAGAACGGAGCAGTCGGGGGAACGCATGGTTGTATCCATTCGAATGCTCCCACGAGCGTCTGAACCCGCGGCCAGGGCCAAATGGCAGGGGGCATGCCTAATCTGGGTCCCTGGAGCTCATGCCGAGACCTAGTGCGCGCTGCCATCAGTAGTACCGCCATATACCAAAGTTGGACTTGGCTTCCCAAGGTGTCGGTATGCTATAGGGAGCATGAAAACTAGGCATATGCCGGGGCGAAGAGGGCGTTAAATTATGCGCTCTTCGGGTTTTGTTGAAATATAAAACCAATATTAATTGCAGGTATATCTTCTATATCCCTCTTAATGGAAGGATATATTGATTAAATCTGGCCTTTTAACTTGCGTGGTTCCGAAGTTCACCGAACCCTTGGAAGCTTAGCGGGAGACTGGAGCAATGACGAGGAACGGTACAGAGGACGGCCTGGAGAAGAGACCTCGTAAATATCTCTTGGTTGCTCGGATAGGGCCGAAAAGTCTTCACGCGCAGTGGCTGGCTGCGAGTGCGGATAGAAATTACGATGTCTTTTTAAGCAGCTACGATACCAGCTTGCCCGCTATCGCGGGCGATGGCGTCTATTTCGAGTATCGATCCGGTAGCAAGGTCGCCGGCTACGATGGGCTTTTGCGTGAACACGCGGAGTTTCTTGGTCGATATAAATACATCTGCTTCTTTGATGATGATATTAGCGCGACTCCTTCCTCCATAAGTGGAATTTTTTTGCGCTGTGATCAGTATAATCTCAAGATCGCGCAACCGGCGCTGACATGGGATAGTCATTTCACCTATGCCTGCCTGCTACAGCAGAAGCGATATGCCCTGCGGTATCTCAACTTCGTGGAGATGATGTGTCCGGTTTTCCGGCATGACATTCTCGAGCGGATCGCACCGCTCTACGCCTTAGGATACGAAAGCGGCATCGACCTCGTCTGGTGCAATCTCGTCGCCGAAGGGCCGGGCGATTTTGCCGTGATCGATGAATTTCCGGTTCGGCATACCGAACCCGTCGGCGGCAACAAGGTTGCCAATGGCTTCGTCGACGGGCGTCTGTATGAGGACGACATCCACGCCATTCTTGCGCTGTTTCGCTTGCCCTGGCTCCGGGCGACACCAATCTCCGCCGTCAGCCGGTCGGGCCGCGAGATCAACGGCCGAATGAGCCTGCTGCTATCGGCACTCGTTCTGCTGGCGGCTGTGCCGCTACGCCGGCCCGTGGCCGGGCGTTTTCGCGCCATTCTGGTTCATTGGCGTCATCTGTGGCTGGGGGCTGCAGGCAATGTCCACACCGAGTTTCCGGCAGGAAACGCGGATAGATCCCCTGGCTATGGCGTTCTTCCATCATGCAAACCAAGGGAGAGTGCAGGGCAGTCGATGCCAATGGCGTGATCGGATTCCTCGTTTCGCTCAGGGCTGAGCCGGCAAGCTGACCGGTGCAAAACCGTATCTGCCGAAGGCGGCCTGACCTTCCGGGGAGAGGATCGCTAGCATGAGCGCCACGGCGGCGGCATTGTCGGTCCGTGCCAGAGCCAGGCCATATTCCGGGCCGGTCTCATAGGCTTCGGGCACCTGGATAACCTCGAGGTTCGGCGTGACGGCCTTGCGTTGTGCCGCGCCACTGCAATAACCCATCATCACATTGATCTGACCGCTCTTGAAACCATCGGCAATCGGATCTTGCCCGGCGGGAGTGGGGGCGGTCGAGCCACCGACGATCTTCTGGGCCTTGGCATCGAGCTTGGCGAAAGCACCCGGATTTCGCTTGTCGATCAGCTGGAACATGGCCCAGGTGTAGTCGCCGCCGGGGTCGGCCTTGGGCGTGGACGTGCCGAGCTTCACGGCGGGATCGAGCAGGCGTTCGGCAAAGTTGACAACGGCGAGCCTGGCTTCCGGCAGGCCAAAGGCGCAAAGCCGGTTGCGGGTGAACATGACGACGGCACTCGCCCGGCCATCCCTTTGCAACTGGCGGGGACTGGCCATGTCCGCCGAAGCCAGGATGTCGACCTTGTCGCCTTGCTCGATCTTTTCCCGCATCAACCCTGAGGGGCCGAAGGCGGTACGCACCTTGATGCCACTCTTCTTGCTGAAATCCTGGGCGATATCGGTCAGCACGGCGCGCAGGCTTCCCGCGCCGTAGAGTACTACCTCGTCGGCCCGGGCCGCGACGCTTCCAAGGGCCAGGCAAGAGGCGAGCACGATCCTGAGCATTTGTTTTTCCCGGAAACGGAGTGGCGTGGCGATTCGCTATATATGAATGGCTATAGCGATAGCTGCGAGAGCCTCCACTTGGCAATGGCCTTGCCGGGGGACAAGCAAGGATGCCCGGCAAGATGCATTGTCTGGGACCCGGGGCGACCACCTGCATCTGCCTTGTCGCCGGGGCGGCTTTGCCAGGAACAGGCGGGGACGCCTACGGTCCCAAGGATTTCTATTCCGCCGCTTCGCCCTGGCGCCGCTGAGGGCGACGCTCCATGACTTCTCGCAGGAAGCGCCCGGTATGGGAGCGGGGCTCGCGAATGATCGCCTCCGGCGTGCCTTCGGCGACCACTTCGCCGCCAGCGTCGCCCCCTCCGGGACCCATGTCGATGACCCAGTCAGCCGTCTTGATGACTTCGAGGTTGTGTTCGATCACCACCACGGTGTTGCCCTGCTCGACCAGTTCATGCAGCACTTCCAGCAGCTTGGCGACATCGTGGAAATGCAGGCCCGTGGTCGGCTCGTCGAGGATGTAGAGTGTGCGTCCGGTCGAGCGGCGCGACAATTCCTTGGAGAGCTTCACGCGCTGGGCCTCGCCGCCCGACAGGGTGGTCGCCTGCTGGCCCACCTTGACATAGCCGAGGCCCACTCGTGCCAGCGTTTCCATGGTGTTGCGGATGGTCGGCACCGCCTTGAAGAATTCGGCTCCCTCGTCGACGGTCATGTCGAGCACGTCGGCGATGGACTTGTTCTTGAAGCGAACGTCCAGCGTCTCACGGTCGTAGCGCTTGCCCTTGCAGACGTCGCAGGTGACATAGACGTCGGGCAGGAAGTGCATCTCGATCTTGATGACGCCGTCGCCCTGGCACGCCTCGCAGCGGCCCCCCTTGACGTTGAAGGAGAAGCGCCCCGGCAGATAGCCGCGCGCCTTCGCCTCCGGCAGGCCGGCGAACCATTCGCGGATGGGCGTGAAGGCACCTGTATAGGTGGCCGGATTGGACCGCGGCGTACGGCCGATCGGCGACTGGTCGATGTCGATGACCTTGTCGATCAATTCCAGGCCGTCGAGCTTGTCGAAGGGAGCGGGATGTTCGAGCGCGCCGTTCAGCTTGCGGGCGACCGCCTTGTAGATGGTGTCGATCAGGAGCGTCGACTTGCCGCCGCCCGATACGCCGGTGACGCAGGTAAACAGGCCGAGCGGAATCTCGACCGAGACATCCTTGAGATTGTTGCCGCGGGCGCCGGTGAGCTTCAGCGCCTTGCCCTTCTGGCGCCGGCGCCGTTCGGCCGGCATGGGTACCGCCAGCTCTCCGGTGAGATATTTGCCGGTGAGAGACGCCGGATTGGCCATCACCTCGGCAGGCGTGCCGTGGGCCACCACGCGCCCACCATGCACGCCGGCGCCGGGGCCGACATCGACCACATAGTCGGCCTGCAGAATGGCATCCTCGTCATGCTCGACCACGATCACCGTATTGCCGAGTTCGCGCAGCCGCCCCAATGTTTCGAGCAGGCGTTCATTGTCGCGCTGATGCAGGCCGATGGAAGGTTCGTCCAGCACATAAAGCACGCCGCTGAGGCCGGAGCCGATTTGGGAGGCCAAGCGGATACGCTGGCTCTCGCCACCCGACAGGGTCCCGGAGTTACGGGCCAGCGTCAGATAATCGAGACCGACATCGACGAGGAAGCGCAGGCGTTCGCGAATCTCCTTGAGAATGCGGACGGCGATCTCGGTCTGCTTGGCGTTGAGTTCGGCCGGCAGGGCCTCGAACCAATGCTGGGCCTGGCGCACCGACATTGCCGAGATCTCGCCGATATGGCGGTGCGTGACCTTTACCGCTAAGGATTCGGGTTTCAGGCGGAAACCGGCGCAAGCCTTGCACGGCGTATTGGCCATGAAGCGCGAAATATCCTCGCGGGCCTGTTCTGAATCGGTTTCCTTCCAGCGCCGCTCCAAATTGGTCACCACGCCCTCGAAGGCCTTGCGTGTCTCATAGGAGCGCAGGCCGTCATCGAAGGAAAAGACGATTTGCTCCTCGCCCGAGCCATAGAGGAACACCTGCTGCACCTTCTCCGGCAGGTCCTTCCAGGGCGTGGTCACGCCGAACTTGTAATGCTTGGCGAGGGCGTCGACGGTCTGGCTGTAATAGGGGCTGGTGGATTTCGCCCAAGGCGCCAGCGCGCCCTTGCGCAGCGACAGGGTCTCGTCGGGCACCACCAGGACGGGATCGACCGTCATCTCGGTGCCGATGCCGTCGCAGGACGGGCAGGCACCGAAGGGGTTGTTGAAGGAGAACAGCCTGGGCTCGATCTCCGGAATGGTGAAGCCGGAAACCGGGCAGGCGAATTTCTGGCTGAACATCACGCGCTTGGATGAGCCGTTGGCCTCCTTCTGATCGGCCAGTTCGACCACGGCGATGCCGTCGGCCAACTCCAAGGCCGTCTCGAAGGAATCAGCCAGGCGGCTGGCGATATCGGCGCGCACCACGATGCGGTCCACCACCACGTCGAGATCGTGCTTGAGCTTCTTGTCGAGGGCGGGGGCGTCGGCGATCTCGTAGAAGGTACCGTCGATCTTGACACGCTGGAAGCCGCGCTTGAGGAAGTCGGCGAGTTCCTTGCGATATTCGCCCTTGCGCCCGCGCACCACCGGCGCGAGCAGGAAAAGCCTGGTGCCCTCTGGCATGGCCATGACGCGATCGACCATCTGGCTGACGGTCTGACTTTCGATCGGCAGCCCGGTCGCCGGCGAATAGGGAATGCCGATACGAGCCCAGAGCAGGCGCATATAGTCGTAGATCTCGGTGACTGTCGCCACCGTCGAGCGGGGATTGCGCGAGGTCGTCTTCTGTTCGATCGAAATAGCGGGCGACAGGCCGTCGATCTGGTCGACGTCCGGCTTCTGCATCATTTCGAGGAATTGGCGCGCATAGGCCGAAAGGCTCTCGACATAGCGGCGCTGTCCCTCGGCATAGATGGTGTCGAAAGCGAGCGAGGACTTGCCCGAGCCGGACAGGCCGGTGAACACCACGAGCTTGTCACGCGGGATTTCCAGATCGACATTCTTGAGATTGTGCTCGCGCGCGCCGCGCACGGTAATGAAGCGGCGGTCGGCAGGCGACGGAACAGCGCTGCCGGAGATGGGGCGGCCAGACATACGGACGATCCTGTGGGCTTTTGTCGAGAGATAGGCGCTTTGGCTCGCAAATTGAAGGAGGGCTGGTGAAAAAACAAGAACAATTCGTGAACTTATCCGCAAAATTTTGCGGCACCCCGAGTTCCGATGGGTTATGCACGCGCCATGATCGAGATTAACCCCACCTTGTTCATCGACGAGCGCGAGATCGATGAGGACTTCGTGCGCTCCTCGGGGCCCGGCGGACAGAATGTCAACAAGCTGTCGACGGCGGTGCAGTTGCGCTTCAATATCCGCAGGTCGCCCTCGCTCCCGAACGACATCGCCATCCGTGCCCAGAAGCTGGCGGGCAGGAAGCTGACGCAGGAGGGCGTGCTGGTGATTGTTGCCCAGCGCTTCCGCACCCAGGAGCGTAATCGCGAGGACGCGCGCGAGCGGTTGGTCGCTCTCCTGCGGGAGGCCGCCACGCCGCCGCCGCCGCCCCGCAAGGTGACGAAGCCCTCCAAGGCCGCCAAGGCGCGGCGGCTGGAATCGAAATCGCGCCGCTCAAACGTGAAATCGCTGCGTGGCGGCAAGTTCTCCGTGGATTGAGGTCTGGCCGAGGACGAAGCCCGGGCACGGCAAATCGGAGCTTTTGAGATTTCGCCGTTTGCTTTTCGGGGCAGACTGCCGGGATCAGGCCAGGATGCGCGCCTTCACTTCGTCCATCGTCTCGGCGATGTAGTCGGCACCGGCTGCCACCAGGGTTTCCTCGCTGGGGGGCATATGATGCAGTCCGCCGACAAAGCCGATCACCGTCATGCCGGCCGCCTTGGCTGCCTTGATGCCGACCACGCTGTCCTCGACCACCACGGTCTTGGCGGGATCCACGCCGAGAGCCCTCGCGGCATGCAAAAACAGGTCCGGGGCCGGTTTTCCCTGCGCCACCAGATTTGCGCTGAAGATGTTGGGATAGACGAGCTCGAACAGGTTGGTGATGCTGAGGCCGAGACCGAGCTTGGCCGGCGGGCTGTTGGAAGCCACGCAATAGGGCATCGGCAGGGTTTGGAGCACTTCGCGCACGCCCGGAATCGGTTCCAGACGCTCCACATAGGCGGTCCGAAGCATGCGGCGCGTGGTTTCGGCGTGGTCCGGCGGCAGCTTGAGCCCGAAATCCTGCTCGAAACGCTCCTCCAAAGCCTCCTGGGTTAGGCCAAGGAAACGCTGCATCACGTCATGCGGGGTGACTTTTACGCCGAGGGCCGACAGGGCCTCGGCTTCGACTTCCGCCGACAGGATCTCGCTGTCGACGAGAACGCCATCGCAATCGAAAATCACTAGAGAGAAGGGCATGGGAACCGCCTGATCCGAGAAGACGTGCAGAGGCCGGCGTGTCGCGATTCTTGTCAAGGTGAGCCCGAGCCAGGGGATGATGGCGCGCAGCCATGCGTTCCGGCAAGTTCTTTCCAACGATTCGAGGCTGCCATGTCCATCATCCCGTCCCTGAGCCGCGAAGAAAGCTGGATGCGCAAGTCCGCGCTCCACTATCTCGGCCAGCGATCGACCAGCGTCGCCAATCTCCGCCAGGTCTTGCTGCGGCGGGCGCGTCGCAAATTGGACCCGGAAATCGAAGTCGCCGAAATGATCGAGCGCACGATCGATTATTGCAGGCAGCTTGGTTTCATCGACGATGCCAGTTTCGTGGAGGCCCGCCTTCATGCCGGGCGCAGCCGCGGCTTTTCCGCCCGCAGGATCGGTGCCGCCCTGGCGGCCAAGGGGGTTGATCGCACCTTGGTGGCCCAGGCCCTTGCGGGGGAGGACCGCGATGCAGCTGAAGAAAGAGCCGCTGCCCGGCTGGCACAGCGCCGGCGCATTGGCCCCTGGCGGCGGACCGACCGCGATGCCGAGCTCGAGCGGGAGATTGCGATATTGGCACGCGGAGGCTTTGCTGTCTGGCTGGCCCGCCGCATCGTTACCGCGGATCCCGACGAAATCCGTGCTCTTCTCGAGGTTTGAAATCTTGCATCGGCCGGGTGCGGCGTGTTTTGTATGATGAATACAGTCCTCTTGGTGGAATCGGCATGTTCGAACTTTTCTGGCGCGGCGTTGCGATCGGCGTTGGCGCAACGGTCCTCATGGATCTGTGGGCGATCCTGCTGCACAAATTCTTCGGTGAGAACCTGCCCAACTGGGCGCGTGTGGGCCGCTGGTTCTGGCATCTGAAAGAGGGCCGTGTCTTCCATGACGATATCGGCAAGGCCGCACCCTACGCCCATGAATTGGCACTGGGCTGGATCGGCCATTACGTGGTCGGCATTCTCTACGGCGTGATCCTGGTGATCTTCGCTGGTGCGGCCTGGCTGTCCGACCCGACATTCCTGCCGGCCTGGATCCTCGGCATCGTCACGGTGGGGGCCGGCTGGTTCTTGCTGCAGCCCGGGCTTGGCATCGGCTGGGCTGCGTCGAAAACGCCCAATCCCACCAAGGTGCGCCTACTCAATCTGGTCGCGCACACGGTATTTGCGGTTGGCCTGTGGGGGACGGCGCTGATCATCCGCTGATGGGTCAGGGCAGGTCGCGCCACGAAGCGAACAGGGCGGCCTGGCCGTGGCGGTTGCCCGCTTCGTCGATCACTTCCCAGACTGTGGCATTTTCGATGAAGAAGCGTCGGCCGGATTTGGCAATTCGCACGCCGTGATAGTCGGCGATGAATCCCTGCTTCTTGACGGTGTCGAGCAGGCGCTGGCGTTCGTCACGATTCGGAAACTCCGCCGACAGGCGGGAGGGCAACTGCGTCAATTCCTCCCAGTTGTATTCAAAACAATCCTGTACGACCTTGTTTCCATAGATAAAAACAGGATCGGCCCTGGTGTCGTGGGCCAGAAGGCAGAAGGGCGCCTCGGCGTAGAGCCACGCGGCGTCTGCCCGGTCGGCCGGAGGAGCTGGGAAAAGGCCACGCCCTGTCAGGCGACGGAGGCTATGATCGAGCAAAGCGGCGAAATCGGTATTGCCGGCAAGATCCGGCCAGGTCTCGGCGAGCTCAGGGCTTAATGTCATGATCGTATGGCGGTTGTGAGGATGAGGCCGCGCAGCGGGCGCATCGAAGCGGGAGCTGCCGGTTGCACGCACCAAATCTCGTTGCCAGATGACAGCAGGTCAAGCCCGACGGTTGAAATTGATCAGACAAAACTTCCGGCCCGACTTGCGACTGACATGTTAGTCTGTTATCGAGGATTACATATTGAAAATTCGATGGATGACAGGGATGACGCACCAATTTTTTGGCCTTTCGGTGGCATTGGCAACACCCTTCGATGGCGATGGGCAGGTCGACGTCGCCCGTGCCATCCCGCATGCACGCTGGTGCCTCGCCAATGGTTGCGGCAGCGTCACGCTGTTCGGCACGACCGGGGAGGGGGCGTCGATCGCTTCCGCCGAGCGTGAAGCCTTGCTGTCGTCCTTCCTGGCGGATGGCATCGAGGCGCGGCAGATCATGGTTGGCGTGATGGCAAATGCCATTGCCGATGCTGCGGCGCAGGCCCGGCAGGCGCTGGATGCCGGTTGCCGCGGCGTGCTGCTGGCGCCGCCTTCCTATTACAAGGGGCTGAGGGATGACGGCCTGTTTGCCTGGTTCGCTGCCGTGTTTGCGGCGATCGGGCCGAAGGCAAGGGATGTCTATCTCTACAATATACCCTCGGTCACCGCCGTGGAGCTTTCAGTGGCCCTGATTGGGCAACTGAAGCAGGCGTTTCCGGCAGTTGTGGCCGGCGTCAAGGATTCCTCGGGCAATTGGCCGTTCACCCAGGCCCTCCTCGAGGCCCATCGCGATCTCGCCATCCTGATCGGCGACGAGCGAGGCCTGGCGGCCGGCGTGCGCTTGGGGGGGCAGGGGGCGATCTCCGGCATGGCGAATATCTGTCCCGGGCGCATGCTGCCGATGGTTCACGAAGGACGGGACGATGCGGGACTGATCGCCCTCGTCGACGAACTCGTCCACTATCCGGTCATCCCGGCGGTCAAGGCCCTGGTTGCCCATCGCACCGGTGATGCGGCATGGTCGACCACAAGGGCGCCTCTGGTGGCGTTGCCGGAGCAGGATGCCAAGAGGCTGGCCGGCTTGTTCGACCGCATCGAGCAGACGAAGGCGGCTTAGAGACGCACTAAAACAAGGAGCTGGAGCAAATTGCGATTGGGAAAAATCGCATTTTTCTCCAGGCCAGGGAGGGACGGATGGAGGAGGGCGGCGAACCGCTGCGATTGCGGGAAAAGGCTTATGCCAGTTTCACCCGCCATTTGTTGGCGCGCGATGTTCGTCCCGGCCAGTTCGTATCCCAACGCGAGTTGGTGGCGCTGACTGGCCTGCCGCTCGGGGCCATCCGCGAACTCGTGCCGCGCCTGGAGGCGGAGGGCCTGCTCTCCACCATCCCCCAACGTGGCATCCAGATCGCCCATATCGATCTCAGCCTCATCAAGGATGCCTTTCAGTTCCGGCTATTCCTGGAAAAGGAAGCCATCGCGCTCTTCACCGTTTCGGCTTCCGATGGCTTGCTGGCGAAGCTGCGCCATGAACATGAGGACATGCTAGCCAGGGGACTGTCGGAAGATTTGGCGCCCGAGATGGTGGAGCAGGCGCAGGCGATCGACTGGAACCTGCACGACACCATCATCGACTCAACTGGTAACGAGATCATCGCCAAGGCCTACCGCGTCAATTCGATCAAGATGCGCCTGATCAACCAGGAGCGTTTTCGCATCGATGGCCGGGTGGTGCCGGTGATGCGCGAGCATCTGGCCATTCTCGCTGCCATCGAGAGCCGCGAGCCGCAAAAGGCGGTGGACGCCATCGCCGAACACATCAACAACGCCCGTGCCCTGGCGCTGAAGGTTTAGCGCCAGGACGATCCACAAGACAGACGATCCAAAAGAAGCTTTGGGAGGAGGAACCTATGAGTTTTGATTTGTTGAAGCCGTCGCGCCGGCAATTCCTGGCCGGTTCCGCCGCACTCGGCGCTGCTGGTCTGGCGGGTATCCGGCCGGCCTTCGCGGCTGTCGACTGGAAGAAATATGCCGGCACCACGCTCGAAGTGAACCTGATCAAGAGCCCGCGCGGCGATACGCTGCAGAAATACCAGAAGGAATTCGAGGAACTAACCGGCATCAAGGTCAATGCCGAGCAGACGCCCGAGCAGCAGCAACGCCAGAAGGCCGTCATCGAGCTGACTTCAGGCAAGCCGAGCTTCGATGTCATCCATGTCAGCTACCACGTGCAGAAGCGCCAGTTCGAAAAGGCCGGTTGGCTGGCCGATCTCGGACCGTTCCTCAAGAACCCGGAACTGACGGATCCTTCTTTGGTCGAGAGCGATTTCGCCGCCGCGGGCCTCGCCTTCGCCAAGGACAAGAATGGTCGCTTCGGTGCACTGCCCTTCTCGGTGGATTACTGGATCGTCTATTGGAACAAGGATCTGTTCGCCGCCAAGGGGCTGGAATATCCCAAGACCTTCGAGGAGATGGTCAAGGCGGCAGAAGCCATCACCGATGCCAGCAACAACATTGCCGGCTTCGTGGCGCGCGGCGCCAAGAATGCCAATGTGCCGGTGTGGACCAGCTTCCTGCTCGGCCATGGCAAGAACCCCGTCGGCGCAGACGGCTCGCTGCAGACCGATTCCGCCGAGGCCATCGAGGCGGCCGCGCTCTATCAGCGCCTGATGACCAAGTCGGCTCCGCGCGGCGTCACCGGCTTCAACTGGGCCGAATGCCAGTCCGCCTTCCTGCAGGGCAAGGTCGGCATGTGGCTCGACGGCGTCGGCTTTGCCCCGCCGCTGGAGAATCCGCAGAAGTCTCGCGTCGTCGGCAAGGTCGGCTATGGCGTGATGCCCAAAGGGCCGGCGACACAGGCCTCCGCCACCTTCGGCGATGGCATCGGCGTTACCGAGGCCTCGGCCAAGAAGGAAGCCGCCTATCTCTATTGCCAGTGGGCGATTTCCAAGGAGATGGGTGCGCGCTTGTTGCAGGCTGGCGCGGGCGTGCCGTTCCGCAGTTCGATCCTGAACGACGCCAAGGTCCGTGAAGGCGTCACCATGCCCGGAAGCTGGGTCGACTGTGTCGCGCAGTCGGCGCCGATCAGCCAGCTCGGGCTTCCCGTGATCATTCCGGTGACCGAGTTCCGCGATATCATCGGCGTGGGCCTGACCAATCTGCTCGGCGGCGGCGATCCGGCGGCGGAGATGAAGAAGGCGACGGAGGCCTTCAAGCCCGTGCTCGCCCGCAGCGAGGCGCAATGAGCGTCGAAAGCCCAGCCAGATCTTCTGCTCAGGCGATGGCTCCCGCCCAGGCGGCTGACAATGGTTCCGGCCCCCTGCGGCCGGGCTACTGGCCCTTTATTCTGCCGGCACTGGTGCTCGTATCGGCGGTGATCGTCTTTCCCTGGCTGTTCACCATCGGTATGAGCGCCAATGCCTGGCAGGTCGGATCAGCGCCGCGCTTCGTCGGGCTCGAGAACTATATCCGCCTGGCCGGCGACATGCGGTTCTGGGAGTCGATGTGGCACACGCTCACCTACACCGTGCTCTCAGTGGTGGCGCCCCTGATCCTGGGCACGCTGGCGGCCCTGGTCTTCGATTCGAAGATGCCGCTACGCGGCGTGCTGCGCGGCATCTTCGTGATGCCGATGATGGCCACGCCCGTCGCGGTCGCCCTGGTCTGGACCATGATGTTCCATCCCCAACTCGGCGTCCTGAACTACCTCTTGTCGCTGGCGGGCATTCCGCCCCAGGCCTGGATCTTCGAGCAGGGCACGGTAATTCCCTCCCTGGTGCTGGTAGAAACCTGGCAGTGGACGCCGCTCATCATGCTCATCGTGCTCGGCGGACTGGCCTCGATGCCGCGTGAACCCTTCGAAGGCGCTGAGATCGACGGTGCCAATGCCTGGCAGAAATTCCGCTACATCACGCTGCCGATGATCCTGCCCTTCATGATGATCGCGGTGATCATTCGTTCGATCGACGCCCTCAAGAGCTTCGACATCATCTATGCCATGACACAGGGCGGCCCGGGCACGGCCTCGGAGACCATCAACCTCTATCTCTACAACGTGGCCTTCTCCTACTACGACATCGGCTACGGCTCGGCGATCGCCGTGGTGTTCTTCGTCATCATCATCCTGATGTCACTGGTGCTGCTGCATCTGCGCCAGCGCGCGAAATGGAACACCTGAGGACAAGAAGATGAAGGCTTGGATGATGAAGTTTCGGACGATGACCTTTCGACGTCTCTTGCGTCTCGCCGGCACGTTGTTCCTGGGCTTCGTCGTGGTGTCGCCGGCGCTGCTCTTTTTCATCTGGATGCTGTCGCTATCGCTGAAATACGAGATCGACAACGGCGCCTATCCACCGATTCTGATCCCCGAGCAGTTCGCCTGGTCGAACTACACCGAGATCTTCGCCACCAACGATTTCCTGCGTTATTTTTGGAACAGTGTGGTCGTCACAGGCGCGGCTACGGCGCTGGCGCTGATCGTCGGCGTACCGGCGGGCTACGGCATTGCCCGCATCAAGGCCGACAAGGCGGCGATGGTGATCATGATCGCCCGCATGACGCCGGGCCTGTCCTTCCTGATCCCGATGTTTCTCTTGTTCCAGTCGCTCGGCCTGCTCGGCACGCTATGGCCGCAGATCATCATCCATCTGGTGGTGACGATCCCGATCGTGATCTGGATCATGATCGGCTATTTCGAGACGACGCCGCTGGAGCTGGAGGAAGCGGCCATGATCGACGGCGCCTCGCGCTGGCAGATCTTCTACAAGGTGGCACTGCCGATCGCCAAGCCCGGCATCGTGGTCTCGCTGATCCTGGCCGTGATCTTCTCCTGGAACAATTTCGTCTTCGGCATCGTGCTGGCCAGCCGCGAGACGCGCACGCTGCCTGTCGCCGTCTACAACATGCTGTCCTTCGAGCAGGTGAGTTGGGGGCCGCTCGCCGCCGCAGCGCTTGTGGTGACGCTGCCTGTGCTGTTGCTGACTTTGTTCGCGCAGCGCCAGATCGTCGCGGGCCTAACGGCCGGGGCGGTGAAATAGGTGGTTTCGATATGAGTGCTTCAGGCACGGTGATATGAAAAGAAAACCCGGCGAGATGGCTCGCCGGGTTCGACTTTTCAGCAACAGGAACGGGGCGACTCAAGCCTGCCCGATCGGCGGAATGCGCAGGACCCAGCCGGGGAGGATGTGGTCGGGGTCCTTGACGGGCGGCGTGTTGGCCTTGACGATCTCCTTGTAGAGATTGCCCTTGCCCTTGCCATAGTGCTTCTCGGCAATGGCCCAGAGCGTGTCACCCTTCACGACCGTATACATGGTCGAGGGCGTTCCGGGGGCGTTGACGCCGAGCTGGCTGTCGACCTGCGCCACGCCATTGTTGTTGCCGGCGGTGAGAATGATCTTCTCGGCGACTTCCTGGGAGGGAGCCACGCCACCCAGGACGACCTTGTCTCCGTCCACCGAAACCTGCAGGCCATCGGCCTTGAGGCCGGCTTCCTCGATCTGCTTTTTCACCAGCGCGGCAACATCGGTCGGAGCTGCCGCCGGCGCTGCCTCGGCCTTGCTCGAACCGAACATCTTATGGCCGGCGTCCTTGATGAAATTGAACAGTCCCATGTTCACTCCAGGCGTATCAGGCAAAATTACCTAAAGATAGGCTAGCATGGAACGGTTGTGCGGTCACACAGATTCGAGGCAAACGGGCCCGGCAAGTGCAGCGTCTGTCGAAGCGATCGCCTGCGCAGTCAAGCCCAACGTCAAACGCCTGTCTTCGTGGTGAAGCGATCGCGGGCGGGCCGATCTCGCACGCGAATACTGGCTCGGCAGGAGTTGAGCGACGAGTTCCGGGATGATCATGGCATTCCCGGTACGATGCCGAAACAGTCCGAAATCAGCGATGGATGGCGATAGCGCGAGCCGGAAAGCCAGAACCTCCTTTCGCCTTCGGCCAACTTGCCATGATCAGGGCGCCGACCTCCGGCACATCATCGAGATTGGCGAGCAATTCGACCTGCCAGCGGTCGCGTGACAGCACATAATGTTCGAGGCCGAAATCGCCCTTCGATGTCGCCACGCCGGGATCGGTGTCGATCTGCTCGTGGCCGATGGCGGCGATTTCCCGCCTTTCGAACAGCTCTTCGAGCACCGCCCGCGACCAGCCGGGGCAATGGGAAACGCCGTCTGCCGAGCGGTTGTAGAAGCGTTCGCTGTCCGGCCAGCGGCTTGACCACCCCGTACGCAGGGCAACGAAGCAGCCTGCGGGGATACGCCCGTTACGCTCTTCCCAGGCCGCGATGTCGCTCAGCTCCGGTGTCGCGTCGGGGCTGGCGGCAACTCTGTGCCGGATATCCAGCACCACCAGAGGCAGCAGCATTTCGGAGACCGGCAGATCGTCCACGGCGCGCCCGCCCTCGATGAAATGCACGGGCGGATCGACATGCGTGCCCCATTGCCCGACGAAGGCGTAGCGATGCACCTGGAAGGCATCGCCCTTGGGGTAGTCGAATACGACCAGGCGCTCCTCGTCCGGAAAGGTGGAGAAGCGTGGCTGCCCAGGGTGGAAGGCGTGGCTCAGATCGGTGAAGATCGCGCCGGCGAAGGCGGCGCGATAGACCTCCCAGAGGGGAAGGGGCGTGGCCATGTCAGGGCTCCGCGACGAAGGATGGCGCGGCTTCGCCAGCGAGCGTGAGCTTGCCGCCCTTGACGCCGATGACCGAGACCGACTTGTCCGGCACCGAGATATTCGGGCGGTAGGTGATCGTACCCGTCACGCCGTCGAGACCGGAGGTGGCCGCAAGCGCATCGTGGATCTTAGCAGGTTCGGGCGCGCCGGCTCGCTTGACGGCATCGGCCATCAGTTTCACCGCATCGTAGCCGAGTGCGGCAAAGGCATTTTCCGGCACGGTGTTGTAGGCCTTCTGGTACGCATCCATGAAGGCTTTCACCTTCGCGCTGGCGCCATCGCCGATGAAGGCGTGGGTGGTGAAATAGGTATCGTTGGCCGCCTCGCCGCCGACTTGCAGCAGCAAGGGCGTGTCATAGCCATCGCCGCCGACCACCGGCAGGGTGATGCCGGCCTGGCGTAACTGCTTGAGGATGAGGCCGATCTCCTCGGCATTGGCGGCCGCATAGATGAAGGCCGGCTTCTCGGAAAGCGCCTTGATCTTGGCGATCTGGGCGGTGAAGGTCTTGTCGCCGATCTTGTAGCTGTCCTTGCCGACGATCTTGCCGCCGCCATGCTCGTAAGCCTTGACGAAATAGTCGGAGAGCAGGGTGGTGTATTCGGTGCCGATATCCGTCAGCAGATAGCAGGTCTTGGCGTTCAGCGTCTTGAGTGCGAATTCCGCTCCCACGGCGGCCTGGACATTGTCGCCGAAGGCGGCGAGGAAGACCTGGTTGCCGAGCTGAGCCGGCAGCTTGGGCGAGGTGGCGCCGGGGGTGACGAACGGAATTTCCGCCTTCTGCACCTGGGGCCCGATGGCCAGCACCGAATCCGAATCCGCAAAGCCGATGATGCCGACGACCTTGTCGCTGTCGATCATCTGGCTGGCGACGGTGGAGATCACGGTGGCGTCGGATTTGGAATCATAGATCACCAGTTCGATCGGCCGCCCCAGCACGCCGCCGGCGGCGTTGATCTCCTGCGCTGCCAGCTTGGCGCCGTTCAGCATGGGGCCGTCGAGCGAGGCCTGCACACCGGTGAGATTGGCCGAATAGCCGATCTTGATCGGATCGGCCGCGAGGGCCGGGCCGGGGATCGCCAGTATGGCGGCGGCCGACAGGCCGAGGGCGAGGGTTCTGCGTCTGCTCAACGTCAACATCTGGTCACCTCTCAATTGATGGATTGTTCGCCGATGTTTTGGTCGCCCCGAACGTCAATTCGCGGTCGCCCATGATCCCCTTCGGCCGGAAGATCATGATCAGGATGAAGAGGATGCCGAGCACGATCTGGCTCGCCCCGAACAAAGGCGGCACCGCTATGCCGAGCAGGCTGAAGCCACGCTCGGCCGAGCGCAGCATTTCCGAAAGAAGGGAGACGCAGACAACGCCGATCAATGCACCCGAAAGGGAACCCATGCCGCCCAGGACGAGCATGGCGATCAGGTTCAGCGTCATGGCGAAATAGAAGGTGATCGGCGAGAAGGAGCCGAGATAATGGGCATAGAGCGAACCGCCCACGCCAGCGAAAAAGGCTCCGATCACGAAGGCGATCAGGCGCGTGCGCAGCACGCCGATGCCGATGGCGCCAGCGGCGATGGTGTCGTCCCGCACCGCCATCATCGAGCGGCCAAAGGGGGAATAGACGAGGCGCGCCAGCAAGAGCAGCGTCACCACCAGCCAGGCCATCACCCAGGGCAGATTGGTCTGCAGCGGCACGCCGGTGAAGGTGCGCGAGCCGCGGGTGAAGTCCGCTGCGTTGATCAGGACGACATTGACGATGATGAGAAAGCCCATGGTCGCCACAGAAACGAAGTAGCCCGACAGGCGCATCAGGGGATAGCCGACGATCACCGCGAGCAGGGCCGTGAACAGGCCGGCGGCCAGGGTTGCCGGCAGGAAGGGCAGGCTGAAGCCCGACAGCAGGGCCGGCAAATGCGGCAGCAAGGCAGCCTTTTGCTGCACCGTCAGCGACAGGATGCCCGAGGCATAGGCCCCCGCGCCGACGAAGCCGACATGGCCCAGCGAGAACACGCCGGTAAAGCCGTTGCTGAGCGAGAGCGAGAGTACCAGCACCGAATTGAGTGCGATCAGGATGAGTATGCGGGTGAAATAGTCGCTCAGGACAAGGGGGGCGCTGATGGCGACCACGGTGGCGAGAGCGATGCCGATCGCAGCGGTGAGCGGAAGGCGCAGGCCTGCTTTCATAGCTTGATCTCGCGATTGGGCTGCAGCAGGCCGCCGGGACGGAACAGCAGGAAGGCTATCAGCAGGCTGAAGACGATGGCGTCGCGATAGGGTGTCACCGCATCGGGCAGGAAGGCGACGATGAAGATCTCGAGGGCGCCGAGCATGTAGCCGCCGACGAGGGCGCCGGCGATCGACCCGAAGCCGCCGATGATCGCCGCGACGAAGGCCTTCAGCAAGGGCGTGAAGCCCATCTGGGGCTGGACGACGCCGGCCTGCGCCGCCCAGAGCACGCCGGCGAGCCCGGCATAGGCGGAGGCCACCACGAAGGCGATCACGATGACGCGGTTGACGTCGAGGCCGACGAGATGGGCGGCCGACATGTCCTCGGCCGCCGCCCGCATGCCGAGCCCGACGGTGGTGCGGGTGATGAACCACCCCAGCCCCAGCAGCGAGAGGAAGGAGAGGGCGATGGTCAGGATGTTGATGTTGGTGAAGGTGATGGCACCATCGGCCAGTTGCCAGGAACCGTTGAGCAAATCGGGCAGGGGAAAATTGCGCGGCGAAGAGGTGAAAGCCAGGATGCCGAGATTTTCAAGGATGTAGGTGACGGCAAGGCTGGTCAGCAACCGGGTGACGTCGGGTGCGTTGCGGATGGGCCGATAGGCGACGCGCTCGATCACGAAGCCCGCCAGGGCCGCAGCGAGGATGCCGCAGAGCATGGCGAGGGCGAAAGGCATGCCGGTCGCGCCGAGGATCACGGTGGTGAAGGCACCCACCATCATCACGTCGCCATGGGCGAAATTGGTCAGCCGCAGCACGCCGAAGACGATGGACAGGCCCACGGCGACCAGGGCGTAGAGGCTGCCGAGGCTGATGGCATTGATGACCTGCTGGAGGACATATTCGAACCCGTTCATTCGTCCGCCCCCAGATAGGCCTGCGCGACGCGGTCATTGGCCGTCAGCTCGGCCGAACTGCCCGACAGCACCACGCGGCCGGTGCGCAGCACATAGGCCCGGTCGGCCAGTTCCAGGGCGATGGCGATGTTCTGCTCGACCAGGAGCATGGTCATGCCCTGACGCTTGAGCTCGGCCAGCGCATCGAAGATGTGGCGGACCAGCAGGGGAGCGACGCCGAGCGAGGGTTCGTCGAGCAGAAGGAGGCGAGGGGCCGCCATCATGGCGCGAGCGAGGGCAAGCTGCTGCTGCTCGCCGCCAGAAAGCGTGCCTGCCAATTGCGTCAGGCGCTGCTTGAGAATGGGGAACAGGGCGAACATGCGTTCCAGGTCACGGACGATGCCGTCGCGATCATGCCGCGTGCAGGCGCCGAGGCGCAGATTGTCGGCCACCGTCAGGCCGCCGAACAGGCGCCGACCCTCCGGACTATGCGAGATGCCGATCCGCACGATCTCGGCCGGAGGAAGGGTTGCGATGGCCCGGCCCGCGAAGGTGATGCTGCCGGCCCTCGGACGATTCAGGCCGGAGACCGTGCGTAGCGTCGTGCTCTTGCCGGCGCCGTTGGCGCCGACCAGGGCGACGACTTCACCCTGGCCGACATCGAGGGACACGCCCTTGAGTGCGCGTACCGCGCCAAAATTGACTTCGAGCCCGTCGATCCGGAGCAAAGGGGAGAAAAAGCGGGCATCAGGCATGGCCGAGATAGGCCTCCCGGACCCTGCTATTGCTGCGCACTTCCGCCGGCGTGCCCGTGCAGATGACCTCGCCGGTGGCCAGGACCTGGATGCGCTCACACAGATTCATGATCAGATCCATGTCGTGCTCGACGACCACGACCGCGATGCCGTAGCGATCCCGGATGGTGCGGATCAACCCGGCCAGCACCCGGGTCTCGTTGGAATCGAGGCCGGCGGCGGGCTCATCGAGCAGCAGCAGCCGTGGCTGCGTCGCCAAAGCGCGGGCGATTTCGAGACGACGCTGGTCGCCGTAGGGCAGGGCGGACGCCGGCTGCAGCGCCTGCGGCTTGAGCGCCATCAAATCGAGCAATTCATCGGCGGTGTGTTGGGCGGCGGCGAGGCGAGCCCGAAAGCGTGCGCCGCGCAGGATCGCAGCAAACGGGCCAATGGGGTGACGAAGCTGGGCTGCGGCCAGTACATTGTCCCGCACGCTCAGCGAGCCGAACAGGCGCGATCCCTGAAAGGTGCGGGCGATGCCCCGTTCGACGATGGCAGCGGTCGACAGCCCGGCGATCGACTGGCCCTGGAACTCGATCGTGCCGGCATTGGGCCGCGAGAAGCCGGTTACCAGATTGAAGAAGGTGCTCTTGCCCGATCCGTTCGGGCCAATGATGCCGACGATCTCGCCGGCCCGTACGCTGATGGCCTGATTGCGCAAGGCGACCAGGCCCCGGAAGGCCTTGGTGAGATCGGCCGTGCGCAGCAGGGGCGCTGATGGTTCAGCCATCGCCGCGCCTCCGTGGACTCGTCAGTTCTTTTACCAACTCATTGGTACCGGCTTGCCGGCAATAGCCTTTGAAGGCACTCAAGGCCCGCTCGTGGCGCTCGGGCGTGTCGGTCGTGCAGGCGTCGACGGGGCAGACCATGCGAAAGCCGCGATCGGCGCCGTCGCGCACCGTATGGTCGATGCATTGATCGGTCAGGAAACCCGTTACCACGATGGTATCGAGCCCGATATTGCGGATGAGATATTCGAAATTGGTGGAGTTGAAGAGGCTGGACGAGGTTTTCGGCAGCACCATCTCGTCCCGACCGGGCGCGAGTTCGGCGATGACTCGCGTCTGAGGGGCACCGGGCGGGAAGTGAAAGCCGGTCTGCTTGTAGTCGAGGCTGCGGTCGCGCCCGTCCTCGGTCAGGCTGGCGATGACGGTATAGATGATCTCGGCGCCCGCTGCCCGGCCGGCAGCCAGCAGGCGCGCGATGTTGGGAATGGCGACGTCGCGGGCCGAGCGATAGAAATGGGGGCGTGCCGCCTCCGCTTGTGCGTTGAAGATGCCATCCTGGGTGTCGATCACCAGGATCGCAGTGCGGGTGGGATCGAGAGCTGCCTTGCGATCGGGGATCATCGGCCGGTCTCCACGCCGAAGCGCGCATAGGCTGCCGTCAGAATGGGAGCGAGGCGCTCCGCCCAGGCGGCTTGGCCGGATGCCTCGGCGATGAGGTCCTGGCGGATCTCGAATTCGACATAGGGCAGCCGCCGTTCCTCGCCATGAACAGGCACGGAATAATCCTCAGCCATGTTGACGCCGTAGGGTTGGTTGCGCCCGATCACGAGATCGCTCTGATCGGCCAGTTCGGCGAGGACCAGGTCCGAGAATTGCCTGTTGTCGTGATAGCAAAGGCCGACATGCCAGGGGCGCGGTGCGGGAGCGGCCCGGAGCGAGGGCGTGAAGCTGTGCATCGACACCAGGATCAGGGGCAGGCCGGCCACCAACTTGTGGTCGATGTGGGCGGATATCTCGGCATGATAGGGATCGACGATCTCGCGGATGCGGGCCCGGCGGTCATCGGCCGTCGGATCCTGGTTGGCCGGCACCAGCGTTCCATCGGAAATAGGCGCGATGAAGCTGGGCGAACCGAGCCGGCGGTTACACTCGGCGACCAGACGCGAATAGCGCTGGAATATCAGCGGCGCCTGCAGACGATCGGACAGGCCTATGCTCACGCCCAGGATGCCGATGTCGATGCCGATATGGCGCTCGAGTTCCGATTGCGGCAAACCCAGCCCAGCCAACGCGGCGGGAACTGCATTGCCGGCATGGTCGCAAATGATCAAGAAGGGGGAGGATGCCTCACCATTATGCAAGCCGACCGGCGGCGGATCGCCAGCGGCGAGCAGGCCTGTTGGGGCAGGGCGCTGGGGCGAAGTCATCAATAGGCCCTCGCATAAAGGGCGCAGAGTTCTTCCAGGCCCGTATCGCCGGCCATTTCGATCTCGCCGCGCTTATGCATGAGATAGGCCTTGGTCAGGACTGGGCCCAGCCAAGCGACGGCGGCGGTGTCGGCTTCCAAGGCGTCCAGGGCTTCGCCGAGGCTGCGTGGCAAGTCGTCGATGCCGCGCTCAGCACGCTCCTCGGCACTCCAGCGCCCGGGATCGCCGCTGGAGATGAAGGGGGCGGGCAGGGCTCCGCGTATGCCTGAAAGTCCTGCAAAGACCAGCATAGCCAGTTGCAGATAGGGGCTCGCAGTGGCATCGGCGCCGCGATATTCGATGTTGTAGCGCTTGGCGACGTCGACGCCCTCGATCTCGGGATAGGGGCAGATTCTCAGGAGCGCCTCGCGGTCCCGATCGGCGAGATTGGCGTAATAGGCCGACCAGGAATGCGGCTTCAGCCGCTCATAGGAAATCACGCTGGGCGCGGTGATGGCGCACAGGGCCCGGGCGTGCCTGAGGATGCCGGCACAGAAGGAAGCAGCGATCTCGCTCAATCCGGACGGGCATCCGGTGCCGTGGCAGACCGGCTTGCCGGCAAGATCGGTCAGGCTGAAATGGATGTGAACGCCATTGCCGACGATGCCCGGCGTCACCACCGGCGAGAAACTGGCATGGCTACCGTGGCGGCGGGCCAGCGAGCGGCAGATCTCGCGGAGCTTCACCGCCTGGTCGGCCGCCTTCAGGCCTTCTGCCGGGTCGATGGTGATCTCATACTGCCGTGGGCCGTATTCAGGCAGGAAGGTATCGGGGGCAATATCGTTGGCGCGCAAAGCCGCCAGGAAGGAGCCGATGAAGCCCTCCATGCCCCTGATGCTGCTGGCGGCGTAGGAATCGCCCGGACGCTCTTCACCGGCGCCGTACCAGAATTCATGCTCGAAGCTGGCGATGAGGCGCAGGCCCGCTTCCGCCTCGAGCGTGGCGAGGGCGCGCTTGAGCAGGCCGCGCAGGCAGCAATCCCAAGGTTCGCCCGCCATGGTCTGGATGTCGCCGAGGATGATGTGCTCGGTGGGCGTGCCGTCGTCATAGGGCAGGCGGATATCCCCGCCCGGCTGTGGCACCAGCATGAGGTCGCCTTCCGCACCGAAGGGGGTGGCGGGGATGCGGCCGAAGCAATTGATCATGATGTTGGTCGGGGTCCAACCGACACCGAAACGGCGGCGGTTCTCCAGATCGGTGGCTGGAAATCCCTTGCCTCGGACCTGACCGGCAATGTCGCTGCAGCAGACCGTGATGACGCTTTCAGGCCTTGTCGCCATTGGCGTGTCGTTCCCCTGTTTTTATTGGGACGAACGCTAGCACGCGAGAATTATTTCTTACAAGATGATGTTAATAGCGGTGATGCCGTAATTTTTAGCAAAATGAGAAAACGTCACGGGAGCAGCTTCTGCCGTACGCCTTCGATGGTTTCGAAGCGAGCCCTGGCAATCGACCATTGCCGGGAATCGATTGCAAGCGCGACTGCTTCCACCAGGGCGATCACGCCGATCAAGCTGTCCCAAGGCGAGGGGACGTCGACGCGCGCCCTCAGCACGATGTCGGCGACCTGGGCGGCATCCGACATCCATTGGTCCGTGAAGAGGGCGACCACGGCTTCACGGCTCTTGGCCACCTCCGCCGTACGCACCGTGTCGGCCTGATAGCGGCGAATGTCGAACAGGATAACGACGTCCTTGCGCCGAAGATCGGCAAGTTCGTCGGCGCGTCGCATCAGCGCCGAGGAGAACAGCCTTACCTTGCCGCGAAGCTTGCGCAGGTGGAATTCGAGATGCCGCGCAGCCGGTTCGGTGAAATCGCCGCCGAGCAGGAAAACCTGACGCCTTTCATCGATGAGAATGTCCACCAGGCGTGCCAGTTCCGCCTCGTTGATCATGGCAATCGAACCCTGCACCGTCTCGGCCAGGGCGCCGCTGAATTCGATGAGCGCCGATGTCGAGGCATCGGCATGCGGACGCGTCAGCGGGAATTCGGCCTGGGCTTCCATTTCCTCGCGCAGCGCGCGCCGGAAGTCGGCATAGCCTGGAAATCCGAGCTTGGCCACGAAGCGCAGAATGGTGGGAGAACTCACCTTGGCTCTTTCGGCAAACAGAGCCACCGTCTCCATGCCGGTGGTGGGATAGCGGGCGAGGAGGGCGCGCGCCGCCCGCTTTTCAGCATCGCTCAGGGACGGCATGGTCGCTGCGACACGATCGGCAAGCGTCGTGCCGGTCTGGGGCAGGGCGGCTTTCGGGGGCTCCATGGCGATACCTCTTCTCGACGTCCATGCGGAGGCCATTGTCTTTCACAATGCCTCGGTACAGGATAGGCCAATTACCAGCAAAGCCGTAATTTGAATTACAACGAAACAACCCCTTCCCGCGAGGACTTCATGGCAGGCCTTCCAGCCATTGACGCGCCGGGCGGTGCCTACCGGGAGCGTGAAATCGTTCCGGCCCGAACGGCACTGCTCAATGTCGACATGCAGAATGGCGAGTTCAACGAGCAGATCCTGGCTCGGGCACGCATGCCCGATACGCCGGAAGCGGCAAAGCAGGCCTTTTACGAGCGTATCGACAGCGTGGTGATCCCTAACCAGGCTCGCCTCCAGGAAGCGGCGAGGGCCGCCGGCATCGAAGTGATCTTCACCGTGCTTGAAAGCCTGACCCAGGATGGGCGCGACCGCAGCCTGGACCACAAGATTTCGGGCTTGAATTTCCCGAAGGGTTGCTGGGAAGCGCAAGTGATCGAGGCTGTCGGCCCCAGGGGCGATGAAATCATCATCCCCAAGACTGCGTCCGGCATCTTCAATGCCACCAATATCGACTATGTGCTGCGCAATCTCGGCGTGGAATTTCTGGTCATCTATGGGGTTGTCACCGACCAGTGCGTCGAGTCCGCCATACGGGACGCCGCCGACCGCGGCTTCCTCGTGACCCAGGTCGAGGATTGCTGCGCGGCCGAGACACCCGAGAACCATCTTGCATCGATCGAGAGCATGGGCGGTCATTATTGCCGTACGCGCAGCACCGACGAGATGATTGCCGAAATCAGGCGCTTGTCGAGTCGTAATGTCGCATAAATCCATTATCTATCAATACTTAGATATTGATAGATAAAGTGATTCATCAATTTCTAGGGGAGTTGGGCGTACGACCCGGCCGGGTCGTTTCGGCGATAGCGCGTGCCGCGGCTTCAAGGGCTGGGTCGCGTTCGGCATCGAGATCGGGGTCTGTGAACAGAGCGACCAACTTGTCGGGCGGAACACCCGTGATATCATAGGCTTGCCCATTTTCATTCAAGTAGATCTCATTGGGGACACCGAAGCGCCAGCCATTCGGCAAATGGCGGATCAGCACGTCGGAGAAGACGCCCTGCGTGTTCTCGCCGATGAAAACGGGTTTGTTCGTGCGTCCCTGAAGAGACATGGCGAAGGCTTCGGCCGCACTGACGCTGTCATGGCCCATTAACAGCGCCATCGGCCCGTAAAAGCCGGGCCGCGATGACGGCATGACCATGATCGGCTGTGGCTTGCTGAATTTCGTCGGGTCGCTGGGGTCTATGCGAAAGATCTTGCTGGAGGCAAGGTAGGGCTTGGTGGTCAGACGGGCGGCAATCGCCAGGCCCAGCATTTCGGTGCCACCACCATTGGGCCGGATGTCGACAATGAGCCCCCGCAAGCCCGGTGCCTTGCCGAAAATATCGTCCAGCGCCGCATCGAGCGCCGCTGTCTGAGCCGTGCTTTCGGCATTCTTGTCGTAGTTTTCGAAACTGACGATCAGCAAATAGCCAACACCGTCAGGCAGCATGCCGAAAGCGAGCTGGCGGTTGCAGTACCAGGCGAGGGGTGTCGTCAGGAAGCGTTTTTCGACGATGGCCAGCGCCCGCTGGTGAATTGCCTCACTCCTGGCCGTGGGAGGACGCCAGCCGCTGAATTCCAGATGGAGGGCCGGTGCCTCGATCCAGACATGAGCATCCTCGAGCGGCGCCAGCATCTCACGAAAATGCGCAAAGAGCGTTTGTTCGTCCGTGGCAGAGCTGATCGTTGCACGATGCGCGGCTGTCATGGCAACCCAGTCCACGCGGTGCTGGATAAAGAAGGGATAGTGTTCGGCGAAAGTCCGAACGAAAACGTCGAAATTGGTCACGGGATCGATGGAGGAGGTTTGCGTGCAGGCCGCAGGCAGCGCGTCGATACGGGTGAGTTGGGTCTGCGTGGCGACACCGTCGATGTTCAGCACGAGCTGGTTCGGCTGTTGTCCTGGCCGGAAAACGAAGGCATCGGTCACGCCGGTGTCGTTATTGACACTGGAACCGGCAAACCGCACGGCGTTCCCGGAAGCCGCGACGCGCTCGGCCGAGGCGGATTTCTGACAGCTGATCGCCGTGATCTCGAAGCGCTGCAAATGTTCGCCGTCAATCGCATAGGCGTGGCCATAACCAGTCGTCAGCCATACGCCATCCGTCAAGTCCGATGCGGCCTGGGCCCGCGACGTCAGCAAGAGCAGGCAGAAAAGCAGTATGCGGCGCATCAGGCGACCTCCAAGCAAACGGCGGTCCTACTGGCTGAAATTGGCATGCATATGAACGGCCGTCGACCAGGCGGCAACATGAATGCGTTGCGAGGCTCACCGCGGCCTTGTCGAGGTTCTAGCCGGACGGCATGACCGTTACGTGGCTCAAGAGCCTTGATCAACTGGCTGCGATTTCCGGCGGTGCCGCTGGCTCAAGGTCGCCGTACATGCCGACCGAAACTGGTTCGGGAGTGGGGTGCCGCCCCACACCCCCTAATTCGCATAAGATATATTATGGAACATAATCCCATGCCTCCGGCCGGGCCAAGCGCTTGATAAACCGGGCTTTCCTCAAAAAGCCCGGTCTCGGTCGGTGTACAAGACCGATGCGATCCGGTGTCCGGTCGGTCGTCTATCGGCCGACGGCCGCCAGGCCGCCGTCGATCTGGCCCGTGACGGCTTGTGGCAGCTTCAGGCGGCCGGCCAGTACATGCAGGTAGGAATTCTCGGCCGGTGATGCTGCGCCGACAGCGATGCGCGAAACGGCGTAGACTTCGGCGGCCAGTTCCGGCGTGCTTGCGCCGCGCACGATCGGTTCCATGTCGAACGGCTTGCTCAACTCCTGGAACAGGAAGTTGCGCTCCTCGTCGGAGAGATTGAGCTTGTCGGCATGTCCGAGGATCAGGCTCTGCTCCTCGGCATCGACATTGCCGTCGGCCTTGGCCGCGTTGATCATGGCCCCCAGCAAGAGCTTGGCATGGCTTTCAGCCGCGGCCGGGGTTTCCACCGGCAGTGCCTCCACTGCACGCGCCTCGATAACGGGCGGCAGCGGCTGTGGGGTCGATAATTGCGGTGGCAGGAAGCCGCCGGGCGCGCCGTTCGCTGCGGCCGTGCCGTTGTCAGCCGCTGCCGGAGCGCCGGCCTGCCCAGCCTGGCTACGCTGCCAGGCATGCAGCGCCAGCGCGCCGATAGCGGCAATACCGCCATATTTGACAGCCGCGCCAGCCAGGTCCCGGCCGGTCTCTGTAAACAGGATGCCCGCCGCTGCGCCACCAGCCGCCAGTTTCTTGCCTGGCGTGTTGAGAACTTGACCGCCGGCACCCAGCACTTTTCCAAGCAGATTGTTCAGATCCATTATTCGTCTTGCTCCTCTACGATCGCCCAGCCCAAGCTCGCCACGAACTTTCGGACGTCTCCATCTTGGGATTCGACCGGATCGATCAGCACGGCCGGATGTGGTGCCAAGAACCCGGCCGCTTCAAGGCCGCCAATATGAAATCTTGGTCATGAAGGCAATACGAACTCGTCATATAATTACATATTTATTGTTATAATTCAATATGTTATAATATAATTCAAATCTAAAATCTTGAGACCTCATTGCGCTGCCGAGACGCCCGGAACCTTGTCCAGGGACAAGGCGGTGCCGGTTTTGACCCGGTCCATTACCACGAAAGTCCGGAAGCGTTTGATGTTGCTGTTGGCGAAGAACAGCCGGCGTGTCAGCGCTTCATAATCGCCCATCGACGGCACGTTCAGGATCAGCACGAAATCCGTTTCTCCGGCGACATAATAGCATTGCTGCACGCCGCTCTCGGCCAGAAATGCCTTCTTGGCCTCGTCGATCAAGGCGCTACGCTCACGCTCCAGGTCGACATTGACTACGATGGTCAGGTGCTGGCCAACTTTTGCCGGATTGAGCAAGGCGACATTGGCGGTGATGATGCCGCCCGCTTCCAAGCGGTGGATGCGGCGTTGCACGGCCGGTGCCGACAGATGAATGGCCTCGGCAATCCTGCGCTGCGGTGTCTGGTTGTCGCGCTGCAGGATCGCCAGGATGGCGACGTCGAACGCGTCGAGTTCGAGAGATGAGCCGGAAATGCGCGACATACGGACCTGACGATACAAAATTGCGTCAATACCGCTCAATCAGAGCGCATTCATCGCCCGATGCGCAATAGGATTGCGCCTGTAAATTGGAGATCCACGATGTTTCTCGCCAATGCCGGTCCTCATCATCGCTCCCCGCTCCTCATCGGCGACAGTGCCATATTGGGGGACGACGGGGCTGACGAAGTCGAGCGTTTCCTGGCCGTCCGTGCCGATCATCGCCCGACTCCCCTGCTCTCTTTGTCCGCGCTTGCGGCGCGGCTCGGCATCGGCGAACTCCTTGTGAAAGATGAGGCGCATCGTCTAGGTCTTTGTAGTTTCAAGGCTCTTGGCGGAGCTTATGCCGTGGTGCGGCTAGTGATCGAGAGGGCCTGCCTGCAATTGGGGCGGCAGATCGACTACTCCGAACTCGGCCAGGCCGACGTCAGGTCGGTTGCCGCCGGGATGATCTTCGCCTGCGCGACCGATGGCAATCATGGCCGCTCCGTGGCGCAAGGAGCCCGCTTCGTCGGGGCGAAGGCCGTGATTTTCGTGCATGGCGGCGTCAGCCCGGGGCGCGTGGCGGCGATCGCCGCTTTCGGGGCGGAAATCATGCGCGTGGACGGTACCTATGATGAATCCGTAACCGAGGCCGCCCGTGTCAGTGAAACCAACGGCTGGACTGTCGTCTCGGATACCTCCTGGGAGGGCTATGAGCGTATCCCAGGTCTGGTGATGCAGGGCTATACCACCATCTTGCGCGAGGCCTTGCGACAGATGCGCCAACCGCCAACCCATTTGTTCGTTCAGGCCGGTGTCGGCGGCATTGCGGCGGCGCTCGGTGGCCATGCCGCACTCGTCCTCGGAGCACACAGACCGAAACTGGTGGTGGTCGAGCCCACTCTCTCTGCCTGTATCTTCGCCAGTGCTAAGGCCGGCCATCCCGTAAAGGTCAGCCATGGCGCTCCCACGGTGATGGCGATGCTGGAATGCTACGAACCCTCCCAGGTCGCGTGGCGGATCCTGGCCCGCGTGGCGGATGCCTTCATGACGGTGGAGGACGAGGAGGCGATTGCGGCGATGAACAGCCTGGCGCGGCCTTTGCCGGGCGATCCGGCCATTGTCGCCGGCGAGAGTGGAGCAGCCGGTCTTGCTGGCTTGCTCCAGGCCGCTGGAGACGAAGCCATGCGTCGGACGCTCGGCCTGGATAGCGATGCTCGCATCCTGGTGATCAACAGTGAAGGCGCCACCGATCCCGCGCGTTACCGTGAATTGGTCGGCCTCGGGCCGGAGGATGTGCAGATGGCAGGCGCGGAGCGTCGGGTATGAGCGAGAACTCCATCCAAGCCGAGCGTCTGCTCGAGCGATTGCGCAGCCTTGGGACGATCGGCCGGGACGAAAACGGTCAATTGGTCCGATTGGCAGCGTCCGATGCCGACAAGGCGGGACGCGACAGCCTGATGGGGTGGCTCGACGAAGCGGGCCTCGATGTTGGGATCGACAGGATCGGCAATATCTTCGGCATCTGGCGGCCGGAGAGCGTGCCGGACGAGGCACCGCTTCTGCTCGGCTCCCACATCGACACCGTCATCGATGCGGGGATCTATGATGGCTGCTACGGCGTATTGGCGGGTCTCGAAGTGATCGAGACGCTGAAATCATCGGGCTGGCGCCCAAGTCGGCCGATCGCCGTAGCCGCCTTCACCAATGAGGAGGGCGTGCGCTACGCGCCCGATATGATGGGTTCCCTCGTCCATGCCGGGGGATTGTCGATCGAGGAGGCGCTGGCCTCCATCGGCACCGATGGGACCAGGCTTGGCGACGAGTTGCGGCGGATCGGCTATGCGGGCGAATTGGAGCCGGGATTCCTGAAGCCGCATGCCTATCTGGAGCTTCACATCGAGCAAGGTCCGGTGCTCGAACGCGAAGGCCTGGCCATCGGCGCCGTCGAGACGCTTCAGGGCATCTCCTGGCAGCGCATCACCATCGAGGGTGTCGCCAATCACGCCGGCACCACCCCGATGTCCCTGCGCCATGATGCCGGCCATGCCGCCGCACGCGTGATAACCTTTTTGCGCGAAAAGGCTGTTGCCGCCAATACACCGTCAGTGGCGACCGTCGGTAGTCTTCGGTTCGAGCCGAATGCCATCAACGTCATCCCGGCACGGGCGATCCTCACCGTGGACCTGCGCGATCCCGATGAAACGCGCCTGCGCGAGGCGGAAAGTGACCTCGCCTCGTTCCTGGAGGGGCTGGCCCGGTCGGAGGGCGTCACGGTCTGCGCCGAGCGTCTCGCCCGCTTCGGACCGGTGGTGTTCGACAATGGGCTGGTGGAGCAGATCGAACAGGCTGCAGGCCGGAATGGCCTGCGCTGCCGTCGGATGACTTCCGGTGCCGGGCACGACGCGCAGATGATGGCGCGGATAGCACCTTCAGCCATGATCTTCGTGCCCAGCATCGCCGGAATCAGCCACAATCCCAAGGAGTTCACGCCGGATGCGGATCTGGTTGCCGGTGCGGCCGTGCTCCTCGACGTGGTGCGAAATCTCACGGTCGCACCAGGCTGATTGCGACTCAGGCTGCCTACCTCTTTTATGAGAAAGTCGATTTATCGTATTGGATAGAAATAGATTTTATCCGGCATCCTTGAGGCGGGAAGTCGAAAGCTCGCCCGCCGCCTCGAGGATCGGATAGGCCACAGCGGTCAGATGCGCGACGATGCGCTTGAGGTCGCGGATGACGTCCATATGCAGCGAGCTGGTCTCGATCGAGGCTAGCGTGCCGGCACGCAGGCGGTTGAGGTGGCTCTCTGCCGCCGAGCGTTCGAAATTGCGGATATGATCCTTGGCGACCACCAATTGGCGGGCCATGACGGGATCCTGGGTCATGAACACCGTGATGGCGAGCCGCATCTGTGCCACCACTTCGCGATGCATGGCCTTGATCTCGGCCCAGCCCTCGCTAGAGAAGCTCAAATTGAGCCGCTGCTTCTTGGCTGCCAATTCCAGCAGGGTCTTGTCGAGAATGTCGCCGACATGTTCGAGATTGGTGGTGAACAGGATGAGTTCGAATGCCTTGCGGCTCATATCCTTGTCGAGCGGCGTGCGCGTCAGTCGGGTCAGATAAAGCTTGATATTCTCCTGCAGCCGGTCGACCTGATAGTCGAGCTGGCTGATCTGCTTGCGCCGGGAATCGTCGTTCTCCTCGAAGGTTATGATCGATTCCCGCAGCATGATTTCAACGAGCTCAGCCAGCCTGATCACCTCGCGCGAGGCCGCGACCAGCGCGACCGAGGGACTGTCGAAGTCTCCCTCGTCGAGAACCGGCGAGGGGCGCTCGCCGATCGGCGCCTCCGGGGCCTTCACCAGTCTTTCGAGCAGGCGGGCGGTCTGGTCGATGAAGGGAAGGAAGACGACCAGGAGCAGCAGATTGAAGCCGACATGGAAATTGGCGATCTGGCGGGCTCCCGAGGCCTCCAGCTGAGCCAGCCAGGGCTGGATGAGGCCGATCAGTGGCAGCAGCACGACGGCTCCGACCAGCCGGGTACCGAGATTGCCGAACAAAGCGCGCCGGACTTCAATCGGCGCTGTCAGGGACAGGCCCAGCGGTGCGAGCCCGGAGCCGATATTGGCACCCAGCACCAGGGCAAGGCCGAGCGGAATGCCCACGACCCCTGCCCCGGTGAGCGACATCACCAGAAGCAGGATAGCCACGCTCGAATGCACCAGCCAGGCCAGCGCGGCGCCGATCAGCAGTGCGGCCCAGGGCTGGCCGTTGAGGCGCTCGAAGATCAGCGTCATGATTTCGCTATGGCGGATCGGCTCGGCGATCCCGACGACCAGATGCAGCGACAGGATCATCAGGCCCAGGCCAATCATGGCGCGGCCGACGTTCTGCGAGACGGATGAACGCCCGAGCATGAACGCGGCCACGCCGGCGATCAGCAGAACCGGCATCAGGGCGGAAAGATCGAAGGATAGGGCCTGGACCACGAGCGTGGTACCGACATTGCTGCCCAGCAGCACGGCCAGGGCCATGCCGAGCGTGAGGAAGCCCCGTTCGACGAAGGACATCACCAGAAGAGTCGAGCCGGTCGAACTCTGAAGGGCTGCGGCCACCCCCGCTCCGGCCAGGCAAGCCGAAAAGCGGTTGGAGGTGGCGCGCGAAATCACACCACGCAATCGTTCCCCGAAGGCCCGCATGATGCCTGTCTTCACCAGACGAGTGGACCAGATCAGAAGTGCGATACCGGCGAGAAGATTGAGAAAAACGTGCTGACCAGCCAACCGAACAATTCCTTAGGACGAATCCCCTTGGTGACAAGACGGACGAATCTATCACATAAGCAATTGAAATAGCATGAACATCAACGTCACATTTCGACGCGTGCGGTCAATTTGTTCCAGAGCGTTTTGCGATCGCGCCAGGAATCACAAAGACGCTTCAGCCAATCCGTTGAATTGGCTTGGAACGAAAGAGCGTGAGCAGCATGTTTCCGTCTAAACGCGTTTTGCTCTCGGCAGCGCCAGTTCGATACGCATGCCGTCATAGCCCGGCTCAACGCCTTCCGGCAGGGTGCGCCGCAGGGTCTGATAGTCCATGTCCGTATGCATGTTGGTCAGGATGGCGCGCCGCGGTTTCAGTTTCTCGATCCAGGCCAGCGTTTCCGGCAACGACCAATGGCTGGGATGCGGCGTAGGACGAAGAGCATCGACGATCCAGGTGTCGAGGCCCTCCAGCAATGCTTCGCTTTCTTTCGGCAGGCCATTGATATCGCTGGAATAAGCGAAATCGTCGATCCTGAAGCCCAGGGATTGGATGTCGCCGTGATCCTGCTCGAACGGCAAGGCCGTGATTGAGCCTCCGGCGCCGCCGATACTGACGGCTTGTCCAATCGTGATGGTGTTGAGTGTCAGGATGGGAGGATAGGACGACCCCTGCGGCGTTTCGAAACAATAGTCGAAGCGACTGCGCAGCAAGGCGGCGGTGCGCTTGTCGGCATAGACGTCGACGAGACTGCGCTGGTAGAGCGCCAGCACGCGTAGATCGTCGATGCCGTGAGTATGGTCGGCATGGTCGTGGGTGTAGAGTACGCCGTCGACCGCCTTGACCTCGGCATCCAGCAATTGCTGGCGCATGTCAGCGCCGGTATCGATCAGCACCGTGGTGCGGCCGCCCTCTGCCCTGTCCTGTTCAAGCAGCAAGGCACAGCGCCGACGCCGGTTTCGGGGGTCGGCGGGATCGCAACTGCCCCAGCCAAACCCGACGCGGGGGACGCCGCCGGAGGAACCGCAGCCCAATAATGTCGCAATCAACGTCATCGGCGTCAGGCTGCCGCCTTGATGCCGTCGGGACGAGGCATTTTGGTGAAGAGACGAAAGGCGTTTTCACTGGTCTGCCGTGCGACCTCGCTCTCGCTCAGGCCGATAGTATCGGCCAGAACCCGCGCCGTGTTGGCTACATAGGCCGGCTCGTTGCGTTTGCCGCGGAACGGCATGGGCGCCAGATAGGGAGCGTCCGTTTCCACCAGCAGACGGTCATGGGGGACGAGGCGGGCGATGTCCCGGATCTCCTCGGCCGATTTGAAAGTGAGGATGCCGGAGAAGGAAACGTAGAAGCCGAGCGCAAGCCCCCGGCGTGCCAGTTCGGGGCCCGACGAGTAGCAATGGAGGACGGCGCTGAAAGCGCCCTTCCCCATTTCCTCTTCGAGAATGTCGCCGATGTCCTGGTCAGCCTGGCGGGCATGGATCACGAGCGGCAGTCCGGTGAGCCGAGCCGCGGCGATATGCTTGCGAAAGCCGCGCGCCTGTACATCGCGCGGCGCATAGTCATAGTGATAGTCCAGCCCGGCCTCGCCGATCGCCACCACCTTGGGATGGGCGGCGAGTTCCAGGATGGTCTCTAGGGGAATATCGTCTTCTTCATGGGCATGCAGGCAGTGCGTGCCGATCGAGCCGAAGACATCGTCGTAGGTCTCGATCAGCGCCTTGATCCTCTCGAACTGGCGGATGCGGGTGGAGATGGTGATCATGCGTCCCACTCCGGTCTTGCGGGCACGCGCAACGACGTCGTCGATCTCGGCCTGCAGGTCCGGGAAGTCGAGATGGCAATGGCTATCGATCAGCATGGCTTACCAAACAACTTTACGCCTTGCCCGCGCTGTCAGTCGCTTCGACATAGCGGGGGAAGACAGCTTCGGGCGCTGGCAAGGCAACATCCGGCGACAAACGGCCGTCAACGCCGAGGTGATCGAAGTCACGGGCATCTTCAGGCACAGCCAGGAGGTCGAGCATGCGCGCCGCGCCGGTCGGGATCACCGGCTGGGCGAGGATGGCGATCTGGCGAACCACCTCGGCGGTGACATAGAGCACGGTTTCCATGCGGGCCGGGTTGCTGGTCTTCAGCTTCCACGGTTCTTCGGCAGCAAAATAGCGGTTCGCTTCGCCCACCACGCTCCACAGATCGGCGAGGATGGAATGTAGGGCGAAATTGAAGATGGAGTCGCGCGCCTGCCAGATGAGGTTGTCCGCTGTCTTCAGCAATTGCTCGTCGGAGGGCAGGAAATCGCCGGGGCTCGGTACCTTGCCGCCGCAATTGGCCGCGATCATCTTCAGGCAGCGATTGGCCAGATTACCGAAATCATTGGCGAGGTCGGCATTGATGCGGTTGACGATCGCCTCATGCGAATAATTGCCATCCTGGCCGAAGGGAACTTCGCGCAGGAAGAAGTAGCGCAGCTGGTCGACGCCGTAATGCTCGGCAAGCGTGAACGGATCGATCACGTTGCCGACCGATTTCGACATCTTCTCGCCGCGGTTGAACAGGAAGCCATGGCCGAAGACGCGATGCGGCAAAGGCAGACCCGCCGACATCAGGAAAGCCGGCCAATACACCGTATGGAAGCGCACGATGTCCTTGCCGATGATGTGCACGCTGGCCGGCCAGAATTTCGAGCGTTCGGTATCCGTGTCCGGAAAGCCCGTCGCCGTCAGGTAATTGGTGAGGGCATCGACCCAGACATACATGACATGCTTGGGGTTGCCGGGAACCGGCACGCCCCAGTCGAAGGTGGTGCGGCTGATGGAAAGGTCACGCAGGCCCGAGCGTACGAAGCTCATGATCTCGTTGCGGCGCTCTTCCGGGCCGATGAAGCCGGGATGGCTCTCGTAGTGCTTGAGCAAGCGATCCTGATAGGCGGAGAGGCGGAAGAAATAGCTCTCCTCCTCCACCCATTCCACCTTGGCGCCGGTCTCGATCACCGTGCGGGAGCCATCCGAATTCAGCGCAAGGTCCTTCTCGTCGAAGAAAGCTTCGTCGCGCACCGAATACCAGCCCGAATATTTGGACAGGTAGATGTCGCCCGCCGCCTCCATCCGGCGCCAGATCTCCTGGCAGGCGCGGTAGTGGCGTTCCTCGCTGGTACGGATGAAATCGTCGTTCGACGCATTGAGCGTCTTGGCCATCTCGCGGAAATATTCCGAGTTCTGGTCTGCCAGTGCCTGGGCCGTGCTGCCTTGCTTGGCTGCTGTCTGCAGCATCTTCTGGCCATGCTCGTCGGTACCGGTCAGGAAGAACACCTCGTTCCCGTCGAGCCGCTTGAAACGGGCGATGGCATCGGTTGCGATCAACTCATAGGCATGCCCGATATGGGGCTTGCCATTGGGATAGGAGATCGCCGTGGTGATGTAATAGGTGTCTTTCTCGGCCATCGATGACGCTTTTCCTGACAACGATGCGCGACACCGCCAGCCAGGCCGCGCATCAGGGATTCCTGATGTAGAGCATTTTCGGGTAAAGTAGGGAGACTTTTCGCCAGAAAATGCCGAAAGCATTTTGCGATTTGGCGAAAGCGCCGAGAATCGCAAAAACACGTCTAACCAAAGAGTTAGAGCAAAGCAGCGTTTCCGTCGCAACGTGCTTTGCTCTGGTGACTGTCGCTACGAGCGTTTTTGGGGCCTGGCAGGCGAAAAATGCCTGGAACCCCAACTTCCCTGCGGATTGCCGAGCTCTGGCCGGTTTAGGCCGCGGAGGCTTCGGCGAGCAAGCCGAGGGTCGCGAGCACGAAAGGTTTGCGGTCGAGATTATAGGCCTCGACGTCACGCGCAGCGTGACGGGCCTTCTCCCATACCTGTGCCCAGCGTGCAAGGCGGGGCACGGATTCGCCGCGGGCTGCCAGCAGGCGTTGATGCAGCCACTCGTCGAGGAAATCGAGCAGGAGCGCGAAATTCTCGTCGCCGGCCTTGTTGGCGCAGCGGTCGGCGAGAGCATGGGCGGCAGCCACGTCGATGCGGGGCAGCTTGGCCAACAGATCCGCGAGGGAACGGTGGAGTGAAACCCCCTCCCCGTCTGCCAGGGTCAGGGCTCGCCTTACACTGCCCTGCGCCAGGGCGGCCCCCGCGGCCAGCGTTTCCTCGGACAGATCCGGGCGCGCCTGCGCGGCGGCTCTGAGCACATCGGCCTCGCCGAGTGGATCGAGCGTGAGCAGCCGGCAGCGTGAGCGGATGGTGGGCAGGAGGCGGGCCGGCTGATGCGAGATCATCAGGAAAAGCACGCGCGGCGGCGGCTCCTCCAGCACTTTGAGCAGGGCATTTGCGCCCTCCCTGGCCAGATCCTCGGCAGAATCGATGATGGCGATGCGCCAGCCCCCTGCCCCGGCGGTCGAACCGAGGAAACGCACCACGTTGCGCACGTCGTCGACGCGAATATTGGAATAGAAGCCCTTGGTCTTGTCGTTGGGAAGACGGCGCAACACCGCAAGATCGACATGGGATTGCGACACGATCTGGCGTGCGGGCGCTGCATTGGCGGCGACCGAGAGGCTCGTGGCCCCGTCGAGGTGATGAGGGTCCGGATGGGTCAGTACGAATTTAGCCATGCGGTAGGCCAGCGTCGCCTTGCCGATGCCTTCCGGCCCGCCCAAAAGCCAGGCATGATGGATGCGGCCCGAGCGATAGGCGGTCAGCAGCGCCTGCTCCGCTCTGTCCTGGCCGATCAACTGCATGGTTTCGCGCGGATGCGGGCTGTCAGCCAGCATGTCGCTTTCAAAACGCTCGCTCATGCCAGCACCCGTGTGGCATCGAGATCGAGCCTCTTTCTCACGACGCCGAGAATCGCCGCGGCGACCTCGTCCTGTGAGGCGGAGGCGTCGACGACGGCGCAGCGGCGGGGCTCGAATTCCGCGATGGCCAGGAAGGCCTCGCGCAGCTTTTCATGGAAAATCAGGCTCTCGCCTTCGAAGCGATCGATAGCCGTGCCACGGGAGCGAACCCTGGCGAGCCCATCACGGGCCGGCATGTCGAGAATGAGCGTGAGGTCGGGGACGGTGGAGCCGACGACCACGCGTTCGATGGAGCGGATCAAGGCCGGCTCGACCTCGCCGAGCACGCCCTGATAGGCGCGGGTCGAATCCATGAAGCGATCGCACAGGACCCACAATCCCCTGGCAAGGGCGGGCCTGATCGTCGTGTTGAGATGGTCGTCGCGCGCCGCATAGAACAAAATGGTTTCGGCAAAGGGGCCAAAATGCTTGGCGCCGCCGGAAAGCAGCACCTCACGCAATTCCTCGGCACCAGGGGAGCCCCCGGGTTCGCGCGTCAGCAGGGTTTCGATGCCGAGGGCGTTCAAGGATGCCGCCAACCGGCGGATCTGGGTGGATTTGCCCACCCCTTCGCCGCCTTCGAACGTTATGAACCGGCCCTTCATCGCTTGTCGTGCCCACCCTGTATCAATCCGATGCCAAGCTCGTAGATAGCACCGAATGCGCGTTGGGGAAGACTGCCGACTGGTACATCGGCGATTGCATACAGGGGAATTTCGAGCGAAATCTGTCCCTCGCGCAAAATCTGGAGCCGACCGACGACGGCATTTTTCTGCACCGGTGCCTCGAGCGGCCCGTCATAGAGCAATTTGGCGCTGAGTTTTTCGGCGCCGTTGTTGTCCACCAGCATGGAAATGTCGCGATCGGCCGCAACCGGCACGGCGTTGGTCGTGCCGCCATAGACGGTAGCCTCACCCACGATCTCCCCCTTGGAGAAGACCAGACGCGGGCGGAATGAATTTTCGGCCCATTCGAGGACGCGCCTGGCTTCGCTCGCTCGCTCGGCATTGGATTGAAGACCGTGCAGTACCATGATGAAGTGCTGATCACCGTGAAGCGCCGAAACGACCACGCCATAGCCTGCGGTGTCGGAGGCGCCGGTAACGCCCCCATCGACCCCCAGTCCCTGGGTGAGCAGGGGATTGCGGTTGGTCTGCCGTATCTTGTTCCAGGTGAAATCCCGTTCCTGATAGATCGCATAGATGTCCGGCTCGTTTCGGCGGAGCCAGCCGAGCAGCCGGGCCAGATCCCGTGCCGTGGTCAATTGGGCCGGATCGGCAAATCCTGTGACATTGCGAAACTGCGTGTGCTGCAAACCGATTTCGGTGGCCAGCGTGTTCATGCGCGGTACTAGGCCATCGAGCTGGCCCGTGAGGCCCTGCGACAGCGCCAGACAGGCATCATTGGCGGCCTGGACCATCACCCCGCGCAAGAGATCTTCGACCGGTACCCGGCTCCTCACCGCAGCGAACATGGTGGCACTGCCTGAGGGCGCGCCGCCCTTGCGCCAGGTGTCCTCCGAAATCGGATATTCGGTCTCTCGCGAAGCGTGGCCCTTGCGCAGAGCCTCGGCGACGACGGCAACGGTCATGATCTTGGCCATGGCGGCAGGTTCGACCGGCTTGTCGGCGTTCTTGTCGAGCAGGACCGTGCCCGAACCGGTCTCGATCACGAGGGCGATGGGGGCGGTCGTGGTGAACGGTTCCGCATGAAGCGAGGGCACCAGCGCGACGGCCGCCAGAAATAGCCCGATGACAAACCTTTTCATCGCCGATGTCCGTTCTGCCCGATATTACCAAATTCACGCGATCCGGTGCAATTGCGCTCGGCATTCGGCATCCGGAAAACAGGTGACGTCCGCTTCAAGGAGCGCTAATTCCGTTAGCCATCATGCCAGCCAATCGTGAATCAAATCATCGTCCGATCGTCATCGTGGGAGCTGGACTCGCAGGCTTGGCCTGCGCAGCGGTCCTTGCCGCAAAAGGCCTCGAGGTCACCCTGGTCGGCCCACCCGGCAATGCCGGCGATACCCGCACCACGGCTCTGCTCGATGGCAGCATCCAGGCCCTGGCGAAGGCCGGCATTCGGATTGCGGGCCATCCCGAGGCGGCGCCGCTGCGGGTGATGTCCATCGTCGATGCGACGCAGCGCCTCCTGCGTGCCCGTCCGATCGCCTTCCAGGCCGAGGAGATCGGATTGGAAGCCTTCGGCTGGAACATTCCCAATGGCGCTCTGAGCCGGATACTTCAGGCGCGCCTGCATGAGGCCGGTGTCGAACATCTGCCGGTGCGGGTGCTTAGCGCCGAACCCGGCGCAAACGGCCTCGTTCTCAAACTCGATGGGCAGCCTGATCTTGCCGCCGATCTCATTGTCGCAGCCGATGGGCGCGCCTCCCTCGTGCGGCAGGCTGCCGGGATCGAAACGCGGAGCCACGACTATCCCCAGGTCGCGCTGGCCCTCAATTTGAAGATCGGCCGGACACACCGCGATATCTCCACCGAGTTCCATACCGAGTCCGGTCCTTTCACCCTTGTGCCGCTGCCTGGACAGCGGGCCAGCCTCGTCTGGGTGGTCTCCCCCGAAAAGGCCGATGAATTACGGGCGATGGATGATGCCGCCCTTTCCCGAGCCATAGAAATCCAGAGCCATGCCCTGCTTGGCCATGTTCAGGTAGACGGCCGGCGATCCTTCTGGCCGATGAGCGCGGTGGTGGCGGTAACGCAGGCCGCCGACCGGGTCGCCCTCATCGGCGAGGCCGCACATGTGCTTCCCCCGATCGGGGCGCAGGGGTTCAACCTCACGCTGCGCGACATCGCGGCCCTCGCCAAGTGCTTAGAAGGAACCCGGTCCCTGGAAGGAGCCCGCGATCCCGGCGAAGCCAGCGTGCTCGAAGCTTATGCCAGGGCAAGGCGGCTCGACATCGGGACCCGTCACTCGGCAGTCGATCTGTTGAACCGCTCGCTGCTGTCAGGGCATTTCCCCCTGCAGGGCCTGCGTGGCCTCGGGCTCTATGCGCTCGAGCGGGTCGGTCCCTTGAGACGGGTCATGATGCGCCAGGGGCTCGCTCGCGCAGCCGAGCATTGAATTCTTCCCGCTTCTGGTTTCAATGGCCGGCGGGACGTACAAATCGTAAGAATGACGGAAGGCATCGTGACGAGCGGCGCAGACGAAAAGGGGTGGCGACGCCGTATGCGGCGGATCAAATACGCCTTCGAATACAGTGCATTGCGTGGCCTTACCGGCGTGTTGCATATATTGCCCATCGACTTCGGATCCTGGTTGATGGGGACGATCTGGCGCCTCGTCGCACCGCATCTGCGCCGTCATGAGCGCGCCCTCCGCCAACTTGCGGCGGCCTATCCCGAAAAATCGCGGGCAGAGATCGAGGCCATCGCACGGGCCATGTGGATGCAGCTCGGCCGGACCTTCGCCGAAGCGCTGATCAGCGAACGCATCGTCCGGGCCGGCCGCATCGATGACCGCGCCGGCCTCCAGCTCGATCCGCTGAAAACCTCCGGCAGGGGCTGCGTCTTCGTCTCGTTGCATACCGGCAATTGGGAGCTGGTGATCTATCCGACCCTGGTACGCGGCATCAAGGCAGCGGGCGTCTATCAGCGCATGAAGAACCCCAAGGTTGACGATTATGTCATGCTGGCCCGCCGGGATCGTTATTCGCGCGGCCTGTTCCCCAAGGGCAACGACGTTGCGCGTAAATTGATGCGCATCGTACGAGACGGCGGTGCGGTCGCCTTGCTGGCGGATCTGCGGGATCGCCGGGGCATCATGATCCCGTTCTTCGGCCGCCCTGCCCCCACTACGCCCTTCCCCGCCTTGCTGGCGCGCAGCAACGATGCCGAGCTGATCGCCGCGCGTTGCGTGCGCACGGGCGGTGTGCATTTCTATATCGAGGCTGAGGTTATCGATGTGCCGCGTACCCCCGACCGCGAGGCCGACATTGCCGAAGCGACGCGCAGAATTCATGTCCTGTTCGAGCAGTGGATCCGCGAGCATCCCGAACAATGGATGTGGGCACACCGACGCTGGGGATGACGGCAACTGCATCGTCCGCCGTTTCGCGTGTAAAATTAATGAAATATTCGACGACTTTGACGATAATACTGCTATTCTGGTAACGGGATAGCAGGCTCGTTCGGTTGTGGCGGGCTTCGGTATCGCCCGGCTTGCAGGCACCACTATTGCAAGTTTGCCGAGCGCAAATGACGATTGAATAGCGTATGAATAAAGCGCGGGAAGCAAAGTTCTTTATCGGTCAAGTGGTACGCCACCGCATCTATCCGTTCCGTGGCGTCATCTTCGACGTCGATCCGGAATTCTCCAATACGGAAGAATGGTGGCAGTCCATTCCGGAAGATGTGCGCCCTTCCAAGGACCAGCCCTTCTATCATCTGTTCGCGGAGAATGAGGAGACGGAATATGTCGCCTATGTCTCCGAACAGAACCTGGTGATCGACGACAGCGGCAGTCCGGTTCGGAACACGCAGATCGATGAGCTATTCGACCGCGATAATGAGGGTGGATACCGGCTGAAACCAGGTACGCGCCACTGATACGCCCCTCGGCCTGGAGAGCATCGGCGACCTTCGCAATCTAGGGTGAGCCGGTCGGTTTCCGATATGAAAAGGCCGACCCGAAGGTCGGCCTTTTGTCATGTTATTGCGCGGGCGCTGCCGGCTGAGCCGGCGGTGTGGCCGGTGCGGCGCCGCCGCCCTGCTGTTGCTGCTGCTTGCGCTGGGCATCGATGAGGGGCTGGAATATAGCCTGCAACTTCTCGCCATAGTCTTTCTGCTTGGCAGCATAACCGGCTTGGTCGATGCCCTGGCCATCGAGAGCCTTGCCGAGGCCATCCAGGCCGATATCCATACCGATAGGCTGGCCCTGGAAGGTGATCGCCTGCACTTTCAGTTTCTTGCCCTTCTTGAGGCTGGCGACATTCGCGTCGCTCAGGGGCATATCGGCGATGCAGCTCGGTCCCGTGCAGATGCGATATTTCGCAGTGTCGAGGGTCTGGTCATCGACGAGGACGCGGGCACCCAGCGGAAGGACAACGCCCGCCGGAATGATCACGGTGAGCTTGGGCTTGCCGCCCTTCTCCTGGCCGACCTGCGCGGTCATCATCCAGGCTGCAGTCGGTGCCAGAAGATCGCGCACGGTTTGGCAGGTGTCCTTGCCGTCCGGGGTCTTGGCGCAGATCTTGGTCCATTCGGGCTGGTCGAATTTGGGCAATTCGGGCTGCTGGCCAGCAGGCTGGGGCTGTTGCTGGGCCAGCGCGGTTCCGGCCGACAGGATCAAGGCTGCCGCGGTGCCAGCGATCAGTGAGTTTCGCATAATCTGGGTTCCTGTTCCTAAAGCGTTTTGCGATTTGGCGGTCGCGCCAAGAATCGCAAAGACGCGTCGAACCAAAGAGTGAGAGCAAACAAGCGTTCAGTCATGAACGCGCTTTGCTCCAGGCGGTCTTATTGAGCAGGCGCCGGATTGGCATTGAGCTGCTGGCGCGCCTTCTCGGCGGCATCCTGCAATTGCTGCTGCAGCTTCTTCTGCTCGTCGACGATCGACTGGGGATCGAGCGGCTTGTTGTCGAGCGCCTTGGCAAAGCCCTCGGTGCCGAGCGGCAGTTGCACGCCTTGGTTGGGGGTCTTGAAGGCGATCGCCAGGGTCTTGGAACCGCGAAGAGCCTTGAGCTGGGCCTCGTCGATGGGCAGTTCGACCAGGCAACCTTCGGGAGAGCAGACGGCATATTTGCCGCTGGCGAAGGCGGTATTGTCGAGATAGAGGCCGACGCCAGGCTGGATGAGGGCGCCGACGGGCAGGACAAGGCGCAGGAGCTGCTTCTTGTCGGTGACGTTCTGCATGAGGATGGCGGTCATCATCGTCTGCCCCGTATCGGACCGCAGGTCACGACGGGTCAGGCAGATTTCCTTCTTGGCCTGGTCGGCCTGACACAGCTTCACCCAGTCAGGTTGGGAGCTGGAGATGGCGGGAGTGGTCGCGCCTTCCAGGCCGGGAACGGGCTCAGCGGCGGCCGCTGCTGCCGCGGGCGCGGCTGCTGCAGGCTTTTGCGCCGGCTTGGCTGCAGGTGCCTTCGGCTTCGTGGCGGGCGCGGCCGGCTTGGCAGGCGTTTCCTGTGCCAATGCGGGTGTCACCGCGAGGCTGAGCGCCGCAAGAGCTGCAGTCGCAAGGAGGCGGAACGACATCATGCAAAATCCTTGGGTCCTAAGTCCGCCGCCGCAACGCGCTGGGCTAGCGCGGGGTCGGCAACGCACCAATGAGGCTGAATGTCTCTCATCGCCGACGAAGGCACCGAGATGACGATTTCAGGAAAGGTCCATAAACGAAGCGGGCACTGGTTTCCAGCCTCGAAAACAACCTATGGCGACGGTGTCGCAGCTTGTGCATGACAAATTGAAGAAAACGTGACCAGCGCCGCTACATCTGGCATTCGAGTTGCGAAAATCGCAGGAAGCAAACCGTCTTGCCTACTCTAGAGCAGCGATTCGCTTGCCGTACGCCAGCGCGCCTCAACGGCGCCCTCCCTCGCCCGCCAGTGACGCTTGTTCCTGTTCTTCCTTCGAGTGGCCAGGGGCTTCCTTGTCCGCCGAGCGCCAGACGATCAGGCAGAGGATCGCAACCGGCAAGCCGATCGTCGACGTCGCCGAAAAAAAGACGGAATAGCCGAACAGATCGACCATTTTCCCCGACATGCCTGCCAGCAACTTGCCTGGCAGGGCGTAAAGCGAACTCAGGAGGGCATACTGGCTGGCGGCATAGGCGGGCGACGTCAGCGAGGACATGTAGGCCATCAGCGCCGTTCCCGCGAAGCCGCCTGCAAAGCTCTCGACGCTCACCGCCAAAGCCAGATAGCTCGAATCCGCTCCCTTGGCTGCCAAAAGAGCCATACTCAAATGTGAGGTGGCGGCGGCAATGCCTCCAAAAAGCAGCGAGGGCATCAGGCCAAAGCGCCAGATGCAAAAGCCGCCCACAAAGGGAGCGGTCAGGCCGATGGCGAAGCCATAAATCTTCGAAATATTGGCTATTTCGGCTTTGGAGAAGCCAAGATCGATATAGAGCGGGTTGGACATCACGCCAGCCAGGAAGTCCGGCAGGCGATAAAGCGCGATGAGCAACATGATTGGCACGAGGATCCAACCGCGGCGTAAGAAGAGGTCGCTCAGCGCTTCCTTGTAAGCGGTCAGCCAATCTGGCCGGTTGGATGTGCTCTGCGGGCCGGGAGCCTTGTCATCCTCGAATACAGAAATGAGCTTGTCCGTGAGGGTTTCTTTCTCGACAGCTGGCGGATCGGGCGCAAACAAGGCAGCCATGATGCCGATGAGCATCAATGCGGCCATCGTGGCGTAAGCCGCCTGCCAGTCGAGATATTCAGCCAAATAAAGGGCGCCGGCTCCCGCGCACAATATGCCGATGCGATAGCCAAGCTGGGACACCGCCAGCATGATGCCCTGGCGGTCACGCGGGATGACGTTGATGCGCCAGCCGTCGATCACCACGTCCTGGCTGGCGGCAAAGAATGCGGTGACGGTTGTCCAGAATATCGTCATTCCCAGCGAGCTTGCCGGATTGCTGCTGGCGAGACCGAACAGGCCCAGGATGATGCCCATCTGCGTGATCAGCAGCCAGCCGCGCCACCGGCCGACCATCCGTCCCAGCACGGGCGGGTCGAACCGCTCCAGCAAGGGAGCCCAGAGGAATTTGATGCTGTAGAACAGCGTCGCGTAAAACATCAGGCCAATGTCGGTACGTGTGATCCCGACCTCACGCAGCCTGGCCGATTGTGTCGAGAACACCAGCAGGAAGGGCAAGCCCGAGCTGAAGCCGAGCAAAAGCATGAAAGCGAGGCGCTTGTCGGCGGCGATGTCGCGCAGAAGCGTGAGGAGTTTTTGACCGGGAATCATGTCCACGATTATGGAGCGCCGGGCCGGACAGACCAAATGCTTTGATGACGGATGTTTCCGCGTGCATGGGCTTTCGGAATGGGCATCTGCTCAAAGTGTGGATGGTGCTCGCAGGTGGGACGACCGGGGCTGTCAAACCGGCTATGGCTTTGCCGTCATCCAGGGTTAGACTCACCTGGATCTGATTCGTGCCCTGTGAATACCCCCCTGAGGCCCCATGACGTCAGACATCACGCCCAGGATTGCCCTCGCCCCCCCTACCCTCGACCAGATGCTGCGTCTCAGCGCTCAGCGAGCCGGCGATATGCTGGCCCTGATCGACGCGCCCGACCGCCCCCTCTGGGCCGATGGCGCACCGCGCAGACTGACCTGGAACCAGGTCGATGCTGCCGTCTCCGCGGTCGCCGGCCGCTTTTTCGAAATGGGGTTGCCCAGCGAGGCGCTGGTCTGCGTGCAGGGGCTCAACGTGACGGATACGTTGATCGCACTGCTCGGCTGTATCCGGGCGGGCCTCGTGGCGGTAATCGTTCCGATCGATTTTTCGCCGGCTGAAATCGTCGGCGTCGCCGAGAGGCTGAACGCCAAGGCGATCCTCGCGGCGCGGCGCATGGGCGATGTCCAATCCTTGCGGCCACTGCGTCACCTCGTCGACGAATCCATCGCCGATATTCGTTTCATCGGGGCTTTCGGGGCGGATTTGCCGGGAGGGACCGTCTCTTTCGAGGACTGCATCGGCTATCCCCGCACGGGCGTGATCACCCGCCTGTCGCGGCGCGAGCGCCCTGAGGAAAACCTGGCGATCATGACGATCGACCGGGGCGCGGACGGGGACTTCGCCGTCGCCCGCACGCATCGTGAATGGCATGCGGCCGCTTCGGTGCTGGTAGCGGAACTCGGTCTGTCGCGAACCTCGCGTCTGCTTTGTCCGATGGCTCCGTCGGGCCTCGCGGGGCTTGCGGGTGGCTTGGTGACATGGCTCAGCACCGGCTGCCAGCTCATTCTGCACCAAGCTTTCGACGCGACGGTCTTTGCCGTCCAGATGACGATGCACGGCGTTACCCATGCTCTGTTGCCCGACGCGGTCCTGCGTGCGGGCCTCTCCGACGGTTTGTTCGACAGCCGCAAGCTCGAAAAGGTCGCCGGCCTCGCGCGGGCGCCGCATACTGCCATCGTGCCAGTAGATGCCCCCTGCCCGGTTCCCCATTTTGCCGTGCTCGGCGAGATCGGCATCGTGCCGATGCGCGCGCTGAATGACGGCGGGTTTGGACTCGCGGTAACGGTTGCGGGTCAGGAGGATACTGCCTTGCCGCTCGTCGAGGTCAGCGTCGAGGAGAGCGGTTATCTGGCCTTGCGTGGCCAGCAGGTGCCGGGTGTCGGTTTCGACGTCAGCGAGCGGGAGGCCTCCTATCCCCTCGGAGCGGAGGGTTGGGTGTCGACCTCCTACCCCGCTTCCGGATCCGTGGATCGAGGCGTTGGTCTCCTTGAGGTGACGGGTGCACGCTATGGCAAGCCCATGAGCATGGACGAACCGGCTCAGGCCCACGATCGCGGGCAGAGTATCGACCCGGCAAAGCTCAGCCGCCCTCTCGCGGGAGCCGCTTGACTTCAGGCGGCATGAAGCCTTTTCGCTCCAATGCCTTTTACTTACAGGAGAAACGCCGACTTTTGTCATGCCTGGGTTTGACCCGGGCATCCGGCGTCTCGGAGGGGGAACCTGAATTGCCGGATTAAGCCCGGCAATGACAAAGGTCGTGCAACCTACGGAAGGTGCTTGAGTAAACCGCGTTGCGATCTGCCTCGCTCACCAGACGCGGCCGCGCGCGGCGACGGGCTCGGGACCGATGAGGGCATCGCCGCGACAGAGGAAGACGAAATCCAGCATATTGGCGACCACACAGGCGTGATTGGGCACGATGCGCACGCGGTCGCCCACTGAAAGGGCGATCGGCTGCTCGCTGATCAACCGGCCATGCTCTTCCGAGAGCTGGTCGATCGCGATGTCCGGCCGGCCGAGGACATGACCATGCCCGGTCAAGCCGAGCAGATCGGAGGTCAGGACTTTCGAACCGGCATCGATAATGGCCCTATGCGGGTCGGGCACCGACACCACTGTGGCGACCACGTTGAGGGCACAGTCATCGAAGCCGCAGACGCCACGGGCGACAAGGGAACGGTCATTATAGACGTAGGTCCCCGGCCGGTATTCGGTGATGATGGAGGCCTCATGCGCCCGCCACATGTCGGGAGATCCGCCGCTTGTGATTGTTTCGACTGGAATTCCAAAAGCTTCAATCAAGGATTTCGCTCTTTGCATGAAATCCTGTACGGCCTCTGTTCCGCCGACCGGCGGATAGGTCATCAGGCCGCCGAAATGCAGCTCGGATGACGCCGCGATACGGTTTGCCAGTTCAGTAGCCGCTTCCGGCGTTGGAACACCGCAGCGCCGGGCTCCGGTATCGCACTCGACCAGCACGGTCAGCTTGCGCCCGGTTCCCTTCATGGCTGCCGCCAATTCATCGACGACAACGGCGCTGTCAGCCACGACGCTGAGACGGATGCGCTCCGAAAGTGCCCGCAGGCGCTCGCGCTTGGCCTCCCCAACAAGATTATAAGTGATCAGCACATCGTCGAGGCCGGTGCCGTCGGTCATCGCATCGGCCTCCGACAGTTTCTGGCAGGTAATGCCGACCGCGCCCTGCTCGACCTGGAAGCGGGCCAGGCGCGGCAGTTTATGCGTCTTGATATGCGGCCGCAGCCTGAGGCCGTGTTCGTCGCAATAGGCCTGGAGCCGCACGATGTTGCGTTCGGCGATGTCGAGATCAATCTGGACGAAGGGAGTTTCGACGGAAGAGAGGGAGGAACTTGCCATCATTGTATCCGATCAGGCGGCTTTCTTCATCTCGGCGATGCGAGCGAGGTTCTTGAGAATGACGGCCGTACCCTTGAGCCGATCGATGGGCTTGTCGAAATCGCGCTGGAAGACGACGCGCATGTCCGGGCGGACCTTGGCGAAAGAGCCCTGCTCGGCAATGTAGCGCACCAGCCCGTCGGGGTTGGCGAAGGCATTGTCGCGGAAGGAGACCACCACGCCTTTCGGGCCGGCGTCGACCTTCTCGACATTGGCGCGCCGGCACAGGGCCTTGATCGACATCAGCTTGAGGAGCTGGTCGACCTCATCAGGCCGCTCGCCGAAGCGATCGGTCAGTTCGGCGCCGAACGCGTCGATCTCGGCGTCGATATCCAGGGAGGACAGGCGGCGATAGAGGCTGAGGCGCAATGTCAGGTCCGGGACATAATCCTCGGGGATCATCACCGGCGTACCGATGGTAATCTGTGGTGACCATTGTTCCTCGACCTCGGTCTCGACGCCACCGTCCTTGAGGGCCGCGACGGCCTCTTCCAGCATCTGCTGGTAAAGCTCGTAACCGACTTCCTTGATGTGGCCGGACTGTTCGTCGCCCAGCAGATTGCCGGCTCCACGAATGTCGAGATCATGCGAGGCGAGCTGGAAGCCCGCTCCCAACGTATCCAGCGATTGCAGCACCTTGAGCCGGCGCTCGGCGCCGGGCGTGATGGTGCGGTTAGCCGGCAGGGTGAACAGGGCATAGGCCCTGGTCTTGGAGCGCCCCACGCGCCCCCGCAGCTGGTAGAGCTGGGCCAGGCCGAACATGTCGGCCCGCCAAACGATCAGCGTGTTGGCGGTGGGAATGTCGAGGCCTGATTCAACGATCGTCGTCGAGAGCAGGATGTCGTATTTGCCTTCGTAGAAGGCCGTCATCACGTCTTCGAGCTGGCCGGCAGCCATCTGGCCGTGGCCGATGGCGACCTTGGCCTCCGGCGCATATTCGTCGAGGAAGGCCTTGGCGTCGGCAATGTCCTCGATGCGAGGCACGACGAAGAAGCTCTGGCCGCCGCGATAGCGTTCGCGCATCAGCGCTTCGCGCAGCACCACGGCATCGAAAGGCGTGACGAAGGTACGCACGGCCAGGCGATCGACGGGCGGCGTGGCGATGATCGACAATTCACGCACGCCCGTCAGTGCGAGCTGCAGCGTGCGCGGGATCGGCGTCGCCGACAGAGTCAAGACATGCACCTCGGAGCGCAATTGCTTGAGGCGCTCCTTGTGGGCCACGCCAAAATGCTGCTCCTCATCGATGATCAGCAGGCCGAGATCCCGGAAGGCGATGGTCTTGGCCAGCAATGCATGCGTGCCGACCACGATGTCGACATCGCCCGAGACCAGGCCCGCCTTGATCTTGCGGGCTTCATCCGCCGGGACGAAGCGCGAGAGCTGCGCCACCTTGACGGGTAGCCCCTTGAACCGGTCGGCGAAGGTCTTGGTATGCTGGCGGGCGAGCAGCGTGGTGGGGACCACGACGGCGACTTGCCGGCCCGTCATCGCACAGGCGAAGGCGGCGCGCAGAGCCACTTCCGTCTTGCCGAAGCCGACGTCGCCGCAAACCAGGCGATCCATCGGGCGGCCGGATGCCAGATCCTCGAGCACGGAGTCGATGGCGAATTGCTGGTCCTCGGTTTCGCTATAGGGGAAGCGCGCGGCGAATTCGTCATAGATGCCCTGGGCCGGCACCAGCTTGGGCGCCTCGCGCAACGCGCGTGCCGCAGCGATCTTGATCAGCTCACCCGCCATTTCGCGGATGCGCTTCTTCATGCGCGCCTTGCGTTCCTGCCAGCCGCGCCCACCGAGCTTGTCGAGCTGCGCTTCGGCGTCTTCCGAGCCATAGCGCGACAGCAGCTCCAGATTCTCCACTGGCAGGAACAGCTTGTCGCCGCCCGCATAGTGAATTTCCAGGCAATCATGCGGTGCACCCGCGGCAGTCACCGCCTGCAGGCCGACGAAGCGCCCGATGCCGTGCTCGACATGCACGACGATATCGCCGGGCGACAAGGTACCAATCTCGGTGAGAAAGTTCTGCGCGCGCTTGCGCTTGCCCGCACGGCGCACCAGTCGGTCGCCGAGAACGTCCTGTTCCGAGATGATGGCGAAGTCGGCTGTCTCGAAGCCTGTTTCGAGCGGCAGCACACCGAGCGCAATCTCGCCTTTTGGCAGTGCCAAGGCGCGAGCAAAGTTGGGGATGGGCTTGGCCTGGGTGAGGCCGTGATCGGCGAGCACGGCACCGAGCCTCTCGCGTGAGCCGTCGGTCCAGCCTGCCACGATCACCCGTTGCCCTGCGGCCTGCAGAGTGCGGATGTGACGGACCACGGCATCGAAGACGTTGGCGTCCTCGGCGGCGCGTTCAGCCGCAAAATTATGGCCCTGACGACCACCGCAATCGATGATTTCCCGACCGGGCGCGGGGGGAGACGAGAATGGCGTCATGCGCGCCAGGGACGACTCGTCCAGCCGGCGGCGCCACTCCTCGGGCGCGATGTAGAGCCGGTCCGGCGGCAGCGGCTTGTAGGGCACGGTCTCGCCAGGCTTGCCCAGTACCTCGCGGCGGGCATCGTAATAATCCTTGATCTGCGCCAATCTTTCGCCGGCGGCATCCTCGGCCAGGGCATCGAGAGCGACAGGAACCTCGGGCAGATAATCGAAAAGCGTGTCGAGCTTGCCGTGAAACAGCGGCAGCCAGTGTTCCAGGCCGACATAGCGCCGGCCTTCGGAGATCGCCTCATAGAGTGGATCGCCGCGTGTCTGGGCACCAAATTCGGCAAGATAGGCCTGGCGGAAGCGCTTGATCGTCTCGGTGGTAAGCTGGACTTCGCTCATCGGCACGAGGTCGAGCATGCGCAGTTGCGTCTGGGAGCGCTGCGTCTCGACATCGAAGCTGCGGATGGATTCGAGCGTATCGCCGAAGAAGTCGAGACGCACCGGGATGGCCAAGCCTGGCGGGTAGAGGTCGAGAATGCCGCCTCGCACGGCATATTCGCCGGTCTCGCGTACAGTGGAGGAACGCAGATAGCCGTTGTGCTCAAGCCATGCTGACAGCCGGTCCATATTGACGGCATTGCCGGGCGCGGCAGAGAGCGATTGGGCGGCGATGAGATCGCGGGACGGCACGCGCTGCAACACGGCATTGACGGTGGTGAGCACGATACGAGGCCGGTCTCCGCCCCGTGTGGTCGCCAATCGCGACAGCGCGGTCATGCGCCGGGCAATGACGGCGGCATTGGGAGAGACCCGGTCATAGGGTTGGCAGTCCCATGCGGGAAAGCTGATGACGTCGATCTCGGGCGCGTAGAACTGAAGGGCCGCTTCCAAAGTGGCCGAGCGGCCGCCGTCGCGTGCGATATGCAGGATGGCGGCCGGTCGCTCGCGGGCCTGTGCAACCAGTGTGCGCGCGAGGTCGGCCAGGACGAGCCCGTCCTGCCCATCAGCACAGTTGGAGAAGACGAGTTGGCCGCCGGGGCGGCTCAGAACCCCAGCGAGTCGATCCGCGGCTTTCATGCAAACATCGGTTTCATGGTGAAATGGTAATCGCGCAACCGCCGGAACACAGGCGTATCGAATTCGGTCGGCACGGGCTCAGCGCTCCTGATCCAGGCGTAGAGCTCGTGATCGGGGGCATCGATGAGCGTTTCGAAGTCACCGACCTCGTCCTCGGACAGCTCGACGATGATGGTATCGCAGAAGCTGCCCATGATGAGGTCCATCTCGCGAAAGCCGCGATGCCAGGCCCGGTAGACGATCCGTCTCCGACGCGGGTCAAGTTCCTCAGAAGTACGTATCGTTCCGGACATGTTCCAGTTCCTGTTGGCACGCTGTATAGAGAGTCCGAAGGCCTGTGGGAACCATGGAAGATCGAAATATCATCCGTGCGGTCAAATCCCAGAGGGGGGAATGGAAGGTGACCGAGAGCCACCATGCCGATCGGATTGAAACGCGCCTATGATCCGCCCGCTTCCGAGGATGGTCTGCGCATCCTGGTCGATCGCCTGTGGCCGCGCGGCCTATCCAGGCAGGAGGCGCATATCGACATCTGGGCCAAGGACGTGGCGCCGAGCCCGGCACTCCGAAAATGGTTCGGTCACGATTCGGCGAAATGGCGGGAATTTCAGGCCCTCTACGAGAGCGAGCTCGCGCACAACAGTGAGGCCGTCATCGCACTCCGGCGCATGATCGGCGACAAGGTCGCGACCCTCGTCTACGCGGCCAGGGATGTCGAACACACGCATGCGATCGTCACCAAAAGGGTCCTGGAGTGCATCACCTTTTGAGTGGGAGGCGCAGGTTGGAACGCGGACTTCGAGTCCGCTCTTCCTTCTTCCGCGAACGCTGCGGTTCCAAGAGCGGACTGGAAGTCCGCGCTCCGAATAAGATCCACTCTTTCGAACGGCTGAAGCTTGCCTCCTGCTTTCCATCCGGCCAAAAGAACCGGTGAGGCCTTCATGCGTCCGGCGATTCTGACACCCTTGTTCGCTTCCGTCTCATCCCTGCCAGGGGTCGGGCCGAAGCTTGTGAAGCTGCTCACCCGTCTCCTCGGAGGTGCGGAGCCGGTGGGCGCGCGGGTGGTGGATGCCTTGTTTCACCTGCCGGCCAGCGTCCTCGACCGCCGCCGCCGTCCCAAATTGGTGGATGCGCCGATCGGCGAATTGGTGATGGTCGAGATTATGGTGGAACGCCACCGGCCCAGTGGGGGCAAGGGCCCCTATCGGGTTTATGTCCAGGACGACACCGGGGATCTCACGCTCATCTTCTTCGCCGCTCAGACGAGCTGGATCGAGCACGCTCTGCCCGTTGGCGAGCGGCGCTGGCTCAGCGGTAAGATCGAGCTGTTCGATGGCATGCGCCAGATGGTGCATCCCGATCGGATCGTCGATGAGGAAGGACTCAAATCCCTGCCTCTGGTCGAGCCGGTTTATCCGCTGACCGAAGGGCTCTATCCGCGCCAGATCCAGAAGGTGACGCAGGAAGCCCTGGCCCGAACCGCCGAACTCGCCGAGTGGCAGGACCCGGCCTGGCTCAAGGCGCAGCGCTGGCCGGGATTTCGCGAGGCCTTGGCCGCTCTGCATTCGCCGGAGACACCGCAGGCGGTCGCACCAGATTCCGCTTCCCGATTGAGGCTGGCCTATGATGAACTCCTGGCCTCGCAACTCGCACTCGCCATGGTGCGTACGCACAACAAGGCATTGCCGGGGCTCGCCGTCACCGGGACTGGAATGATCGCGGCTCGGATCGAGGCTGCCCTGCCCTTCAAGCTGACGGCGAGCCAGGTTACGGCACTGGCCGATATCCGGGCCGACATGGCGGCCCCGACCCGCATGCTGCGACTGCTGCAGGGTGATGTCGGTTCCGGCAAGACGGTGGTCGCCCTGCTTGCCATGGCGACCATGGTGGAAGGAGGGCGGCAGGCGGCCTTGATGGCGCCGACTGAAATCCTCGCTCGCCAGCACCTGGCCACCATCCAGCCCCTTGCCGAGGCCGCCGGTTTGCGCATTGGCCTGATCACCGGGCGCGACAAGGCGCGCGAACGTGCGCGCATGCAGGCTGCGTTGAAGGAAGGCAGCATCGACATCGTGGTGGGGACGCATGCGCTGTTCCAGGAGGACGTCGAGTTTCGGGATCTCGGCCTTGCCATCGTCGACGAGCAGCATCGCTTCGGCGTACATCAGCGCCTGGCCTTGAGCCGCAAGAATACTGGTGTCGATGTGCTGGTGATGACGGCGACCCCGATCCCACGCAGCCTGGTGCTGACCTATTTCGGTGACATGGACTCCTCTCAGCTCCGCGAGAAGCCGGCCGGACGCAAACCGGTGGATACCCGCCTGATCTCGCTCGAACGGCTCGACGAGGTGGTTGATGGCTTGGGGCGCTTGTTGCAGACCGGCGCGCGGGCATATTGGGTCTGTCCTCTGATCGCCGAATCCGAGACTTTGGATGTCGCAGCGGCCGAAGATCGCTTCGCCCATCTTGCCTCCCTCTTCGGCGACAAGGTCGGTCTGCTCCACGGGCAGATGAAAGGCACGGCCAAGGACGAGGTGATGGCCCGGTTCGTGTCGGGCGATCTGCGTGTCCTGGTTTCGACCACGGTGATCGAGGTCGGCGTCAATGTGCCGGAGGCCACGGTGATGGTGGTCGAGCATGCCGAGCGCTTCGGCCTGGCTCAACTCCACCAGCTTCGCGGACGTATCGGGCGCGGCTCAGACAAGTCGACCTGTCTCCTGCTCTACAGGGGGCCGCTTGGCGAGGTCTCCCGCAAGCGACTCGAGATCATGCGCGAGACCGAGGATGGTTTCCGCATCGCCGAAGAGGACCTGAAATTGCGTGGCGAAGGCGACGTGCTCGGCACGCGTCAGTCCGGCATGCCGGGGTTCAGGGTCGCCGATCTCGACAGCCACCGTCATTTGCTCGCTCCCGCCAATGACGATGCCAGGCTGGTGCTTGCCCGCGATCCCGAACTCGTCTCGCCACGCGGCGAGGCTCTGCGCACCCTGCTCTATCTGTTCGAACGCGATGAAGCTGTGCGTCTGCTACGTTCGGGATAGCGTAAGGGAAGCTGGCATGTAATCTGCCGGGATGTTCCAGTCTTCATGCAGGGGATATCGCAATGACCTCAGGTGCTCACCCGTCCAATTTCGCAGAGGCTCAGGCCAGGACGCAGGCGAGCTATGACGAACTGCCTTATGTCTCCAATGCCTTTCCGCAGACGCATCCGGCAAGACTTGCGGCTGTGGCGCGGCTGTTCGGCCTTGAAATGCCGAACCTCGACAGAATGCGCGTGCTCGAGATCGGTTGTGCCAGTGGCGGCAATCTCATCCCCCTAGCCGCCGCCTATCCCGAAGGCCGCTTTCTGGGCGTAGACCTTTCCGGCATCCAGATCGCCGATGGCCTCAAGCGTATCGAGGCGCTCGGCTTGACCAATATCGAGCTGCGTCAACAGGATATCGCCTTCTTCGAAGGCCCCGATCACCGCTTCGACTTCATCGTCTGCCACGGCGTGTATTCCTGGGTGCCGGAGCCCGTGCGCCATGCGATCCTCGATATCTGTTCCAAATATCTCGAATTCCAGGGCATTGCCTATGTCAGCTTCAACGTGCTGCCGGGCTGGCGGCCCAAGCAGATCCTGCGCGATGCCTTGATGGCCCATGTCGGCCAGGCCAGCAATTTGCGTGAACGCATCGCCAAGGCGCGGGAGTTCATGGGCTTCCTGGCGGAGCATGCGCCACCCGGCCCCTATGGCGCCGCGGTCAAGGAAGGCGTCGCGCAGTTGCAGAAGGTGCCGGACGATTATCTGGCCCATGAGTTCCTGGAACTCGACAATGCCCCCTGCTCTTTCCATGATTTCATGTATGCGGCCGGCCAGCATCAACTCGCCTATCTCGGCGAGGCCGACCTGCACATGATGGTGCCCGAGAATTTCGGGCCGGAGGCTGCCAAGGCCCTGCGGATGCTGGGTGGCAACACCCTGCTCTCGACCGAGAATTATATCGACGTGGTGACAGGGCGGACCTTCCGGCAGACCCTGTTGATCCCGCCGGCCCGGGCGGCAGCGACAAAGCGGAATATCGACCCGCAGCGGATCGAGGACCTGCATCTGTTGGCCGATATTACGCAAGTTCCCTCGAGCGAAGCGGACATGCCCTATTGCTTCGAGAACCGCGGAGGTCGGCAGATCCGCACGCGGGTCGAGGCGGTTCGCAAGGCTTTCGAACGGGTCGCGGCCCGAAAGCCGGCGACCTCGAACTTTCACCAGCTTATCGCGGAGATCGAAACTTCGGATAAGAAGAAACTCACCCAAGAGGAGCGGAATGAGATCCGCGGCGCCTTGCTGCAAGGCGTTCTTTCCGGGTTGATCGTCGCATCTACCATGGCGGTTGATATCGGCGCCGCGGATGGAGACCGCCCCAAGGCGACCGTCCTTGCTCGCAAGGATGCTGCCAGCGGCCGCACGCGCACCGTCAACCGGCGTCATGAGAATTTCGATCTCGGCGTGGTGGCCCAGCATATCCTGCCCGTGATGGACGGCTCGCGGACCCGTGCCGAACTGCTCGCTCATCTCAAGGCCAAAGCCGGTGAGGATGCCCTGCACTTCCAACGCAATGGTCAGCGCGTCACCGACGAAGCCGACATCGCGGCCTGCGCCCAGGAACATCTCGCCGCCACACTCGGGATAGCTTGGAACAACGCATTGCTCGAGCCGTAAACCCCTCGAAGGGGCCAGCAGCGGCGAGCCTTTTTCAGTTCGGCCGCAGGTCCTCGGGAACCGGCAATTGTTCGGGCTGGATCAGGCCGGCCGAGATCACCAGCTTGGTGGCCTGCTCGACGCTGATCGGCAATTCGATCACCTTTGATTTCGGCAGCAGGAAGAAGAAGCCTGTCGTCGGGTTGGGCGCACAGGGCATGAAGACGGAAACCCAGGCTCCGTCGTTGCCGCCCGGCAGCCTGGCCTCGACCACGGGGCTCGGCTCAGAGGAGATGAAGACGATCGACCAGGCGCCCTGCGGGAATTCCACCAGTCCAACCTTTCGGAAGGATGTGCCCGATTGGGAAAAGATGGTCGAAAATACCTGTTTCAGGGCTTTGTAGATGCCGCGTACCACTGGGGTGCGGTCGAGGATCTTCTCGCCGAGACGCACCAAGGTGCGGCCGACCAGATTAGCGGTGAAGAAGCCGATCAGGGTGAGGCCGATGACCGCGACGACCAGGCCGAAGCCCGGGATCTGAAAAGGGAGATAGGTCTCGGGCAGGTAACGCGCGGGAATGAATGGCTTGACCCAGCCATCGACCCACTGAATGAAGGTCCAAATCAGGTAGAGCGTGATCGCAACCGGCCCGGTGACCACCAGGCCGGTGAGGAAATAGCTGTGCAAGCCGCCAAATCTACTGGCCCGCTGAGGCGGACCGGCAGGCATTACCGTGTGGGGAGGCGTATCTCGTACCATGTCACGCTTCTATAGCGTTTTGCGATTTGGTGGAATCACCAAGAATCGCAAAGACGCGTTCGAACAAAGAGCTGGAGCAAAAGAGCGCCATCGCCTCAACGCGCTTTGCTCTAGCACGCCCTCATCACCGCCTGTCGATGCAAATTTGTGCAATCGGTCCAATCAGGCGGTGCCCGTGAGCATTCCTACTCGACGGTAACGCTCTTGGCCAGATTGCGTGGCTGGTCGACGTCGGTGCCGATGATCACAGCGGTGTGATAGGCGAGCAGCTGGATCGGAATGGAATAGACCAGCGGCGTCACGATCGCCGGCATCGAAGGCAGGATGATCGTCTTCAGCGTCGCCATGGCAGCCGCCGCTGCCCCAGCTTCATCGGTTATCAGGATGATGCGGCCGCCCCGTGCGGCAACCTCCTGCATGTTCGAGACGGTCTTTTCGAAGATCGCGTCGAAAGGCGCGATCACCACCACGGGCATGGTCTCGTCGATCAGGGCGATTGGGCCATGCTTCAGCTCGCCTGCAGCATAACCTTCTGCGTGTATGTAGCTGATTTCCTTGAGTTTCAGTGCGCCTTCAAGGGAAAGAGGGAAGCTGGTGCCACGACCGAGATAGAGTACGTCCTTGGCCTTGGCGAGGTCCCTGGAGAAAGTCTCGATTTCGTGCTCGAGCCGCAGCGCCTCAGCCATCAGGCGCGGCGCCTCGATCAGGGCATGGACGAGCTCGCTTTCTTCCTCTGCGGACAGGGCGCCGCGCGCCTTGCCGGCGCCGATGGCAAGGCCCGCCAAGGCAGCGAGCTGGCAGGTGAAGGCCTTGGTGGAAGCGACGCCGATCTCCGGACCCGCCAAGGTGCGGACCATTACCGAGGCTTCCCGAGCGATGGTCGAGGTTGGCACGTTGACGACGGCGAGCGTGTGCTGGCCCTGCTCCTTGCAATAGCGCAGCGCCGCGAGCGTATCGGCCGTCTCACCCGATTGAGATACGAAGATCGAAAGACCTCCCTTGTCGAGCGGGGCTTCGCGGTAGCGGAACTCGGAGGCTATATCGACTTCGACCGGCAGCCGCGCATAACGTTCGAACCAATATTTGGCGATCATGCCAGCGAAGGACGCCGTGCCGCAGGCCGAGATGGTGATGCGGTTGAGGTCCTTCCAGTCGAAAGGCAGATCTTCGGGCAGCCGGATGGTCTCGCCGACCATGTCGATGAAGGAGGTCAGCGTATGGGATACGACTTCCGGTTGCTCGTGGATCTCCTTGGCCATGAAATGCCGGTGATTGCCCTTGTCGACGATGGTGGCGGACGCTTGCGATTTCTGGATCGGACGGTGCACGCGCTTGAAGGTGGCATCGTAGATGGTTGCCGAACCACGCGTCAGGGCGACGCTGTCGCCGTCTTCGAGATAGGCGATGGTGTTGGTGAAGGGAGCCAGCGCGATGGCGTCCGAGCCGAGGAACATTTCGCCCTCACCATAGCCGATCGCCAGCGGCGACCCCAGCCGCGCACCGATGATGAGATCGTCGTGGCCAGCGAAGAGGAAGCCCAGTGAGAATGCCCCGCGAAGGCGCCGCAGGCTGGCATGCACTGCCTCGATCGGTGGCAGGCCGCGATCGAGCTCGCGGTTGACGAGATGGGCGATAACCTCCGTATCGGTCTCGCTCTGGAAGCGCGCGCCTTCGGCGCTCAGTTCTTCGCGCAGCTCGCGAAAGTTCTCGATGATGCCGTTATGGACCACCGCGACTCGGGCGGTGGCATGCGGATGGGCGTTCTCTTCAGTCGGCCTGCCATGGGTCGCCCACCGCGTATGGCCGATGCCGATGACACCAGCGAGCGGATTTCGATCGAGCTTGCTTTCCAGATTGCGCAGCTTGCCCTCGGCCCGGCAGCGCGTGATGGCTCCCTCCTCCAGCGTCGCGATGCCGGCGGAGTCGTAGCCGCGATATTCCAAGCGTCGCAGCGCATCCACCAGGGGCAGCGCAACCGCTTCCTTACCCAGAATACCGACAATACCGCACATACGCCTTACCCTTCATCGATTCGAGACGAACTCTAGATGCGAGGGATTTAGGGCTTCGTGAATGCAGTGAGAAATCAAAATGCCTGACAGTTTGTGACAGAGCCCCTGAAGAGCCTGTCACTGCCGGCCGGAAATGCGCTCGATTTCCTGGCGAACCAATCGTTCGACAAGGGTCGGCAGATGGGCATCGAGCCAGCTCTGCAGCATGGGTCTCAGCATTTCCTGCACCACGTCCTCGATGGTGCGTGCATTCTTGGAGAATATCGTGTGGTTCAGCGAGGCGAAGGCGGATGCCGTCTCCGATTCCGGCATTGCCGAAAGCAAAGGAGCCGGCCCGCGATCGACATTGGCTGCGATCGGGCCGGAGGAAATTTCGGACGGGGCGGCAGGGGCCGACGGTTCCTCCTGAGTGGAGGCTTCCAGCGGAGCGCGGCGTCCCGGCCTTGCCGGCGGCGGATCATCCGAAATGATGCGGCGAATGGAGCTGAGAATCTCGTCCATCGAGGGCTCCTTGAGGGTACGAGGCGGATCTGCCCGCGTAGGTGACGACATCGGGCTGCTCCTTCCACATCAAGCGCGCCCTGCCCCCAATGCGCACTTGCTTCACTTCAAACAAGAACGCCCTCCGATCGCAAGGATGCGGAGGGCGTTGCCGTCATCTTCCTGTGGGTAGGTGCTACTTAGCGCCCATCCGGAATATCGGTGCCGATCCACTTGTCACGCACCTGATCGTAATGCGTGGTGGGGTTGTAACGAGCAACCTTGAGGCCGAGCGCCGTGGCGTTGAGCTTTCCGACGGTCGACAGCACGGTATAGGCAGCCACGATCTGGTCGCGCTGGGCCTGGATCAGGCTGGCCCGCGCCTGCAAGAGCAATTGTTGCTGCTGCAGGACGTCGAAGGTGGTGCGCTGACCGACCTTGGCTTCCTCGCGCACGCCGGCGAGCGCAACGCCCTGGGCGTTGACGGCTGCCTGGAAGGCCTGGATCTCGCCGCGGGCACCGTCCAGGGAGCCCCAGGCCTGGATGACGTTGGAGCGCACGAGCTCGCGGTTGACGTCAACCTGGATGCGCGCCTGCCCGAGCAGTTCCTTGGCCTGGCGGATCTTGGAATAATCGCCGCCTCCCGAATAGATCGGCACGGAGAGGAAGGCACCGATCGAGGCCGAGGTGCCCATTTTCGCGCCGGATGGTTCGTAATTGTGCGAGAACGAACCCTGGGCATTCAGAGTGGGATAGAGCGCGCCCTCGGCGACCTTCACCTGCATAGCGGCCTGGTCGACCGCGTGAAGCGCGGCCGTGATACCGGGATGGTTGGAAAGTCCGGCCTGGATCGCGGCGTTCTGGTTCCTCGGCAGCAGGCGCGGCACCTTGACCGGCTGCAACTTCTTGGGCTGGGAGCCGATGATCTGCCGGTAGATGGCGACCGACGATTTGAGCTGCGCATCGGCGGCTATCCGCTGGGACTGAGCATTCGCAAGGCCGGAATTGGCCTGCTCGACGTCGGTGCGCGTCACTTCGCCGACATTGAAGCGGTCCTTGGTCTGCTTGAGCTGCTCCTCGAGCACCTCGACATTGTTCTTCTGCAGATTGAGCAGTGCCGCGTCGCGCAGCACGTTCATATAGGCCGTCACTCCGTTAAGGAGCACCGCTTGCTCGGTGTCGCGCAGCGTCTCGCGCTGGCCGAGCACGCCCGACTCGGCAGCGCGCACCGAATTGGCGGTTTGAAAGCCATTGAACAGATTCTGCGTTACCGTGACCTCGGCGCCGCGCGGAAATCGCGTGGCGTTGGACCGACTCCCCTGCAACGACTTGGTGAAATCCCGTTCGGCGCTGATGCTGGCAGAGGCCGAGATGTTGGGCCTGTAACCGCTGAGCGCCTGCGACACGGTTTCGTCATTGGCCCGGGTGCCGGCACGCTGGGCATTCAAGGTGGGGTTGGCCGAATAGGCTTGCGCAAGGGCCGATTGCAGCGATTGAGCCTGCGCTCCGCCCATGAAGAAAACAAGCGAAGCACTTGCAGCCAATAACGAAAATACGCTTACAGTTTTCATGACTCGACCCGACCCAAATCAAAAGAGGCGGACAAACCGCCATATTTTTTAAAAAAATAGCCTGTCAGGCAGCTTTCACCAACAACTGATTTCGGCTGCCCAGCGATAAATCCGAGGTTGAAGCAAAAAAGAGACAGTGAACCCCGGGTTTGGTTAATTAATGGTTAATTTTCTCCTAACGTGCTGTTTTGATAGTCAGAATGAAAAGGCGGGAGCCTTGATGAAGGCCGCCAGAGCCGGCACGGAGGCATCGAAGGCGATACGGCCGGTATGGTCCGACCCGACCTTGACGAAGATGGTAGCACGCCCGGGCCGGCCGCGACCGACCACGGCGAGGAGGCGGCCGCCCTCCTTGAGAGAGGCGAACAGAGCCCCAGGAATTTCCTCGATGGCGCCTTCGATCAGGATCACGTCATAGGGGCCGGAACCGGCCACGCCTTGCTCGAGTGGGCCGGTCACCACCGTCACGTTGCTATAGGAAGCCAAGGCGGTCTTTGCCGAGGCCGCAAGCCCCTCGTCGCTCTCCAGCGCCACCACTTTTCCGGCGAGTTCAGCCAGAACCGCAGCCGAATAGCCAGTGGCCGTGCCGATATCGAGCACCGTGTCGGTGGATTTGATGCCAGCGGCCTGAACGAGCTTGGCCAGATACATCGGCTGAATGAGATAGCGCTCGCCCGTCTCCCCACCCACGGCCAGATCGGCATCGAGATAGGCCAAGGCCTGCTTGGAGGCCGGCACGAAAGTCTCGCGGGGCACGGCAAGGAAGGCATCCACGACGCGCGCCTCGGTCACGTCATTGGGGCGAATCTGGCAATCCACCATGGTGCGGCGCGCTTGGACGAAGTCGGTCATTGCTCGATATCTCTGTTTGTCACTGCGTTGTTTGCGGCATGGCCTCGCAAAAGGCAAGAAGGCTGGCCTTGCAGCCGAGTGGGAGACCTCGGTTTTGCGGCCAGTGCCCGGCATTCACGGAAATATCGCCTCGGCCGAGAAAACCGGTTGAACGCATCCAGCTTGCTTGTTATAGCGCCTGCCTCCGCTTTGTCCTGCTCAGCGCGACAATGGATGGCCACGTGGCGGAGTGGTTACGCAGAGGACTGCAAATCCTTGCACCCCGGTTCGATTCCGGGCGTGGCCTCCAACCCTCCCTTTCAATCTAGAACCCCACCCAAATTCGAGGTGGGACAAAGATGTGCCTTGTTCGGGCTCGCCTTCCAGCCGTTCGTAACTACAGGTGCGCCTGGCGGGTCGCTTTCTGTGAGCGAGGCCCTGCAAGAGGCCTCAACCTGGACGGGGCTCGCCGCTTGCGAGTTGTTGGGAAACAGGAGACCCGAAAGGGCGGATTTGCAGGATCGCCTTCCGGGCCTCCCTGCTCGATCAGTCGGGGGCACCGGCTGAGAGCACCTGAAGCCTAAGGCGACACCACCCCTCCGGCAATTTGGCTATGGGGCTTACTTCTGAATCATGCGAGCAGCGTTTTCGGCCTGTTCGGAGCGCCATCTCGGAGGCGTTTGCGGAAGACGCGCGTCGATTCGCGATCTGTCGCGATGGGAAGAAGAGGCGCGGTGATGGCGCGCTCCCAGACATCTGTTTGACGCTCAGGGACGATAAGATGCGCTCGCGGTTGGGGGCGACATGAGCGATCTGGAATATCCAATTCTGGGCGAGCCGAGGCCTGTCGCGGATGGAGGCGGCTTCGCTGCAATCGTCCCCGATCTTCCCGGCTGCATGAGAATGCCGAGACTCCCGAGGGTGCGGTCGCCAAGGCGCAGGATGCAATTCACGTCTGGATCGAGAATTCAAAGAGTCTTGGCCGCGCCATTCCCCGGCCATCGCGCCACCACATGGCGATTTGGGCAGTCCTCAAGACGGCCTAGCTGGAGTGCGAAGCCGAGAGTGTTTTGCGATTTGGCTGAGTCATCTCCAATCGCAAAGATGCATCGAAGCCAAGGAACTGGAGCAAAAAGCGTTCAATCGTGAAAGCGCTTTGCTTAAGGAAAGGTTCTGCAAAAAAAAAGCTGGCGGATGCGAGCTGCGATTCAGCCGACCATTATTCGGCGCTACAAGGGGCATCGAGCCGCCCTTCCCCATCGAAGCAGCGGCCGCCGGCCCAAGCGAATTCAATGGCTCACAGCCGGGCCGGCGCCACTCGGGTGATCAATAGTCGCCGTCATCATCGCCGTTATTATAGTAGGGACGCTGGTCGCGGCGGTCGTAGCGCGGCTGATCATCGTCATAGCGGTAATAGCGACGCGGGCGCTGATAACTCTCGCTATAGGCGTCTTGGCCGGGATGCCTCCTGAGATAGCGGCTCGGCTTGCAGACTCCGTGGCTGGTGACCTTATAGCCGGGCGGGCAAGGCGGATAATATTGCACCTGCATGGCCGACGATGCATCGGGCGTCGTCAGGGGGATCAATACCGCAGCGCCGGCGGCCGATGAAAAAGCGATGCCAGCGCCCGTCAGGATGCCGATGAGAACCGATCGGGACATAGCGTTTCTCCTTGCTGTTGTTCGCGCAAAAGTAGTGAGGGGGAAGTGAACGCCACCTGAATGAGCCGATCGAGGGAAGTCTCTGCGAAAGACCGCCGTTCAGGGCGCGTGAAACGACAGGAAATTCGCAAGTCGCTCGCCCTGCCCTTCATCGCCGCCTCACCGGACATTGACGGGATGCCCCATCTGCGAAAAGGCACATCTTCGCCCGCCGACACACGAAATGGCCGCCATGCAATGACGCATGTCGTTCCTAGCGCAGCATATCGTGATTCTCGTGGCGTCTACGCGTCACGAAAGGATTCTCGCCGGCAATCCGGTCGGGCCATATTGCCGAGGCCGATGCGTTGTCTGACGGCTTCAACTTTCAGCGAATGACGCAGTACAAGGGCACTTTCAGCGTGCTGGCGATAAAATGCAGGCAGTGATTTCGCATCACCTGCGCGTCGTCGTCGGCCATCTGGGCCCGAATGGCTGCACCCGCGGATTGGGCCACACGCTGCTTGAAATCCTGGTCGGCCTCTTCGAGTGCGCGGACCATTGCTCCCAGCAATGCGTACAGGCTCTCGATCTCGACCTGCAGCGTTTGCGCCTTTTGTTGCAGCGTGCTGAAGTCATCCACCATGGGATACCTCCCCTTTTTACCATTAGACGGCCAAGGTCGTGACCGGCGCGTGATAGCCGGGCTTTTCAGGCGAGAGATACGAAACGGTGTCCGGCTCCGGCATGCCTTACCCCCAACAGGACAATCCGTCTGAAGTTTTTTGTAACATGATACCGTCTTCCTGGCTCGGCTGCGAAATCATGGAGAGGTCATGCCGTTTCGGATGTCGTTGAATGAGAGACTGTTAACGCAAGTCGGTCCATTGACTGCGACCGTCGGCCTTAGGGCCAGTCGCCATTCGATTCGACCGGTGCGGTCAGTCTGAGGAACACGGTGCATGACGGACGCCAATGACAGCTATTACCCCCTTGGCCGGGATCGTGCCCCCAACGAAGTCGACCGTCAGCGGGAATGGCTGCGCAACAACGGCAAGTCTGGTGTGCCGACACGAAGCGATCTCGATCTGCTCGAGGCGAGCGAACTGGAAATCAAGATCTGCCCCTGCCATCCGGCACCGGATCAGCCCTACGCGCTCTATTTGGAAGTGTTCGCCTTCGAACTCTTCCTTGGCCAGATCAAGCTGGCGGATTTCCTTGCTCGCGCGTGTTTGGTCGAGGGCAATGACGACCTTGAGCAGATCCCCCGTCGGGATCGGCTGGTTGCGCTGAAGGAACTCCAACGGGCCGTCAATCACTTGGTTGCCGTCGAGGAAACACGCGTGGTCGCCGGCAACGCCTGACGCGTGGCGGGATCAGCGATCCTCCACCGGGCGCGGCTGGCGTCGGCGGCCCCACCAGACCGCGAGCTTGCGGCGGTGGCGCCGAACGAGCGCAATATCGATCGACAGAATCAGCAGGCCGAGCGGAATCATCCAAAAGCCCAGAATCGGCAGGAACCCGAGAAAACCGCCGATCAGCAGGAGCGCACCCAGAATCACTCGCATGCTTCGCGAGGCCGGGAGATGAAAATGTCGCCCGGCGAGTTTGACCTTCGGGCGGTTGAACGGTTCGTTGGGTGCCAAAAAGCCCTCCAGACGGTCAAAAGCGCACCTTTGATCCGGTTGCGTTCCCTTACCCATAGATATTAATCCGAAAAGAAGATGCAATGAGGGCAGGATAGGCCTTGGCAAGCGAGGTTCTTGGAGCTATACACCCGCTCCACCGGGGGACACCCTCTGTTCCGCGATAGCTCAGCCGGTAGAGCAAGCGACTGTTAATCGCTGGGTCGCAGGTTCGAGTCCTGCTCGCGGAGCCATTCTCCTTACCACCTGAAATTTGGTTCTATCTGCGCCATCACAGGGCGCAGTGCCTATTGGCGATTGTGCCTGCCGCGCAGCCCGTCTTTTCCGTCGCTGGCGCTCTGTCCAAACCTGGCGTCAAATCGCGGATCCTTGCTGAACTGGTCACGCCGGCTTCGGCAGCCTCGCTTGCCAACAAGGTCGGGCTGACGCGCCAGAAGGTGAACTATCACCTCCGCGCTCGCTCGAGGAACAGCAATTGGTCCATGCCGTCGAAGAGCGGCGACGGGGTGGCCTGACCGAGAGGCTGATAGTGGCGAGCGCCGCCTCCTATATCGTATCGCCCGCGGTTCTCGGCCGGCTCGGAGCGGATCCCGTGCACAGCAATGACCGGTGTCGGCCAGCTATCTCCTTGCCCGGGCGGCCCGCATCGTACGCGAGGTCGGAGCCCTCTGGCGCAGTGCGCGCGAAAACGACAAGCGCCTGGCGACCCTGCCGATCGATACGGTGATCCTCAGGCCGCAACCAAAGCAGCGGCGGTCGCGTCGAGAATGGTTTTGGCATCGCCCGGAGCGAGGCGGATCTGCAGGCCACGCTGGCCGCCATTGACATAGACATAGTCGGCGCCGAGCGCGGTTTCCTCGATGGCCGTCCTCACTTTGCGCATCTGACCGAAGGGGCTGATGCCGCCAATCTTGTATCCCGTGCTGCGTTCGGCATCGGCCGGTTTCATCATCTGCGCCGACTTGCCGTTGAAGGCCGCCGCCAGCCTCTTCATGGAGACCTCGTGATCCGACGGCACGACGACGCAGACAGGCTTGCCGTCGACCAGAGCCATCAGGGTCTTGAGCACCCGGCTGGGCGGTTCGCCGAGGGCCTCGGCGGCCTGCAGGCCTATGCTGTCGGCATCGGGATCATAGTCGTAGCTATGCACGGAAAAGGCGACGCCTGCCTTGGCGAGCATCTGGGTGGCGCGTGTCGCCTTCGACATAACGGCTTCCTTGGGGGGATCGATGACGGCGGGCCTATGGTGACGAGCCCGCCTACCAGGGCGAGAGCTATCATGGCACCGCGGCTTGGAAAACCCGTGCCTGGCATGTCTCTCCCCTATCCCGGGCGGAAAAGTCGGGTTAGGGTCGCATCCCCTCCAATCAGCAGACGATCACACATGGCTTTCCGTACCGGTCTCGTCGATGCCATCGGCAATACGCCCCTCATTCGCCTCAATCGAGCGTCCGAGCTGACCGGATGCACCATTCTGGGCAAAGCCGAATTCATGAATCCGGGACAATCGGTAAAGGATCGTGCAGCGCTCTTCATCATCAAGGATGCGATGGCGCGCGGCGAGTTGAAACCCGGCGGCACCATCGTCGAGGGCACGGCCGGCAATACGGGTATCGGCCTTGCCCTGGTTGCCGATGCCATGGGCTTTCGCACGGTGATCGTGATCCCTGAAACCCAGAGCCAGGAAAAGAAGGACATGCTGCGCCTGGCGGGGGCCGAACTGGTCGAGGTGCCGGCGGTACCCTACGCCAACCCGAACAATTACGTGAAGGTCTCGGGCCGGCTGGCGGCGGAACTGGCGAAGACCGAGCCGGGTGGCGCAGTCTGGGCCAACCAGTTCGACAATGTCGCCAACCGCCAGGCGCATATCGAAACCACCGCTCCGGAGATCCTGGAACAGACCGACGGCAAACTCGACGGTTTTATCTGCTCGATCGGTTCGGGTGGGACGCTCGCCGGCGTTGGTATCGCCCTGAAGGCGGCCAATCCCGCCATCAAGATTGGCGTGGCCGATCCCATGGGAGCGGCCATGTATTCCTGGTTCAGCAGCGGCGAACTCAAATTCTCGGGGACGTCGATGTCGGAGGGCATCGGCCAGAACCGCGTCACCAAGAATATCGAGGGTGCACCTGTCGACCTTGCCTATCAGATCCCTGATGAAGAAGCGGTGCCGTTGGTCTATGATCTCCTCCAGGGGGAAGGGCTGTGCGTGGGATTGTCGACCGGCATCAACATTGCCGGTGCGATGCGCATGGCTCGCGATCTCGGGCCGGGGCACACCATCGTGACCATTCTGTGCGACCACGGCTCGCGCTATCAGTCCAAGCTGTTCAATCCTGCGTTCATGCGTTCCAAGAACCTGCCCGTGCCGGAATGGCTTGAAAAGCGTTCCACCATCAAGGCTCCATTGGAATAGGTGACGACATGGCGACAGACCTGCTGTTCAGAGACGACCCCTACACCCCCGGCGCCAGCGCAACGGTGGTCGGGCTGTCGCAACATGGCATCATTCTGGATCGTACGGTCTTCTATGCCATGGGTGGCGGCCAGCCCGGCGACGTCGGCACCATGACGCTGTCGGACGGGCGCACCATCGCCATCACCAATGCGGTGTGGAACGACGAGACCAAGACCGACATCGCACATATCGTGGCGCCGGAAGGGCTGTTACCGGCAGTCGGCGACACGGTCGAACTGGCGCTGGACTGGTCCCGGCGCTATGCCCGCATGAAGGTCCACACCGCCTTGCATCTGCTTTCGGTCGCTCTGCCCTACCCTGTCACGGGCGGTTCCATCGGCGATGGCGAGGGGCGGCTCGATTTCGACATCCAGGATGCCGGTCTCGACAAGGACGAAATCGCCCACAAGGTCAATTCGATGATCGGCCAGGGTGCAGAGGTCAGCGAGCGCTGGATCACGGATGCGGAACTCGATGCCAATCCCGGCCTGGTGAAGACGATGTCGGTCAAGCCCCCGCGTGGTTCCGGCGTGATCAGGCTGGTCGAGATCGAGGGCCTTGATCTGCAGCCCTGCGGCGGCACCCATGTCCGCAACACCGACGAGATCGGCCGCATCGCGGTGACGCAGATCGAAAAAAAGGGCAAGCAGAACCGGCGTGTGCGGATCGCGCTGGCGTGACGGTTCGTTCGAAGCCGGTCGGCGAATGCGGCCCTCCTCCTGACCTACCTGATCATGATGGCGCACTCACAACGTCTCTGGCCAGAGAGAGGAGCGCGAAAACGTCGTCGTCCTCTTCCCGGCTCATAGCCGCATCGAAACGGATATAGTGGTCCCGACTGCACAGCCAGGCGATACAGAGGTATTCCTGATCCGGAACATCGCCCCAGAAGGCATTGACGAGTTTGGCGAAGCCGATTTTGCGTTTCGACCAATGCAAATTGGAGATCGTGTTCGCCAGTTGGATGGTCGCTTGTCGAGATCGGTCGGCCTGCCACGCTGACAGGATGGGAGCGAGAGGAGCACTTCCTCGCGCAATGGCGCATAACACGTCTTCAATTGCTCGGTGTCGCCATTTCGGATTTGGGAGCCCGTCTTGCCGGGATAGCGTGGCCAGAGCCTGGAAGTAGCGATCGATCAGAGTGGTCTTTTCTCAGCTCCAATTGTGCCGATAATTGGCGCCACGCGTGCCGAGATGATCGAAATTGCACTCAAAACCACCGGTGCCAAGTTCGTGTCCCTCTGCCGAGAGTTCAAGCAAGCGCGGCAGGAAGTGCTCGGTCTCTTCTGCGCTGAGGCAACCATTGAACGCGGCGCCATAATAGGCCTGCATCAGCTCGGCGGAAACCCGCTGCCGCGGCGTGCCGGTCAGCAAGGCTTCCTGTTCTGCAGTCACGCAACAGGTCGTGCAAACATTGCTCAGTCGAGCGCCGAAACGATGTGGCGGAAACAGCGCATAAGCCTCGGCAATGATGGCGCGCAATGTGTCGTTCATCGGAGGAAGAGTCCCTGCCGGAGGCGGTGCTCGAACTGCCTCACGAGCAATTGGCGGTCGGGATGGGGCGCGAGTGGCGCCCCATCCGTTGTTGCATTTCCATCTTATGCCGCCCAGCCCTTAGCGAGTTCCAGGGCCTGGCGTTCGAACAGGCCGCGATAGATCCCGTCGGAGTGACGGATCAGGCTGGCATGATCCCCCTCCTCGACGATCTTGCCCTTGTCGAAGACAAGGATGCGGTCCATCGCCTGCACGGTCGAGAGCCGATGGGCGATGACGATGGTGGTGCGACCCGCCATCAGCCGTTCCATCGCCTCCTGGATCAGATGCTCTGATTCGGAGTCGAGGCTGGAGGTCGCCTCATCCAGGATCAGCACCGGCGCATCCGCCAGGAAGGCCCGAGCGAGCGCCACGCGCTGACGCTCGCCACCGGACAGTTTCACGCCGCGCTCGCCCACCATCGTGTCGTAGCCCTTGGGCAACGCCGAGATGAAGGCGCTCGCATTGGCGAGGCTTGCCGCGTGCTCGATCTCGGCCATGCTGGCACCGGGGCGGGCATAGGCGATATTCTCGGCAAGCGAGCGGTGGAACAGGATAGGCTCCTGCTGAACGATGGCGATCCGGCTGCGCAGGCTGGCCTGCGTCACATCGGCGATATCCTGGCCGTCAATGGTGATACGGCCGGCATTCACGTCGTAGAGGCGCTGGATCAGCTTGACGAAGGTGGTCTTGCCCGAGCCCGACCGGCCGACGAGACCGATCTTCTCGCCCGCCCTGATCTCGACGGAGAAGTCGCGATAGAGAGCATCGGCATGGCCGCCATAGTGGAACGTCACATGCTCGAACGCGATGTGTCCGTCCGTGATCATCACCGGCATGGCATCATGCCTGTCCTTCACACCCATCGGCTGGTCATAGAACGCCACCAACTCCTCCATGTCGTTCACCGAACGCTGGAGATTGTGGATGTGCATGCCGATGTCCCTGAGATAGCCATGCACCACGGCATAGCTGGTCAGGACCAATGCGACATCGCCGACACCGGCCTGCCCGCGCATCCACAGCCACAGCACCACGCCCAGCACTGTGGCTCTCAGCCCCAGCAGGAACAGGTTCTGCGCCGTGCCGGCATTGGTGCCGCGCATCCAGGTGCGATTGGTGCGCGAGCGCCATTTGGCCAGCACCGCCGTCAGGCGGGCATCCTCACGCGTCTCGCCACCGAAGGCCTTCACCACCGCGTTGCAGGTGACGGCATCGGCGAGCGCACCGCCGACGCGCGTATCCCAGCTATTGGCGAGGCGCGCGGCCGGCGCGACATAGTTCACCGACAGCACCACCGTCATCGCCACAAAGGCGACGGAGCCGATGAGCACCACCAGGCCGAGGGTCGGCCAGACCGTCGCCAAAACCACCGTCGAGCCGAGCAGGACGAGGATGGAGGGAAGGATGGCCACCAACAGCGTATCGTTGAGCATGTCGAGCGCCCACATGCCGCGGGTGACGCGCCGCACCGTCGAGCCCGCGAAATTATTGGCGTGCCAATCGGTGGAGAAGCGCTGCACGCGCGCGAAGGCCTCGCGGGCGACCGTGCTCATCATCCGTGTCGTCAGGATGGTGATGCAGTAGAAGAACAACTGCCGGCACCCGACGGCGACCGCGCCGAGGACCAGCATCGCGCCGAGCGCCCACCAGGCCTGGTTTGCGCTGCCTAAGCCGGCAGTGACGGCGTCAACCATCTGGCCGGCATAGATAGGCACGACCACTTCGGCCACCGTTGCCACGCCGACGGCTATCACGATCAAAGCGACGAGATCGGCCTGGCTGCGCCAGTGATCAAATGTGAATCCAAGCACAGCCGCCATCGGGTTGCGGCCGGGCTCTTTGCGAGAAAGAGTCATCGGGGTATCCGGCGCAGCCCCGCGCCGTCTCCAAAATGTAGGGCGCGCACAAGCGTGCGGCGCAAAATATGTTCAGGAAAAAAGACCCGGAGGGTGTTCGGGAGAAAAGACGCGATCTAACGCGTCAAGATCTCATACGGCCGAGCGTTCGACACGTGAGCGAGAATCAGAAATGTGGTCATGCAATTCTCCCTCATGCTGAGTGTGAACCGGGAAGCGCAACCTAGGTGCAGATTCGCGCCAAGGCAACCGATATTTTCATCAAAACAGTGAGCAAGCCGCGGTCGTTGGCGCTCCCCGAGGCTGGGGAGCTCTTTTTTGAAGAAACGAGGCGCTCCGGCTATGTCGATGCCACGCGCCGTGGGCTGGGGCCACGCTTGCCGATCAGCGGCCATAACAGCCGCCAGGCCAGCAGTACGAGCACGATCGCAGCATAGATCAGCGGTTCGATCAGCCAGACCTTCTTGATCATGATGAAATGCAGCGCTCCGAGCGCGATGGCAGGGTAAACGAGCTTGTGCAATTTCGACCAGACCTTCCCGCCGAGCTTGCGGATCGACCAGTTCGTCGACGTCAGTGCCAGGGGCACGAGCAGGGTAAAGGCGGCCATGCCGATGGTAATGTAGGGGCGGCGTAGTATGTCCTGGATGGCGGCATGGAGATCGAGGCCACGGTCGAGCCAGAGCCACACGCTCAGATGCAGCAGCGCATAATAGAAAGCCACCAGGCCGAGGGCACGCCGATAGCGCAGGAGATTGATGCGCAGAAGCTGGCGTAGCGGCGTGATGCAGAGGCAGGCGATCAGGAAACGCAGAGCCCACAGGCCCAGCCCCCATTCGAGCTGGGCGATGGGATCTGCACCGATGCGTCCGGTGAAGGCAAGATAGAACAGCCAGACGGCCGGCAGCATGCCGATGACATAGACGAGCCATTTGAGCACGGGTTGCAGGCTGGCGCGTATGAGCTGCATCAGTAATAAGCCTTCAGATCCATGCCGGAATACATCGCGGCCACCTGCTCGCCGTAACCGTTGAACATCAAGGTCGGCTGCCGGCCGGCCAGCAGGCCGGCGCCGATGCGCCGCTCGCTCGCCTGGCTCCAGCGCGGATGATCGACCTCTGGATTGACGTTGGAATAGAAGCCATACTCGCTCGAATTTTCCAGGTTCCAGGACGTGGGCGGCTGCTTCTCGACCAGGCTGATGCGCACGATCGACTTGATGCCCTTGAAGCCATATTTCCAGGGCACGACCAGGCGTAGCGGCGCGCCGTTCTGGTTCGGCAGCGTCTCGCCATAGAGGCCTACAGCGAGGATGGTGAGCGGATTGAGCGCTTCATCCAGACGCAGCCCCTCGACATAGGGCCATTTCAAAGCCGGAAAGAAGGCCGATTGACCCGGCATCTCCGTGGGGCGAACCAACGTCTCGAAGGCGACGTATTTGGCGCTTCCCTGGGGCTCGGCCTTCTTGATCACGTCGGCGAGAGCAAAGCCGAGCCAGGGGATGACCATCGACCAGGCCTCGACGCAGCGATGGCGGTAGATGCGCTCTTCGAGACGATAGGGCTTGATGAAGTCTTCAAGCGCATAGGTCGCCGGCTTGTTGACGAGCCCGTCGACCTTGATGCTCCAGGGCGTGGTGGTAAGCTTGCCGGCATAGGCGGCCGGATCGGACTTGTCGGTGCCGAACTCGTAGAAATTGTTGTAGCTGGTGATGTCTTCCAGGCTGGTCTGCTTCTCGTCGGTGGAATAGGCGCTCTTGGCGCCCGACAGTTTGGCCGCTTCGGCGGAGAACGGCAGAAGAGCCGCCCCAGCCGCCGCGCCTATGCCAGCGAGGAAACGTCGCCGGTCGACATAGGCTTGCTGGGGCGTGACATGGGCCTCGGTGAGGTCGGGGGTGTGGCGGATCAGCATGATATCCCCTGGTCGGTGGACGTGAACTTACTACCCCTTATACGCCCCTGCGGGGACCGATGTTTCTCACGATCACGTAAGGCCAATGGTAAAATCGATGTGCGCGATCGTGATCAGCGCGTTACTTCAAGCCGCCCGCCCCTTGGGCTGAACCTCGATCGTCACATGCGATAGCGAAGGAAACATCGCCAACTTGCCGCGATAGAAGTCCGGCTCGCGGGGATGGGCCGAGGCGATGGACAGGATGGCCCCGAGATGGCCGGGACCGAGCCGCCACAGATGCAGGTCGGCAACCTTGTCGCCCTCCTCCTCGATGGTCCTGCGCATGGCGTCTGCAAGTCGGCGGTCGGGCAGCATGTCGACCAGGATACCGCCGGTGTCGCGGATCAGCGTATAGGACCAACTGAGGATGACGGCGGCGCCGACCAAGCCGGCGACCGGGTCCATCCAGCTCCAGCCGGCCACGAGACCAAGCAGGAGGCCAGCGATCACCAGCACGGACACGGCCGCGTCGGCCATGACATGAGCAACCGCCGAGCGCATGTTGTTGTCGTGATGCCCGCCATGGGAATGAGATTCGGCGAAGGCCGTCGTCAGACGTTCATCGCCGAATTCGAGCCTGATGCCGAAGGCATGGGGTTCCGGGATCTCCTCACGCGATTCCAGATAGGTGCCGTGGTTCGTGAAGGTGAAGCGCTGTCGGGTGCCATCCTCCCGCTTGGTCTCAAGGCTGACCATACCCGCATCGGGCATGGAGCCATGTGGAGGGTGCAGGCGGAAACGCGGCGGAACGCCGTCCTCGAATATGCTGAGTTCGAGCGGGCCGGCAGCCGTTGAAAATCGACGCTCTTCCTCGTGATGGTGATGGGAGCCGTGATCGTGCTCATGGCCGTGTGCGTGATGATGATGGTGACCGCTCCCGTTGAGCAGCCATACGCTGGCAATATTCACGGCCAAGCCCAGCACCGCGATGACGATCGCCTGACCATAGTCGATCGGAACCGGAGCCAGCAGGCGCATCACGGCCTCATAGGCAATCAGCAATGCGATCATCGCCAGGATGACGGCGCTGGTATAGCCGGCCAGGTCGCCGACCTTGCCGGTGCCGAAGGTGAAGCGCCGATCGAAGGCATGCCGGCGCGCGTAACGATAAGCCAGTGCCGTCAACAGCAGGGCGCCGGCATGGGTCGACATGTGCAGGCCATCCGCCATCAACGCGATCGAGCCGTAGATGGCGCCGCCCATGATCTCCACCCCCATCATCGCCACGCAGAGGATGATGACTGCCCAGGTCCGGCGTTCGTTCGAATCGTGGTCCGCTCCGAGGAAGACGTGGCTGTGCTCGAAGGGGGCATTGGCGGTCGGCATGGTCATTTCAGATAACTCCTGACGACATCGATCAGATGCTCGGCGGCTTCCCTGCGGGCCGCTTCGTCGAGGCCGGGCGTCATGATGTGGTCGCGGACATGGTCCTCGATGACCTCGGCCATCATGCCGGCGATCGAACCCCTCACCCCGGCCAGCATGTGCATGATGGGATCGCAGCCCAGCTCACTCTCGAGCGCCCGTTCGATGGCCTCCACCTGCCCCTTGATGCGGCGAACCCGCGCCAGAAGCTTGGCCTTTTCCTGGATCGTATGGCTCATGATACCCTCTATAGCATAGGGGGGTAGGCTATATGGAGTAAAGCTAGACGGCAAGGACGTGGATAAGGCGCTGGAAGACATTTCGGTGTGCAGGTCTCCAGACCGGCAATATTCAGGAAAGCGCGGTGGTTTCATGCCGGTCCCGCTCCATCTCTTGATGGAGCGGGACCGGCACACCTAGAGCCTACAGCTTGGCGATGTCGCCCCGGGCCCAGTTTTCCTTGGTCTCGGCCTTGAAGTCGGCAAAGCGCCCTTCGGCGATGGCGGCGCGAATGCCGGCCATCAGGTCCTGATAATAGGCCAGGTTGATCCAGGTCAGCAGCATCATGCCAAGGATCTCGTTGGCCTTGGTGAGGTGATGCAGATAGGCGCGGCTATAGTCGCGGGCGGCCGGACAGGTGGACGCTTCGTCGAGCGGACGGGGATCCTCGGCGTGGCGAGCGTTCTTGAGATTGACCTTGCCGAAGCGCGAATAAGCCAGGCCATGGCGCCCCGCACGCGTCGGCATCACGCAATCGAACATGTCGATGCCGCGCGACACGCTCTCGATCAGGTCGTCCGGCGTGCCGACGCCCATCAGATAGCGCGGTTTTTCATGCGGCAGATGCGGCTCCACGGTCTCGATCATCTTCAGCATCACGGCTTGCGGTTCGCCGACGGCGAGTCCGCCGATGGCGTAGCCGGGGAAGTCCATGCTCGACAGTGCTTGTGCAGACGCAATACGCAGATCGGGGATGTCGCCGCCCTGCACGATGCCGAAAATCGCCTTGCCGAGCTGGGTTCCGAAGGCGCGCTTGGAGCGCTCGGCCCAGTCGAGTGACAGCCGCATGGCCCGCTCGATGTCCTTGCGGGTCGACGGCAGGCGCACGCATTCGTCGAGCTGCATGATGATGTCGGAATCGAGCAGGGTCTGGATCTCGACCGAACGTTCCGGCGTGAGGCGATGGTGGGAGCCGTCGATATGGCTCCTGAAGGTGACGCCGTTCTTGTCGAGCTTGCGTAGCCCCGCCAGCGACATCACCTGGAACCCCCCAGAATCGGTAAGGATCGGGCCCTGCCAGCGCGAGAAGTCATGCAGGCCGCCGAGGGCTGCCACCCTCTCCGCGCCAGGACGCAGCATGAGGTGATAGGTATTGCCGAGGATGATGTCGGCGCCCAGGTCCTTGACCTGGTCTATATACATCGCCTTGACCGTGCCGGCCGTACCAACCGGCATGAAGGCCGGCGTGCGTACGCTACCGCGCCCTAGATGCAGGGCGCCGGTGCGGGCGGCGCCCTCGGTGGCATGAATGGCGAAGGAGACCTCGCCGGCGGTCGTCTGTGTCGAAGTATTCAGCATGGCGCCCGCCATAGCAGACTGGCATCGCCATAGGAATAGAAGCGGTAGCCCTCGGCGATGGCATGCGCATAGGCCGCCTTCATGGTGTCGTAGCCGGCGAAGGCCGAGACCAGCATCATCAGGGTCGAGCGCGGCAAGTGGAAATTGGTCATCAGGGCGTCAGCCGTGCGGAAGCGATAGCCAGGCGTGATGAAGATCGAGGTCTCGTCGGCGAAAGGCTTGATAGTGCCGTCTGCCGCAGCCGCGCTTTCGAGCAGGCGCAGCGAGGTGGTGCCGACGGCGACGATACGTCCTCCCCTGGCCTTGCAGGCGTTGAGCGCTTGCGCCGTCTCAGGGGTAACAACCCCGAACTCGGCATGCATCTTGTGTTCGGATAGATCCTCGCCCTTCACCGGCAGGAACGTGCCGGCGCCGACATGCAGCGTGACGAAATGGCGGGCAATTCCGGCCGCATCCAGCCTGTCAAACAGGTCGGGCGTGAAATGCAGCCCGGCCGTGGGAGCGGCGACCGCACCATCGGCCTTGGCATAGATAGTCTGGTAGTCCTCGCGGTCCCGCGCATCTTCGGCACGCTTGGAAGCGATATAGGGCGGCAAAGGAATATGGCCGACCGTCGCGATCGCAACGTCCAGCGCCGCACTCTCCAGCGAAAAGCGCAGAACAACCTCCCCGCCCTCGCCCTTTTCTTCGACAGCCGCCCTCAGGTTCTCACCGAATTCGATGGTGTCCCCGACCGCTAGGCGCTTGCCGGGGCGAGCGAAGGCCTTCCATTGCGCCGGGCCGAGGCGCTGGTGCAGCATGGCCTCGATCGCGGCCCCTGCCCCACCCGGGCGACGACGCAGGCCGTCGAGGCGGGCCGGGATGACCTTGGTGTCGTTGAAGACGAGCATGTCGCCTGCCCTCAGCATGGCCGGCAGATCGAATACGATACGATCGGTGAGCGCGGCATGGGCCTGATCGACTTCGAGCAAACGCGCACGGTCGCGGGGCTCGGCGGGGCGGAGCGCGATATTCTCGGCGGGAAGATGAAAGTCGAAATCGGAAACGCGCATGTCCAGCGATCCATACGGCCGGCACGCCGGTCGAACCTGTGATGGCCGCCACTGCCAGCGTGGCTGAGCAGGGACGCTAAATTGCAAAGGGCATCACCGGATCTCTCCGATGATGCCCGATTTTTTGCCTCAGGGCGTATTTAGGCGACGTCGGCCTGAACGCGCATGGAGACGATCTTGTCGGGGTTCACCACCGGCTCGCCACGCTTGATCTTGTCGATATTCTCCATGCCCTCGACGACCTTGCCCCAGACCGTGTACTGGCGGTCGAGGAACTTGGCATTGTCGAACACGATGAAGAACTGCGAATTGGCGGAGTTCGGCATCGAGGAGCGGGCCATCGAGCAGATGCCGCGCACATGCGACTCGTCGTTGAATTCGGCCGGGAGGTTCGGATGCTTCGAGCCGCCGGTGCCACGGCCATCGGGGCAACCGGCCTGCGCCATGAAGCCATCGATCACGCGATGGAAGACGATGCCGTCATAGAACTTCTCGCGGGCGAGCAGCTTGATGCGCTCGACGTGCTGGGGGGCGAGGTCCGGACGCAATTCGATGACGACACGGCCCTGCGTGGTTTCCATGACGATCGTGTTTTCGGGATCAGCGGCCATCGGCACGCTCCTTTCTGTCGGAAAGCGGAGTGGAATGACGGCTAGATAGTCTCTGGCCGCCCGTCTTGCAATTGGCGATTGCGATAGATATCGGCCTTACTTGGCCATCTGCATCTTGATGATCTTGTCGGGATTGCTGACCATGCCGTTGTCGCTGGCATCACCCTTCTTGATCTTGTCGATGGCGTCCATGCCCGATACCACCTCGCCGACGATGGTGTACTGGCCATCGAGGCTGGCCTGTGGCGCATACATGATGAAGAACTGAGAATTGGCCGAATTCGGGTCGGAGGAGCGGGCCATGCCGACGACACCGCGCACGAACTTGGCTTTGTTGGTGAACTCGGCCTTGAGGTCGGGCAGGTCAGAACCGCCGGTGCCGGTGCCGGTGGGATCGCCGGTCTGCGCCATGAAGCCCTCGATCACGCGATGGAAGACGACGCCGTTGTAGAAGCCGCGCTTCACCAGCGTCTTGATCTGCTCGACATGCTTGGGCGCGAGGTCAGGCCGCAGCTTGATGGTGGCGCGGCCATGCTGGGTGTCGAGATAGACGGTGTTGGCATCGGCCTGGGCAGCTTGGGCGGGAGCGACGGCGAAGAGGCCGATCACGACGGCCAGGGCGGAAAGAATACGAAGCAAGGATTGTCTCCCTCGAAGACGGAATGAATTGCGGGTCTTGTCCGCAGGTGGATCAGGAGGTCGGCTTGGCGAACCGGACCTTCAGGCGGCGCAGCACGCCTGCCGGCACGAATCCGGAGACATCGCCGCCCATGGCCGCGATCTGGCGCACAAGCGTGGCGGTGATAGGGCGTACGATCGGCGAGGACGGCAGGAAGATGGTCTGCACGCCCGGCGCCAGGGCGGCGTTCATGCCGGCCATCTGCATCTCATAATCGAGATCGGTTCCGTCACGCAGGCCGCGGATCAGCAATGTCGCTCCCACGCGGCGGGCCGCATCGACGGCAAGATCGGCAAAGGTGACGACTTCCAGACGGCCAGGGCCCAGCAAGGGACCGCAATCCTCGCGGATCATGTCCATGCGCTCCTCCGCCGTGAACAGAGGGGCCTTGCCGGGATGCACGCCGATGGCGACCACCAGCCGATCCGCCACGGCCGCGGCATGCCTGATGACGTCGACATGGCCGTTGGTCAGGGGATCGAAGGAGCCGGCGTAGAAGGCCGTCCTTGGCGTCGTGCTGGCTGAGGTCATGGCACTCTCATTGTTAGGGCGTGTCGTCAGTTATGGTTTCGGGCTGGACGGGAGCGATTTTGGCCATCTGCAGCGTTGCTTCGCTTGCCAAGAGGCAAGTCTTGGCAGCGCTCGCTCCTCCCATCTCGCCATTTTTGACCTCATCTAGCTCCAAACCATAGCTTACGACACGACCTAAGGCTTAAGCCGAATATCCAGGCAGCCGAAATGTTTCATTTTGATACACTTGCTGCCGATCATGGTGGCGAGGCCGGCTTGCCGGAACTTTGAAAAATCATCGTCATGGTCGTTCGCCCAGGGAACTTTCTGGCTGGCCGCGCATTGACTGAGGCACGAACTACGTCAAGCGAAATGCCTCGGAATTTGCAGTCTAGCGGGCAAATCTAGCCCAAAAACGGTTGATGCTCATGGCTCTCGCTCTTGTCATTTCCTTCGCACCCTCCCCCGCACTGCCGGGGCCGCAAGGACGGCGTGTGCGAAAGCGCACGGCGAGTCACGGCCGCATCATGGTTAATAGGTCATAAGTGATCAAACAAGGTTGAGACATACCTGAGCTGATAGGATGCATGGCTATGACAACCCTTCGCCCGGCCCTGGCAATCGGTGCAAGCCTCTTCGCCCTCGCTGCCGCTTCTCTTCTGGACGTGGCCCGCATGCAGCCCCAACAGGTTGCTGCGAGCCGTGGTGACCGGTTGAACGTCGCGTCTCTCGCCGCCAATTGCGGCAAGAATTCGGTGATCGCCGCCTGCGCTGGCAATGCCGCTATCGAGCAGGCAATGCCGCCGGTGACACTGGTCCAGGTTTTCGAGGGCGCCAACCAGACCACACTGGTCAAGGTCAAGCTCTCCCACTGATATCGAATTCGCTGTCGCGCCCCTGCTTTCGGCGTGGGATACGACAGCTTCCCTCCTCCAAGACCGCCGGTTCGGCCGATCGCAAGGCCTTATCGGAACTTACAAACGGCACCCTCACGGGTGCCGCTTTTTTTGGTGAGGCCTTATTCCTCGCCGCCTTCCTCTTCCTCGTCGCCGCCTTCGTCACTGACGCGCTCGACCGAGACGACCTTCTCGCCCTCGGCCGTATTGAAGACGATGACGCCCTGCGAGCCACGCCCAACGATGCGGATACCCTCGACCGGGCAGCGGATGAGCTGCCCGCCATCGGTCACCAGCATGATCTGGTCGCTGTGTTCGATGGCATAAGAGGACACCAGCTTGCCGTTGCGCTGGTTGACGGCCATGGCCACGATACCTTTGCCGCCGCGGCCGGTGATGCGATATTCATAGGATGAGCTGCGCTTGCCATAGCCATTCTCGGAAATGGTGAGAATGAACTGCTCTTCGGCCGAGAGCTGGGCGTAACGCTCGGTGGAGATCTCCACCGAGGCTTCGCCCGTTTCCTCCGCATCCTCGACGCCATTGTCGCCGTTTTCGGTTTCTCCGGCCACGGCACGTCGCATCTTGAAATAGGCGGACCGTTCTTCGGGGGAAATCTCGCGATGGGCGATGATGTCCATGGCGATGACGGTGTCCTCGCCCTCCAGCCTAATGCCGCGCACGCCCATGGAGTCACGTCCCTTGAACACGCGTACATCAGGCACAGGGAAGCGGATGCACTGGCCCAGTGCTGTGGTGAGCAGCACGTCGTTGGCCTCGGTGCAGATCGAGACGTCCCGGATCTGCTCACCCTCCTCCAGCTTCATCGCGATCTTGCCGGCGCGGTTGACCTGGACGAAGTCCGAAAGGTCGTTGCGGCGCACCGTGCCGGATGAGGTGGCGAACATGATGTGCAGCGTCGCCCACTGGTTCTCGTCTTCGGGCAGCGGCATGATCGAGGTGATGCGCTCGTCCGCCTCAATCGGCAGCAGGTTGATGAAGGCCTTGCCGCGTGCCTGGGGCGCTGCCAAGGGCAGGCGCCAGACCTTCTCCTTATAGACGCGACCTTTGGAGGAGAAGAACAGCACCGGCGTATGGGTATTCGCCACGAACAGATAGGTGACGAAATCTTCTTCCTTGGTCTGCATGCCGGAGCGGCCCTTGCCGCCGCGATGCTGCGCTCGATAGGTGGAGAGCGGCACGCGCTTGACATAGCCGGCATGGGACACGGTCACCACCATGTCCTCGCGCTGGATCAGGTCCTCGTCCTCGAAATCGGCATCCGAATCGAGAATCTCTGTCCTGCGCGGCGTGGCGTGGGCCGTCCTGATTTCCTCGAGCTCCGTGCGGGCGATCGTCATGATACGCTCGCGCGAACGCAGGATATCGAGATAATCGCGGATCTCGTTGGCCAGCGACTGCAGCCTGTCGCCGATCTCGTCGCGCCCGAGAGCCGTCAGGCGTGCAAGGCGCAGTTCGAGGATGGCACGAGCCTGTGCATCCGACAGGCGATAGCTCCCATCCGGGTTCATCGGATGCTTGGGATCGTCGACCAGCAGGATCAGGGGAGCGATGTCGCCCGTCGGCCAGTCACGCCCCATCAGGGCTTCCCGGGCCGAGTTCGGGTCCGGACTGGTGCGGATGATACGGATGACCTCGTCGATATTGGCGACCGCGGTGGCAAGGCCGCACAGGATATGGGCACTGTCGCGCGCCTTGTTCAGCAGATATTTGGTGCGGCGACTGATCACGACTTCGCGGAAATCGACGAAGGCCGAGATCATGTCCTTGAGGTTGAGCAGTTCGGGCCGGCCGCCATTCAGCGCCACCATGTTCGCCCCGAAGCTGGTCTGCAGCGAGGTGAAACGATAGAGCTGGTTCAACACCACCTCGCCGACGGCGTCGCGCTTGAGTTCGACCACCAGGCGCATGCCCTGGCGGTCGGACTCGTCGCGCACCTCGGCGATACCCTCGATCCGCTTCTCGCGCACGAGTTCAGCGATACGCTCCTGCAGGGTCGCCTTGTTCACCTGATAGGGAATGGCGGTGACGATGATGGCGTCGCGATCCTTGCGGATTTCCTCGATCGTGGCGCTGGCGCGCATGATGATCGAGCCGCGCCCGGTGTTGTAGGCCGAGCGGATGCCCGAACGGCCGACGATGTTGGCGGCGGTCGGGAAGTCCGGCCCCGGGATCAACTCCATCAACTCGTCGATGGTGATGGCCGGATTCTCGATATAGGCCAGACAGCCGTCGATCACCTCGCCGAGATTGTGGGGCGGAATGTTGGTGGCCATGCCGACGGCGATGCCGCCGGCGCCATTAACCAGAAGATTGGGAAAGCGCGCCGGCAGGACCGTCGGCTCCGATTTAGTGCCGTCATAGTTTTCCTGGAAGTCGACCGTGTCCTTGTCGATGTCGTCGATCATCGCCACGGCGGCTTTCGACATACGCGACTCGGTGTAGCGCATGGCCGCCGGCGGATCGCCGTCCACCGAGCCGAAATTGCCCTGCCCGTCCACCAGCATCAGGCGCATCGAGAAGGGCTGGGCCATGCGGACCAGGGCGTCGTAGATCGATTGGTCGCCATGTGGATGGTACTGACCCATCACGGCGCCGACGATATTGGCCGACTTGACGTATTTGCGATCGGGCGTGTGGTTGTTCTCGTACATCGAATGCACGATGCGCCGATGGACCGGCTTCAGGCCGTCACGCACGTCCGGCAAGGCACGGCTCACGATCACGCTCATGGCGTAATCGAGATAGCTGCGCCTCATCTCGTCGGTGATGGAAGTCGAGCGGATGTCGGACGGTTCCCCGTCTTCCGGCCTCTTGTCGTTTTCGTCAGTCAATGCACGGCCTCAAACCGATTCTGCGGCGTCCTCGTGAGCACGACGCGTATTGGGAATACGCTCCTTGCTCACGCTTTTCGTTCTCGACGCGTCCTAGAGCAAAGTGCGTTCAAGCGTGAACGCCAATTCGCTCCAGCTCTTTGTTTCAACGCATCTTTGCGATTTGAAGTGATCCATTCAAATCACAAAACGCTACGGCGATTCTCAGTGATTCCATTAAATCGCAAAACGCTTTAGCCCATTCCGCCCCCCGGCACCACCCTGGCGCTTCGGGTGCCAACAGCATTCTTCGATTTGTCTTTCAAAGGGTTATTCGTGACTCTTACCCAATGCTGTGGAGCCGAAAAACATGGCAGGCGTGAGGCACCCGCTCATGTAGGCCTTCGCCCGCACACCCCGGTCGCGCATCCATAGAAGAATTTCCGATACTCCACCTGCAGGCCTTCCGCTTCCAGCATGCGGGCGAAGGCGGAGGCATCTCCGAAATTGGCACTGTAGGTTCCGATCATCGCAAAATCCTGAGCCCCTTTCAGAAGGAAGCGTTCGATCATGGGCAGCACGGCTCTCAAATGAAACCGATAGAGCGGGCGTAGCCACCATCCCTTGGGATCGGAAGCCTCGATCAGCGAGAAACTGCCTCCCGGCTTGAGACAGCGGGCGATCAAGGCCGCGAGCTTGCGATGCTGGACCGGGTTGAACGTCTTCAGCCCGAAGGTTGAAATCACGAAATCGGCGCTGCCATCGGGCAAGTTGCTGGAGAGGACGTCGTCCTCGATGAAGGAGATCTTATGGGCTCGATGCGCATGGAGACGGGTCATGGCGCGCTGGTGCATGCCCGTGGAAATGTCGACGGCAACGATGCCGCCGATGGCGGGGTGGCGCTTCAGAAGATGGGGCCAGACCTCTCCAGTGCCGGCCATGAGGTCGTAGCCCGTCGCGGCGGATGCCGCCGGTGCCGGCAGCGCCTCGACGCATTGCCGGCGCCAGCGTTCGGTAAAGCCGAGCGAACACCAAGTGCTGAACGCGATATATTTATCGGAACAGCGATCGAAGACGCCTTTTACGAATTGCGGGTCGTAGATGTCCTCAGCCATTCGCTACCGCTATGGGAGTTGCGTGACAAATTTACCGGCTAGAGCGCCTTGCGATTTGACGAAAGCCGCGGGAATCGCAAAGACACGTTGAAACAAAGGCTTAGCCCAGGCGAGCGGTTACACTTAAACGTGCTTTGCTCTAGAGCGTCGGATCTGAAACTGGAATCGGCGATTCCCTTGGAGGGCAATTTGTGATTCACCGTTATTGGAGGTGGATCATGGGCAGGAGCTATTCTCAGGATCTTCGCGATCGGATTGTCAGCTTTGTTGAGAACGGCCATTCGCGCCGAGCTGCGGCTCGTCATTTTGAAGTGAGCGAGAGCTTCGCTGTGAAGCTGCTGCAGCGTGTGGTTGCCTATGGATCAGGGGCACCCGCGCGTCAGGGGCGTCCTCCTGGTGGAGGTAAACTGGCTGGAGTTGCCGGTTTCCTGATCGGTGTTGTGGAAGCAAGACCCGACATCACCATGCCGGAACTGGCCGCACGGCTCGGAGAAGTCCACAATTTGCGGGCTGCTCCTGCTGTGCTGTCGCGCTTTTTGTGCCGAAACGGCTTCACATATAAAAAAAGCGCTGATGGCGTCGGAACGCGCACGCGCACACATCCAGGCCGAACGTCATCTGTGGATTGACTATCGCCAGCCGCGCATGCGGCTGGAACCGCATCGGCTGGTGTTCGTGGACGAGACGAGCGTGAACACCAAAATGGTGCGGTTACGCGGCCGCTGCCCGCGCGGCGAACGGCTCCATGCCCAAGCACCGTTCGGCCATTGGCAAACCCAGACCTTCATCGCGGGCTTGCGCTGTCATGGGCTGACCGCACCCTGGGTGGTCGACAAGGCGATGGACCGGCAAGCCTTCGACGTCTGGATTGAAACCCAACTGGCGCCCACACTCTCCAGGGGCGATGTCGTCATTCTCGACAATCTCGCCGTCCACAAAAGCACCAATGCCGCACAATGCCTGAAGCAGGCCGGCGCCTGGTTCCTCTTCCTGCCGCCCTACTCCCCCGACCTCAATCCCATCGAGATGGCCTTTGCCAAACTCAAAGCCCATCTGAGGGCGGCTGCCGCTCGAACTTTCGAACAACTCTGGAACGCAATCGGCGATATCTGCGATCTCTTCACCCCAAAAGAATGCTGGAACTATCTTAACGCCGCTGGATATGCGTACGATTAAATGTCCGATGCTCTAGGGCAACAGGATCGACGATCCCGTCGTCCCCCGCCCTTCCAGGTCCTCATGCGCCTTGCGGGCATCCTTGAGTGCATAACGCTGGTTGACCGGGATGTTCACCTTGCCGGAGGCGACCGTCTCGAACAGGTCATGGGCCGTGGCCAGAAGATCGGCGCGTTCGGCGACATAAGTTCCCAGCGTCGGGCGGGTGGCGAAGAGCGAGCCCTTCTGGGACAGGACCAGCATGGGAACCGGCTCGACCGGGCCGGAGGCATTACCGAATGAAACCCACATGCCGAGCGGCTTCAGGCAGTCGAGCGAGCCGGGATAGGTATCCTTGCCCACGCCGTCGTAGACCACGTCGCATTTGTGGCCATCGGTGATTTCGGCGACACGCTTCACCCAATCCTCGTCGCGGTAGAGAATTGTGTGGTCTGCGCCATTGGCGCGGGCCAGGGCGGCCTTTTCTTCCGAGCCAACGGTGCCGATCACGGTGGCGCCTAGCGCCTTGGCCCATTGGCACAGGATCAGCCCGACGCCGCCCGCGGCCGCATGCACCAGCACGGTCTGGCCGGTCGCAACCTTGAAGGTACGCCGGATCAGATATTGCGCTGTCATGCCCTTGAGCATCATGCCGGCTGCCTGCTCATAGGAAATCGCCTCTGGCAGCGGGACGAGCCTATCGGCCGGATAGGTGCGTTCCGATGCATAGCTGCCATTGGCGCCGGCATAGGCCACGCGGTCACCAGGCTTGAATTCGGTCACCCCGTCGCCGACCGCGACCACCTCTCCGGCGCCCTCTGCGCCAAGAGTGAAGGGCAGAGACGGCGCCTTATAGAGGCCCGAGCGATAATAGGTGTCGATATAGTTCACGCCGCAGGCATGCTGACGGATCAGGACCTCGCCGGCTGCGGGCAGCGGTGTGGCGATCTCCTCATAGGTGAGAACCTCGGGGCCGCCGGTCTGATGAACGCGAATGGCTGCGGGCATGGCAAATACCTATCGTTGAAATCAAGTCATGAAACGGTGGGTCGCCTTTCGGGCGCTTGCAACTGTAATCCGGTGTGAGCACGCCTGACGATGTTGCCGATGTCGGGGATGATGTCCAGGGCCGTCCGCGTTGACAAGGGCGCCCCTGCTGCGGGCATTACTCCGCCCTGCGATCATGAACCGGTGCCGTGCGGAAATATCCGAGGATCAGGAAATAAACACCGATGATGCAAAGCGCCCAGGTGACCCAGTGTGCCGGGTCGACATTTTCCCAGATCGCCACAATCGCCAGCACCGACCATGCCACCAGCAAGGCCAGCGTGGGCAAACGAAGCTTGGTCACGCGCAGTGGATGCACGAACACGAAGGATGCGAAGGTCATCAGACCGAGCGCCAGCACCGCCAGGAAGATGAGGGTCATGGACAGGATCGTCGGCTGGGCCGGGCTGAGCAGGAAGAAATAGAATACGATCAGGTTCCATACGGCCGGGAAGCCTTTGAACCAGGCATCCTCCGTCTTCATCTCGTTGTCGGCGAAATACATCGCGCTGGTGAGAAGAATCACCGCCATGGCGATGAGGTTGAGCACATTGTTCGAACCGCCGAGCATGCCCGAACTGTAGAGGGCATAGGCCGGGACGATGACATAGGTAAGATAGTCGATGATCAGATCGAGAGCGACGCCCGACCAGCGGGGCGAAGCTTCGGTGATGTTGATCTTGCGGGCAATCGTGCCGTCGATGCCATCCACGAACAAGGCGAGCGCCAGCCAGGCGAACATCGTGCGCCAATCATGTTGGACAGCCGCTATGAGGGCAAGAAACCCCCACAGCACACCGCTGGCCGTAAACAGGTGCACACCGAAGGCCAGCCGCTTCTGCTGCGGGGTGATCGGATTGCCGGAAGATATAGGAGGTGATGAAGCCAACGCTGCTCGGATTCTCTACTGAAGGAGTGTCATCATATCGCCACATACCATCGGCGCTAGAATATTTTCTCTCTCCGGTTCGGGTGCCCACAAGAACTTCCAGGTCGGCACGCTGGATGCCGCACGCTCCCGATGAGGGCGTTTGGCGGTTGACAGGTCCCCTCACGGGCACCAACACTGCTCGAACCACCCACATCGCCGAGCCGGAAGTCGAAAACGAGCGCGCGATCCATGGAATGGTCGGCACTATCTCTGGCGTCCGGTGACATGCTGGGAGCGCCGCCGTGGTTCTGGGCGATCTTCGCATCGTCCATTACCGCCATTCTCATCTTCGACCTGGGTTATCTCAATCGCCGCATTCCGGTCCTGTCGCTTGGCCAATCGGTCGCCTTGACGACGGCCTATGCCGTCCTTGCCGCCCTGTTCGGCTGCGGCGCATGGCTGTATTTCGGGCCGGAGAAAGGCTCGCTGTTCTTTACGGCTTACGCGCTGGAACAATCACTTTCGATCGACAATGTCTTCGTAATGTCGGTGATCTTCGCCTTTTTCGGCGTACCTCGCCAATATCAGCATCGGGTGCTTTTCTGGGGAATCGTCGTCGCCATTGTCCTGCGGGCCATCTTCGTCGGCCTCGGCGCGGCGATCGTGGCGCGATTTGCCTGGGTGCTCTATCTGTTCGGCCTCTTTCTGATCGTGACCGGGCTGCGCATGCTTCGCAGCATGGACGAACAGGTCGGTCTCGACCAGAATCGGGCGATTGCATGGTTCATGCGTCATCTGCGCATGACGACGAAGATCTCCGGCGAGCATTTCTTCGTTCGTCTGCTAAAGCCTGGCGGCGAAAGGCCCGTCCTGCATGCGACGCCCCTGTTCGCGGCCTTTGCGGTGATCAATGTGGCGGACATCGTCTTCGCCGTGGACAGCGTGCCGGCAGTCCTGTCGCAGACCCAGGACCCCTTCATCGTCTACACTTCCAACATCTTCGCCATTCTCGGCCTGCGGGCGCTATACTTCGTCATTGACGCGCTTATCGCCACGTTTCGCTATCTGAAGGTCGCCCTGGCGATATTGCTGATTTTTATCGGCGCTGTGATTTTCTATGAACGTCTCGTCGGCGAGTTCGACAATGTGCTGACCATGACGATTACCTTTGCGACATTGGCGATCGCCGTACTCGCCTCGATCTTGAAACCCGAGCGGACCTGATTGCATCAAGCGGTTCGAGCCGCGTCTTGTCCGTAGAGGCGCTCGAATTGGGAAATCAGCCGGGCAAGACCGGCATCGGTATCGCCGATACCCCTGCCGTTCAATTCCTGGTCGAGAACGGTTACGTCACTGGCCCCGTGATCGAATGCGACGGCGGCCTGCGTCTGGTATAGACAACTTATTCCTTGCGCTGATGCGGCAAACTCTGTATGCACCCGGCTTCGCTTCGGCCGGAGGCTGAACGGATGACTGCGCTTGCGCAGTGGAGCCCCAGGGTTCCTGCATCCCGTGTCTTCGCCCTCTTAAGACATTCCTCGACGGCCTGCCGGGTCACGAGGGGCTTCGCGCCAGGCGAACGTGACAACCACGACGCGTTGTAACCAAAAGACAGGCCATCTCATGCCGAATTACGAGCATGTCTTCCTGGCTCGCCAAGACGTGACCTCCCAGCAGGTCGAAGCGCTGACCGCCCAGTTCAAGGGTGTGATCGAAGCGCATGGCGGCACCGTAGGCAAGACCGAATATTGGGGCGTCAAGTCCCTGCAGTATCGCATCAAGAAGAACCGCAAGGCTCACTTCACGCTGCTGAACATCACCGCGCCGCATGCGGCCGTGGCGGAAGTCGAGCGTCAGATGTCGATCTCCGAAGACATCCTGCGCTTCCTGACCCTTTCCGTCGACGAACTCGAGGAAGGCCAGTCGGCCATGCTGCGCAAGTCCGACCGCGACGAGCGTCGTGACGACGACCGTGGCTTCGGCTTCGGTGGCGGCCGTGGCGGCCCCCGCTCTGGCGGCAATGATCGCCCTCCGCGCCGTGAGCGCTTCGAAGGCGCTTCTGAAGAGCAGCCGCAGGGAGAAGAATGATCATGGCTACCACACCTGGACGCCGGCCCTTCTTCCGCCGCCGCAAGACCTGCCCGTTCTCGGGCCCGAATGCGCCGAAGATCGACTACAAGGACGTCAAGCTCCTGCAGCGCTACATTTCCGAGCGCGGCAAGATCGTGCCTTCCCGTATCACGGCCGTTTCGGCCAAGAAGCAGCGTGAATTGGCTCAGGCCATCAAGCGCGCCCGCTTCCTGGGCCTGCTGCCCTACGTGATCGGCTGATGCGTTTGCGGCGAGGCGCTCTTAAAGTATTTTCCAGAAAAGTTGATAGACTTTTCGATTAAGAAAATGCGTCAAAAGATACAGAGAAAGTGCGATTTATCTAAATTGCACTTTCTCTCGTGCCTCGCCGCCTATCTCCAACGACAGTCAGCCGGATGATCCGGCCATGGCTGGGGTCTTCACCGCAAGGCCTCTAACCGCGACAGCGGGACAGCTCGACAATGCAACGCGATATCCTCATAGGCCTAGGTGCCGGCCTTGCCGCAGCCATTCTGGTGCTTGCACCCGCGAGCGGCTCGGGCTTCGGCATTTTGCTGTCCGTATTCGCCGCGCTGCCCATTACCTTGGTCACGTTGTGCTGGGGGTCTCGCGCCGGCCTTGCTGCGGCCATCTCCGCGATGGTGCTGCTTGTGATTGCCGCCTCGGCCCTCCCCTCGAATGCACCTGAATTCTCCCCCTTCCGATTGGCTCTGCAATTTGGCGTCTCTCGGGCACTGCCTGCCTGGGGCCTTGCCTACCTCGCTATTGCCGGGTTCGGCGACGCCACGGCGGAGCGGCGCCATATTTCGCTCGGCAGTCTGGCCATTGTCGCCGCCGTGCTGAGCATGACGGGCACGTTGTTTGCGATGCTCGCGCTGGGCTCCACCCACGAACAGGCGCTCGCCAATCTCCGCAATGAAATCACGCAGGCCTATCGCATCATGATGGGGCTGGCGAAGGATCAGCCCATCCCCGCACAGGATGGCATGGACCCGGAAGCTTTCCTGCGGGTCTTCAGCGTTGTGCTTCTTCCGTTCACGGCCCTGGTCACCACGGTTTCCAATCTCGGCGGTCTGTGGCTGTCGGCCCGCATCGCCCGGATCTCGGGCCGGCTGCCGCGGCCCTGGCCCGACATCGCCGCGCAACTGCACCTTCCGATCTGGTCGATGGGCCTTCTGGCTGTGTCCTGTGCGCTGTCACTGTTCCCGGGCGCAGTCGGCTTTGCCGGGCAGTTGCTGTTGGCGGCGCTGCTCGGCGCCTTCCTGATCCAGGGTTTCTCCGCGGTGCATTTCCTTACCCGCGGCGGCGCCATGCGGCCGCTGATCCTGGCCCTGGCCTATCTGCTGTGCGTATTCCTGTCCTGGATCGCGCTGCCGCTGATAATCGTGCTCGGCCTCGTCGAGACTTTCTTCAATCTGCGCGGTCGCTTTGGCGGCCGCTCCAATACCCCCAGTACCCCTCAATAGACGAACAAAGGAGACAAACATGGAAGTCATTTTGCTGGAGCGCGTTTCCAAGCTCGGCCAGATGGGCGAGACGGTCAAGGTGAAGGACGGCTATGCCCGCAACTTCCTCCTGCCGAACAACAAGGCCCTGCGCGCCACCAAGGCCAACAAGGAGCGCTTCGAGAAGGAGCGCGTGCAGCTCGAAGCCCGCAATCTCGAGCTCAAGAAGGAAGCCGAGGCCGTTGCTGCCAAGCTCGATGGCCAGACCTTCACCCTGATCCGCCAGGCTGGCGAAACCGGTCAGCTCTACGGTTCGGTCACTGCCCGCGACCTTGCCGAGGCCTCAACCGCCGGCGGCTTCACCGTCGAGCGTTCGCAGTTCGTGCTGAACACGCCGATCAAGACCATCGGCCTGCACAAGGTGCTCGTCCATCTGCACCCGGAAGTCGAAGTCACCGTCACCACCAACATCGCGCGCTCGCCTCAGGAAGCCGAGCGCCAGATTCGTGGCGAGGACGTGCTCGTCCAGCAGGACGACGAGGAGACCTTCGAGAATCCCGAGGATATCGAGATCCCCGGCGTTCCCGGCACCGGCGAGCAGCCCGAGGTCTGAGTCTCGGTTACTCGATACGATCAAGAGCCGGGCGCCCGTCGCCCGGCTTTTATTTTGTGCGACTGTGAATCATTGTGAATTGCCGATCGGAGGCCAAGCGGACGAGTGGGCGTGCTAAGCTTGCCCCCCGACGAATCATGATCCGCAGAGCCTGATGTCCACACCTGTCGAAGCCACCGTACACAAGCTCGAGACCGGCCAAGCCGCAACCTTTCGGCAAGCCCCCAGCAATGTCGAGGCCGAACAGGCCCTGCTGGGCGCGATCCTGGTCAACAACGAAGCGTTCTACCGGGTCTCCGACTTCCTGCTGCCGGAGCATTTCTTCGACCCCTTCCATCGCAAGATCTACGAGCTCGCCTCAAGCCTCGTGCGTGCCGGCAAGATGGCAACGCCCATCACGCTGAAGACCTTCCTCGGGCCGGACCAGGACATTGGCGGGCTCACCACCCAGCAATATCTCATCCGCTTGGCGACTGAGGCCACCACGGTCATCAATGCGGCCGATTATGGCCAGATCATCTATGATCTCGCGCTTCGGCGGTCCCTGATCCAGGTCGGCGAGGAATTGGTCAACGTCGCCTATGACGCCCCTGTGGACATGACGCCGGGCGACCAGATCGAGGAGGCGGAACGCCGGCTGTTCGCCTTGGCCGAGACGGGACGCAACGAAGGTGGGTTCTCGACCTTCTCGGATGCGTTGAAGGATGCCATCGACATGGCCTCCGCTGCCTATCAGCGCGACGGCCAATTGTCGGGCCTTGCCTCCGGGCTTGACGATCTCGACAGGATGATGGGCGGCCTGCAGCCGTCCGACCTCATCGTTCTTGCCGGTCGTCCCGGCATGGGCAAGACCTCGCTTGCCACCAATATCGCCTACAACATCGCCAAGAACTATCAGTTCGAGATTCTGCCTGACGGTTCACGCAAGACCATCGATGGCGGTTCGGTCGGCTTCTTCTCGCTGGAAATGTCCGCCGAACAGCTCGCCACCCGTGTCGTGGCCGAGCAGGCCAACGTGCCTTCCTACAAGATCCGCCGCGGCGATCTTTCGGAGGACGAGTTCAGCCGCCTGGTCACCGCCAGCCAGGACATGCAGGCGACGCCTCTCTATATCGACGACAGCGGCGGCATTTCCATCGCCCAGCTCGTGGCGCGCGCACGCCGCTTGAAGCGCCAGCGCGGCCTCGACCTCCTGATCGTCGACTACATCCAGCTCCTCACCGGTTCGGGCAAGAAGGGCAGCGAGAACCGCGTGCAGGAAATCACCGAGATCACGACGGGCCTCAAGGCGCTGGCCAAGGAGCTGAATGTGCCGCTCATTGGCCTGTCTCAGCTCTCGCGTCAGGTGGAATCGCGTGACGACAAGCGCCCGCAGCTCTCGGATCTGCGTGAATCCGGCTCGATCGAGCAGGACGCCGACGTGGTGATGTTCGTGTTCCGTGAGGAATATTACGTGAAGAACAAGATGCCCAAGGAAGGCACCGAGGAGTTCTTCAAATGGCAGGCGGAGATGGAAAGCCTGGCCGGTGTCGCTGAAGTGATCATCGGCAAGCAGCGTCATGGCCCGACCGGTACGGTCAAGGTGCAATTCGACGCCGACGTCACGCGTTTCGGCAATCTCGCCCGCACCGATCATCTGCCGATCCAGACCGGCGAATAGGCCACAACCTTTTGGTCGGCGGCAATCTTTGCCACAAGCAGAATTTTCTGGTGAGGCCCGCCGATGGGCGTCGCCAGAAAATTCTGCAAATGTTTGGTCTCTTGCCGCTTCCTCCTGGTCGTTCCCGTGGCTCGACCAGGAGGAAGCTGCTCAGGGCCTTCCGTCGAATTCAAGTCAGCCTTATGGTCCGCGCATGACCGATTCCCTGCCTCCCGTCTATGCCCGCCTGACCATCGATACCGACGCCCTCGCCGCCAATTGGCGGCGCTGCGGGCAGCAACGGCCGAAGGCCGAATGTGCGGCCGTGGTGAAAGCCGATGGCTACGGCCTGGGTATCGACAATGTCGTGCCGGCGTTCAGCCGGGCCGGATGCCGCACCTTCTTCGTGGCCCAGATCGACGAGGGCATTCGTGTGCGCAGGCTGGCCCCGGAGGCGACGATCTATGTCCTGAGCGGCCTTGCGCCCGGCCATGGCGACAGGTTCGCCGAGAATGGTCTGAGGCCGGCCTTGGGATCGCGCGAGGAATTGCGCGAATGGTCCGCATTCGCCTCCGCCACCGGCTGGCAGGGAGGCGCTGCCCTGCACGTGGATACGGGCATGTCCCGGCTCGGACTGCGCGTGGACGAGGCCCATGCCCTGGTGGCGGAGGGAGAGCTGTTCAGGCCCTCCTTGCTGATGAGCCACCTTGCCTGCGCCGATACGCCCGAGCACCCGCTCAATGCCAGGCAGTTCGAGGCCTTTGCCGAGGTCAAATCGCTTTATCCGGATGTACCCGCCTCGCTCTGCAACTCCTACGGCACCTTCCTGCCGGCGGATATCGGTTATGATCTGCTGCGCCCAGGCGTCGCACTGTATGGTTCCAATCCCCAGCCAGGTCAGTCCAATCCGATGCGGCCGGTGATCACCCTCTCCGCCCAGGTCCTGCAAGTTCGTGACGTCCTGCCGGGCGAACATGTCGGATATGGCGCAACCTGGACGAGCCGGCAGCCCGCCCGCATCGCCATGGTGGCAATCGGTTATGCCGATGGCTATCTGCGCTCGGGGTCCTCCTCCGACGATTTCGACACGGCCGTGGCTGCTGTCGCCGGCAAATACTGCCTGATCGCCGGACGCATCTCGATGGACATGACGGCGATCGATGTAACGGAGCTGCCATCAGGGGCGGTGAAACGAGGCGATTGGGTCGAACTGATCGGGCCTCACCTACCGGTCGACGAGGTGGCTCGCCGCGCAGGTACCATCGGCTATGAGATACTCACCAGCCTCGGTACGCGCTATGATCGCCATCTGGCGACCTAGCCGATAGCGTGTCTGCGCCGCCAGTCATCAGAGGCTTGCTTGGGAAGAGCTGCAATGATCGACCATCTCGGTTTTCCGGTACGCGACTATCAGCGCTCCCGCGCCTTCTACGACCAGGCTCTCACGCCGCTCGGCTATTCGGTGCAAAAGGAAGTCACCCGGGAAATGACCGGCGGCAGCGCCCATTGCGGCTATGGCGCGGATGGACGGCCCCAGTTCTGGATCGGCGATGGCCAGGCCAGGGAAGGCAGCTTCCACATTGCCTTTGTCGCGAAAAGCAGGAAGGCCGTCGATGCCTTTCATGCCGCCGCGCTGGCAGCCGGGGCGCGCGAAAACGGTGCGCCGGGAATTCGCGCCCATTACCATCCGAACTACTATGCAGCCTTCGTGCTCGATCCCGACGGGCATAATATCGAGGCAGTCTGCCACCTCCCCGACTGACGGCACGCCCTAGGCCTTACCCCTTGTGCTCCAACAGCCCTTGGCCGCGCTGCTGTATCAGCGTGGTCACCTTGTCCGCGAGCATGGACAGGAAGATCGGCAGCAGGATGCTCACCGTCACCGCATCGTCGCCAATATCGACGCTGCCTGAAATGGTCTGCTTGAACACACTCAGGCGACAATCGAACCTGTCGCCGTTCCAGTTTTCCTCGAGCGAAGTGAATTGCCCGGCATAGCTGTTGCGCAACTGCGCAATACCTTCCTCGACGCGCTTGCGTGCGGCTGCGCGGCCGAGAGTGTGGGGAATGGTGACGGTCAGCGGGCGTGACATGGACTGTTCCAGGATGCGGCGCGTTTATGAAGATATAGGTTGTGGTTCGGCTTGCCTGCAAGGGGCGGTCGTTCCTGGCGCGTCGACTGAACCCGTAAACCCGACCTTTCCTTGCTGCCTTGAGTTTGATGGCCCGGGTCTTACGACGGCGACCAGCCTGGGCCGTTGGATTTGATCAGACTCGACCCGCCCGCTAGAAGGGCGTCATGGCCAAGCGAACTCCCTCCTATGTCTGCCAGAACTGCGGTGCCGCCTATAATCGCTGGCAGGGCAAATGTGATGCCTGCGGCGAGTGGAACTCGATCGCCGAGGAGACCAGCGCCATCGCGGCCGTTCCTGCCTCACAGCGTTCCAGAGGACGGGGACGGGTCTTTGCGCTCGAAAGCCTGACGGGATCGACCGACGAGGCGCCACGCCTGGTCTCTGGGATCGATGAACTGGACAGGGTGACCGGCGGAGGCTTCGTGCGCGGCTCCGTCCTTTTGCTGGGCGGTGACCCCGGTATCGGCAAATCGACGCTGCTGATCCAGGCCTGCGCCGCGCTTGCCAACCGCAACGCCCGGGTCATCTATATTTCAGGTGAAGAGGCTGCTGCGCAGGTGCGCTTGCGGGCTGAGCGGCTGGGGCTTGCCAGCGCACCGGTGGAACTGGCCTCGGAGACTTCGGTCGAGGACATCCTGGCGACCTTTGAGCACGGCTCGCCGCCACGCCTGGCGGTGATCGATTCGATCCAGACCATGTGGACGGATACGGTGGAATCGGCGCCCGGCACCGTCACGCAGGTACGCGGCTCGGCGCAGGCGCTGATCCGTTATGCCAAGCGTTCGGGCACCACCGTCATTCTCGTCGGCCACGTCACCAAGGATGGGCAGATCGCCGGCCCGCGCGTCGTCGAGCATATGGTCGACGCCGTGCTGTCGTTCGAGGGCGACGGCGGGCGTGATTTCCGCATCCTGCGCGGGGTGAAGAACCGCTTCGGCCCGACCGATGAGATCGGCGTGTTCGAGATGACCGGCCTCGGCTTGCGCGAAGTGACCAACCCCTCCGCCTTGTTTCTGTCGGAGCGTGATCTCGGGTCGCCGGGTACGGCCGTGTTCGGCGGCATGGAGGGCACAAGGCCGCTTCTGGTCGAGATGCAGGCCCTGGTGGCGCCGACAAGCCTGGGCACCCCCCGGCGCGCCGTGGTGGGGTGGGATACCAGCCGCCTGTCCATGGTGCTTGCCGTGCTTGAGGCCCATTGCGGCGTCAAGCTGGGCGGGCATGACGTCTATCTCAATGTGGCCGGCGGCTTGCGCATCCAGGAGCCCGCAGCCGATCTTGCCGTGGCGGCCGCTTTGATCTCCTCCCTCACGGGTGCTCCCCTGCCCGCGGATGCCGTGTATTTCGGCGAAGTCTCCCTGTCTGGATCGGTCCGGCCGGTGGCTCACATGGGCCCCCGTTTGAAGGAGGCAGCCAAGCTCGGTTTCCATCGCGCCGTCTGCCCTGTACCGGGAAACGAGTCGGGCTCGGATAGCGGCATGCGGGTGAATGGCGTTGCCTCACTTGCGACACTTGTTGCGGATATTGCCGCTTCCAAGCAGAACCCTCGCACCTCATCCACGCGTGGATGAGGTGCGAGGGTTCTGCGGACGTTTGAAGCATTGTCGATTCTCCGAGGGGGACCCACCAAGCCACTCTCGGAGAATCGACTTGTGAGAGCCAAAGGCGGAAATCCACTAAAGTTTCGCCATGAAGCGGGTATTTCCGTCGATTGCGCTGCAGCAAATGGATGACGTCGTGTCGAACCGTCGTTATAGAAAGGCGCGGCGCTGCCTGTCGTGCCGCCTAGTTCAAATCAGGATAGACCGCCAATGCCCGTAACGCTGCTGGATCTGATCGTCATCGGCGTCATGCTGATTTCGGCCCTTCTCGCAATGGTACGAGGCTTCACCCGGGAAGTTCTGGCCATCGCGGCCTGGGCCGCCGCCGCCGTGGCGACCTTGTTGCTATTCTCGCGTGTGCTGCCGCTGATTACGCCCTACATCAAGAACGATACGCTGGCCCGTATCGCGACGGGGGCCGGCATCTTCCTGCTCGTTCTCCTGATTGCATCCTTCATCACGATCCGTATCTCCGACATGATCCTAGACAGCCGGATCGGGGCGATCGATCGAACGTTTGGCTTCCTGTTCGGTGCGGCCCGTGGCCTCCTGCTTGCCATCGTCGCCTTCATCTTCTTCAGTTATCTGGTGCCGCCGAAGTCGGAGCCGGCCTGGGTGCAGGATGCCAAATCCCGCCAGCTTCTGGTGTCCGGGCGCGACTGGATCCTCACCTTGCTGCCGAGCGATCCTGAAAACGTGATCCTGAAGCAGTTGCGGGCCAATGAAGTGATCGGACCTGGCGCCGACACCAACACCAATACGCAAGAGCCCGATCCGGATGCCGCCGGCGCTCCCGCCGCACCCCAGACCCAGCCGGCAACCCCTGCCCCGGCGGCGCCCGCGCAATGATGCAATTGCATTGCCACAGGAAACTTCCCAAGCAGAGTTTTCCGGTGGGGCCCGTGGGCGGGTCTCGCCGGGAAACTCTGCAAATGTTTGATATCTTGCAAATTCTTCTTGATCGAGCCCATGGCTCGATCAAGAAGAATTTGCTTGGCAGGCATGCTGGAAAAGTCGATCGGTGGTACTATCTCAATGTCGAACGGAGCGGCGAAGCCTTGTTTCGGGCCGCTCAGCCCCTTTTGGAGAAGAAATCCAAGTGAGCGGAAAAGTCCAAATGAGCGCCATGACCCGTGAAAACGACGATCTGGATCTCGACGCCGACCGCCTGCGTGAGGAATGCGGTGTGTTCGGTATCTTCGGACACAGCGAGGCCGCGGCCATTACCACCCTCGGCCTCCATGCCTTGCAGCATCGTGGGCAGGAAGCTTGCGGTATCGTCACCTTCGACGGGGCGCGCTACAATTCGGAGCGGCGGCTCGGACTGGTCGGAGATACCTTCTCCAAGCGCGATGTGATCGAACGCCTGCCGGGCTCGCAGGCTATCGGCCACACCCGCTACTCCACCACAGGCGGCACCATTCTGCGCAATGTGCAGCCGCTGTTCGCCGAACTTGAGGGCGGCGGCTTCGCCGTGGCCCATAACGGCAATCTCACCAACGGGCTGACGCTGCGGCGCGAATTGATCGCTCGCGGCTCGATCTTCCAGGCCACGTCGGATAGCGAGGTGATTCTGCATCTGGTCGCGCGCTCGACGCGGGAAAAGTTCATCGATCGCTTCATCGACGCTCTGTTCCAGATCGAGGGTGCCTATGCCTTTGTCGGCCTGACCAATCATATGCTGGTCGGCGCCCGCGATCCTCTCGGCATTCGCCCCCTGGTGCTGGGTGAACTCGATGGCTGCTACATTCTTGCCTCGGAGACGTGCGCCCTCGACATCATCGGCGCCCGCTTCGTGCGCGACATCGAGAATGGCGAGGTCGTCGTCATCACCAAGGAAGGCGTGGAATCGCTGAAGCCATTTCCGCGCGTGCCGCCCCGCCCCTGCATATTCGAATATATCTATTTCGCCCGACCGGACTCCATCGTTCACGGTCGCAGCGTCTATGCCGTGCGCAAGAGCTTCGGTGCCCAGCTGGCGGCCGAAGCCGGCGTCGAGGCCGATGTGGTGGTGCCGGTGCCGGATTCCGGCGTACCCGCGGCGATCGGCTATGCCCAGGCCGCCGGTCTGCCTTATGAGCTCGGCATCATCCGCAATCACTATGTCGGACGCACCTTCATTCAGCCGACCCAGGCCATCCGCGAAATGGGCGTGCGCATGAAGCACAGTGCCAACCGTTCGGTGATCGAAGGCAAGCGTGTCGTGCTGATCGACGATTCCATCGTGCGCGGCACCACTTCGGTGAAGATCGTGCGCATGATGCGCGATGCCGGTGCAAAGGAGGTGCATTTCCGCATCTCCAGTCCGCCGATCACCCATCCCGACTATTACGGCATCGATACGCCCGACAAGGAGAACCTGCTGGCGGCGCGGATGGATCTGGAAGCGATGCGCGCCTATATGGGCGCCGACTCGCTGGCCTTCCTGTCGGTTAATGGTGTCTACAAGGCGTGCGGCTACGACCAGCGCGACCCAGTCCGTCCGCAATTTACCGATCACTGCTTCACCGGCGACTATCCCACCTTCCTCACCGATGTGGTTGGCGAAGGAGCCAAGCAGCAATTCGCATTGCTCGCGGAAGCAAGCTGATCTGTCTCCACCCCGGCTCAGGGGTGGACGAGCTTTCCGCTGGCCCCGGTGTCGAGCGCGTTTTGGCGAAAGCGCACTCTGGCTCCGGCTTGTTTTGACACGTCTTTGCGGGTCCTGGTGATTCCGTCTGATCGCAAGACGCCTTATCTCGTGAGTTTTCCGATGTCTGATCTTCTCAAAGGCCGCCTGGCGCTCGTCACCGGCGCATCGCGCGGCATCGGCCGTGCCACGGCCCTGGCGCTGGCCGAGGCGGGTGCCCATGTCATCGCCGTGGCCCGTACCGTTGGCGCGCTTGAGGATCTAGACGACGAAATCCGCGAGAAGGGTGGAGCGGCGACCCTTGTTCCTCTCGACATCAAGGATGGCGACGGCATCGACCGGCTCGGCTACACGCTGTTCGAGCGTTATGGCAAGCTCGACATCCTGATCGGCAATGCCGGCGCGCTCGGCGCGATCTCCCCCCTCGGCCATCTTGAGCCCAAGGACTGGGACAATGTTTTTGCGGTGAACGTCACCGCCAATTGGCGCCTGATCCGATCCTTCGACCCCTTGTTACGCAAATCCGATGCCGGCCGAGCCGTCTTCATCACCTCGGGGGCTGCCTGGAAGTCGACCGCCTATTGGGGGCTTTATGCTGCCACGAAGGCGGCGCTCAACTCCATGGTGGCGACTTACGCGGCCGAAACGGTAAATTCGCCGATCCGGGCCAACCTGCTCTCTCCCGGTCCCGTCCGCACCCATATGCGTGCGGCGGCCATGCCCGGCGAGGACGCCGATACCCTGCCCCACCCATCCAGCATAGCGCCGTCCATCCTGAAACTCGCGAGCCCCGACCTGACGGAAACCGGCAAGGTCTACGAGGTGCGGGAAGGACGATTCCTGAGCTTCAGAGCGCCAGAATAATTCCCCATGAGCGAACGGGGACGTTCGCTCATGGAAACGCCACGCTCCGCGGCTCGCCTATTTCTTCCGGTCGAACGGGTTCTTCGGTGAACGCAGGCTGAGCCGGATCGGCACGCCGGGCATGTCGAAGGTCTCGCGCAGGCCATTGACCAGATAACGCTTGAAGCTGTCCGGCAGAGCGTCGAGCTGGTTGCCGAAGAGAGCGAAGTGCGGCGGGCGCGTCTTCACCTGCGTCATATAACGGATCTTGATGCGACGCCCCGACACGGCCGGCGGCGGATGATGTTCAAGTACGCCTCCGAGCCAACGATTCAGGCGCGCCGTCGGTACGCGACGGTTCCAGGTGGCGAAGGCCCGGAAAGCGGCATCCATCAGGCGGTCCAGGCCTTGTTCCGACAGGCTGGACAAGGTCACCACCGGTGCGCCACGCAGTTGAGGCAGCAGGCGCTCGAACATTTCACGGGCACTGGCCAGCGCCTTGTGACGATCCTCGACCAGGTCCCACTTGTTGAGACCGATGACGATAGCCCTGCCCTCGCGTTCCACGAGATCGGCAATCTGCAGATCCTGCTTTTCGAAAGGCGTAGCGCTGTCGAGCAGCAGCACCACCACCTCGGCGAAACGCACGGCGCGCAGGCCATCCGAAACGGAAAGCTTTTCGAGCTTATCCTCGATTCGGGCTTTCTTGCGCATGCCGGCAGTGTCGAACAGCTTGATGCGCTTGTCGCGCCAGGTCCAGTCCACCGAGATGGTGTCGCGAGTAATGCCGGCCTCGGGGCCGGTAAGCATGCGATCCTGGCCGATCAGGGCGTTGACCAGCGTCGATTTGCCGGCATTCGGCCGGCCGATGATGGCCACGCGCAGCGGACGGATCACGCCCGCGCCGAGATCGATTGCCTCCTCCTCGCCCTCCTCGCCGCTGACGACGGCGTCGGTTTCGGCGACATCTTCCTCGGGTTCATAGCCGGTGGCCGGCGCGATCGCGACGATCGCTTCGGCAAGATCCGCCATGCCCTCGCCATGCTCGGCCGAGATCGGCACGGGATCGCCAAGCCCGAGGGAATAGGCTTCATAGGCGCCCTGGAATCCGGTGCGGCTCTCGGTCTTGTTGGCGACCGGAATCACAGGCTTGCCCGAGCGCCGCGCCACTTCGGCGAAATGTTCGTCGGCGGGGGTGACACCGATGCGGGCGTCGAACATGAAGAGGATCAGGTCACACTCGGCGATTGCCGCTTCCGTCTGCGCACGCATGCGCCCGGCAAGCGAAGCGTTTTCGGCGACCTCGAGGCCGGCCGTATCGATCACTTTGAAAGTGAGGTTGCCGAGCCTGGCGTCACCCTCGCGCCGGTCGCGCGTCACGCCCGGGCGATCGTCGACGATGGCGAGCTTGCGGCCGACCAGACGGTTGAACAATGTCGACTTGCCGACATTGGGCCTGCCGACGATGGCGATTGAAACGGCCATGGTCAGGCCTTGGCAGGCTGGTCGGAGGCGATGAGCTGCAACATCAGTTCAGCTCGCTGACGCAGCGCCTGCGGCACATCCTTGTCGGTGATCACGGCCTGATACCATTTGGAGGCATTGGTGAGATCCTTGGCCTTCCAGGCCGCAAGGCCGAGCACTTCGCGCGCCGAATGCCGCCAGGGTTCGTTTGCAGCAGTCAGCGGCTCGATCTTGCCGGCGAGATCCGCGTAGGAGGCGGTATCGACCATGAGATAGCCGCCGCGCACCTTGGCAAGGCTCTGCAGCACCGGGCCGAGCGAAGAATCGGCAGCCAGCGCGTCATAGGCCTTGATGCCATCCTCGACCTTGTCGTTGGCGGTCTCCGCCGCCAGACGGAAACGAGCAAGGGTCTGATAGCCGGCGCTTCCGTCCTTCACCAGGGTGCTGAGGGCGGCTGCGGCTTCCTTGGTCTTGCCGCTCTGGGCCAGGGAGATCGCCTGCTGGAAACGGGCTCCGGTGGCTTCCGCCTGCTGCTTTTGGTAATGCTGGTAGGCGACGTAACCCGATACGCCCACGACCACGGCAAGAGCGGCGCCGAGCACGTAGTTGCCATATTTCGACCAGAGCTTCTGCGCCTTTTCGCGGCGCATGTCCTCGCTGACTTCCTGGAAAATATCGGTCATAGACCCGGCTCGTATCCTCTAGAGCAAAGCGCGTCGTGGCAAAAACGCCTTTTGCCCTGAACTCTTTGGTTGGATGCGTCTTTGCGATTCGAGGAGATTCCATCAAATCGCAAAACGCTGTGGTTCGCGCTGGCGCGAGATGTGATTTCGGCGTAGAGGAGCAACCCCCTGCCGTCAAGCAAACAGCGCTCTTAGCCGGCCAAACCGAGATTAAATCTCGGTATTCTGGGCCTATCAAGCTCAATGATCCTAATCATCGTGCATGACCGGCCCCGGTGGCTATTGTCGCCGCAGCGCTCTCAGCCCGCTGCCGGCGAGAATGGTCAGTACCAGGAGCGCCGCCAGGAGCCACAGCCAGTTCGCCTTGAGATAGGCAAGAACCTTGGCCCAGAGGTCGGGGGAAACAGCGGTTATCAGGTTCGCGAGCGGTCGCGTTTCAACCTGCCCCTTAACCGGGTCCTGGTAACGATTGCCAGCGGAAAACTGCACACTGGTGAGGATCGACTGTGCGATCGGCACATAAGAGGGCACCTCGGCGGCCGGCGAAACCAGCGTCAGCTCGAAATAACCTTCATTGCCGAGCACGTAACCATGAATATTGGCCGTGCCTTCATCCGCTTCGCCGCCTTTTTCCGGGCTGATCGCACCCCAGATCAGCGTATGCTGCATCTCGTCATAACGCGGCTTGACCAGCCAATCCCGGACCTCGATCTGAGGCTCACCGCGTTTCTGGCGGGCTGCATTGCCTTCTTCCGTGGCTGTCTTGAGGCTCGCCAGCAGATCGTCGGCGTTCCAGCCACGGGCGTCGGCATCGTCGAAGCGCGCACCGGAGCGATAATCGATGAAGACGACCCAATTCTGTTCGCTGGTCGGCACCAGCATGCCAAGAAGTTTGGGATCGACGGGGTAGCCCGAAGCGGAGGCCCAGGCACCTGCCTCGGGCTGGCGCACGAAACCGGTGCCTTGCGGGAGCTTCAGCGTCGCCCGGTTATCCAGATTTGCCACGGAAGGACCTGATAGCAGCACTTTCTGCATCGCCTCGACCGCCTGCTGCAAGACCTGTGCCTTGCGAAGCCCTTCAGCCTCCTGCGCCACGCCGTAGCCGGGCAGCAGGAAGGCCAAAGTGGCGATAGCGAGCAGATATCTGGCAAACATGGGCAGTCTCCGTTCGACGATGACGCCCTATAGCGCCAAATTCTTTGCAGTCCATGCCTTTACGATCCATGTCACGGCCGGAAATTTCATCGGCGATGCCTTGCGATGTCGTTGCGATGTCACTTGGGCTGAACTAGAAGATTGAAAAGGGAGAGCCGCATTGCGGCTTCGAAATTGGAATGACCACTAAGCCCCGCCGCTTCGACAATGCGAGAGCGGCCGTAGCGGCGATCACGCAGCTTTATGACGCGAACACCACACGCCTGCGGGAAGCCTTCACGGCTTTTACCCGAGGCAAGGATTTTGATCACCGCATTCGCGCCTTTTACCCCTATGTCAGCGTCGACACCCAGAGCCTTCCCACGCTTGATGCGCGCACGCCGTTCGGATTCGTGGCCGATACCGGCGCCTATGCGACGACGCTGACGCGACCGGACATCTTCAGCCGCTATCTGGAGGAGCAGATCGCGCTCCTGCTGCGCAATACCGGTGTCGATGTCGAGGTCGGCGAGAGTTCCACGCCCATCCCGATCCATTTTGCGCTGGGCGAGGACTTTCACGCCGAAAGCGGCCTCGACTATGGGCGCCTTGCCCTGCTGCCGCAGATATTCGATGTGCCCGATCTCACCATCATGGACGATCGGATCGCCAACGGCATCGACGTACGCTCGCCAGACGGTGCCAAGCCGCTGGCGCTATTCACGGCGCCGCGCATCGATCTCTCACTGATGCGCCTGAAGCACTATACGGGCACCTCGGCCCGACATTTCCAGAATTTCGTGATCTTCACCAATTACCAATTCTACATCGATGAGTTCGTGCGGTTGGCCCAGGCCATTCTGGCCAAAGGCGAAGGCGGTTCGCTCGGTTCGGGCTACACCGCCTTCGTCGAACCAGGCAATGTCGTCACCGAACTCGGGGAAGAAAACCAGCAACTCGACGTCACGGGCCACCATCCGCCGCGACTGCCGCAAATGCCGGCCTATCATCTCAAGCGCGCCGACGATTCCGGCATCACCATGATCAATATCGGGGTTGGGCCGTCCAACGCCAAGAACATCTCCGACCATGTCGCGGTGCTCAGGCCGCATGCCTGGCTGATGCTTGGCCATTGCGCGGGCCTGCGCAATTCACAGATGCTGGGCGATTACGTGCTCGCCCATGCCTATCTGCGCCAGGATCAGGTGCTGGACGCGGATTTGCCACGCGAAGTGCCCGTGCCTGCTCTCGCCGAGATCCAGATCGCGATCGAGCGCGCTGTCGGAAGGGTTACGGGTTTGACCGGTTATGACCTCAAGCGGGTCATGCGGACGGGAACGGTTGCCACCGTCGACGACCGCAATTGGGAGCTGCGTCCCTCGACAGTGCAGAATCTGCCCTTCATCCAGAGCCGGGCCATCGCTCTCGACATGGAATCGAGCACCATCGCGGCCAATGGCTTCCGGTTTCGCGTGCCCTACGGCACGCTTCTATGTGTTTCCGACAAGCCGCTGCACGGCCAGCTGAAATTGCCTGGCATGGCGGATTCCTTCTATCGCGAGCGGGTCTCCCAGCACCTGGCTGTCGGCCTGGAGACCATGGCGCTGCTGCGTGAGACGGATAAGCGTCAATTGCATTCCCGCAAGCTGCGCAGCTTCAACGAGGTCGCGTTCCAATGATGGCTTCGTCTGCGCGCTCTTCCGACGAGGAGGGCGCAGACGGGGCCGTCATGCGCTATTTCTTCTTCATGCCATAGGTATGCTCGGCCGCCGGGAAGCTGCGGTCGCGCACGGCATCGGCGTAGCCCTGCACGGCTTCGCGGATCTGATCGCCGAGCGAGCCGAAGCGCTTGACGAATTTCGGAACGCGGTCCGATAGCCCCAGCATGTCCTCGAGCACCAGTACCTGTCCATCGCAGGTCGGGGAAGCCCCGATGCCGATGGTTGGGATCGGGATACTGGCGGAGATCTTGGCGGCGAGCGGCTCGGCGATCGCTTCGAGCACCACCGCAAAGGCGCCCGCGTCGGCGACCAGTTGGGCATCCCGCTCGATCGGGCCCCAGTCCGCCTCTTCGCGGCCCTGCGTCTTGAAGGAGCCGAGGGCCATGATCGATTGCGGGGTCAGTCCGACATGCGCCATCACCGGTACGCCCCGCCCGGTCAGGAAGCGGATGGTCTCGGCCATGCGTTCGCCACCTTCGAGCTTGACGGCACCGCACCCGGTTTCCTTGATGATGCGCACGGCACTGCGAAAGGCCTGTTCCGGTGTTTCCTCATAGGAGCCGAAGGGCATATCGACCACCACCAGCGCATGCGAGGAGCCGCGCATCACCGCCCTGCCCTGAAGGATCATCATCTCCAGCGTCACCGGCAGCGTGGTTTCCATGCCATGCATCACCATGCCCAAACTGTCGCCGACCAGGATGCAGTCGACATAAGGATCGATGATCCGTGTCGTGTGCGTATGGTAGGAGGTCAGCATGACGATCGGCTCTCCTCCCTTCCGCAGGCGAATCTGTGGAGCGGTGACGCGTTGTGACTGATTTTGAACGGACACGAATATTCCTCCTGGGTGTCTGAGGGGACGATGCTGCGGCTCGCCGGCTTGTGTAACTCGCAGGTTGGAAGACCGCGTCGACTCCCTGACAAAACAAGGGCGCAAAACAAAAGCGATTGTCTGAAACTACGCAGATGCAGCATCGCCTGGAGTAAAGCGCGTTTAGACGCAAACGCCTGTTTGCTCCAACTCTTTGGTTCGATGCGTCTTTGCGATTCCTGGCGATTTCACCAAATCGCAAAACGCTTTAGCCAAAGGGCGACATAGCAATTGTCCAAAAGCGTCCGCGCGTAAAGCGGCGGAGAAAAATATTCCAACGCCTGTCCGTGCCCTGTTGTCGCAGCGCAGCATGGCGTTATCTTTCAGCAACCCCGGGGTATCGGCTGGCACCGCATTGCGGCGTCTTAACCATATTCGTGAACTTTTCAGGGCGTTCCATGGCCTCGGGCTGCATCTTCGTTAACAAATGGTTAAAGAATTTGTTTGCGCAGGCACTCTTCCGGAAGCTATCCTTGCCGCTCTCGCGGCTGGATGGCCTTTTTTCACTTCACAGTGGGTGCCCGTGTAGCGTTTGGGTGGGAACGATATGGCTGAACCCCTGAAGAAAGACGAGGCTCTCGCGGCCGCTGTGCGCGAAGCATTTCAGCGCCATATGGAAAATGCGCGCTTGGCTGCCGATGCTTTGAAAGAAAAGCAGGCCACGGCGCAGCGTGCTGCCCCGATACCTGGCCGCGATCCACGGCTGACGGTGCCAACACCGGCCAATGAGGCGGGCGCGGCCGAGGCAAGCATAGTTGCCGAGCCGACCGAAGCCAGACAGACCGAAGCCAGGAAGACCGAGGCTAGGCAGACGGAAGTCAGGCCGGCTGAAGTAAAATTGGCTTCCCCTTCCCTCGATCGCCTGGTGGCGCTGGCGTCACCGCCGAAGGAGCCTGTGCCGCGCCTTGCCGAGGTGCCTCTTCCCGAAGCCGAAGCAAAACCTGCACCGGCGCCCGAGCCTTCTCCTTCTCCTGCTGTCCCGCCAGCGGATCCCGCGCCGGTAATGGACGAAAGCACAGACGATAACGGATTCGATTTCGGCGAAGCGCTTTTCATCGAAATTGCGCCCGAAGCGGAGAAGAAGGAGCAGGCCGAAGCGCCGAAGATGCCGCGCGCGGCGTCCCTGGACACGCCTCCTCCCGAGCGGCCGAATCCCGAGACCGACGAGGCCTTCGAGTTCCGTGGTCCGCCTTCGCGCGAAAGGCCGCGTATGTCGACGGTGAACGTCACGGCCGGACCGCCTCAGGATCTGGACCAGCGGAACAGGGATGGCGCATCCGCGGTACATGCCGCCGCCCCAGCCTCTCTTGCGCCTGCGGTCAAGGAAGAAAACCTGGTGGCGCCCTCATCGGCGCGGAAAACCACACGCTTTGGTGTCAATCCGGCGGCCAATGCCAATGAGACTCGCCTTTCGCGACTGAGCTGGCCAAAGATCAAGGTTCCACCCGCCCTGATAGCTTCTGTGCTGCTGGCCGCGGGTATCGCCGCAGTCGGTGCTTACTTCTGGGCCAATCCGGACAAGCTGCAGTCCCTGGGCAATCTGGTCGCGCCGCCGGCCTCGGCTCCGTCGGAGACGAAAGTTGCCGCGGCGCCAGCCCCGGCTTCGACGCCGGCACCGAGCGCCCCCTCGCCGGCTTCGGTGCCCGCTCCCGCATTGCCCGGCGCGACGCGCAGCGTCAGTACCATCGCCATTACCGTGGATGAGGTCGACCAGGCCGTGCAGTCGGCGCGTGAATTGCTGGCCAGCGGCGACGTGGCTGGTGCCAGGGAAGCTCTCGAGTCCTATCGAAGCGGTACCGATCCGCGGGCATTGTTCGCCTTGGCCGAGACGTATGACCCCGCCATCGTCAAGGATCCCTCGCAGGTGAATGCGGCCCAGGCGAAAGCTTTTTACGAGGCTGCAGCGAAAGCTGGCTCCCGGGACTCGGCCGAGCGTCTCGCTCGCCTCGCCCTGGTTCATGCGAATTGATCTGCTGCTCCAAAAGAGCCTGGCACGTGTCGGCGCAAACAATTACAGCGCCGAGCCCGATTTCGATACCGGGTCCAACGCTGTGGATGCAACTGTAGCAATCCTAGTGCCCTGCGCCGAGCTCAAGTGCCCGTGAAGGTGTCGACCAGCAGCTTGATGTCCAGCACCAGGATCACGCCGGCAATCACCCAGGACAAGGTCGTCAGCCAGACCGGTGTGACGAAGACCCCCATCTTGCGCTTGTCCGAGACGAAGCGAACCAGCGGGATGATCGCGAAGGGCAATTGCATCGACAAGACAACCTGGCTGAGCACCAGCAGCTTGTTGGTGCCCTGATTGCCGTAGAGAGCGGTGACGGCAACCACCGGCACAATGGCGATGCCGCGCGTGATCAGCCGGCGCGCCCAATCGGGAATGCGCAGGTGGAGAAAGCCCTCCATCACGATCTGACCGGCGAGCGTCGCGGTCACCGTCGAATTGACACCGGATGCCAGCAAGGCGACGGCCAGCAGCGTGGAGGCGATGCCGACGCCGAGCATCGGCGACAGCAATTGATAGGCTTGCTCGATCTCCTCGACATCCGTACGGCCATTCTGATGGAACACGGTGGCAGCCGTGATCAGGATGGCCGCATTCACGAACAGGGCCAGCATCAGGGCAATTGTGCTGTCGGTCACCGCCCAGCGAATGGCCGAGCGCTTGCCCTCCTCCGTGCGCTCATAGGCGCGGGTCTGCACGATCGAGGAATGCAGATAGAGATTATGCGGCATCACCGTGGCACCAATGATGCCGATGGCGATGTAGAGGGCTTCAGGATTGGTGACGACCTTGGCCTGCGGCAGGAACCCGCCGAGGATATCGTGGATCGCCGGGGCCGCGAGGATGATCTGGATGACGAAACAGCCGAAGATCACGACCAGCAGCGCGATCACGAAGGCTTCCAACGTCCTGAAGCCGCGCTGCATCAGCATGAGCACCAGGAACACGTCGACGGCCGTGATGATGGCGCCGTAAACCAGGGGAATGCCGAACAGCAGGTTGAGAGCGATGGCCGTGCCGATGACCTCAGCCAGATCGCAGGCGATGATCGCCAGCTCGCAGGCGAGCCAGAGCATGAGATTCACCGGCCGGGAATAGTGATCGCGGCAGGCCTGGGCGAGGTCGCGCCCGGTGACGATGCCGAGTCGCGCCGCCAGGGCCTGCAGCACGATGGCCATCAGATTCGACAGCAGGATCACGCTCAGGAGCGTGTAGCCGAATTTCGAACCACCGGCGATGTCGGTCGCCCAATTGCCTGGGTCCATGTAGCCGACGGACACCATGTAACCCGGGCCGAGAAAGGCCAGAAAGCGACGAAACCACAAACCCGTCTTCGGCACGGGAACGCTGGCGTTCATCGCACCAAGGCTCGGCCGCCTTTCTTCCCCGGGAACCACGCGCCACGCGCCGTTGTCGGCCGGGGCCGTTCCCGCAGCATCCGCACTCATGCCCTTCTCCACCACGAAATTCCATTCTGCATCGCTTCCATGAATATAGCATATGCTATACTCTGAAGATCGGTCAATGGATAAACGCCAAGGCTGTATTTCATCGCTGGCATTGATAAGGCCACGCGGATCGGGCATACCCGCATTTGCAATGCCGCAAACCCGGTCGGCGCCGATTGTTCGATGCCCTGGGACGCACAAAGGAATCAGCTTAGGAGAGCCGGCATGAAACGTTCCGCTGCGCTTTCACCCCCCGAGCCGGGCCTGGTCGACGCCGTCGTGCATGTCGAGAGTTTTAGGCAGGCACGCGAGGCACGCCGCCTCGAACTGATCGAGGACTATGTCGAGCTGATCGCCGACCTGATCAGCGATGGCGGCGAAGCAAGACAGGTCGATATCGCCGCTCGCCTGGGCGTGGCCCAGCCGACCGTCGCCAAAATGCTGAAACGGTTGGCGGACGAAGGTTTCGTGGCTCAGCGCCCCTATCGCGGCGTCTTCCTCACCGAGGCTGGCCAGGCGCTGGCCGAGGCCAGCCGCGAGCGCCATCATATCGTCGAGGCTTTCCTGCTGGCCCTGGGTATCGATGCCGATACCGCCCGGCGCGATGCCGAGGGGATCGAGCACCACGTCAGCAAGGCTACGCTCGACGCCTTTTCGCGTTTCGTCAAAGCCAAAAGCTGAACAAATGCCGCGTTTTTCCGCCAATATCTCGATGCTGTTCAGCGAACTCGATTTCTATGATCGCTTCGAAGCGGCTGCACGGGCAGGTTTTACCGGCGTGGAGTTCCCGTTTCCCTATGATTTCGACAGGCATGAGTTGCGTCGGAGGCTTGACGATAGCGGCCTCGCGCTGGTGCTGCACAATCTGCCGCCTGGGCGCTGGGAAGACGGCGAACGAGGGCTAGCCTGCCTGCCAAACCGCAAGGCGGAGTTTCGCGAGAGCGTTGCCCTGGCTCTGGATCACGCCACGATGCTTGGCTGTGCGCAGGTGAACTGCCTGTCGGGCATCCCGCCGAAGGGAGCCGATCCCGAACTCATCCATGAAACGTTGCTGGACAATCTGCGCTTCGCCGCCGACGAGGCCAGGCGTACGGGCGTCCGCCTGTTGATCGAGGCGATCAACACGATCGATATGCCGGGCTTCTATCTCAAACGGTCACGCCAGGCCCTGGCCATCATCGAGGAGGTCGGTTCGGACAACCTCTATTTTCAGTATGATATCTATCATATGCAGGTGATGGAGGGGGATCTGGCCCGCAACATCGAAAGCCAGCTTCCTCGCATTGCCCATATGCAACTGGCCGACAATCCCGGGCGGCACGAGCCGGGAACAGGCGAGATCAATTATCCCTTCCTGTTCGAACATATCGACCGGATCGGTTATCGGGGGTGGATCGGTGCCGAATACCGGCCGCTGCACGGAACGGTCGAGGGATTGAGCTGGCTGCCGACGCACGCCTGAATGTCGTCTTACCCGGGCAATCGCGACGCAATCGGCATGGTCTCGCCACTGCCGTTGATCGTTTCTTTCATTTTTGCTGTGCCGTCGGCACGATTTTTGCTCGTTTCGAACGCACGGGTGGTTTATGGGACCGCCTGAAAACCTGTCGACCGAGAACCCAGATGGATGCACCTTTGCCGGAGCCTGGACCTGACGACCGTATCGTCGAGCTCGAACGTTTCTGCCGCGACAAGCTCGATAGCGCCCGCGCCAAACTGGTTGACGAGCCTCGTTACAATCCGGTGGCCCAACTGGCCTTCGAGTTGTCTCGCGAGCTCGAAGCCGGGCGGCTGACGAGGGAGGATTTCGAGGCCCTCGCCTTGCGGCTGAGCCAGGAGACCTTCGCTGCGCGCGCGCAAACATTGCGGGATTATGTCGGCCCGCTCGACATGGCAGGCAACCGCGAGAGCCTGCGGCGCGTCGCCGAACATTTGCTCGCAAACGGGCGCCGCGGTGTTTCGAGCGCCTCCCCGCTGGCACGCACCCAGCTTGGTATCGTCTTCACCGGGCATCCGACGTTCCTGCTTTCCAGTGCCAATCGGGCACGTCTGGCGCGAATGGCGTGCGATGGCAAGGCGGCGCTGCCGGATGTACTGATGGCACCGGACAATCCGATCACCTTGCAGGTCGAGCATGGTGCCGCGATGGTCGCCCTGGATGCCGCCAAGACGGCGATCGGCACGTTTGCCCGCATCGCCGCCGAGGTCCTGCGTGAGCGGCGTTCGCCCGAATGGCGTTCGGTTACGGTGGCCTATGCCGGCCTCGGCACGTGGATCGGCTACGATCTCGATGGCCGTACCGATATCCAGTGGATCGATTCCTTCCGTTTCCGGCTCGCCGAAAAGCAGCACCAGATCGATCGTTATCTCAGCGAGGTCCTTCGCATTGCCACCCAGGTTAGTCCGGATTCGCAGACCGCGCAGCGTCTCGAAGAGCTGACTGCGCGGATCGAGCGAACGCGTGCCTGGAACGCTGGCATTCTGGGAGCTTTCAACCAGACGCCGCTCGATCGTCCCGCACTCAGGCATGCGGCCGATCTCCTCACCGCGCGCCATCCGGATGCGGCCACGAGCGTGCGCCCCTATATCGCGTTGATCGACATCGCGATCGCCGACTCACAGCCCGAGATCGCGCTCGACCTCGTCGCTCTGCGCAGCGAAATGCTGACCCTCGGCTTCGGCGTCGGCGAAGTACATATGCGCATCAATGCCACGCAATTGCACAATGCGATGCGCCAGCATCTCGACATCGATTCGGAGGAGAACATCACCTCCCGTTCGATGCTGGAACGCCTGGCGACATTCATTCGCGAGGCCCAGCCGGTTTCCGTCAATTTCGGTTCGCTCGATATCGAGCAGAAGACCGCCCTGCGCCAATTCGTGCTGGCGGCGCAGATCCTCAAGCATGTCGACCGGGATTCGACTATCCGCCTGCTTATCGCCGAATGCGAAGCACCGGCGACGGTGATGGCCGCAGTCTATTTCGCCCGCCTGTTCGGCGTCGAGGACAAGCTCGATGTTTCGCCCTTGTTCGAGACCCCGACGGCGCTGGAAGGCGCGTCGCGCTTCTTCGATGTGCTGTTCGGCATCGAGGAATATCGCCAGGCTGTGCGCCAACGCGGCCGGCTTGCGATCCAGACCGGCTTTTCAGATTCGGGCCGCTTCATGGGCCAGATCACCGCGGCCCTCGCGATCGAGCGCTTGCATGGGCAATTGGCCAGGGCCTGCGAACGCCATCGGCTGACGGATGTCGAGGTTCTGATCTTCGACACGCACGGCGAGTCGGCAGGGCGTGGCGCCCATCAGGGCAATTTCGAGGACCGCGCCTTCTATGTGCTGAGCCCTTGGGCTCGCCGCGAATTCGAGAGCCGGGGCATTGCCCTCAAGCACGAGGTCAGCTTCCAGGGCGGCGACGGCTTCATCTATTTCGAAACACCCGAACTTGCCCTTGCTTCGCTGACTCGCATGCTGGAGGCGGAAGTGGCTTGGCGGGAGCAGCCGGCCAGCGACGATCCCTTCTATTCAAACACGACCTTCTCCTTCGATTTCTTCCGCCGGCTTGCCTCATTTCATAGCAAGTTGCTCGATGATCATGCATATCACCGGGCGCTCGGCTCCTTTGCCCAGGGCCTGCTGAACGATACCGGCTCGCGCAAGTCACGGCGCCAGTTCGACGTGTCAGGCGGCGAGGTGCATCAGGTCCGCCGCATCCGCGCCATTCCCCACAATGCCATCCTGCAGCAACTCGGCCATCCTGCCACGGTGATCGCGGGGTTCGGTACGGCGTTGCGAGGTGACGAGGATCGCTTCATCGACACCTTCGCCAAATCGGACCGGCTGCGCCGTTTGACCTCGCACGTGGTGCATATGAAGCGGCGCTCCAGCATCAAGGCGCTCGCGGCATTCTCGACCTTGTTCGACCGCTCCTTCTGGTCGACGCGTCCCTATGCCGGCGCCGAACCGCATCTGGCCGAGCCCTGCCTGTTCATTACCCAATTGCTGGAAGAGGATGATCGGGCCGCTTCGCTCAATGAGTTGGCGGTGAAGCTGCGGCTCGATGCCATCTCGCTTCATCGCTTGCTCGACCTCGCGGGACAGGATCTGGGCAAGTCGATCTCCGAAAACCGGGAGAGGCTCGACATGCTGCAGGCGGTGCGGCTGGCCCTGCTCCAGCATATCCTGCTGATGGCGGCCCGGGTGCCGAAATTCTCCACGCGCAACGATGTCTCGCGTGAAGACATCATGGAGTTGATCTTCAGCCTGCGCATTCCCGAGGCGGTGACGCTGCTGCGCGACGCCTATCCGGTGAATGGGCTGACCATGGAGGGGTATAGCCTCGCCGAGCCCTTCACCTATCCCGGCGATTCACCCTCGAACTATGCGGCGCTGACGCGCAATCTCATCGATCCGATCGACAGAACCTATCGGACGATTCTCGCTATCGGCACCGCCATTGCCCTTGAGTTCGGGGCTCACGGTTAAATTGCGGAACAAATACGATTCAGTTGGATCGCATTTTCTAGCGTATGGATAAAGGGGCCGGCCATTCCTGGCCGGCCCCTTCTCTGCCCCTGGCAATCAGGCTGGCAACTTCTCGTTCTCGTAACCGGCCTCGGCGATCGCGGCGCGCAATTTCCCTTCGTCGGCGGCACTCGCCACCGTGACTGTCTGCGAGCCTATGTCGATGTCGACGGCTGCGCCGGGGTCGACAGCCTTCAGCGCGCCCGTGATCGTCTTGGCGCAGTGGCCGCAGCTCATTTCCGGTACTTTCAACGTGATCATGTGAGGTCTCCAATCGATGAAGACCTTGTAGGGCTTCCCATCATTGTAAGGTCAAGCACCTTTTTGGAGCTGACATTCACCTCGGGGGATCAGGCGTCGAGCGCGTCCGACGAGAACCAAAGATCGGGGTAGATGGCGATTGCGCTCTCATCCGGCACCCTGACCGAGATCGGCCAAAGCGAGCGCACGGCCAAGGCCTCACGAGGAGACCTCGGCGCACGAATCGTGCGGATCTCGCGCGATGCGCCGACGCAGGGAATGAACCAGGATGGCATCAGCGCCTTGACGGCAAAGCCGGCGGCTTCGGCATCCATCCGCACAGCGAGGCCGATATCCTCGCGCGGACGCCACGGGAAGATCATCCGCCCGCCGGGTTGTAGAGCGGTGAGCCAGGCAAGTGGCGGCGCGACCACGCCCGCATTGACATAGATGAGGTCGGAGGGAGGCACGGCAACACGTGTGGCATCGGCTCGAACCACGTTGACGCCGTCGAATGGCTTAAGGTTGCGCCTTGCCTGTTCGGCGAGGTCCTCCTCGATCTCGAAGGCTGTCACGCGGCCATTGGGCAAGGTCAGCACCGACAGCATGGCCGTATAATAGCCCAACCCTGCCCCGATATGGCTGACTTTCTCTCCTGCCTTGGGAGCCACCGCCCCCAGCCATGCAGCATGCAAAGCGGGTTCGCCGGTATTGATTTGCTTGTCCGCCTTCAGCGCAATCAGCCGATTCTTGTAGAGATGGATCGGGTCCGCACTCGGCGTCTCGACATAGTTCCCATGGCTGGCCATCAGCCAGGGACCGGGCGGCAGGAAGGCTTCGCGTGGCACGAGTTCGAAAGCCCTCTCGATGCGCGGGTCCCCCGATCCGCTCTCCTTCAGCATCGATCTGGCAAAATCGCGGCGTGCCTGTCCTAGCGCCGCCTTCTCATCGGTCATGCTCTGTCCGCCTGCACCATTGCCTGCCGGCGAATCTAGCATTCTTTGAACAGGCCGGCTCGGCCCAGGGCGCGCGCATGCTGAAGATCCGGCGAAACGCGCCTAAACACAGGAAAGTGTCGGAGTGTTACTCATCGGCAGAGCAAAAGAGCCGCACTTGCAGGCGCAACAGGACTGGCTACGGCCACGCCTGACCACGTGATACATGAGCAACAATGCCTACCGTTGACACAGGCTCTCAGCGAAGCAGGCCGCCGACAGGATTTTCAGGGAATTGATGGTGAGCTCGGTGGGATTCGAACCCACGACCCCATGATTAAAAGTCACGTGCTCTACCGACTGAGCTACGAGCTCTCACCAAGCGGGGCATTGCCCCGCAATTGCGGTGTCTCTAAGCGTCATGAGCGGATGGGTCAAGCTGCCATTGTCGCGTGCCATGCAAAAATGGCGCGTCATCCCCTCGTCATGCTCATGAAGTGATGAATACATGCGCTTGCGAGAGCTGAAAACGGTGCTAAGCACGTAACGGACGATAAGCTGCCGGGGGCGGCAAAAGGAGATCAGCCAATGCAATTGGGAATCATCGGTCTGGGCCGCATGGGCGGCAACATCGCCCGCCGCCTGATGAAGAACGGCCACACCACCGTCGTCTATGATCGCGCTCCGCCGGCGGTTCAGGCTTTGGTGGCCGATGGCTCGGTCGCCGCCACCGACCTTGCCGACCTCGTTTCGAAGCTGACGACGCCACGCGCCGTCTGGGTGATGCTGCCGGCGGGTGCCATCACCCAGGGCACCATCGACCAGCTCTCGCGCCTGCTGTCTCCCGGTGACGTGATCATCGACGGCGGCAACACCAATTGGAAGGACGACGTCCGTCGCGGCAAGGAACTGGCGGCCAAGGGGCTCGATTACGTCGATGTCGGCACCTCCGGCGGCGTCTGGGGCCTGGAGCGCGGCTACTGCATGATGATCGGCGGCAAGACCGAAACGATCACGCGTCTTGATCCGATCTTTGCCACGCTGGCGCCTGGCATCGGCAATGTTCCCCGTACGCCCGGCCGCGACAAGCACGATCCGCGGGCGGAGCAAGGCTATATCCATGCCGGCCCCTGCGGCGCCGGGCATTTCGTCAAGATGATCCACAACGGCATCGAATATGGCCTGATGCAGGCTTATGCGGAAGGTTTCGACATCCTGCGTTCGGCTGCCAATGAAGGCAGGGCAGAGGGCGAGACGTTCGACTTCAACATGGCCGATATCGCCGAAGTCTGGCGCCGCGGCAGCGTCGTCACCTCCTGGCTGCTGGACCTGACGGCAACCGCCCTCGCTGCCGACGAGGAGTTGAGTGAATATTCCGGCTTCGTAGAGGATTCGGGCGAAGGACGCTGGACGATCGAGGCTGCCATCGACCAGGCGGTGCCCGCCGAAGTGCTCACCGCTGCTCTCTACACCCGTTTCCGCTCCCGTCAGGAGCACACCTATGCGGAGAAGATCCTCTCCGCCATGCGTAAGGGGTTCGGCGGTCACGTCGAGCCGAAGAATCCCGCGTCCAAGGCTTGAGTTATGAATGCCCACCACATCAACAAGGGCGGCGCTGCCGGCCCTTGCTGCTTCGTCGTTTTTGGTGCCAATGGCGACCTGACCAAGCGCCTGCTCGTCCCTGCTCTCTATAATCTTGCGGCCACCGGCCTGCTGCCGGAGAATTTCGCGATCGTCGGCGTGGTGCGTCGTCCGATGGAGGATGATGCCTTCCGCCAGTCCCTGGTGGATGGGCTCAAGCAGTTTGCCACGAGGCCGGTCGATCAGGCAGTCGCCGACAAATTGTTCGCCTGCGTTACCAGCGTGGTTGCCGAAGTCGACAATCCCGATAGTTTCCGGGATCTGGCCCGGCATCTGGAAAAGGTCGAGAGCGGACGCAACACCGGCGGTAATCGCCTGTTCTACCTGGCGACGCCGCCGTCGGGCTTTGCGCCGATCACCCGGCTTCTCCAGGAAGTCGGCCTCAGCCAGGAAGTGGAAGGCGGGCCCTGGCGGCGCGTCATCGTCGAAAAGCCTTTCGGCACCGACCTTGCCTCGGCCCAGGCCCTCAATCGCCAGCTCCTGAGCGTGCTGAACGAGGACCAGATCTACCGGATGGATCATTATCTGGGCAAGGAGACGGTCCAGAACATCATGATCCTGCGCTTTGCCAACGGCCTGTTCGAGCCGATCTGGAACCGCGACCATATCGACCATGTCCAGATCAGCGTGGCGGAAACCGTCACGGTCGAGCGCCGTGGCGCCTTCTACGACGCGACAGGCGCCTTGCGCGACATGGTGCCCAACCATCTGTGCCAGTTGCTGTCACTGATTGCCATGGAACCCCCTGCCCGCTATTCGGCCAATTCCGTGCGTTCGGAGAAGGCCGAGGCCCTGGCGGCCATCACGCAATACACGCCCGAACAGGCGATCTTGAACTCGGTGCGGGCCCAATATGGTCCCGGCATCATCAAGGACACGCCGATCACCGCGTACCGCGCCTCGCAGGACGTCAATCCCAAGAGCGTCACGCCGACCTACACCGCCATCAAGTTCGCCATCGACAATTGGCGCTGGGCCGGCGTGCCCTTCTATCTGCGCACCGGCAAGGCCCTCGCCAAGCGCAAGACGGAAGTGGCGATCCGCTTCAAGGACGCGCCGATCGCTATGTTTCGCGATACGGCGCTGTCCGGCATGGGGCCGAACACGCTGGTGCTCGATATCCAGCCGGAAGAAGGCATCACGCTGCATTTCAACGCCAAGGTGCCGGGACCCAAGATCGACCTTGCGGGTGTCGGCATGGACTTCAAATACAAGGACTATTTCGAGGCGGCCGCGAGCACCGGCTACGAAACGCTGATCTATGACTGCATGATCGGTGATGCCATGCTGTTCCAGCGTGCCGACGGGGTCGAGGCAGGCTGGGCCGCGGTGCAGCCCTTCCTCGATGCCTGGGCCAATGCCGGCGATCGGGGGCTTGCCAACTATGCCGCCGGTTCCGAGGGCCCGGCTGCCGCCGAGGTCATGCTTGCCCGTGACGGGCGCGGCTGGCGGCCTATCGCATGAGCAGCGAGCGCATCATCGATATCTCGGCCGATGCCGACGCCTTGGCCGACCGTGCAGCCGACTGGTTCGTCGCCGAATTGGTGGGGCGTCCGGGGCCGATCGCGGTGGCCCTGTCGGGCGGCTCCACGCCCAAGCGCCTTTACGAGCGTCTGGCGCGGGATCCCTGGCGTTCCGCCCTGCCCTTCGAACGCATTCATTGGTTCTGGGGGGATGAACGTATCGTTGCCGCCGACGATGCCAGGCGCAACACGCTGATGGCAAAGGCGGCTTTGCTCGACCATGTCCCGGTGCCTCAGCAGAACATTCATGAGATCGCCGCAACGCCGGTCTCGCCCGAGGCCGCAGCGCAGGCCTATGAGCAGGCGCTCAAGGCTTATTACGGCGCGGACGTGCTTGATCCGGATCGGCCGCTGTTCGACATCATGCTGCTCGGCGTTGGGTCCGACGGACATACGGCCTCCCTCTTTCCGGGCAAGCCAGCCCTGGCTGTAAGGGATCGCTGGGCTGTTCATTCAGATCCGGGTTTGGATCCCTTCGTGCCGCGGGTAACCCTGACCTTCCCGGCCATCGCCTCGAGCCGGGCCGTTGCCTTCCTTGCCGCCGGGGCGGACAAGCGCGAGACGCTCGCCAAGGTCTTCGCCGGCGCCGATCTGCCATCGGCCCATGTCGAGGCTGCGGGCCCGATCCATTGGTTCCTCGACGAAGCGGCTGCACCGGCATGATCGGCCAGCTATTTCGTTTGCGGAACTGACGGCTTGTTTTTTGGGGGAATGATGGCGGGAAGAATGGGCGTGGCCGCGCTGGTGGCCATGCTGGTGACGGGGGGCGCCGGGCAGGCCTCGGCGGAGATGTTTCCAATCTATCGGTTCGACGACTATTGTCTGGATACGATCGGCCGGCCGCCGAAGGTGATGCTGGATAGCCCCGAAATGGTCTCCTGTTTCAACCGGGAGTCGACGGCCTATGTCGAATTGAACGACATCTGGGTCACGGTTCCGGGGGATATTCAGAGCGCCTGCTATTCGGAGGGCCGAACCAAGGTCGAAACGGGAGCTGGCTCCTATGCCAGGCACCTGGCTTGCACCCAGCGTAAGATCGCCGATAGGTCTCGCCCCAGTACCAGCGTGCCGGCGACCGATTGCGACCGCATGGCTTCGCGCGGGGGCGACCCGCTTTCCCTCGCTCCCGGTCTCAGCATGGCGGACATCGACCACGCCAAGGCAATCCCGGCTTGTGAGCAAGCCCTGGCCGAACACCCCAAGGAAGGGCGCTTTGCCTATATGCTCGGCCGCGCGCAGGAGGGAGCGGAGCAATATGACAAGGCGCGCCTATCCTATCTCAGGGCCGTCGATCTCGGCGAGAAGCGGGCTTTCCTCAATTTGGGCGGCCTCTACGCGGATGGTCGGGGCGTGGAGCCTGATTCCGCGGCGGCAGTTACCTGGTACAGGAAAGGTGCCGATGCCGGCGAGAGCGGCTGCGAGAACAATCTCGCCGGCCTCCATCTGAGAGGGAATGGCGTCGAACAGAGCATTGAGCAGGCTCTGGCCCTCTATCGCAAGGCGTTCCAGCATGGCGATGGCGAGGCCGCCTATAATTTGGGAGTCCTGTACGAACAGGGCAATGGCGTCGAAGTCGATCTCGCCGCTGCCCTCGACTATTATCGCAAGGCTGCTGCCGCCGGCAGCGCCAATGCGCAATACGAACTCGCCCAACGCTACGCCAAGGGTGACGGGGTCGAGAAGAACGCAAGCCTTGCCGTGGTCTGGTACAGCAAGGCTGCAGAACAAGGTCTGGGCTCAGCGCAGATGGATCTCGGCTATGCCTATGACGAGGGGTTGGGCCTGTCCCCCGAGCCAGCCGAGGCGGCCAATTGGTACGCCAAAGCCGCGGACCAGGGCTACGACGCGGCTCGGCACAATTTGGCTTTATTCTATGCCGAGGGCAAAGGTGTGCCCAAGGATCCTGTCAAGGCGGTTTCGCTGTATCGACAGGCGGCCGAGGATGGTTATATCCCCTCGCAGACCAATCTTGCCGTGCAACTTGCAGGTGGCATTGGCGTGCCCAAGGACGAGGCTGAAGCCTTGAAATGGTTCCGGCTGGCCGCCGAGCAGGACGAACCGGTTGCCCAGTTCAATCTCGGCATTTTCTATGAGCACGGGCGTGGTACCCGCGCCAGCAAGAAGGACGCCATTGCCTGGTATCGCAAGGCTGCCGCCCAGGGGCATGAGAACGCCAAGGCGGCTCTCGACCGGCTTACCGGCAAGAAAACCCGCAAGAAGGCATAGGAACACATCATGACCTCTTCTCCTCATCTGGTTTCCACCGCCTGGCTGGCCGCTCACCTTGGCGACGAGAATCTGGCTGTCGTCGATGGGTCGTGGCATCTGCCGGCGGTCAATCGCGACGGTCACGCCGAATATCTGGCTGCCCATATTCCTGGCGCTGTCTTTTTCGACATCGACAAGATCGTCGATGCCAGCAGCGGGTTGCCTCATATGCTGCCGAACCCCGAAGTTTTCTTAGAGGCTGTCGGTGCGCTCGGCCTCACCGAGAACAAGCATATCGTCGTCTATGACGGTGCCGGCTTGTTCTCGGCCCCGCGCGTCTGGTGGACCTTCCGGATCTTCGGAGCGGCCAAAGTTTCCATCCTCGACGGCGGCTTCCCGCTTTGGCAGGCCGAGAACCGCCCTGTCGAGGGCGGGGCACCGCACCCAGTGCCGGCTCGCTTCACGGCGCGTTTCGACGGTGACCAGGTGAAGAGCGTCGGCCAGGTCCAGGCCGCCCTGATGGATGGCAGTGCAGAAATCATCGATGCCCGGCCGGCTGAGCGCTTCCGCGGCGAGGCGCCGGAGCCTCGGCCGGGCGTGCGCCCGGGACATATGCCGGGCGCCCGTAATCTGCCCTATGCAGCCATTGTCGAGAACGGCCGCCTGGCCTCGCCGGAGACGATCAGGGCCGCGATGAACGCTGCCGGCATCGATACCCGAAAACCGGTGGTGACGACTTGTGGTTCGGGCGTATCGGCTGCCATTCTGGCTCTGGCCTTCGATACGGTCGGCAAGCCGGTCGAGGGTATCTATGACGGATCCTGGGCCGAATGGGGCGCCCGGCCGGATCTGCCTTTGGCAACGGGCGATTAACGCCTCGCTCTACGTTGGCGGAAATCACCTCACCTGCACAAAAATAAAGCTCGCACAAAGAGATGTGCGAGCTTTTTGATTTTCTGGCTGATTGGCAATCCGATCTATTGGCCCGCCATCGAAGCCGTGACCGGCGAGGTCGGCACCAGAACCGCAGGTGCGCGGGCCGGTGTCGCGGCAAAGGCTTGTGCCGTCGGTTGTACGGCCATGGCCGGCTCCACCGATGCGTCGGGAGCCTTGGCCTTCGCCAGATTGACCTGTCCGATCGAACCGGTCGGCACCTTGCCCAGAACACCATCCGAGCTGCGCGGACGGGAAGGCGGCAACGGCGTGAATGCCATATTGCTGAGACCAGCCACCTCTGTCGTGGCAACGGGCGGATCCATCGGCTCGGCCTGGGCGATCATCGGCGGCACCACTACCGGCTTGATCTCGGGGGCCGCGAGCCTGGAAGGCTTGACTTCGGTCGCCGAAGCGACCTGCGTCACGGCTGCGACGGGCAAGATCGGTGTCGTGGTCGGACGCGTCGGCGGCGCCGCGTCGGCAACCATGGTGTTCGAAACGCCAGTCGGCAGCGGCGCGGGTGTGCCATCGGTCCGCAAGGTCGCCATCAGCATCTTGTTGTCAGAGCCGGATTCTGGAGCGCGGCCGACATATTCGACCTTCACCCGCCCGACACCGGCGCCCTTGAATTGCAGCAGGTCGGCGGCACGGCTCGACAGGTCGATCAGGCGGCCATGCACATAGGGGCCGCGATCGTTCACGCGAACGACGATCGAGGTGCCGTTGCTCAGATTGGTGACGCGCGCATAGCTCGGCAGCGGCATGGTCTTGTGCGCGGCCGAAAGACCCGTCATGTCGAAACGCTCGCCCACAGCCGTCTTGCGGCCATTGAAGCCCGGCCCGTACCAGGATGCCAGGCCGACGGCGGTGTATTTGGAATCATGGCCCGCGGGCACATAGCGCTTGCCGCCGATCGCATAGGGCTTTTCAGTGCCGTTCTTGCTGCGGACAGGCGGGGTGACCACACGCGTACCTGCTGGCGGCACGACCGTCGTGCTGGTGGCGGCCGCAACCTGGGTGGTTGCGGGTTTGGGAGCATAGGCTTGATTGGGTGCGGCGCAACTCGCCAAAGCGGCACAGCCAGCGAGAGCGACGGCCGCCTTGACGACGGCTCCCGATACCCGGGAAGGAGATGAAGTGTCGGAAATACGCAACTCGACGCGATTTGGAACAGCCGAGAGGTTTTCCGCCATCTCAGAATCCTTCTTATGGAGCGAAGAGGCGTCGTGGTCTGCGTGCGGCCATGGCGTGTCCAACACGACATGGCGGGGCGCAGTACGAGCGCATCCAGCTGTTTCATTTCGAAGCACGAAGCCGTTCTGCACTTCGTGTCCGGTGGTGGATTTCCCCGGATTTCCGCCATAAAGACGCCCTGACATTGCGCCTAAATTGCGGCAAGGTTTCCAAACCGTAAACAGCCGATAGCGCAAGATCCGACAAATTGAAAGCCCCGCAACAGGCTCCTGCGGCACCAGGACACCCGCCCACTGGTCGCGCCGGCCGCGGAAGGGTTAATATTTCCTGAGCAAAATCAGTAAGAAAAGGGAGATTAACCAGTGCAGCCGAGCGTTGTTCGATTGCCGGCAAAAAAGTTCACTTCACACAACTTTACAGAGCAGAACGACCCCCGCAAACACGGTCCTGCCATAGTCGCCGGGCCAGTTTGGGGCAGGCAGGATCGCGGAAAGGAATCGAGGAATGACGCTCACCAGCAGACAAGTGCTTCCGGACCGCTCGCACAATGCCGTTAACTTGGCTATGTGCTTGGCATGTTGGCGATTCCTGCCTCAGGCAGGTTCTCTCGTCCAAGCCGGCGAATAGGCTTGGACGAGAGAACCTGCAAATGCCTGATATCTTGCAATTTCCTTGTGACCGTGCCCATGGCTCGATCGCAAGGAACTGCTTAGGTTCGCTGGAATGCCCTTTTTCGAAGGCCCCATCGTGAAGCTTTCTCTTCGTCAGATGCGTACTTCAGCAACGGCAGTCGGTATGTTGACCGCGTTTGCGACGATCCTGGCCGGTTGCGCCGATGTTCGCCCGCTCAATCTCGCGATTGCGGTGCCGAGCGCTTACGACCAGGCCTCGAAGGCGAAGCCGGCAGAGCCGGTGCGCACGGATTGGTGGCGTAGCTTCGGATCCCCCGAACTGACGGCGCTGGTCCAGCAGGCGCAGATGGGCAATCTCGATATCGCGACCGCGATTGCCAATATCGAGCAGGCACAGGCGGGCATCACCATTGCCAGGGCCCCGCTGTTTCCGCAGATCGATGGCGACATCTCGGCCCAGCGCGCCCGCGCCGCCTCGTCGACGGGACGGGTCGGGCGTGGGCGGGCCACCTATGGCCTGTCGGCGAGCGCAAGCTACGAGATCGATTTCTGGGGCAAGAACAGCCAGGCGCTGGCGAGTGCCAGGTCCAGCGAGGCTGCAAGCCGCTTCGATCGCGACACGGTCGAACTGACGGCGATCGCCAATGTGGCGGATGCCTATTTCGCCATCCTCGGCGCCCAGGACAGGCTGCGCATTGCGCGCGATAACGTCGCCAGTGCCACACGAATCATGACGCTGATCAACAATCAGCTCAAGGCCGGGACGGCGACATCTCTTCAGGTCGCCCAGCAGCAGAGCCTGCTCGACCAGCAACGCGCCAGCATCCCGCCGCTGGAACTGTCGGTCGCGCAAAACAAGGCCGCTGTTGCCCTGCTGGTCGGCAGTCCCCCTGCCCTGGTGAGTATCAAGGGCGGGGGGCTGGGACGTTTGCGCGTACCGACCGTCGCGGCAGGGCTCCCCTCGCAATTGTTGACTCGCCGGCCCGACATCGCCGCCGCCCAAGCCACTCTGATTGCTTCCCACCAGGATGCGCTGTCTGCGAGGGCTGCCCAATTCCCCTCGATCTCCCTGACCGGGCAAGGCGGCGTGCAGAGCGCCGCACTCAAGAGCCTGTTCGATCCCGCAGCGGGTTTCTATTCGATCGCTGCGGGCCTGACGCAGCCGATCTTCGACGGCGGTACCTTGCGCGGCAATGTCGAGCGGGCCAATGGCGTGCAGAGCGCCCAAGTGGCTGCCTATCGCAAGACCGTGGTGCAGGCCTTCGTCGACGTCGAGAACGCCTTGGCTGCCGTGCGCCAATATGCCCGCCAGGAGGTGTTACAGCAGGCCGTGGTGGTGAGTTCGCGCAAGGCCTACACCATCTCGGAGCAGCAATTGCGCGAGGGCACCGTCGATCTGGTGACCGTGCTGCAAACTGAGCAAACTCTCTTCAACGCCCAGGACACGCTGATACAGGTCAAGCTGCTGCGTCTGCAGGCGTTGATCAGCCTGCATCAGGCGTTGGGCGGTGGCTGGACGACGTCCGCCGCGCAAACGCCGCAAAACTAGAAACTGTTATGGGCGATGCGAAACCCGACTCGCGCCCGTTCCCGATTCGAGTGAGTTGAAATGCCCAGACTTTCGCGCAGCCTCGTGACATTGGCCGTTCTGCTGGCTGCTGGAGCCGGGGCGGCCTATCTGACGCGTGATCGCTGGCGCGCCTCAGCTCCGCCATGGTTGCAGGCCTATCTGCCGCCGGCCGAGACCGCCGACCAGAGCAAGCCCGCGCCAGCAAGGGCGGGCGGCGGCCGGCGCAGCCGCCGCGGCAGTTTCGATAGCGGCCCCCTGCCCGTGCTGATCGCTGAAGCCAAGACAGCCGACGTGCCTGTTTATCTCTACGGTGTCGGTACCGTGAAGGCGTACAATACCGTGACGATCACCCCGCAGGTGGGCGGGCAGATCGTCGAAATGCCGTTTCGGGAGGGCCAGGACGTCAAGAAGGGCGACGTGATCGCCCGTATCGACGATTCGACCTACAAGGCCACGCTGGACCAGGCCATTGCCAAGAAAGCCCAGGATCAGGCCCTGCTCGACAATGCCAAGCGCGACCTCCAGCGCTATATGGGCCTGGTCGCCAGCAATTCGGTAACCCGGCAGACGGCCGATACGCAGCGCTCCACCGTGGCGCAATACGAGGCCCAACTCAAATCGGACGATGCGGCCATCGCCAGCGCACAGGCGACCCTGGCTTACACCATCATTACGGCGCCGATCGACGGACGCGCCGGCATCCGCAACGTGGATGTGGGCAATGTCGTCCAGGCTTCCAGCAGCACGGGCCTCGTCACGCTGACGCAGATCAAGCCCATCGCGGTCCTGTTCTCGGTGCCGCAACAGGCCTTGGCCGAGATCGCGCCGGCCGGTGGCAAGGAACCGTTGCAGGTCGAGGCCGTTCGCGGCGACAACAAAATCGTGATCGATACCGGCAAGCTCGAAGTCATCAACAACGAGGTGGATGCCAGCACCGGCACGATTCAGCTCAAGGCGATCTTTCCCAACGCCTCGCTGGGTCTGTGGCCCGGGGCCTTCGTGAATGCCAAGCTCAAGGTGAGAACACTGGCAGGTGTCGTCGTTGCGCCCACCGCGGCGATCCAGCGCGGGCCCAACGGCACTTTCGTCTATGTGCTTGGTGATGACGGTACCGCCAAGATGCGCCCGGTCACCGTCAGCCAGCAAGGCGATGAGCAGGTTGTCGTCGATAGCGGCCTGAAAAACGGCGAGAAGATCATCACCACTGGCTTTGCAAGGCTGAGCGACGGTGCCAAGGTCGAGGTTTCCAAGTCGGGGGCCGTTCCGGCCGAAGACGACGAGGAGGGCCTGGAGGCGCCGGCGCCCGCCGCGCAGCCCGAGAGCGGCGGCAAGGCGGAGGGAGGAGACGGCCAGCCTCAACGCAAAGGGCATCGTCGCCAACAGGGTGGCGGCGCTACGCCTGCGCCAGCACCAGCGCCATGAACGGGGTCTCCGCCCCCTTCATTCTCCGGCCGATCGCCACCTCACTGCTCGGCATCGCCGTGCTGCTGGGCGGTCTGCTCGGCTATTTTGCCTTGCCGATCGCCCCCCTGCCCCAGGTCGATTTCCCGACCATCCAGATCACCACCCAGTTGCCGGGGGCCGAACCGGAAACCATGGCGAAACTGGTGACGGCCCCCCTGGAGCGCAATCTCGGCCAGATCCCGTCGATTGCGACCATGGTTTCGTCGTCGGCTTTCGGCATCAGCCAGATCACGCTGCAGTTCAATCTGGATCGCGACATCGACGGTGCCGCTCAGGACGTGCAGGCGGCCATCAACGCCTCAGCTTCCACCTTGCCCTCAGGCCTGCCCTACCCGCCGAGCTATGCCAAGGTGAACCCGGCCGACACGCCGATCCTGACCCTGGCGCTGCGTTCGAAGACGCAGACCATCCGAAACCTGTCCGACATGGCCGATACCCTGCTGGCTCAGCGCTTCGCCGAGGTCAGCGGCGTCGGCCATGTCGACGTGCAAGGCGGCGTGCGCCCGGCCCTAAGGGTGCAGGTCAATCTTGCCCGGGCCGCGGCTTATGGTCTGGGCCTGGAGGATATAAGGCTCGCCATCACCACCTCGACGGTTGCCGGCGCCAAGGGCTCCCTCAACGGCGCGGCCCAGTCCTACACGATCGCGGCCAATGACCAGATCAGCGCGGCCGATGCTTTCGCCGACGTGGTGATCGCCTACCGCAACAGCGCTCCCGTGCGACTCAAGGACATCGCCGATGTGGTCGAGGGCCTGGAAAACGCACGGGTGGGTGCCTATTACAACGGCCAGCCGGCCGTGGTGATCGACATCATGCGCCAGCCGGGCGCCAATGTGATCGCCACGGTCAACAGCGTGCTGGCGGCGTTGCCGGAGCTCCGCCGCAGCCTGCCGGCCGACATCTCGCTCGAAGTCGTCAACGATCGCACGCAAACCATCAAGGCCTCGATCGACGAAGTGGAGATGACCCTGGCTCTCAGCGTCGGCCTGGTGATTCTAGTCGTCTTCGTCTTCCTCAGAACCTTACGCGCGACCATCATCGCGGGCGTCGCCCTGCCGCTCTCGTTGATCGCGGCTTTTGGCGTCATGTGGTTCTGCGGCTTCAGCCTCGACAATCTCTCGCTGATGGCGCTCACCATCGGCGCCGGCTTCGTGGTCGACGACGCCATCGTGATGATCGAGAACATCGTGCGCCATATCGAGGATGGCGAGAATCCGTTCGATGCCGCGCTCAAGGGTGCCAAGGAAATCGGCTTCACCATCATTTCGCTGACGGTATCGCTGATCGCGGTGTTCATTCCGCTCCTGTTCATGACCGGCATCGTCGGGCGCATGTTCCGCGAATTCGCCCTGACCCTGACCATCGCCGTGGTCGTTTCGGCCGTGATCTCGCTGACACTGACGCCAATGATGTGCGCGCGCCTGCTCAAATCAGGCCATAGTGAGCGCAAGGGGCTGCTGGACTGGGTCGATCGCGGCTTCGATGCCGTCATCCGCGGTTATCGGGCCAGCTTGGTATGGACCTTGCGCCACGGCTTTTTGATGTTGCTCCTCACGCTCGGCACGCTGGCCACCACAGTCTGGCTCTATATCGCCATGCCCAAGGGCTTCCTGCCCCAGCAGGATACCGGGCTGATCACGGCCGTGATCCAGGCCGAGCCGACGGCCTCCTTCGATGCCATGAAGAAGGCGCAGGCCACCATTGCCGACATTGCCCGCAAGGACCCCGATATCCTCTCCGCCGTGGCCAGCATCGGCGTCTCGGGGAGCAATCTCACCTCCAATACCGGCTCGCTCTCCCTGGTGCTCAAGCCGCGCAACGAGCGCAAGGCAGGCGCCACCGATATCATTCCGCGCCTGCAGGCCGAGACCAACCGGCTGCCGGGCCTGCGCGTGACCTATCAGAGCGTGCAGGACATCCGCATTACCGCGCGAGCCGGCCGCGCGCCCTACCAATATACGCTGACCGGCACCGATGCGAACGACGTCGACCGCTGGGCCGACCAGTTGGCCGCCGAACTCGAACGCTCCGGCGTGATGCGCGACGTCACCTCGGAAGTGCAGAATGGCGGTGCCAGGCTCTTCGTGGATGTCGACCGCGACACCGCATCCCGCCTTGGTGTGTCCATGCAGGACATCTCCAACGCCCTGAACAATGCTTTCGGCCAACGCCAGGTCGCTACCATCTATGCCCAGGCCAACCAATATCGCGTCATCCTGGAGGCGGCGCTCGACGATCAGGTGGGACCGAGCGTGCTCAGCCGGATCTATGTTCCCAGCTCAGCCAGCACCTCCGGGCTTGCCACCACCACCAATCCCACGGCGGGGACAGTCGGCGCCAGCGGTACTGCGACCAACATACCGACCGCATCGGGCGCCGCCGACAATCAGGTGCCCCTGAGCGCCTTCACCAGCATCCGTCACGAGACGGCGCCGCTGGTGGTCGAGCACGACGATCAATTCCCCTCGGCAACCATCAGTTTCGATGTCGCCCACGGAGCCTCGCTCAGCGATGCCGTTGCCGCGATCCGCCAGGCGCAGGCCGCGATCGGCATGCCGGCGTCGATCTCCACCCGTTTCACCGGCGATGCGGCGGAGTTTTCTTCCTCCCTCGCCAACCAGCCCTGGCTGATCCTGGCGGCCGTGATCACCATCTATATCGTGCTGGGCGTGCTCTATGAGAGCGCCATCCATCCGGTGACGATCCTCTCGACCTTGCCATCGGCTGGCGTCGGCGCCTTGCTTGCGCTCGAATATACCGGCCATGAACTGTCCCTCATCGCGCTGATCGGCATCGTGCTCTTGATGGGTATCGTCAAGAAGAACGCCATCATGATGATCGACTTTGCCATCGAGGCGCAGCGCGAACGAGGCATGGATCCGCATGAAGCCATCGTCACCGCTTCGGCCCTGCGCTTCCGGCCTATCATGATGACCACGCTGGCGGCACTGTTCGGCGCCCTGCCGCTGGCGCTCGGCCACGGCATGGGATCGGAACTGCGGATACCGCTCGGCATCACCATCATCGGCGGCCTGCTGCTGAGCCAGTTGCTGACGCTCTACACCACCCCCGTGATCTATCTCGGCTTCGAGCGGCTGCGCGAGCGCTTTGCCCGCAAGCCGCAGGCGATACCGCAGGCATGAACATCTCGGAGCCCTTCATCCGCAGGCCGATCGGCACCATCCTCCTGGCGATGGGGCTGTTGCTGGTGGGGCTCGCCGCCTATCGGCAATTGCCGGTCTCCAGCTTGCCCGCCATCGATCTGCCGACCATCGTGGTAACAGCCAGCCGTCCCGGCGCCGATCCGTCGACCATGGCTGCCAGCGTCGCGGCGCCGCTTGAACGCAAGCTCGGGTCGATTGCCGGCGTGACCGAGATCACGTCGCGCTCATCCCTGGGCTCGACCCTCATCATCATCCAGTTCGACATCGCCCGCGACGTCGACAGCGCGGCACAGGACGTGCAGGCCGCCATCAATGCCGCGGCATCCGACCTGCCGTCGGATCTGTCCACCGCGCCCTCCTTCCGCAAGTTCAACCCGAATGCCCGTCCGATCCTGATCCTGGCGATGACCTCCGATACGGTTGGCGCCAGCGACATGTTCGATGCCGCCGACAGCGTGATCGTGCAGCGTATTTCGCAGGTCGAGGGTGTCGGCGAAGTCGCCGTCAGCGGCGCGGATCAGCCGGCCATCCGGGTCACGCTCAATCCTGATCGCATTGCGGCCATGGGCCTGTCGATGGAAGCGGTGCGCCAGGCGATCGTGGCGGCCAACGCCATCAGTCCGCTCGGCTCCCTGGACGGCCCCGACATCGTCATGGCGCTCGACACCGGCGGCCAGATGTCGGCGCCGGAGGATTATGCATCCATCATCATCCGTTCGGGCAATGGCACCGCGGTACGCCTGGGCGATATCGCCACCGTGGAGCGCGGCGTTCGCAACCTCAATTCCAGCGCGAGCTATAACGGCAAGCCGGCCATCCTTCTCAACATCACCAAGGAAGCCAATGGCAACGTCATCGAAACCGTCAATGCCATCAAGGCATTATTGCCAGTTCTGAAGGCGCGCATTCCGGCCGGAATCGACATCGACATCCTTACCGACCGCACCACCACGATCCGCGCCAGCGTCGACGACATGCAATGGACGTTGATGGCGTCCGTCATCCTGGTCGTGCTGGTCGTCTTCGTATTTCTTCGCCGCTCGACGCCGGTCCTGGCGGCCGGTGTCACCGTGCCGCTTTCGCTGGCTGCCACCTTCGGGGCGATGTGGCTCGCCGATTTTTCCATCGACAATCTCTCCCTGATGGCGCTGGTCGTCTCGGTCGGTTTCGTCGTCGACGACGCCATCGTCATGGTCGAAAACGTGCATGCCAAGCGTGAGGCCGGCCTGCCGCCCCTGCAGGCCGCGATTGAGGGTGCCCGGCAAATCGGCTTCACCGTGGTGTCGATCAGCCTGTCGCTCCTGGCCGTCTTCATCCCCTTGCTCTTTGCTGGAGGGATTACCGGCAAGTTCCTGTTCGAATTCGCGATGACGCTGGCTTTTGCGGTGATCGCCTCGACCGTGATCTCCCTCACCCTGACACCGATGATCCTGGCCCATCGTGGCCATGAGAGTGCTGGTATGCGACAAGGGCTATTCGATCGCCTGGTCGAGGGAACTCTGCAGCGGGTCGTGAACCTCTATGGTGCCAGCCTGCGCGGCGTGCTCAATCACGGCTTCCTGACGCTGCTGGTTATCTTCGCCACGGTTTTCGGCACCGGCTGGCTCTACTATGCCTTGCCGAAATCGCTGGTGCCTCAGGATGATGGCGGCTTTATTCAAGGTTTTTCTCAAGCTTCTTCGGATGCATCCTACGACGCCGTGGTGGTCTGGCAACGTCAGGTCGCGGCGATCATTCAACGCAACCCCTATGTCACCGGGGTCGGTTCCTCCATCGGCTCAAGCCCTTTCGGCGGCACCAATTCCGGTCAGCTCAGCATTTCCTTGCTTCCCCCGGACCAGCGTCCTCCCACTGAGGATGTCATCGCGCAATTACGCAAGAGCGTGCGTACGGTTGCCGGGCTCAACGTGTTCATGTTCTCGCCGCAGGATGTTTCCGCGGGCGGGCGCCAGTCCCAGTCGCAATACCAGTATACGCTATGGTCTGGCGACTCCGACCTCCTGGTCGAATGGGCGCCGAAGGTGATGGAGAGGCTGAAGACCGTGCCGGGATTGACCGATGTCAATTCCGACAGGCAGCGCAACGGCTTGCAGGCCAAACTTGTCATCGATCGCGAGGCGGCTGCGCGTCTCGGGGTGGCCATTACGTCGATCGATAGCGCCCTCAACAATGCTTTTTCGCAACGGCAGATCTCCACGATCTACACCCAGCGCAATCAATATCGCGTGGTGCTCGCCGCATCCCCTGAGCAGAGCCGCGATCCCAGCGACATGACAGGCCTCTACGTGCCCGGCAGGTCGGGCCTGGTGCCGCTCTCGGCGGTTGCTTATGTGGAACGAGGGCTCGCGCCACAGCAGGTCAATCATCAGGGGCAATATCCCGCCATTACCCTCTCCTACAATCTTGCGCCGGGCACCAAGATCCAGGACGCCTCGGATGCCATCGAGGCCGCGGTGGCCGGCATGCACCTTCCCGCCGATATCAGGGGGGAATTTGCCGGCGACGCCAAGCAGGCGGCTCAATCCGGTTCTAGCCAGCCTCTGCTGATCCTGGCGGCCTTGCTGGCCGTCTACATCGTGCTCGGTGTTCTCTATGAAAGCCTGGCGCACCCGCTCACGATTCTCTCGACCCTGCCTTCGGCGGGACTGGGCGGCCTGCTCGCCCTCCATTTCGCCAATATGGAACTGACTATCGTCGCCTTCATCGGCATCATCCTGCTGATCGGTATCGTCAAGAAGAATGGCATCATGCTGGTGGATTTCGCCTTGGAAGCCGAGCGTGAGCGCAATCTGAGCTCCAGTGAGGCCATCTTCGAGGCATGCCTGGTGCGGTTCCGGCCGATCCTGATGACCACGCTCGCCGCTATCTTGGGAGCGCTGCCCCTGATCCTGGCGACCGGCCCCGGCACGGAATTGCGGCGCCCGCTCGGCGTCACCATCGTGGGAGGCTTGATCGTGAGCCAGATCCTCACGCTCTACACCACGCCGGTGATCTATCTCATGCTGTCGCGCCTTCACCGCCGCTGGAGTGTCAAGCCGCAGCGGCCGGGGCAAGCGACCGTGCAGGCGCCAAGCTCCGGTTAGGCGAACAGGGTGGCGAGATCCTTCAGGGTCTCACCGCTGGCGTGAGGAGAAGTGCCCAACCTTTCAGGAGGATGCTTGCCGCGGTTCACCCAGTAGGTGTGATAGCCGAACCAGGTTGCGCCGCTGATATCCCAGCTATTCGACGAGACGAACAGAATGCGCCCGGGCGGCATGCCGAGCCGGTCCGGCCCCAGCTGATAGGCCGCCCTCGCGGTCTTGTAGCAGCCGGCGGCGTCGACACTGAGGACATCGTCGAAGAGGCCGGCGAGCCCAGATGATTGCAATGCAGCCTCCAGCATGGCCGGCGTGCCGTTCGAGAGGATGCCGAGCCGCACCCCTTTGTTCCGAAGATCCAGCAGCGCGGCAGGTACTTCCGGAAAGCTCGGCAAGGACCAGTAGGCGGCCAGCAGGTCGTCCCGCTTTTGCCGGGGCGCGGTCAGGCCAAGCCGCTCGATGGAATAGTCCAGTGCATCAGCCGTCACTGTCGCGAAATCCGCATAGTTTCCGCTGATCGTGCGCAGCCATGTGTAGTTGAGTTGCTTGTCCCGCCAGAGCGCGGAGAGCTCGGTGCCGCGGCCAGGAAAGGCCTGTTCTGCCTTCTCGGTGATGAAGCCAAGGTCGAGCAATGTGCCGTAAGCATCGAACAACACCGCTGAAAAAGGAACGAGCGTATTCATCGAGGAACTCCTGCAGCAATCTGTCAAGACACCGGATAGGCGGCCTGCCGCAACGATCATACGGCAACAGGTGAAGCGCCTTTCAAGGTCGCCTCGCGGTGTAGATGGCCGTCATGAAATGCCGCATAACCCTGCCCCCGAACTCCTCGTCGACAATGGCTCCGATGCGGTCGAGGAACGCCTGGCGTTCAATTTCCGGCAGTCGGGCGACGGGAGAAAAGGTGGCTGTCAGCCCAAGGATTTGCTGCTTGTTCAAAACGGGCCGCCAGCGCACCTCCTCGGCAATGATGGACTCAAACCCGCTTGTTCGAGCTCGGCAATACGGTGCTTCCTGTCGAGGCCGAAATGCCCTTTCGGCCCGTCGCCATGCGAGGGACTTTTCTGCAATCGCTCGAACAGCGCGTGCGTGCGTTGATGGAACGCGTCGGCTTCATCCGGGTCTCCGAAGATGTTCCACCACATCGCCCAATGCCCGCCGGGACGCAGAAGGTGGAATGCTTTAGCCAGGGCCTGGCCGGGCTCGATCCAGTGGAGGGAGGTTGCGGCAATGCCAAGATCGAAGGAGGCGGCCGGCATAATAGCCTCTTCGAACGTAACAGTCTGCACGTTCAGCCTGTCTGCATGCGCGTTCTGGCTATCGACGAGAAACGCTGCCAGCCTAGCATCCGGCTCGACAGCCGTCACTCGGCAGCCCATGGCGAGCAATGGAACGGTCGCCAGACCGGTTCCTGGCCCAATCTCGAACACGCTCTTGCCCTCACCCACCCGGCAACGGGTCTCGAGGATCTCAAAGATGCGATCGGGATAGTCAGGCCTGAAAGCAGCATAGGCGCGCGCATTCTCTCCGAAGAGAGTTCTGCCGGCAGTTCGGGCAATCGTCGCTGGCATGGAGATACCCGTTTTCCTTCCTTTTACCGCATGGTCGGGTGCCGGCCTTTATCCCGCCGTCCTATGGTACCTGCCTGTGCGGAAGATGAATGAATAGCCCATCATCTCTGGCGAAATAGCTCGGCTCCGCACTGAAATCCGCTTGTGCGACATCCCGGTGACTGTAAGCTACCTGCCAGTATCAAGAGATCCGGGGAGGATTGGCCGTCAGAATCGAAATCGAGCCGATCAGTATCTTCGACGATGCGTGACGGGCGCGGCGGTTGATGAAGGGATGTGCTTGGGCGAAGTCCAAAGCATATCTCTCAAAAACCAACCTACGATGTCCGCTACCACCTCTCGCGGAAGAAATCACAAAGTATAACGATAATGCGTTGGAGGAACATATGAATGCCGGGGCCTCGTTCGACAAAAGCAAGAACGCGCTAAGCCGTCATCGCAGCGTCTGGGAAATGCGCTCTGAAAGCTGGATCGGCCTCGTCGACGATCTGAGCCGACTGGTAGCCCTCCCTCCCGACCATCCCGAACGCCAGTCCCGCCTGACCCATATCAGCGAGCTGATTGCCGCCCTCTCCCCGATCGAAAGCTATTGGGCCTTTCCGGGGGGCCGGGTCTTCGCCGATCTGTGTAACTGGATTGAACGGGGCGAGTTGGCGCGTGCGCATCAAACGGCACGCCGCATCCATCGCGTGCTGGTAGCCCGGACCTATCGGCATGAGGCAAGCTCGCTCGAAGGCGATGGCGAACTGCCCTCGCAGATCGAGACCGAAAGCGAACGTCAGGCACAGTTGTCGCGCCCCTATTTCGAAGTGCTCATCGTCGACGAGATGTCGGCCAGCGAAGAGGCGGCGCTACGCCGGCGCGTTCAGCGCAAGCGCCATGCCGAGGATGAGTTCATCTTCGACATCGTCATCGTGCCCAGTTTCGAAGACGCCCTGATCGCCACGCTGGTGAACTTCAACCTGCAGGCGGTGGTGATCCGCCACGGCTTTCCTTTCCGTTCGATCTACAGCGACGATATGCTGCGCCGCTTCCTCGACGGTGTTCAGGACGGCATCGAAACCATACCCGAATTCGAGCGGGGCCCTTTGCTTGGCCGCCAGATCGCTCGATTGCGTCCGGAGCTCGACCTCTATCTGGTCACGGACATGAAGGTGGAGGATATCGCGGCGACCGCCGGCGAAGTGTTCAAGCGCATCTTCTTCGGCGAAGAGGACCATGTCGAACTCTATGGCGCCATCATGCAGGGAGTCGGAGAGCGCTACCACACCCCCTTCTTTGACGCGCTGCGGGATTATGCCAAGCAGCCGACCGGCGTGTTCCACGCCTTGCCCCTTGCCCGTGGCAAGGCGATCCTCAATTCGAGCTGGATCGGGGACCTCTTGCAATTCTACGGCATGAACCTGTTCATGGCCGAGACGTCGGCGACCTCGGGTGGCCTCGATTCCCTGCTCGATCCGGTCGGTCCCCTCAAGATTGCCCAGGAACATGCCGCGCGGGCCTTCGGCGCCCGCCGTACCTATTTCGCCACCAACGGCACCTCGACTTGCAACAAGATCGTGGTGCAAGCCCTGGTGCGGCCCGACGATATCGTGCTGGTCGATCGCAACTGCCACAAATCGCACCATTACGGCCTGGTGCTGGCGGGGGCACAGGTCGCCTATCTCGACTCCTACCCGCTCGACCAATATTCGATGTATGGCGCCGTGCCGATCCGCCACATCAAGGAAACGCTGCTGAGCTTCAAGCGCGCCGGTACGCTGGACCGGGTGCGCATGGTGCTTTTGACCAACTGCACCTTCGACGGCATCGTCTACGATGTCGAACGCGTGATGCTGGAATGCCTGGCGATCAAGCCGGATCTGGTCTTCTTGTGGGACGAGGCCTGGTTTGCCTTCGCGCGCTGCCATCCGGTCTATCGCCCGCGCACTGCCATGGCCACGGCGGCGCGCCTTACCGAGATGTTCAAGGATCCGGCCTATGCCAAGCGCTACGAGGAGTTCGCCGCCAGCGTCAATTGGGATGACGAGGAGGCGTTGCTCGAACGGCAGCTGATCCCCGATCCCGACAAGGTGCGCATACGTACCTACGCCACCCACTCGACCCACAAGACCCTAACGGCCTTGCGCCAGGGCTCGATGATCCATGTCTGGGACCAGGATTTCCGGGACAAGGCGGAGGAGGCCTTCCACGAAGCCTATATGACCCATACCTCTACTTCGCCGAACTACCAGATCCTCGCCTCGCTCGATGTCGGCCGGCGACAGGTGGAGCTCGAGGGCTATGAACTGGTGCAGCGCCAGCTCGAACTGGCGATGAACCTGCGCGACCAGGTGCAGGCGCATCCCCTGCTCAAGCGCTATTTCCGCTTCCTGGCGGTCGGCGACCTCGTGCCGCTGCAGCACCGGGAATCCGGCGTCGAGAGCTATTTCAACGAGGAGACGGGCTGGAACAATTTCGAGCTGGCCTGGCGCACCGACGAGTTCGCGCTCGATCCGACCCGGGCGACACTGGCGATCGGCGCCACCGGCCTCGACGGCGACACCTTCAAGAACAAGGAGTTGATGGACAAATACGGCATCCAGATCAACAAGACCTCGCGCAACACGGTCCTGTTCATGACCAATATCGGCTCGACGCGCTCGGCGGTGGCCTATCTGATCGAGGTACTGGTCAAGATCGCGCGCGATCTCGACCGCAGCGCCGCGGACATGAGCAGTATCGAGCGGCGCATCCACGCCAAGAAGGTGCGATCCTTGACGCTCGAACATCCGCCCTTGCCGGATTTCTCCAGCTTCCACCGGGCTTTCCGCGGCGACAATCTCGCCAGCAACACGCAGACCCGCAATGGCGACATCCGCAGCGCCTTCTTCCTGTCCTATGACGACAGCAATTGCGAGTATGTGAACATGATGGAGGCCTCCCGGGCGATCCAGGCGGGACGCGAACTCGTCTCGGCTTTGTTCGTGATCCCCTACCCGCCCGGTTTCCCAATCCTGGTGCCCGGCCAGGTCATCAGCATGGAGATCCTCCAGTTCATGTCGGCCCTCGACGTGCACGAGATCCATGGCTACCGCCCGGATCTCGGCTTCCGCATCTTCAGCGAAGAGGCCCTGGCCCGCACCCAGGAGCGGGCGCTGGCCAAGACCACCGTGATCCAGGCCCAGCAGGAGGCCATGCAGAACTAGAATGGTGAGCCTGGCGCCGGAAGCGTCAGAACAGATTGCCGTAAAGTGGCATGGCAGCAGCACCGAGGGCAGCGACAAGGTCGCTCGGTGCCTGCGCCCGCTCCAACACGATGGGTTTGGGCCGCGCATTCATCTGATAGGCGGCGACTGTGCGGCGCGTGCGCTCGACGAGGCGTCCCAGCACGGGTTCAGGCAGCAGGCCGCTTATCAGGATACTGGAGATGTCGGTGATATTGGACACGCTGGTCAAGGCGCGGCCGAGATCGGTGCCCGCCTGCTCGACCCAGCGGCCGAGATCGGGATCGTCGCAAAAGCCCGGCGCGGAAAAATCCAGGGACTCGACATTGGGCTTGCCCAGGAAACGCGCCAGCCCGCGCAACGACACTACGGTTTCCAGGCAACCGCGGGCACCGCAATAGCAGATCTCGCCGTTCGGATAGGTATGGATATGGCCGATCTCGCCGGCATTGCCGTAGGAGCCGCGTACGGCCCGCCGGTTGAAGATCAGGGCGCCGCCCAGGCCATAGCCGACAAAGGCATAGATATAGCTGGGCAGATGATGGCCGCCGCCGAACCAATATTCCCCCAGGCCGGCCGCCGCCCCGTTGATCGCGATGAAGACATCGTGTCCGATCAGCTCAGACAGCGCCTTTTCGAAGGGATAGTTGCGCCAGGCGGGGTATTGGCTCGATTGCCCGACTGCCCCCCTGTCGTGATCGACCGGCCCCATGACCGAGACGCCGACGCCAAGCAGCTTTTTGGGGCGCATCGGATGGGCATCGAGGCGGGAGAACAGCGTAGCGAGCAGATGCGTGGACGGTTCGGGTTCCTCGATGCGCAACTGCTCTTTCTCATGCGCGATGATGTTGCCGGCAACATCGACGAGCACGGCCCGGGCAAACTCGTGATCGAAGTGCAGGCCGATCGTGGCGGCGTAACCCGAGATGAGGCGCAATCCACGGATAGGCTGACCCAGGCGTGGACGCCCGGCACGATCCGCCGCCGGTGTGGCTGCAACCTCCGCCACCAGCCCCTCTTCCATCAACGCAGCGACGATCTGGGTGATGGCCGAAGGCGTCAGGCCCGTCTCAGTGGCAAGATGCGTGCGCCCGATCCCGGGCGACTGCCGAATGCCCTCAATGACCAGGCCCCGATTGAGGTCGCCGACCCGCGAGGCATTGTAGCCTCGCGGCCTGCGTCGCCCGGCGGACGATGGGACCGGTCTTTCCCGGTTGGACTCATTCATGACGCGACCAATGCCGACAGGACTTCAGCCCTGCCCAACGAGACATGCCTTGTTTAGACCCTAAAGCGCTTTGCGACTCGGCGGAATCGCCCAGAATCGCAAAGACGCTCATGCCAATCCATTGGATTGGCTTGGAAACAATGAACTAGAGCAAAGAGGTGTTTGCGTTCAAGCGCGCTTTGCTCTGGATGTCGCCTCGATGGTCCAGTCCTTTCCATGGCCGAGAAGACGAGCGGGGTCAGCGGGTCAGATAGCCGCCGTCCACGACCAGAACCTCACCGGTGACATAGCTCGAAGCCGGCGCGCACAGGAACAGCACGCAAGCGGCAACTTCGTCGGGCGTCCCAACCCTGGCCATCGGGGTCATATCGCGCCAGATCGGGAACCAGTCGGGGTTTTCGATGCCGCCGCGTGACATGTTGGTATCGATATAGCCGGGCGCAACCGCGTTGATGCGGATGTTCTCGGCGGCGAACTCGCTGGCCAGGCTCTTCGTCATCATGTGAACCGCAGCCTTGGAGGCGTTATAGGCAACCTGGTTCTGCGGCACATTGGAAATAAACCCGGAAATCGAGCCTACATTCACGATCGCGCCGCTGCCTTGCTTGCGCATCGGTACGAGAGCCGCGCGGCAGCCGCGAAAGACGGCATCGACATTGGTGTCCATCACCTGGCGCCAGCGCTCCTCGTCGAAATCGGGGGTATCGCCATGGCTGGCAACGCCGGCATTGTTGACGAGAATGTCGAGCTGGCCCCAGCGTGTGAGAGCCGCATCGACGAGGCGCTGCGGCGCGGCCGGGTCGCGAATGTCGGCTTGGACAAAGGCAACATCATAGCCGGCATCGGCCAGACCCTGCTCGGCCTGCTCGACCTTGCTTCGCCCTGAAATCAGGAGCTTTGCTCCGGCCTCACCCAAGGCGTGTGCGATGGCGAGCCCAATGCCGCGATTGCCCCCAGTGATAAGTGCGGTCTTGCCGTCCAGACGAAATTTCTCGAGCATCGTTTTTCCTATGTAGTGGTGGCTATTTCATCACGCCCTTGGGCGCATGACCGCTGTTGAGGCAGACGGCCAGGATCAGGATCGTGCCGAAGACGATCTGTTGCGCGAGAGCATTGACCCCGACGAAGGTCATGCCCGTGCGAAACACGGCGATCAGCATGGTCCCCGCCAGCGTTCGCAGAACCCCGCCATTACCGCCGGTCAGCGAGGTGCCGCCCAGCACGACCGCGGCAATGGCAGGGAGCAGGAATTCATTGGCGATGGTGGGTGTTCCGCTTGACAGACGAGCCGCGAGCATGACGCCGGACATGGCGGCAAAGGCGCCAGCCAGGGCAAAGACGGCCAATTTGATCCTGACGACACGGATGCCGGAGACGGTTGCGGCGGGTTCGCTGCAGCCGACGGCCTTCATCCTCTTTCCGAAGGGCGTTGCCTGCTCCAGCACAAAGGCCAGGACAAAGATAACGAGACTGACCCAGATTTCGTTGGGCAGGCCGAGCGTGGAGCCAATGATCCAGCTGAGGGCGTCGCCGCGGATTTCGCCGGGGATGCCGATCGCCCGCTGGCCCGAAATCCAAAGAGCCGTCGTCGCCGCTATACCTCCAGTGGCGAGGGTGGCGACGAAGCTGGGAATGCGCAGCTTGCCATGCACGAACCCCGAGAGCAGGCCGAACACCCCCCCGATGAGGATGGCGGCCGGAATGGCGATCAGGCCGTGTCCCGGCAGTAGCAGAGCGAGCACGATGGAGGCGATGGCGGCCACCGATTGCATCGACAGATCGACCGATCCGACATAGATCACGAAGGTCATGCCGAGAGCCATCACGAACAGGGTGGCATTGTCCGCCATCAGGCCGATCAGCGTCATGGGATCGAGAAAGCGTGCGTCGAACGCACCCACGACGAGGATGGCGAGGATCAGGGCGATCCAGGGCAGATAGGGCGCGAGGAAACGCAGGCGTATCATGCTTCACACCATGTGCCGGATGAGGTCGAGCGGTTCAGGCGGCGGAACCGCCATCGTGTCGAAGTGTGCCGTCCGGCGCCCGTCCTTCATCACGATGATGGTGTGAGCGAGCCCGAGCGCCTCCTCCAGGGTGTCGCCGATCAGGATGACCGAACAGCCATTGGCGCAAAGCTCCCGGATCAGGCCGTAGACATCCTCCTTGGCGCCCACATCGAGGCCGCGTGTGGGATGGTCTAGCAGGAAGATGCGAGCACCGGCATTGTACCATTTCGCCAGCACGACCTTCTGCTGATTGCCTCCCGACAAATTGGCGCAAAGCGTATCGCCGCTCGGCGTCTTGATCCGCATGCGGTCGATGAGGCTGCGCGTTGCGCGGCCGATCTCGCCGAATTTCAAGATACCGAAGCGGCTCATGCCCCTGAGATGAGCGAGGCTGATGTTCTCCTCGACCGACATTTCCTCGACGATGCCCTCGAACTTGCGCTCGCGCGGGACATAGCCGAGCCCCAGAGACACCGCCTGGCTGGGGGAGACGAAACGCAGATTGCGTCCGCGATAATGGGCGCTGCCGAGATGGATCTTCTCCAGTCCGAACAGGCTGCGGATCAGGGCCTCGCTGCCGGCCCCCTCGGTGCCGACCAGGGCGAGGACCTCCCCGACATGAAGGTCGAGATCGATGTCGGCATAGGCCCGCGCACGCGCCAGGCCCCTGGCCTGCAGGGCTATTTCCGTCTGGAACGGCGCCCGTCCTTCCTCCTTGTAGTAGGAGCCCGTGGCAGCGCGCCCGACCATGAGGTGGTGAATGCGTTCCGGGCTCGCCTCGTCCTTGGTCATCTGGCTGACGGTGACGCCGTCCTTGAGAACATAGATCCGGTCGGAAATGCCGATGACCTCGTCGAGCCGATGCGAGACGAAGATGATGCCGGCCCGCTGCTTCAACTTGCGGATGACATTGAAAAGGATGTCGATCTCCGCCTGTTCCAGCACGGAAGTCGGCTCGTCGAGCAGGATGCACAGGCTTCCCTCAACCGCCTCCTCCAAGGTCAGCACCTTGGCGAGCTCAACCATCTGGCGCTGCACGAAGCTGAGTTCCGAGGTGACGGTCAGGGGATCGACGTCCAGGCCGACCTTGGCGAGTTGGCGTGTGGCGGCTGCGGCCATGCGTCGCCAGTCGATGCGGCCGAAACGGACGAACGGGGTTTCGTTGCCCAGGAAGATGTTCTCCGCCACTGATAAATTGGTGATCAGGGACTGCTCCTGGAACACCATGCCGATGCCCCGGGCAGCAGCATCCTTCGGGCCGGCGATCGCCGTCACCTTGTCGTGAATGCGGATCTCGCCCGCATCGGGTTGGTTGATGCCGTTGAGCACCTTCATCAGCGTCGATTTGCCGGCCCCGTTCTCGCCGACCAGGCCGACGACCTCGCCGGCCTTCACGGTGATCGAGACATTCTTGAGGGCCTCGACCTTGCCGAAGCGCTTGGTGATGCCGATAAGTTCGAGCATGGCTTCGGCCCTCACTTCACCACGGAGAGCGCGCGCAGGGGCGTATTCAAGAGCACTGCCCCGATGATCACCACGCCGAGCACACCCTGCTGCACGAAGGTCGGCAGGCCGATGATGATCATGCCATTGTTGAGCACCATCACGATCAAGACGCCGATAAGCGTATTGAATACCCCACCCTTGCCGCCGGTCAGCGCGGTTCCGCCCACCACGACGGCACTGACCGCCGTGAAAAGTTGGCCGCTGCCGATCAAGGCGCTGCCGGCCCCGAGCCGCGCGCAGGCCAGGACGGCCCCGACACCGAAGAAGACGCCGGCCAAGGTGAAGGCCAGGATGCGAACCCGTCCTGCATTGACGCCGGAAGCTCTGGCAAGGTCCTCGCCACCTCCCAAAGCCATGATATGGCGGCCAAGACGCGTATGATCCTGCACATACCAGGCGATGAGCAGCATGACGGCGGCGATATAGACGGCCAGGGGAATGCCACCCAGACGGAAGAGCGCCAAGGCGCGGATCGATGGGTCGAGGATCTGCACCCTCTCGCCGCCGAGCAGGACCGTGGCCAGGCCCGTGCCGACGAAGCCCATGCCGAGGCTGACCATGAAGGACGGCACCTTCATCACCACATGGATGACCCCGAGGATGCAGCCGAAGGCTGCCGCTGTCGCGAGCGCCAAGGGCAGTGCCAACAGGCCGAGATTGAAACCGGTGCCGGTGGAATTGGCCACGAAGGCGCAAAGGGTCGCGGCCGTCACAGCCATCGATCCCTCGATGGACAGGTCAATCGATCCCATCAGGATGATGAAGGTCACACCCAGGGCGAGCGTCAGGGGCGCTGCCGCCGATGCGGTCACCCGAATGAGATTGCCGAGCGTGAGAAACTGCGCATCCAGCAGCGAGATGCCGAGGCATAGGCCGAGCAGGACGAGGACAGGCGCGGCACGCGCAAGGGATTGTCTGGAAATCGCCATTTCGACTGTCTCTGTTCGAGAGTTCCGCTCTGCCCCTGCAAGAGGGGCGATGCGCGAACACTAGCGAGGAAAAGTTGGGAGGGACTTTGCCTTGCCTGTCGCGCATCGCCGACGGGCGAGATCTCAATAAGTGATCTGGCCCGTAACCTTGCCCCACAGGTCGTTCCAGTCGACCTTGGGGGTTTCGTCGATATTGGTCTTCCAATAGGCCTCGACATCGGCCTGCGTGATCAGGACGCCGGTGCCGTAGAATTCGCGATGGTCCTTGGGCTCCTTGGAGGGAGAGAACGCACCGGTGGCGGCATGATAGCCGAGGGAAAGAGCTATGCCGCCGATCCAATAGGGGTTCCAGTCGACGGTGGCGGCCATCTCCTTGTTGCGGATTGCCGTGACCGCATCCTTGGTGCCGTCGATGCCGGTGACGAGAACCTTGCCGGCAAGGCCTTCGGCGCGCAGCGCCTCAAGGGCGCCGACCGCCATGCCGTCATTGGCGGCCCATATGCCCTTGATCTTGTCGCCAAAGCGCGTGATCCAGGCGGCCACCACGTTGTTGGCCTTGGTGGAGTCCCAGTCAGCATCCTGGAAATCGAGCAATTCCACCTTGCCGTTGGCCTTGATGGCATTCATCAGGCCCTGCTTGCGCTGAATGGCCGGCGCGTTGGAGGCAATGCCGCCAAGAGCGACGATGCCGCCCTCGCCGCCGAAACTGTCGAACAGGGCCTTGGCTGTCTGCTCACCGGCCGGCACGCCATTGAACGACATGTGGGCGACATAGTTATCACCGAAATCCCAGGGGTGAAGGTCGTCCGGCTTGTTCCAAACTGTTACGACATGGCCTCCAGCCTTGGCGACGGCCTCCACGATCGGTCTGGCATCGGGAACATCGTTGGGATCGACACCAAGCACCAGCTTGTTGCCGACCTTGGCCAGCATGGCCTTGATGTCGGCTATTCCCTTTTCGCTGTTGCCTTCCGTCACCAGGGCCGCATAGGGCGCACTCACCGTATCCGCATAGGCTTTCGACCCCTTGTCCCAGGCGACATGAAAGGCATTCGACAGCGAACGGATCGAGCTGGCGAACTGAAGGTCGGACGCCGCGAATGCACGCCTCGCCCCGGCAGGCAGCAACAGCGATCCGGCCGCAAGGGCCGAACCGATCAGGAAGCGGCGGCGTTCGATCAAGGCCGCCTCAATGAAATCATGGCCAGAAGCCATCGGACAGTTCCTCCTCGGATCTCGTTGTTCGAGAGGCGGCTTTTCATGCTTATGGTTCATTCCGCCTTTCTTTAATTAAATTGATGAATTTAAGTGAGTCAAGTGTGTTTCTTCCCTGGACGATGCAAAGGCCCGTCTATCGGATTTCGCTGGAATTGGGATAGGGTACCGCCGAACAACCGCCGGGACTTGCCATGAATAGAGCCGTCACGACCTATCGCCGCGCTTCGGACATGGCCTGCAACGAGGTGCCCGACGGCTATGTCGTCTACGATCCCCGACGCGAGGAAGTGCACTATCTCAATCTGACCGCCGCGGCGGTGTTCGAACTGTGCGACGGCGAAGCCACGAGCGCCTCGATCGCGCAATCGCTGCAGGTCGTTTTCGGCTTGGAACACGCCCCTGGCGACGATGTCGATGGCTGTTTGAAAGCCCTGGTGGCGCAGGGGCTGATCACGCCGGTTGCGCATCCCTCACCGGCGACGTGAGTGATCAAAGCGGCTTTCTCGGCGCAGAAGACCTTGACGAAGCCCCCTACTCTGCTAGACCGCGCATATTCGCACGCGACCTCATTGCAGCGGCGCGAATATGCGGAAGGGTGGCCGAGTGGTTTAAGGCAACGGTCTTGAAAACCGTCGTAGGCGCAAGTCTACCGTGGGTTCGAATCCCACCCCTTCCGCCAGTTCTCTTGTCTATGGTTTGATATTCCAGTGCCGGCGGCCGTGGCCGACCGCCGACACAACGGCTCTTACTTCACCGTGATGGCGAGACCGGTGATATCGGCGTTGACCTGGAGGCCCACCTGTCTCCCCGACAGTTCAAGTCGGGCGCCCTTGCCGTTGGTCATGACGATCACCTGGGCACCTTTGCCGATCGCACCGCCGCCGCCTGCCGCGCCGTAGACCCCCGTCGCGTCCCGGACGCGCTGAATATTGCGCACTCTGCCTTGGAAATAGGTCTTGGAAGCTCCGAAAGCGAGGCCGCCCGAGATGCCGCCGACGGAGATGGGATAGCGCCGACCATGGAAGGTCAACGTACCCTCGCCTCCAGAGCCACCCACGAAGAAGGCAGCCTTGTAGACGTAAAAGCGGATCGTACCGCTGTCGGCATGGGCGGAGCCGGCGAGGCCGACTCCTGCCGTTGCCACAGCCGCTGCCACGATCGTACGAAATCTGGACGAAATATTCATGATGCAAGTCTCTCAAGATCGCCGGTTGCCCGGCCAGAAGGGCACGTTAGCGTCGCGTCAAAGCTACAGCTAAACACTCTGGCCCGTCGTTAGTTCCAGGCATGCGACCTCGTCCCGGCTGTGAACGGGCCGGCGCCATACCAAGGTATGGATTGTTGGGAGGCGAGCGGGTCCGTACGATCAGGATGCTTCTTTGGAAATGGAAGCTTGGAGGCCCGGGTCTTTAATCAGACAGCCCCCCAGCCCTAAGCCGGGCCTCCTGTTTTCCCATTCGACCTAGAGTTGCGGTGGCGCGTTTACCCCTCTGGCCTGCAGACCGGAGGGGTTTTTGCGTCTGAGGCGTTCGCAGGTGCCCCTATCGACAGACGCGCCGCGTCGCCCATACCGGCCGGCCATGCTTGAAGGTCTTCGTCTTCACGACCTTGCAGACGGGACGATGATGGTGGCGATCAAAACCCGGATGCCGCCAATCATGCCGAGGGGCAGCCGAAGCAGCAAGACTTGTCCCGCCAAGTGCCGCAATGGAAAGGACGACGGCGCAAATAAGCTTCTTCATAATGGTCTCCTGGAAAAGCCGCCCCAGCTATGCGGGCATAATTAGCGAGACAAAAATGAACGGTGTCTGAAAAATGATATTGCCAATCGCGGTATGATGGACGCTGTGGAATGATGGTTAATGGGCGCACCGATGAAACACCCCGCCTCTATCTTGCCCGCCCACCCGTTGATTTGACGATAGGGTCGCCACAGCGTTCTGCTGGGTTGCACCCCTGCGATATCAGCCATGTCAATAATGCTGCCCCGCCGCAATCTTCCCCTGCCTGCTGAGATAGATGATCTGGGCTGTCAGGCCGATGACGAGAATGACGAGCAGGCTGGCCTGGGCCCCAAGGAGGAGTGGTGATTTCAAGTCGGTGACGAAAGGATGGCCGTCTGGAACACGACGCAGGGTCTCGGTAACGGTTGGCACCATCAACAGGAATACGGTCAGGCTCAGGCAGACCGTCTCGATCAATCTCCCGGCACGTCCCAACCATTGAAGTCGCCCAACGCCATAACCCGCGACCAGCAATATGATGGTTGTCGCACCGATGATGTAGCTCACCGGCTGATGTGCGACGAGGAATGCCGTTGCCGCGCCGATCAGCATCGAGACGAAATAAACGATGCCGGCTGTCGACCTGGGCACGATTCGTCCGTAGCGAACGAACATGTACAGGGCCAGTGGAATGGCGGGCAAGCTGCCGAGCGTATGGACCCAGCCAATGGGAGAAATTCCAAACATTTCAGTCTCCTTTGAAATTCAAATACTAACTTCCAACTAGTAGGTAGTTTCGACAAACCCTGCAGGCTCAAGGATCTGATCCAGATTGCGGGAGGGCGCTCAGCCCGCCCGCGAGGCGAGACGCTCGAGGAGCGGGCCTGTCACGACACCAAATATCTTCGGATCTCCATAGGCCCGCGCCGAGAGCATCGCGCCGTGAACCGTTGCCATGAATATTTCGGCCTCGGCACGAGGGGTACTCGTTAGCCGCAGTTGGCCCTGCCGCGCGCCGCGCTCCAGCACGGATTCCAGCCAATTGGAGAGGGAACGGAAATGCGCCCGGACCTCCAGGCCAACTTCCTCGGGCAGGACCGGGAGTTGGCTTGCCAGCAGCGCACAGACACAGAACGGAGCGCTGGCGTCCGCGATGCAGGCTTCCCAATAGCCGGTGTAGGAGCGAAGCTGTTCGAGCGGATCGGATGCGTGAGTTTCGAGATTTGCCATCCCCGTGTCGGCTTCTTGCCGATAGCGAGCAACCAGCGTTCGGACCAAATCGACCTTGCTTGGGAAATGGTGGTGGATGCTTGCCTTGCGAATCCCGACCACGACCGCGATATCGGCATAGCTGAAACCGTTGTAGCCACCAGCGACGATCAGTGACCGTGCGCATGCCAGGATCTCGTCAGAGGTGGTCGACAAATTGCTCATGAGACCTATCTACCTTCTGGTAGGATGGTCGTCAAGTCCCCCAGGCCGGGCCGCAACGGGGCCGGCGCGAATTCAACGGGCCGGCGAGGAAGAAATACCTGCTTCCATGGGGCGCTAGAGACGTTTGATCTGCTCGATTAGGTCGATGCGGCGCGCCGGGTCGGCAAAGCCGAGAAGGAGCGTGGAGGCACCTGTCCGGAAAGCGGCATCGAGATCCTCGTCCTGAAGTTCTCCCGCGATCCAGAACGAGACGCAGCCCCGGAAGCTGAAGGCAAGCTGGTCCGCGAGCATCGCCTGGGCGATCCCCTTCAGCTCAACTGCCACGCCGGCGAAGTCCCCCAATGCCAACGACCAGAGCTCCCGCGAGTTTTGCCGGACCGGACCGGGCTCGGAATTGGCGATGCCAAGTGATCCCACCACCGCCTTGTGGACATCCGGCTTTTCCAGCAAGAGCGCGACGCTGATCCGTCCCATCGTCAACACATGGTCGATCGCATCGCCGCCGGGGGCTTCATCGCGAAACTGCGCCGCCATCCGCTGGATCAGGCGAGCCGAAAGCGCTTGCATGATCGAATTCTTGCTGCCGAAGTGATTGAACGGCGTGGCGAAACCGACGCCAGCCTCCTCCGCCAGAGCCCGCATCGAAAAGTCCGCTGTCTCTCCTCTCTCGAGCAGGCGCTCGGCCGCGTCGAGCACGACCTCGCGGGCAAGCTGCCGGTTTCTTTCCCTTAGAGGCTGCCGTTTTGTTTCCGCCATGGTCGATTCAGTTCCTTGTTTTCCATGTCTCTTGAAAATTTATATCATGATATATAATTAAGGTCACGATATAAGTAGGCGAGTCGAACGGCACGCCGCGAAAGGAGTTGGCATGAGCATCATCAAGACCTTCATGATTACCGGCGTCAGTTCGGGACTGGGCAAGGCCTTTGCCGAAGGCGCGCTCTCGGCGGGACACCGTGTGATCGGCACGGTTCGCAATGCGGACGCGGCAGGCGCGTTCGAGGCACTCGCACCTGGCCGCTCGCATGCCGTGCTTCTCGATGTGACGAATTTTGAGGCCGTTCCGAACGCTATCGCCCAGGCGGAGAGCGAGGTCGGCCCTATCGATGTTCTCGTCAACAACGCCGGCTACGGCCACGAGGGCATCCTGGAGGAATCGTCTCTGGACGACATGCGCCGCCAGTTCGATGCCAACGTGTTCGGTGCAGTCGCGATGATCAAGGCGGTGCTGCCGGGCATGCGCGCGCGGCGCTCCGGCCACATCGTCAACGTCACCTCAATGGGCGGTTTCATCACCATGCCGGGCATCACCTATTACTGCGGCAGCAAGTTTGCTCTCGAAGGCATTTCAGAAGCTCTCGGCAAGGAAGTGAAGCCGCTTGGCATCCATGTGACGGCGTTGGCACCGGGGCAGTTCCGGACCGACTGGGCCGGACGTTCGATGGTGCGTGCCGAGCGCAGCCTGGCCGACTACGACGCGGTCATGGATCCGATCCGTGCCGCCCGGCAGGCAAAAAACGGCAACCAGCCCGGTGATCCCGCCAAGGCGGCGCAGGCACTCCTCAAGCTGGTCTCGGCCAAGAATCCGCCGGTGCGGCTCTATCTCGGGGGCGACGCACTCAAGCTCGTCCAGGACAAGATCGAAACGATGAAGACGGAGATGGCTGTCTGGGAGGAGGTCTCCCGCTCGACGGATTTCGCCCAGTAAGTTGACTGGAGATTCTGTTGTTGGGCCGGCGGGGAATTTCACCCCGCTCGGCGCCAGCCTGCTTTCCTGCCAGATACCAGGCCGTGAACCCATAAATTTGGGGACGGCGAGTTTGTGAGAGCGGTCCGTTCTTTCTACTCCGGTACGATTCGGATTTCGGATAGTGTAGCCGGATGGACGTTCTGGATTGGTTTGCCCGCTGGTATGAAGCCCAGTGTGACGGAGATTGGGAGCACGGGTTCGGCCCCTCGATCAGCACCCTTGATAATCCGGGCTGGTCGCTGGAGATCAACCTTGCAGGCACGGACTGCGACGGCCGGACGCTTGATCGGATCGCGCACAACTATGAGCATGAAACCGATTGGTGGACGTGCTGGACGGAGGGCAACGTGTTTCACGGCACTGGCGGCCCCTCCACCTTCGGTCGCTCCTCGAGACATTCCGAGACTGGGCAACGAACATCAATTAGCTGCGGACAGGCTCTTCCATGTTGCAGCAAATTCTGATTCACACTCGGGATGAGCCGACATGACCTTACCGACTTTGAATGGCGCTTGATCGAGCTGCTGTTGACCAAGGGCCGCTAAGGGGCCGCGCGTTGACGGCAGGCGTGTGCTGAGCGGTTTCTTTTGGGCATTGGGTCCGGTGCGGCATGGTGTGACTTGCCGGATCGTTACAGCCCCCGAACCACCTGCAACAACCGCTTCATCCGATGCCGCACAGCAGGGGCATTGCACATGGCGGGGGAAAACGGCGCGTGAATCAACATGTTGAAGGCTCTCGCACTTGCGGATTGGATCCGTAAGCGCGGGGTTGATCCGGCCTGATGGACACGTCGCCTGGTTCGGGCGTAACGTGTCTCCCGGACGGAAATCTACAGACATCTTCGGGTCTATCCTCCCCCTCGCCCGTCCGACGATCCGAGAAAATCTGTTTCGAATAATGAAACCATTCAGCATTCATTCATATGACGTAACGGAATATAAGACCTGTCAAATCCGACTGGAGATTTTGCATGAAAAAAATTCTTCTCGCGACTCTCATTGCCGTCGGCGCGCTGTCTGCCAGCGTTGCTCCGTCGTCAGCCCTTGCTCCGATTCATTTGGGTACTCCCGCCGCAACACAAGTCGACCAGATCGGCTGGCATGGCTGGGGCAAGCATGGCTGGCGCCGGCACCACGACAATGGCCTGCATCGCGGCTGGGGTCGTGGTCGTCATGAAGGCTGGCGCCGACATGGCGGAAGGCACGGGCATGACGGATGGCGCAGGCATGGTGGCCGGCATCATCGCTGGTGATAGTCCGCCCTCGGCGCCGCTATGCGGGTTGAACCGATCCGGCGCATGAATGATCCGGGATGCAGCACGCACACCCGCTAAGCTTCCTGACACAAAAAAGCCCGACGCTCCATGCGCCGGGCGAGTTCTATTGGGGTACTATCGTCAGCCGACCTCTCCTACGGTAGTGGCCGTTGACTGGCGCGAGTGTGTCGACCGCCTGTGACTTCAGCGTGATTCCGAGATGCCTCTACGGCATATCCGCGAATTTGGTTCTATCATACCACCCTGTAGAAAGTCGTCTCACCGATGCGGGCACTTTGCTCGGTGATTTCGCCCACGGCCTGCCCCTGCAGCAACCAGATCAGCCCCATCGCGTCATAACGCGCAAGCGGCGCGGTCGGATGCAGGCCGAACAGATCGCTGGCGCTCCAGCCGAGTTCGGCCACCTGGTCGCCCCAATCGGTCAGGAATTCCATCGCATCATGCTTGGCCTGTTCCCAGCGTTTGGGGTCGGCAACCGGGTTAGTTTTCTGGAGCCTGGCCAATTCTTCAGCAAAGGGGCCCGAATAGGTTTGGGCAATGGCGAGCGCTGCAGGCATGTTCGAACTCCGTCTTGAGGTAGACGGATTCACGGCCCAAACAGTGTAGATTCGGTTGCTTCCCTTGCCATTGGCCGCGCAAATCCTCAGGAGGCCACGTGGACCGGCGCCTCCCGGTCATGCCGTTTTGGCTTCAGACCCGTCTCTAACCCGGGGCAAAGCCGGGCCAATAATGCCCATCCGGTGTCGGGCGCTTGCCGAAGATGGCCTGACCGACGCGAACCACGTCTGCCCCCTCCTCGATCGCAGCTTCAAAATCCCCCGACATGCCCATCGAGAGTTCGGTCAAGGCCGCATTGCGCTTCACTGCCCGATCGCGCAGGGTACGCAGCAGACGAAAACAGGGGCGCACGCGCGCCATGTCGTCGCTGAAAAGAGCCAATGTCATCAGCCCACGGGGGCGCAAGCGCGGAAAGTCGCCGAGCCGATCGACGAAATCGAACAGGGCGTCGGGATGCAGGCCGAACTTGCTGTCCTCTCCCGACGTGTTGACCTGGACGTAGACGTCGAGGAAGCGATCCTCGATGGTCAGGCGCCTGTCCAGCATCTCGGCGACCCTCAGGCTGTCCAGAGCGTGAAACTCCCGGGCGAAGCGGGCGAGATATTTCACCTTGTTGGTCTGCAGATGCCCCACGATGCTCCAGGCGATCGGCAAGTCGGCGAGGGCGTCGCGCTTGCTCTGTGCCTCCTGGATCTTGTTCTCGCCGAAGTCGTGGATTCCTGCTGCGAAGGCGAGCCGTAGAACCGGAGCAGGCACGGTCTTGGTGATGGGAAGAAGCCGCACCGCGGCCGGTTCCCGGCCGGCGCGCAGGCTGGCCGCTGCGATCCTGCGTTCCACGTCGGCGAGATTGGCGGCAAAGCTCGCCTTTGGATCGGGCCCGAAGCGGGCGATGTCCTTTTCGTCGAGGCCAGCCGTCTCGGCGGTGTCGACAACCCGCTCGCGATCGGCGGCAGTTTCCAGATATTGTTCATTCATGGCGGTGCCGTTCATCCATAGGAGCGCCCAGTCTCATATCGAGGCACCGTTCAGGTGGGATCGAGGGGAATGAGCGAGGCGATCCGGCGATCAGCGGGATTGGGGCTGTCGGCGAGTGCGCGCGCGACACCGGCGCGATCGGCAGCCGGCCGGTTCTGGCTCAGCTTGCGCTTGCCTTCCAGGCGCCGGACCGTCAGGCGCACGCCGACGATGCCACGCAACTGCGCTTCCACGAATGCCGGTGGCGCATCGCTGACCTGCCAGGGCTTGGACATCGTCCCCTCATGCAGGTTGGTGATGCGGGTGACGGCCTCGAGCAGGCGCCGGGGATCATCGAAGAACTCGACCGGCCCATAGGCATGGATCGCTTCGTAATTCCAGGTTGGTACGACCTTGTGGTGCTCCTGCTTGGCGGCATACCAGTTGGGCGAGACATAGGCGTCCGCGCCCATGAAGATAGCCATGGCGTCGCCGATCGGCTCGGCCTGCCAGTGCGGATTGGCCCGAGCTAGATGGCCATAGAGGGTGCCATGCTCTCCCTCGGCGGGGTCGAAGAACAGAGGCAAGGGCGTGCCGATCGGGCCGGCTGCCGTTGCGGTCACCAGGGTACTCAGGCGCGTATCCCGCATCAGGCGATGGAGGATGGCAGGATCGTCTTCGCGGAAGGCGGGCGGAACATACATTGTGAGGGCTCGTGAAAACTCGACTTGGTTTCCTGTCAGGATAGGGCCAAACTGGCTTAACAAGAACGTCCAGTTTGGATAATTTTAGCTAGGCCAGTTATGATGACGCGGAACGGGTGGACGCAAGGTCCCGGGGCCAGGCAGATCTATGAGGTGCTTCGGGCCCAGATCCTGGCAGGGGCTTATGGGGATGATGGCGCCTTGCCCTCCTCGCGCGCCCTGGCATCCGAACTCGGTGTGGCGCGAGCGACCGTCACCTCGGCCTATGAGCAGTTGTCGGCGGAAGGTTTCATCCACAGCCGGCAGGGCGCCAGGCCGAAGGTGGCCGCGGTTCTCGACCGCACGCCGCCGGCGTCGCCCCTGCTGACGGGTCCGGCTCCCCTGCCCCTTTCGTGCTATGGCGAGCGCCTCGCCCTTCAGCCGGTCTCCCTCGCGCCCGCGGTAAGGCCGGGCATCGATTTTCGTTATGGCGATCTTGCTGCGTCGGACTTTCCCACGCCGATCTGGCGGCGCGCCATTCTGGGCGTGCTGGCGCAGAGGCAGGATCGCCTTTCCTATGGCCACCCGGCTGGTTCTCATCGGCTTCGGCGTGCCCTCCAGGGTTATCTCTGGCGGGCACGCACGCTGCGCTGCGAAGCCGAGCAAATCATCATCGTCAACGGTTCCCAGCAGGGATTGGATCTTTGTGCCCGCCTGCTGCTCGACCCCGGCCAAGGCGTGGTCGTCGAGAACCCTTGCTATCCGATGGCGAGGGATATTTTTGCCGCGGCCGGCGGCAAGGTCACACCGGTTGCGGCCGATCAGGATGGGCTGGACACGTCGCGGCTTGCCCACGTCGAGGCGCGGCTCGCCTATGTCACGCCTTCCCATCAATTTCCTCTCGGCAGCGTACTGTCGATAGCAAGGCGTCACCGCCTGCTCGCATGGGCCGGGACACGCGAGGCCTATCTGATCGAGGACGATTACGACAGCGAATATCGCTATGATATCAATCCTGTGCCGCCGCTGTACGGCCTGGGCAATGGCCAGAACGTTCTCTATCTCGGCACGGTTTCGAAGACCCTGTCGCCCACCTTGCGGATCGGCTATCTGGTGGTCCCTTCCAATCTGGCCGCCATTTTCACGCGCGCCAAGCAGATCATGGACAGGCACAGCCCGGCCTTGGAGCAGGAGGCTCTCGCCACTCTCCTGGAAAACGGCGCCTATGAACGTCATATCCGCCGCATTCGCCGGCGCATGGCCGAGCGCCGCAATACCCTGCTCGAGGGATTGCGATATCGTTTCGGCGACAGGCTCGCCGTCGGGGGAGCAAAGGCGGGCCTTCACATCATCGCATGGTTCCGTCATATTCCGGCGGCGCTGGAGACGGAACTGATCCGGAAAGCCACCCAGGCCGGGCTAGGTCTCCATCCTCTGTCGCCGCTCTATGCCGCGGGCAGCTCGACGAAACCGGATCGGGCCGGCCTGGTGATGGGCTATGGCAGCCTGGATATGCGCCAGATCAAGCGGGGCGTCGAGTTGCTGGCCGATTGCGTGGCCGAGGTCGAGAGTGGCGGTTGAATCTGCCCCGCCTCCGCCCCTTTCCCAATCGGAATGGAGCAGCGGCATCTCATTGGAATATTGAAGGAAGAGATTTCGATGGCGCAGAATATTTACGACCGCCCGGCGTTTTTCGACGGCTACAGCCAATTGCCTCGCTCGGTCCACGGTTTGGAAGGAGCCCCGGAATGGCCGGACATTCGGGCCTTGATTCCCGATCTCGGCGGCAAGCGCGTGCTCGATCTCGGCTGCGGGTTCGGCTGGTTCAGCCGATGGGCTGTGGAACATGGGGCAGCAAGCACGCTTGGCTTCGACCTGTCCGAGAAAATGCTCGCACGGGCCCGGGACATGACGACGAGTTCCAAGGCGGACTATCGGATTGCCGATCTCGAAACGCTCGAACTGCCGACGGCCGGTTTCGATTTCGCCTATAGCTCGCTCGCTTTCCACTATGTCGCTGATTTCGAGCGCCTGGCCAGGGTTGTTCATGACAGCTTGCGGCCGGGCTCCGGCTTCGTCTTCTCCATTGAGCACCCGATCTATATGGCTCCGAGCAATCCGGGTTGGCAGAACGACAAGGAGGGGCGGAGGATTTGGCCTGTCGATCGCTATTCCGTGGAGGGCGAGCGCACCACCGACTGGCTGGCCAAGGGCGTCGTTAAATACCATCGGACCCTGGGTACGACCCTGAACAGCTTGATCGATGTCGGCTTCGTGATCAGGCGCGTGGAGGAATGGAGCCCGACGGAAGAACAACTGGCGCAGCACTCCGCGCTTGCGGAAGAGCGGGATCGGCCGATGATGGTGATCATATCCGCCTGGCGCTGAGCAGGTTCCAAACCTTGCTCGACCTCTTCACGAGCGGCTCACGCCTCGATGCTATCACGCGGTTGCAAAAAGCGACGAACCGAAAGCCAAGGAGCAGGTGAGATGACACGACAGCCCGAATCCAGAACGACATCCGGCCGCGGCCGCCTTTTCGAGAGCATCCTGGAGACGGTGGGCGATACACCCGTCATCAAGATCAACAACCTCGCTCCCGCCAATGCCACGATCTACGTCAAGGCGGAGTTCTTCAACCCGGCCGCCTCGGTGAAGGACAGGCTGGCGCTCAGCATCATCGAGCATGGCGAACGCACCGGCGCGCTCAAGCCGGGCATGACCGTGGTCGAGGCGACCAGCGGCAATACCGGCATCGGCCTTGCCATGGTGTGTGCGCAGAAAGGCTATCCGCTGGTCGTCACCATGGCGGACAGTTTCTCGATCGAGCGCCGCAAGCTCATGCGCATGCTCGGCGCCAAGGTGGTGCTGACGCCGCGCGCCCAGAAGGGTTTCGGCATGTATTGCAAGGCGGTGGAACTGGCCGAGGCGAATGGCTGGTTCCTGGCCCATCAGTTCGAAACCGAGGCCAATGCCGCCATTCACGAGGCGACCACCGCGCGCGAAATCATCAATGATTTCGCCGGCAAGCGGCTCGACGTCTTCGTCACCGGCTACGGAACGGGTGGCACGGCGGTTGGTGTTGGACGGGTCCTGCGCCGCGAACGCCCCGACACCCGTATCGTGCTGTGCGAACCCGCCAATGCCCAGTTGGTCGGCAGTGGCCAGAAACAGGAGCGGACGGCGGATGGCTCGCCGGCTGTCGGCCATTCGGCCTTTGAACCGCATCCGATCCAGGGCTGGACGCCGGACTTCATTCCCAAGGTGCTGCAGGAAGCGATCGACAATAATCTCTACGACGAACTCGTTCCCATAGCCGGTGCCGAGGGTGTGAAATGGGCCAAGGCTTTGGCCCAGAAGGAAGGCATCTTTGTCGGTATTTCGGCTGGCGCCACCTTCGCGGTTGCCCGTCAGATCGCCGAGACGGCGCCTGCCGGCTCCGTCATCCTATGCATGCTGCCGGATACGGGTGAGCGCTATATGACCACGCCTTTGTTCGATGGCATCGAGGCGGAGATGGACGCCGAGGAGATCGCGCTGTCGAAGTCGACGCCGGGCTACCAGTTTCCGCCCGAATAAGCTCGAGTGCAGAGCTGCTCCTGGGATCGCAGGCTTCCAGCCCGCATTTTCCTCTCCTACAAGTGGAGCGTTTCCAAGAACAGGCTGGAAGCCTGCGATCCCAGGAAACGCTCCCTGTCGTACAGTCTGTTACCCGACTACGCGCCGAGCACCGATTTCACCGCCTTGGCTGCTGCCGACACCACGATGTCAGCTTCCTCGCGGGTGAGGCAAAGTGGGGGAGCAAAGCCCATGATGTCGCCCTGCGGCATGGCCCGGCCGATCACGCCATTCTCCAGCATGGCGGCAACCACGCGGGGCCCGACCTTTTCGGAGACGTCGAAGAAGGCGCGGTCGTCGCGATCCCGGACGAGTTCGACGGCTGCCATCAATCCCTCGCCGCGCACTTCGCCGACATGGACGTGCGCACCGAGCGCATCCGTCAGCGCCTGCTTGAAATAGGCGCCGACACTGCCGGCATTGGCGACCAGATCGAGTTCGTCGACGAGTTCGAGATTGGCCACGCCCGCAGCCGCGCAGAGCGGATGGGAAGAATAGGTCCAGCCATGCCCGATGGCGCCGAACTCGTCCGAGCCCTTTTCGAGGATGCGCCAGACCTTTTCGGACACGATCACGCCGGAGAGCGGCGCATAGGCCGAGGTCAGCCCCTTGGCGATGGTGATCAGGTCGGGCTTGATGCCGTAATGATCCGAGCCGAACATCGAACCGAGCCGCCCGAATCCGGTGATGACCTCGTCGGCAATCAAGAGAATGTCGTATTTGGTGAGAACGGCCTGGATCTTCTCCCAATAGGTCCGGGGCGGCGGCACGATGCCCCCCGTGCCGAGCACGGGTTCGCCGATGAAGGCGGCAATCGTATCAGGCCCCTCGGCCTGGATGAGTTCCTCGAGCTTGGCGGCGCAATGATCGGCGAATTGCTCCTCGGTCTGCGAACGATCTTCCCGGCGGAAATAATACGGGGCCTCGGTGTGCAGGACAGGCGGCTTGGGCAGGTCGAACAGATTGTGGAAGGCGGCAAGGCCGGTGAGGCTGCCGGACATCAGGCCGGAACCATGGTAGCCGCGCCAGCGCGAGATGATCTTCTTCTTCTCGGGGCGGCCCAGCACATTGTTTATGTACCAGACCAGCTTGATGTTGGTCTCGTTGGCGTCCGAACCCGACAGGCCGAAAAAGACCCGGCTCATCCCTTCCGGCGCCCGGTCGATGATCATCTTGGCCAGGGTGATCGAGGGCTGGGAGCCATGCCCGACATAGGCATGGTAATAGGGCAACTGCGCTGCCTGTTCGGCGATCGCCTCGGCGATCTTGGTACGGCCATAGCCAACATTGACGCAGTAAAGCCCGGCGAAGGCGTCGAGACTGCTCTTGCCATTGCGATCGGTGATGTAGACCCCCTCCGCGCCGGTGATGATGCGGTTGGGCGTCTCGCCGCGGGCATGCTGGGCCATATGGGTCGAGGGATGGAAGAAGTGATCGCGATCCCAGGCGGTGAGTTCATTGTCGGAAACGGCGCGGTCGAGCATGTCGGCTCCTTTCAGGCGAGGTCGAAACAGTCAAGCGAGGTCGAGACAGGTATATTTGAGATCGGTGAAGGCTTCGAGGCCGTGGCGCGAGCCTTCGCGCCCCATGCCGGATTGCTTGACACCGCCGAAGGGGATGGGCGCACCGGTCAGCTTCACGCGGTTGACGGCCACCATGCCGTATTCCAGTGCGCGGCTCATGCGCAGCGCCCGGCCGGTGTTCTCGGTGACGACATAGGCGACAAGGCCGTACTCCGTGGCATTGGCGCGCGCCACCACTTCCTGCTCGTCGTCGAAGGGCGTGACGCTTGCAACCGGTGCAAAGACCTCTTCCCGCATGATCAGGGCATCATCGGGGACGTCGGCGAGGACGGTCGGTGGCACGAAGAGCGATCCGGATTCAATGTCGCCACCCGTCAACTTGCGGGCGCCTCGCTGCAAGGCATCGGCGATGCGCTCTTTGGTGCGGGCGACGGCCCGTTCATGCATGAGCGGACCGATGTCGGTTTCTTCTTCCAGGCCATGCCCGAGCTTGAGCCCGGCGACGCGCCGGCTGAATTCCTCACAGAAGGCTGGGTAGAGCGAGCGCTGGACGAAGATGCGATTGGCCGCCAGACAATCCTGCCCCGAGGTCGCGAATTTCGCATCGAGCGCGATCTTGACTGCACGATCCAGATTCGCGTCACCGAAGACGATGAGCGGTGCATTGCCGCCGAGTTCCATCACGAGGCGCTTGACGCTGGGTGCGCATTGGGCGGCGATCAGGCGCCCGATCTCGGTTGAACCGGTGAAGCTGACCACCCGCACGCGGGTATCTTCGCACAGGCGCCTGGCGATCGGAGCAGCCTCGCCGGTGACGACGTTGAAGACGCCTGCGGGCAAGCCGGCGCGTTCTGCCAGCTCAGCCAGGGCAAGGGCAGAGAGTGGCGTATAGGACGACGGATGAAGCACGACCGTGCAGCCGGCCGCGAGTGCGGCGGCCGCCTTGCGGGTTACCATGGCCGAAGGGAAATTCCAGGGCGTCAGCAGGGCAGCCACGCCGAGCGGCTCGCGAGAAACCTGCATATGCGCGCCGGGAAGATGGCTGGTCACGCTCTCGGCATTCACGCGCTTGGCTTCTTCCGCATACCATTCGACGAAGGAGGCGCCATAGTCGATCTCGCCGCGGCTTTCGGCCAGAGGCTTGCCCTGCTCCAGTGTCATCAGCAAGGCAAGATCCTCGCGGGCGGCAAGGATGAGCTGATGCCAGGCGCGCAGGCGGGCGCCCCGCTCCTGAGGTGGCAATGCCTTCCAGGCTGGAAAGGCTCTCGCCGCGGCATCGACCGCCCTGCCCGCCTCGTCGTCGCCCAGGCTGGCGATATGGGCAAGAATGGCGCCAGACCCAGGATCTCGCAGTTCGAAGCTCGCGGCTTGCCGTCCCTGGACCCAGCGGCCGTCGATATAGGCGAGTTCCCTGAACAGTCGTCGGTCGTTCAGCCGGCCGAGCGCGGGATGGCCGATTTGTTTCAGAGCTGTGGCGATCATCGAAGAAACTCCGGTGGCGTCATGTCTGCAAGGCTAGCCCGAGCCGCCGTGAGAATGTCTCGCTTCGCCCCCTCCCTCACCGTCAAAGCCTCGGTATTTGCCGGGCGGCGCCGACAGATTATCGGCCTCACAACACCGACTGCAGGAACTCGCGCGTCCGCGCCTGTTCGGGATTGGAGAAGATGCGATCGGGCTCGCCCTGCTCGACGATCCTGCCCTTGTCGAAGAAGCAGACGCGATCGGAAACCTCGCGGGCAAACCGCATTTCATGGGTGACCAGCAGCATGGTGAGATCATGCTCGCTGGCCAGGGAGCGGATTACGCCGAGAACCTCGCCGACGAGCTGGGGATCGAGGGCCGATGTCGGTTCGTCGAACAGCAGCACGCGCGGCCGCATGGCGAGGGCGCGGGCAATGGCCACACGCTGCTGCTGGCCACCGGAAAGCTGGCTTGGGAAGTGATCCTTCTTGTCGACCATGCCGACCATGCCGAGCAAATCGAGGGCCCGGCATTCCGCTTCCTCTCGCTTCAGGCCGAGAACGGCGATGGGCGCCTCCACCACATTGCGCAATACGGTCATGTGCGGAAACAGGTTGAAGCTCTGGAACACCATGCCGACCTGGGTGCGGATCTGGCGCAGATGCCGCTCGCTGGCCTTGAAGGGGCCGTGGCCACCGGGTTCGTGATAGCCGATGCCGCCAAGTTCCAGCGTGCCGTCCTGAAAGGGTTCGAGCGTCATCAGGATACGCAGCACCGTGGTCTTGCCTGATCCCGAAGGACCGATCAGCGAAACCTTCTCTCCCGGCGCGACGGTGAAGTCGAAATCCTGCAGGACCGTCAGCGTGCCGAAGCGCTTGCTTACATTGGAAAAGCGGATGATGTCGGATTGGGCGTTTGCGGTCATCGCATCGGTATCCCTGCTTTCGGCAAGGCCCTTTCCAGCCGATGGACGCCGGCGGAACAGACCAGGGTAAGGATGAGGAAGAGGACGCCGACCATGCTCAGCGGCACCAGATATTCGAAGGTGTTCTCGCCGATCATGTTGGCGAGGCCGAGCATTTCCAGCACGGTCACCACCGAGAGCACCGGCGTTTCCTTCAGCATGGCGATCAGGTAATTGCCCATGGTGGGGAGGATGCGCGGCACCATCTGGGGAATGATGACGTTTCGGTAGAGTTGCCAGCGCGACATGTTGAGGGCAGTGGCGGCCTCCCACTGGCCGCGCGGCACCGCTTCGATGCCGCCGCGATAGACCTCCGACGTGTAGGCCGAATATTGCAGGCCGAGTGCGATGGCACCCGTCAGGAAGGCCGGCAAGGCAATGCCGTAATCGGGCAGAACATAATAGAGGAAGAAGAGCTGCACCAGGAGTGGCGTGTCGCGCAGGAACTCGACGACGAAGGCGGTCCCCCAGCTCACCACGGCAAAGCGGCTACGCCGCATCAAGGCGAAGACGAGGCCCAGGACCAGGGCGATGGCGAACCCCGCGGCGGCGGCCTGCAGCGTCACGGTGAGGCCGATGAGCAGGATCGGCAGGATCGACTGCGCATAGGTCAACGGCGTCGAGGGATCCCATTCGAAACCGTACATCATGATTGCACCGCCTTCGGAAAGGCGCCGCCGCGTCGCGCCAAGCGTTCCAGGAAGCGCATGGCCAGCATGATCACCAGCGACATCAGGAAGTAGCCGACGAGAGTGAGGGTGTAGATCGTCGTGCTGTCCTGCGTAAGGTTGCGCAAGGTCTGCGCGCGGAAGGTCATGTCCGCGATCGAGATGAAGGACACCAGCGAGGAGAGCTTCAAGGTCTCGATGGCGAGGTTGCCGAAGGCCGGCATCATCTCGACGATGGCTTGGGGCAGCGTGATGTGCAGCAATTTGTGTACCGGGCCGAAATTCAGGGCCCGCGCCGCCTCATGCTGCTGTTGCGGCACCGCTTTGAGGCCGGCCCGCACGATCTCCGAACCATAGGCACCGACATGCATCGAGAGCACGAGAATGCCCGTCGACACCGGCGAGAAGGAAAAACCGACGAGAGGCAGGGCGTAATAGAACCAGAACAACTGCACCAGGAGCGAGGTGCCGCGGAAGATCTCGGTATAGCAAAGTGCGATGAGGGACAGGATGCGGCCCCCCTCGACCCTGACGATCCCAGCCAGAAAGGCCAGGAAAGCGCCAATGGCCAGCGAGGCCAGGGTAATCTCGGCGGTAATCAGCGCGCCCCTGCCAAGGGCGGGCAGATAAGAGATCCAGTGCATGAGGCTCCCTCGTCGTTTTTTTTGTACGCCCGGACTCATGGGCTTTGCCATTGCCTCCACGGGCCAGCGTGCGCGCAAAGGCTCAGCTATCAAGATAGAGCACGAGAATCCTTCCCCGAATTCGGGGAAGGTGGACCGGCAAAGCCGGGCCGGATGGGGGCGGGTGGCGCTACCTTATGGGTTTATGGCCCTATTGGCGCCACTCTCCCCCTTCCGTCGCTGCTGCGCAGCGACACCTTCCCCGAAACCGGGGAAGGACTACGCGCCTCATTTGGCCCGATCATTCCACGCGTATACGCGAAGTTCTGGAGATGGGTCGGAAGGGTCCGTTGTCATTTGCCTGCGCAAAGATCGGCGACCTTCTTTTCGGCAGCGGCCTTGATGCTGACCTCGCTCAGCCCGTAATTGGTGAGGATCGCCTTGTATTCATCGCTCTTGCGGAACTCCACGAGCGCAGCGTTGTAGGCCTCGCGCAGGTCCTTGTCTTCCGGGCGGAAGGCAAAGCCGCCATAGTTGCGCACCGGCTTGCCGTTGACGACCGGATCGGTGAAAGGCTTGACCTGTTCGACCTCCGTCTGCCCCTTGGCGAGGCTGGCGACCGTGAGTTCGGTGGCCGCATAGGCATCGGCCCGGCTCTTCACCGTGGCGATGGCATCGGCATTGGCCTGGATGAAGACGACCTGGCTATCCTTGACACCGACAGCGCGCAGGAAGTCGATATTGTTGGCGCCCGAAACCACCGCGACCTTGAGCGTGGGGTCCTTGGCGATATCGGCATAGGTCGTCAGTTTCTTGGGATTGCCGGCCTTGACCAGCAGGCCTTCGCCATAGCTGGAATTGGGTTCGGTAAAGGAAACCTGCTTGCAGCGGTCGGGCGAGATATTCTGCTCGGCCGCGACGAAATCATAGCGCCGCGCCTTGAGGCCGGGGATCAAGGTACCGAAGGGTGCGACCGTCCAGGCAATCTCGCTGACACCCATCTTCTTGAGGACGGCGATAGCCACTTCCGGACCGATGCCGGCGGCCGTGCCGTCTTCCTTGGTGAAACCATAGGGTACTTCGTTGGCCGTGACGGCGCGGACGAAGCCGTTGCTCTTGACCTCTTCGAGCGTCGTGGCCTGGGCACTGGCCACGCTCATGGCGAGAGCCAATCCGGCGAGGCCGGCAAGTCGGGGCAGTTTCATCATCTCATTCTCCTGTCTGGTGAAGGTGCCTACCCGGTTGGTTCCGGCAGGTCGATTGTCGGTTGTCAGGCATGTTCCTCGGTCGTTGCGATGACCGAGAGGCAGTCGCCGGCCTTGACGAGGCCGGGGAAATGGCGGGCCGCCAGCAGGCCATCCAGCGCTGCCCGATGCTCATGGGGCGCGCGGCCGGTATGGCCGAGCGGATATATACGGGCGAAGACTTCTCCCTTGACGACGGGTTCGCCAAGATCCTTGAGGAACTCGACCAGTCCCTCTTCCGGGCTGAAGCCGAAACAGTCAGACGAAGGCATGTCGAGCCAGCGCGTCTCGCCGACAACAGGCTGCCCGGCCAGGATGCCGGCATGCCTGAGGAAATTGGCGACTCCGCGCTTGGCGATGCCGGCCGAGCGCGCCGTGGCGGTGCCGCCACCGCCGAGCTCGGTGGTGACGAAGACCTTGCCCGCTGTCTCGGCAATGGTGTCGAACATGCCGACGGCATCGATCTCGATCATGCGCATCGACCAGGGAGCGGAGAAAGCCGCCACGGCGGCAAAGCAGCGATCTTGCTGCGCCTTGTCAGGCAATTCGTGCGCCGCGGCATAGGGAAGGAAATCGAGAGTCCGCCCGCCGGAATGGAAATCGAGCACGATGTCGGCCAGAGGCAGCAGGCAGCGCGTGACATAATCGGCGATCTTCTCGGTGACGCTGCCGTTCGGGCGTCCGGGAAAGCTACGATTGAGATTGCCCTTGTCGATCGGCGAGGTGCGCCTGGCAGCCCGAAAGGCCGGGTAGTTCAGGGCAGGCACGATGATGACGCGCCCGTTCACTGCCTCCGCCGTAAGCGTGCGGGCGAGGTCGAACAAGGCGATCGGCCCCTCATATTCGTCGCCATGATTGGCGCCGGTCAAAAGGGCCGTCGGCCCCTCGCCACGCTTCACCACGGTGACCGGGATCATCACCGATCCCCAGGCAGAATCGTCCCGGCTCCAGGGCAGGCGCAGATGGCCATGCTGGATGCCGTCAGCGTCGAAATCGACGCTGGCGCTGATAGGTGACGGGCGCAGGATCGGATCGGCGTTCATGCTTTCACGAAGAGTTGGCGCGGCACATTGGCGAGGCATTCCACGCCGTTTTCGGTGATCAGGATGCTCTCGGTAATCTCCAGGCCCATGGTCTCAAGCCAGATTCCGGTCATGAAATGGAAGGTCATGCCGGGCCGCAGCTCGGTGCGATCGCCCGGCCGCAGGCTCATGGTGCGCTCGCCCCAGTCCGGCGGATAGCTCAGGCCGATCGGATAGCCGGTGCGGTTGTCCTTGACGATGCCGTACTTCTTCAGCACCGCGAAGAAGGCGTTGGCGATATCCTCGCAGGTATTGCCGGGCTTGGCTGCCGCAAGCCCGGCCTCCATTCCCTCCACGGTCGCCTTTTCGGCCTCGACGAAGGCCTGGGTCGGCTTGCCGAGGAAGACGGTGCGCGATAGCGGACAATGATAGCGCCTGTAGCAGCCCGCGATCTCGAAGAACGTTCCCTCCCCGCTTTTCATCGGCAGGTCGTTCCAGGTCAGGTGCGGCGCGGAGGCTTCCTCGCCCGACGGCAACAGGGGCACGATGGCGGCATAGTCGCCGCCGAAACCGTCGACGCCCCGAATGGCGGCATCATAGATCTCGGCGACGAGATCGCTCTTGCGCATGCCGGGCTCAATCTTGTCGAGGATGCGCTGGTGCATCGCTTCGACGATGCGGCCCGCCTTGCGCATATAGTCGATTTCGGTTTGGCTCTTGATCGCCCGCTGCCAGTTGACCAGCGACAGGCAGTCCTTGAAGCGGGCATTGGGCAAATGCCGGACCAGCGAGGCATAGGCGGCGGCGCTGAACCAGTAATTGTCCATTTCGACGCCGATCGTACCCTTGGCCCAGCCGCGCTGCTCGATGATGCCCGAGAGGTAATCCATCGGATGGCGTTCGGTGGACTGCACATAGTGATCGGGATAGCCGACGATATTGTCGTGGGCGAGCCAGGCCGTGCGCTTGGCGCCGTTGGCGTCCTGTCCCCGGCCGAACCACACGGGCTCTCCCTCGCCGGCGACGAGAACACATTGATGGACATAGAAGGACCAGCCATCATAGCCGGTAAGCCAGTGCATGTTCGAAGGGTCGGTGACAACAAGCAGATCGATATCCGCCTTGGCCATGGCCGCTCGCGTCTTGGCCAGGCGCTCCGCATATTCCTCGCGGCTAAAATTGAGCGTGGGCACAATCATTCCGTCATTTTCCCTTGATTGTCTCGAAAGTCTGGCCGGCTCCGGCGGCGGCGGCCCGCTGAAAAGCGAGCGTGGCGATGGCGGTATCCTGCACGCCGGTGCCGGTCAGGTCGCAAAGCGTGATGTCGGCATCGCTCCGACGCCCCTTGGCCGTGCCGGCGATCACCTGTCCCAGTTCGGCAAACACCGCATCGGCTCCGACGGTTCCCGCCTTGATGGCATGGGCGAGTTCGCCAAGCCGCCTTGTCTGCGCGAGACTGTCGGCGACATAAACAGCCTTGCGGAAGACGGCTGGATCCACCTCGTTCTTGTGCTCGGAATCCGAGCCCATCGCCGTGACATGCTGCCCGGGCGAGAGCCATTCGGCCTTGAGGATCGGGGTTTCGGCCGGTGTGGTGGTGACGATGACATCGGCCCCGGCGCAGGCACCCTCGACGCTGCTGGCAGGCACGACCGGGATACCGAGGCGCTGCGACAGGTCTTGGGCGGCAGTCGCGGCCTTGGCGGCGTTGCGAGCCCAGAGCCGGGCCTCGCTGATCGGACGCACCCAGCTGAGCGCCTCGAGTTGCAGCAGGGCCTGTTCGCCCGCACCGATGATGGCGGCTATGCGGGCATCGGCCCGTGCGAGATGACGGGCGGCGACGGCGCCTGCCGCAGCTGTGCGGATCTGCGTGAGATAGCCATTGTCGAGCAGCAGGGCTTCGACCAGACCGGTCCGGCTGCTCAGCAGCACCATCAGGCCATTGAGGCTGGGAAGGCCGAGTTGGGGATTGTCGAAGAAACCCGGGCTGATCTTGATGGCAAAACCCTCGACGCCTGGAATATAGGCCGTCTTGACGTCTACCTCGCCGCGATATTCGGGGATATCGAGCCTGAGGATCGGCGGCATCGCCACCGCTTGCGTGGCGAGAGCCAGGAAAGCCCGCTCGACGCAATCGACGGCATCCGCATCCAGCGCCACGCAGCGGCGCAATTCGGCTTCGGTCAGCACGATCATGCCGCCACTCCCTGTTCGACGATGCGACGATGAAGGCCCGGGTCGATATTGCGGCCGGACACCACGATCGCCGTCGGTCCCGACGGCCTGACCTTGTCGGCCAGCAAAGCGGCGATACCGACGCCCGCGGCTCCTTCGACGATTTCGCCCTCGGCGGCGAAGGCATGCCGGATCCCAGCCGCCACTTCCTCTTCGCTCAGCAGGATGACTTCATCGAGGAAATCGCGGCATAGGCCGAAGCTGTAGCGATTGGCGAGCCCGATGCCCCCACCGAGGGAATCCGCCAGTGTCGGCAATTCCTCGACCTCAACCGGCTTGCCCGCCAGCAGGCTGGCATGCATGGCGGCGCCCCGTTCCATCGAAATGCCGATGACCTTGGCCCGAGACCGGAGCGTCTTGACGGCTGCGGCGATCCCGCCTGCCAGCCCACCGCCCGACAGCGGCACCAGCACCAGTTCGACCTCCGGCAGGTCCTCGATGATTTCGAACCCGATCGTTCCCTGCCCGGCGATCACGGCCGGGTGGTCGAAGGGTGGGATTTCAGCAAGGCCTTCCTCGGCCACCAGCCGGTTGACCTCTTCCTGCGCGTCATCCTGGGAATGGCCGACGATACGCACCTCAGCGCCGAGCGAGCGGACGGCCTCGACCTTGTTTGCCGGCACCAGTTGCGACATGCACACCACCGCCCGGATGCCCTGCACCTTGGCAGCGTGGGCGACCGCGCGGCCATGATTTCCGGTCGAGGCGGTGACGATCCCCGCGGCACCCTTTGGGGCAAACGCGTCGAGGGAGAGGACGGCATTGGTCGCGCCGCGCAGCTTGAAGGAACCGGTGGTCTGGCGCGTCTCCAGTTTGAGATGAACCGGCGAACCGTCTTGCGACAGGGAGGGGGCATGAAGCAGCGGCGTGCGGACCACATGCCCGGCGATCCTCGCACGGGCGCTCTTGATCTCGTCGATGGTGACCGCGACTGGCATCGAACCCACCCCTCCTGGCTTGGACGGGATGGTGTTACGATACAAAAATCATGTCAATTACTATATTGTAATGATACAGATCTGCCTCAGCCGATCAACCGTGCGTCGAACACGGGCGGCAACTGTTCGAAAGTGGCCCGCACCGAGGCGAGCGTCTCCGCCAGCGCGGCATGCGACAACCGTCCGCCGAGGCAGACGCGGATGCCGCCGGCGCCAAGCTCGCCGGCAACGAAGGGGTCGGAAGGCGTGACCGCGATGGCGCGCTGGGCAAGAGCGCGCACCAACCCTTCCTCCGTCCAACGGGGCGGCACCTTCAGCCAGGCGCAAAGCGAGAGTGGGTGACTGGAAGCAACGATGTCTCCGAGCACCTGGGTCACGATGGCCTGGCGCGCACGTGCTTCCTGGCGCTGCAGGCCGACAAGGGCCTGGGCGGTGCCGTCCTCGATCCAGAGCGAGGCTATTTCGGCCGGCAGGTTGGTGGCGCTCCAGCTCGTCACCCGCATGATGCTGCCGACACGGATCGAATAGGCCGGCGGCACCACGAGATAGCCGACGCGCAGTCCGGTCATCACGGACTTGGTCATCGACGTCGCGAAGAAGCCGAGTTCCGGCAGCATCTGGGCGATCGAGGGCAAGGGCTCATCGAGCAGGGGTTTGTAGACCTCGTCCTCGATCACGAAGATGCCATAGCGGGCAGCGATGTCGGCAATCTCCCGCCGGCGTCCGGCGCCGGCCACGTGACTGGTCGGGTTTCCCAGTGAGGGAATGAGGACCATCGCCTTGACGCCCCCGGATGCGCAGGCGGCCTCAAGGGCCTCGGGCAGTATGCCTTCGGCATCCGTTGGCAATCCACGCAGGGTGAAGCCCAGCAACGTGGCCAGCCCAATGATGCCGTGATCCGTCAGGTTTTCGGTGAGCACGAGGTCACCGGGATGGACCACCGATGCCACGGCCAGGAAGAGGCCGTGGGCCGCGCCATTGGTGATCAGGATGCGATCGGCTTCCGCCTCCACGCCGAGCCCGCGCAGCCAGATCCTGGCCGCGCCCCGGTGACGGTCGAGCCCGGCAATTGGGCGGCAGGTGCGCATGAAGGCGCTGTTGTCTCCGTCGCTCAGGCGCGCCATCACCTGCCGCGAGGCGCGCTCATGCGCTTCGGTGTAGACGGCGCGGATGATGGAGAGGTCGGCTGTCTGGCCGGGGGAGCGGTCGAGCATGAAGCGCTCGGCGCGCTCGGTAACCCGGTCCCGCACGAAGGTGCCCCGCCCGACTTCGCCCCGCAGAACCCCGCGCCTTTCCGCTTCCTTGTAGCTGATGCTGACCGTCTGCACCGAAACCTTGAGGGCGTGAGCAAGATCGCGATGGGTCGGCATGCGCGTTCCCGGCTTGAGTATCTCGGCCTCGACATCCGCGATGATCAGGTCGGTCAGCAGCTTGTGCTTGGTCACGCCCTTGCGGCGCGGTAGGACTGGTCGCCATTCTGCCGCCGCCGCAAGAGGCGCGCGCGATTCGACAAATCGTCCGAACCGGTCAGAATTGGAGAGCGACATGAAATTGTCCTGACACAATACCCAAGCCTATCCGTATTATACCAATCCATTCGCCGGCGCCATGTTGAAACTCGACAAGATCGATCTGAAGATCCTCGCGGCCCTGCAGCGCGATGGCCGCATCACCAAGTTGAACCTCGCCACCGAGGCCGGCCTGTCGGCCGCCGCGTGCTGGGAGCGGCTGCGCCGTCTGGAAAAAGCCGGTGCGATCGCACGCTACGGCGCTGTCATCGACGCCGCGCGGTTGGGTCGCTTTGCCACCGTGCTGGTCGAGATCACGCTCAAGAGCCATCGCCAGGCGGATTTCCAGCGATTCGAAGCCACCGTCATGCGCGAGCCGGCCATAGTCGCTTGCGACGCCGTGGGCGGCGGCATCGACTATCTCCTGCGCGTGGTGACCACCGATATCGATTCCTACCAGCGCCTGATCGACGGCTTGCTCGAGGCTGAGATCGGTATCGACCGCTATTTCACCTATATCGTCACCAAAACCATCAAGCAGACGGGATTCCCGCTCGAGATCATCGAGGGCACCATCTCTTGAACTGCCGTCGCAGGATTGGACCCCAATGACCGCCATGCCCACCTTCCTGGATTTTCCCGCCCGCCTTGCCGGCGACCGCAAGCCCCGAATGGTGATCTTCGGGGCCGGCCATGGCAGCACCTATCCCGTCAAGGACAGTGCTCCCTATGCCCTGGCGCCGGACGCCATCCGCGCCGCCAGCCAGGAGGATGCCGGTCTGGTCGAGCATTGGGATTTCGACCTCGGCGGGCCGCTCTTCGATGGCAAACCCGCTTCATGCGTCGATGTCGGCAATATCGAGACCGTCATGCGCGACAATGCCGCGAACCGGGACCGGATCGAGGCGAAGACGCGCGAGATCCTTGCGGCAGGCGCCATCCCCCTCCTGCTTGGCGGCGATGATTCCATCCCCATTCCCTTTCTTGCCGGCTTTGCCGATCGCGGCCCGATCTGGATCCTGCAGATCGATGCGCATATCGACTGGCGCGACGAATTGCATGGCGAGCGCCATGGCTATTCCAGCCCGATGCGCCGCGCGAGCGAGATGGGGCACGTCGCCGGCATCGTGCAGGTGGGCATGCGCGGCGTCGGCAGTGCCCGCCTGGCGGAAATCGAGGCAGCCCGAAGCTATGGCAGCCATCTGGTGACTGTTCGCGAGATTCACGCCCGAGGCATCGAGGCTGCGCTTCGGCACATTCCTGCTGGAGCGCAGGTCGTCGTCACCCTCGATTGCGATGGCCTCGATCCGGGTATCTTGCCCGGGGTGGCGGCCCGCACGCCGGGCGGCCTCAGCTATACCCAGGTGATCGACCTGATCGCCGGCCTCGGCAAGCGAGCCAGGATCGCCGGCTTCGATCTCGTCGAGCTCTATCCGCCCGCCGATGAAAGCGGCCTGTCGGCGCTCACGGCGGCACGGCTTCTCGTCAATGTGATCGGGACCATCGCCAGGCAGGTTTGAAAGCCGGCTTGCTCTGATAGCATGATGGCCCGACAAGGTTTCATCCGCCGTCGAGAGGACATCCCATGCGCTTTACCCGTCTCGTTCTGCCCTTGCTTGCGCTTTTCGTTGTCACGCCCGCCTTCGCCAAGATGGTGGTCAAGCCGGTCGACTGGACCTTGGATGGCACGACCTTCAAGAGCCTGCTGATCTATGACGATGCCCCCAAGGCCAAGCGCCCCGGCCTGGTCATGGTGCCCAACTGGTATGGCGTGGGTGACACCGCCATCGAGAAGGCCAAGAAGATTGCGGGCAAGGACTATGTCATCCTGCTCACCGACATGTATGGCGAGGGTGTCCGCCCCAAGAATGACACGGAAGCGAAGGCTGCCATCGCCCCGCTCTATGGCGACCGCGCCTTGATGCGCAAACGCATCGACAAGGCTTTCGAGCAGTTGAAGGTCAACACCACTAATGCACCGATCGACCAGTCCCGGTTGGCGGCGATCGGCTTTTGCTTCGGCGGCAGTGCCGTGCTCGACTTGGCGCGCAGTGGCGCCGACGCGAAGGCGGTGATCTCCTTCCATGGCGGCCTCGGCACCGACGACCCGGCGCTGGCCAAGACCATCAAGGCACGCGTGCTCGCCATCAACGGGGCCGACGATACCGCCACCATTCCGGACGTGCCCAAATTCACCGAAGAGATGCGGGGCAGCCCGGCCGACTGGCAATTTGTCGAGATCGGCCATGCCGTGCATTGCTTCACGGAAACCGAGGCAACCGGCAAGACCGGCAATTGCCGCTACGATGCCAAGGCCGCCGCGAGATCCTATGCGATGATGCGGTCCTGGCTGGCCGAGAGCTTTGCTAAGAATTGAAGGCAATCGACTGACGTGGGCCGGCCGCTGTCAGCTTTTATACCAGCATAAGAAGCGGCCTTCCCGGCATCGCTTCTCCCAAGCAAAGGAGCGTTGTTCAGGGAGAAGATCATGATCGAGACCGGAAACACGGCAGCCGCAAAATTCGATACCGGCCGGGCCGCCGAATATGCGGTCCAAAGCCGTATCGCCCTTGCGGGCTACGATGCGTGCCACGAACTCGGCGCCTGCCTGCTCGCCGCCGATCTGGGCCCTGGCCGCGCCGCACGGGTTCTGGTGGCTGGAGCCGGCGGCACCGCCCAGGAAATCATCTCGGCGGCCCGCCTCGAGCCCCTCTGGCACTTTACCGCCGTGGATCCTTCGGCTCCCATGCTCGAACTCGCGATGGCCGCTGTCGGCGAGGCCGGCCTCACGGCGCGAGCGACGCCCATGCTGGGTGAGCTTGCGGCTCTGCCGGAGGAGGCCGTCTATGACGCCGCGAGTTTGATCGGCGTTCTGCACCACTTGCGCGGCCTTTCCGCCAAGCAAGACATCCTCAAGGCGTTGGCGGCCCGTCTCAAGCCTGGGGCACCTCTCATCCTGGCCGGCAACCGGCATGCCTACGCGAGCAGGCCGCTGTTCCTGGCGGCCTGGGGCGAGCGCTGGCGTATGCATGGAGCATCGGCCGACGAGATCGAGGCAAAGCTGGGCAAGATCCGGCAAGGGGCCGATCCGCCTGCTTCCGACCAAGATGTGGCTGAGATGTTGACGCAGGCCGGCTTCGAGGAGCCGACCTTGTTCTTCTCGAGCCTGTTCTGGGGCGGCTGGATCACGCATCGGCGCGGTTGAGGCACGACTAGGGCTGTCGGTCGAGCTTCGCGGCATAACCGGGGCGGCGCCCCGGGCTCACCCCTTGGCGTCGACCTGATAGGCAGCCAGGAAGATGCGAACCGCCTCTCCGGCATGGGCTCGCAGCACGTTCGGCTTCGGTATAGCTCCATTGCCCAGGAGCATGACATCGTTGACCGGTCCCCCCATCACCAGCCAGTTGAAGAAGGCGGCGGCGGCTCGAACGTCCGATGTACGGATGAGGCCCCTTTCGACATAGCGTGCGAATATCGTCGCCAGCCGGTTGATCGAGCGCATCGGGCCGCGCTCGTAAAGCACCTTGCCGAGGTCGGGAAAACGCTCGGCCTCGGCGATCGCCAGGCGCCGCAATTGCAGCAGGCGCGGTGTCATCACCAATGCGAGCTGAAGTTCGGCGAATTCGAGCAGGAATTTCTCGATCGGGAGATCGTCGGGCGGATCGGCGACCTGTTCCTGCAACTCGTCGCCGGCCTGCCCCGTCATGCCGCTCGCTATTTCGAGGAACAGCGTCTCCTTGCTCTGGAAATGGGCATAGACGGTCTGCTTCGACACATCGGCCGTCGCCGCGATCTCATCCATGTTGGTGGCCAGGAAGCCGTGCTTGAGGAAGAGGTCGGTTGCCGCCGCAACGATGCTTTTGCGTGTACGCTCGACCCGAATTCTTGCGCCGTTGCTCATGGTCGCCATGCCCCCTGTCCCTGGATAGCACCGGTTCGCGAATAGACCATCTGGATTGACAAATCAAACTGGACGGTACAGTCTAGTTAATGAAGCGACCCGGGGGGACAAGGTTATGGCGCACCTGCATGGAAGGGCTCTCCCTCTCACCTGTCTGTGCGGACAGGTCGTGCTCGAAGCGGCCGACGCCCCCATCGTCACCGCTGTCTGCCATTGCACGAGTTGCCGTACCGCTAGGGAACGCATTGAGGCCCTGCCAGGGGCGCCTGGGATGGCGGAGGACGACGGTGGCACAGCCTTCGCGCTCTACCGAAAGGACAGAGTTCGTTGCATCGCGGGAGCCGAGTTGCTGCGTGAATACCGGCTGACGCCTACCGCCAAGACCCGGCGTGTCCTGGCGCATTGTTGCAACGCTCCCATGTTTCTCGAATTCGAAAAAGGGCACTGGCTGAGCCTCTACAGGCAGCGCTTTGCCGCCAGCGATCGACCCGCCCTGGAAATGCGGGTGATGACCGGGGATCGGAGAGCCGGCTTCGAACGCAAAGACGACATGCCCAGCTACGCCTCGCATTCGGGACGTTTCATGTGGAAGCTGCTTTCGGCCTGGATCGCTATGGGTTTTCGGGCGCCGAAGATCGATTATGTGAAAGGCGGGGTTGGTCACTATGCCGGTTGAGAAGATTGCGATCCAGAACGTGGTGTCACCCGGGCATGTCGTTCGTGTCGACAAGGCCAAGTATGAGGCGATGAAAACGGCGCTCCTTGCCGTCTTGCCCGAAACCTCGCCTGGCCTGACGGTAGCCGAAGCCAAGCAGCATTTGTTGCCCTTGCTGTCGCAGGCTCTCTTTCCGGGCGGCGCGAAGGCCGGCTGGTGGCTGAAAGCCGTTCAACTCGATCTCGAGGCGAAGGGCACCGTGGTGCGCGAAGCAACCAAGCCTCTGCGCCTCCATCGCAAAGTCTGAGGATATTGCGAGGGCATGTTGGCAGTCTCCTCGGGGCCTCTCATGCGAGTGTGATCTTCATTCGGTCGCATTCTTCTGTAGATTTTGCGACCAACCAGCCGAATTGCCGGAGACGACCATGAAGACCCTTGCCATCGCTACTGGCGCCCTGCTGCTGTTTGCCGGTTCTGCCTTCGCCGATGGATTTGCTCTCAAGGAGAACAAATTCGCTCCGCCGCCCTTGGATTCCAAGAAGGCGTCAGGCCCCTATGATTGGACGGGGTTTTATGCCGGCGGTCATGCCGGCCTGTCCCAGGGCAGGTCGAAATTGAGCACGGATGGCAACAGCCGATCCTCCTCGGACCTCGGTTCCAGTTTCGGGGCTCATGCGGGTTATAATTACCAGTTCAATCGCGGGGTCGTGTTCGGAGGCGAGACCGACGTTTCTCGCTGAATGGCCGTTCCGGCCGCAAACCGGACTTGGTCGCGGCGATGACGATGCCGAGGCAGACCAGGCCAAGACCTGCTGCGAAGTTCCAGCCAAGCCTTTCTCCGAGGAATAGGTCTCCCGCCAGACTGGCGGTGATCGGATTGACCGCCACCGCGATCGCCACCAGCGTCGGCGTCGTATGGGTGACTGCGAAAGACCATAGGAAGAAGACCAGCGCGCTGCCGACAATGCCGAGATAGCCGGCGGCAAGCCAGGCTTCCGACGGGAGCCAGCGAAGATTGGTCAATCCTCCGCCGATTGCCGCGACCGAGACGAGGCAGAGCGCGCCGATACCCATCGCTGTCAACGTGAAACGAACGGGTCCCGAACGAGCGATGAAAGACCGGGACCAGATCGTATAAAGAGCCATGACAAGCGCCGCCCCGAGCATCAGGAGGTCGCCCCGCCAGGCCCCCGGCGGTGCTGTGGAGAGGCCCGAGAGCAGCGCGAGCGTCACCCCGGACATGGTCACCAGGACACCCAGGACCTTGCGGGCATTCATGGTCTCGGCGCGCAGAGCCGAGGCCGCCAGCATGGTCAAGACCGGTAACGCCGACAAGGCAATGGCGCCGCGCGCTGCCGTGGTGAAATAGAGCGCCGCATTGAACAGGATCGGGAACAGTCCAAAGAACAAGAGGCCCAGCCCGACCACGCCCGGCCAGTCGCGACGCGGCGGCCAGGCTTCGCGGCGCAGGCATGCAACGGGCAGGAGAAAGAGGAAGCCGAGGCCGAAACGCAGTGCGCCAAGCGTGATCGGGTCGATCGTCCTCGAGAGCGACCGCGTGGCGACCACGGCGGTACCCCCGATGCCGCTCGACAGGATGGCCGCCAGAACACCCCACATTACCCCTGCTCCCGCTGCGTGGTCACGAGCACGGATAGCGCAGGCACACCGTTCGAGAGAATTGCATTTGTCTGATGAATATCATCACGGAATGTGATGACCACTCGATTGCGGTATGTTGAGTTGCCTTCCGCATCCGTGGCACTGCGAATCAGATGCCCGCACCATCCTTGCGGTTGTCCCATGGGCTTTCGACGCCTGGCGGTTCGGCGGAGCTCGCAAATCGACCTGCTCAACGCTGGGCCAAGAAGCCACGAGCTGACGGAGGCCATTCCTGCCTGCTATTTTCCGATTAATAGCGAACGATTTCCTTCCGGCACGCTTCTGTAAAACCATACAAAAGGTCGTATTCCGGGAGCTTCTTGGCGTCCAGATGAGAAAAATCGACCTTCTCTGAAGAATATCTGTTGACGATGGTTTCCAGAACTTCATCGGCCCTGGCGATCACCTCGTCTCCCGAAAATAACTTCATTCTATTTTTAATGGAGTAAAGTTTAACCAATTTCCCCGAGTCGGTTAAATTATTCTCCATAGCATCGCCGTATACTTTCGATGCCTCGTCAATAAATTCTCCAAATATTCTTTCTCGCCGTGACATTTCGTTGGAAAGACGCTGAACTCTTTGCTGATAACTCTGATTGAGCCACGTCGTTGCAAAGGATGCGAATGCGCCGATACTCGATCCGGCAAGGGCCGCCAAAGCCGATAAATATGCTCCGTCCATGGCTTCCCTTTCCGGAAGTTCACCTGTCTCGACGAGTTTATCCCGGGTTCCGAACGAATTATCAAGGAGCCTTCCCCACCTATGGAAAGCGAGCGGGAAGAGCAGAGCTGTCTAGAGCACGCAGGATGCCCTGCCTGGTCGCTGCCATCCTGCCTTGTGCATAGGCCCGAAGGAACGGGTCTCTGACAGGCAACCTTCCAGGCCCACCATCACGAAGCACAATGCTGCTTGGAGTGCCAGGAGGGTACTCACAAGGAAATTGCATTTCTCGCATAGGCATCATCATGATGTGTGATGACATTGCCGTTGCTCGATCCTGATCTCTTGAGAGCCTTTCTGGCCGTGGCCGACCATAGCTCCTTCACGCGGGCGGCCGCGCGGCTCAATCGCACGCAATCAGCCGTGAGCATGCAGATTCGGCGTCTCGAAATGCGGGTCGCCGCGGAGTTGTTCCGTCGCAACACCACCACGGTCGAGTTGACCCAGGCCGGTGAAAGCCTGCTCACCTATGCGCGGCGCATCCTCGCCCTGAACGAGGAGGCGGTCGGCAGGCTTCGCGAACATCGGCTCGAGGGCCGCGTGCGGCTGGGTGTAATGGATGATTACGGAAGCCACGTTCTGCCCGCCTTGCTGGCGCGCTTCCTCACCCTCTATCCGCGTATTCATGTCGAGATGGAAACCGGCCTGACCAGCACCATGCTCGGCCGCCTCGGCGAAAGCTATGATCTCGTCATCGCCATGCATGCCCGGGGGCATGAGGACGGCGAATTGCTGCGGCTGGAGCAGCCGGTCTGGGCAGCCAGCACGGCGCACCGGGCCTGGCTCATCGATCCTCTCCCGGTGGCACTCTATCCGATGGGCTGTCTCTTCCGTAAATGGGCAATCGAGGCCCTTGATGCCGCGCAGCGGCCGTGGCGGCTGGCTTTCGTGTCCCATAATCTGGCGACAGTAGAAGCGATTGCGGCCCGGGGACTGGCGGTCACGGTGGTGAAATCGAGCTTCCTGCCGCGCAGCTTGCAAAGCCTGTCGCCGGAAGAAGGCCTACCCGCCCTGCCCGGCGCCGAGATCAGGCTCCATGCCGGCCCCGGCCTGACGCGGGCGGCGGGGCTGCTCGCCGATCATTTGCGCGAAGCCTTCGCCAGGATGCCGGACGAACCGGCGGTAAAGAGCAATCGAGCCCGTTGAGGGACATTACGCGGCCCGGGCCGCCGAGGCGCGCAAACCGGAGATGGGGACATCATAGTCGAGATCGGGGCCGAGAGGCACGATACGGCTCGGATTGATCCAGGGGTGGCTGGCATAATAGTGCCTCTTGATGTGATCCATGGCGATGGTCGGCCGAATAAGCGGATGCTGATGAAACGCCCGCGTATAGTCCCAAAGTGCAGGGTAGTCGGTGATCATGCGCCGGTTGCATTTGAAGTGGCCATGATAGACCGGGTCGAAGCGCAGCAATGTCGTAAACAGGCGGATGTCGGCCTCGGTGATGCGTTCGCCCAGCAGGAATGCCTGGCGTTCAAGCCGGTGCTCCAGCCAGTCCAAGGTTTCGAAGACGGCTTTCGCCGCCTCCTCATAGGCGGCCTGCGTGGTGGCGAAGCCCGCCTTGTAGACACCATTGTTGAGGCTTTCATAGACGCGTTCGTTGACGGCATCGATCTCCGCGCGCAGCTCGGCCGGATAGTAGTCGCCGGGGCTGGCACCAATGCCATCGAAAGCCGAATTGAACATGCGGATGATCTCGGCCGATTCGTTGGAGACGATGCGCCGGCTTGCCTTGTCCCAAAGCACGGGGACGGTGACGCGCGTGGTGGCGCCGGGATCCCCCAGCGTATAGAGCTCGTGAAGCTTGGTGACAGCGTTCACATTATCCGCCACGACGCCGGGCCCGGGATCGAAGCTCCAGCCGTCCTCTCCCATCAACCAGTTGACCACGGAGATGCCGATCAACCTCTCCAGCCCCTTGAGGCTGCGCATGATCAGGGTGCGATGGGCCCAGGGGCAGGCCAGTGAGACATAGAGATGATAGCGCCCAGCCTCGGCCTTGAAGGCCGCGTCCGCCTGGGACGAAATCCAGTTCCGATACACCGAGGGCGGCCGCTTCAACCTGCCGTCGGCCATCAGCTTGGCCGGGGCGGTGCGATGCCATTGCCCGTCGATCAACTCGCCCATGATGCAGCCTCGCGCTTACTCAATCCGTCTTGACGCCACGGTAGACAACGTGCCGAAGGCCGGAATGCTGTCATGGGATGACGCGCACGAATAGTCGCCATCTCTAGAACCTATCCATCGACGAAATCGATAAGAGGCCGCCTCGATGCGCGCGACGGCCCTGTTTTGGCAAGCCGGATCAAGGCCGATATCCTACCATGCCGGTCTCTGAGCGGAGACGACCTTGCCCATACTGCCTTTCGCCGATGCCACCATATCGTCGGCCTTCGCGGCCCTGCCGCAGCGCCTTTGCCAGCCCGTGCTCGGGCTGCGCGAGATGATCCTCGAGGTCGGTTCCAGTTTGCCCGAGCTCGGCGGCATGGTGGAAACCTTGAAATGGGGCGAGCCCGCCTACCATCCCGTACGCAAACGGGTCGGCACCACCATTCGGATCAACGCCCACCGGCGATCGGAAAATTGCTATGCGCTCTACGTGCCCTGCCAGACCCGGCTCGTCGAGCTTTACCGCTCGCATTACCCCGATATATTCACCTATGAAGGCCGGCGCGCCTTGTTGTTCGATCCCGCGACGCCGCCGCCCGATGCGCCCCTCCGGCACTGTATCGCCATGGCGCTGACCTGCCATCTCCGGGGCCATGGCGCCCGCTAGGGCATTCCTACTTGCGTGAAACGAGCGCCGCCGTCACGCCCAGGCCGATGAAGGACAGGCCGGCAAACCAGCGCTGGAACCGCAGGAAGCGGCGGCTGCGGCGCAGGAAATCCCCGGCCGCGCCGGCTGCCAGGGCGAACATGGCATCGCTCAGCATGCCAAGCCCCATGAAGGTGAAGCCGAGCACGAGGACCTGCCAATGCAAGCCGCCGCGCGCCGGGTCGACGAACTGCGGCAGGAAGGCCAGGAAGAAGATCGCCGTCTTCGGATTGAACAGATTGACGATGAAGCCTTCCTGAAACAGCCGATGCAGCGGCTTGGTCGACTTGGCAGAGATCTCCAGAGGCAGATCCGGCGCCATCAGCGTACGGATGCCGATCCAGATCAGATAGGCCGCGCCCAGATACTTGACCACGGAAAAGGCAAGGGTCGAGGAAACGATCAGGGCAGACAGCCCGACCGCGGCAGCGACGATGTGGACGATGGTGCCGAGATGGATGCCGAGGACCGAGACCAGGCCCGCGACCTTGCCTCGTTCGACCGAGCGCGCCACGATGAAGAGCACTGCCGGTCCTGGGGTCAGCAGCAGCGTGATCGATGCGAGAACGAAAAGTCCCCATAGTGTCGGATCAGGCATAGGTCGCTCCTTGTCATTTCTTGCGGCGGAGCAAGCCACAAGGCCGGGGACAAGGCAAGAACCTCGTCACAGGAGCCCCTTGGCGAGAGCCTCTATCCCCTTGTCGAGGGCATGCTATGCTAAAATATTGCCATCGACTCGTCCGACCTTGTCGTGCCGGCAATGCCTGACGTTGGGGCTCCTCATGAAGCTGTCCGCCTGCACCGCGCTCCTCCTCCTGCCACTGCTGGGCACCTCCGTCCTGGCAGAGGAATTCGCGCCGCCTGATCTGACGGTGGAGCAGCCCAAACATAAGAAGCCGGCCGCCATGGCCGGCAAGGCTCCTGCGTTGGGAAATTCCGCCTCGCAATGGACACCGGATGCGAAAGACAAGGCGTCCAAGGCTTTCACGGCTCGCCCGGACATTTGCGGTGGCTGTGAACTCAAGCTCAACGCCCGCCAGGTCAACCGGGAAGATCGGCTTCGACGTCCATTTGAAGTGTTCGAGTGAGATCCGTTCCGTTGCGGGTTGCCTGGAGGCGGCATGGCGCGTGAACTCTGGCTGATCCGCCACGGCGAAAGCACCGCCAATGCCGGGGCTGCCAGCAAGGACGCCTCTTCGGCGCCGCTTACCGAAACCGGCTGGCAACAGGCGCGCGTGATAGCGGCCAAATTCGAACGAGCCCCGGAACTGATTGTCGTGTCACCCTATCTGCGAGCGCGTCAAACGGCGGCGCCGACGGCCGAGCGTTTTGCGGCGGTGCCGATCGAAACCTGGCCGGTGCAGGAATTCACCTATCTGTCGCCCGTTCGCTGCGCGAACACCACGATGGAGCAGCGGCGCCCGCTGGTGGACGCCTATTGGCATCTTGCCGATCCCAAACGGGTTGACGGTCCGGGCGCCGAATCCTTTGCCCAGATGCTGGAGCGCGTACGAACCACCGCCCGCCGCATCGAAGCGCTCGGCCTCGAACGCATCGCCATTTTCACACATGGCCACGTCATGCAGGCTTGGCGCATGCTGGCCGAACATCCCGAGGCGAGCGACAGGGTAGACATGAAACGCTATTTCAGCGCCTTCCTTGGCCGCCCGATCGAGAATGGCGAATGGATGTCCGCGAATGCCTATGCCAGGGTGGCACGGAGCTAGGGCCGAAAAGTCGGAGCAGCTTTCGCCAGTGCATTGTCCGGAAGTGGCTGGAACGCCGCCTTTGTCATGCCCGGGCTTGTCCCGGGCATCCAGCGGCCCCGCCTTCGACGCCTGGAAGGGAGCTGGATTGCCGGTTCAAGCCCGGCAATGACAAAGGTCGAGCCAGTTCGTTCCTTTATTGACGGACTTGCCTGGAACCGCAAAGGCGCGGTCTTCCCTGCACGGTACGCCTTGACCAGGACGATCAGGCCGTCGCGGTAACCTGGATTTCGACCAGCAGTTCCGGCAGGGCCAGGCGCGCTTCCACGGTCGCGCGGACAGGCAGGTTGTTCATGTCGACCCACTTGTCCCAGACCGCGTTCATCTGGCCGAAATGAGCGATGTCGCGCAGCCAGATGCTGGCCGTGAGCAGGTTCGCCTTGGAGCTGCCGGCTTCGGCCAGCAGGGCATCGATCTGCGCCAGGATGTCGGCGGTCTGCGCCGAGGTGTCGCCGCTGGTATCGGCTGCGGTGATGCCGGCCGTGGTGACGACGCCATTGGCGACGACCGCCTTGCAGAAACGCGGGCCGGGATGAAGACGCTTGACCATGGGAGTGTCCTTCCTTGAAAAGTCAGGGCCCTCCTCTACAGCATCGAATCCGATTCAGAAATCACATCAGGCACGGAAACTCTTTCCTGCGATGTTGGGGGATGAACTGGCCGAACGTCTCACAGATTCCTACATCTGGTGTTAAGGCCGGTTGTTGCCAAATATAGGCCTGTTCATCCGTATGAGGCGTTTACAATGTCCCTCACCCCTTCCCTCAGCCGCGCCGCCCGCGCCCTCCTGGATTTCGAAATTGCCGATCTGGTGAAGCGGTCCGGCGTGCCGAAAGTTATCATCGCCGAGTTCGAAAAGGGCGGTCGGGTACCGCAGAGACAGGATCTGGCGGCCATGCGCCTCGCCTTCGAGGAAGCCGGCATCCAGTTCCTCGAGGACGATGGCAACGGCCCGGGCCTGCGCCTGCGTCGCGGGGCGCGCCAATCCGGCCTTCGGCCGGAAGAACTCACCGCAGAAAACGACGATTGAGCCATTGGTTGACCGCCTGTTCCGGAGTCACGCGCGGAACAGACAGTCAAAGGCAGGCATGAAAGAAGGAGAGCAAGCAAGGTTGCAGGTCCGGCAGCCGCCAGGAAATCACCGCACTGCGATGGCTAGGACATTTCGATTGAGACAGATTGCTTTGACGTCTTCCTCCTCCGCCCCTCCCATCGAAAGCCGCCGCGCCGTGATGGCGATCATTGAAATGGATGGCGAGGACACGCTGGCGCAAGTGCGCCGGCACTTTCCCAATGCCACGGTTTTCTTGCTGACGGCTCAGCCAGGTGATTCTGACGGCAAGCTGGTTTCGGCCGAACAAGTCGTCTCGGCGCTCGAAACCTGGGCCGGCCCGGACCAGGCCCCGTATCTGATGCCGATACTCACCCCTCGCCAGCAGGATATTCTGGATCTGATCGTTCAGGGCAAGTCGAACAAGGAGATCGCCAGGGCTCTGGCCATCTCTCCCTTCACGGTGCGCAACCACGTCTCGCTGCTGCTACGCGTTCTCAATGTCGCATCGCGAGAGGAAGCCGCGAGCAAGGCAGCCGAAGGCGCCATCTTGCGGCAGTGAGGGGCAAACCTCGCTTTGGCCGAGGCGCAGTTCCTACCGAGCGTTGAAATGATTGGCTCTCGATGCCTACGGCTGTTGGTGTGCCGGTCTTCGGACCGGCAGTTCTACCCCGAAAGATGCCGGTCCGAAGACCGGCACACCAACAGCCGCCGTCGCAGCCTCGATATTCCTGCAGCTTGGTATTACTCGAATGGGGTCAAGCTACCTCATTGCTTGGATGAGAATCACTGCGCCTTGGTCGCATCGGGCAGTTGTTCCATGCCTGGCAGCATGTAGCCCGAGGTCACGCTTCCCGTCAGCTCGCCACCCTGGCATTCGAGGGCGGTTTCTTCATAGCTGAAGGTCGTGACGATCACGCCCTTCTGGCGATCGGTGACGCGGAACTGATTACCGACGCGGGCCTGGTAGCGAGCGGCCTGCGAACCGACACGCATGATGCCCTCGCCGTCGACCAGTTTCTGGCGTGTGCGGTTTTCGCCATCGGCAACGGCTCCTTCGGCCACGCCGGCCATATGGGAGCGCTGCACCGCCTTCAGATGTTCGAGACAGGCCTCGAAATTGGCGAAGTGCTGGGCTGGAACCGGAAGCGGCGGCAAGCGCCCGCTCGCGAGCACCGACGTGGTGGGAAATCCGCTTACAAGACCCGCAAGCAGGATAGCCGCAATCCGTCTGCGACAGGAGGGAGGTGAGGCCATGGGTTCATTCTCGTGTTTGATCACATCACGGCGGTTATGCCGATGGATGGACAGATGGAAGCACTCTTGGCGCGAGATCTCCCGCTTGGCGATTTCCCAGGAAACAGAGAGTGCCGTGCTCGGCAAGATCATAGGAAACGGGTCGCGACTTGGTCACGCCTGGGGAACAAGGACCTCCCAATCGAATTGGAGGTTCAGGATATGAAGTCTGCGCTCGAAAACAAGGTCGCGATCGTCACCGGCGCCAGTTCCGGCATCGGCGAAGCCTCGGCCCGTTTGTTTGCCGCCGAAGGCGCCGCAATCGTCCTGTCAGGTCGGCGTCGAGATGCACTCGAAAGGGTCGTCGCCGAAATTGCGAATGCCGGCGGAAAGGCCGTCTCGGTGGCCGGCAACATCCAGGACGAGGATCACCAGATCGCTCTGGTCGAGGCCGCCCAGCAGCATTTCGGCGGGCTCGACGTCGCCTTCAACAATGCGGGCACCACCGGAGAGATGGCGCCGCTGACCGAGCTTTCTCTGGAAAGCTGGCGCGATACGCTCGACGTCAATCTGACCAGTGCCTTCCTCGCGGCCCGGCACCAGATCCCCGCCATGCTGGCGCGTGGCGGCGGCGCCCTGGTGTTCACCTCGACCTTCGTCGGTTATACCGTCGGTTTTCCCGATATGGCCGCCTATGCCGCCAGCAAGGCTGGCCTGATCGGCCTCACCCAGGTGATCGCCACCGAATACAGCCCCAGGGGTATCCGGGCCAATGCCCTGCTGCCGGGCGGCACCGATACACCGATGGGACGAAGCGTCTCCAACACGCCGGAGGCACGCGCCTTCGTGGAGGGGCTGCATGCCCTCAAGCGTCTGGCCTCGCCCGAGGAGATCGCCCGTTCCGCTCTCTATCTCGTTTCGGACCTGTCGAGCTTCGTGACCGGAACGGCCCACTTGGCGGATGGCGGTGTCTCGATCATGAAAACCTGAAGCATTTCCGATCGAACAAGCGATCAAGAACAGGCCCCTGGGGGCGAGATTGCGCGTCACGCGCAATCAGCCTCTGGTAGCCAGCCCAGCTTCTCTCGCGATGCCCTGGCAGCGGGCCAGTGCCCAGGCGAGATCTGCTGCTTCCTGCGCCAGGGCAGCCTGGTAGACATTCTCCAGGCCGATGCGCAACTGGTAGCCTGCAAGCAGGCGCCCCTCCCGCAGGCGCCAGGGCTGGGTGGTTTCGAAAAACCTGGCCTGGGCCTCCATGCAGTCCAGCCAGGGGCGCCAGAACAGGATATTGGCAATGTCATAACGGGGATCGCCAACCATGGCCTCTGACCAGTCGATCACGCCGGTGATCCGATCCTCGGATGTCAGCACGTTGTTCGACCCGAAGTCGCCGTGAACGAGGCCGCGGCGATCCGGGCAGACGGCGGCAAAGGCCTCGATCTCGGCCAGAAGGGGTTGGATGATTGCCAGATCCGCTCGCTGCCCCACCCCCTGCCAGTCATAATGGCGGGGATCGGCGACAGCGCTGATAAAGGCAGGCCAATCGGCAAAACCGCTCCGCCCGGATCCATCCGATCCCGGCGCATGGAAGGGGCCACAGCCCGCGATCATCGAGACGTCGACGGCTGCCATCGCATCGAGCACCGAGGCGACGGGCTGAACGATGAGCTCAAGTCTCCATGCGTCGACGTCCTGCAGCGTAATGCCGGCTGCGCGTTTGGAGACGCAAAGAAAGACGCCATCATGCTTGGTGATCGAAAGAACTGGAGGAATCGGCAGCGCCGGGCTCGCAAAGTATCGGAACGCAAAATCGTCCTTGGCAAAGCCGGCGTCGTCGCGATTGACCCGCACGACCCATTCCTGCCTCTTGGCCGAGAAGCCGAAGGCCTGCGACTCCAATCCTTCCGACAAAGGATGCAGATCGATCGATTTGCCGAATTCTGCCCGAAGCACTGCGGTGATTTCTTCGGGCCGCAATTGGGTCTTCCGGGAAGATCTACCGTCTCTGTCTTCATCCGATGTCGTGGTCGTCATTCGATGTCTCGGCGGAGCTAGGCGCCTTCGATGAAGGCCTGCCGCCGCACGATCTCGGCGGCGAGGAAATCGAGGAAGGCCCGTATGCGCGGAGCGTCGCGCAGATCGGGATGGGTGAGCAGCCAGAGATCGGCCCCGAAATCCGGATTGACCGGTCCAATACGACGCAAGCTCGGCCTGGTTCCAGCGATGAAACAGGGCAGATGACCGATGCCGATGCCGGCCTCGACGGCTTCGGCGAGGCCGAGCACCGAGTTGACGCGATAGACGATGCGTTCCGGCGCGACGTGCGTCTTGACGTAGCGCACGGCCTTGAGCGCGGCGAGATTGTCGCCGAGTGCCACCCAGCGCCGCCCATGCAACGCTTCAAGATCCGGCAGGTCGGGATCGGAGAAATCGTCTGCCCTGCCATAAAGTGCCCAGCCGATGCGGGCGACGCGTCGACCCACGAGCGTGTCTGGCGGGGTATCGGAAGCACGGATGGCGATATCGGCATCCCGCTTGGACAGGTTCAGCGCTGCATTCGACAGGATCACGTCGAGCCGCATGCTCGGATAGGCCTCGCCGAACCTGGCAAGCAGCGGTGTCAGCAGTTCGACCAGTAATGTGTCGTTGGTGGTTATGCGCAATTCACCGGCAAGGTCGAGTTCGCCACCGGAAAGCCTGCGCAGGACCGAGACGATATCCTCGTCGACACGGCTCGCCAATCCGGCCACTTCCTCACCGGCCGATGTCAGCGTGTAGCCTGTACGATGCTTTTCGAACAGAGTGACGCCGAGCGCCTGTTCGATCAGGCGCAGCCGCCGGAACGCGGTCGAATGATCGATGCCGATGCGTGCGGCCGCCGCGGGCAGGTTCCTGGCGTCGGCGACGGCCTTTACCAGACGCAGGTCGTCCCAGGCCAAATTCGGAAAACCGTCCCCCACGGCAAAGTCCCCCAGCGGCGCCTAGGCGCATGGCACACCAATAGTATCTTTCAGATCGACAATTCAATACCTTTCACCCCAACCAATTCATTGCGCCGACGCAATGGCAATTCCTGGCATATCGGGCCTATCTCACTCATCGAGGGACAGGAATCCCGACCGAAAGGAATTTCGCCATGAGCGGCAAAGGCATCCATCACGTCACGGCCATCGCGGGTCCTGCCCAGCGCAATCTCGATTTCTACACCCGCATACTTGGCCTGCGACTGGTCAAGAAGACCGTGAATTTCGACGATCCCGGCACCTATCACCTCTATTACGGCGATGAGGCCGGCCATCCCGGCAGCATCCTGACCTACTTTCCCTGGGAACATGTTGCGCCGGGCCGTGTCGGCCTTGGTGAAACGCAGGAAACCATGCTGCGGGTGCCGGAAGGCTCGCTTGGCTATTGGACGCATCGCTTCGTCGAGAATGGCGTCGCCCATCAGCCGCTGACCAAGCGTTTTGGCGAGCCCCTGCTGTCCTTCCAGGACCCGGACGGCATGCGCCTCGCTCTCGTCTCCGTGCCGGGCATCGAGAACGAACCTGGCTGGAACGGCGCCGGCATCCCCGCCGATGCTGCCATCCGCGGTTTCCACAGCGTCAATCTCCTGCTCGCGGAAGCGGCGCCGACTGGTGCCATCCTCACCGATGTTTTCGGCTTCGGCGAGGTCGGGCGTGAAGGCAGCCTGGTGCGCTATCGGGTGGCTGACGGCGGGGCAGGCAGCATCGTCGACATCCACGAGGCGAGCGGCCTCCTGCCGGCCCGTCTCGGAGGTGGCTCGGTGCATCACATCGCCTTTCGTGCCGCCGATGATGCCGAGGAGGCCGCGATGGTGCGCAGGCTCGCCGAGAACCATGGCATCCGCACCACGGAGCAGAAGGACCGCAATTATTTCCGTTCCGTCTATTTCCGGGAACCCGGACATGTCCTGTTCGAGATCGCGACCGATATTCCTGGCTTTGCCGTGGACGAGCCGGCATCGACGCTCGGCGAAACCCTGAAACTGCCGGTGTTCCTGGAAGCCCGCCGTTCGGGTCTGGAAGCCACCCTGCCCCGCCTGGAGCAAAGCGCGTCCGAGAAGCGCTCCTTGTTCTAGCTGCCCTGTCCGGCATGGCCGGCCAAACGTCCCCATCCCCCCGAACCGAGGAGGCAATAGTCATGACCACGACATCGCAATTATCGTATATTCACCGCTTCGTTCCCGGACGGGATATGAAGAGGCCCCCTCTCCTGCTCCTGCACGGGACGGGTGGTGACGAAAACGATCTCATCGGCCTGGGCGAATTGGTTGGGCCCGGCAGTGCTCTGCTCTCCCCGCGCGGCAACGTGCTGGAGCACGGCATGCCCCGGTTTTTCCGACGCCTGAGCGAAGGCGTGTTCGATGAAGAGGATCTGCGCCGGCGGGCCGCCGAATTGGCAGGCTTCATTGCGCAGGCGCGCGAGGCGTACGGCCTCGATGCTCCCATCGCCTTAGGCTTTTCCAACGGCGCCAATATCGCCGCCGCGCTCTTGCTGCTGCATCCGCAGGCGCTTGCCGGCGCCGCACTGCTCCGACCGATGACGCCCTTGCGAACGGCGCCTTCGGCGGAGTTAGGCGCCAAGCCGGTGCTGATGCTTTCCGGGGCCGCCGATCCGATCGTGCCGGCAGCGAATGCTGGCAGGCTGGCCGATCTCCTGAAGGAACGCGGCGCCGCCGTGCGCCACGAGACGCTCCCGACCGGCCATGGCCTGACGCAGGCCGATGTCGCGCAGACCAAGGCTTGGCTTGCCGGCCTGTAGATCCTTGGCAAGCAAGGCGCCATCTCTCGGACAAGGAGCCATCTCTCGGAAGCGCGATCATCCGTGCTTCCGAGAGATCCTGCCTGCCTCTCAATCGTGAACCGGATAGGGGCCTTCCGAGAAGACCCTGTCGTGATAGCCCTTGCTGCCGACTTCGCCTGTGAGTGGGCTGCGGAAATTCTGTCCCTCGCGCAGGCAGTCGAGCATGTGCCGGAAATCGTAGCGCGGGCACCAGCCGAGTTCGGCCCGTGCCCGCGCATTGACATAGATGCGATCCACCTGTGGAAACAGGCTCCATCCCCTGGCGGCATAAAGCTCGGCGCAATCGGGAAACAGCCGGTGTACGAGCGTCGGCGCGTCGGCCCGCAGTGCCGGGCCGTCGTCCGGGCCGAACGGCGTGGTTGCGGAGATGATATAGCGGCCGAAACCCAGCGTCGGCGCCCTGTCCGCCGCCGCCAGATGGGCACCGACCACATCCTCGATGTCGCAGCGGCGGTTGAGCAACTCGTTGGCCTGGGCGTTGTCGGCGCTGTAGCGTTGCCTCATCTGCGCATCATCATCGGCTTCCGGGAAGAAGCGCGAGGTGCGCAGCACGATGACGGGCAGGCGGTGGCGACGGGCAAAGAGTTCGCACAGGGTCTCCGCCGCGATCTTGCTCGCGCCATAGATGTTCTTCGGGATCGGGACCACGTCCTCGGTGATCCAGGCCGCCGGTTCGCCCGCTGCCGGCGTCAAGGCCGAGCCGAAGGTGCTTGTCGTGCTGGTGAAGACGAAGGATTCCACGCCGGAGGTTAAGGCCGCCTCGAGGAGCACGAGAGTCCCCTGGATGTTCACGTCGAGAAAATCCCGATAGCCATGGGTGGCCACATGCGGCTTGTGCAGCGTGGCTGCGTGTAGAATCGTGCGCACGCCCGGCAGATGACGTTGGACGAAATCGCGATCGCCGATCGATCCTATGGAATCGGTGAAGGGCGAGGCCTTGATGTCGAGCCCGATGGCAGGCCGCCCCTCTGCCCGCAAGGTGCGCATCAGCGCCTCGCCCAGATGTCCGGCACTGCCCGTTACCAAAATCGTCATGGTGACCAATCCGTCATTCGCAATCCGGCACCGACGATTAGCGATCGCAGGCGGTGCCGGCGACGCATAAAATATGCATGAGTATGATCAGCCGACGGTGGTGACCAGCCGCCCGGCGCTGCCGTCGGCCAGCGTCACGCGCTCCCACAGCGCCCGGCTCGGCGCGATCGGCAAGACGGGATCGTAATTGGTGCCCGTCTCCAGCGTCAGCGAGACCAGAAAACCTTCGTGCCAACCGTGGGCAGCGAGCCTCTCCTCCGCCGCCAGGATTTCATCCGTGGCGTAGGGAAGCAGCGAGCTGCCGAGCAGTTCGGGCAGATCGGCGTGCCACTCGGCCTGCCGTGGCAGGGAAGCCGCCAGCAGACGATGGCTATGGTCGCAAATGAGGTGAACCTTGGCGTTCGAAGACGTCACCAGACGCTTCAATGCGGCATCCTCGGCAGGTAGCGGTGATGCGGCAAGAAGATCCAGGACGGCCCGCCAGCGTTCCTCCCCGAGTGGCACGGTTCCTCTTTCCCAGCGGGAAATGCTGGCCTGGTCCACGCCGAGCAATTCACCAAGATGACTTTGCTTGATGCCCTTGAGCATCCGCAGCCGGCGCAAGGCGCGGCCCTGCTCGATCACATTCATCGCTGCAATCTCTCCCTCAGACCGGCAATGATGAAGCCCAGCCCCTGCTCGAACGCCACGTCGGGGCCATCCCGGTCGAAAGCTTCCATGGCCTCGGCCAGCAAGGGTGATGTCGGGGCGGGGTGAGGTATGTCACCGCGCTCGGCCTTGTCCGCTTGCGCCGATTGCTGCTCCATGACCGAGCCGACCACGAAATAGCTGATGGTCATCAGTGCGTAGGTGGTGTCGGCCGTGGTGAACCCGGCCTCGGTCATGCAACGCAATTGCGCCTCGGCATTCGCGGTCTCCGCACCGTTGGGCCTGGTCCCGGCATGGATGCGCGCACCGTCACGGTAGGAAAGCAGGGCTCTCCTGAAACTGCGGGCATTACCGGTGATGAAAGAACACCAATCTTCACCGGGCTTCGGCACCGCATGCGTATGCCGTTCGGCAAGCATGGCATGGGCCAGGGCATCGAGCAGAGCCCGCTTGTTCTTGAAATGCCAATAGAGCGCCGGCTGCTGCACGCCGAGATGGTCGGCCAGCTTGCGGGTGGTCAGGCCGTCGACACCGACCTCGTTCAAGAGATCAAGGCCAGCCCGGATGACCTTCTCGCGCTGCAGTTTCGCCATGACACCCTTCCCACGCATCGCCTCCAGGAGGCGTCGGCTCTCGGCACGGCGATGCAGCCGTGAAGAATTACCCCATCGATCCCGATTCAGTAAGCCGCGTCTATCAGGATCAGGCTTGACTATTTATCGATGATAAGTTTTATGACATCACTTATCAACGATAAATTATCGATCAAACGAACCGTGTGCGCCGATGACAACCAAATTTGCTCTCCCTCTCATACTGGGTGTCGTAGCCCTCGATGCCATCGGCATCGGACTGGTCATGCCTGTCTTGCCGGAACTCTTGCGCAATCTCGTTCACACCGATGCGGTGGCCGGGCATTATGGCGTGCTGCTGGCGATCTATGCGCTGATGCAGTTCCTGTGCGCGCCGGCCCTCGGCGCCCTGTCGGACCGTTTTGGCCGTCGTCCCGTGCTGCTCGCTTCGCTGGCGGGCGCAACCATCGACTATGCCATCATGGCGACGGCGCCGGTCCTGTGGGTGCTCTATGTCGGGCGCGCCATTGCCGGCATCACCGGCGCGACGGCGGCCGTGGCCGGTGCGGCAATTGCCGACATCACACCGGAAGAACAGCGTGCGCGGCGTTTCGGTCTGATGAGTGCATTCTTCGGCCTCGGCCTGGTCGGCGGCCCCGCTCTTGGCGGCTTGCTGGGGGGCCTTTCTCCGCACGCCCCTTTTCTGATGGCTGCCGTCCTGAATGGCCTGAATGGCCTGCTCGCCGTCTTGCTCCTGCCGGAAACCCATCGGGGCGAGCGCCGGCCGCTCTCACGCACCGCTTTCAATCCCATCGCCTCCTTCCACTGGGTTCGCGGCCTGCCGGCGGTGATGGCACTGATGGCGGTGTTCTTCGTCATGCAACTGGTCGGCCAGGTGCCTGGGTCGATTTGGGTCCTGTTCGGCGAAAACCGTTTTCATTGGGATACCGGCACCGTCGGGCTTTCCCTCGCCGCCTTCGGCATCCTCCACGCCATCGCCCAGGGTGTTGTGACCGGTCCCTTGACGCTGCGGCTCGGGGAAGACCGGGCCGTCATCCTCGGCATGTCCGCCGACGCACTCGGTTATGTGCTGTTGGCCTTCGCCTCGCAAAGCTGGATGGCTTTCGCCATCATGGTCCCGCTGGCGGCGGGAGGCATCGGAGCTCCCGCCCTGCAGGCGATGTTGTCGCGAGAGGTCGGCGAAGGCCAGCAAGGCCAGTTGCAGGGATCGCTTTCCGCCCTCACCAGCCTGACTTCCATCATCGGCCCGCTGTTCTTTACCGCGATCTACACCGCTTCCCTGACCGGTTGGAATGGCTGGGTCTGGCTAGCGGGCGCCCTGCTCTATCTCTTGTGTCCGCCATTCCTGAAACGATCCGTTCAGAACAACGCTTGATCCCGGATTAGAGCACCCTGCCCGGCCGTTCGCCGGTCTGGCGCCCCTCGGCCACCACGGTTCCGCCATTCACCCAGACATGGGAGATGCCGGTCGGCAATTGGGTCGAGTTCTCGAAGGTCGCCCGATCGGTGATGGCGTCCTCGAACAGCACGAGGTCGGCGGCAAGCCCCGGGCGGACCAGGCCGCGATCCGAGAGCTGGAAGCGCTGCGCGGCCACCGAGGTCATGCGGCGCACGGCATCTTCCAGGCTGAACCAGTTCTTCTCTCGCCGGAGCGGCCCGGCAATGCGCGGGAAGGTGCCGAAGGCACGCGGATGCGGCTTGGAACCCGGCCGCGGCAGGCCGTCGGAGCCCGCCATATAAAGCCGGTTGCAGCAGGCCGCGTGCAGATCGTCTTCGTCGAGCTGGAATAGGATGATGCCGGTCTGGCCGTCGTCCTCCTCGATGAAGCGCAACATCAGGTCGAAAGGCTGGACGCCGAGCTGGGCTGCCGCCTTCTTCATGTCGAGACCTTCCAGATGCTTGAGTTCGGCGCTGCCGACGGCCGACAGACGGACATTGCCCCAGCCGATCAGTGACACCTTGCTCTGGCCATGGAAGGCCGGGCCGCCATGTTCGACCCAGTCTCGCAAGGTCGCAAGCTTTTCGGGATCGCGCAGACGGGCCTTGAGGCCGTCGAGCCCGCCATCCATGGCGGCGGGTGGCAGCAATTGCAGCAGCCAGGTGCTGCCGGCCGGATAGGGATACATGTCGAAGCTGATGTCGATGCCTTCGCAGCGCATGCCTTCGAGCAATTCGATCGCCGCCGGGATCTGGCCCCAGTTCGGCCGCCCGGCCGATTGCAGATGCGAGAGCAGGCCCGCCGAGCCGGAATGCCTGAGAATGCCGCCGAATTCCTGGATGGCATCCATCAGGCCGGCTTCGTAGGAGCGAACATGGGCCGCCAGCACCTTGCCGCGGCTGCGCACGGTGTTCCCCAGCGCGAAGAGTTCGTCCTCTTCGGCAAAAGCGCTCGGCGGATAGACGAGACCGAGCGAGAGGCCCGCAGCTCCCTGGTCGAGCTGGGTGGCGAGCAGCGCACACATGGCCTCGATCTCGGCCGCATTGGCCGGGCGACGGTCATGTCCCATCACGGCGAGACGCAGCGCCGCGTGGCCGACGAGCGACACCAGATTGAGCGCGATGCCCTCCCCGGTCAGCGCCTGGCGATAGCCGTCCAAATCCGCAAAGATCTCGCTGTCCAGGGTCTCGCCGAGCAGACCAGAGAAATGCAGCCGCAGATTCTCGCGCGAAGCCGGCACGGCCGGATAGAGCGAGAAGGAACAATTGCCGACCACGATGCTGGTGACGCCCTGCAATGCCTTTTCCGGTCGGTTCCGTTCCCGCAGGAAGATGAGATCGTCATGGCAATGGGCGTCGATGAAGCCCGGTGCCAGATAACGTTCCGCGGCATCGACGACGGTGGCATCCTTGTCGGCCTTGAGGTCCTGGCCGATGCGGGCGATGGTGCCGCCCGAAACCAGCACGTCCCCCCGATACCAGGGTGCTCCCGTGCCGTCGATGATGCGCGCGCCCCGGATAAGTGTATCGGCCATGACGCCTGATCCTTTCTGGCGCAAAGTCGCTTTCCAAGGAAACGCGTCTCTGCTCCGCAATGAAATTCACATGAGAGGAAAACAATTGGATTTGTCATAGCCGGGCTTGACCCGCCTATCCAGAAGCCACGTGAGAACCGGGCAAAGGAGCTGGATTGCCGGGTCGAGCCCGGCAATGACAAAGGTTGTTGCAGCTCGAATAAAGCTCAGCTGAACGGCATTGCTCCTTGCTTCGACCCATTGCCTCGACGTGTCTTTACGCCTCTTGGCGATTCCGCCAAATCGCAAAAATAGCTCAATCCTCGATCGGCTCGGCTACCTGAATGAGACAGTCCCCGGCCTGGCTGTCGCAATGCAGCCGATGCGAGATCACGATACCGCCCTCGGTGAAGCACAGGGCTTCCTCGGGCTGCTCCAGACGTTCAAGATCATGATACCAGCCGGCAAGGTCGCCGGCCGCAACCCGGGCACCGAGTTCGACGGCCGGTTCGAACCAGCCCCGGCGCGTGGCATAGATGCCCTGGCTGTGGCGCGCGAGCGAGAGCAGCTGCAGAGCAGGCTTCGCCGTGACATCGCCGCCCAGCAAGGGGCGGTCGACGATGCCGAGCGCCAGCATCAGATTGTCGATCGACCGTGCCGTAAAGGCCATACTGGCCGGCGTCACCGTTCCCCCGCCGCCGAACTCGCCACTGAGGCCGATGATACCCGCCCGCATTGCCGCGCCCATGGATGTCGGCGAGCGAGAACCATTATCGGCGATGAAGGCGTGGCCGGGCGCCATCGCCCTGAGCAGGGCCTTGGCGCGGGTGGAGCGCTCCTCGTCCGGCTGGCGCTCGATCAGGGCGCAGTGGAAATGCGCCATGGAAGTGCCGCCGGAATGAATGTCGAGCAGCACCTCGTGGCGCGGGAACAGCTCATGTTCAAGGAAATGGGCCAGCCGGGCGGTCGGCGTTCCCACAGGATCGCCGGGAAAGGCCCGGTTGAGATTACCACCGTCAAAAGGCGAGCAGCGCCTGGCTGCCATCACGGCCGGAAGATTGGCGGCTGGCAGGACGGTGACGCTGCCGCGGATCGCCGCCGGATCGAGGCGGCGCATCAAGCGTGCCAGCTGCAATTCGCCCTCATATTCATCGCCATGATTGCCGGCCATCAGCATGAGGCTCGGCCCCGGCCCGTTTCGCACCCGCAGGATCGGTATCCTGATCTGGTAATAGGGCGAGCGATCGACGGAATAGGGAATACTCAGATAACCGCTCTGGCGGCCATCGGCGTCGAAATCGAGGGTATGGACGAGGCCGCTATGCATGGCAGGCTGCTTTCGTGTTTCTACAAGGCCGCGATGGCCGTCATCTCGACGCGCAGATCCGGATCGGCGAGCCGGGCCTCGACGCAGGCGCGCGCCGGCGGATTGGCTGGGTCGATCCAGGCATCATAGACACCGTTCATGGCGTCGAAGTCCACGATGGCGGGCAGGAAGACATTAACGGCGAGAAGGCGCGAGCGGTCCGTGCCGGCTTCCTTGAGCAGAGCATCGATCTTGGAAAGCACGTCCAGAGTCTGGGCCTCGATACCGGCCTTGCGATCATCGGCGACCTGGCCGGCGACATGGATGAGCCCGCCATAACTGACTGCCTGGCTCATACGCGAACCCTTCTGGTAACGCATGATCATTGTCTAATACTCCATTGTAAAATATTGAAAATTTGAAACTTCCTAAGTTTCATCCGAAGGAGGTGGCGAAAGCGTCGATCACCGTGTTGTCGCCATCGAGCCCATAGACCAGGGCATGCCGGTCGAGGCAGGTGCAGGGGTGCGACAGGCCGAATTCGACGACATCGCCGATCCGAAGGTCGCAACCGCCGGTGACGAGGAAGGCGTGCTGGTCGTTGAGCCGGGCAATCGAGGCCGAAGCATCGAGTTCGCCGATGCGACGTCCCTCGCGATAGAGAGCGAGCGGGCGCGGCAGCCCCTGATCGATGGCGACATCGCGCAAGCCCATGCCGCAGATCGCCAGATCGGGTTCGGGGCGCGACAGCACCTCGGCCCAGATACGAAGAACCGGCTTGAAGCCTCTGGAAGCGCTGACAGTTTCGCCCGAGAGCTCGAAACCGGAACGAGCATCCAGAGCCGCGAGACCGCGCTCATAGACGCCATGGTCGTGAAAGAAGATCGCGCCACTGCGCAGGACCAGGGTCGTGGCGGCATCCAGGGCGCTAATCGGCCGAAGGCCCGCGATGACCCGGTCGAAGAACACCGAACCGCCAGCCGTCAGGATCAGCGGCCGTTCTGTTCCGATACGGTCCCGGACGAGGTGGTGCGTCTCGACCGCCAGGGCCATCAATTCGTCGATGCGGCGGATGCTCTCTTCCGGATCGGCGGTGGCGGCGGCGCCCTCATAGGCACCGATGCCGCTCAGGCTGATCCCGGTACCCTCGCCGGCCAGGATCGTGTCGAGAATGATCCGTGCGGCCTCGATCGTCCGGGCCCCGGCCCGCCCGGCTCCGACCTCCAGCAACAGCCCGAGGGGTGGCAGGTCGCTCCGTGCCTGCCAGGTCGACAGCAGGCTGGCAGCCAGTTCCGGCGAGTCGACGAAAACATGCACCTGCGCCTCCGGATGCCCGGCGAGCAGCGCCGCCAGACGCCCAGCGGCAGCCCGGCCGCCGATCTCATTGGCCAGGATCAGCCGATCGAACCCGGCCTTGAGCAGAACCGAGGCCTGCCGGATATCGGCGACGGTGGTGCCCCAGGCCCCGGCATCGATCAGCCCCTTGGCGAGAGCTGTCGACATCGGCGTCTTGGCATGTGGCGCGATGGCCACGCCATGCGCGCGGACATAGCGCATCATCAGGGCGACATTGCCGTCGAAGGCCGACCTGTCGAGCGACATCAACGGCAGCGACATGGTGCCGTCATAGGGTTTCCAGCCCTGCCGGCCGATTTCAGTGAGCGGCAGGGCGGCGTGGCCTGAGGGAAAACCGCGCACGCGGTCGTCGATGGCATGGAGGGAAAGATGAAGGTCGGACATGATCAGGTTCCGCAGGTGGCGGCTTTATCGAGACCGAGCCGATAGGCCCGGTTGGCGGTGGCAAAGAACAGATCCCGCTGCTCGCTCGCGCTGAGTTCGGCGGCCACGATGCGGAAGGCGTCATAGACTTCTGCGAAGCTCGCATGCAGCCCGGCAACCGGAAAATCGCTGGCGAACATCGCGCGCCGCGGCCCGAAACAGGCGATGCAATGCTCGATCACCGGCCTCAGGCTGTCGAGGCTCCAGTGATTGTCATAGGCGACGAGGTCGGAGATCTTGATGAGGAGGTTGTCGGCCCGCCCTAGCGCCTCTAGGCCCTGCCGCCACAGCGCCATGCCCTCCGGACTTCGGTCGGCCGGGCTGCCGCAATGGTTGAGCACGAACAGCGTGTCCGGGAAATCCGCGACGAGGCGGAGGGCTTGCGCCATCTGCCAGGGGAACAGCATGAGGTCGAAGACGAAGCCGAGCCGTGTCGCCGCCCGCAAGCCATTGCGCCATTGCGGATCGCCCATCAGGTCCCTCGAGCGCGCGAAGCTCTTGGCTGGCTCCGGGTGCCAGCTGACGATATCCCGGATGCCGACGACGAGAGGGTTTGCCGCTTCCGCCTCGAGCAGCGCCGCGGCATCGGGACGGTCGAGCGGCACGCGGGCGACGATGCGCCGCGCCACACCCGACGTCCTGTCGAGGCTTTCGAGCCAGCGGCTTTCCTCAAAAGGATGTTCGGAAGACCAGCCCGCTTCGACATGCACGGTGGCGACGATGTTCTGGCCAACGGCATCGGCAAGATAGTCGGCGACACCGTAATTGCGCCGGATCGGCGCCAGGCTGCCGAACACCATTTCCCTCTCCTCGCCCTCGGGCGGGCGCAACCAGGGGTGGCGTCCCAGCGAAAGGTCCCAGAGATGATGATGCGGGTCGATGACCGGCCCGCCATAGACAGCGGTCATCGGCGCGCCTCACGCCCCGAGATCAGCAGCAGGGTCAGGATGAGCGAGCCGAACATGATCGAGCGCCAGCCCGGCGAGGCGTTGACCACCGTGATCAGGGCCGTGGTGGTCACCAGCAAAATGGCCCCCGGAATAGTGCCGGCATAGCTGCCCTTGCCGCCGAGAATGGAGGTGCCGCCAAGCACCACCGCAGCGATCGACATCAGGAGATAGGGATCGCCGATGCCGACATAGCCCTGGCGGTTCATGCCGAGGATGAGCGTGCCGGCAAGGCCCGCAAAGAAGCCGGACAGGGCGTAGAGCAGCAGCGTATTGCGGGTGACGCTCACGCCCGACAGCCGTGCCGCCACTGGGTTGGCGCCCAGTGCCAGGAAGCGCACGCCCATCGGCATGCGATGCAGCAGGACGAGCACAGCAAGGGAGACAACGGCCCACAGGATGATGCCGGCGGGAACGCCGAGCGGCCGCGCCGAACCCAGCCAGATCACGGCCTTGTTGGTCACGGACACAGCGCTGCCGCCGGCGACGATCACCAGCAGGCCCTGCAAGAAGGTCGCCATCGCCAGGGTCATGATGATGGGTGGTACGCGCAGGAAGGCGGCGCCGGCCCCGTTCAGCAAGCCGATCGAGGTGGCGATCGCTAGGGCCCCGACGATGCCGATCAGCCCCGAGGCGTCCCAGCCCGGCGAAATCAGCGGAATCATGATCGCGGTGACGGTGATCACGGCTCCGACCGAAAGATCGATGCCGCCCATGATGATCACCAGCGTCTGCCCCGCTGCCACGATGCCGATCACGGCGGCCAATTCCAGGAGGTAGCGCAGATGACCATAGGCGCCGAAGCCGCGCAGACTGAGGCTGGCGACGAGCCAGACCAGCGCCACCAGGATCAAAGTGAGCAGCGCCGGGTTCCTGAAAAGCCCCCTGACGGCGGTGGACAGGCTGCTCATTTCTTCCTCCAGCGCGCGGAGAGTTCGGGAATGGCCACGGCCCCGACGATGATCAGGCCCTGGGCGACATATTGAGCGACCGGCGGGAAACCGAGGAAGAACATCACATTGATCATCACCGAGAGCAGCAGGCTGCCGCAGATCGCGCCGCGCATGGTGCCCTTGCCGCCAAGGAAGCCAACGCCGCCCAATACTGCCCCGGCGATCGAGTTCAGCGTGAAGGGGTTGCCAATGACGGGATCGCCCGATCCGGTCTGCGCCGCCACGAAGAGGCCGGCGAGGACGGCGAGCAGGCCGGAGATGGCAAAGGCGATCACCTTCACCTTTTCTACCGGCACGCCCGAGCGGTAGGCACCGACCGGATTGTCGCCGGCCGCATAGATGCCGAGCCCTGTCGGCGTGGCCAGGAACAGTTTCCAGGCAACCAGCACGGTCAGCAGCAGGATGAAGGCCGTCGGCCCGTCACCCGCCAGGAACTCGGAGAACCAGGGCGGCACGAAGCCGCCCGGCCGTGGCAGGATCAGCAAGGCGACGCCTGTGATGATGAAGGAACCGGCCAGCGTGACGATGATGGCCGGCAGGCGCAGATAGGCGACGATCACGCCGATCAGGCTGCCGATCGCCAGTCCGGCCAAGGCTACCAGCAGGATGCCGCCGACCGAGCCGGCCGGGCCGCCCATCGTCGTTGCGGCGATCACGGCGCCGAGACTCACCATCGGCCCGACCGCCAAGGTGATGCCGCCATTGAGCATCAGCAGGGCCTGCGCCATGGTGACCAAAGCGAGCGGAAACCAGTTCTGGGTGAATTTCGAAAAACCGCCGAGGCTCAGAATGCCGGGAAAGAGCCAGGCATAGAGCAGCAGGAAGCCGGCGACGACGAGATAGAGGCCGCCGAGGCCGCGATTGCGACGGCGCTGTACCGCCAGATAGAGGCTGGCCGAGGAGATAGTGCCGCTCATGCCGCGGCCTCCCGGCCGGAGATGCCCATGGCGGAGCCGACGATGGCTTCCTCGGAAATCGCATCCCTGTCGAGCGTGGACACGGCCCGGCCCTCGCTGAACACCACGACCCTGTCGCACAGATGCACGAGTTCGGGCGTATCCGAGCTCAGCAGGATCACCAGCTTGCCATCGGCGGCAAAGCCCTGGAGCATCAGATAGATCTCTCTCTTGGTTTCGATGTCGACGCCGCGCGTCGGGTCGTTGAGCAGCAGGACCGAGGGATCAAGCGGCAGCCATTTGGCCAGCGCCACCTTCTGCTGGTTGCCGCCGGACAAAGCCTGCACCGGCCGGGCCGTATCGCCCTTGATGGTGAGGCGCTTGGCAAGCTCAGCCACCATCGAACGCTCCCGCCCTGCGTCACGCAGCCAGCGCCGCGCCTGCAGGTCGAGGGAGGGCAGCAGAAGGTTGGAGGCAATGGAGTGGGGCAGGATCAGCCCCTCCTTCTTGCGGTCAGCCGGCACATAGGCGAGGCCGGCCGCATTGGCGGCGCCCACCGTGGAGAACAGGCCTGACTCGCCGCATAGCCTGGCGCTCTGCGCCGAGGCGGGAATGGCGCCGTAGAGCCCGAGCAGGAAATCCTCCTGCCCCTGCCCCACTAGGCCGCCGATGCCGACGATCTCGCCGGAGCGGGCGATGAAGTCGACGTCGCGCACCATGCCGGCAGAAAAGCCCTGGAGATGGATGCGTTCCTCGCCGATGGTCCGCGGCGTCCAGGCCGGAAACAAGTCGCCGGCATCGCGCCCCACCATCAGGCGTACCAACCCCTCGGCGTCGACGCCGGCGAGCGGCTGGTCGGCCGTGACAACGCCGTCCTTCAGCACCGTGACATGCGAGCACAGCGCCCGCACCTCGTTGAGGCGATGCGAAATATAGAGAATCGCCAGCCCCTCATCGCACAGCCTGCCGATCAATCCCGCCAGGACGCCGGCCTCGTGACCCGATAGCGAGGAGGTCGGCTCGTCGAGGATCAGCACGCGCGGACGGCGAAACAGCGCCTTGGCGATCTCCACCATCTGCCTTCGGCCGAGGGCGAGGTCGCCGACCAGCACATCAGGCGCTTCCGTCAGGCCGACCAGAGCGCAGACCTCCGCGACGCGGCGCTGGAGGTCGCGATAATCCACCAGGCCGAAACGGCGGGGATAGGCACCCAGGCCGATATTCTCGGCGATGGAAAGCTCGGGCGTGAGGCTGAGCTCCTGCTGGACCACGGCAATGCCGGCCTTGCGGGCGAGATCCGGGTTGAAACGCGTGACGGGCTTGCCGTCGAGCACGATCTCGCCACCATCCGGCGCCAAGGCGCCGGACAGCAGGTTGATCAGCGTCGACTTGCCGGCCCCGTTCTCGCCCAGCAGGGCATGCACCCGGCCCGGGCGCAACGCGATGCTGACGCCCTTCAGCACCGGGTTGCCGAAAAAACCCTTCAGGACCTGACGGGCTTCCAGCAAGGGTGGACGATCGGTCATGAGACAAACTCTCTATGCAAACCCTGACGCTTACTGCGCCAGCAGCTTGTCGAAGAGCGCCTTGTCATAGTCAGAGTAGATGTAGCCATCCGCCGGGAACTTGTCGGCACGTGCCAGATAGGAGTCGATATTGCTGTCGTCGATCACCGGCAGCGGCACCTTGACCTTGGTCGGGATGGTCTTGCCCTGTAATGCCTGGACCGCCGCATAGACGGAGAAGGCGCCGAGCCAATTGGGCTGCATGGTGCCCCAGCCCTTCAGCTTCTTTTCCTTCCACAGTTCCAGGAACTGACGGGCGTTCTCACCCGTGGTCGGCACCTGGTCGCGTCCCTGTCGGTCGAAGGCCAGCACCGAACCGGCCGACAGGGCGCCGCCGAGCGACAGCACGCCGTCGATCTGGGGATTGGCGAAAAGCAGACTGGTCATCGCTTCCTGGGCGGGAGCGACATTGTATTCGGTGTTGGTCTCGGTGATGATCTCCAGGCCCTTATTGGCGTCGAGCACCGGCTGGGCACCCTTGCGGCGATCATCGCTGACCGAGACGCCGGCCGGGCCGTTCATGATGATGATCTTGCCCTTGCCACCAAGCTGCTTGACCATCCACTCGGCGGCCTGCTTGCCCCATTCGAGCGAATCCGTGTTGATCTTGGCCGTGAGATTGTTGGTGTCGACCAGGCTGTCGAAATTCATCACGGCGATGCCTTTGGCGCAGGCGTCGGAGATGACGCGGTCGAGCGCCGTGGACGAGCCGGCCTCGACGATGATGGCATCGAGATTGGCGTCGATCATCGACTGGATCTGCTGGATCTGGGTCTGCGCGTTGCCCTGCGCGTCGGTGATCATCAGGTCCTTGACCAGCCCTTCCTTCTTGAGGCCGTCGACTTCGCTGACGATGGTGCCCTCCGTCTGCTTCATCCAGGTCGGCACGGAATAGATGTTGGCCCAGCCGATACGATAGGGCGCTTTGCGGTCGCCCTTCACGCAGTTCGAAGCGGCCTGAGCCGCGCCGGCCGTGGCCGCGAAGGCGAACACGGCGAGACCGACACCCGCCATCAAGGCGCGCCGATCGGTGAGCTTCCTCAGCAATGAAGTCTTGATCATGTCGTTCCCCTCTTGTGAGCCAGCGGGCCTTGTTTGCAGCCTTGGCTCTTGCATAATGTACAATATACTGTACATATGGTCACAATATCGGACATCGCGAACTATAGGCGATTTTTCGGGGCTGACAAGCGGGCGGCGAAATTTTTGAAGGCATCACCCACCCAAGCCGAAATATCATTGCGGAAAGGATCGGTTTGCGGCTTGCGTTGATGCGTGCCGTAACGTTCATCAGTGAAACAACAGCAGGGGGGCACCCCGCTCGAGCGGGTCAGGTAGGACAGGAATGGATTCAATCAGCGACGAAGGTGTTGCCAGGCGCACGCGTGGCCTCGACCGTGCCTTCGAGATCCTCGATTTCCTGCGCATGAAGCGCGAGCCGACCAAGCCAAACGAGATCGCCTCTCGTATCGGGGCTCCGCGCTCATCCGTCTATGAACTGGTCAATCTGCTGCTGCGCAATGGCATTCTCGAATATGCCGATGGCGAGGGGCGAGTCTATCTCGGCCGCAAGCTCTATTTCCTTGGCGCGGCTTATGAGGACCATTTCGACTTCATGCGCGAATGCGACAAGGTCCTTGCCCAGATTGCCGCGGAGACGCGCGAGACCGCCCAATTCTGCATGCTGGACGGCAACAAATATACTGTCGTGCGCATGAAGGAGGGTGTGAGGCCGTTTCGGATTTCCTCGGATGTCGGGCGTGCGGTGCCAATCCCCTGGACGGCCTCCGGGCGCCTCCTGCTCTCGCATCTGAGTGACGAGGAGATCCTGGCTTTCATTCCCGCCGGTGATTTCCGCCTGCCCAACGGCAATATGCTGGATCCCAGCCACTTCATCGCCGAAGTCCGCCAGGCCGCCGCAGCGGGCGAGTTCACCTTCAACAGCATCGTCGACAGCTTCACCCACTGTTTCGCCGTGCCGGTCTTCGACGGCCAGGATCGCTGCACCGCCACGCTCTGCCTGGTGACGCCACGCGAGGACGGCATCCGCAACCGCCAGCATTATCTCGACTGCCTGAAGATGGCGGCGCTTTCGCTTCATGGCAAGGCCGTCGGTCCGCGCGAGGCGGCATAGCTTCTTCCTACCTTCCACTCGTCAGGCTGAGATGGTTGAGCAGGTAGCGATGAAGCGTTTCTACAGCCGGCGAGCCCTGCTCAGTGGCCGAGCGGTAAAGCAGCAGGTCGACGCTCGGCAAGGATGGAAAGCCCGCCTGCATGGGCGGCTGGCGCAGCCCCGGCACCAGGGCGCTCTCGATCAACACGGTAACGGCGATACCCGACAGCACGGCCGTCTGCAGCCCGCTGATGCTGTCACTGACGCAGGCGATGCGCCAGCTCCGCCCGGCCCTGTCGAGCGCCTCGATGGCGTAGTCGCGATAGATATTGCCGGGTGGAAGCAGAGCCATCGGCACGGGATCTTCCAGATGGGCCGATGAGGTTGCTCCCGTCAGCCAGACCAGTTGCTCGCGCCCGACCACCTGGCCGCCGGTGAAGCCGTCCATCCGCGTCACCAAGGCGATGTCGACGCTGCCCTCGCGCACTCGCGCCACCAGCGGTCTCGACAGGGCGCAGCGCAGTTCGATGCGAATATGCGGATAGTCCCGACGAAAGGCGCTGAGGATCGGCGGCAAGAGGAAAGTGGCGTAGAGATCGGGCACACCGAAAACCACCTTCTCTTCGGCTGTCTTCGGAGTAAAGCGCGCCAGGCACTCGTCGTGGCTGCTCAGAATCTGACGGGCATGGGAAAGGAACACCGTGCCGGTCTCGCTCAGTTCCAGCGCCCGCCTGGTGTCATCGAACAGGGGACGTCCGATGATCTGTTCCAATTTTTGGATCTGCTGGGTCACGGCCGACTGCGTGCGTCCCATGCGGCGGGAAGCCTCGGTAAGGCTTCCCGTTTCGACCGTCAGGACGAAGGCGCGCAACGAACGAATATCGAGATAGGTCGACGACATGGCTTCCTCTGCCCGGCCAGGCAAGATGACTATGCCAGATGACCTCCGAGCAAGAGATAGCCGGGGAGAAGGCCGGTGACCACACTGTTGAACAAAGCCATCCAGCCTGTCGGGCGGCCAATCCGCATGCCCTTTACCAGCAAAAGGAAGAACATCGCATAGAGGGTGGCCCAAAGTAGCCAGCACAGCGCAAACCAATGGTCCCAGATAGTGGCCGCCGCCCGGAAGCTCTCGATGGTGATCGGCAGGAGAATGGCGACCACGGAAAGGCAATACCAGCCCAGTCCGCGTCCGTCATTCCCGTTGAGTTGGTTGAAGCCGACCCAGAGGAAGGTGATGCCGAACAGGAGAATCAGCGCGGCCGATTTGACCGCCCCGAGTGTGAGCGTACCTCCCATCACCAGGTCGAGGCTGACGAGGGCCAGCACGGCCCCTGAAAAGAAGTTCGGCAAGGCGACTTCCCTGTCCCCGATCCGGCCGAGCAGCCATAGACCATTCTGGAACAGCACCATGCCGACATAGAGCAGAACCAAGCCGACCAGCATGAAAGCCTCCCGCGCTCAACTGGCCAGCAGTTCTTTGAGCAGATTGTCGAGCGTCTTCACATCGGCGGGACTGGTGCCCGGCCCCCCGGCAAAGTGGCCCCAGATGCTGTCGATCTGACGCAATTCGGCGTTGGGCATGTGCTTGACCTCATGGATATTGTCTTCCGGCGGGAAATAGAGGTCCGTTGACGCCGGCACGACGAAGGCCTTGGCTTTAATGGCGCCCAGTGCCTTTTCGAAATCTCCGTGGAAAAGCTCGTTCTTGCTGATATCGCCATGCTGCCAGCACCACAGCATGGTCAGAAGGTTATTGGCATCGCGGGGCAGGAAGATGCCTTCCCAGAAGCCGACAAGGAAATCCTCCAGACTGGCATAGCCCATGACTTCGAGGTCGAGCTTTTCCCGATAAAAGGCCTGGCTGAAGCCCCAACCGGCATAGACCCGGGCCATGGCTCGCAGTCCCCGCGTGGGGGATGTGTCATACCAACCTTCCTGGAAGGCCGTGTCGGCGGTGAGCGCTGCCTTCACGCCTTCAAGGAAGACGAAATTATGCCGCGAGCAGCGTGCCGCGCCCTGGAAGGGCAGAATGCGCTGCACCATATCGGGATAGAGAGCCGCCCAGTGATAGGTCTGCCCCGCGCCCATGGACCAGCCCGTCACCAATGGTAGCGTTTCGATGCCGAACTTCTCCGTCACGAGCCTGTGCTGCAGGCGCACGTTGTCATAGGGCGTCACCTTGGGAAAGCGCGCCTTGTTCCACGGTTCGGGCGTGTTACTCGGTGAACTCGACAGGCCGTTGCCGAGCATGTTGGGCACGATGATGAAGTAGCGGTTGGGGTCGAGGGCCATCCCATCCCCAATCAGCCACTCGTTTTCATAGTGTTGGCCGGAATACCAGGTCGGGTAGACGATGGCATTGTCCCGCTTGGCATTGAGATTGCCATAGGTTTTGTAGGCCAACTTCGTCGCGCGCAACGTAGATCCAGACTGCAATACGACGTCACCAAGATCAAAAATGCTGTAATCTGCCATATCGCCTCCCGAATTTTCTCTTTCCGAGAACCAAATTCATCGATTTCGGATAGAACTAATTAAGGGCTGCATCATCTATGTTGGCAAATTAGAAGTACTTATCTCCTGTATTAGAATTGCATTCTCAACCCACTCGCGAAGCTGCTCGCCCTTTGGTCGCAGTTTGCTGCCCACCTCGCCTCGCCGTCGCCAGACGGTCCGACTGGACGAAATGTCCAGTCGCGGGCTCTGCCCCCACCTGCTACCCCATAGACTTCGTCGCAACGCGATTGGTTCTCATCATGGGCGCAGCAGCCGGATTCCGCTCTCCTCTCACGCTAGTCCGCAAGGCTTGCGGAGCCTGCAGCGACTGTGACGTTCGGCACCAGGCTCTTTGCGCAGCCATGGCCGATGAGGATCTTCATCGTCTCGAAAGCATTGTCAGCCCGATCGCGCTCCAGCCCAACCAGACGCTGCTGCGCCAGGGCGATCCCCGCCGCAAGGTCTACAGCCTGACATCCGGCATGCTCAGGCTCTTCACCGATCTGCCCGATGGCCGGCGGCAAATCGCCGGGTTTCTGTTGCCGGGCGACTATCTCGGCCTGGTCGACGACGACGTCCATTCCCAATCGGCCGAAGCCGTCATCGCCTCCAATCTGTGCGCCTTCCCCATCCGCGAGATGGAGTTGCTGATGAGCGAGTTTCCGAGCCTCAGGGACAGGCTGCATCGCATGACCAGAGCGGCCTTGCGCCAGGCCCAAGACAATCAGCTCATGCTCGGCCGGTTGGCGCCGCTCGAAAAGCTGGCAAGCTTCCTGCTCACGCTCGATGCCCGGGCCAATGGCCAGCCCCATCATCGACATGTGTTGCAGCTGATGATGTCGCGGACCGATATCGCCGATTATCTTGGCCTGACCATTGAGACCGTCAGTCGCTGTTTCACCCGGCTGAAGACGCAGGGACTGATCCGCCTGCCCGAAGCCCATCTGGTGGAGATACTGCGCGAGGACCGGCTCACCGACATCGCCGGCATCAGCATTCCGCCCGAACATCGGCGTTCAGCCGCCTGTTAGCTCTGCCGGTATCAAGCGACCGTCGACGAGGGCAAGCATCTTGTCGACTGCTCCCGCCGGGATGTCGGCGTGGGTTGCGAGGATGACGCTGCGCCCCTTGGTAGCGGCTGCGAGATCGGCCAGGAAATCCACCTCCATGGCTCGATCGAGGCCAGTGGTCGGTTCATCGAAAACCAGAATTTCGGCTGGTGACAGCAGGACGCGGGCAAGACAGAGCCGCCGCACCTGCCCGACGGACAAAGTGCGTCCCGCTTCTCCGACAAAGGCATCGAGCCCCTCGGGGAGGCTCCGCACGAAATTCGCGATCCGTGCCGCGTCGAGCGCAGACCAGAGTTCGGCATCGCTCGCCTCGGCTCGGCCGATCAACAGATTGTCGCGCACCGAGCCGAGAAAGACAGGCGCATTCTGGCCCAATAGGGCGACCCGTGCATGGAGATCGGCCTGGCGCACGGTGCGGATATCGGTGCCGCCCACTGCAATCGAGCCGGCCTGGGGATCGTGCAGCCTGAGCAGCAGGGCAAGCAAGGTCGACTTGCCACTGCCGCTCTCGCCGATGATTGCCACGCGCTCGCCTGCCGAAATCGCAAGGCTGAGGTTGCGCAGCACCGGACGCGCCGGGTCGAAGCCGAAAGTCACCTGGTTCACGGCAAGGTCGCCATCCGGCAGCGCCACGGGGCGTTGGGGATCGCCGATTGCGGGAGCCATCTGCGCAATCGCACGCACCCTCTGGGCGGCCGTCAGGGCAGCACCGAATTCGGCGACACTGCGCACCAGCACGGCCGTTGCTTCGAAGCTCGCGAGTACCGCGAGCAGCAGGCCGACGAGCAGAGGGCCGCCGATCTCGTCCTGCCGCAAAGCCTGGACGCCGCACCAGAGCACGCCGATGAGGGCGAGTCCCGCCAGCGCCTGTACAGCCGCCCCGGCCAGCAGGCCGGCGCGTGCTGAGCGTCTGCGGGCCTGCGCGAGCCGCTTTGCTGCCTGGTCGAATTCCTGACCTGCCGCAGCGACCGCGCCGAAGGCAACCAGATCGGCGTGGCCATCGATGCGATCCAGCATGGCGATGCGCAAGGCGGCGGAGGCCTCCACCAGTTCCGCACCCAGCCGGCGCGAGAATAGGGTCAGCACGGCCGGAACGCCGACAAGCGCGAGGATCAGGACCGCAGCATAGATCGGAGCGGCGGCCGGCAGCAGAAAGAACAGCCCGGCCGTCATGCCGGTCCCGATCAACAAGGCCGTCAGGAAGGGGCCGAACGCCGTGAGGAAGACGGTGTCGAGCGTATCGACGTCGGCCGTGAGCCGGCTGACGAGGTCACCATGCCTGAGATCGCGTGACGGCAAGGGAACGCGCGGAAACAGGCGCGCGAACAACCAGCCTCTGAGAGCCGAGAGGAGGCGCAAGGTGGCGTCGTGTCCGACCAGCTTTTCGCCATAGCGCGAGAGGATCCGCACCAAGGACAGGCCCCGGATCAGCGAGGACGGACCGAACAGGTTGAAGCTCGCCGCCGCCGTGGTGAGAGCCGCCGCCGTCAGGAACCAGCCCGAGATCCAGAGCAGTGCGACACCGGCGGCCAAGGTCAGCACGGCCAACATCAGCGCCAGCCCCATGCGGCCGATATGCTGGCGGAACAGCGGCCAGAAGGACAACAAGGCGATCATGCGGTCCACCTCGGCTGTTTGTGTGCCTTGCCGGCGGGAAAATGCGGAATCGGCAGCAGCTTGCCGCCGGCCAGCCGCCAGGCCTCATCCAGCCGGGCGGCTACGGCGAGCGAATGGGTCGCGACGATCATGGTTCGACCGGCGGCAAAATCGACCAAGGCATCGAGTACACGGGCCTGCGTGGCGGCATCCAGATGTGCCGTCGGCTCATCCAGGAGAATCAGGCCGGGTTCTCGCAAGAACAGGCGCGCCAGGGCGACCCGATGCCCTTCACCGCCCGACAGGCCGACGCCGCCTTCTCCGATCAGGGTATCTAGCCCATCGGGCAGCTTCGAGGCAAAATCCAGGACACATGCCCGTTCTGCCGCGCGCGCAATCTCCTCCGCCGAGGCGGAAGGCTTGCCCAGCCTGATATTCTCGGCGATCGAGCCATGAAACAGGCGCGCGCGCTGGCTGATGAAGGCGACGCCCGCCCGCAGGCTGGCTTCGTCGATCGCAGCAAGCTCAAGCCCTGCGACATGGATGCCGTCGCCCGGCCTCAGGCGGGCTATCGTTTCCAAAAGGCTCGACTTGCCGATCCCGCTTTCACCGAAAAGTGCGAGGTGCCGGCCTGCTGCGATCTCCAGCGAGATGTCGTCGAGCAGGACGCGATCGCTGTCGGGTACCCGGATGGTCAGGTGCTCGATACGGAGCGGCAATCCGCCGGACGAAGCCGGAAGACGCGCTGCGCGCTCCGAAGCGGTGCCGGCCTCCGGCAGTCCGGCGAAGCGTGCCTCGATCTCGGCAATCGCTGCCTTGGCTGAAGCCCTGTCGTGATAGTGGGCGGCAAGCAGGCGCAAGGGCTGATAGACTTCCGGAGCCATCAGCAAGCAGAACAGGCCTGCCTGCAATGTGAGGGCGGAGCCGCGCAGGTCCACGAGCCCGAGATAGGTCAGGCCCACATAGAGCGCCACGCCGGCAACGCCGAGGGCGGCGAAGAATTCCAGCACGGCGGAGGACAGGAAGGCGATGCGCAGCACGCGCAAGGTCCTGCGGCGCAGATCCTCGCTCGCTCGTTCGACATCGCGGGTCTCGAACTCGGCACGACCGAAGAGTTTCAGTGTGGTCATGCCGCGCAGGCGATCGGCGAAATGCCCGGCCAGCCGCACAAGCGCATTGGCCTGGGCCTTGGTCGCCGCCTCCGCCCCCCAGCCCACCAGCGCCATGAACAGCGGGATGAGTGGCGCCGTCAGCAGGAAGAGCAGACCGACCACCCAGTCGACCGGCAGCACCGCCGCGGCAAAAGCCAGCGGGAGCACGGCCGCCTGTATGCTCGCCGGCAGGAAGCGGGCAAAGAAGCCGTCGAGTGCTTCGACCTGGTCCACCACCGCCGCACTCAATGCACCGGAGGAGCGTGAGGCCGACCATTCGAGCGAACTGGCGGCCAGGCGCGAGGCCAGGCGCCCGCGTAACTCGAACTTGATGCGCTCGGCTGCGGCAATACCCGCCTGCTCGCCCAGCGCTGCCAGTACGAGCCTCGAGGCGATCAGGACAGCGATCCAGACGATCAGGCTGCCCAGGGTGGCGACGCTTTCTCCTCCCACCACGGCCCGATGCAGCACCGAAGCCAGCAGATAGGCCTGGACGACGAGGAGCCCCCCCGAGACGAGCGGCAGGATCGTTGCGATCGCCAGCCCCTGTCGGGCATTGCGGGCTAGAGCGACGAGAGCGGCGCCGTCTCGCCCGTTTGGCCTTCCTGCGATCTGAACGCCGACCTTCTCGCTTGCTTGCTCCACATCGACCTCATCTGCAATTTCTACGCAACACAAGCCCAGATAGTTCACCAATGGCGCCAGTATATCCACCGCTCTTCTTACGAAGCAAAGTGTTGCCTAATTTAGAATTTGTCTTGCAAAAGCAAAACCAACCGAAGCACAATCCCCGCATCTTTAGCCGCCGCGGGCTGCTGGGGCATTGATTTCGATCAATGCCCGCCACGGGTTGCCCGTTTAGGGAAACTTGAGACTGGTGCAATGCCAGTATTGGAGCAGGTTGGGCGTCTATGATCGATTTCACCATCGTTGACCTGTCGCGGCTGCAATTTGCGGCGACAGCCATGTATCACTTCATCTTCGTGCCCTTGACGCTTGGTCTTTCCGTCCTGATCGCCATCATGGAAAGCGTCTATGTGATGAGCGGCAACCCGGTCTGGCGTCGCATGACGCTATTCTGGGGTACGCTGTTCGGCATCAACTTCGCCATGGGTGTCGCCACCGGCATCGTGATGGAATTCCAGTTCGGCATGAACTGGAGCTATTACAGCCACTATGTCGGCGATGTCTTCGGGGCCCCCCTCGCGATTGAAGGATTGATGGCCTTCTTCATGGAGGCCACCTTCATCGGCCTGTTCTTCTTCGGCTGGGACCGCTTGTCGAAGGTGGCGCATCTGGCCGTGACCTGGCTGGTGGCACTGGGCGCGAATTTCTCTGCCCTGTGGATCCTGATCGCCAATGGCTGGATGCAGAACCCGGTCGGCTCGGCCTTCAATCCCGACACGATGCGCATGGAGATCACCGATTTCATCGCGGTCATCTTCAATCCGGTCGCCCAGGCCAAGTTCGTGCACACGGTCAGCGCCGGCTATGTCGCCGGTTCGATGTTCGTGATGGCGATCAGCGCCTTTTTCCTGTTGCGCGGACGCCATCGCGATCTTGCGCGGCGCTCCATGGTGGTGGCTGCGAGCTTCGGCCTTGCCTCGGCGCTATCCGTCGTCGTGCTGGGGGACGAGAGCGGCTATGTCGCCACCGAACACCAGAAGATGAAGATCGCCGCCATCGAGGCCATGTGGGAGACCGAGCCAGCGCCGGCCGGCCTCACGGTCTTCGCCCTTCCGGGCAAGGACGGCAATCGCTTCGAAGTCAAGGTTCCCTGGGTCTTGGGCCTGATCACAACCCGCAGCCTGAACAAGGAATTGCCAGGCATCCGGCCGCTTGTCGAGCATGCGGAAGTCCGTATCCGTAACGGCATCCAGGCCTCGGCCAGTCTCGACGCCATCCGCAAGGACCCGAACGACAAGGCCGCTCGCGAGGCTTTCGCCAGGCAATGGCCGGATCTTGGCTATGCGCTGCTGCTCAAGCGCTATCGCCCCGACATTCAGAATGCCACGCAGGAGGAGATCCAGCGTGCCGCCCAGGATACGGTACCCGGCGTGGCGCCGCTGTTCTGGAGCTTCCGCGTCATGGTGGCCCTGGGCTTCTACTTCATCGCCTTCTTCGGCCTCGCCTTCCTGATGAGTTGCCGCCACCGTCTTGGCGAGAACCGCGCTTTCCTGCGCGTGGCCCTGTGGAGCCTGCCACTGCCGTGGGTGGCGATCGAGGCCGGCTGGCTGGTCGCCGAATATGGCCGCCAGCCCTGGGCGATCGAGGGCGTGCTGCCGACCTTCTATGCCGCTTCCGGCCTCACCCTTACCGATCTCGTCATCAGCCTGGGCTTCTTCCTGGCGCTCTATACCAGCCTGCTCATCGTCATGATCTTCCTGATGGTGAAAACCATCCGGAAGGGACCATCCGAGCACAGCGTGCTCGATGAAGCACCGGCTGGCGCAGGCCCCCTGCCCGAGCCCGCCCTTGCGCGCGCGCCGCGCTGAGCCAGATCTGGATATGCACTCATGAACACGATACCCCTCGACTATGAAACCTTGCGCCTGATCTGGTGGGCCCTGCTCGGCGTACTCCTGATCGGCTTTGCCATCATGGATGGCTACGATCTCGGCATCGGCGCGCTGCTGCCCTTTGCCGCGCGTACCGATGAGGAACGCCGTATCCTCATCAACCTGATGGGGCCGACCTGGGAAGGCAACCAAGTCTGGCTGATCCTGGGCGGCGGCGCGATCTTCGCGGCCTGGCCAGCACTCTATGCGACATCCTTCTCGGGATTCTACCTGGCGATGATTGCCATCCTGCTCGCTTTGATCCTGCGTCCCGTCGGCTTCAAGTTCCGCGGCAAGCTCCAGGATCAACGCTGGCGCAATCTGTGGGACGGGGCGCTTTTCCTAGGAGGCTTCGTGCCCGCCCTGATCTTCGGCGTCGCCGTCGGCAACGTGCTGCTGGGCGTACCGTTCGGCCTGGATGCCACCTTGCGGCCTTCCTATGCCGGCAACTTCTTCGGCCTGCTGCGCCCCTTCCCGCTGCTCGCCGGCCTGGTCAGCCTTGCCATGCTGGTAACCCATGGCGCAGCGGTGATTTCGGCCCGCACCCAGGGGCCGATGACGGAGCGCGCGCGTGGCTATGGCCGACTTGCCGCTCTGGCAACCCTGGTGTTGTTCGCCCTTGGCGGCGTGTGGATCGCCTATGGCATCGACGGCTATGTCGTCACCAGCCCGCAGGATCCGCTCGGGCCTTCCAATCCGCTCGGCAAGACCGTCGCTCTCGAAGTCGGCCGCTGGCTCGCCAATTTCCATACCCATGGCTGGATGTGGACGGCGCCGACCCTTGGCCTGCTCGGGCCACTGGTGGCCTTTGCTGGTCTCTCGGCCCGTTCGGGCAAGCTTGCGATTGCCGGCAGCAGCCTCGCCATCATCGGCATCATCGCCACCGCAGGCCTGGCGCTGTTTCCCTTCCTGCTGCCGAGTTCACTCGACCCCAAGGTCAGCCTGACTGTATGGGACGCTTCCTCCAGCCACATGACGCTCTTCGTCATGCTGCTGGTGACGGCTTTCTTCCTGCCGTTGATCCTGGCCTACACCACCTGGGTCTTCCGCGTGATGCGTGGCCCCGTCACCGCCGACTCGATCGGCCGCAACCCCAACGCCTACTGAAGGAGCCCGACCATGTGGTATTTTTCCTGGATCCTCGGCCTTGGCCTCGCCTGCTCCTTCGCCATCCTCAACGCGATGTGGTTCGAACTGCGCGAGCAGAAAGTGCCTGCCGCGAAGGTGGCGAACAAACCGGATCGGGCGACGGCCGGCAACTGACGACAGCTCTTCCGTGATCGTCAACCGATCGGTTGACGATCACTCAGGCGGTCCTGGCGGCGCCCCATCAGGCCGACGACAAGCGCCGTCAGCAAGAAGAGCAGCGAGCAGACGGCGATCACACCGAGAAAGGCCTGCTCGAAAGCCGAGCGCGCCAACCGAACCAGCATGTCGGCCGAGGACGAGGGCAACCCTTCAGCCGCGAGCAGGGCCTCGTCCAGGCTGTCGCGCACCGTGCCGGCTACGGGCAGGTCGGGCGGCAGCACCAGCATCGCCGTGTAGATCGCCGACATGATGGTGCCCATCACAGCCACGCCGAGCGCCCCACCGAGCTCGTAGGAAACCTCCTCGATCGAGGCGGCCATGCCGGCCCGCTCCTCCGGCGCATTGACCATGATCGCACTGGAAGCAGCCGACATCGACGCTCCCACGCCGAACCCCATGGCGCTGAGGGCCGTCAACCAGAGAGCCGCCGTTCGGTCATGCGTCGGCAGGAAGAAGGCAAGACCTGTACCGGCAACCGCAAGCGACATCCAAAGCACGTGACGGGCGCCGAGCCGCGGCAAGGCAAGCCCGGCAAGTGGCCCGGCCACGATAGAGGCCAGAGGGATGGGCAATAGAAGCAGGCCAGCCTGCAAGGGGGACAAGTTCCGCACCAATTGCAGATGCTGGCTGAAGACCAGTTCCACGCCGATCAGGGTTGCCGAGGAGACCGTGGCCACGATGACGCCCGCGGCGAATTCGGGGTTGCGGAACAAGCCGAAATCGATCAGCGGCGTCTCGCTCCGGCGCTGGCGCCGCCTGAACATGAGGAATGCCAGGGCGCCAATGAGCCCGGCGGCAAGGGCGGCCTCCCAACTCGGCGAACGCTTGCCCAATTCCTTGATGGCATAGGCCGTGGCAATCAGCCCGACCATGATCTGGAGCGAACCGACGAAGTCCCACGGATGGGTAGCCCGGCCCGGCCGATTTTCCAGCACCAGTCCGGCCGCCACCCAGGCGAGGATCACCACCGGAACGTTGATCAGGAAGACAGATCCCCACCAGAAGAATTCGAGCAGCAGACCGCCGAGCACCGGGCCGAAAGCCGCGCCGCTCGAAGCCACTGCCGCCCAGACGCCGATGGCGAAGGCCCTCTCCTTCTCGTCGGCGAAGGTGACACGGATGATGGCGAGGGTCGCGGGCATCATCATGGCGGCGCCGACGGCTAGCAAAGCGCGGGCAGCGATCAATATGACCGAGCTCGGCGCGAAGGCCGCCAGCAGAGAGGCCGCTCCGAAGCCGAGCAGGCCCGCCATGAACATCCGCTTGGAGCCGATGCGATCGCCCAGCGTGCCGCAGCCCGGCAGCAAGCCGGCGACGACGAGAGGATAGGCATTGAGGATCCAGAGTTTTTCAGAGGCCGTTGCGGCCAGATCATGGGTCAGGCGTGGCAGCGCCGTGTAAAGCACGGTCAGGTCGACGACGATGAGGAACAAGGCACTCGAAACGATTGCGAGAACCAGCCAGCGATTGTGATATGCCATTGGTCAAGTGTCAGTGTTGAAAGGAATCTTCCGCGCAAAGCGGACAGCTTGCCCACCGCACTCGCCGAATATAAATACATTCGTATTGAAACAAAAGAGAGAAGTGGTTTGGGCCGCCCCCGTAGCATTGATCGCAATCTGGTTCTTGATGCGGCAGAGGCCGTGGTGGCACGCATCGGACCTGCAGGGCTGAGCATCGACGCCGTCGCCAAGGAGGCCGGAATCACCAAAGGTGGGGTGCAATATTGCTTCGGCACCAAGGATGGCCTGCTGAAGGCCATGCTCGAGCGCTGGGCCGAGAGTTTCGACGCCGAGGTCGCCAGGATCGCGGCGAAACAGCCAGGCCCTCATGCCTTGGTACGGGCCTATGTCGAGGCCAATCGCCATGTCGACGACAAGGATGCCTCCCGTTCGGCCGCCATGCTGGCAACCCTGATCCAGAGCCCGGATCAACTGGCTGATACCCGCGCCTGGTACCGCCGCTATCTGACGGCGATCGACCCCTCTTCACCCGAGGGGCGCAAGGCTCGCTTGGCCTTTCTCGCCTCCGAAGGCATCTTCTTCCTGCACAGCTTTCAATTCGTGCAGATGACCGAAGCCGAATGGCAGGAGATTTTCGAAGACATACTGCGCCTGCTGCCGGACAAACCCGAATGATTCCTCAGGGCGACGGCACGGCAAGCCGCGCTTTGTCGGCCGCGCCGCGCACGCTTCGCCCTGCTGTAACCAAGGCGAGGGCCGGCGCAGCGGAGAAGACGGCAAGCAGCCAGAACGCCGCGCTCGAGGTGCCGGCGATGCCGCCGGGGTCGGAGAGACCGGCCAGATTGGCCACCATGCCCGCCAGGGCCGCACCGATGGCCGTCGCGAAAAGCTGAGTGGTGGTGATGGCGGCCGAGGCGATGTCGCGATCTTCTTCCGGCGCCAATTGCAGCACCCGTGTCAGCATATGCGGCCAGCCAAGGCCGACGCCGATGCCGACGACGGCGAGAGCCAGGCACAACAGGGCGATCGTCGGCCCCTCCCCGCCGCCGGCGGTTGGGATCAGCCAAACCAGGGCGAGCATGCCGGCGAACGCCACCAGGGGCGAGGCCATGATGGTGCGTGCAGCGTTGCGCCCCCGCTGCCCGGAACTGCCGATCGAGCCCACGGTCCAGCCGGCTGCCATCACGGCGGCAAGATAGCCGGCAATCAGGGGAGACTGGCCGTGCAGCACCTGGAGGAAGAGCGGGATGAACATCTCGCCTGTCGTTACCGCAATGGTGAGCAGCGACATGGTCGCGAAGGTCAGCGCCAGCGGTGTCGACAGACGGAAGGATCCGCGGGGCAGCAGCCGCTGCCCTGCCTGCGTTTCCACGGCAACCAAGGCGGCAAGCCCGACCAGGGCAATGACGATGCCGCCAAGATTCCAGGCCAGATCGGCCCGTACGCTGCCGGCGGAAACGGCCAGCACCGAAAGGCTCAGCAGAACCAACTGGGCCAGGGGCGTGCGAGAGCCCTTGCTTTCTTCTCCCGATCGCGACGGCAGGACAGCCACGGCGAGGCCGCCGAACAGGCCCACCACCAGGATCATCGACCAGAAGGCGGCACGCCAGGCGCCGATCTCGGCGAAGATGCCTCCGATGGCCGGGCCGACCAGCGTGGCGATGCCCCACATGCCCGAAATCAACCCCATGGCCCGAGGCCATAGGTTTTCTGGAAAGACGATGCGGATCATGCCGTAGGACAAGGCGAACAGGAAACCGCCGCCGAAGCCCTGGATCGATCGGCCGATCAGCATCACCGGCATGCTGGGCGCCAGGGCGCAGCCGAGCGTTCCGAAGGCGAACAGCAGAGCGGCCCAGCCATAGGCGCCCCGTGGACCACGGCTTCGCAGCAATCCGGGCGACAGTGCCGAGCCGATGATGGAGGCGACCACGAACAAGGTGGTGTTCCAGGCATAGTAGTCCAGCCCGCCAATATCGGAGACCACCGAAGGCAGGATAGTGGTAGCGACATAAACATTGATGGCATGCAGCCCGACACCGCCGGCCAGTGCGACCGACCGTATAGCGTTGCGGCCGGAGAACAACGCTCCCCACCCACCTTCCTGAGCCGACATTGAAAAACTCCTTCCCACGCAGCGCCGGGGACGGACGGGCAAGCCGCTCCCTTGGCCTAGGCGCGTTGGGCTTCACAATAAAACAAGCAATAACTTTGATTATTGACACCTCAATGATATGTCAAGGCCGGCCTTGGAAAACAGAACCTTGCCTCTCGGCCGTCGTTATCGCCGGCATCCCGATTGTGCGCGACGATGCGAAGATCACCACTGTCACGCGCAATGGCAAGACTCCGAATCGATTTGGCTCAAGCGCTGCACTTGCCATATCGAGCGGCTGCAAGGCTTGGCCTTCTCTTCCCGGTGCCGGCGACAGCAACACCGTCACAGGCATCGCCGGGACCAGATAAGATGGTAAGCCGAATACCTCGCCACGGTCTTTATGCGGCGAGCGAAGAGCGTCGATTTTCCAACTTATGAATTGACATATGGTGCAATTCGTTTTTCAAAGATAGGACTTTGAAAACGGATTGCGCCGCCCGCGATGGCAAGCGTGGTCCTCCGATCCCGGAGAAACATCATGGCCTTCACGCTTCCAACCCTGCCCTATGGCATCAACGCCCTCGCCGCACGCGGCATGAGCCAGGAAACGCTCGAGCTCCATCACGGCAAGCACCACCAGGCCTATGTCACCGCCCTCAACGGCTTCGTGGAAAAGGACGCCGCGCTGGCGGGCAAGACGCTCGAAGAGATCATCGCCCTGTTAAAGGACCGGCCCGAGGTGGCACCGGTATTCAACAATGCCGGGCAGCATTGGAACCACATCCACTTCTGGCAGGCGCTCAGCCCGGATGGCGGCGGCATCCCCGGCAAGCTGCAGGCCAGGATCGATGCTGATCTCGGCGGCACCGATGCCTTCAAGGAAGCCTTCAAGACGGCAGCGACCACGCAGTTCGGCTCGGGCTGGGCCTGGCTGGTCGTGGGCAAGGACGGCAAGCTGAAGGTGACGAAGACGCCGAACGGCTCCAATCCGCTGGCCACCGGCGAAGGCACGCCCCTGCTCGGCCTCGACGTCTGGGAGCACAGCTATTATGTCGATTTTCGTAACCGCCGCCCCGATTATGTCGTGAACTTCCTCGACAAGTTGGCCAATTACGAGTTTGCGGAAGCCAATTTGACCGCACTTTGACGGCAGGTCGCGGCAGGTCGGGCGGACCGGGAGAAAGTGCCATGCATGAGATCGACCGCTCTGCCACCGTTATCCCCATGCCATTGACACCGCCCAGCCGACCTCCCGTCGAACGATCGGAGTTCGCCGAGGCTATGTCGAGCCTGGCGGCGACGGTGTGCATCGTCGCCGGTCATTGGCAGGGCGAACGCCAGGGGCGCACGGCAACGGCCGTGCTCTCCCTTTCGGCCGAACCGCCTTCCCTTCTGGTTTCGATCGACCGGACATGCCGCCTGGCCGAGCTTATCCTTGCCTCGGGGCGTTTTTCCGTGACGATGCTGGCGAGCGGCCAGGAGAACATCGCCGATGCCTTCGCCGGCAGGCTTGGCGGCATAGACCGCTTCGGTGTCGGTGAGTGGCAGAGTTGGGCGTCCGGCACCCCGCGTCTCTCCGCGGCCGCCGCCGCCCTCGACTGTGACTTGATCGGCAGCATGTCGATCCCCACCCATCTCGTCGTCGCCGGCGCGATCGTCGGAACACAACTGGCGCAGACGTCGGCCCCGCTACTCTGGCACCGGCGGCAATATCATCGACCGGCACCGCTTTCGGAGGCACCGCCACTCTTCGCCGAGGAGCCCCAGCCATGGCCGACGCCGGCGGATTGATCGCTCGCCTGGAACAGCAGATCGCCTCTGGCCGCGACAATGCCCTCGCACGCTTCACGCTGGGGCGCGCCCGGCTGGAACAGGGCGACCCGGCCGGGGCCATCCTGCACCTCGCGCGAGCCATAGCCCTGAAACCCGATTACGCCGCCGCCTACAAGCAGCTCGGCGCCGCCCATGCCAAAGCAGGGGATGCCCCGGCCGCCATCGCCGTCTGGAACAGAGGCTGTGCCGTTGCCCGGGAAAGCGGCGAGCTGCAGGCCTTGCGGGAAATGACGTCCCTGCTCGGCAAGTTGATGAGACGCCAGTCGGCCTGAACCTTTCCATATCTCATCGCTACTTGGTGGCGGCGATCGCCTGCGTCGCCTCCTTGGGCGTGGCCCGCAAGGTGGCTGCCCAGAAGACCAGGGCGATCGCCGCGATGGTGGCGCCGAGCAGGCTGACGCCGGTCCAGCCGGCATAGGCATAGACCATGGTCGAGGATGACGATCCGATCGCGCTGCCGATCGAATAGAACACCATGTAGGCCGCAGTCAGCCGGCTCTGTGCCTCCGGCCGGACACGGTAGATCATGCCCTGATTGGTGACATGCACGGCCTGGAGGCCGAAATCGATGACGAGAATGCCGAGAACCAGCCACAGGATCGAGTGAGGCAGCAACCCGATCGGTAACCAGGACAGCAGCATCAGGCCGAGCGCGATACCGGTCACGCGCTGCCCGAAACCCTTGTCGGTCCAGCGTCCTGCTCTGGAAGCTCCCAGGGCTCCGGCCGCGCCCGCCAGGCCGAACAGGCCGATCACGCTATGCGACATGGAAAAGGGCGGTGCGCTCAACGGCATCACCAGTGGCGCCAGCAGCGTGGTGATATCGGCAAAGATCAGCATGGCGATGATGGCACGGATCCGCAGCACCGGTTCCTGCAGGAACAAGGTGAAGAGAGAGCCGATGAGCCGGGGATAGGTCAGGCGCTGCGCCGGACGCGGCTGCGGGGGCAGCATCTTCCACAAGGCCAGGACGATGACGAGCGTCGTCACGGCCGAGACGACATAGACCGTACGCCAGCCGGAGAGATCGGTGAGTAAGCCGGCAATGGCGCGGGCGAGCAGGATGCCGAGCACGATGCCGCTGGTGACGATGCCGACCACCTCCCCCCGTGCCGATGGCCGCGCCAGACTGGCGGCATAGGCGACGAAGGCCTGGGTGACCACGGCCAGCAGGCCCATCGCGGCCATCGAGACGAGCAGCATGGCGCCGCTGGAGGCAAAGGCGATCGAGACGAGAGCAAGGACGGAAAGCAGCGACTGGGCGATGACCAGCTTGCGTCGATCGACCAGATCCCCGATCGGCACGAGCAGGATGAGGCCGATGCCGTAACCGAGCTGGGTCGCGCCGACGATCAGGCCCGCGGTGGCCCGCGACAGGCCGAGATCGTCGGCCATGACGTCGAGCAAGGGGTGGGCGAAATAGGCATTGGCGACCGCAAGGCCGCTTGCCACGGCAAAAAGCAGAATGAGCGAGCGGGATAGCAGCACTGAGGGCTGCCTCGCCCCGGCATCCAGTGTCGCAGTGCCGGAGGGACCCAATTCCACGTCCGAAGGCATGGCAAACTCCATCTGAAATAAGTTTAATAATGAAACCATTTGCCTCATAGGCGATAGGGTTTTATAATGCAACCGAAATTGCAGAGGCGCCCGGACACGGGTGAAACCATGGTCAAGCGCAAGAGCCTTACCGAGGATTATTGTCCAAGCGCACGATCGCTCGACGTGGTCGGTGACTGGTGGTCGCTGCTGATCGTGCGTGACGCCTTCGACGGGCTCACGCGCTTCGGCGAGTTTCAAAAGAGCCTCGGCATCGCCAAGAACATCCTGTCCGAGCGCCTGAAGACCCTGATCGCCCGGGGCATTCTTAAGTCCGCGCCGGCAGCGGATGGCGGCGCGCACCAGGAATATCACCTCACCGAGATGGGGCGGGATCTCTTCCCGGTGATGGTGGCCTTGCGCAAATTTGGCGAGGCCCATCTGTTCGCGCCCGGTGAGCCACATTCACGGCTGGTGGAGCGCGAGACCGGACAAACCATCCAGCTCGAGATCCGCACCAGCGACGGGCGTGCCGTCGACGCCAAGGATGCCGTCATCCTCAAGGTTCAGGAGGACGACACGGCGTGATGAGCAACCAGCGCGCTTGACCTTGCCCCTGGGGCCGCCTCGATAAGAGGATGGTCAGCCACCGAGGGGTGATTCATGCCGGCATCAGTCCGTTTCCTCAATCCGTCCGAGGCCGCTAGGCGGCTGGGCGTCTCGACCAAGGCCCTGCGGCTCTATGAGGACAAGGGCTTGCTTGCCCCGCCGCGCACCGCAGCGGGCTGGCGTGTCTACGGGCCCGAGGAGATCGACAAGGCGGGGGAGATTGCCGCGTTGCGCAGGCTCGGCTTCACGCTTGCCGAGATCGCGCGGATCCTGAAGGGCGATAGCCGCGAGCGGATAGCAGCGCTCTCGGCGCGTCGAGGGGCCGTGCAGGATCGACTCAAAGGGCTTGCCGCAACGGCCACGACACTTGAAGCCCTCCAAAGCGACCTCGCCCATACTCCTGCGCTGGAGGTCGGGGATCTCATGCGGCGCTCTTCCCCTACCCGAGCTCCGGCCATTGCCTTCGACCTGCCCTGGCCCTGGGGCGGCGAACGCTTCGAGATGCAGGACGTCAGGTCGCTGACCTACATCATCGGCCCGCTCGGCAGCGGCAAGACCCGACTGGCACTGCGCTTGGCCGAAACCCTGCCGAATGCCGCCTTTCTCGGCCTGGAGCGCGTATCCGACACGGCTCCATTGCGGGAAGGTTTGGCAACCGATCGGGCTCTTCGCGATCGCGTCGAGCCGATCCTCGCGCACCTCGCTCACCATGGCGCCGGGATGTCCGATGCCCTTACGGCACTGGTCATCGGCCTGGCAGAAGAAGGCCCCGCCTTTCTTGTCATCGACATGATCGAGCAGGGATTGGACGAGCCGACCCAGCGCGCGGTAAGTGCCTATCTGCGAGCGCGCCCTCCTGGCACCCGCCCGCTCTTCGTGCTGACCCGGTCACATGCCATTCTGGACCTGGCAACGGCCGGCGAGGAGGCGGCCATCATCCTGTGTCCCGCCAATCACAGCCCTCCCTCGCTGGTCGTTCCCGTTCCAGGTTTTCCCGGTTACGAAGCGGTTGCGACATGCCTCGCTTCGCCGATGGTGCGGGCGCGCGCGGAGGGCGTCATCGCCTGGAGGCCCGGTGCAAGCGGTCCTTCACCGGCCTAAACCGATCCAGGAAGCGGAAGGCGGCGATGACGGAAAGTCGCCGCTCTTTACCTGCTCGAGCCCGTGGATATGTGACCGCAGCAAGGTCGCCGCGCGGTTGGCATCCCGCTGCCTCAGGGCATCGAGAATCTGCCGATGGGCATGGCTCGTACCGGGGCGCCATCCCGCCGTCCGCGTCGCGGCGAAGATGATGCGAGAATTGGCGAGTTGCAACCCATCCAGCATGGCAAGCAGCCGGGGCATGCGGCAGGGTGCCACGATCTCGCGGTGAAAGGCCCGGTTGGCGAGTTCCCATTCCTCAATGGTCTCAGCCCGGTCGCCGGCCTGAAGGGCCTGCTCCATCCGTTCGAAACTCGTCGCATTCAGCCAGGGAATGGCATGGCTGAGTGCCAGGACCTCGAGACTCGCCCGAATCTCGACGACTTCCTGCGCCGCCTTGCGATCGAGCGGCGCCACCCGCATACCGCGCCGCGGCTCGTTGATCGCCAGACCCTGGGCGCGCAGCAGCTGGAAGGCCTCGCGGGCGGGTACATGGCTCGCTTCGAACTCCGCCGCGATCTTGTCCTGCCTGAGCGGTATTCCCGGCGCCAGTTCCCCGCGCACAATGCGCTCGGCCAGGGTGCGCGCTATGCGCTCGGCAACGGTTTCGGCCATGGCAGCTCCATAGATTATCTATGATAAAATCAGATGCATCCTCTCCTCGCAACTTTATGATGATTCCAGATAGATAGATTGAGAATTTTATCTATAATTTTGAGGCGCCGATGTTTGGCTGCCTCTCCTTCCCAAGCTCGTGACTTCCCATGGGATCCGCGAGTGGTCATGCGAGGAGACGACATGCACGATCAGGTATCGACAGTTCAGAGCCGTGAAGCCACAGCCGGTATCGTTGATTTGGGCGCTGATGGCGCTGACAGTGCTACCCCCTTGCCCTGGAGCCACGCCGATGCCCGCGCGATCTATGACCTGCCGTTCAACGACCTGCTGTTTCGCGCCCAGACCGTTCATCGCCGGTTTTTCGATCCCAATCGCATTCAGCTCAGCAAGCTGCTCAGCATCAAGACGGGGGGCTGCCCTGAAGATTGCGGCTATTGCAGCCAGTCTGCCCATCACGACAGTGGCCTGAGGGCCTCCAAACTCCTTGAGGTGCAGCGGGTGATCGAGGAGGCGCGCCAGGCCAAGGAGGGCGGCGCCACGCGCTATTGCATGGGCGCGGCCTGGCGCAGTCCCAAGCAGCGCGACATGGCCATGCTCGTCGCCATGGTCGAAGGCGTGAAGTCGCTCGGCATGGAGACCTGCATGACGCTCGGCATGCTGTCGCCCCAGCAGGCCGGAACGCTCGCCGAGACCGGGCTCGATTATTACAACCACAATATCGATACCTCCGAGCGCTTCTACCCCGAGGTGATCACCACCCGCAGCTTTTCCGAGCGGCTGGATACACTCGCCAATGTGCGCGAGGCCGGCATCAAGGTCTGCTCCGGCGGTATTCTCGGCCTCGGCGAGGCGGTGGATGACCGCATCGACATGCTGGTGACGCTCGCCAACCTGCCCGAGGCGCCGGAAAGCGTGCCGATCAACATGCTCATCCCCGTGCCCGGCACCCGGCTGGTGGATACCCCGCCGGTCGATTCCATCGAGTTCATTCGCATCATCGCGCTCGCCCGCATCCTGATGCCGACCTCTCATGTACGTCTCACCGCGGGACGCACTGCGATGAGCGACGAGATGCAGGCGCTGTGTTTTTTCGCAGGCGCCAATTCCATCTTCGTCGGCGACACGCTGCTCACCGCCGCCAATCCGGGCGACGACAAGGACACCAGCCTGATGCGCCGCCTTGGCCTCACGGCCGCGCGCATGGAGGACGCCCCGTGAGCGTTGCATTGCCGGGCGAACGGCCCCAGCTGGCGCGCTATACGGCGAGGCTCGGCCAGTTCGAACGCAAGGGGCGCCGCCGGGTCCTGGCGCCCCAGAGCGGCATCGATTTCACCTCCAATGACTATCTGGGGCTGGCGTCGTCATCGCGTTTGCGCGAGGCGCTCATCTCCGCCGTCGATCGTGGTGTGCCCGCCGGTGCCGGCGGCTCGCGCCTCCTGCGCGGCAATCATCCCGAGCATGAGGCCCTGGAGATCGAAGCCGCCGATTTTTTCGGCTCTGAGCGCATGCTCTATTTCAATGGCGGCTACATCGCCAATCTCGCGGCGCTCTCCACTTTGCCCCACCGCAACGACCTCGTCGTCCACGATGCCCTCATTCATGCCAGTGCCCATGCCGGCATCGCGGCCGGCCGCGCATCGGCTGTCGCCGTGCGGCATAACGACGTTGCTGCCTTCGAGCAGGCCATCCGCGCCTGGCGGGCGGCTGGCGGCAGCGGCCATCCCTGGATCGTAGTCGAGAGCCTCTATTCCATGGATGGCGACGCCGCCCCTCTGGCGGAACTGATGGCACTGGCCGATACGCATGACGGCTTCCTCTATGTCGACGAGGCCCATGCCACCGGGGTGCATGGGCCAGGCGGGCGCGGTTTCGCCGCCGCTCTGGAAGGCCGGGAAAATGTCGTGGTGCTGCATACCTGCGGCAAGGCGCTCGGCTCCTCGGGTGCGCTCGTCGGTGCCAGTGCCGTGCTCTGCGACGTCCTGGTCAACCATGCCGCCCCCTTCATCTATGCCACCGCGCCTTCCCCGCTTCAGGCCGCGCTGGTGCGCGAAGCACTCCGCGCGCTGGCCGACGAACCGGAGCGGCGCAGCCGGGAATTGTCGCTGATCGATTTCGCCAACAGGCTTGTGGCGGAACGGCTCGGCATCGAGACCAGCAGCTCGCAGATCCTGCCTGTGGTCATCGGCGACAATGAGCGCTGCCTTGCCATCGCCGAGCGGGTGCAGGCTGCCGGCTTCGATGTCCGCGCCATCCGCCCCCCGACGGTTCCGGCCGGCACGGCGCGCCTACGCATTTCCATCACGCCCAATGTCGACGAGGAGGCCATCATGCAAATGGTCGAACGGCTCGCCGTGGTGATGGCGGAGGACGATCGATGAAACGAAGGTCCCAAGGGCCGTGCCATGATCGGTGAAGCTCATCCACGCGTCGTCGTCACCGGCACGGATACTGGCATCGGCAAAACGGTGTTCTCGGCCGCCCTCGCATATGCCCTCGAGGCCAGCTATTGGAAGCCGGTGCAATCGGGCCTGGACGAAGAGACCGACAGCCAGACTGTGGAGCGGCTGGGCGGCCTTCCCTCGGACCGCATCCTGCCCGAGGCCTACCGCCTCACCACGCCGGCCTCGCCGCATCTTTCTGCAGCCATCGACGGGGCGGAACTCGATCCTGATACACTCGATCCCCCACCGTTCTCCGGGCCTCTCGTCATCGAGGGTGCCGGCGGACTCCTGGTCCCGCTGACACGCCGGACCCTGTTCGCCGATGTGTTTGCCCGCTGGCGCTATCCGACCATCCTCTGTGCGCGTACCGGATTGGGCACCATCAATCACACGCTGCTGTCGCTCGAAGCCATGCGCCGGCGGGCCATTCCCATCCTCGGCGTCGTCTTCATCGGCGACGAGCAGGCGGACACCCGATCCATCATTACCGAAATCGGCGATATCAACGACCTCGGCTGGCTGCCGAAATTCGATCCGCTGACCGCCGATAACTTACACACTGGCTTCCGAAACTGGATCGACCTGTCCATTATCAAGAAGAGGCTTGCCTCATGCTGAAATCCCTGCCCTCGCCGGTCTGGCATCCCTTCACACAACATCAGTTGGACCCGGTGACCCGCCGGATCGCCCGCACCGAAGGCGCCTTCCTCTATGAGGAGGACGGACAGGCCGTGCTCGATGCGATCTCCTCCTGGTGGGTGATCACCCACGGCCACCGGCATCCTGCCATCATGCAGGCAATCCGGGACGCTAGCGAACGCTTCGACCAGATCATCTTCGCCGACTACACGCATGAACCAGCCGAGACGCTCGCCAGGGGACTTATCGAGCTCGCGCCATCAGGTCTCGCCCATGTCTTCTACTCCGACAGCGGCTCGACCGCGGTCGAAGTCGCCCTGAAGATGGCGCTCGGCTTCTTCCACAATCGCGGCACGCCGCGCTCGCGCATCGTGGTGATGGAGCACAGCTATCACGGCGACACCATCGGCACGATGTCGGCCGGGGAACGCGGCGTCTTCAATGCGGCGTATGGCCCCCTGCTGTTCTCGGTCGACAGCCTGCCCTTTCCTGCCGCCGGGCAGGAACAGCGCACGCTCGATGCGTTCGAACGTCTCTGTCGGCACGGCGATATTGCCGCCTTGCTGATCGAGCCTCTGGTGCTGGGTGCCGGCGGCATGCGCATCTATGCCCCCTGGGTTCTCAGCGAACTGAAGCGGATCGCCGAAACCCATGGCGTCCTCTTGATCGCCGACGAGGTAATGACCGGCTGGGGGCGCACCGGCTCCCTCTTCGCCTGCCAGCAAGCCGACATCACGCCCGACATAATGTGCCTGTCCAAGGGGCTCACCGGCGGCGCCGTGCCGCTCGCAGCAACCTTGTGCACGGCGGAGATCTTCGAGACGCATCTGTCTGATGACCGCAGCCGAACCTTCTTTCATTCCAGTTCCTATACCGCCAATCCCATCGCCTGCGCGGCGGCCTGCGCCAATCTCGACATCTGGCGCGCCGAACCGGTCACGGAGCGCATCGCAAGCATGGCTACCGAACACAGCCGTCGCCTCGACCATTTCCGGCGCGATCCGCGTTTCTCCGATATCCGGCAATGCGGTACCATCGCGGTCATGGAGATCGCCGTGCCTTCGGGCGGCTATCTTTCCGATGCGGGGCCACGGCTGCGCGCCTTCTTCAAGGCCCGCGGCCTGCTCATCCGTCCACTCGGCAATGTGATCTATCTGATGACGCCCTATTGCGTCACGCCGGATGATCTCGACCGTGCCTATGCAGCCATAGACGAGGCGGTGGACCTGGTCGCCGGCATCAGTTCGTGACCCGTTGCCGTTCGAGCCGCGTACTCGGCTTCGGCCACAGCGTGCCGGAACGCCGGGTCGGCAATGCCGAGATTGAGGCAAGACTCGGGCTCGAGGCGGGCTGGATCGAGCGGCGGACCGGCATCCACCATCGCCATTGGGCGGGCCCCGCGGACACGCTGAGCGGACTTGCTGCCGAGGCCGCCGCCGCAGCCCTGGCCGATGCCTGTATTACGGCCAACGAAGTGGGGTTGGTCCTGCTGGCGACCTCGACCCCCGACCATTTGCTGCCGCCCTCGGCACCTTTGCTGGCACATCGCCTCGGACTGGCCAAAGCCGGGGCCGTCGATCTTGCCGGCGCCTGTTCGGGCTTCCTCTATGCCCTCACGCTTGCCGATGGCTTCGTACGCACCCAGGAGAAGGCCGTGCTGGTGGTTGCTGCCAATATCCTGAGCCGCCGCATCAACCCTCAGGAGCGTGCCAGTGCCGTGGTGTTCGCAGACGCCGCCGGCGCCCTCCTGCTCGGCCCCTCGCCCGACGAGGAGACCGGCCTCATCGGCGTCGACCTTGCCTCGGACGGTAGCCAATACGACCTGATTTCCATTCCGGCCGGCGGCAGCAATCGCCCCTTCGCCCCCGAGATCGCCGCCCAGGACTTCCTGATGACCATGCGCGACGGCAAGGCGGTGTTCTCGCAGGCCGTGCGCATGATGAGCCATTGCGCCGAAAAGGCCATGGCTCGGGCAGAGATGACGGCGGTGGACATCGATCGCTTTGTGCCCCATCAGGCCAATGCGCGGATCTTCGATGCGGTCTCGGCCGAACTCGGGCTGGACACAGCCAAGACCGTGCGCAGCATCGAGGACTACGGCAATTCCTCGGCGGCCACGATTGCGCTGTCGCTGTCGCTCGCCAACCAGGTCCAGCCGTTCAGGTCGGGTGAGAAACTGCTGCTTGCCGCGGCCGGTGCCGGCATGACCGGGGGCGCCGTGGTGCTTCGGATTGGGTGATAGCGCTTCCGAGAACTTCAGTTTTGCGGAACATCAAAGACTTCGATTCCAAAATCCAACCCAAGCTCGACCAATTTCGCCAATGTCCGAAGCGGAATTTCGTCACCGAAGTAGCCATCGCCAAGAAATTCAACGATGATCCAAGTCTTGCCGCCACTTTTCCTGAGGCCAAGCAGAAAATCTTTGTGTGGCAGGAGGCGATCCACAAGTTTATCGATACAACTGGCGAACCATTGCTTTTCGACATGATGTCGCTCGCAATAGCGCCAGCTCGTATCCGGGTAGACGCCCGGCAGAGGCGCACCTTTCGAAGTCCTGCGAGCATCTCCGCCCCGATGCTGATTTTTTGGCTCAAGTCCGACCGCAGTCGTGATTTCAGCTGGATCGATGCTTGGATGTTTGATGAACAGTTGGACCTCGAACCGCCTATATGAGCTTGCCTCGGAATCCCCGCCGTCCTGTTCTTTCCGACCGAACGGAACAACGTTCGACATCGCACATCCCCTCAGCGTCAGTTCTTGCCGATCCGGCGCGGAACCTGCACGAAATCCTCGAGATTGAGTCCCTTTTCCGCCAGCAGGGCTTCCAGCACGGGCTGCAGCCGCCCAAGGCTTTCCCGGACCGCATCGCGCACGGTATCGACAACCACCTGGGTATCGCGCTCGATCTCGATATTGAGCCGATCGCCGGCGCGCTTATCCTCGAACACAGTCATGCGGCGGGTTTCGGGGATGAGCCAGACCTCGAACCAGCCCTCCTTCTTGTCGACCTCCGACACCGTCAGGCTGGCGCCGTTGATGGCGATATAGCCCTTGGCGAAGACGTAGCGCGCGAAATCCGGCGGGATGGCAATGCGGATGACCTTGTTGCCTTCCGAGGTCCCGACGGAATCGATCGCGGTGGAGAAATCTACATGGCCCGAAATCGGATGGCCGCCGATTTCGGCGCCATCCTTGGCGGCCCGCTCGACATTCACGCGATCGCCGGCGACATAGTCGGCCAAAGTGGTGATCTTCAGGCTCTGCAGCATGATGTCGAAGGTCGCCGTCCGCGCTGAGACGAGTTCGGTCACCGTCAGGCAGACGCCGTCCACCGAGACGCTGGCGCCGATGGCGAGATCTTCGCTGAATCCTTCGGGAAAGCGCAGCGTGAAGGTGCGCAAGCCGTCATGGTCCTTGACGGCGTCGATATCGGCGACGCCCTGAATGATGCCTGTGAACAAAGGAGAAGTCCTGTCAATGAAGCCAAAGGCCTAGTAATGCACCGGCGCCTCGCGATGGTGCCTTTAATCATAAATAGGCATGGTTGGGAAAGCCGCCAAGCGCGAGCACCTTGCGAAGATGGCTTCAGATGCCTTCAGCGTATCGCCAGTTGGCTTGCCGGATCGAAGAAATGCAGGCTGTCGGCCTGCAGCCCCACCTTGACAGTGTCGCCGGCCTTCCGCCTCGCACTGACAGGGGCGCTGATGCGCATGCGGGTGGAGACTGCAGCCGGCGCGCTTTCGTCCAATTCGTCCAGCCCAGCCCGTTTCTGTTCGGCCTTCGTCGCGGGGTCGACAAGGTCGACATGGAGAAGCAGGCTCGCGCCCAGATCCTCCTGAAAGGCGATACGGGCGGGAAGTGCCTCGGCATCGCCATCGGCCAGGAACAGGTTCTCGGGCCGGATGCCGACCACCACCTCGTGATCGCCTGCAGCGGCAAGCCCGGGCCTTTCCTGCACGAAAGCGGCCGGCAAGGGCAGGACGAGGCCTGGCAAGACGACTTCCAGCCCCTGCCCGCTCCGGCGCAGGCGGCCGGGCAGCAGATTGATCGGCGGCGCCCCGATGAAGGTCGCGACGAACAGATTGACCGGCCGGTCGTAGAGCTCGCGGGGCGGCGCCAATTGCTGCAGCACGCCGCCATTCATCACGGCTACCCGGTCACCCATGGTCATCGCCTCGACCTGGTCATGCGTCACATAAACCGTGGTCACCCCGCTCGCCCGCTGCAGGCGGGCGATCTCGGCGCGCATCTGGCCGCGCAGGCGGGCATCGAGATTGGACAGCGGTTCGTCCATCAGGAAGGCGGCCGGCTCGCGCACGATCGCCCGTCCCATGGCGACGCGCTGGCGCTGGCCGCCCGACAACTGCCCGGGACGACGGGTAAGCAGCTTGTCCAACTCCAGCATCGCGGCGGCGGCCTTCACCTTCTCCTCGATCGCCTCGCGTTTTTCGCCGCGCACCTTGAGGGCGAAGCCGACATTGTCGGCGACGGAAAGATGCGGGTAAAGCGCGTAGCTCTGGAAGATCATCGCCACATTGCGCTCGCGCGGCGACAGGTCGTTGGCCACCTCCGCGCCGATCGAGAGCGTGCCGCCGGTGATGGTCTCCAACCCCGCGATCATGCGCAGGGCCGTGGACTTGCCGCAGCCCGACGGGCCGACCAGCACCAGGAACTCGCCATCCGCGATGTCGAGATCCAGTTTGTTCACAGCCAGTTGCCCATCGGCATAGGCCTTGCTGACCTGGGAAAAGCTGATTGCGGCCATAGCGGAACCTTCGACTAATGGGCCGACTTGGTCAGGCCCTGCACGAAATAGCGATTGAGCAGGATCATCATCAAGACGATGGGAAGGGTGGAAAAATGGGCCAGTGCGCCGAGCGTGCCCCAGGAAATGTCCTTGGTGCCATAGGCCGAGAGCAGCGCCACCGAGATGGGCTTGCTGTCGGCCCGCGTCAGGAACATCGAATAGAGAAAGTCGTTCCAGGAGAACATGATGCAGAAGATGGCGCTGGCGATGATGCCGGGCACCACGGACGGCAGGGCCGTGAACAGGAAGGTGTTCCAGTCATTGCTGCCGTCGGTCAGGGCAGCCTCCTCGATCGACACTGGTGAGGCGCGGAAATAAGAGAACATCATCCACACCACGAAGGCGCTGTTCAGGGCCGTGTTGAGCAGGATCACCGCCCACCAGGTGCCGAGCAGGCCGATGTCGCGCATCATCAGATAGAAGGGGATCAAGGTTGCCACCGGCGGCACGGTGCGAATGGCCAGGAAGAAATAGGCGAGCCACACGGCCTTCGGATTCTTGGAGCGGGCCAGGGCGTAGCCGGCGGGAACGCCGAGCAGCAGCGACAACAAGGTCGAGCCGATCGAGATAATCAGGCTCGATTTCACCAGGGACCACAGGTCGAAAAGCCGGAATACATTCTCGAAATTCGCAAAGGTCGGTTCAAAGAAGAGCTGCGGCGGCGTGGTGAAGATGTCCCTCGCAGGCTTGTAGGCCGTGGAGAACAGCCACAGGATCGGAAAGAGCGCGATGGCGAGGATGACGATCAGGGCAGCGCGCCGTGCCCACAATCCCCTGTCGGCGGCGGTCCTAAGCATTGCGGTTCCTCGCCGGCCTGACCACGAAGATGAACAGGGCCGCCATCACACCGATACACACGGTGATCAGATTGCTCACGGCCGAAGCCCTGCCGATATTGAAGAATTCCAGCCCCTGCTTGACGCCGTGGATCATCAGCGTGGTGGTGGCATCGCCCGGCCCGCCGCTGGTGCTGACATAGATGATGTCGAAGACACGGAAGGCATCCATCATCCTGAGGACGAGCGCCAGGAAGGCTGCCGGCAGCAGGAGCGGCAGGATGATCAGGATGAAACGCTGCGCGCTGGTGGCGCCGTCGACCCGCGCCGCCTCAAGGATATCCGTCGGCAGGGATTTGAGCCCCGCCAGCAGGATCAGCGCCATCAGCGGCGTCCATTCCCAGACGTCGACGGCGATCAGGGTCGGCAAAGCAAAAGTCGGATCGGCAAGCAGGCCCCGTGGGCCCGAAATACCGGCCTCGGCCAGGAAATAGCCGAGCACGCCATAGTCGGCGTTGAGCATGGCCTTGAAGATAAGGCCAACGACCAGTGGCGTGACAGTTGCCGGGATCAGCAGCAGGCCAAGCGCGATGCGGTTGAACAGATCGTCGCGCCAGAGCAGCAAGGCGATGCCAAGGCCGAAGACAAACTCGAGGGTGACAGCGCCAATGGTAAAGATGAAGGTATTGATCAGTGCCTGGCGTGCGGTCTTGTCGCTCCATAGGGCGACGTAATTATCCAAGCCGACGAAATGGCGGCCCGCCGGGCGGACCAGGCTATACTCCTCGAAGGAGTACAGAATTCCCTGCGCCATCGGCCAGACCGCGATGGCTAGAACATAAAGTATGGCGGGAGCCGCCAGCAGCATCAGGAAAAGCTGGCGCTTGCGCGCATAGGACAGGCGGCGAGGCCCCGCTTTAGCCGAGCGAGTGCTTCCGGCGAGGCTCGATGAGGGACTTTCCAAGTTCAAGCTCTCCGGAATCGTCGGCGAGAAGACAGGCACCGGCATGGTCGCGCAGCCATGGGGGACAGCGCAACCTTGCTTTGGCGACCTGCAGGCTCAGAACAGCTTTTCAGCCTGGGCCTGGGCATCGTCCAAGGCCGCCTTGGGATCGGCATTGCCGACCAGCACGCCATTGACCGCGGAGCCGATCAGATCCTGCAATTCCGGATATTGCGGAATACGCGGCCGGAAATCGACATTGCCATGCTCGAAGGAGGTAGCCAATACGGGCAGGAACGGGAACTTCGCCAGAAGGTCCTTGTCCGTCATCTCGCTCTTGCGCAGATAGCTGCCGGCACCGCGCAGATTGAACTCCTTGTGCACCGCCGGACTGGTGATCCACTTGATGAAGGCCCAGGCCGCCTCCTGCTTGCGCTTGTCGATATCGGCATTGATGCCGAGCCCCCAGCCTCCGATGCCGTATTCCGGCTCCTTGCCTGCGCGGGCCGGCGTCAGCATGATGCCGACCTTGCCGACAACCTTGGAGATTTCCGGGTTGTCATAGCCGGCGGCGCCGATCGACCATGTCTGCATATTGGCGGCCATGCCCTGGCGGAAGCTCTCCTCGCGCGCTCCCCAGTCATAGTCGGCCGCGCCGGGAGGAGCCGCCTTGTCGAACAGCTTCTTGTAGTCGACGACGCTCTGGATATTCGCCGCCGAATTGAGCGCCGGCTTGCCGTCGGGGCCAAGGATCGAACCGCCGAGCTGGAAGTTGTACTGCATCCAGTCCTGCGCCACCGCCGGTCCTTTCTGGCCATTGGCCACGAAACCGAAGGTCTTCTTGGCCGGATCGGTCAGTTTGATCGCGTCGGCGATGTAGTCTTCCATCGTCGCCGGCGGCTTCAGGCCGGCAGCCTCGTAGAGGTCTTTGCGATAGGCCAGCACATTGGCATAGCCGGCGAAAGGAAAGGCAACCTGCTTGCCCTTGTAGCCGCCGAGCCCCTTCATCAGGCTGGGATAGATGTCGTCGACCTTGATCTCGGCGGCATCGCGCTTGATCCATTCGGTCAGGTCGACGGTGTAGCCGGCTTCTGCGAACTGCCCCGACCAGACGATGTCGGTGGTGGCGATGTCGTAGCCCTTGGTGTGGCCAACGTAATCGGCCGTGATCTTGGTCAAGAGTTCTGGATAGCTCAGGATCTCGACATTGACCTTGGCGCCGGTCGCCTTCTCGAAATCCGGCGCCATTGCAGCCAGTATCACCGCAAACTGGTCGTTCTGCGATGCCAGGCTGAGCGTGACGCCGTCGAAGCGCTCCTGGGCCTGCGCCGCGCCCGCAAACACTAGAAATCCCGCCAGCAAAAGAGAGCGGCATTTTGCCGTCATGTTCATCGTGGGTCCCCTCCGTTACACCCTCGCAACCGGGAGGCTATCATTGCATTTTCTGCGCGCAATCAGAATGTGAGAAATTCGACCACACTCAAACATTTTTTTGCAACCTAGCAAAAGGACAATCACCATTTCTCGCAACTTCGGACAAAATCTTTCATAATTTTGTTTGGTTTGTTGCGCATGGTGCTTTTCTGGTCGGCAAGGACAAGGTAGATTCCCCCGCAAGCATCAGGGAACGCACAGCCGGCCTCGTCGGCAAAGCAAGCATGTTCGGATTGGGGAGGATTCGATGTCGGCACCACACAGAGCAGCCGGGACAAGCGATACGCTCGTGCGCTGCATCGGCTGGTCGCAGCAATGGAGCGCCGAGTTTCCGTATATGCTCGCCAACCACCTGCCTATGATCCTGGTGGCGATGCAGCGGATGGGCGCCAATGACCGGCGGCTGGAAGAGTTCTGCGAGATCTATCGCGTGCAGAACGGCCTCGTGCCGGTGCCCGTTGCCAAGGAGACGATCAGCCGGGAAAACTGGCGAGACGCTCTCGGCGATCGCGAAAGGGAGGGCGATTATCGCACCTTCTTCCAGGTGGAAGTCAGGCGGCTCGGCGCTACGCCGGCGGCCCGGCTCTATCTGCCGCTCCTGTTCGACGGCTTTGCCGCCAGTGCCATGCATGCCTTCATGCGCATGGCCTATGCGACCTGGACAGACAATGACGAGGAGACCGCCATCGCGCTGGCCTACTGGGCAGCTACCTATCTCGACCTCGGCACAGGCCGGGGCGAAGCCGGTACAACCGGCGATCCGCTCGACGTGCTGGCCTATATGTATGGGCCTGCCTCCTTCCGCCATATCGTCACCGAATGCGACCTGCTCTGGCACACTATGCGAGCGGTCGCCGCCAAGCCCGAATTCGCCCACGTACACGACATGCTGGCCATCGGTCCCGACACCATGGACCGCTTCGCCCGCCTGTCGCTCGCGCTCTTCGCTGCGACCGGCGACTTTTCTCTCCTGCACGCCCTAACCGGCACCCATTGGTTGCGCATGATGGCGCCCCGCTCGCCCGATCCGGCCGTGCCGATGCGCCGCTTCTGGCAGGCCATCGCCTCGCTTATTCCCAAGATCGGCTTTCCCGACATTCCGGCTGCCGAACAAGTGGAAGAATGGCGTCGGCAGAAGGTGCCGGACTGGCCGGAGATCTTCGCCGAGGCCGTCAAGCATGACGACGAGCACGATCTCAGCCTCAGCTTCTCGGCCTCCGAGGAGTTCAAGCTTTATCGCGATCCGCTCTACAACTACGTTGCCGCCAAACGTCTCGGACTCATCTGATGCTGCTTGCCAATGCCACCCTGCCCGACAGACGCCGGGCAGATGTACAAATCGTCGACGGCCGGATAGCCTCGATCACGGCGCCTGGCCTCCCGGCTACCGATCCGGATCGGCGCGATCTCGCCGGTGCCTTGCTGCTTCCGGCCTTCATCGACGGCCATATCCATCTCGACAAGACCCATATGGGGGCGCCGTTAGTCCCGCATGTGCCGGGGGAAAGCGTGCGTGAGCGCATCGCCGCCGAGCGTGTCGCCCGTCATGCCGTGCCTCTGCCCGTCGAAGCCCGCGCCACCAATCTCCTGCGCCGCCTCGTCGCCAACGGCACCACGAGGGTGCGCAGCCATGTCGACATCGACAATGACGTGAAGCTCGCCAATCTGGAGGCGTTGCTCGCCGTGCGGGAACGCTGGAGACCTTGGGTCGACATCGAGATCGTCGCCTTTCCCCAGAGCGGCGTCGTGAGCGAGCCCGGCGCCCCCGACCTGCTCGATGCAGCCCTCGCCGCCGGTGCGGACCTGATCGGTGGGCTCGATCCCGAGGGCTTCGACCATGACGTCCCGGGCCAGCTCGACATCGTCTTCGCTCTCGCTGAAAAGCATGGCAAGGCTGTCGATATCCATCTGCATGACGGTGGCGAAACCGGCGGCGCCGAGTTGCGCGACATCGCCAGGCGTACCGAAGCTCTCGGCCTGCAGGGGCGAGTGGTGGTGAGCCATGCCTTTTCCCTTGGCGACCAGTCTCCCGAGAGCTTCGCCAGAACGGCAGACGCCCTGGCGCGCGCCGGCGTGGCGATCATGACCTCGAGCCCGGCCGCCGTGCCGGTGCCGCCGGTGAAAGCACTGCGCAGCCACGGCGTCACCCTTTTCGCCGCTTCCGACAATATTCGTGATTGCTGGTCCCCCTTCGGCAATGGCGACATGCTCGATCGTGCCGCCATCGTCGCTGCCAGGCAGGAATTCTATGCCAATGACGATTTGCGCCTGGCCCTCGACCTCGCCACCATCGAACCGGCCAAGGCGCTCGGCATCGCGGGCTATGGCCTGGCACTGGGCGCCCCGGCCGATCTCGTCGTCATCGACACGCCGAGCGTCGAGGAAGCCGTGATCAATCGCCCGCGCCGCAAGCTGGTGCTGCGGGGTGGCGTGGTCGTTGCCGAAAACGGGGTCGTTTCCGAGGTTCTGCCCGCCTGAGCACTCATCCAGTCGCCATCTTTCCGTCCAGGGAATCGGGCCAGAGTGACGAGAGTCGGCCTGCCGGGCCCCACATAGGGACTGGACGATGTCGTCGATGAAATCAGCACCGGATATGCCAATCGCCTGGCGCCGCGATCTAGCGGGCTATGGCTGGAAGGCCCAGGCGATTGGAGCCTCCGACGCCAGCGTCTTTCGCCTCGAAGCTCCGGGCAGGCCGGATCTGTTCGTCAAGACAGAGGAGCTTTCATCCCTCGGCGAACTACCTGACGAAGGGGCGCGTCTGGAATGGCTGAGCGCATGCGGCATACTCTGCCCAAAGCCCCTGGCGGAGGCCCGGCATGGTGGGCGGTACTGGCTGCTGATGAGCGCCATTCCCGGCGCCGTCCTGTCATCTCAAACCGGTCTCACCCCGGAGCAGGTGGTCGATATCGCCGCCGATGCCCTGCGGCACCTGCACGCCCTCGATATTGCCGATTGTCCGTTCGACCACTGCGCCAACAGCCGCATCGCCCTCGCCGAGGCGCGGGTCAGGGCCGGTCTCGTCGACGAGGAAGACTTCGACGAGGAGCGCACCGGTCAGACCGCGGCCGACGTCTTCGCAGAATTGCAGTTCCAACGCCCCCGGCTGGAAGAGCTCGTCGTCACGCATGGCGATGCGACGCTGGAAAACCTGCTGGCGCACCGAGGTGCCTTCTCCGGTTTCATCGACTGCGCCCGGGCCGGCCTTGCCGACCGCCACCAGGACCTAGCACTGGCGACGCGCAGCATTCGCGATCGTTTTGGCGAGGTTCTGGTCGAGCGCTTCTTCGCCCGCTACGGCATCACGCCGGATCCGGACCGCATGGCCTTCTATCTGCTGCTCGACGAGTTCTTCTGAGCCGGCGCAGTGCACGAGGAGGCTGTCGCCTCATTTCCTCGATTGCGGATAGATCGTCTCGCCGCGCTTGAGCATGGCGACGAAGGCCTCGATCTTCTTCCTCCGCCCTGCCTCGGTCTTCACATTGTGCATGCGAAAGGCCAGTGCGAAACGGTTCTGTGCGCTGAGCGCACCCAGCATCTTCAGCGCTTCCGGCTCGGCCTCGATCGCAGCCTGGAGGTCGTCGGGGATCTTGAGATCCTTGCCGCTCTCATAGGCCCGGTCCCAGCGGCCATCCGCCTTGGCGGCCTCGACCTGTTTCAGCCCGTGTTCGGTCATGCGGCCTTCGGCGATCAGCCGGGCGACATTGTCGACATTGATCCGGCTCCAGATGCTCTTGCGCCCGCGCGGCGTGTAGCGCTGCAGGAAACTGCGCTCATCGAGCCCCTTGCGCACCGCGTCGATCCAACCCCAGCAGAGCACGACGTCGATCGCCTGCTTGGGGGTGATCGAGGCGAGACCCGAGCCCACCTTGTGGATCTTGATCCAAACTTCGCTTTGGCTGTCGTGGTGGTCGCGGAGCCAGGCATAGAAGCTCGCGTCATCGACGAATTCACGGACCTTGGCGGGATCGACGGTGACGGGCGGCATCAGGGTTCCTCGAGATGAATCAATGCAGGAGCGGCCTGGATTCGATCAGGGGCCAGCGCTTGATGATCCGATATTCCGTCTTCGACAACCTGCTGTGGATCAGGCAAAAACTCGTGATCCGAAGATGGATCGGCTCGATCTGTTGCTCCACGATTGGTCGTTCACCATAAGACAGGGTGAGATGAGGCGTAAAATCGGGAAAGGCGCGCATGCCAAACTTCGTCATGGCCGCGCCCAGTGTTTCATGGAGTTTCGATAGTCCCGCCCCCCTGCCAAGCAGGACGAGCGGAAAACGGATTGCCCTGCCCGGCTTCGGGATCGCACCAAAACTCTTGATTGCATAAAGCGTGATATCGAAAGCAGGTAGACCGACGAGATCGCCCGCCAATTCCGCTGCATAGATACGTGGTGATCTCAGGCGCTTGAAGTCGCCGACATGGTGAAGCGAGACATGGAAACGGTCCGTCCGCAACATGTTACCGCGAACAGGGGTCGCTTCGAGAAAGCTGCGCCTGAATCGTTCGATCGCACCGGCATCTTCCGCATCGGGAAACACGGCAAAGAATATTCTCTCGCCACGTTCCGGCCCGCGGGGGAGTTGGCCATAGAAGTCGAACGCCAATTGCATGGTGACCTCGCGTTCTCACTTGGCACCGCAAGCCTAGAACAAAAAGAGAACCGCAGTCAATCACGTCCCGTTCACTCGGTATTGTTCTCGTCGTCGGGATAGCGGCCGATCACCGCAGCGCAGCAATCGGCCAGCTTCCTCACCTGGGCGGCATCCCCTCGAATTTCGGCAGAGCCGGATCGAGATAGTCCCACGCATAACCGACGCCGGTATAGGTCACCACCTGCGGCTTGTATCGGCTCGGTTCATCGAGGCTCGCGGCACGCACTGCGAAAAATTGCGGCATGGCCGAGAAGGTCAGATAGACCGGCGATCCGCAGGTGGGGCAGAAATAGCGGGTCTTCCTGTCGCCGCTATCGGCCACCATGTCCCAGGGCCGCCCCTCCCCGGTAAGCGTCACGCCTTCCCGCGGGAAGGTCAGGTGGGACTGATGGCCCGTGCCGCTCTCGCGCTGGCAGTCGCGGCACTGGCAATCATTGCTGAACACCGGTTCGGCCGTGATCTCGTAGCGGACAGCCCCGCAGGCGCATCCGCCGGTATAGGCCTTGCTCATCTCGTCCTCCTCGCCTCAATCCTTGCTGCCGGCCACGACGGTGCCGAGATTGCGCAGCACCTTCTTCCAGCCATCGCTCATATTCTTGTAGGCCGTATCGTTTTTCGGCGTGACGAAGCCGGCATGGACGAGGCGCACCCGCGTACCGCCTTCTGCCTCGCTCAGCGTCCAGGTCACCACCGTGTCGAGGCGGGAGCCATAGCCGGGATTGCTGTCATGCCCGCCCCTCCAGGCATAGGCGAGCCGCTCATTCGGTTGCACGTCGAGCACCTGACAGTGGATGACGCCGTCCCATTCGCCGGCCGGCGCGGTGGTGAAGGTGAAACGCTGCCCTTCAATCGCTGCGAAATCGGCCGGCGCCATCATCCAGCGCGCGATCAGATCGCCCGAGGTCAACGCTTTCCAGATGGTTTCGGGTGCATGCGGGAAGACCTCGTCGACGACGATCTCCTGCGTGTGCGGCTTCAAGGCCAGATCATTCATGGATCGATCTCCTTCAAGAGAGTTCTGAGATTGGCGAAGCGCTGGCGCCAGAACAGGCTGTAATGGCTCATCCAATCAGCCAGCGGTTCGAGGCCGCCGGGTTCGGCGCGATAGTAGACTTTGCGCCCTTCCGGCCGTTCGGCGACGAGGCCGGCCAGTTTCAGCGCCTTGAGGTGCTGGGAAATCGCACCCTGGGTCACGCCGCTGCCCTGCGTCAGCTCGGCTACCGTGATCTCGCCGGATCCGGCGATGCGCTCGAACACGGCCCGCCTAGTGGGGTCTGCAAGGGCGCGCATGACGGCATCGATGGCAACTGTCTCAGTCATGAGAATCAATTAGCAACTACTAATCAATTAGTCAATGCTAATGATTTAGATGTCTGAGAAGCCAACATGCCAGCGTCGCGGAAAGCGGGCTGGCCTCCTTAAGGGCTCAACGCGTCGGAGCAGGTGATATCGACGAGGAAGGCGATTGCCCGTCCCGGCCGGTGAGCCCGGGACGGAGCCATGTCAGCGTGCTTGTGCCAGAGCTACGGCATCGGGCCCCGCGGGGAAGCGGAGCTGGCCGGAAGCGTCATGGACGGCAGCCCACACAGCCTGGGCGACATCGCTTTCTCGCGTGGTCATTGCCGGCCTCACGAAGGCGTCAAGAATCGGCCGCGCAAACTCAGCATAGTCTCCCGGGAGCAGCTCCTCGACCGGCACGATGGCATTGGCGCCGAACCGGGTGGTTGGCGCATAACCCGGCTCGACGAGCTTCACCTGCATTCCGAAGTAACCAAGCTCATGAGCGAGCGAACCGGAGAACCCCTCGACCGCCTGCTTGGATGCGGTGTAGGCGGCAGCGAGTGGGAACTCCCCAAGCGTTACGCTCGACGTCACGTTGACGATTGTGCCGGTACGACGTGTCCGCATTTGTGGGATTATCGCGCGGCACATGGCCATGACGCCAATCGTATTGGTCTCGATGAGCTGACGGATCAACGACATCGGCATGACTTCGAAGGCGCCCACACCGCCCACGCCTGCATTGTTCACAAGCGCATCGATCGGGCCCGCAGCGTCGATCAGTGCAGCTATGCTCTCTTCGTTCGTGACGTCCAGCGGCAGCACTCGCAGCCGGCCGGTTACGCCGCCAAGCACATTCGGGTCGGGGCGTCGCATCGCGGCGACGACATGCCAGCCATTCTGAAGGAAATACTCGGCGGTCGCCTTGCCGTAACCCGAGGACGTGCCGGTGATGAGGATCGTCTTGCCCATATTGTCTGTCTCCTTGAGTTTGATGTTCCCAAGATAGACAGGCACGACTGGACGATATATAATTCATAATCCAGTATCTATTATTAATCGTCCAGAATGGATCCTCTCAGCGATATCATCGGTTTGCTCCGGCCGACTGCCGCAGTCGCGAAGCCGATCACGGCGCGCGGACGCTGGGGCGTGCGCTATCGAGCGCATGACGCGCCCGGGTTCACGATCATCTTGGAGGGGCAAGCCTGGCTGAGCCTCGACGGCGAAAAGCCGCTCCGGCTTGCACAGGGCGATTTCGTGCTCCTTCCGACGACGCCCGCATTCTCCTTGTCCAGCGAGCCGGGTCTCGAATGCGTCCCGGTGGAACCGCGAAACGAAGCGGTCCGGCATGGCGAACGGGAAGGCACTCCGGACCTGATCGCCCTCGGCGGCAGCTTCGCATTCGCTCGGGTGAATGCACCGCTCCTGCTGGCTCTGTTGCCCGGCCTCATCCACATCCCGGCTTCCGAGGGACGAGCGACACGCTTCGGCCGCCTGATCGATCTGCTCGCTGAAGAATGCGCTACCGACTATCCGGGCAAGGAACTGATTGTCCATCGTATGCTCGAGGCACTGCTGGTCGAAGCCCTTCGCTGGCGTAGCATCGGCAACCGGGCGATGCCTGCGAGTCTTCTCGGCGGCATGCAGGACCCGGCACTCGCCCGGGCGCTGCAAGCGATGCATGCCGATGTTCGCGCGAACTGGACGGTTGCCGATCTTGCCAGGATGGCCGGCATGTCGCGGTCAGGTTTCGCGGCACGGTTCGGGGAGGTCTTGGGATGTGGGCCAATCGAATATCTGGTGCGTTGGCGCATGGCGATCGCGAAGGACGCTCTCACGCATGGGGCGAAGTCCCTGGATCGGATCGCCGATGAAATTGGCTATGAATCAGCCAGCGCATTCAGCACCGCTTTTCGCAAACGTCTCGGTTGCCCTCCAGGCAAGTTCGCGCGCGACATGGCCGAACAGAACCGCATCCGCTAATGCCCGATGAGACGGGACGGATAAAAGCACGCGGCGATGCGCCATGGCGCGGGGTGCAGTCATTACGCCCATTCATTCGTGAATCAGACCGCCGGCAAGCGGTCGTTGGAAGTTTTCGGCGGATCCCCCAAACCGCAAGATCGGTCGAGCGCTGGGTTGCCTGGGGGATCTAGTTTGGGCTGCCACGGAGACCAGGACGAAATGACCGCAACGCTTCGGAACTATCGAGGGCGGATGCAGCGAGTGTTGGACTATATCGACCAGCACCTCGGTGACGATCTCGATCTTGAGGTTCTGAGTGGTGCCGCAGCCTTCTCGAAGTTTCATTTCCACCGGCAATTTACGGCGACCTTCGGGTTATCCGTGCATCGCTATGTTCAGCTTGCCCGCATGAAGCGCGCCTCATACCGGCTGGCCTACAGAGACGACGAGCGCGTCACGGAGATCGCGATGGATGCCGGATACGATGCACCGGAGGCTTTCGCCCGCGCCTTTCGGCAACGGTTCGGGCAATCGCCTTCCTCGTTCAGGAAGTCTCCCGACTGGGAGCCGTGGCTTGCGGCCTTCGGGCCTTTCGACAATGCCAGGAGCAAGTTCATGCAGAAGACCTTTAGCCACGACGACGTGACGATCCGCGATGTGTCACCGACCCCGGTGGCAATCATGGAGCATCGGGGTGACCCGGCGACGCTCAGCGCCACCATCCAGCGCTTCATCACGTGGCGAAAGGCCACCGGCCTGCATCCTAAGACGAGTCCGACCTTCACTGTCTGGCGTTCGGAGCGGCGTCCCGCCTCGCCTGCCGATTATAGCGTGGACCTATGCGCCGGGACCGGCCAACCGATCGCGGCGCATGGCGAGGCAATCAAGGCAGGCGAGATCCCCGGCGGGCGCTGCGCAGTGTTGCGCGTGGTCGGCAACACCGACAATCTGGAGCCCGCCGCACTCTACCTCTATCGCGACTGGCTTCCGGCCAGCGGCGAGGAAGCACGCGACTTTCCGATCTATTGCCAGCGCTTGAACTTCTTCCCGGAGGTACCGGAGCATGAGGTGGTGGCGGAACTTTTTCTGCCGCTGAAATAGGCTCTCTGACGGCGGCCTGTCCATTCCAATGGCTGAAGGCGGGCAGGTCGTTGTCCAATGAGCAGCGAAGATTTTCCACGGCGCCTAGCTTCTAACGACCTCGTCAATGACCGCAATCGCGTCAACCTCTATGAGGTAACCTGGAGACATTATCGCTACCCCGACCACCACATTCGCTGGTTTGTGATCTCCAAACAACGAAATCTGCACTTCTTCGATGATCGGAACGTGTTCATCGCGGTTATAATCGACGATGTAGATTGTGATCTTGCAGACGTGCTCGGGCCGAGCACCCGCTGCCGTGAGCGCTCGGCCGAGATTGCCGAATGCCAGGCGCGCCTGCGCCGCGAAGTCGCCATGACCAACGAGCTTGCCATGTATGTCTTCGGGCTGCTGACCTGAGATGAATACCAGCTTGGATCCCGTCGCGACGACAACCTGCGTGTACATTTCTGGAACTGGCAGATCATCCGGGTTGATGAGTTCGAGTGCCATTCAATAATCTCCTGCTTCGTTCGACTGAAATCGACATTGGAGATCACCGCGTGCTGGCGCATGGGCCGATGGCAACGCGTCGGCGAACTCCCGTCGGATATCGAGCATTTTACATCGATATGCCTCTGGCGAGCGGGCGTCAGTCGCGCGATAGGGACAGCCCCGCGAGAAGCGGCGCGTACGAGGCGAGCCTGCGGGATACGAACTCGGTGAAGAGCCGCACGCGCTTCGTCTTGCGTGTCTCGCCCTGTGTGAGAAGCCAGAGCGTTCCGTACATGTGCAGGTCGGAACCCGGCACCCTCACCAGCAAGGAGTCGGCATCTCCGACGAAGCACGGCAGTGTCGTGATCCCGAGCCCTTGCCGTACAGCAACGATCTGCGCCTCGCCGTCCGTGGTCCTGAATGGAACACCCGTGGTACGAACCTCACCTTCGCTGGCCCAATCCGGAATGCCATGACTGCTTATGACGATCCACCGGATGAGATCGGCCGCACCCGCACGCCACGCGGTTAGTCGATCCCGGGACATGTAGACGGCGCCGAATAGCTCCGGTCCCTTCAGGCCGTGAAGATTGAGCGGCAGGGTTTTGCGGTCGTAGACGACGCGGATCGCCACGTCGGCCTCTCGGTTGGCCAGATTTGCCAGCTCGCCGGACGACAAGATATCCATCTCGATGTCCGGATGCAGACGCGCGAAATCGGCGAAGTCCGGCATGAGCAGGTGTGTCGCGAGGGTCGGTGCCAGTGTTACCCGCAGAAGCCCGCGCACGCTCTGGTCGCGCCCGAAGACGCGCGTCTCCAGCTGGTGCGACGACGCTTCCATCTGATTCGCGAGCTCGAGGACCTCCTCGCCCGCAGCCGTCAGGCGGTAGCCCGAAGGCAACTTTTCAAACATCTGTGCCCCGAGGCGTTCCTCGAGCTGTGCGATGCGTCGCAGCACGGTCGAGTGATACACCCCGGTGCTCTCGGCGGCAGCGCGCACCGAGCCTCCGCGCGCCACGGCAAGAAAGTAGCGAATGTCATCCCAGTCGATCATGGTGCAATCCGGCACCGCGCGGTGCGCCTTCCAAAGCCCGTATCTCATGCGCCATACAGCAGTACGGGCGGTCATCATAGCTCATGTCGACGAGCGCGGCCAAATTCTGAACGGGCGATACCGATCGTCGCGACTGGCGTCAGCCGCCCAACCGGATCGTTTTTGCACCACCAATGTGCACGCTTCCGCACTCAACGCCTGACTGCGGTGGACCCATGCTGCGGTTCTCCGGGGCGTCCCCGAACGACCAAAGGGTGCATGACATGAACAGATTGAATGGAAAGACCGCCGTGATCACCGGTGGCGCCACCGGCATCGGCAGCGCCGCAGCGAAACGCTTCATCGAAGAGGGCGCCTTCGTCTTCATCTTCGGCCGCCGACAGGAAGCGCTCGACGCCGCCGTGGCCGACCTCGGGTCCAATGCTATCCAATACTACTCAGCAGTACACCCCCCATCATTCCCACTCGATTGTTTGATCGCCCAGCAATCTTGATCCGTCGACCTACTGCTCCAAGGGACACGATCGAAAAGTTCACTTGAGCAATATGCCGGCGATCCGCCAGAGAGGCTGCCAGCAGTCAAGCTCAATGCGCCGATAATTCTCTACCCGCAGCAGGTAGGATTCATATTACGGGAGCGTGCTGATAGCGTTCGCAGACGCCGACGGAAGCGAGGTCACACTCCTGATCCGCACGCAAACTTCCATCGCGACGGAAGATTGCTTCGCGACAAAGGTGGTACCGCCCTCAACCTCTTCATCTGCGACCCGTCTCCTCCGACGACAGAGCCTACTCGGCGGCCATTGCTGCTCGCAGTTGCGGTTCCTCCTTCGAACCCTCATGGACTTCATCCGCAGGCGGCCTGATCCGGAACCACGCGGCATAGAGCGCTGGAAGGAACAGCAGGATTAACACGGTGCCGGCCGCCGTGCCGCCGATCAGCGTATAGGCCATCGATCCCCAGAACACTGAGTGTGTAAGTGGAATGAACGCAAGAACAGCAGCCAGTGCAGTCAGAATCACGGGGCGCGTCCGCTGAACCGTCGCCTCGATGACGGCATGATAATCGTCAAGCCCGGCCGCTTGATTCTCCTTGATCTGCTCAGTCAGGATCAAGGTGTTACGCATCAGGATTCCGGCCAGTCCTATCAGTCCGAGGATAGCATTGAAGCCGAAGGGCTGATTGAACATAAGCAACGTCGGAACCACGCCAGCAAGACCGAGTGGTGCCGTCAACATGACCATGGTCATCGTCGAGAGGCTGCGAACCTGCACGATAATCACGATCAACATGGCAGCGATCATAGCTGGGAATATCTTGACAAGCGCGACATTGGCCTTGAGCGATTCCTCGATATTTCCACCCATCTCGATGCGATAACCCACTGGAAGCGAAGCGATCAGAGGCTGAACTGCCTTCATGACCTGTTGTGAGACCTCGGGGGGCTGCGTCGCCTCGTTGATGTCGGACCGGATCGTGATGACCGGCGTTCGATCGCGGCGTTTCAGAATCGGTTCCTCAAACCGGATTTCGGAATGGCCAATCTGATCGAGCGGAACCTGGCGGCCATCCCGGCTCATCAGCGAAAAATCGACCAGGCGTGCCGGATCAAGGCGATTTTCGCCGGCGCTGCACGCCACCACCGGCACGTTGCGAATGTTCTCGCGAACCTGCGTGATCGGAATACCCGTCAGCAGCAATTGCATCTGCTGGGCTGCCTCGGCCGGCGAAAGGCCAATCAGGTTAAGCCGATCCTGGTCAGGGATAAAGCGAAGCACAGGCGTACGATTGCCCCAGTCGCGGTTTGCCTGCCGCACGTCCGCGACGCCCCGCATGATGTTGAGGGCTTTCTCGGAAATCTGATACAATTGTGCAGGATCCGGTCCCGTGATGCGGAACTCGACGGGAAACGCCGTGTAGGGACCGAATACGAGCTGTGTGACGCGAACAAAGGCTTCGGGCGCCAGCCCTTGTGCAACCGCATCGCGGAGCCGCTGCTTCAACGTCTCACGCGCAGCCGCATCGGGGGTTAGAACAACGATCTTGGCGAAGGCGGGGTCCGGCAATTCCGGCGCCATGGCAAAGAAGAAGCGCGGAGCACCCTGCCCGATGTAGCTCGTGACTATCTTCGCCTCGGGCTCGTCCTTCAGCCAGCCTTCGAGCTTTTCGACCGCGGCCGTCGTTGCCTCGATACTCGTGCCTTCCGGCATGCGCACTTCCACCAGCACCTCGGGACGATCCGACGTCGGGAAGAACTGCTGTTTCACCGCTCCCATTCCAACGACAGAGAGAACCATGGCGACGCCAACGACGGCGCAGGTTACGAACTTGTGGCGCACGGTGAATTTGATCACGCCGCGTAGGCGCCGGTAATTCGGCGTGTCGTAGATGGCGTGATGGCCACCCTCGACTGGCTTGATCGCAGGTAGCAACTTGACGCCGAGGTAAGGGGTGAAGATCACCGCCACGATCCAGGAAACAATCAGCGCGAAACCGACGACCCAGAAGATGTTACCCGCGTACTCGCCGGCGCTCGAACTGGCAAAGCCAACCGGCATCAGCCCGATGATTGTCACGAGCGTGCCCGAGAGCATCGGTGCTGCCGTATGGCTCCAGGCATAGGCGGCCGCCTTGATGCGGTCCATGCCCTCTTCCATCTTCACCACCATCACCTCAATGGCGATAATAGCGTCGTCGACGAGAAGGCCGAGCGCCAGAATGAGCGCACCGAGCGTAATGCGGTCGAAGAACCGGCCGGTTTCCAGCATAATGAGGAACACGACGGCAAGCGTTAGCGGGACGGCCAGCGCCACGACGATACCGACCCGCCAGCCGAGTGCGACCAGACTGACGAACAGCACGACGCCGAGCGCCATCACGAATTTCAGCATAAACTCGCCAACCGCTTCTTCGATGTTCACCGCCTGGTCGCTGACCTTGGCGAGCGTCATTCCGAGAGGCAGTGTCTGTGCGATGGCCGCCGATCTCTCATCCAGGGCTTTGCCGAGCTCCAAGCCGTTCCACCCCTGCTGCATCACCGCCCCGAGCATGACGGTGGGCTCACCCTCATGGCGGATGATGTAAGTCGCAGGATCTTCATAACCGCGCCGCACATCTGCGATGTCGGAGAGCTTCAACGTGCGTCCGCCAGCGACGATCGGGGTATCGGCGATCGCCTGGACGCTGTCATAGGCGCCATCGAACCGGATGAAGACCTGCGGGCCACGTGTATCGATCGAACCCGCCGGCGTGACGGTGTTCTGCCGCTGCAGGGCAGAGGCTATGTCCTGCGCCGATACTCCAAGCGTGGCGAGCTTAGCGTAGGAGAACTCGACGAAGATCTGTTCGGGGCGCTCGCCGAGGATATTGATCTTCTTGACGCCGGGCACATGCAGAAGATCCTGGCGGATCACCTCGGCCTGCCGCACAAGCTCGCGCATCGGCATGCCCTTGGCCTTTAGCGCGTAGAGGCCGAAGCTCACATCGGAATATTCGTCGTTGACGAACGGGCCGAGGACTCCAGGCGGCAGATTCCGCGCTTCGTCTCCGAGCTTCTTGCGGGCCTGGTAGAACTCTTCCTCAACCGCGGAGGGTGGCGTGCTGTCCTTCAGCGTGACCGTCAGAAAGGCATAGCCTGGCCGTGTCGTCGTCTCGACCCGGTCGTAATACGTCAGCTCCTGGATACGCTTTTCAAGTGGCTCGGCGACGAGATCCTGCATCTCACGCGCGGTCGCGCCTGGCCATACGGTCGTGACCGTCAGCGTCTTGATAGTAAAGGATGGATCCTCCGCCCGCCCCAACTTGACGAAAGCATAGACGCCGGCGGCAGCTAGAAGCACGATGAAGAATAGGGTGACGGCGCGTTCGCGAACCGCAAGCGCGGACAGATTGAGGCTCATCGGTTGCTCCCGCTTCCAGAAGCAGTCCGGACGCGAGCGCCCTCCTGCAGAAGATGAGCTCCGAGCGAAACAACCGGTGCCCCTGACCTCAGTCCTGAAATCACCGCGGTTTCGCTGGTCACGCGCACTAGCTTGACGGGCTGAAATTCTACCGTCGAGGTGGCGCCATTCAGAACCCAGACGCCAGTGCTCTGGCCATTATCCAGCACGGCTCCGAGTGGCACCTCCACCTCAGGCTGGCTCGCCTGATTGACCAGTCGAATGGTTACAGTTGCTCCCAGCGGTGCTGCCGCGGCCTCGCCGTCGAGCACATAGCGGGCTTCATAAGTGCGGGTCTGGGCGTCGGCGGAATCCGATAGCTGTCGGAGATGTGCCATGTAGCGACGTTCATCGCTCCCATACACGCTGGCCTCTGCCAGCGAGCCGATCGCCGGTCGGATCGTTTCAGGAAGCGCAACCACCGCTTCGCGTGGGCCCAGTTGGGCAAGCCGAACCACGGTCTGGCCGGCAGAAACCACTTGGCCCGGCTCGCCGAGCGTGTCGACCACGGTGCCGTCTGTGTCCGCAGCCAGGACCGAATAGGTCGCCTCATTTTCCGCGACCCTCGCATCGGCTTCAGCGGCAGCAAGCTGTGCCGTCGCGGTATCGAACGCCGCCTTCGCCTGCTCATAACGCTGCGGTGTTGCCGCCAATCCGTCCTTAACCAGAACAGCATAGCGCCTCTCGTCCGCGCTCGCCTGAGCCAGGACAGCGCGTGCTGCCGCCACAGCATTGAGCTTCGCCGTCAGCGCAAGGCGCAGGTCCGTTTCGTCGATGCGCATCAATGGCCGACCGGCCTCGACCCGTTGACCGACATTCACCAGCCGTTCCACGATCTTGCCGGGAACTCGAAAACCAAGATTGCTCTGCACCCTGGCCCCGACGATGCCCGTGAAGCCGCGTTCAAAAGCAGTCACCCGCGTGGCCGTCACCAGTCTGACGATCGGAGCTTCCTGTCTCGGGTCGCCCCCGACGGCAGCCTCCTGTGCGAGAAGGGAATGCGTGACGAATGCCACCACCCCCAGCCCTGCGATCAGGGCGCCGGCCAACACAATTGCGGGTCTCTTTTTCATGCCCGTCGCCTCGCCAAATTAGATTGCATTCACACTCTATATTGAATATAGATGCTGAACGCAATCTAATTTTGGAGATGGGCAATGCGTGTGAGTCGCGCTCAGGCTGAGAAAAACCGGCAGACTGTGATCGATGTTGCCAGCCGTCTCTTTCGGGAACGCGGCTTTGACGGCATTGGCCTCAAGGATCTGATGGAGAGCGCCGGGCTGACACAGGGCGCGTTTTACAAGCAGTTCGCGTCCAAGGACGACTTGGCTGCCCAAGCGTCCAGGCGGGCATTGGAGAGTGCCTTTCTCCGATGGTCAGCCGCGGCCGCCGCCGATCCGCAAGACCCGCTTGCTGCGGTGATCGCGTTCTATCTCAGCATGGACCATCGCGGGGAAAAGATGGAGGGCTGCCCGGTCGTTGCGCTCGGCTCGGATGCCGCCAGGCAGGGCGCGGAGGTGAAGGCATCGTTCGAAGCCGGCATCGAGGATTACCTTAAAATGCTCGGCCCATGGGTTGGCGAGGCCCACGGCAAGGAAGCCAGCGACAAGGCCATGGCAATTCTCTCGACCATGGTCGGTGCGATGGTCCTCTCGAGGGCCGTCAACGACGAGGAACTGTCGAAGCGATTCCTGCAAGCAGCCGCCGAGAACATTCTTACGGGGTCGTCTGCAGGCGATGCCCAGCAAGGACCGCGCCAATGACGATGGGTTCTCCAACCCGCGCGAGCGCTGCAGGCACAACATTGAAGCGTTGCCTCTGACCGTTCCCGTTTTCCAGCTGCGAAGTCGAAGGGCTCCGAGGTCGGCAAGGAAGGGCTTCGCGGTCGGCGGCTGGTCCGGGAAGCCGTGCAAGACGATCGTCGGTTGGCCATCGGGATCACCACCCTGCAAAGCGTGAAAGGTGACGTGTTCGAACTCCATGTGTGTCAGCCTTTTCCAAGAATGGTCGGACGAGAATTGCTGATGCGCGCTTCGGTGTTTCTGGTCTTGGACATGTGCGCCTCCTCCCGCGCGGGGTGTACTGAGAGGTCAGTCGGCCAGTCGGTTGGTCGTGATACAGGCCCGCAACCTTCAGGGTGGCCCGCGGCCATGCCGGGTATGCTGGTTTCGCGGTCCCGCAGTCGGCAGCGGCGGAATAGTCAGAGCCATCGGCGAACCTCGGCCTTGTAGCGGCGGTAGTCGTCGCCGAACTTCGCTTCGAGATAGCGCTCCTCGCGGGCAATAACCTGCGTCTGGATCCCGATAAGCACCAACGGGAGCAAGGCGAAGGCGATCGGCCCGTCGAAGCCGATTGCAAGGCCGGCATAGTTAAGCGCCATGCCGAGATACATGGGATTGCGGGTCCACCGATAAGGACCGGTCGTTGCGATGAGGGTCGTTGGCTGCGACGGCGGAACGTTGGTGCCCAGCCGCCGAAACAGCCCCGCCGCCGCAAGCATCATCGCCGCGCCGGCAACGAACAGCAGCGCGCCCGTCGCGACCAGCAACTGCCAGTCGATACCGAAAGAGCGGATGGTGACGAACCGCTCCGCCGCCAGCCCCAACAACAGCGCTCCCAGATAGACGAAAGGCGGAGGGAAGCGCACACCAGCGCTGTCCGCTTCGACGGCCATGCTCATCTCCAATCAGTGCTCTCAAACCAGCATCGACTGCTGGCGAAGATACCCGCCATCGCGCCTTGCCATATTTCCGGAGTCAAGCCGTGCAAAAGCCGGGGACGGCGACCTTCTGGAACAGGTGCGGGCTCGCTACAACGGATGACGGATATGTTGGAAGTTTCGCGACGAATTCGGGATGGGTGAAGGCGGCGTGGACCGTCTTGGTGGATTCCCACACCACATAGTTCAGGTAAGTCGGGCTATCGCCGATCGCTCGATGCAGTTGCATGGAAATGAAGCCCGGTTGCTTCGTAATGATCTCGGCAGCCGCCTTGAAAGCGTCCAGGAAGCCCGCTTCGTCGGCGGGATCGACCGTGAAGAGGTTGATGAGCGACAGGCGCGGCCGCGATACCGAGTTGGCGCTCAAACGGAAACTTCTCGTCTAGAGGTTTGAATGTTTTATGGCGGCCCTGGTGGCACTCCTGTCCATTGTGAAATTGCAACTGGGGTGATCGAAGCTGCTTGCACTCAAGCGAGCATCGACTGCTGGGCAGAGATACCGGCCGTCGCGCCCTGCGATATTGCCGTGGTGACCGACGCCATGGCCGGGTTTGCAAGATCGCCGGCGGCGTAGATGCCGGGCGTGCTGGTTTCGCGGCGCTCGTCGACCTTGAGGGCGATGCCGAGGGGCGTATTGACCGTGGCGAGTTCCAGTGATTCATGCAGGCTTGCGGACGGCTTGTTGCGCGGATGCGCGAACAAGATATCGACTGCGACATCGGGAGCGGTATCGACCTTGACGGTGGCATTATGGCCCCCGTGACGGGCGATTTCGGTGATCCGGCCATCAACGACAGGTATGTTGCGGCGCGCCAGATCGGCCCGGATATCGGGTGCAATGTCGTAACCATCGGCGAAGACCGTCAACGTGTCGGTCCAATCGTGGTACAGCCTGACATAATTGTGCGACGGCGGGCCGGACCAGACGAGGCCCCAATGCTGGTCGGCGACTTCAAAGCCATCGCAATAGGGGCAGGGCACGATGGATGTGCCCCAGCTTTCGGCAAAGCCCGGAACATCAGGCATCTGATCGGCAACGCCATAGCTCAGGATCAGGCGGCGCCCCCCCAGGCTTTCGCCATCGCCAGTGAGGACGGAGAAGTCGTCGATGGCGCCGGAGACGCTGTCGGCCCGGGCATTGACCAGCCTGACCGTGGGATAACGCGCCAGCTGCTGCCGCGCCTCGGCCAGGATGTCCAGCGGTGGCTTGTGATCGTGGCCGAGCAGGCCATGCGAGTGGCCAGCGAAGCGGTTGCGCGGCAGGCCGGTATCGAGAACGGTGACCTTGCGGCGGGCACGGCAGAGCTGCAGGGCGCCGGCGAGACCGGCAAAGCTGCCGCCGATGATGATGACGTCATCCATGGTGATGGGCTCCGTGTTGTGGATGGAGGGGGTTGGGCTGGGCCTAGCGCGAAATAGCGTCCAGCGATACGCGCTCGAGACGGGCAGCGAGAGCTTCGACAGCGACGAGAAAGCCGCCCATCACTGTGTTGACCGGCCGGACGATGCCGCATTCGATATCGCCGGGCGGCCCGGGGAAACTTGATTTGGAGGACACCTATGCATTCGCTTGCATCTTTTAGATACTATATGGTATCATAAATCATGAATTAGGATACTGTCAAGGACTGGAATTGTTGTGACCGAAAACAGCCAGGGCCGGCGCGGCCGGCCCGCCAACGAGGCGCTTGGCCAAACGATAGTCGACGCCGCGAGCGAACTCTTTGTGGAATTGGGTTTTCAAGCGACGACATTGGACAAGGTCGCCCAGCGAGCGAGGATATCCAAGCTCAGCATCTATCGGCACTTCGAGAACAAGGAGGCGCTGTTCAGCGCGGCCATCGCGGCCCACTGCCATCAGTTTGCACCACAGGCCCTTATTGAGGGCGTCGACGGTTCGGCCGAAGATCAGCTCATGGCAGTGGGAACATCCCTGCTTCGCACGCTGTTGAGCCCGGACGTCCGCAGTGTCGAAGCCCTGATTATGGCCGACAAGACGCAGCAAAAGTCGTTAAGCAAGCTCCATTACGAAGCCGGCTCCGCCTATGTCATCGCCCAAATCGAGGCCCTGTTGCGTCAGTTGCACGCGAAGGCGGCTCTGAACGTGCCCCATCCTCTCCGATCCGCCCGCTTGTTTGCCGCGCTTATCAAAGGATCCGATCTCTTGATTATCGCACGCTTCGATCAGGCGAGAGCAGAGGACGACAACGAAATCGAATCCTTTTGCCGGTCCGCCGTCGCCATGTTCATCGCCGCGCACGGTGGCAACGACCACGCGGGAGGATAAGCATTTGATTGCTCCGGGCAGCTTGCCTGGGACCGTCGTCCATGCGCTTCGTCATGCTGGGCCGGCGCGCGCTGCCGAGCTTGCACAGATCGCAGCACCTCATCTTTCTTCCAACGATAAAAGGACGCCGGCATCCACCGCAGTCCAAGCTCCCGCCTGGATGCGGTCGACGCTTCTCTCCATCGCAGATCCAGCAGCAGTCGGAACAACATCTGATATGTGATGCGACGGCGCCATCCGACGACATGCGATCGGGTCCGGAACATCGACCGGCACCGCAGCCAAAGCTGGAACTATGTATGTCGACAACTAAAGTGCCGTCAGCGCGGAAATGTCATGCTCCGGGCAATTTTCCTTATATATTTCAAAGCATTGACGCGCAGGAAAGTACCGTCAGCGTGATCTGCTACAAGCTGCGAGCCGCGCCAGGCGCTCCGATAAATTTAACGATTTCAATGACTTGATTGGTTTGTCAATTCCATTGATGATGTGCCCCGCGCTATCAGTCTACCCTGCCCGCAAATCATTACATCTTCTGCGAAATTCTACGCCAGGGCCACCTATCATAAATAGTTGATTTCCTTGGTCAAAGTATTTTTCGTGTTTTGGGATGCCGTTGCGTGTGCCGTCAAAATTTCGAGCTATTGATTTCATTGACGATTTTGCAACCTTCCTTGAAGTCGGCGCTTCGAGATCAATCGCTATAATTCGTCCCGTTGGTCGAAGTTTGGCAATTCTTAGGATGGCTACTAGCCCCACAAACTGTGCTTCAGAAATACCTTCAAAACTGCACTTTTGCTAACAAAAATCACGCCAGCAAATACCGTGAGCACATCGCTCGTCCTAAAAATACCGTCGGATTATCGCGCATCTGAAATGCGTGATAATCTAGACCACTTACCTATCTGCCCACCAAGAATGTTCCCCCGCTAATCGCGACAAGCGCCGATCCGCGCCTGCGTAAGACGGTCTTGTCTAGGCCGCCAATTGGGTTTTCAAACTGTCGGCACGGTTCCGCCGTCGATTACATATTCGGTCCCAGTGATGGTGCCTGCACGATCGGACACCAGGAAAGCGATCAGGCTTGCGACTTCCTCCGGTTTCGAGGGCCGACCTATCGGTATCCCGCCGAGCGATTCCATGATCATCTTCTTGCCTTGCTCGACGTCCCCGCCATGGTCCGCGACCAGCCGCGTCGCCAACTGAATGGATGCCTCGGTTTCGATCCAGCCGGGGGACACCCGAACGACGCGGACGCCGTGGGGGGATACCTGCTTTGAAAGGCTCTTGCTGTAAGTCGACAGAGCCGCCTTTGCCGCCGCGTATGCCGTCGTTGCTTCCGGCAGAGGCAGTTCACGTTGGATGGATGTCACGTGGATGACGACGCCGGTGTTGCGCGACACCATGTCTGGAACGAATTCGCGATCCAGGCGAACCGCCGGCATGAGATTTAGATCAAGTTCCTTGCGCCAAATCTCATCGGTCAAAGCCTCGAAACCACCGCTGGGAGCAGAAGAGCCGCCCAACATATGGACGATGATGTCCAAGCCTCCCATTCGCTCCCGTACGGCGGCAGCCAATGCGGCGCAGCCATCGGCGCTGGTCAGATCGGCAGCGACGAATAGCGAGTCAGGCAAGTCCGCGGGCTGGGTGCGTGCCGTCGTCAGCACCTGAGCGCTGAGTTCACGAAAGAGCGCGACTGTCGCCGCACCGGCACCGCGCGTGCCGGACGTGATCAACGCCCGTTTCCCCTTCAAGGTAAGAAATGGGATGCCGCTCGTGTCCTTCCTCGGGCTCTGGGCATCTGCGCTCACGGCACAATCTCCAACGCCGCGATCTTTTCGCCCTCCAGAACGAAGAAGTAGCGCAGGTCGACCGGGCTGCCGGGGAAATCGCCGACGAGATGGGCCGTAACGACCGTCCGATCGCCTTCGCGCCCAATCGAGAAAGGTTCGACGATGTAAGTGTATTTTTGGGAAGCACCTGCCTTCCACTGCCGGATCGCACCGCGACCGGCATAGGTATTCCCCTCGTCTCGGACCACCGCATTTTCGGTGAAGCATTGCAAGAGAGCTCCTGCGGCTTGTGCTCGGTCCGCGGCAAAATATTCGGCAATTGTTTTGGGGAGTTCGACAGCCATTGTTCTTCTCCGTCGTGAGTTTGGTCGGGTGGCGGGTCGTTAGCAATCTGCGCTCGACCCTGACGCCAATTTAGAGATGGACGTTGGCGTTGATAATCAGGATAAAGTGTGATGCGACGTTGCGAAAAGCAGGACAATGGCCGGACGTAGTTTGATCCAGTTCGATTCCGTTCTCGTCATTGCTCGCCGGGGTTCGTTCCGGGCGGCGGCGCTGGATCTTGACATGTCGACGACTGCGCTCAGCAACGCCATTGGCAAGCTGGAACGCCAGCTAGGGGTCCGCTTGTTCAACCGAACGACGCGAAGCGTCTCCCTTACCGATGCCGGGCGTAACTTCGTCGATAAGATCGGTCCTGCGCTAAAAGACCTGCACGACGCAATTGAAGGTGCGCGATCACAGCAGGAGACGCCATCGGGAACGCTGCGGATAAATGCCTACGCAACCGCCGCGCGCGAAATCCTGTCGCCGCTGCTTCTGCAGTTCCTTCGCCGCTATCCTCAGGTGCATATCGATCTCGTCACGGAGGGCAGACTTGTCGATATCGTCGCCGATGGCTTCGACATCGGCATCCGGAACGCGGATCTCGTTCCCAGTGACATGATCGCAATCCCGCTGGGACCTCCCCGTCGCTATGCGGTGGTCGCCTCGCCTGCTTACTTCCAGAACAAAGGGAGACCGGATGTTCCTCCCGACCTCGCTGCTCATTCCTGTATACGCGTCCGGCTACCCAATGGGGCGCTTTACAGGTGGCACTTCGAGAAAGATGGGCAACCGGTCTTGATGGACGTTCACGGCCCGATTACGCTCGATGAGGCGAGCCTTTCGCGGATTGCCGTGTTGGAAGATTTCGGCATTGGCTTCTTCATGGAATCGGACGTTCGCGACGACGTTGCGAGGGGGCGTCTTGTCCGCGTCCTGGAAGATTGGACGCCACCACTTGCGCCACTGTGCCTATACTACCCAAGTCGACGCAATCCCTCGGCAGCGTTCAGAGCGTTCATTGAACTTGCTCGCGAAGTCGCTAATCAAGGATAGCGAATGGAACCATGCCCCGGGGCGACTGTCCGGATCGCCTGTTTTCTTTCGCCTTCTATCAGCAGCAGAGCGATTTCGAAACCGCCGTTTACCGCCGAACACCGCCGTTTCTACTACCCCTCACTCCCACTCGATCGTGCCGGGGGGCTTGCTCGTCACGTCGTAGACCACGCGGTTGATGCCCTTCACCTCGTTGATGATGCGGGTCGCGGCCCGGCCGAGGAAGTTCATGTCGAAGGGGAAGAAATCGGCGGTCATGCCGTCGACCGAGGTCACGGCGCGCAGGCCGCAGACGCTGTCATAGGTGCGCCCGTCGCCCATCACGCCCACGGTGCGCACCGGCAGCAGCACGGCGAAGGCCTGCCAGATCTTGTCGTAGAGGCCGGCCTTGCGGATCTCGTCGAGATAGATGGCATCGGCCGCACGCAGCGTGTCGAGCTTTTCCCGCGTAATTTCGCCGGGGATGCGGATGGCCAGGCCCGGGCCCGGGAAGGGATGGCGGGCGACGAAGGCTTCCGTGAGGCCGAGTTCACGGCCGAGCGCCCTCACCTCGTCCTTGAAGAGTTCGCGCAGCGGCTCCACCAGCTTTATGTTCATGCGCTCGGGCAGGCCGCCGACATTGTGGTGCGACTTGATCGTCACCGAGGGGCCGCCGGAGAAGGAGACGCTCTCGATCACATCGGGATAGAGCGTGCCCTGGGCCAGGAATTCGGCGCCACCGATCTTGCGCGCCTCCTCCTCGAAGACCTCGATGAAGAGACGGCCGATGGTCTTGCGCTTCACTTCCGGATCGGTGACGCCGGCAAGCTCGCCGAGGAAGCGCTCGGACGCGTCCACATGCACCAGGGGGATGTTGTAGTGCTCGCGGAAGAGGCCGACGACCTGATCGGCTTCCCCGGCCCGCAGCAGGCCGTGGTCGACGAAGACGCAGGTAAGCTGGTCACCGATCGCCTCATGGATGAGCACAGCCGCAACGGAGGAATCGACCCCACCCGACAGGCCGCAGAGCACCCTGCCCTTGCCGACCTGCTTGCGGATCTTCTCGATCATCTCGGCGCGATAGGCCGCCATGGTCCAATCCGACTCGATACCGACGATCTTCTGCACGAAGTTCTTCAGGAGATTGCCACCATCGGGCGTATGCACCACTTCGGGATGGAACATGGTGGTGTAGTAGCGCCGCTCCTCGTTCACCGCGATGGCGAAGGGGGCGTTCTCGGAGGTGCCGACCACCCTGAAACCGGCCGGCAACTGGGTAACGCGGTCGCCATGGCTCATCCACACCGGATAGCGCTTGCCCGGCTCCCAGAAGCCTTCGAACAGCGGGCTCGCCTCGAGGATCTCGACATCGGCGCGGCCGAACTCGGCGGCGTGCCCACCCTCGACCTTGCCCCCGAGTTGGGTTGCCAAAGTCTGCTGGCCATAGCAGATCGCCAGGATCGGCACGCCGGCGTCGAACACAGCCTGCGGTGCGCGGGGGCTGCCCGCCGTCGTCACCGAGGCCGGGCCGCCGGAAAAGATCACGCCCTTCGGCTTCAGCTTCTCGAAAGCCTCGGCGGCGCTCTGGAAGGGATGGATCTCGCAATAGACACCGACTTCGCGCACGCGGCGTGCGATCAGCTGGGTGACTTGCGAACCGAAATCGATGATGAGGATGGCGTTGTGTGTCATGGCAGGGAGGTAGTCGACCTAGGTTTTTGATGCAACCGAAGGAAGGCCAAAATCTTGCAACGTCGCATAGTATTCAGCAAGATTTTGCATAAGATCTTGCGCTGGCGCCAATTCGCGGCGATGAGCGTGAATTGGTGTGCCGGTCTTCAGACCGGCAATATAACTCAGGCAAGCACCGCAGTTCCATGCCGGTCTGAAGACCGGCACACCATCTACTTCCTGTGCAGCAGGGCGATAAAAAAACCATCCGTGCCGGAACGATGGGGCGAAAGCTGCAAGCCGGTGCCGCCCGACGAGCTGAAACGCGCGAAAGCCGAGAGCCCCGCGCCCTTGGCCAGTTCCGGCAAGGAGGCAGCGGTGAAATCGGCATGGTCGGCCAGGAAGGCCTTCACCGAGGCATCGTTCTCTTCGGGCAGCACGGAGCAGGTGACGAAGACCAGCCGCCCGCCCGGCTTCACCGCGCGGGCACCGGCCCTGAGCACGGCGGCCTGGTCTTTCTGGCGATCGGCCAGGCTGGAGGGGCGCATGCGCCATTTGGTGTCGGGGCTGCGGCGCCAGGTGCCGCTTCCCGAGCAGGGCGCGTCCACCAGCACCAGATCCATGCGGCCGTCGAGATCGTCGATCGCCAAGGCGCCACCAGATACACGTCCTCTTGGCGTACGGACCTGAACGTTGCGCACACCCGCCCTGGCGAGCCTGTCGTGGATCGGTGCCAGGCGGCGCTTGTCGCTGTCGGTGGCGAAGACCTGGCCCTTGTTCTCCATCGCGGCCGCGAATTCCAGCGTCTTGCCGCCGCCGCCGGCACACAGGTCGAGCACCTGCTCGCCGGGTTTCGCCGCCGCGACGAGGCCGGCCAATTGCGAACCCTCGTCCTGGATCTCGAACCAGCCCTTCTGGAAGCTCTCCTCGGCCTGGACAGCCGGGCTGCGGCCGTCGGCGCCGAGCGGCACGCGCACGCCCCAGCGTGATAGCGGCGTGGCGCTGGCGCCAAGAGGCTCCAGTTCGGCGAGCAGCTTGTCCCGCGAAGTCTTCAGCGCGTTGACGCGCAGATCCACCGGCGCGCGTTCGGCCAGGGCCCGCCCCTCCGCGATCGCATCCTCCCCGAAAGCCGCCTCGAAGGAAGGCCAGAGCCAGCGTGGCACGTCCGCCTGGATGTCCGGCTCGGCATCGGCCAGCTTGCGTCCGGCCAGCGCTTTGCGCTCGTCATCGGTCAACGGCTCTGGCGCGAAGCGCTCGCCGGTGAACAGCGCGTCGAGCGTTTCGATCGTCTCTCCGCGCTGCAAGACCAGCATGCCTATCAGCGAGGCGCGTGGTGTCTCGTTGTCCATCAGCCAGCGCGCCGAGGCGCGGCGGCGCAAGGTGTCATAGACCAGCCCCGCCAGCGCGGCACGGTCGCCGGAGCCGGCGAAGCGATGCGAGAGCCCCCAGTCCTTGAGCACATCAGCAGCAGGACGGCGGCGGGCCTCGATATCGGCGAGAATTTCGAAGGCGGCGGAAATGCGGGCAGCAGGGATCATCGATCAGGCGCCTGTGTAAACTTTGAAGGCAAAAAGCAACCAGGCAAGGATCAGCGCCGCCACACCGACGGAATAAGCCCGGAAACGAAACTTTACGCGATTGGACGTGATGTGAATGCCCGCATGCACATAGCGCGAAACCACGAAGATCCAGGCGAGCACGACGAAGAAGATATCCGTGGCATGCGTGATCAATTCCAGGGCGGTGATCGCATAGAACAGCACCGGGATCTGGAACTGATTGTCGAAGCTGCTGCTCACCTGCAGTGGCAGCTTGGGCCAAACGCGCCCGTTGAGCCGCACATCATCAAGGTCGATACCTCCTTGACGCAAGGCCGCAGCCCGCACCATGCCGAGGCGAAACAACAATGCGAACGTCAGCAGGACCTGCAGGAAGACGGGCGTGAGAACGGCTGCAATCGACATCAGTTGCGGCCGGGATAGTTCGGGCTCTCGCGGGTGATGGTCACGTCATGCACATGGCTCTCGCGCAGGCCGGCATTCGAGATGCGTACGAAGCGCGCGCGCTCCTGGAAATCGGCGATCGTCTCGGCGCCGACATACCCCATCGAGGCGCGCAAGCCCCCGGCGAGCTGGTGCAGCACGGCCGAGACCGGCCCCTTGTAAGCAACCTGGCCTTCGATTCCTTCCGGCACCAGCTTCATCGAATCCTTGATGTCGGCCTGGAAATAGCGGTCTGCCGAGCCGGCGGACATGGCGCCGATCGAGCCCATGCCGCGATAGGATTTGTAGGAGCGGCCCTGATAGAGATAGACCTCGCCGGGCGTCTCGTCCGTACCGGCCAGCATCGAACCGACCATGGCGACCGAAGCGCCGGCCGCGATCGCCTTGGCGAAATCGCCGGAGGTCTTGATGCCGCCGTCGGCGATCACCGGTACGTCATGCTCGCGCGCCGCATTGGCCGAGTCGATGATGGCGGTGAGCTGCGGCACGCCGACGCCCGCCACGATGCGGGTGGTGCAGATCGAGCCGGGACCGATGCCCACCTTGATGGAATCGGCACCCGCACCGATCAGGGCGCGGGTCGCCTCGCCGGTGGCGACATTACCGGCAACCACCTGCACCGAATTGGACTGGCGCTTGATGCGCGCGACCGCGTCGAGCACCTTCTGCGAATGGCCATGGGCGGTATCGACCACGATCATGTCGACGCCGGCATCGATCAGCATTTCGGAGCGGGCATGGCCGCCGTCGCCGACAGTGGAAGCCGCCGCGACGCGCAGGCGCCCCTCGCCGTCCTTGCAGGCATTGGGATGGAGCGTCGCCTTCTCGATGTCCTTGACGGTCATCAGGCCGACGCAGCGATAATCCTCGTCGACCACCACCAGTTTCTCGATGCGGAACTGATGCAGCAGGCGCTTGGCCTCTTCCTGCTCCACGCCCGTCTTCACCGTGATGAGGCGTTCCTTGGTCATCAGTTCGGCCACGGGCTGGTCGAGCTTGTCGGCAAAGCGCACGTCGCGATTGGTGAGGATACCGACCAGGATGCCCGGTACGCCCGGCGCTGCGCCGGTGACAATCGGGATGCCGGAGATGCGATGGCGCTTCATCAGGGCCAGCGCATCGGCCAGTGTCGCTTCCGGCGGGATGGTGATCGGGTTCACCACCATACCGCTCTCGAAACGCTTGACCTGGCGGACCTGCTCGGCCTGCTCTTCGGGGGTAAGGTTGCGGTGGATCACGCCGATGCCGCCATTCTGCGCCATGGCGATCGCCATGTTCGCCTCGGTTACCGTGTCCATGGCCGAAGCCAGCAACGGCAGATTGACCGAGATGGAACGGGTGACGCGCGAACGGATGTCGGCCTGAGCCGGCAACACTTCGGAATGTCCGGGTGTCAGCAGCACGTCGTCAAAGGTAAGCGCTTCAGGAAAAAGCGATGAATCAACGATGCGTGTCATTGCCAACTCTCAATCAGGAAAAGCAGAATCGATCCGGCTTCGGGGGGCAGGAATTCGTGCCGCCGGAGCTGGGTTGGCGCGATCGTTTACCATTTGAAATCGACAAGGGAAAGACGGGCAGCCGTCTTTTTACTGCCTGTCAGCCATGCATTTTTCGTCGTGAGGGGAAATTTCGGTGTGCAGGTCTTCTCAGCTCCCTCGAGGTGGAGCGGGACCGGCACACCGCATCACGCTGATTTCGTCAGAGGCAGCACATTGTGCAGGGTCTGGTCGGCGCCATCCATGAACTTGCGGATATTGCGCGCCGCCTGGCGGATGCGCTGCTCGTTCTCCACGAAGGCGATGCGCACGAAATCGTCGCCATGCTCGCCGAAGCCGATACCGGGCGCGACCGCAACGGACGCCTTCTCGATCAGGAGCTTGGAGAACTCGACCGAGCCCAATTCCTTGAACTTGGGCGGAATCGGCGCCCACGCAAACATCGAAGCCGGCGGGATCGGCACTTCCCAGCCGGCGCGGGCGAAGCTTTCGACCAGGGCATCGCGACGCTTGCGATAGGTCTCGCGCATCTCGGCGATGCAATCTTCCGGACCGTTCAGCGCCGCGGCCGCCGCGACCTGGATCGGCGTATAGGCGCCGTAGTCGAGATAGGATTTCACACGGGCGAGCGCGGCGCAGAGCCGCTCATTGCCGACGGCAAAGCCCATGCGCCATCCCGCCATCGAGAAGGTCTTGGACAGGGTGGTGAATTCGACCGCGACATCCATCGCGCCCGGGATCTGCAGCACGGAGGGTGTCGGCTCCGAGCCGAAATAGATTTCCGAATAGGCAAGATCCGAGAGCACGAACAATTCATGCGTCTTGGCGAAGGCGATCAGGTCCCGATAGAAATCGAGGCTGGCGACGCAGGCTGTGGGATTGGCGGGATAGGAGACGATCACCGCGATCGGCTTGGGAATCGAGTGCTTCACCGCCCGCTCGGCCGAGCGGAAGAAATCCTCGTTCGGCTCGGCCGGAACCGAGCGGATGACGCCACCCGCCATCAGGAAGCCGAAAGCGTGGATCGGGTAGGACGGATTGGGGCAGAGCACCACGTCGCCGGGCGCGGTGATGGCGGTCGCCATATTGGCGAAGCCTTCCTTGGACCCCAGCGTGGCGACGACCTGGGTATCGGGATTGAGCTTCACGCCGAAGCGGCGGGCATAGTAGTTGGCCTGGGCCTTGCGCAGGCCCGGAATGCCCTTGGAGGCCGAATAGCGATTGGTGCGCGGCTTCTGGGCCGTTTCGATCAGCTTGTCAGTGATGAATTTCGGCGTGGGCAGATCGGGGTTGCCCATGCCCAGGTCGATGATATCTGCCCCCTGCCCGCGTGCTGCCGCCTTTACCCGGTTGACCTGCTCGAAGACATAGGGCGGCAAACGGCGGGTTGAGTAAAAGTCGGACATGACGATGCTTTCGCGCGACGGCGCATTCAGGGTTACGGGAGCGAACCTCTAAATCATTTCGATGAATGATGGCAAAAGAAATGCCAAAAATCTGCGCCAATCGTGAAAATCGATCTACGGCAGCACGATATCGATCATTGCGGTGGGAAGAAGCCGACATGCTTGCGCTGCGACGGGGGAACACGCTTTGAGGCTACCTTGCGGTTGGCCTGTGAACGCGCCTTGAGTTCCTCAGGACTGGGCTGCCGCCCCGGTGTCGCCAGCAGGCTGGCTTCCAGTGCCTTGCGCTCGCTCATGGACAGGATCTGGTCGCCGCGGGGCGGCGGCAGCGCGCCGATCCTGGGATAGGCGTTGGGTTGGCTCACGCGGGACTGAGTGACGAAAGGCTGGGGCGTCGGCAACGGACCCGAGGTCAGCCCGAAGCGCTTGCTGGTCTGGCCAGAGCCTCCGGCACAGCTTGCAAGCCCGATGCCGGCCAAGACGGCGACGACGAGGAAGGAAAGGATCCGCATGACGTTCTCGCAATTTCTCCCCCCTCTTATAGAGCGCCGGCCGATCGGCAAACAGGGAAAATCGATGAAATCAACGTCATGGTTCACAAAGCCATGCGAAGAAGCATTCACAGGAAGGAAAAACATGTTCTAATGAGGGGCCGTGAGAAGCCAAGAAGGGACGCGATGAAGAACGACAAAACCGCCAATCCGCCCCCCTCAGCCGAGACCGTGGCAGCTTTCGGACCGGTCGATATCGAGGTGCTCGCCCGCAATATGGGCCGAGCCGTGGAAGAAGGCGGCAAGGCTCTGGCGGCCTATCTGCGCCCGCGGGAGGATGGCAGGGTCAAGAGCGACATCACCGAGGAAGTCACCGACGCCGTCAATTCCATCGGCCATCTCGCCCAATATTGGCTGTCCGATCCGCAGCGCGCGATGCAGGCCCAGACCAGCCTCGCCAGCGGCTTCATGTCCCTCTGGACCTCCTCGTTGCAGCGCATGGCCGGCGAGGAAGCCAAGCCTGTGGCGGAGCCTGACCCGAAGGATGCACGCTTTCGCGATCCCGAATGGAGCCAGAACCAATATTTCGACCTGCTCAAGCAGGCTTATCTGATCACCAGCCGCTGGGCGGAAAAATTGGTGCACGAGGCCGACGGGCTCGAGCCTCGCATGCGCCACAAGGCCGATTTCTATGTCCGGCAGGTCTCGGCCGCGATCTCGCCGAGCAATTTCATCGCCACCAATCCTGCGCTCATCCGCGACACGCTGGCCGAGAACGGCGAAAACCTGGTGCGCGGCCTGGAGATGTTGAAGGAGGATATCGACGCCGGCGAGGGCGAGCTGAAGATCCGTCAATCCGACACCTCGAAATTCGAGGTGGGCGTCAATCTCGCCACCACACCGGGCAAGGTGGTGTTCCGCAATGCCACCATGGAGTTGCTGCAATATACGCCGACCACGGCCGACGTGTTGAAGCGACCCATCCTGATCTGTCCGCCCTGGATCAACAAATTCTACGTCCTCGACCTGACGCCCGAAAAGAGCTTCATCAAATGGTGCGTCGACCAGGGCCTGACCGTCTTCGTGATCTCCTGGGTGAACCCGGACGAGAAGCAGCGCAACAAGGGCTTCCTCGAATATATGAAGGAAGGTCCGGTCACCGCCCTCGACGAGATCGGTAAGATCACTGGTGAGAAGGAAGTTTCCGCCATCGGCTACTGCGTCGGCGGCACCTTGCTGTCGGTGACGCTGGCCTGGCTGGCCGCCAAGGGCGACAGACGCATCGCATCCGCCACCTTGTTCGCTACGCAGGTCGATTTTGACAAGGCTGGAGATCTCAAGGTCTTCGCCGATGAGGACCATATCCAATGGATCGAGAAAACCATGGCCGAGCACGGCTATTTTCCCGGTTCCAAGATGGCGGCCGCTTTCAACATGCTGCGCAGCCAGGAATTGATCTGGCCCTATCTCGTCAACAATTACATGCGCGGCAAGCAACCTACCCCGTTCGACCTGCTCTACTGGAATGCGGATGCCACCCGCATGCCCGAAAAGAACCACTCCTTCTATCTGCGTAATTGCTATCTGGAGAACAACCTCACGCGCGGGCGCATGACGGTGGGTGACGAGACCCTCGACCTCAAGAAGGTCAAGATCCCGATCTACGAACTGGCCACGCGCGAAGACCACATCGCCCCGCCCAATTCCGTGTTCATCGGCGCGCAGGCCTTTGGCGGGCCGGTGCGCTATGTCCTGTCCGGCTCTGGCCACATCGCCGGCGTGGTGAACCCGCCGGCCCGCAAGAAGTACCAATACTGGCTGGGCGGCCCCACCACGGGCAGCTATGAGGACTGGCTGGAGGGAGCCACCGAACACCCCGGCTCCTGGTGGCCGGACTGGCTGACCTGGCTGAAGAAGCAGGCGCCCGAGGAAGTCCCCGCCGACAAGCGCAAGCCTGGCGGACGTCGCAGGCCACTCGGCGATGCCCCCGGCAGCTATGTGCGTGTGAAGTCTTAAGGCGAACCGAGACGGATCATGCGGCCCCGCGCATGTAGCAGGGCCGCATCTGAATACCTGTCTTGATTTTACGGTCAAATCGTCCGACGTTCCACATGGCATACCCCAACGATACAAGTCGTAATCGGGAAGCCCTGACATGTGGAATCAGACTTACAACCCCCTCGGCAACGAAGTACTTTCCACCATAGCGGCCGCCATCCCCGCGGTAACCTTGCTAGTTCTGATCGCCAGCGGCAAGGTCAAAGCCCATATCGCGGCGGTGGTCGCCCTCATCGCCGCAAATCTCATCACGGTCTTCATCTTTACCATGCCCGCGGGCCTGTCGATCCGTGCCTCCCTGCTCGGCGTCGTCACCGGGTTCTTCCCGATCGGGTGGATCGTTCTCAACGTGATCTACCTCTACCGCATCACCGTCGAAAGCGGCCGGTTCGAACTCCTGCAGCGGGCCATCGGTGGTGTCACCGAAGACCGCCGCCTGCAATTGCTGCTGATCGCCTTCTCCTTCGGTGCCTTTTTCGAAGGGGCATCCGGCTTCGGCACGCCCGTTGCCATCACCGGCGCGATCCTGATCGGCCTCGGCTTCTCGCCTCTGGCGGCTTCCGGCCTGTCATTGATCGCCAACACCGCACCGGTCGCCTACGGCGCCTTGGGCACGCCGATCCAGGGACTGGCATCGGTGACCGGGCTCGATCCCTATATGCTGGGCGCCATGGTCGGCCGGCAATTGCCCCTGTTCTCCCTGATCGTGCCCTTCTGGGTCATCGGAGCCTTCGCCGGGTGGCGCGGCATGATCGGCGTATGGCCGGCGATCCTGGTCACCGGCATCTCTTTCGCCGTGCCGCAATTCCTGATCTCCAACTACATCAATCCCTGGATCGTCGACATCGGCGCCTCGCTGATTTCGATGGGCTGCCTGATCCTCTTCCTCAAGGTCTGGCAGCCGAAAGAGCTCTGGCTCTCGCCGGCCCTGCGCAGCAACGACCCCTCGGCAAATCTGGCAAGGCCTCGCACGGAGGCCGATCGCGCCGCCTTGACCCAGAAGCAGCTCTGGGGTGCCCTGCTTCCCTGGATCCTGGTTTGCATCTTCATGCTGATCTGGGGCACCGGGGCCTTCAAGACCTGGGCCAACGCCATCTTCTCCTGGAACTACCAGGTGCCTGACCTTCACAATCAGATCAGCAGGGTGGCGCCCGTCGTCCCCAAACCCACGCCGGAAAGCGCGATCTTCTCCTTCACCTATCTGTCCTTCACGGGCACGGGCATGCTCCTGGCAGCCCTCGTGTCCGGCCTGCTGATGGGTTTTTCGCCCGCCAAGCTCATCGTCGAATATGGCCGCACCATCAAGGTGTGCGCGATCTCGCTGATCACTATCTCGGCCATGCTCGCGATCGGCACGCTGACACGCCTGTCCGGCGTCGACGCCACCCTTGGTCTCGCCTTTGCGGCGACGGGCGTGTTCTATCCCTTCTTTGGAACGTTGCTCGGCTGGCTCGGTGTCGCACTGACCGGCTCGGACACCTCCTCCAACGTGCTGTTCGGCAACCTGCAGAAGATCACCTCGCAGCAATTGGGCCTGTCACCGGTGCTGATGGCAGCCGCCAATTCCTCCGGCGGCGTGATGGGCAAGATGATCGATGCACAATCGATCGTCGTGGCCTCCACCGCGACCAATTGGTATGGGCATGAAGGCACGATCCTGCGCTACGTCTTCCTGCACTCGATCATTCTGGCCTGCCTCGTCGGCCTGTTCGTGACCCTGCAAGCCTATGTCTATCCCTTCACCGCCATGGTGCTGGGATGACATATTCCTCAGGCCGGGATGACAGCCGGCCTGAATCTCGCTTCAGCCGAGCACTTCCACGAGCGCCGGATAGATCGCCGGCCCTCCCGCGATGATGGCGTTGCCCTGCACCAGGCCGTCACCGGCAAGGAAATCGTTGGTCTGGCCGCCGCCGGCGCGGATGATGGCGATGGCGCCGAGGCAATCCCAGGAGTTGATGTGGGATTCGACATAGCCGAGCAGGCGGCCGCAGGCGACATAACACAGGCACAGCGCGCCCGAACCGTTGCGCTGATACATGCCGCCCGCTTCGAGCAACCGCGCCAGCACGGCCAGAACTTCGCTCGGCTTGATGCGGTTGTTGTAGCCGACGCTGACCACGCCTTCGCTGAGAGCACTACCCTTGTGAGGAGCGATCGGCCGGCCATTGAGCGTGGCCGGCGCGATCAGCCCGCCGGCGAACAGTTCATCGTCCTTGGGCGCGTAGACGAGACCGAACTGCAATGCGCCATCATAGACGAATGCGATCGACACGCACCAGGAAGACAGGCCGCTCAGGAAAGGCTGGGTGCCGTCGATAGGATCGACGACCCAGATGCCGCGCCTGTCCCCAATGCCGCTCGGCCCGGTTTCCTCGCCGAAGAAGCCATCGTCCGGATAGGATTCGGCGATACGCTTCTTGATCAGCAGCTCGGTCTGCAGGTCGGCCTCGCTGACCACGTCCTGCAATCCCTTGCTCTTCACCGTCAGGCTGCCTAGCTCGTTGAAATAGCCGAGCGCCAGGGCACCGGCCTCCTTGATCAGGCCGTGGGCAAAGGAGTAGCGCTGATAGATCGGATCGGAACTCATCTCTAACGTGCTCTATTCAAAAGAAAAAGCCGGAGCGCAGCTCCGGCTTCTCACTAGTCGATGTCTTCGACCGCGTCGGGCCCGCCGCCATAGACGCGCTGGGCCAGGGCGGACTTCATGAAATCGTCGAGGTCGCCGTCCAGCACGTCGCCGGGCGTACCCGAGGTGTAGCCCGTGCGGGTGTCCTTCACCATCTGATAGGGCTGCAGGACATAGGAACGGATCTGGTGGCCCCAGCCGATGTCGGTCTTGCCGGCATGGGTCGCCATTGCCGCTTCCTCGCGCTTCTTGAGCTCCGCCTCGTAGAGGCGCGCCTTCAGCATAGCCCAGGCCGTCGCACGGTTCTTGTGCTGCGAACGATCCTGCTGGCAGGCTACCACGATGCCCGAGGGATTGTGGGTGATGCGTACCGCCGAATCCGTCCGGTTGACGTGCTGACCACCGGCGCCGGAGGCGCGGTAGGTATCGATGCGGCAATCGGACTCGTTGATCTCGATGTTGATCGAGTCGTCGATCACCGGATAGACCCAGACGCTGGCGAAAGACGTATGCCGGCGTGCGTTGGAATCATAGGGCGAAATGCGCACGAGGCGATGCACGCCCGACTCCACCTTGGCCCAGCCATAAGCCTTGGTGCCCTTCACCAGGATGGTGGCCGATTTGATACCGGCGGTTTCCCCGTCCGTGAAGTCCATCAACTCGACCTTGAAGCGGTGCCGCTCGCCCCAGCGCGTATACATGCGCAGGAGCATATTGGCCCAGTCCTGGCTCTCGGTGCCGCCGGCCCCGGAGTTGATTTCGATATAGGTATCGTTGTTGTCGGCTTCACCGGAGAACAAAGCCTCGAACTGGCGTTCGACGACCTCTTTCTTGAGCGCGGTCAGGGCGCTCTCCGCCTCGTCGACGATCGACTCGTCGCCATCGGCCTCGCCGAGCTCGGCGAGCTCGAGCGTCTCATCCAGATCCTTCTCGATGCGCACGAGAGCAGACAGCCGATCATCGAGATCGGTGCGCTCACGCATCAGCTTCTGTGCCTTCTCGGCGTCGTTCCAGAAGTCAGGTTGTTCGGAGAGGTGGTTCAGTTCTTGCAGGCGGGCGTAGGAGGTATCCCAGTCAAAGATGCCTCCTCAGCAGTCCAGCAGACTGCTTGATTTCGTCCGCCAAGGACAGGATTTCAGCGCGCATGAATGAACCGCTCGTTCGGGATTGCTAGAGTAAAGCGCGTTCAAGTGTGAACGCTTATTTGCTCTAATTCTTTGTTTCCAAGCCAATCCAACGGATTGGCTAGAGCGTCTTTGTGATTCTAGATGATTCCGTCAAATCGCAAAACGCTCTAGTCGGGCTTCATATAGGCAAGCTACCGGGTGAGGGAAAGGACAATCAGTAGAGATCGCCCGTCCCCATCGAGACGGGCCCGCCACCACCGCCCTCCGAGCCACCGCCGGAGCCGATGACGGTGTAGTTGTCGGGCGGCGCCGTGCCGGGTTTGAAGGCTTCCAGAATGGCACCGCCGCCATCGGAGCGCATGCCGGTCTTGCGGTCGATGCGGATCAGCTTGATGCCGGGCGGCACGCGGAAGGGCACCGGCGCCTTGTCCGCCAGGGCGGCCTTCATGAAGGAGCCGAAGATCGGCCCGGAGAGACTGCCGCCGGTGACACCATTGCCGATATGGCGCGGTGTGTCGTAGCCGACATAAAGACCGCAGACCAAATCGGGCGAATAGCCCATGAACCAGGCATCCTTCTCATCGTTGGTGGTGCCTGTCTTGCCGGCGATCGGGCGATTGAGCGAACGCAGCGACTGGGCCGTGCCGTGCTGAATAACGCCTTCCAGCATGGAAGTGACCTGATAGGCCGTCATCGGATCGAGCACCTGTTCGCGCGGATCGAGCAGATGCGGTTCGTCCTGGTTGCTCCAGGCATCGGCATTGCAGCCCTGGCAGATGCGCTCGTCATGCCTGTAGATGGTCTTGCCCCAGCGGTCCTGGATGCGGTCGATCAGGGTCGGCTTGATCAGGCGCCCGCCATTTTCGAGCATGCCATAGCCGGCGACCATGCGCATCACCGTGGTGTTGCCAGCCCCAAGCGCGCCAGACAGGTAAGGCGGAAGATCGTCATAGACGCCGAAGCGTCGCGCATATTCAGCGATCAGTGGCATGCCCACGTCCTGGGCGAGACGCACCGTCATGACGTTTCGCGAATATTCGATGCCGAAGCGCAGCGTCTGGGGGCCGTAGAACCTGTTGCTGTAATTGGAGGGGCGCCAGGTCTCGCCATTGCCCTGGTTGATCTCGATCGGCGCGTCCATGACCACCGAGGCCGGCGTGTAGCCATTGTCGATGGCGGTGGCATAGACGAAGGGCTTGAAGGAAGAACCGGGCTGGCGCTGCGCCTGGGTGGCGCGATTGAACTCGCTCTGATCGAAGGAGAAGCCGCCGACCATCGCGAGCACGCGGCCGGTATAGGGGTCCATTACCACCATGGCGCCGGAGATTTCCGGGATCTGCCGCAAGCGATAGGTGCCATCGGTCTTGGGTTCGACATAGACGATGTCGCCCACCTTCAGGACCTGGCTCACCTTGTTGGCGGCCCGGCCGCGCTGACGTGCCCACTTCACGCCGTCCAAATTGATCGAGCCGGTCGGTCGGTCGGCGGAAATCGAGCCGAACCGGTCCAGTGGCGGCTGCAGGCCGATACGGGCCGAGTTGTCGCCGGCATCCAGAACGATGGCGAGTTGCCAGGGCTTGATATCGCTTAGACGCTTCTCCGCCCCCAGCGTCACGCCCCAATCCTCGCCGAGGTCGACATTCTTGACCGGGCCGCGGAAGCCGCCACGCTCGTCGAAGCGCACCAGCCCCGCCACCATGGCATCACGAGCCAGGCGCTGGAGCTTCGGATCGAGCGTAGTGCGCACGGACAAGCCGCCTTCATAGAGCTTGTCCTCACCATAGCGCTCGGCGATTTCGCGCCGGACCTCCTCGGTGAAATAATTGGCCGCGTAGCTCTGGGCGCCTTCGAAGGAACGCGGCGTCACCGCAAGAGGCTCGGCCTGCGCCTTGCGTCCCTCTTCCTTGGAGATGTAGCCATTGGAAACCATCTGGTCGATCACCCAATTGCGTCGACCGACGGCCGCGTCGTGGTTGCGGATCGGATTGTAGTTGTTCGGCCCCTTCGGAAGAGCGGCGAGATAGGCGACCTGGGCGATGCCGAGTTCGTCGACTGATTTGCCGAAATAATTGAGGGCGGCGGCGGCCACGCCGTAATTGCCCATGCCCAGGTAGATTTCGTTCAAATAAAGCTCGAGGATCTTGTCCTTCGAATAGGTCTGCTCCATCCGCAGGGCCAGGATGGCTTCCTTGATCTTGCGCACGATGTTCTGGTCGGGTGCGAGGAAGAAATTCTTGGCAACCTGTTGCGTGATGGTGGATGCACCCTGCTGGCGGCGGCCCTTATGCGTGACGTTCGCGATCATCGCGCGCAGCACGCCCTTGGGATCGATGCCGACATGATTGTAGAAATCATTGTCCTCCGCCGACATGAAGGCGTGGGTCAGGAGCGGCGGCATCACTTCGATCGGCAGATAAAGGCGGCGCTGGCGCGCATATTCAGCCAGGAGCGCACCATCACCCGCATGCACGCGGGTCATCACCGGCGGTTCGTAATCCTTGAGCGCTGCAGTATCGGGCAGGTCGCGTGTGTTGGCCCAGACATAGAGGGCCACGAACGATCCCCCGACAAGGAACAACATCGATGCCGTTGTGAACAAAAATCCAAGGAACCGAACGAAAAGTCTCATCACAACGCTTTCATCGGCACTATCTTCCCTGCCCTGCCATTGCCGGGTTTGGGCCGAAGCCGTTCGTTTTCACACCGGCAGCCCCGGCACATTCCACTGACGTCTAACATGCCGGGCCAGCCGAACCCAAGGGCGGCGTCCGCACCTGCATGCTTTTGCAGGGCTTTTGTGGAGAAACTGCGGCTCTCCGGCAACATGCCTGTGCACGGAGCTTACAAGAAGGCCTTTTGAACCCTGCCAAGCAGATCGCAAAACGCTTCAAGGCGTCGCGGGCGCAGAGCCGCTCGATGCCGCGGGCTGGTTGGCGCGGCGCTGCTGGAAAAAGCCGTCGATCGCCGTCACCACGGCATCGGCAGCGCGGTTGCGCCAGTCATCCGATGTCAGCAGTTTCACGTCGTCCCGGCTCGACAAATAGCCCAGTTCCAACAGCACCGAGGGGATGTCGGGCGCAGTCAGCACCTTGAAGCCAGCCGAGCGGTGCGGATTCTTGTTGAGCGTGGCGGCCGCCTGAAACTGATCGATGAGGACCTTGGCAAATCCGTTGGAGAAGGACTTGGTCTCGCGCCGCGTGAGATCGATCAGAATATCGGCCACATCGCCAGGCTCGGATGCCAGGTCAACGCCCGCGATCGCGTCGGCCTTGTTCTCCTGCTCGGCATAGCGCGCCGATTCGGCGTCGGATGCCCGGTCCGAGAGAGTGTAGATCGTCGCGCCCCTGACACCGAAGGGGTCGTGCAGGGTATCGGCATGCACGGAAATGAATAGCGATGCCCGGTTGGCCCGGGCGAACTGAACGCGGCCGGCGAGTGTGATGAAAGTGTCGCTGTCTCGGGTCAGGACCGCCCGATAACGGCCGGAACCGTTGATCTTGTCGGCGAGCCTCCTGGCAAATTCGAGCACGATGGTCTTTTCCTGCTCACCCGATTTGGATGTCGCCCCCATGTCGATGCCACCATGACCGGGATCGACCACGACTACGGGCAGGCCCGGCTGGTTTTCCGGCAGCAGAGGGGGCGAGGGTTGCGGCGTTTGCGGATGCACACTCATATCCGAGTTCTTCTGGCTCGCCGCCGTGCGCAGGAAGGCAGCCCGCTCCGTCTTGACCAGATCGATGACCAGCCTGGCGGGTTGATCGTCCAGTGCATCAAGGAGGAAGGACTTGTCCACCGCCGCCGGTCCGGTCAGATCCAGAACGATACGCGACTTTCCGGGCGCGATCAGACCGAACCGATAGGCGCTGACCACGCCGCGTCCGTGCTTGCCTGTCTCAGGAGGTATGCCGAACTCGATCTGCGGCAGATCGACCACCACGCGATAGGGATCGGGCAGCACGAAGACGCGAAAATTCAGACCGCTCACGGGACCGTGAAGATCGACGATCAGACGCGTGCGCCTGTCGTCGCCAGCCAGCCGTGCGTCGCTGGCCGTCAGGGCGGACGGCGTGGGAGCAGCAGGTGCTTGGGCGGCGGGTGGCTGCGTCGCTGCCGGCTCGGCCGTAGCCGGAGGGGCAACGGGGCCTTGGGCGGCGCGAGCCCCCTGGACCAGCCCCACCCCCAACAAGACGAGCATGCCTATCGCGGCGAGCCTCATTCCGCCCATCATCTCCAAATTGCGTCGAACAGGCCTGCCGCACAGGCAGGCCCGGCAGATCGAAAAGCCACGCAGGACACTCGGTCACGCCCCCTGTCGCTGCAAGGCGGAATCCCACACGGAATTCAGCCCCGCCAATATCCGCTTGGAAGTGGCGAAACAATGATGCTGGCGCCGAAGGGTATCCCCAACGTTAACGCAGCCCCCACATTGTCCGTGTCCTTCTTGCAACAGCCAACGGAAATCCTTGCCAAATCGAACAATAACTCGATAAAACAATTCTGCTCTCGAATGGTTCTCCGACCATGCCGAATTCGAGCATCAGAATGGTCCCTGCAGACCGGTTGCGCCGTGAAAGCGTGACGATCGTATGCGGTGCCGGCCAAGCCGAGATTATTCGGCTACTGATGTGTCCTTAGAGGATAAGGAGAATCACGGGTGGCGTGCGGATCGCCTAGCGATCCGGATCGGCGCGAGCGCCGGTCGGATATCCTGTCCCGCCCATCGACCGAGAGCGCCGTCGCGGGATTCGTCCCGCGACCCGAACCCGGTGATGGAGCGATGCAAACAATAGCATCCCCCGGACGTCGTGAAGTGAAGCAGCGTGCACTCCCCGAGCGGATTGCACGAACACTGCCGCTTTCGCTTTCGGGACATACCATTCGCCCCTCATCGAGCCTTGTCCCAGCCAACAGAGCAAGCGCCTGCCGCCTTGGCAGGGCTGTATCGGCGTTCGTCGCCTGCAGCCCCGTGCATGATCCCGGCCGCGCTTGCCAGAGAGAAAATAATAATGGCCAACAAAATGTTGATCGACGCCGCCCACCCGGAGGAAACCCGGGTCGTGGTGGTCCGCGGCAATCGCGTCGAGGAGTTTGACTTCGAAGCAGCCAATCGCAAGCAACTGCGCGGCAATATCTATCTCGCCAAGGTCACCCGCGTCGAACCGTCCCTTCAGGCGGCCTTCGTGGAATATGGCGGCAACCGCCATGGCTTCCTGGCCTTCTCGGAAATCCATCCCGATTACTATCAGATTCCGGTCGCCGACCGTCTCGCGCTCCTGGCCGAGGAGCAGCGCTCGCATCGGGACGAGGATGACGAAGACGAAAACGGCAACGGCGGTGGCGGCGAAGGCGGCCGGCGCGGCGGACGTGATCGTCGTCGTGGTCGCAACCGCGGCCCGCAGCGCGCCGAGGCGGCCGAAGCCACCGACGCGGATGCTACCGTTTCCACGCCTGCGCCCGAAGCCGAAACCTCCGACGAGGAAGGCGGCTCAGGCGGCATCGTCGAGGTCGGTTCCGGCAGCGACGAGGAGCATGTCGAGGCGCTCGGCGGGGGCGATGTCGCCGACGATATCCCCGAGCGCGTGGTGCGCACCCGCAAGCAGTACAAGATTCAGGAAGTGATCAAGCGCCGCCAGGTGCTGCTGGTCCAGGTGGTCAAGGAAGAGCGTGGCAACAAGGGTGCGGCGCTGACCACCTATCTGTCGCTGGCGGGCCGGTACTCGGTGCTGATGCCCAATACCGCCCGTGGCGGCGGCATTTCCCGCAAGATCACCAATGCCGTCGACCGCAAGCGCCTCAAGGCCGTGGCCGGTGAGCTCGACGTGCCAGATGGCATGGGCGTGATCCTGCGCACAGCCGGTGCCTCGCGCACCAAGGTCGAGATCAAGCGCGACTTCGAATATCTGCTGCGCCTGTGGGAGAATGTCCGCGACCTCACCCTGAAGTCGGCTGCCCCGACTCTGGTCTATGAGGAGGGTTCGCTGATCAAGCGCTCGATCCGCGACCTCTACAACAAGGACATCGACGAGGTGATCGTTGCCGGCGACGATGGCTATCGCGAGGCCAAGGACTTCATGCGCATGCTCATGCCGAGCCATGCCAAGAACGTCCAGGCCTATCGCGAGGCGGCGCCGCTGTTCCAGCGCTTTGGGGTGGAAGCCCAGCTCGATGCGATGTTCTCGCCTTCGGTCAACCTGAAATCGGGCGGCTATATCGTCATCAACCAGACCGAGGCGCTGGTTTCGATCGACGTCAACTCGGGCCGCGCCACGCGCGAACACAATATCGAGGACACCGCCCTCAAGACCAATCTGGAAGCGTCCGAGGAAATCTCCCGGCAGCTGCGCCTGCGCGACCTTGCCGGCCTGATCGTCATCGACTTCATCGACATGGACGAGAGCCGCAACAACCGGGCCGTCGAGCGCAAGCTCAAGGATTGCCTGAAGAATGACCGGGCGCGCATCCAGGTCGGCCGCATCTCGCATTTCGGCCTGATGGAAATGTCGCGCCAGCGCATCCGCACCGGCGTGCTGGAATCCTCCACCGAAGTGTGCGCCCATTGCGGCGGCAGCGGCCATGTCCGCTCGGTCACCTCGGTGGCGCTGCATATCCTGCGCGCGCTCGAGGATCAGCTTCTCAAGAGCGCCACGCATAATCTGGTGCTGCGCACCCGGACGGCCACCGCACTCTATGTGCTCAACCACAAGCGCGGCCATCTCTACGCGCTGGAAGCCCGGTTCGGCGTTTTGATCACCGTCAGTGCCGATGAAACCATAGTGGGCAGCCAGAACTACCTGATCGAGCGCGGCGATATCGCGACGCCGCTGGAAGTGCGTCCCGTCGCGACCACGGTTCAGGTCGACTCCTTCCCGCCGGCCGAGGAAATTGCCGAGGTCGAAAGCGAGGCCGAGGAGGAAGACGAGAAGGAAAAGGAAACCGAGGGTGGCCGCAAGCCGCGCCAGCAAGTCGCGGATGGCGAAGCCGAATCCGGGGAAGGCAACCGCAACCGCAAGCGTCGCCGTCGTCGTCGGCGTCGGGGCAATGGTGTCGGCGCCGAGGCGGATACGCAGAACGCCGCGGCCGGTGAGAACGACAACGACGGTGAAGATGAGGGCGAGGAAACCGTGTCTGCCGGTGAGCCAATCGTCGCCGAGCCCCCTGTCGCGGCGGACGTGACGCCGCCGCCCGCGGCCGAAGCTGTGGCGCCGAGCGAGGATGACGGAGCCGAAGCCGGCAAGCGCAGGCGCCGTGGACGGCGCGGCGGCCGTCGCGAGGCCGAGGCCGAAACGGCGACTGTTGCCCAAGCCGAAACGGCGGCTGTTGCCGAAGCCGAGGCACCCGCAGCAGCGCCCCCCGCAGCCGTCGAGGCCGTGGCAGCGGAAGCCGTCGAGGCCCCTGCCGTCGCCGAAGTCGTGCCAGAGGCGGTTGCCGAGGAAAAGCCGAAGCCCAAGCGCCGGGGTCGCAAGCAGGTGGCGATCAAGACCGAAGCAGACAGTGAACCGGCACCGGCCCCCGCTCAGGAAGCCGCACCCGTCCAGGCCGAAAAGGCTCAGGCGCCGGCTCCCGTTGTCGTCGAGCCCATCCCCGAGCCGGCACCGGAAGAGGTTGTGGCCACCGCCGTGCGCGAAGTCGTGGTGTCCAACCCTTCGGCCTATGTCTATGTCGACGCCGTCGACCCGGCCAAGCCGAAGAAGGCCGGATGGTGGTCGAAGAAATGACATGATCCCCCAGGATCATTGGAGGCGCCGCACTGATCTTCAGTGCGGCGTTTTCTTATGCCGGGCCTATCAACCGCAGGTCATTCTTTCCTCACCCAGTGTTTCCGCCAGATCGTCAAACGCTTTGAGCATTGGCAGCCGGCATTCTTTCGCGATAGGCTGGCGCCGGGCTTACGTCGCCTGCCTCACTCATCGGATCCGGGCGCGCGTCTGTCCCCTGGTCCAGCGAACATTCCCAATGCGATTTCATTCGTGACCAGCAAACATCATTTCGAGAAGATTACCTTCGTAGCCACCGCGACAACGTCGGCACGCAAGGCGCTCAAATCGCTCACCGCTCGCTATGGCGACGTTCCGATCGAGGAGGCCGAGGTTGTCGTCGCTCTCGGCGGCGACGGCCTCATGCTGCAGACGCTGCACAAATTGATGGGGCGCAAACTTCCCATCTACGGCATGAATCGCGGTTCTGTCGGCTTCCTGATGAACGAGTTCCGCGAGAACGATCTGCATGACCGCCTGGCCAAGGCCCGGCGCAGCGTGGTGCATCCGCTCGCAATGTGCGCGGTCGACACGCACGGCCAGAAGTCGAAATCCTATGCCATCAACGAGGTTTCGTTGCTGCGTGCGCGCTTCCAGGCCGCCAAGCTCAAAATCTCGATCGATGAACATGTGCGGCTGGAAAGCCTGATCTGCGATGGCCTGATCTTGGCGACTCCGGCCGGGTCGACCGCCTATAACCTGTCGGCCAACGGCCCGATCCTGCCGCTGGAGGCGCCCTTGCTGGCGCTCACCCCGATCTCGGCCTTCCGCCCCCGCCGTTGGCGTGGAGCCATACTGCCGCAGCGCGCCCGCGTCACCATCGACGTTCTGGAGGCAGGCAAGCGGCCCGTCAATGCGGTCGGCGACAATGTCGAGGTCAAGGACGTGCAGCGCGTCGAGATAGCCATGGATTTGTCGCAAGACCTCATCATGCTGCACGATCCCGGGCACTCACTCGACGAACGCATTCTGCGCGAACAATTCGATTGGTAGCCACCATGCACGCCTCTCCCGTCAGGCAATTTGCCCATCGTTTATGTCTCGCTGCCGGCCTTGCTCTATCGGCGTGTTTCCTGGCCGGCTCTGCGGGTGCGAGTGACGATCAAATCAGGCTGACCCCGTCGATGGTGGAGAAATTCATCGCAGCCCGTGGTGAATTGACGGTCCTTGCTGCCGATCTTGCCAAGAAGTATGGCGACCGTTCCGACACGCCCGGCGATGATCCGGTCGCTTCCCTGCCCGCGTTCCAGGATATCGCCGAAGCCAAGACGCGCATCGACGCCATCTTGGCCAAATATGAATTCAAGGATCTCGACACGCTCGATGTCGTTACCAATTCGGTGATGCTCGCCTATCAGGCCGACGTCCCCGACAACAACGGCACGGCCGACAACGCCCCGAACGATCCCGAAGCCGACAAGGCCAAGGCCAGGGCCGAGATCGAGGCGGATCAGAGCCTCACCCCCGAAAAGAAGAAGGAAGCGTTGCAACAACTCGACGAGCAATTTGCTTCGCTGCAAGCCTTGACGCCGCTTCCCGGCAATGCCGAAGTAGTGAAACCCTTCCTCGACAAACTCAAACCGATAGCCGAAGCCAATTGATTGTGCGGTCGACGACCGGCGGATTTGTAAATGAACCACGACAGCTATTCTGGCGATTATATCGGCGACATCCTGCGCAAGGTTCACAGCATCGCCATGGTCGGCGCCTCGGCCAATGAGGTCAGGCCGAGCTATTTCGTGCTGAAATATCTCAACCTGCGCGGCTATCAGATGTTCCCGATCAACCCGGGCCTCGCCGGCAAGACCATCCTGGACCTGCCGGTTTACGCCAGCCTGGCGACCCTGCCCGGTCCCGTGGACATGGTCGACATCTTCCGCAATTCCGAGGCAGCCGGTGCGGTCGTCGACGAAGTTCTCGCTCTGCCTGTCCTGCCCAAGGTGATCTGGATGCAGCTGACCGTGCGCAATGATGCCGCAGCCGCGAAAGCCGAAGCCGCCGGCATCGAGGTGGTGATGAACCGCTGCCCCAAGATCGAATATGGCCGGCTTTCCGGCGAGATCGGCTGGGCCGGTGTCAATTCCGGAGCGATTTCCTCCAAACGCGCCACCCGCGATCCGCGTGGCTTCCAGCGCCTCGGCCTGCGCCGGTAGGCTGTTGATACTGCCTGTCATTGCGAGCACAGCGAAGCAATCCGGAGCCCTCCTGCAAAAACTGGATTGCTTCGCTGCGCTCGCAATGACACCAATTCACCAACGCCGTGTCATTACGGCCAAATATCCTGCAAGAACATCCAAGGAGGATCATGATGTCGGCTGAGCAACAACCAGGGTTTTCAACGCTTGCGGTGCACGCGGGCGCACAGCCCGATCCGACCACCGGCGCCCGCGCCACCCCGATCTATCAGACGACATCCTTCGTCTTCGACGATGTCGACCATGCTGCCTCGCTCTTTGGGTTGCAGGCCTTCGGCAACATCTATTCGCGTATCACCAATCCCACGAATGCCGTGCTGGAAGAGCGCGTCGCCGCGCTGGAAGGCGGCACTGCCGCCCTCGCGGTCGCCTCCGGGCACGCCGCCCAGATGCTGGTATTCCACACCTTGCTGCAGCCGGGCGACGAGTTCATCGCCTCCAACAAGCTCTATGGCGGCTCGATCAACCAGTTCAACCATTCCTTCCGCTCGTTCGATTGGAACGTGCGCTGGGCCGATGCCAACGATCCCTCCAGCTTCGCCGCCGCGGTGACGCCCAAGACCAAAGCGATCTTCATCGAATCCATCGCCAATCCTGGCGGCATCATCACCGATATCGCCGCGATCGCGGCCATTGCCAAGAAGGCCGGCGTCCCCCTGATCGTCGACAACACGCTCGCTTCGCCCTATCTCACCCGTCCGATCGACTTCGGCGCCGACATCGTGGTGCATTCGGCCACCAAATTCCTGGGTGGACACGGCAATTCGATCGGTGGCGTCATCGTCGACGGCGGCAAGTTCGATTGGCTGGCTTCCGGCCGCTACCCGTTCCTGTCGGCGCCGCGCCCCGAATATAACGGCATCGTCATCGGCGAGACTTTCGGCAATTTCGCCTTTGCCATCGCCACGCGCGTGCTTGGCCTGCGCGATCTCGGCCCGGCGCTGTCGCCCTTCAACGCCTTCCTGATCCTGACGGGTATCGAGACGCTGCCGCTGCGCATGCAAAAGCACTCGGACAACGCCCTGGCGGTGGCACACTATCTTGCCGAGCATCCAAGCGTGGCCTGGGTGTCCTATCCCGGCCTCGACAGCGATCGCTACAACGCCCTCGCCCGCAAATACTGCCCCAAGGGCGCCGGGGCCGTGTTCACCTTCGGACTGAAGGGTGGCAATGACGCCGGCATCCAGCTGGTGTCGAACGTCAAGCTATTCTCGCATCTCGCCAATGTCGGCGACACCCGCTCGCTGATCATTCATCCGGCTTCCACCACCCACCGGCAATTGTCCGATGAGCAGAAGAAAGCAGCGGGCGCCGGTCCGGACGTGGTGCGCATCTCCGTGGGCATCGAGGATGTCAAGGACATCATCGCCGACCTCGATCAGGCCCTCGCCGGAAACTGAGCAGCAGATCCTGCGACCAACCGCTGCGCGTGCACCGTCGCAGCGGTCAGGAGGAGGACACCGCCAAGCTGGTGCAGGATGCCTGCCCATAGCGGCACGACCAGCACAAGCGTGACGATGCCGATGGCGGCCTGGCCAAGCGCCGCGGCCGCGACCAGCAGGGCCCGGCTCCGCGCCGGGCCGTTGCCTCCTCGAACCGCCAGCCAGGCCTGCAGCAGGGCCAGCGCCACGATAAGATAGGCCACCATGCGGTGCTGGAACTGCACGGTCAGCGCATTCTCGAAATGATTCACCCAGGTCGGCGCCATGATGTAGAGATTGTTCAGGGCCGGGATGAAATAGCCGTCCATCAGCGGCCAAGTGTTGTAGGCAAGCCCTGCCCGCAAACCAGCCACCAACCCGCCCATGAAGATCTGCACCAGGATGAGCGGCACCAACAGATAGGCAATCGCCTTCGCCACACCCGGAATGGCCCCGCTGTTTCGTTCATTCCTGAGCGAGGATGCAACCCAGACGATGGCTGTGAGAATGAGACAGGCCAGGCTGAGATGCATCGCCAGGCGGTATTCCGAGACCTCGGTACGGTCGGCCAGGCCCGACTTCACCATCCACCAACCCAGCAACCCCTGGCTGCCCCCGAGCGCCAGCAAGCCGACCAGCTTCACGGTGAGCCTTGGCGTCAGCCAGCCACGCAGCCAGAAGATCAGGAACGGCACGGCAAAGACGATGCCGATCAGGCGCCCGAGCAGGCGGTGGCTCCATTCCCACCAATAGATGAACTTGAATTCCTCCAGCGACATGCCGAGGTTCAGCTTCACATATTGCGGGATCTGTTTGTATTTTTCGAATTCGGCTGCCCATTCGCCGTCCGACAGCGGTGGAATCGTTCCCTTGATCGGCCGCCATTCGGTGATCGAAAGCCCGGATTCGGTCAGGCGTGTGGCGCCGCCGACCACCACCATCGCAATCACCAACACGGCCACGATGACGAGCCAGGCTCGGACAGCGGCGAGATGGCCGCGGCTCATGCCAATGATGGCGGGATTGTCTGCGATGGCGGCCACGCGCATGCCTTTCCTGATCGACCGGCTGACAGCGTTTTGCGATCTGACGGGACCGCCAGGACGGGCAATAACGCACGAGTCAATCCAGCGGATTGGCTCGGAAACAGAGAGTTGGAGCAAATAAGCGTTCACAATTAAACGCGCTTTGCTCTAAAGCGTTTTGTGATTATAGGAAATCACCTAGAATCGCAAAGACGCGTCGAAACAAAGAGTTAGGGCAAACAAGCGTTCGGTCACGAACGCGCTTTGCTCTAGGGCGCACAGATATAGAAATCGCCGGCCAGGGGCAACGCGCGCTCGCGTCGCACTCCGACGGCATGTCGGCTTACGCCGTTCCAGCTGGCGAAGAGACGCCGACCACGGAGTTCGAGATCATGGCCCAGGACTACAAGCGCCCGTCCCTGCGCAAACTGGTCGGTTCATTGGCGATGCTGGTCCTGGTGGTGGTCTACGCCCTCCTCGCCATGGCGCTGGCGGAAGGTCGTATCACCGACGCGCCAGCCTGGCTACAGCCCATCCTCTACGCCATTCTGGGCCTTGCCTGGGTCTTCCCGGCCATGCTCATCATCAAGTGGATGGAAAAGCCCAGGGGCAAGCCCAAGGGGTAAGAGCAGCACTCTCGCGTCACCGCAATTGGGCACTGACGGCCTGCGCAAAGATATCGACGACCGGATCCAGCAGGCGAAGATGCGGTGAACGCTGCATCTGCACATCGAGAACCAGGTTGAAATCGCCTGTCTCTTCCGGCACGGCAATGCCCGCATTGGCGGTCCGTTCCAGGATCCGGCGCGGCAACAGGCTGAGGCCGAGCCCCTCTCGCACCAGGGCCAGTTGCAGGCTGGAATCCTGGACTTCCGCAACCACCTGCAGCGCCCGCCCCCGCCGAGCCATTTCGAAAGCCAGGCGTTTGCGGGCATCGCATGGTTCGGGACTGAGAATCCAGCCAGCCTCGTCTATCGAAACGCCGCCCTTCCCGGCAGCATCGGCGCTGGCGGTGATGATTGCTAGATGCTCTTTTCCGAGAATGGTCAGGCGCTCGGCGACTATCTCGGCCGAAAGCAACACGGCGGCGTCGAGAGTGCCGCGCGCAAGCTGCTCGGACAAAGGCTGGCTCCACCCGGTGGTCAAGCGCAGCATCACGCCCGGAAACCTTAACCGCAGATCGTGAATGATCGGCGCCAGGGCTCCACTGGCGATGCCGTGCGCAATGCCGAGTCGCAGCACGCCCTCCGGCTCACGCCGCCTTGCCATCCGGGTCAACTCGTCATAGGCAGCCAGGACTTTCCGACACCGCGCTAGTGCCTCGACACCCAGGGGTGCCAAAGTGGGTGGTTTCAGGCGACGATCGAGTAATTCGAAACCAAGGATCTGTTCGAGCCGCTGGATCTGGCGAGTGACCGCCGGCTGGGTCAGGGGCAGGCGTTCAGCCACCCGCTGGATCGATCCTTCCTCGGCGAACAGGACGAAGGTACGCATCTCGCTCAGCATCATACATTTCCTGCATATTAATTCTTACTATTATGAATTTGAATATTATGTGCCGCATGCGCATCCTTGCCAAGCAGAGTGAGGCAAGGAGAGCCCAATGAAGGCAATCATCGTCGACGGCGAGCCGGGCATCGGCAATCTGCGCCTGGTCGACAGACCGATACCGGCACCGCGGCGCCAGGAAGTCGTGGTCCGAGTCCGCGCAACCGCGCTGAACTACCGGGATCTCGAAATCGTCCGAGGCAGCTACCATACGCGTTTTCCGCTTCCGCTCATCCCGATCTCCGACGGGGTCGGCGAAGTCGTCGCGATCGGCGAGGACGTCACCCGCGTGGCGGTCGGCGACCGGGTCTGCAGCACCTTCTGGCAGCGCTGGGTCGGCGGCAGCTTCGACATGGCGGAACCGAGCTATCAGCGCGGTGGTCCGCTCGACGGGCTGTTGGCGGAATACGCGGCTCTCGATGAACAGGCTGTCGTGCCCGCCCCCGCCGACCTCACCGACCTCGAAGCAGCCACCCTGCCCTGCGCCGGTGTAACGGCATGGCACGCCCTGGTCACGGCGGGACACCTCAAAGCCGGGGACACCGTTCTCGTGCTCGGCACTGGTGGGGTTTCGATCTTCGCCCTGCAATTTGCCGTCAATGCCGGCGCCGGCGTGATCGTCACGTCCAGCAGCGACGAGAAGATCGAGCGCGCCAAGGCGCTGGGGGCGACGGCCGGGGTGAACTACAGGAAGCGTCTGCACTGGGGCGAGGCCGTGCTCGAACTAACGGGCGGGCGCGGTGTCGACCATATCCTGGAAGTCGGCGGCCCCGAAAGCTTTGCCCAGTCGCTGAAGGCGGTGCGTCGAGGCGGCCAGATCAGCGTGATCGGCTATCTGGGTGGCACCGAGGGGGCGATCAATCCACTCGATATCTTCCGGCGCCAGGTGACGGTTCGGGGCATTCCGGTCGGTTCACGTGCCTCCTTCGAGGCCATGAATCGGGCAATCCACACCAGCAAGCTCCGACCGGTGATCGATCGCTGCTATCCCTGGACCGACATCGCCCAAGCCTTGCGTCATCTCGAAGAAGGATCGCATTTCGGCAAGATCGTGCTTCGGCATTGAGGCAACAGCCACAGCCCGCAATGATTTCAGCCCCGCTGCTCCGCCGCGGCCAGCAAGGCCGCATGCAGGCCCCTGAGGTCGCGGCGACCATCGTGGCGAACGCCGTTGATGAACAAAGTGGGCGTGGCATTCACGCCGCTGGCGATGCCGCTCTGGAAATCGAGTTCGATCCTGCCCGCATAGTGACCAGCCAGGGCAGCCTCGACGGTGTCCGTGCCGAGACCGAGCCTGCGACCGTAAGTGCGCAGGGCGCGATCGTCCAGCGCGTGCTGATTGTCATAGAGAATGCGGTGGGCTTCCCAGAACCGGCCAATTTCGCTCGCGGCCTCGGCAAGCCCGGCGGCGTGCAGGGCATGGGGATGTGGTTCGATCAGTGGAAAATGCCGGAAGACATAGCGAAGCCGTTCACCCATCAGGCGTTGGACCCCGTCGATGACGCCCACGGTCTCCCCGCAATAGGGGCATTCGAAATCGCCATACTCGACCAGGGTGACCGGCGCGTCGGCCAGCCCCTTCACATGGTCGTCTGCACTGATATCTCGCGAGAGTACGGCCATTACTGCTTGAGATCCGGCACCACGTCGAAGATCTGGTGCGGCATCCAGTGCTTGGACACGATGAGATAGACGCAGGTGAATATCGTGACGGCGATGGCCGTCGTGATTCCCGCCTTCATCAACAGCATCGGCTTTTGAGGCGCCCCGGCTTCGGTGCCCGGCACCACCTCCCCGCCCTCGACCTGGCTCTTCACGCCAAGCGGCAGCACCGCGAACAGGGTCATCCACCAGATGACAAAGAAAAGAGCGATCGAGAGCACGATGGACATGGCAATGATCCAATATCGACGAGGCGAGCACGCTCACGATGGCTGCGGCGGGCTCTTCCTGGAACGCTTTGCTTTAGACGCCTGTCTTGGCGCGCGCAAGGACGCAGCCAAACCCAGACGAGCCCATTTCAGGGCCTCGTCCGGATCGTCGAGCGCCTTATCAGGCAGGCTCCAATAGGGCAGTTGCACCGTCCGGTTCTTGCCTTGATAGCGAAACGGGCGGGAACCTGCTTCCTCGAACAGAGGCTGCGTCTGCGCATCCGCCTTGATCCAGATCTGGTCGGCTCCGCCAAGGGCGAAGACCATACCATCGGAATAAAGTCCGATCCCGCCGAACAGGCGGCGGATGGAAAGGCGCGGCATGCCGGCGAAGAGATCGCGCAGATGCTCGTGATCCATCCGGCAAAAGCCTCAATTCGTCGCTTAAAGGGTGCCGTTCGCGGCCGGTGTGATCGCCACCGACTCGCCGCAGCCACAGGCCGAGGTTTGGTTGGGATTGTTGAATACGAACTGCGCCGCGAGCTTGTCCGTCTTGTAGTCCATCTCGGTGCCAAGCAGGAACAGCACTGCCTTGGGATCGATCAGAACCTTGACGCCCTTGTCCTCGACCACTTCGTCGAGCGGATTGGCAGCTTCAGCATATTCCATCGTGTAGGACATGCCGGCGCAACCACCATTCTTGACACCGACGCGCACGCCCTCATAGGCCTGCTCGGCATTTGCCATGATGGCCTTGATCTTCTCGGCCGCCGCATCTGTCAGCGAAACGACCTTGAACTTGGGACGGACCTTGTTCACTGAAACACTCCAAGAACACCGGGTTCAAGGCCCGGTGCTTCATCACGCCATGAATATAGGCTTGCCCCGTTGGAAATGCGAGTGCGTGAGCGATCAAAAAGCCTGCCCGGTCAGGGCACGGTCAACGCCTCGTTGCGACCAGCTTGAAAAGCCCGAAAAGCACGACGGCACCGCCCAGGATGGATTGTAGAATGACGGACGGCACGAGACCGAAATTGTCGTAGGACCATTCCAGGATGCGAGGCATCCGAATCACGGTTCCAATCTGGGCGTTGGATACTTTGAGATAATTATCGACGGCGAAATATACGATCACGCCACCGATAAGCATCAGGGCGGCACCCTTGATCCTTTCGCCGATCGAAATCACCCTGCTCGCAGTCCCCATACCCAATTGCCCCCACCTACAAACAACCAATGGCTGTCCTTAGTCGGAGGCATGTGCATTTGGCCAGCGGAAATAGCTGCTCTCACCACATATCCAGCGCAACCCGCGCTTCATCGGACATGCGTGACTGATCCCACGGCGGGTCGAACACCATCTTCACCTGGACCTCGGCGACACCCGGCACGCTCGCCACGGCATTTTCCACCCAGCCGGGCATTTCGCCCGCGACCGGACAGCCAGGCGCGGTCAGCGTCATGTCGATGCTCACCTTGCGGTCATCGGCAATCTCGACGCGGTAGATCAGGCCAAGTTCGTAGATATCGGCCGGGATTTCTGGATCGTAAACGGTCTTGAGCGCCGCCACGATCGCATCGGTCAACCGATCGATCTCTTCCGGCGGCAAGGCAGTCGCCCCTGCGACCGCCGGTTCATTGGGCCGCGTCTCGGCCAGATTTCCGTCGGCCATCACTGCCTCCGTCATGCAAAAAAGCTCTGCGCCTTGATCAGCGCCTCGACCAGTGCATCTACCTCGTCGAGCGTATTGTAAAGCCCGAAGGATGCGCGGCAGGTCGAGGTTACGCCATATCGCGCCAAAAGCGGCTGAGCGCAATGTGTTCCCGCGCGCACAGCAATACCATAACGATCCAGCACGGTCGCGACGTCATGCGCATGGGCATTCTTCAGTTCGAAGGACACGATAGCGCCCTTGCCCGGCGCTTCACCGAAGATCCGGATCGAATTGAGCTTGGAAAGGCGCTCCTGGGCATAATGTTGGAGCTTTTCCTCGTGAGCCCGGATGTTATCACGGCCGAGGGCCATCATGTAGTCCAGCGCCGCGCCCAGGCCGATCGCCTGCACGATCGGCGGCGTGCCGGCCTCGAAACGGTGCGGCGGCGTGGCATAGGTGATGCGGTCCTCCGTCACCTCGCCGATCATCTCGCCGCCACCGTTGAAGGGAGGCATCTTCTCCAGCCAATCCTTCTTGCCGTAGAGCACGCCGATACCGGTGGGCCCATAGACCTTGTGGCCGGTAAAAGCGTAGAAATCGACGTCGAGATCCTGAACGTCGACGTCGAGATGCACGGCGCCCTGGCTGCCATCGGCCAGCACCGGAATGCCGCGGGCATGGGCCAGCGCGACGATTTCCTTAAGCGGCGTCACAGTGCCGAGCACGTTCGACATATGGGTTACAGCCACCATCTTGGTGCGCGGACCCAGCAGCTTTTCAAAGGCTTCCAGATCGAAGGAACCGTCGTCCCGGATCGGCGCCCATTTCAATACGGCGCCGGCGCGCTCGCGATGGAAGTGCCACGGCACGATGTTGGAATGGTGCTCCATGATGGAAAGCACGATCTCGTCGCCCTCACCGATCTCGAGCAGGCGCCCCATGGAGGCGGCTACGAGGTTGAGCGATTCCGTTGCCGAGCGCGAGAAGATGATCTGCTCGATCGAAGGAGCGTTGAGGAACTTGCGTACGCTCTCACGACCGGCCTCGTACGCCTCGGTCGCCGCATTCGCAAGATAGTGCAAACCTCTGTGAACATTCGCATATTCATGCGTGTAAGCATGCATCATACGATCGAGCACCGCCTGAGGCTTCTGCGCGGAGGCACCGTTGTCGAGATAGACCAGCGGCTTGCCGTGGACCTGCAGGGACAGGGCCGGAAAGTCGGCGCGGACCTTGGTCAGGTCATAAGGAAGTGCGGCGACGGGCTTGTTCACATTCCCATTCCTTCGCTCGGAGTGGCGGTCTCAAGCCAATTCGGCATGCCGAGATGGCGGGACCACCAACCCCATCAATCGCAATTCTGGGATGGCGGCCAGAGGCCGCCACTCCCTCAGACCCGCTTTTCGAGCCAGGCCAGCGTGAGGGCGTTGAGCCGCTCGCGCAGTTCCTCGTTCTCCACTGTCTCGATGGCCTCGCCGACGAAAGCCTGCACCAGGATGGCCTCGGCCTCCTTCTGCGGGATGCCACGGGCCTTGCAGTAGAACAGCAGATCCTCGTCGAGGGCGCCGCAGGTCGCGCCGTGGGCGCATACGACGTCGTCGGCGAAGATCTCGAGTTCCGGCTTGGCATCGGCCTCGGCCGTTTCCGACAGTAGCAGCGAGCGGCTCATCATGCGCCCGTCGGTCTTCTGCGCACCGGGGCGGACCACGATCTTGCCCTGGAACACCGAACGAGCCTCGTCGTCGATCACGGCGTGGAAGAGCTCACGGCTCTCGCCACCCAGCGCGGTATGATCCACCACCAAAGTGGTGTCGGCATGGCGGCTGCCGGCCAGCAGCGTTGCGCCCGACAGCAGAATTTTGGCATTATCGCCTTCATAAGTGACGAAGAGCTGGTTGCGCGCCACGGCAGCCCCCGCCTCCAGCGCAAAGCTCTGCAGCAGGGCTTCCTTGCCAAGAGAGGCTAGAACCGTGGAAATATGCTGTGCTTCAAGGCTTTGCACCTGGAAGCTGATGCGTTGCAACTGCGCGCCATCGCCCAACTTCACGGCGAGGGCGGCATTGGTCTGATGGGCGACGCCCTCGGGCCCCTCGTAGCTGTCGATCAGCGTCAGCCTGGCGCCGGCTCCCAGAGCCACGAGGGAACGGGTGAAGGTCGCCTGAGGAACCGTTCCGGTGTGACGGGTTTCGATCGCAACGGGCAAGCCGATCTCGATACCCGCTTCGACGCTGACCACCACGCCGTCGCTCATGAAGGCGGTGTTGAGGTCGAGCACGGCGTTATTGGGCGCGCCGGCACTGAGATCGGCGACGAGTTTCTCGTCCGTCGAGGCCAGTGCCTCGGCCAGAGAAATCACCCTCAGTCCGGCCGGCAGCGCCGCAATGTTCGACAGCGCCGGCGAAAAGGCACCATCCACCACAACCAGGCGAATATGATCGAGCCCGGCGAGGAAATCCTCGGCCTTGCCGCCCGCGTTGGGCATTCCTTGCGGACTGGTCGCGACAGGGTTGGCGTCGCGCATCAGGGTACGCAGGTCGGTATATTTCCATTCCTCGACCCGGCGGTGCGGCAGGCCGCTTTCGCGAAAGCGGGCAATCGCCCCTTCGCGCAGGCCGCGCACGGCGCCGGCGCCCGGCAGCGCCTCGCGCAGGCCGCCGAACGCCTCGTCCAGAGCCGTCTCGGCCGAAGTCTTCACAGCAACGATATTGGCCATGGTTACGCAGCTTCCTCGTAGTCGCGATAGCCGTTGGCTTCGAGCTCGAGCGCCAATTCCTTGCCGCCTGACTTCACGATGCGGCCCTTGGAGAGGACGTGGACGCTGTCGGGAACGATGTGGTTGAGCAGGCGCTGATAATGGGTGATGACGATGAAGGAACGCTTGGGCGAACGCAGCGCGTTCACACCATCGGCCACGATGCGCAGCGCGTCGATGTCCAGGCCGGAATCGGTCTCGTCGAGCACGGCAAGGCTGGGCTGCAGCAATGCCATCTGCAGGATCTCCATGCGCTTCTTCTCACCACCGGAGAAGCCGACATTGAAGGCACGACGCAGCATTTCCTTCGCAATCTTAAGCTCATCGGCAGCGCTGTTCACCCGTTTGATGAAATCGGGCGTGGTGAGCTCGGCTTCGCCGCGCGCCTTACGCTGGGCGTTCAAGGCCGCCTTCAGGAAGGTCATGGTGGCGACGCCGGGAATTTCGAGCGGATACTGAAAGGCCAGGAAGACGCCGCGAGCCGCGCGCTCCTCGACCGGAACTTCGAGAATGTTCTCGCCGTCGAGCAGAATCTCACCCGCGGTGACCTCGTAATCCTCCTTGCCGGCCAGAATATAGGACAGTGTCGACTTGCCTGAGCCGTTCGGACCCATGATGGCCGCGACTTCGCCGTCTGCCACCTTGAGGCTCAGGCCCTGGATAATCGGCTTGCCGTCGATTTCGGCATGGAGGTTCTTGATTTCGAGCATCGTAAAGTTCCTAGAAATAGTAACGCCGGAGCGTGAAAAGACTGGCGCGCCGGATCAGCCGACGCTGCCTTCGAGGCTGATGGAGATGAGCTTCTGCGCTTCGACCGCGAATTCCATCGGCAGATGCTGCAGCACGTCCTTGACGAAGCCGTTGACGATCAGCGCCGTCGCCTCTTCGGCCGACAGGCCGCGCTGGAGGCAGTAGAACAGCTGGTCGTCCGAGATCTTCGAGGTGGTGGCCTCATGCTCGAACACCGCCGTCGAGTTCTTCGACTCGATATAGGGCACGGTATGCGCCCCGCAGTGCTCCCCGATCAGCAGCGAGTCGCAATTGGTGAAGTTGCGGGCGCCGGTTGCCTTGCGATGGGCCGAGACCAGGCCGCGATAGGTGTTGTTGGAGTGGCCGGCCGAAATGCCCTTGGAGATGATCCGGCTTTTGGTGTTCTTGCCCAGATGAATCATCTTGGTGCCGCTGTCGACCTGCTGGCGGCCATTCGACACCGCAATCGAGTAGAACTCGCCCTGGGAACCTTCGCCGCGCAGGATGCAGGACGGATATTTCCAGGTGATGGCCGAACCGGTCTCGACCTGAGTCCACGAGATCTTCGAGCGCGCGCCGCGGCAATCGCCACGCTTGGTAACGAAATTGTAGATGCCGCCCTTGCCCTCGGAGTCGCCCGGATACCAGTTCTGCACCGTGGAATATTTGATCTCGGCGTCATCGAGCGCGATCAGTTCGACCACGGCGGCATGGAGCTGGTTCTCGTCGCGACGGGGCGCCGTGCAGCCTTCGAGATAGGAAACATAGGCGCCCTTGTCGGCAATGATCAGGGTGCGCTCGAACTGGCCGGTCTTTTCCTCGTTGATACGGAAATAGGTCGACAGTTCCATCGGACAGCGCACGCCCGGCGGCACATAGACGAAGGAACCGTCCGAGAACACGGCCGAGTTGAGCGTCGCGTAGAAGTTGTCGGTGGTCGGCACCACGGTACCGAGATACTTCCTCACCAGATCCGGATGCTCACGTAGCGCCTCGGAGATCGAGCAGAAGATCACGCCGGCCTTCTTCAATTCGTCCTTGAAGGTGGTGACGACGGAGACAGAGTCGAACACCGCGTCGACGGCGATGCGGTTGGCCGGCGCCACGCCTTCGAGGATCTCGACTTCGCGCAGGGGAATGCCGAGCTTCTCATAGGTCTTGAGAATGGCCGGATCGATCTCGTCGAGCGAGGTCAGCGCGGCGTTCTTCTTGGGTGCCGCGTAATAATAGAGATCCTGGAAATCGATCGGCTGATATTCCACGCGCGCCCAGGTCGGCTCCTGCATGGTGATCCAGCGCCTGTAGGCGTCGAGACGCCATTCGGTCATCCAATCCGGCTCGCCCTTCTTGGCCGAGATGTAGCGCACGATCTCTTCGGACAGGCCCTTGGGTGCAAGCTCCATCTCGATGTCCGTGACGAAGCCATATTTATACTGGTCGACGTCGATCGCCCGGACCTGTTCGACGGTTTCCTGGACTGCAGGCATGTTGGTCTCCTGGTGCCGCCCGAAAGCGACAAATTTTACAGATCGAACAGGGCTTTATGCGGCCCGATGCTTTCTGTCATGTAAGTTCTTGCGCAGCCTTTTCCAGGCCGCGATGAAAAACTCGATCTCTTGGACTGTGGTTTCCCGTCCCAGCGACACGCGCAAGGCGCAACCGGCCAGCGCCGGCGCCACGCCCATCGCGGTCAGCACATGGCTGACCTTCACCTTGCCCGATGAACAGGCAGATCCCGAGGAGACGGAAATACCCTCAAGATCCAATGCGATCAATGACGTTTCCGCCGCCATCCCCGGCTCGGCCACATTGAGCGTGTTGGGCAGGCGCGGTACTCCCTCGCCAAACACGACCACGTCCGGCGACGCTTCGCGCAATGCCGTCTCCAGCATCGAGCGCAGAGCGAGGCTTCTCTCGGCATAGGCCGCAAGATCCCGTGCGGCGGCACGTGCCGCCGCGCCGAAACCGGCCAGCGCCGGCACGTTCTCGGTGCCGGCCCGCAGTCCCTTTTCCTGGCCACCGCCACGGATAAGGGGGTTAGGCTGATGCAGGCCATCGCTACCCAGAACCAGAGCGCCAGCACCGAGCGGCCCACCGAGCTTGTGGCTCGAAATCGTTAGAAGGTCGGCTCCAATCTCATTGATCAGACACGATATCTTCCCCGCTGCCTGCGCAGCGTCGCAATGAAACAGGCTGCCGGCCGCGTGAACGCGCGCTGCGATCTCCTCCACCGGCTGCACCACACCGGTTTCATTGTTGGCCAGCATCACCGAAACAAGACCGGTCTCTCCCCTCGCGCGCCATTCGTTCAACAGGGCATCGAGGGCATCGAGGTCGAGCACCCCGTTTCCATCCACTGGCAACAAGGCGATATCGGCATTCTGCGGATGGGCGCCATTGGTCACGCTGGCATGCTCCACGTTGGACACAGCCATGCGTCGAAGAGAGGGCTGACCGGGCCGCTGCCAGTCGAGATTGAGGGCCAGATTGTTGGCTTCGGTGGCGGAGGCGCAAAAAACCACGTTCTTGGCCAAGGCACCGATGAGATCGGCAACCTCATGCCGGGCCGACTCGACCAGCTTGCGTGCCGCACGGCCATCCGCGTGAACGGAAGACGGCGCACCGCAAAGCTCCAGTGCCGACAGCAAGGCGACGCGAGCCTCCTGCCGCAACGGCGTGGTTGCATTGTGGTCCAGATAGGTGCGCGACCTGGTCAAACCCCAAAAATCCGTTGTTCTACCGCTCCACCAATGCGGAAAAGCTTGCAAAACGCCCTGCTCTTCGTGTTAAGAAGCGCTACCCGAACGCGGGCTGGGTGCAATGCGTCCTTATCGGCGCATGGATCGGAGCGCATCGCGTAGCAGCGACGAGCTACTTTAGAATTATTCTAAGTCATTAGAATTATTCTAAAGTTCTACTCCTGCCGACCTCAGCCGTCAAGGCCAGTCATCGGAGCCGGAGCGCGGGTCCCGAGCAGGGTTTGAAAGTTCTAGCAGAATTTGATTGGCCGGAAGCCGTTCCGATCAACCAAATTCTGCTCTGGCACACGAAAAAGGCAACTCAATATATGCCCGAAGTTACGTTCACCGGCCCGGCAGGCCGCATCGAAGGCCGCTTCCAGCCGTCCAAGCAACGCGGAGCCCCCATTGCGATCGTCCTGCATCCGCATCCGCAGTTCGGCGGGACGATGAACAACAAGATCGTCTACGATCTGTTCTACGCCTTCGTGCAGCGGGGTTTTTCGGCCTTGCGCTTCAACTTCCGCGGCGTCGGCCGTAGCCAGGGCTCCTTCGATCATGGCGCGGGCGAACTCTCCGATGCAGCTTCCGCCCTCGACTGGGTCCAGGCGGTGACGCCGGAAGCCAAATCCTGCTGGATCGCCGGCGTCTCCTTCGGCGCCTGGATCGGCATGCAGCTCCTGATGCGCCGCCCGGAGATCGAGGGCTTCATCTCGGTGGCACCACCGGCCAACCGCTTCGACTTCTCCTTTCTCGCCCCCTGCCCGTCCTCCGGTCTGATCGTCCATGGCGACGCCGATCGCGTCGCGCCGCTCAAGGATGTCGAGACACTGGTCTCCAAGCTGAAGACGCAGAAGGGCATCGTCATCGAACAATCGGTCATTGCCGGCGCCAATCACTTCTTCGACAACAAGACGGACGAGTTGATCGCTTCCTGCTCGTCCTATCTCGATAAGCGCCTCGGGCTGAACGACATCGACGCGGCCTGATCCGCGTCGAAATCTTGGTTCCAGGCAACACAGCCAGCCCGCCTTCCATGGCGGGCTTTTTTTGTTGGAGCACGACAATGTCCCTGATCACCCGCCGCGCCGAACCGGCCGATACCGCAACAGTGTTGGATCTGATCCGCGGCTTGGCGCTCTATGAGAAGCTCGAACACGAGGCGATCGCCACCGAAGCCGACATCCAGGCCAGTCTATTCGCCACCAATCCACGCGTCTTCTGCGAGATCGCGGAATGGCAGGGCGAGACGGCCGGCTTCGCCCTGTGGTTCTACAGTTACTCGACCTTCCTCGGCCGCCACGGCATCTATCTCGAAGATTTGTTCGTCCGTGATGCCTATCGCGGCCACGGCATCGGCCAGGCCCTGCTCGGCCATCTCGCCAAGCGTTGCGTCAGCGAGGAGTTAGGCCGCCTCGAATGGTCTGTGCTCGACTGGAACGAGCCTGCCATCGGCTTTTATGAAAGACAGGGCGCCGTGCTGCGCAAGGAATGGATCGGCTGCCGGTTGACCGGCGAAGCGCTGGAAGCGCTGGCGAAACAGGGCTGACAACAGCCTCTTCTTGAGATGCCTGCGATTCCCAGAATATGCCGGTCATTAAGAATCGGACCGACGAGTCGCGGGAACCTCAACTTTTGTCATCACCGGGCTTGTCCCGGTGATCTAGGGGCCATCAATCTCGATAAGATGCGGTGTCTGGATACCCGGGACAAGCCCGGGTATGACAAAAGTGGAGTTCTTCTCGGTCTCGTTGTGAATTTTGAGTCAGGCTCTAAGACCAGCAGACCGGCGTCAATCGAAATCGGGCACCTGCCTGACAGCGCCCTTGGCGGCGCTGGTGGCCATGGCGGCGTAGGCGCGCAGCGCTGTGGTGACCTTGCGCTTGCGCGGCGCGGCCGGACGCCAGGGCGCGGCTCCCTTGGCGGCGCGCCGACGATCGAGCTCGTCATCCGGCACGGCCAGCACGATGGTGCGGTTGGGAATGTCGATCTCGATGCGATCGCCCGGCTCGACGAGGCCGATAGTGCCGCCCTCTTCCGCTTCCGGAGAGGCATGCCCGATCGACAGGCCCGAGGTGCCGCCCGAGAAGCGCCCATCGGTGATCAGGGCGCAGGCCTTGCCCAGGCCCTTCGACTTCAGATAGCTGGTCGGATACAGCATCTCCTGCATGCCCGGGCCGCCGCGCGGCCCCTCATAACGGATGACGACGACATCGCCGGCCTTGACCTTGCCGTTGAGAATGCCGTCGACCGCCGCGTCCTGGCTTTCGAACACCACGGCTGGCCCGGCGAATTTCAGGATGGATTCGTCGACGCCGGCGGTCTTCACGATGCAGCCGTCGAGAGCGAGATTGCCCTTCAGCACGGCCAGGCCGCCATCCTTGGAATAGGCATGCTCGGCCGAGCGGATCACGCCCTTCTCGCGGTCAAGATCGACATCGTCCCAGCGCCGGTCCTGGCTGAAGGCGACCTGGGTCGGCACGCCGCCCGGCGCGGCCTTGAAGAACTCGCGCACGCTCTCGCTCTTGGTGCGCACGACGTCCCAACGGTCCAAGGCTTCCGCCAGGCTGGCCGAATGCACGGTCGGCAGGTCGCGGTTGATCAGGCCGGCGCGGTCGAGCTCGCCGAGAATGCCCATGATGCCGCCGGCACGGTGAACGTCCTCCATATGAACGTGGCTGACGGCCGGGGCGACCTTGCAGAGCACCGGCACATGGCGCGACAGCCGGTCGATATCGTCCATGGTGAAGGCAATCTCGCCTTCATGGGCGGCAGCCAGAATATGCAGCACCGTGTTGGTCGAGCCACCCATGGCTATATCGAGCGTCATGGCATTCTCGAAAGCGCCGAAACTGGCGACCTGGCGCGGCAGCACGCTTTCGTCGTTCTGCTCATAGTAGCGACGCGCGAGATCGACAATGAGATGGCCTGCCTCGACGAAGAGACGTTTGCGGTCAGCGTGGGTGGCCAGGGTCGAGCCGTTGCCGGGCAGCGACAGGCCAAGGGCTTCGGTGAGACAGTTCATCGAATTGGCGGTGAACATGCCCGAGCAGGAGCCGCAGGTCGGGCAGGCCGAGCGCTCGATTGCCTTCACATCCTCGTCGGAGACCTTGTCGTCGGCCGCAGCGACCATGGCGTCGACGAGATCGAGCGCCTTGGTCTTGCCGCCCAGGACGACCTTGCCGGCTTCCATCGGGCCGCCCGACACGAAGACCGTGGGAATGTTGAGGCGCAGCGAGGCCATCAGCATGCCGGGCGTGATCTTGTCGCAATTGGAGATGCACACCATCGCGTCGGCGCAATGGGCATTGACCATATATTCCACGCTGTCGGCGATCAGTTCGCGCGAAGGCAGACTGTAAAGCATGCCGTCATGGCCCATGGCGATGCCGTCATCCACCGCGATGGTGTTGAACTCCTTGGCAACGCCGCCGGCCTGCTCGATCTCGCGCGCCACCAATTGGCCGAGGTCCTTGAGATGGACATGGCCGGGCACGAATTGGGTGAAGGAGTTGACGACCGCGATGATCGGCTTGCCAAAATCCCCGTCCTTCATGCCGGTGGCGCGCCAGAGGCCACGGGCACCGGCCATGTTGCGGCCATGGGTAGTGGTACGGGAACGATAGGCGGGCATCGGCGTCTCTGTGCGTTCGTTAAATCAGGCGGGGAAGCGATCGTATATGAGCCGCCGAACCGATAATGGCAAGCCGCAGTTCATGGACCGACGGAATTCCTGCTGGCTGCCATGGCGATCTGAGGAAGGGCTTCACGCTCCCCGGCCGAAATCGTAGCTGGCAAAAGCTTCGGCATTGCGGGCTTTGCGAAAGATCACCGGGTGGGCAAGCGCCCGCCTGGCATCCTCATAGCCCGCAGCCCAGTGCTCCTCCATCATCAGGCGCGAGAAATCGTAATCCTTGCTGGCCCCTTCATATTTCTGGGCGCGATAGATCAGTTGCACCACGTTGCAGCTCTTGCGCTCGACGGCCTTGCTCAGCAACCCGACGTCCTCCTCCTGGCCGAAATCCTCCGGCAGCTTTGCCAGGATGCGCTTGAGGGCGCCGCGCAGGCGCTGATAGTCGCGAGCACGGGTCGTGGCTGCACGGGTGCGGCTGGAATACTGGATCTCCTTTTGCCGGACCTCGACCTCGGCCATGTCCGTGGGAATGTCGCCGCGGGCGTTCCATAGATCGACCTGGAACGCGAGCGTATCGAGGTCCTGCCGCTCCAGGATCCATTGCAGCGGCGTGTTCGAGACCAATCCGCCATCCCAATAAAACTGCCCGTCGATCTCGATCGGGGGAAAGCCGGGCGGCAGCGCCCCGCTTGCCATGATATGTTCCGGCGTGAGGCGGGCGGTGCCGTTGCCATTGTCGAAATAGGCGAAGTTGCCGCTGGCGATGTTGACGGCGCCGACCGCAAAGCGGGTCTCGCCGCTGTTGAGCCGCTCGAAATCGATCAGCTCCAGCAAAGTCTGCTTCAAAGGCGCGGTGTCATAGAAGCTGGTGGCGCCGGCCGAGCCGGGTGGCATCAGGTAAGGCGGCGGAAAGCGAGGCTCGAAGAATTTCGGCGCCCCCTTCAGCAGAACCTGGCCGGCCTGGAACTGGTTCACCAGCTTGTGCTGGCGGTCACCCTCCCGGGCGAACAGGCGGATCCATTCGAGGGCCGGCTCGAAGGGCGGATCGCTCACCATCTCCCAAAAGCGGCGCAATTGGGCGACACGCTTGCCGGGGGCATTGCCCGCGATAAGGGCCGCGTTGATAGCGCCGATGGAAATGCCGGCGATCCAGTTGGGCTGAACGCCCCCTTCTTCGAGAGCCTGGTAGGCGCCGGCCTGATAGGCCCCGAGCGCACCGCCGCCTTGCAGCAGCAGCGCGACACGCTCGAAACCGTTATGGCCTTCTTCCGGCTCCTCCGGCTTGCGGGTACGGCGTGTCTTGCTGCTGCTTCGGTCTGTAGCGGTCACGGGGCAAGGTCCATTCTGTGGCTGCCAAGCCGCCTATCAGACCACCAGCACGATCACATGACAGACGGGCTTCTTGCCCCATACCCCGTTCACGGCCGAACGCACGGCGCGCTCGACCGCCAGTTCCACCGCGTCCGGATCACGCCGCTTCGGCTTGGGCAGGCTCTCGAGCACCTGCAGGGCCGCCTCGGCAATGACCTCGTCCATCAAGCGCCCATCGCCGATGCGCAGCGGCAGACCCGAAAACTTCACATCGGGCTCGTTGACGATCTCGCCCTTCTCCGACAGCGCCAGGGCGATCGAGACGGCGCCGGACCAGGACAGACGCCGCCGCTGGGGGATGGTTTCCTCCGCCGCATTGATCAGCACATCACCATCGAGGCAGATGCGGCCGGTCGGTGCCTCGTCCACCACCTGGGTGCCGCCCTCCCGCAGCGCGATGATCTGGCCGTCACCGGCGGCAACGACCTCGGGCACCCCGAGCGAGCGGGCAAGGTCGGCGTGCTCGGCGAGGTGCCAGGCCTCGCCATGGACGGGGATGGCGATCTTCGGCCGGGTCCATTGATACATGTCCGTGAGTTCGCCACGGCGGGGATGGCCCGAGACATGCACGAGTTGGTTGCGATCGGTCACGATTTCCGCGCCCTGCCGTACCAAGCCATTGATGATGTTGCCGACAGCCTTCTCATTGCCCGGAATGGTGCGCGAGGAGAAAATTACCGTATCGCCCTTGGCCAGGGTGACCTCGGGGTGTTCGCTGCGGGCGATACGCGCCAGCGCGGCGCGCGGTTCACCCTGACTGCCGGTCAGCACGGCCACCACCTTCTCGCGCGGCAGGAAGCCATAGCTTTCCGGGCTGAGGAAATCGGGAATGCCGTCGAGCAAGCCACATTCGCGTGCAACCTGGCAGACCCGTTCCATCGCCCGGCCGACAAGCACCACGCTGCGGTCATTCTGCATGGCGGCTTCGGCGATCGAGCGGATGCGCCCGACATTGGAGGCGAAGGTGGTCACCGCCACCCTGCCCTTCTTGGCGGCGATGATTTCCCCAAGGCTCTTGGCGACGTCACGCTCGGAAGGCGAGCGTCCCTCGCGGATCGCATTGGTGGAATCGCAGATCAGTGCCAGCACGCCCTCGTCGCCCAGCGCCTTCAGGCGTTCGGAATCGGTGCGGGGCGGGATCACCGGCGTCTCGTCGATCTTCCAGTCGCCGGTATGGATGACCATGCCCGCCGGCGTGCGGATGGCCAGCGCGTTCGATTCCGGAATGGAATGAGCGACATTGATCAATTCGATGTCGAACGGACCCAAGGTGAAACGGGCCTGGGACGGGATGATGCGCACGTCGAGCTTGGGGGCATCCGGATCATGCAGGCGCTTGGCTTCCAGCAGGGCTGCCGTGAACCTGGTGGCGTAGATCGGCACCTGCAGCTTGGGTGCCAGGTGAATGAGCGCGCCGAAATGGTCCTCATGCGCATGGGTGATCACAATGCCAGTCAGGTTCTTGCGCTGGCCTTCGATAAAGCGCGTGTCGGGCATGACGAGATCGACGCCGGGCAAATTGTCATCGGCAAACGATACGCCGCAATCGACCATCAGCCATTGGCGTTTGTTGGCCGGTCCATAGCCATAGAGAGCCATGTTCATGCCGATCTCGCCGATGCCGCCCAGGGCGCAGAAGACAAGATCGGTGGTGTCGCGTGCCATATCAGGTTCCTTACGGGCGCGAACGCGCCACTGTTTCATAACCGGCTACAAGCGTGGCAACCGACATGTTCATGAATCGGATGAATTAAAGCGTTTTGCAGCTTGGCGGAATCGCCAAGAATCGCAAAAACGCGTCGAACCAGGGAGTTCGAGCAAAAGAGGGTTTCCGTTTACAGCATCGGACCCGATGTCGGAAGCGCTCCTGATGCTGCTGGTCGTTGTCGCCGCATCGTTTTCGCCGAAGACCGGCGCCCACCTTTCGGCACGATGCTCCAGACGCGCTTTGCTCAAGAAAGCAGGCCCGGAAAGAAGATCTCGCCTGCGGAAATTTCCCGACGCGCGCCGGAATCGTCGCGCAGGATCAGGACCCCTTCCGCATCCAAGGCCTCGAATACGCCGTCTATGTCACCAGAGGGCAGCCGCACCACGATCCTGCGCCCGAGACCTGCGGCACGTTCCAGCCATGCTTCCCGTATCGTCGCAAAGCCGAGGCCCCGCTGCCATTGCTCCAGGCGTCGGGCGAAGCCATCCGTCAAGGCAGCAAAGAAATTCACCACATTGACGGTCGCATCGGTCATGGCCAGATGCGTGGCAGGATAAGGCGTGCCATCCGGATGGCTGGCGATATTGACGCCGCAGCCGATGACCGCCGAAAAGCCGCCGCCGGCATGGGCACCTTCGACCAGGATGCCGGACACCTTGGCCCCGCCGATCAGTACGTCATTGGGCCATTTCAACGCCAGGGCCGGAGCCGCCCGAGGGGCCGTTGACAACACGGCATCACTCAGCGCCAGCGCGGCGACGAAGCACAGATCCGCCGCCCGCCTCGGTTCAGCCGGATCGACCAGCAGGAGCGAAGCATAAAGATTGCCTCTTGGCGAACTCCAGGGGCGGCCGCGCCGCCCCTTGCCTGCTACCTGCTCGCCGGCAGTCACCCACAGACGGTCCTGGCCACGTTCCAGCGCTTCGGCATTGGTTGAGCCAATGCTGTCGAAGTGTAGATGACGGAAGCCTGCCGCCTGTGCTCCTGCCCCGAGTTTCATCGCCTCGAAAGCATCAGCCCGCAGCCGCGACGAGGGCTGCGGCCGTCGCGGCCGGGCCGGTGATCAACGTCGGCCAGACGATGAAGAATACGGTCACGATGGTGGCGAGCACCAACACGGCACGCAGTGTCACCGGCATCGGCTCGAAGGCCTCGGCTGGCTCGTCGAAGAACATCAGCTTGATGACGCGCAGATAATAGAACGCGCCGACCACGCTGCAGAGCACGCCGAGGATCGCCAGAGGCCACAGTCCCTGATGCACGGCGGCGACAAAGACGTACCACTTGGCCCAGAAGCCAGAGAGCGGCGGGATGCCGGCCAGGGAGAACATCAGGGCCGCCAAGGCATAGGCCGTTAAGGTATCCGTCCGCGACAGGCCGGCAAGATCGCTGATGCTCTCGACATAGACGCCCTTGCGCTTCATCGACAGGATCACCGCGAAAGTGCCGAGGGTCATGGCAAGATAGAGCGCCAGATAGATCAGCACGCCCTGAACGCCCTCGGAAGTGCCCGCCGCCAGGCCGACCAGGGCAAAGCCCATATGGCCGATGGAGGAATAGGCCATCAGTCGCTTGATATTGCTCTGGCCGATGGCGGCGAAGGAACCAAGCGCCATCGAGGCGATCGCGATAAACACCACGATCTGCTGCCACTGCGCCAGCGCCGAGGGGAAAGACGTGATGATCACGCGGACCATCAAGCCCATGGCCGCGATCTTCGGCGCGCCGGCGAACAGCGTCGTCACAGGCGTGGGAGCGCCCTCATAGACGTCGGGCGTCCACATGTGGAAGGGCACGGCGGAGATCTTGAAGGCCAGCCCGGCAAGCAGGAAGACAATGCCGAAGACCAGACCGAGGCCGACATGCCCCTGCACGGCGGTGGCGATACCGGTGAACGACACCGTACCGGCAAAGCCATAAATCAGCGAGGCGCCATAGAGCAGCATGCCCGAGGAAAGGGCGCCGAGGACGAAATATTTGAGGCCCGCTTCGGTCGACTTCAGATCGTCGCGATGGATCGAGGCAATCACATAGAGGGCGAGCGACTGCAGTTCGAGCCCGATATAGAGGGCGATGAGGTCGTTGGCCGAGAGCATCATCAACATGCCGGTGGTGGCCAGCAGGATCATCACCGGATATTCGAACTTCTCGATGCCTCTCGAGCGCAGGAAGTCGCCCGACATCAGGATGGCCGCCCCCGATCCGATCAGCACCAGGATCTTGGTGAAGCGCGCGAAGGCGTCGACGGTGAAGGACCCGTTGAAGGCCTTGCCGTCATGGCTGATTGCCACCAGCACCACGACCACCGCCAGCAGCAGCACCGAGAGCGTGGTGACGAGGCCGTAGCCGCGGGGCGCCGAGAAGACGCCGATCATCAACAATGCGATAGCGCCGAGAACCAGAACGATCTCCGGAAGCGCCGTTGCAATTTCAGAAGCAGACATGGCTCGCCTTCGGATCAGTTAAGCGCAACGCTGGCAGCTTTCGCCGCCTGGATGAGATGGGTGACGGCAGCCTCGCTCATGTTCAGGATCGGCTTAGGATAGACACCGAAATAGATCGTGAGGAGAACCAGGGGCGCCAGGATGATGAATTCCCGGCCCGTCAGGTCGGCGATGCCGGCCAGGCTCGGCTTCTCCAGCGCCCCATAGACGACCCGGCGATAGAGCCAGAGCGCATAGGCCGCCGACAGGATCACGCCCAGCGTGGCGAAGAAGGCCACCCAGGTGTTGGCCGAGAAGGCGCCCACCAGCGTGAGGAATTCGCCGACGAAGCCTGAGGTGCCGGGCAAGCCGACATTGGCCATGGTGAAGACCATCAGCGCCAGCGCATACCAGGGCATGCGATTGACCAAGCCGCCATAGGCCGCGATCTCGCGGGTATGCATGCGATCATAGACCACGCCGACGCAGAGGAAGAGCGCGCCCGAGACGATGCCATGCGAGATCATCTGGAAGATCGCCCCCTGCACGCCCTGCTCGTTCATCGAGAACAGGCCCATGGTGACGAAGCCCATATGGGCGACCGACGAATAGGCGATCAGCTTCTTGATGTCCTCCTGCATCAGCGCCACCAGGGAGGTGTAGACGATGGCGATGACGGAGAGGGTGAACACCAGCGGCGCGAAATATTCGGAGGCCGCAGGGAACATCGGCAGCGAGAAGCGGATGAAGCCGTAGCCACCCATCTTCAGAAGGATGCCGGCCAGGATCACCGAGCCCGCCGTCGGCGCTTCAACATGCGCGTCAGGCAGCCAGGTATGCACCGGCCACATCGGCATCTTCACCGCGAAGGAGGCAAAGAAGGCCAGCCATAGATAGGTCTGCATATGGGCCGGGAACTGGTGCTTGAGCAGCACGGCGATGTCCGACGAGCCCGCGTTCCAATACATCGCCATGATGGCGATCAGCATCAGCACCGAGCCGAGCAGCGTGTAGAGGAAGAACTTAAAGCTGGCATAGATGCGCCGCTGCCCGCCCCAGACGCCGATGATCAGGAACATCGGGATCAGGCCGCCTTCGAAGAACAGGTAGAACAGCACGATGTCCTGCGCACAGAACACGCCGATCATCAGCGTTTCCAGCACGAGGAAGGCGATCATGTATTCGCGCACGCGGTTCTGGATCGAACGCCAGGAGGCGAGGATGCAGAATGGCATCAGGAAGGTCGTCAGGATGACGAAGGGCAACGAGATGCCATCGACGCCCATGCGGTAGTTGATGGCGCCACCCGTGGTGCCGCCGAGCCAGTTGGTGTTCTCGACGAATTGGAAGCTAGTATTCGCCGGATCGAAGGCGAACAGCGGCAGCAACGAGACGACGAAGGTCGCGATGGTGGTCCACAGCGAGATGATGCGCGAATTGCGTTTCACGCCTTCGGGATCGCCCCGAAGCACGAGCATCAGCACCACCCCGACCAGTGGCAGAAAGGTCGTAACGGAAAGAACCGGCCAGGACATCAGTGCGTGCCTCCGAGCATGGACCAGGTGAACAAGGCCGCAATGCCGATCAGCATGGCGAAGGCATAGTGATAGAGATAGCCGGTCTGCAGCTTGACGACGCCGCGGGTGACGTCGACGACGCGGGCGGAAACACCATCCGGGCCGAGGCCGTCGATGGTGGCGCCGTCGCCTTTCTTCCACAGGAAGCGGCCGAGCCACTTGGCCGGGCGAACGAAGGCCCAGTCATAGAGCTCGTCGAAATACCACTTGTTGAGCAGGAAGTTGTAGAGCAGCGGATTGCGGGCGGCGATCGCCGCCGGCACCGTCGGCTTGACGATGTACATGTAGTAGGCCGTCAGGAAGCCGATCAGCATCATGGTGAAGGGCGCCAGATGCACGAACGCCGGAACGTGCTCCATGCCCTCCAGGATCTTGGTGCCCTCGCCCAGCGAGACCGCCTCGCGCCAGAAATGCTCCAGCCCTTCCTCGGTGATGAAGGCATGGTGGAAGGCCATGCCGGCGATCACCGCGCCGACAGACAGCACCGCGAGGGGGATCATCATCGGCAGCGGCGATTCATGCGCATGATCATAGGTGTGCGCATCAGCCCTGGTCTGCCCGTGGAACGTCATGAAGATCAGGCGCCAGGAATAGAAGGAGGTCATCAGCGCGGCGACGATCGTCATCCAGAAGGCATAGAGCGGGATCAGGCGGCCGCTTTCGGCATAGCTGGCCCAGGCCGCCTCGATGACGGCATCCTTGGAATTGAAGCCGGCGAAGCCGATCTGGGTGAAGGGCAGGCCGACACCGGTGAGCGCCAGCGTGCCGATGATCATGGCCGCGTAGGTCCATGGAATCTTCGACTTGAGGCCGCCCATCTTGCGCATGTCCTGCTCGTGATGCATCGCCACGATCACCGAACCGGCACCGAGGAAGAGCAAGGCCTTGAAGAAGGCGTGCGTGAACAGGTGGAACACGCCGACATTGTAGGCGCCGACACCCAGAGCCACGAACATGTAGCCGAGCTGCGAACAGGTCGAATAGGCGATGACGCGCTTGATGTCGTTCTGGACGAGGCCCACGGTAGCGGCGAAGAAGGCCGTGGTAGCGCCGATAAAGGTGACGAAGGCCAGCGCATTAGGGGCATGCTGGAACAGGGGCGACAAGCGCGCCACCATCACGATGCCGGCCGTGACCATGGTCGCGGCGTGGATGAGCGCGGAGACCGGCGTCGGGCCTTCCATGGCGTCCGGCAGCCAGGTGTGCAGCAGGAACTGCGCCGACTTGCCCATGGCGCCCATGAACAACAGGAAGCAGGCGACTTCCAGAGCCGGCAGGGTATAGCCGAGGAAGTGGATGGTGGTAGCAGCCTTGCCGGCGGCTTCCTTGAAGATACCCTCGAAGCCGACCTGCCCGAAGATGACGAACACCGCGAAGATGCCGAGCGAGAAGCCGAAGTCGCCGACGCGGTTGACCACGAAGGCCTTGATGGCGGCTGCATTGGCCGAGGGCTTCTTGTACCAGAAGCCGATCAGCAGATAGGAGGCCAGACCGACGCCTTCCCAACCGAAGAACATCTGCACCAGATTGTCGGAGGTCACCAGCATCAGCATGGCGAAGGTGAACAGCGACAGATAGGCGAAGAAGCGCGGCCGCGAGGGATCCTCTTCCATATAGCCGATGGAATAGAGGTGGACGAGCGAGGACACGGTGGTGACCACCACCAGCATGACCGCCGTCAGCGTATCGATGCGCAGGGCCCAGTCGATCTGCAGCTTGCCGACATGGATCCAGTCGAGCACCGGCACCGTGGTGGTGGCGCCGTTGAAGCCGACATTGATGAAAGCGACCCAGGACAAAATGCAGGACAGGAAGAGCAGGCCCGTCGTCAGATACTCGGCGAAGCGGATCTTGCCTGGGGAGTGGGGAGATTCCTCGACGGCGTGATGATCGTCATGACCGTGCGCATCATGGCCATGGTCATCGTGTCCATGCGCAGCATGAGAGCCATGGCCGTGGTCGTCATGACCATGTCCGGAGGTCTCGGCGGCATCGGCCGGCGCCAGGCGCCAGGTCAGCATGTTGGCGATGCCGGCAATCAGGAAGCCGAGGAGCGGCAGGAAGACAATTGCGTTATACACGCCCTCAGCCCTTCATCACGTTGATATCTTCGACGGCGATCGAACCGCGGTTGCGGTAGAACGCCACCAGAATGGCAAGACCGATCGCAGCCTCGGCGGCGGCGACCGTCAGGATCAGCAGGGTGAAGACCTGGCCCGTAATGTCATGCAGCGCCGCGGAGAAGGCGACCATATTGATGTTCACCGCAAGCAGGATGAGTTCCACCGACATCAGGATGACGATGACGTTCTTGCGGTTGATGAAAATCCCAAGCACGCCGATGGTGAAGAGAACGGCGGCAACGGCGAGAAAATGGGAAAGATCGACGGCCATGTGTCAGATCCCCTGCCCTGGCTGAACTTTGACGACCTCTACCGACTGCGCCTTGGTGCGCGCCGATTGCAAGGCCGGATTCTGGCGCTTGACGCCTTCCTTGTGGCGCAGCGTCAGCACGATGGCGCCGATCATGGCCACCAGCAGCACCAGCCCGGCGCCCTGGAAGAAGAAGACATAGTGCGTGTAGAGCACGCGTCCGAGCGCCTCGGTGTTGGTGACGGAGGTGTCGATCTGCGTCTGCGGATTGACGACGATGCCGGGGGAGATCGCCCAGCCGACCACCACCATCAGGAGTTCGATCAGCACGATCAGGCCGACCAGGAAACCGATCGGCAGATATTGCAGGAAGCCCTGCCGCAATTCGGTGAAATCGACGTCAAGCATCATCACCACGAAGAGGAAGAGCACGGCGACGGCGCCGACATAGACCACGATCAGGATCAGCGCGAGGAACTCGGCCCCGGTGAGCATGAACAGGCCGGCCGCGTTGACGAAGGCCAGGATCAGATAGAGCACCGAATGCACAGGGTTGCGCGACAGGATGACCATCAAGGCCGATGCCACGCAAACAAAGGCGAACAGGTAGAAGAAGGCTGTCGCCACATTCATGTTCAAACCCCTCTCCGGCTCGTTTCCGTGCCGTCTAGTCTCAACCGCTTCAGCGTGGCTGAAGCACTACAAACAAACTCGGCCCCGCAGGTCCGCTCGGTGCCTAGCGATAAGGCGCGTCCTTGGCGATATTCTTGGCGATTTCCCGCTCCCAGCGGTCACCATTGGCCAGAAGACGATCCTTGTCATAGAACAGCTCTTCGCGCGTCTCGACGGCGAACTCGAAGTTCGGCCCCTCGACGATGGCATCCACCGGGCAGGCTTCCTGGCAGAAGCCGCAATAGATGCATTTGACCATGTCGATGTCGTAGCGGGTGGTCCGCCGCGTACCGTCATTGCCGCGCGGGCCGGCCTCGATGGTGATGGCCTGGGCCGGGCAGATCGCCTCGCACAATTTGCAGGCGATGCAGCGTTCCTCGCCGTTGGGATAACGGCGCAGGGCGTGCTCACCCCGGAAGCGCGGCGACAACCGTCCCTTTTCGAAAGGATAGTTCAGCGTCGCCTTCGGCTTGAAGAAATAGCGCATCGACAGGAAGAAGGCCGAAACGAATTCCTTCAGGAACAGGGCCTTGGCGGCCTGATCGAGACCGACACGCGGCCGGCTGGGATTGGCGGCGGTCATGGTGCCCATCCGGTGATCTGGAGGAAGCCAGCAACGATCACGACCATGGCGATCGACAGCGGCAGGAAGACTTTCCAGCCGAGACGCATCAGCTGGTCATAGCGGTAGCGCGGCACGAAAGCCTTTACCATCGCGAACATGAAGAATACGAAGGTCACCTTGACCAGGAACCAGATGAAGCCCGGGATCCAGGTGAAGGGCGGCAGATCGATCGGCGCGCTCCAGCCACCCATGAACAGGATGGTGGTCAGGGCGCACATGGTCATGATCGCCACATACTCGCCCAGCATGAACAGCAGGTAAGGCGTCGAGGCGTATTCGACCATGAAGCCGGCCACGAGTTCGGACTCGGCTTCGGCCAGGTCGAAGGGCGGCCGGTTCGTCTCGGCCAGGGCCGAGATGAAGAAGATGATGAACATCGGGAAGAGCGGCAGCCAGTACCAGTTCAGGAAGGTCAGCCAGGGCAGACCGATCAGGCTGGCGAGGCCGCGGCTCTGCTGAGCGTCGACGATGGCCGTCAGGTTCAGCGAACCGGCGCAAAGCAGCACGGTGATGATGACGAAGCCGATGGAGACTTCATAGGACACCATCTGGGCGGCGGCGCGCAGGGCTGAAAGGAAGGGATATTTCGAGTTCGAGGCCCAGCCCGCCATGATGGTGCCGTAGACGCCGAGCGAGGAGATGGCGAAGACGTAGAGGACGCCGACATTGATGTCGGCGATCATGGTGCCGGCCGCCACCGGCAGCACCGCCCAGCCCGCCAGGGCGAGCACGCAGGTCACGAAGGGGGCAAGCAGGAAGACGCCCTTGTTCGCGCCTGCCGGGATCACCGGCTCCTTGAGCACGAATTTGAGCAGGTCGGCGAAGGACTGGAACAGCCCCCACGGACCCACCACGTTGGGCCCGCGTCGCAGCTGCACGGCCGCCCAGACCTTGCGGTCGGCCAGCAGATAATAGGCGATGAAGACAAGCAGGCAGACCAGCAGCACCAGGCTTTGCACCAGCGGCAGGCCGACCTTCCAGAGCAGTGTTTCCCAGATCGTCATGGCCCGTCCTTATTCCGCCGCCAGCGGCAGCGCGCCCGAGGCGAACTGCGAACACTGCGCCATCACGGCCGAAGCGCGCGCGATGGGGTTGGTCAAATAGAAATCGCTGATCGCTGCCGCGAAGGCCGACTTGTCGACGTCTCCCCCAAGTCCCGCCAGGGCCGTCACGCCGGAGGCATCGCCGGCGGCGACTTCGCCGATCCGGCCGAGATGGGGAATGGCCGCGAACAAGGTCTTGCGCAAGGCACCGAGCGAGTCGTAGCCGAGTTTGGCGCCGAGCGCTTCAGAGAGCGCCCGCAGGATCGCCCAGTCCTCGCGCGCCTCACCCGGCGGGAACGCCGCGCGGTTGGCAAGCTGGACCCGCCCTTCGGTGTTGACGAACAGGCCCGAGCGTTCCGGATAGGCTGCCGCCGGCAGGATCACATCGGCACGATGCGCGCCGCGGTCACCGTGGCTGCCCTGATAGACCACGAAGGCGCCCGGTTCGATGGTGACCTCGTCGGCGCCGAGCAGGAAGAGCACGTCGAGTGCCCCGTCCCTAGCCATGCCGGCTGCATCGAGACCGCCCTCCCCCGGCACGAAGCCGACATCGAGCGCTCCCACGCGCGAGGCTGCATTGTGCAGCACGCCGAAGCCGTTCCAGCCGTCCTTGACCACGCCGAGGGCCTGGGCTGCCTTCGCGGCCAGCGAAAGCAGGGCCGCACCGTCGGCGCGCGCATAGACGCCGCCGCCCACGATGATGACGGGCTTGGCCGCCCCCTTCAGCAGGTCGGCGAACGAGCCCTTGCCGGCAGCCAGCTCGGCCAGGGTATCGGGGCCGGCTCCGACATAATCATAGCCATAGGTCAGATCGGCCTGTTCACCGATCAGGCCAACCTTGACGCCGCGCAACCAGCGCTTGCGGATGCGGGCATTGAGGACCGACGCTTCCTTGCGCGGATTGGTGCCGACCAGCAGGATCGCGTCCGCCTCTTCGAGACCAGCGATCGTCGGGTTGAAAAGGTAGCTGGTCCGGCCCAAAGCGGGATCAATCTTGGCGCCGTCCTGGCGGGCATCGAGGTTCCTGGAACCGAGCTTGCCGATGAGATCCTTCAACGCGAACAGCTCTTCCACCGCGGCGAGATCGCCGGCGATGGCGCCGATGCGCTCAGGCTTGGCTGCCTTCACCTTGGTCGCGATGGCGGCAAAGGCCTCCTGCCAACTCACAGGCTTCAGGCGACCGTCGACACGCAGATAGGGTCGGTCGAGGCGCTGGGTGCGCAGGCCGTCCCAGATGAAGCGGGTCTTGTCGGAGATCCACTCCTCGTTCACCAGTTCATTGGTGCGCGGCACGATGCGCAGCACTTCCCGCCCGCGCGCATCGATGCGGATGGCGGAGCCCACCGCATCCATCACGTCGACGGATTCGGTCTTGGAAAGCTCCCAGGGACGGGCATGGAATTCATAGGGCTTGGAGGTCAGGGCGCCGACCGGGCAGAGATCGATGACATTGCCCTGCAGTTCGGAACTCATCGCCTTTTCGAGATAGGTGGTGATCTCCATATCTTCGCCACGGCCGATGGCGCCGAGTTCGGAGACGCCGGCCACCTCAGTGGTAAAGCGGACGCAACGCGTGCAATGGATGCAGCGGTTCATCACCGTCTTGACCAGCGGGCCGATATATTTGTCCTCGACCGCACGCTTGTTCTCGGCATAGCGGTTCTTGTCGACGCCGTAGGCCATGGCCTGGTCCTGCAGGTCGCACTCACCGCCCTGATCGCAGATCGGGCAGTCCAGCGGATGGTTGATGAGCAGGAACTCCATCACCCCTTCGCGAGCCTTCTTGACCATAGGGCTCTTGGTGAGCACCACCGGCGGCTCGCCATTCGGGCCAGGACGGAGGTCTCGTACCGCCATGGCGCAGGAGGCCGTGGGCTTGGGCGGACCGCCCTTCACCTCGACCAGACACATGCGGCAATTGCCGGCAATCGACAGGCGCTCGTGGAAGCAGAAACGCGGGATCTCTGCACCCGCGACCTCACAGGCCTGGAGGAGTGTGTACTCCGCCGGGACCTCGATTTCCTGTCCGTCGACGATCAACTTGGCCATGGATAACCTTGACGATCAGGCCTGGAATGCAAGACGCAGTCCAGACTCTTTCCAAACTCGACTTCGCAAAATTCAGTGCCGCGATCAACATCGCGAAACGAAAATTCAGCGCTGTGACAGGCCGGAAACGGGAGACGATTCCGGCCCAAAGTGTGTTGCGATTTGGTGAAGTCACCTAGAATCGCAAAACGCGTTCGATCAACGAGCCAGAGCAAAGTGCGTTTTCGCTAAAACGCTTTTTGCCTTGGTAGATTGTAACCGGCGGAAGCCGGCCTGTTATTCCGCCGCCTGCAGGACAGGATCGGAATGGGGGTTGGCGGCATACTGATCGATGCGCGCTTCGATCTCATGACGGAAATGGGTGATCAGGCCCTGGATGGGCCAGGCCGCCGCATCGCCGAGCGCACAGATCGTATGCCCTTCGACCTGCTTGGTGACGTCGAGCAGCATGTCGATCTCGCGCTTCTGGGCGCGGCCATCGGCCATGCGGGTGAGCACGCGCCACATCCAGCCCGTGCCCTCGCGGCAAGGGGTGCACTGGCCGCAGCTCTCATGCTTGTAGAAATAGGCAAGCCGCGCGATCGTCCGCACCACGTCGGTGGACTTGTCCATCACGATGACTGCGGCGGTGCCCAGGCCAGAGCGCAGCTTCGACAGCGAGTCGAAGTCCATCGGAGTATCGATGATCTGCTCGGCCGGCACCATGCGCACCGACGAACCACCCGGGATCACGGCCTTCAGATTGTCCCAGCCGCCACGGATGCCGCCGCAATGGCGCTCGATCAGTTCGCGGAACGGAATGCCCATCGCCTCTTCGACATTACAGGGCTTGTTCACATGCCCCGACACGCAAAAGAGCTTGGTGCCGACATTGTTGGGATTGCCGATGCCAGCGAACCAGCCTGCGCCGCGGCGCAGGATCGTCGGGGCGACGGCAATCGACTCGACATTGTTCACCGTGGTCGGGCAGCCATAGAGGCCCATATTCGCCGGGAAGGGCGGCTTCATGCGCGGCATGCCCTTCTTGCCTTCGAGGCTTTCGAGCAGCGCGGTCTCTTCGCCGCAGATATAGGCGCCGGCACCGTGATGAACGTAGAGGTCGAAATCCCAGCCGTTCTTGTTGTTCTTGCCGATCAGGCCGGCCTCATAGGCCTCGTCCACGGCGCGCTGCAGAGCCTCGCGCTCGCGGATATATTCGCCGCGAATATAGATGTAGCAGGCATGCGCATTCATGGCGAAGGAGGCGATCAGGCAGCCTTCGACCAGATGCTGCGGATCATGCCGCATGATCTCGCGGTCCTTGCAGGTGCCGGGCTCGGACTCGTCGGCATTGACGACGAGATAGTTCGGCCGCCCATCGGACTTCTTGGGCATGAACGACCATTTCAGGCCGGTCGGAAAGCCTGCGCCGCCGCGGCCCCTGAGCCCCGAGGCCTTCATCTCGTTGATGATCCAGTCCTGCCCCATCTCGAGGATTTGCTTGGTGCCATCCCACGAGCCACGCTTGATGGCCGCCTGCAGTCCGGGCGACTGGAGGCCGTAGAGATTGGTGAAGATGCGGTCGCGATCAGCAAGCATGGCGGATCCGGATATCTGAGAACGGGGATCGTCCTGTCGCCGATGCAAGGCTTGCGGCAGAACACGTCGTCGGAAAGGAGCCGGTCATCCCAGCCCCTGCCCTGTTAAAAGTCACGATTTGGCCGGCGCCGCCGCGGCGGCCTCGACCGCCGCTGCCTTGGCAGCTTCCAGCTTGGTCTTTTCCTCGGCCAGGCGTTGCTTCCAGGAACCGATCATCGAGCCGTCATAGAGCGACGGGTCTGTCAGGGTCTGGGCGCCGCCTTCCGGCTCGGACGAGAAGCGGCCATTCTGCGGCCCGGGCTTCACTTCCTTGCCGGCGGCAAGATCGTCGATGATGCGTTCCATGATCTCGGGGGTGAGATCCTCGTAGAAATCGGCATTGATCTGCACCATTGGTGCATTGCAGCAGGCGCCCAGGCATTCGACCTCGAGCCAAGAGAACTTGCCGTCATCCGTCACATGACGCTCGGGACCGATGCGCTTCTTGACCACGTCCCGGATGGCTCCGGCGCCACGCAATTGGCAGGGCGTCGTGCCGCAGAGCTGGATGAAATGTTTGCCGACCGGCTCCAGCGCGAACATGGTGTAGAAGGTCGCGACTTCCAGAACGCGGATCTTGGGCATGTCGAGACGGGCTGCGACCACCTCGATCGCCGCCTGGGATACCCAGCCACCGGCCTGCTCCTGCGCCTTCCACAACAGCGGAATCACCGCCGAAGCCTGGCGGCCGGGCGGATATTTGGCGATCTGCTTGTCCACCCACGCCTCGTTTTCGGGCGTGAAGGCAAAGCTTGCCGGCTGGAGTTCCTGGGGCGCGAGCCTGCGGACGGACATGCGCATTCCTCTTTAACTGCTAGAGCAAAGCGCGTTTTGGCAAACGCCCTTCTACTCTCACTTCTGGTTTCGACGCGTCTTTGCGATTCGTGGTGATCCCCTCAAATCACAAGACGCTTTTGCAGCCGGTTCAAGGCCGGCTGCAACCTAAGAAATCAACGATCGACTTCGCCGAACACGATGTCGAGAGAACCCAGAATGGCGGAGACGTCGGCCAGCATGTAGCCACGGCACAGCCAGTCCATCGACTGTAGATGCGCAAACCCTGGTGCGCGGATCTTGCAGCGATAGGGCTTGTTGCCGCCGTCGGAGACTAGATAGACGCCAAATTCGCCCTTGGGCGCTTCGACGGCCGCGTAAACCTCGCCGGCAGGCACGTGATAGCCCTCGGTGTAGAGCTTGAAATGATGGATGAGCGCTTCCATCGAACGCTTCATCTCGCCGCGCTTGGGCGGCACGACCTTGTTGTCGGCGGCAGAAACCGGCCCGCTCGTCGTACGCAAAAGCGCGCAGCATTGCTTCATGATGCGGACCGACTGGCGCATCTCTTCCATGCGGATGCAGTAGCGATCGTAATTGTCGCCGTTCTTGCCGATCGGAATGTCGAAATCGAGCTCGGAATAGCATTCATAGGGTTGCGACTTGCGCAGATCCCAGGCGGCGCCCGAGCCACGCACCATCACACCCGAATAGCCCCATGCCCAGGCGTCATCCAAAGCGATGATGCCGATATCGACATTACGCTGCTTGAAGATGCGGTTGTCGGTGAGCAGCCCCTCAAGGTCGTCGCAAACCTTGAGGAAGGGATCGCAGAAGGCCTCGATGTCGTCGATCAGTTCCGGCGGCAGGTCCTGGTGGACGCCGCCCGCGCGGAAATAGGCGGCATGCATGCGGCTGCCCGAGGCACGCTCGTAAAAGATCATCAGCTTCTCGCGCTCTTCGAAGCCCCACAGTGGCGGGGTCAGCGCACCACAATCCATGGCTTGCGTAGTGACGTTGAGCAGATGCGAGAGGATGCGGCCGATCTCGGAATAAAGGACGCGGACAAGCTGGCCACGCCTGGGCACTTCCAAGCCAAGCAGGCGTTCGATGGCCAGGCAATAGGCATGCTCCTGATTCATCGGCGCGACGTAATCGAGCCGATCGAAATAGGGAATGGCCTGCATGAAGGTCTTGGCTTCGATCAACTTCTCGGTACCGCGATGCAGCAGGCCGATATGGGGATCGACACGCTCGACCACCTCGCCGTCCAGCTCCATGACCAGACGCAACACGCCGTGCGCCGCCGGATGCTGCGGGCCGAAATTGATCGCGAAATTGCGCAGATGCGGTTGGTCGTTCATGTCGTTTCCAAACTTTCCGAGTTGGCCAGCTTGTTCGGAGCCATTTCGAGAGTCTTGCTAGTCCTGATCCGGCGCGCGGGAACGCGTCAGCTCGCCTTCGCCTTCTCGTCGCCGGGCAGCACGTAATCGGTGCCTTCCCATGGCGACAGGAAATCGAAGTTGCGGAATTCCTGGTTGAGCCTGACGGGCTCGTAGACCACGCGCTTGGCTTCGTCGTCCCAGCGCACCTCGACAAACCCGGTCATCGGGAAGTCCTTGCGCAGGGGGTGGCCGTCAAAGCCGTAGTCGGTCAGGAGCCGGCGCAGGTCGGGATGGCCGGTGAACAGGATGCCGTAGAGATCGTAGGCTTCGCGCTCGAACCAGAGCACGCCGGGGAACAGCTCGATAGCCGAGGGCACCGGGGTCGCCTCGTCCGTCTCCAGCTTCACGCGAATGCGCACGTTCTTGGTCGGCGAAAGCAGATGATAGACCACATCGAAGCGCTTCTCGCGAGCCGGATAGTCGGCTCCACAAACATCGATGATCGACACGAAGCGCGAGCCGGCATCATCACGCAGATGCTTGAGAACAGCCAGGATGTTGTCTGCATCCGTGCTGACGGTCAGTTCGCCGAAGGCGTGGACCAGGCCAGACACGGCTTGCGGAAAGGCAACTTGAAGCGCCTCGCCGATCTCCTGCAGGGTTTGCGAATTTGCCATGTCAGCTCCGCTCAACGCTCGATAGTGCCGGTACGGCGGATCTTCTTCTGCAGCAGCAGCACGCCATAGAGCAGCGCTTCCGCAGTGGGCGGGCAGCCGGGCACGTAGATGTCAACGGGCACGATGCGATCGCAGCCACGCACGACCGCATAAGAGTAGTGGTAGTAGCCCCCGCCATTGGCGCAGGAACCCATCGAGATCACGTAACGCGGCTCTGGCATCTGGTCATAGACCTTGCGCAGGGCCGGCGCCATCTTGTTGGTCAGGGTGCCCGCCACGATCATCACGTCGGACTGCCGAGGCGAGGCGCGCGGCGCGAAGCCGAAGCGCTCGACGTCGTAACGGGGCATCGAGACCTGCATCATCTCGACCGCGCAGCAGGCAAGGCCGAAGGTCATCCACATCAGCGAGCCGGTGCGGGCCCAGTTGATCAGGTTGTCGGCCGAGGTGACGAGGAAGCCGCGATCGGCCAGCTCAGCGTTGATGTCCACGAAAAACGGATCGGTCGAACCGACCGGCTTGCCGGTGTTCGGGTCGATGATGCCCTTGGGCGCCGGCGCCACCAGCGTGCCGCCGGCTGTGTCCAGGTTCAATCCCATTCGAGCGCGCCCTTCTTCCACTCATAAACGAAGCCGATGGTCAGCACGGCCAGGAAAATCATCATCGAGGTGAAGCCGAACAGGCCAACCTCCTTGAAACTGATCGCCCAGGGGAACAGGAATGCCACTTCGAGGTCGAAGATGATGAACAGGATCGACACCAGATAGAAGCGCACGTCGAACTTCATACGCGCGTCGTCGAAGGCGTTGAACCCGCACTCATAGGCGGAAAGTTTTTCCGGGTCCGGGCGCTGATACGCCACGAGGAAGGGCGCCACCAGAAGCGCCAGGCCAATGACGGCCGAGACCCCGATGAAGATGATAAGCGGCAGATAGCCGGCGAGAAGGTTGTCCATCAGCACGAACCCTAAAGCGGCTTGCGATTTGGTGGGCTCACCAGGAATCGCAAAGACGCGTCGAGACAAAGAGTTGGAGCAATGCGGCGTTTTCGCTGAGACGCACGTTGCTCCAGCTGTGATCGACCGGGAGCGCTTGAACTCGGGGCCACCACGTTTGGACGATACGAGTATGGGCGCGCTTCGACAGCGGCGCTCACACCGGTCATCCCTCTACAGCGCTTTGGAAAACCACCATCATGCTGCGTCGTGAACGACCTGCAGCGAGCCTTAAACCACGGCTATGGGAGGCGCAAGCTTGGAAGCGTTCCAGCCAAGAGATTCCTACCGCACTGCGGCAGAATATCGGGCGATTCTGGCATGATCTTGGCGCATAGCCGATATGAGTTGCAAGGAGCCATATGCCTGCAACCGACCGCCTTGCGTATTGTCGGGCTGAAAATGCAAAAGCCAGCCCGAAGGCTGGCTTTTTGTCACAAATGGCGAGAGAGACGGGACTTGAACCCGCGACCTTCGGCGTGACAGGCCGACGCTCTAACCAACTGAGCTACTCCCCCGTCTCCGCCAGCGGCGGCGAACCGTGCTGGCGTGGCGCGGTGATTAGAGGGCCACCCGCGCAGTGTCAAGCGACATTTCGCAACGCACTGCAAATTCAGTTCGCAATGCGCGCCAGCCGAAAGCGCTTGATGTCCTCCGGCGTCAGAATCCGGATGCTTCCGACGCCATATCGCTCCGCGAGATCGATCAAAGCGGGGTTCACGCCCATTCTTTTCGAGTAGTCGCGCAGCATCTGCGTCACTTCCGGGAATCGCCTCGTGCTGCGCAGGACCGAGAGCGGATCGCTGCCGGAACTGTTGGGCAGATATTCGCGATGCACGCCGACTCGCGATCCGGCCGTGACGAATCGCTTATTGCCGCCCATCAGCGCATAGACACAGGCCGACATGCAGGAGCCGTTGACCGCAATTGTCTGCCCGCCCAGCGTGATCACGCGTCCAACGAACACGCTCGTGCGCAATTTCCGCAGCACATGGCCCAGATTGACGCCTTCGACCAGATGGCCACCGGGCGAATCGATGATCAGCACATTGCTGGTGCCGAGTTTCGAGGCCTGTTGAGCGAAGGCGATGAAACGCTGCACCGTGCCGCTCGTCATCTCGCCATTGGCGACCATCAGGCTGGGACAGCGCTTGCCGCATTTGGAGCCGAAGGACAGGCTCACCACCTTGAAGTCCATGGCGGCGGCGGATGCCGACTGCGACAGGGCGGCCCAGCATAGCCCCATCGCAAGTGCCCCCAACCCGATGGCACGCAACAAAGAACCAATCATTATGTCTGCTTTTCCTTCGAGCAAAGCGCGTTTGGACGGAAACGTTTGTTTGCTCTCACTCTGTAGGTCCTACGCGTCTTTGCGTTTCCTGGCGATTCCGCCAAAACGCCATAGCCTAGCGGATCGGACTCTATTCGATATCGGCGACCGGTGCCCGCACGACCCCTGCCGTTTCCAGCGCCCAGGCAGCCCGCAAGGCCAGATCCTCCCGCCAGGCGGGAGCGATGATCTGAACGCCAATCGGGAGTCTCTCGCCCTCGCTCCAGAGCGGCACCGTAACCACGGGCAATCCAATAAAGGAAATCGGTTGGGTAAACAGCCCGAGATTCGCACGAAGCGGCATAGTCTGGTCACCGATCTCGATAGTGGTCGCATCGATTCTGGGGGCTCGGCAGGGCGTGGCCGGTGCCAGGATCAGATCGATTCGTTCGAAGATGCGATGCATCTCCGCTTGGAACCAATGCCGAAAGTGATGCGCCGCTGTTACCCAGGTCGCTGGCACCATGTTGCCCGCGATCAAGCGGTCCCGCACGGCCGGCGCAAAATCCTTGGCGCGCACGCGCAGCCTTTCGCGATGCAGTCCTCCACTCTCGGTAATGGTGATCAGGAAGGCGGCAGCGCGGGCTATCGCTGCCTGGGGGATCTCGACGGTCTCGCTGGCGTCGAGCGCTTTGGCGCAGCGCCGTACGGCCTCGATAGCATCGCGATTGCCTTCTGGATGAAAGTAACCGTCGGCCACGGCGATACGCAGCCCCTCGATCCCCCGGCCGAGTTCGAACAGGGCCGGCTGCGCCGGGCGTTGAGCACAGCTTGGATCGTCGGGATCGGGCCCCTGCATGGCATCATAGGCGAAGGCGAGGTCGCGGGCCGAGCGTGCCAGCGGGCCCATGTGATCGAGGCTGGCGACGAAAGGAAAACTGCGTGCGCGGCTAAGTCGACCATAGGTCGGCTTCAGGCTGAACAGCCCACACAGAGAGGCCGGCACACGGATCGCTCCATTGGTGTCGCTGCCCAGGGCCAGGGGTACGAAGCCTGCCGCCACCGCGCTGGCCGGGCCGCTGGAGGATCCGCCGGCCAGATGATCGAGTGCGTGGGGATTTCGGGAAGGCGCCCCATGCGGGTTCTGGCCGGTGAAATCATAGGCGTATTCGCTCATGTTGAGCGCGCCCACGCAGATCGCCCCCTGCCCTTCCAGGCGCTCGATCAGCGTCGCATCCCGGGTGGCCGGCCGATTGTCCCGGTTGATCCTGGAACCCGCGAGTGTGACGATACCGGCGATGTCGTAGAGGTTCTTCACGGCGAAGGGGACGCCTGCCAGGGCCCCGACCGGCTTGCCGGCGGAATGGCGGGCATCGATGGCATCGGCCCGTGCCAGTGCGCGCTCGGTGAGCACAGCGGTAAAGGCCCCCACTTTGCCATCCAGGCGTTCGATTCGCGCGAGGCTGTGTTCGATCGCCGCGCGGGCAGTGAAGCGGCCGCTGCGGATGCCGGAGGAGATTTCCAGAACGCCCAGTTGCGGCGAGCAGCCCTGATCGAGCAGGCTTGTCATGCTTCGAAAACCGCAGCGGGCTGATTGCTGTCCTCGATCGGGAAAGACAGCACCAGTTGCGCCAATTCGGCAGTCAATTTCAGATTGGCGGCGACGCCTTCACGAAAATCAGGATCGACTTCGATTCCGATCATCGGTGCCATCGCATCGATGACCGCCTGCGCATCGAATTCGGGTTTGTCGCTCATCGCATCGCCCCTCGAGAAGGATGTAGGCGGACTGTCCCTCCTTCATCTCGCGAAGACAAGCCAAATGATAGGGCATCACCGAAGTTTGCGCAGGCGACGCCTCTCCATATGCTTGGCCAGGCGAAGAAACCGGAAATAGGCATAGTTCGTCGCCGTCGCGATGCCGTAGAGGCCGCGTACGAAATGACGGCGTACAATATAGGCCTTCAGGAAGTTGAGGGGGAACTCGGTCAGAATCCGCCAACTGCCGAGTGTCTTTCCTCTCTTGTCGAGATCTTCGGCCTGTTGCTCGGTATAGGCATTCAACTTGGCAATTTCGTCGCCGAGCGAGCGAATCGAATAATGATGAATGCGCCCCTTGAGCCGTGCGATTCTCGGCTGATCGTTGAAATGCACGCGATCGTGCACGGTCGAATCGGCATAGCGGCCGCGATCGAATCGATAGAGCCGCACCGGCGCCAACGTGTATCCCCAGCGATGAGGCTCCCTTTCCCCCGGAAAGACCTCCGCGATGTTGATCTCGTACCCATCGGCCTGAGGGCCGCTGCCCGAGAACAGGGTGCGGATCTCGGCCGCAAGCTGCGAGGACACAACCTCGTCCGCGTCGATATTGAGGATCCAGTTGTGGCGGCATTGCGTTTCGGCGAAGCGCTTTTGCGGACCATAGCCGGGCCAGGCATTGTGGATCACCTTGGCGCCGAGCTTCTCGGCGATCGCCTGCGTGCCGTCGGTCGATCCTGAATCGACCACGACGAGATCATCCGTCAGGGCGCGCACCGCTTCAATCGTCGCGCCGATGCGATCGGCCTCGTTGAAGGCGATGATGAAGACGGACAATGGCGGCGGGCCCGGCAGCCCGGATGGTGATGCGGGTGGCGACATGGCGGTGATCTAATCGATGCCTCGAAAAATGACCAGCCCGTCGACCGGAACCCCGGGATTTTGTCCATCCCGACGTTGCGGCATCCGCCTAATGGCCAAGAGCAGCGCTCATCTTGCTGTGGTATTATTCATCGCGCACAAGGTATGGTTGTAACGAAAGATCCCGCAAGGACGAAGATGTCATCGTCGCCGGCTTGGGTTCCCGGCGCAGGCGTCATGCAAGCCTTCGCTCTCGTCTCGTGATCGAGCCAGTTCAGGCGTCGCCAATTTCACGGTTCAAGTCGCAGATCGCTGTCACCCGGCAGTGATGCCTCATGCCTGCCTCGAAACGAAACACGCAAGGACCGCATCGCCGAGGGAATCCGATTGGAATGCCGACGACGGCCGCATCCAACGACAGGAGAGCAGCGATGGCCGTACAGAATAGAACGATAGACCCCGACAAGCTCAACGCCTTCATGGGCAAGATGCTCGGCGATGTCGGCGCCGCGATAAATGCGTCGCTGCTCCTCATCGGCGACAAGCTCGGCCTCTACAAGGCCCTCGCAGAGGCCGGGCCGATGACATCTCAGGAACTCGCCGAGAAGACCGGGACCTCCGAGCGTTACATACGCGAATGGCTCGCCGCGCAAGCCGCATCCGACTATGTGGACTATGATCCCGGGACCGGCCGCTTTTCCATGCAGCCGGAGCAGGCCGCGGTCTTTGCCGATGAAGACAGCCCCGTCTTTCTGGGTGCTGTCGGCGATCTTGTCGCCGCGACCTTGCGAGACGAACCGGCCATCTCCGATGCGTTCCGGACTGGCAAGGGGGTCGGCTGGGACAAGCGGAACAAATGCCTGTTCTGCGGCACGGCCCGTTTTTTCCGCACCGCCTATCGCCACCATCTCGTGCAGGAATGGCTGCCCGCCTTGGACGGCGTGGTTGAAAAACTGGAGCAAGGCGCGAGCGTTGCCGATATCGGCTGCGGACACGGCGTCTCGACCATGATCATGGCTCGCGCCTTCCCCAATTCGCGCTTCCACGGCTTCGACTATCACCCCGGCTCGATCGAAGACGCCAGAAGTGCCGCCGCAGCCGCGGGAATGGCCGACCGTGTCACCTTTGAGGTGAGCACGGCCAAGACGGTGCCGGCGCACGGCTACGATCTCGTCTGTTTCTTCGATTGCCTGCACGACATGGGTGATCCTGTCGGAGCCTTGCGCCACGTCAGGACGACGATGGCCCCTGAAGGCACCTGCATGCTGGTGGAACCCTTCGCCAATGACAGGCTCGAGGACAATTTCAATCCGGTCGGGCGTATCTACTACGCCGCTTCCACCGTGATCTGCACGCCGGCCTCACTCGACCAGGAAGTCGGCCTGGCGCTCGGCGCGCAAGCCGGGGAGGCTCGGCTGCGCAAGGTGGCGGCGGAAGCCGGTTTCACCCGCTTCCGCCGTGCAACGGAAACACCGTTCAATCTCATCCTCGAAGCGAGGCCGTAACCAGAGCGGGATGAAGCCGGCCGGCCGTTCAGGCCGGCAGCATCTTGCGGTACTGGATGAAGCCCGATCGGGATGCCACCTGGTCATAGACGGCTTGCGCTTCCACATTGGTTTCGTGCGTCAGCCAATAGACGCGGCTGGCACCCCAGCGCGTGGCTTCCTGATAGGACCATTCGATCAATCCGCGGGCGACGCCTTGGCGGCGCGCCCATTCGGCGGTGAACAGGTCCTGCAGATAGCAATAGGGGCCCGGCGTCCAGGTCGAGCGATGCAGGATCAGGTGCACGATGCCGGCAAGCCGGCCGTCGATGAAGGCGCCATAGACGGACATCGGCTCGGCGGGATCGTGGAATCGTGCCCAGGTCAGTGCCGTCGTCTCCTCGGGCACCGACGCCTTGTAGAAAGTGAGGTAACCCTGCCAGAGCGGTTCCCAGGCAGGGCGTTCCTCGGCCGTGAGCGCACGAATATCCATCAGTCGAGATTGAATTTCGACATCTGGCGATGTTCGCCATGGATGCGGCGCACCGTGCCGTTGAGCGAACGGTAGATCACCGTCTCGGTGGTGATCACGGGCCCGCGGAACTTCACGCCCTGGAGCAGAGCCCCGTCGGTCACGCCGGTCGCGGCAACGATGACGTCCCCGGAGGCGAGTTCCTCCATCTTGTATTTGCGGGCCGGATCGGTGACGCCCATCTTCAGGGCGCGCTCACGCTTGGCCTCGGTGTCGAGGATGAGACGGGCCTGCATCTGGCCGCCGACGCAGCGCAGTGCCGCAGCCGCCAGCACGCCTTCCGGAGCACCGCCGATGCCCAGATAGATGTCGATGCCGGTCTCGTGGGCATTGGTGGTGAAGATGACTCCCGCGACGTCGCCGTCGGTGATGACGCGAATCGAAGCGCCGACCTTGCGGATCGCCTCGATGATCGGGGCGTGGCGCGGACGATCGAGCACCAGCGCGGTCAGTTCGCGCGGCTTGACGCCCTTGGCCCTGGCCAGGGCATGCAGATTGTCTTCCACGCTGGCGTCGAGATCGACGATGCCTTCGGCATAACCGGGCCCGATGGCGATCTTGTCCATATAGACGTCCGGCGCGTTGAGGAGCGAACCGGCCGAGGCCATCGCCATCACGGCGATCGAACCCGGCATGTCCTTGGCGCAGAGCGTGGTGCCTTCCAGCGGATCGACGGCGATGTCGACCTTGGGGCCAAGGCCATTGCCGACCTTTTCGCCGATGAACAGCATCGGCGCCTCGTCGCGCTCACCCTCGCCGATGACGACGGTACCGTCGATCGGCATCTTGTTGAGCTCGCGCCGCATGGCGTCGACAGCCGCCTTGTCTGCGGCCTTTTCATCCCCTCTTCCACGCAGCAATGCCGAGGCAACGGCGGCGCGTTCGGTCACACGAACCAGTTCAAGGGAAAGGATGCGCTCAATGACATCCGTCGGGTTGACCTGAATAATCTCCGACATGGCTTCCTCCGTTGTTAGGCGTGTCGTCAGTTATGGTTTGGCGTTTGACGAGGTCAAACCATAACTGACGACACGCCCTGAGATGTTGCTTATTCGCGCTCGATGCGGATCAATTGCGGCGTTTCCACGATGTAGCCATCGGAAACCATGGCGTCGACGGCGCCGCGAATATCCGCCTCGGTCGTGGCGTAGGTAATGAGGATGACGGGCACCGCGCCGGCGACCTTGCTCGGGTCGTCGCCGCCATAGACCCTGCCGCCCCGGTGTTTCTGCACGATCGATTCCAGCGAAATCCCGCGTTCGGCCATGCGGGTGGCGATGCCCGCCGCCGCGCCCGGCCTGTCCGCCACCGAAAGGCGGACATAATAACCGCCCTTGTGGGCCTGCATGGCGGCCGCCGGCAGCGGCTCGAGATCACCGGTCTTGCGTCCGAACGGTGCTACGGCCTGTCCTCGCGCGATATCGGCAATATCGCCGACCACCGCAGAGGCCGTAGCCTCGCCGCCCGCGCCGGGGCCGACCAGGGTCAGTTCCGGAACGGCATCGGCATCAACAGCCACCGCATTGGTGACGCCGTTGACCTGCGCGATCGGGGTCGACTTCGGCACCATGGTGGGGTGAACACGCTGCTCCACACCTGCTTCGGAACGGGTGGCGACTCCGAGTAGCTTGACGCGATAGCCAAGTTCGTCGGCGGCCAGCAGATCCTCGGTGGTGATGCGCTCGATACCCTCGACATGGATGGCATCGGCATTCACCTGCGTGCCGAAGGCCAGGCTGGTGAGCAGAGCCAGCTTATGGGCGGTATCGAAGCCGCCAATATCGAAGGTGGGGTCGGCTTCGGCATAGCCCAGGCGCTGAGCCTCCTTCAGGCAGGCGTCGAAAGACAGGCCCTCGGCCTCCATCTTGGTCAGGATGTAGTTGCAGGTGCCGTTCAGGATGCCGTAGACGCGATCGATATTGTTGCCGATAAGCGCCTCGCGCAGCGTCTTGATGATCGGCACGCCGCCGGCAACGGCTGCTTCGAAATTAAGAGCGACGCCGGCCTCCTCTGCCCGCCTGGCGAGATCAAAGCCATGGCGCGCCAGCAGAGCCTTGTTGGCCGTTACCACCGACTTGCCGGCATCGAGGGCCGCCTTCACCGCCTCATGCGCTGCTCCCTCCTCGCCGCCCATCAATTCGACGAAGACATCGATGCCGGGATCGCGAGCCAGCTCGACCGGATTGTCGAACCAGCGAAAGCGCTCCATCGGCAAGCCGCGGTCGCGCGTTCGCGAACGGGCGGAAACGGCGGTGACCGTCACGCCCCGGCCGCAACTGGCGGCAAGCGCATTGGCACGACGATCGAGAAGGCGAATGGTGGAGGCACCGACGGTGCCAAGGCCGGCAATACCGATTTTAAGAGGATCAGCCATCATCAGTCCGAACTAGAGATTGCGCACTTGTGCAATGGCACGCTGCCGGGATCAAGTCATCCAGACAGGGATTTCTCGCGATGAACTTTCCAACTTTGGTGGATAGAGCACCAAAAGGCAGCCTTCAGGCACCGGCATCGAAATGGCGCGCAGCCTCATTGCGCAGGTCGCGATCATCGCTGAGCCGGCAGCATGCCTTGAGCAGGCTGGCGTTGGAAAAGGCATTGTTACGCGCCATATCGCGATAGTGATTGATCAGGCCGCTCATCCGGCGCGCCCGCTTCCCAACCTGGCGAAGAAGGCCAGGCTGCGCATCGTCTCTTCCGGCAGCGCCGAGAAATGGTCGCCGCGAACGGCGGCGTGCTCGACCGGCAGCCCGGCAGCCTTTGCGCGCCGCTCCGTCAGCACCGACATGTCCTGAATGTGCACCTCTGCCGTGCCGTGCTGGATGAGAACCGGGCATTTGAAGCTCGGGGCATAACAGACCGCCGAACGCATCTCGAATTCACGCGAGTCGTCCGTATCGAAGCGGATATCCTCGGGAAAACGCTTGAAAAAGGCAAAAGCACTGGGATTGCCCGAGAAGGAGGAGGCACCGCGAAAGCCGCCGCTGCTGAGGGCGGCAAGCAGCGTCAGTGTGCCGCCGACGCTGTGGCCGCAAACGAAGAGCCGCGAAGGATCGACGTCGGATTGGGCCACCAGCACCTCGGCGGCCGCCAATACGTCGGCGCTCTCATCGTAAAAGCCCGAAAAGGCTCCCCTCTGCCCATTCTCCGCCCGGAAGGCCGGTACCATCACCACATAGCCGGCCTGGAGGTAAGGCCTGGCCAGTTCCCAGTGGCCGAGCCCCAGCGCATTGCCGCCATGAAGGAAGAGGACCGCCGGTTTCCTGCCGCCCTTTCCGTCTGGTCGAGATCGCCAGGCCAGCAGGTCGAGGGAGCCCGATCGATAAGGTAGAATCTGGGCTCCGCGTGGGGGTTCCGTCAAAACATCGCCGTGATCAGGCGCCGGACCTGACTTGAGGAGATGGCTGCGGAAACTCTGGCGATCCAGCGCGTAATCACGCGTGACCAGCGGCGGCAGTGCCGGAGAGGTGGACACCGCCTTCGCCTCGAAGGGCAGGAACGAGGCCGCAGAGGCTGCAAGGAATGATCGGCGCGTCAGTCGTGGGCGGCAAGCCATGCCAGCGATTCCGAAGATACCGTTTCCGTGCCTTGATAGCGGCAATCATGGCGATTCTTTCGCGAAGAGATAGAGAGAACTTCCGCTCAGGCGTTGCCGGTCTCTCGATCGGCCGAAGGGCCCCTCCCCCGAAACCCGGTCGCCAGCACATACATCTCGCTCGAACCCGCGCGGCTCGCCGCCGGTTTCAGGTGTTTCACCACCGCGAAGTCGCGCTTGAGAAGGGTCAGGACATCGCCTTCGGTACCGCCCTGGAAGACCTTGGCGAGGAAAGCCCCGCCTGGGGCCAGTACCTCTACGGCGAAATACGCCGCCGCTTCCACCAGCGCAATGATGCGCAGATGATCCGTGGCACGATGGCCGACCGTATTGGCGGCCATGTCGGACAGGACGAGATCGGCGGGGCCGCCGAGCATCGCCTTCAACCGGTCGGGCGCGGCATCGTCCATGAAGTCCATCTGCTCGAAATCGACGCCTGGAATGGGATCGATGGGCAGGAGGTCGATCGCCACCACCTTGCCGCGGCCATTGACGGAATCGGTGATCTCCGCCGCCAGTTGGGACCACCCGCCAGGGGCCGCGCCGAGATCGAGCACACGCTGGCCGGGCTTGAGGAGCTTGGCCTTGTCGTTGATCTCGATCAGCTTGTAGATCGCGCGCGAACGCCGTCCCTCCCGCTTGGCGCGGGCGACATAGGGGTCGTTGAGCTGGCGCTCGAGCCAGAGTTGCGAGGAATGTGTCCGTCCCCGTGCCGTCTTCAGCCGAACGCCCAGTTCACGCGCGCCACTGCCCCGGCCGGAACTGTTCTTGCCTTTGCCGGGACCACCGCCCTTGCCTGCTCCACCACTCACGGGTTGCGCCCCGCACCGTTGTGACGCCAGACGCGATCCTCCTGCATCATCTGCACCAATAATCCTTCGCGCAGGCCCCGATCGGCCACGCGCAATCGTTCACAGGGAAAAGCCCGCCGAATGGCCTCGAAAATGGCGCATCCGGCCATCACCAGATCGGCCCGCTCCGGGCCGATACAGGCATTGGCGACGCGCTCCTCATAGGTCATATCCAGCAGGCGTTCGAGCACGTCGTCGATCTCGCCGCGCGACATCCACAAGCCATCCACCCGACGCCGATCATAGCGCGGCAGTTCGAGATGAATGCCGGCCATGGTAGTCACCGTGCCCGAGGTGCCCAGCAAATGCAGGCGCTTGACCCGCTTGGCGATGGCCTCCCGGTGCGAGAATGAGGCCAGCATGGTCGAAACATCGTCCACCATGCGCTCGAAACTCTCGCGCGTCACCCTGACGCCGCCATGGCGTTCGGAGAGCGTCACCACCCCGACGGGGAGCGACGTCCAGCCACGCACCTTGGGCTGCCGGTTCCGATCGGCCGGATCGATGTCGAGCCAGACGATCTCGGAGGAGCCGCCGCCAATATCGAAAAGCACCACACCGTCGAGATTGCGATCGATCAAGGGAATGCAGCCTGCGGCTGCGAGCCTGGCCTCGGTCTCCCGGTCGACGATTTCGAGGTCGAGCCCGGTTTCCTTCAGCACGCGCTCGACAAACAGCAGGCCGTTATCGGCCGCACGGCAGGCCTCGGTGGCGATCAACCTTGCCCGGTCAACGCGGCGATCCCGCATCTTCTGGGCACAGACAGCCAAGGCATCGACAGCCCGGCCCATGGCGTTGATATGCAGGCTGCCACTGGCTCCCAGCCCCTCGCCTAGCCGCACGATGCGAGAGAAGGCGTCGATGACGCGAAATCCTTCTCCCGTCGGGCGCGCAACCAGAAGGCGGCAATTATTGGTGCCAAGATCAAGCGCGGCATAGGTGTGGTGACGGCGCGGCTGTTCTCCTTGCCGGAATTGCGGCACGGGCAGATGTGCACCCTCACTCGACCGAGGCGCTTGTGCCTCCAAACTTCGATCCACCAAAATACTACCTTGACCCTGCCCGGTCGCAATTTTCCTGCGCCACAGGCATTTCGCCACTTCGTCTACGAGTGTAACAAGTTCCGCGCCGGTGGCGAGAAAGAATTCCATCTATGTTCGTGTTATCAAGATCATGAAGGCTCCAGCCAAGTTGCGCGTAGCAGCGCTGATCGTCGCAGCGGGACGCGGATCGCGTGTCGGCGGCGCCGTTCCCAAGCAGTATCGCCTGTTGGGCGGACGAACCGTCCTCGCCCGCACCCTCGCCCTTTTCGAGCAGCATCCTGCCATCGACAGCATCGTCACGGTGATCGGCGCGGGAGACGAGGCGTTCTTTACGGCAAGCTCTGCGGGAATCAGCAAGCAGGCCGGCTGGGTTCTCGGCGGCAGCACCCGGCAGGCGTCCTGTCTGGCGGGCCTGAAGGCACTTATCGGCGACAGGCCCGACATCGTGCTGCTGCACGACGCGGCACGCCCCTTCGCCAGCCCCGCCTTGATCGACCGGGCCATCGAGGCGGCCCGAGCGCACGGGGCAGCCGTGCCGGGGCTGGCGGTCACCGATACCATCAAACAGATCGACCTGGACGGCAGGGTCAAGGCGACGCCGGAACGCAGCCTGCTGCGGGCTGTACAGACACCGCAGGCCTTCGGCTTCGACCTGATCCTGTCGTCCCATCTCGCGGCAGCGGAAGCCGGCATCGAGACACTGACCGACGATGGCGCGGTCGCCGAGTGGGCCGGCCATCCTCTCCATATCTTCGAAGGCGAAGCAACCAACATGAAACTGACGACCGAAAGCGACTTCCAGCGCGCGGAACGGGCAGCCAACGAATTGGCAGCCCTCGGCGATGTCCGAACGGGAACAGGCTTCGACGTCCATGCTTTCGCCGAAGGCGACCATGTCTGGCTCAATGGCGTGAAGATCGCCCACGACCGCAAGCTCAAGGGGCATTCGGATGCCGATGTCGGCCTCCACGCCCTGACCGACGCCATTCTGGGTGCCATCGGAGACGGCGATATCGGCTCGCATTTCCCTCCTTCCGATCCGCAATGGAAGGGAGCCTCGTCCGATCGTTTCCTGGCTCATGCCGTTGGCCTGGTACGGGCGCGCGGTGGTGCCATCGCCCATCTCGACGTCACGCTGCTGTGCGAGGCACCGAAGATCGGCCCGCACCGAGACGCCATGCGGGCGCGCATCGCCGAGATCGCCGGAATTGCCGTCGACCGGGTGGGAGTCAAGGCGACCACCACCGAGGGCCTGGGCTTTACCGGCCGACGCGAAGGCATCGCCGCCATGGCGTCGGCGACCGTAAGGCTCCCCTGGGGATGATCGGGAGCATCATAAGGAGAGCGCATCATGAATGACGAGATCTTCTTCGAGCGTGCCGCAAAGGTGCTCGCTGCCTGCCGCGCCAAGGGCCTCATGGTGGCAACGGCGGAATCCTGCACGGGCGGTCTCGTGGCCGGCGCCCTCACCGCCATCCCCGGCTCGTCCGACGTGGTGGATCGCGGCTTCGTCACCTATTCCAACGAGGCAAAAGCGCAGATGCTCGGCGTATCGCCGGCCCTGATCGAGCGTGACGGCGCGGTGAGCGAAAGCGTCGCCTTCGCCATGGCCGAGGGAGCGGTGCTGCATTCCCGGGCGGGACTGGCGGTTGCGGTCACGGGGGTCGCCGGCCCTGGTGGCGGCACGGCCGCCAAGCCGGTGGGCCTGGTGCATTTCGCGGCCTGGAGCCAGCAGGGACCACGCCTGCATGTGGAGCGCCGCTTCGGTGAGCTGTCGCGTTCGGAAATCCGCAAGCAAGCCGTAGAGCAGGCCCTCGACCTCCTATTGAAACTTGCTGGCGAGATCAGGATTGCCGTCTAGGACGCCGCGGTCACCTTGCGCCCATAGACGACGTCAGCCCGTTTCTCGAAGGCTTCGGCGAAACGGCGGAACGCGGCCTCGAACATGGCGCCCATCAGCATGCCGAGGGTGCGGGAGCGGAAGCTGTAGTCGATGAAGAACTCGACGACGCAGCCTCCTGCCCCGTCATCCAAAAAGGACCAGCGGTTCTCCAGATGGCTGAAGGGGCCATCGAGATATTCGACGAGGATCTGCAGCTTGTCCCTGTCCATGGTCACGCGGCTGGCGAAGGTTTCGCGGATCAACTTGTAGGCCACCGTCATGTCGGCGACCATGACAAGCCGGCCGTCGTCCTGAGGCTGACGGCTGCGAACCCGCAGCGCCGAGCAGAGCGGCACGAAGAGCGGGTATTTTTCGACATCGGCCACCAGATCGAACATGTCGGCTGGCGAATGCTTGACGCGGCGCGTGGTGCGGAAAGAAGGCATGATCAAACTCCGATGCCTTCATATAGGCAAGGGACGGCATGCAAAACAGTTTAATCGAGGCGTTCCGGCTTGAGATGGCGAGACCAACTCGCGATTTCGTTTGACAAATCGTCGAGGGATTACAATGTTGACTTAGTCAACATTCAATGGCTCCCCCATGTCCGTCATCGACGATATCCGCGATTTCAACCGCTTCTATACCCATAAGCTTCGCCTGCTCGATCGGCACATGCCAGCCAGTTCCTTCCCCTTGCCGGAGGCGCGCGTGCTTTACGAACTCGCTGCCGGCGGGGAGCAAACTGCCGCCGACATCGGCCGGCGCCTCGACATGGACAAGGCGCATCTCAGCCGGATCGTCGCGCGCCTGAAGGCCGACGGCCTGCTGGAAAGCCGCACCGATCCCGCGCATGCCCGCCGCGATCTCCTGTCGCTATCTCCTGCCGGCCGCCATGCGTTCGCCGAGCTCGAAGCCGGCACCACGGCGCAGCTCGACAGGTTGCTCTCCCCTCTCGGCGAGGGAGATCGCGGTCAACTCGTCGGCGCCATGCAGGAGATCAAGAAGCTGCTCGACGTGAAAGAGCCTTCGCCGCAGCCGGTCATTCTCCGCAAGCCCAGGCCCGGGGATCTTGGCTGGGTCATCCATCGCCAGACCCAGCTCTATCACCAGGAATATGACTGGGACTGGACCTATGAAGGGCTGGTTGCCACGATCCTGGGTGATTTTGTCGCCAATTTCGATCCGGCCCGCGAGGATGCCTGGATCGCCGAGCTCGACGGGCGCATCGTCGGCTCGATCTTCCTGATGAAGAGCGACAGCGCCCCCATCGGCAAGCTGCGCCTGCTCTATGTCGACCCCAGCGCCCGCGGGCATGGGCTCGGCAAGAGGCTGGTACGCGCCTGCATCGAGCGTGCCCGGGCGCTCGGCTATGCCTCGCTCACACTGTGGACCAACGACATCCTGATAGCGGCAAGGAAGATCTATCAGGCAGAAGGCTTCCAGCTGGCGGCGGAGAACCGCCACCATTCCTTCGGCAAGGACCTCGTCGGCCAGACCTGGACGCTGGATCTATAGAGCGTGGTGCCGAAGAGCGGACGCCGGTATTGTTGACGATTACCGCCCCAGCTTAGCAGACCGATTGGCCTTCAGCCGGGCGAAATCGTCGCCGGCATGATGGGAGGAACGCGTCAGCGGCGAGGAGGAGACCATCAGGAAGCCCTTGGTGTAGGCCACCGTCTCATAGCTCTTGAATTCGTCCGGCGTGATATAGGCGACCACCGGGTGGTGCTTGCGGGACGGCGCCAGATACTGACCGATGGTGATGAAATCGACATTGGCCGAGCGCAGATCGTCCATCAGCTGCAGAACCTCGTTCCGCTTCTCGCCAAGGCCGACCATGATGCCCGACTTGGTGAAGATGGTGGGGTCGATCTCCTTCACCCGCTGCAGCAGCCGCATCGAATGGAAATAGCGCGCGCCGGGACGAACGGTGAGGTAATTGGAAGCGACCGTTTCCATATTGTGATTGAACACGTCCGGCTTGGCCGCCACCACGATCTCGAGCGCGCCTTCCTTGCGCAGGAAGTCGGGCGTCAGGATCTCGATGGTCGTCCCGGGCGAATGGTGGCGGATCGCCTTGATCACTTCAGCGAAATGCTGGGCACCGCCATCCTTGAGATCGTCGCGATCGACCGAGGTGATCACCACGTGGCTGAGGCCGAGCTTGGCCACGGCAATGCCGGTGTGCTCGGGCTCCTTGGGGTCGAGCGCCCCGGGCATGCCTGTCTTGACGTTGCAGAAGGCGCAGGCCCGCGTGCAGGTGTCGCCCATGATCATGAAGGTGGCGTGCTTCTTGTCCCAGCACTCGCCGATATTGGGGCAGCCCGCCTCCTCGCAGACGGTGACGAGCTTGTTCTCCTTGACGATCGCCTGGGTGTCGCGCCACCCCGGTGAACCGGGCGCCTTGACGCGGATCCAGTCCGGCTTGCGCAGCATGGGCTGATCCGGCCGGTGCGCCTTCTCGGGATGGCGGGGCCGGTTGTCGTTGTTGAGGAGGTCGAGGACGACAGCCATGACAAGCCTTTCGGTTCACTGCGGCCGGTATATCAGGAACGCCCGCGCTGCACCATTGCCGGACAAGCCCGGCAACCTTCTCCTGATCGCATGCCTCGCGCGATCGCAGGCATGCGATCAAGTTGATCATTACATATGGATGGCGCGCCCATAAGCGTCCAGGACGCTCTCATGCATCATTTCCGACAGGGTCGGATGCGGGAACACCGCATGCATGAGGTCTTCCTCGGTGGTCTCCAGATTCATGGCGATCACGAAGCCCTGGACCAGTTCGGTCACCTCGGCGCCGACCATGTGTGCACCCAGGAGCTTGCCGGTCTTGGCGTCGAACACCGTCTTGACCAGGCCTTCCGGCTCGCCGAGGGCAATGGCCTTGCCGTTGCCGATGAAGGGGAAGCGGCCGACTTTCACGGTGAAGCCCGCCTCCTTGGCCTTCTTCTCGGTCAGGCCGACGCTGGCGATCTGCGGCGTGCAATAGGTACAGCCGGGAATCTTGTCCTTCTCGAAGGCATGCGGGTTCTTGCCGGCGATCGCCTCGACACAGACCACGCCCTCATGCTCGGCCTTGTGCGCCAGCATCGGTGGCCCGGCAACGTCGCCGATGGCGAAAATCCCCGGCACATTGGTCTTGCCGAAGCCGTCGACCACCACGCAGCCGCGATCGGTCTTCACGCCAAGCTTCTCCAGGCCGAGATTCTCGATATTGCCGACCACGCCGACGGCTGAAATCATGCGGTCGGCCTCGATTACCTGCGACTTGCCGTCAGCCGTCTCCACCGTCGCCTTGACCGAATTGGCCGTCTTTTCGACCTTGGTCACCTTGGCGCTGGAGAGGATCTTCATGCCCGCCTTCTCGAAGCGCTTGCGCGCATGGGCGGCGATTTCCTCGTCCTCCACCGGCAGGATCTGCGGCAGCACCTCGACAACCGTGACCTCGGCGCCGAGCGTGCGATAGAAGGACGCGAATTCGATGCCGATGGCGCCCGAGCCGACCACGATCAGCGATTTGGGCATGTCCGGCGGCACCATGGCGTCGAAATAGGTCCAGATCAGCTTTTTGTCCGGCTCCAGGCCCGGCAGGACGCGTGGGCGGGCGCCAGTGGCGACGATGATGTTCTTGGCCTGGTAGGTTCCGGGGGCCTGCGCGCCCTTGGGCGCCGGGATGGCCGGCCCCTGCACCGACTTGGTCGAAGCCTTGACCACGATCTCGCCGGGCTTGGTGATCTCGGCTTCGCCCCAGATCACGTCAACCTTGTTCTTCTTCAGGAGGAAGCCGACGCCGGTGGCGAGCTGGGCGGAAACCCCGCGCGAGCGCTTGACCACGGCGCCGACATCGGCGCTGATCGAGCCACTGAGCACGAGACCGAAATCCTTAGCGTGCTGGGAATTATGCAGAACCTCGGCCGAGCGCAGCAGCGCCTTGGTGGGGATGCAACCCCAATTGAGGCAGATACCGCCCAGATGCTCGCGCTCGACCACGGCCGTCTTCAGGCCGAGCTGGGCGGCACGAATGGCGGTGACATAGCCGCCGGGGCCGGAACCGATCACGATGACGTCGTAGGAACTCATTTGAGGTCTCCTCTTGGGCGCTACACCGAGGGCTCGCCCTCCGTCACAGCGCCGAATTCAGATCGGGAATGGTTCGGCGCTATCCGGCAGTCGCCGGAGCGGCCGGTGCCGGCACGGTGCTCGATTGCGTTTTCCAGTCCCGGGCGAAAATGCAGCGTTTCCGACCAGAGGTGAGCCCGAGGGTCACCGGCAGTTCGACGCAGATTTGATAGATTGGCGGCAATCCGCGCTGGCGGCGCTCCTGGGCTGCCTGCCCGTCCTTCTGGATCTGCTGCTCTATAGTCGCAGGTGTCGTAGAAGGATCTCTAGCCCGCTTTGCCCGGTCGATTGCGACCTGATCGGTATCGACGACCGTCCAGGCTACTGGGAAAACGCCTTGCGCGCCGGTGCGCCAACCATGCCCCGATCCGTCGCCCTGGAGCTTCACCAGGATGCCGTCGCCAATGGACGCCGTGCCGGACATGGCAAGTTCGCGTGCCTGATCCATGGTCGGCTCGGGCTTGGGTGGGGCCGCAACGATAGGCTTGCCGGCTAGGCCCGGGGTGTTGCACCCGGCAAGCCCGGCCGCCAGCGCCAGGATCACGATACCCGGCGCGAAAGTCCGTCCTGCGGCCCCGCCGCTCACACCAGCATCCCCATGGGTTTTTCGATATAGCCCTTGAAGGCTTGCATCAGCTCGGCACCGAGTGCGCCGTCGACGGCGCGGTGGTCGGTCGACAGGGTCAGCGACATGATCGTCGCCACCTTGATCTCACCGCCATGCACCACCGGCTGCTTGATGCCGGCTCCAACCGCCAGAATGGTGGCGTGCGGCGGGTTGACGATCGCCGCGAACGACTTCACCCCGAACATGCCGAGATTGGAGACCGAACCGGTACCGCCCTGATATTCCTCCGGCTTGAGCTTGCGGCCCTTGGCCCGCGCGGCCAGGTCCTTCATCTCGTTGGAGATGGCGGAAAGCGTCTTGGACTCGGCATTGCGGATGATCGGGGTGATCAGGCCGCCCGGGATGGAGACGGCGACGCCGACATCGGCATGCTTGTGCTTGAGCATGGCGCCATCGGTCCAGGATACGTTCGCATCCGGCACGGCTTTGAGCGCCAGCGCATAGGCCTTGATCACCATGTCGTTGACCGAGACCTTGAAGGTGGGCTTGCCTTCCTTGGTCAGCGGGGCGCCGTGGTTGATCTGCTCGCGCAGGGCGAGCAGGGCGTCGATCTCGACTTCCACCGTCAGGTAGAAATGCGGGATGGTCGACTTGGCCTCGGTCAGGCGGCGCGCAATGGTCTTGCGCATGCCGTCATGCGGAATCTCCTCGAAGGAACCAGGAGCGAAGAGCTTCTTGGTGACGTCGTCCGAAGCGCCGGCCGGCGCGGCCAGAGCTGGCGCCCCCTGGGGAGCAGCCGCGGCCTGGGCAGGAGCCGCCGCGGGGGCGGCCTTGGCGCCGCCGCCGGCGATGGCCGCCTTGACGTCCTTCTCGACGATGCGGCCATGCGGGCCGGAGCCCTGGATGGCGCCGAGGTCGAGGCCGGCCTCCTTGGCGAGACGCTTGGCCAGAGGCGATGCGAAGATACGCGTACCGGCCTGGGCTGGAGCAGGCGCCGACGCGGCGGCAGGCGCTGCGGCCGGAGCAGTTGCTGGTGCGGCCTGAGCCGGTGCAGCAGCAGCCGGAGCCGCGGCGGCCGGAGCAGCAGCCTTCGGGGTTGGAGCCCCGCCGCTGGCGGCGACGGCCTTGACATCCTCGCCCTCGCTGGCGATCACGGCGATGAGGTCGTTGACCGGCACGTCGGCGGTGCCTTCCGGCACCACGATCTTGGCCAGAACGCCCTCGTCGATGGCTTCGACTTCCATCGTAGCCTTGTCGGTCTCGATCTCCGCCAGCACGTCACCGGACTTGATGGTGTCGCCTTCCTTCTTCAGCCATTTGGCCAGGTTGCCCTTCTCCATCGTGGGAGACAGAGCCGGCATCAGCACATTCACAGGCATCGGCAACTCCTCAGCGATAGAGGACGGCTTTGGCCGCCCCGACGACGTCAGCCACGCTCGGCAGAGCCAGTTTCTCGAGGTTCGCCGCATAGGGCATCGGCACATCCTTGCCGGACACACGAGCCACCGGCGCATCGAGATAGTCGAAGGCCTGCTCGTTGACGCGGGCAGCGATTTCCGAGCCGACGCCGGACTGTTGCCAGCCCTCCTCGATCACCACGCAACGACTGGTCTTGCGCACCGATGCGATGACCGTGTCGGTGTCGAGCGGGCGCAGCGAGCGCATGTCGATGATCTCGGCATCGATCCCCTCGCCTGCCAGGGCCTCCGCCGCCTTCAGGGCATAGGTCATGCCAATCGACCAGGCGACCAAAGTGACATCCTTGCCCGGCTTGACCACCTTGGCCTTGCCGATCGGCAAGACGAAATCGTCGAGCTTGGGCACGGGATGGCTGTGGCCATAGAGGATTTCATTCTCCAGGAAGACCACCGGATTGGGATCGCGAATGGCTGCCTTGAGCAGGCCCTTGGCGTCGGCCGCCGAATAGGGTGCCACCACCTTCAGGCCCGGCACATGCGAGTACCAGGAACCATAGTCCTGGCTGTGCTGGGCACCCACGCGCGCCGCCGCGCCGTTGGGGCCGCGGAACACGATCGGGCAGCCCATCTGGCCGCCGGACATATAGAGGGTCTTGGCCGCGGAATTGATGATGTGGTCGATCGCCTGCATGGCGAAATTGAAGGTCATGAACTCCACGACCGGGCGCAAGCCCGTCATGGCAGCGCCGGTGGCGATACCGGCGAAGCCATGCTCGGTGATCGGCGTATCGACGACGCGCCGTGCCCCGAATTCCTGCAACAGCCCTTGAGTGATCTTGTAGGCGCCCTGGTACTCGGCAACTTCCTCGCCGATGACGAAGACGTTGGCGTCGAGGCGCATTTCCTCCGCCATGGCATCGCGCAGGGCTTCGCGGACGGTCTGGGTGACGAACTCGGTGCCGGCCGGAATCTCGCCAGAGGCATCATGGGCTTCAGCCGGCGCCGGCGCCGACTGCACCACGGCGGGAGCGGCAACGCTGGGAGCCGGAGCCGCGGCGGGAGCAGCGGCCGGCTGGGCCGGTGCCGACGTTGCCGGCGCGGCTGCCTCGCCCTCACCCTGGATGAAGGCGATCTTGGTATTCACCGCGACATTGTCGGTACCCTCGGGCACCAGGATCTGCGTGAGCACACCTTCGTCGATGGCTTCGACTTCCATCGTCGCCTTGTCGGTCTCGATTTCGGCGATCACGTCGCCGGACTTGATGGTGTCGCCTTCCTTTTTAAGCCATTTGGAGAGTTTGCCCTGCTCCATGGTGGGAGAGAGGGCCGGCATCAGGATATCAGGCATGGGTGCCTCGAAGTCTGGAGAATGGAATTACGCGAGCAGGCTGGAACTGCCGACCATCACTTCAGGATGTCGGTCCACAGCTCCGAGGGATCGGGCTCGGAATCGCTGGTGGCGAAATCGGCGGAATCGTTGACGATGTCGCGGATTTCGGAATCGATCTTCTTCAGCTCCTCCTCGCTCGCCCCATGCTCTTCCAGCAGGCGTGCGCGGCTCTGTTCGATCGGATCGTGCTCGGTCCGCATCTTCTGGACTTCGTCCTTCGAACGGTACTTCGCCGGATCCGACATCGAGTGGCCGCGATAGCGGTAGGTCAGCATCTCCAGGATGTAGGGGCCCTTGCCGGAACGAGCATGTTCGATCGCCTTCTGGCCCGCCGCGTAGATGGCGCGCACATCCATGCCGTCCACCTGTTCGCCGGGAATGTTGAAGGAGAGGCCACGGCGGGAGAAGTCGGTCTGGGCCGAGGCACGATTCACCGACGTGCCCATGGCGTATTTGTTGTTCTCGATCACATAGACGACGGGAAGCTTCCACAGCGCCGCCATGTTGAAGCTTTCATAGACCTGGCCCTGGTTGGCGGCGCCGTCGCCGAAATAGGTCAGGCTCACCTTGCCGTCGGAGCGATAGGCATTGGCAAAAGCCAGGCCGGTGCCGAGCGATACCTGCGCGCCCACGATGCCGTGGCCGCCATAGAAAGCCTTCTCCACCGAGAACATGTGCATGGAGCCGCCCTTGCCGTGCGAATAACCGCCCTGGCGTCCGGTCAGCTCGGCCATGACGCCGCGAGGGGCCATGCCCGCCGCGATCATATGGCCGTGGTCACGATAGCCAGTGATGACCTGATCGCCTTCACGCGAAGCCATCTGCAGCCCGACCACGACGGCTTCCTGCCCGATATAGAGATGGCAGAAACCGCCGATCAGGCCCATGCCGTACATCTGTCCGGCCTTCTCCTCGAAGCGGCGGATCAGCAACATCTCGCGATAAGCCTTGAGCTCCTGGTCGCGGGAGAACGACGATGCCGTCCTGGTTGCCCCCGCTGCCTTGCCCGAGCGGGCGGCAGTCTTCGAAGCCTTGCTAGCGGTAGCAGCGGCCTTTGCGGCTGTAGCGGCCATGAACCCTCCGATTATTGGTGGCTAAGCTGAGGAAGTGCTAGCGCATCCAATATCAAAAAGCGAGAGCCACACCCAAATGCTGCACTGCAACATATTGAACATGCAACACAATTATGAATAAACTCAATTTCAGTTCATTTAGCAATGAACTCAATTCCCGTTATTCTTCGACACATTTTTGTCAAACTTCGACACTGCCCTGGAACGTCGTCGAAATAGAATCGATTTAACGGGAGAGAAGTCGCAACAAGTGGAAAGCCGATCCTACTTGGTCAGCAACACTACTTCGTCATTGGGATGAACGAGGCCCAGCACGTCACGCGCCTTCTCATCCAGCATGTCCGGATCGATCGCCTGTGACCTGAGCAGGTTCACACGCCGATCGAGAGCGGCATGCTCCTTCTGCAGCAGGACCAATTCACTGCCCAGATCCTGCTTCTGCTGGTCGAATTGGTGCTGTGCCTGGATGCCATGCTCGCCATTGAAGGCCTGATAGGAGAAATAAGCGATGGCTGCGGCCGCTCCCGCCAGAAGCGCGAGCTGGTTCAAGATGGCGCGGATGCGTGTGCGAATGACCATGCGGCCATGGTTAACCCTGGATGGTTGATATTCCGTTGACGCCGCTTGCTGCAGCGCAAAATCCACGACGTTTCAGCCCCTCCCGCATGCCGGTCCGGCAGGACCGCCATGCAAAAATGCGGCCCAAATAAAAAACCGGGGAGCAGAAGCTCCCCGGCTTTGGTCTTCAACCCAAGTGAATCAGGCTCAGGCGAGCGCCTTCAGCGCGGCGCGGCCGCCATAGAGAGACTGCGTGCCGAGCGCCTCTTCGATGCGCAGAAGCTGGTTGTACTTGGCCGTGCGGTCGGAGCGCGCCAGCGAGCCCGTCTTGATCTGCCCGCAATTGGTGGCCACGGCGAGATCGGCGATGGTGGAGTCCTCGGTCTCACCCGAACGATGGGACATCACGGCGCGATAGCCTGCCTTGTGAGCCATTTCCACGGCCGCGAGCGTCTCGGTCAAGGTGCCGATCTGGTTGACCTTAACCAAAATCGCGTTACCCAGCCCCTTCTTGATACCCATCGACAGACGTTCGGTGTTGGTGACGAACAGGTCGTCGCCGACGAGTTGCACCTTGCTGCCAACCTTGTCGGTGAGCAGCTTCCAGCCCTCGAAATCATCCTCGGACAGGCCGTCCTCGATCGAGACGATCGGATAGTCCGCCGTGAGCTGGGCGAGATAATCGGCCTGTTCGGCGATCGAGCGCTTCACGCCCTCGCCGCTATAGTCATAGACGCCATCCTTAAAGAACTCGGTGGCGGCGCAGTCGAGCGCCAGCATGACATCCTCGCCTGGCTTGTAGCCGGCCTTCTCGATGGCGCTCATCACGAAATCGAGCGCAGCCTTGGCGGATGGCAAGTTGGGAGCAAAGCCGCCCTCGTCACCGACATTGGTGTTGTGGCCAGCATCCTTCAGCCCCTTCTTCAGGGTATGGAAGATCTCGGCGCCCATGCGCAGGCCTTCGGCGAAGGTCGGCGCGCCGACCGGCATCACCATGAATTCCTGGAAGTCGATGGGGTTATCGGCATGCATGCCACCATTGACGATGTTCATCATCGGTACCGGCAGGACGCGAGCGGCAGGGCCGCCGATATAGCGCCACAGCGGCAGGCCGGCTGACTGCGCAGCAGCCTTGGCGACGGCGAGGGAAACGCCGAGGATGGCATTGGCGCCCAGACGGGACTTATTCGGGGTGCCGTCGAGGTCGATCATGGTCTGGTCGATCTGGATCTGGTCCTCGGCGTCCAGGCCGCCAAGCGCCTCATAGATCTCGCCATTGACGGCTTCCACCGCCTTCTCGACGCCCTTGCCGCCATAGCGCTTGCCGCCATCACGTAATTCGACAGCCTCATGCGCGCCAGTGGAAGCGCCTGATGGCACCGCAGCCCTTCCCGTGGATCCGTCTTCCAGCAGGACATCGACCTCGACCGTCGGATTGCCGCGGCTGTCCAGAATTTCGCGGGCGATGATGTCGCTGATAGCGGTCATGGGGCTGCTCCTGTTTGTGATGACGGATTGTTCGTCGCGCTCATAGCGGATGAACGGCCATGGCGGAAGAGTAAAACAACGTCACCAAACCGCCATCTCAGACGCGCGCCGCCTTGGGAGGCAACAAACGAGCCTGTACTTCGTCGAGCATTTCCCGGCGCGCCGGTGTCATGCCACCAGCAGCTTCAGCCACCTTGTGCATGAGATCGATCAGGTCCTTGCGCTCTCCCGCCGCGAGCTGCTTGTCGAACAGCGGCGCCAATTCACGGAACAGCACCGAAAAGCTCGGCGTATTGCGGGCGACATATTCGGCGAAGGTCCGATGTTCGACCAGTTTGTCGCCATAGCCGAACACGGTGCGGGCAGCCTCGTCGATCAGGCTTTCCGCAGCCGGCAGCACGGCGTGGTCGACACTGCCGAGCTTGATCAACAGGGCAAGCGCGCCATCGCGCGCTTCCGTCACCGAGCGCACAGCCGCCTTGACCTCCGCGTCTCGAGCCCGCTGCATGCGCCGCTGGCGCGCTGCCGCACTGAAATAAGAGGCGATGACCTCATGGCCATCAAAACGGATCAGCCAAAAGACGACCCAGCCCATCAGGGCACTCAGGATCAAAGCGATGACCGGCATGGCATTCCCCAGCGTTAGCACGAGAGATCTGCCACGAAATAGTCACATTGTCACGACAGGCGACGTTCCCTCCGAAACAGCTTGCATGGGTGCAAGAAATCACCGATTGCCGAGCAGATGAACCATGCATGGGAGCCAAACATGACCAGTTTCGACCCCTCCTCTCTTCAACTCGGCAGCGACAGCAAGATCCCCGCTACTCCCGAGGAAGCCAGGCTCGACCGCGTTCCCAATCCGCAGGCCGATACGCTCTATCTCGCGCGCTTTACCTGCCCGGAATTCACGTCGCTCTGTCCGGTGACAGGGCAGCCCGATTTCGCCCATCTCGTCATCGATTATGCGCCGAAGGACTGGCTGGTCGAATCCAAGTCGCTCAAGCTCTACCTCACCAGCTTCCGCAATCACGGTGCCTTCCATGAGGACTGCACGGTGGCCGTTGGCCGCCGCCTGGCCGACCTCCTGGAACCGCACTGGCTGCGTATCGGCGGCTATTGGTATCCGCGCGGCGGCATCCCGATCGATGTGTTCTGGCAGACCGGCAAGCCGCCCGAGGCCCTATGGCTGCCCGATCAGGGCGTCCCGAGCTATCGCGGACGGGGCTGAGCTCCGCGGAGTGTCAGCCTCACAGCTCCATCACCTGATGGAGCGGGGCTGACATCTTTCTTGGCTGGGAATGCCGCGTATCCAGGCTTGTCGATCTCGTTCCATCACTTGATGGAGCTGAGGAGATCGGCGCTCCAAAAGTTGCTCGCAAACCGCAACCGTGACGCTAGCTCTTGGCGATGGCGTCGAACTGCTTCAGGCGCGTGAGCAGCGCCTCGAGTTGATTGAGGGGCACCATGTTCGGGCCATCGGAGGGGGCGTGATCAGGATCCTGATGCGTCTCGATGAAGACGGCGGCCACGCCCACCGCCACGGCAGCGCGGGCCAGCACCGGCACGAATTCGCGCTGGCCACCGCTCGACGTCCCCTGTCCGCCCGGCTGCTGCACCGAATGGGTGGCGTCGAACACCACGGGCGCGCCAATCTGCTCGGCCATGATCGGCAGCGCACGCATGTCGGTCACCAGCGTATTATAGCCGAAGGAGGCGCCACGCTCGGTCACCAGCACATTGGGATTGCCCGCCTCGGTGATCTTGGCGACGACATTCTTCATGTCCCAGGGCGCCAGGAACTGCCCCTTCTTGACGTTGACGACCCGCCCGGTGCGGGCAGCGGCCACCAGGAGATCGGTCTGGCGCGAAAGAAAAGCGGGAATCTGCAGCACGTCGACGACCTGAGCGACCTTGGCGCATTGATCGTTTTCATGGACGTCCGTGATCACCGGCAGGCCGAACTTCTCGCGGATCTCGGCGAAGATCGGCAGTGCGTTGTCGAGGCCGACGCCGCGGGCTCCTTTGGCGGAGGTGCGGTTGGCCTTGTCGAAGGAGCTCTTGTAGATCAGACCCAATCCAAGCTTGTCCGTGATCTCCTTGATGGCCGAAGCCATTTCCATGGCATGCTCGCGGCTCTCCATCTGGCAGGGGCCGGCGATCACGGTGAGCGGGAGCGCATTGCCGATGCGAAGCTTGCCGAGGGAGACGACGGGATTGGCGGCGGTCATGAGCGCTCCTGAGGTTGATCGATATCGCGGAGATAAGGCTGGCGGCAGTCGAAGGCAAGCTTGGCGCATGCTACGGGGCATCAGGCGTCTCGCCCCTAATGCGCTGATTTTAACGAGATAGATGCGCGATTGCGTCAGGCGAGGCGTCTACGATCCTGGAAATCGTACCCCTCCGATCAAGTCTTGGGCTCTTCGAAAATCAGGGCGGTGCCGAAATTGTCGGCGGCCGCGATGGCCAGATGCTTGCGGTGGCGGATGAAGGGAATGCCTGCCTCATCCAGGCGGGCAGCGACGGCTTCGAGCGGTGCCGTCACCTTGAAGGCAGCCAGACGCGGTCCGTGGGCCAGCGACAAATCGGGCTCCAGGCCCAGCACGTCGCGATAGCAATCCGGCGACATCGCCTCGACCGTCCCGCGTGGCGTGACGATCGCCATGTTGCGGGCGCTGGCGCAGACCGCCCTTGCCCCCGTGAAGGCCTCGAAGAAAGGCACCGTTGCCGCCGGCTCAGCGGCCAGTATGACGATGCCGCCGACTTTGACCGCCCCGTTCGCGTGACGCTGGAAGTCGGGATTCCAGAAATTCTGCGGCTCGTGCTGCTGTGTGGCGAAAAAGCCTGCAGCCGGCATGGCGGTGTCGGCGGCAAAGGCGAGCGTGAAGGCGACACGAACCACCGAACCATCCGGCCGCGTGGCCTGGCGTTCGAAGAAGAACGGCTCAAAGCCGCCAATATCGGCCTCGTCGAAACTGAGTTTGTCGGCGGCGGCATCCTGCGCTTCCACCACCAGCATCGCGAAGCCGTCCCCGAAGCGGGCCAGATAGTCGCGGGAGAAAGAGGCGAAGCGGGAGCGATCGGCCCAGGCGGCATCCGTGATGCCGTCAGCCCCCACCGTGATCAATTCCAGGAAGATGCCCGGAAATTGCACCACGTGGTTCTCGGTACCCCAGGGATGGCTGTTGCGAGCGCCGACCGTGAAGCCGAGTGCCCGGTAATGCGCAGCGGCGGCATCGAGGTCGCGAACGGCAAGAACGAGATGATCGAGACCGCGGGACATGAGGCCGCTCCAGTCGGAATCGGGGGGCGGGTCTTCTAACCCGCCTGAAACAGGGTCTTGTCAGGAAGGGCGGGTCTGAAGACCCGCCCCCCCGTCAAACCAACCGGCTTTGCTCGACGGCGGCCGCGATGAAGCTAGAGAACAGGGGATGCGGCTCGAAGGGACGCGACTTCAGTTCGGGATGATACTGCACGCCGATAAACCAGGGATGGTCGGCATATTCGATGGTCTCCGGAAGCAGGCCATCCGGCGAAGTGCCGCAGAACACCATGCCCTTGTCTTCGAGGCGCTCGCGATAGCTCATATTCACTTCATAGCGATGGCGATGGCGCTCGGAGATCGAGGTCGAGTTGTAGATATCGGCAATCTTGGAATCCCGCTTCAGCGTGGCTTGATAGGCGCCGAGGCGCATGGTGCCACCGAGATCGCCGCCCTGGGCGCGCTGCTCGAGCTCGTTGCCCTTCATCCATTCGGTCATCAGGCCGACGACCGGCTCCTTGGTCGCGCCAAACTCGGTCGAGTTGGCGCCCTTGATACCAGCGAGCGAACGGGCGCCCTCGATCACCGCCATCTGCATGCCGAAACAGATTCCGAAATACGGCACCTTGCGCTCGCGGGCGAAAGTCACCGCCTTGATCTTGCCCTCGGCGCCGCGCTGGCCGAAGCCGCCGGGAACCAGGATGCCGTGAACATGCTCCAGATGCGGAGCCGGATCGTCCTGTTCGAAGATCTCGCTCTCGATCCAGTCCAGCTTGACCTTGACGCCATTGGCGATGCCACCATGGGTCAGCGCCTCGGTCAGCGACTTATAGGCATCCTTAAGGCCGGTATATTTGCCGACGATGGCAATAGTGACCTCGCCCTCGGGATTGTGGACGGTCTGGGAGATCTTGCGCCAGCGCGACAGATCCGGCTTGGGCGCGTCATCGATGCCGAAAGCCGCCAGCACCTCGGTGTCCAGGCCCTGCTCGTGATAGGCGATCGGCACGTCATAGATCGAAGCGACGTCGCGCGCCTCGATCACCGCGGTTTCGCGCACATTGCAGAACAGAGCGAGCTTGCGGCGCTCTTCCTTGGGAATCTCCCGGTCGGAACGACAGAGCAGGATGTCGGGCTGGATACCGATCGAGCGCAGTTCGGCGACCGAATGCTGCGTCGGCTTGGTCTTGAGCTCGCCCGCCGAGGGAATGAAGGGCAGCAGCGTCAGATGGGTGTAGATGCAGGCACCGCGCGGCAGGTCGCTCTTGATCTGGCGGATCGCCTCGAAGAAGGGCAGGCCTTCGATGTCGCCGACGGTGCCGCCGATCTCGACCAGTACGAAATCCACGCCGTCATTGCCCTTGAGGACGAAATCCTTGATGGCGTTGGTGACGTGGGGAATGACCTGGATGGTGGCGCCGAGATAGTCCCCGCGCCGCTCCTTGGTGATGATGTCGAGATAGATCCGGCCCGTGGTGATGTTGTCGTCCCTGGAGGCCGGACGCCCGGTGAAGCGCTCGTAATGGCCGAGGTCGAGGTCGGTCTCGGCCCCATCGTCGGTGACGAAGACCTCGCCATGCTCATACGGGCTCATGGTGCCCGGATCGACATTGAGATAGGGATCGAGCTTGCGAAGGCGGACTTTGTAGCCGCGCGCCTGAAGAAGCGCGCCGAGGGCGGCTGAGGCCAGCCCTTTACCAAGCGAGGAGACCACGCCGCCGGTGATGAAAATGTACCGCGTCATGGAGCCCCACTTAGACAAAAACACAATGATTCGACGAGCGGACAATCGCTGCCCGCAGGATTATTTTCAGTTCACGCAAAGACGCGACAGTCCTCAGCCCGACAAATGACCGCCGGGCTACACAGTTACGGCTTGGCCGGCGCAGCCGGTTCGCCACCGCCCTGCAACTGGTCGAACACCGAACCGCCATTGGACGGGGCCGGAGCCGCCGGTGCCGGCTGAGCGGGAGCCGATGGCGAAGATTGGGCCGGCTGGCTGGCCGGCGCGGCCGGACGATACTGGTCGAGCAGCGAACCACCCGGGCGGCTCTGCTGATTGGCGAGAATCGTCAGCAGCAGGCTGGTAATGAAGAAGGCAGCTGCCAGACCGGCCGTCGTCCGCGTCAGCAGATTCGCCTGGCCGCGTCCGGTCATGAAACCGCCCGTTCCGCCGCCGATGCCGAGCCCCCCACCTTCGGAGCGCTGCAACAGCACCACAACAACAAGGGCCAGCACCACCATCAGGTGGATCGAGATGAGAACGGTTTGCATGAACTGATCCGGAAAGAATTCGGGCGCGTTCCTACACGAAGCGAGGCCCGCTGACTACCCCTGTCATATGGGAAGCTGGCATGAACTGCGCCAGCCCCCCGTTTTTGAAGATCAACCAGGCTGCCGGGAGGCAACAAAAGCCTCGTGCTCACGCACGAGATCACCCGACAATGCCTTGGCGATCAGTGCCCTCGTCTCCGGGATGCCGTAGATCGCCGCGAAAGAGCCGAAGCGAGGGCCGCGCTGCTCGCCCAGGAGGATGCGATAGAGGGTGTTGAACCACTCCAGCGAGACGCCGGGGCGCTCGGGCGTGGCGCCCTTGGCCTTGAAGTCCTGATAGGGCGGCAGAGCGCGGCCGACATCGTAGACCGCCTCCTGGATCGCCGCGGCGTCCGCATCGTCAGGCAGGGCACCGAGGGCGTCGGACAATTTCTGCAGTGCCCCCCTCTCCTCCTCGGTCGGCACGGCATAGCTCTTGGCGGGCTTCACGAAATCCTGGAAATAGCGGATCGCGTAGCCGACCAGCCTGTCGAGCTGCGGATGGGTCTGCGGCGATGCGTCCGGAGCATGGCGACGCAGGAAGCCCCACAGCACGTCCTTGTTCTCCGCATTGGCAACGGCAACCAGATTGAGCAGCAGCGCGAAATTGATCGTGGTGCGCGCCCCTTCCTGGCCGATCGTCTCCGGCGCCGGCGGATTTCCGCCATGAATATGCCAGACCGGGTTGCCAAGCTGGTTCTTTGCATCCTGCCGCCCGAAGCCGCCCAGAAACTGCAGATACTCGTCGACGGCTCGTGGAATGGCGTCGAAATGCAGTTTCTTGGCCGAGCGGGGCGACTGGTACATGTACAACGCCAGGCTCTCCGGCGTGGCATAGGTCAACCATTCGTCGATGGTCAGGCCGTTGCCCTTCGACTTCGAGATCTTCTGACCGTGCTGGTCGAGGAAGAGTTCGTAGACATAGTGCTCCGGGGCCGTGCCGCCGAGGATCTCGCAAATGGCGTCATAAACAGGCGCGTTGGTCTGGTGGTCCTTGCCGAACATCTCGAAGTCGACATCCAGCGCCGCCCAGCGCGCGCCGAAATCCGGCTTCCATTGCAGCTTCACCTTGCCGCCGGTGACCGGTAGCGTCTTGTCGACACCGTCCTCGTCGGTGAAGGTGATGGTCCCTGCCTTGGCATTCACGTCCTTGAGAGGCACATAGAGCACCCGCCCGCTGCTCGGAGAGATCGGCAGGAACGGCGAATAGGTCGCCTGCCGCTCCTCGCCGAGGGTCGGCAGCATGACGGCCATGATCTCGTCGTACTTTTCGGCGGCCTTCAGCAGCACGGCATCGAGCTTGCCGGATGTGTAGTATTCCGTCGCGCTGGCGAATTCGTAATCGAACCCGAACGTATCGAGGAACCGGCGGAGCATGGCGTTGTTATGATCGCCGAAGCTCTTGTAGGTGCCGCCAAACGGATTGGGAACACGGGTCAGCGGCATCTGCAAATAAGGCTTGAGCGCTTCGGGATCCGGCACATTGTCCGGGATCTTGCGCATGCCATCCATATCGTCGGAGAAGCAAATCAGCCGGGTCGGGATACGATCTTCCGTCAGCAGGCGAAACGCATTGCGCACCATGGTGGTACGCGCGACCTCGCCGAAGGTGCCGATATGCGGCAGGCCCGAGGGACCGTAGCCGGTCTCGAACAGGATCTCTTTTTTGTCGCCGGCGCGCTTCTGCAGACGGGCAACGAGCTTCCTCGCCTCCTCGAATGGCCAGGCGGCAGAGACATTGGCGGCCGCGACGAGCTCGGCCGGATAGAGATTTGACATGTTCGATCCGATTTCTTTCTGCTGCTTGTGGATGGGAAGCCAAGCGGAGTGCGAAGCGGCTTGATTTTTCTCGACCGCAAGCGGAAGGCACAGCCATATTCAGGCTGGGCCGCAGCGTCAATCTTGGCGCGTGCAAATGATCGGTCGAGGGGCGTGATGACGTCGATTCTGGACTATCTGACCGCCGCTCTCGTCACTTTGCTGGTGGTGGTCGACCCGCCCGGCCTCGGCCCGATCTTCCTGGGCGTCACCCGCGGCATGAACAAGGAGCAGCAGCACTCGGTCGGCTGGCGCGCCAGCGTGATCGGCTTCGGCGTGCTCGCCTTCTTTGCCATCGCCGGGGAACCCTTTCTCAGGCTGCTCGGCATCACCACGCCGGCCTTCCGTATCGCCGGCGGCCTGCTGCTCTTCGCCATCGCCTATGAAATGGTGTTCGACCGCTCCACCATGCGTAAGAACGAGACTGCGGAGACCGCCATCACCAAGGACTTCATCTCCAATGTCGCTGCCTTCCCGCTCGCCATCCCTTTGATTGCCGGTCCCGGCGCCATCACGGCCGTCATGTTGCTATCGGCCCAGACCCATGGCGAGCCGGCCAAATTCGCATCCCTGTTCCTCGTCATCGCCTTCGTGACGGCCTGCTGCTACGTCTCCTTCCGCCTTGCCGGCGTGATCAACAAGCTTCTGGGGATCACCGGCAATGTCGTGCTGACCCGACTTCTCGGCATCGTCCTGTCGGCCCTGGCGGTGCAGTTCATCGTCGATGGCGTCAGGGCGATCGTGACCGGATAAGGGCCCGCACTGCGTTCGACACCATTTCTCCGTCTCGGCAGGGCGATGATCGAGCCTTCGATCGCGCACAAAAAGCAAGACGCCGGCCACGAGACGTGACCGGCGCTTCAGGCACCTTGTCGACAGGTCTGTTCCGACGTCAGAACGGGATGTCGTCGTCCATGTCGGCCGAGGAGAACTTGCTCGAACCGGCCGGTGCCGGACGGCGCTCCATCGGGCTCGACGAGCCGAAATCATTGCCCTGATAGTCCCGGGCGCCCTCACCCTGCCCACCGCCGCCGCGCGAGTCCAGCAGTGTCATTTCACCGCGATAGCGCTGCAGCACGATCTCGGTGGAATATTTTTCCACGCCCGAAGCGTCATTGTATTTGCGGGTCTGCAGCTGGCCCTCGAGGTAAACCTTGGCACCCTTCTTCAGATATTGCTCGGCGATGCGTGCCAGCCCCTCGTTGAAGATGACCACGCTGTGCCACTCGGTCTTCTCCTTGCGTTCGCCGGTGGCCTTGTCGCGCCAGCTTTCCGTCGTGGCGATACGGAGGTTGACGACCGGCTCGCCCGAATTGAGCCGCCGCACTTCAGGATCGCGGCCGAGATTACCGACCAGAATGACCTTGTTCACCGAGCCCGACATCGAGGCTTCCTTCCTTCGCTTCACAGCGTGCCGGCCGAACCGCCCTGCACGCCCCATGGCCCCCCGAAAGGCGCCTCCATCATTTCTGCTCTAGCATGCTCCCGGCGCCACGCCTGCAAGGGAATTGGCTTCGTGCACAATTAGTTTTGTTCCACATTTGTTCGCGGAATGCAAGCACCCGCCTTAACGATCCGCTTACCAAACCGCCCCAAAGACCACACCACACCGCAGTCTGTCGTTCCGCCTCGAATCATGTGGGAATCTGCGCCATCTGGCCAAGAAAACCTTGCCTTTGCCCGATAACTTGCCCAACAAGCAGGTCGAAAATCAGAACCGCGCTTTCCGTCATCGCTCTTTCGCCACATTGGGCGTGCAGGGGAGCCGCACACTCATTCTTAGTTCCATACGAGGGCAGCAAAATGGCAGGACCAGGACAACAGCGCGAAGCGACCGACGGAGCCAACACGGTAGCGGCTCTGGGTTTGCGGCGCGCCGCTTTGCGCGGCATGCTCGCTTCCCCGATCATCGATGCGGATGACCAGAAGGGGCTGCGCGACGAACTGGTCTCCGAGCTGCGCTCCATCGCCAATTCGATCTCCCGCGCCCCCGCCAAGAACGCCGTCGAGCTCTGCGCCAAGCTGGACGTGCTCGGCGAGGAATATCGTCCCGACGGCGACAGCGGCTCCATCCGCGAGTTGATCGCCTCGATCCGCCGTGACGTCGTCAGCCTGACCGGCCGTCCGGCAGTTCAGGAGCGCGCCTCCTTCCAGACGATCCGCCCGATGCACAATGCGCGCGCCGCCGAACCGACCCAGCAGCCGGCTTCGGCCGAAGCGGCTGGTGAAGCCAAGGCCGACTAAGCCTTTCCTTCGAGGCCGAAATCATCACCCCCGTGGAGCGATCCGCGGGGGTTTTTCTTTGGCTCTCGATCTCTCCCTTTGGCGTTGGCCGCGAGCAAAGCGTGTTCACATGCTAACGCTTGTCCCAACGCTGCGTTCCGGCACGTCTCTACAAGTCCAGGCGATTCCGTCTCGTTGGCGAAAAGCCGTTGGTTCCAAACGAAAGGGGCAGGCTCGCGCCTGCCCCCATTCATTGCATCGACCTTGGGATCGACAATCGCTCCTTATTGAGCGTTGTCGCCCTCGCCTTCATCGTCGCCGCCTTCGTCACCGCCGCCGGCACCAGGTGCGGCTCCACCGCCGTTGCCGGCGCTGAGCACCTGGCCATTGACGCTCACGGCCTTGGTTGCCGCGTCGAAGTCGACGTCCCAGACGGCCTTGCCGTCAGCACCGGTCTTGGCCAGCCCCTTGATCAGGGCGATGCCCATCAGGGCCGATTCCTTGTTGGGAACCTGGGCGTTGTTCACGGCCGCAATGATCTGGTCGAGATTGGTGGCCGAAATCGTCACCTTGCCCTTCTGGCTCGGCATGACGCTCATCTTGCCTTCCGCGCTCACCGCTCCGGCCGGGGCGGTGAAGGTGCTGGGCGCCAGGGTCACATGCGGCTGTCCGGCCATGAAGAGAGCCAGGAATTGCGGCGTCAGTTCGTTGGGGATCGGCGGATCCTTGCTCGCATCGAAATTCTCGATCGCCAGCTTGGCGATGGCCTCGAGGTCGACGCCCTCGAACTTCACGTCGATATTGCCCTCGCCCGGAACCAGCGGAGCCACCCAACCCGGAATGGCCGGGGACTGCGGCAACGCCAAGCCATCATATTTGATGTCAATGCCATAGGAGGCATCCTTGACCGCGCCGGTCATGCCGACGCCGTAGCTCAGGCTTCCGAGCTTGACCGGACCCAACGGCGTCTCGACGGTGACCTCATTCAGCTTGGTCGTGCCGGACAGGTTGTTCCACAGTGGCAGGGCTGCAGTCAGCTTCTGCTTGATCTCGGCCTGCTTGCCGATCAATTCCTTGGGATCCTTGGAATTGGCGGCCATGCCAATGAATTCCAGCACTGTCGTAAGCTGGAGATTGTCGACCTTTCCATCAGAGGCCAGCGACTTGGCCGAAACCTTGATGGTAAGGGGCTTGGTCTTGCCGACGATGTTCTCGACGAAATCGGTGGCCGAGCCGGTGGTGCTGATGTTGACGCCCCCACCACTGCCGGCGGTTCCGGTCAGCTTGGAGGTGATCGCGCCCATGCTCGCGGTCACGGTGCTCTCGGGATCCTCCATGTCCATCGCCATCGAGGCGCAGGTCACTTCATAGGTCGAGAAGGTCGAGATCTTCGGATCGAACACGCCTGCCGACTTGCAAGGCGCCGCAACCTTCATGGCGAAAGGCTTGTCGCCCTGTGTGCCGCTGAAATTGTAGTTGATCGGCGAATCGCTGGTCACCGCATAGGTGCCGTCCGAATTGGGTGTGGCCAGATAGGTGATCGGATCGAAGCTCGCAGTGACGCCGGCTCCCTTGAGCTGGGCCAGGGTGGAGGCCAGATCAAGCTTCACGGCATAGGCGCTGCCCTGCGGGGTGATGGACAGGATGCCCTTCTCGAAAAGGCCGCTGCCGAACGTCTTGGCCAGGCTGTCTTGCAGTTGCTTGGCGCCATCCGCCGATACGCCCTGCGCAAAGGCGGGAGCGCTCAGCAGCGTCGCGGCCAGTAGCGTGCTCCGAAAGGCCAGCCTGGCGGCGGGACTGCGGCGTTTCATGCGAAGAAGTTGCATGGAGTTTCCTTCAGTGGGTGGGAAGCCGTTTCGCGGCGCACTCTTAACGCAAAATCATGAGGTGCGCACGCTTGGGTCGATGAAAGAGCGGTGGACGTTCAGGACCGGCTGTGAACCGGCACAGCGGCACTAGGCCCCGTCAGGATCGGAAACGAGGTGCCGAAACGCACATGACACATTCAATAGTCTCCGTGACGGGAGCGTTTATCACGCTGCAGGCGAGCCATCCTGATGGCTGTTATGGATCATGGATGGGGCAGCGGACAGTTCCGTGCGTCACAAACCTTCCTGGATAGAGAATTGCGGCAAGAGCGTCGCGATGGCAGTCGAGCGGCTACCACTACTCAGTGGTAGCACCCTAGCACCAGCCTTCAATCGATACATGACAAGAGGTCAAAAAAACGGCAAGAACCGGGATTGCCAGCATGAAACGTTTACGGTTTCGCAGCATTATGCGATGAAAACAAAAGTGCCCTCGGTAATGGTTCGGTGTTAGACCTACATCGCTGCTGTCCGAAAAAATGGAAGCGACAATGACAATTCTCAAGATCCTCACCGCCGTTTTCGTCCTGGCTGGCTTGGCAGCCTGCGCCAGTGACTACGGCCAGGCCGACCGCCGTCCGGCTTACGTCGTCGGGCCGGATACGCCGTTCCCGCGCTGAGCCCGGCACACTGCTCGTAAGCGTTTAGCCCAACACCCGAGCGCCCGAGGTGGCATTTGCGCGGTGTAGCAGGGCATGAGCAGCCTCCATCAGGTTTTAGCCTGCACGAACACCCTGCCATCCGGTGGGGTTTTCTTTTGTCCAGACGTCCACGGGCGCCGATTCGCTACCCTGCTGCCGACTGGCCCGCATTACGGCATCCGTCTCCCGCCCCGCGGATGCACTGGGATGAATTGCCTATTTAAAAGAAATACGGGGAAAGAGAGCGCACTCTCCTTCCCCAAAAAAGTTCTGTTTTCCGTTAAGCTTTCGCGAGATAAGTCTGCGCCTGGACACTAGCCTTGCTATCGTCGCCCGGCAGAAATAACACCCGTAAACTCTTGAACGGCATTGTTAGCATAACGATGCTACATGGAAAATCTACCTGTCCATAGCCCAAACTCCCTTTAGGAAGTGAAGGTCGAATTATATCGATTTACGCCAGGCTGGACGCATCATAATACCACAAAGCAAATACGCCTCTCACGATCAAGCGACGACGATCGGGTGAACAGGGGGCCATCACGCCCCCACGATACCGATCGGCCCAAGACAAAGTCAGAACATGTCGAGCAGATATCTGAATGAACGGGGGGGTGGCGGAGACGCAGCGCCTAAAAATTCTTCTATTGATTTGTTTGTATTGATATATTTTATTACCATTAAACCGCTTCCCTACTTTCTTCCCCACTGAAAACTCGGGTTTTAGGGACGATATGGACTCCAAATTTGTGTGGATTCCCCCTGCCCGCGAATCGGCGACGATGGCAGCCACGCACGGAATCGAATCCGGATCGGCAGCTTATACCAACCTGCGCTGATCAGAACCCATAGGCCCTTTGCGACGTCCGATGGTCATGATGTGCCAAGGCTGGTCGATGAGCTTGTTCCAGGCCTGGCAGCAATGGTCGACGATATTGTCGTGGGATGTGAAGACGCGGTTGGAGAGCCAGTTTTCGCGCATGAACTGCCAGATGTTCTCGACCCCTCGGGCGACAGCGAAGCGCCTTCGCTTCGCGAAAGCCGGGTTCAGCTCGGGCCATTTGGCAAGCAGCGAGATGATGCTGATGTTGCCGGGCATCCCAAGCTTGTTGGTTGTGTGCCAGCCAGCCTGATCCACCAGCACGACCGCGTGAGCGCCGGGCGCGACAGCCAACGATACTTCGGCCAGATGCAGCGACATGGTTTGGGTATTGCAGAAGGGCAGGACCAGGCCGGTGCCCTTGCCCAGTTCAGGGCAGATCGCGCCGAAGACGTAGGCCGATTTGGTCCTCTGATCCTTCGGCGCAGACGGTCGGGTTCCGCGCCGCGCCCAGCGCCAAGTGATCTTGTTCTTCTGACCGATGCGCGCTTCGTCCTGATCCGGAGGACGCGCAGCGAAACCATATCTCTATGGGCGTGCCCTTCGGAAGGGTTGCCCTGACCTTTGCCAACTCGGCGGCAAAGCCTCGCCATGGATCGCTGGGATCGGGCCACTTTCCACAATCTCGACCAGCGCCTGGCGCTGGGCATCGTTGAGCCGGGATCGAGGGCCGGAGGCCTTGCCATCCAGGAGGCCGCCCGGGCCACGGTCATTGGACCGAACCACCCAGTCACGCACGATCTGCAAGCCCACGCCGCCGATCCGTGCTGCCGCGCTCCGGCTCCCGCCGTCGTAAATCGCGGCCAAGGCCAGCAGGCGCCGCGCTCGGTTCCCACTTCTCGACGTCCGTGCCAATCGCCGCAACGCCGCTCCGTCATAATCCGCTCGCCAAGCCGATCGCCAAGCCCATGCTCACCCCCTCCATTCAAGGGCCCATAGATTCAGACTTTCGACTGCTTGGGAATCCCCAACGTGAGTCAGTGGTCACGCAGGCTGCGTATAAGTGAAGCTAGCGCAGTTGAAGAAAATGAAACCAGAGACCAAATAGCAAAACAGATGCAGAAGAGCCCCAAAATCCATGCGATAGAGACTATCGCACAGAACAGATCTTTGAATTTAGTTCCCAATATTCTCTCTATAATTAAATAGTATCGGTGTATTTGCTAAATAACTTTCATATTTTTTCCAAAATAAACATACATATAGGAGTATATTTTAATATTTATGTCGATCGTATTTGAATTGATCGACGCTTACATTAAGTATTTCGGCCAGCTTAAGGTATATTGAAAGCGGCAGACCTGTGTCACCGTATTCAATTCGGGAAATATCGGCGACAGATACACCCGCCAAACTGGCTAGCTTCTCACGCGAGAGCCCCATATCCTCTCTCATGGACAAAAGAGATCTTTCGGCCGCGTCTTGTGAGCGGGCTCTGGCTGGCGGGGACTTGCTGTCCGACAATTGTTGCCGCTTCAGCGATCTTTGCGTATCTGCTCTCATTCTATAGTAAAGGTCTGATGTTACCGTAAGGGCGCTCTTCGGTGGGCCGCCATCAGTTCCCTTGCCTTTTGATTTTTTCATTCAGAAATCCTCATCAAAGAGGATCCGATAACTGTTCGATAAGATGAATGTTCCCGAAAATGTACAAACGCGACACGACATCACGTGGATACATTGAGGCGATGACACTTTGTGCGCATCGCGAGCGTCACCTAAAGGGAGCAACCGCCCCGGCCGGCGTAACCGGGGACTCCGAGCGGCCAGCCCGCGCCCGGCCGATGTTTGACGTATCTTGAAGGTATGTCGTGCCGTTGCGCTCTACCTAGTGCTGAGTTGGCATCTGGGGAATTTCCCCAGATGCGCGAAGGGAGGACGCCGTCTTGTGATCAACCCCGCTCGCCGTTTCTTAATAGGAGGAAAAAACTGGCCCCATCAGGGCTCTTCGCCTTTGTTATTCCAACTATGCCCACGAACACGGCAAAACATACTATAAATATTGTATTTTTCTCTACGACATAGGAATTTTCAAATATTAATACACATAATTTTTTCGAAATGTTGCCAATCGGCAACAGATTTTATCTCCTCTTAAAGTTATTGATGGGGAGTACTCTCTTGGATTGTAGCCATGCGCAAGTTTCTCTTCGCCGCTTCTGCTCTGGTGTGCCTCTCGGTTTCGGCTATGGCTGCGGATCTCGCGCCAGCAGCCATTGAGCCAACTTCACCGGTAGCGGCGCCCTTCAGTTGGACGGGCTTTTATGCTGGCGTGAACGCCGGGTATGCCATGATCAAGTCTGAAGAAGGGTGGCGGCACACCAGCGGAGGCGATGACCCTGACGCTATTGCGCTACGGCAGTCGCTCACCAACCACTCTTACGACCTTGACGGTTTCCTTGGCGGCGCTCAGATCGGCTACAATTGGCAGCAAGGGCATTTCGTAGTCGGTGCAGAAGCTGATGCCGACTTCTACCAGAAATCATTCTCCAAAACCCGCAGCCTTCTCCCCGATTTCCCTAGCAATTCGGTTACCCAGACTGGAAAAGCGACGGGATTATATACCGCCCGCGTTCGCCTTGGTTATGCATTTGATCAGACACTCATCTATGCCACCGGCGGTTGGGCGGGAACACAGTTGGATTTTCGTGACTCGTCAGTTTATCCGGGTAGTTTCCAGGGTGTGTCAAAATCGGAATTCAAATCCGGTTGGACCATTGGGGCCGGCGTCGAGCAAGCAATTAACGATCATTGGTCAGTGAAGCTTGAATACCTCTATGCCGACTTTGGAAGCACAAAATCATCTTCGTGCAACAACTTCGCTACCGATCTTTGCTATTCGCATAAGCACGACGTCACAACAAACGTCGTACGCCTCGGCGTCAACTACAAATTCTGATCGCCTTAGCTAAGTGCTCCTGTCGGCGCAGTCACCGGCAGGGCCGCCGCTCCACCCGATCGGGCGGCCGGGCCACTCCGCACCTGAATTTCTATGTTCAGCCCCAGCGCAGCAAACGCCGCATCGATCTGATCAAGCTTTGACGCATGATCAAGCCGGAATAGGCGGTCCACGGACTCCCGCTGCCAGCCAAGCCGGCGCGCCAGTTCCGCGCGGGTGATGCCGGCCGCACGAAGAGCCGTGTAAAGCTGCACTTTCAGCTGTATCCCCAGGTAGGGTCGAACCATGTGACGCTCCGGGGCTCCACACGATCGGCTGGCGGGATATCTTCGCCGTCAGCGATGCGCGACGCTATGGCCTCTTCGATTGCATCCCTTGCGTGGCAATATGGATGTCATGGGAAGGGGGGTGGCGGAGACGCAGGGATTCGAACCCTGGATACCCTTGTGGGGTATGCTCATTTAGCAAACGAGTGCCTTCAGCCTCTCGGCCACGTCTCCAATGCCCTCCGGATAGACAATCCCGTTCCGGCAATCAAGGTAAAATCGCAACGAGCCCCAAGCTTTGTGACGGGTACTGTCATCTGCGCGATCTCTTCGGTCTCAGTCGCAGCCGATCGGAGCGTGAAAATCACCGATCTGACACGCAAAAGCCCGCTCAAGCCCGGCAGAGATGTCGAGGAAGACACAAGCGCGGCGAAACGAGGCACCGGCACGACGAGCATTCCGTTCGAACCCCGTTTGCTTTAGAGGACAGTGCGCTCTAGCAAAACGCTCTTTGTTTCGATGCGCCTTTGCGGTTCCAGGTGATTCCGTCCAATCGCAAGGCGCTTTCGGAAGCCGTGGGAGGACCTGGATGAACAGCACCGCCAAATCGAGTACTGCCGTTGCTCCCAGTCGGGACATCGAGCGCCTGCTCGATATCATGGCCGCCTTGCGCACTCCCGGCACCGGCTGCCCCTGGGATCTTGAACAGGATTTTGACAGCATCGCCCCCTATACGATCGAAGAAGCCTATGAGGTCGCTGATGCGATCCAGCGCGGCGACATGGCTGATCTCACTGACGAGCTTGGCGATCTCCTGCTGCAGGTGGTGTTTCACGCCCAGATGGCACGCGAGGAAGGTCTTTTCGATTTCGGCAATGTCGTCGAGGCGATCACCACCAAGCTGATCCGTCGCCATCCGCATGTTTTCGGCGAGGCCCGGAACCTGCCGCCGGCGGAGGTGAAGAAACTATGGGCGGAGATCAAGGCGCAGGAAAAGGCCGAACGCGCGCACCGCCATCCGCCGGTTGGCCCGACGAGTGCCCTCGAAGGCGTTCCCGCCGCCATGCCGGCCCTGACGCGGGCGGTCAAGCTGCAGGAGAAGGCGGGCAAGGTCGGATTCGACTGGAACGACATTCGCATGGTGCTCGCCAAAGTGCGCGAAGAGGCTGACGAGATCGAGGCCGCCCTCGACGAGGGAGCCGGCAAAGACGCGTTGGCGGCTGAAATCGGCGATCTGCTTTTTGCTGTCGCCAATATTGCCCGCCATGCTCATGTCGACGCAGAAGGTGCGCTGCGCGGCGCCAATGCTAAATTCGAGAAGCGCTTTCATTTCATCGAGGCTCGCCTGAGCGAGAAGGGCACGGCTCCGGCCCAGTCGAGCCTGGAAGAAATGGACGGATTGTGGAACGAGGCCAAACGAGCGGGCCTATAAGCCCCGCTCCTTCTGCCGAGAAGCGTGCCGCCCCACCGAGGCAGGCCTGCATAGCCGGCGCCCGCATGGGCTCACTGGCCGCAAACGGCATTCCATGCGACAAACCAGGCTCACCTGCATTCCTCGTCTTCGCGTGATCCGCCATGTCGTCCAGCCCGCCGCCCGCCGATGTATCCGCAGCTCTTAGCGTTGAGGAACGACGCGAAGCCATCGTCAATCTGGTGCGTCAGCACGGCTTCGTCGGCGTTGAAATGCTGGCGGGCCGGTTCAATGTCACCGTTCAGACGATCCGGCGCGATCTCAACGATTTGAGTGACGAGGGGCGGCTGGCGCGCTATCGCGGCGGCGGCGGCCTACCCTCCAGCGTCGCCAATATCGACTACAGTGCCCGCCAGATCATGAACCAGGCGGAGAAGGAGCAGATCGCCAAGCTGGTGGCGCGCCACGTACCCGATCATGTCTCCATCTTCATGAATATCGGCACCACCACCGAGGCGGTGGCCGCCGCGCTGATCCATCACCAGGATCTGCGGGTGATCACCAACAATCTCAACGTGGCGACGATTCTCTCGCGGCACACCGATTTCGAGATCACCATCACTGGCGGCTCGGTGCGCAACCGCGACGGCGGCGTGCTCGGCCCGGCCTGCGTGGACATGATCAGTCAATTTCGTGTCGATATCGGCATCATCGGCATCAGTGGCATCGATACCGACGGCACGTTGCTCGATTTCGACTATGACGAGATCCGCGCCGCCCAGACCATCTTGCACAATGCGCGCAAGACCTATCTCGTCACCGACCACACCAAGTTCCAGCGCAGACCACTCCTGCGCATGGCGTCGATCACCGAAGTCAGCGCCGTCTTCGTCGACAAGGCGCCGCCTCGGGCGCTCACCGAATTGCTGGCGACCAGCGGCACGGAGCTTCATATCGCCAGCGCCTGACCGGCATCGCTGTGTTGGGCCGTCCTCGAAGAGGGCCGGCTTGATTTGTGACACAGTTTGTCATGAAAAAAACAGCCCGCGGCTCCTTTCGAATTGGAGCATTGCGAAAATAACAGTCACGCGACGATTCAAATTTCAACACCCATTGATTGTGATTTAAAATTCGAAGGAACATTCGAGTCCCTATTATTTTACCTAAACTATCCACGATGCGACGTGTGCGGGCCAAATCCGCAGCCTAAACCAAGAAATCTCTCATATGCTGTCGGTATCTTATTATTGACGCCTCAAAGAGGTTTCACTTTTGGAACAGTTTGTCATTTTCGTTTTCCGGGAAACGAAAGGTAAAATTTTCTATTGCGAAAATACCAAACCGCGCCAACATGCCTCCCGAATATGACGCCCTCGCCGATGAGGGGCGAAATGCAGGGAGACGGAACGCAATGGTTCAAGCCATCTCGCCACGCCCGATCGACATCCTGACTGCCGTCACGATCCGCGGTGTCGCCCGATGAGCGAGCAGGCATCCTCCAACGACATCTTCGACGTCTTCGTCATCGGTGGGGGCGTCAATGGCTGCGGCATTGCCCGCGACGCCGTCGGGCGGGGTTATTCAGTCTATCTGGCCGAGATGAACGATCTGGCCAGCGGCACGTCCTCCAAGGCTACCAAGCTGATTCATGGCGGCTTGCGCTATCTCGAATATTACGAGTTCCGCCTGGTGCGGGAGGCTCTCACCGAACGCGAGATCGTCTGGCACAACGCCCCACACCTCGTCCACCCGCTGCGTTTCGTGCTGCCCTATTTCAAAGGCCTGCGCCCGGCCTGGATGCTGCGGATCGGCCTTTTCCTCTACGACTATATCGGCGGCCGTAAGAAGCTGCCACCCACCCGGACGCTGGACCTTCGGCGCGACGAGGCCGGCAAGTCGTTGAAGCCGATCTTCTCCAAGGCCTTCGAATATTCCGACTGCTGGGTGAATGACGCCCGTTTCGTGGCCCTCAATGCCCGCGATGCCGCCGACCGCGGCGCCGTCGTCCGCACTCGCTGCAAGGTCGTCGCTGCGCGTCGCGACAGCGGCCTATGGCGCCTCCGGCTGCTGGATCAGACCAATGGTGCGGAGAACGAGGTCACCGCCCGCCTTGTCGTCAATGCGGCTGGTCCCTGGGTCGACAAGGTGCTGGCGGACGTGGTCGCGCACAAGGAGCCGAACCAGGTGCGCCTGGTCCAGGGCAGCCATATCATCGTACCCAAGCTCTTCGACCACGACCGCTGCTACATCTTCCAGAACCCCGATGGCCGTATCATCTTCGCCATTCCCTATGAGGACGAGTTCACCCTGATCGGCACCACCGACCAGGATTACAAGGACGACCCGGCCAAGGTCGCGATCACGCCCAGCGAGACGGACTATCTGTGCAAGGCGGCGAGCGAGTATTTCGCCAAGGAAATCACGCCCGCCGATATCGTCTGGACCTATTCGGGCGTGCGCCCCCTCTATGACGATCACGCCACGGCCGCCCAGGCAGCCACCCGCGACTATGTGATCAAGGAGGAAATGATCGACGGTGCGCCGCTGATCAATATCTTCGGCGGCAAGATCACCACCTATCGCCGCCTGTCGGAATCGATCCTCGAACATATCGAGAAGACGCTTGGCGCCAGGGGCAAGCCCTGGACCGCGGACGCGCCCCTGCCAGGCGGCGACATGCCCAACGCCGATCTCGACGCCTTCATCCGCTCGCTGATGGCGCGCAAGCCCTTCCTGTCCCCTGCCCTCGCCCGGCGTCTTGCCAAGGCATACGGCACGCGCGTCCTCAAATTCCTGGAAGGCGCCAACAGCATGGCCGATCTCGGCCGCGATTTCGGCAAGGGCCTTACGGCCGCCGAGATCGACTATCTCGCCGACCAGGAATGGGCCGTGACCGCCGAGGACATTCTCTGGCGCCGTTCCAAGCTCGGCCTGCATCTGCCGCCCGAGGTGGCCGGTGACATCTCCGCCTATCTCGCCGCCAGGCAGAAGGCGCCCGTTCCCCACTGAACTCGTTCTGAGACCAAACCGGACTGCAAGAACATATCGAGGAGGAAAGCATGACCAAATATGTCGGGTCCATCGATCAAGGCACGACCAGTACTCGCTTCATCATCTTCGACCGTCGCGGCGAGATCATCTCCGTCGACCAGAAGGAACATGAGCAGATCTATCCCAAGCCCGGCTGGGTCGAGCATGATCCGGCAGAGATCTGGCGCAACACCCAGAGCGTGATTGCCGGAGCCCTGAAAAAGAAGGGACTGACCACGGCCAACCTCACATCGGTAGGTATCACCAACCAGCGCGAGACGGCGGTCCTGTGGAATCGCAAGACCGGCGCGGCGGTGCACAACGCCCTTGTCTGGATGGACACCCGCACCGATAAGCTCGTGGGCAAATTCGCCAAGGATGGCGGCCAGGATCGCCTGCGCGCCAAGACCGGCCTGCCGCTGGCAACCTATTTCTCAGGCCTGAAGCTGCGCTGGCTGCTGGACAACGTGCCCGGCGCCCAGAAGGCGGCAGAAGCGGGCGACCTCCTCTTCGGCAACCTCGACACCTGGCTGGTGTGGAACCTCACCGGCGGCACCAAGGGTGGCTTGCACCTGACCGACGTCACCAATGCCTCGCGTACCCAGATGATGAACCTGGAGACGCTGGACTGGGATGCCGATATTCTCAACCTGTTCGACATCCCGCGGGCCTGCCTGCCGCAGATCCGCTCCTCCAGCGAAGTCTACGGCAAATGCACCGGCGTGCTGGCCGACATCCCGGTGGCAGGCATCCTCGGTGACCAGCAAGCCGCCCTGTTCGGCCAGGCCTGCCTGCAGCCGGGCGAGGCGAAGAACACCTATGGCACCGGCTGCTTCATGCTGATGAACACCGGCGACAAGCCCTTCCACTCGACGGCCGGCCTGCTGACCACGCTTGGCTACAAGCTCGGCGACAACAAGCCCGTCTATGCCCTGGAAGGCTCGATCGCCATCGCCGGCGCTCTGGTGCAGTGGCTGCGCGACAACCTCAACCTGGTGAAAACCGCACCAGAGATCGAGTCTCTCGCCAATACCGTGAAGGACAATGGCGACGTCTATTTCGTGCCGGCCTTCTCCGGCCTCTACGCGCCGCACTGGAAGGAGAGCGCCCGCGGCGTGATCGCCGGCCTGACACGCTTTGCCAATAGGGGCCATATCGCGCGCGCCGCACTGGAGGCGACCGCCTATCAGACCCGCGAAGTGCTCGACGCCATGACCAAGGATTCGGGCGTTCAGATCAAGGAGCTGCGGACCGATGGCGGCATGGTCGTCAATGAACTCCTGATGCAGTTCCAGTCCGACATCCTCAATGTTCCGGTGGTGCGTCCCAAGGTCATCGAGACGACTGCATTGGGTTCGGCCTACGCGGCCGGCCTGGCGACGGGCTATTGGAACTCCACCAAGGACATCTCGGAAAACTGGGGCGTCGACAAGCGCTGGCATCCAATGATGAAGGAAGAGCAGCGCAGCAAGCTCTTCAGCGCCTGGAACAAGGCCGTCAGCCGCTCGCTCGACTGGGTCGACTGATCAACACCGGCAAAAGGGCCGCACCGGGGGGTGCCGCCCCATAACAAGAGGAAACATACCATGGCAGTTGGGTTTATTGGCGAGCTCATGGGCACCGCTACGCTCGTCCTGTTCGGTGACGGCGTGGTCGCCAATGTGCTGCTGGCCAAGAACAAGGGCCAGAACTCCGGCTGGATCGTCATCACCGCCGGCTGGGCCTTCGCCGTGCTCTGCGGCGTGCTCGTCGCCGTTGCGGCGGGTGCCCCGGGCCACCTCAATCCGGCGGTGACCCTCGCTTTCGCCACTGCGACCGGCGATTGGAACAATGTCGTCCCGTTCATCGCGGCCCAGTTCATCGGCGCCTTCATCGGTGCGATCCTGGTCTGGCTCGCCCATCTGCTGCATTGGGGCGAAACCGAAGACCAGGGTCTCAAGCTCGCCGTTTTCTGCACCGGTCCCGCCATTCGTAACTATGGCGCCAATCTGGTGACGGAAATCATCGGCGGCTTCGCCCTGCTGTTCGTGGTCGCGGCCATCGGCTCCAAGGCCGTGGCAACGCCGGGTTATCTCGCCCCCTTCATCGTCGGCATGGTGGTCTGGGGCATCGGCGTCTCGCTTGGCGGTCCCACCGGCTATGCCATCAATCCGGCCCGCGACCTCGGTCCGCGCATCGCCCACGCCGTGTTGCCGATCCCCGGCAAGGGCGGTTCGGACTGGGGCTATTCCTGGGTGCCTGTCGTCGGCCCGGTGATCGGCGGCATCGTCGCCCTTATGCTCGCCAAGGCGACCGGCATGATGTAACGGGCGCGCCTGCAAGAGGCCAAGCGTCTTACTCGTGAAAATGGCCGGTTCATCCGGCCATTTTTATTGCCGCGACCGCGCCGGCCACCGTAGCGGCACCGCAGATCCGTCGATTTCGCGGCCCCCTGGGCATAGCCGGTTGAGGCTATCCTCGAAACAACTCTCGGTGCCGCCGGCCTTCCCAAAATATCATCGTCCGCAACAGCCGCTGGAGCCAAGATCGATGACGTTGCGTATCACGACAGCGTCACGCGCCTTCGCGAAAATTCGCCGGTCATACCAGCTTGCATAATGTTTGACCTGTGTATGCAAACTGTCGGGCTGTCATTCTCAGCCCCGACTTGCGATGCAAGTCGGGGCGACGGCGCCGCCGAAGGCGGTGGGAAGGGAATCCAGGGGCGTCAAGGCTCGACTTTGGCCCCTGGATTCCCTTCCCTCGCTGCGCTCGGCCGGGAATGACAGGGCAAACATTATGCAAGCTGGTATCAGCTCTTGAAGGTCGGGGGACTTCATGTCGAACATGGTTGCCCATAGCCGGCCAACGCCGATTGCACTTGTACGCTTGCTTGCCGTGATCGTCCTGCCGGTCATCAGCGCAATCCCCCTCTCATCTTCCGCCGTCGCCGCCGCCTCAATCGAGTGGGAAATCGTCAACCGTTTTCCATTCTTCAAGGACGAGTTCTTCTTCACTACTCTTGCGGACATCTATGCGCAATTACCCGAAGCCCAACGCCGTGATGAACCCGTCATAGCGTTGGAGCGCCAGATGGAGGATTTGGCGGCCCGCCGAGAGTTGCCGGATATCTTCGGTCCCAAGGATCTAGTCGAGCATAGCGGCTGGACTTCCAGCCTTGTCGAGCACACTTGCTTCGACGAAGCAAAATCTGGCCACCGCGGTTGCATGCTGAACAATGACGAGAACTTCATCGATCAGCGTAAAACGACCGCCATCGCCTGGTTGAAGGAGGCCCCCAAGGGGCAGAGCTGCGAATGGCTCGTGAATGGCAATACGATTGGTAGCGGCGCTTGCGAGGGCAAGATGAAATTGCCCCCTATCGAATTCGAACAAAACTTCGCACTTTCCGTGAAGGCAAATGGCCAGGAGATCGCACGCTCCGACGCTCAGAAAGCGCACCGCGCCGTCATCGTCGGCATGGGCGATTCATTTGCCGCAGGCGAAGGCAATCCAGATCGCCCGGTACAGTTTGTCGACAAGCACAACAACTACAACGGCTCCTCTCCCAAGCGTTCAGGGTATCGTCTATATCCGCTGAGTGAGGGCACGGTTCCCGGGCGCGGCGGCAGCCTCGGCGTCAAGGCAAAATGGCTCAATGAACAATGTCATCGCTCGCTCTACTCGCATCAGCTTCGCGCGGCGCTGCAGATCGCATTGGAACAGCCCCAGGTCAGCGTGACCTATCTTGGCTATGCTTGTACGGGCGCGGCCGTGCAGGAAGGTTTGGTCGGCCAGTGGGGTGCCCGCAGCGATCCAGCCGTCGGCAGGGATGACTCATCCCAGATCGTGAAAGCATTACGCGACCTTTGCGCCGACAGAACGAACGCCTATGACTGGCCGAACAGAACGAACGCAGCGGCGGAAATCAGGCGATGCCAGCGCCTGCGCCACCCCATCAATGTCCTGCTAGTGAGTGTAGGCGGCAACGATGTCGGGTTTGCCAGCGTAATCGCCCGCGAAGCCATCAATTCCTCGGGAGTTCCCTGGTATTACATCTTTCGAAAGGCCCGGTACGATCTTTGGCTCAAAGCCGTGGGACCGATTTCCTTCGAGACGGCTATCGCCAGACAGGGCAACCTGCCCCGCCTCTACCGCCTCTTTCGAAAAACCTTGCAAACGAGCGGTTTGAAACCCGGCCAGATAATTCAGACAGGCTATCCACAGCTCATGAAAACCGCCGCCGGCTCCTGTGCAAAGAGCAATGCCGGCATGGATGTCCATGCCATTCTCGGCACCCGTTCACGCACAGGAGAACGCGCCGTTTCGTTCGTCTCGGATTTCAACCAGCGGATCGAGAAATCAACCCCCGCTATCGCGGGCACTCCCCCCGTGACTGTGGTGCATGACTTCGCCGAAGGTTTCGCTGGACATTCGCTCTGCGACGGTGACGGACGGCCAGGCGACAACATGGTCTTTCCCGACTATGATTTGGTGCGGCACGCTTGGTCGCCCTACGCTCCCTGGACGTGGCGCGCCTATCGGCCGCGCCAACGTTGGTTCGTGACACCGAACGATGCTTTCCTGACGGGGCATTACATGCGGACGAAAGCAGGCAGTGGCGGTGACCCCGACACGGTCGGCATCGCCCAACCTCTCCTCGCCGCTACACTATCGGGTGCTTTCCATCCCAATGCGCTTGGTCAGGCAGCCATCGGCGATGGGCTAATGAAAGCATTGCGCGACAAGTTGGACTTGCATCTTCCTGCTACGGCGCCGCAGTGACTGAGCGCCCGCGATAATTAACCATCTTCAGCGAATGTCTGAACTCCCTCTTCACCGCAACCAAACAGCAAATTGAAGCTATTCGACGCCGTGCCCGGGGTATATTTGCCAATAAACCCGATCGATCTAACCATCCGGACCACGACCATTAACACATTGGGCTGAATCTTGTCTGACGGAGCCTTGGTTCTGTCCGATTCGAGATCAACAGTTAATATTCAGTAAATGAGCTATTCATCGTAGCGTAGCGTAAGGATGCTCAAGGATGAAGAGACTTCCGGGTTTGATCCTGATCACCGGTCTTGCCGTCAGCACGGCTTCCTGCAGTTCCAGCCCGGCTGGGCGGGCCTTCAATGGGGCCCTGATCGGTGGCACCAGCGGGGCCATCGTCGGCAGCCTGGTCGCTCGTCAGCCGACCACCGGTGCGTTGGTCGGCGGCGCCATCGGGGCAACCACAGGCGCCGTCGTCGGTCTCGTCACGACGCCCGAGCCGGCGAGGACCAGTTGGTTCTGAAGCCAGCGCTCAAAGCTCGCCCTGGAGCGTTTTGCGATTTGACGGCGCGCTTTGCTCTGGGAAGCAGAGTCCGTGGCGCCAGCCGGACAGCCAGAGGCAACGCGGACTGGTACCAGTTCCGCCCCTCCAATTGACGTTCGCGCCCACCGAGCGCCATAGTCCGGCTGTCGTTTTACGGCATGTGCGGAGTGGCCTCGATGTCGAGACCGGTCATGGGCCTGGCGGGGACCGTCATTCTGACGATCGGCACGGCGCTGCCGGCATTCTCGTCGGAACAGACGCCGTGGCCACCTCGCGATCCCGGGCAGCCCGATGCGAGCGTGGCCATCACGAGCGCCTGGGCCGCCGTGCTGCGAGACATTCACGACTTCGCAGGCCTGCAGAAGGCGGCCGGCGCCGGCGGCAAGCTTCTTTCCGTCGATGCCGATCTGGAAACGCCCAGAGCGATCTATAGCTGGCGGGGATTGCATGGCCGCGGGCGGATGAGGGTTTTTCTCTATCGCACCGGGGATTTTGGCGTAGCGATCACGCCCGCGGACGGAGCGGGCGAAATCACCATGAACAATGCGGGGGCCTTCGTTTGCCCGACCTGCTCGCCCCCGGTCGATGCCTGCGGCCGGCGACCGTCATGGGTGTCGCACAGTGTGCATTGGGATGGCTCGGACTGCCATTGCACCATCACCGGCCCGCAGACACTTCGGCCCGGCCCGTGTTGAAGGCAGGTTCGGCCTAGTCGAAACCGGCAACCAGGATCAGCTCTCGGCTATCCGGCCTGACTGGCTGATAATCCCAATCCCCGTACCATGTCTGCCGCGAAAACCCGGCTTTCGCGGCGAGCGCCGATATCGCGGCCTGTGACGCGAAGCGCAATGTGCTGTGGCTGCAGACTTCCGTTCCATCTTCAAAACGATAGATGGAGCGGAACGATACCAGTTCGCCCCTCTTCTCGACATTGACATGAGCCGTGCCGGCACCTGTCGAGGGGCCCGACATCGATTGGCCGGCCCATTGTTTCCAGATCTGCGCGTCCGGATTGCGCGTCTCGAAAGCGAAACGCCCTCCTGGCACGAGTCTTTGCTTCACGGCCTGGAAGAAGGCCAGCGACGTCTCGTCGTCGAGCAAAACCTGGAAAGCATGCCCAGTCATCACCGCGAGATCGAAAGGCCCCTGGACGTCGCTGACCAATCCGTGAACCCAGCGCACCAGATGCCCATGCGGACGCAAGCGAGCGATGTCCAGCATGGCTGCGGCAGGATCGACGGCCGTGACGTCATGCCCCTGCCTGGCAAAGGCTGCTGCCATCATCCCCGTCCCGCATCCGATGTCGAGGATGGCCTGGGCCTGCCTCCCCGCCAAGGCGAGGTAGAACTCGCTGTCCGCCCCCCAGGGGTTCTGCACGTCGTAGAGAGCCGCAAGACGTGGGTCCGTGTAATGCGCGCTCAGCTCATTCAACAGCCACGATCCCGAACCGCCGCCTGACCTGTTCGGCTCTTTCCGGAGCCACGCGGACGGAAACATGGGTGACGCCATCCTCATCGGTCTCGCGAGCCAGCACGTCGGTATTGGCATGGAGCCAGGCAAGGCCTGCACCGTCCGCCGGCGGGATGTCGATGGCAAGCGTCAGGCGCCCGGCAGCAACCACCGCCTCGACCCGATCAAGCAGCACCGGCAGTCCTTCCCCGGTCACGGCCGAGACGACGATCGGTCGATTTTCGCCATCACGCCGTGAAGCCGTCAACAACGCTTCGCGCGCCGGCTCTTCGATGAGATCGACCTTGTTCCAGACCTCGATCACCGACTGCCCGGCGCCCTCCTCGATACCGAGGCTGGCCAGGATGGAGCGCACATCGCCAGCCTGGGCTTCGGTATCACCATGAGAGATATCGCGCACATGCAGGATGACATTCGCTTCCAGCACCTCTTCCAGCGTGGCACGGAAGGCCGCGACCAGCATGGTCGGCAATTCGGAAATGAACCCCACCGTATCCGACAGGATTGCCTTGGTGCCGTGCGGCAGCTTGAGCGCGCGCAGCGTCGGATCCAGCGTGGCGAACAACATGTCTTCCGCCAGTACCTCGGCTCGGGTCAGGCGATTGAATAGTGTCGACTTGCCGGCATTGGTATAGCCGACCAGCGCCACGATCGGATAAGGCACCTTGCGCCGGCTGGCGCGGTGCAAGGAACGGGTGCGTTTCACCTGCTCCAGTTCACGCTCCAGCTTGACGATGCGATCCTGCAGAAGGCGCCGGTCCGACTCGATCTGGGTTTCGCCGGGACCGCCGAGGAAGCCGCCGCCGCCGCGCTGGCGTTCGAGATGGGTCCAGGACCGGACGAGGCGTCCCTTCTGATAGTTGAGATGGGCGAGCTCGACCTGCAGCGTGCCTTCCTTGGTGCGCGCACGCCGGCCGAAGATTTCCAGAATCAAGCCGGTGCGATCGATCACCTTGGCGCCCCAGGCTTTCTCGAGATTGCGCTGCTGCACGGGCGACAGGGCGCAATCCATCAGCACGAGGGTGATCTCCTCGGCCTCGACGACCGCCTTGATCTCCTCGACCTTGCCCTTGCCGATATAGGTCGAGGGGCGGATTTCCCCGAGCGTGACCACGACGGCGCCGACCACGTTGAGATCGATGGCACCGGCGAGGCCGACGGCCTCCTCGAGCTTGGCTTCGGGTGATCGAACCAAATCGCTTTCGCTCCGGCGCGAAAGCACCGGAGCGACGACGTAGGTTCTTGTGCCGGAAGCAACTTCCAGCTCATGCGCATCGATGCGGTGCGCCGGATCCTTGAGAGTATTTGCTGTCAAACGTCAACTTTCGGGCGGGGTTGCCCCCACCACCGCCGGTACGGCAAGAATCAAAGCTTGTCCGCGCCTTCGATCTCACCGCCTTCGAAGAGCTGGACGGGGTGGCCCGGCATGATCGTCGAAATCGCGTGCTTGTAGACCAACTGGGAATGACCGTCGCGGCGCAAAAGCACGCAAAAATTGTCAAACCAGGTCACAACGCCTTGCAACTTCACACCATTCACCAGGAAGATCGTGAGCGGGATCTTGTTCTTGCGGACATTGTTGAGAAACGTGTCCTGTAGATTTTGGGTGCGCTCCGCCGCCATAATACCCCCGAAACTCCTTGACCGCGGTTGGTCCGCGGACATTCACAAGCAAAATCAGCCAACGCTGACGCGCCTGCCTTTCATGCAATCATCCTACATAGTCGACGGGGATGCTGCGTCGCGCAAGCAAAAGTTTGCAATCCCAACGCGTCATTCCGCCCAATCTGTCGGAATGATCGCAGATGGAGGTCAAGCCGTCATCTGTCAAGCAGCAATGGTATGCCCGCCACTAAAGTGAACGCTCGGCCACCTCGTGAAAGCGTGCCCGTAACCGCACCGTGATGGCCCCCGGCTTGCCATCACCGATGGTCGTATCGTCGATGCGCACCACCGGCATGATCAGCGCCGTCGCCGCCGTCACGAAGGCCTCTTTGGCCGCCTTGGCCTCAGCCAGTGTGAAAGGCCGTTCGCCGACCAGCAGATTGTCACGCCGGGCAAGGTCCAGCAGTGTGGTGCGGGTGACACCGCGCAGAATGCCGCTCTCGGCCGGGCGCGTCAGCAGGGTATTTTCCCGGGTGATGATCCAGGCATTGCTGGCCGCCCCTTCGGTGACGTAGCCGTCCTTGTCGACGAACCAGGCCTCCTTGGCGCCGCGCTCCTTGGCCCGTTGCCGCGCCAGTGCATTGGGCAAAAGCCCCGTGGATTTGATATCGACCCGCTCCCAGCGATTATCCGGCAGGCTAATCACCGAAATACCGCTCGCAGCGCCGGCCTCCGCCTTGCTGCGATCGACGGAGCGGGCGGTCACCACCAAGGTAGGCGGCGTATCTGCCGCCGGAAACACGAAATCGCGCCGGGCCGCTCCGCGCGTCACCTGAAGATAAACCAGGCCGTCGCGGACGCGGTTGCGCCGGACGGTCTCACGCACGATCACCCTGAGAGCCCCCTCCCCGGCCGGCATGGCGATGCCCAGTTCCGAAAGCGAGCGCTTGAGCCGGTCCAGATGACGGGTTTCGTCGATGAGCCGACCGCCGAAAACCTCGCAGACCTCATAAACCCCGTCGGCAAACTGGAAACCGCGGTCCTCGACATGCACGCAGGCATCACGCAGCGGCACATAGACCCCGTTCACATAGGCAATACGGCTCATCACGGCCTCGGGCAAGCTTCGGCCGGCACCAGACAGCAAAGCTCACCGCCCAGACTCGGCCAAGATTTGGCAACCCTCACGGTGTGCCGCAGATTCAGGTCAGTGACAACCTGCGATCGGCCGTCATGGCAGCCAGAAAGGCGAGCCCTGGGCAAAACGCTTCCACAGCTTGTGCAACGAGCCGGCGGCGACTTCCTTGTCGCGGGCCTGCCAGCCACTGATCAAGCCAGCACCACGATGCAGGGCGGCATCCGGCGATTCGTCAGTGAGCACCGTCAGCAGACCACCCGTCGTCGCCGCGTCATTGGCGAGGCCAAGCCCTTCCTGGAGGTCCGCGAGCCGGGCGAGATAACGCTGCGCCTCTTCCTTGGTATCATAGACGCTGCGGAAGAATTCGGCACCATAACGCAGCTTCTTCAGCACGAGCCGCAATTCGTGCTGGGCCACAGGCTCCAGCCGCCTGAAATGCTTTCCCCCTTTCAGGGCACGGCGATGCAGCCGTTCGAGCGCCTGGCGGGCGAACAGGTCGGCCGTCTCCGCCAGGATGCCGAGCGAGCCGCTGGCGATGTCGTTGCGCCAGGCACGCCTTTCGACGGTGCGGCCGAGCGTCAGCAGGAAACGATTATAGCGGGCGCCGGCGAACAGCTCGCGCAAATGCTGATAGCCATGCAGCCGTCGCGGCTCGACATGAGCCCGCATCGCGGCAAAGGCCTTCTCGTCAGGGCAATGGGCTTCGATGCCGGGAATCGTATCCACCACCAGCACATCCCAATTGCGCACGGGGCCCAGCGTGGATGCCAGCCATTTGGCCTCGACCGCCAGCAGCGCGAGGGTCGGTGAGCCGATCTGGCGCTGGAGGATCGAAATCGCGGTGCGCATGCGTCGCAGCGCCACTCGCATCTGGTGCACGCCCTCGGGCGTCCTGCCCTCCTCCACCACGGCCTGATTGGCCGCCATATGGCGGTGGCAGTCGCCGAGCAGCTTGGCGACGATCTCGTCGACATTGTCGCCGGCACCGATGCTGCCCTTGCTGGCCCGCACGCCCTCGGCGGGCGGATCATAGGCGAGCCTGTAGCCGCGATCGGCTTTCGCCAGCGTGCCGACGCGAAGAGGGGCGGCATCGAGCAGGGCCAGGGCAACATCGTAAAGGGCGCCGGCGTCGCCGCCCTTGAGCTCGAGCTCGAGCTCGCAGATGGCCTCGCGGCGCTCTCCGACCCGTATCTCCCCCTGGTCGAAGGCGAGCTCCAGATTGGCGGCCGGCAGGTCGAGTGCCTGGATGCGCCTGCGAAACTTGGTGACGAAGACCGCCTCGAGCACGCCGTTGCCGACGCCGTCCATACCGATTTCCAGCGCCTCGGGCGGCAGCAGCGCCAGATCCGGCTCCAGGCTCGGCACGGGCACTTCCCATTCATGGCGAGCCAGGGGATTGGTGCCGCTGGTCGGGCGTTTCAGGGTCTGAATGAAGGTCTTGCCGCTCTTGCGCACCCTGAGGGCGATCTTGTTGCGGTAGAGCTGGCGATCGGGCGTGTCGTAATAGGCGTTCTCGAAATTGCGAAAGACGCCGCGATTGCGCGCATGCTGGGCAATGACCGGAACTGCAGCCAGAGAATCGAAGCTGCCGGCGGGGGCCAGCAGCTTGAGCTCGATTTCCCGATTGGCAGCCGGGACCGGCAATGTCGGTGCTGGCATTGCCGGTGCGGGTCTACTGCCTGTTTCCACGTCTTTACTCCGAGCGACGCCACCTCTTGGGCCGACCAGGCCGCTCGATGACAATTTCATGACGGAACGGACCTATGGCAGATCAGAATGTCACATACTACCGAGCGCCGGGGCTAAATTTTACCTTCAACACAAAGCTATGGCTGCGGAAAATCTCGATCGACCGCCTTCAGCCGGTCCAGCCGCCGTCGATGATATGGATCTGTCCCGTCGTATAGGTAGCGCCGGCGAGATAGACGACGAGGTCGGCAATTTCCTCGGGCTGGCCAATTCGCCCGATCGGCTGGCGCGCGACGAAAGCGGCGCGTGCCGCCTCATAATCGCCGGTCGCCTCCAGTCTTTCGCGCAGGGAGGGACTTTCGACAGTGCCGGGCGCGATGGCGTTGCAGCGTATGCCCTTGCTCACATAATCGGCCGCAACTGATTTGGTGATGCCGACCACGGCCGACTTCGAGGCCTGATACGCAAAACGGTTGGGGATTCCCTTCACCGACGACGCCACCGAAGACATGTTGATGATGCTGCCGTCGCCGCGCTCCAGCATATGCGGCAGGAAAGCCCGGATCATGCGGAACATCGCGGTGACGTTGAGATCGAAGGCGAAATTCCAGTCCTTCTCCGTACAGTCGAGAATCGTGCCGGCATGGACGACGCCGGCGCAGTTGAAGAGAATGTCGGCCTGGGGTCCATGACGTTCGGCGAAGGCGGCGATCGCCTCCGGCGACAGCACGTCCAGCCGTTCGATGACGATGCCTTCAACCCCGGCAAGATCTGCCAGCTTGTCCTCGGCAATGTCGGTGGCGACCACGCGCGCGCCGGCGCGGGCCAACGCGATCGCGGAAGCGCGGCCGATCCCTTGGGCTGCCGCGGTGACAAGGGCTGTCTTGCCCTGCAAGGATTGGGACATTTCACTCTCCGTCGTCGATCTCCGGCTCAGCCGGCTCTTTGCTCAAGGCTTGGCAAGTGGCTTCTTCTTGATCGTGCCCTTGGCTCGACCAGGAAGAAGCAGCAAGTTATCAAACATTTGCAGAGTTTCCTGGCGAAGCCCATCCACGAGCCTCACCAGGAAATTCTGCGTAGTGCGGCGGGCAGGACAATTTCAGGCGTGCCCGCCCGCTCCCCCGATTGATAGCTGCATTTGTATGATATATTCAAATAGCAATCGTTGCAGAGTGCGAGCGGCAGCCCGCCAACCAGGGTCCCGCCCCGGAAAGGCACGAACTTACCCCTGGCCCGGTTGCCCGGGCCATCCCTGTCCCATATGGTCGGCGCCGCATCGAGTTTCTGAGTCTGACAAGGCGGTATTATGTCCGGACAGCGCACCTATCTTTATGTCGGCGGCCCCACGCGGCCCACGCCGTATTATCCAACCAACAACGCCAAGGGCATTTCCACCTTCTCCTTCGACCAGGCAACCGGTGCCATCGCACCGGTCGGTTTGATCGAGGGTATCGACAATCCCACCTGGATCGGCGTCGACGCCAAACGCAAAGTCCTGCACGTCAACAGCGAAGTGTTCGGCTGGAACGAGGGTACGGTCTCGGCCTATGCGGTCGATCCTGCCGACGGCACGCTGAGCTACATCAACAAACAGCCGACCCTGGGCAGCATCGCGGCCTTCAACAGCCATGACCGCAACGCCAACTTCCTGCTCGTCGCCAATTACAGCCTGACCCCGGAAGGCGAGTTGCCCAACAAGGCGATCGCAGTATTGCCGATCCGCGAGGATGGCGGCCTGAAGGCCGCGGTCAGCGATGCCACCCATGCGGGCACGGGACCGGATCCGGAGCGTCAGGAACGCCCGCATCCCCACTGCGTACGCGTCACGCCGGATAACCGCCACATCGTGGTTGCCGACCTCGGGCTCGACCTTCTGGTCGTTTACCGCTTCGATGCCCAGACCGGGGCGATCGCCCGTGCCGGAGCCGCTTCTGTTCCTGCCGGCGCAGGCCCTCGCCATTTCGTCTTCCACCCACGCGGCAATCTGCTCTATGTCGCCAACGAACTCGATTCCACCGTGACCTCCTTCGTTTTCGAGGCGGACCAGGCCAAGCTCACATCGGTCAGCACGATTTCCGCACTGCCCGAATCGGCCGGGTCGGGCAGCTTCTGCTCGGAGATCGCGATTTCGGCCGACGGTGCCTATCTCTACGTCGCCAATCGCGGCCATGACAGCATCGGCGTCATCGCCCTCGACAGTGAAGGCGGCATGGTGCTGGAGCACAGCGTACCCTGCGGCGGGCAGTTTCCCCGCCATTTCGCCATCGATCCCTCGGGCAATTTCCTGGTCGCCGCCAGCCAGAACAGCGACAAGCTCGCCGTCTTTGCCATCAACAAGGAGAGCGGCGAGCTGACCCCGACCGGTACGGAAATCCAGATCGGTACGCCGACCTGCGTGGCCTTCCTTCAGATCGACGAAGCGTAAGGCTTCTTCCAGAAAGGCCGGCGGCCTTTTCGCTTAAGAAAATGCGTTGAAACAAGAGGTTGAAGCAAAGTGCGATTTGTCCAAATCGCACTTTGCTTCAAGATCTGGCATTGCGAAGGGCGCCGCTGCCGGCCGCCGCCTTCGGAGCTCCCTGGAAGCAAGATTTGGGTGACAAGCTTCTCATTCTCGATGTGGGCTCCACCGCACTCAAGGCGGTGTTGTATGACCGCGCCGGCGCGGCCGTGGCCTCGGCAACGCGCCCCCTGACCACGCAGACCCGCACCGATGGTTCCGTCGAGCAGGATGCACGGCAATGGTGGACGGCAACGCAGGCTGCGGTGAGCGAATTGCCGTTCCGCGCCGATGTCTGCGCGCTCGGTCTGGCGGGTTCGATGCAGAACCTCATCGCCCTCTCCGCCGAGGGCGAACCCGTCGGCCCGGCGATACTCTATTCCGACCGCCGCCTCGAGCAAGACGAAGTGGCGGAGCTGCGTGGTCGACTTCCCGGCGATTACGGCCAGCGCACCGGCAATCATCTCGATCCCGCCCATCCCATCCTCAAGCTGATGCGGCTCGATCGCTTCCTTCCCGGCTTGCCGCTCGACACCGTCGCCGGTTTTCTCTTCGGGGCCAAAGATGCCGTGATCAAGCGGCTCACCGGGCGCAGCGTGATCGATCCCACCACCGCGACCACGACCGGGCTCTACAACATCGTGAGTGGCGCCTGGGACGAAGCCTTGCTGGCGGTTGCCGGCGTCGGGCCTGGGCAAATGCCGCAAATCCTGGCCGCGGATGCCGTCGCCGGCCCGCTTGCCGATGAAGCCGCCGCCGCTCTCGGACTGCCACGCGGCATCCCCGTCCACAACGGAGCGGGCGATGGCGCGGCCGCAACCTGGGGCGCCTTCGCAGATGCGCCCAACACTGCCTATGCCTATGTCGGCACCACCGGCTGGGTCGCCGGCACCATGGACCTTGCCGATGCCCGCCCCCCTCGTGACAGCTATACCCTGGCCGATCCCGTCAAGGGCAGCCGCGCGATCGTCATTACGCCGTTCCTTTGCGCCGGAGCGGCGCTCGACTGGTTGAGCGAGATCACGTCCCTGCCGGTAGAAATGCTGCTGGATCACGCCACTGCTGATGGCGATGGCCCTCATCCCCTGTTCCTGCCCTATCTCTTCGGCGAACGTTCTCCCTTCGAGGATCGCGCGGTTCGCGGCGCTTTCCTCGGCCTCGATCGCGGTCACGGGCCGGGCGCGCTGTGCCGCGCCGTGCTCGAGGGTATCGCCTTTGCCATTCGCCACAATCTGGAAGCCGCCGGCCTGCCACGCCAGCCGCTGACTGTGATCGGCGGCGGCGCCCGTAGCCCGTTACAGCAACGCTTCCTGGCCGAAGCGCTGAACCGGCCCGTGATCGCTCCGGCCGCAAGCCAGGAGATGCCGGCGCTCGGCATTTATCGCATGCTTGCGCCCAGGCTCGGTTTCGAGCCAGTGCAGCAATTGGCGGGCAGCGTCACGGTCGAGCCGAATCCAGCCCGGGCGGAGGTGGCGGATCGGCGCTATCACAGCTATCGCGCTGCGTCGGATTTCGCGCGCGAACTGCCGCGGACTATGCCATAGCAACGCAAAGAACCCGCCCCGGGAGTTCGGATCCGGGTTGAGCGGTATCGGGGGGATCCACGTGAAGACCGGTGTTTCAATCTTGGCCATGGCTCTGGCTGGCCTCATCTCAAGTGCGGCCCAGGCCGAGGATATCGCCGTGCTGACGCCCTATATCAGTTCGGTCGCCACCAACGAGATCGTCGAGACCTTCAAGAAGGATGCTGCCGGCAAGGGCTGGAACGTCAATGTCGTCGATACGCGCGGCGACCTTCAGCAATTGGCGAGCCGCGTCGAAGACGTCACCAATGCCGGCGTCACGGCCATCGTCCTGGTCAGTGTCGATCCCAAGCAGATCGCCGACCAGGTCGCCGCCGCGGCCGCCAAGAAGATCCCTGTCTTTGCTCTCGATGGCGCCCTCGCGCCTGGCGTGACCGCCAGCATCGCCACCGACAATTTCGCCCTCGGCACCATCCTGTCGGACAAGCTGTTCAAGCAACTGGGCGGCAAGGGCAACATCGTCAAATTCTTTTATTCGGCCCATCCCGGCGTGCATCAGCGCGAACTCGCCCTCGACAAGGCGCTCGCCGCCAATCCCGGCATCAAGGTGATCGCCGAGCATTATGTGAAGGTCCCCGGCCCGATCGACGATTCCCGTCTCGCCATGGAGACCTTCATCCGCCAGCATGGCACCAAGATCGACGGCGTCTGGGCCGCCTGGGACGAGCCGGCGATCGGCGCCCTCCTCGCCCAGCAGAGCGACGAGCCCGATTCCAAGATGGTGATCGCTGGCATCGACGGCAATCCGCAAGCCGTCGACCTGATCAAGCAGTGCACCGACCTGATCGCCACCGTGCGCCAGGACTTTCCGGGGATCGCGCATAGCGCCGTGACGGAAATCGCTAATGTGCTGGAGGGCAAGCCCGTCAGCAAACAGGAGATCCAGGTCGAGGCCAAGGTGGTCGACCGCGCGAGTCTGGGCGTGACTTGTCCTCAATGAGCCAGCCTTCCGGTCGCCCCGTTCCGCGGCTTGAGATCACCGGCCTGAAGAAGCATTTCGGCGGCGTGCACGCCCTTGATGGCGTGAACCTCACGGTCGCGCCGGGCCGGGTCCACGCCTTGCTGGGCGAGAATGGCGCCGGCAAGTCGAGCCTGCTCAAATGCCTGTCGGGCGTATATCAGCCCGATGGCGGCGCCATGCAGCTCGACGGTGCTCTCTACGCTCCCCGCGATCCCAGGGCAGCCGAGGCCGCGGGCCTGCGCTTCGTGCACCAGGAGCTCAACCTGGTCCCGGGTTTTACGGCGGCCGAGAACGCCTTCGTCGGTCGGCGCTATCCGCACCGTTTCGGCCTGATCGATCGCCAGGCCATGCAACGACGCCTGACGGCTGTCAGCGACAGGCTCGGCATCGCCCTGCCGCTGGACGTGCCGGTGCGCCATCTCTCGGTGGGCCAATGCCAGTTGGTCGAGATCCTGCGGGCGCTGATGGACGAAGCGCGCATCCTGGTGCTGGACGAGCCGACGGCCTCCCTGAGCGAAAGCGAGGCCTGCATCCTGCGCAAGGTGGTCACCAATCTCGCACTGGCGGGATGTGCCGTGATCTTCGTCTCGCATCGCATGGAGGAAGTGTTCGAACTCGCGCAGGACTACACGGTGCTGCGCAATGGCGTCACGGTCGGCCAGGGCCTGATCGCCGAAACCACCCCCGATGCCGCCGTGACGATGATGGCGGGGGACGCCCAGTTGCGCGATGCTGTTCCGCTTCCGCCCAGGCGAGCCGAACGACTGCTCGAGCTCGACGGTTTTTCTCCCTCGCCGCGCCACGGCTCCCTGCAATTGAGCGCTCATGGCGGCGAAATCATCGGCCTCTACGGCATCGTCGGCAGCGGCCGCTCAAGCCTTCTGAAAGCGCTCTGGGGGGCCATGCCGCAGGCGCGCGGCGGGTTGTCATTGGCAGGACGGTCCCTGCCGGCCTCCGGCATCCCCTCCCGCATCCGGGCAGGGGTCGCATTTGCACCGGAAGACCGCCGTGGCAGCGGCCTGGTGGTCGGCCATTCCATCCTCGACAACGCCACCCTACCCCGCCTTTCCGACGGGCGGCTCCTGGTGGGCCTGCCCTTCCTGTCCCAGCCCTCCTTGCGGCGCAATGCCGGCACGATGCTGCAGCGGCTCGCCGTCCGCTACGGCCGCCTCGCCGACCGCATAGCCACCCTGTCCGGCGGCAATCAGCAAAAGGTGCTGATCGGACGCTGGTTCAGGCCTGGGTTGCGCCTCTTCTTGCTGGACGAGCCGACGCGGGGTGTCGACGTCCGCTCCAAGGCCGAAATCCACGCGCTTTGCCGCCAGCTCGCGGGCGACGGCACGCTGATCCTCTTTGCCACCAGCGACATCGAGGAGCTCTTCGCCCTGGCCGGGCGCATTGTGGTGATGGCCAAGGGCGAGATCGCGCTGGACGCTCCCACCGACGGCCTATCCCGCCTGCAGGTACTTGCGGCAACCTTTCGCACGGCAAAACCGCATCGGGCCGATCACTCCCGGAGGACAGCTTGAACTTCACCGCCCGCTACGGCACGCTTCTGGGCCTTTTCGTCATAGTCGGGGTTTTCTCGGCTCTTTCACCGGGTTCCTTCGCCCAGCTTTCCAATCTGATCAACATCACCCAGCAATCCTCGCTGCTCGCCATCGTGGCCCTCGGTGCGACCTGCGTGATGGTGCTGTCGGAATTCGACCTCTCGGTCGGTGCAGTGGTGTCCTGGGCTGGAATCCTGGCCGTCAGCCTGTTCGCGCAAGGCTGGGGCATTCCGGCCACCATTCTCACCACGCTGGTGTCCTGCGCGATCGTCGGCTGCATCAGCGGCTATCTTGTATCGCGCCTGAGTGTGCCGAGCTTCATCGCCACCCTGGCTATCGGCACGGTGGTCGGTGGCTTCACCTTCTGGATCAGCGACGGCGCGACGCTGTTCGGCAATATTCCGCCCGCATTCCGCGACCTCGGGCGTGGCACGCTGGCCGGCGTGCCGGTGCTGACGCTGTGGGCCGTCGCAATGACGGCGATCTGCGTCGTCCTGCTGGACTACACCGAGCCCGGCCGGCGCATGGCGGCCATTGGCGGCAATCGCGAGGCAGCCCGCCTCACCGGTGTTCCGATCGTGCGCAGCACGGTGCTCGGCTTTGCGATCTGCACCCTGTTCGCTGGACTTGTCGGCCTCCTGCTGGTGGCGAGGCTGGGCAGCGCTCACCCGACCGGCGGCAACGGCTTCCTGTTGCAGGCCTATGCCGCCGCCTTTCTCGGCATGACGGCTTTTCGCGGCGGCGACGCCAACGCCCTCGGCACCTTACTGGGCGCGGTGATCATCGCCGTGGTGGCAAACGGCCTCACTATCGTCGGCGTGCCCAACTACATGCAGGACATCCTCACCGGTCTGATCATCCTGGCGGCGGTGCTGGTGCGCAATGTCGGGCGGCTGCGAGATTAAAGCGACGTCCAACCTGTCATCTCGCCCCACGGTTGAGCGAGATGAGGCCGCTCCCTCATAAGTCGCGTCATAGAGGTCCCCTTCTCCCCATTCTTACGGGGAGAAGGTAAGGGGAAGGGGCCGCACGGGGCCTCGCGAATCCCCTCTCAGGCCGCAGCTTCTGCCGTGAGATGGGGGCTCTCGAAGCCAAGCTTGCGCAAACCTGCCTGGATCTCGGGAATGCGCATGAACAGGTTCCAGATCAGGCCGGTGCGATAATTCTCGATCATCACGATGATGGGGCCCTGGTCGATCGACAGAAAGGTCTCGGCGAACCAGTCCTGCTCTTCGCTGAAGGCATCAACGAAGCCGAAGCGCCCCCAGAGCTTGTCGCCATGCTTGGTGAGGAAATGGCGCAGCGCCGCCATGGCTTCCTTGGGCGCATAGGGAAAACTCGACAAGGCCGCCGTCGGGCTGATTACGCCATTGTCCTCGCTCGGTTGATGGGCAGCGTACCCATCCGGATCATCGCTCGCCGTCAGCCCCCAGCAATCGGGGCCATAGCCCTTGTGGCCATGCGGATTGAGCACGCAATGGCGATGATTGATCATCGTATGGGCCACGTTCTGCTGCCAATAATCGGCGTAGCGGTCCTTCAATCCCCGGGGGTCGAGGCCCAGGAAGGAGTAGTGCGCCCAGAACAGCGGCCCACCCCGATCGGGGCCGAGCGGCAATTCGATGTCGTAATAGCTGCGCGGCGCCCCGAAATCCTTGCTGGCGGCGAAGCCACGATGATAGGCGGCGGGATCGATGGGATAGCGCGGCGCCGACACCGCCATCACATAGGCGATCAGGCATTCGTTCCAGCCATGGATGTCATGGTCGAGCACGAAGCCGTTATTCGGGCTCCAATGCCAATAGAGCGCATGGCGTCCCTGTGTATACCAGTTCCACTCGATCTCACCCCACAAACCGGTGATGCGCTTTCGCAGCTTTGTCTCGGCAAGGGAATCGGCATCGAAATATTCGCGGGCGCAAAGCAGGCCCTGGAACAGGAACGCGGTTTCGATGAGATCGCCACCGTCGTCCTTGCGGCTGAAGGGCCAGACCTTGCCGGTCTCGCCATGCATGAAATGCGAATAGGCGCCATGGAAACACGTCGTCGGCTCGATGACGTCGATGATCCTCGTCAACCGCTCCAAGCCTTCGGCATGGGTGATCCAACCCCGCTCCATCGCCACGATCATGGCCATGATGCCAAAGCCCGTCCCGCCTATGGCCACTAGGTCGTTGGGTGTATCCACCGTGCGAGTGCTACGGTCGCGGGCCATGCCGCTGGCCGGCTCCGCCCCCTCCCAGAAGAAGCGGAAGGTCTGGCGCTGCACGGCTTCCAGCAATTCCTCGTCGGGCAGCTCAATGAGATCGGCGGCCTTGTAGAGTTGCCCAGCCAAGCCGGCTTTCGTCATGCCCTCGCCGACCTTCTCCACTGCGATTTTCTTGTCACCCTTGGAGGGCTTCTTCTTGCCGGCCTTGTCCTTTGCCATCGTCCCGTCTTTCACCCGTTGCAAGCTTTGCTGACTTGCGTGACCGATCTTTAGATAAACGCTTCAACAAAATTACGTATTTATCTGAAAAATAAATTCTTTTTATACATCATCCTTGGTTTCACTCCCCTCGCCTCGCTCCGTCTTGTCCGCCGTATGACCGGCTTGCGTCCGTTCGTTGAGAAGCCGAAGGGTGCGCGGAAAGAAGCTGGCCTTGGAGCCAGGCCGGCCGATATGGACGATGGCGGACTGGCCAAGATCCTTTTCGAAGATGGCGAAAACCTTATCCCGGGTGCCCTCGTCCAGCCCTTCGAGGGCTTCGTCGATGACGATCCAGGCCGGCTTCTGCAAGGCGACGCGGGCGAAAGCCACGGTCTGTTGCTCTTCGTCGGCCAGATCCTTGTCCCAACGCACATTGCGGTCGAGGTCGTCGGCCAGATGACCGAGCCCCACCGCAGATAAGGCATGCTCGAAATCGGCCTGCTCGAATTGCGCCACGGGCTGGGGATAGGACAGAACCTGCCTGAGCGTTCCCTGAGGCAGATAAGGGCGGCGCGGCATGAAGGTGACGTGCCCATCCTTGGGAAGGCCGACCTGGCCGGAACCGAAAGGCCACAGGCCGGCAATGGTCCGAAACAGCAGCGTCTTGTTGGCACCAGCGTCGCTGACGACCAGAACCCGCTCTCCGGATTTGATCTCTACCTTGCTTTCATTGAGCCGGCTGCGCCCGCTTGGGGCTTCGACCACCAGATCATCGAGACGGATCACCTCATCTTCGGTCTCAGTGAACTCGATATGGCTCGCCTCGGCCTGCTGGCTGTCAATCTGGGTGACAGCATAGCGAAAGTTCGCGACACGCAACAAGGTCGCGCGCCAGTCTGCGATGGTGCCGAAATTGTCGACAAACCAGCGCAATTGCGCCTGCACCAGATTGAAGGCGCCCACCGCCACCATCAGCCCGCCAAAGGTCAGATTGCCCGCAAAATAGATTGGCGCCGCCACCAGGAAGGGCGCCACCTGAGTGAACCAGCCATAGCCCGAACTCACCCAGGCGAGCCTGGCCGTCGCCGTCACCAGCCGTCGCATGGCCTGCAGCACGGCCTTGAGGTCGAGATTGAGCTGACGCTCCTCGTCCTTCTCGCCATTGTTCAGTGCGATGGCGTCGACATGCTCGCTGACCCGGACGAGTGAAAAACGAAACTCGGCCTCCCGGGCATAACGATCGGCATTCAAGCCGATCAGCGGACCACCGACATGCCAGGAAAGCAGGGAGGCGGTGACGGCATAAAAAAGCGCCGCCCAGACCATATAACCGGGAATAGCGAAGCTGTAGCCACCGACATTGAAGACGAATCCGCTTGAGAGATTCCACAGCACCGTGATGAAACTGGCCAGATAGATCGACGCCGACAAGAGCCCGATACCGAGATCAGTCGACAGTTCGGTCAGATGGCGGGCGTCCTCATGCAATCTTTGGTCCGGATTGACACCGAACTTGCTGGAATTGGCGAGGCGGAACGCGCGGCGAGGTTTCATCCATTGGCTGATGAGATCCTCGACCAACCCCTGCCGCAACTTCAGCTTCACCATCCAGCTCAGCCAGGTCTGAGTGACGTTGAGGGTCAACAGGCCGCCGGCAATGGCGACGAACACCAGGAGCTGTTGCAGAAATTCAGCGAGGTCCTTACGGGCCAAAGCATCGTAGAAAGGCTGGTTCCAGGCGTTCAGCAGAACCTGGAAATAGCTGGTGACCAGGATTACCAGGACGACGCCGACGAGCAGCAGCAGCAATTGGTTGCGATGCGGCGAAGTGACGAAGGCGCGGGCCATCATGTTGAGCTGCAGCAGCAGCCCACCCATCGACTGCTCAGACTGCCCGGACTTGTCCGGCTCGTTGCTCGGCGCGTCGGCAGGCTTCCCGCCGGATTGTGCAACCATGAATCACTCTCCGCCTCGACTATAGCCGGTCATCTGGCAGAGTCATCCTCAAGGGTAAGCCGGTAATGAGCATGGCGGCTGAAGCAATGCACGAATGCGCGCGTTTATGCGTCTTTCTGCATTTTCATACTTGCATTGCTCCCGCTTAAGCGACATAAGCAGCCTGCTCATCGGATCCCGCGCCCACCATGGAAATCTCCAACCTTCTCGACGCCAGCCTCATACCTGCCGAGCGGCAGCGCCTGCTCCTGCAGCGTATCGAAGAGGATGGTCGCATCGCTTCCGTCCAGGCGGCGCTGGATTTCGCGGTGTCGGAGGACACCATCCGCCGCGACCTCAAGGAACTCGCCGACGCCGGCCTGATCGAGCGCGTGCATGGCGGCGCCTTGCGCAAGTCCCGTACTTCACATCGATTTGATCGGCGCCTGATCAGCAGCGAGGCGCAGAAGAAACAGCTGGCGGGCTACGCCTTGCGTTTCGTCGAACGGGGCATGGTCGTCCTGCTCGACCAGAGCACCAGCAATTTGATGCTGGCGCACCAGCTTCCGGTCGAGGCCGGCCTCACCGTGATTACCCCCTCGCCCGATATCGCAGTCGCCGTACTCGACCGCGGCGTCGGCAAATTGGTGCTGATCGGCGGGCAGGTCGATACCCAGTCCCGCAGCGCCAGCGGTGCCGGGGCGCTCGAACAGGTTGCCTTCCTCAAGCCCGATCTATGCTTCCTTGGCGCCTGCGCCGTCGATCGGGTCGAGGGCGTAACCGTGGTCGACCACGACGATGCCTGTCTCAAGCGCGCCATGGTCGCCGCCTCCCGCTCGACGGTGGCCTTGATCACCGCCGAGAAGCTCGACACACGCTCGGCCTATCAGGTGATGCCATTCGATCGCCTCGATCACATGGTCACCGAGAATGCGAGCTCGAACACAATCCTGCAGCGCTACAGCGAAAGCGGCGTGGAGATCCACCTTGTCTGAAACGTCCCTTTATCGGCCTGGCTGGCAGGTCTGGCACCCGACCGCCGCAAGCTTCTACGTCAATGGCGCGCTCTATGGCGTCTGGGCCACGCAGATCCCTCTCGCCAAGGAACGGCTGGGGCTCGACCCCATCGTGCTGAGCATCGTCCTGCTGATGCTCGGCGCCGGAGCCGTGCTCGCCATGGCCGGCAGCGGCTGGATCATCCAGCGTATCGGCACGGCGGCACTCATCCGGCTGAGTGGCGTGATTTTCGCGGCCCTGCTGCCGATCATTCCCCTCATGCCAGACGTCTGGCTTCTCTCCGCCGTCGTCTTCCTGTTCGGTGCCAGTGGCGGCTGCATGGATGTGGCGATGAATGCCGATGCAGCCAGGATCGAGAAGCAGGTCGGGCGCCCCTATATGTCTTCGTTCCACGGCATGTGGAGCCTCGGAGGGTTGACCGGAGCCGGTATCGCCACCCTGTTGCTGCGCTGGACCGATGGCGCTTCCCAGGCGTTGATCATCACGGTGGGGTTGGTCGCGATCTTCGCCTGGGGACAGAGAGGCCTTGCCCCCGGCAAGGTCGAGGCTGCTGTCGGCGGCGGTAAATCACCCTCCTTGCGTCCGGCCCTCCTTGCCGTCGTGGTCGGCCTGATGGCTGCCCTCGCCTTCAGCGGAGAAGGTGTCGTGCTGGATTGGGCGGCCGTCTTCCTGCGCGAGCAATTGGGAGCGGGCCAGGAACTTGCCAATGTCGGCTATGCCGCTTTCGCGGGAGCGATGGCAAGCGTGCGCTTTCTGGGTGATCCCATCCGCCGCCATGTCGACGGCGTCTATCTGGTCCGGGGCGGCTGCCTGCTCGCCGTGATCGGGCTTTTGATGGGGCCTCTCTCCGGCAATGTCTATGTCGCCATCGTCGGCTATGGCTTGACCGGCATCGGCTTTGCCAATGTGGTGCCTGTCCTGTTCAGCACGGCCGGCGCCATGCCCCGCCCGGAGGTGCAGATCGCAACGGTATCGACCATGGGCTACGCCGGCCTGCTGGTGGCTCCGCCGCTGCTTGGAACCGTCGCCCATGTGACCTCGTTCGCCGGTATCTTCTACGTGGCCGCCATCTTCACCGTGATCATAGCGCTGCTGGCCCAGGTCTGTGCGCCCCGGTCCGCGCGCTCCCTGGCCGTTGGCGACGCTCCGCTATAGAAGCGGGCTGACGAGCCGCGCGAGATTCTCGGCGACCTTGCGGATCCAGGGACGCCGGCGCCATTCTCCAAGGTCGAGCCTGTCGCTGCCCGCGAAATAGTCGTCCTGCATGCGCCGCAATCGCAGCGTGACCTCGCGATCGTAGATCACGACCGTAACCTCCGAGTTCAGGACGAAGGAGCGCATGTCCATGTTGCTCGAGCCGATCAGGGCAATTTCGGTATCGATCGACACGTTCTTGGCATGCAGGAACTTGTCCCGGAACAGGTGGATGTTCACGCCTGCCGCAAGCAGTCCCCCATAATAGGACTGCTGGGCGAAACGCACGATGCGATGGTCCGAAACCTTGGGCACGACCAGATGCACGGCCACGCCGCGCAGCACGGCAATCTGCATCGCCTTGTGGACGGCCTCGCTCGGAATGAAATAAGGCGTGACGATCACCACCCGCTGCAGAGCCGAATGAATGGCGGTGACCATCAGGCTCTCGATGCCCCCGATCCGATAATCCGGCCCGCTCGGCAACACCTGCATGGCCAGCGTGCCACAGGCCGATGTCGGCGACATCACGCTGTCGAGTGGCAGCGCCTCCTCCGTCTCCAGAAACCAGTCGGCGATGAAGACGGCTTGCAGTTCCAACACCACTGGCCCTTCCAGGCGCAGCATCAACTCCTGGTTGGAGATGTCGAGGACTGTCCGGGCCGCGATGATGTTTTGAGAACCGACATAGCCCACGCGCCCGTCCATCACCGCAATCTTGCGATGATTGCGCAGGTCTGCCCGCGCCGACTTGCGCCGGAAGAAGGTGACCGGAAGTATGGGATGGCCTTCGACGCCATATTCGGCAAGCGTCGTCAGTACGCTGCGTGCCCATTGCCTGGAACCGACGGCATCGATGAGGACACGGCACTTCACGCCACGGGCCTGGGCGCGGCCAAGGGCCTGCATCACCGTCTGTCCGACCTCGTCGTCGGAAAAGATGTAGAATAGTAGATGGACATGATGCTGGGCGGCGTCGATGTCGGACACCAGCCGATCGACCATCCGCGAATAGTCGGCCAGGAAATCCACCCTCGCCCCATCGACGACCGGTAGCTTGCCCACTCTTTCGATCAGCACCGCGGCACGCGTGAAGCGCCGGGGCAGCCGCTCGCGCGCGACTTCGGTGAGTTCGCGAACCTTGTCCGCGGACAGGCTCAGGATATCCGGCAGGCGCTCGAAACGCTTACGCCGCCAGCGCGGATAGGTGGCGCGCCCGATCAGGAGATAAAGCACCAGCGCCGGCCAGGGCAGGAACATCACCAGCAGCAGCCAGCTTCGCGCCGCGTCCGAATTGCGACGGAACGGCACCACCACGATCATGACGAGGCGCACGGCCCATTCGGAATAGAAATAGGCCCACGCCAACACGCCCAAACCCGGCAAGGTCAGATCGGAGAACGACAAGGCTGGCCTTTCCATAGAAAAACCCACGCAGTGGACTGCGTGGGTGCGACTTGCGTCAGATGAAAAATCCTCAAAGCGTTTTGCAATCCGACGAAATCGCCAAGTATCGCAAAGACGCGTCCAAACAAGGAGTTAGAGCAAAAGTACGTTTTTTCAAAAACGCGCTTTGCTCTAAGGGATCTCACCCCTTACGGGCACTGCACGCGGCGATACCGCACGTTGCCGTAGTAGTCATAGTAACGACGGGTGCAAGCACGCGGCGTGGTTTCGGCACCGACGATGGCACCGGCAGCACCGCCGAGCACACCACCGACGATGGCGCCGCCGGCCGAACGCGTGGCCAGGCCACCGATCAGCGCGCCGCCACCAGCACCGATGGCAGCGCCACCGAGCGCGCGGTCACCGCGCGAATATTCCGAGCAGCCCGCGAGCAAAAGCCCTGCAGCTGCTACGATCAAAAGCTTCTTCATGGGAGATCCTCCGTGGATGCCGATCCGTATCGATCATATACAGATACAACCGAGTGCAAAGCCCGATTCTTACATCATGCACACCATGAACCGGAGATGAATGACTAGGTAAGGATAGCTCGTGCTTCAGATGCCATCGCTTTCAGCCCGGGCCGGAGCATTTCACTACCGACTCAACCGAAATGACGCATCTTACCGACATACTAACTTCTACGGCGAAGACAAGTTCCCCTTCGTGTACCAGTGCCTTTCTAGGGTCGGAAAGTAGCCTTGAACAGCGCTTCTCTCGCAACTGCGAAAAGGCCGCTTGCACCAGCGCGCCATGACGATTAAGCGGGAATGTACGGAAATCTAGATAGTTTGGAGCGACAAGCGATGGAAGCGCTCTTCATCGGCCATGCCTATATCGACGTGACCTTCGTGGCGGATGACATGCCGCGCGGCGATGAAAAGTCGGTAGCCAAGGACTATGCCGTAGCATTCGGCGGCAACGCCACGACGGCCGCTTTCTGCTGCGCCAAGCTTGGTGTGATACCCGATCTGATCACCACCAACTCGAACGACTGGCTCGGCCGCATGTTCATGGACATGGCGGCGAAGTACGGCATCTCCGTCCATCCTCGCAAGGTCAAGCGTTCCTCGCTCTCCTTCATCATGCCCAAGGACGGCAAGCGCGCCATCGTTCGCGCCCGCGACGATGACTATCTGCATCCCTATCCGCATCTCAATCTCGGCAATTGCCGCGCCCTGCATCTCGACGGCCATCTGGCGGATGCCGCGCTCTACTATGCCAAGGAATTCCGCAAGCTCGGCCGGTTGGTTTCGCTCGATGGCGGTGGCATGCGCTCCAACACCGACGAATTGCTCAACTATGTCGATGTCGCCGTGGTGGCCGAGCGCCTGTGCGAGCAAATGAACCTGTCCGAGACCGAGATGCTCGATTATCTTAAGGGCAAGGGCTGCAAGATCGCCGGCGTGACTGCCGGCGAGCGTGGCATGCTGTGGTATGACGAGAGCGGCAAGGTGCAGCGCCTGCCCGCGCTTAACGTGCCCAAGGCCGCGGTGGTCGATACCAACGGCGCCGGCGACATCTTCCATGGCGCCTATATGTATTCCTATCTCAGCCGCCCCCTGTCGCGCTGGGAGGAGCATTTCCGTTTCGCGCGCGGTGCATCTACCCACGCGATCCAGTTTCTCGGCAACGAAGCCAAGCTGCCCACCCGGGGTGATGTGGAATCCATCGAAACGCGGTTCCAGCCGGTGGCCTCTTCCTGATTTTCTTGCCGGCCGGCGGGCCCTCAAGACCTGCCGGACAATTTCGACGAACCCTTTGCCGACGAACCCCTTGCCATGGCCGGCTATGTCGCCCTCCTCTACAGCATCGTGCTGACGCCGCAGCGGCGGGTGGTGATGGACGAATTGCGCGCGATCGCCACTGGCTGCGGGTTTGAGCATCCCCGTACCCTGGCCTCGACCGGCAATCTCGTCTTCGAAGCGCCCGAACAAGACATCACGACCCTCGAAACCCGGCTGGAGGCCGGCTTCCTGAGCCATTACGGCAAGCATGTCGACATCATCATACGCAGCACGGAGGACTGGCTGCGCACGGTTGCCGGCAACCCGTTTCCGGTCGAGTCCGAGCGTGACGGCAGCCTCGTCATTGCCCGTTTGATGCGCGCACCGCTCGGCCAGGACGTTCTGGTCAACAAGCTGGAGCGCTATCTCGACAAGGGCGAACGCCTTGCCCTGGTCGAAGGCGATCTATGGATCGCCTTCGCGGGACGCCCGAGCGAAAGCCGCCTGGCCGGCGCCCTCTCCACCAAACGGCTCGGCATCGGCACCGCGCGCAATTGGAACACCATACGCGGCCTCGGCCAGATGCTGTCCTGAGGTGAAACGCCGGGAACGCTTGCGACCCCGGCGTTTCGGCATCACCCCTGCGTGGCCTGCGCCTCGGCCACGGCCACGGCCGTCATGTTGACCACGCCGCGCACCGTGACGGCACGATTGAGGATGTGGGCCGGCTTGGCGGCACCGATCAGGATCGGGCCGACGGGCAGGGCATCCGCCAGCATGCGGGTGAGCTGGAAAGCGATGTTGGCGGCATCCAGATTAGGCATGACCAGCACATTCGCCTCGCCCCGCAGCCGCGATGAACTCAGCTTGAGGTCGCGCAGGCTTTCATCCAGCGCCGTATCCGCCTGCATCTCGCCATCGGCCTCCAGATCGGGGCGCTGCTCGACCAGGAGTTCCAGAGCCCTGCGCATCTTGCGGGCCGCCTCGGTGTCATAGGAGCCGAAATCGGAATGCGACAGCAGGGCAATCTTCGGGTCGATGCCGAAGCGGCGGACATGCTCGGCCGCCAGGATCGCCATCTCGGCGATCTCCTCCGCACAGGGGTCGGGCTTGACCTGGGTGTCGCAGATGAAGAATGCGCCCTTGGCCGTCAGCACCAGGGACAGGGCTGAATAATCGCGTACGCCGGGTGCCAGGCCGATGATCTGACGCACATAGCGCAGATGGCGCATATAGGCCCCTTCCAGCCCGCAGATCATGGCATCGGCATCGCCGCGATGCAGGGCCAGCGCCGCAATTACCGAAGTGTTCGAGCGCACGATGGTACGCGCCGTGTCCGGCGTAACACCACCGCGCCCGGCCAGATGGTGGTAGAGCGACCAGTAATCCTTGTAGCGCGGATCATCCGCTGGATCGATCACCTCGAAATCCTGCCCCGGCTTGATCGTCAGGCCGAAGCGCTGGATGCGGGTTTCGATCACGGAAGGGCGACCGATCAGGATCGGGCGGGCGAGCCCCTCCTCCAACAAGACTTGGGCCGCGCGCAGCACGCGCTCGTCCTCGCCTTCGGCATAGACCACGCGTTTGGGATCAGCCTTGGCGGCGGTGAACAGCGGCTTCATCACGAAGCCGGAGCGGAAGACGAAACGCGTCAGGCTCTCGGCATAGGCTTCCAGATCGGTGATCGGACGGGTCGCCACGCCGGTTTCCTGGGCAGCCCGCGCCACGGCCGGGGCAATACGCAGGATCAGGCGCGGATCGAAGGGCGAAGGAATGAGGGAATCGGCGCCGAAGCGACGGCTCTCGCCGCCATAGGCGCGCGCCACCACATCCGACGGTGTCTCGCGGGCGAGGGCCGCGATCGCCTCGACGGCCGCGTGCTTCATCTCCTCGTTGATGGTGGTGGCCCCGCAGTCGAGGGCGCCGCGGAAGATGTAGGGGAAGCACAGGACGTTGTTGACCTGGTTCGGGAAATCCGAGCGCCCCGTGCAGATCATGGCATCCGGGCGGGTCGCCTTGGCGAGTTCGGGCATGATCTCCGGAAACGGATTGGCGAGCGCCATGATCAGCGGATTATGCGCCATGCGCGCGATCATCTCGGGCTTGAGCACGCCGCCGGCAGAGAGGCCGAGGAACACGTCGGCTCCCTCGATGATGTCGTTGAGGGTGCGCGCCTCGGTTTCCTGGGCGTAGACGTCCTTCCAGGGATCCATCAGTTCGGCGCGGCCCTTATAGACCACACCCTTGATGTCGGAGATGAAGATATTCTCGCGCTTCGCACCGAGCGAGACCAGGAGATTGAGACAGGCCAGGGCCGCCGCGCCGGCCCCCGACGCCACGATCTTGACCTCGCTGATCGCCTTGCCGGCGAGTTCCAGGCCGTTGCGCACGGCGGCACCGACGATGATGGCGGTGCCATGCTGGTCGTCATGGAAGACCGGGATCGCCATGCGCTCACGCAGGAGGCGCTCGACCTCGAAGCATTCGGGCGCCTTGATGTCCTCGAGGTTGATGCCGCCGAAGGTCGGCTCCAGCGCCGCGACAACGGTGACGATCTCCTCGATCGACCTGGAGGCGATCTCGATGTCGAAGACATCAATGCCGGCAAACTTCTTGAACAGGACCGCCTTGCCCTCCATCACGGGCTTGGAGGCGAGCGGGCCGATGTCGCCGAGGCCGAGCACGGCGGTGCCGTTGGAGACGACGGCGACAAGATTGGCGCGCGCGGTCAGGTTGGCGGCCTCGAGCGGATCGGCGTGGATGGCCTCGCAGGCGGCGGCCACACCAGGCGAGTAGGCCAGAGCAAGGTCGCGCTGGTTGCCGAGCGGCTTGGTCGCCTGGATCTCCAGTTTCCCCGGCTTGGGATAGCGATGATAGATCAGCGCCCCAGTTCGCAGATCCTCGGACATGGTCGAGGAATTCGTGGGAGGTGCCGAGCCGGGCTGGACATCTGACATTGCGTTTCCCGTCCTGTTGGCTGGAGCAAAATGCGCTCATGACAGAACGCTGCCTTACTCCAGCTCTTTGTTTCCAAGCCAATCCGACGGATTGACTGAAGCGTCTTTGCGATTCTCGGTGACTTCCTCAAATCGCTAGACGCTCTGGGCCGCGGGCCTACTCGGCCCTGGCCTTGTTCGTTTTAGCGCATGACGTCGCGGCCGCCAGCCCTAAGGCTGCTATTTTTCCTGGACGTTCAGACGAATATGCAGCTCACGCAGCTGCTTGGGCGTCGCCTCGGAGGGAGCGCCCATCAGGATATCCTCGGCGCGCTGGTTCATCGGGAACAGTGAGATCTCCCTTAGATTTTGCTCACCCGCGAGCAGCATGACGATGCGGTCGACACCCGCTGCCATGCCGCCATGCGGCGGCGCGCCGTACTGGAAGGCCCGGTACATGCCGCCGAAGCGCTCGATCACCGTCTCCTCGCTGTGACCGGCGATCTCGAAGGCTTTCACCATCGCTTCCGGCTTGTGGTTTCGAATGCCGCCCGAGGCGATCTCGAAGCCGTTGCAGGCGATGTCATACTGATAGGCCTTCAGCGACAGCGGATCCTGAGTGGTGAGCGCTTCGAGGCCTCCTTGCGGCATGGAGAAGGGATTGTGCGCGAAATCGACCTGCTTCTCGTCCTCGTTCCACTCGAACATCGGGAAGTCGACGATCCAGGCGAGCTCGAAGCGGCTCTCGTCCACCAGCTTGAGATCGGTGCCGACCTTGGTGCGGGCGGCGCCGGCGAACTTGTAGAACTTGTTCGGATCGCCTGCGACGAAGAAGGCGGCGTCGCCGGCCTTCAGGCCGAGCTGCAGCCGGATCGCCTCCGCCCTTTCAGGTCCGATATTGTTGGCGATCGGCCCGCGGGCGCCGACACCTTCGGCATTCGGATCCGCCTGCTTGCTGGTCTCGTCTGTCGCCTTGTCGAAGAAGAGGATATAGCCAAGGCCCGGCTGCCCCTCGCTTTGCGCCCAGGAGTTCATGCGGTCGGCGAAGGTGCGCTGGCCACCGCCAGGCCCAGGAATGGCCCAAACCTGATTGGCAGGATCTTCGAGCATGCGCGCGAAGACCTTGAAGTTCGAGCCACGGAAATGCTCGGAGACCTCCTGCATGATCAACGGATTGCGCAGATCCGGCTTGTCCGAACCATATTTGCGCAGCGCCTCCGCATAAGGAATGCGGGGCCACCCCTTGGTGACGCTTTTACCACCGGCGAATTCTTCGAAGATGCCGGTGATCACCGGCTCGATCGTGGCGAAGACGTCTTCCTGGGTGACGAAGCTCATTTCGAGGTCGAGCTGGTAGAACTCGCCCGGCAAGCGGTCGGCTCGCGGATCCTCATCGCGGAAGCAGGGAGCGATCTGGAAGTAGCGGTCGAAGCCTGCCATCATCAAAAGCTGCTTATATTGCTGGGGCGCCTGCGGCAAAGCGTAGAACTTGCCGGGATGGATGCGCGAGGGCACCAGGAAGTCGCGCGCGCCTTCCGGCGAGGAGGCCGTCAGAATTGGCGTCTGGAATTCGTTGAAGCCAGCGGCCTTCATGCGGGTGCGCATGCCATCGACCACCTTGCCGCGCAGCATGATGTTGTTGTGGATGCGTTCGCGCCTGAGATCGAGGAAGCGATATTTGAGGCGCGTCTCTTCTGGATAGTCCTGGTCGCCGAACACGGGCAGCGGCAATTCCGCCGCTTGGCCGAGCACCTCGATCTCGGTGACGTAGATTTCCACCAGACCGGTCGGCATTTCATGGTTTTCAGTGCCTTCGGGGCGCTTGCGCAGCTTGCCGTCCACCCGCACGACCCATTCCGAGCGCAGGGTCTCGGCCACCTTGAAGGCAGGTGAATCCGGATCGACCACGCATTGGGTCAGGCCGTAATGATCGCGCAGGTCGATGAACAGCAGGCCGCCATGGTCGCGGATGCGGTGGCACCAGCCGGAAAGCCGCACGTCCTGCCCAACGTGGTCGAGGCGAAGATCGGCGCAGGTGTGAGAACGGTAACGGTGCATAAGGGTGTCTTTCCGGACAAAGTGTTTTGCGATTGGACGGTACCACCGAGAATCGCAAAGACGCGTCAAATTATGGTGCCAGAGTATAAGTGCGTTTTCGCCGAAACGCGCTTCGCTCTGGAGTTTGAGGTCATAGACCCCAACGCCACGGTCGCCGTCAAGGTTGAGCTTGCCTTCTCCGGTATCGGACGGCCCTGAACGTGCATTCAGGGCCTAAAACCTTGCCATGTGACGCTGCGTGCCCGATAAGCATATTCATGCCACAATCTTCCGCCCACCCCGCCGTCATCATCACCACAACCCAGGATCTGGAAGCCGCCTGCGCCCGTCTCGCCGCCCATGCGTTCGTGACCGTCGACACGGAGTTCCTGCGTGAAACCACCTTCTGGCCCAAGCTCTGCGTCGTCCAGGTCGCCAGCCCCGAGGAAGCCGTGGTCATCGATGCCCTGGCCGAGGGGCTCGACCTTGCCCCCCTGTTCGAGCTCTTGCGCGACGAGAAGGTGCTGAAGGTCTTCCACGCCGCCCGGCAGGACATCGAGATCGTCTGGCACCTGGCCGGCTTCATTCCCGCACCGCTGTTCGACACGCAGGTCGCCGCCATGGTGCTCGGCTATGGCGACTCCATTGCCTATGATCAACTGGTCCAGCGCATCACCACCGCCCATATCGACAAGTCCTCTCGTTTCACGGACTGGTCGAAGCGCCCCCTCACCCCCGCGCAGATCAATTACGCCGTTTCCGATGTCACCCATTTGCGCGACGTTTATCTCAAGCTTGCGGCATCGCTTGAGAAAAGAAAGAGAAGCCATTGGGTTGGCGACGAAATGTCTATCCTGACATCGCCCGATACCTACCGGCAGGCCCCCGAAGATGCCTGGCGCCGGGTCAGTGGGCGCGTGCGCAAGCCGCGTGATCTCGCCGTTCTGATCGAAGTGGCGGCATGGCGCGAGCGCGAGGCCCAGTCCAAGAATGTACCGCGCTCGCGCGTGCTCAAGGATGACGCCATCACCGAAGTCGCGCTGCAGGCCCCTGACACGCCGGAGAAACTCGCCGGCATTCGCATGATCCCCAAAGGCTGGGAGCGCTCCCGTCCTGGCCTGGAATTGATCGAGGCAGTCAAGGCGGGCCTCGCGCGTGATCCCGCCAGCCTGCCGCGCCAGGCTCCCCCGCGCATTGCGAGCAACGGAGCCGGCGCCACCGTCGAACTGCTTAAGGTGCTGCTGAAAATGGTAGCCGAAAGCCAGGGCGTTGCCGCCAAGGTCATCGCCACCACCGATGACCTCGACATGATCGCGGACAGCGACACCGCCGACGTTCCGGCGCTGCATGGCTGGCGCCGGGAATTGTTCGGCGAGAAGGCGCTCGCCCTCAAGCATGGCAAGCTCGCGCTGGCGATCGAGCGCGGCAAGGTCGCGGCAATTAGCCGATAGCCGCCTGTAATTGACTTGCGCTATCAGCCAAGCGAAAGCTGGGCGAATCGTTGGATTCGCTGACCGTATTGGCGCGGCGCAAGCAGGAGTGTGGGCATAAATGAAGGTCGCGGTTCTCGGCAGCGGCGTGATCGGGGTGACCTCCGCCTATTATCTGGCGAAGGCGGGACATGAGGTCGTCGTGCTGGATCGCCAGTCCGGCCCGGCTCTCGAGACCAGCTTCGCCAATGCCGGCGAGGTTTCCCCCGGCTATGCTTCGCCCTGGGCGGCTCCAGGCATCCCGCAAAAGGCGATCAAGTGGCTGTTGATGAAACACGCTCCACTGATCCTGCGCCCCCGCCCCGATGCGGCGATGGTCGCCTGGGTCTGGCGCATGCTGCTCAACTGCACCTCAGAGCGCTATGCGATCAACAAGAGCCGCATGGTTCGCCTTGCCGAATACAGCCGTGACAAGTTGATCGAGCTGAGGGCCGCCACCGGCATCAGCTATGACGAGCGCATGCAGGGCACGCTGCAGCTCTTCCGTACCCAAAAGCAGCTCGACGGCATCGGCAAGGATGTCGAGGTGCTCAAGCGCGACGGTGTTCCCTTCGAGGTCCTCGACGCGGATGGCTGCATCGCCGCCGAACCCGCTCTCGCCCATGTTCGCTCCCTGATCCGCGGCGGCCTGCGGCTGCCCAATGACGAGACCGGTGATTGCTACAAATTCACTGGAGCGCTGGCACAGCTCGCCGAAACGCTCGGCGTGCGCTTCCGTTACGGTGTCGAGGTCAAGCGGCTGTTGTTCGCGGGCGACAAGATCGAGGGTGTCGAGACCGGCGCCGGCGTCGAGAAGGCCGATGCCTATATCGCAGCTTTCGGCAGCTATACGCCCGATTTCGTCGCGCCTCTCGGCCTCAAGGTGCCGGTCTATCCGATCAAGGGCTATTCCCTCACCATTCCGATCGTCGATGAGAGCCGCGCGCCGGTCTCCACCATCATGGACGAGACCTACAAGATCGCGATCACCCGGCTGGGTGACCGCATCCGCGTCGGCGGCATGGCCGAGATCTCGGGCTTCAGCAAGGACCTGCCGCCGGCCCGCCGCGACACGCTGGCCCAGTCGGTGACCGATCTTTTCGGCGGCTCGGGCGATCTCGCCGCCGCGAGCTTCTGGTCGGGCCTGCGTCCGATGACGCCGGACGGTACCCCGGTGATCGGCCGCACCCGCTACAAGAACCTGCTGCTCAACACCGGCCACGGCACGCTGGGCTGGACCATGGCCTGCGGTTCCGGCCGGGTGATGGCCGATATCGTCGGCGGCAAGAAGCCGGAGATCGACGTCTCGGATCTGGGGCTGAGTCGGTATGGCTGAAACCTGAAAACGCCACCGCGCGAGCCAGTCGCGCCTCAATTCGCCGGCAGCGTGGGCGCAAAGCAACGATCACACGTCAGGTATCGGCACGCGCCGCCTGTTTATCGTCATCCTGATCCCCCTCGCCCTTCTCAGCGGGACGGCGTTTTGCCTCGGCTGGTATCTGGTTCGAGATCTGCCGGCGATCAGCTTGAACGATCTCCGCCCTCTCGCGGCCTGCCCCGTCGCTGGAACCGAAGGCTCGGCGGATCTCACCGACAAAGTGGCGCGCTTCGTTCTCGCCATCGAAAGGGGCGATCCGTCGGATCGTTTCTGGTCATTATCGCTAGACATGCCAGTCGGCTATGTCGCGGATCAGACATTTCCGCCGGATGCTTCCGAAGGCCGGAACCACCTGTTGCGCTGGGTGAGGGCCTTGCAACTACGTCTGACCCACGCCCGGACTGAAATCGACCGCGCGTTTTTGGAGCGGGTCTATTTCGGTATGGGGGCCTATGGTTATCGCTGCGCCGCCATGGTCTATTTTGGCAAGGCCGCGAGCCAACTTAACGACCAAGACGTAGCCTTTCTCGCCGGCCTGATCAAAGCACCAAGCATCTATGGTCGCGATCAGACCGCCAGCGCGAAACGTCGCGAACAAGTTCTCGACACTTTGCGCCGTCGCGGCCCCATTGGCGAGATGGCGAGCAAAATCCCTTCGAACAGTGGGAAGACCTGAAAACGGTGGATGCCCCGCCTAACGCCCCCTACTCCGCCGCGACCGTAACGTTGTCAGCGGGATCGATGATGCGGATCGTCGCCTCACGGCCGATCAGGCGGCCGAGCGCCTTCATGCGGGCGTTGAGCCGCTCGCCCGCCAGCCCCTCCAGGTCCCGCGGAACGTCCAGCAACAATTTGCCGTGGCTGACATAGAGCGGGGCGCGCGGCAGCACGCCCGGCATCGAGGCAGACAGGATATACCCCACCCGCATCAACCCGCCGAGGATGCGCGCCCGGTCGAGAATGCGCGCGGTAGCGATCTCGCGGATACGGGGAGACAGCTCCTCCTCGTTCAGGCCGACATGGCGGAAATAGTTCGCCACCGCCATATAGGCACGGCCGCGATGGTCGACGCCGACAAAGGCGGCGTTGGCGATGATATTGAGGCTCTGCTCGCCACGATAATCGGGATGGGCGCGCCAGCCGATATCGGCCACCAGGCAGGCCGCATGGCGCTGGCGCTTTTCATCCGGGGTTTCGTCGATATGGGTCGATGCCATGAAACGGTCGCCCCAGCGCACCAGTTCCTCACCGTGCTGGGGCGAGCGCGAGCGCAGGATATTGAGTTCGCTCGCCGCGCTGATCAGCGGATCGAGCTTACGGCTCTCCTCGTCCAGCAACGAATAGAGCAGCCCTTCGCGCACGCCCTGGGCCGAGATCACCACATCGCGCGGCTTGCCGGCCTTGATGACCTCGCTCATCACCGCCGCGCCATAGGCGAGCAGCGGCAGGCGCCCGGTCGAGACGGTGTCCTTGCCGATCAAGGTGGTGTTGTCGACCCGCATGATCAGCTTGCAGAAGTCGAGCATCTCGCGCGCCGGCACGCTGTAGCCATGCATGATGTGCAGGGGATAGCCGAGCTGCATCATGTGCAGCTTGGCGAGCGACCGCCAGGTCCCGCCGACGGCGTAGAAGGTGCGGTCCTTCAGATGTTTCAGTGGGTCCGCCTTGGCGAGCTTTTCCTGCGCAATCTTCGCCGCCTTGCGTACAGACTGGCCAGAGGTGTCCTGCAAGGCGAGCCCACCGAGAGGCGTCGTCATGCCCGCGCCGGCGCGATGACCATGCACCTCGATCAGTTCGAGGGAGCCGCCACCCATGTCGCCCACGACACCATCCGGCATGTGGAAGCCCGAGATCACCCCATAAGCCGACAGGCGCGCCTCGCGCTTGCCCGACAGCACTTCGATCTCAGCACGGCAGATCGCCGTGGCGCGAGCGATGAATTCCTCGCCATCCTCGGCATCGCGCGCAGCAGCCGTCGCCAGCACATAGAGGTCCTTCACGCCCATGGTGTCGCACAAGGCACGGAAGCGTACCAGAGCGGCATAGGCCTTGGCGACAGCGCTTGGATCAAGGCGCTTGGTGGTCATCACGCCGCGGCCGAGGCCGCACAGCACCTTCTCGTTGAAGACGGCCGTCGGGCTGCGCGTCAGCCCTTCATAGACCACGAGACGAACCGAGTTGGAGCCGATGTCGATGGTTGCGATCGGCGGGCCCTGGCAGATGCGGCCCTGTGCGAATCCGGGCTGCCACGGCCTCGGACCCGCGATATCGGCGGCCTGGACGTGAGGAACGGTATCAGCGTCTGCGGCTGAGGAGCGTTCTGGGAGAATTGTGTTCAAGAGATTTGCCTCGTCCCGATAGGCTGGGATTGGTCATGAAATATTTATGGGCGTTGAAGGGCTCTTCATCAGGCTGCGGGACTATGCGTTCGGCGGTCCCGTCGGGCAAGATGCTCCAGCTCTGTTGGTTGTCGATAAGGTTGGCGATCATGATCTGATCGAGGACCTGCTCGTGCACCGTTGGATTGAGGATCGGGCAGAGCGCTTCGACGCGGCGGTCGAGGTTGCGTTCCATCAGATCGGCCGAGGAAATGTAGAGGGCCGCCTTCTGGTGCGGCAGGCCATGCCCGTTGCCGAAGGCGTAGATGCGGCCATGCTCCAGGAAACGGCCGACGATCGACTTGACGCGGATGTTCTCCGACAGGCCCGGCACTCCCGGCCGCAGGCAGCAGATGCCGCGCACCACCAGATCCACCTGCACTCCCGCCTGGCTGGCGGCATAAAGCGCATCAATGATCATGGTATCGACCAGCGAATTGCACTTGGCCCAGATCGCCGCTGGCCTGCCGGCCTTGGCGTGCTCGATCTCGGCGTTGATGTGATCGAGGATGCGTTGCTTCAGCGAGACGGGCGAGACCGCCATGCGTTCCAGCGCCGCCGGCTCGGCATAGCCGGTGATGAAGTTGAAGATACGCGAGACGTCGCGCGCGATCACAGGATCGGCGGTAAAGAAGGACAGGTCCGTGTAGATGCGTGCGGTGATCGGGTGGTAGTTGCCGGTGCCGACATGGCAATAGGATACGAGCTGGCCCATCTCGCGCCGCACCACCAGCGAGAGCTTGGCGTGGGTTTTCAGCTCGATGAAGCCGAACACCACCTGCACACCTGCACGCTCGAGGTCGCGCGCCCAGCGTATGTTGGCTTCCTCGTCGAAGCGCGCCTTCAGTTCCACCAGCGCCGTCACCGATTTGCCGGCCTCGGCCGCCTCGGCGAGTGCCTTGACGATCGGGCTGTTGGAGGAAGTGCGGTAAAGCGTCTGCTTGATGGCGACCACGTTCGGATCGCGCGCCGCCTGGTTGAGAAACTGCACCACGACGTCAAAGGATTCGTAGGGATGGTGCACCAGGATGTCCTTCTGCCGGATGGCGGCGAAGGCATCAGCCCCATGATCGCGGATACGTTCGGGCGAACGCGGCGAATAGGGCTTGAATTTGAGGTCCGGACGGTCGAGCCCGACGAGTTGCGACAATTCGTTGAGGGCGAGCATACCCTCGACGCGAAAGACCGCGTCGTCGGCGACATCGAGTTCCTCGGTGACGAATTGGCGGATGCTGTCGGGCATGCCGGCTTCGATCTCGAGGCGGATCACCACGCCGCGCCGGCGCTGTTTCAATGCCGTCTCGAACAGCAGCACCAGGTCTTCGGCCTCTTCCTCGACTTCCAGATCCGAGTCGCGGATGACGCGGAAGGAGCCCTGCCCTTTCACTGTATAGCCGGGAAACAGCTTGGCGATGAACAGCACCGCCAGATTTTCGAGCGTGATGTAGCGGGCCGCCCCTGTCTCGGCGAAATCCGGCAGGCGGATGAAGCGCTCCACCTTGTGCGGCGCGCGGATCAGGGCATTCAACATGCGCCCGTCGCTGACGCGTTTGAGCTGCAGGGCGATGGTGAAGCCGAGATTGGGGATGAAGGGGAATGGATGGGCCGGATCCACCGCCAGCGGGGTGAGGATCGGAAAGATGTAGCTGAGGAAATAATCGTCCAGCCAGGCGCGCTCCGCCTTGGAAAGGTCACGCGGCTCGGTGATCACGATGCCTTCGAGCAACAGGTCGTCGCGCAACTCGGTCCAGCGTTTCTGCTGGTCGCTGGCAAGCTTGGATACGGCCTCGCCGATCTTGACGAGCTGTTCGGCCGGCGACAGGCCGTCGGGGCTGCGCGCCGTGACGTCCTCTCGCACCTGGCCGATCAGGCCGGCGACGCGCACCATGAAGAACTCGTCGAGATTGCTGGCCGAGATCGATAGGAAGCGCAACTGCTCAAGCAGAGGATGGCTCTTGTTGGACGCCTCCTCCAGCACGCGGCGATTGAATTGCAGCCAGGAAATTTCGCGGTTGATGAAGCGATCCGGGCTGACGCGCAGTGCGATCGGGTCCTGAGCAGGAGCCGCCTCGCGCGCCGTCTCGCCTCGCATCACACTCTCTTCCGCCGTCTGTGCCGTGCTGGTCATGGTCAATGGCGCTCGCTATGTCCCGGAGCAAAGCGCGTTTAGACGGAAACGCTTGTTTGCTCTCGCTCTCTGGTTCGACGCGTCTTTGCGATTCTTGACGATGCCGTCAAATCGTAAAACGCTTTAGGCCGGCGTTACAGGTCCCGCCGGTCGGAATCGCCGCCCGTCATGGGGAAATCTGCTTAGGCCGCCTATATGACAATGCTGTCACATAAAATGACCACCATGGGGAAAATTCGCAAAACTCCTCCCCATCGCCTGTAGAACCGCCCGGCCAGGAACAACAAAATCGAGTGCCGGAACCTGTCGACCTCGGCGGCGATGATCGTCAAGATCGCCGGTACCAACGGGTCGTCCCTGGACTAGGCATGTTCATGGAAACCGGCGAATGGTCGGGCGGGGAGATCCGGAGCATCGGTCCATTCGTGTTCGAACTTCACCATGAAAACGCAAAGTTCCCCTGTCCATATCGTCGGAGCGGCGTCTTTCGCTGGCGGCCAACTCTAGATGAACACCGTGGGCCAGTGCGTCCGTCTGCGATAGAGCTCGCACAATGACGGGCGGACCGCGACGAGGCGCCATCGACCTCACTCATCGTCCAGCGGAGAGGCAAGCACTTCCTTGAGCAGTTCAGCGGCCAGTGCCCGCGTGATGCGGCGGCCGCGCGAAAGACCTTCGCGATCGAGCACGGCGACGACCTGGCGCGCTGCGGCAAAGGAGCGCTCGATGCGCCGGACGAGGAAGTCGACCAGGCTCGAATCGACGATGAGCTGGCGATCGAGGAAGAGCTTTACCAGCAGCATGCGGAAGAGATCATCGTCGGGCGTGGCGATGGTCAACGCCGTCATGGCCCTGAGGCGCGAGATGAGGTCGGGAAGCGTCAGGCCCCAGCGTTCGGGCGGCTCATGGGCGGTGATCAGCAGCGAGGCGCCGGCCTCGCCGGTGAGGTTGAGCAGATGGAAAAGCGCCGTCTCGTCGACGCCGCGTCCTGCATCCTCGATCACCACCGCCTTGTGCGAAACCAGTTCGGGAACGCTTTCTTCCCCGAGCGCCTCGCCTGCCAGGGTGACCGCACCCGCCAGCTTGGACCAGATTGCCGCCAGATGGCTCTTGCCCGAGCCGCTCGGGCCGATCAGCAGAGCACGGCGGGAAGGCCAGTCCGGCCAGCGTTCCATGAAGGCATAGGCCGCCTCGTTGGAGGGCGAGACCAGGAAATCCTCACGGGCGAACGAGACCTGCAAAGGCAGATCGAGTGCCAATTGGCGGGGTGTCGTCACGACGAATGGTCCGAAGAGAGAGAGCCATCGTGGTTGACATGACCGGTGTAGTATTGGCTGGCGAGGTAGCTCGATAGGGCAAAGCGCACCAGGACACCGATCGCCGCCGCCACCGGCACGGCGACCAGCAGGCCGATGAAGCCGAACAGGCTGCCGGCTGCCAGCAGGGCAAACATCAGCCAGACAGGATGCAGGCCTACCGAGCCGCCGACCAGCCGGGGCGAGAGAACATAGCCTTCGAGGATCTGCCCCGCCGCGAAGAGGAGGGCGACATAAACAGGCAGATGCCAGTCGGGCCAGACCTGGACCAGTGCCACGCTGACGGTGACGACGAAGCCCAGAATCGAACCGACATAGGGAATGAAGGAAGCAAGGCCGGTGCACAGTCCGATCAGGAAGCCGAAACTGACGCCGAGCAGCGTGAGGCCGGAACCGTAGAACAGGCCGAGCAGGAGGCAGACCGTTGCCTGGCCCCGCACGAAGCCTGCGATGGCGGCGTCGATATCACGGAAGATGCCGCGGATGGCCTCGACATGGTCGCGCGGCAGCCAACTGTCGACGCGCGCCACCATGTTGTCCCAGTCGAGCAGAATGTAGAAGGCCACCACCGGCGTGACGATGAGAACGCTGATCACCCCGATGACCGCCTGGCTGCCCGACCAGATCGAGGAGACGAAGGTGCCGAGAAGCTGGGCGCCCTGCCCGACATAGTCACCGAGCGATTTCTGGATGTTCTGCAGCCTCTCGGCGAAGATCCCGCCAAGCCAGCCCTGGTTGAGCTCACCGAGAATGCGCTGCATGGACGCGACGATGCTCGGCAGCCGCTCGCGCAAGCCGTTGAACTGCTCGCCGAGCATCGGCACCACCAGGAGGATGGCCAGCACGATGACGAAGATGAAGCCGAGCAGAATGACGGAGGCGGCGGCCCAGCGCGGCAAGCCGAGGCTCTCCAGCCTGTCGGCGACGGGGTCGAGGAAATAGGCGATCGCGAGGCCGCCAATAAAGGGCAGCAACATGCCCTGAAGCAGCCAGACCAGCGCGACGAACAAGGCCAGCGCGCCGAGCCAGAAGAACACCTGCCTTTGAAGGCTCATCCACACGCTCCTGAAGCTCGATCCAAACCGTTCTCCTCCGGCCAAACAAGCGTCGTCCGAGACGGCTGAGGTGGCGGATGGCCTCCTCGGTCGGAATTTTCATCCGGCCATATGGTTGAGCCACTGGCGCAGATAGGCGGCAGCCGATGCAATGGTCAAGAGCATGACCAGAATGGACCCCACTTCGATCAGGAAAGGAAACGGCCATCCGGTGCCCTTGGCGAACAGCACGAGGGCGACGAAAGCGATCTGCACCGCGGTGTTGAGCTTGGAGAGCATCAGCGGCGCGATCTGTATCGGCTGGCTCATGACCCAGGAAACCAGCACGGCGCCAATGATCATGAAATCACGGAACACGGTCAGGATCACCAGCCAGGCGGGCACCACGCCGACGATCCCCAGCGTGACGAAGATGGAGACCAGCAAGGCCTTGTCGGCCAGCGGATCGAGCATGGCTCCCAACTCGCTGCGCATGTCGAAGCGCTTGGCGATGAACCCGTCGACACCGTCGGAAATACCCGCCGTCAGAAAGATGGCGAAAGCCCAGCCCCACGCTCCCGAGGCGATGCACCATACCGCCAGCGGCACCAGACAAAAGCGCAGGATGGTGATCAGATTCGGTATCGTCATGATCGGATCGTAGCAAACCCCGAAGAAACCGGCATCTCTGCGATCGCCAGACCAAAGAGCGTTCATGCCTGAACGCTTATTTGCGCTAGTTCCTTGCTTCGACGCGCCGTTGCGATTCCAGGCGACTTCCTCAAATGGCAAAACGTTTTAGGAATTCAGAGCACCACGACCTTGGCACCCACCCCGACGCGCTCATAGAGATCCATGACATCCGGATTGGCCATGCGAATGCAGCCGGAGGACACCGCCCGGCCGATAGTGTTCGGCTCGTTGGTGCCGTGGATGCGATAGAGCGTGGAACCGAGATAGAGCGCCCGCGCGCCCAGAGGATTGTTGAGGCCCCCTTCCATGCGATCGGGCAGTTCGGGGCGCCGGGCGATCATTTCCTTGGGGGGTGTCCAGCTCGGCCATTCGGCCTTGCGGCTGATGGTTTCGGTGCCCTTCCAGGTGAAGCCCTGCTTGCCGACGCCAATGCCATATCTGAGCGCCGTGCCATCCTCCTGCACCAGATAGAGCCGCTTCTCCTTGGTCGAGATCACGATGGTGCCGGGGCTGTAGCCTGAGAAAGGCACCACCGTGCGAGGGATCGGCGAGCTGGCCAGCATCGCCTGGCCGTCGTCCTTGATGCCGGAATCGAGATTGGGCGAGATGCTGTTCGGATCGATCGAGGCCTGACGCTGGGGGCGCCGGCCCGGCGTCACATCGCCTTCCTGATCGCCATAATAGCCATTGGGATCGTCCTGGTAGTCATAGGGTTCCTCGAAACGCCGATCAGCCCGATAGGTCGGTTGGGGTTCCCGCCACTGGCGCGGACGGGAGAAGCCATCGTCCTGATAATAGCCGTCGTCCGGAGGATCGCCCCACTCTTGGGCATGGGCCGTCCCTGCAATCATCAGGAGGGCCAGGGCGGGCAAAAGCGCTTTTCTTGCAATCGTCATGTCGAGAACCACACGTCCCGGAAGAACGCCCGGGGTTGCGCCCTGCAGAGCGATGCAAGGCAAGATGGCTGTGACAATCCCGGAAACGACGGGCGTAATTGTGGCAATAGCAGCGGCAGAAAGTCGCTATTTTTTAACCATTTGTTCAGCATGCGTTCAGATGGGATCGGTCGTCCTTGCGGAAAGGCATCTTATATCCTTCGCCGTGAGTTCGTCATCAAAGGCATCTCCCACCCCTTGAGGGCAGCGCGCCATGAGCTTTGTCACGCTTCCAATATCCGCCCTGGCCACGCCGGATCCTGGCGGGGCCGCAGCGCAGGAATGGCGCGGCTTTCTCCAATTTCGCCCCTCCCAGGAAGCCGCCAAGGCTTGTCCCGCGCATATGTTGGGCGAAGGCGGGACGGCCGGCTGGGCGTACGGCCTGCATTGGAAGAAGCCGCGAGCCACGGTCGATGCGATAGGCTGTTTTCTGCTGCGCGACATCGAGGTTTGGCGTCCCGGCATCCTCGTCCACGGCGGTCAGGTCGTCGACGATGCCAATCTGTCGACCAATGTCGCCTTGTCCGTGGCGCGCGCCGATGCGGGTTTTCCCTCGCGTTTCGGTGAGCAGGCAGCGGCAAGGCGAGTCGACCGCCCTGCCCTCGTCGTGGCCGGCCCTGGATACGGCATCTGGGGCCATTGGCTCGCCGAATTCCTGCCGCGGGTCTCCATTGCCAGCCAGTTGCTCGCATCACTGCGTGACGAGTGGATCATCCCGCTGCCCCAAGACACACCTTCCTGGGTCGAGGACCTGCTGCTGTCGGCCTGCAACGTCCCGCGGCATGCAATCCTGCGCTATGCACCGGGACAGGAGAGATTGCTGTTCGCGCGCGCGGTGATACCGACATTCTGCTTTTCCGGCGAATACACCTTCCACCCCTATATGCGTGAGTTCTACAGGTCGCTGGCCCCGGCTGCGGGGGAGGCTCGCCGACGCCTCTGTCTTTCACGAGGAGGGCCCGGCCCCTCGGCCAACAGGCCTTTCAGGCAGCGGGATTTCTTTGAGCACAACGCCAGGCGGCGCGGTTTCGAGGTCATCCGCCCCGAAGAATTGAGCCTGCCCGATCAGATCGCAATGCTCTCGCAGGCCTGCGCTCTCATCGGCGAATATGGCTCGGCAATGCATGGCTCCGTCTTTGCCGGGCCAGGAACCGTGATCGGCTGCATCGGGCACTGGAACGCGGTCCAGATGCGACTGGGCGAGGTTTTCGAGCAGCCGGGAGTCTACCTGACCCGCGGATGCCTTTGGCCTAACGCCGACAGGCCGATATCCATCGACGCGAGCCCCGATGACATCGAGAGCTTTCTCGATCGCGTGACATCGCTGCTCGACTGAGGCATCCGGGCCGAGAGACCGATTCCGTCCAAGACGGTCCAGAGGCTGTGGTACAGCCCCTATTTGCCCGTGAACCGGTTGTTCTTGGGGAAGCCCTTAGGCGGCAGGCGCCCGGCATCGGCACGATTTCCGGTCCATTCGACGAGGTCGGTGACGGTCCAGGTCCGATCGGAGGAATCGCTCCAGGTCAACCCCTGCGCCTTGTCGAAGACACGCACGTCGGAGAGCCCGCCGTCCTTGTACTTCTGCAGCCGCACGCCCCTACCCCGCGACATCTCGGTGATCTGGTGCAGCGGGAAGACCAGCATCTTGCGGTTCTCGCCGATCACGGCGACCGTGTCACCGATGACGGGCACGATCAGCTTGGCTTCCGACGGCGCATCGACATTCAGCACCGACTTGCCCTTGCGGGTATTGGCCAGAATATCGTCTTCGGGCACCAGGAAACCGCGTCCGTCGGTCGCCGCGATCAGTAGCCGGCGTCCGCCCTGATAGGCGAATACGTCGACGACATCGGCGCCCTCGTCGATATCGACCATCAGGCGGATAGGCTCGCCCATGCTGCGCCCCCCCGGGAGCTTCGATGCCTCCAGCGTATAGACCTTGCCATTGGTGGCGAGGATGAGGAGCTTGGCCGTCGTCTCGGACTGGAATCCGAGCTTGAGCCGGTCGTCGGCCTTGAAGCTCAGCCCCGAGAGATCGCTGAGATGACCCTTCTGGGCCCGGATCCAGCCCTTTTCCGAGACGATCACGGTGATCGGCTCACGCTCGACCATCGCCTCGGTCACCGTCGACAGATCGATGGTGCCCGCCTTGGAGGCATCGATCTCGGTGCGGCGCTTGCCGAGCAGCGTGTCAGGGCCGAACTTCTTGGCGACTTCGCTGACCTGCCAGCCCACCGTCTTCCATTGCAGCTCCTCGGAGGCCAGCAGCTTCTCGATGCCGGTCTTTTCCTTGGCGAGATCGTCATGCTCGCGCCGAAGTTCCATCTCCTCGAGCTTACGCAGATTGCGAAGGCGCATATTGAGGATCGCCTCGGCCTGCACATCCGTCAGGTCGAACGCCTTGATCAGTTCGTCCTTCGGCTCATCCTCGTAGCGGATGATGCGGATGACCTCGTCGAGATTGAGATAGGCGACGATATAGCCGGCCAGCACCTCCATGCGCTTCTCGACAGCGGCCAGGCGGTACTTGGAGCGGCGGACCAACACGACACGGCGATGGCTGAGCCATTGCTGCAGTGCCTCGCCGAGCGAGAGCACACGCGGCACCTGGCCGTCGACCAGCACGTTCATGTTGAGCGGAATGCGGCTTTCGAGCTCCGAGAGCTTGAACAGCGATTCCATCAGCACGGCCTCGTCGACATTGCGCGATTTCGGCTCGATGACGATGCGGACATCCTCCGCCGATTCATCGCGCACGTCGCCGACCAGTGGCAGCTTGCGCTCTTCGAGAAGCTCGGCCAGCTTCTCGATCAGGCGGCCTTTCTGCACTGCCCATGGAATCTCGGTGATCACGATCACCCAGGTGCCACGCCCGAGATCTTCCTTATGCCAGCGCGCGCGCACCCGAAAACCGCCACGACCGGTGCGGTAGCTTTCCTGGATCGAGCCGGCGCTCTCCACGCAGATGCCGCCGGTGGGAAAATCGGGTCCCTTGACGAACTGCAGGAGGTCGGCGGTGGAAGCGTTGGGATTGTCGATCAGGTGCAGCGCCGCCTGGCACAATTCATGGGCGTTGTGCGGAGGAATCGAGGTGGCCATGCCAACGGCGATGCCCTGCACGCCATTGGCGAGCAGGTTGGGGAAGGCGCCGGGCATCACCACCGGTTCCTCATCCTCGCCATTATAGGTCGGGCGGAAATCAACGGCATCCTCGTTGATCCCTTCCAGGATCAGCGTGGCGACTTCGGTCAACCGTGCCTCGGTGTAGCGGTAGGCAGCGGCATTATCGCCGTCGATGTTGCCGAAATTGCCCTGCCCGTCCACCAGTGGATAGCGCTGGGCAAAATCCTGCGCCAGACGGACCAGCGCGTCGTAGACGGCCTGGTCGCCATGGGGGTGGAATTTACCGATGACGTCGCCCACCACGCGGGCGCATTTCTTGAAGGCCTGGTCGGGATCGAGGCGCAGCAGGCGCATGGCATGCAAGATGCGCCGATGCACCGGCTTCAAGCCATCGCGCGCATCGGGCAAGGCACGTTGCGTGATCGTCGAGAGCGCATAGGCAAGGTAGCGCTGCTCGAGCTCCGAGCGCAGATTGACCGTCCTGACTCCATCGCCTTCCGGCGGATCGTCCATCTCATCCATGCGGTTGACTTACCGAAAATGCCTGATTCGGGGCAAGTCGTAGACCTTATGATACAGGGCAAATCGCCCGATCACGTGCTATTGTAGCGCCATTAAGGGTGCCATCCCTGTTCTATCCGGATGGATTGCCCATATCCTTATCGGTTTCAGTGGCGTATTTCTCGGGTCAGGAATGCATCATGTTTCAGAGTTTGCCGTGGCGAGGTCAGGGTAACGTGGCGGAATTGCCTCCGCCTCCGAAGAACGAAATCGTCAAGCCGCCGCGCCCTGTTCTGGGTCTTGCCCTCGGCGGCGGCGCTGCACGGGGATTTGCCCATATCGGCGTGATCCGTGTGCTGGTCGAGGCGGGCTATGACGTCGACGTGATAGCTGGCACCTCGATCGGAGCCGTGGTTGGCGGCTGCTATATAGCCGGCAGGCTCGACGACATCGAAGATTGGGCTCGCAGTCTCACCAAGCGCCGGGTTCTCAATTTTCTCGATCTCAATTTCGGTGGCAGCGGCCTGATGTCCGGCACCAAGCTGGCCCTTCTCCTGCAGAACGGGCTCGATGGTGTGCAGATCGAAAACCTGCGCATTCCCTTCGTCGCGATCGCCACCGAGATCGGCCCAGGCCATGAAATCTGGCTGACGCGCGGCAATCTGGTCACCGCCATGCGGGCCTCCTATGCCCTGCCCGGCATTTTCGAGCCCGTGCGCGTCGGTGGGCGCTGGCTGATGGACGGCGCGTTGGTCAACCCCGTGCCCGTCTCCGCCGCACGCGCTCTTGGCGCCCGGGCAGTGATCGCGGTCAATCTCAATGGCGAGCTGACCGGCCGCGGCGGCGTCATCCATACCTTCGGCGCCACCTCATCCGAAATGGACGATCCTCCCGTGCCCAAACGCAACGGCTTCGGCGCTGCCACGTCGATGGTCCGCCGCAGATTCGGCTTCGCCAGACAGCGCGAGGAGCGTCAGCGCCGCACCTCCCCCGGCATCCACACGGTGATGATGGAGGCCTTCAACATCACCCAGGATCGCATCTCGCGCTCACGGCTCGCCGGCGACCCGCCCGATGTTTCGATCGGACCGCGCCTTGGACGCATCTCGCCCTTCGACTTCCATCGCGCCGCGGAGGCCATCGACATGGGTGCCGAGGCCACCTTGAAGTCCCTCGACGACATCAAGGAAACCATGGAAGCCTTGGCGTAGATCATCGGCGGGAGGGTGATCGCCCCAAACCTGCCCTGATGGACAGCAGCATGGTCCGTGGCCTCATTCGGTTGCGGTCAGTTCGCCAACACCGGGTCGTGACAGATGCAGCACTTGAAAGGCCGTTCCTGCTTCCTCAGGCGGCTCGCCGGCCCATAGCTGAAAGACCACCAGCTTCCACTCGGTGGGATCGACCGCCAGGGCCGACAGACAGCTTCCATCCCGCGCGGCTTCGATGGTCAACCGCTCGCGTGCCTCGGCAATGGCGCCGGCCGGATCAATCTCCGCCGCGATCATCTGTTCCCTTAGCGTTGCAAAGCGTGCCTCCGACAGAGACGACGGGCCAGACAGGCATGAGATGCCTTCCCAGCGCCGCACCGACGGCCGGCCGAAGGCAGCGACAAGGCCGGCAAAGCCGCCGCCGTCCCACAGGAACCGGCTCATGCCTTCCGGCGAGGCCCACAGATAGAAGGGCGCATATTGGTTGACGGCAGAGCCGCGCACGCCCTTTTCCCGGATCAGATAGGCCTTGATCCCCAGTCCCGGAAAATCGTCGAGCAAGGGGCCCTTGCTGGCTACGCGGGCACGGATGATCCCCATGTCGTAATCGGCCGGCAACGTGATGACATAGTGCATGGCTTCCATTTGAGCCTCCTCACACCGGCTCGTGCCATTGCACGGCACGGCCATCCTGCAGCGCCTGGACGCTGACATAGATGAAGGCATCGGCCTCTCCAGCTCCATGCCAATGCAATTCACCGGGCGCGAACCAGACCGCGTCGCCCGGGCTGAGTTCGACGAGCGGGCCGTCGCGCCGTTGCGCCAGGCCGCTGCCGCTCACCGCCAGCAGCAATTGCCCCCGAGGATGCCTGTGCCAATGCGTACGCACGCCAGCGTCCAGCATGGCGCGCATCGCGGTAGGCTCGCCGTCCTGCTCGCCCGCGATCAGATGCTCCACCCGGAAGGGGGCGGATGCGATGTTATCCGGCGCGTTCTCTATCGCCTCGCCTGCCCGGATTACGGTCATCTCATTGGGTATGCCCGGCGGGTTCACGCGGGTACCTCTTCCACCATCTGCGTGAGGCCGTTGCTGAAGGACCAGCCGTCTCGCTCGGTGGTAGTGATGACGATCATGACGTCGTCGGGCCGCAGGTCCGGCGCCTGCGTGAGCAACTGCACCGCACGCCGGTAGAATTGCTGCTTCACCGCCGTGCTGCGCGGGCGCCCCGCCGTGATGGCGATGAGCACGAAATCATCGGAACGCTCGCCGCTGAAATAGCCGCGATCATAGATCAGCGCTTCCGGATCGAGTTGCTCGATGATCTGGAAACGGTCGGCCTGCGGAACCTCAAAGGCTTCGACCAAGGCGCGATGCAGATTGTCCGACAGAGTGCGGAGATAATCGGGGGATTTTCCCTTGCGGAGCGAGATGCGGGCGAAAGGCATGACGAATGTCCTCAACTGCAAGGCCTGCTGCCTTGACCCGCACATCATGTCATCGCATATTCATCCTGAAAATCAGGAAATATTTGATATTTAATCCTGAAAAATAGGACGATTATCGTGCGCCTGGTCAATTTCGACATCGACGTGCTGCGCAGCTTCGTCACCGGCATGGAACTGGGCAGCTATGCCCGCGCGGCCGAGCATCTCGGCCGTTCCACCTCCGCTGTCAGCGCCCAGCTCAAGAAATTGGAGGAACAGGCGGGAACGGCCCTGTTCCGCAAGTCCGGCCGCGGCCTAGCGCTGACCGAGGCAGGCGAGACGCTGCTGACCTATGCACGCCGGCTGCTCGTCCTCAACGACGAGGCGGTATCGGCTCTGGGCGGTGCCGATCTTGCCGGCCATGTCCGCTTCGGTGTGCAGGAGGATCTCGGAGAGACATTGCTGCCGCAAATTCTCGGCCGTTTCGCACGAGCTCACCCCAAAACGCGCATCGAAACCCGGCTTGCCCGCAATGCCGACCTGTTGAAACGCATCGCCAGCGCCGAACTCGACCTCGCCATCGCCTGGGGCGATCAGACGAGGGAGGCTCCGGCCGCCATGGCCGGCGAGCATCTCGCCGACATCGCGATGCGGTGGATCGGCCATCGAGACGGACTGTCCGGGTGGCGGCCCGGCGATCGACAGGCAGGGCCGGATGAACCTTTGCCGCTGGTAATGTTCGAGGCTCCCTGCCTGTTTCGCAGCGTTGCGACCGAGACGCTCGACCGCGCCGGCATTGCCTGGCGCATCGCGGTGACCAGCACCAGCCTCGCCGGTCTATGGGCGGCGATCTCGAGTGGACTGGGCGTAACCTTGCGTACCGAGATCGGCCTGCCGAGCCATCTTGCCACGCTCGGCGAGGAAAGTGGGTTGCCGTTGCGATTGCCGACATTACCGCTGCTATTGCATCGCACGCAGGCACAGCACAATGCTGCCACCGACCGGCTGAGCGAGATCATGCGGGAGAGCCTGAGCCAGCCTCTACTGCCCAAAAAAGTCGCCTGACGATCCCGGAGCAAATCGCGCTGACGTCTGCTCCTTCAAGGCATCCCTGCGTTTGGGGACGATTGCGCCGGCTCGCAAACGCGAAGGCCCAATGCGGTTCACTTTGGGGGAAGGCGCTCCGATTTGTCATAGCCGGGCTTGATCCGGCTATTCAGAAGCCACGGAACCGGATTGCCGGATCAGGCCCGGCAATGACAAAGGTGGTGCAAGCGTGACGACGCCTGCGTGAACCCCATTGGCTTTAGGCCGTAATATATTCGCGCATCGCCTTGGCTTCCGCTTCCATTTCGGCCAGGCGGAACTTCACCACGTCGCCGATCGAGACGATGCCGACCGGCAAGCCATTTTCGACCACCGGCATGTGACGGAACTTGCCGGCCGTCATCCTCTCCATGATGTGGGGAATGGTGTCCTGCTCGTGAACGGTTTCGACCTTGGCCGTCATATGCTTGGATACGGGATGTTCGAACCCCTCGGCCGAGGCCTTGGCCAATGCGCGCACGACATCGCGCTCCGACAGGATTCCGGCGATGCTGCCATTTTTGTGGGTGATCAACACTGCGCCGATGCGCTTTTCGGCGAGCGTCCGCGAAGCTTCGGCAATGGTGGCGTCCGGCGACAGAGCGACGATGTCGCGGCCCTTGCCCTTCAGGATCTGTGCAACAGTCATAGATACTCTCCTCAGACTGAACGTGCGCCTGCAGCGTCTTGATCTTGGGGGAGAATCCCGACGAGGGACGACCAGCCCCATCTAAGATGATGGCGTCTGCTCGCCCATCGCGCAAGGGGTTGGTTCAAATGCAACCAAGCAGTGAATCGATTTACGGTCTCTGCCCTCAGGAACCTGAACCCGCCCTCAGAATGAACTCGACGAGGGCCTTGCGCCGTTCGACATCATCCATCCCGGCATAGATCATGCGTGTGCCGGGTACCACGGCCTGCGGCGCCGCGATGAAGCGATCGAGCGTGGCGGCGTCCCAGGTCAGCCCGCTTGCCTGCATCGCCGGCGAGAAGGGATAGCCGGGCAGTGTGCCGGCCTTGCGGTTCGCAAGGCCCTGCAGGATCGGTCCCGTCGCGGAGCGCGCCCCGCGTCCGATCTGATGGCAGTGCGCGCAGGGTTCGAACACCGGGTCGAACGTCGCCTCTGGCGGGCGGATGTCGGCCACGACCTGGGCAGACGGCGGAGGCGCCGCGACCTCGCCGGCCGAGCGCAAGGCAATGAAGGTCCCGACCGCGACACCACCAAGCGCCGCGGCCAGGCCGAACCAGACAGTCCTGTTCACGAGGTGAGCGCGCGGCGCATCTTTTCCAGCGCCTCCTCACGGGGGGCCTGGTAGTCGATCAGCGTCACCAATTCACCCTTGGCGTTCATCAGATAGACCGCCGTGGAATGGTCGAAGGTGTAGCCGTCCCCCTCCCCGACCTTCTTGGCGTAGACACGGAACTTCTTGATGATGTCGGCCACCTGCTCGGGGGTGCCGGTGGCGGCGGTGATGCGCGGATCGAAGCTCTCCAGATAGGTCTTGAGCAGTTGGGGTGTATCCCGCGCCGGGTCCACCGAGACGAACACCACGTTGAACTTGTCTCCGTCCGGTCCGAGCGCCTTGAGGCGATCGGTCATGTCGGTCAGCGTGGTCGGGCAGGCATCAGGGCAATTGGTGTAGCCGAAGAAATAAGCGGTCGGCTTACCCAGGAAGTTGGCCTGGGTCACCGGCTTGCCGTCCTGATTGGTCAGGCTGAAATCACCACCGATGAAGCTGGACTGGGCTGTCGGCTTGCCACCCATGCTCTGCAGCGCCAGCACCCCGGCTGCCGCCAGCACGGCGAGCAGCGCGACGAGAACCACCAACTGGAGACGATTGGATTTGAGAGTCATGAACGCCTCCCGTCTCAATGGTTGCTGTGGTCGGCCTCGGCCGGCTGCTTGGCACCGATGGCTTCGACCTTGAACTTCACGGACACCGTACCGGCTTTCTCGAACACCAGCGTGCCGTCGATGGACTGGTTGGGCTTGAGCTGCTGCTTGAGCCCGGTGAACATCAGATGGAAGGATGACGGGCTGAGTTCAACCTTGCCGTGAGCGGGAATTTCGAGCCCGCCTTGAACGGGCGCCATCTTCATGACGCCATCCTGGTTCGACATCTGGTGGATCGAAAAGCCGGAGGATGCCGAGAAACTGCCGCCGATCAGCCTGTCGGGCTGATCGCCCGTATTCTCGATAGCGGTGTAGCCGCCTGCGACCGGCGCCCCCTGCGGGGTGGCTCGAGTCCAGGGATGGGCGATCTGGAGCGTGCCAGCCTTGTAGTCATGGGCGAGGGCCGCGGAGGCGAGCGTGGAGGTGAGCACCAGAACACTGAGTATCCGGGCGCCAGCAAATGAAACGAGCTTCATGGAAAAACCTGAACGGTATCGAACAGCCTTGCAGGCTGTGGGGAAGGACTGGCGAAAATGGTGAACCGTTCAGCTCAATGGCGGCCCGCGTGGCCAGGCCTGTCGGCGGTCCTGCGGGACCAGCGCCAGGAATGCCCGTGTCGGGAGGAATTTGAAGGCCTGTGGGAAGCGGACGATGCTGGCAACCGCCAGGATCGTCGGCAAGGTCGGAGCCAGACGCAGGGCACACTGGTCACAGGAATGGCCGCCATGCGCCCTGTCACCGGCATCGCCGTCGCCAAACTGGCAGATGGTAACGACGGTGCCCGCGATGATGACGGTCGCGGCGCCGTCCCGGCCGCCCTCCAGCGCGAGGGCGCCACCCATGCCGTTGAGCAGCAGCCCAAGAGCAAGCAGTGCTGCAAGACATTGCCGCAGCAACGGGGCGAGGCGGGACGGAACCATGGCGGCATATGCAGCCGAGCGGCGCTTGAAAGTCAAGGCGGCGCCGTGGCGCATGAGCCGCCGCAGGGCAATTCGCGGCACGGGCGCTCAGAAATGAGCGTCCCTACCGTGCGATCAAGGCGCGCGCCGGCTTATATGGGTCCCGAAAAACAAAAATGCCGGTCTTCTCAGCTCCATCTCTTGATGGCACCGAGAAGACCGGCAGTCGTCAAAGTTCCAGAGCAAAGCGCGCATTTTAACGGTAGCGCTTCCTTGCTCTATCTCCTCGTTTCGACAGCTTCTGTGATCCAGGTCAGTTCCCGGATCGCAGAACGCTCTAGTCGTCGCGATAGACACGCTCACGACGCTCATGCCGTTCCTGGGCTTCCAGCGACAAGGTCGCGATTGGCCTGGCATCGAGGCGCTTGAGCGAGATCGGTTCACCCGTTTCCTCGCAAAAGCCGTAGGATCCGTCCTCGATGCGGGCAAGTGCCGCCTCGATCTTGGAGATCAGCTTGCGCTGACGATCCCGGGCCCGCAATTCGATGGCGCGATCCGTTTCCGAAGAGGCACGATCGGCTAGATCGGGGTGGTTCTCGTTTTCGGCCTGCAGATTGGCGATGGTATCCTGCGCCTCGCGCAGGATGTCGAGCTTCCAGGCATTGAGCTTGCGCCGGAAATAGTCCCGCTGACGCTCGTTCATGAAAGGCTCGTCGTCAGTCGGCCGATAATTGGTATCTACACTCAATGAAGTCATGTAAGAATCCCAACACTCCGCTACTGGGCGAGAGGTCTATAGTCTCAGTGACGCGCCACGACAATGATCTTCGTTGTCACCGATTCGTTGAAAACGATAAAGTTGTGCACATGGCTTAGGGGGTGGCGTCCTCCTTGCTCTTTAGAATGAGGCCGCCGGCGACATCCGTCACGCCCGGCCTCGGCAGGGCATCGAAGGGCATCGGCCGTGTCGCCAGCATTGCCGCCAGTCCGAGGCGCGCCGTAAGGATACCGTTCAGGACCCCCTCGCCCAGCTTGGCCGATATCCGCGAGGCCAAGCCGTGGCCAAGCGCCTGGCTGATCAGGGAATCACCGGCGGCCATTCCGCCGGTGACAGCGAGATTGCCGAGGGCATGGCGCAGGAGCCGCATCATGCCGAGGCCACCCGGCCGGCCGCCATAGAGCGTCGCCAGCCGCCGGATCACGCGCAGCGTCTCCGCGCTCACGAAAAACATGTCGACCAGAGCACGCGGGCTCACAGCGGTGACCAGCGACACCCGCTTGGCCGCATCGGCGATGATCTGCCGGGCCTCGGCATCGAGCGGCCCCATCAGCTCACGCTCGGTGACCCTGATCAAATCGGCGCCATCGACGATATCGCCCGCCGCCGCCTCCACCGCCGCACGGGCCCGGGCCATGCGGGGACTGGCGGCATAGAGCTTGACGAGATCACGCGACAGGCCGCGCGCCGCCTCGCGATCATCCTTGGCAATGGCCAGCATCGCCCGATCGTGCAGATGCTCGATGCGCGACAGGCGCATCAGGCCGGTCAGTTCCCGAATGGCGATGACCGCGAAAGCCAACGCCGCAAGCCCGGTCAAGGCAGCGCCGAGCCAGCCGAGCCAGTTTGCATAGGAGAAGAGATCGTCGACCAACTTGGCGAGCGACAGACCGACGGTGAGCGAGACCAGTCCGCCCACGGCCGACCAGAACAAGGTGCCCCAACGCGAACGGCGAGGCCGTTGCGGCGCGGGTTCGGCAACTTCCTCCTCGAACGCCTCCGGTTCGGGCGTCACCACCACGTGGCCGCGCCGCATCGCCGCCGCCACTGGCGTATCGGCCATCACCACATTGGGATCGTCGAGGCGGAAGGCACGCGGCTTGCGGGGTTCCGTCATTATTCACTCACGCCAGTTTATCGCCGACCAGGAATTCGAGCGCCCGATCCAGGCGAATATGGGGAAAGATCTGTCCTTCTTCCAGTCTGGGCGGGCGGAAGCGGATGAAACGATAGTCGACCCCGCCTTCCCGCAGGTTTTCGAGGCCGTTGAAGCCAGTACCCGAGAAGACCGCGTCGGGGTCCTCGGGCAATTCACCCGGAAACACCGCGATCTCGGCCTCACCGTCAAAGACCTCGTCGGCCGAGCGTTCGCCGGCCATGGGCGTGCCAATGATGCAGGGCAGGTTTTCGCGGCCCTGCTTGACGCTGGCTTCCCGCGTCGCACGGATGGAGGCGAGCGCCACCACATCTACGCTGGCGCCCGAAAAGGCGGCCCGGCCGATCGCGCCATCTGCCATCTTGCGCAGGATCGCCTCGATACGGTCATGGCTGGTGTGATGCAGATGGTCTGCCTTGGTCGCCGCGAACAGGATCTTCTGGATGCGCGGCCGGAAGATCGCCGACCACCAGCTATTGGCCCCGACCCGAAAGGCCGACAGCACCGATGTCAGGGCGGTTTCGAGATCGTGCACCGCCTGGGGACCGGCATTGAGCGCAGAAAGCGCGTCGACCAGCACGATCTGACGATCGAGCCGGGCGAAGTGATGCGTGAAGAAGGGCCGCACGATCTTGTGCTTATAGGCCTCGAAACGCCGCTCCATCATGGCATGGAGGGAGCCCGATTGTGCTTCCCCGGCCTTGGAAAGATCGAGCGGTGCAAAGGTCAGGGCCGGCGAACCTTCGAGATCGCCCGGCAGCAGGAAGCGGCCCGGCGGCAGAGTCGAGAGCGCGAAGCGCTCGTCGCGCCCAGCCTTGAGATAGGCCGTGAAGAGCGCCGCCGCCTCGCGCGCCAGGGTCTCGTTCTCCGCGGCAGCAGGATCGAGCCTGGCCAGCATGTCATGCCAGGGACCGGCGATGGCGAGACGCGATCCCTCGCGGCTGGCGGCAATCGTCTGCGCCGACCATTCGGCGTAGCTCATATTCAGCAGCGGCAGGTCGAGCAGCCATTCGCCGGGATAATCGACGATATCAAGGGTCAGCCGCGACATGCCCGTGGCAAAGCGCCGGTTCGACTGGAAATCGATGACCAGGCGCAGTTCCGAGATCTGGCGTGTAGAATCGGGCCAATGCCGCCCCGGCCCGGTGAGATCGGCGAGATGGGCCTCATAGTCAAAACGAGGCACCGTATCGTCCGGCTGTGGCGACAGCGAGGAATTGGCGATGCGACCCTCGGCCTGGGCGCGAAACACCGGCAGGCGTCCGCCCTCGACAAGGGCCTGCACCAAAGCCGTGATGAACACGGTCTTGCCGGCACGCGAAAGGCCGGTGACGCCGAGGCGGACGGTGGGATTGAAACTCGACGCGGCGAAGCCCGCCAGGCTCTTGGCCGCGATCAGCGCTTCGTCGAACACGGACATCCAGGAGGGAGCTTGTGGCGGCATGGTCCGCATCACTTAGGGGCAAGTGCGGCAAAATTCCAGCATGACAGTCGAAACGCTACAATCATGGCTGTCGCCCAGCCTGGGCATTGCCCCGCAAACCGAGGAAGGCTCGCGCCCAAAAACACCGCGGCCGGGACCGCGGACATCTTGTCCGCTCGTGGAGACAGGCGCGTGCAGGCTGGGGACTGTCAAGACACCACGTTGCGCACGAAACGCACGACGATCTCCCCGGCGTTCACATAGCTGTAGGACTGCGCGCTGTCGAAGATGAGGAAATCCCCGGCCGGGACGACGTGGTTCCCTCCTCCGGTCTCGACCGTCAGCGTCCCCTCGGTGACATAGAGCATCTCGCGCCACCCATCGGCGTCCGGCAGCGCATTGTAGCGGTCTCCCGGGCCGAGGCTCCAAATCCAGAGCTCGGCCGCCTGCCGCGCCGGAGCGGCGCCCAAGAAGGCAGCCCTGCTGCCGGGATGCGCCCCACGCCAGCCGAGTTGATCGACACGCTGATTGCCGGCCTGGCCAGGATCGCGGACGATTGCCCCGAAGTCCACGCCCAGGACTCCGGCCAGCCGGTCGAGATTGGCCAGCGAGATATTGGCGTCCCCCGCCTCCACCGCGACGATCAGCCGCCGGCTGAGGCCGCTGGTCTCGGCAAGGGCCGCCTGGCTCAACCCCGCCGCGGCGCGCAGGCGCCTGACATTGGCTCCGACATGGACGAGCACGTCCGTCATTCCACCCTCATCCCTGCCATCTTCGTCCCTTGACTGCGCAATATAATGCACATATGAATGAGCAATATAATGCGCAACAGGCAAGGCGGCAATCGGTCATGAAGATTCGCAATTTCGGCGTCGAGATCTGGATGAATGGGTATGAGAACCATTGTTCGCACAATCTGGCGGAGACTTGCGTCGAATCCCTGACGATCGCGCAATTGCTGGAGATCGCCGGCAAGCCCCAGAGCGCGCTCGACGACCTCTTGGCCATGAAGATGACCTATGGTGCCATCGAGGGCAGCGAGAGGCTGCGCGCCAGCATTGCGGCGACCTATGCCAGGCAGAAAATCGAGAATATCGTGGTGGCCCACGGCGCGATCGGCGCCAACGCCCTCGTGCACGAAACCTTGGTCGAGCCGGGCGACCGCGTGATCTCGGTGCTGCCGACCTATCAGCAGCATTATTCGATTCCTGCCAGCTATGGCGCCGACGTGCAGATCCTGAAACTGCGCGAGGAGAACGGCTTCCTGCCCGATCTCGAAGAACTGCGTCGCCTCGCCCTGCCCGGCACCAAGCTGATCGCCATCAACAATCCCAACAATCCCACGGGCGCGCTGATGGACGAGGCCTTCCTGACCGAGATCGCCGCCATCGCCCGTGCTTGCGGCGCCTATGTGCTATGTGACGAGGTCTATCGCGGCATCGACCAGGAGGGCGACGGCTTCACCGCCTCCATGGCTGATCTCTATGAGAAGGGCATCAGCACCGCCAGCATGTCCAAGGCCTATTCGCTGGCGGGCCTGCGCCTCGGCTGGATCGCTGGCCCCGTCGACCTCATCCACGCCGTCTCCATCCACCGCGACTACAACACCATCAGTGTCGGCATGATCGACGATCATTTCGCTACCATGGCGCTGGAGAACCGTGACAAGGTCCTGGCGCGCAGCCGTTCGATCGTGCGCGGCAACCTCGCCATCCTCGATGCCTGGGTCGCGGAGCAGCCGCGGATCAGCTATCTCAAGCCGCGCTCGGGCACCACGGCCCTCTTGAAATACGACCTTCCCGTCGCCTCGGAAGCCTTCTGCATCCGCCTACTGGAACGCACCGGTGTGTTGTTCACGCCCGGCAGCGCCATGGACATGGAGGGATATCTGCGCATCGGCTACGCCAATGGCAGCGCGGTCCTGCGGGAGGGCCTCACTCGCGTGAGCGAGTTTCTGAAAGAGTTCGACTAAAGCCCTGCCATAGCGAACATTATCGGCATTTCCAGCCTACCGTCGCCTCAGCACCTCCACCCGCGCGTGCGCGCTGCTGCGCCGGGCGGCCTCGGCCACCTCCCTGGAGACGATGGTCTGCCCGATCGGTGCGATAGCGATGCCGGCAAGCTTGAGGTGCTGGATGCCGAAGGGAATGCCGATGACGGTGATGAAGCAGAACAGCGCCGAGCAGACATGGCCGATCGCCAGCCAGAGGCCGGCGAAGACGAACCAGATCACGTTCCCGATCAAGCCAAAGCCGCCGGTGCCGATATCGTCCTTCTGGTAGAGCTCCCGCCGGCTGATCGCCTCGCGCCCGAACGGAAAGAAGCAGAAGTTCGAAATCGTCAGGCAGGCCCGCCCCCAAGGAATGCCGACAATGGTGATGAAGGCGAGCAGGCCGAGCAGAAACCAGGCGATACCCAGGAAGATACCACCAAAGACGAACCAGATCAGGTTTCCGATCAATCGCATCAGCCTATCCTTCCAATCCACTGAACTTGCTGCTAAATTACTCGACCTAAAACGCTCTAGCGATCCAGCGCTTTGGGCGTGAGAAACAGGGCTAGAGAGCCCTGATGACCGGCAATTTCGTTCCAGTCGTCGATCTCGAAGTCGAGAACGGCAAGGGCAGCGGTAGGAAATTTGCCGCTGAGCGGATCGGCCACAGTCCCCGCTCCTCTCGTCAGGAAAGCCGCGACCTGCTCCAGGCCGGGATTATGTCCGACGACCAGCAGGGTCCCTATCTCGGGCGCCACCGTCCGGATGACGCGCAATATCGCTTCCGGCGGCGCCTCATAGATCGCCCGCTCGAAATGCAGCGTGTGTGGGCCCAGGCTGCCCTCGATCAGGGTCAGCGTCTCGCGCGTGCGGCGCGCGGTCGAGGCGATCACATGATCAGGCAACAGGCTGCGCCGTGCGATCTCCCGCCCCATGCGCGGCGCATCACGCTGCCCCCGCGGCGCGAGCGGACGCTCATGGTCGGAAACGCCGGCGGGATAATCGGATTTCGCATGCCGCAGCAACATCAGGCGTTTCATTGATCATTCACTTAAGATTTCTTCGACAATGCAATGATTTCAGGCCGATATTCGAAATGCATGGTATCGTAATGGTACCACTTTCCGCCCCAGATAAAGCCGTGCTTTTCGAAAACCTCGACAATCTCCATCGGGATGCGGTTCTTGTAGGAGACCTTGTCCGTTTCCTTCTTGGCACCGCCCCAGCGCCAATAATCGGTGAACTTCACATTGATGTCGATCGCCGCGGCATAGGCGTGCATGCTCATGCGCGAGGTGCCGGCGATCACGCGGCAGTTGAAGGTTCCCGCCGAAGGCTTGAGATAGACGTGGAATTTGGCCGGCAGGGCCTCGAGATCACGCGAGACGGCCTCGAGCCGATCGGCAACGCCATTGGCTGTGGCCACGCGCAGCGTGCCGCCTCCCAAGCCGGGCAGCCACTGGATTGTCTTGAGCTTGACCTGCCCTTTCGTGCAGTCTCCATACATGGCATCGAACAGTGCCTGGTTGCGGGCGCGGCCGGGATCGTCGGCCGGCGTGGCCGGCTGCTTGTAATGCACCCCAAGCGTATAGGGCATGGCGAACATGTCGCGGATATCGGCCTTTTCAATGCGCTGTTCCGGCGTCTTGCTGGCGAGACCGTTCGAAAGTGCAATGTGCTGGCCGTTCTTCAGGATGAGATCCTTGGCGTCATAGCCGGCGATGAAATCGGGATAGGCCGCCACCAGGGCATCCAAGTCGGTATCGGCCAGCGCCGCCGACGCAAAGGCCGTCGAGATCACGAAAGCCAGCATTCCGGTCCGCATGACACGTCTCATTGGCCAGCCTCGGCGCGCTGGATCAGAGCGACATTGGCTTTCTCGACGGCGCTGAGTTCGATATCCCAGGTCCAGGGACGGTACCAGGAGAATTGGGAGAAATAGGCGCGCAATTGCGTGTCCTTCATATAGCGCCCACGGCGCGCATAGATCTCGTTGCGGGCTAGGCGCAATTGCTGCCCCGACAGGCCCGAAATATCGTTCCAGTTCAATCGCCTGGTCCCTGATTCCGGCAAAATGAATTCAACCTGACTGTTGCGGGGTGCAGGTGCGGGGTCAACCGGCTCCACCGCAGCCTGCTGCTGGAATTCCGGCTGCGCCTGAGGCTGAGGTTGAGGCTCGACAGCGGGTTGCGTTACAGGCTGAGAATTCGCCTGAGGTTCGACCGTTATCGCCTTGACAGGCTGAGGCGTCTCCATCTTTCCGGACATGGCGAAGGAACCGATGATGGCCTCGTTCACCCAGGGGGTCTGACTGCCCTGGGTCGACTGGTCGACATCGGCCCTGACCTGGCCGAACATCTGGCGGATGTCGAGGCCGGGCGTCTCCATATGGGCAAGCAGCGCGGTGGTGAAGGGCGAGTTGCGCCCGCTGCCATCCTGAGCCACCGAGCCCGGCGCCGTCGAAAAGGCGATCAGCGTGCCCTTGGCGGAGGAGGCGTCGAGATCGATGCGCGCCAGCCCGCGTGTACCAGCCCCCCGCGTCAGCTGGCGCGTCAGGGGATTGTCCCGGCACGAATCCAGGATCACGATCTTCACCTTCGGCGCCGCGCTGTCGACCAGTTCCAGAAGCTTGTCCAAGGACAGGGTCTGGGTATCCAGATCGAGCTCGTCCGAGATCTTGGCCGAGACCGGGACGAGGTAATTGCGCCCCTTCACCTGCACGCCATGGCCCGAATAGAACACCACCACGCTGTCGGCATGATCGGCATCGCGCAGGAACGCCCTGAGCCCGTCATTCATCGCCGACAGGTCGCCATCCTTGACCAGGGTCACCGCATAGCCGATCCGCCCCAGCGACGCCGCCATGTCGTTGGCGTCATTGGCCGGATTCACCAGCGGCGTCACCGAGCGATAGGCACTGTTGCCGATCACCAAGGCCGCCTTCTGGGCCGCCAGAGCCTCGCCCCCAACGAGCAAGCCGGCGAGCAAAAAAAGACTCCACATAAAACGTCGCATCATCATGGTCCGACCGGTCCTGCCCCACCTTGGCAGAGTATCACTTTTTGTTAACACATCGAACGCGCGAAAAGGCACATCGAGATGTGCCGGTTCCCGCCGCACAATTTTTCGGACAGATGCCTGTGGCAGGATTGTCACGCCCTCCAACCGTCTCATGATTCAAGGCAATTTCGCCGATTTCATCCTTGCAACGAAGCAGCGCTTGCGGCCATGAAGGCTGCCACCCAAGTGTTGTGTACGGGATCGGAGAGGCCGTGGATTTGCGCCAGGCAGCCGCCATTGCGAAACAATTCATGCCACGGTCGGGCAAGCCGGCCAGCCTCGCGGTTCTCGCCCTGTTTGCAGCGACCGGCACGGTTCAGGCGGGCGATGAGTCCCAGCCCATGCAATTCAGCATCGTCGCTTCTGGCAAATCCTGCCCGGGATGCGTGGTGATCAACGCCTCGGGCCAGGTCGTTGACGAAACTTCGCGAAATTTCTCTGTCTTCCTCTCGCAGAACCGCCTGAGCGGCGTCCTGCCGGCGGAACCTGCGGACGGGCAATTGCCGCCCGCCGATGCGCCGAAGGTGGTCATTGCCTTCGAATCGATCGGCGGCAAGGTGCAGCCTGCCTTGATCATGGGACGCCGCATCCGCAAGGCCGGGTGGACGACCGTGATCGGCCAGGCACGCCTTCAGCGCGGTCAGGCTATCTTCAATCAGGCGGGCTGCTTCTCAGCCTGCACCATGGTGATGCTTGGCGGCACGGCGCGTTTCGTCGTGCCCGGCTCGAAGGTGGGCGTGCATCAATTCTCGCCGCAATTCACCGACGGCGAGAGCTTTGACGCCCGCGAAATGGGGCAGATCGTGCGCGACTATGGCCGAGAGGTCGTCAGCGTCTATGATTTCGTCAAGAATATGGGGGTGAACGAAGCCTTCTTCACCACCACCCTGCGCACCCCGTTCAACAGCCTCGACGTCCTGCCCGAAAGCCAGTGGATCCCGGTCGGGGTCGCCACGGCTCTGCTGCCGGCCTCCGATGAACCTGTCACGGCTTCCAGCCTGCTTGGTGGCGGCGGGACCGACCAGCCCATGGCCGCCGTCGCCAAGCCGAGCGTGGGGCTCAAGACCTCGCCCGGCACCCCGTCGGCCAACCATGGCCGCTGGACCCTCATCCAGGCCGTGGGCCTGCCGGCAACCGCGGAATTTGCCAGCGAGCAATTCCGTGTCGCCCTCGCCTGCCGCGACAACAAGACGGCACGTCTCGAACTCTCCTTCAAGGCGCTGGCGCCACTCGATCTCGAGCGCATGCGTGCCGCTGCCGTGTCGGCCCGCTCGCTGAGGATTGCCGGACGCCAGATTGCAATCGACAGCGTTGGGGCCGCCGGAAATGGCGAACAGAGCGTTGCCGCTCTGCTCGCCGCCAAGGATGTCAAGGATCTGCCTAGAAGCGGCAATCTCACCGTTGCCGTGCTCAACAAGGCCGGTGAGCCCGTCGGCCGTTCCGAGGCAGTCCCCACCGAGGGCGCCTCGAAGACGCTCGACGACGCCATGGCTGCCTGCGGCGCTTGAATAGCGATGCGCGGGCGCGTGGGCGCCCGCTATCTCAGGACGCCAAATCCTCTCTGAGCCTCGGCTCAAGCTTCAATGTAGCTTGTCGGCGTCCCAGGCTGCCCGCATGGCATCGTCAACCGAGGCGAAATGCGACGGTACGTCGGCAGTCTCCTGGGCGGTCTCCTCGGCATGCGGCTTCTCTTCGCGAATGACCAGCACCGAGCAACCGGAATGGCGGACGATGGCGCTCGCATTGCAGCCGAGCAGGTAGGTCGCCACACTGGGTTGATGCGAACCGACCACCACGAGATCGGCATGCTGCTCCTCGGCAATTGCCAGCACTTCGTGATAGATACCGCCGATCCGCACGACGCTCTGCACCTGGCCACCCGGCAGCAACACCGTGCGGGCCAGATCGGCGAGGGATCCCTTTGCCTTTTCGGCGACTTCGCCTTCAAAGCTCACGGGCACCGTATCCAGCATCATCAAGGGCATGATCGGCACGACATGGACCAGGGTCAGCGTCGCGCCGGCGGTATCGGCAAGTTTCACTGCACTGTCGATGGCGAGTCTGGCCAATTTCAGATCCGCAATATCGACAGGAACAACGATCGACTTGAACATCTTGTCTACTCCCGTTGGCCGAGCATGACGCACAGAACAGAATAGATGCTATGGCGTCACGCCTCAGTTGAAAGAGCACGCCCCGACCGTCATCGGACGGCTGTACCTAGAGCAAAGCGCGTTTTGGTAGAAACCCGCTTTTACTCCAGTTCTTTGGTTCGACGCGTCTTTGCGATTTGAAATGCCTCCGTCAAATAGCAAAACGCTATGAATCGATATAGCGCCCCCTGACGAAATGCAAACGCCTGGGATGCCGAAAAGTTCAGAGCACGCCGAGTTTTTTCTGCAGGGAAGAGGATGAGGTTGTGTATTGGAAGGTCAGGCGTTTCTCCGGGTAGATGTAGCGGAAGGCCTTCTGCGCCATCAACGCGCCTTCATGGAAGCCCGAGAGGATGAGCTTGAGCTTACCGGGATACCAGTTGATGTCGCCGATGGCGAAAATGCCCGGCTGCGAAGTCTCGAAGGTCTCGGTGGAGACCAGCACCAATTCCTCGTTGTGCAGGTCGAGCCCCCAATCCGACACCGGCCCGAGCTTCATGGTCAGGCCGAAGAAGGGCAGCATATGCTCGACCGGCAAGGTATAGAGGTTGCCGGTATCCTCCTTGACCACGGCGCCCGAGAGCTGGCCATCCGCCCCTTCCAGGCCAACGACCTGCCCGAATTTCAGGTCCATTGCACCGGCCGCCGCCAGGGCCCGCATCTTCTCCACCGAGTGGGGAGCGGCTCGGAAGGCGTCGCGGCGGTGCATCAGCGTCACGCGCTTGGCGATGGGCTGCAGGTTCAGCGTCCAGTCGAGGGCGGAATCGCCGCCGCCGACGATGAGCACGGAGCGGCCGCGCAAAGCCTCCATCTGCCGCACGGCATAGGAGACCGACTTGCCCTCATAGGCTTCGATGCCCTCGATCGGCGGCTTCTTGGGTTGGAAGGAGCCGCCACCGGCAGCGATCACCACGGTCTTGGTCTCGAAGACGTCGCCGGCATCGGTGGTGACCCGGAACAGCGGATCACCGATGCGCTCGATCGTCGAGATCATGCGCGAGAGATGGAAGACAGGCGAGAAAGGCTCGATCTGCTTGAGCAGATTGTCGACCAGTTCCTGTCCTGTGACGATCGGGAAGCCAGGAATGTCGTAGATCGGCTTTTCCGGATAGAGCTCGGCGCACTGGCCGCCGATCTTGTCGAGAATGTCGACCACATGCACCCTGATATCGAGCAGACCGAGTTCGAATACGGAGAACAGGCCGACAGGCCCGGCGCCGACAATGAGCACGTCGGTCTTGATAATCTCAGTCATGATCTGTCCGATGGGTGGTTTAGCGCCTGCTATGGGGCAGCAAGGCTGACCAAAGTCAACGAAGCGCATCGCCTCGTCAACTCCGCAATTGCGATCAAATCAGCGCAGCTAGGGTGAGGCCACCGGAGACAGATCATGACCCGACACGAAACCAGCCTCGCTTATGCCGCTCGTATCGAGCGGGTGATGAGCCATATCGCCGAGCATCTCGACGATCGGCTCGAACTCGACGATTTGAGCGATATTGCCTGCTTCTCGTCCTATCACTTCCACCGCATCTTCGTCGCGGTCACGGGAGAGACGGTGGCGGAGGCTGTGCGGCGGTTGCGCCTGCATCGTGCCGCCGTCGAGCTCAACCGCTCGCAGCATACGCTGGCGCGCATCGCCACGCGGGCCGGCTATGGCTCGGTGGCGGCGTTCACCCGCGCCTTCTCGACGGCCTATGGCTCGCCGCCAGCCGCCTATCGGCGTGACGGCCAGGATCTGCGCCCGGTCCTCCAGCAATCAGGATCTCAAGCCATGACCCGTGCCACCGCCTTGCGCGAAGCCCTGCATTACAACGTCGCCATCGAGGATATTCCGAAACTCAGGCTGGTCACCCTGCCCCATCGTGGCGACTATCAGAAGATCGGCGCAAGCTTCGAGCGCCTGTTCGCCTGGGCCGGCGGCAACGGCCTGCTGCGATCGGGAGCGCGGATGATCGGCATCTATTATGACGATCCCGACAGCAAGCCTCTCGCCGAATTGCGCTCCGAGGCCGGCTTGGCCGTGCCGGAAGACAGCCCGCTCGGCCCCGACATGGCCTGGCGCGAGGTCGGCGGCGGCCCGGTGGCACGGCTGGTGCACAAGGGGCCCTATGCCGATCTCGATGTCGCCTATGCCTATCTTTATCACAGCTGGCTGCCGCATTCCGGGCGTCAGCCGGGCGATGCGCCCTGCTTCGAGGAGTATCTCAACGATCCCCGCGGCGCACCGCCTTCCGAATGGCTGACGGCCGTGAACCTGCCCTTGAGATAGTGCCCTCCTGGCTCAGAGCAGCTCGAAAAGGCTGTAGACTGGCCCTCCCGGCCGCCGGTCGCCGACACCCACGGCAAGGATACGGTTGAGCCAATCGTAGTTCGGCGTAGCGGTTTCGAATGCCGCGCTGATGCGGAAATAGTAGTCGGCCGGGTCAACCCGGCCGCCCTTGGCCAGTTCAGCCATCAAGGCAGAAGGACCGTGCCGCAGCCCACGATAGGACATGCCGATCAGGGCTCCATCGGTGGTCTTGAGGATCAATCGCACGTCCAGTGTCGTGCAGCCGTCCTGCCGCATGATCTGCCAGTCGCTGCCGCCCTCGAGCACCTCACCGGACAATCGCTCGCCTTCGAAACGGCCGCCAGCGACGACACCGACACGCCGATCGCCGTTCGGCGTCGTCCCGAAACCGATCGGCTTTGCTACGTCGAGCTCGATCACGAAAAGGGGCTTGGTTCGGATGCCTTTCAGCGCATCGGGCAGTCCGTCGAAGGATGGAAAGGACATTTCGAACCACTCCTTGCCAAAGCGTCTTGCCACTTGCCGGAAGCACTTCAAATCGCAAAGACGCGTGAAAATATTGAGTTAGAGAAAAGTGGGGCTCGGAAAAACCGCGCCTCGCTCGTGGGAAGCAACGGATCGCCCGCCTTTGAGGCGTGGCCATTCTCAGGGGAGATGTCCGGCGGAAACAAGCCGTCGCCCGCTCACCCCTCGTAGCTCACGACGATCTCGCCGATCCCCTCGCAGCTGCCGCGCAGAGTGTCGCCGGGTTTCACCGAGCTGACGCCGGCGGGCGTGCCTGTCATCAGGAGGTCGCCGGGCGCCAGCGCCACATAGCGCGACAGATAGGCGATGGCCTCCGGCACCGACCAGATCATCTGCGACAGGTCTCCCGATTGCTGCACCTTGCCATTGACCGTCACCTCGATCCTGCCCTTGCCGGGGTGGCCGATGCGCGCAGCTGGCACGATGGCGCTGATCGGGCACGACTGGTCGAAGCCCTTGGCAAGTTCCCAGGGCCTGGACAGTTTCTTCGCCTCGGCCTGGATGTCCCGGCGGGTCATATCGAGGCCGACGGCATAGCCATAGACATGGTCGAGCGCCCATTCGACGGGAACGTCCCGTCCCGCCTGTCCGATGGCCACCACCAGTTCGATTTCGTGATGCAGGTCCGCGGTCTGGCTCGGAAACGGCAGCAGGCCGCCCGGATTGACGGTGTCGGCAGGCTTGGCGAAGAAGAAGGGCGGCTCGCGCGTGGGATCAGCGCCCATCTCGCGGGCATGGTCGGCGTAGTTACGCCCCACACACCAGATGCGGCGCACCGGAAAGACGGCGGTTTCACCGGAGACCGCAACGAAGGCCTGTGGTGGCGGTTCAATGACATAGTCCATTGCAAAATCTTCCTGGTTTAATGAGAAAGCTCCGGCTCATCGGGCGGACGAGCGAAAGTCAGTCGAACACTTCCCTCAACCGCTTGACGATATCGGCCACACCGAACCTGACGGGGTCCGTCGTGGGCAGCCCCTCGGCTTCGGCGATATCGGCCAGGCAGGACCTCGCAGCAGCCTCGTCCAGGGCCTGGGTGTTGACGGCGATGCCGATGCATTGAATGCCCGGATTGGTGAGGTGGCCATTGGCGATGGTAGCGTCGATGACGGCGCGAATGCTCGGCAAGGCGGCAGGCACGCCGCGCATGGTCCTGCGGGTCGGTTCATGGCAGACGACGAAGGCGTCGGGCTGGGCACCATGCAGCAGCCCAAGGGTCACACCGGCGAAGGAGGGGTGAAACAAGCTGCCCTGCCCTTCGATCACGTCCCAATGATGGGGATCGGCATCCGGACTGATCCATTCGGCGGCACCGGAGATGAAATCGGCCACCACCGCGTCCACGGCAACGCCGCGCCCTGAAATCAGGATACCGGTCTGGCCCGTAGCGCGGAAATCGGCGTCGAGCCCTTGGGCCCGCATCTCCCGCTCCAGCGCGAGGGCGGTGTACTTCTTACCCACCGAACAATCGGTACCGACGGTGAGCAGCCGCAGGCCGCTGCGCTTGGTGCCCTTGCCGGTGGCGAAACTCCGGCTCGGGATACGCACGTCGTGGAGCTGCCGGCCATGACGCCGGGCGGCTTCGGCAATCTGCGGAAACTCCTCCAGCCTGCGATGCAGGCCCGAGGCGACATCGAGCCCGGCCTCGAGCGCCTCGACGATCACGCTGATCCAGTGCTCCGGCAGGACGCCACCGGCATTGACCACGCCGATCACCAGGGTCTGGGCACCACGCCCGACGCCCTCGGCAATGCCGAGGTCCTCCAGTCCCAGATCCGCCCGGCACCCGGGCAGGCGCAACTGGCCGACACACCAATCCCGGCGCCAGTCGACGATACCCGCCGCAGTCTTGGCGGCAAGCTGATCGGCCACGTCGCCGACGAACATCAGATAGGGCTTTTCGATTTGCATGGGACGGCGACCTTCCTGAAGACCTGCGCGCAGTGGTTGCCGGGTCGCACTCTCACACGCTATCCTGTTGACTGCACAGAAATATTGGCAAAGCGACACGGGGCTTTTTGCGCATCATGCCTGAGAGATTAGTATGACCTGCAGTGATTCCCCCGCAAGAGCCCGTTTCCTAACTTGAAGCCCGAGTCGGACATAGACAACAGCGATCTGACCCAGGCGGGTCCTGCCAGGCTGGCCCCGACGGGCGCCTGGGTCGCGCGCAATTCGCGGCATCTGGAAAAGCTCTCCGCCATCATGATCAAGGCCGCGCCCGCCAATACGGTGGTGGAATTCGACCTGTCCGGCGTCTCCCAGCTCGACACGCTCGGCGGTGTCGTCATCGAGAATATCCGGGCAGCCTTCGGTGCGCGCAACTCCACACTCGAGATCACCAACGCCACTAAAGAGCAGGCGATCCTGCTGGCGGAGATCGCGGCCCAGAACATCACAGCGCTCCCCCAGCCGCCGGAAGCGCATCATCTCATCGAGCTCCTGGCCGATCTCGGCCAATCCATGCGCCGGATCATGCATGACGCCGTGAACATGAACGCGTTCCTCGGCGAGACCATGCGCGCGATCGGGCGCCTGATCGCGGCGCGTACGCGCTTTCGCGGGGCCGCGGTGGTGAACCAGATCGAGCTGATCGGCCTGCGCGGCGTGCCGATCATCGCCCTGATCTCCTTTCTGGTCGGTGCCATCCTGTCCCAGCAGATGATCCTGCAGCTGAGCTATTATGGCGCACAGCTCTACGTGGTCCCCGCCCTGGCCGCGTTGATGTTCCGCGAGGTCGGCCTGTTGCTCGCAGCCATCATGGTGGCGGGGCGCTCGGGTTCGGCGATCACGGCCGAACTCGGCTCCATGAAGATGCGCGAGGAGATCGACGCCATGCACGTCATGGGCATCGATCCCATGGAGGTCCTGGTCATTCCGCGCATCCTCGCCTTGATCATAGCCCTGCCGATGCTGACGTTTCTGGCGGCAATGGCGGGTACATTCGGCGGCGCGTTGGTGGCCTGGGGGTATGGCGGCATCACGCCGACCACCTTTCTGCAGAATTTGCGAGATTCGATGACCATGCACACTTTCCTGGTCGGCCTGATCAAGGCGCCCGTCATGGCCCTGATGATCGGCATCACCGCCTGCATCGAAGGCTTCAAGGTGCAAGGATCGGCGGAATCGCTGGGACGTCAGACCACTGCCTCGGTGGTCAAGTCGATGTTCATCGTCATCGTGGTCGACGGCATCTTCGCCATGTTCTTCACTTCGATCAACTTCTGACCATGGCCCCCCCCGATCCCCCCGGCCAGACCATCATCTCCGCCCGCGACGTGCGGGTGACCTTTGGCACCCGCTTCATCCTCGACGGCCTCAGCCTCGACGTCTATCGCGGCGAGATCCTCGGCGTCGTCGGCGCCTCGGGTACCGGCAAATCCGTGCTGATGCGCACCATCATCGGCCTGGCGCCACTCTATTCGGGCGAGATCGAGGTGTTCGGCCAGGACTATCTCGGCTTGCGCCCACGCGACCAGCAACGTATTGCCCGGCGCTGGGGGGTGCTGTTCCAGCAAGGCGCCCTGTTCTCCTCCCTGACAGTGAAGCAGAACATCCAGGTGCCGATGCGCGAATATCTCAAGCTCTCGCCCAAGCTCCTGGACGAGCTTGCCATGCTGAAGATCGCGCTGGTCGGGTTGAAGCCGGATGCCGCGGACAAAAGACCATCCGAACTATCCGGCGGCATGATCAAGCGCGCGGCGCTGGCGCGCGCCCTCGCTCTCGATCCCGATCTGGTTTTTCTCGACGAACCAACCTCCGGCCTTGATCCCATCGGCGCCGGTGAATTCGACGAATTGATCGCCACGCTCAGGCAGACACTCGGCCTCACCGTCTATATGGTGACGCACGACCTCGACAGCCTCCACACCATCTGCGATCGCATCGTGGCGGTTGGCGAGGGCCGCGTGTTGGCTCAAGGCCCGATGGAGACCATGCTCGCTTCCGACCACCCCTGGCTGCGTGCCTATTTTCATGGCCCCCGAGCCCGCGCAGCCCTGGCGACTGCCAGCAATGGCGCCAAGAATCCGAGCTGAACATGGAAACACGCGCTCACAATGCCCTGATCGGCCTGTTCACCCTGGCAGTCGTCGCCGCGGCACTCGGCTTCGTGATCTGGTTCGCCCGTATCAGCGAGAGCCAGACCGTCAGGCGTTTCCAGGTGGATTTCGCCGGCTCCGTCACCGGCCTCACCGTCGGGTCGAGCGTCACCTTCAATGGCATCCGGGTCGGACAGGTCGAAACGCTTGAGATCAACCCCAACAATCCCTCGGGTGTGATCGCCGTCATCAGCGTGCGCGACAAGACCCCGGTGAAAGTGGACACCTCGGCACGGCTGGAATTCACCGGCATCACTGGTGGCGCCAATATCCAGCTCTATGGTGGCAAGCCAGATACGGAGGATCTCAAGCCCAAGGAAGGTCAGCAATATGCCGTGATCCAGGCCCAGCGCTCGGAATTGCAGAATCTGGTGGACGGCGCGCGCGACACCATCACCCAGGCAGCTTCGACCATGAACCGGCTGGATGGCTGGATCAGCCAAAACGAGGCCAACGCCACGGCGACCATCCAGAACGTCCAGACCTTCACCAAGGCGCTTGCCGACAATTCGGCCAATGTTTCCGAATTCCTGCACAGCACCGGCGAAGCCGCCAAGAGCATCAAGCGCGTGGCTGACAATCTCAACGGCATGTCATCCGACCTGCAGGCCTTGATCAAGGCGGTCTCGCCCGAGAAGATCGATCATATCGTCACCAATATATCTCAGGCGTCCGACCAGCTGACCGCCTTCACGCGGGCCTTCGACGCCGCCAAGGCGCAGGCTGCCGTCGACAATATTACCGCCTTCACCAAGACGCTGGCCGACAGCCGCGAGCCGCTGCAGGCCTTCGCCACCAACGCCTCCTCGTTGACGGCGCAGCTCAATGCGATGGCACCCAAGCTCGATGCGGGCCTTGAGAACATCAACCGCATCACCGCTGCGGTCGACAGCGCGAAGGTCAACCAGGTGGTCGACAATGTCGCCGCCTTCACCGGCGCGCTCGGCCAGAACGCCGACGAAATCACGGCCTTCGTCAAGGATGCCCGCAGGATTTCCGGTGACCTCGCGGCGATGACACCCAAGCTCGCAGCCGCCTTCGACAGCTTCAACAGGGTCGCGACCGCTATCGATCCGGCCAAGATCGACGACGTCGTCACCAATGTGAACAAGTTTGCCGCCACTCTCGGCGATTCCAGCACCCAGGTCCGCCAGGTCGTCGCCGACGCCGGCGAGATCTCCAAGAAGCTCAACCGCGCGGCCGATCAACTCGACGGCATCATGAAGAACATCACCGCCATGACTTCGGGCCAGGGCGGCCAGGGCATGTTCGCCGAGATCACCGAAGCAGCCAAAGCCATTCGCCAATTTGCCACCAATCTCGACGCCCGTACCGCGGCATTGGCGAAGAATCTCGATCAGTTCACCGGCGCCGGCCTGCGGGATTATCGGCAATTGGCCGTTGACGGGCAGAAGACCCTGCAAAACCTGCAGCGGACCCTCAACGGCCTGCAGCGCAATCCACAACAGCTGATCTTCGGGCCGAAATCGAATATCCCTGATTACAAGGGTAAATGATATGCGTGGTGCCGGTATGCGTTCCCTCTTCGACTCACTGCCCGCTCATTCGGCGAAGGCCCTGGTCCTGTCAGCAGCCCTGCTCGCCGGAGGATGCTCCACGCTCGCTGGCTCGCCGCCGCCCGCAACCTATGACCTCAGTGCTCCCCGGGATGTCGAAGCGCGCGGCAACAGCCGTGCCCAGATCATGGTCGCCGAGCCCACCGCCCTTCAGGCCATCAACAGCGACCGCATCCTGGTGCATAGCGCCAACAGCCAGATCTCCTATCTGCCCGGGGCCCAGTGGGCCGATCGCCTGCCCCTTCTGGTTCAGGCCCGCCTGATCCAGACCTTCGAGAACGCCCACCGCATCGGCACGGTGGGACGGCCTGACGACAAGTTCACGCCGGATGCCCTGCTGGTTACGGAACTGCGTGATTTCCAGATCGATACCGGCGCTTCGCCTATTGCCGTGGTGACTGTTGCCGCTCGCGTGGTCAGCCAGAAATCGGGGCGCATCGTCGCCGCCAATCTGTTTTCCGCCCGCGTCCCCGCCGCCGGCCTGAGCGGTCAGCAGGCTTCCGGCACTCTCGATCAGGCGTTGCGCAAAGTGCTGGTCGAGATTGTGGCCTGGACGACGAGCAAGGCATCCTTGGCTTCATAATTTAAGTTAAACTTCAATCGCAACCGATTGAAATAAAAAACTTATCCAAAAATCACCCAATACTCTGCCCCCATCTCGCAACATGCGAGGGCAAGATTCAGCTGAACAGGGCCGCCTTCTTGATGAAAGGCATGGCCTCGATTTCGCCAAGGGTCACACGGGGCGCGAGTTCCCGTGGCTGCGCTGCGGCGGCGGGCTTGTGTGCGACGACCATGACTTCGTGGTCGATCGTCGCCTCCGGCTCGAGCCTGAGAGGAGCGGTGAAGATCGACTGTTCCTCCTCCACAGGTTCCTCATCGATGAAGGTCACCAGGCCAGAGGGAGGCGCCGGCTCGAGCGCTTCCTCCACTACGGCCACCATATCGAGTACCTTGTCCTGATCGCCTTCCCCTGTCGAGAAACCGGCTGCGATTTCGCTCTTGCCTGAGATCGCAGCCCATTTGTCGAGACGATGCCGGGCTGTCTCCTCCCCGGCCGCCAATTCCTTGTGCCAGCGCTGGGTGGCAAGGTGATTGGCCGGCAAGATCAGTTCCTGGCGCGGCACGTCCAGCGTCAGCAGCGCCTCGGTTGCCTCCTCGTCGAGCTCAAGGATCGGAAAGAGTTCGCCAGGCTCCGCCTCACCGACGCCGGACGCGAAAACAACCTCGCTTTGCATCGTGGCAGCGGTCGGGACCTCGGGCTCAACCTGCTCGTCGGTGACCTGCGCGAACGAGACATCCGTGCTGTCCTGGCTCGCCAGTTCCGGCGGCAGTCCCAACGCTGCGATCTCGGTCGCCGCGAGTTCGAGCCTTTCCCAACCCCGATCGATTCCGGCGACTTCAGGCTCGGCGGCATCAGACCCGACTTCGGAATCGGCTTCGATGCCGTCGTCTATTGTTGATGCATCATTCTTGCCGAAAATCGGCGTCGACATTTCGGAATGATGCTCCAGCCTCTCATCCGCCTCAATCGAACCCGGTTCGGTAGATGAAAATGCCACCGCCGCGGGGGCTGTTTCCTCGACTGTCAAGACAGGCTTGGAAGCGCCAATCCCCGGCTCACCTTGCACGGGCTCGGCAATCGTCCGGGGGGAAAGGTCGACCGCATCCGATCCGATTTGGGGCTCGGATACGTTGCCGTCGGTCATTATTGTCGCATCGTTTTCCCCGAAAATCGGGGCCCTCTTTTCGGCATGATGCTCCAGCGTTGTGGGCAAAGGTTGCGCTGACGCCGATGCCGCCTTGGAGGCGGCATCCACGGTCGCCGGTGCCGATTGGGCGGCCGCGATTGCCTGCGCGATGTCGGCCATACCACGTGTAACCTCGTCGCGCGCATCCAGAGCTACGGAGCTCTGGACAAGGCGTTCGAGACGGCGGATTGCCGTCAGCACGGCTTCGGTGTCGGCGTTGCGGTTGCGGCGAGCATATTCGGCCAGGAACCAGCGCCCCCGCGCTGTCTCCATCACGGCCGCTTCGATGGCGCCGTAATCCTCTTCGCTGAGCAGCGGTTCGGGCGAAAGCGATTGCATCAAATGGCCCTCGTCAACTGGCACAGGCGGGCGTAAGAGAATCAACGAATCGTCGTTCTCTTGATTCTTCCCCCATATAAGCCAAAGCGCCCGCCGGGAGCCAATCCTGAGCGGTGTTTTCCCCCGATGTCGCTGATTTCCTTCAAGGATTGGAGCGCCTCACGCAAATCTGCGATTGCAGCCAGCGTGACCTACGCTCTCTTGCTCGCCGGACCTGGCGTCTACACGCCCTTCTTTCCGCTCTGGCTGGTCGAGCGCGGCTTCAATGCCAGCGATATGGGCCTGCTTCTGGCCATCCCCATGCTGATGCGGGTGAGCTCGGCTCCCTTCGCCTGGATCGGCGATGGCCCGCTTGGCCCGCGCCGCACCTTTCTGTTCATGGTCTGCTGCGCGGCCTTCGGCTATGCCGGCCTCACCTTCGCCGAAAGCTTCACCGCGGTTGCCATCAATCTGGCCATCGCCTTTGCCTTCGTCGCCGCCACCACGCCTTTGCTCGACACCATCGTTCTCGGCGGCGTCAGCCTGCATGGCCATAAATATGGCCAGATCCGGCAATGGGGCTCACTCGCCTGGCTCGTCTCCGGCCTCACCGCCGGCCTAGTGCTGAAACATCTGCCGATCACTACCGTGCCGCCGATCCTGGCGATCCTGGCGGCGCTCACGGTTTTCGCGGGCCTGTCGCTACCGGACGACCGTAGCCGCGGTCGGCGGCTGATCATGCGCCCTGCGTCCGATGGGACATCGCCGCCGCTCCAGTTGATGATCGTCTTCGTCGCCGGCATCGCCTGCCTGCAGGGCGCTCACGCTTTTCTCTATAGCTTCGGCACGCTGATCTGGCAGGACCAGGGCTTTTCCTCCTTGCAGATCGGCGTGCTCTGGGCCATCGGCGTAGTGCTGGAGACCAGCATCTTCCTATTCGGGAGCAATATTGCCGGGCGGCTCGGTCCCTACCGGCTGATCCTGTTCGGTGGCGTCATCGGCATCATGCGCTGGATACTGCTGGGCCTTGCCCCCGCCAACGGCTTCGCCGTGGCGGGACTTCAGGCCCTGCACGGCTTTTCCTTCGCCTGCGTACATCTGGCCACCATGGGCTGGGTCGCACGCTTTACGCGCAATCCCTCGGCGCGCCAGGGCGTGGTCGCCTCGGTCATCGGCATCGGCCTCACCCTCGGCACCGTGCTGTCGGGCGAGCTATACGGGCTGTTCTCGGCCCATGGCTATTTTGCCATGGCCCTGATCGCCATGATCGGCACGGGCCTGGTGGTCTTCGCCGGCGCGATCGAGCGCAAAGGAACTGATCGCCAAGGCGCTCAGCCCCAGAGCCCGGCCTCGGGCGGATAGACGGTGCTGCCGTCATAGCGCAGACCGGGCTCCCGGTCGCCGGCGAGCAATAGCGGTCCGTCGAGATCAACGACAACAGCCTGGCCGGCGAGCAGCAGTGCCGGCGCCATGGCCAGGGACGTACCGACCATGCAGCCGATCATCAGGTCGAGGTCCAGGGAACGGGCCTGCTCGGCCAGCGCGATGGCTTCGGTGAGGCCGCCCGTCTTGTCGAGCTTGATGTTGATGGCGTCATAACGCCCCTTGAGCCCCGACAGCGATGCGCGATCATGCAAGGATTCATCGGCGCAAACGGGCACGATCCGCTCCACCTGCGCGAGGGCGCCGTCATCGCCGGCCGGCAAGGGTTGCTCGATCAGGGTGACGCCGGCTTGCGCACAGGCGCGCAGATTGGCAACCAGATTGTCGGCCCGCCAGCCTTCATTGGCATCGATGATCAATTGTGACCGCGGGGCATAGCGACGGACGGCGCCGATGCGCGCGGCGTCATCGGTGGTGCCGAGCTTGACCTTGAGCAAAGGCCGATGGGCTGCCTTGGCCGCGGCCTCCGCCATCGCCTCCGGCTCGCCCAGCGAAATCGTATAAGCCGTGGTCACCGGGCCGGGCTCGGTCAGGCCCGCCATGCGCCAGGCCGGCTTGCCGGCAAGCTTGGCCTCCAGATCCCACAAGGCGCAGTCAATGGCGTTGCGGGCGGCGCCGGCCGGAACGAGATCCTGGAGAGCGGCACGCGACAGTCCGGCCTCGATCGCCGGACGCTGTGCCTCGATGGCCTGAACCACGCCTTCCACCGTTTCGCCATAGCGTGCATAGGGCACGCATTCCCCGCGTCCTAACAGGCCATCACGGGCGATCTCCACGACGACCACAACGGCCTCGGTCTTGGATCCACGGGCGATGGTGAAGACATTGGCGAGCGGCCAGCGCTCGACGGCGAGGGAAAGACGCGTGGCCATGGTGAGCGTCAGGCCTGCTTCTCGGGGGTGTTCACGATCAAACCATCGAGATTGTCGCGAACGCGGATCTGGCAGGAAAGCCTGGAGGTCGGGCGCACGTCGAAGGCAAAGTCCAGCATGTCTTCCTCCATCGGCTCGGGTTCACCGACCAGAGGCATGAAGGCCTCGTCGACATAGACATGGCAGGTGGCACAGGCGCAGGCTCCGCCGCATTCGGCCACGATGCCCGGAATGCCGTTGCGGATCGCCGCTTCCATCACCGTCGAGCCCGGCTCGGCCTCAACTTCCCGGCCTGCACCGGTGTGATCTCGGAATATGATTTTGACCATCGTCCATCTCAGCTTTCTGACAAGCGTTCTATATAGAGCGCATTGGCAAGGTTCCAGTCCGACACTGTCCGGATCGCTCCCGAACCGCGCTTTCCGGACGCGCCACTTTTGGCTCGCGCCATCTCAATCCCGGTAAAATCTCGAATTTGCCTCATTTTCGCGCGATTTCGACGTGGTAAAAAAGTCGTTAACGATGCTGCTGGAAAGCGTGCCGAAGCGGTTCCCATTCCCCTCCGTGCAGGATAGGATTTCAAGCTGGCAGCATTGTCCTTCGCATAGGCGGACCGATGCGAAACCCATTTCGCCTGAAATGGGGGGCTGAAACAGGTGCAGCGAATTCTGCCTGGGGTCGTCCGGATCCCAGGCGGGCGGCGTTGAATTGAGTAGCGTGAGGCGGATTATGGCGAACAAATCGAAGATGCAGGATCCGGCGGACGCCGCCCTGTCTGCAATCGAGGAAGCACTCAATCTGAGCACAGCTGCTTCACAAACGCCCGACAAGGAACCCGCGCAGCTTCCCAAGGCCGACGAGGGCTTCAACTTCGAGGTGGAGCCCGAGCCACAGGAGCCGCCTGCCGCTGCGCCTCGCACCGAAGACAAGCCTGCCGACCGCCCGCTCGCCCGCGAACCTCGCTCGCCCGCCAATGATGACCGCGCCAATGTCGGCCAATTGCTGCAGGCTCTCCAGCGCCGCCCTTCGCGCATGCCTTATTGGACCGCTCTCGCCCTCTCCGCTGCCTGGCTCGCCGGTGGCGCCCTGCTGCTTAGCCTCCTCGGCAACCTCACGGCGTCAAACCTGTTCCAGACCTCGACCTATCAGGCCAACCCCGGCCTGGCTCTCGGCATTCTGGCCGTGGTGTTGCCGCCCTTCTTCTTCTTTGCCGTGGCGGGCCTGGTCTGGCGCGCTCAGGAAATGCGTTTCGTCACCCGGTCGATGACGCAGGTCGCCCTGCGCCTGGCGGAGCCTGAAGGTGCCGCAGCAGAGGCCGTCACCTCCGTCGGCCAGGCCATTCGCCGCGAGGTCGCGGCCATGGGCGACGGCATCGATCGCGCTCTTGCCCGCGCCAGCGAACTCGAGATCATGGTGCACAACGAGGTCTCGATGCTCGAGCGCTCCTATACGGAGAGCGAACAGCGCATTCGCTCGCTGGTGGAGGATCTCTCGACCCAGCGCGAAGCCATCGTCGGCAATGCCGACCGGGTGCGTTCGGCGATCGTCGTCGCGCATGACGACCTGACCCTGGCGCTCGGCTCGGTTGCCGGCCGCATCTCCTCAGAGGTCTCCGAGGCCGGCCTGCAGGTTATGCGCTCTTTCGGCGAGCGCGGCAGCCAGCTTACCTCGGAACTCGCCAAGGTTGGCGATCATATGGTCGGCGCCATGGCCGATCGCGGCAATTCGCTGATCGACCGCATGACGACGACCGCCCAGGACGTCAACAAGTCGCTGTCGAGCTCGTCCGAGCAGGTGACGGAACAGCTCAACCGCCGCGTCTCCGAGATCACCGAACACCTCACATCGACCTCCAACCAGGTCAACGAGAACTTCGCCACCCGCGCCAACGAGATCAGCAGCACGCTCTCCTCGCGCGCCCTGGAGCTCAACGAGACCCTGACCACCAGCAGCCAGCGCATCGTCGACGATATCGTCGAACGCGGCACCGCGGTGAACGACACGCTGGTGCGCACCGGGTCCGGCCTGACCAATGCCTTCGCCGAGGGCACCGACGTGGTGGTCAGTTCCATCCGTGACACCGGCGCCAAGATGGTCGAGCAGATCATCGGCTCCGTGGCCGACGTCAACAGCACGCTGCGCTCGACGGGCGACGCTATTCTCGGCGACCTGCAGAGCCGCGGCATGGATGTCGCCGGCAAGCTCGAGAACACGGCCACCCAGATCGCCGAGATCATCACGACGCGTGGCGGCGACCTTGCCGACCGGCTCACCCAGACCGGCGAGCGCATCCACGAATCCATCGTGGTCGGCGGCGGCGACATCGATCGCCGGCTGGCGGCGACGGGCCAGGCCATCGTGGCCAATATCGAAAAACGCAGCACCGAAACCGAGGTCGCGGTCGCCGCGTCCGCACAGCGCCTGCAGGCCGTGCTGGAAGAGGAAGGCACGCAGCTTTCCACCCGCATCAGCACAGCTGCTCGCGACGCCTCCGGCATTCTCGCCATTGGCGGCGACACGCTGACCCGCGTCATCGGCGAGCGCAGCGCCGCCGCCGTCTCGCAGATCAATTTCGGCGTATCGCGGCTCGAGAACACCGTCGAAACCCAGACCAATGCCTTCGGCAAGGCTCTGGCCGAACGTCTCGACAACCATGAGAAGCGCAGCCAGGAGATCGCCGACGGCCTGCATTCGCGCCTCGACGAGCGCCTGTCGGGCCTGGAGACGCGCAGCCTCGACCATGCCCAGAAGGTGCATTCGGCCCTCGACGACACGCTCAAGGGCTTCGACGCCCGCTTCGCCGAAAGCGCCGGCACCATCCATACCGGGCTCGACACCCGCATGTCCGAGTTCGAGCATCGTTTCAAATCGCTTTCCACCCTCGCCCATGCCGATCTCGACCGGCGTCTGGGCGAGTTCGAGGTGCGATTCGCCACCAATATCCAGAACAACCGTTCAGGCCTCGACGACACGCTCAAGGGCTTCGAGCAGCGCTTCAACGCCAATGCCGAGCAGGCGCATGGCGCCCTCAGCCAGCGCCTCGGCGATTTCGAGCAGCGCTTCGGCACCAATGCCGAAGATATCCACGCTTCGCTCAACCAGCGTCTCGGCGATTTCGAGAAGCGTTTCGGCTCGGGTGCCGACAGCATCCACGCCTCGCTCAGCCAGCGCCTCGGTGAGTTCGAGGAGCGTTTCAGCGCCGGTGCCGAGGATATCCACACCACGCTCAATCAGCGTCTGGGCGATTTCGAGAGGCGTTTCGGCTCGGGTGCCGACAGCATCCACGCTTCGCTCAGCCAACGCCTCGGCGAATTCGAGCAGCGCTTCAGCGCCGGTGCCGAGGATATCCACACCACGCTCAACCAGCGTCTGGGCGAGTTCGAGCAACGCTTCGGCGCCGGTGCCGACGACATCCATGCCGCCCTCAGCCAGCGCCTCGGCGATTTCGAGCAACGCTTCGTGTCGGGTGCGGGGGACATCCAGAGCACCCTTTCGCAGCGTCTGGGCGATTTCGAGCAGCGCTTCATGTCGGGCGCCGGCGATATCCAGACAGCCCTCGCCCAGCGCATGAGCGAGTTCGAGCTACGCTTCGGCTCTGGCGCCCAGGGGATCGAGACCACACTCAACCAGCATCTGGGCGAGTTCGAGAAGCGTTTCGGCTCCAGCGCACGCGACATCCAGGCAACGCTCAGCCGCGAACTGGGTGGCTTCGAACAGCGCTTCGGCGCCAGCACCGATCAGGCGCAGGCTGCGATCGAGCAGCGTATCGGCGAATTCGAGCAGCGTTTCGGCGCCAGCGCGGACCAGGTCCAGGCCTCGGTCGACAAGCGACTGGGCGAGTTCGAACTGCGTTTCGGCTCCAGTGCCAATGGTGCTCAGTCCGCTCTCGACAAGCGCCTCGGCGAATTCGAAGAACGCTTCGGCGCCAGCGCCGAGAATGCGCATGGCGTGATCGACAATCGCCTCAGCCAGTTCGAGCAGTATTTCGCCGGCAGCGCCAATGATGCCCATGCCTTGCTCGATACCCGCCTGAACGATTTCGAGCGTCGCTTCCAGTTGATGGCCTCGACGGCGGCCTCGAATTTCGAGAACCGGATCAGCGACTTCCAGGCCAGCTTCAGCGATACGCTACAAGCCAACCAGGCCGATCTCGCCGCCCGTCTCGGCGACTTCCAGAGCCGCTTCAACGGCGATGTGCAGAACACCCAGGCCGCGCTCGACGACAGTCTGGCCGCCTTCGAGATGCGCTTCGCCAGCAACACGGCCCTGGTGCGCTCCTCGCTCGACCAGCGCTTCGGCTCGTTCGAGACGCACTTCCTCAACAACTCCTCCGCCTTGCAGGATGCGCTCGACGAGCGCCTGGTTACGCTGCAGGCGCAGGTCGCGGCCAATACCGACGTCATCCATGGCGCGATTGCCGACAAGCTCAGCACCTTCGAGACCAAGTTCCAGTCGAACGCGACCATCATCCACGCCACGCTGGACAATCAGCTCAAGGTCTTCGAGCAAGGCATGAGCCAGCGCATCGGCGAGGTGAACCAGTCATTGGAACGCCAGATCGCCGAGCTCGACGATATCGTCAGCAACCGCGGCCATGCCCTCGCCGCCCGTATCGGCGACGATTCCCGGGCTCTCAGCGACGACCTCGCCCAGAAGCTGCTCGGCTTCGAGAGTTCTATCCGCCTGCACGGCACCCGCCTTACCGATCAAGTGCAGGGCCACACGGCCCATGCAGCCGAACTGCTCGGCGGCAAGCTCGAGGCTTTCGATGCGCGTTTCGGCACCCACACGGCCTCCGTCGCACATACGCTGGAAGAAAAGCTGGCGGCGCTCGATGGGCAACTGGCCGATTTGGATGACCGCCTGACCACCAAGGCGAGCGACGTCGCCCAGACTATCGAAGGCCGCCTCGCCCGGATCGATCAGGGCCTGGACAGCCGGGCCCGGTCGCTCAACGAGACCCTGGCGACCCGCACGCTCGAACTCGCCAAGCTGCTTGGCGAAGGCGGCAAGGAAGTCGGTCACACGCTGGAAGCCAAGGCCCGCGAGGCCAGCGACCTGCTCGACGGCCGCGCCGCCGCTATCGGCAGCGTGCTCGACAACCGTGCTTCCCAGATCAGCGATCTCCTGGATGGCCGAAGCAGTGCCATCGACGAGTTGCTGGGGGGCCGCGCCACGCAGATCAGCACCCTCATCGACGAGCGGACCCAGGCGATCGGCATCCTGCTCGACGGGCGGGCCCGCGAGATCACCTCGCTCATCGACGGCCGCAGCGCCACGATCACCGACACCCTGTCACGCCGCGCTGACGACATCGTCGTGGCGCTCGGCAACAAGGGTACCGATCTGACCGAAACACTTAGCGCTCGCGCAGAGGACCTGACCTCGCATATCGACAGCCGCTCTTCGCTGATGAGCAATGACCTGACGGTCAAGGCCGCCGAGATCGCAGCCCAGTTCGACAGCAAGACCACCGCCATCGCGGACACGCTGTCCAGCAAGGTCAGCGAAATCGATCGCGCACTCAGCACGCGTGCCGACGACATCGCGCATGCCCTCGACTCGCGGATCACCCGCTTCGAGCAGGACGTTCTCGGCCGCCTCGCCGATCTCTCGGACGCCCTCGACTCGCGCGGACTGCATATCGCCGACACGCTCAGCGAGAGAGTACAGAACGTCTCGGTCGATCTCCTGCAGAATGTCGCCTCCGTCGACGCGACGCTCAGCCGCCTGTCCGGCGACGTCAGCGCCAAGCTGGGCGAGCGTGCGGACGAGATCAATGCCTTGCTCGATACCCGCACCAACGCCATGGCAGGCCTGCTCAGCGAGCGTGGTCAGCAGTTGATCGACACGCTGAACCAGATCTCGGGCGATGTCAGCACCCAATTGCGTGACAAGACCAGCGCCCTCGCCAGCCTGCTGGGCGCCCGCTCCGGCGAGATCGCCAGGATTCTCGACGAGCGCGGCCAGTTCCTGGTCGAGACGCTGTCCACGCGCAGCACCAGCATGTCCAGCGAACTCGGCGATATCGCCCAGACGGTGGCCAAGGCGCTCGACGAGCGGGCAGGAGAGCTTGCCGACCTGATCGGCAAGAAGGGCGGCGACCTGGTCGAGGCCCTCTCGACCAAGCGTTCCGAACTGAGCCAGGCGCTGGAGGCCTCTTCGCTGGCCCTCTCCTCCTCCATCGAAACCAAGGCCAGCCAGGCGATCGGTGACCTCGGCTCGCTGCAGGCACGACTGCGTGAGGAAATCAGCGGACTGCTGGATCGGGTCGCCGGCACCAACACCGCCCTGCACGAGTCACTCGACAGTTCCACCAAGGCACTTGATGCCATCGAGGGAGGCCTGGCCGATCGCATGCGCGATTTCCAGTCGACCATGCTGAGCCTGGCCGATCAGACCAGCGGCGCGACCGATCGTGTCGGCGATCAGGTCTCGACGCTGCGCGACCTTGCCTCTCACGTCATCAGCGATGTCGGCACCATGGCCGACCGCCTGGAGGAACAAAGCAATCACCTCACCAGCGCCGCTGCAGTCCTGACCGATACGCAGACGCGTGTCGACCAGGCTCTCGATGAACGTCGCGCCACCCTGGAGGCCCTGGTCACCACTGTGGGCGGCAAGGTCGAGGCAATGGAAGCGATGATGAAATCCTTCGCCGAGGTGATCGAGGAAAAGCTCGCCAATGCCGAAAGCAAGGCGCGCCAGACCAGTGGCCTGCTCGCCGATAACGCCAACACCACGGCGCAGGCCATTGCGGATCAGTTCGAACTCATCCGTGCCACTACCGGCAAGGAGCGCGATCGCACCTCCACCGCCCTCAAGTCGACCTATGAGCAGGCAGTGCAGGAAATCTCCGGCCTGTTCGGCAACGCCACCGAGCGTTTTGCCGAAGTGGCCCAGGAGATGCGTGGCATGACCCAGACCGTGAAGCAGGAGCTGGAAGCCACCCGCTCCGAGCTCAAGCGCGGCCTGCTGGAGATCCCGAAGGAGACGTCGGACTCCACCGCCACCATGCGCCGCGTCGTGGCCGAGCAGATCCAGGCCCTGAACGACCTCGCCGATATCGTCAGCCGCTCCAGCCGCTCGCTCGATATAGCCGAGCCGACGGACCGGCCGATCCCTGCCCCGCTCCGGTTGCGCGAGCGCGCCGAGGTGACACCCGAAACCTCTGCCCGCCGGACGGAAATGCCGCGCGCCGGCACGCTGCCCCCGGTGCCCGACCTGAAGCCGGCTGCTCCGGCTCGCGGAACCGCCGTGGCAGCACCTGCCTCGCGAGGCGAGCGGCGCGGCACTGGCTGGCTCTCGGAAGTGCTGGCGCGCGCCTCGCGTGACGAACCCGAAGCGGCCCCCCAGGCCAACACGCCGGCGGTCATGGCATCCTCCCTCGACACGCTCTCGGTCGACATCGCCAAGATGGTCGAACATGACGCTGTCGCCGAGGTCTGGGATCGCTACCGCCGCGGCGAGCGCAACGCCTTCTCGCGCCGGCTCTACACACTGCAGGGCCAGCAGGCCTTCGAGGAAATTCGCCGGCGCTATCGCCGCGATGCGGAGTTCCAGGCGACGGTGGACCGCTATGTCCAGGAGTTCGAGCAGCTCATTGCCGAAGTGGACCGCGAGGACCGCAGCGGCAACATGGCAAGGACCTATCTCACCGCCGATTCCGGCAAGGTCTATACAATCCTGGCGCATGCGGCCGGCAAGCTCACCTGAGCACCGCCGGAAACAGGCAGTCCGCGACCGTTTGGTTGAGAATGAAAAAGGCCCCGAGTTTTCGGGGCCTTTTTCCTTGGGTCGACGACATTGCTGCCGCGCCGAACCCGCGCTTGCGCGGAAGCCTTGTACCGCTATTGTCAGTCAATTATTTGCCAACCCGCCAAAAGCCTGGCGTTTCAGTGAGACGTTCCCGATGGCTGACGCCCTGTTTCATCAATTCCATGCCTTGCTCGCCGTCTACATGGTCTACACCATCGCGGTAGCCAGCCCCGGTCCGAGCAACATGGCCATCATGGGCGTGGCCATGGGACAGGGGCGTCTGCCTGCGCTGGTGCTGGCGGCCGGCATCATGACGGGCTCGATGATCTGGGCCGTGCTGGCGGCCACCGGTGTTTCCACCCTTCTCGCCGCCTATGCCAATGCCCTCACCGCCATCAAGATCGGCGGCGGCCTCTATCTCCTCTATCTGGCGATCAAATCGGCTCGTTCCGCCCTCAAGGCCGGCCAGGACGAGGCAAGGCAAGAACGTGGCCCGATCGATTATCGCCAGCTCTATTGGCGTGGCCTGATGCTGCATCTGACCAATCCGAAGTCGATCCTTGCCTGGATCGCCATCATGTCGCTCGGCCTCAAGTCGGACGCCCCTGGGCATACAGCCTTGGCGATCATCGCCGGCTGTGCGGTGATCGGACTGACCACCTTCGGCGGTTATGCCCTGATCTTTTCCGCCCGGCCCATGGTTCGCCTCTATCAGAGGGCGCGGCGCTGGATCGAAGCCACGCTGGCGCTGTTCTTCGGCTTCGCCGGTATCCGCCTGCTGCTGTCGCGGGTATGAGCTGTTGCGATTCGGATGGGGTCGTGGCCGCGACCAATCTGCATTGAATTTGACTTGCTGGCCCATCATTGCGAGCTCAATGCTGGCCGTTATTACCGGCCTTGGGATCAGGCCGGCAGCCTGGTCTGCCCTTGCTTGACAGCTCCGGACGGCGCAGGCGTGGTCTTGGCCCGGCCGCAGGCCTCCACCACATTGGCGACGAATTGGCGGGCGCAAGCGTCCCAGGAATATTTCAGTGCCTCTGCACGCGCATCGGCGGGCTTGAGCTCGAGGCATGCCAGCGCCGCCCGAGCGAGGTCGTTGTCGAGGATACCCGTTTTGCTGGTGCTGATCACGTCGATCGGCCCCGTCACCGGAAAGGCTGCCACCGGCAGGCCGCTGGCCATCGCTTCGAGCAGGACGATGCCGAATGTGTCGGTCAGGCTCGGAAACACGAAGACATCCGCCGAAGCATAGGCCTTCGCCAGGTCCTCTCCCTCCAGCATGCCGGCGAAGTGCACGTCCGGATAGCGTGAGCGCAGCATCTCCAAGGCCGGGCCGCTCCCCACCACCACTTTCGAACCAGGCAGCTCGAGACCGAGAAAGGCCTCGATATTCTTCTCGACCGCAACCCGCCCGACATAGAGGAAGATGGGTCCGGGCAGGTCGAAAACGCGCACGGGCCTGGGCCTGTACAATTCCGCATCGACCCCTCGCGACCAGCGCATCAGCCGCTTGAAGCCGCGACCCGCCAGTTCACGCTCCAGGGCCGGGGTGGAAACCATGGTACCCGCTCCGGCATTGTGGAAACGCCGGATCCAACGATAGCTCCAGTCGAGCGGCACCGGGACACGTGCAGCGAGATATTCAGGAAAACGGGTGTGATAGCTGGTGGTGAAGGGGCGGCCCTTCTTCAGGCAGACCCGGCGGGTGAGCAGGCCGATCGGCCCCTCGGTGGCGATATGGACATAGTCCGGCTTCTCGGCCTCGATATGCCTTTCGATGGCGCCGAGCGGCGGCATGGCAAGCCGAATCTCCGGATAGGAGGGCATCGGCACCGACCAGAAGTGGTCCGGCGCCAGGAATTCTATCTCAACGCCCTGACGCGAGGCTGCCGCAGCCGTCTGTTCCAGGGACCGGACAACGCCGTTGACCTGCGGGCGCCAGGCGTCGGTGGCAATCAGGATCTTCACGGGACCGGCTCAGGCGGCACGCTGAGGGACCAGCGTCTCGCCTTGGAGTTCCGGCGGCTTGTTGGCCTGACGAACGAGTTCGCTCCAGCGCACCAGTTCGAAACGACCATCGAAATGCTCGACGATAGCCGTGCAGCTTTCGACCCAATCGCCGGAGTTGATGTAGGTGACGCCATCGAGATCGCGTAGCGTGGCGTGATGGATGTGGCCGCAGATGACCCCGTCGCAGTTCAGCCGCTTGGCTTCCTTGGCCAGGGTCTCTTCGAAATGGCCGATGAAACTGACGGCGTTCTTCACCTTGAGCTTGGCCCAGGCGGACAGCGACCAATAGGACAGGCCGAGGCGCCGGCGAATGGCGTTCAGCCAGGTATTGACACCCAAGGCCGTGACATAGGCCCAGTCGCCGAGCAAGGCCAGCCACTTGGCGTGGCGCACCACCACGTCGAAGGCATCGCCATGCATCACCAGATAGCGCTTGCTGTCAGCAGCCACGTGCACCGTCTGCTCGATCACCTCGATGCCACCGAAATGATGCCCGGGGAAATCACGCAGGAACTCGTCGTGATTACCGGGAATATAGACCATGCGCGCGCCCTTGCGGGCCTTGCGCAGCAGCTTCTGCACCACATCGTTATGCGCCTGCGGCCAGTACCAACCACTTTTCAGCTGCCAGGCGTCGACAATGTCGCCGACCAGATAGATCGTCTCGGCGTCATAGGCGCGCAGGAAGTCGAGCAGCATATCGGCCTGACAACCACGCGTCCCAAGATGCACATCCGAGATAAAGAGCGCTCGATAGCGCGTGCCTTCGCTTTCGCTGTTCATGGCACCATCCTCAACCGGCCCAAAACGTATCGTCGAAACAAGCAAGAGAGCATAGAGCGCTTGCTTTGATGCGCTTTGCTGCAGACATCAGCGAAATCGACGACGCATCCTGATTGTCACAAACACGATTCAGTTCATGGTTTTATGACAGGCGATATGTCCGATGGGACATCGATGCTCTTTCGTCCCCTTTTCTCTTACGGCGTCTTGCGCGGAGGCTGAATCACCTCAAATGGCATAGACGCTCCGAAACAAAGAACTAGAGCAAACAAGCGTTCACTCATGAACGCCCCCTACTCTAGTGATAGGCGACCCACAGCACGACGGCACCGAGCAAGATGCGGTAGATGGTGAAAGGCCAGGTCGAAAAGCGCTCGAGGATACGCATCAGCCCCCACAGGGCCGCGAAGGACGAAATCGTTCCGACCACTAGGCCGACCAGCAAGATCAGCCAGCCCTCCGTGGAGAGGTGAGCCCGCAAAAGCGTGGTGATTTCGTGCAGGCCGGCCAAGGCAATGGCGGGAATGCCGAGAAGGAAGGAAAAGCGCGCGGCCTCCTCCCGCGAGAAGCCGCGAAACAGCGAGGCGGTCAGGGTCGAGCCGGACCGGGACACACCGGGGATCAGCGCGCCGACCTGCGCAAGCCCGACGATCAGGGCATCGCGCAACCGCATGTCTTCGACCCTGCGCTCATGACGGGCCATGAGTTCCGCCGCGGCGAGCAGGCCGCCCATGACAAGGCAGGCAAAACCGATCACCGGCAGGGCGCGCAAGGGGCTGTCGCACCGGTTGAGAAGTGGTGCAAGCAGCAAGCCAGCCACCACGATCGGGATAGTGCCCAGCACCACGCCCACCGCCAGGCGAAATTTCGGCGACATCCAATCCCCTGTCCGCACGGCCGCCAGCGATCCGCTGGTGATCGATCGGATATCCCTCCAGAAATAGCTGACCACGGCGCACAAGGCCGCAAGTTGCATGGCCGCGGAGAAGGCTGATCCCGGATCCTGCCAACCAAGAAGGGCCGGCACCAGTCTCATATGGGCCGTCGAGGAAATCGGCATCAGCTCGGTGATACCCTGGACGACGCCGAGGAAAGCGACCTTTGCCACCCCCAAAGTCATAAAGCCTGTGTCGACGCCTTCGGTGCAAGCGCCACTCATTCCACACCTCAAGGATTGCGCCCGGCCCAGCACGCACTCCCACAGAGCTTTCGATCGCGGCAACTTTGCGGCAGACCATCGCCGCCAAATGAATTTGCCAGGCAATAAATGGGACGGGGCCGTCGCGGCTGCGACGATCGCCAAGATTAAATCGGACACAACTTCGGCTTGTACCCTTGAAGCCGCCCCTCGCCACCCCCAATTGCTCGATTGCTGGGTTGCAACATGGGAGAGGATAATGACCTCTTGTTCTACACGTGGCCGCTGGCATCCGCTGCATGTCGTGGCGGTGATCGCCGGGTTTCTGATCTGGTGGCCGCTCGGCCTGGCGGCGCTGGCCTATTTCATCTGGGGCGACCGTTTCCCTAGGGAAAAGGTACGTGAGGGCTTCGAGCGGGCCAAGGCCGAATTCGCCGGTTTCGGCCGCGATCAGCGTAGCTATGCCGGCCATGGCTGGTCAGCCACGGGCAATGCCGCTTTCGACGACTATCGCCGCGAGACGCTGCGACGCCTGGAAGAGGAACGTCGACGCCTCGAGGAAGAAGGCCGCGCCTTCGGCGAATTCGTCACCAATCTGCGCCGCGCCCGCGACAAGGAAGAGTTCGATCGCTTCATGGCCGAGCGCAACACCGCTCGCAACGGCGGCGACAGCCATTCCGCCTGATAGGCCAGGCGTCCTTTCCACGAATAATGACGAAGCCCGCGCAGCTCGATCTGCGCGGGCTTTCTTATTGCCGGGTGCGCAGGCATCTTGCCCATAGGCGCTAACTTTTGCGAATGGAGGCGCAGGTAGCGTGGAGGGTCGATCTCCACAGCTCCATCAATTGATGGAGCGAGATCGACCACCTTTGTCCTCTATCTGGCTCGACATTTCCAAGATGGTCGATCTGGAGATCGACCCTCCAATCTGGTGCCACCACCCAAAGTTAGCGCTCATAGGCTGGAAGCCTGCTCTTGGAAGGGCACCATTGGAAGAAGGAAGAGTGGGCAAGACGCCAGCGCACCCGTGAAACAATCACGCGCATTTCTCAGACAATACTTGCGATAGGTCCCCTCGTTCGGGCATGATCCGCCCCGGCCGGTCGAGGGTGCACGCCCGATACAGACCGGCCTTCATGATCGATGATTTCAAGGACAGCCCGAAGGGCTGCAGCTCTCGACCAAAGGACTCCACTATGAAGCTGGTACGGTATGGCAAGCCGGGCTCGGAAAAGCCCGGCCTGATCGATGCGGATGGCAAGATCAGGGACTTGTCGGCGCATATCGCCGATTGGAAGGGCGATGCCCTGTCTCCACAGTCTTTGGCCCGGATCGCCGCTCTCTCGCCAGCCTCGCTGCCGGAAGTCACCGGCAATCCTCGCCTGGGCTCCTGCGTCGGCCAGCCCGGCAACTTCATCGCAGTCGGCCTGAACTATGCCGACCACGCCGCCGAGAGCAACATGCCGATCCCCCAGGAGCCGGTGCTGTTCAACAAGGCACCGTCCTGCGTGGTCGGCCCCAATGACGATGTCGTCATTCCGCGCGGCTCGGAGAAGACGGACTGGGAAGTGGAGCTTGCCATCATCATCGGCAGCCGTGCTTCCTATGTCGAGGAGAAGGATGCCCTCTCCTACGTCGCCGGCTATGCCGTCTGCAACGACGTCTCCGAGCGCGCCTATCAGATCGAGCGCTCCGGCCAATGGATGAAGGGCAAGGGCTGCCCGACCTTCGGTCCGCTCGGCCCCTGGCTGGTCACGCCCGACGAGGTCGGCGACGTGCAGAACCTTTCGATGTGGCTCGATGTCGACGGCCAGCGTGTGCAGACCGGCTCGACCAAGACGATGATCTTCGGTGTCGCCCACATCGTGCACTACATTTCGCAGTTCCTGATCCTGGAACCCGGCGACGTCATCACCACCGGCACGCCTCCGGGCGTCGGCATGGGCATGAAGCCGCCACGCTACCTCAAGCCCGGTAATGTCATGACGCTCGGCATCGAGAAGCTCGGCGATCAGCGCCAAACCACCGTGGCCTGGAGCGCCTGAGACTTTTCAACCGGCTAGAAGAAATGCCCGGCGCCCTTCGCTGCCCGACAAGACGAAGGGCGCCGGGATGTCAAAGCCGTAAACTGCAGCACGACGCAAAAAAGCCTTCGCGCCGGTCGGACCCTGCGCGAAGGCTTTTTATTGACGTACCCGTGTCTTACTTGAAGATACCCGGCCGGTTGGGTTCGCTCGGATCATCCCAGCGATAGGTCAAGCTAGCCGAGACGATGTCGACCGAGGCGTCGACATTGCCAAAGAAGCGAACCGGTACCCGCGGGTTCCAATGCGTATTGTTGGGATCGAGCTTGATATCGCCGTTCACCGCAAACAGGTGCGAGTAGGCAAAATCGACCGATAGCTTGTTGTTGATCTTATAGCCAAGGCCAACCGACGCATGGATACGATCGCTGTCGGGCAGACGCACGTCGCGATTGCGATCCGAAATCGGAGACCACTCATAGCCGAGGCCCGCGCGCAGCGTCAGTTCCGGGCTCCAGGAATACTCCGCACCGATGGAAGCAAAATAGCCATCGTCATATTGAAACGGCAAGCTGGTGACCTGTTGGCCTGCCGCTACACTCGATTTTCCGATAACCGGAATTACGCCAAGATTGCTCCATTTCGTCCATTCAAAGCCCGCCGAGAGCGTAAGGTCAGGCGTCACGGTCTGCCGGATGCCGATTGTGATCTGGTCCGGTAGGGTCAGGTCGGCGTTTACCTTGTACCGGCCAGCCGGCAATCCGGTTCCCGCAGGAAGATCTATAGTGCCGTCCAAATCTTGCTTAACGGAAGAACGATAGCCAATGCCGATTACCGTTCCTTCCATAGGCGTGATCATGACGCCCGCCGTTAGGCCGTAGCCCCAACTATCACCTTTCAGGATGGCATTGGATGGGCCGGGAAACGGCGCCGAAGTAAGGCGTGTCTTGAAATACATTGCCTGAAAGCCGAGGCCAACTGAAAGCCAATCCGTCACTTTATAGGCGATGGTCGGATTGACGTCGAAAGACATGACCTTCGAACTACGCCCGTAAGTCTGGGCCGGCGACCCATAAGGATTCTTGGTAACCAAGCCGAAAGGCGTGTTGGTGGCAAGGCCGATCCACAGCCGATCGTTGACCTGATAAGAGGTATATCCCGCTGCGATTATGCCATCTTGGCCGATGTCGCCAAACGATGCCCTACCAGGCAAGGTCGTTCCGGTCGTCGGCGTGATGTCGACTTGAGGGAAAATGCCGCTCACCGACCACTGCGACTGCCAGCCGGGGATGGCGGTCATCGTGGCGGGGTTCCAATACATGGAGCTGAGACCGCCCGATCCTGCCGCGACACCTGCAAAGCCTTGGCCAAGACCAATAGTGCTCTGCTCGCGTAGGGCGAAAGAGCCGGCATAGGCCTGGCTCGCCGTAAGCGAAACGCCGGCCATGAGCAGGAATGCGAGTTGGGTCTTTCTTTGCATTCGTTCCCCCATATCATTACCCGCCGTTAGGGCAGGTCTGGCTGTGTAATCTCAGCCGCCTTTTGCTTTTGTCAGACCACGAGCAAGTAAGCACTGCTTGCGGATGGCTCATTAGAACTCATGATTCTTCGTACCAGAATATTGACCCCTTCGTAACGGCCAACGCCGCCGTTTCATCGCGATTCTGTCACGCCGATGTCTCAATTCAGCAAGGTTGTTGCGTTCCTGTAACAGTGGGTTTTTACGTCAACTCAAGATCGAGACATGGTTTACCAGGTACAAAACCTTGCCCATGCAAGATCCTCCCGACCGCCGCCTGGCGGCGACCGCTCTATTTGCGGTCGCGGGGCTCTGAAGCCCGGTAAACAAGATTGCCGGATGACAATGCCTGCGAAAGCCTGAATACTTTCGGCGATCGTTCTCAGGGGGACCCATGAGCGTCATCCCTTTCCCACGCGCCGGCCTGCCGGAAAGCAAGCGGGCAACGCTTGCACCCATTCCGATTTTCGACGCGCGCGAGGGCGGTCCCGTCGCCCATGCCCGGGCTCGCCCGGAAGCGATGCGGGGCTTGCTTCGATCCTGTCTGGTCTCGATCCCGGCCGCCGCCCATGGCGAGGTGGATCTGCTCGACCATGCGGCACGCGCTTGGCTGCTCGCCAGCCCCTCGCCCTATGTCGGCGAGATCGAGACGATCGCCGCGCTCCTGCCGATGCCCGGCGCTTTCTTGATCAACGCAGCCTATGAATGGGGCTGCACCACGCTGGCAGCGGCGGCGCCGGACGGACGCAGCGCCCGGCTGCTACGGACGCTCGATTGGGATTTTGACGGCCTCGGCAGTTTTGTCGAAGTCGTGCGGCAGCGTGGTCCCGCTGGTGAGTTCCTCAATGTGACCTGGCCGGGCGCCGTGGGCGTGCTGACGGCCTTGGCGCCAGGCCGCTTTGCCGCCTCGATCAACAAGGGCCCAGCGCCGGCCGGCGCGGCAAGCGCCAGCGGCGCCACCGTGCCGGATCTGTCCGGTGTGCGGCGTGGCCTGATGCCCGCCATGCACCTGCTCCGACGCACCTTCGAGGAGGCTCCCGATTTCGCCACCGCGCGGGACCTGCTGGAACGCATACCGATCGCCGCCGAGACAATCTTCACGCTGACCGGCCTTTCGCCTGCCGAGACTTGCGTGATCGAACGCAGACCAGAGGCTTTCGTCACCCAGTCCGGCCCAGTGGCGGCCGCCAATGATTGGGCCAACGCGCCCAGCTGGAACAATGGTGCGCTGTCCGAAAGCGACAGTCCCAGCCGCCGCCTGGCGATCGCTGCCCATGCCGGCCGGGCCATGGCGCCCTTTGCCTGGGTGGAGCCGCCCCTGCGCAACGCCATCACCCGCCTTGCCGTCGAAGCCGACGCTCGCCAGGGCAGCCTGCGTGTGCGCGGCTATGAAGCAACACTCGATCGCAGCGACGCCACCCCTGTCACGGCAGACCTGGAATTGCAGGTCTGAAGACCCATCCCGTGACGAACGAACGCGCAGCGTCTTCGTCATAAAAAAGGGCGGACCACAGGCCCGCCCCTTTCCTGTCTTGTCGATCGACCAATCTCAGGCCGCGGCGGCCACCGTTTGCGGTACGTCGTCGCCGCTCAGCGCAGCCGCGAGCTGGGCCTTGTCGAGTTCGCCCTCCCAGCGGGCCACCACGATGGTGGCGACGGCATTGCCGACCAGGTTGGTGAGCGCGCGGCATTCGGACATGAAGCGGTCGATGCCGAGGATGAGCGCCATGCCGGCAACCGGAACGGCGGGCACCACGGCCAGCGTCGCCGCCAGGGTAATGAAGCCGGCGCCGGTGATGCCGGCCGCGCCCTTCGAGCTCAGCATGGCAACGAGGAGCAGCAGGATCTGGTCGCCCCAGCTCAGCTGGATACCGGTGGCCTGCGCGATGAACAGCGCCGCCAGGGTCATGTAGATGTTGGTGCCGTCGAGGTTGAAAGAATAGCCGGTGGGAATGACGATGCCCACCACCGACTTGCGGCAGCCGGCCCGCTCCATCTTGTCCATCAAGCTGGGGAGAGCTGCTTCGGAAGAGGAAGTGCCGAGCACCAGCAGCAGTTCTTCCTTGATGTAGCGGATCAAGGCGAGGATCGAGAAGCCGTTATACCAGGCGACCGTACCCAACACGACCAGTACGAAAAGCAGCGAGGTCAGATAGAAGGTGCCGATCAGCATCAGGAGATTGGCGACCGAGCCGATGCCATACGCGCCGATGGTGAAGGCCATGGCGCCGAAGGCACCGATGGGCGCGGCCTTCATCAGGATGGCGACCAGCCGGAACATGCCCCGCGAGACCGAGTTCAGCACGACCATCAGCGGTTCGGCTGCACTGCCGATCTGGGCCAGCGCAATACCGAACACCACCGAGAAGAACAGCACCTGCAACACGTCCCCACCCGCCAGCGCGCTGATCGGGTTGTTGGGGATGATGTTCATCAGGAAGCCGGTGATGGTCTGGTCGTGCGCCTTGGCGGCATAATCCGCCACCGCCTTGGGATCCAGCGTGGCCGGATTGATGTTCAGACCCGCGCCCGGCTGCACGATATTGCCGACCAGCAGGCCGATGATCAGGGCCAGGGTGGAGAAGGTAAGAAAATAGATGAAGGCCTTGCCGACGACGCGGCCGAGCTTCTTGAGATCGCTCATGCCGGCAATGCCGGTGATCACGGTGAGAGCGATCACCGGGGTGATCACCATCTTCACCAGCTTGATGAAGGCGTCACCCAGCGGCTTCAGAGACTTGCCGAGATCGGGGTAGAAATGACCGAGCAGGATACCCAGCGCGATCGCGACAAGGACCTGGAAGTAGAGGTTTGCATAGAAAGGGCGCTTGCGCGGAGCTTCCGCCTTGGGCATCTCGCTGAGGGAGATCATCTGTTCCTCCGTGGGGCCTCGGCAAGCGGCCTGGCCCAAAGGTTTCCTCGACGCCGCATTCTGCTAGCGGCTGCTCAATAGAGGAGCAAGTCTCGTGCCAATATCTTATGCTATTGATATTGCTTGATTTCATAGTTCGCGTCCAGTGGCATCGCCAGAGCACCCTGAGCGGAGGTCCGCACAGCGGCCTTGCCCATGTGCGGATTTCCGCACATGCTTGACTGTGAACGATGGCAGCAGGAGACCGATGAGCGGAGCAACACACAGACGGCAGAGGCGACGGATCGAATGGCTGATTTTCGCCGGCCTGAGCCTGGTAAGCCTGGCGCTCGCCGTCTGGTTCGCCGGCAATTACGGCACGCGCCAGGCGGCCGAGGCGCTCAGGGCCCAGGCCGCCGGCAACGCTACGCTGGATATCGCCGTGCTGCGCAGCGAACTGGAAAAGCAGCGCACGCTCTCCCTGGTGCTGTCGCGTGATCCTGATGTGCTCGCCACCCTGAGCGCGCCGGATGCGTCCCATATTGGCGCCATGAATGCTAAGCTCGAAAGCCTGAATGCCGGCGCGCGCTCGGCCGTGATCTATCTGATCGACCGCACGGGCCTGGCGATCGCCTCTTCCAACTGGAAAGAGGACATCAGTTTCGTCGGAACCAATTACGCTTTCCGCCCCTATTTCACCGAGGCAGTGGCCAAGGGAGACACCGAGCACTTCGCTCTCGGCACGGTCAGTCAGCGCCCCGGCCTCTACATCGCCCGCCGCATCGAAGGGCCGGGCAGCATGCAGGGCGTGATCGTGGTCAAGGTGGAGTTCTTCTCGGTCGAGGAGGACTGGCATCGCTCAGGCGCCATCGTCTACGTCACCGACCCTCGCGGCATCGTGCTGCTGACCAGCCAACCGGAATGGCGTTTCATGGCGCAGGCTTCAATCCCCGCCGAGGAAGCAGCAAACATTCGCACTTCGCTGCAATTCGGCGACTCGCCACTGGCCGTACTGCCGATCCGGCGCGGCCAGGCCACGCCGGGCGCGGACTTCGTCTCCTTGCGCGGCAGCGGGCTGCATCTTGCCAGCGTAAGCGAGGTTCCTTCAACGAATTGGCAGCTGCACCTGCTCCAGCCGGCCGCGCGCGCCCTCGCCGCGGGTGCCGCGACCTTGCGCTCCATCACCTTCGCCTTGGTCGGCGCCACGCTGGTTCTGCTCGGTATTCTCCTGCACCGGCGCCAGCGCGCGATCGCGCGCACCGCCGAACTCACCGAGGCCCAGATCGAACTGGAGCATCGCGTCGAGGCGCGCACGCTCGACCTCAGCCAGAGCAACGCTCTCCTCTCCGCTGAGATCGACGAACGCCGCAAGGTCGAGGCTAAGCTGCAAACCGCGCGAGACGAACTCACGCAGGCCAACCGCCTCGCCTTGCTCGGCCAGATCACGGCCGGCCTGGCCCATGAGGTGAACCAGCCGGTCGCCGCCATACGCAGTTTCGCCGACAACGCCGCCATCTTTCTTGATCGCAGCGAACCGGTGCCGGCGCGCCAGAACCTTGCGACCATTGCCGGGCTGACCGAGAAGATCGCCGACATCATCGCGCAATTGCGCCGCTTCGCCCGCAAGGCCAGCGGTGATATCGGTCCCGTCGCCCTGCGCGACGTGCTCGATGGTGCGCTTTTGCTGGTCGGCATCCGGGCTCGGCGCCAGGGCACCGAGATCGAGGTCGATCCGGTTGTGGACGGTCTGCAGGTGGCAGCCAATCGCGTGCGGCTCGAGCAGGTGCTGGTCAATCTCCTCCAGAACGCCCTGGAAGCAATGGAAGAGCAACCTGACCAGGCTATCCATATCGGCATAACCGGCGAAGGGGAGCTGGTCCGGCTTTCCGTCTCCGACAACGGCCCCGGACTCGCACCAGAGGTGACGGCCGCCCTATTCACGCCCTTCACCACCACCAAGCCTGGCGGTCTTGGCCTCGGCCTGGTGATTTCCAAGGATATCGTGGAGGAATTCGGCGGCCGCCTCGAGGTCGAAAGCCAGCCTGGCCAGGGCTGCCGCTTCCTGGTGACACTGAAGCGCGCGGAGAAAGAAGGATGAACGGCATGGGCAACGCTTCGGTATTCCACTTCGTTCGGCCTCCGCCCCCCATCATTGCGGGCCTTCTCTCGGCGAGGCACGGGCCATGAGTGTCAGCTCGACCCCACCCGTTGCTTTCGTCGACGACGACGCCGTCCTGCGCGAAGCCAATGCGCAGACGCTGCGGCTTGCCGGTTTCGAGCCTTTCCTGTTCGAATCCGCCGTCGCAGCCCTCAAGGCCATCGACGAACGCTTTCCGGGTGTGGTGATCACCGATCTGCGCATGCCGCGTATCGACGGCATGGAGTTGTTCCGCACGCTGCGCGCCCGCGATCCCGACCTGCCCGTGATCATGATCACCGGCCATGGCGACATCGCCACCGCCGTCGAGGCGATGCGCGAGGGAGCCTATGATTTCCTGCCCAAGCCCTTCGCCTCCGACAGGTTGATCCAGAGCGTGAGGCGCGCCACCGAAAAGCGGGCGCTGGTGATGGAAAACCGGCGTCTGCGCCAGGCCGCGGAGGAGGCCCACGCTCCCTCTCCTCTGCTCGGCGATGCCCCCGCGATGGAGCGCCTGCGTGAAACGCTGAGGGCCGTGGCCGATGCCGATGTCGACGTGATGATCGTGGGCGAAACCGGCACCGGCAAGGAATTGGTGGCCGACCAGCTCCATCATCTCGGCCGCCGGCGTAGCGGGCGCCTGGTCGCCCTCAATTGCGGCGCCCTGCCCGAGACGGTGCTGGAAAGCGAGCTGTTCGGCCATGAGAGCGGCGCCTTCACCGGCGCGTTGAAGAAGCGCGTCGGCCTGATCGAGCATTCGAGCGGCGGCACCCTGTTCCTGGACGAGATCGAGAGCATGCCGCTCAGCGCCCAGGCCCGCCTGCTGCGCGTTTTGGAGCAGCGCGAGATCACCCCGCTCGGCTCCAACACGGCCCGGCAGGTCGACCTGCGCGTAGTCGCCGCGGCCAAGAGCGACCTCGGGTCCCCCGCGCACCGGGGAAGCTTCCGCGAGGACCTGTTCCATCGTCTCAATGTGGTGACCTTGCGCCTGCCGCCACTGCGCGAACGGCGCGAGGACGTCCCCCTGCTGTTCGCCGTCTATCTCGACCGGGCCTGCCGGCGCTTCCAGCGCGAGGCGCCGATGCTGACGCCGGCCATGCGCCAGCACCTCGCCAGCCATGACTGGCCGGGCAATGTGCGCGAGATCGTGCATTTCGCCGAAAGGGTGGCGCTGGGCCTGGCCGAAATCGATCTGGCCGCCAGCCGGCCCGCTATGCCGTCTCCGGCTGGCGAGACCACTTCCCTGCCCGAACGCCTCGATCGCTACGAGGCCGAGTTGATCCGCGAGGCTCTCGCCAAGCACAAAGGCGACGTGCGGACCACGCTGGAAACCCTCGGCATCCCGCGCAAGACCTTTTACGACAAGCTGCAGAAATACGGCATCAACCGCGCGAGTTTCGAGGCGGGAGATACTTAGGTTACGATAGGTGCAGGCGCCTGCTGTCCCACCTTTCTGTCCGGCGCTCGAAAAGGAAGTCGCCTCCACATGTCCCCGTTCCACCGCCGAGACGTTCTCAAAGCAGGATTTGGCATCGGGTGCGGCATCGCGGGTATTGCCGCCATGCCGGCGGAGGCAACCGAACGATTGCCCGACATCCCGCTTTTGATGCCCGCGACGGTGGGCCGGTCGAACATGCGCGGGCGCACGTCAAGACCATGCGCAAATTGTTGCAGACCTGTCTTGCCTCATTGCCCGTAACGGCGCGGTGGGGCGCCTCGGGGATCGATTCGGCCGCGCGCTCCTGGTTGCGCGCCAGCGGCTCTCCCTATGTCGGCGAGTTGGATGCCATTGCCGCACTCCTGAAGGAGAGTGGTGTCTATATGCTCAACACCTCCTATGAATGGGGCTGCACCACGCTGGCCGCTCCATCACCGGACGGGCGCCATGCTCATCTGCTGCGGACTCTCGACTGGAATCTCGATGGGCTAGGCTGACATGTCGAGGTGGTCCGGCAGCGCGGGCCCGCCGGCGAGTTCTACAACGTGACCTGGCCCGGCGCCGTCGGCGTTCTCACGGCCATGGCGCCGGGGCGCTTCGCCGCCTCCATCAACAAGGGCCCGTCGACGGATGGCTGGGGCGGCATGGGCCTACCGAATTTCGCTGCATTGGGCGGCGGCTTGCCGCCCCCGATGCATGTGCTGCGCCAAGTATTCGAAACGGCGGCGGATTTCGACACGGCGCGGCGCGAGCTGGAAAAGGCCCCCATCGCGGCCGAGACCATCTTCACCCTTGTCGGCCCGGCGGCCGGGCAGACCTGCGTGATCGAGCGCAAGCATCGCGACTTCGTCACCCATCTTGGCCCGAGCACCGCGGCCAATACCTGGAATTACGGCGCCACAGCCAAGAACTGGGGCGCAAACGAGGATGAGGATACGCGCCAGGACAGCACAGAGCGCCGCGCCTCGATCGCCTCCTTCGCTGGCGCGAGCACCGCTCCCTTCGCCTGGGTGAAGCCGCCGCTACGCTACGACATCACCCGTCTGGCCGTGGAGGCCAATCCGGCCATCGGGCTCCTGCGCGTGCGGGGCTACGAGGCGAGCCAGGATCGCGAGGACGCCGTGCCGGTCACCGCCGATTTCGAGTGGCAAGGCTGAGCCTTCTGCGCCGCAACTCCCGTTTCGGCCCACAGTCCGGGTGACCACGGCATTGCCAGTATCAACAACAGCAAAAAGCCTCGACCGATGGGATCGGCCGAGGCTTGTGCTTGTTTTCAGGCTTAGAACTGCGCCGTTTCGGTCGAATGCTCCATCGCGGTCGTCGAACTCTGGCCTTCGCCGAGGATGGTGGCGATGGCGTCGAAATAGGAGGTGCCGACTTCGCGCTGGTGGCGCGTCGCGGTGAAGCCTTGGGCCTCGGCGGCGAACTCGGCCTGCTGGAGCTGCGAATAGGCGGCCATGCCGTCCTGCTTGTAGCGGCGGGCGAGGTCGAAGGTGGTGAAGCTGGTGTTGTGGAAACCGGCCAGCGTGATGAATTGGTACTTGTAGCCCATCGCACCCAGCTCGCGCTGGAAGGCCTTCATCGCCGCCGGATCCATATGCTTGGCCCAGTTGAACGAGGGCGAGCAGTTATAGGCCAGCATCTGGTCCGGATGCTCCTTGCGCACGGCTTCGGCGAAACGCCTGGCGTCGGGCAGGCTCGGCGTCGAGGTCTCGCACCAGATCAGGTCGGCATAGGGCGCATAGGCAATGCCGCGGGCGATCGCCGCCTCGAAGCCGCCCTTGAGCACATAGAAGCCTTCCGGCGTGCGCTCTCCGGTGATGAAGGGCCGGTCGGCCTCGTCGACATCGGAGGTGATCAGGCGGGCGGCCTCGGCGTCGGTGCGGGCCATGATCAGGGTGGGCACACCCATCACGTCAGCCGCAAGGCGCGCCGCGTTCAGCGTCTTGATGAAGGTGCGCGTCGGCACCAGCACCTTGCCGCCGAGATGGCCGCACTTCTTCTCCGAGGCGAGTTGGTCCTCGAAATGCACCGCGGCGGCGCCGGCCTCGATCATCGCCTTCATCAATTCATAGGCGTTGAGCTGGCCGCCAAAGCCGGCTTCGGCATCGGCGATGACAGGCACGAAATAATCGAGCTGCTCGCCGCCCTTGCCATCGACGCGCTCCATGGTCTGGATCTGGTCGGCGCGCTGCAGGGCCTTGTTGATACGGCGCACCACCGAGGGCACGCTGTCGACCGGATAGAGGCTCTGGTCGGGATACATGTTGCCCGAGGTGTTGGCGTCAGCCGCCACCTGCCAGCCGGACAGGTAGATCGCCTCGAGGCCGGCCTTGACCTGCTGCACGGCCTGGTTGCCGGTGAAGGTGCCCAGTGTCGGCACATAGTCACGCTTATGCAGGAGTTCCCACAGGCGCCTGGCGCCATTTTCGGCCAGCGTGTTGCGGATCGGCAGGGACCCGGCGAGCCGCTCCACGTCGCGCGGCGTGTAGTTGCGGCGGACGTTGCGCCAGCGATCCGGCGCCCATTCGGGGGCGGGGAAGGTCTCGGCGGGGCGGTTCTTCTGGGTATCGAGCATCACAAAATTCCTAACGTGTAGACGTGTAAAGACATTGACGGCGGCAGCATCCTTGATTGCTGTGGTGCTGCCTCACCTGTTGGCAAGGAAAGTCCGGCTGTCGCTACGACCATCCGCGGGCGTGACTGCGATGCCGGCGATCCCACGGCTCAATTGCGCCGGCTGCGAGTGAAGGTGGCGGCGATCATCGACTGGCCGTCGAACATGTGTTCGGAAGCGCCGCCACCCACGCGGGTGAAGCGATGCCGGCCAATCTTGTGCACGATCGAAAAGTCCCGGTCCGCCAGGCCCTGAGCGTGGTACTCGGCGTTGATCTCGGCCATGCTGGCGCCGATGATGGTGATGAATTCGTCGTGATCGTTGCTTTGGCGCATCTGGTCCATAACACGTTCCTCCGTGCCGCGTTTCGTGTTAAGTCAATGATTGACACCGCGGCGCAATAAAGCAAGGCGTATCGCATTTCCGGGGCGTCAACCGGAAAAGCGCTGTAAAGAAAATTTTGTAATGCTGTAAATCGTGTAAAGATTTACAAAGCGACGAGACCGGAAACGAACCATGACAGGCGCCATGCAAGAGGCCGACCCGCGTATCGGCGGCAAGATTCAGAGGCTGCGCCGGCAGAGCCGGATTTCACAGGCGCAACTCGCCAGCTCGCTCGGCATTTCGGCGAGCTATCTCAACCTGATCGAGCACAATCGCAGGCGCATGACAGTGCCCCTGCTGTTGAAGACGGCCAGCTATTTCGGCGTCGACGCCACCGAGCTCGCCGAGAACGACGATTCGCGCCTGGCTGGCGACCTGATGGAATTGTTCGGCGACGATCTCTTTGCCGACAGCGACGTCACCAATCAGGACGTGCGCGATCTCGCCAGCTCCAACCCGCAGATCGGGCGCGCCATCGTGCATCTGTTCGATCGCTTCCGTTCGCTGCGCAATGCCAACCAGGGCGCCACGTCCGCCCAGGAGGCGGGCTATCACGTCGCCACCGATGCGGTCTCCGATTTCCTGCAGGCCAACGCCAACTACTTCCCGGCACTGGAGGCCCAGGCCGAGCGCATTCGCGGCGAGATCGACAATCTCTCCGATTCCTTCGAGCCCGGCCTCAAGCTCTACCTCTCCAACGTGTTCGGCGTGCAATGGCGGCTGGCTCCCCTGCCCCAGGGCCTGGCCGGGCGCCTCGGCAGGGACGAGGAAACCTTCGAGACCGCGGACGTACTTTCGCCCGAAAGCGCCACCTTCACGGCGGCCCACCGCCTCGGCCTGCTCGCCGCCTCGCGCGAGATCGAGCATCTTATCACCGAAGGCGCCTTGCCGGCCGATGCCCCGGCCCTGGCCCGCCATGCCCTGGCCGCCTATTTCGCCGGCGCAGTGATCATGCCCTATCAGCCTTTCCTCGCCGCCTGCCGCGAGACGCGCTATGACATCGACAGGATCGCCCGGCGCTTCAAGACCAGCTTCGAGCAGGTGTGTCACCGCATGACCACGCTGCAGCGCCCCGGCGCCAGCGGCATCCCGCTGCACCTAATCCGTACCGACATCGCCGGCAACATCTCCAAGCGTTTCTCGCTCTCGGGCATTCACATTCCGCGCCATTCCGGCGCCTGCCCGCGCTGGAACGTTTACGCCGCCTTCCTGCTGCCGGGCCAGATCAACATCCAGATCAGCCAGATGCCGGAAGGCACACGCTATTTCTGCATTGCAAAGTCATTGACAAAGGGTGGGCATCGGCACAATGCTCCACGACGCCATCTGTCGATCGGCCTGGGTTGCCACATCTCCCACGCCGCCGAGATGGTCTATTCCGATGGCATGGACGTTTCCAATGCCGGCCAGGCCGTAGCAATCGGCGTAGGCTGCCGCATCTGCCCGCGCCTCGACTGCGGGCAGCGCGCCCACCCCCCGGCTGAGCACAAGCTGGTGCTGAATGAACACGAACACGCCGAGAGCCTCTATTCTCGGATCTGAGAATAACCGTCGCGACTATCCCAGGCATGCCACCCGCCGCCCATGCGGGCGGCCGGCGACAATGGGCTATCGTCACGCAAGGGGTTCACCGAACCATCGCGCCATGGCCCTGGCAGCTTCCTCATGGTCCGAGGCGGCCTCGGTGGCCCAAGCGACGACGCCGTCGGGGCGCACCAGCACGGCGCTCAACCCGAGCCGGTCATTGGCGTCCCCAGCGACATAGGTGATCCGATCGCTCCAACGAGATGCAAGCGCTCGACGCTGCGGCTGGGAATCGAAGTCCAGGAATACGCCTTTGCCCATCCTGAGAAGCTCGGCGAGCTTTGTCGCGTCGGCCAATTCGAAGTCCGGAGCGCTAAGCCCCGCCAGCTGGTGGTTCTCGTCAAGATCGTAGCGCAGCGACACGCCCCACACCCGCTCGGCAAAATAGGTGGCACCGTCGCGGGTATCGATGAGATCACGGATGATGGCTTCGAGCGCGCGCGTACTGGCGGTCGGCCGCATGATCGCCACCTGGGCACGTGACCAGTCGAGGATCTGCGCGCCCACAGGATGCCGCTCGCTGAAATAGCTGTCGATCAGACCGGCCGGCGCGCTGCCCCGGATCGTGGACGCCAGCTTCCAGCCAAGATTCATCGCATCCCCAAACCCGAGATTGAGCCCCTGGCCGCCCAGCGGAGAATGGATATGCGCAGCATCACCCGCAAGCAGCACCCGCCCCTTGCGGTACGCGGTCGCCTGATAGGCGCGATCCGTCCAGGTCGCAGCAAGTTTGAGAGTGGTCAGGGTAACGTCCGTGCCGGAGATATGACGCAATACTGCCTGCACATGCTCGAGCGTGATCGCCTGGGTCCGATGAAAAGCGCCCCCGTCGAAATCGACCATCGCGATCGTCCCGGGGGACGAATAGGTATACATGCCCGTCGGCGTGTAGTGACGGCCCGGGCGGAGCTTGTGCGTATCGGCCATATCCGCTTCAACGGAATAGCCTGTGAACTCGGGATGGGTTCCGGCGAACCCGAAACCACCGGCCTTGCGCACCGTGCTGCGGCCGCCATCGCAACCGACGAGCCAGCGCCCGCGAAAAGTCGAGGTGCCGGCACGAATCGTCACGTCTTCGTCCGATTGCTCGAAACCCTCGACGCCGAGGCCCCGCCTGATTTCCACACCCATGGCCTGAGCGCGGGCGGCCAGGACCGATTCCAGATGCTCCATCGTGACCGGAATGCCGGCGACGGCGGAGCTCGGCAAGCGATAGGGCCACTTCGAAGGATCGACATTGTCGTGGAAGAACTGGATGCCGGCGAAATGACCGCCGGGGCGACGCGACTGTTGCATCCAGTGCGCAGCACTCGAGACACCACCACCCGAATCGTCTTTCGCGCGTTGCGGCGCCGCGATGTCATCCAGCAAGCCGCGACGATGGAAAGCCTCGACAGTGGGCACCAATAGGCCGCGCAAGCCGAAGGGAAGCCGCTTCAGGGGGGAATGCGGATCTTCGTTCTGCTCCAGCACCAACACGGATAGATCCGCAAGGCGCAGTTCACAAGCCAGGAACAGGCCGACCGGCCCTGCGCCGGCAATCACGACATCATACAGCAAAGGACAAATCCTCCATCGTCCTCGTCAACATCGGTGTCGGCGGCATCGTCGCCTTGCCGAAAGGCTCGGTAACGGGCCCAATCATCGCTTGAGGCATATTGCCAATCTCGTTATAAAATCGCACTGAGTGCGATTTATTATTACACCCAGTGTAATTTTGCAAGAGACGCCTATGGAACCGTCGGTATGAAGGACGTCTTGGAAAGGCCGCAAGGGCTGCGGGAACGCAAACGGCGTGAGACGTCCGAGCGGATCATCGATGAGGGTTTGAAACTGTTCGTGAAGCACGGCTACGAAGGCACGACGCTCGACGCGATCGCGCAGGCAGCCGGCATTTCACGTCGGACCTTCTTCTATTATTTCAAGTCCAAGGAGGATGTTTTGCTGTCCGCGCGTGACGGTGGCTTCCGGGAGGCATTGAAGCCGGCAATGCTCGAAGAGTCGCCTGACCAAGCCCCTCTCGCAGCCGTTCAAAACTGCCTGATCAAGCTTGCCTCACGGCGAGAGACCAAGGAGTCCATCGTTTTCGATCGCCTGATGCAATCGACCGAAGCCCTGCGGGCGCGCAAGGAGGCCGGTTTCGTCGAGACCGAGCGGATTCTGCTGGAAGCGATGTGTGAGCTTTGGCCATCGCCGGAGCGGCGGGACGGGCTTCGGCTGGTCGCGATGGTGGCGATGGGTACGCTGCGCCTGGCCCTGGAGCGATGGAAACAAAACGAGGCGGCACATCCCCTCGCCCACTATGTCGATGAGAGTTTCAGGCTCCTGGCGCAAGAGTTCTGAAGGTGTCCGCCTTTCCCTATTGTGCCGTCAGAGCCAGGCTTGCGCCTCAGCCAGCCTCCCCATAATCACCGCAGCTCTGCTAACCTAGATCCATGTCCGCCCCCATCCGCAAGATCATCCATATCGACATGGATGCCTTCTACGCCTCCGTCGAGCAGCGCGACGATCCCGGGTTGCGGGGACGGCCGCTGGCCGTAGGTTATTCGGAAAAACGCGGCGTGGTCGCCGCGGCGAGCTATGAGGCGCGAGCCTTCGGCGTGCGTTCGGCCATGCCCTCCTCGACTGCGCTGCGCAATTGTCCCGACCTCATCTTCGTCAGGCCGCGTTTCGAGGTTTATCGCGCCGTCTCCCGCCAGATTCATGCCGTCTTCACCGAGTTCACGCCGCTGATCGAGCCCCTGTCGCTGGACGAGGCCTATCTCGACGTCACCGCAAATTTACAGGGCCTGCCCTCGGCGGCGGCCACGGCCGAGGCCATTCGTGCCCGTATCCTCGAGGAGACCGGCCTTACCGCCTCGGCCGGCATCTCCTACAACAAATTCCTGGCCAAGCTCGCGTCCGACCATCGCAAGCCCAATGGCCAGTTCGTCATCACTCCAGCCATGGGACCGGCTTTTGTCGAGACGCTGGCGGTGGCCAAGTTCCACGGTGTCGGCCCGGTCACCGCGGAAAAGATGAATCGGCTCGGCATTTTCACAGGAGCCGACCTCAAGGCACGGCCGCTGGAGGATCTCATCCGCCATTTCGGCAAGGCCGGCGCCTGGTATCACACGATCGCGCGGGGCGAAGACGACCGGCCGGTGGAGCCGGACCGCCCGCGCAAATCCGCCGGCTCGGAGACGACGTTCTCCGACGACCTGACGAAGCCTGAGGATATCGAAACGGGTGTCCTCGCCATGGCGGACGAAGTCTGGGCCTGGTGCGAGAAAACCCAAGCCTTCGGCCGCACCGTGACGGTGAAGATCAAATATGCCGATTTCCAGCAGGCCACCCGCAGCCGTACCCTCACCGCGCCGGTCCATACCCAGGAAACCCTGCGGGCCGTCAGCCTGGAACTCATCCGCAGCGTGTTTCCGCCGGCAAAAGGCATCCGCCTGCTCGGTGTCACCATGTCCGGCTTCGCCTCGGAAGAGCCCTCGGACGGCGCACAGCTCGAACTCGGCCTGGACGGTTGATTCCTCGACAAATTTGCCTGGTCGAACCGCCCTTGCAGTTCGCCCGTGGTCATAATGTCCTGGGATCGATCCATCCCTATCTCGACATACCGCTTGACTTAAAGTTCACTTGAACTTGTATCAAAACTCCCTGAGTGATTCAGGGAGCTTCGATCGATGACGGTTCATACCGATCTCAAAGGCCTGCGTGCGGCGGTTACCGGCGGCACCTCCGGGCTTGGGCTGGCCCTCGTGCGGACGCTGGCCAAGCGGGGCGCTAAGGTGGCCTTCGTCGCCCGCACCAGCGATGCCGTGACGCGCGTGGCTGCCGAAACCGGTGCGCTCGGCATTGTCGGCGATGTCGGACGCAAGACCGACATCCATGCCATTGCCCTGCAGATTACCGGCAACCTTGGCGGTCTCGATCTCCTCGTCAACAATGCCTCCAGCCTTGGGCCTGTGCCTCTCGCCTTGCTGGCCGACACGCAATGCGAGGAGTTGGAGGCAGCCCTCGCCACCAACCTGGTCGGCCCCTTCCGCCTGACCAAGGCTCTGTACGGCGCCCTCGCTGCCTCGGCGCGGCAGGGACGTGAGGCCAGCGTGGTCAACATCAGCAGCGACGCAGCCGTCAACGCCTATGCCGGTTGGGGCGCCTATGGCGCCAGCAAGGCCGCGCTGCAGCATCTCACCGCTATCTGGGCCGAGGAAGCCCGAGAAGAAGGCATTCGCTTCCTCGCCGTCGACCCCGGCGACATGGACACCCCCCTGCATGCGCAAGCCATTCCGGAGGCCGACAGATCCTCGCTCAAGCGTCCCGAGGAAGCGGCATCCGAGATCATTCGCAGCCTGGGCCTGGATGAGCCGCGCCTCGCTCTGACCATGGAGGCCCGGCCATGATCGCCGCCGACAATCCGGAGCCTGGCGCCGCCCGGCTGCTCGCCGTCTCGGGCACGGGCAAAATCCGCCATCTGCCGCGCAGCGCTTTGTCTCTGCTATTCAGCCCCGGCGACCTCATCGTCGCCAATGACGCAGCTACCCTGCCCGCCAGCCTTGCCGGCATCCATGCCGAAAGCGGCAGGCCGATCGAAGTCAGGCTGGCCGCCTGGGTCGCGGCCGGTGATCCCCGTCACTTCATCGCCATCGTCTTCGGGGCGGGCGATCACCGCATGCGCACGGAAGACCGCCCCGCGCCACCGCAGCTTCTCGCCGGCGACAAGCTCGAACTTGGCCCACTCACGGCCATGGTCGAGCGCTTGCACGGCTATCCTCGCCTGGTATCGCTGCGTTTCCCCGGCCCCCCGGAACAGATCTTCGCCGGGCTGGCGCAGCATGGGCGGCCGATCCAATACGCTCACGTGCCCGAGCCTCTCACTCTTTGGGACATGTGGACGGCAATGGCGGCCGAGCCGCTCGCCTTCGAACCACCCTCGGCCGGTTTCGCGCTCGACTGGCGCACGATCGCCGCCTGGCGACGCCGCGGCGTGGGTTTTGCCAGCCTGACGCATGCCGCCGGAATTTCCTCGACGGGCGACGCGGTGATGGATCTGCGCCTTCCCTTCGACGAGCCCTACCGCATCCCGGCGGCGACGGCAGCTGGGATCACCCGCACCAAGGCGGTCGGGGGACGCGTGATCGCCATCGGCACCAGCGTAGTGCGGGCTCTCGAACACGCCGCCTCGCTCCCCGGTGGCCTCAAAGCCGGCGATGGCTTGGCACAGGGGCGAATCGGGCCGAAATCAAAGCTTCGTCTCGTCGATGCCGTTCTGAGCGGCGTCCATCTGCCGGGCGAGAGCCATTTCGAATTGCTGCGCGCCTTTGCCGGCGATCGCATTCTCGACCGGATCTCGCTCATGCTGGAAGCGTGGAACTACCGAGCCCACGAGTTCGGCGATTCCGTGCTGATCGAGCGCCAGGCACCAGCGCAGGAGGATTACATCGAACCACCGCCAGGCATCACGGCAACCTCCATATGGGCAGGGGCGGCCCCTACTCCATGAGGGCCGCCTTCATGAAGCAAACCATGGTGGCGTGAACGGGCTCGTCGCCGACCACGCGGATGGCGTGCTGGCGGTCGCAGCGATAGCGCAGCGTCTCGCCAGGCTCAGCCCGCTCGAGCACGCCGGCCACGTCGACCTCGACCACGCCGGCCAGGATCGACAGGCACTCGACCGAGCCGCGCTGATGGGCGTCGCTTTCAAGCACGCCGCCCGGCTCGGCCCGAAAATCATACCATTGCAACCATTCCACCGTCTTCAGCCAGCCGACCACCGCCAGACGGCACTTGCCGTCGTCGGAAATGATCACGGGCGTATCGACACGGGTGGTCTTTTCGATGAAGGCCTCGTCCTCGCTCGAACCCAGTACCCTTTCGATCGAAACGTCGAGGGCTTGGGACAGGCGCCAGATCGTCGCCAAGGTGGGGTTGGTTTCGTTACGCTCGATCTGGCTGATGATCGACTTGGCAACCCCGGATTGCTCGGCCAACTCCGACAATGAAAGATTATAGGCCTTGCGCAGACGCTGGACCGTCTTGCCGAGTTGCCCCGATAGCGCGACCGCGCCCGCATCGAGTTCACCCCGCCTTTCCAATCCGCTCATTACCAGCCTTCCGTTTGTTATGACGAACGATCGTTTGTTCTGGCGGACAATACGGCCAAGCTGAGCGAGAGAAAAGCCTTTTGATGGAAGCAAAGGCAGGATCGAACACATGTCCATCGCGTGATGGCCTTACATGACACCAGTACCATCGAAACCCGATGGCAAGACCTGGCACAAGACTCCCTCTGCACGGCAGATCGTCCTATGATCGCAGCCTCGACCGTGCCGACCGAACGCGGGCGGGCTATGGGATTTGACCGGGATTCGCGATGGGGCATGGACAAAAGAGTTCGAGCGAGCCGGTTTTCTGGTACCGGAGCCCGGCGCCGCGCTTGAACATGCTGGTCAGCGGGATCTACGGCTATCGGGAGAACGGCGCTGCCATGCAGGGCCTCACCGAGACCGCCTCGCTGACCGTGCCGCTGATCGTCAATTTCGGCAGCCCGTTCCGCATCGGCCTCGGCAGGACCCCAACCCTTGCAGACAGTTATGGCAGCTTTGCCGCTGGTCTGTTTGCCGGCCCGATCGTCATGGATTCGGATGGCGCGGCCGAGTGTATCCAGATCAATTTCACGCCGCTTGGCGGGCGGCTGTTCTTCGGGCTGCCGATGAGCGAGCTGGCCGACCGCATGGTTGCGCTGGATGACCTCGCCGACTGTGACATCGATCAATTCGCCCGGCGGCTCGCCGAACTGAACTCCTGGGAGTCCCGCCTCGATCTCGCCGAGCATTTCATCGCAATCCGCCTCGACCGCGCCCCGCAGGCCAATCCCTCGATCGGCTGGGCCTTCTCCCAGCTCATGCTCAAAGGCGGCGACGTGCGCATCGGCGCACTGGCGGAAAAACTCGACTGGAGCCGCAGGCGCCTGGTCGCAAGCTTCCGCGAAGAGATCGGCTTGCCTCCGAAATCCGTCTCCCGCATCATCCGCTTCAATGCCGCGCAGGCTCTCGCCGCCAAGGGCACGGCGGCAGGATGGGCCGATATCGCAGCGGCCTGCGGCTATGCCGATCAGGCGCATCTCACCCGCGAATTCACCTCGCTGGCAGGATGCGCACCGACCGCCTGGCGCCCAGCCAAGTAATCCCAGACCTCCTGGCGCATTTCAGGTTTGAGCACCCGGCAGTTTTCGACACCAAATCAAAGATTTGGCGAAAATCGCCAGAAGGAGCCGAGAGTCATGGAAAATGACTCTCGGTATAACATTTCTTCAAGACCACCCGCCGCCCTTGGAGCCACAGTCCACTCCGGTTCACAAACGGAGACATGTTCCATGGTACTATCGTCGACTGAAGCCCCCCGCCTCTACCCGGCCCTGCGCTATGCCAATGCGCGCGCCATGATCGACTGGCTGCAGGAAGCCTTCGGCTTCACCTTGCATGCCTGCTACGGCAATGGCGACGTCGTCGATCACGCCCAGCTCGCCCTCGGCTCTTCGATGATCATGCTCGGCTCGGCTCGCGACGACACTTTCTGCAAGATCGTCGGCTCGCCTGGATCAGGAGGTGGCAAGTCGATCTATATCGCCGTCGACGATGCCGATGCCGCCTATCAGCGCGCCAAGGCCGCCGGGGCGATAATCGAGCAAGAGCTCGTCGATCGCGACTATGGCAGCCGCGAATTCATCTGCCGTGATCCGGAAGGCAATATCTGGGCTTTCGGTACTTATTGGCCGAAGGCGGCCGAACCGTCGACGCCCTGAAAAGCTGTACGGCAATGGTGGCTCAAGCAACCGGAGCGTCGCTGCAAAACCGATACCGATCTTCGGGAAGAACGATGCGAAAGGACCTGCAGCATCTTGTTCCCATCGACACACCGGCGCCACGCCCTTGAGGCTACGGATACCCCCAGTAGAGACGGCGTGACGAGAATGAGCCCATGGTCAGCAGGTTCCTTGCAATCTTCACATGCATCGCCAAGAGCGAATGCTCCCGCAGGCATTCCGCCGGCACCTGGGAAAAGGAACTTGAGAGGCTCACGCCCGGCTGGCAGCTCGGCAAGCTCAGCCTCTCAGAACGCCGCTTCCTGTTCGAAGCCCTGTCTACCGGCAAATAGACTGGTGGGCCGCCAGACCAGGAGCAGGGGAATCAAGGCCTGGCTGCCCTCCCCCGACTGGTGAAGGCAGCCAGGCACCGCACTCTTGCTATTCGGCCGCCAGCTTTCTCGCCTGCGCGTCCTGGATGGTGCGCCACACCACCTCGGGGGTCGCAGGCATATCGAGCTTGGTGACGCCGACGCCGCGCCTGAGAGCATCGATCACCGCGTTCATCACCGCCGGGGCGGCGCCGATGGTGCCGGCCTCGCCGGCGCCCTTGACGCCGAGCGGATTGTTCTTGCAGGGGATGTTGCGCGTCTCGAAATGGATGAAGGGCAGATCGTCTGCACGCGGCAGCGCATAATCGGTGAGAGATGCCGTCAGCAACTGGCCGTCTTCCGAATAGACCGTACGCTCAAGCAAGGCCTGGCCGATGCCCTGGACTACACCGCCATGCACCTGGCCTTCCAGCAGCATCGGGTTCACCACCATGCCGAAATCGTCGACGATGGTGTAACCGAGGATGCCGGTGACCCCGGTCTGAGGATCGATCTCCACCTCGCAGATATGCGTGCCGTTCGGATAGGTCGCCTCGCCCGGCTGATAGTCGGTCTCGGCGCTGAGCAGTTCAGGCGTCGCCTTGGGCAGGCGGGCGAGCGCGGCAAAATCGATCGCCTTGTCGGTGCCGACTACGCGCACTCGGCCGTCCACGATTTCGAGATCGGCGATGCCGGCCTCGAGTTCGTCGGAAGCGAGCGTCTTGAGCTTCTCGGCCAGAGTCTGGCTGGCCCGGGCCACGGAAGCCCCGCCCACCGGGATCGAGCGCGAGCCGCCGGTGCCGCCTCCCGTCTTGATGCGATCGGAATCGCCCTGGATGACGTTGATGCGCTCGAGCGGCAGGTCGAGATATTGCGAGACGAACTGCGCATAGGCCGTCAGATGCCCCTGCCCGTTGGTCTGCGTGCCGATCAGCACGGTCGCGGTGCCATCTTTTTCGAGCGTGACGCTGGCCACTTCCTTGGGCCCGTCGGCGCAGGCCTCGATATAGGTGGACATGCCGATGCCGCGGAACTTGCCGGCCTTCTTGGAGGCCTGCCAACGGCCCTTGAAATCACCCCAGCCGGCGACATCCATGGCCTTGCGCATATGACCCTCGAACTCGCCGGAATCATAGGTCCGGCCGGTCGGCGCCTTGAACGGCATCTGCTCGGGCCTGACGAAATTGCGCGTGCGTACCGTGTCGACGGAAAGCCCGGTCTCGAAGGCGATGGCATCCATCAGCCGCTCGATGAGATAGGCGGCCTCCGGCCGGCCGGCGCCCCGATAGGCATCGACGGGCAGCGTGTTGGTGAAGACGCCGCGCACCCTGACATCCATGGCACCGATCGCATAGGCGCCAGTCGCCATCAACGCGCCGAGCCAGGGGATGAAGGGACCGAACTGCGACAGATAGGCGCCGAGATCGCCGATGATGTCGATCTTGACCGCCAGGATGCGCGAACGGCGATCGAGCGCCGCCTCGATACGACTGATATTGTCGCGTCCCTGGGTATCGGCCAGGAAATGCTCGGCCCGGTCGGCAAACCACTTCACCGGCTTGCCCAGACGGCGCGCCGCCTCCAGCGAGAGCGGATATTCACGATACATGAAGGCCTTGGTGCCGAAGCCGCCGCCGACATCGCCAGTCTTCACATGCACCCTGTCGGGCTCCACCTTGAAGACATGGTTGGCGAGCGTGTCGCGGATGGAATGCACGCCCTGGCTGCCGACAGTCAGGGTGAAACGCTTGCCGTCCCATTCGGCAAGGCAGCCGCGGGTTTCCAAATAGTTGGCAACCAGACGGTTGTTGACGACGTCCAGGGACACCACGCGGGCGGCCTTGTCGAAGGCCTTGGCCACTTTCTTGGCATCGCCGATCTGGGCATCAAAGGCGAGGTTCGAGCCATGCTCGGGCCAGACCAGCGGCGCGCCGGGTTCCAGGGCCGCCACGGAACCGACGATGGCGTCGAGCGATTCGTAGTCGACCGGGATCGCCTCGGCGGCGTCACGCGCCTCGATCAGCGAATCGGCGACCACGAAGGCGACCGCATCGCCGACATGGCGCACCACGTCGCGCGCCAGCAGCGGATAAGGCTGTGGGCGCTGCGGCGAGCCGTCGGCATTCTTCATCAAGGCGAGACAGGGAAGATCGCCGAGGTCATCGAGATCGGCAGCCGTCAGAATCAGCTTTACGCCCGGCATCGCTGCGGCATCGGTAAGATCGCCAATGCTGAAACGGGCATGGGCATAGGGAGAGCGCAGCACATAGGCCCGCAGCACGCCGGAACGCGATTCGTCATCGACATAACGGCCCGTGCCGGTGATGAAGGACTGGTCCTCCTTGCGACGCACAGCTTGGCCAACGCCAAATTTGGTAGGCGGCATCAGGAACCTCCGGCAATTTAATGAATGGCGCTTCTGAATATAGCCTTCGAATAGCACGGAGGAAGCCGATTTCAAAAAACCTGAAGAATTTTTCCGTCACACGCTGGACACACACAAAGAGCTTTGCTACATCGCGGCCATCGAACGCGGCACCGCGTCGCGCTTCGGTGGTTTCGATGGGCGCATAGCTCAGTTGGTAGAGCAGCTGACTCTTAATCAGCGGGTCCTAGGTTCGAGCCCTAGTGCGCCCACCATCGAAATCCCTGATATCGCTAAAGAAAAGCAAGGCGCCCTTCGAGGCGCCTTCTTTGTTTCAGGGCGAAGCGCCACCCTGTTGCCGATTTGAACACCTCCCTGCCATGCGAGACCGGCAGAGACTTGAGCAATGATCGCAACCCCCATGTGACTCGAACGAGCATCTTGGATGTAGAAGAGCCTATCGGCGAGCGCTGCCGTCTTGAGTTCATCCAGGTAGTGCCAGGCATCCCGCGCGAGACAGACGTCGTCACAGCCCTGGATATTTGCCTGAAAAGATCCCTCGCACATGGCGTGGCGCTTAGGGCACCCGCAGTTTTGGCTGAACCAATTCGCATCTAAATCTATGGGCGCCAGCAACGGCCATGCGGTGCCGTTTGGTTAGGTCTATCGATTGGGATTTGGCCAATGTCGATGCCTGAATTGTCGAAAACCTTTCATTCTTGAAATAACTTTCTCTCGAAAAAACAGTCACCAAACAATTCTCCTCAGATTTCGATATGAGTAGGACATACGCTCTCCTAAAGAGTTAGTATTTTCAACACTCATACTCCTTATAAAAATGTCTCCCGGTGATATCATCAGCATTAATGGACTGTGGGGCATTCCAGAGAGAGCGAGTTATTCGTCATGAACATCGCCTTCGCAAACAAAATAGAAAGAGAGTCGAATTTAAGTTCCAGAAAAATTGAAAACATACTCGATACGAACAAGCAAGTATTTAAAGAAAATTACAACGTTAGACCCTTCAAGCTTCACCATACACTTTGTCGAAGTGGCTTATTCGAGGTGCCTGAGATCGTTAAAACTGCTCGCAGCATAATCGCGAGCGGCAATGCCGCCGACTTTCTCGCTCTTGATTTGAAAAAGGTATCGATCAGCAGCAAATTCACCGAGGCCACGCAGCATGACCGGCCGACCGAGTTGATCGAGCGGCTTGGCGAGGGCGGCTCCTGGATCAGGCTTTCACGTACACAGAATTACAATCCCGATTACGCCCGGGTTCTCGCGATGCTCATCGATGAAATCGGGACATATGCCGATCGCCCATTCCGCCAGGAGGTGACTTGGGCAACCCTGACCGTGATTCTGTCTTCGCCCGGGATCTCCACCCCCTTCCATATCGACCACGAATCCAACTTCCTGTTCCAGATTCAGGGCGAGAAGGATGTCTGCCTGTTCGATCCCAAGGATCGCGAAGTCCTGCCAGAAATCGAACTCGAGCGCTTCTATGCCAGCAGCTACAATACACCGCGCTATAGGCCCGAATTACAGAGCCATGGCGAGATCTACAGACTGACACCCGGCGAAGCCGTGCACCATCCGCCCGTAGCGCCACACTGGGTCAAGAACGGCAGCGACATCTCGGTGAGCCTGAGCATTTCCTTCTGCATGCGCGCTCTGGAGCAACGGGCCAGGGTTTATCAGGCCAACTTCATGCTGCGCCAACTCAGGCTGAAACCGCGACCGCCCGGCTTTTCACCGGCGTGGGATGCTCTCAAGGCAAAACTGGTTTCCGCCCTCGAAATGCCCAATCCCAAGACCTTCCAGGATATCGTCTACTCGCCGATGATGCGGCTGAAATCACCAATGCAGTTCATCAGGAAGGTTTTCAGACATCGAGGCGTCACCTGAAAAGACGATATGCCTGCCGGTTGCGCGCGCGATGGGTGGCGCGATGGGTGGGATGAGAGTGAGACAGGTCCCCGCTTGTCGTCGCTGCCAGATCGCGGTCGAGCGCCGTTCGACCGAACGATCGGGCTGCAAAAGAAAACCCGGCGCTGTCGGAACGCCGGGCCAAGGAGGTTGCTGTCCCGCTGAATCGCTGGACGCCGTGATAAATTCCATATCACGTGATACGATCGTGACGTGTGAGCCATCTGAATGCTCCAGCTTCGATCTTGCCCCCTCGCGGACAAGAAAAAGCCCGGCGTTACGCAACGTGCCGGGCCAAGATCGGATGCGACGTATCGGGCCGGTATTGGGAACGGCCGACAACGCACGATGATTAGACCAAATGGTGTGACGGGGGCGTGATAAAACCCAGCTCACCATCGCATCGATATTCGCCACGTCCGAATCTCGATGCAGAACGCGGGCCTACGCCATCTCCATAGCAGTGCCCCCCAATGGCTGTCATGACTTCGACAGGCGTTTCACATTGGAACGAACCTTGCGTCGATAGTCTCGAACGACGGTGCCAGGCGCCGTGCCCGTCATGAGCTTGCCTGCGGCTTTCTGCGCGGCTGTGACTTTCTCGCTGATCATCAGCTTGGCCTCGCGCTCGGCGCGGCTTCCGCCCTGAGCCAGCCGAAGCGTACGCAGTAAAATGGCTTGCTGTGATTCAAAAGCGAGCATCGACATATCGTAAAATAATTTAAACATCCGGTCTCCTATACCGCAACGTAACATAGTCCGATGTTTGCGACATGGCTATGTCGTTCGAAAGAGCCCGGCCTCGTGCTCGCCGCTCAGCCTTAATTGCCCCCGTCCCTCCGTCAATCTCATCGACGAGGACCATCTTCACGCCTCCCCTGCAGCCACCGCACCGCAGGGGCATCGTGCGATCCCACTTTTCAGAACGCGCCGGTCGCGTCCTTGCGCATCTTCTTCACGACGGGGTTGGCTCCCATCCACAGGGACAGGCGGGTCAGCACGACGAAGAACAGGAACAACCCGCCGAGTACCAGCGGCACCAGCCATTGCTCCCCGCCGCGTAGGCGGAGAGATCCGAGACCACCCAACTCCTGCCACGAGTTGGTCAACGCGACGAAGCCAAAGATCACAGCCAGGTTAAAAATCAACGAGATGACGAAGCCGACGAGCGCTATCGACCATGCCTTGCCGCCTTTCGGCTTCATGCCGGTGCGGGAGGCATAGTATTTCCCGGTCCCCGTGCCTGCAGACAGCAAAGGCAGGACGCCCAGGAAGGAGTTCTTGCTCATGTCGATGTGTAAGAATGCCTCCAGCAGGAATGCAATGACCACGACGGCGATCGCGGTCAGAATATACAACCATGAAAAGCGGAAAATGGCCGCTCCGAATGAAACGGTGTTGGTCGTTGGAATGTAACTATCCACTTAGAAGCCCCCCAAAGGCTCAAACAAAATCGAGCAGGCCGCGCTCAACCAGCTTTCGATCGTCTCTCTAGCCGATTCCTTGCGCCATTATGAGTTGTACATCCGGACTATGCAGTTTCATGCGAGACTCATCATCATCATAGCGGCTGCTTCAAGAAGGAACGCTGCGCCGCGGCATTCCAAGAGCGTTTTGGAAGCCCTGCAACTGCGATCATGTATCCGGCAGCTCGCCGTACCTGCCATCTATGATCCGGTCGCGGATATATCGTGGCAGAAGAATTGAATCACGAATTGACGGCGGCCTGGCGGGAACACTCAGCCGGAATTTATCTGCATTCTGATGTTACCCAAAGTACACCGAGATCAAAGATACCAATTATACCAAAGTATGTATTGGTGACACCTATGTATAATCCTGTTACGCTGAACTTCTAATCCTCATCTAAGTTTCAGCAGTCTAAGTTCTGGGCGTTCCCGTCTGGGAACCCGGAGGCCCGGATGACAACCTCAGCAAGGCGTCCTTCCCGGGCCTCCCCCCTTATCAGCCAGCCATGATCGGTATGCTCCGGCTGAGATTGATCCGCATTTCGTGCAAGAACTGAGACCGCCTGTCGCCATCGGACGACAAGAGGCTGAGCAGGACGTTGCGCGCTCTGTGCAAAAACGCACAACCGTGCAGCGTGTCAAAGGCTAAGCCGCGCATGGATCATTTCGATGGTCCATGCAGTGCATCCTGACACATCGCCATCAGCCCCGAGCCCTTCCCATGATTGCAAGAGCCACCATCCTGCTGCCAGCCACGTTGATATGCCTGGTGGCGCTTACGCCTGCCAGGCTTGCCGCCCAGGAGACCGCCGCAAGAGACGCGACCGTGGCGACTGCCCCCGAATGCGCTCCGGGCTTCCATTTCAATCAATGGCGAAAATGCGTGCCCAATCGCACCATCAATGACGCCAGCCGAGATGCGTTCGATCCCCGGCACATGGCGTCGAATGCCTCGGTCGGCCGGCTATCGGAGCGTCGGAAGAACATCGACATGTGCCCGCCATCGCTTCGTCCCAATCACTCCGGCCAATGCGTTCCCCATAGCTGACGGACAGATACCAAAGCGGAAGCAATTCAAAGGGGTACCTCTCGGTGCCCCTTTTTGCATGTCCCGAACCTGCATCTCAGGCCGCGTGCCGTCGCAGGCGCTTGATGCCCTGCCAGACCAGGAACAGCACCACCGGTGCCGCGCACAGCATGGCGATGGCCTTGTCGACATGCCAGATGTGGCTGACGCCCTCGATCATGTAGCCCAGGATGGCGAGAGCATAGTAGGAGATCGCGATGATGGAGAGCCCCTCCACCGTCTCCTGCAGGCGATACTGGCTTTCCGACGTGCGCGAGATGGTGTCCAGAATCGTCTGGTTCTGCGTTTCCAGGCTGAGGCTGATATGGGCGTTCAGGAGTTCCGCCGAACGTTCCAGCTTCATCGCCACCGCCTGCAGGCGCTTCTCCGTTGCCAGGCAGGTGGCAACGGCCGGGTTGGTCCGGTTGGTCAGATAGCGGTCGATGGTGGTGAACTCGCCGATCGGCCGCTCGACGAGTTGCCCCAAGCGGGTGCCGAGCACCGCCGCATAGGCCTGGCTCGCCGCGAAACGGAAGCTGGTTTCCTCGATGCTGCGGCCGACATCGGCCGACAATGCATGGATGGCCTCCAGCGCCTCCCGGTTCTCCCCGGTTGAATGGGCGTGGCCGACCCGGCCCATCACCTGGCTCACGGCCCCCTCGAACTGGCGGATCGTCGAAGCGAGGGCCCGGGCCACCGGCAGGCCGAGCAGAACGAAATTGCTGTAGGTCTCGATCTCGAGGAGGCGGCGCACCAGCACGCCGCGACGCACGACGTTGCACTGCCCGGCCGCAAGCTCGTAGCGGGTGAACCCGTCGCGATCGCGATTGAAATCCGTCGCGACCTGGGCCCTGCCGTCATAGAGTTCGGAATAGCACAGGCTGATCGGGTTGAAGCCGACCAGCGCCGCTTCCGAAATGGCGTGGGTCTCGGTCAGGTCGATGCGTGTGGCACTGACCCGCTGCAGCCCCGCGAAACAGTCCAGGCCGATACCCTCGGGCCAGGGCTCGCGGTCGGTGAGGACGGATTGCCAGGTCAGCGTGGCAAATTCGTTGTGGAGTTCGAAAGTGGCCTTGCGTCCGCCTCTTTCCACCGTGATGTGGCGTGTGCGGGCATCTTCGAAGGGCAGAACGGGCTGGCCGGCGAAAAGGGCGAAGCCTCGCGCCACTTCTTCCAGCGAAGGTCCCTCGCCTCCCGGCATGAAGGCAACCCTGCGGATGCGCGCCGCAATGGCGATCGGCTCGGTCGGCCTGGCATGCAATTCGGCATAGACGGCCGCCCGCCCCGGATGGTCGGCAAACGGGGGCTCGCTCGCTTCCGAGGTGCCGATCGCCGTCATCGTGACTTCTCCAATTCCATTGCGCCGAGCCTTTTGAAGCAACTTCCGAGCCAAGGCCCGCTGGTTCATCCGTCCGTGCTCGCAGGAAATACACGTCAGCGTTGCAGTCCGAAAGTCTGAACAGGCGCCCGTGCCCGCATCCATTTGACGCGGCAAGCTTATTCTTTGATTCTCTTCGGCGGCGGCAACGCTCAAGACGGGGTCCGTCGCAATCGCCAGTCAGGGAGTACGAGAGCCATCATGAGTGTCGTCCTGGTCACCGGAGGGGCCGGCTATATCGGCAGCCATGTCTGCAAGGCATTGGCGTCATCCGGACACAGGCCCGTTGCCTGCGACGATCTTTCGAGCGGCCGAGGAGAACATGTCCGCTGGGGCCCCTTCGAACAGGGCGACATTGCCGATGCGGACTGGCTCGCCGGCGTCTTTGCCCGGCACCGGCCTGGCGCGATCATGCATCTTGCCGCCTATGCCGATGTGGGTTCGTCGGTCACCGATCCCGCCCCCTGCTACGCCGCCAATGTCGCAGGCACTCTGGCGGTGATCGAGGCGGCGCGGCACAACGGTAATTGCCCGATCGTCTTCTCCTCGACCTGCGCCGTTTATGGCGACGCCCCGGTTCTTCCGGTTACCGAAGCAACCCTCCCGGCCCCCGTCAGCCCCTATGGCACCACCAAGCTCATCGACGAGCAGGCGCTCCGACATTACGACGCGGCCTATGGCCTGCCCAGCGTGGTGCTACGCTATTTCAATGCGGCCGGCGCCGACCCTGACGGCGAGATCGGCGAACGGCATGCAACGACCAGCCTCGCCATACCCAAGGCGATCCGCGCCGCCCTGGGCCTCGGCCCCGTCTTCAAACTGTTCGGCACCGACTATCCCACCGCCGATGGCACGGCCATGCGCGATTATGTCCATGTCGTCGATATCGCCGATGCGCATCTGCGCGCCCTGGATCATCTGTTGGCGGGAGGCGGCAGCCTGACGCTCAACCTCGGCAGTGGCCGCAGCACCACCGTAAGGGAATTGCTGAAAACGGTCGAAGCCGTCACCGAGCGACCTGTACCCGTCCAGCCTTATCCTCGCCGCAGGGGCGATCCGGCAGCCCTTTATGCGAATATCGACAAGGCGGCCGACACGCTGGGCTGGTCGCCAGGCAACAGCGACCTCCGCAGCATCGTCGCCAGCGCCGCAGCCTGGATCGAGAAGTCACCGGGTTAAGACAAGAGCAGGCCTCAGGCCGCGGCCGTCCCCAGCAGGCGGGCATATTTGTCGGTGGCCTCGATCAGGCGATGCAGCGTACCCGGCTCGGAGAAGGAGTGGCCTGAGTCTTCCACCATCTGCAATTCGGCCTTCGGCCAGCGCTTGGCCAGTTCCCATGCCGTGACCGGCGGGCAGACCACGTCATAACGCCCCTGCACGATGGTGCCGGGGATGTCGGCGAGCTTGCCGGCATCGCGCAGCAATTGCCCCTCCTCCATCCAGCCGCCATGCACGAAATAATGGTTCTCGATGCGGGCGAAGGCCAGGGCGAATTGTTCCTGCGCGTGGCCCACGGCAGGCCCCTCCGGCATCAGCGTCGAAGTCTCCCCCTCCCAAACGCTCCAGGCACGGGCCGCCGCGAGGCGGGTCGCCGCATCATCGCCCGTCAGGCGCCGATGATAGGTCAGGATCGGATCGGCCCAGGCATCCTGCGGCAGATCCTTGCGGAAGGCTTCCCATTTGTCCGGGAAGAAATAGGAGGCTCCTTCCCGATAGTACCAGTCGAGCTCCATGCGGCGCAGCGTGAAGATGCCGCGCAACATGAGCGCCTGCACCGCCTGTGGGTGGGTCTGCGCATAGGCAAGCGCCAAGGTCGAGCCCCAGGATCCGCCAAACAGGCTCCAGCGATCGACTTTCAGCACTTCCTTGCGCAGCCGCTCCATGTCGGCCACCAGATGCCAGGTTGTGTTGGCCTCCAGATTGGCATGCGGGCGGGAGCGGCCGCAGCCGCGCTGGTCGAACAGCAGGATGTTCCAAGAGCGCGGATCGAACAGGCGCCGATGCTTGGCCGAACAGCCAGCCCCCGGGCCGCCATGCAGGAAGGCCACCGGCAGGCCCTCGGGATTGCCGGCGAGTTCCCAATAGATGGAATGACCGTCGCCGACATCGAGCATGCCGGAGCGATAAGCCTCGATTTCGGGATAGAGCCCGCGCCTCGGCGTGCCATCAGGCTCGCTCGAGCGATCAAACGCCATGATGAAATTCCTACGTACTGAACCGGTATCGGCAATGATGCGAGGCCACTCTCTAAGGCGGCATCTTCGCCGATTACCCAGAACGAGCCCGGGCATGAGAAATGGCGACTGCCCCTGAAAAGACAGCCAAAGCGACCGGCGACCTGCGCCGGCCGCGCTGTCCTGCCTCAGTGCAGGATCTGACTGAGGAAGAGCTTGGTGCGCTCGTGCTGGGGATTGGAGAAGAAGGCGTTGGGCTCGTTGCTCTCGACGATCTGGCCGGCATCCATGAAGATCACCCGGTCGGCGACCTGGCGGGCAAAGCCCATTTCATGGGTGACGCACAGCATGGTCATGCCATCATTGGCAAGGCCGACCATGGTATCGAGCACTTCCTTCACCATTTCCGGATCGAGAGCCGAGGTCGGCTCGTCGAACAGCATGATCTTCGGATTCATGCACAGGGCCCGGGCAATCGCCACGCGCTGCTGCTGGCCGCCCGAGAGCTGGCCCGGATATTTGTTGGCCTGCTCGGGGATCTTGACGCGCTTGAGGAAGTGCATCGCCTTCTCGGTGGCATCGGCCTTCGACATCTTGCGCACCCAGATCGGGGCGAGCGTGCAGTTCTCCAGCACGGTCAGATGCGGGAACAGGTTGAAGTGCTGGAACACCATGCCGACCTCACGTCGCACCTCGTCGATGCGCTTGAGATCATTGGTGAGCTCGATACCGTCAACCACGATCGTGCCCTTCTGGTGCTCCTCGAGGCGGTTGATGCAGCGGATCATCGTCGATTTGCCCGAGCCCGACGGCCCGCAGATCACGATGCGCTCGCCCCGCTTCACGGTGAGGTTGATGTTCTTGAGAACATTGAACTCGCCATACCACTTGTTCATCTCCGTGATCTGCACGGCGATCGGGCTCAGTTCTCCAGCAGTGTTTTGAACGGCGTTAGCCATTTTTCCCCTCAACGTTTGTAACCGGTATCGAGACGACGCTCCAAGGCCTGCGAGTAGCGCGACATCGAAAAACAGCAGATCCAGAAGAAGATAGCGGCGAATGCATAGCCCGTATAGTAGGTCACGGGCGTTGCCCAGTTCGGATCGGGAATGGACGCCTCGATCGTCTTCAGGAAGTCGAAGATACCCACGATGGCCACCAGAGTGGTGTCCTTGAACAGGGCGATGAAGGTGTTGACGATGCTCGGGATCACCAGCCGCAGCGCCTGCGGCAGGATGATGAAGATCAGCATCTTTGGAAAGCTGAGCCCCAGCGCCTGGGCGCCTTCATATTGGCCCTTGGGAATGGCCTGCAAGCCGCCGCGCACAACCTCGGCCATATAGGCCGACCAGAACAGCGCTACGCCGACGAGCACGCGCAGCAGCGAGTCGGGCCGCCAGCCTTCCGGCAGGAATAGCGGCAGCATGATATTGGCCATGAACAGCACGGTGATCAGCGGCACGCCGCGCCAGAACTCGATATACATGATCGAGATGGTCCGTGCGATCGGCATGCGCGAGCGACGTCCGAGCGCCAGGAACACGCCGAGCGGCAGGGAGGCCACGATGCCGACCACGGCGATCACCAGGGTTACGAGGATGCCGCCCCACAGATTGGTGGGGACATGTACCAGCCCGAAAAAACCCCCGACCAGCAGCCAGAAGGCCAGCAGCGGGAAGACCACGAAGAAGTAGAGGACACCCCAGCCCTTGGCGCCGATCTTCGGCCAGAGCAACCAGAGGATGCCGATGGCCGCCAGGATGCCGGTGAGGTTGACGCGCCAGCGCTCATCCACCGGATATTGGCCGTAGATGAAATATTGCAGGCGCGTTTCGATGAAGGGCCAGCAGGCACCAACATGCCGCCCCACATTGGCCTCGAGGCAGGCATTACGATCGGTGCCCGTCCAGACGGCGTCGAAGATCATGAAGCGCAGGATGCCCGGAAGCACCCAGATCACCAGCAGGATCGCCAGAACGGTGAGGATGGAGTTGGAGATGGAGGAAAACAGGTTCTTTTTCAGCCAGCCGAGCACACCGGTGGTCGCAGCCGGGGGCGGTTGCGGCTCGAAGGTCGTGGTCGAGACGAAGGCCGGGCTGCCGGCGGCGGAAGTTGCGTCGCTCATGGCCTTACCTCTCCACCAGCGCGACGCGCTGGTTGAACCAGTTCATGAAACCGGCGATCGACAGGCTGATGATCAGATAGACAGCCATGGTGATGCCGATGCATTCGATCGCCTGATTGGTGTTGTTGAGTACCGTGCCCGAGAACACCTGCACCAGATCGGGATAGCCGATGGCCACCGCCAGCGAAGAGTTCTTGGTCAGGTTGAGATATTGGCTGGCCAGCGGCGGCACGATGATGCGCATTGCCTGCGGGATCACCACCAGGCGCAGATTGTGCCCCTGCCTCAGGCCGAGAGCGCCGGAAGCTTCGGTCTGGCCATGCGACACGCCGCGGATGCCCGAACGCACGGTCTCGGCGATGAAGGCTGCGGTATAGATGGTCAGGCCGAGCAGCAGGGCCACGAATTCCGGCTGCAGGCGGAAGCCACCGGTGACGTTGAAGCCGCCGACCTTGGGATAATCCATGGTGAAGGGCATGCCAGTGGCGAGGAAGGCCAGCAGCGGCAGGCCGACGATCAGCGCCAGGTTGATGAGCCCCACCGGCGGGCGCTTGCCGGTTTCCATTTGCTTGCGCTTGCCCCAGAGGGCAACGCCGATGGCGCCGAGAATGCCGACCAGCAAAGCCCCGCCGACCAGGCCTGCACCAGCCTGAGGCATGGCAGCCGGAAAGAAGATGCCGCGATTGTTGAGAAAGATGCTCTCGCCGAAGGTGATCGACTGGCGCACGCCCGGCAGGGGCTTGAGCACGGCGCCGTACCAGAACAGCAACTGCAGCAACAGCGGAATGTTACGGACGACTTCGATATAAACCATCGCGAGCTTGGCGATGATCCAGTTGTTGGACAGCCGGGCCACGCCGATGATGAAACCCAGAATGGTCGCCAACACGATGCCAAGGGCGGCCACGATCAGCGTGTTTGCGATACCGACCAGCAAGGCGCGGCCATTGGTGGACAGCGAAGTATATTCGATCGGCGTCTGGCCGATATCGAAGCTCGCCGTTCGCCCCAGAAAATCAAGGCCAAGAGAGCGGCCCTGCCTGGCCAGGTTTTCGACGGCATTCCAAGCGCCCGTCAAGATAATGAGCAAGACGATTGCCAACAGCACGACCTGGAAGACAACAGCCCGTAATTTCGGATTGTTGAACCAGTAGGTACGCCCGCCGCCGTCTCCCCGGTCGACTGCCAACGTCATTGTCTCATTCTCCCCAACACGCAGATAGCCCTCACCCTTTTTCTACGGATTCCGCTGTAGCAAGGCGCGCTCATGGCCGAACGCATTTTGCTCCAACTCCTTGTTTCCAAGCCAATCCTATGGAGTGGCCAGAATGTCCTTGCGATTCCCGGCATCCCCACCGAATCGCAAAACGCCTTGAAAAAACACCCGGCAAATCGCCGGGGCCATTCATTCTCAACGTATCGGCGGCGCGTATTGCAAGCCCTTGTTCGTCCACAGGGCATTGAGCCCGCGCTCGATCTTGAGCGGGGACTTCGAGCCGAGATTGCGGTCGAAGATCTCGCCGTAATTGCCGACCTGCTTGACGATGCGATAGGCCCATTGATTGTCGAGGCCGAGCTGCTTGCCGAAATCACCCTCGCCGCCGAGCAGGCGCTTGATATCCGGCTTGTCCGACTTGAGCATCTCATCGGCATTGGCCTGGGTCACACCGGATTCCTCGGCCTGAACCAAAGCGAAATAGGTCCATCTGACCACGTTGAACCATTGATCGTCGCCCTGGCGCACGGCGATCCCCAATGGCTCCTTGGAGATGATCTCAGGCAGCACGACATGCTCGTCGGGGTTTTTCAGGGCCAGACGCACACCATAGAGCCCGGAGGCATCGGTCGTGAAGGTGTCGCAACGGCCCGACTCATAGGCGTTCTGCGCCTCGCCGATCGTGGCCAGCGTCAGGATCTGATAAGGCTTGCCGATGCTGCGAAAATAATCGGAAAGATTGAGTTCGTGCGAGGTACCCTGCTGGACGCAAACGGTCGCGCCATCGAGTTCCCTCGTCGATTTCACGCCCAGCGACTTCTTCACCATGAAACCCTGGCCGTCGTAGTAGTTGGTGGCGGCAAACAGGAAGCCACCAGTCTCGCGGGTCAGAGTCCAGGTGGTGTTGCGCGGCAGAACATCGATTTCGGAAGATTGCAGGGCGGTGAAGCGGTCTTTGGCGGATAAGGGCACAAACTTGGTCTTGTCGGCATCGCCCAGCACGGCCGCCGCAAGAGCACGGCAATAGTCGACATCAAAGCCGGCCCATTTGCCCTGTTCATTCGGGATGCTGAAACCTGCCAGGCCCTGATGGGCTCCACAGATCAGCTGACCGCGCTGCTTGACGGTGTCGAGCGTTCCAGCGCCCGCCATGGAAACACTCAAAGCGGCGAAGACACCAACGGCCGTCGCGCAGAGTTGTTGCCTCATCAACTCCCCCTTCTCGATATCGGTTCAGCTCGATCGTCTTGGCTCTCCTGCGCCTCGCCAAAGAGCCGTGGTGCCAATCCTGCGTACCTGCCCCGGAAGTCGTCCTTCCAGGGCAGGCACTCGCCAGCCTCAGCGAATGGGAGGCGCGTATTGCAGGCCCTTGTTGGTCCACAGGGCGTTGAGCCCGCGCTCGATCTTGAGCGGCGACTTCGAGCCGAGATTGCGGTCGAAGATCTCGCCGTAATTGCCGACCTGCTTGATCGCGCGATAGGCCCACTGATTGTCGAGGCCAAGTTGCTTACCGAAATCACCCTCGCCGCCGAGCAGGCGCTTGATATCGGGCTTGTCCGACTTGAGCATCTCGTCGACATTGGCCTGGGTCACGCCGGATTCCTCGGCCTGGACGAGGGCATAATAGACCCATTTGGTGATGTTGAACCATTGGTCGTCGCCCTGGCGGACCGCGATCGCCAGCGGCTCCTTCGAAATGATTTCAGGCAGAACCACGTGTTCGTCGGGGTTCTTCAGCCCAAGGCGCACGCCGTACAGCTGAGAAGCGTCCGAGGTGAACGTATCGCAGCGGCCGCCATCATAGGCGTTCTTGGCTTCGTCGATCGTCGCCAGGGTCAGAATTTGATACTTCTTTCCAATGCCGCGGAAGAAGTCGGACAGGTTGAGTTCGTGAGACGTTCCCTGCTGCACGCAGACGGTGGCGCCATCGAGGTCCTTGGCCGAGTTCACGCCCAGAGACTTCTTCACCATGAAGGCCTGGCCGTCATAATAATTGGTGGCGGCAAACAGGAAACCACCGGTCTCGCGCGTCAGCGTCCAGGTGGTGTTGCGCGGCAGCACGTCGATTTCGGACGACTGCAGCGCGGTGAAGCGGTCCTTGGCCGACAACGGCACATATTTGGTCTTGTCGGCCTCGCCCAGCACCGCCGCTGCGAGGGCGCGGCAGTAGTCGACGTCGAAGCCGGACCACTTGCCCTGCTCGTTCGGGATGCCGAAACCGGCAAGGCCGGCATTCGAGCCACAGATCAACTGTCCGCGCTGCTTGATGGTGTCGAGCGTCCCAGCGCTCGCCACCGAAACACCCAGGGCGACAAAAGCCCCGGCAATCGCCATGGAAAGTTGCTTTTTCATGGATAAAACCTTTTCATAAATGGCCGGTTTGAGGCGGGACGAACAAAGCCGCGACAAGCACAGGCTCTATCGGGCCCCGCCCCGGAACAGTCCTTCCAGGACAGGTCTTGCGATCGTCAGCGGATCGGCGGGGCGTATTGCAGGCCGCCCTTGGTCCACAGATTGTTCAGGCCGCGATCGATTTTCAGCACGGTCTTGGGGCCGAGATTGCGGTCGAAGCTCTCGCCGTAATTGCCCACCTGCTTGACGATACGATAGGCCCACTGATTGTCGAGACCGAGCTGCTTGCCGAAGTCACCCTCGGCGCCGAGCAAGCGCTTGATATCGGGCTTGTCCGACTTGACCATCTCGTCGACATTGGCCTGGGTCACGCCGGTCTCTTCTGCCGTCAGCATGGCATAGTGCACCCATTTGACCACGTTGAACCATTTGTCGTCGCCCTGGCGCACGCCTGCAGCCAACGGCTCCTTCGAGATGATCTCGGGGAGTACGACATGGTCGTCAGGATTGGCCATCTTGACGCGGATCGAATAGAGGCCGGAAGCATCGTCCGTATCGACGTCGCAACGCCCGCCTTCATAAGCCTTGGCGGCTTCATCCGCGGTATCGAAGCTGACGATGTTGTAGGGCAGATTGTGAGACCGCATGAAATCCGAGATGGTGAGCTGGCCGGTCGACCCCTGCTGGGCGCAGATCGAGGCCCCCGAGAGTTCGGTCGCCGATTTGACGCCGAGCGACTTCTTCACCAGGAAGCCCTGGCCGTCATAGTAGTTCACGCCAGCGAACAGCATGCCGGCGGTGTCGCGGCCGAGCGTCCAGGTCGAGTTGCGGTTGAGTACGTCGATTTCGCCGGATTGCAAGGCCGTGAAGCGATCTTTGGTGGAAACCGGCACGAATTTGGTCTTGGTGGCGTCGCCCAGCACCGCTGCGGCGATCGCGCGGCAATAGTCGACATCGAGGCCGGCCCACTCGCCCTTCTCATTGGGGGCGCTGAATCCCGGCAGGCCAGTATTGACGCCGCAGATCACCTGGCCGCGCTGCTTGATGGTGTCGAGCGTATCGGCATGCGCGCCGACCCCGCTCAACGCCAGCGCCGCGCCGGCTACAGCGGTAAGGAGTGTCTTTCTCATGGATGGAGGCCCCTGTTCACTTCATTGTCAGTGTAACGAGAATACCCTTTCACGGAGGGCCGCGGAGAGAACCGGGCCGCCCCGTCGGGCAGGTTCGACGTCCCCAGAGCAAAGTGCGTTCAAACGGGAGCGCTCTCTGGCTCTAGTTCTTGTTTCGACGCGCCAGTTCTTGTTTCGACGCATCTGGGCGATTTTCGGCGTATCCCGCCAATCCCTCAACGGTTTAGGGCAAAACACGTTTCTACGGAACGCATTTTGAACCAAATCTTTGTTATCGGCGCCAGTGCGAGGTCTGAAACCATCGCCAGACTGCTAAACGCCGTGTTTTTTATGAATTGCCGCCACCTCTTCCTACGTTCGCGAATGGATGTTTCGAGCGTCCCCGGTTCGATGGCCGGGAGGAACGGGCTGTTCCGTGGAGGAAGTATGATGACGAGCTCAACGATCCGGATAGGCCCCGCCGGAGATGAAGGGCGACCTGCCGGCCATGCGTGCTGAAGTGGTCATTGCAAGGTCCCCCGTATCGATCTGTCCCGCAGCAAAAGCGCCCAGCTTGTTTTCGCCAGTTGCGACCCGTGCCTTATCACCGATTGCAAGCGCTTTGGCCGCTCACGTCAAGCGGAATTCGTGAAATGCGGCGGAATATTCACAAAACCTGTCTGTGGAAGATGTCGCAGGGCCCGAGATTGACGCAGGGGCGCCCGCGGTCGAATGTAAGCGTTTCAGGACTCAATCGAATCTATCATGAAGAAGATCAGCAAAGACGAGATGGCCACCTTCGGCGAAAATACGCGCCTGGTCATCGGCGGCCGCGAGCCATCGGAATATCACGGCTTCGTCAATCCGCCCGTCTATCACGGCTCCACGGTCCTGGCACCGACGACCAAGGATCTCCTCAACCACACGCCGCGCTACAGTTATGGCCGTCGCGGCAACCCGACCAATGACGCTCTGGAGGAGGCGCTGAAGACGCTCGACGGCAGTGCCGGCGTGGTGCTCTGCCCTTCGGGTCTGGCTGCCGTCTCGACCGCCCTACTCTCCTGCCTTTCGGCCGGTGATCATCTCTTGATGGTCGACACCACCTATCAGCCCACCCGCCAGCTCTGCGACAAGGTCCTCAGCCGCTTCGGCATCGAGACGACCTATTACGATCCGCTGATCGGCGCCGGCATCGAAGCGCTCCTGCGCCCGAATACGAAAGCGGTCTATCTGGAAGCACCAGGCTCGCAGACCTTCGAGATGCAGGACGTGCCAGGGATCGCCGACATCGCACACCGGCACGGCGCCACCGTGCTGCTCGATAACACTTGGGCCACCCCGTTGTTCTTCGACGCCTTCGGGCACGGCGTCGACCTTTCGATCCAGGCCGGCACCAAATATATCGTCGGTCATTCCGATGCGATGTTCGGTGTGGTCTCGGCCTCGCGCAAGGCCTGGCCGGCCCTGAAGAGCTTCCATGGCGATGCCGGCCAATGCGTCGCACCAGACGACGTCTATCTGGCGATGCGCGGGCTCCGCACCATGGGCGTGCGCCTGCGCCAGCATCAGGAAAGCGCGCTGCGGGTGGCCAAATGGCTGGCCAAGCGGCCCGAGGTACAACGCGTCCTGCATCCCGCGCTGGAGGGCGATCCGGGACACACCATCTGGAAGCGCGATTTCAAGGGCTCTTCCGGCCTGTTCTCCATCGTGCTGCAGCCAGCGCCGATGGAAGCCGTCGCCGCTTTCCTGGACGATCTGAAATTCTTCGGGCTCGGCTATTCCTGGGGCGGCTATGAGAGCCTCGCCCTCCCCTTCGACTGCAAGACCTATCGCAGCGCCACGAGCTGGGACCCCGGCGGCCCCAGCGTGCGCATCCATGTCGGCCTGGAGGACGTGGCCGACCTGATCGGCGATCTCGACGCCGGCCTGGCACGGTTCAGGGCGGCGCGGGGGTAGCATCGGGCGACCCTGCCCCCCCCTTGCTATTTCGGCAGCAACTTCCAGGTCGTGCCGACATTCACTTCGATGGTCTGAATGCCTGGCCGAGACAGCCGCCGGGCCCGGCGTAGCCGCGGCATTAGCTTGAGGCGCCCTGCCCCTCTGCGGCTTCCTTCGCCTCGCGCTTCTCCTTGAGCACCAGGGAGACGTTGCGGACATAGATCGCCAGGCCCGAGCCCTGGCCGATGATGTAGACGAGGTCGGCCCGCACCAAAGCGTAGAGAAACAGCAGGCCGCCACCGCCGATCGACAGGATCCAGAAGCTGAAGGGAATGACGCTCTTACCGGCTCGTTCGCTCACCCACCACTGGATGACGAAGCGGGCGGTGAACAGGGCTTGGGCGAACAGGCCGAGGATCAGCCAGAAATCGAAATTGGTATAGAAGACGTTGTGAAGGTAGCCGCCGAGGGCGTTCGACAACTCAATCAGCATCCTGTCCCCCTCCGCTGACATCAGGCACGCGCTTGCGCCGCCGGATCAGCCACCACACGCCGACGAGATCGAGAATACCGACCCACAGCCTGTCGAAGAAACCATAATTGGAAACGCCCGTCAGTCGGGGCCGATCGACCACGTCGACATGGCCGACGTCGAAACCCTCGCGCTTGACCAGGGCTGGCATGAAGCGATGCAGCGCATCGAAATAGGGCAAGGCGAGATAGATCTCCCGGCGGACGGCCTTGAGGCCGCAGCCGGTGTCGCGCGTGCCGTCCTTGAGGACATAGGCCCGCACCTTGTTGGCGGTGCGCGACTGCCAGCGCTTGAAGCCGGTATCCTTGCGGCCGAGCCGCTGCCCGGCAATCATGCCGGTGGCAGGACCCGCCGCAATCAGAGCGTCGACGAGCGCGGGAATATAGGCCGGGTCATTCTGGCCGTCGCCATCGATGGTGACCATCAGGCGGCCGCGGGCATGGCGTATGCCCGTACGCACGGCGCAGGACTGCCCGCAGGAGGCCTCATGGCGCAGGCTGCGCAGGAAAGGCAGCTCCCCCTTGAGCCTGACAAGCTCGGCCGGTGTCGCATCGCTCGAGCCATCGTCGACATAGACGATCTCGAAGCTTCGGCCTGACAGGGCCGCCGCGATCTCCCGGATCAGCGGCTCGACATTGCCGGCTTCGTTGCGGACGGGAACGATGACGCTGATCTCGGGCGCATTGTCTTGTGATGGCATGTAAGCTCTGACCTCAGCGGCGCGCTCGCCACGCCTCGATCAGCGTCTTTGCCGCGTCTTGCCCCCGCAACGCAAGAGCACCGTCGTGGTTTTGCCGGAAAACAAGACCGCGGCGCCCCAGAAAGCCGGCGAACCAGAAGGTGGCGAACCAGCCGAACAGGGCACCGGCCACCACATCGGCGGGATAATGAGCGCCGAGGATCACGCGGCTGAGACAGACCAGCGCGCCCAAGGCGAACAGCCAGGGGCGCCAGCGCGGCCCGCACAGCAGGATGATCACCGCAACCACCGTCCAGGCCGTGGTGGCATGGCCGGAAGGGAAGCTGGCATTGGCGGCGCGCCAGGAAAACGGCTCGAAACTCCAGCTCGCACCCGCCTCGACATGAAGGGGCCTGACACGGCCGATGGCACGCTTGATGACGTTCACGGCAAGCCCGGTTCCAGCAATGGCGGCAAAGGCGAAGGCAAGCTGCAGCCAAAGCTGGCGCAAGGCGGCATCGAGCCGCGGCGGCAACTCCAGATCGACCACGGCGAGCAGGATGAGCGCCACGCCGAGCGGAATGAGATAAAGGCCGGAATCGCCAAGATAGGTGATGATACGGGCTACCCGAACCGCCAGATGCGGCCATTCAGGCAGGATGTGCAGGGACGCCGGGTCGGCAAGCGCCATCAAGGCGATGATCAGCACCCCGCCGAAGGCGATCGCAGCCAGTGTCGCCACCTGCCCGAACAGCGGTCGTGCCGGCAGGCGCGCCGGCGCCCGCAGGCGCTGGCCAAGCGCACGCCAGTTCTGGGTATGGGACCACCGACGGATCGCATTCCTCATGACGTGGTACACCCGCCAGGCGTAGCGGTCTTCTCAGCTCCATCAAGGAATGGAGCGAGATCGGCGTCTTTGGTATCATCCATGCCGATCCAGAGATCCGCATACCGAATCTTGCCGTTCACTTGCATTCGGTCTGGGGCAGGAAATCGAGCGAGACCATCGTCCCCTTCAGGCGGAAATCGCCATAGTCGAGGGTCAGATTGCCCGAAATGCCATCGGCATAGAGCTCGAAGGACATGGTGTAGACCGGGGTCTCCTCGCCGACGGCCTTCTTGCTCGGGTCGAAATAGGAGATTGTCACCGGCCAGCGATCGACGCCGTCGAGTTGCTTGGCCTTGGCCTCGACGCCTTCGCGCGGCTTGTCGGGGCCGATCTTGGCGCCGATCACCGCGAGCGTATTGTAGATCTTCTGGCCGCCATCGGATCCATCGTAGACCTGGCTCTCGAACACGCGCTCACCGGCCCGGGCAGCCGTGACGATCGCTTTCATCTGCCCGGTGGGGAAGAGAACCCGATCGGACAGATCGAATTTTGTGGATTTGGGTTTCTTCAGTGCAACACCGACCGTTCCGCTGTCCGCCCGGTTGGCCTGACCATCGACGCTGCCGTCCAGCTTCTGATTGGTGAAGTTCTGCGAATTGAAGCGAAAATTGCGCCCCTTCTCGTCCTCGAACGTGGTCGAGCGCAGATCCGAGGTGTTGACGCCGCCGCCGCTCAGGCCAATTTCTGTGACCTGCCGGAAATTGAGCGCATAGCCGCTGCAGGCATTGCCTGAAAAATCATACACGATACGGCCGCGCATGCTGTCGACGCTCGACTGGTCCTTGCGGCGGTCGAGATTGAGGTCGTAGATGGCCCGATGCGCAACGAAAGGGACGGGCGCCACCGCGGGAATCGCAGCCGTCGCCGCCGCCTTCTGGGGGGCAACGCTGTCCTGGGCCAGGGCCATGCCCGGCGCCATCAGGAAGAACACGGCCGGAAGAAGCACGACCCTCGGACGGGCCGGAAGTGTCATCCGCATGAAGCAAAATTCCGTTTCAGAAATCGGCATTACCATAAATAGCGAGGCACGTGCCACAATGCTCAAAGAGCCTGTCAATCGTGACGGAATTAGGCCCGACGGCCGTGCCATTCCACATTCATCAACAAAGCCGTTTACGATCCGTTCGCGGCCGCGATACGAACATGCCATAATGATCCGAAACGCGAATCGCGCTGGCGAGACGCATTCTCGCGAGATACCGACTGCATGAATGATACCTCCGATCTGTTCGGGAGTGACAAGCCCGCCCTCTCCAAATCCCGCTCCGACAAGGCCGGCGATGCAAAGCGACCGTCGACCCAGTCGATCGCGGCAGCCTTGAAGGCAGGCCTGACCTCCAAGCCCGCCGCGGCGAAGAGCGGCGAAGATGCCTATGGCGCCTCCTCCATCCGCGTGCTGGAAGGCATCGAAGCCATTCGCATGCGCCCTGGCATGTATATCGGCTCGACCGGGCCGGAAGGCGACGGCCTGCACCACCTGTTCGCCGAGGTGATCGACAATTCCATGGACGAGGCGGTGGCTGGCCACGCCAGCTTCATCGATGTCGAGCTGAGCGCCGACGGCTTCGTTTCGATCACCGACAATGGGCGCGGCATCCCAGTCGAGCCGCATCCGCAATTTCCGGACGAGTCGACCCTGCAGGTCGTGATGACCAGGCCGCATTCGGGCGGCAAGTTCAACTCGGACGCCTATCAGACCTCCGGCGGTCTCCACGGTATCGGCGTCACCGCAGTCACCGCCCTGTCGGAACTCATGGAGGTGGAAGTGGCGCGCGGGCGCGAACTCCACCGCCAGCGTTTTGCCCGCGGCGTGCCGCTCGGCCCCGTCGAGCATATTGGTGCCGCGCCAAACCGCCGCGGCACCAAGGTGCGCTTCAAGCCCGACGCCGAGATCTTCAAGCACGGCATCGTCTTCGACCCCAAGCGCCTGTTCAAAATGGCGCGCTCGAAGGCCTATCTCTACCGTGGTGTCGAAATCCGCTGGAAATGCGCGCCGGAACTACTGGTCGGCCACAGCGACGTGCCGGCGGAGGAGAACTTCAAATTCCCGCGCGGCCTGGAGGATTATCTGCGCTCGGCCAGCGAGGGCCTGGAACTCGTCACCGAGCAGATGTTCTCCGGCCGTGTGCCCAAGCCTGAGGGACATGGCTCGGTGGAATGGGCCATCGGCTGGTTCGCCGAGGACGAAGGCTATGTCTCCTCCTATTGCAACACGGTACCCACCCGCGAAGGTGGCGCCCATGAGGCGGGCCTGCGCATCGCCCTGCTGCGCGGCCTGAAGGATCACGCCGAGCGGATCGGCAACAAGCGCGCCAACCAACTCACCACCGAAGACGTGATGGCCTGCACGGCCGCCATGCTCTCGGTGTTCATCCGCGAGCCGGAGTTCTCGTCCCAGACCAAGGCCAAGCTGGTGACCACCGAGGCGAGCCGCATCGTCGAGCAGGCCCTGAAGGATGCCTTCGACCATTGGCTGGCCTCCATGCCCTCGCAGGCGGTCAAGCTGCTCGACTTCGTGGTTGAAAGGGCCGAGGAGCGCCTTCGCCGCCGCGCCGAGAAGGACGTGGCGCGCAAAACCGCCACGCGCAAGCTGCGCCTGCCCGGAAAGCTCGCAGATTGCTCGAACAATGCCGCACAAGGCTCTGAATTGTTTATCGTCGAAGGCGATTCCGCCGGCGGCTCGGCCAAGCAGGCACGCAACCGCACCAACCAGGCGGTGCTGCCTTTGCGCGGCAAGATCCTCAATGTCGCGGCCGCGGCCAAGGACAAGCTCGCCCAGAACCAGCAATTGCAGGATCTCGGCCAGGCGCTCGGCTGCGGCATGGGTTCGAACTATCGCGACGATGATCTGCGCTACGAGAAGGTCATCATCATGACGGACGCCGACGTCGACGGTGCCCATATCGCTTCGCTGCTGATCACCTTCTTCTGGCGCCAGATGCCGCGCCTGATCGAGCGCGGCCATCTCTATCTTGCCGCGCCGCCCCTCTACCGCCTGACCCAGGGTTCGAAATCGCTCTATGCCCGTGACGATGCCCATAAGGACGAGCTGGTAAAATCGGCCTTCAAAGCCAATCAGAAGATCGAGATCGGCCGCTTCAAGGGCCTGGGCGAGATGATGCCGGCGCAATTGAAGGAAACCACCATGGATCCCAAGAAGCGCACGCTTCTCAAGGTGATGGTGGTGGATGAGGAGCGCGCGGAAACTTCCAGCTCCGTGGAACGCCTGATGGGCAACAAGCCCGAAGCCCGTTTCGCCTTCATCCAGGAACAGGCCGCCTTCGCCAGCGAACTCGTCGATATCTGAAACCGAGCAACATTATCTGTGCTCTCGACAAGGGAGCACTTCTCCGGTGCGCGAACGTCTCGTCCGCTCTTGGAAACGCTTCGTTTGCAGAAAAAAGGCGGACGAGACGTCCGCGCACCCGGACATTCGCCCGTCAAGTTTCAGGTCTCGAAATCGCCAAAGATGTCCTGAAGCCGCGTCAGCTGTTCGACGCGCTCGCTGACCTCGTCGCCCAGCACGACGATGACATTGCTCAGCATCAGGTCGAGCACGGCCGTGATCGTCGCGGCTCCGTCCCAGAGCGGGCCGTGGGATCCCGGCACTACCAAACAGATATCCGAAACCTCGGCGCCCCAAGGGCAGAACTCGTCGGTGATCAGGACCACCTTTACGCCGGCACGGCGTGCCTCGATCGCCAAAGGCCGTGCCTTAGAGGCGAAGCGGCGGACATCATGCAGGAAGAGCAGCCTGCCGCTCACCGAGCCGTCGAGCAATTCGGCATAGGTTCCGTTCAGCCCGTCCACGAATTGCACGCGCGGCCGCGTATAGGAGAGCTGACTGGCGAAATATTGGGCGATGCCCCGTACATTCTGATAGGCGGCGACATAGACCTCGCTCGCGCCGACCAGGGCCTCGATGGTCTGCCGCCATTCAAGTGAGGTCGTCAGTCCGTAGATCTGGCCGAGATTGTCGATCTGCTGCTGGATCAGCCCCGCGAGAAGCTTGCCGCCACGAATGTCCTCGCGCAGGCGGTCGACCGGCCCCTTCACCTGCCAGGCCGGATTGGAGCTGCCGCGCCGCAATTCACGCTTGAGCTGGTCGAGACCGTCGAACCCCATGCGCCTGAGATAACGCCCCACCGTCATCGGCGAGAGTTCGAGCCGGGCGGCAATCGACTTGGCAGTCTCGAACGGAAGGTCGGCAATGTTCCGTTCGAGATAATTGGCAATCAGCTTGTCGGACTTCGACCGCCGCAATGCCTCGTCTTGCAGGAGCTTGAGGATACGCTGCGCCACATCACCTCCCCAGGGCGTGTCGTCGGCCTCACTGGGCCGTCTTGACCTTGGTCCAGACGCGGTCCAACTGGCGGATGCCCGGGCCGAGATCCTGGAAGATCTGCAGCCTCTGCATGGTTTCCTGCGGCGGATTGATCTCCTTGCTATTCTTGATGTTGTCGGGGGTCAATTGCCGGGCCGGCAGATTGGGCGTGCCGTTGGTCTGCTGCGAGACATTCAGCGCCGCGATCTCGGGCCGGGTGTAGAACTGCAGGAACTTGATGGCGTTCTGCTTGTTCGGGGCCGATTTGAGGACGCAGATATCCTCCTGATACATGGTGGCCCCCTCTTCCGGGATCACGAAGCCAAGATCCTTGGGGTTGCCGAAGACGTCGATCATGGCGCCGATGAAGAAATGCGCTGCCGCGACGTCGCCCGCCCCCACCATCGGGCGGGCGTCATAGGTGAAGGCGGCAACCTCAGGCTTCATGGCGATCACGGTCTCGGCCGCCTGCTGCAATTCGGCCGGATCGGTCGAATTGACCTTGTGACCGTTGAGGATCAATCCGACCGCGAGTACCTCGCGCATGTCGTCGAGCAAGGTGAATTTCAGCCCCTTCGCCTTCACCGTGGCGAGTAGATCCTTCCAGCCGGTGATATCCTTGCCCAGCACCTTGCGGTTATAGAGGATGCCGACCGAACCGAAGGCATAAGGCAGGCAATATTCGCCCTTCGGATCGCTCTTGGCCCTGAGGAAGCTGAGTTCGATGTTCTTGAAGCCCTCATAGGAACCGATATCGGTCTTCTCCAAAAGGCCGAGCTTGTCCATGATGTCCTGCATGTGCACCGACGGGAACACGATGTCGTAGCCGGTTGCGCCGCCCTGGATCTTGGCGAGCATTTCCTCATTGGAGGAATAGGTCGAGAGATTGACCTTGATCTTGGTCTCCTCCTCGAACTTCTTCAGAACTGCCGGATTGATATATTCGCCCCAATTATAGACGTTGAGTTCCTCCGCCCAAGCGCTGCCCGCCGCCAGCAGCGCCGCGAGTGACAAGGCCAGGCCCGCGCACCAGGCACGCCGCCTCGTCCGGCCTCGACCGGCCGTATCAATGGTCTTGGTCATCCAAATTCTCCTCTGATGGCAGCGCCCGGCACGGACCTCCCGGGCCCGGTTTCCCATCGCGCTTTGCTGGTCACGGCTTCTGCCGGCCGTTGACTTCACTCAATAAATGGTATCCAAATATCTTAACATAACAAGAGTTATTTTAATAACATTTCGAGGGAAGACAGATGCAGGATTCGATCGTCCGGCTAGAGGGAGCGGCCAAGGCCTTCCCCACGCCGGAGGGACGCAGCGTGACCGCATTGGACGCGATCGATCTCGATGTGCGCCGCAATGAGTTCCTTACGCTTCTCGGCCCCTCCGGCTGCGGCAAGACCACTTTGCTCCACGCCATCAGCGGTTTCGTCGAGCTCGACGCAGGGCGTATCCTCATCGACGGGGAGGACATCACCGATCGCCCACCCTATCGGCGCCCCGTCAACACAGTGTTCCAGAACTATGCTCTCTTCCCGCATATGACGGTGGGCGAGAATACCGGCTATGCCCTCGAAATCGCCGGCATCGGCAAGGCCGAGCGCCTGCAGCGCGTCACCGCCGCGCTGCGCATGGTCGGCCTGGAAGGCACCGAAAGCCGGCGGCCGCGCCAGCTATCCGGCGGGCAGCAGCAGCGGGTTGCCCTCGCCCGCGCCATCATCGCCCGGCCCAAGCTCGTCCTCCTGGACGAACCCTTGTCGGCGCTCGACAAGAACCTGCGCCAGGCCATGCAGATCGAGCTCAAGACGCTGCAGCACGAGCTCGGCATCTCCTTCATCTTCGTGACCCACGACCAGCAGGAAGCCCTGACCATGTCCGATCGCGTGGCCGTACTTTCGGGCGGCCGCATCCAGCAGCTCGACACGCCGCGCAACGTCTACGACCACCCCGCCAATATTTTCGTCGCCACCTTCGTGGGCGCCAGCAACCTGTTCGAGGGCAAGGTCCGGGGTGATGAACTGGTGACGGAGGACGGCACGACGATCCGCCATCGCACGGCACGGACGTCGGCATCCGGCAGCGCCACCGCCCTGATCCGGCCCGAGCAGTTCCTCCTGGCAGACAATGACGCCAGCCTGCCCGGCCTCGATATCGAACTCAGGCAAATCGTCTTCGTGGGCTCGTCCTTCGAATTGTTCGGGCACACGGGCCAGGGCCGGCCGATCGTGGTCGAAGTGCCCGCCACGCGCCGCGAGGCCGTCGGAGCCATCGAGCAAAGCCGCCGGGCGCGGATCTCCTACGATCCTGGCGCCGTCCACCTCATCGAGCCGGGAGCGAGCATCTGACATGTCCATTGCCAGCCGCCGCCGTGTCGAACTTTCCCTGCTCCTCGGACCTGTCAGCGCCTTCCTCGCCCTCTTCTTCCTGGTGCCGCTTGCCATCATGATGGTCACCAGCTTCCTCACCCCGGGCCTCTATGGCGGGGTGGAACGGAGCTTCTATCCCGATAATTTCGGGCGCATCCTCGGCTTTGCCAACCCGGCCTTCGAGGAATTCGATCCGATCTACATCGCGATCTTCCTGCGTTCCCTGAAGATCGCTGCTTTCACAGTGCTGACCGCCTTGATCGTGTGCTATCCGGCCGCCTTCTGCATCGCCAGCCTGCCAGCACGCTGGAAGAATTTCTGTCTCTTCCTGATCACCCTGCCCTTCTTCACCAGCCTGATCGTGCGCCTGTTCGTCTGGGTGCTGATCCTGCGCCAGACGGGCCTGGTCAACGAGGCGCTGCTGTCGACCGGGCTGATCGCCCGTCCGCTCGATCTCATCTACACCGACGGCGCCATTATCCTGGGCATGGTCTATGTCTACATTCCCTTCATGTTCATGCCTGTTTATGCCAGCGTGGAGAAGCTCGACTGGACGCTGGTACGCGCCTCGCTCGATCTCGGCGCCGGACCGATCCGCACCTTCCTGCGCATCATCCTGCCGCTGACCGCCCCCGGCATCGCCGGCGGCGCCATCATCGTCTTCATCCCGGCACTCGGCAATTTCGTGGTGCCGGCCATTCTCGGCGGCGCCAAGGTGATGATGCTCGGCAATCTGATCGAGCAGCAATTCCTGTCCGCCCGCAACTGGCCCTTCGGCTCGGCGCTGGCCATGATGGTGATGAGCGTGATGCTCGTGCTGTTGATGGTCTATGTCTTCACCTCCAACCGCCGCCCTGCGGCGGCAGGCCAGGGAGGCGGCGCATGAAAGCCGTTCGCTTCCTCGCCCGCGGTGGCCTCGTCGCCTATACGGCCCTGTTCTTCGCCTTCATCTATGTGCCGCTCGCGGTGATTGCGGTCTATTCGTTCAACGCCAATCCAGTGAACATGATGACCTGGAGCGGCTTCACCACCGAGTGGTACGCCCAGGTCCTCGGTTTCAAGACCGCGATCTCGGAGAGCGCCCTTTATATCGAATCGACCGACCAGCTCCTGCGCGCCGTCAGGAACAGCCTCGTCATCGCCGGGGCGACCACGGCGATCGCCACCATCTTCGGCACGGCGCTTGCCATCGCCCTGCACCGCTATGCCTTCTTCGGCGCCCGCTTCTATCGAGCCTCGCTCTTCATGCCCATGCTGATGCCGGACATCGTGCTCGGCATCGCGCTGCTGATCTTCTTCGTCAATGCCGGCATCGAGCTCGGGCTGAAGACGATCATCATCGGCCAGTGCACCTTCCTGATCTCCTACGTCTTCATCGTCGTCTCCGCCCGCCTTGCCGGCATGGACCGGACGCTGGAGCATGCTTCGGCCGATCTCGGCGCCAATGAATGGACGACATTCCGCAAGGTGGTGTTCCCGCAGCTTCTGCCCGGTATCGTCGGGGGTGCGCTGCTCGCCTTCATCATCTCGATGGACGATCTGGTGATCACCTATTTCATCGCCGGCGTCGACGTCACCACCCTGCCGATGTTCATCTTCTCCATGCTTCGCCGTGGCATCAAACCGGAGATCAACGCGATCGCCGTGATGATGCTTGCCTTCTCCTTCGTGGTCGCCTCGCTCGGCCTCTACCTCCGCTCTCGCCAGAATTGACCAGCATGACACAAGCCAATCCTCCCGGGCGCAAGCCCCGCGCCCGCGACCTCGGCCTGCCCTTTTCGGGCAAGACGGGTCTGCATAATGCCATTACCGATGTGGAAGGGGTCGGCGTCGGCTTCACCACCCTTCTCGAGAACGAACCTCGCCCCGGCCGCAAGAGGCCATTGCGCACCGGCGTCACCGCCATCCTGCCGCATTGGGCCTCGCCGACGCCGGTTCCTGTTTATGCCGGCGTCCACCGCTTCAACGGCAATGGCGAGATGACCGGCACCCATTGGATCGAGGATGGCGGCAGCTTCATCGGGCCGGTGGTGATCACCAACACCCACGCCATCGGCATGGCGCATCACGCCACGGTGAAATGGATGCTCGAGCGCTACGCCTCGACCTATGACAGCGACGATTTCCTCTGGATCATGCCCGTCATCGCCGAGACCTATGATGGGGTGCTGAACGACATCAACGCCCTTGCCGTGTCCGAGGCCGATGTTCGCGCCGCCCTCGACGCCGCCGCCCCCGGTCCCGTGCGCGAAGGCAATTGCGGTGGCGGCACCGGCATGATCACCTATGGCTTCAAGGGCGGTACCGGCACGGCGTCACGCATCGTCGAGCTCGACGGCATCTCCTACACCATCGGCACGCTGGTGCAGGCCAATCATGGCCAGCGCGACTGGCTGACCATCCGCGGCGTACCGGTCGGCGAGCACCTTCGCGACGGCACGCCGCAGAGCCAGTTGCAGGAGCGCGGCTCGATCATCGTCGTCATCGCCACCGACCTGCCGCTCGCCCCGCACCAGCTCCAGCGCCTGGCGCGCCGGGCCGCCATCGGCATCGGCCGCAACGGCACACCAGGCGGCAACAATTCCGGCGACATCTTCCTGGCCTTCTCCACCGCCAATGCAAGGCCGATGCTGCACCGTGCCCCGCCGCGTTTCGGCATCGAGATCCTCAACGACGAACGGCTCGATCCAGCCTATCTCGCCGTGGTCGACAGCGTCGAGGAGGCCGTGGTCAACGCCATGCTCGCCGCCGAGGATGCCGGCGGCACGCCGCATGATCGTTTCCTGATCAAGGCCCTGCCGCACGCGCCCTTGATGGAGCTGATGCGGCGCTATGGCCGGCTGGCCTGAGGGCTTGCGCTCTCAGCGCAAGGGCAACCTCTTGTAGCGGCCCGGCTCCTCCGGGTCATGATGCTGGCTGTAGGGGCCCTCCTCCAGGAACAGCTTGTGGCAGAAGGCGAGCTTGTCTTTCGACAAGGTGACGCCCAGTCCAGGCCCCTCCGGCACGGCGACGAGATTGTCGATCGGTGCGAAGACGCCTTCTTCCACCACGTCGTAGGGCTGCATGCGGAACAGCGACTGGCTGGGCTCGCGCAGATGGGAGAAGGCAGCGCTGAGATGCAGATAGACGGCGCTGCCGATGCCGGTATTGGCGCTGTAGCACCAGAAATCGATGCCCATCGCTTCGCAGGCACCGATGAAACGCACCGTGCGACCGATGCCGCCATGCACATTGACGTCGGTAACGATGGCATCGGGCACGCCGAGCGCCACCGCCTTCTGGATATCGACATTGTGTCCGGAGAACGGAATGGTGGTGTGCCGGCGCAAGCTCGCCATCTCCTCGAAGGTGGCGCAGGGCTCTTCCCAGTTGCGGATGTCGAGATCCTCGATACGGCTGGCAATGCGTTTGGCCTCGGTCACCGAATAGGCCATGTTGGAATCGATGCGGATGATCGCATCGGGTCCGAGCTGCCGGCGCATCAGCCGGAGCGCCTCGATGCTGGGCTCCGGATCGCGGGTGCAGAGCTTGCCCTCGAAGATGGTGGTGCCGAACCGCTCCTTCAGGCCAACGCAATATTCCGCCACGGCTTCCGGCGTGAGCTCGCCACCCCTGCCGTTCCTAGCCTGGCGGAAGCCGAAATAATCGGCGAAGGCGATCTTCTTGCGCACGGCTCCGCCGAGCAGGTCGTAGAGCGGGCGCCCCGCCGCCTTGCCCTTGATATCCCACAGCGCCGTCTCGATGGCGGCGAAAGCCCTGATCGAGGCGAAGTCGATAGTGGAGGTCACGCCGCGCCAGCTCGGCAGGCAGATGAGTTCGGCGCCGGCGATGTCGTGGGCGTCGCGCCCGATCAGGGCAGGCGCCATCCGCTCGACGATGGCGCAGGCGAGCCAGGAGGCCGCTTCGCCGAGCCCGGTGAGGCCCTCGTCCGTCTCCACCTCGACCACGCAGCGCGAGGACCCCGGCAGCCAGCCGAAAGACCACCAATAGGGTGCCTCGATCGGCAGGTTGATCGGCGTGGCACGGATGGCGGTGATCTTCATGGGATGGGGCCCTGGCGGTGGCGGGGGAAGAATCTGTGGCTTGGATGGGAGTGATTGGCAAGGGCATTGGAGCGCGGACATCCTGTCTGCTCTTGATCCTGTCTGCGAAGTGTTTCCAAGAGTGGGCTGGAAGTCCGCGCTCGCAGGTCACTCCAATCGCCGGCGGAACAGCCAGCTGGCCGCCGCCAGCGAAACGGCTGCGATGACAGCCATCGGCCAGGTGTTGGCCACCACCGCCTCCAGAGGCAGGTCGCGCAGGAACACGCCCTTCACGATCACCAGGAAATAGCGCAGCGGGTTGATGACCGTGATCGGCTGCAGCCAGGCCGGCATGTTCTCGATCGGCGTGGCAAAGCCGGAGAGCAGCATGGCCGGCACCAGGAAGAGAAAGGCTCCGAGGATGGCTTGCTGCTGGGTGGTCGACAGGGCCGAGATGAACAGGCCGATGCCAGCCACGGCGAGGAGATAGAAGACCGCGCTGCCATAGAGCAGCAGCAAGGAGCCCCGCAGCGGCACCCCGAAGATCATGACGGCAGCCACGATATAAACGGTCAGATGGAAGGTCCCGATCAGCATGGGCGGCAGCACCTTGCCCAACAGGATTTCGTGCGTGCGCAACGGCGAGACCATGAGTTGGTCGAAGGTGCCGAGTTCCCGCTCGCGCGCGATCGACAAGGCCGTGACGATCAGCCCGATCAAGAGCGCGATGGCGGCTACCAGATTGGGCACCATGAACCATTGGAAGGTCAGGTTCGAATTGAACCAGTTGCGCACGACCACGTCGATGGCCCGACCGCCGGCAGCCTTGCCAAGGGCGGTGTCGGCGCCGAGGCCGGAGGCGATCTGGTTGAGATAACCTGCCACGATCTGGGAGGCATTGGACTTGCGGCCATCGAGGACGAGGCCGAGATCGGCCGGCCGACGCGCCTCGATATCGCGGGAAAAGGTTGGGCCGATCTCGATGGCAGCAATGACCTCCTGCCTGTCGATGGCGGTGCGCAGCTCTAAGGGATCCTGCGTGCGGCGGACGGAGCGGAAGGTGGGCGAGCCCTCGACGCGTCGGATCAGCTCCTGGCTCCAGGCGCCGTTGTCGCGGTTGAGCACGAGAAGGTCGACATTCTTCACCTCCAGCGTGGCGGCGAAGGAAAACACCAGGAGCTGGAGGATGGGTGGCACCACCAGGATGATGCGGCTCTTGGGATCCCGCAGGATCCCCAGCAACTCCTTGATGATCAGGGCCCTGAGGCGCACCAGTCCCATCTCAGCCGATCCTCTTGCGGGTGCTGCGGGCCGCAGCCAGGAAGAAGACGAAGCCGATAAAGAGCATCACCGCGATGGCCTTGAGGAACATCGGCCAGATGTCACCGGCCAGGAATACCGATTGCAGGCTGGGGATCAGATAGCGCACGGGCAGGATCAAGGTGATCCACTGGATCACCCGAGGCATCGAATTGATCTCGAACAGGAAGCCCGACAGCAGGAAAGCCGGAAGGAAGGCCGAGATCAGCGCGAGCTGCGAAGCCAGGAACTGGTTCTTGGTGGCGGCCGAGATCAGGAGCCCCTGCCCCAGTGCCGGGATGAGGAAACTGGCCGACAAGGCATAGAGCGCCAGCAGCGAGCCCCGGAAAGGCACGCCGAACAGGAGGACCGCCACCAGCACGCACAGGGTCATAGAAGCCAGGCCAAGCAGGAAATAGGGTATGAGCTTGCCGGCCAGCAACTCGGCGGCACTGACGGGCGTCGCCATCATCGCTTCCATGGTGCCGCGCTCCCATTCACGGGCCACCACCAGCGAGGTCAGCAGCGTGCCGATCAGCGCCATGACGATGGCGATGGAACCGGGAACCAGGAAGTTGCGGCTGGTCAGCTCCGGGTTGAACCAGAAACGCTGTTGCACCTCGATCGCCGGCTGGCCGACACCTCGCTCGCCCCCTCGAATCGCCGCCCAGGTGGCGATGACGCCGCGGGCATAGTTCTGCACGAAATTCGCGTTGTTCGGATCCGAACCATCGACGAGAATCTGGATCGCTGGCCCGGTGGCGGAGGCAAAATCGGCAGCGAAGGTCGAGGGAATGACGATGATACCCCTGATCCGGCCCACGATCAGGTCCTCCTCGAATTCGCGCCGGTCATGCCCCTGCCTGACTTCGAAATAGCCCGAGGCCTGGAAGCTTGCGGCGATGTCGCGGGTCAGCGGCGATGGATCCTCGAGGACCAGCCCCACACGGGTGCGGGTGGCGTCCAGGGAAACGCCGTAGCCGAAGAGGAAGAGCAGGATCAGGGGCAGCACGAAGGCGATCAGGATGGAGCTGGGATCGCGGACGATCTGATAGCTTTCCTTGCGAACCAGGGCGGCGAAGCGCGACAGCCGGGCGGAGCGGTCCGCCGCGACGGATGGCCGCGCGGTTTCCCCGGCCGCAGTTGAGGGCGCTGGTTCGTGCTCGCTCATGCCGCCTTCGCCTCCGAACCCTGCACCAGCGCGACGAAGGCATCCTCCATGGTCGGATCGGGATTGGCGGCATCGGCAACCAGTGCCTTGAGTTCGTCAGGCGAACCCAGCGCAATCGAGCGCCCGCGATAGATCAGCGAAATCCGGTCGCAATATTCGGCCTCGTCCATGAAATGGGTGGTGACCAGCACGGTCACGCCCTTCTCGACGAGCGCGTTGATATGGGTCCAGAATTCGCGCCGCGTGATCGGGTCGACCCCCGATGTCGGCTCGTCGAGAAAGAGCGCTTCCGGCTCGTGCATGACGGCGCAGGCAAGCGCCAGGCGCTGCTTGAGGCCGAGCGGCAGATCCTTGGCGGACATGCCTCTTCGCGGGCCGAAATCGAAGATCTCGGTCATCAGTTCGATGCGTTCGCGCTTGCGAGCGCCGGTCAGGCCATAGACGCCAGCAAAAAAGGCGAGGTTCTGCGCCACGCTGAGATCGCCATAAAGCGAGAATTTCTGGGCCATGTAGCCCAGGCGATTGCGGGCCTCGGCCGAGTCGCGCCTGAGGTCGAAGCCGGCGACGCGCCCCTCGCCGCCCGTGGGCTTGAGCAAGCCGCACAGCATCTTGAAGGTGGTGGACTTGCCGGCACCGTTCGGCCCCAAGAGCCCGAAGATCTGGCCACGCGGGATCTCGAAGGAAATATCCTGCGCCGCAGCGAAATCGCCGAAATGCTTGGTCAACCCCCGCGCCTCGATCACGGGTTGCCCCTCCTCGACGGGCAGGGTCCGCGCCGCCTCGGCAAGCCGCGAGCGTCCGCCGGGGCCGCCCCCGAGCAGATCGACGAAGGCATCCTCGAAGCGCGGCTGTATCGGCTGCGGCTTTGCACGAGCACCCGCGGCGCGTGCAGCCTCCTCGGCAAAGCCCGCCCCGGCCGCCGTCACCAGCCGGATGGCCTGGCCCTGAATGACGCCATCGACGATCCCCGGCACCGCGAGCGCCCGCGACAGCGCCGGACGGCGTCGGCCCTCGATATCGCCGAGACGGAACACGCGGCCCTCGACCTTGCTGGTGAGTTCGGAGGGAACTCCGGCAAACAGCAGCTTGCCCCGATTCAATAGCAGCACGCGGTCGCAGGTCTGGGCCTCGTCGAGATAGGCGGTGGACCAGACCACGCCGATGCCCTCATGGGTCAGATCCTCCACCATCTTCCACAGATCGCGCCGCGAAATCGGGTCGACGCCCACCCCCGGCTCGTCGAGCAGCAGCAGGCGCGGCTTCTTGAGCAGCGCGCAGGCCAGTCCCAGCTTCTGCTTCATGCCGCCAGAGAGCCGACCGGCCAGGCGGCTGTTGAAGGGGCCGAGATCGGTGAAGGCCAGCAATTCCTCGAAGGTGGCGGCCCGCTCGCTCTTGGGCAGCCCGCGCAGATCGGCATAGAGATCGAGATTCTCCTGCACCGACAGGTCCTCATAGAGACCGAAGCGCTGGGGCATGTAGCCGATCGCCGCCTGGATCGAAGCCGCATCGCGGGCGGTGTCGAAGCCGAGCACCTGCAGGCGGCCCTCGTCAGGCAGCATCAGGCCCGTCATCAGGCGGATCAGCGTGGTTTTTCCGGCGCCGTCGGGGCCGACCAGCCCGGTGATCTCGCCCGGCCGGATCGAAGCCTCGATGCCGTCGAGCGCCTGGATCGTTCCGCCGAAGCGTTTGCTGACGCCGCAAATCTGGACGACTGCGTCGGTCATATCGGTGCCTTTCAGGGCTTGCCGCCTTGCTCGGCAGCCATATCGGCGAGGCGCACCGTCACCGGCATGCCCTGCAGGAGCGCACTGTCCGGCTCGTCGACCACGATGCGCAGGCGATAGACCAGATCAGTGCGCAGTTCCGGTGTCTCCACCGTCTTCGGCGTGAATTCGGCGACCGGCGAGACGAAGCCCACGCGCCCCTTGTAGCGCTTGGCCGGATCGGTATCCGAACGCACCTCCACCATCGTGCCGGTATGGACGCGGCCGAGATGGGTTTCCGCAATGAAGGCCCGGATCCAGACAGGCTTGGTGAGCGACAGCACGAAAGCGATGTCGTTGGGAGCCAGGATCGCTCCCTTCTCGCGGACACGAGAGAGAATGACGCCATCGGCCGGCGCGACCAGGATGGTGTCGGCGGTGGTCGTCCGGGCCGAAGCAAGGTTGGCCTCGGCCGCCTCCAGGCTGGCCTTGGCGGCGGCGATATCCTCGGCGCGCGTGCCCTCCTGCAACAGTGTCAGGGCTTCCCTGGCCGCGTTCACCCGGGCCAGCGCCGCATCGCGCGCCGCGATCGCCTGGTCAAGCCCGCCCTGCGAGACGGTGCCGCTCGGCCGGAGCTGGAAGGAGCGGGTGTAGCTCTGTTCGGCATTGATGAGATCGGCCTGGCGTTCGGCGAGGACGGCCCTTGCCTGCGCGATCTCGGAAACGCGAGGGCCTGCTTCCAGCTTGGCGAGCGTGGCGCGCTGGCCGGCCGCCTGCGCCTGCGCCACCTCGACCAGGTCCTGGTAAGGCCTGTTGTCCAGCCGGGCGAGCATATCGCCCGCCTTCACGCTATCGCCTTCGTCCACCAGGGTCTCGGCGAGCTTGCCGCTGACTCGAAAGCCGAGCTGCACCTGGCGGATATCGACATTGCCGTAGAGGACCAGCTCTTTCTCCGCGCGTTCGACCCAGCCCATGCGTTGGGGCAGATCGAACCACCAGGCAGCGAGCGCACCACCGGCGAGTGCCAGCAGAACGATGGGAACGGCAGCCTTCTTCATGAGCGGCCTCCTTCCGCAGCAAGGGCAGCGACGAGTTCACCGGCATGGCGCCGCACGGTTTCCACCTCGTCGGCACCGATGGTGTCCCAGGCGAGATGGCGCTTCACGGCCGCATGCGCGACCCGGAAAACCATCAGGCCGCCAAGCAGAGAAAGGGTGCGCAGCTTGACGTGACGAGTAAGCCCATTCTCGCCCAGCACGATGCCCACCAGCATGCTCGCCGCCTCGAGCATGGGCTTCATCACCTGCGCGAAGATACGTTCGAAAGCCTCGGTCGGCTCCATCTGCTCACGGATGAGGAAGCGCGCCAGCGGCTCGGAGATCGGCCCGATGAACAGGACTGCCATGGCCTGCGCCAGCTCGGTCAGAAAGGCCTGCGCCTCCTGCCGATCGATGGTCGTGCCCCCGCCCGTGGCTTCGGCGAGGCGCGCTCGGATGCGCCCTCCCAGGCCGCCAACATGGGATGAAATCAGGCTGGCGATATGATCGGCCGTCGCAACGTAGAGCCCTTCCTTGCTGCCGAAATAATAGGGAATCGCCTGCAGGTTGACGCTGGCGGCATCCGCCAGCATGCGCGTCGAAGCGCCGTCGAAGCCATAGCGACCGAACACGCCGATCGACGCATCGAGCAGCTTCTCGCGGGTTGCATCACCGCGGCCGCTCGGGGCCGGAGGAGCGGATTGTTTCTTGACCATGACGCAACTCATAGTCGAAATTCGATTTTCAGTCAATCGATTGAATTATACTATCCGATACAAATTGCGGCCTTCGAAAATGACACAATGAAGCCGCCGGATATCGATGCATCGATATCCGGCGGCGAACGTCTCAGAGATTGAGGCAGCCTGGTCTTGCCGGTCAGAACCGGAGGCTGAACTTGCCCGATACGTTCTGGTCGAAACTGCCCCGGCGGGCAAACTGGCCGCCATAGGCCACGCTCAGCGTCGCCGACTGGCTGAGGGCAAGATCGAGCCCGGCCCTGGCCACGAGAGCGTTTTCGGCAATCGGCACGCCCTCCACACCGAACGGCGTGCCGCCGTCGAACGCGAACGTTCCGTGCGGCGTGGTATCGCCGAAGGCGTGGCGCCAGCCGAGCGTGGCACTGACGCGCGCCGTCAGGCTGGCAAGTTCGAAGTCGGTGGAGGCCCGCAGCCCCAGCGTGCTGAAGGTGACGTCCGTATTGGAGGACGATGCCGCAAGCGCCGCATTGCCGCCGCGCTCATGGAAGCTATCTGCGCGCAGATCGAGGAAAGCGAGATTGGCGAAGGGTTCGAAACCAACGGCACCGAAGCGCAGATTATAGCCGGCCTCGCCAAAAACCTGTGCCGTGCCGGCCCGGTAGTCGGCATTGATGCCCTGCCCGGCCGCCACGCGGCTGGTGGAGATGTCGTGCCAGGTGTAGAAGGCGCCCGCACGCAGGGCGAGTTGACCCACCATCGTGCCGGCATAGAGGCCCAGGTGGTAGTTGTCGCTGTCGCCGCTGCCCAAGCCCCGGGTGCTGAAGCTGGTACGGCTATAGCCTGCCAGTGCACCGAGCCGCACATCCGTCTCGCCGAGCGATATGGGCGCATCGGCGCCAAACAGGAAACCGCCGCTGTTGCGCGTCATGCCGGCAGCGTTGCCGGTGCTGCCGGTACGCCCCCAGGAGCCGAAACCCTGCCCCCAGACAGAAAGCCCGTCTGCCGCAGGAGGCGCTACCGGTGAAGGCGAACCCGCAGGCGCAGTCGAATTGCCGAGCGAGGCAAACTGCATGGGCATGGCCGAAGCCGCGCCGCTCCCCGTCGTCGGCAGGCCCGCTGCCGCCGTCGTCTCGAAAGCCGAACGCAAGCGATCGGTTGCCATGGCGCCCAACTGGCTGTCACCTTCGATCAGGGCAGTCTGCGCTGTTACATTGACCTCCCCCGACAGCGAGGCCAGGTGCCCGCCAAGATCGGCGCCGGCATTGGCCACCAGGAAGTCATCGAAGAGGGCATTCCCCCTTCCCAGTGATTCCAAGCCGGCCGCGGCAGCCCGCTGATTGGCCGTCTGGCCGACGCTCGAAAAGCTGCGGCCATTGCGGCCGATGGTCATTGTCACCTGGGCGGGGTCATAGCCGAAGCTGGCCCCGAGGAAGGCGTAGTCCGGCAGAGCGCCCTCGAAGCGTCCGCTGACACCGCCTTCGGCGGTCAGGATGGTGTATTCCTTGCCATAAAGCGCGAGCAACTGCTCCTTGCTCAACAGGCCATTACCGCCCTGGGCACCGATCAGGACGGTGCCGCCGTCCAGCGTCGCCTTGCCGGTCACCGCGATCCGGTCCGCCCTGTCGCCGGCACCGACATCCACCTGGTAATAGCTGCCCTGCCCGAAGAGGGCATCGCCCTTCACCATCAGCACGCCGGCCCCGGTCGGGGTGACCAGGCCGCCCGACTTGGCGTCGAGGCCGCCGATGATGCCACCGCCGCCAAGCACCGCGCCCCGGTCGATGGTCACCGACGAGGTCAGCGAGCCATCGACCACCAGCGTTCCCTGCTTCACCTGGGTCGGCCCCGCATAGGTGCCCGTGCCGGTGAGGCGAAGCCCGCCCGCCCCGAGCTTGGTGAGGCCGCCCTCGCCCGTGATCGTCTGGCCCAAAGTTACGGCATTGCCCGCGCTGGCAATGTCGAGCGTCCCGCCGGCGCCCTCGAGCACCAGGGCCCGATCGAGACCGTGCATGTCGTTGCCGATGATGCGCAGCGTGCCATCGGCAAGCCGGAGCTTGGCCTGCGAAGTGCCGAGTGCCGCATCCTCTTCGACGATGAGAACGCCCTTGTCCTTGACCAGCGTCTCCCCGATGAAGGAATGGTCGTCGATGCAATACTCGCGGATCGCCTGCTGGAAGCGCGGATCCTTGCTTGCGCAATCCAGCAGGGTCTTCTTCTCCTCCAGTGTCAGCCCGGCGAGAATCGGATTGCCGTTCGCATCGGCGATCTGTCCGAGATAGACGTCCCTGCGCATATTGTTGCGGGTGAGGAAGAACGCCTTGCCGTCCTTGTCGAAGGTATTGGCCTCCTCGCCCCAAACCAGGCGTGTCTTGTCAGGCTGTGCGCCGCCAGCGGTCTCGGTGTAGGTCTGAAGGGCAGGACCGATCCATTTGATCTCATGGGCTACCGGCTCATGGTCGGATATCGGTGCTTTCGTGCCATCGGGCTTGGTTACATACACATCCTTGATGACCCCCAAATAGGGATCGTTCGGGTCGTCGGCGAGAACATACCATTTGCCAAAGGGACGTGAGGCCAGGAAGTGGTCGATCTTGGTGCGATCCCAGCTCTGCCAGGTGTTGGTATCGTCCTCCCCGGCAGAGGGCCAGGTCGAACTGCCGTCGTTGAAATCATGCGGCTTATAGCGCTCACGCTCGGCTTCCGTTTGAAGAAGCATATATTGCTTCTTGAGGACATTCATCGTCACCGGTTGATTGTCGGCGACCGGATGGGTCTCGTCCTTGAACGCGATGCCCTTGGTCTGGGCATCGAGTGCGATGATTTCCTCCCATTGCCGCCAGCTCATCTGGCTGATGCTGGTGATGCCCGGATATTTGCTCCTGTTGGCATCGAAATAGGCCTGGATGACGCTGCGATATTTCTCCTTGCCCTTGCCACCGGACCGCATGTCGTCGAAATATTCCTGGGCCTTGGCAAGCTGGTCCGAGCCCAGATATTCCTCCCTCAGCTTCTTGTAGAGCGCATTGTCTCCATAGGAGCCGACGACATATCCGGCAAACAGATAGGACTGTTGTGCCGCGCTGTGCAGCCCGCGCTCAGCGACGTCGCCCGCATTGAAATCACCCAGGAGGATGACAGGGCGCGAAGACGTCTTCGCCCAGTCATTGAGAGCCTGGGCTTCCTTGACGCGCCCCTGCGAGCCGTCGCTGTAGTCGAGATGGACGGTGCCGACCAACGTCTCCGGCCGCCCTCCCTGCTGACCGGTTACCGTGTAGCTGATGTTGCGGCCTTGCGTGGAAATGCCCGGCAGAACATAGGTGCCAAAGCTTCCCGGCAGCCGAGATATGACGCCGATATCCCCGATCTGGACCTTCCCATAGGTTCCCAGACCTGCCTCTTCGAGGAAGCCGGGAATATCGGAAACGTATCGGCTGCCGTTGACTTCCTGCATGCCAAGGATGTCGAAATTAGCCTTGGTCATGAAGTCGGCTACGACTTCTGGATTCTGCTTGAACTGATTCCAGATGTTCAGCGTCATGATCCGCAGCGTGCCGTCTTCCTGGGCCAGGCTCGGCGTCGACGCCAAGGCGCACAGCGCAACCCCGCACAACAAGCGCGTACCAATGCCGAAAAACCTGAACCGACATGTGCGCCCGCCATCCCCAATAGCCATTGGACTACCCCATAAAATCAATCATGCGGGGCGGCCATGACCGGATCTGCTCAGAGCATCCAGCTTGATCAAAGCAACATTTTGCCGCCCACATTGTCCGTGGTGGCACACGCAAATGTCATGTTTATTACAATTTATCGGACCTGCGATGCTAAAGGCACGCTCGGAGCTGTCACCGCATTGGAAGAGCAGCTCGAAAAATAGCCATAATTGGAAGAAAACAAATAAAAATCTCACGCTAGACTCGACCTGGACCCCTAGCTTCGCTGAAAGATGGGGTTAGGCAGGGAAGTAGAAATGTTGCTTTATTGACATTTTTGTCGCTCCCCTGCGTTGGCTGCAGAACGCAAAAGGCTCCACGACGTCGCATCGGGTAATGCCGGGGATCATCGACGTTTCCGGACGACATTTTCCTTGAAACATTTCCGCGGGGATGGACATTGGACCCAAGGCGAAACTAAGCAGGCCAGATGACGCAGCTCGACGAATATGCGCTTGGCGACGGCACCAAGAAATCGAACCGGCAAGCCGAACTGCTGCGGCTGCTCGAGCGCAGCCATTATCTTTCGATCGAGGAGATCGCCGAACGCTTTGCCGTGACAACCCAGACTGCCCGTCGGGATATCATCGCGCTGGAAGCCACCGGCCAGGTGCGTCGCCTGCATGGCGGGGCCACGATCGCCACACCGGTGGACGCCGTTACCCGCCGCCAGCGGCGTATCGAAAACGCCTCCCTGAAGGCCCGGGTGGCTGCTCTCGTCGCCCAGGTCGTCCCAGACGGGGCGGCGATCTTCATGGACACCGGAACAACCTGCGAAGCGATCGCCTACGCGCTGCTGCAGCGGCGAGACCTTAGGATCGTCACCTATAGCCTGCGTGTGGCCACCATTTTCAGCGAGAATTCCAATTTCGCCTTGGCGATTCCCGGCGGCTTCGTGCGGCCGGTGGATGGTGGCGTCTTCCGCGAGGATACGGCAGACTATATCCGCCGCTTCAAATTCGACTACGCCGTGATCTCGGTCAGCGGCATCGACCAGGCCGGCGACATCTGTGACGACGACTATGCCGAGGTCTCGGCCGTCACTGCCGCCTTGGCGCAAACCGAGCGCACCATCCTGGCCGTGGACAGCACGAAATTCGGCAAAAGGGCGCTGGTCAGGCTCGGCTCGCTTGAGGATGTCGACATCCTGGTCAGCGACGACATTCCCGCCGCTTTTCACGAGAGGGTGTACCGAAGCGGTGTCGAGACCCATGTCGCATCCGCTGCGGCACAGGATGCCGCCGTCGAGTCCTAGAGCATCGTAATGAGAAGATGGCGTCGGTCTTCGGCGTAACGATGCGAGAATGAAGACCTAGCTCACCGCATCACCAAGCAGACCAGCTCGCTGGATCTCGATCAGCTCGCCGAGGCGCTTGCTTTGGATTGGAGTGTCAATCTCCAGATTGACATCCTTCAACGAATAAGGGCGCGAAACGTTGCCCGCTTCGCGCCCAATCGATTTTCATCAGCCCCTTGCGGGAAAGAGCCTACTCCGCGCCAGCCGGTGCGTCGGGCTCGCGCTGCGGCGGTCCCTTCGGCTTGGCCTTCGGCTTCTTGGCCGAGGCCTGGCTGTTGTCCGCCACCACCGGTTCGGGCTTGGGCTTGGCCGGGCCTGCCGGATATTCGAAGCCCAGTTCCTGCTTGCCCTCTTCGTTGGTGACGACCGTCACGCGCACGGCACCGCCCGATTTCAGCCGGCCGAACAGCACCTCGTCGGCCAGCGGCGTCTTGATCGCCTGCTGGATCAGGCGAGCCATCGGCCGGGCGCCCATGAACTCGTCATAGCCATTGGCCACCAGCCAGGTGCGGGCATCGTTGGAGAGCTCCACCGCGACATGGCGATCGGCAAGCTGGACTTCGAGCTGCGCGATGAACTTGTCGACGACCTGGCTGACGATCTCCTGCGACAGATGGTCGAAAGCAATGGTCGCATCCAGGCGGTTGCGGAACTCCGGCGTGAACAGACGGTTGATCGCCTCGGTGTCGTCGCCCTCACGCTTGTTCTTGGTGAAGCCGAAGGCCGCCCTGGCCAGATCGGACGCACCGGCATTGGTCGTCATGATCAGGATCACGTTGCGGAAATCGACACTCTTGCCGTTGTGATCGGTAAGCTTGCCGTGATCCATCACCTGCAACAGGATGTTGAACAGGTCCGGATGGGCCTTCTCGATCTCGTCCAGCAGCAGCACGCAATGCGGGTTCTGGTCGATACCGTCGGTGAGCAGACCGCCCTGGTCGAAGCCGACATAGCCGGGAGGCGCACCGATCAGGCGCGACACCGTGTGGCGCTCCATATATTCGGACATGTCGAAGCGCAGCAGGTTGATGCCGAGCACCGAGGCGAGCTGGCGGGCGACTTCGGTCTTGCCGACGCCCGTCGGGCCCGAGAACAGGTAGTTGCCGATCGGCTTTTCCGGGTCGCGCAGGCCGGCACGGGCCAGCTTGATCGCCGCCGAAAGCTGCTTGATCGCCTTGTCCTGCCCGTAAACAACCCTTTTCAGGTTGGTCTCCAGGTTCCTCAGCGTCTCGGTATCGTCCTTCGACACGGTCTTGGGCGGGATGCGCGCCATGGTGGCGATGGTCGCCTCGATCTCCTTGACGCCGATCGTCTTCTTGCGCCGGCTTTCGGTCACCAGCATCTGCGAAGCACCGGTTTCATCGATGACGTCGATCGCCTTGTCCGGCAGCTTGCGGTCATTGATGTATTTGGCCGAGAGCTCCACCGCCGCCTTGATGGCGTCGTTGGTGTAGCGCAGCTTGTGATACTCCTCGTAATAGGGCTTGAGGCCCTTGAGGATCTCGATGGTGTCGGGGATGGAAGGCTCGGCCACGTCGATCTTCTGGAATCGGCGTACCAGGGCCCGGTCCTTTTCGAAATATTGGCGGTATTCCTTGTAGGTGGTCGAGCCGATGCAGCGCAGCAGGCCGGCGGCCAGGGCGGGCTTGAGCAGGTTGGAGGCATCCATGGCACCGCCCGAGGTGGCGCCGGCGCCGATCACCGTGTGGATCTCGTCGATGAACAGGATCGCGCCCGGATAGGCCTCGATCTCCTTCACCACCTGCTTGAGGCGTTCCTCGAAATCGCCGCGATAGCGCGTGCCGGCAAGCAGCGTGCCCATGTCGAGTGCGAACACGGTGGCGCCCAGCAGCACCTCCGGCACGTCGCCTTCGATGATGCGGCGCGCGAGGCCCTCGGCGATCGCCGTCTTGCCGACGCCGGGATCACCGACGAAGAGCGGATTGTTCTTCTGCCGCCGGCAGAGCACCTGGATGGTGCGCGTGATTTCGCTGTCGCGCCCGATCAGCGGGTCGATCTTGCCGTCCCGGGCCTTCTTGTTGAGGTTGACGCAATAGGCATCGATGGCGTCCTGCTTCTTCTTGGACGCCTCCTCGCCATTGGCCGTCGTCTTGGGGCTGTCGCCATCGGCCTCGTCGACGCCGCGCGGCGCCTTGGCTTCCGACAGGCCGGCGCGCTTGGCGATGCCGTGCGAGATGTAGTTCACGGCGTCATAGCGCGTCATGTCCTGCTCCTGCAGGAAATAGGCGGCATGGCTCTCGCGTTCGGCGAAGATCGCCACCAGCACGTTGGCGCCGGTGACTTCCTCGCGGCCCGAAGACTGCACGTGAATGACGGCGCGCTGGATGACGCGCTGGAAACCCGCGGTCGGCTTGGCGTCGTCCCGGCCGTCCGAAACCAGGTTCTCCAGTTCGGTATCGATATATTCGACCAGGTTGCGCCTGAGGATGTCGAGATCGACATTGCAGGCCCGCATCACAGCGGCCGCGTCCTGATCCTCGATCAGGGAGAGCAACAGATGTTCGAGAGTCGCATATTCGTGATGGCGCTGATTGGCGGCGGCCAGAGCGCGATGGAGGGACTGTTCGAGGTGTCTTGAAAAGGATGGCACGATCAGTTCCTCACTTTTCTTCCATGACGCATTGCAGCGGATGCTGATGCTTACGGGCAAAATCCATGACTTGAGTCACCTTGGTCTCCGCGACCTCATAGGTGTAGATGCCGCACTCTCCCACGCCATTGTGGTGAACATGCAGCATGATGTGGGTGGCACCGTCGCGATCCTTGTTGAAGAAGCGCTCCAGCACCTCAATGACGAACTCCATCGGAGTATAATCGTCATTCAGCAGCAGGACCCGGTAGAGTTTCGGGCGTTTGGTCGCCGGCCGCGTTTTGGTGATCACGGCCGCATTAGTACCCTCACCGCCACCTGGAGCTCGGGGCTCGCGGGCCATGCCGATCAAGGGAGACGGCCTGTGCGCGGCGCTCACTGCAATATCCAGAATCGTTGAATCTTCCATTTCGACAACTGCAATCGCCTGCAGCCTAACATGATCTCGACGAGGAAAAAGGCTTCCACGAACTGAATTTATGATCGCACCCGACTTTCCGCTAGTGCAACAACGCGCAATAATAGGATCCATGCTCTCAACGGCCGGTGAAGTGCCTCTTTTTCATTCATTCTCAACCAATCGGACAATCATGCGACCAAAATGCCGCGCCGGCTGGGCACTTAACCGATCCGTAACCGCGTCCGCCTAGGTTCGTTGACTGTGTCGTCCCTGCAGCGGCACGGTGAGACGGCCTCCTCCCCGCAAGGGGATGGGGTGAGCCCCGGACGAAGGGCGAAAGAGACCACCGGTCTCGCAGGGACATGTAATGGACGGTGCTGTCGCGCCGGTGAGTATTGGGGACTTTGCATGCTATCGCGTTGGATCGGGGGCGGACTGGCCCGGACCACCACAATGGTTGCAGCCGGTTTGGTAGTATTTACGACAACCCTGGCCTTCCATCCGGATGAAGCGGATGCGCGCCGCCGCGGCCATCATGCCGCTCCGGCGCAGAAGACTGTTAAACATGTGCGCAGCAAGCGCGTACGCGCGGAATCGGCTGCTTCGGCCATCCCCGCCGACATGCGCAACAATCCGCGCTACGCCGCCATCGTGGTCGACGTGAAGACCGGCCGCACGCTCTATGAGGCCGCCCCCGAAGCACTGAGGCATCCGGCCTCCATCACCAAAGTGATGACGCTCTATCTCCTGTTCGAACAATTGCAGGCCGGCCGGCTTTCGATGGCAACCGAACTTCCGGTTTCCGCCCACGCCGCCTCCCAGTCCCCGACCAAGCTCGGCCTGCGCCCGGGCCAGACCATTCGCGTCGACGATGCCATCAAGGGCATGGTGACGCGCTCGGCCAACGACGCCGCCGTGGTGGTGGCAGAAGCCCTCGCCGGCTCGGAAAGCAATTTCGCCGCCTATATGACCCGCAAGGCTCGCGCTCTCGGCATGGCGCGCAGCACCTTCGTGAACGCTTCCGGCCTGCCCGACAACCGGCAGATCACCAGCGCCCACGACCTCGCCATCCTGGGCATGGCCATCCAGAAGCGCTTCCCGCAATATTACCGCCTGTTCTCGACCCGCAGCTTCGTCTATCGCGGGCGGCCGATCCCGGGCCATAATCGCCTGCTCGGTTCGGTGGAAGGCGTCGACGGCATCAAGACGGGCTACACCAATGCCAGCGGCTTCAACCTCCTGACTTCCGTCAAGCGTAATGACCGGCAATTGGTCGCCGTGGTGATGGGCGGCCGCAGCGCTGCTTCGCGCGATGTCGTGATGCGCCGCCTGATCGATGCCTATCTGCCGGTCGCCTATGCAGGCAACGCCGTCGACCGCTCCGCTACACAGGTCGCCAGGGCAGAGCTCCCAAACGATGCCATGCCCGTGGCCGCGCCTCCGCGTCCGCCGGTTGTCCGCCCGGCCGTGGTCGCTGAGGCTCCGAAGGCCCGCCAGGCTGCCCCCGTGGCAGCACCGATGCCGCCAGAAATCGTCGGGGAAGCCTCTACTCCTGCTCCCCAGGGCCGCCCCCAGCCGGCTCCCGCCAGGCCGGTGATGGCCTTTGCCGCACCCAGCACCCCGAGCATGCGCTGGGTGCAGGGCCTCCAGCCGGTCACGACCGCGCCGGCCACGCCTCCCGTGCGGGCTGGTCAGAGCAGCGAAGCCAGCCCTGACACCACCGCGACGGTGCAGAATGTGCGCACCGTCGCCATCACCCGCGATTCGGTCGCCCTGGCTGCACCGCAGCGTAGCGGCTGGATCATCCAGATCGGCGCGACCGACAACGAAGGAGCGGCTCGGCAATTGCTGTCCAGCGCCAAGCTGGCCGGGAGCAAGGCGCTCTCTTCCGCCCGTCCCTTCACCGAGACGGTCAACCGCAATGGCTCGACCTTGTACCGGGCTCGCTTCGCCGGCTTCAGCGATCAGAACCAGGCCCAGTCGGCCTGCAGCACCCTCAAGGCTGCCTCTTTCGCCTGTGTCGCCGTGAAGCTCTGATCCTTTCGGCAAAGACCAGGCTTTGATCTCTTTCAGGCGCGGCCTCCCTCGGTAGGCCGCGCCTTTGCTTTGCGGGAATTGCGCTTTCACACACACAACGCGAGGAAAGCAACACGTCGATAAACAAAGCGTGTTGCGATTTCATGGCGTCACAAGAAGGCGCAAAGACGCGTCAAAACACAGGATTGGAACAGACAGGCGTTCAGTCACGAACGCTTTGCTTTCAAACAAAAGGGTGTTTTCGCTGGAACGCGCTTTGCTCCTGGAAAACGCTATAGCCTTAATCGTTGCGTAACCATGTTCTGCGACGCTCAAGCATCGTCGGAACCGCCCAGTTCGGTGGAGTTAGCGTCCATGGCCTTCAAGAAGCATATCCCTGGCCCGGTTGACACGAGCAGCCATCTGCGTCGTGCCCCCCTTGTCGGGATGGATTTTCTTCATGAGCACCCGGTGCGCTCGACGAATTTCCTGGGCGCTCGCCCCCGGCTGCACCCCAAGGATCTGGTAAGCTTCCTGCTGGGTCATCGCGTCGGACGCCGGCGCTCCGAAGCCCCTCGCGTACGCGTCATCCTTGAAGTGTTCACGCCATCCGGCAAGCCGGCGGTCCAGATAAGCTTCAAGGATTGAACGGCCGACGAAATCCGTGGCAATCTCCGCGCGCAGTTCCATCAGTTCCCCCGGCTGCATGGCCGAAAGGCGCCGGCCTGAAAAGCGCCCGCGAATGACCTGCCCATCCACCGGCTGTCTATTGCCATCCAGCATGATCACCAGATCCGCAGTGCGTACCGAACTCGGCCTCGCCGTCGATCCGGGAATGACACCTTCCGGCAATTGCGGCAGCCAGCCGCGCATGCCCGCGGCCAACAGCAGCAAGGGCAGCCCCATGCCCCAAACGCCGCGCGTCAGCAGATAAAGGCCGAAGGCAAAGGCGAGGAAACTTCCGCCGCGCCGCAACAAGCTGTCCAGAGCCGGGGTTTTCGACAACATGCCCGGCTTGAGGAACGGCCACAGGCAGAACAGCACCACGCATGCGAAAATAAGCTGGCCCACTTCTATCCGATCTGCGAAACAGCGATGAATCCGAATCTTGCCAGTTGAGCGTTCCGGGAGCAAAGCGCGTTTAAACGCAAACGTGGCTTTGCTCAAACTCTTTGGTTCCAGCCAATCCAACTGATTGGCTAAAAGCGTCTTTGCGATTCTCGGCGTAACCGCCAAATCGCAAGACGCTTTGGAGCCCTGGTCAAGCAAATGCGAAATGATGGATCTGCGGAGTAAGGGATGGCACGCCAAACTCTGGTCGTTCGAACCGTGGCGGAATTGCGCCTGGCCGTGAAGCGTTTTCGCGAAGCGGCTGAGACGGTCGCCCTGGTGCCGACCATGGGCGCCCTGCATGACGGCCATATCACCCTGGTGCGGCAGGCTCGCCAGCGGGCCAGCCGGGTGGTGACCACGATCTTCGTCAATCCCGCCCAGTTCGCACCGAGCGAGGATCTCGCCAAATATCCTCGCACGGAGGCGGCGGATCTCGCCCGGCTCAGGGATGTCGGCTGCGACCTCCTGTTCGCCCCCGATGTCAGCCAGGTCTATCCACAGGGCTTCGCCACCACTGTCTCGGTCGCCGGGCCGGCACAGGCCGGCCTGGAAGACCGCTTCCGCCCCGGCCATTTTGCCGGCGTGGCGACGGTCGTGGCCAAGCTGTTCTGTCAAAGCGGCGCCGACATCGCCATGTTCGGCGAAAAGGACTATCAACAGCTTTGCGTCGTCACCCAGATGGCTGCCGATCTCGATCTGCCGACCACGGTGGTCGGCGTGCCGACCGTGCGCGAAGCCGACGGATTGGCGATGTCGTCGCGCAACCGCTATCTCGCGCCGGAACAGCGCGCCAAGGCTCCCCTCCTGCATCGCACCCTCAGGCAGGTTGCCGACGCTCTCATCAAGGGCGCCGATCTCGAGACAGCCTTGGTATCCGGGCGCAGCGCCATCACGGCCGGCGGCTTCGAACTCGACTATCTGGAGGCGCGGCAGGCAGTGAGTCTTGCCCCGGTCACCGGACTCGCTCAAGGACCCGTGCGATTGCTGGTGGCAGCCCGGCTGGGAGCGACCCGCCTCATCGACAATATCGGCGTCGAAGCCACCCGACATTAACCAAATCTGCCCCGCCAAAGGTGACAAAACCGTGGCAATCGTGCCACGCATCCCCTCGTTGCCGACCGTCGGTGGAAAACGGGAAATCATGGTTAATCGAGCGTTAACATGAATATTTTCAATAGGTTATGACATCCCGTCCTTCGCGTTGATCTTGTTTTTTCTGCGGCAAGAGCGTTGTGCGGCCCCAGGCCTTGTGCGAAGTTGACGTCGGGAACGGGTAATTGGCCCTGCTCTCTGGGTAAACATCCGGTGGCGGGCAAAACAGGTCTGAAGATTGTGATGCGCTTCGGGATCAGGATCAGGTCGAATTTGAGCCGGATGGCGCCCAAAGCCGCCTTCGCAGCCATAGCGCTCGCAACGGCAGCGCTGCCGCAGTCGCAGGCTGCCGCCGCCGGCCATAGTGCCATGCCGATCTATGCTCCCGTGGGCGATGTCACCACGCCGCCGTCTGGTTATCTGCAGTTCTGCAAGGACAATCCGGGCGATTGCAAGTCGGGCTCGCAGGAAGCACGCGACATCGTGCTCTCGCGCCAGGCCTGGAAGGATCTGATCGCCTTGAACGACCAGGTCAACAAGTCGGTAAAGCCGGTTACCGATCTCGACAACTACGGCAAGGTTGAATGGTGGGCCTACCCCACCAATGGCAAGGGCGACTGCGAGGACTACGTCCTGCTCAAGCGCAAATTGCTGATCGATGCCGGCTGGCCACGCTCGGCCCTGCTGATCACCGTGGTGCGTGACAAGAAGAACGAAGGCCATGCCGTGCTGATGGTGAAGACCGACCGCGGCGAATTCGTTCTCGACAACCAGGAAACCAAGATCCTGTCCTGGCGCGCCACTGGCTATCGCTACGTCAAGCGCCAGTCGCAGTCCGACCAGAATGCCTGGGTCTCGCTCGGCGACACGCAGACCACGTCGATCGTGTCGGCAAAGGGCAATTGACGAATTCGGAATGTCGATCTGGAGATCGACACTCCAGCTAGCATCCCAAAACCGCAATTGCTTTGACGCCTTAATCGACCCTCTTCAGTCCCTTGGCGAAGCGCTTGGCGTTGGCGACATAATGCGCCGATGACTGCTTGAGCCTGGCGACGGTTTCCTTGTCGAGGGGACGGAGCACCCGCGCCGGCGAGCCGACGATCAGCGAATGATCCGGAAACTCCTTGCCCTCGGTGATCAGCGCGTTGGCGCCCACCAGGCAGCCCTCTCCGATACGCGCACCGTTCAGGATGGTGGCCCCCATGCCGATCAGGCTGCCGGCCCCGATGGTACAGCCATGCAGGATGGCGGAATGGCCGACCGTGCAATCCTCGCCGATGGTGAGGGGAAAGCCGGGATCGGAATGCAGCACGGCACCGTCCTGGACATTGGAGCGTGCACCGATGGTCATCGGCTCATTGTCGCCGCGCAAGACTGCGCCGAACCAGATATTGGCATCCTCTCCCAAAATGACCCGGCCGACGACCTGCGCGTCGGGAGCGAGCCAATAGCGACCGTCCGCCGGCACGGCTGGTGCAATATCGTCGAGCGCATAGAGGGGCATGGCAGGGCTCCAACTCAGATTTAGGAACGAGTGCACGCCTGTGGCCAAGCGAACGCCAAGGGATCGCGGGCACCCTCGCCTGCCCTTGGACACGCGGCCGCTGCGGCGTGGGAAGATGCAGGCGAGGACGCCTGCAATCCCCAAAATGCCAAATCCACCGGCCGATCAGTCCTCGAGATCGATATCGAGGATCGCCATGTGGAAATCGTAGGAAGTCTCGCCGTCTTCCTTGTCCTCGGAGACCAGGCCGACCGACTCCTCGCCGATATAGACTTCCGCGCTGTCGGTCTTGCGGGCGCGAGGCACGACGCGAATGGTGGCATTGCCGAAGGTGCGTCGAAGATAGGCTTCGACACGCTGCATATCTTTCTTGTCCACTAGACTTCCTCGGTTGGATGCGCCAGGCGGCATTGCCGCCCGCCATCAGGGGGCTTTGCCATGCCAACACGCGCTTCGCAAGAGAATGCGGGCCGAGGGCCTGTGTATGCCGGGGAAAGCAGCGTTTCATCCATTATGGTAAAGGGTCGAATGCAGAGCCGTGAGTGCTCTGGCGGCCATTCCGGATGGTCGGGCCAATCAAGGGTTCCGTGGCTACCTTTGCAGCACTTCGATCAAGTGCGATAGTCGCCCTATGAATAGAAAGATCACCGCCTCATGCCTCTGTGGATCAGTCGGCATTTCATGTGGAATGCCGGCCGGCCCAGCCGCCTATTGTCATTGCGAGGATTGCAGGAAGTGCACGGGGAGCGCCTTCAACGTCAGCGTGCCCTTCCAGGCCGAAACGTTTCGGGTGACGTCAGGCGAGATCGGATCGTTCGCCAAAACTGCAGATAGCGGCAACGGATTGACGCGGCATTTCTGCCGGAACTGCGGCTCTCCACTCTACACATCGTCCCTTAGGCATCCCGACGTGGTGTATGTGAAGGCTGGCATTCTGGATGATCCATCGAACGTTCAGCCTGCCTACCAAAGCTGGTGCCAGTCGAAGGTAGGCTGGGCAACCATACCGCCCGACCTTCGGAGCTATGAAAAGGATAGGCGATGAAAGCACGGCCGTCGTAGGTGCAACACCTTTTCCACATAGCCCCTGGCAACCTCGCAATTGCACACGTCAGCCCCTGCGGGCCATCGTGTCGCGCTATGATTGTATCGACCTTCGTGGCGTGCAGAAGATGGCCATCGCTTGAGGGCATATAGCTCCAAGCCCAGCAGGAGGAGCCGGCGAGTTGAATGCGCGTCACTTAGCTGTTCATTGGCCGATGGATGTCATCGACTTCCTGTCGCGCAACATTCCCTTTTCCCTCGAAGGAACGCGGGGCTGGGAAGATATGTCCATGACGGCCTATCAGATCGGTTGCGAAGCGCTGGTGGCGCTTGGTCAGGCCGATGAAGCCGGTTATGGCGCTGTTCCGCGCAAAAATCCTCGGTTACCTGACATTTTGCCCCGTTGGGACGACGTATGTGTTGCAGTCCTCAAACTGGCTAAGCAGCAGAATTTGCTCATATATCGCCTTCCGGATGGAAGCATACCCGCTCCTCCAAATCGGGGCGGATTGATCGATTATAGCGTAGCTGACGCACCACCTCTTCCTGCGCCGAACATCCGCTCGGCCTGGGGGCTTGGTCCTGCTCATGCCGCGTCGGATGTGCAGTCGGTCCTGCAGTCATTGGGCTTGATCACAGATGGCAGTTGGACCAAGGAAGCCGAAACCATTCTTTGGCGCCACCTGCCCCGGGAATGGGAGATCGATGTTCCGTCCGACGCTCGTTTTGCCGACGCCGTTGTCCGGGCCATCGATACGGTGCCGGAGGACATTCGAGCCGAAATGGATCGGATCGTAGCAATCACCGAAGGAGACGTGATGGCATCGGTGGCTCACAGTGCGGCATTTTACGAAGAACAGCGCATCATATTTGGGAAGAATGCCCAAAGAAGCTCTCCTGCCACGGCCGACCAGGAACGAAAAAGCTTAGAATTCGCACGTCGAGGCAATCTCGATTGGCTCTTTTTTTGCCGCTGGCGTCTCAGCGACGGCTGGCTCACGCACGCGGACGCAAGAAAGGCCCTAAAAATATTTCACGATCCGCTCGCGATTGCCATGAGAGGTGCTGTCATTGGGCGGCTTTATCCGGACCTACGCTTCTTGACGGCAATTCCGTAGCCCGCGGGAGAGCGCCAGCAACAGATTGTGAGTGGACTCCGTTCCTTACACAGTTCCTGAATTTTGCAGGCGAGTTTCGCTACCAAAACCTAGAGCGCGACGTCGTACCGGACGATGGCGTCCGGTACAGGATGGCATGTTCGCTGCCCGAAGTCGCCGGAATAGCTGCCAAGCGGGGAAAAACGATGGATGAAATATCGACGACGGCCGAAGTGGACAGCCTGTGTGAACCTGGAATCTGGCTTCGCCGCACGCCGTCGGCGAATACTTCGAACCGACTCGGCGGGTTGCCTGACTTACCCTCCGATTTGGAATGGCCCAGAAATGGTGAAGGCTTGCCGCTTCATTTTCTGGCTCAACTAAACTTGTCGGAGCTCCCCTCGACCCCGTTGAAACCAGGAGGCCCGACGCTCCCCTCCACCGGCATGTTGTACTTCTTTGCCTTCTTGGATGAGGAACTGATCTGGTCGGATGACCCACGGTCAACGCGCGTTCTCTATAGCGCCACGCCCGCATTCGCCCCCTGCGCACTGCCAGCCGATATTCCTGATATCGGGACAATATATCCGCCCGATGGAACGACCCATTTCCCGGCCGCTCCGCTATCGGCTTTCGTGATCGACACCTTTCGCGGGCAAAGTGCCTTCTCGTCGGCACGCGAGGCCTTTACCGAGGTGGAGGAGCGAGTGATCGCATCTGTGGAACGGGCCACCGGAGCGCCGATCCCTATCGTGGATGAAGACGCCATCTATCAGCCTGTTGCGATCGAAGATTGGCGCAACGGGAAGAAAGAACTCTCAATGCGGCAGCATGTCGTGCTTGGTGCTCCATGCGATATTCAAGGCACGGCGGGACAGGCAACCGAAGACGGGTTGATCTGCCTGCTGCAAATAGACACGGACTGGGGCCTGCATAGGGATTTCCAGTTCTGCGACATGGGGATGGCCCAATTCTGGATTTCTCCCCAGGACCTGCGGGACGGCCGTTTTGACCGAGCCTGGGCGACAACCGAAGGAGGTTGAGGCCCGTCCTCGGCTAATTCCCGGCTTTGCACAAGGCCTTCTAAATCGGCGAAATCACTAACCAACCTGGTTGAGGGGCCGCTACGCTAAGCGGATGCAAAACCGTCGTTTCAATCGCAATTGAAGCAACAGACTTATTTCAGCCATAACGCCGTGGCTCTCGTTGCGATCAGACTGCAAGTGCTCTCGCCCCAGACGTTCAACTGGCAAGATGCAGTTCCCTGGAGCAAAACGCGTTCAGTTGTGAACGCTTATTTTCTCTAACCCTTTGGTTCGACGCGTTTTTGCGATTCGAGGTGATTCCGTCTGATCGCAAAAACGCTCCAGCGAGGGAAGATCGATGAGCTTAGCAAACGAAGCCGACAACTCATCTGATGGCAGTCACGCCAGGAACACCTCGAAAGGTGGCGGCATCGGCGGCCTGATCAAGATCATCCTACAGGCCCTGATCATAGCGCTTGCCGTCAGAACCGTACTGATTCAGCCTTTCAACATTCCCTCTGGTTCGATGATCCCCACCATATATGTGGGCGAATATGTCCTGGTGTCGAAATTCAGCTATGGCTGGTCACGCTATTCGGTGCCATTCATTTCCAGCTTTCTTCCGTCCGGCCGACTTTGGGCGGATGATGGGCCGAAACAGGGCGACGTTGCCGTGTTCAAGCTACCTTCCGATAATGCGACCGACTTCATCAAGCGCGTGATCGGCTGGCCCGGCGACAAGATCCAGATGCGCAAGGGGCGTCTTTTCATCAATGGTGCAATGGTGCCGCGTGAACGTATTGCCGATTTCCCATGGAAGGATGACTTCGGACGAACTAAGGGCGTACCGCAATATATCGAGACACTGCCAAATGGAGTGAAGCACACCGTCATCGAAATTGAAGGTGACAATGGGCAGTTGGATAATACTGCTGAATTCGTGGTTCCGCCCGGTCACTATTTCATGATGGGCGACGACCGTGACAATTCTGACGATTCTCGCGCGGATGTCGGCTATGTGCCAATCGACAATTTTGTTGGCCGAGCGCAAATCATCTTCTTCTCCATAGGCGACGATCCGAACGATACCCGCGGTTCGGCTTGGAAATTTTGGGAGTGGCCAACGGCGATCCGAGGCAACCGCCTTTTCAATATTGTTCGTTAACCCTTTTATCGAATTCGCGATATTATAAGCCCATTGAAATTACCACATTTTCAATGGCACTAAATTCAACGTTTGTATCCGGCTTTCATGACGGAAACCTGGAGCCCGACGTCGTGCCAGTAGATGTCGTCCGGCAGCGAGCCGTGCAGGATCGAGTCCATGCTGCACCCGATATACTCCACCGCCGCCGCGAGAGCGTCGAGCATCCCTTTGGCTCGGTCAAACAGTGGATGAACCCGGGCGCCTTCCTGATGCGATGGCTGGACAATGTGCGCGCCGCGTTCTCCCTGACCAGGCTTGCCTACAATATCAGCCGGGCCATCACACTCGTCGGCGTTCCCGGCCTGATCGCCGCCGTCAGAGGCTGAGGTCGAGCTCGCGCTCGGATACTCTCACTGCGCCCTGCAGAGGGCATATCATGCCCATCGGATCAATTCCGAACGCTGCCAGTTGCCAAATCTCGGCAAAGCCTCGAAATTCGACGTGCCACTCGAACTCATCGTCCTCTCAACAGTTTTTCACAAGGTCTGCCGGACGTTTGCGAAAAGAACTAGGAGGTCCAATGGCCAAAAAGACCTTCAAAACTAAAATCGTAAGAGACGGCTCCGCCTGTTTTATCCCTCTGGATTTCGACCCGAAGCCAGTTTTTGGCAAGGTCCGCGCACCGGTCAAAGTCACGCTGAACGGCTATACATATCGCAGTACCATCGCGTCTATGGGAGGGCAAATCTGTATTCCGCTGCGCAAGAGCAACCGGGAGGCGGCGGGCCTCGAAGGTGGTGAAACGTTGGACGTGGAGCTTGAACTCGACGTGGGTGAGCGGACCATCGAGATTCCACCTGCTCTTGAAAAGGCGCTTAGACCTTCCGGCCGAAAGGCTTGGGATGCGTTGAGCTACACACGCCGGAGAGAATATGCGGAAGCCGTGACCGGCGCAAAAAAAGCGGACACCCGAGCGCGGCGCGTCGAGCAGATCAGCCACGAGCTAAATTCGTCGCCGACCTCATGATTTTTCCGACAGCTTACGCACTCAATGAAATTATTGAGTTTTCATTGTCGCAAAAGACCATCGTAAAATTCGACTTTTGCATCCGGCTTTCGTGACGGAAACCTAGAGCCCGACGTCGTGCCAGAAGATGTCGTCCGGCAGCGGGCCGTGCAGGATCTGATCCATGCTGCGCGATGGCTCGGCGCAGCCCGCCTCCCCGACCACACGAGCGGGCACGCCAGCCACCGTGGTGTTGCGCGGCACCGCCTTGAGCACGACGGAGCCCGCCGCCACACGGGCGCATTGGCCGATCTCGATATTGCCGAGGATCTTGGCGCCGGCCCCGATCATCACGCCGCGGGCGATCTTGGGATGACGGTCGCCGGTTTCCTTGCCGGTGCCGCCCAGTGTCACGTCCTGCAGGATGGAGACGTCGTCGCCGATCACCGCCGTCTCGCCGACCACTAGGCCGGTGGCATGGTCGAGGAAGACGCCGCGCCCGATCGGCACGTTCGGGTTGATGTCGCACTGGAACACGGCCGAGGAACGGCTCTGCAGATAGAGCGCGAAATCCCTGCGCCCCGCCTTCCAGAGCCAATGCGCCAGGCGATGAGTCTGCAGGGCATGGAAGCCCTTGAAGTAGAGGATCGGTTCGATATAGCGATTGGCCGCCGGGTCGCGATCGATCACCGCCGCGATGTCGGCGCGGATAGCCGAGGCGATGCTCGGGTCGGCCTCGAGCGCCTTGCCGAAGGCCTGCGCGATCAGGGTCGCCGGCATGTCCGAATGATCCAGGCGCGAAGCGATGCGCTGCACCACGGCGCTTTCCAGCGAATTGAGCTGCAGGATATTGGCGAAGATGAAGCTGGAAAGCTGCGGCTCGGCATGGGTGACGGCTTCGGCTTCCGCCCTGATCCGGCTCCATACCGGGTCGACGACCTCAAGCCCATGGGAAACCAGGCGCTTCGACTGATTCATCTGCCTATCCGCTGAATGGAAGGTACCTCTTTCCTTTTTAGCGCAGCGATGCCGCCAGTGCCAATGTTCATTTAGACGCCCTGCTCTGCGAGGAATGCCAAAACGCCCTGCTTGTAGACCTTGTCGCCGACGGCCGGGTTGTGATCGCGATTGGGAATGTCGAGCACGGCTGCGTTCGGCATCATCGCCGCCAGTTCCTGTGCGGAGCCCGCAATCGGATCACGCGTGCCGACGGCGATCAGGGTCGGCTGCAGGATCCTTGCGACCTCGGCCGGATTGAGCTGGACCCGGGATCCGCGGATGCAGGCCGCCAGGGCCCGTCGGTCCGCGCCGCTCTTGTCGGCAAAGGCGCGGAACATCCGCCCGATCGGATCCGGCACGTCGTCGAGCGAGGGCGCTTCCATGGCCGCCGCGATGGTGGGTGGCAGGGCTTCGCCGTGCACCAGCCGCACGCCCAGGCCGCCGAATACAACCGCATCCACGCGCTGGGGTTGCTCGAGCGCCAGGAAGGCCGTGATGCGGGCGCCCATGGAATAGCCCATCACGGTCGCCGAACCGATACGCAGATGGTCGAGCAGCGCGACGGCATCCCCGGCCATCACGGCGGGGTGGTAGGCGGCGGGATCATAGAGCTTGGAGGACTCGCCGTGGCCGCGATTGTCGAAGGCGACGACTCGCCGGCCCTGCCCGGTGAGCAGGTCGACCCAGCCGGTGCCGACCCAGTTCACCTGATGATTCGAGCCGAAGCCGTGAATGAGGAGGATGGGCTCGCCCTCCCCCTCGTCGATATAGGCGATTTCGACGCCATCATGATCAAAACGCTGCATCGGCGCGGTTTTCCTTTGCTCTCGATCTCTTTAGCCCCTATCGCATCCCGTGCGGCGCCGCTATGGTCCGCCGAGAGAAAATTACCGACCCCAAGTCCACATCCAGGTCGACATCGGGCACTCCAAATCGCGGACTGAAGATCAATGGCAGGCCATTCCATTCCCCATTTCCACAATGACCTCGGCTTGAAGGTCATTCGCGTCGGCTCGAAGGAATTCATGTGCCAGGGCGCGAGCGCTCCCTTCGATCACCCTCACATCTTCATCGACCTCGGGTCGGACGACGAGGCGGTGTGCTCCTACTGCTCCACGCTCTACAAATATGATCCCAAGCTGGCGGAAGGTACCTCGGACCCGGCATCCTGCACGGTGACCGCGAACGCCGCCTGAACCCGGCATGGATATCGCGATCGCCGGCGCCGGCATCGGCGGGCTGACGGCTGCCCTGGCCCTGACCCGGCGCGGCTTTGCGGTTGAAATCTATGAGCGCGCCGATAAGCTGGAGGCGGCTGGGGCCGGCATCCAACTCACACCCAATGCACTCAACGTCCTGTTCGGCCTCGGTCTCGGCCCGGCGCTCGAGGCGCATATGGCGGTGATAGAGGCGGTGCGCATCCGCAAAGGCGCGACCGGCGGCCTGATCCAGCAAATTCCGCTCGACCAATGCCGCCAACGCTGGGGTGCCCCCTATGGCGTCATCCATCGCGCCGACCTGCAGGCCGTGCTGGTGGAGGCGGTGCGCCAGCACGCCATTCCGCTGAAGCTGGGACAAGAGATCCATGCGGCCCGACAGGACGGGCGGCGGGCGATCCTGTCCTTCACCGGTGGCCACACCGATGTTTCCGCTCGTATACTGATTGGCTCCGACGGGCTGTGGTCGAAGCTGCGGCCCCTGCTCGGCCTCGAGCCGCCCCGTTTCGCTGGACGGCGAGCCTGGCGGGCGGTGATCCCGAGTGAGGACGCCCCCAGCTTGTTTCAAGGCCTGGTGACCGGGCTCTGGCTCGGCGACAACGCGCATTTCGTGCATTACCCCGTGCGTTCGGGGCAGGCGCTCAATCTCGTGGCGGTGACGCACGACGAAGACGCCGGGCCCGGCTGGTCGACGCCGCAACCCGTGCAGGCGCTGCTGCCCCATTATGCCGGCTGGGATGGGCGCTTGCGCGCCTTGCTCGCCATGGTGCCGCAATGGCGGACCTGGCCGCTGTTCGAAGGCCGCGCCGACAGCCGGATCGCCACTGGCAATATCGCCCTGATCGGTGATGCCGCCCACCCCATGCTGCCCTTCATCGCCCAAGGCGGCGCGGCGGCCATCGAGGATGCGGCCGAACTGGCCGCCCGGCTGGACGGCGCCGTCGACGGGGATGTTCCCGCCCGCCTGCAGGACTGGTCGAGACTGCGTCTGCCTCGTGTCACCCGGATCCAGATCGAGGCGCGCAGCAATGGCGAGCGCTACCACTGGCGCTGGCCCCTCGCCGCCGCGCGCGACCTCGGGCTGTCGGCCCTCGGCGGCCGGCGCCTGCTGGAGCGCTATGACTGGCTCTATGGCTGGAAGCCGACAGAATAGGCTTGAGCCGACATGATTCCGGCCCTAAGCAAGGCCGGCGCTGCGGACGTGGCGAAATGGTAGACGCAGCAGACTTAAAATCTGCTTCGGGAAACCGGGTGCGGGTTCGAGTCCCGCCGTCCGCACCAGCATCTGGCTTTTAGCCATTCAGGCCAATAAGTTACGTGTTGTCAGACAGTTAGGATTGCGCCACTGTACAACAAAAGTGGCACACAATGCGTTATCGGATGGTCATGTCCATGCAGCGGAAAGGCACCCGCAGTCGCTATTTCGTTCAGCGAATTCCCAAGGATGCGCAGCCCCAGGCCCTCGGTATGAAGCTCAGCGTTCCCGTTGGGGGTGCTGCTCAATCGATCACCATCACGCCCGCCATGATCAAGGGGTCCCTCCGCATATCGCTCCGCACGGATGACCCCGTGACCGCCAAGATACGGCATGCCGAAATCGTGGCGTATCTGGAAGCCATCTGGCGCAGCCTCCGGGAGGACGCCCCGGTTTCCCTCACTGCCAAGCAAGCCCATGCCCTGGCTGGGTTCCTCTATCTCGCCTGGGCAAACGAAGAGGAAGACGAGCGGACCGTCTCGAGCACCATCGGGTTTGACGGGACGTGGACCCCCGAGCCTCCCCCGCTCCCCCACGAGATGGCCGCCGCCTGGGAGAACCTCCGCGAGAAACCAGACGCCCTGCCCGCCGATGACACGGAGGCACTGGAAGCTGTTCTAGGCCCCATCGTGGACCGCCTCTTGCTTGCTCACGGTATCCGCAGGGTTGTCACATGCCTCCCCCCCTGCCGTTGATATTGTCCCCCGCCTCCGCATGATGGCGACAGAGGTTGCAGCCCTTCCTTCGGGCGGTGCTGACGGATGGCCCATTGATGAGGTGGTCGCGCTATTGATCGAGGCAGCGGAAGATATCGAGACCCTCCGTCTCCTGGTGGGCATCCGAAAGGAAATCGAGCTGGAAGACGCTGAGCCGGAAGGCCGCGCCTAGCATCATCGATAGCCGCTATCCGCCCCATAGACCGCCGCAAGCAACGTCGCTACCTTCGTGAGGCTGGCTTTGAGGGCATCACTATGCGGCTATTTGGTTTTGTGGCTCTCGCGGTGGGGCTGTTGTGTAGTCCGCACGCTAGAGCGGATGAGCCGGGTGTCCCCTGGTATCTCGAAGTGGATACGTACAAAGGCGGCGTCTTCTCGATTTGGCAAGAGGGCAAGAAGCAGTGTCACGCCTCCCTCAAGAAAATGCTTCAGCGCCCCCTGACACGACGGGAACAGAAAGAGCAGGATAACGACCGGGGCATCCGAAATAAGTTCGCGGATGCACATGGATGTATCGCCTACGATTCCCGTCCCGGTCCTGCCGGCGTCGATACCTCGGGGCCATACAGGGTTTGCCATATGCCCCCGTGTTGCCTGTGGGCACCTCAGGTCTACAAGGAGTACAAGGGGTACTCGGTTAGGAAAGTGGAATGTGCTCAGGTCATAATGGATTGATGGGCCGCAAAGCGGACAAACAGGAGCTTTTCACCATATGCCCACGTATTTTCCCATATCGGCGGTCCCAACCATCCAGGCGAGCGCAAGTGATTTGCTTCAATTATCCTGGCGACTTGGCAAGAGAGGAAACGGAGATGGTATTGTTGCAGATTTCATTATACCGAAGGATGAAAAATCCGCGCTGAGAGCAACCTTTGACAACACGATTATGTTGCGAGTTCTGGACGAAATGTACCTCAGCACAGAAGAGGACGAGGAAAAAGAAGGTTTGATACCAGATCATTTTGCTTATCGGGTCGAGAATGCAAAATTCTGGCGGGATCAATCTGCGGTCCTAAAGGTGGGACCCGAACTAGCAACCCACTACCGCCTCGTCACTGGCTGGACCTGCCTTGACGTACTCGCCTTCGATCAACCTCGTTTCTCCGTGATTCCGCGCCCAGAAGGATACAGCAGTGGATGGCGTGACGATTAGACCGGCCAGCCCGACCTACGCCTCAATGGCCCTGTAGACGCTCCCCCTGCCTATCCCCAAGGCCTTCGCAATCTCTGTGGGGGTCTTGCCCTCACCGTGCATCTTGCGGACCTCATCGGCCTTGGCCCTCGCAGTGGGCTTCCTGCCCTTGTAGACCCCCTCAGCCTTAGCCTTGGCGATCCCTTCCCGCTGCCGTTCAAGCATCATCTCCCGTTCGAACTGTGCGAACCCCGCGAAGATATTCAGGATGAGCCGCCCGGTGGCACTCTTGGTGTCCACCGTCTCGCCGCCCAGATTGAGGACCCGCAGCGCGGCCCCCTTCTCGTCAAGCTCCTTCACGATTTCCCAGAGCCCCACCGTAGAGCGGGCCAAGCGGTCCACCTTCGTGACCACCAGCGTGTCGCCTTTGCGCGTGAATGTCAGCGCCTCTCGAAGCTGCGCCCTCACGTCCACAGAGGATATCTGCTCCGAATAGACCTCCTCGCATCCTGCCTCTTTGAGGTCCCGAAGCTGAGCCTGAAGGCCAGCCTCTTGTTCCGTGGTCGATGTCCTGGCGTATCCGATAAGCATGCCCGTCAAGCCCCCTTGGTGTCCAATAGGATCAAGGGATGATGAGTCGTAACGTCCAGAATGTCAAGAGGGAGTCTATTGGACGCACCTGCGGCCCAAAGCGGACACGTCCACATGGGCAGGGGCTATTGGACACGCCATCTCCCAGCGGTGTCCGTTGACAAGCCAAGCGCAAGTGAAAGGATGCAACGCTATATCGATGTTGATCGCTGGAAGGTATGTGATGGCGAGCTACGAATTAGAACTAGCTCCGCCCCCGGAACCGGGCCGTGACCGGGAGTTGTGGTTGATGCACGCGGCTGGGCTCATTCTATTCGAGGATGTAGGAAAGTACGCCCGAGGCGAGATTGCCCCCGGCCTCGATCCGGTTGCACGCGAAGCCGCCGAAAAGGCAATCAATGACGCACTCTATGGGCTGATGATGGTCATAGACGGCGTTTCTGGCCGTTTGAGGAATGATGAACATCAAGTGACGCTGGGCTTCAGCGCAAAACTAGAGCCAGTTCCCCATGCTGCGCCAAGCGAATCCACAGTCCTGGATCTATTCAACTCCGATGGTATGTGCATGGGCTTCCACCAATGGCGCGAGGGCGATTTCGGTCCGGATGCGGTGATACGAACTAGCGGCGACAAGCTGTAGAGGCTGAGTAACGAAACGAGGCAGCCGAAACAATTCGCCGCAACACAGAAAGTCCCCCACCCGCCACGGGGGGAAAACCCGCCGCCGCTCCTACGTATGGGGTCTCACATGAGTGACCCAAATTCACGGCCTCGGGGAGTTCCCTCTAGGTCCGGTACAGATATTCCCCTGCCCGTGCCTTAAGTTCCCTCTCCGCCTGCTCCGCGTCTTTCCTTGTGAGACACGCTAGGGTCCGATATTCGAGGTCCGCTAGGTGCTCTAAGCAGTGGTCCCGCTTGCCCTTGTTGTTCCTCCTCCCGGTGCCGAGAGGTTCGGGCAGTAAGGAACTCAGCCGAGCCGCTACGTGCCCACCCATCCCGAAGAGCACCTTCTGTCCATTGCTGATGTGCCTTACCTCGTAGCAGCCGGGACCATAGGGGGCCATGAGGATGCCCCGGTGCCTGGGGTCCGGGAAGGGGCGCCATTCAGACCACTCGTTGTCCGTCTCGGTCATTTCATCCGCACTTCCCAGGGCTCATCAAAGGCGAGATCGAAGCGGGCAGCACTCGGTATAGGCCGCAATGAATACGAGAAGGGACCGTGTGGCCCGCCGTTGAATTCGAACATTGCACGACACCTCACCACGCCCTCCTTCGAGGTCCCGAGCGTCTCAATGCCGCTGATGTGTATGGCATCCATGTTCAACCTACCGCCCGCGTCCGGCGACTGCCTTGTGACCAGACTTCGAGCTGTCAGGGTTTCATCCTGACCATCACATTTAGGAGGCGAACGGGGCGCGAAGAGGTATGCCAGGAAAATCACGAAGACCAGGAGGCCAATGGCCAAACTGCCGGCCACACGGCGCGGAACCTTACGCATGCCCCAGGCTCCCAATTCGTTCCATCTCAGCGGCTCCCCACTGCATCCGGCCCGCACCAATAGAGCCGCTTCTCCTCGTGTGCCGCCGCGCCAGTCTTATAGGGAACCGCCAAGTCCTCTCGGACTAGCTGCATGCCGGCATTAAGCCCGCTCGGACTGCCGATCCTGAGGGACGCCGGGGTGTGCCCATAGATATCCTTGCGGGGCTTGGGGTCCCGCTCAATGAAGATCGTCTTGCCCCGGAGGAGTTGGACCAGCCGAGCCTTGGCTTTGAGACCCCACTTCAGCCCCTCCTCGCAATCCGGGTGGAAGACTTCGGGAGCGTCAATGTCCTTGAGCCTGATGCGTTCCGAGCAGCCGGGCCGTGGGGGGCACAAGGGAGAGCCACTGTGTCGCCGTCAAGGACGATGATGCGGGAGCCGTCTATGGGCTGATAGGTGGCTGCCTCCGCGTGAGTAGCCCCCAACATGGCAACGAGCACCATTAAGCCGGATGCCACGTGATCACTTCGCGTTCGCACGATGCTTACTTATCAGATAGCTCGTAAAGGCTGAGCAGGCGGTCAGCATGAAGAGAGCTTCGTCCTCACCTACGTTGGCACTACCTTTTTCCAAGAGAGCATGGCGTACTCCCTCCTCATCGCTTGCATAGCCATAAAGGGAGAGGAAAGCTGATTTGAGCGCTCTGTGCATTGTCCACTTGTGCTCGAACTCGTTCAGCGCGTCCGATAGCTTGTCAGACCCAGTGAAGCCCCGCGCAACCGACTCTACAGCATGAATGCTCTCTCGGATTGAACCAGCACTGTCCCCTTTGCTTAAGGCGCTAGCCGATTTTCTGAGATGCGTATTGGCCCCTTGAAATTCCTTCTGACCGGTATCCACAAGGGCCTTACTCACTGCCGCAACTTCCTCATCAGAAGCAACGGGCATTATGGTATCGCCATTAACAACTCTGTAGGCTGCCCGATACTTTGCGAGTGCCAGTGCAAAGGCTTCCCGCCAACTCTGCGGGCACAGTCGGTCGCGAATAATAAATTCTACTAACTCCAATACAGATTCATAAGGAGCGCTTTGAAATAGATTCCTTAATTTGTCTTTCCAAACATACAATGTAATATCAAACTCTGCAAAGCTTACGAATAATTCAACATGCACCCTACGAAGTATATCCTCCATGGGCCGTATTATCATTCCCTCAAAGGAACTTAGTTCCAGCATACTATCCACTTGAGACCACAGATATGCTCTCAGCGGATGAGTGAGGACGCCTCTCTCCATCTGCGAAGGCAATGGGTCTATCCATTCCGCCTGCCGAAATGTTAGTTCCCGCCTTCTCTTGTACTCAGCATCCATTGGACTACAGCTCCCACAAACATCGACAATTCAAGCGTTTGAAGGCGAGGAGCACAATGGGGTGTCCTTACTTCGCGGTGGACATTTCTTTAGATTGAGCTGTACAACGCTACTGGCATACATTCAGAATTGACTACGAGAAATTCCCCTTTAGAATCAACGACATTCAACTCCCTAGGCGCAGTCCCGCCGTCCGCACCAGAGATACAAATTCCGTTAGGAATTCCATTAAGTTAAGCAATATCATAATATTAGCTCGATTACCGCTCCGTTATAAAGGTGCGTACGGCACTCTTTAACCTGGTTTATTTTGTCGCCTATTTCGTTCGACGCCTCGTTCCGCGACCTACTCGCAGCGGTAGGTTACATTGATTGGACCTTTGGCCCGTTTGTAGATCAACTGAGTCTGAGAGACGCTAGTGATAGTCACCGGGATGGCCCCGCTGGAACTCTGGACGATGCAGCGGGGAACCATGTTCCAGTATGGCTGAGCGAAGTTGATCGTACAGTCGACCGGCCCATGTGATGGACCTGCATCATTAACCACGCCAGCGCTATTGGAGGAACCGGGCGACAACGACGAACCTGTACCGCACAGAGAAGCGCTCGTCGTGGTCAACCCACGCTTGAAAATCTCCATGTTGTAGTAGGTATAAGTTCGCTCCGTGCTTGAGATAGAGAATCCGCCAGCGGGGTCAGTCTCCGTATAATAGGCATTCGCCGGTGGTATGAACCGGGCGTTGGGGGAGCGCCATCTAGTCCCATACTCCGTGACTGTGTTGGGCCTCATCCAGAATTGGAAATCCAGGTCTGGGTGATGATAGTTACTAAAGTAGAAGAAGCCTTTGGTCACAGCGAGGTGCGGAAGACCGATCTGGTTATTGGCAAAGACGACGTCGCTGGTGCGGGAGTTTAGCCGGAAGACACTTTCTACCGTGGCTCCTGCCGCATCCGAGGTATAGATGTTGTTGTTTTCTACGCGAATCGAGGTGGTGTCGATGTCGGCTTGACCAGACACACCCACATCGCCGCCGAACTCGAAGAGGGACTTGTTGTCTACCCAAGTGCTCGTGAGCGGCTTACTGTAGATCAGCCAAAGGCCGTCACGGACGACGACGTGAGTTCCCCCGCGCATTTGGATAAACTGGCCGATAGCCTCACCCGAGATCCCCTCAAACTTGAAGAACAAGCCACCATAGCGGCGGTCATCGGAGGTCACCGTGATGCAATCCTGGCTATGCCCACAGCCGGAGTTGCGGATGGTGAAGTCTTCAAGGCCGATAGTTCCTGCCGGCTTTCCTGCCACAAGTGACTTCAGATAATATGCCTGCCGAAATGCTTGGTTCCCGCTGTCGTAAATCTTATTCTCGAAGGACGCTGTTCCCTCATAATAAAAGCCGATACCGGTATTCTTCCGTTCACCGTCCGGATTGTAGCACTGGACGCGGGTCAACATGGTGCCTTGAGGATCGGTAAACTTCAGGCAGTTGTTGAAGCCATCGATCCTCACATTGTCCAAACGGGTCCAGTTCGCTTTCCTGTCATAGAGCGCCCAGGAGGTGCTCGTCGCGGATTGATAGCCCGAGTCGAGGGTGAGGTCGATATTGCGGAGCTCGAGGCGAGATCTCTGCGGCGCGCCAGCACAGTGTTCAATACCGTTGCCACTATGTCTTATCAGTATCTTGGTCACGCTATTATAAGATAACAGACCCTCCCCCTGGATAATTACAGCCTTATCGCAAAGGACCAGCGGCCTTGTGAACACGATCGTTCCGGGACCCAGTCTCAGAATGACATCGCCCATGGATGACTGAATGGCCGAAGCAATGGCCGCTTCATCGATGTTGTCCGTGAGGGCCTGGGCTCCAGGCAAGATGGCTCGCCACTGCGAGAGGGTCAAGCCGGCTGTACCGCGACCATTGAGGCTCGTCACCCCAGAAAGCGGGCGGCTGATGCCATCTCCCACATATCCATAGCCTGCGAGGTCCTTCTCCGTAACTTCTCGCGCTTTGAGCACTCCTGGTGGGCCGCGCCATGCTCCCGTGACATCAAAGCATCCCTGACGCGCGCCTTTACCGGCTGCCGTCACATTGTTGGAGTTCAGAAAATCGAGGCACTGCGCCGAACCGACGCGGTCTACTTGAAGGGGTGAGACATCCCCAGGTTGAGTCTGCGCGATCGCCGGCCCTGCACATAGGATAACGAGCAGAACCGCTATAAAGCGGATCATGATGATCAGTCCTTAGTTTTCTTGATCATGTTGCAGGCAGCATACCGGGTCACCCCATGAGCAGCTAGTTTTCGCAACCTCGGAAGTGCGCATCCTGTATGAAAGTACGCAAGCGGCACGAAAGAGAACATCGCGACGCTCCCACGTGTGAAGCTGCAACGACGTACAGTCCACGTACCGGCATCAATTGCACCTGGGTCTCCGCTCCTCTGGGGGATCGCTATCCGAACGAGCGCTGGCACTCGGCCACGAGCCAGTCCATCAGTTGCTGGGCATTCGGTTCGCGTTCGCCCGGCCAGATCAGGCCGTAATGCGTGCCGTCGGCCCAGAAGCCGGCCGGCGCGCGCAGGCGGCTTCGCTTGATGTCGTCGGTAGCCAGCACCAGCGGGCTGAGGGCGACGCCCAGGCCCGCCGAGGCCGCTTCCATCATCAGGAAATGGTGGTCGTAGAAGCGGATTTCCTGCGGGCGCGGCCGGTGGGGGTGGCGCGCCAGCCATGTCGACCAGGCGTCGGGGCGCGTCCTCGAGCCAAGGCCGATATAGGCGCCCTCCTCGAAATCGGCGAGGAGATCAGGCACCATTACCGGTCCGACCTTTTCGGCGAACAGGCGCTTGACCTGCCAGGTTTCTGGCATGGCAAAGTCGAGGCGGCGGATGGCGAGATCGATCCGCTCGCGCGCGAAATCGATCGGGCCGCCGCCAACCGAAAGATGCAGGGCGATCGCCGGATGGGCTGCCTGGAAGCCGCCCAGACGCGGGATCAGCCAGCGCATCGCCACCGAAGGTTCGCAGGACAGCACCAGGGCATCGTCCTGCGTCGCCACGGCGCGCAGGCCCTGAACGGTGGTGCGCAATTCGCCAAAGAAGCGGTTTACCGTCAGGAACAGCGTCTCGCCGGCCGTCGTCAGCTTGAGGCCACGCCCGCTCTTCTCGAACAGCCGGAGACCCAGATCCTCCGAGAGCTTGGCGATGCGCCGGCTGACCGCACCATGCGTCAATGCCAGGGTGTCGGCGGCAAGGCGTACCGAACCCAGCCGCGCCGTGGCCTCGAAGGCGCGCAAATCGTCCAGCGAGGGAATGTCGGAGCGGTCCATTGGTGATCTGGTATCACCGATTTTGGATAGAAACTATCGCTTTTTTTGGGCTCCATTTCCTCGATAATCAGGCCATGCAAACCGTTCCTTCTGAAATCGCGAGCCTTCCCGGCAGAGAGCAGTCCGGCACCGTCCCCGCTGCGGCCCCCTCGCCGCTCTCCATCACCATGGGCGATGCCGCCGGCATCGGACCGGAGATCATCGCCAAGGCGTTTACCGCAGGCTGCGGGCCCTCCGTCGTCTATGGCAGCGCGCGCGTGATGGCCGACGTCGTGGCCCGCCTCGGCCTGACGCTGCAGGTTCATAAGGTTGCCGGGCCGGAGGAGGCTCACTTTCGCGCCGGCGTCATCGATGTCGTCGACGCCTGCGATATTCGCGAGCCGCCGCCCCTCGGCCGGATCAGCCCAGCCTGCGGCAAGGCAGCCTTCGATGCGCTGCTGACGGCCATTGACGCCGCCAAGGCGGGCACGGTCAAAGGCATCGTCACGGCTCCGATCAACAAGGAGGCGATGGCGGCCGCGGGCCTGTCCTACCCAGGCCACACCGAGATCCTCGCCGCCCATGGCGGAGCCACGCGGGTGGCGATGATGCTGGCCAATGATGAAATCCGGACAGTTCTCGTCACCATTCACACCGCATTGCGCCTAGCGATCGAACAGGCCGATTTCGCGGCCCAGATGGCAGCGATCCGCTTTGCGCGTGAAGGCGGGCGGGCGCTCGGCATCCCGGTGCCGCGCATCGCCGTTGCCGGCCTCAACCCGCACGCCGGTGAAGGCGGCCTGTTCGGCACCGAGGAAATCGAGATCATCGCGCCGGCCATCGCAGCGGCGCGCCGCGAGGGTATCGACGCCAGCGGTCCCTGGCCCGGCGACACCGTGTTTCTTCAGGCCCGGCAAGGCCGGTTCGACGTCGTGGTCGCCCAATATCACGACCAGGGCCTCATTCCGATCAAATATCTCGGGCTGGACAGGGGCGTGAACATCACGCTCGGCTTGCCTTTCATCCGCACCAGCCCCGATCATGGCACGGCGTTCGATATCGCCGGACAGGGCATTGCGGATCCCGCGAGCCTGATGACCGCCATTGCCTATGCCCGGCGCCTCATCGAGGCCAAAGCCGATACTGAACGAGGGCAAGTGTGTTTTCCTCAAATTGAACTTTAATATAACTCTTTGTTTTGGCGCGTTTTCTTAATCGAAAAGTCTATCAACTTTTCTTGAAAACACTACGAGAGGGTCTCCTGATGGGTCTTCGCTTCATCTTCATGCTCACCCGCAACGACCAGACGGTCGAAGATGCCGCCACGCAGCTTCAAACGGCGCTGAAGCTCGGGATCCGCCATATCGGCTTCAAGGATATCGGCCTGCCGATCGAGCGGCTCAAGGATCTCAGCCGGGCGATCCGGCTGGGAGGCGCGACCTCCTATCTCGAAGTGGTCTCGCTCGATCGCGACAGTGAACTGGCCTCCGCCCGGGCAGCCCTCGAGATCGGCGTCGATATCCTGCTTGGCGGCACGCATGTCGAGGAGGTGTCGGCGATCATCAGGGGCACGTCCATCCGCTATTGCCCCTTCCCCGGCCGCATCAGCGGCCATCCCAGCGTGCTCGAAGGCAGCATCGAGGAAATCGTCGCCAGTGCCCGCAAGCTCGCGGCCCATGAAGGCGTGCACGGCCTCGATCTGCTTGCCTATCGTTCGAAGGAAGACGTGCCTGCGCTGATGAAGGCCGTATGCGCCGCGGTTTCCAAGCCCATCTACATGGCCGGATCCATCGAGACGCCCAGGCAGATCGCGGCGGTGAAGGAGGCGGGCGGCATGGGCTTCACCATCGGAACCGCCGCGCTCGACGGCCGCTACCCGGCCGACGGCAAGGATGTGGCAAGCCAGCTTGCCGCCATCATGCGGGACGTGGCCGAGATCAACAACCATTTGTCCCCCTATCACAAGCAGAGCCTGGCATCCGCCTTCGGCGCCTTTGCGGGCACCGCTTCACCCAGGATTGCCGGGCGGATCAACGACATCGAGGTCAAGCTCGCCAAAGTCGAGGCCGAATCCGGCTGGCATTTCAACGCCAGGGAGGACGCCTTCCTGCTGGTGCACAAGGGCCGCCTGCTCATGCGCTTCCGAGACCGCGATGAAGTCGTCGAGGAAGGCGATTTCATCATCGTGCCGCACGGGGTCGAACATTGCCCGGAAGCGCTGACCGCAGAATGCCAGATCGTGCTGATCGAGCCGCCACGCAACCGGGCCTGAAGCCGTGCCCGACCGCGACGTTCAATCCCCGCTCCCCTCCGCCGGCCGTCCCCTCGCCTCCACGATCGCGGATTGCAGGGTGAACAGGCGATACAAGGTCAGCGCCGCCTTGTAGGGATCGCCGTCGCAATCGCGGATGATGCCGTCCAGGGCCGCCGCTTCCTCGGCCGTCGCCGGCACGACCTCGTCCGCGAAGAGTATTTTCGGATCGATCGCCATCCTTGCCTCCCATCCTTCGAATCCGCCGGAAATTAACCGGGAAGCTCGGCGATGGCCAGGAATTTGTTCTTGAATTGTTCTTATTCCAAGGTCCACGGCCACCCTGGCTCGAAAGCGAGGGAGGCAGGCGCCGATACGGCTCTCGCTCCACTCGGGAACAGCGGCACGCGGCAGAGCGGCAGCCCGATCAAGCTGTGGCCTCCCTTGTGTCCCGACCCATTAAAGAGCTCGGCCGACCCGGTCCAGACCTTGCAAGGCTTCGCCCGCTCGTGCTCTGCATCCTTGTGGAAAGATCGTCATTGCCTCGGCGGTCGGCACCGATAATGAAGACGAAACGGGACAAGGGATGAGCGAAACCACTCTCTCGATCACGCTTTGCGGCATCGACCTTGCGCTGATCTATCCTGAAGATCTGGACGAAGCGATCTGGCCCTATTTCTGGCATGTCGCCGGTGATAGCCAACCGGGACCTCCATCTGCGACGTTGCGCCTGTACCGCCAGGATTCGAGCCGGTTCGAGCTCTATCGTGACGGCACCCTGGTCTGGAGAGAGCTGTTCTGGCCGGATGCCCTGCATCCCCTGCTCGACGAGATCGGCCGCGTGGTGGCGACGGCCTCCATCCGGCCGGTTCTGCGCGCTGCAGCGGTGGCTTATGACGGCAAGGTCGTGCTGATTGCCGGGCCTCCCGGCTGCGGTAAGACCAGTCTTGCCGCCTGGCTGGTCGAAAAAGGCTTCCAGTTCCTCGCCGACGATCTCGTCTGCCTCGGGGACGCGGAGACATCTGTCAGGCCGGGCGCGCTCGCCCTCGCGCCCCATGCGCAGGTGTCGGCCCGCATCCTGTCCTCTCCGGCCCTTATCGATGCCTACGCCTCGCTCACCCAGGCAGGCGCCGTGATCAAGCCAGAGGCCCTGGCCGGGGACCACGCGGCCGAATGGCCCTGCGCCCTCGTCCTGGTGCCGCAGCGCCATGAGGGCGCCGAACCCGACCTGCAGACGGTTTCCTTAGACAGGCGGCGCTTCTTTCTCGAACTCTCCCAGCATCCGGACCAGCGGATGTCGGCCGCGATCGAGGCCAAGCTCACCGACTTCGCCCGGCAGATCCCGGTCGTCAAAGCGCGCTTCGGCCAGCCTGGCGACTGGCTCGACAGCTTCCTGCGCCGCAGGTTCGATGCCGACCTGCCGGTAGCGAACACGGCCCGTCAGCACAGGATCGAGGCGCGCCAGCAACTGGACACCGCAGCGGCAGTGACGGTACGCCCGGCCGGCGACTGGTTCTTCTCCCAACCGGCCATCGCCAGACCGCGCAAGCGCCTGAGCATCGGCATGGCGACGTTCGACGATTATGACGGGGTCTATTTCACGCTGCAGGCCCTGCGGCTCTATCATCCCGAGATCGCCGACGACCTCGAATTCCTGGTGGTCGACAACAATCCGAACGGGATCTGCGGCGATGCCCTTCGCCGTCTTGCCAAGGGGTCAGGCGGGTTTCGCTACATTCCGGTGGCGGAGAGCATTGGCACCGCCGTGCGTGATTTCGTGATGCAGGAAGCCGCCGGCGAGCATGTCGTCTGCCTGGACTGCCACGTCCTGCTGGTGCAGGGGGCATTGGCCAGGCTCCTGCGCTATTTCGAGGAGCATCCCGGCAGCAACGACCTGTTGCAGGGGCCGCTCGTCAGCGACGACCTCGTCACCCTTTCCACCCATTGGACGGGGGAATGGTCCGGCGGCATGTATGGCACCTGGGCGCTCGACCCCGCAGGCAGGGATCCCGAGGCGCCGCCCTTTGACGTTCCGATGCAAGGCCTGGGCCTCTATGCCTGCCGCCGCGCAGCCTGGCCGGGTTACAACAAGCTTTTCCGCGGTTTTGGCGGCGAGGAAGGCTATATCCACGAGAAATTCCGCCAAGCGGGCGGGCGCACCTTGTGCCTGCCCTTTCTGCGCTGGATCCATCGCTTCGACCGCCCCATGGGCGCACCCTATACGATCAGTTGGCACGACCGCATCCGCAACTACATGATCGGCTTCGACGAGCTTGGCTTGCCGATGGACGGGATGCTGGCTCATTTCCGCGAGCATGTCGGCCCGAGCGCCGAGCCGATCATCCGGACCTGTTGGGAGGAAGTGGAACGGCTGCGCCTCGCGCAGCCGGGCTAACGACGTAGAGTTGGTTTCAATACCGCGCTTTCAGTGCCTGCCGATATCACCCCTCGGAGCCCTGGGCGATCGGCGGCTGGAAGGCCAGGCCCATGTCCCACGGGAAATAGATCCAGGTATCCTGGCTCACCTCGGTGACAAAGGTATCGACCAGCGGGCGGCCGAGCGGCTTGGCATAGACGGTGGCGAAATGCGCCTTAGGCAGGCGGTCGCGCACCACCTTGGCGGTCGAGCCGGTGTCGACGAGATCATCGACCACCAGGATGCCTTCGCCGCCATTGGCGGCCAGCTTCTCGTCGACATCCTTGAGTACCTGCAGGCCGCTCTGGGTCTTGTAGTCGTGATAGCTGGCAATGCAGACGGTCTCGATCAGGCGGATGCCAAGCTCGCGCGAAATGATCGCTGCCGGAACGAGGCCGCCTCGCGTGATACAGACGATCGCATTGAAGGGGCCGCTGCCGGACAATCGCCAGGCAAGCGCACGCGCATCGCGGTGGAACTGATCCCAGGATACGGGGAAGGCCTTGTCCGGCTTGGGCGAGTTCATGATCCGGTCCCTAGCAGAAATTCACCAGCTTCATCCACGGGTGGATGAAGCTGGTGAATTTTGCAAATGTTAAAAGTCCAGCAGACTATGGCTCATGGGATCAAGGATCCCACGAGCCATAGTCTGCTGGTTCGCGGGTCGCTCTTCATAGCGGCGAAATCGAACGGATCAAGCCCCGAATTAGCCCTTCCACGCCATTTTGCGACCGATGAAGGCGCCCCGTCCTCAGCGTTTGATGGTGGCGACCATCGCCTCGATGTCGGCCTTGGCAGCGGCGACCTTGGCCGCGTCCTTGCCCCGGATCACCAGCTGGGTCTGAAAGCCGGCCGGGCCGAAGGAGGGATAGGAGCCGATCGAGACCTCGGGATGGGCCTGCGCGATCGCCGCGAGTGGCTCGGCGACCGCGCCCTCGCCGATCCCCGGCCCCGGCGAAACGCTGTCCGATAGCGTGACGGCTCCCGTGCGCATCTTCAAAATCGCATTGTCGAGCATGCGCTGCATGATGTTGGGCACGCCCGCCATCACGATGACATTGCCCAGCATGAAGCCCGGCGCAGCGGAGACCGGATTGTCGACGAGTTCGGCCCCAGCGGGAATGCGCGCCATGCGCAGGCGGGCCGGTGTCAGGTTCACGGCGCCGCCATAATGCCGGGTCATCACTTCGACGGCGCGCTGGTCGATCTCGATGCCGACGTCGAAGGCCTTGGCGACGGAATCGGCTGTGATATCATCATGTGTCGGCCCGATGCCGCCCGTCGACAGCACATAGTCATAGCGCGCGCGCAGGGCGTTGACGGCCTCGACGATGCGGTCCTCCTCGTCGGGAACGACACGCACCTCTTTCACGTCCACGCCGGCTCCGGTGAGGAATTCGGAGATGTAGCCGATATTCTTGTCCTTGGTCCGGCCCGACAAAATCTCATCACCGACGACGAGGATGGCGGCCGTCACGGATACCGGAGCGACTTGCTCGGGATTTGCAGAGAGCGTTTCCATAGGGCATTTCCGAATGATGTCGCTGTCGAGTGTCGGCGGAAGGTGGCCGACCGTCACTCGATGACAATACGCGGCTGAAGGCGTTGATCAACACCTTCCCCCGACAGACCAGCCCAAACCTGCGCCGCGATGCGGCGATAGATGCCGGCTTCCAGGCTGTCCGGCAAAGTGGCGGTCACCGGTCTGCCGGCATCCGAGCGCTCGCGCACTTCCATGGACAAAGGCAATTCGCCGAGGAAGGGCACGCCGAGTTTCTCGGCCTCACGCCGCGCTCCGCCATGACCGAAGAGATGGCTGACATGGCCGCAATTGGGGCAGGAGAAGGTGGACATGTTCTCGATGATGCCGAGGATCGGGACATTCACCTTCTGGAACATGCCGACGCCGCGACGGGCGTCTATCAGGGCCAGATCCTGGGGCGTCGAGACGATCACAGCGCCAGCCAGCGGCGTGTTCTGCGCCATGGTGAGCTGCGCATCGCCGGTGCCCGGCGGCATGTCGACCACCATGACGTCGAGTTCGCCCCAGAGGACATCACGCAGAAGCGTCGTGAGCGCCGACTGCACCATAGCGCCGCGCCAGATCATCGCGGTCTCCTGATCGACCAGGAAGCCGATCGACATCGCCTTCACGCCATAGGCCTCGAGCGGAATGATCTTCTTGTCGGCATTCTGTTCGGGCCTGTCGGTCAAGCCGAGGAGTTTTGGAACCGACGGTCCAAATATATCGGCATCGAGCAACCCGACGCTCAGCCCCTGCGCGGCCAGGGCGATGGCCAGATTGCAGGCGGTCGTCGACTTGCCGACACCGCCCTTGCCGGAAGCGACGGCAATGACGCGCTTCACGCCGGGCAGAACCGGGGCCCGCTGCTGCGGCGCATTGTGGGCCGCGGCCTGCGCCCGCGGGCCAGGCGGCTCCTGGCGTGCGGCACCGGCCGGCCGTTCGGCCGTCAGCCCGACCAGCACATTGGTGACGCCCGGTAGGCCGCGTACCGCATTTTCCGCCGCCGCTCGCACCGGCTCCATCGCCCGCGCCTCGGTCGCATCGATGGCGATGGCAAACATCACTTTCGAGCCGTCGACGCGGATTTCAGTCAGCCGGCCGGTCGAGGGCAGCGATTGGCCGCTTGCCGGCAGCTTGACGAGTTCGAGGGCGCGAATGACATCGGCTGGCGTCAGGGACAAGGAAGGATCCTCACGAAGCAAGGGAAGGTGGCGGCATAGCCGCCCCGGAAGATTCCCTCAAAATTGGGGAGCACGGCCGCGGCATTCAACCACCGCCGGCCTTGGATCGCAGAATAATAGGGCGCGCCGGCACGATTCTCCTATCGGACAGATTGCAGCAAGGGCACGAACGCAAGCCCCGTCACGAATGTGGCAGGCAGCAAGCTTTATAGGAGCGCCTATAAACCAAAAGCACCTTGACCACGACACGAGGCAGCGAGACATTAAAGCCTGTCATATCCGTTCAGGGTCGGGGGACGCTCGGGCAGCGCCATGCAAGCTTTGCCAGCTGGCGCATGCATTCCAGGAGTGACCGGCGATGCCTGTCATCGACCTCGATGTCATCCGCAATGCTGAAATCCATGACAAGCCCTACCGCCACATCATCGGCGAGGGTTTTCTCCGGAAAGACAAGATCTCGTCGCTGCGGCAGGATTTTCCAACCATCGACAAACCCGGCTTTCTGACCGTCGCCGACCTGGCGCTGCGGGGCAGCTTCCGGGATCTGGTCGAGGAACTCGCAAGCAGCGCGATGGCCAGGTCCCTATCCGACAAGCTCGGCCTCGATCTCGATCCCCTGCCCCGGCTGACGACGATCCGCCGGCTCTCGCAGCTGAAGGATGGCCGCATTCACACCGACAGCGAAAGCAAGCTCGCCACGTTCCTCGTCTACATGAACGACGACTGGGATGACGATGGTGGTTGCCTGCGCGTGCTGAACGGGCCTGATGACTTCGACGACATGACGGCGGAAATATCACCCGTCATGGGCTCATGCTTCGGTTTTCGCCGGGCCGCCAATTCCTGGCACGGCCACAAGCCTTTCGCCGGCGAGCGGCGCGTTGTCCAGATTACCTGGCTGAAGGATGCCAGCGAACTCGAGCGCAAGAAGAAGCGCAACAGCGCGGCGCAGTTCTTCAAAGGCATATTCGGACGTTGACAACAGCCTGCCCTGGCGGACTGCTACGCCCCAAGGGCAGATTCACGCCAAATATCAGCTGGCGCTGCGGCTGATCAGGACCAGTGTGAAGAGCATCATGGCCACTGCGGAAGCCGCCGTCCTGACACTGTTCCAGAACGTCCAATCCACCAAAAAGCGCTGCCAAAGTTCACTTGCCTGCGCCGTCTCGGGCAGAGCCGCAGCCAGCGCGTCGTTAAGCGGTACGTTCAAGGCCATGGTCACACCGACGCAGCCGACGAGATAGACCAGGCTGGCGGCGAGCAGCAGCTTGCCGCTCCACTCCCCCAGCCAGAACCAGGAGCCCAGGGCAAGACCGAGGCAAAGCACGGCCGTGCCCATGAAGGCCAGCATGAAGCCGGGATTGATCACGGTGACATTGATCGCCTGCATCGCCGCGATGCCGCTCGCCGGGGCCACGCGCCCGAGGGCCGGCATGACGAAATTGGAGAAGGCAAAGAAAATGCCCGCCACCAGACCGCTGCCGACCGCAGCCATGAAGGTGGTGACGTAAAGGGTGCGCTCAAGCATGGTTTCCTCCCCAGATGCCGGTGGCCGCGGTGCGGGCGACGTAGTCGGCAAAGCGGCGCGGCGGGCGGCTTAGTGCGCGCTCGACCCCATCGGCAATCGGTTCGTTGCGGCCATCGAGCACGGTAGCGAACAGATAGGTGACGAGTTCGATGACCTCAGGCGGCAGGCCCTGCTCGACCAGGCCGGCCCTGTAAGCCTGCTGGGACACCGGCACATAATCGATGCGGCGTCCGGCTGCCTCGGCGATCGCTGCAACGGCCTGCTCGAAGGTCAGGGCTTCGGAACCGGTGATCTCGTAGAGCTGGCGAGAATGCCTGGCATCGGCGAAGGCCGCTACGGCGATTTCAGCGATGTCGTCGGCATCCACGAAGGGCTCGGGCGCAAGCGTATCGGGCAAGACAACCTCCCCGGCCTGGATGGCATCGAGGAAGAAACTCTCGCTGAAATTCTGGAAGAACCAGCTGCAACGCAGGATCGTCCAATCCAGATCCGTGGCCTGCAGTGCCTCTTCCGCTTCCTGGGCTTCCGGCTCGCCCCGCCCGGACAGCAGCACGATCTTGCCGACGCCGGCGGCTTTGGCCTCGGCGAAGAACCGGCTCACCGCCGCCACCGCGCCGGGCAAGGCTAGGTCCGGCTGGTAGGCGACATAGACCGCGGCGATACCGTCAAGGGCGGCGGCCCAGCCTTCCGGCCTTTCCCAATCGAAAGCCGGCTGCGCCTTGCGCGAGCCGAGGCGCACGGACCGCCCCGCCTTTTCCAAGCCGTCGATGACTCGGCGACCCGTCTTGCCCGTGCCGCCCAACACCAGAACCGTACCTCTGGACCAATGTTCATTTGCCATTTCGACCTCCCGCTGATAAACATGAGTAATTCTCATATTTTAGAATGTGATAAATCCTCACATTTTTATTGTCAAGCCATGCCCGCAAAAAGATCTCTGACCGGCTCTCTCGACCAACCGACCACCGCACCGCTTCCCCGACGCGCGCCGGTCCAGCAGCGCAGCCGCGAGCGCATGGACAGGATTCTGGCGGTGGCGACGGCGATGATCGGGGCACGCGGCAGCGACCAGTTGAAGATGGGCGAGGTTGCCGAGCAGGCCGGCATCTCCATCGGCTCGCTCTACCAATACTTCCCCGACAAGAGCGCCATCATCCGCAGCCTCGCCGAGCGCTGCAGCGCCGAGAGCCGCCGCTGCATCGAGGATGCCCTGACACAAGTGCAATCGGTGGCGGAGCTGGAAACGGCCTATGGCTCGCTGATCGACATCTACTACGACATTTACCGGGCCGAGCCGGTGATGCGCGACATCTGGTCGGGCACGCAGGCCGACAAACAGCTCGCGGCCCTGGAACTCGCCGAAAGCCGCATCTGCGGCGGCATGCTGGCCGACGCCATGGCCAGAGCCCATGGCGCACCGGATGGTGCGAGCTATGCCGCCACGGCTTTCCTGATCTGGCAGCTCGGCGAGGCGACGATGCGCCTGGCAGTCTCGGTGGACGAAGAAGAAGGCGCTGCCCTCGTCGCCGCCTTCCGCCGGATGACACTGCGCGAGATCCTCACGCCGCTGCGGGAATAAGTCCCGGTTCCGGGCAGATCACAAGGCAGCCATGCGGTATTCAGAATTTTCTTTCCTGCCCGCATCCCCAGATGGCATAAGAATCGCACACGTTTAATCAGGTAGTTTCATGAGCTTCATCGACGCAGAACTGTCTCCCCAGCGCAAGAACGGCCAGATCAAGATCCATGGCCCGGAGGCCTTTGCCGGCATGCGCGCGGCGGGCAGGCTTGCGGCGCAGGGGCTGGACCTGATGGTGGACGCGGTGAAGCCCGGCGTCACCACTAATCAGCTCGACCGGATGCTGTTCGAATTCGCGATGGACAATAAGGCCTATCCGGCCACCTTGTTCTATCGCGGCTATCGCAAGTCGAGCTGTATTTCGCTCAACCATGTGGTCTGCCACGGCATTCCAGACGACAAGCCGCTGCAGGATGGCGTCATCCTCAACATCGACTACACCGTGGTGCTCGATGGCTGGCATGGTGACTCCAGCCGCATGTATACAGCCGGCGACATCGCCCGCCGCGCCGAGCGGCTGATGGAGGTCACCTATGAAGCGATGATGCGCGGCATCAACGTCATCAAGCCGGGCGCGACAACCGGCGATATCGGCTACGCCATCCAGAGCTATGCCGAAGCCGAGCGCTGCTCGGTGGTGCGCGATTTCTGCGGCCACGGTCTCGGCCGCCTGTTCCACGACGAGCCCAACATCCTCCACTACGGCCGGCGCGGCGAAGGCGTGGTGCTCAAGCCCGGCATGTTCTTCACGGTGGAGCCGATGATCAATCTCGGCCGCCCGGATGTGAAGGTGCTCAATGACGGCTGGACCGCGGTGACGCGTGACCGCTCGCTCTCGGCCCAGTTCGAGCACAGCATCGGCGTCACCGAGACCGGCGTCGAGATCTTCACTCTCTCCCCCGGTGAGTTGAATCAGCCGCCCTACGCCAAGGCTGCCTGAATGAAAGGGCTGCCTGAATGAAGAAGGGGCGCTCGCCATTGTCGGACGCCCCGCTTCCCGGCTTGGGCGAGGCAGCCCTGTTCCCCTCAGCCAGCGAACCGGGGGAGCCGCATTATCATGGCCATCGCGAGAGGCTGCGGCAGCGCTTCGCCGAGGCCGAGGGCCGGTTGCCCGACTATGAACTGCTCGAACTCATACTGTTCCGCTCGATTCCGCGCCGGGACGTCAAACCGCTCGCCAAGGCGCTGATCACCCGCTTCGGCTCGCTGGCGGAGGTCCTGGGTGCGCCGATCGCCCGGCTCAAGGAGGTCGATGGCGTCAGCGACGGCGTAGCCGGCGATCTCAAGATCGTCGAGGCGGCCGGCCATCGCCTCGCCAGAGGCGGCATCGCCAAACGGCCGGTGCTGTCGACCTCGGCAGCGCTCATCGATTATTGCCGCAGCACCATGGCCTTCGCCGAGCGCGAAATCTTCCGCATCCTCTTCCTCGACACCAAGAACGGCCTGATCGCCGACGAAGTCCAGCAACGAGGCACGGTCAATCACACGCCCGTATACCCACGCGAGGTGGTGAAGCGGGCGCTGGAACTCTCGGCCACAGCGCTGATCCTCGTGCACAACCATCCCTCCGGCGATCCCTCGCCCTCCTCGGCCGACGTGTCGATGACGCGCACCATCGCCGATGTCGCCGGGCCCCTCGGCATCGTGGTGCATGACCACATCATCATCGGCCGTGATGGCCATGTCAGCCTGAAGGCGCAGCGCCTGTTCTGAGCGCAGCTCTCATTGGGGGCATTGACCGCGGCTGAAGGCGCCTCTTTCCGGAAACGCCACCAGCTATTCGCTGCGCCGATATTTGCCTGGGAGCAGCGATGCGATGGCGGCCTTCGTCGCCCTCCCCGAGGCGTCCGGCACGATCACCTCGGCCGTCGGCGCATAGTCCGAGATCATCTCGCGGCACATGCCGCAGGGCGCGACGATCTCCATCGAGCCATCGCGATTGTGATAGACCGCGACGATCACCTCGATATCGGAAGAGCCGATCTCGGTGACGGCCCGCCCGATCGCCACCGCCTCGGCGCAAACCGCGATACGCCCCACATTGGCTTCGAGATGAACACCCGTGACGATCTCGCCGCTGCGAAGGCGCAAGGCGGCCCCGACGACATGCCAATCCGGCCGGTAGCGCGCAGCAATCGCCGCCCTGGCCGCTTCGATCAGCACCGTATCATCCACGTTCAGAACAGCCATGAATCCTCGCTTTGTTTACCGGTACCGGCCATGGTTGGAGAATATGACCGATTCCAGCCGGCGATAGCGCATCATGCCCGATTGATGGTAACGCCGAGCGCGCGGAAAGGCTCGACAGCCGGATCGGGCGTATCTTCCTCCACCAGCATGACGTCGATCTCCTCTATCGCCGCGACATGGAAGGGCGAGGCAGCGCCGAGCTTCTCCCGAGACGCCAGCACGACGGTTTCCGCGGCCTGCCGGCGCAGCGCCCGCTTGATGGCGGCCTCCTCGCTGTCGCCGGTGGTCAAGCCGATCTCGGCATGAATGCCCGTCACGCCCATGAAATAGATGTCGGCCCGGATGCGTGCGATCGCTTCGGCAGCGACAGCCCCCACGGCAACCATGGAATGACGGAACAGCCGGCCGCCGATCAGTTCCACCTCGATGCCGGCATGCCCCGCCAGCTCCACCGCGACGTTCGGACTATGGGTCACCACCATGGCCCTGAGGTTGGGGTCGAGATGACGCGCAAGCTGCACCGCCGTGGTACCGCCGTCGAGCATGACGACCTGTCCCGGACGCACCAGGCGCGCAGCCGCGCGGCCGATGGCGATCTTGCCAGCCGCCGAGACGTCGCGGCGCTGAGCGAGATCACCCATGGCCGGCGAAGCCGGCAGCGCGCCGCCATGGACACGCTGCAGCAGCCCCTCGCCCGCCAATTCGCGCAGATCCCGGCGGATGGTATCCTCGGACAGGTCGAGCTCCCGGCTGACCGTCTTGGCGACGACGCGCCCGTCCCGGCAGAGAACCTCGAGAATGTAAGCCTTGCGCTCGCTTGTGAGCATGACGCCGTCCGCCTCACGAATTTTCTTGACTATGCACGAAATTGCACGAAATTTAAGGCCCACTCAAGAAAATTCACGATATTTCGTGCAGAGAGGCTTCCATGAGCTTGGCGGATCGGGTGCGGGTCGAGGATGTCGAACTCCTCTCCGACAACTGGTATGTCCTGAAGAAGACGACGTTTCTCTATCGTCGCGGTGATGGGAGCTGGCAAAGGCAGAGCCGGGAGACCTATGATCGCGGCAATGGCGCCACCATCCTGCTTTACGATCCCTTGCGGCGCACCGTCATTCTCACGCGTCAGTTCCGCTATCCGGCCTTCGTCAATGGCTGCGACGATCTCCTGATCGAAGCCCCGGCCGGCCTGCTCGACAATGCAGGTCCGGAGGAACGTATACGGGCTGAGACCGAAGAGGAAACCGGTTTCCGGATTCACGAAGTCCGGCGTGTGATGGAGGCCTATATGAGCCCGGGCTCCGTGACCGAGAAGCTCTATTTCTTCGTCGCGCCCTACAGCCCCGGCGACCGTGTCGGCGCCGGCGGCGGCCAGGCGGAGGAAGGCGAGGACATCGATCTCCTCGAACTCGACATCGACGAGGCCCTGGCGATGGTTGCACGCGGCGAGATCCGGGACGGCAAGACCATCATGCTGCTCTACCATGCCGCCTTGCATCTCTTCGGCAAGACGGCGGCCGCCGCGGCGTGACGCCTCGCCCCGGTCGGGCTCGCCTCAACTATCGTGCCGTCTCGATCACGATCTTGCCGAAGGCGCCTCGATCAAGATGATCGAGCGCGGCCGGAAGTTCGGCGAAGCCGTAGCGCCTGTCGATGACGGGTTCGAGGCCGAGCGCGTCGACGGCACGCACCAGATCCTCCTGGGCCCGGCGATGACCGACGCCGATGCCCTGGACCGTCAGGCCCTTGAGCATCAGGGGAACCACCGGCGCTGAGACCTCGATGCCTTCCAGCACGCCGATGACGGAGATGCGCCCTCCCATCGCCGCCGCCTGCACGGACTGCCCCAGGTTGGCGCCCCCTGCAATTTCCAGGATGTGATCGGCTCCACGATCGCCCGTCAGGCGATGGGTGGCCTCAACCCAGTTTTCGCGGCTGCGATCGATGCCATGGTCGGCGCCGAGTTCCCGGGCCCGCGCCAGCTTGTCGGCACTGCCGGACGTGACGATCACCCTGGCCCCCGCGGCCTTGGCGATCTGCAGCCCGAACAGCGAAACCCCGCCGGTGCCTTGCACCAGCACGGTCTTGCCGGCCAGAGGCGTCCCGCGCTCCACCAGCGCGAACCAGGCCGTCAGCCCCGCCACCGGCAAGGTACTCGCAGCGGCATCGTCGAGCGTGGCTGGCGCAAGGGTGAACCAGTCTTCCGGAAAAGCGACATAGTCCGCAAGAACGCCGGGCCGCATGCCGCCCAAGGTGCGGTAGGGCGGCACGCGGGCCGTACCATCGTTCAGCCCGTCGATCCAGCCGGGAATGAAGGTGGAGATCACCCGGTCGCCCGGTTTGAATCGCGTGCTTGCCTCTCCAATCGCCTCGACGATACCCGCCATGTCCGATGCCGGGGTGAAGGGGAAGGCCAGAGGCTGGCCGAAACCGGTCTCGATCACCAGCTTGTCGCGGTAGTTCAGGGAAACGGCGGTCACCTTGACCAGGACTTCGCCCGGCCCTGGCCGGGGCTTCGGCACTTGCTCGAACACGAGCCGATCGCGCCCGATCGCATTCATGGACCACCGTTTCATCTGCTCCGTCATCGCCATTCTCCATCGGATGTGGGAGCGGCACAGTAATGTTGAATTTCAAGCACCAGTGGCGATATAATTTCCGTTCATTGGTTCTGTTTTATCTACAAGATCGTTCTTGCAATGGTGGATCGTCTCACGGGTGTCTCGGTTTTCGTCGAAGCGGTGGAGGCTGGCGGCTTTGCCGCCGCTGCCCAACGGCTCAACCTCTCGCGATCGGCTGTCGGCAAATCGATCGCCCGGCTCGAAGAACGGCTGGGCGCCCGCCTGTTCCATCGCACCACGCGCAGCCAGGCGCTGACCGAGGACGGCCAGGTCTTCTATGAGCGCTGCCTGCGGGCGCTGGCCGAGATCCGCGACGGCGAGGCCATGCTCGACAGCGGCCGGCGCGACGTCAGTGGCCGGCTGCGCGTCACCATGCCGGCCCTGTTCGGACGTGCCTGCGTCACGCCGCTTCTGCTCAAGCTCGCGGCCCAGCATCCGGCTCTCGAACTCGAGCTCAATTTCAACGACAGGCGCGTCGATCTGATCGAGGAGGGCTATGACCTCGCCATTCGCAACGGTGCCCTCGAATCCGACGCGAACCTGATCACGCGCCGTGTCGCCCAGCAGCGCATGACGGTGTGCGCCGCACCTGCCTATCTGCGCGAGCACGGCGCCCCCCTCACCCTCGCCGCCATCGCCGACCATCACGCCATTCTCTACGGCCGTTCAGGTCAGCCCCGGTCATGGCTGTTTCCGGTACAAGGCAGGCCTTCCGTCGAGATCATGCCCAGGAGCCGCTTCATCTTCGATGCTCTCGACGCGGTCGCCGATGCGGCGGTGGCCGGAGCGGGCCTTGCCTGGATACCGTGCTGGCTGGCGGCCGACCGTGTACGCAGGGGCGAGTTGGTCCGGGTGCTGACCGAGCATCCGGGCCTGGCCTTCGATGTGCATGCCCTCTGGCCGCGCTCGCCCCTGCTGCCGCTACGCGTGCGTGCGGCCATCGACATACTCGTCGCGAACCTTTCCCGCTTGATGAGCAACGAGGTCGGCCTCTGAAGGCGTAATGCGGGCAATTTAAGAAGGAAACGCCTTGAACTGGCATAGCCGTGCTTGACCCGGCTATCCAGAAGCCGCCTGCGCGCCGCGGCGATCCAGGCCGGAATGCCATGCCCTTGCCATCGGGCACGAATGGGATTATCCATTAATTAATTAACATATTAAATATCTAAAAATCCCACTCGGTCTTCTCGGCAATGATGAGTGCTTCGAGGCGACAAATCGAGGGCGACAGGAGGAAGCCGTGGCAAATCAGGGCTATTCGCAAGGGGATGTCGCTGCGCGGGACTTCGCGATCGATCTGGATACCCAGGCAGTTGGAAACGCAATCCATCGGTTCACCGCGTGGAGGATCATGCCCCTACTGCTGGCGTGCTACGTCTTCGCCCATCTCGACCGCATCAATATCGGCTTCGCCAAGCTGCAGATGACATCCGATCTCGGCTTCAGCAACACCGCCTATGGCCTGGGCGCCGGCCTGTTCTTCGTGGCCTACGCCCTGTTCGGCGTGCCGAGCAATCTGATGCTGGACAGGCTCGGCCCGCGGCGCGGGATCACCCTCATCATGCTCGTCTGGGGAGTTCTCTCGGCCTCGACCTTCCTGGTGACCTCCGCCCAGCAGTTCTACGGCCTGCGTCTCCTTCTCGGCATCGCCGAGGCCGGCTTTTTCCCAGGGGTTCTCGTCTACATCAACCGCTGGTTTCCGCAGCGCCGACGCGGCCAGATCACGGCGCTCTTTGCCCTCGCCGTACCGGCAGCCGGTCTGCTCGGCGGCCCGATTTCGGGCAGCATTCTCGAAAGCTTCAACACCATTGCAGGCTTGCGCGGCTGGCAGTGGATGTTCCTGCTCGAAGGCCTGCCCGTCATCCTGCTCGCCTTCGTGGTCTACGCCGCCCTACCGGACACCGTGCGTGATGCCTCGTGGTTGAGCGAACCACAGAAGGACCACCTGATGGCAACCCTCGCTGCCGAACAGAAGCCGACAGCGAATATCTCGTTATCCCAATGCATTCGGGATCCCAGGGTTTGGCAACTGGTCGGCATCTATTTCGCCGTGATGCTTGCCGTGAACACGATTGCCTTCTGGACGCCGGCCTTGATCAATGGCGCCGGCATTACCAGCGACATAAGGATCGGGCTCCTCAGCGCTGTGCCCTATCTGGCGGGCTGCGTCTTCATGCTCGCCGTCGGCCTTTCATCGGATCGGTTCAGGGAGCGCCGCTGGCATCTTTGCATTCCGCTGCTGATGGCCGCCTGCGGTCTTGCCATCGTCGGCCTCGATCCCGGCAATCCGGTATCGACCATGCTCGGATTGACGCTTGCCGGCATGGGCGCCAGCACCTCCCTGCCCCTGTTCTGGCAATTACCGCCTGCCTTCATGTCTGCGGCTGTCCTGGCAGCCGGCATCGCCTTTGTGAGTTCGCTCGGCAATGTCGCAGCCTTCCTCGCCCCCTATTTCATCGGCTGGATGCGCGATGCGACTCAGAGCTCATCGCTTGCGCTCTACTGCGTGGCGGCTCTCATCGCTATTGGCGGTCTCGCCGTGTTGCGCCTGCCGGCCTCACTCGTCAATCCCCGGTAACCGACTGCCCCCTGATAGGTCGACCGCACCGGAGGCTTCAGCCGCCATTTCAGGCAAACGATGCCAGCGCGGCAGGCAAGTTGCCTTTGCGGTAGGCAAATCCGCAATTCTGCTTACGATCTCATCAATCGATATGCGCAGACCGCTTGCCGCCTTGCACGATCTCGCTCAATGTAACGCCAGATTGCACATCTGGAGGGAATGCATGGCGGCGTTCGATGAGATGACACTGAGCGACGGTTCCATTCGACCCGCCTACGCCGATCTCGCGCAGTGGCTGTCCACGGCCCCAAAGGAATTACTGACCCATCGACGCAATGAGGCCGAGCTGCTGTTCAGGCGCATCGGCATCACCTTCGCGGTCTATGGCGACAAGGCCGGCGCCGAGCGCCTCATCCCCTTCGACATCATCCCACGCATCCTGGCGGCGCAGGAATGGGCGACGCTCAAGCGAGGCCTCGAACAGCGCGTGCGCGCGCTCAACATGTATATCAAGGACGTCTACGGCAAACGCGAAGTGGTACGCGCCGGCGTGGTGCCGGAAGACCTGATCTTCAACAATCCCGCCTTCCGCCCCGAAATGGCGGGCCAGAGCGTACCGCACGACGTCTATGTCCATATTGCCGGCATCGACATCGTGCGCGTCGACGCCGATACATTCTACGTGCTCGAGGACAATGCGCGCACGCCCTCCGGCGTCTCCTACATGCTGGAGAACCGCGAAGTCACCATGCGCCTGTTCCCGGAAGTGGTGGCACGCCACCGCATCGCCCCGGTCGAGAACTATACGGACGAACTGCTCGCCACGTTGCGCTCGATCGCCCCGCGCTCGGCCTCGCGCGATCCGGTCGTGGTGCTGCTTACCCCCGGCATGTACAACTCGGCCTATTACGAGCACTCCTTCCTGGCCGATCGCCTAGGCATCGAGATCGTCGAGGGGCGCGACCTCTTCGTGCGGGACGAGATCGTCTATATGCGCACCACCGAGGGGCCCCGCCGGGTCGACGTGATCTATCGGCGGATCGATGACGACTTCCTCGATCCTCTCGCCTTCCGCCCGGACTCCGCTCTCGGCGTTCCCGGCCTGATGACCGCCTACCGCGCCGGCAATGTCACGCTGACCAATGCCGTCGGCACCGGCGTCGCCGACGACAAGGCCGTTTATTCCTATATGCCTGACATCGTGCGCTTCTTCCTCGGAGAGGAGCCGATCCTACGGAACGTGCCGACGCATCGCTGCCGCGAGCCCGAAGCCTTGGCCTATGTGCTCGACAATCTCGAAAGCCTGGTGGTCAAGGAGGTCTCGGGATCAGGCGGCTATGGCATGCTGATCGGCCCGCATGCCAGCAAGGCCGAGATCGCGGATTTCCGCGCCAAGCTGAAGGCCCACCCCTTCGGCTATATCGCCCAGCCGACCTTGGCGCTCTCGACCTGTCCCTGTTACGTCGAGGAGGGAATTGCCCCCCGCCATGTCGACCTTCGCCCCTTCGTCCTCACCGGCTCGGACAAGATCCGCATCGTGCCGGGCGGCCTGACCCGGGTGGCCTTGAAGGAAGGTTCTCTGGTGGTCAATTCCAGCCAGGGCGGAGGTACCAAGGATACTTGGATCCTGGACCGATGAGGCAGGCCATGCATTGTCTATTATCGCTCCTCCCGCCTCCTCCCGTTCGGACGAAGAGCCATGCTGTCGCGTACCGCTGATAATCTGTTCTGGCTGGCCCGCTATGTCGAACGGGCCGAATATCTCGCCCGCATCCTCGATGCGGCCTATCGGCTGTCCTCCCTGCCGGCCTCCTATGGCGGCCTGACCACGGAATGGGAGAGTGCGGTGGAGACGGCGGGATGCGGCCCAGCCTTCTTTGCCGCCTATGAGGAGGCCAATGAGCGTACGGTCACCGAGTTCCTGGCCTTCTCCGCCGAGAACCCCTCCTCGATCCGGAACTGCTTCGAGATGGCACGCACCAATGCCCGCGGCGTCCGCACGGCGCTGACCGCGGAGATGTGGTCGACCATCAACGACTCCTGGCTCCAGCTCAAGCGCTACAATCCTTCGCATATGAGCCGCGAGGAAGTCTCCCGCTTCCTCGACTGGGTCAAGGGCGTCTCCCTGATGTTCGACGGCTCGGCCTATCGCACCATGCTGCGCAACGATGCCTACGCTTTCGCGCGCCTCGGCCTGTTCCTGGAACGCTCCGACAACACGGCACGTATTCTCGACGTCAAATATCATGTGCTGCTGCCACCGTCCGAAAGCGTCGGCGGCAGTCTCGATTACTTCCAATGGACGGCCATTCTGCGCGCCGTCTCCGCCCTCACCGCCTATCACTGGGTCTACAAGGAAAGCCTCAAGCCGTGGCTGGTCGCCGACCTTCTGATCCTGAACACGCAGATGCCACGTTCCCTCGCTTCATGCTATGAGAACCTCAATGGGAATCTCGATCAACTCGCACAGGTCTATGGCCGGCAGGGCCCGGCCCAGCGCCTGGTGCGCGTGACCCAATCGCGCCTCCAAAATCTGAGTATCGACGAGGTTTTCCAGTCCGGGCTGCATGATTTCATCACCGATTTCATCACCGACAACAACAATCTAAGTGCGGCGATCGCCGAGCAATATCTGATCTGAGAGACTGTTACGGACCATGCGCATCTGCGTCGCCCACGAGACCGTCTATCGCTACGAGCGGCCGGCCAAATCCGTGATCCAGACCCTTCGCCTGACCCCACGCTCGCATGACGGCCAGCATGTGGTGCGCTGGCGCATCGACGTGGACCAGGATGTCAGATTGAGCCAGGCCGAGGATGCGTTCGGCAATATCAGCCATGCCTTCGCGGTGATCGGCAGCATCGACAGCTTGACGGTGCGCGTGGAGGGCGAGGTGGAAACCCATGACAATGCCGGTGTGCTGCTCGGCGTCGTCGAGCGCTTCCCCGTCTCCCTCTATCTGCGCGATACCGATCTCACCCGTGCCGATGTCTCGATCCAGGCGTTCGCCCGCCAGAGCGTAAGCGAGGCCGAGGGCGGTCTTGCCGCCTGCCATGCCCTGATGCAAGCGATCCATAAGCGCATTGACGTCAGCCGCGATCCGAAACGACTGGCATCCAGCCTGGTGGAGGCGTTCGCCGCCGGCAACGGCGTCGCGCAGGACGTCAGCCATCTCTTCATCGCTTGCGCCCGCACGCTCGGCATCCCGGCCCGCTATGTCAGCGGGCTGCTGTGGCAGCCTCAGGCGCAGCAAGGCAGCGCCAGCCATGCCTGGGCCGAGGCCTATGTCGAAGGTCTGGGTTGGGTCGGCTTCGACCCGACGCTGCCGGTCTGTCCGACGGTCCACCATGTCCGTGTCGCGGTCGGCCTGGACTATCTTGGCGCTGCGCCGGTCCGGGGCGCCCATTACGGCGGCGATGGCGAAAGCCTGGAGGTGACGGTCGATATCGCTGAAAAGGGCGAGCGCCCGCAGGCGCAGCATCAGTCACAGAGCTGAGTTTTAAACCCGACCGCCCGTGTCAGTGTCGATGGAGTGTCAAGGCAGGCTGGAATCGTGTTCGTGCTCGTAGCGCACTGCGCCCGGACGCAATTTCGGCGCAAGCTTGCTGATGGCAAACAAAGCGAGGATACCGACAACATAGCCCACCTGCAGGGTCACGGCGATCGCCACCATGTCGATCAAGGCCACGCCAAGGCCGAAGCCGGCCACCCAGATAACGATGGCGCTGCCGACAGACGCGACCACGGCGACGACCGTGAAGGCCAGCACGGGAACGAAGGTTCCGCACACAACCCCTAGCGCCATCGCTACGATGACAGGCCAGATCACGAACATTGTCCTCTCCAAGTATGCCGATGCTCTGTCACCGGAACCCGGTATTTGGCCGCACCCGCCTGCGCGACCGACCCTCGCTTCACCGTATCTGTTCGAGCATTGCCTTGTGTCGTAGCTCCTCCGAAAGAAGGGCGTTTACACCCGGGAAGCTCGATCTCCTTCTTTAGAAAATGCCCCGACAGTGAGCATATTCTCCACGAAGGAAGCAATGCCCTATTCGGATTAGGTAAGCATAATATGCTATCGACGTGACAGGAAAGTAGTTTCTTGGCGTCGAGAGAGGTATGGTGCTGTCCCGACGACTTTTCCAGCGTCAAGCTCCCGCTATCGTCATCCGACCCAGCTTGAGCTCGAGATAGGCAAGGCGTCAGATCGGCGTCAGCACATCTTCGGCGTGTCAGGAAGCGAGCACCTTGCCGGGGTTCATGAGACCCGAGGGGTCGAGCAGGTCCTTGACCGATCGCATCAAGGCCAGCTTGACCGGATCGGCCGTGGCGTAGAGGGCATGGATACGCTTGGAGCCGACACCGTGCTCGGCCGAGAATGAACCGCCACGCAAGCGGATGCCGCCATAAAGCACGGCCTCCACGCCGGCGATATCGTCGGGCGTCAGCGCATCCGCCGCCCGGTTGAGCATGATGTGCAGATTGCCGTCGCCCAGATGGCCGAAGACAAAGGGAGCGAGCCCTGGCGAGACGCCCGCCAGGCCGGCAACACTGGCGCGGACATAGTCGTCCACCTGTGACAAGGGCAGCGAGACGTCGAAACTCGGCGAGTTGGGATAATCGACATAGAGGACTGCGGATTCCTCGCGCAGCCGCCAGATCGCCTGCTCCTGCGCCAGCGAACTCGCCAAGACGGCGCTGGTCTCGGGATGGACGTCCAGCAATTCCTCATAGATCGCCGCCAGTTCTTCCTGCAGTGCCGCTTCGTCGGCACCGCCCAGGGAAAGGATGAGATAGATCTGGTGGTCGAAGGAAAAGTCGGGCGCCGACCAACCGAAATGGCGGGCGGCATAACGGAAGTAATCGGCCCACATCGCCTCGGCCGCGCGCAATTCGCCGACCCGCGCGTCGAGGGCGCGCCGGATGGCGGCAAGTGCCGCGGGCACCGAGCCGAAACCGAACAGGGCGACGGCATGGGCTTTCGGTACGGCGTCCAGTTTGATTGCCACCTTTGTGACGATGCCGAGCGTTCCCTCGGCCCCGATCAATAGATGCTTGAGATCGTATCCGGCGGAATTCTTCACCACCCGGGTGAGATCGGAATAAACAGACCCATCCGGCAGCACCGCTTCCAGGCCGAGGATGCGATGGCGCGTCACACCATTGCGGAAGGCCATGATGCCCCCGGCATTCGTGGAGATCATGCCGCCGATGCTGGCCGACCCCCGTGCCGGGAGGTCGATGCCGGGTTCGAGATGATGGACGAGTGCTGCCTCCTGCAGAGCCTGAAGTGTGCAGCCGGCCTCCACCACCGCCACGCGCTCATCGGCGTCGAGCCGCTCGATCCGGTTCAAGCGGCGTGTCGATACGACGACCTGTCCCGCCGTCGAGATACCGCCGCCGACGAGACCGGTGCGACCACCTTGCGGCACGATCGAGACGCCGTCGCGCAGGCAAAGCCTGACGATCGCAGCGACTTCCCCGGTCGTCGCCGGCGAGACGACGGCTGAGGCGCCGAGATTATCCGGCTCTTCGCCTGGGTCGAGCTCGGCGATCGCCGCGCCGGTACGGATATTCGTGGCACCGACGATGGAGGCGAGATCGGACAGAAAGTCCGCCGGCAGCCCGTTTTCCTGCGCGATCATCGCCTTACCCCATTACTTTTCGCCGTGAGCGCTCAGGCCGCGCGGCGCAGAGCCTGCGCCATGCAATGAATACCGCCGCCCGTCTTGGATATCTCGCCGGTGTCGACGGCCGCAACCTCGAATCCGCGTGCCTTGAGCTGGCCGATCAGGCTCTTGCTCGCGGTGGGCGCGATGATCCGGTCATTGCCGAGCGACATGAAGTTGCAGCCGAGCGCCATGGTGTCCTGGAACGGTACATCGATGATCTCATGGCCCTTGGCCTTCAGCCAGTCGACGATACCGGGCTCGGTGCAAGCCAGGCATACCGCCGTCAGCTTCGGGGCGATCGGCACCACCATCAGGTCGATATGGACGTAATATTCGTCGATGAAGGCAAGCCGGGTTTCCCAGCCTTCCTTTTCGAACCACTCGGCAACCTGGCGGGCGCCCTCCTCCTGGGTGCGGGCTCCACCGCAGCCGATCAGCACGCAACCTTCCTCGATCACGTTGAAATCGCCGCCCTCGAAGGTGCCAGCCGTCACCATGTCGTAGATCGGAATGCCCATCTTCTCATAGGCCCGGATGGCGGCATAGTTCTCGCCCCGGCGCCACCAATTGGCCATGGCGGTGATGACGACGCCATAGGGGGTCATTACGCTGGAATCGCGCGTATAGACCTGCATCGGCAATTCGACTTCCGGCTCCAGCCAGTGAATGTTGACGCCGAAATGCTCATAGGCCGAGGCGAGTTCCTTGTGCTGGGCCTGCGCCGTCTGGATGTTGCAGGGCGCCTCGCGCAGATGCTTGCGCGACAAGGAACTGGTCGCCATATGCCGGAGATAGGCCGGAGAGCCGAGCAGAACGTCGGTCAGGCGGTCGGTCTCGTTGCGAAAGCCCCAATGCTTGAGCGGCTTGGTGCCGCCGGCGAGATTCCTGCGACGCAGGGTGAAGGCGTCGTCGACATGGATCTGTTCTATGCGGTTCATGATCGTTTCTCTTTTCATCAGGTGGGGATCCACCATTCGCGCCCGCGAACGGTGGTGACATATTCAGGCCAGCGAAAGCCGATCGGCGGCGGATAATCGGCCAGCGGTGGGATCCAATTGGAGCCGCCGACGCCGCCGCCGGTACGTTCCTCGAATTCGCGACGGGCGGCGGCGCGCGCCTCCCCGTCCTCGATCAGACGAAGGGCCGAGAGCGCGATCGTCTTGGCAGCGGTCGTCACCATCGGATCGATGGTGGCAGGCATGCCGCCCAGCGCATTCATCACCCAGCCCGGATAGGTGTAGCCCTCCGGCGCCCTGAGGGCCGGCCGGGCCACGTAGAAGCGCGCCGTCGGGGCATGCCAGCTCATGTCGGTATAGTCGTCCGAGGTCGAGTTGAGCTGCGAGGGCGGCAGATCCCGCCGCAGGATCGCCTCGGCTTCCTGCGGGGCGATCAAACGCTCGCATTCGGCCAGGAAGGGCTTTTCCATCGGCTCCAGGCCAAGATTGACCTGGATCTCGCGGGCGAGCCGGCAGGCTTCCTCGCCCCAATGCGGCGCTCCAACCGTTGACATCGCGTCCCACACCACGTTGGCGATGGCATGGTTGGCCAGGCCCGGGCGCGACTTGCACACCCAGTGGCGCTCGTAACGGCAGCCGGTCATCTTTGCCGCCATCTCCGCATTGCGGTCGAGCATGGCAGTCGCCTGCTCGGCCATGTCGAGGGTGGGCATGCGCATCATGTACTGGATCTCGGCGAGGCCCGCGGGGAGATTGTCCGCCGTCGCCTGGCCGGCCGTCAGGATCGCCTCGCTGATCGACCAGCCGCCCTGATGGGTCAGCATGGAATCGCGCAGGGCCTTGGAGGCCATGTACATCATCATCAGCGCGTCATTGGCGCCGGGCGCGCGCGCGGCGGAATGCGATTGCGGGATCGGTGCTCCCGCCGCCCGGTTCCAGGCTTCCGGCTCGTCGCAGACAAAGCGGTAGATCATCGAATAGGCGGCGCCGCAATGGGTATCCCAACGCACCGTGTTGCACATCGGCAGCATGTAGAAGGGATGGAAGGAGAGCATGCCGTCGAGGCCGTCATAATAGCCCTTGGCGGCATGGAGGGGCTTGGATCCCCTCACCTTCTCGGCCGGTTCGCCAGTGAAGCGCAGCGTGCCGGCGAGGCCGTGGCGCTCCATCGCCTGTTTGGTGGCGAGCAGGCCGCCAAGGCTGGAGGTGCCCAGCGCCGAATGGGGGTCGGTGTGGCCGCCGGCGTGCTCGCTGAGGCCCGGGCGCGGGCGCTTGACGGTGGCCGCATCCTGACAATTGCCAGGCACCGCGTCATATTCGGCATACATGCCGATAACAGGCCCGCCAGGTTTGCTGGTCCAGTGCGCACAGAAGGCCGTCGGCATGCCGGCCGAACCTTCCTCGACGGTAAAGCCATGCCGGCGCAGGAGATCGACATACCAGCGCGCGGATTCGTATTCGCGCCAGGCCGTCTCGCCGAGGTCGAAGATGGTGCGCGTCCAGGTCGACAGATCACCGGCGATGGCATCGACATGCGCGAGCGCCGTTTGCTGAGCTGAACTGGTCACATTCCACCTCCCTGATTGCCATGGAGGATAAGCGGTGAACAACGCTATCAAAAAGTGATAAGTTTTGCTTGTTTGAGCAAATTCCATTCACCAATTCGGTACCCACCCAGGGCGCGAGATTTCCGGAGCCTCCTTTGCGTATTCCCTCCACCCAAGCCCTGCGCGCCCTCGACAGCTTCGCGCGCCACGGCAGTGTCTGGCGCGCCGCCGAAGAACTCTTTCTCACGCGCAGCGCCGTCAGCCATCAATTGCGTTTGCTCGAGCGCGATCTAGGCTTCGATCTCCTGGAGCGCAACGGCAAGGGCGTAATGCTGACCGCGCGCGGGCGCCACTATGCCAACGAAGTGCGCAAGGCGCTCACGGTGATCGGCGACGCCTCGCTACAATATGGCGGCAGGGGCGTCGCCGGCACGCTACAGGTGAGCTGCACCCCTGGTTTCGCATCGCTGTGGCTGTGCACCCATATCGCGGAATTCCAGGAGATGTACCCCGACGTGTCATTGCGCGTGGTGACGCCGCGGCGGCTCGACGACGTCTCCAATCCCGATGTCGACCTCTTCATCACCTTCGGTGATGGCAACTGGCCCAACCGGGCCGTCGAACTGCTGTGCGAAGTGCAGTTCACACCGTTGTGCAGTCCCGCTTTGCTCAACAAGGTCGGTGGTCTCAGCGAGCCCTCGGACGTGCTGAGGGCGCCGCTGCTTCACCTGGGCGACTTCGACGATTGGACGCGCTGGCTGGCGCTCGCCAATGTCGAGAATCCCAATGCCGAATGCGGCATGATCTTCTCCGACATGAATCTCGTCTTCGCCGCGGCCACCGCCGGCCAAGGCATCGCCATGGGAGACGAGTTGACCTGCAACACCGCCATGAAGGCCGGCCAGTTGGTCCGCCCCTTCGACCTCGCCATCAAGTCCCCCCGCTCCTATTTCCTGGTGATGGAGCATGCCAAGGCCGGCCATGCCGTGTCGCAGGCCTTCGCGGATTGGTTGAAGTCGGCTTTGGCGCAGACCAGCTCGACGCATCGTTCCAATTATGCTTGAGCGCCTGTAGCGGGCTACCCGTTGGGGTGAATCAAATTTTTCCCCAGAGGCAACAACATTCAATTGTCGTGAACGATAATCACGCTTAGGCTTTGAACGGTTTTCCGGGAGGATATGCATGGCGCAAAGCGGCGGGGTAGCGGCCGGCAAGGCAGCCGGTCATTCGAGCATCGAACACGCTGCCGAGATCCGGGCCCAAGGCATCGGCAAGACATTCGGCAAGTTCGCGGCGCTCAAGGACGTTTCGCTCACCATTGCCCGCGGCGAGTTCCTCACCCTGCTCGGGCCATCGGGCTCCGGCAAGACCACCTTCCTGATGATCCTCGCCGGTTTCGAAAAGCCCACCGTCGGTCGCCTCACCCGCGACGGGACCGATATCACCACTCTCTCCGCCGAAGAGCGCGCCTTTGGCATGGTGTTCCAGGGCTATGCGCTCTTCCCGCACATGACGGTGGAACAGAACATCGCCTTCCCGCTGCATATCCGGAAGATGCCCGGCGACGAGATCCGCCGCCGCGTCGGCGAGATGGTGACCCGCGTCGGCCTCTCCGGCCATGGCCACAAGCTTCCCTCCAAGCTTTCCGGCGGCCAGCAGCAGCGCGTGGCACTGGCGCGGGCGCTGGTGTTCGAGCCGCCTGTGCTCCTGCTCGACGAGCCCTTCTCCGCCCTCGACAAGAACATGCGCAACTCGATGCAGGACGAGGTCAAGCGCCTGCACGAGGAACTCGGCACCACCTTCATCTTCGTCACGCATGACCAGAGCGAGGCGATGGCACTCTCCTCGCATGTGGCAATCTTCAACCATGGCCAACTCCTGCAGGTCGGCACGCCGCAAGAGGTCTATGAGAAGCCGACCAACCGTTTCGTCTCGGAATTCCTGGGCGACATCAACCTCCTGCCGCTGCACGACGTCCAGCGGGAAGCCGGCAACGCCCGCGGCTCCTGCGATGGAGTCCTGCTCGACGTGCCGTCCCAGACCCATGTCGGCAAGACCGGCATCCTGGCCATCCGCCCGGAGCATATGGATATCTCGGTGACCCCTCAGGCGGACGCCGTCAATTGCCTGGCCGGCACCGTGACGGCTTCGACCTATCTCGGCTCCGCCACCAAACTGTCCCTTGCGACCAGGAGCGGCACGCCGGTCAGCCTGACCCTGCCGACGGACAAGGCGACACAAGCCCTGGCGAACGGGCCGGACCTTTGGCTTACCTGGCCGAAGAGCAAGGGCTTCCTGTTGCCCGAAGAGGCCTGAGCCCCAGTTCTATCCGACGGTAAATCCAACAAGAACAAGCAATTAAAGCATAATTCCCACCATCCGCCTTCAGAGACCCAACAGGGGAACATCGGCTATGAATGAAGCCTTCCAGAAAGACTGTCTCGAAATCCTCGCCTCGAAGGTCGAAGCCGGCCAGATCAGCCGCCGGCGCTTCGCCCAGCTCGCCGCCATGGTGCTTGCCGGCGCGCCCTTCGCCCTGCGCGCCGATCCGGCCCGTGCCGATGGCGGCCAGTTGGTGCTGGTCAACTGGGGCGGTGACGCAATCAAGGCCTACGATGCCGCCTATGGCCAGTCCTTTCTCAAGGATACCGGTATCACCGTAAAGGAGGATGGCAGCGGCCCGACCGAGGGCGGCATCATCGCCCAGTCCAAGAGCGGCAAGCCGACCTGGGACATCGTGGACGCCGACCCGTTCTCCGCCATTTCCCTGGGCAAGCAGGGCATGCTCGAGCCCATCGACTATAATGTGGTCGACAAGTCCAAGTTCCGGCCTGGCTTTGGCTGGGAGCATGCCTCCTCGACCTATTTCTTCTCCTATATCATCGCCTATGACGCCTCCAAATATGGCGACAAGGCCCCGACCGGCATGGCCGATTTCTTCGACGTGCAGAAATTCCCGGGCAAGCGTTCGCTCTACAAATGGGGCGCCGGCATGTGGGAGGCGCTCTTGCTGGGTGACGGCGTCGCACCCGAGAAGCTCTACCCTCTCGACCTCAAGCGCGCGCACGACAAGCTGGCCGCCTTCAAGGAAAACATCGTGTCCTATTGGGGTGGCGGCGCCGAGAGCCAGCAGGTGCTGCTGAGCGGCGATGCTTCGATGGCCCTGATCTGGTCGACCCGCGCCTCCATCCTGGAAAAGGATTCCGGCGGGCAGGTCAAGTTCATTTGGGACCAGGGCCTGATCTCGCCTGGTGCCATGGCGGTGATCAAGAACAACCCCGGCGGCAAGGACAATGCGATGAAGTTCATCGCCAGCGCGCAGGATCCCAAGAAGCAGCTGGTGATGTTCGACATGCTCGGACAGGGCCCCGCCAATCCGGCGACCGACGCCCTCATCCCCGCCGATCAGAAGCGCCTCAACCCGGTCGATCCGGTCAATATCGGCAAGCAGGTGGCGCTCGACATGAACTGGTATGCCGAAAATTACGGCGCGGCGCTGGATGCCTACACCAAGATCATTTCGGCCTGACCTTTCATCCACTGCCCGGGCAGGACCCAAGCCCGGGCAGTGAAGACATGCGAGAGCTTTCATGCACAAGCCTTTGTCTTCGCTCTCATTCCTGGTTCTGGCAGGACCGCTTCTGGCGTTCCTGACGTTGGTCTATCTCATTCCCTTCCTTGGCGTGGCCCAATGGAGCATCACGCTGCCCGAACCGGGATTGACGCAATATCAAAGGCTTGCCGGCGATCCCTTGGTGCTCTCGGTCTTCCTGCGCACCTTCCGTATCTGCGCCATGGTGACGGTAATCACCGTCATCGCCGCCTACATGATCGCCTATGTCTGGGTGCGCGGTACGCCGATGCAGCAGCGCCTGGCGGAACTGTGCATCCTCATCCCCTTCTGGATCTCGGTGCTGACCCGCGCTTTCGGCTGGCTCGCTTTGCTGTCCAATCGCGGCCTGGTCAACAGCTGGCTCCAGAGTCTGGGCTTCATCTCGGAGCCGCTGACGCTGGTGCGCAACGAATTCGGCGTCATCATCGGCATGTCGCATTTTCTTATTCCCTTCGCCGTGTTTCCGCTGGCCTCGGCCATGCGCAGCCTGGATGAGCGCGTCTTCCTCGCGGCACGCGGCATGGGAGCCGGTTCGATGCGCATCTTCTGGTCCGTTTTCGTGCCGATGACCTTTTCCGGCATCATCGGCGCCACGCTCATCGTCTTCGTGTTCGCCCTCGGCTTCTTCGTCACACCCGCCATTCTCGGCGGCGGCCGCAGCGTGATGGTGGCCGAACTCATCTATCTGCGCATGTTCCAGAGCCCGGACTGGGGCCTGGGCGCGGCGATCAGCGTCACGCTGGTGGTGATCGTGGCGGTGCTGATGGGCCTGCTGTTCCGCTATGCCCGCCTCGGCGATACGGGAGTGTCCAAATGACGTCGCACCGCCCCGGCCTGATCGCGCTCACCGCGGCCGCCCTCGTCGCCATTTTCCTGCTGCTGCCACTGCTGGCCGTGGTGCCGGTGTCGTTCACGGCGGCCCGCTATCTGTCGATGCCCAACGGTAATTATGCCCTGACCCATTACCGTACGCTCTTCACCAATCCGGACTGGGCCAATGCCATCCTGCTCAGCATCCGCATCGGCGTGGTCTCGTCGGCGCTTGCTACCACGCTGGCGACCTTGTTCTGCGTCGGCATCTGGATGTTCCGCCCCCGCTTCAGCGCGGCCCTTGTCGGCTTCGTGCTGCTGCCGATGATCGTGCCGCCGGTCGTTTCGGCGATGACGCTCTATTTCCTGCTCACGGGACTGTCCCAGGTCAGCTCCGCCATCGGTTTCGATACCTGGCTCGGCGTCGTGCTGGCCCATGTGGTGATGATCGTCCCCTTCTGCGTGGTGCTGATCCTGGTCTCGCTCAGCCAGGTCGACCGGCGCATCGATCTGGCCGCCCGCGGCATGGGCGCCAGCGTCTGGCAGCGCGCCACCAGGATCATCCTGCCCAACATCAAGTTCGGGCTGCTGACGGCGGCTATGCTCTCCTTCGTGCTGTCCTGGGAGGAAATCGGCGTCACCCTCTTCATCACCAGCGTGAACGCCATCACCCTGCCCCGGCTGATGTGGAGCGGCGTACGCGACAACATCGATCCGGCCATCGCCGCGATCTCCGTCATCCTGATCGTGCTGACCACGCTGGTGCTGGTCCTGCGCATGGTCTATTCGAGCCTGCGTTCCGCGCCGAAGCACTAAAAGGTTGCCCTGCCGCCTTTTGCCGCTGTCTCGACCGACGTTGCGCCCGTAGGCGGCAAACGAATCTTGCTCTATGGGAAGATCGCTGCAGCCTGGGGTTCGGGTTCGCATGGGGGCACCGCCGGCGGGCGGCTTGGGAGTTCAGTCGATGACCTATTGCGTCGGGATTTCGGTTCGCGAGGGCCTGGTGATGATCGCGGATACGCGCACCAATGCCGGCATCGACAACATCGCCACATTCCGCAAGCTGCACGTGTTCGAGGAGCCGGGCGAGCGCGTGCTGGCGGTTTGCACCTCGGGCAACCTGTCCGTTAGCCAGGCCGTATTGGACCACATCCAGGAGGGCCTGGAAAATCCCGATACCGGCGCCGTCGACACATTGATGAGCATGCCCAGCATGTTCAAGGCCGCTCAGTTGATCGGCCGGGCCATCCGCGCCGTCTACGCCACCGATGGCCGCAGCCTGGAGGAACATAACAGCCGCTTCGACGTGGCCTTCCTGTTCGGCGGACAGATCAAGGGCGGCAAGATGCGACTCTTCATGATCTATTCTGCCGGCAATTTCATCGAGGTTACGGTCGATACGCCCTATCTGCAGATCGGCGAGCACAAATATGGCAAGCCCATCCTCGACCGCGCCGTGAACTACGAGACGGAAATGCCGGATGCCCTCAAGGTCGGCCTGATCTCGATGGACTCCACCATGCGCTCCAATCTCGGCGTCGGCATGCCGATCGACATTCTCACCGTGCGGCGCGACGCGCTCAAATCCGAGATCAGCCATCGCATCGAGCCGGGCGAGCCCTATTTCCACGATTTGCGCGAACGCTGGTCGGCAGCCTTGCGGGCGGCCCACATCGCCATTCCCAGACCGCCCTACATCATCGGCAAGACAGGCGTGCTCGACACGCCCTGAACCATAACGCATCGGCGCATGTCCTACGGCCAGACAGCGGGACGCCGTGGAAAATCCGTCAAGTCTGGAATGAAGTTAAACAAGAACGTGATGGTTCGTGATCGCCTTGCCGGTCGCGCGGGCTGGAAAGACACCAGCGGGTGACCTAAGGCTGCTCTTCCCCTAGAGCAAAACGCTTTAGCCATCCACGGACGGAGCAGCATGTCACAACCATCGACGCAATCGACCCTCCAGGCCTATGCGCCGACCATCCTTTCCCTTGTTCGCATCGTCGCCGGCCTGATCTTCCTGGCGCACGGCACCCAGAAGCTGTTCGGTTTTCCGGCACTCCCGCCCGATCGCGAGATCGCGCTCTTCAGCCTGATGTGGTTCGGCGGCATTCTCGAGGCCTTTGGCGGTCTGCTCATCGTGATCGGCCTGTTCACCCGCCCCGTCGCCTTCATCCTTTCCGGGCAGATGGCGGTGGCCTATTTCATGTTCCACGCACCGAAATCCTTCTTCCCGGCGCTGAATGGCGGAGACGCCGCCATCCTCTATTGCTTCCTCTTCCTCTATTTCGTTTTCGCCGGCCCCGGATCGATCAGCGTGGATTCGGCACGCAGACGGTAGGATCGAACCGCAGCCACCATGCGGATATCCAGGTCCGCCATGGATCGACAAGGGGCGGATGAAGCGTTAGGTTGCGCTCCCTGAATCGGCGCGGGATTGAATTGGGTTGAAACCGAACCCATTTCGCCTGGGCCGATCCTCCTCGCCATGGAAATGGCCACCTCGGCCACCGGGGCTGGTCGCCTGGAACAGGAAGCGTGGTCACGAAACGCTTGTTGTTCCGGCCCCTCCATTCCAAATGCAGCGCGCTTCCCGGGCCTTTGCCCGATCGCGCGATGCATGGTGAGGATCATGGCCAATACCGGGCCCGTGCCGGTCGTTCATGCGATCCGGCATAGGCCTGTCTCCGCCCGGACTGGATGAATGAAATCGACGCTGCTTTCGATCGCCCTGATCGCCCTTACCCTGACACCTGCTCTAGCGCGCCAGAACAACCGGACCGAAGCCGGTCTCGCCAAACTGGCTCCCGCCGATCGGTTTCAGCAGGCCTGCGACATTGAATTGATGGAAAGGCTGCGCCACGAATCCCGGCCCTACAAACCCGACAGCGTCATCGCCTATGCGCTGGGGGATCCCCATGTGACGGGCGACACCCTCAAGGGCGATGGCGGCGCCTTCCGCAGCGGCGGGATCTGGTACCAATATTCCTTTAGCTGCGAAGCGACACCCGATCGCATGAAGGTGATATCTCTGGACTACAGGATCGGCGAAGCCGTGCCGCGCGACCAATGGGATTCCCACGGCCTCTCCATCCACTGATCCTTCGCAACCTCCGGCGGCGAGCAGACATGAGCCGAGCAGACATGAGCAAGGACGGTTCGATCGGCATCATCCGCCGGATCCAGCGTTTTCCGGTCAAATCCATGGGCAGCGATGCCCTCGACACGGTGGAGCTGCGCTGGAACGGCCTGGCGGGCGACAGGCAATATGCCTTCGTGAAAACCAATGACCGCGGCCGCTTCCCCTACCTCACTGGCCGGGATCTGCCGGATCTGCTGCGCTATCGCGCCCGCTACCTCAAGCCGGAAGATCCCAAGGCCTCGGCGCTAACCGTGGCCTCGCCCAAAGGCGGCGAATACGACATCGACGATCCTGCTTTGTGCCGGGAGTTGAGCGAGGCCGCCGGCGAGCCCGTGCATCTGATGCAACTCGGGCGGGGCCATTTCGACAGCGCCGTCCTCTCGCTGGTCAGCACGACCACGGCAGGGCGCCTGGCGCAGGCCCATGGCGACGACATCGATCTGCAGCGTTTCCGCATCAACCTCCTTGTCGAACCCACGGATACCAAGACCTGGGAGCGCGACTGGCTCGGCAAGCGGGTCGCCATCGGCAATCAGGAGGTCCGGCTGCGCACCGACCGGCCGATCGACCGCTGCGTGATGATCACCCTCGACCCTCAGACGGCCCAGCGAACGCCTGCCATCATGAAGACGGTCGCGCGTCAGTTCGCCAACCAGATCGGCATTTACGGCACCGTGGAGCAGCCCGGGCCGATCAGCCAGGGCGACAGCATCCGCTTCATCGAAGCGTAATTGCTTACGGGGTTTGCGCCGCCCTCAAACAGGACTTGTCCGAACCGCCAGTCTCATACCAAAAGCCTCGAAAATGCCGACGCATTCTCGGCTGGTAATTGCTTAAGGTCGTCCAGCCCCTCAACGGTAGGAGGTGAGCAGTTACCGCGGCTTGAACACCTGACGATTTTCAACACCAAATCAAAAATTTGGCGAAAATCGCCTGAAGAAACCGAGAGTCACTTTCAATGGCTCCTGGTATCAGAAGACCGCCAGAGCGCCCTGGAACATCAGATAGCCGAGGCCGGCCGTGATCAGCAGGCCCACGCTGGTGGCGACATAGCCGGCGAGGATCACCGCGCCGTCGCGCTCCACCAAGCCGAGACCGAGGATGCAGATCGGGATACCGAGCGGGATAGCACCGATGACCGGAATGGCCGGAAGCAGTGCCAGGCCCAGGACAAACCCGACTATGCCGATGATACGACGCGAGCGTGCATCGGCGAAAGGCGCCAGGCGAGGCGTGGCGAACCGCTCGACCCACTGGATCCACGGCTCCGCCCTGGTGACGAGCCGCTGCAGATCCTTTCGGGCGAAACTGCGGCGGGCCAGGAATTGCGGCAACCATAGATTGTCGCGGCCGAGGATCATCTGTGCGGCGATCAAAGTAATGATGAAACCGCAAACGGTGGCAAGGCCGGGAATGGGCAGGCAGATCGGTATGCCGAACAATAGGAACAGAATACCGAAGGCGCGGTTGCGCATGGCGGCCGTCAGGTCACCGAAATAGATACGGTCCTCTCCTTCCGCCGAAGCGATAGCCGCAAGGAGTTCGGATGTTCTGGGGTTACGCGGTTCCAAAATAAGGCTGACTCGTGAGATCCTTGCCGGGCTTATAGTGGGACTCTGCGACAATTTCGAGATGATTGTGGTGTCCAATTCCAAACTGGGCGTCGCACACGTCATTTGCGGATGGGTGTTGTGCTTTTGCCGCACAGTTCCCTTCGCAGCACAGCGTACCATGCTGCATCGCAAGGACTTCGCACTCGTGCTTTCTTGTCGCAGGGGCCCGTTCGCCTGCTTTGTTCGAAAAATCGAAAAAATCGCGAAAAACCCCGTGAAAACGGCCCTCAACTTTTCAAGCTTGTCACTTGACCACCGAAAAGAGGGGGTCCAGACTGGAATTATTCCGATCTGCTATATGAGAGTCTTCCGTTCAGGCCGCCAAATGAATGACGGCGAACATAGAGAGGACAACAGATCGCGAACCGGTTGGAGGACCCCATGGCTTCCGTTTCGCTTCTCGTCAATGGACGGGAAATTACGGCTGATATTGATCCACGTACATTGCTTGTCGATTTTCTGCGCGAGCATCTGAGGCTTACCGGCACCCATGTCGGCTGCGATACCAGCCAGTGTGGTGCCTGCGTGGTGCATATCGACGGCAAGGCCGTCAAATCCTGCACCACCCTCGCCGTTCAGGCCAGCGGCGGCTCAGTGACCACCATCGAGGGTCTCGCCAATAATGGCCAGCTCCACCCGATGCAGGAAGCTTTCAGAGACAATCACGGCCTGCAATGCGGCTTCTGCACGCCCGGCATGATCATGACCTCGGTTGCCATGGTCGACCGGCTCGGCGGCGATCTCGACGAGACCACCATCCGCCATGAGCTCGAAGGCAATATCTGCCGCTGCACGGGCTATCACAACATCGTCAAGGCGGTGGCGGCAGGTGCCAAGGCGATGACCGAAGGCGAAACGCTACAGGCGGCCGAATAACCCTATTCTCTCCTGGGATGCGTCACCTCGAACAAGTTTGGCGGCCTATAGGCACCATCGGCTGACGCTCCAACCTCGAGCTTTTCATCGACTCTCTCGGCGAAGCCTTTGTTTGCCGGGGATTATTCCAATCCTGATGGGGAGAGAATGTTATGAACGCCACAGGCGTGGGCGCACCGGTGCGCCGCAAGGAAGATTTCCGCTTCATTACCGGCAAGGGCAACTATACCGGCGACATCAATCGCCCGGGGCAGGCCCATGCCTATTTCCTGCGCTCGCCGCATGCCCATGCGGCGATCAAGTCGATCGACATCGGCGCGGCCCGCAAGCTGCCGGGTATCATCGAGATCCTCACCGGCGAGGATCTGGCGCAGGACAAGATCGGCGGCCTGATCTGCGGCTGGATGATCCACTCCAAGGACGGCTCGCCGATGAAGGCCGGCGCCCATCCGGCCCTGGCGCAGGGCAAGGTGCGCTATGTCGGCGATCACGTCGCCGTCGTATTGGCCGAGACCCTGGCCCAGGCCAAGGACGGCGCCGAAGCCATCAACGTCACCTATGAGGCACTCCCTTCCAGCGCCGATACCGCCAAGACCCAGGCCAAAGGCGCGCCCCAGGTCCACGCCGAAGCCGAGAACAACACGGTGTTCCAGTGGCACCTCGGCGACAAGGCGGCCTCCGACGCGGCCTTCAAGGCCGCCAAGCACATCACCAAGCTCGACATCGTCAACAACCGGCTGGTGCCCAATGCCATCGAGCCGCGTGCCGCGCTCGGTGATTACGATTCCGGCACCGAGGCCTATACGCTCTACACCACCTCGCAGAACCCGCATGTCGCCCGCCTGGTGCTCTCGGCCTTCATCGGCATTGCGCCCGAACACAAGCTGCGCGTGATCGCCCCCGACGTCGGCGGCGGCTTCGGCTCCAAGATCTTCATCTATGCCGAGGAGACGGTGTGCGTGTGGGCCGCCAAGCGCATCGGCCGGCCGGTGAAATGGACCGGAGACCGCACCGAGGCCTTCCTGGCCGACGCCCATGGCCGCGACCACGTCACCCACGCCGAACTCGCCGTCGACGCGAACAACAAGATCACCGGCCTGCGCGTCCACACCATCGCCAATCTCGGCGCCTATCTGTCGACCTTCTCCTCCAGTGTGCCGACCTATCTCTATGCGCCGCTGTTGTCGGGGCAGTACGATATTCCGGCTGTTTATGCCGAGGTCGACGGCGTCTACACCAACACCGCCCCCGTCGACGCCTATCGCGGCGCCGGGCGGCCGGAGGCGACCTTCGTGGTCGAGCGTCTGGTCGAGGTGGCGGCGCGCGAACTCGGCCTCGATCCCGCCAAGTTCCGCAAGAAGAACTTCGTGAAGTCCTTCCCGCACCAGACTCCGGTGATCATGACCTATGACGCCGGCGATTATAATGCCTCGCTCGACAAGGCGATGGAGCTGCACGACGTCAAGGGTTTCGGCGCCCGCCGCCGTGCCTCCGAGCGGGCCGGCAAGCTGAGGGGCCTGGGCTATTCGGCCTATATCGAGGCTTGCGGCATCGCGCCCTCGGCCGCCGTCGGCTCGCTCGGCGCCGGCGTCGGCCTGTGGGAATCGGCGGAGATCCGCGTCAATCCGATCGGCACCGTCGAGGTGCTGACAGGGTCGCACAGCCACGGCCAGGGCCACGAGACGACCTTTGCCCAGTTGGTCTCCGACCGGCTCGGCATTTCCATCGACTCCGTCGCCGTCGTGCATGGCGATACCGACAAGGTGCAGTTCGGCATGGGTACCTACGGCTCGCGCTCCGGCGCGGTCGGCATGTCGGCCATCGTCAAGGCGGTCGACAAGGTCATCGCCAAGGGCAAGAAGGTCGCCTCCTATGTGCTGGAAGCGTCGGAGGGCGACATCGAGTTCAAGGATGGGCGCTTCTCGGTGGCCGGCACCGACAAGGGTCTCGCCTTCGGCGAGGTGGCGCTGCAGGCCTATATCGCCCATAAATTCTCCGGCCAGGACCTCGAGCCCGGCCTGAAGGAAGGCGCCTTCTACGATCCCACCAACTTCACCTTCCCGGCGGGCGTGCATATCTGCGAAGTCGAGATCGATCCCGATACCGGCGTCACCACCATCGACAAATGGACGGCGGTGGACGATTTCGGCGAACTGATCAACCCGATGATCGTCGAAGGCCAGGTGCATGGCGGCATCGCCCAGGGCGTCGGCCAGGCTCTGCTCGAAGGTGCTGTTTATGACAAGGACGGCCAGCTCCTGACCGCTTCCTTCATGGATTATTGCATGCCGCGCGCCGACGACCTGCCCTCCTTCAATGTCGGCATGACCAAGACAGTCTGCCCCTCCAACCCGCTGGGCATCAAGGGCTGCGGCGAGGCTGGTGCGATCGCGGCACCACCAGCGGTGATGAATGCCATCACTGACGCCATCGGTCTCGAAGACATTGCCATGCCGGCCTCCCCCCAGGTCGTGTGGAACGCCGTCCAGCGCGCCGCCAAGGGCAAGAAAGCCGCGGAATAAACGGAGGCGGGTCTTTGGACCCGCCTGGAACCACGAACCGATCAAGCAAGGCGGGTCTTAAGACCCGCCCCCCAGTCTAACCGGGAGCCTCCCATGTATCCGTTCACCTATCAGCGCCCGACTTCCGTCCGGGGAGCCGTCGCCGCCCTCGCCAAGGCCGAGGACGCCAAACTGCTCGCTGGCGGGCACACCTTGCTGCCCACCATGAAGCAGCGCCTCGCCAGCCCCACCACCCTGATCGACCTCACCAAGATCGAGGGCCTCAGCGGCATCGAGGTGAAGGGCCGAAACCTCATCATCGGGGCCACCACCACCCATGGCGAGGTGGCTGACAGCGCCACTGTCGGCGAAGCCATCCCGGCGCTCGCCGCTCTTGCCGGCATGATCGGCGATCCGGCGGTGCGTTCGCGCGGCACCATCGGCGGCTCGATTGCCAACAACGATCCCGCCGCCGACTATCCGGCCGCCGCCCTGGCTCTCAACGCCACCATCATCACCAACAAGCGCAAGATTCCGGCCGACGAATATTTCACCGGCCTGTTCGACACCGCGCTGGAGGAAGGCGAGATCGTCACCAAGATCTCCTTCCCCATTCCGGCCAAGGCTGCCTACCAGAAGTTCCCCAATCCCGCTTCGCGCTACGCCCTGGTCGGCGTGTTCGTGGCCAAGAAGGGAAGTTCGGTACGGGTCGCCGTCACTGGAGCCGGCGCCGACGGCGTGTTCCGCCACACCAAGGCGGAAGAAGCCCTGTCGTCGCGCTTCCACGCCAAGTCGCTCGATGGGGTGAGCCTGTCGTCGAAGGGGCTCAATGGCGACATTCACGCCAGCGCCGACTATCGCGCCCATCTGATCGGCGTTCTGACCAAGAGAGCCGTGGCCGCGGCGAAGTGAGGTAAGCCGAGAACGCGAGCGTCCTCTGGGATCGCAGGTGTCTCGCCTGCTCTTGGCAACGGGACGCTCGCGGAAAGGAAGATGCAGGCGAGACGCCTGCGGTCCCAGGATCATGCCCGAACCAGAATTCTTCACGGATCTTGCGAAAACCCGCCTTGAAGTGGTGATCGCCAACATCACCACGCTCGCGGTGGACGCCATCGTCAATGCCGCCAACACCTCCCTGCTCGGCGGAGGGGGTGTGGACGGCGCCATCCATCGTGCCGCCGGACCGGAACTGGTGGCCGAGTGCCGCATGCTGAACGGCTGCAAGGTCGGCGATGCCAAGATCACCGGCGGATACCGGCTGCCGGCCCGCCACGTCATCCATACCGTCGGCCCGGTCTTCAACGGCGGCGGCCAGGGGGAGGCGGCGAGGCTCGCCTCCTGCTATCGGCGCAGCCTGGAAGTCGCTGCTGCCAACGCCATTGCCTCCATCGCCTTTCCGGCCATCTCCACCGGGATCTACCGCTATCCCGCCGACGAGGCGGCCGGCATCGCCATCGCGACCGTGACCGATACCCTGCCGTTGCTCACGGCGCCCCCTTCGCTGATCGTGTTCTGCTGCTTTGACGCGGGCACGGCCATCCATTACCGCCAGGCCTTCGCGGATGCGGGCCTCGCCCCCTTCTGATGCCGGAGGGCTCAAGAACCGATATCCCACGGTTTCGCTTCGACCTGACGGGACTCGTCCTCTAGAGCAAAGTGCGATATCTCTGAATCGTACTTTGCTCTAATTCTTTGTTTTTACGTGTTTTCTTAATCGAAAAGTCTTTCAACTTTTCTGGAAAACACTCTAATGCCGGCAGATTTCAGGAGTTTGCCTTGCCTACCCCCCTTCCCGCTTCCATCGACGCAACAGCCGCCCTGCTCGCCGAGGCCGATTACGTGGCCGGACGAGACCTTGCCACCGTTTTGTTCCTTGCCCTGCGCATGGGCCGACCGCTCTTCCTGGAAGGGGAAGCCGGCGTCGGCAAGACCGAGATCGCCAAGGTGCTGTCCGCGACGCTGGGACGCCCCTTGATACGCCTGCAATGCTATGAAGGCCTCGACATCGCCTCGGCGGTGTATGAATGGAACACCATGGCGCAGATGATCGAGATCCGCCTGGCCGAGGCCGGCGGCAGCGTGGACCGCGCAAGCCTGGGCTCCGATCTCTTCTCCGAACGCTTCCTGATCGCCCGGCCCATCCTGGAGGCTGTGCGCCCTCAGGCCGGTGGTGCGCCGATCCTGCTGATCGACGAACTCGACCGCACCGACGAAGCCTTCGAAGCCTATCTCCTGGAGGTCCTCTCGGATTTCCAGGTCACCATCCCCGAATTCGGCACGGTCAAGGCGGAATCCCCGCCCATCGTGGTGATCACCTCCAACCGCACCCGCGAGATCCATGACGCTCTCAAGCGGCGCTGCCTCTATCACTGGGTCGACTACCCCAGCGCCGAGAACGAGCTCGAGATCCTGCGCCGCAAGGTACCCCATGTACCGGCCAAGCTGTCGCGCGAACTGATCGGCTTCGTACAGGCACTGCGCCGGGAGGACCTGTTCAAGTCCCCGGGCGTCGCCGAGATGCTGGATTGGGCCACCGCCCTGACCGAGCTCGACGCGGTGGCGCTCGATCCCGCCCTCGTCTCCGACACGCTCGGCGTGCTCCTGAAATATCAGGACGACATTGCCCGCCTCTCCGGCAGCCAGGCCAAAAGGCTGATCGACAGCGTCAAGGCCGGGGCGCAGACCCATGCCTGAAGGTTGCAGCTTCCTGGCCGAGACGCGCGTTCTTTACCCTCTCCTGGAGAGGGAGGGGCGACGCGAAGCGTCGGGGTGGGGTGAAAAGGTGCGCTCTTGCCGGACTTGGATTGGCGAGACGGAATTCTTGCGAGGTGGTCACCCCACCCCGAACCTCCGGTCCGACCCTCCCCCTCCAGGAGAGGGTAGAAAGTCGTCCCGTTCATCCATGGCGGGAGTGGATGATGGCTGACCCCATGCCAATCACGCCCAGCCGCCTTGCCGACAACATCGCCTATTTCGGCCGCTTGCTGCGCGACGCCGGCCTGCCGGTCGGCCCCGCCAGCGTGCTCGATGCCATCCGGGCGGTGGAGACGGCAGGCCTCGGCGCCAGGCAGGATTTCTACTGGACGCTGCACAGCGTTTTCGTGACGCGGCATGAGCAGTCCCTGCTGTTCCGCCAGGCCTTCGAGTTGTTTTGGCGCCAGCGTGCCCTCACCGAAAAACTCATCGCCATGATGTCTCCCCAGGCGGTGGCGATGAAGGAACCGCCCAAACCCAAGGCCGGTGCCCAGCGCGTCAACGACGCCTTCTACAAGGAACCGCCTCGCGAGGTGGAGGAAAAGCAGCTCGTCGAGTTCGACGCGCGTCTGACCATGTCGGAGCGCGAGATTCTCAAGCAACGGGACTTCGCCCAGATGACCGCGGAGGAAATCGTCGCGGCCAAGAAGGAGATGGCGCAACTGCGGCTGCCCTTCGACATCCAGCCGACGCGCCGCCTCAGGCCCGGGGGCAGTGAGGTCATCGACCTGCGAAGGACATTGAGGGCTGCCATGCGCAGCGGCGGCGATCTCGTCACCATCGCCTATCGGCAAGCCGGCGAGAAACACCCGCCCCTCGTGGCGCTTTGCGACATATCCGGCTCGATGGCGGATTATTCCCGCCTGTTCCTGCATTTCCTGCATGCGATCTCTGAAAAGGGCCGGCGCGTGCATGCCTTCGTCTTCGCCACGCGGCTGACCAACATCACCCGGTCCCTGCGCACGCGTGACCCGGACGAAGCACTCGAACATGCCTCCCGTGCCGTCAGGGACTGGGATGGCGGCACCCGCATCGCCCATTGCCTGGAACGTTTCAACAAGGACTGGTCGCGCCGCGTGCTCGGCCAGGGCGCCACGGTGTTATTGATCACGGACGGGCTGGAGCGCCAGGTCGATCCCGGCCTCGCCAAGGAGCTCGATCGCCTGCATCGCTCCTGCCGTCGCCTGATCTGGCTCAATCCGCTACTGCGCTTCGATGCCTTCGAAGCACGGGCCGCCGGCATCAAGGCCATGCTGCCGCATGTTGACGAATTCAGGACCATTCACAATCTGAGGAGCATGGGCGATCTGGTGAAAGCCCTCGACCGCAAGGCCGATGCCTCAGCCGATCCCAAGAGTTGGTTAAAACGCGTTGGTTGACGGGCAATACAGTTCACTTAAGGAGGAAACCTTCCGAATTGTCATAGCCGGGCTTGCCCCCAACCGGACCGGTTGTCCGGTGTAGATCCACAAGCCACCCGCGCAACAGAGGCCAAGCCTGGATTGCGGGGTCAAGCCTGGATTGCCGGGCCCTAGCCCGGCAATGACAAAGGTTGTGCAAACTCCAAGACGCTCAAGTGAACTGCATTGCGGCTGAAAGCCCTGTTTCAAGGAGCAATTTCGATGAGTGATACTGCCAGCAATTTCGCCTCCGACACCGACATCCTCGCCAGCGCCCAGCACTGGCGGGAACAGGGCAAGGGCGTCGCCATCGCCACCGTGGTGGAGACCTGGGGCTCGGCGCCACGGCCGACGGGCTCGAACCTCGTGATCGACGAGGACGGCAATTTTCTCGGTTCCGTCTCCGGCGGCTGTGTCGAAGGTGCGGTGGTCACCGAAGCACTCGACGTCATCCAGCAAGGCAAGCCGCGCCTGCTCGAATTCGGCGTCGCCGACGAGACCGCCTGGCGGGTCGGCCTGTCCTGCGGCGGCACCATTCGGGTCTATGTCGAGAAACTGGACTGAAGGCCCCCTTCTTTCGCAACATTCCCGCAGGCTCTGCCATGAAACTTGCCACCCTCCAGGCCCTCAACCAGGCCAAAGCCGCCCGCAAGGCCGTTCTTCTCGTCACCGATCTCGACACAGGTGAGGAACGTCTGGTCGAGGAAAGCGCGATCCCGGCCGATCCGCTCGCCTCCGTGCTTTCGCAGCAATTGCGGCAGGGTCGCTCCGCCACGATCGAGCAGGACGGCAGGCGCCATTTCATCACTGTCCACGTGCCGCCGGTACGTCTGGTGATGATCGGCGCCGTCCATATCAGCCAGGCCCTGGCGCCCCTGGCCCGACTCGTCGGCCAGGATCCGATCATTGTCGACCCGCGCACCGCTTTTGCCACGCCCGAGCGCTTTCCCGGTGTCAAACTGTTCGCCGAATGGCCCGATATCGCCTTGCCTCCCCTCGGCATAGACCGTTACACCGCCTTCGTCGCCCTGACCCACGACCCGAAAATCGATGACGGAGCGCTGATACATGCGCTCGAACGCGATTGCTTCTATGTGGGAGCGCTTGGTTCGCGCAGGACGCATGCGCGCCGCATCGAAAGGTTGTGCGAGGCCGGGGTTGGCGAGGCGGCGCTGGCACGTATCCATGCGCCTATCGGCCTCGACATCGGTGCCATCAGCCCGGCCGAGATCGCCGTCTCGATCATGGCCGAGATCACGAGCGCACTTCGATTGGAAAGCGGCGAGAGGCAACCCAGGCCACCCGCCCTGTCAAAACCCTGTTACAAGTGATTGTTTTTTCATGTTTTTCGGTGAAATTTCTATCGATCAGGCTCTAGGCGGCGTTGCTGTCCATTCGATCCGCAAGGGCGGGCTGGTCCTCAAGAAAGGCACGCATATCCGGCCGACCGAAATCGAAGCGCTGCGCCGCGAAGGGGTCGAGTCCATCGTCATCGCCAGGCTCGATCCCGGCGATGTCGGCGAGGACATTGCCGCCGAGCGCATCGCCGCAAAACTGAGAGGCCATGGCGTGCGAGTAGCCGAGCCTTTCACCGGCCGGGCCAATCTGTTTGCCGAACAGGCCGGCGTGCTGGTAATCGATCGCGACGGCGTCGACAGGGTGAACGCCATCGACGAGAGCATCACCTTCGCAACTCTCCCCGCTTTCGATACGGTCAAGGCCGGCGAGATGATTGCGACGGTCAAGATCATCCCCTTTGCGGTCGAGGCTCCGACATTCGAGCGCGCGCTCGCCAGCCTGGGTGCCCCGATCATCCAGATCGCTCCCTTCCGCCCGCTCAAGGTCGCCGCCGTCTCCACTCTGCTTCCCGGCCTGAAGGAAGGCGTGATCGCCCGCACCCTCCAGGTCCTGAAAGAGCGCCTGGCGCCGGCCGCGGCCAGGCTCGTCCTCGACGAAAGGGTGCCGCACCAGGCCCCTGCCCTGGCGCAGGCGCTCGAGCGCGCCAAGGCGGCGCAGGCCGATCTCACCATCATCTTCGGTGCCTCGGCCATTGCCGACCGGCGCGACGTCATTCCCGCGGCCATCGAGATATCGGGTGGCGCCGTCGAACATTTCGGCATGCCGGTCGATCCGGGCAATCTCCTGCTGCTGGGGCGTTCCGGCACGATGTCTGTGCTGGGCGCACCCGGCTGCGCCCGCTCGCCCAAGGAAAACGGCTTCGACTGGATCCTGCATCGACTGCTGGCCGGCCTGCCGGTCACGCGCGCCGACATCGTCGGCCTCGGCGTCGGGGGCCTGCTGATGGAGATCGTCAGCCGTCCGCAGCCGCGCGCCGCCGCCGAAAAGCCGGCCGCGAGCCCTCCGACCGTCGCGGCCATCGTCCTTGCCGCTGGCCGCTCCACGCGCATGGGCGGGCCGAACAAGCTGCTGGAGGACTATGCCGGCAAGCCGCTCGTCCGTCACGCGGTGGAAGCGGCGCTTGCCAGCCGGGCCAGTTCGGTCACGGTGGTCACAGGCCATCAGCAGGCGGAGGTTCGTGCTGCCCTTGCGGGGCTGGCTGTTACCTTCGTGCATAATCCGGCCTTCGCAGACGGCCTCTCCACCTCGGTGCGCGCCGGCATTGCGACCCTTCCTGTCGAATGCGACGCGGCCCTGATCGCGCTGGGCGACATGCCGCTGGTGGATGGCGCCCTGCTCGACCGGCTGATATCGGCCTTCGAACCCGACAAGGGTGCCCTCATCGTGCTCCCCGTCACGCAGGGGCAGCGCGGCAACCCGGTGATCTGGGCGCGGCGATTCTTCGATGAGCTGCAAGCCATCGAGGGCGATGCCGGCGGCCGACAGATTCTCAAGGCGAACAGCGATGCGGTGGTCGAGATTCCCGTCTCTTCGATCGCCGCGAGCTTCGATGTGGACACCCAGGAGGCGCTAGCGCGGTTGCGACAAATCCCAACCTGACATTTTGTTGCTAAGCCCGGCGCCGACGCTTTCGTCTACACAGTATGTGCGCAATTATTCAGCAACATTCTTTCCCTTGATGAAGGATAGTATGGCTATCGAAATTTTTGTGTGGATCTAGACGAAATCTAACAGCCATTACACGTTTGTACGACTGGAGCCATTCAGCCGCTAAATCGTTTTTTCGGCGTTACTAGGTCAAAATTGACGCTTCCGGCGCCAGCCGACGCTATAAAATTCGCCGGGCTGCATAAATATTTCGTGATTTCCAGAAACTTCGCCTTCGAGACCACCACGGTGATTGTCAGTTTGCAAAGCGCTTGCTATGACAGGAAATCGTCGAATGACTGCCTGTCTCTTAGGCAAAAATCCCGCCAAAGGGAGACCAGGAGAAGCAAGGACGGCGTCGACAGAGGGGAAAGTTTGTAGACGATGGCAGAGTTTTTACAGCAGCTCATCAACGGGCTGGCGGTAGGATCGCTATATGGTCTCATCGCCGTAGGTTACACGATGGTGTTCGGCATCATCGGCATGGTGAACTTCGCTCATGGCGATCTGTTCATGCTCTCAGCGATCATCGCCTTCATCTGTTTCGTGATCCTGGTCACCTTGCTCGGCCTTTCATCGGTCATCGTGGCCTTGCTGGTGGTGATGGCAATCGGCATGGTCCTCACCAGTGTCTGGAACTGGGCCATCGAGCGCATCGCCTACCGTCCTCTGCGCGGCTCCTTCCGCCTTGCTCCCCTGATCTCCGCCATCGGCGTCTCCATGGCACTGTCGAACTTCGTACAGGTCAGCCAGGGCGCCGAGTCCAAGGCGATCCCCCACGCGGTAGACGCCGCCCTCAGCGCCAAGTACCAGATCTGGTCGGAGGTCTCGGCGGACGGGCGCGCCATGGACGCCTCGCTCTCTCTCAAGGCCATCCTGATCTTCGTCACCACCGCCGTGTTGCTGGCGATCTTCTGGTACATCGTGTCCAGGACCTCGCTCGGCCGCGCCCAGCGCGCCTGTGAGCAAGACCGCAAGATGGCCGCCCTGCTGGGCGTCGATGTCGATCGCACCATTTCCATCACCTTCATCATGGGTGCGGCCCTGGCCGCCGTTGCCGGCCTGATGTTCCTGGTGCTCTATGGCTCCGTGAACTTTCGTGACGGCTTCGTGCCTGGTGTGAAGGCCTTCACCGCCGCGGTGCTCGGTGGCATTGGCTCCCTGCCCGGCGCCGTGCTGGGCGGCATGCTGATCGGCCTGATCGAGAAACTCTGGGAAGGTTCCTTCGAGGGCGACGTTGCGGCCTATCGCGACGTCGCGGTGTTCTCCGTGCTCGCCATCACGCTGATCTTCATGCCGCAAGGCCTGCTGGGACGCCCCGAAGTGGAGAAGGTGTGATCATGGCCGCAACCGGCACCACGCGTATTTCATCGGCCGAGCTGTTCAAGGATCTCATCTTCTGGGCTGTGATCTCCACCTGCATGTTCCTGCCTGTGGTGGGGCTGACGACCTATTCCGACCAGGCGACCAACAGTTTTCGCTTCAACCTCCTCAATCCCGATTTTGGCTTCGGCAAGCGCTTCGGCGGCTTGATCACCACCGCCGTCCTCGTCGGCCTCATCGTCCTGATCCGCCTGTTCGTCCTGCTGCGCCCGCAGCGCCCGGAACACAAGGCGCCCTCCAAATTCGCGGCGACCATGACACGGATCGGCATGTCGCCCTGGGTGATGTGGTTCGGCGCCGGGCTTGCCGTCGTCTTCCCGCTGGTCATGCTGTGGGGTCTCGGCGACAAGGGGTCTCTGAAGTGGATCGACAGCTACGGCATCCAGATCATGATCTACATCATGCTGGGTTGGGGGCTGAACATCGTGGTCGGCATGGCCGGCCTGCTGGACCTGGGCTATGTCGCCTTCTATGCCGTCGGCGCGTATTCCTACGCGCTTTTGTCCGTCTATTACGGCATGACCTTCTGGGAGTGCCTGCCGATCGCGGGCTTCCTCGCCGCACTCTGGGGCATCATCCTCGGCTTTCCCGTGCTGCGCCTGCGCGGCGACTATCTCGCCCTCGTCACGCTCGCCTTCGGTGAAATCATCCGCAGCGTGCTGGTGAACTGGAAATCCTTCACCCACGGCAATGACGGCATCACCTCGATCAAGCCGCCCACCTTTTTCGGCATCCCCTTCACCGCCGGGCCGAACGGTTTTGCCAAGACCTTCGACCTCGCCTTCTCGCCGATCTACGGCAAGATCTTCTTCTACTATGTCATTCTCATTCTCGCGGTGATGACGGCCTATATCACCAGCCGTATGCGCCGGCTGCCGGTTGGCCGCGCCTGGGAAGCGTTGCGCGAAAACGAGATCGCCTGCCGCTCGCTCGGCATCAACACCACCACCACCAAGCTCGCGGCTTTCGCCAGCGGTGCCTTCTTCGGCGGCCTCGCCGGTGCCTTCTTTGCAGCCAAGCAGGGCTTCATCAATCCCGAGAGCTTCGTGTTCCAGGAATCGGTGATGGTGCTCGCCATCGTGGTGCTCGGCGGCTCGGGCAGCCTCCTCGGCGTGGTCGTGGCCGCCATCCTGCTCGTCGGCGGCTCGGAGATCCTGCGTGAACTCACCTTCATGAAATGGATCTTCGGACCCGATTTCGACCCGAGCCAGTATCGCCCTATGATCTTCGGCCTCGCCATGGTCTCGATGATGCTGTGGAAGCCGCGTGGTCTCATCTCCAATCGCGCTCCGACCGTCTATCTGAAGGAACGCAAGATCGTCTCCGGCGCCCTTGTACAGGAAGGTCACGGATGAGCGCGCCCGGGAACAACGACATGATCGACCCTGCCCTCGCCTCGCACGCCCATCCTGAACAGCACTGGCATGGCGATCCGATCCTCAAGGTCGAGAAGCTGACCATGCGGTTCGGAGGCCTTACCGCCGTCAACGCCGTCTCGTTCAATTGCGGCCGGGGCGACATCACCGCTTTGATCGGCCCCAACGGTGCCGGCAAGACCACGGTGTTCAACTGCATCACCGGCTTTTACAAACCAACGGAAGGCCGGATCGGCCTGCGTCACGGTTCGGCGGCGGCCTGGGACGAATTCGACGCCCTGACCGCCACCACCCTGCAAAAGCTCAGCCATGGCCAGGATACGCTCTATCTGCTTGAGCGCATGCCAGACTTCATGGTCTCCCGCCAGGCAAAGGTTGCCAGAACCTTCCAGAACATCCGCCTCTTCGCAGGCATGACGGTTCTGGAGAATCTGTTGGTCGCCCAGCATGTTCACCTGATGCGCGCGTCGGGCTTCTCCGTCTTCGGCATTCTCGGCCTGCCCACCTACAGCCATGCCGAGAAGGCCGCGGTCGAGAAGGCGAAATACTGGCTCGACAAGACCGGCCTGATGGCGCGTGCTGACGATCCGGCTGGCAGCTTGCCCTATGGCGACCAGCGCCGCCTGGAGATCGCCCGCGCCATGTGCACCGAGCCGGTCCTGCTTTGCCTGGACGAACCGGCAGCCGGCCTTAATCCGAGGGAAAGCCTCGACCTCAACAAGCTGCTGCGCACGATCCGTAACGATCACGAGACCTCTCTTCTCCTGATCGAGCACGACATGTCCGTGGTCATGGAGATTTCGGACCATGTGGTGGTGCTCAATTACGGCACCAAGATCTCTGACGGCACGCCCGAGCAGGTCCGCAACGATCCTGCCGTGATCGCCGCCTATCTCGGCACCGACGAGGAAACGGAGAGTTGAACATGTCCTCGCCCCTGCTGACCGTGCGTGGCGTCCACACCTATTACGGACAGGTGCACGCTCTCAAAGGTGTCGACGTCGACATCAACCCGGGTGAGATCGTCACCATCATCGGCGCCAATGGCGCCGGCAAGTCCACCTTGATGATGACGGTTTTCGGCTCGCCCAAATGCCGTGTCGGTTCGATCTCCTTCGACGGGCAAGACATCACCGATATGCCGATGCATGAAATCGCCCGGCTGCGCATCGCCCAGTCCCCCGAGGGACGGCGCATCTTCCAGCGCATGACGGTCTACGAGAACTTGCAGATGGGTGCCGAGATCGACGGCAATGCCCATTTCGCCGAGGACCTCGAGCGCATGTATACGCTCTTCCCCCGTCTGAAAGAGCGTGCCAGCCAGCGTGGCGGTACACTTTCAGGTGGCGAACAGCAGATGCTGGCGATCGCCCGCGCCCTGATGAGCCGGCCTCGGCTCTTGATGCTGGACGAGCCCTCGCTCGGCCTCGCGCCTCTCATCGTCAAGCAGATCTTCGACGCGGTGCGGGTGCTCAACGAGACTGAGAAATTGACCGTTTTCCTCGTCGAGCAGAATGCTTTCCATGCGCTGCGGCTAGCGCATCGAGGCTATGTCATGGTCAACGGCGCGATCACCATGTCCGGCACCGGCAAGGAACTGCTCGCCCGGCCCGAAGTGCGCGCAGCCTATCTGGAAGGGGGTCATTGAGATGGAAACCTATCTCTATGAGGACAAGCTGTTCGTCTTCGTGCTCGTCACCTTGCTGATGGGTGGCTGGGCCGCCTGGATGACCGGCAAGGCCAGCGCCTCGACCTGGAGCCGCTACCCGATCTTGTTCTTCTATCTGGTGCTGCTGACCATGGCCGTGCGCTTCCTCCACCAGGCGCCGTTCGGGGGCAACATGTTTTCCCCCTATTACTTCGTGGTCGATCTCGTCATCATCCAGCTCATCGGCCTCCTGTCTTATCGCGTCCGGCTCGCCAAGCAGATGGTCGGCAAATATGGCTGGATGTTCCAGCGATCGGGAGCACTTGGCTGGGGCGCACGCTCGAGCGGGGAATGATCGAATACAAGCAACAACGAAATCGGATGAGCTGTACGCGCAACTTTGGCTGACGGCCTCGTTCACGTCCTGACTATCCGCAGACCGGAGCCGCAAGCTCCACCAAGCCACTGGGAGAACGACATGAAAAAAGTCTGGTTGACAGGCGCAGCGCTGGCGGCAGGCCTGCTGCTCAGCACGTCCGCCTTCGCGCAGATCAAGATCGGCATCGGTGCACCGATCACCGGTCCGAGTGCTGCCTCCGGAGCCCAGATCAAGCAGGGCGCGGAACTCGCCATCAAGAACCTCAATGCGGCTGGCGGCGTGCTCGGACAGAAGCTGGAATCGACGGTCGGCGACGACCAGTCCGATCCCAAGCAGGGCGTTTCGGTTGCCAACAAGTTCGTCGGCGACGGCGTGACCTGGGTGGTAGGACACTACAACTCCGGCGTGACCATCCCCGCTTCGGAGGTCTATGGCGACAACGGTATCGTCGCCATCACCCCTGCCGCCACCAACGAAAAGGTAACCGACCGCAAGCTCTGGGGCATGTTCCGCACCTGCGGCCGCGACGACCAGCAGGCCAAGGTCTGGGTGGACTATGTCAAGGCCACCTATCCCGGCAAGAAGGTCGCCATCGTCCATGACAAGACCACTTATGGCCAGGGCTTGGGCGAAAACGCCAAGAAGCTGATGGCGGCCGACGGCATGAAGGAAGTCCTGTTCGAAGGTGTGAACACCGGCGAAAAGGACTATTCGGCCATCGTCACCAAGCTCAAGGCGGTTGGCGCCGACGTGCTGATCTATGGCGGCCTCTACACCGAAGCGGCCCTGATCCTCAAGCAGTTGCGCGACCAGGGCATGCAGACCGTGATGGTCTCCGGCGACGGCCTGGTCTCCTCGGAATTCGCCACCATTGGCGGCGATGCCGTGATCGGCACCCAGATGTCCTTCGCGCCCAAGGCCGAGGATGATCCGTCCAACGCCGCCATCGTCAAGCAGTTCAAGGACAGCGGCTTCACCCCGGAAGGCTATACGCTGAAGGCCTATGCGGCGGTCCAAGTCCTGGCCCAGGCCGCGGAACAAGCCAAGTCCGCCGATCCGCAGAAGATCGCCGAGGTCATGCACTCCGGCAAGGCCTTCAAGACGGTGATCGGCGATGTCTCCTATGACGACAAGGGCGACATGAAGCAGATCGACTACGTCATCTTCTCCTGGAAGAAGGGCCCAGACGGCAAGATCGACTTCTTCCAGAACAAGTAATCTGCCTTCTTTTCCACGATACCTCAATCGCCCCGGTTCGCTGGGGCGATTTCTTTGAAGGCCCCCTCTTCACGGCTCGGATTGGGCCGTGACGTAGGACATGACGCAGGGAGAGAGGACTAACCCGCCCTCCCCTTTGCGAATTCGCCTGAATTTCCGTGACAAGCCGTTGGAAATTTAGACAATGGCGTCATCGGGTGCAGCCGAACCGATCCAGAAAAGAACGGTCTGCGCCCAGTACAACAGGGAAGAACCCCCATGAACAAACTTTCATTGGCCGGCGCTGTACTCGCGGCGGGCCTCGCCTTGGGCGGTAGCGCGCAGGCGCAGATCAAGCTCGGCGTCGGCGGCCCGATGACCGGCCCTGCCGCCTCCTACGGCCTGCAGACCAAGGCAGGCGCCGAGATGGCGGTGAAGGACATCAACGCCAAGGGCGGCGTGCTCGGCCAGAAGATCGACGTCAGCGTCGGCGACGACCAGGCCGATCCCAAGCAGAGCGTCTCGGTCGCCAACAAATTCGTAGGCGACGGGATAACCTGGGTCATCGGCCATGTGACCTCCGGCGGCGCCATCGCTGCTTCGGATGTCTATGCCGACAACAACATCATCAACGTCACGCCGTCGGCCTCCAGCGAGAAGCTGACCGATCGCGGTTTGTGGAACACCTTCCGGACCTGCGGCCGCGACGACCAGCAGTCCAAGGTGTGGGCGGACTATGTCCTGGCTCATTTCAAGGACAAGAAGATCGCCATCGCGCATGACAAGCAGACCTATGGCGAAGGTCTTGCCAAGGGTGCGAAGAAATACCTCAACGATGCCGGCGTGAAGGAAGTGCTTTACGAGGGCGTGAACGCTGGTGAGAAGGACTATTCCGGTCTCGTCACCAAGCTGAAGTCCAGCGGCGCCGACGTGCTGCTGTGGGGCGGCTACTACACCGAGGGTGCGCTGATCCTCAAGCAGTTGCGCGACCAGGGCGGCAAGACCATCATGATGGGCGCCGACGGCCTCAACTCGCCAGAATTTGCCACCATCGGTGGTGATGCCGTGGTCGGCACGCTGATGACCTTCGCGCCCAAGATCGAAGACTACCCGGCCAATGCCGATCTGGCGAAGCGCTTCCGCGAGGGCGGCACCGATCCGGCCGGCTTCACCCTGCTGGCCTATGCCGGCGTGCAGGTGCTGGCCCAGGCGGCCGAAGAAGCCAAGTCCGCCGATCCGCAGAAGATCGCCGAGGTCATGCATTCGGGCAAGAAGTTCCAGACCGTGATCGGCGAGATCTCCTACGACAAGAAGGGCGACCTGGCCCAGCCGGCCTATGCCATCTACAGCTGGAAGAAGGCCGCGGACGGCAAGATCGCCGCCGAGCAGAACCCCTCCTGAGGCCTCTGTCTCCATCGCGATGAATGAACATGACCCGCTCCGGTTCCACCGGGGCGGGTTTTTATCTGGCGGAATTGGCGCTCTTTCGAAAAGCCCTGAACGGGCCTTCCCCTCTAAAACCAATCCCGCGTGAAGTTTGACGCGCTGACCGGTATCAGCCGAGCTTACTCAGGATCGGAAAGGTGTTCTGCAGCCAGATCGCGAAATCGGCCATGCCGCCGGTCAGGAAGGCAACGCCTGCGACCACCAGCAGCCCGCCCATCGCCTTCTCCACCGTGCCGAGATGAGTCCGGAAGGAGCGCAGGAAACGCATGAAGGGGTTCATGGCAAAGGCGGCCACCACGAAAGGCAGTCCCAGGCCGAGCGTGTAGATGGCGAGCAAGGTCACCCCCTGGCTGACGCTGCCATCCTTGCCCGCCACGGCGATCACCGTGCCCAGAACCGGCCCGATGCAAGGCGTCCAGCCAAAGGCGAAGGCCAGCCCCATCACGAAGGCGCCCCACGGGCCGGAGCCTGTGCCGGCCTGCAGGCGCGCCTGGCGATAGAGCAGGGAAATGCGCAGGATCCCGAGAAAATGCAGGCCCATGGCGATGATGACGATACCTGCCAGCAGATAGAAGGGATCGATCGAGTTGGCCCATGAGGCGGGGAGAATCCCCTTCTCGGCCAGGGCGCTGAGGCCACTGGCCATCGCCCTGCGCAGGACGAGGAGATAGGAGGCGCCGGCACCGAGAGAGATGAAGATGGTGGCAAGGCCGGCCACGAAGCACAGGGCCGAGATCACCGCACGGCGGCGGATACTCTTGTCGATGGTCTGTCCCGTCATCTCGTCCAGCGTGGAGCCGGCTAGGAAGGTCAGATAGGGCGGCACCAGCGGCAGCACGCAGGGCGAGAGGAAGGAGAACAGGCCGGCCACGAACACGGCAGGCAAGGTAATATCGGCCATGGACCCATCCAGAACAGGCATTTACGCGTCTGCACCGCCTTTGGGCGGCGAAACCCTTGCTCTAGCGCGCCCACGCCTTTTGCCCAAGCCCGTTTCGTCGAACTCCCTGTCTCGTGATCGGAAGTGATACCAGGAGGCATTGAAAATGACTCCTGGTTCCGTCCCGCGATTTTCGCCAAATCTTTGATTTGGTGTCGGAAATTGCGGAGTGTTCAAGTCTCATATGCGTCAGCATATTCGAGACTTGGTATGATGTCGCAGGGCTGCCTCGGCATGAGGCCGATTGTCTCGCTCCGCCGGCGGTGCCAAGCTGCCGACGATCGGAGAACGATTCATGCGCAATCTCATTACCGATGTCGCCGGCGTGCTGGTCGGCAATGCCGAAGACGCCAGGATCGCCTCCGGCACGACGGCGGTGGTGTTCGAGGAGCCGGCCGTGGCCGCCGTCGACGTGCGCGGCGGCGCACCGGGCACGCGGGAAACCGACCTGCTCGCCCTGGAGCGGACGGTCGAGCGCATTGATGCGATCGCCTTGTCGGGCGGTTCGGCTTTCGGCCTGGAAGCCGGCGCCGGCATCGGGGCCTGGCTGGCCGAGCACGGCCGCGGCTTCCAGGTCGGCGCCGTCAGGGTTCCGATCGTTCCCGGTGCCATCCTGTTCGACCTCCTCAATGGCGGCGACAAGCGATGGGGACGCTATCCGCCCTATCGCGAACTCGGTTTCGCCGCGGCCGGGGCAGCGGCCGATACGTTCGCGCTGGGATCGGCCGGCGCCGGGCTGGGCGCCACCACGGCCGGTCTGAAAGGCGGGCTCGGTTCGGCCTCGGTACGATGCGGGCTTCATACCGTCGGGGCGCTGGTGGCCGTCAATGCCCTCGGCAGCGCGAGCATCGGCGACGGCGCTCATTTCTGGGCAGCGCCTTATGAGCAGGCGGGGGAGTTCGGCGGCTTCGGCCTGCCAGCTCCATGGCCTGATGATGCGCTGGCGTTGCGCCACAAGGCCATGCAGGCCGGCAACACCACGATTGCGGTGGTGGCGACCGATGCCGTGCTCACCAAGGCACAGACCAAGCATTTCGCAGTGATGGCGCAGGATGGTCTCGCCCGGGCTATTCACCCGATCCATACCCCGCTCGACGGCGATACCGTGTTTGCCGCCGCCACGGGGCGCCTAGTGCTCACTGAGCCGATCGGCGATCTGATCGCCCTCGGCACCGCGGCGGCGCATGCCCTGGCACGGGCCTGTGCCCGCGCCATCTACGAAGCAAGCGCCCTGCCCTTCCCCGGCACTCTCCCCAGTTGGCGGGATCGCTTCCAGGGAGTGCAGAGGTCCTCGTCCACCGTATAGTCGGAATTCTGATTTGCAGGTGACGTTCCTGTGTCATTGCGAGCGAACAACGGAATTACGGCTCTGATCCTGGGCTGTATTTCCAAAAACGGGCGAGGACGCCCGCGCTCCCAAGCACCGCCTCAACGATTGCAATAGGCGGCCGGCTCTGGCAGGTACTGCCCGTTCACCGCGAACTTTCCAGCCCAGGATATGCCATGTCTCGCCCGATCATCATTGCCCCCTCCATTCTCTCGGCCGATTTCGCCGCACTCGGCGCGGAAGTCCGGGCGATCGAGGAGGCCGGCGCCGACTGGGTGCATTACGATGTGATGGACGGGCATTTCGTGCCGAACCTCACCATCGGCGCCGGCGTCGCTGCTGCCTTGCGCCCGCATGTGCGCACCAAGCTCGATGCCCATCTGATGATCTCGCCGGCCGATCCCTATGTGGAGGATTTCGCCAAGGCCGGCTGCGACACCATTACCATCCACGCCGAGGCCGGCCCGCATCTGCATCGCTCGTTGCAGCATATCAGGAAGCTCGGCAAGCGCGCGGGCGTGGCAATCAATCCGGGCACCTCGCCCGAGGTGGTCGACTATGTGCTCGACCTCGCTGACCTCATCCTGGTGATGACGGTCAATCCCGGCTTCGGCGGCCAGGCCTTCATTCCCGAGACCTTGTCGAAGATATCAGCCATCCGGGCCCGGGTGGGCAAGCGCGACATCGATATCGAGGTCGATGGCGGCATCACGCCAGAAACCGCACCGCTGGTGGTGCGGGCCGGCGCCAATGCGCTCGTCGCCGGTTCCTATGTATTCAAGGGCGGTCCATCCGCCTATGCCGCCAACATCGCCGCCATTCGCGAGGCTGCGACCGCCGCCCGCTGAGATATCGCGGCTCTCCCGTTTTCGATTTGCGTTTCACTTTCCCGGTGCCGCGCCTAAAAGGGCGCAAAAGGACCCTGCCATGATCCCACGCTATAGCCGCCCGCAAATGGTCTCCATCTGGGCGGAGCAGTCCCGTTTCCGCATCTGGTTCGAGATCGAGGCCCACGCCACCGACAAGCTGGCCGAGCTCGGCGTCGTGCCCAGGGAAGCGGCTGCCAAGGTCTGGGAGAAAGCCAGGGACGCAACCTTCGACGTGGCCCGCATCGACGAGATCGAACGGGAAGTGAAGCACGACGTCATCGCCTTCCTCACCCATCTCGGAGAGATCGTCGGCCCGGAAGCACGCTTCCTGCATCAGGGCATGACCTCTTCGGACGTGCTCGACACCTGCTTTGCCGTGCAGCTTTCGCGGGCCGCCGACCTGTTGATCGCCGATGTCGACGAGGTGCTCGCGGCCCTTCGCAAGCGTGCCTTGGAACATAAATACACGCCCACCATCGGCCGCAGCCATGGCATCCATGCCGAGCCGGTCACCTTCGGCCTCAAGCTCGCCCAGGCCTATGCCGAGTTTGCACGCAACCGCGAGCGCCTCGTCGCCGCGCGCAAGGAAATCGCCACCTGCGCGATATCGGGCGCCGTCGGCACCTTCGCCAATATCGATCCGGCTGTAGAGGCCTATGTGGCGGAGAAGATGGGCCTTGCCGTCGAGCCGGTCTCTACGCAGGTGATCCCGCGCGATCGCCACGCGATGTTCTTTGCGACTCTCGGTGTCGTCGCCTCCTCGATCGAACGCCTCGCCACCGAAATCCGCCATCTCCAGCGTACCGAAGTGCTGGAAGCCGAGGAGTTCTTCTCCGCCGGGCAGAAGGGCTCGTCGGCCATGCCCCACAAGCGCAATCCCGTGCTGACCGAAAACCTCACCGGCCTCGCCCGCATCGTGCGCTCGGCCGTGACGCCGGCTCTGGAGAACGTGGCGCTCTGGCATGAGCGCGACATCTCGCACTCCTCTGTCGAACGCATGATCGGTCCCGACGCCACAGTCACGCTGGATTTCGCCCTGGCTCGCCTTGCCGGTGTGATCGACAAGCTGATGATCTACCCGGAAAACATGCGCCGCAATCTCGACCGCCTCGGCGGCCTGCACAACTCGCAGCGCGTGCTGTTGGCCCTCACCCAGGCCGGCGCCAGCCGCGAGGATTCCTACCGCCTGGTTCAGCGCAACGCCATGAAGGTCTGGCGTGGCGAAGGCGATTTCCTCGCTTTCCTCAAGGCCGATCCTGAGGTCTCCGCCCTGCTTTCGGATGCAGCTCTCGAAGCGATGTTCGACGAGGGCTACCATTTCAAGCATGTCGACACGATCTTCGATCGCGTCCTCGGCTCAGAAACCTGAGCCAAGGCGCGGGAACCTGCGCCGAAATCGAGCGTTCGCTTGATAGTTGTGGACGAGCGGCGCCGCGGGAGCATCCTGGCTTCCGGTTCGCCGCCTCGCTCCAATGCAGATTCGTTGATCGGGCCACAGGCACGATCAACGAATCTGCAAGATATCAAAGATTTGCAGAGTTTCTCGGCGAGACCTGTTCGCCGGCCTCGTCGGGAAACTCTGCTTGGAATAGGCTCATGGTCTTGAGTCGCGGCGGCCTCGATCGCCTGACGATGCACTCAATCGAGCCGGGGAAACATCGACGTGCGCATTTCCGATACCGACATCCTGATCGTACCGGGCCTCGGCAATTCCGGCCCGGGTCACTGGCAGTCGCGCTGGCAGGCGAAGCTCTCGACCGCCCGCCGCGTCGAGCAGGACGACTGGGACCATCCCGAGCGTGAAGCCTGGGTGAACAGGCTCGTGGAGGCGGTGCAGGGATCGAGCCGGCCAGCCATCGTCATCGCCCATTCGATCGGCGTGATCACCACCGTGTTCGCGGCCGAGCGTCTGAAGGGGCATGTCATCGGTGCGATGCTGGTGGCGCCGTCAGATTGGGACAAGCCGGATCTGCTGCCGGGCTATGATCTCAATTTCAATCCGATCCCGATGACGGCCCTGCCCTTCCCGTCGCTCCTGGTGGCGAGCCGGAATGATCCCTATTGCGAGATCAACCGCGCCAGTTCCTTTGCCGAGGCCTGGGACAGCGAATTCGTCGATGCGGGCGAAGCCGGCCATATCAATGTGGAATCCGGCCACGGTCCCTGGCCGGAAGGCCTGTTGCGCCTGGCTTCGTTCCTGTCAAAACTCATGCACGAGAGCCAATAGCGCGCCCTAAAGAGCTCAATAACTCGGGCCCGCTGGCCCCGCATGGCCGCGCGCAGCCTTCAAAGCGGCCTGGGCGCCGGCGGTAAGGAAGGCCCAATCCGAACCGATGCCCATGATGTCGAAGCCAAGCTCGGCATTGCGGGCCGCCGCTTCGCCATTGCCGCAATAGATCGCCGTCAGCTTGTTGCGGGCTTTGGCCGCGGCGAGAACCCGTTTGATCACTTCGACCGATTCCGGGAGTTGATGATCGAGCCTGGCGCCCTTGCTCAGGCTGATCGACAGATCGCTTGGCCCGACGAAGACGCCATCGAGACCCGGCACGTCGAGGATCTCCTCCAGCGCATCGGCCGCCTGCCGCGTTTCGATCATCGCGAGCGCAATCAATTGATCGTTGGCGGCGGTGCGATAGCTTTCCGTCTCCGCACCGAACAGGGAAATGGCGCGGGTACCGCCCCAGCTCCGACCGCCAACCGGTGGGTATTTCAAGGTGTCGACCAAGCGGCGGGCATCCTCCACCGAATTGATCATCGGCAGGATGGCGAGCTCGGCGCCAACATCATAGAGCCGCGCGGCATCGCCGAAACCGTCCAGGCCGACCCGCACGCCCGTCGGCGTGTTGGCCAGATGTGCTGCGCTGATCGCATCACGCGCTTCGCCGAAGGAAGCCTCGCCATGCTGCAGGTCGATGATGACGGCGTCGAACCCGGCGCGACCGAGCGCCTCTGCCATACGCGGATAGCCCGCCCCCATCCAGGCCGCAAAGATCTTTTCGCCTTTGGCCAGGCGCGTGCGCAGCGTGGGGGCAGTCATCGCATTTCCGATCACATTGCTGCGATGCCCCGCCGAGGCGGGGCATCGTGAAAGATGGGTTGAATGAACACGGCCAAACGCCGTCGCTCAAACGCCGTTTTGGATTTCCTGCACAGCACGGCCGAGCAACTCGGTCATGACCTGGCGGACCTGCGGCTCGCTCATGCTCAGATTGGCTTCGGCGAAATCGCTGAGCACCTTGCGCACCACGTCGTGGTCGCCGGCCTCCTCGAAGTCCGACAGGACGACTGATTTGGCGTAGGCGTTGGCTTCGTCACCCGAAAGGCCGAGTTTTTCGGCGGCCCACAGGCCAAGGAGCTTGTTCCGGCGAGCGGTCGCCTTGAAGCGCAGATCCTCATCATGGGCGAACTTGCTTTCGAAAGCCTCTTCCCGCTTGTCGAAGGTGGTCATCCGTTAAAATCCTGTTCAGCTACCGGTTTTCCTTGAAGGACCGGCCATGCCTGTTGCATATAGGCGCGCAATCCCCAAATCAAATTAATGCGCCGTAACGCCCTCTCCTCCCGGGATGCCGGGCGTCTTGAAACTACACTCACGCCGGGCACTAGAAAATGTGCTTTGGCTCGATTCGTGAAGCTTGGTTCTGATCGGGCGCCCTGCCTGCACGAAGATTGTGCGCGGGGGCATGATCGGGTAAGTTGGCCGTGTCTCCGGTTTGCGCCCGCAAATCGAATCGCCAATTGCGCCGGCCACGGATCGCATTTCCAGGAGCCCAGGCCCTTTGACGGATTTTCTCAAACCACGGTACATCCCGATGAACCGCCGCCGCCGCATTTACGAAGGCAAGGCGAAGGTCCTCTATGAGGGTCCCGAGCCCGGCACGCTGATCCAGCACTTCAAAGACGACGCCACCGCATTCAATGCCAAGAAGCACGAGGTCATCGACGGCAAGGGCGTGCTCAACAACCGCATTTCCGAATATCTGTTCCAGAACCTCAACGATATCGGTGTGCCCACCCATTTCATCCGCCGCCTCAACATGCGCGAGCAGTTGATCCGCGAGGTGGAGATCATTCCGCTGGAGATCGTGGTCCGCAACGTCGCCGCCGGTTCCATCGCCACGCGCCTTGGCATCGAGGAAGGCACCCAGCTTCCCCGCTCGATCGTCGAATTCTACTATAAGAACGATGCCCTCAACGACCCGATGGTATCGGAAGAGCACATCACCGCTTTCGGCTGGGCCAGCCCGCCTGAGCTCGACGACATCATGGCGCTGGCCATCCGCGTCAACGACTTCCTGTCCGGCCTGTTCCTCGGCGTCGGCATCCGCTTGGTCGATTTCAAGATCGAATGCGGACGCCTGTGGGAAAACGACATCATGCGCATCGTGCTGGCGGACGAGATCTCGCCGGACTCCTGCCGCCTGTGGGACACCAAGTCGAACGACAAGCTCGACAAGGATCGCTTCCGCCGCGACATGGGCGGGCTCGTCGAAGCCTATACCGAAGTCGCCCGCCGTCTCGGCATCATGAACGAGATGGATAATGTCGTCGTCAAGGGGCCCAAGCTGGTTCAGTGATCGCCTTGAGTGCAACAATGCGTAAGGGGCTCGCGCGTTACGGCGTTCGAGCCCTTTTCGCTGGCGTGGGTCTCCTGACCCTTGCTGGCTGTAGCCTGTTCGACCTGTGGGCCGGCGATCCGGCCGTGTCACTGCCGGATTCCCGTTCCTGGGTGGTGTTGCCGATGCGGGCCTTCGTCTCCCGTGAGAATATCCGCGTCGACGGGCTGCAACTCTGCACCAAAATGCGCTGTGGCTATGATGCGGCGATCGAGCGCTTTACCGTCACCGGCCCGGATGCCCTGGCGATCGAGCGTTCCTTGGCCGAGCCCCAGCGGCTTGCCGCACTGCTTGCCAAACCCGACGCCAAGGCCAAGATCCCGCCCCCCAAGGTGAGCGTCGACAGTTTCGGCTCCGGCGATTGGAAGGGCATTCAGCTCGCGATGACGGGCGGCAAGAAAGCCCACCACATCAACGCCTATGCCGTCGGGCAGCGCAAGGCAGGCGAGACAAGCTTCATCGTCGTCATTGCCGGCGAACCGCGCATCGCCAGGAAGCTCATCGACGAGGCGACGCAGTAGCGCCCGTAGCGCCACGCCGAAAAGTGAATGCTGCTTTTCGGCATGATACGACAACAGCGACCTGCTACGGAATCGGATACCGTCCATGGACGACAAGAAACTCAGCAAATTCATGAGCCTCGTGCTTCGCCACGCGCCTGAGACGGCCGACCTGGTGCTCGACGCGCAAGGCTGGGTCGAGATCGACGATCTCACCAAGGCCGCCGCCGAACAGTTGGGAGCCGGCCGGCAGGACATCGAACGGGTTGTCAGGGAAAGCGACAAGCAGCGCTTCGTCATCGCCGGCACGCGCATTCGCGCCAACCAAGGCCACAGCGTCGATATCGATCTCGGCCTTGCCGCCACCGTGCCGCCTGCCGAATTGTGGCACGGCACCGCAGCCTGCAACCAGGCCGGCATTTTCGCCGCCGGCCTCCAAAAACGCTCGCGCCAGCACGTGCATCTGTCCGATGACCACGATACCGCCCGCAAGGTCGCGATAAGGCGCGCCGGCCCCTGGATCATCCTGCAGGTGGATGCCCGGGCGATGCAGGCGGAGGGGCTGCGGTTCTATCACAGCGACAACGGTGTCTGGCTGACCGAGGCCGTACCATCCCGTTTCCTCAGCGTGTTCGAGACATTTTCCCGGCCCGATCGGCAAGGCAATGATTGAACCATCGCCCGGACTGCTTTAAGCGCAAGCCAAAGATTTCTCTTCGTTGGAAGGCAGGTGCTGCATGAAGGCCCGTGTGATCGTTACGCTCAAGAACGGCGTCCTCGACCCCCAGGGCAAGGCGATCGAAGGCGCTCTTGCTTCGCTTGGCATCAAGGATGTCGCTGGTGTGCGCCAGGGCAAGGTGTTCGACATCGAACTTGGCCAGGCTGATGCCGAGACGGCGCGTGAAACGCTGAAAGCCGCATGCGAAAAGCTCCTCGCCAACACGGTGATCGAGAATTACAGCATCGACATCGCCTGATGTCATTCCGGCTGCGGCCTTGCCTGGCCCGGCTGGTTGCAGCCGCGCTGTGCCTGGCCGGAGCCGACAATGCGTGTCTCGCGGAAGAACTTGTCGAGACCGGCGGCTTCAACCTGCGCTATGATGACACCGTCTGGGTCAGGGAGACATCCGCGCCGCCGACCTTGCTCGCCTTGCGCTGCGCCGCCCCGGCCTGCCCCCCGCACGCGGTTGCGACCTTCCTGTCCGACGAACGAACCCTGCCGCTCCCGGGCTTTGCCGCCTTCGGTCCCGGAGCCGCGACAGGGGCCATGATCGAGCTGCGGATCCAGAGTCTCACCCCCGGCTCGCGCATTCGCGGCCGCCAGCCAGTCGAACCGATCATGTTAGGTGGCGCGACGGGCTATCGCGGCCTCTATGACATCGAAGACCGGGCTTTGGCGAAGACTGCCGCCGCCGTCGCCTTGCTGCGGCTTGATAACACCACCCTGGAAATAAGAATGAAGGCCGACCGGCTAACGCCGGCCGACCTGATCCTGTTCGATCGCCTCTTGGAGAAAATCGAGCTCAAAGACTGAGAGCGCCGGCGTTGCCGGCCCGGCCTATCGAGCTCTACACGGTCGACGCCTTGAGGCCGGCGACACCCGCGACGATGGCGAAGGCGCTGACGATCTTCATGGCCGTCAGCGGCTCACGCAGGAAGATGTAGCCGAAGATCACCGTTCCGAGCGTACCGACGGCCGTCCAGATCGGATAGGCGACACTGACCGGCAGGCTCTTGAGCGCCAGGGTCAGCAGGCCGACCCCGCCGATCACGGCGATGACGGTTATGGCCGTCGGAAGCGGACGGGTGAACCCCTCCGCATATTTCATGCTCAGGGCGAAAATCACTTCGAAGACCGCTGCTGCGGCCAGATAGAGCCAAGCCATGATGGCTATCCTTTGCAAAATTGAATTCATCTCATGTGAAACACGAGCCTTCCCCGCCGTATTAAGTGATTGACTTTCAAAACAACAAATTCGAAGTTCTCACTCGATGGATGATTTCAATTCATGCATAACAATCCTGGGCCCGACCACGGCGTGATGTCGATGCGCGTGGGAAAGATAACGCGGCCACGGGATGGAGCCTGGCCCGTCGTGTCAGCTCGGAGCCGATGATGCGCCGCTTGCCGCCCCTCGCCTCCCTGCGCACCTTCGAGGCCGCCGCACGGCAGGAAAGCTTCAAGAAGGCAGCGGCTGAACTCGGCGTCACCGCGACCGCCGTCAGCCACCAGATTCGCCAGCTCGAAGCCTATCTCGACGCGTCCCTGTTCGAACGGCAGACCCGCAGGGTTCGCCTGACCGTCGAAGGCCGCAGCCTCTATCCGGCTTTGCGCGCCGCCCTGGACGCCATGGCCGACGCTGTCGAAACCGTCAGAAAACGCCCGCGCCGGCGCATTGCGACCCTCTCTGCGACCGTCGCCTTCACGGCAAAACTGCTCGTGCCGCGCGTCGCCACGCTGCGCAGCCTGCATCCTGGCTGGGATCTGCGCCTGCACGCCTCCGACGACACCGTAGACCTCAACGCCGGCGATGCGGACGCCGCCATCCGCTATGGGCTCGGCCACTATGCCGGCATGACCACCCTCCCCTTGCTGACGGACAGATTCGCACCGGTCTGCAGTCCCCGCCTGCCCGTGTATGAACCGATCGATCTCCCCAGCGCAGCGCTCCTGCATTTCGACTGGGGCCCGATCGCCTCGACGGTGGACGTTCCCAATTGGCGTAGTTGGGCCCGGCGCGCCGGCGTGGAGCACCTCGATCCAGACAGCGGCATCAGCTTCAACGACGAAAGCAGCGCCATCCAGGCTGCCATCGCCGGCCAGGGCGTTGCTCTGCTGAGCCTGTCGCTGGTCGCCGACGAACTTGCCTCGGGCGTGCTGGTGCAGCCCTTCGGCCCGATCATGGAGGGGCTGAAGTTCAGCTTCGTCTATCCGGAAGGCGCGGAGAACCGGCCGGCGGTGGCCGTGCTGAAGGACTGGGTCCTGGCCGAGTTTGCCGAGGGTGCTCCTCGCTCACCCGAGCAAGACGGCAAGACTGCCGCCACACCGGGGCATTCAGGGTAGTTTCGCCCAGTTTCCGGGCTCGGCTTCCACTCTTTGCTTGACCCCGCTGCCCCTCTGGAACCATATGCGCACGCAAGGCAGAGGCTGGACGCCACAGTCTCCAGGCATCATTGCCGCAACGAACAAGCAGGATCCGATGAAAGCAGCTGTCGTCATTTTTCCCGGTTCCAACCGTGAAGGGGACGTCGCCAAGGCCCTCAGGCAGGCCGGCGCACATGTCGACATGATCTGGCATGCCGACACCGAGCTGCCGGCAGGAACCGATCTGGTCGTGCTCCCCGGCGGCTTCTCCTATGGCGACTATCTGCGTTGCGGCGCCATCGCCGCCCGTGCCGCCATCATGGATGCCATCCGCCACCACGCCGAACGTGGCGGCCTCGTGCTCGGCATCTGCAACGGCTTCCAGATCATCACCGATGGCGGCCTGCTGCCCGGCGTGCTGATGCGCAATGCCGATCTCAAATTCATCTGCAAGCGTGTTCATCTCAGGGTAGAGCGCACCGATACGGCCTATACCAACATCTATCGCCAGGGGCAGGCCATCGATGTCTGCGTCGCCCATGGCGAGGGCAACTACTTCTGCAGCTCCGAGACCTTGACGCAGCTCGAAGGCGACGGCCTGGTGGCTTTCCGTTATTGCGATGCCGCCGGCAAGGCCAGCGCCGCGACCAATCCCAACGGCTCGCTCAACAATATCGCCGGGATCTATTCGGCCAATCGGCGCGTTCTCGGCATGATGCCGCATCCCGAAAACCTGATCGATCCCCTGGCCGGCGGCACGGATGGTCGCGGCCTGTTCACCAGTGTCGTCAACGCCATGGCTTCGGCCTGATCGTCGACGACGATGCAGGATTGAGGGCCAATGACGCGCAAGGTTCACCTGATCACCACGGGCGGCACGATCGCCTCCCGGCGTGACGAAAGCACCGGCGACGTTGTCGCCGGCCTCGACGGACAGGCGCTGCGCGCCATGCTGCATGATCCGCTGCCCGGGATCGAGATCGAGGTCGAGGAGTTCTGCAACCTCAACAGCTTCGCCATCGACCTGCCCATGGCCTTCGCCTTGGCCACTCGCATCAACGAGCTTCTGGCGCTGGAAGATTGCGAGGGTGTGGTCGTCACCCACGGCACCGACACCATGGAGGAGAGCGCCTATCTCGCCGACCTCCTGCTCGCCTCGGACAAGCCTGTGGTCTTTACCGGCGCCCAGCGCGCAGCCGATGAGCCCGATGCCGACGGCCCGCGCAACATTGCCGATTCCATCCGCCTCGCTGCGGCGCCCGCCGCGCGCGGGCTTGGCGCGATGATCTGTTTCGAGCAGGAATTCCACGCCGCCCGAGATGTGAGCAAGACGCATACCTCGCGCACCGACACTTTCATGTCCTGGGAACACGGCAAGCTCGGCGAGATCGACGCAGGTGCGATCTGCCTGCATCGTCGCCCGGCCCTGCGGCGCGCCTACGCACCCAGCACCATCGAGCCCAATGTCACGCTGATCCGCCTCGCCATGGGCATGGATGGCGGTTATCTCAATTATGCCGCCGATCACGGCAGCAAGGCTATCGTGCTGGAAGGGTTCGGACGCGGCAACACTCCGCCAGCCGTGACCAAGGCCGTCGCTGATGTCATCAAGCGTGGCGTTCCGGTGATCATCTGCTCGCGCTGTCCGCGTGGTCGGGTGCTGCCCGTCTATGGCAATGGCGGGGCTACCGATCTCCAGCGCGCCGGAGCCATCTTCGCCGGAGACCTCAGCGGCCATAAGGCACGTCTTCTCGCCGCCGTCCTGCTTGGCCAGGGTCTCGACATGGAAGCGCTGCGGGCGGAAATCGAGTATCTGGGCGGTTGACCGCCCCGCGTCGGGTTACCCGGCTCGTCACCAGTGCCATCTGCACCAAGGGCCATGCCCGCCATCGACCCGGTTCGAAGCGTCTATTCAATCGTTTTCAGTCCGCGAGAAATCAGACCCGAGCAGTCATGGCGGCCCCTGTTGCGCCGCCATGACTGCCGGGATGGTTCAGGCGGCTTCGCTGAGAGTCACCATCGTTTCGGTGTTGATCGGGGGATGGGGCACCAGGCTGGCTTTGCTCTCATCCGCCCACCGCGCCAATCTTACGATGCGGACCTTGTCGAGGTCGGTATCCGCAGCCTCCACCGGCTCCACGGTACTGAGCCCGGCATTGGAAACGAAGAAAGTGTGGTCCCCGAAGATTGAGATGAGTTCCTGAACGATCGGATTGGATTCGGGAATGACCCGGCTATCCATCTGGGTCAGAGCGCGTTCGATTCGCACCGATGTCAGCTTCATGGCGTCGTCCTTTCGGGTTGAGTGGCTTGTCTGTCGACGGAGTGACGTCACGGCTGTCCTGCTCACCATCGGCATTAATCGCCTCCCGCCCCTCAGGCGGTTCGAGACGTGGAAGACACTCCGGCTGCCTCATTGTCAGCCCGGCATCCACGTCCCGGCGTCAGGAACTTCGCCGACGCCCATCCTTGTCGCGAAATCTGGCCATAGTCTGCCTCAAGCATGACCATTGCGTGAAAGAGCCGCCTCAGGCGGCCGCTTCCAGGGCCTCAAGCAATTCCTCTTCGCTGATCTGTCCCTCGGTGCGCGGCGCGACGACCACTTGCTTGCCCAGCAGATGCTTTACCTTGTGCGCCACCGGCAAACAGCGCCGATCATCGCGGTGGTAGACGTGGTAGCCGTCACCCGGGTTCACGCCGACATCCAGCGCGCAGCCCTTGCTGACGAAATGCCAGACACCGTTGCCGTCCACTATTCTGACCTTGTTCATCGAAATCTCCATATCTTCAAAAAACGGGCGGCCACCCGCAGGTAACAGATGGCCCCCGGCCGCAAGCGCCCGGAGCAAACTGCCGTTCTTTACAGGGTGATCACCGGAGCTGGCGGCGCCAAAACAGGCCCATCGTCCGGACGAGCCGGATTCCGCCCTTGGGATGGCACCCTCTATGCATGGTGAATGGGGCCATTGTCCGGCGCTGCCACGTCGACGGCTTGGCCATTCGTGCCAACTGCATGCCTCGGGCGCAGTCCAGCCATGCGAGATGCGCTCGCAAGCAAAATTCCATCTCGTCCGGCCGCGCTGTTAACGTTGTCGCAGAAGTTCTGCATGAATCTGCTATCGCGTGTGCGATTTGGCACATCCTGCGCCGGTGATTCATATCAGGTCGTGCGCAGGCACACAGCGGGTTGCCAGCCCGCCACGGTGATGCGATTCTGATTTCGGTCCACTGGAGCAGGCATATGAACCCTCATTCTTCCCGTCAGCGTCTTGCTTGGGGCTTGTCCGGAGCCGTTGCGCTCTCGCTGCTGCTGGCCGCCTGCGGTCCGCGCTCCGGCGAAGCCGGCCGGCCGGACGTTTCCAACCAGCAGCCGGTCGTCACGGCGGACGGCACCCAGCAGTTTCCCGTGCCGCAGGCCGGCCGGGCAACCCTTGCCCACAAGCTGACCCAACTCGTCTCGGGCCGCATCGCGGATGCCCGCATCTCCAACGGCTGGCGCACACCTGCCGCGGCGAAAGCCCATCCAGACGAGTATGCCGCCTGCGTCAGCGCCGATTCCGGCAGCGGCCAGCAGGTCTTCCTGATCGTCACCAATGGCGCGCGAACCGGCGACGTCATCTCCGGCTCCAAGGCGGCCGAGCGTTGCGCCGACGGCAATCGCGTCACGCAATGGGCTACCTTGCCGGAGGCCATGGGCCAGAGCTGATCGGAGCTCCTGCGTTCATTCGACTTGATAAAAAAATGGCGGCCCGTGGCCGCCATTTGCATTTGTAGCGCTTTGCGCTACTTGTCTGCCCTCTGCCGCCACGTCCCTCAGAAGGCGCGATAGGTCAGGACCGTGCGCGTATTCGCGATGCCGGGGATGGACTGCACCTTCTCGCCGACGAAATGACCGATATCGACATCGTCATTCACGTAGAATTTGGCGAGCACGTCGAAGTCGCCGGCAATCGAATAGATTTCCGAGGCGATTTCAGCTTCGGCCAAGGCGCTGGCGACCTCATAGGTGCGGCCGAGCTGGCATTTGATCTCCACGAAAAAGGTCCGCATTGCCGATACTCCGAGACTGGAAACGATGATCTGCCCACAGGAAGGCCAACAAATTTGCGGTGTCAATGCGGATCGCGACGCCTGCATGCGATCAATGGTTTACATTCGGCTCGGATACCCCTATCGCCTGCCGTGAACAGAAGCGCTGGAGCGCTGCGCTGGGGCTTGCCGGCCGGAGCCATAGGCCGTCCGCCTGATCCCTGCCGAAGCGCTGCATTGACAGGAGACTGATCCGGCATGTCCGTCCACTCGGAACCCGCCATCACAGCCGAACTCATCGCCCAGCACGGGTTGAAGCCGGATGAGTATCAGCGGATCCTGGATCTGATCGGACGCGAGCCGACCTTCACCGAGCTTGGCATCTTCTCGGCGATGTGGAACGAGCACTGCTCCTACAAGTCCTCGCGCCTCCATCTCAAGAAGCTGCCCGTCACCGGCAAATGCGTGATCCAGGGCCCGGGCGAGAATGCCGGCGTGATCGACATCGGCGATGGGCTCGCCGCTGTCTTCAAGATGGAGAGCCACAACCACCCCTCCTATATCGAGCCCTATCAGGGCGCGACGACGGGCGTCGGCGGTATCCTGCGCGACGTCTTCACCATGGGCGCGCGCCCGATCGCCTGCATGAACGCTCTGTCCTTCGGTGCGCCCGATCATCCCAAGACCCAGCACCTCGTTTCCGGCGTGGTCGCGGGGGTCGGCGGCTACGGCAATTCCTTCGGCGTGCCGACGGTCGGCGGCCAGGTTCGCTTCCACACCCGCTATGACGGCAACATCCTGGTCAACGCCTTCGCGCTCGGCCTCGCCGAGCAGGACAAGATCTTCTACGCCAAGGCCACCGGCGTCGGGAACCCGATCGTTTATCTGGGCTCCAAGACCGGCCGCGACGGCATCCACGGCGCCACCATGGCCTCGGCGGAGTTCGACGACAAATCCGAGGAAAAGCGTCCCACCGTGCAGGTCGGCGATCCCTTTGCCGAGAAGCTGTTGCTCGAAGCCTGCCTGGAACTGATGGCGACCGATGCCATCATCGCAATCCAGGACATGGGCGCGGCCGGCCTCACCTGCTCGGCCGTGGAAATGGGCGCCAAGGGCGATCTCGGCATCGAGCTCCACCTCGAAAAGGTGCCGGTGCGCGAAGCCGGCATGACCGCCTATGAAATGATGCTGTCCGAGAGCCAGGAGCGCATGCTCATGGTGCTCAAGCCCGGCAAGGAAGCTCAGGCCGAGGCAATCTTCCGCAAATGGGGCCTCGATTTCGCCGTGGTTGGCAAGACGACGGACGATCTGCGCTTTCGCATCTTCCACAATGGCGATCTGAAGGCGGATTTGCCGATCAAGGAACTGGGCGACGAAGCGCCCCTCTATGACCGCCCCCACGTCCCCTCGCCCAAGCAACCGGTGCTCGAGGCCGGATCGCTCAAGACGAACCTGTCGATCGGCGAGGCGCTGCTCAGCCTGATCGGCTCTCCGGAACTGGCATCCAAGCGCTGGGTCTACGAGCAATATGACACGCTGATCCTCGGCAACTCGATCCAGACGCCTGGCGGCGATGCTGCCGTGGTGCGGGTGCTCGACGGCCCCAAGGGACTGGCGATGACTTCCGACGTGACACCGCGCTATTGCGAAGCCGATCCGGTCGAGGGCGGCAAGCAGGCCGTCGCCGAAGCCTGGCGCAACATCTCGGCCGTGGGCGGCCTGCCGCTCGCCGTGACCGACAATCTCAATTTCGGCAATCCCGAGCGCCCCGACATCATGGGCCAGTTCGTCGGCTGCCTCGACGGCATCGGACAAGCCTGCCGTGCCCTCGATTTCCCTATCGTTTCCGGCAATGTCTCGCTCTACAACGAGACCAACGGCCGCGGCATCCTGCCGACCCCGACGATCGGCGGTGTCGGCCTCGTCGACGACGTTGCCGTGACGGCCTCGATCGCCTTCAAGGCTGAGGGCGAGACCGTCATGCTGGTCGGCGTATCAGGCACCTGGCTCGGACAGTCGATCTGGCTCGCCGAGGTTCTCAAGCGTGAGGAAGGCGCCCCGCCGCCGGTCGACCTTGCCGTCGAAAAGCGTCATGGCGACTTCATCCGGGGCCAGATCCGCGCCGGCAACCTCAAGACCTGCCATGATATTTCGGATGGCGGCCTTGCCGTCGCCGTCGCCGAGATGGCGCTGGGACGTGGCATCGGTGCGGACCTGTCGCAGGCCCCGCAGGGCAGCGAGCCGCATGCCTTCTGGTATGGCGAAGACCAGGCCCGTTATGTCGTCGCGCTTGCGAGCGAAAAGGCCGAGGCCTTCGCCAAGGCGGCAGCCGATGCCGGGGTCCCCGTCACCACGCTGGGCACAACCGGCGGCAATGCCTTGATCCTGCCCGAAGGCCGGCCCATCCTGGTTTCGGCGCTGAGCGAGCGTCACGAATCGTTCCTGCCGACGCTGATGGGCTCTACGCGCCAAGCTGCCTGACAAGTCGCCTGAAGAGGATCTATTTCCAATGCCGATGCCGGCCGCCGACATTGAAGCGATGATCAAGGAAAGTTTCCCCGATGCGAAGATCGAAATTCGCGATCTCGCCGGGGATGGCGATCACTACGCCGCGACGGTGATTTCCGAAGCATTCCGGGGAAAGTCCCGCGTCCAGCAGCACCAGATGGTCTATGCGGCGCTCAAGGGCAAGATGGGCGGCGTGCTGCACGCGCTTGCGCTCTCCACGAGCGCCCCCTGATCGATAAATTATGTTAGGTTGAGCCCTGACATTGCGCGCGAGTGTGCTTACATACTCGGCATTATCCGCGTCAGATCCAGCATTACCAAGATCGAGATTGAGCCATGAGCGATATCGCCACCTTCATCGAAAACGAGATCAAGTCCAACGACGTCGTGCTCTTCATGAAGGGCAACAAGGCGTTCCCGATGTGCGGGTTCTCCGGACAGGTCGTGCAGATCCTCGATTATCTCGGGGTCGACTACAAGGACCATGACGTGTTGCAGAATCCAGACCTGCGCAGCGGCATCAAGGACTTCTCGAATTGGCCGACGGTACCGCAGATCTACGTCAAGGGCGAATTCCTGGGCGGCTGCGACATCGCTCGCGAAATGTTCCAGTCTGGCGAGTTGGTAACCTTCCTGCAGGAAAAGAATATCCCGGTAAAGGCTCCGGCCAAGGCCTGATCGCCACTGCAAACCAGTAAGCTTGTCGCAGATACCAAGCCAGGCTGACAGCCTGGCTTTTTCGTTGGCAGGACCTGAGCCGGAGAGAGCCATGAGCAAATTGCTGATCGTCGGGACGGTGCGCCTGCCGGCCGCCAATCTGTCCGCAGCGCGCCCGGCCATGAAGCGCATGGTGGAGAGCAGCCGCGCCGAAGAGGGCTGCGAAGAATATTCCTACGCCGAGGACGTCTTCGATGCCGGTCTCATCCATGTGAAGGAGATCTGGCGCGACCACGCCGCCCTGGACCGCCATTTCGCCTCACGGCACATCGCCGAATGGCGGGCGAGTTGGCCCGGCCTCGGCATCGGCGAGCGAAATCTGCGCTGCTATGAGATCGGGGCGCCCCGCGCGACGTGAGGCTCGGGCATTGGCGGTGCTCCCTTGGAGCAATACGCTCTAGCGGCCCTTCATCACGTTGACGATCACCACGCCGAGGATCGCCAGTGCGCCGCCCAGCATGCCGACGGGCGTGGGTACCTCGCCGAGCCAGAGGAAGCCGATCAGCGTGGCCGTCGGCGGCACGCCATAGAGGAAGTTGGACGCCCGCGCCGCCGAAAGGCGCTTGAGGGCAATGGCCCAGGTAACGTAGCCGATCGCGGTGGGAAAGATCACGAGATAGGCGACGGCCCAGTTCACCTCGGCCGGAGCAACCGCCATGGCCCGGATCGTGGCCGGCACCGCCGGCAGCAACGGCAGGGCGCCGATGAACAGGATCCAGGCGGTGATTGCCAGAGCCGGAAACCGTCCGAGCAAGGGCTTTTGCAACACACTGGCAATGGCAGCGCAGACCGCGGCGCCGAAGATCATCAGCGCGTTGGGATCGAGCCTGAAGCCCGTATCCGTCGCTACGGCGATCAGGGCGACACCGGCGAAGGAGGTGGCGGTGCCGACCCAACCCCAGCGCCCGAAGCGTTCGCCGAGCGCGAAGATCGCGATCAGAGCGGTGAGCACCGGCATGGTGTTGATGATGAAGCTGGCCGGGCCAGCCGGCACGGTCTGCTCGCCGGTGTTGAGCAGCACGGCATAGACGGCAATGAACAGCACGGCCGCAATGGCGAGGCGCAGGAAATCCCGCGGCAGCGGCATGGGCGGACGCACAGCCACCAGATAGGCCAGACCGATGGCCCCGGCCGCGACGTAGCGTGCTGCGGCAAGTTCCATCGGCGTCAAGGCGGTCAGGCAGACACGGATCAGCGCGAAGGACGAGGCCCAGGAGAGAATGGTCACCAGAATGGCACCGAAGGCGACCGCGTCGAATCCGCTCTTCTTGTTGGCTACCTCAGCCTCACAGGCCACGCTGCTCATTTTCGTCTCCCAACTCTCAATTGTATTCCTGACCTAGCCTCCTTCGACGTGCTTGAAAAGCACCTCAATCAATGATCTTGTGTGCCTATGGTTCACAGCTCACCCAACCTTCCCCCCCTCGACACGCTCGAAACCTTCGCGCGGGCAGCGCGCCTCGGCTCCTTCTCGGCTGCAGCCGAGGAGAGTGGCGTCACCCATGGCGCCGTCTCCCGCCAGGTGTCGCGCCTGGAGCGCTGGATGGGCTTACGCCTGTTCGAGCGCAAAGCCCGTGGCGTCAACCTGACGCCGGAGGGCATGCGATTCTTTGCTCGGACGGAAGAAGCCCTGGCCCTGCTCGGCAATAGCGGCGAGCGCTGGTCGCCGCGCCGCGCCAAGGCCGTTGTACGCCTGTCGGTGACGCCCTCGGTCGCTTCGCTCTGGCTGTTTCCCCGGCTTACGCGCCTGGAAGGCAGCGACATCCACCTCGAACTGGTCCTCGAACACCGGCTGGCGGATCTGGGCGAAGGCAGCGATCTGGCTGTTCGTTGCGGCAAGGGGCCCTGGGCCGGCGTGCGCGGCGTGCAGCTCTGGCAGGAAAAGGCCTTTCCGATCGCCTCCCCTGCTCTTGCCAAACGCCTGCGGCACGGCAATGACGCGCACGCCTTGCTCGAACTGCCGATCCTGCACGATTCCAACATCGAAGGATGGCGACGCTGGCTGTCGCCCGAGGGCGTGGATTATGTGCCGCGCGGCCAGGACCGCCGCTTTGAAGACTACAACCTGGTCATCGATGCCTGTTGTCAGGGGCTCGGCATCGCGCTGGCGCGGCCTCCCCTCTCAGCGGCCGCCCTGGAGGACGGGCGCCTGGTGCAGGTTTCAGACCGAACGATCGATTACCACGTAGCCTTTCATCTCATCCGGTCGGACGAGGCGCTGCGTGGCCCCGCGGCGGAACTGGCCCGGCGCTTTTTGCGTGAAGCCGGCCATGACGAGGCCGATATCGCTGCCTTTACCGCTCCGGGCCGGAAGGGCTGAGCAAGCCCTCCCGATCAATTTTCCTGTTCGCCGAAATGTCGCCGCCAGATCGGCGCAATGGCAGGCCGCTGCGCCACGGTCTCGGCGATCCGGGTCAGCTTCGGGCATTCCCTGGCGCGCCATTCATTGCCGATCGCCCAATTGCTGATGGCGGCGATGGCGAGGTCGATGGCCGAAAACCCCGACAACAGGAAGCTGCCTTCGGCACTGGCGGCCTGCTCCACAAATTGCCAGCGCTCCCGAATGCGCTGGCGCACGCGCGAACGCATCGCGGTCTCGTGCGTTTCGGGCGGAGCGAAACGCAGGGGATAATCGTAGAGTTCGATGAGAGGATAGATCTCGGCCGCCACATGAATCAGCCAACGCAGTGCATGGCGCCGGTCCGGGGCATCCCGAGCCGGCATCAACCGCGCTTCGGGGTGTTCTTCGCTCAGAGCCAGCAGAATGGCGGCCGATTGCACGATCGTGGTTCCGTCGTTGAAGCGTAGCGCCGGAATCTTCCCCAAGGGATTGATCGCCAGATATTGAGCGGTGTGCTGCTCGTCCTTGGTCAGATCGATATCGATCAGGTGAACATCCTGCCCTGCCTCGGCCAAGGCGGCCTCGACCATGAAAGAGCCGGAATCCGGTTCGCCCCAAAGCGTGTAACCCATACAGACCTCTTAGCATCGACCGGCTGCAGAGCCGGTCACCTCCCGACATTATATGGCGATGGGGGAAGACCGCCCCAATCTCTTACTTGTTGGTTCTGTGCAAACCCCTGCCGCTGTTCTTGCTTGTTTCGCCAGCTCGTCGGATCCGACCATAAGCGACTGAGCGGGCGTGTCGCATGATCTTTTTGCAATACGGCCATCCCGATTTGCGGGCCTTCCAGAGTGCACAGCCTGATCAACCAATAAAAAGGGCCGCCAAAATGGCGGCCCTTATAGAAGATCTCAGTTCGTTTCGCTTAGCGCGAATAGAATTCGACGACCAGATTCGGTTCCATCTGGACCGGATAGGGCACATCCTGCAGCGTGGGAACGCGGACATACTTCGCGGTCAGCTTGCCGTGATCGGCCTCGATGTAATCGGGAACGTCACGCTCGCCGGAAGCAACGGCCTCGAGCACCAGCACGAGCTGCTTGGAGGCTTCCTTGACCTCGACGACATCACCCGGCTTGACCTTGTAGGAGGGGATGTTGACGCGGCGGCCATTGACCTTGACGTGGCCATGGCTGACGAACTGACGGGAAGCGAACACCGTCGGCACGAACTTGGCGCGATACACCACCGCATCCAGGCGCTGCTCGAGCAGGCCGATCAGGTTGGCGGAGCTGTCGCCCTTCAAACGGCGGGCTTCTTCATAGATCTTGCGGAACTGCTTTTCCGAGATCGAGCCATAATAGCCCTTCAGCTTCTGCTTGGCGCGGAGCTGGGTGCCGAAATCGGACATCTTGCCCTTACGGCGCTGACCGTGCTGGCCAGGACCATATTCGCGGCGGTTGACGGGGCTCTTCGGGCGACCCCAGATATTTTCGCCAAGGCGGCGATCGATCTTGTACTTAGCGTTATGGCGCTTCGACATTCGCGTCCTCTATGGTTTGCGAAGTTTATGAGGAACGCGCCCTCCTCTCCCGGAAACCGGGCGACAGACAACCGGAGACCGGCCATCACGGGAGCGTAAAACATCACGCGGGACCAAAAGGCCCCGCGTGTGGCGTTCGCTTAGTCGAAAGATTGCTGCATGTCAATTCCAAGACAGGATCCAATAGCCTGTACCCTGGGCAACTCGACAGTAGCATGGCGGATGTCTAGGTTGGGCGCGCTCGGCCCATGTGAGTCTTCATTGATGAAAATCCTTTCCCTCTCCGTCGCCTTTCTGGCGGCCTCCGTAAGCTTTGCCAGTGCAGCGCCGCTTGAAACCTACACGGCCCGCCTCTCCAGCGCGGATCACTTCAACACGAACGGCGAAAGGCTCACCTCCGTCGCCGCGATCATCCGGCAGGATCGTGCCAACTTCTATCTGGGCTACCATCGCGATCGGGAAGACGAATCCGACCGTTTCTTCTCCAGCAAGGAGAACCGCGCCCGCCTGGAGAACATGCTCAATCGCGGCCGCATCAGTGCCTCCGCGGCGGATGCCGTCGTGAACGGGTCACCGCTGATCAATGTCGAGATCTACGAAGATTTCATCGTCGTGACGGTCGACTAGATCGAGCGCGGGCGGATGAGGCGTCTCCCCATCCTTGCTGCCCTCATCGCCTGCATCGTCGGTCCGTCCGCCCCGGTACAGGCCGAGCCCGGCCGGCACTGGCAGGCCGTTCCCAACGAAAGCGGCTGGACCGCTGACACGGCCAAGGCCGTCACGGCCTATGCCGGCACCTACCGCCCGACAGCGCTTGCCGTAATCCGGGACGACCGTATCGTGGCCAGCGCCGGCGATCCCAGCCGGCGCGTCAACGTTGCCTCGGTCCGCAAGAGCCTGCTGAGTGCGCTCTACGGCATTGCCATCGGCGAGAACAGGATCGCTCTCGGCGACAGCCTGCAGAAGCTCGGCATCGACGATATCCCGCCCGCTTTGACCGCCGACGAAAAGCAGGCCGATGTCCGCGACCTCTTGATGGCCCGCTCCGGCGTCTATCATCCCGCCGCCTATGAAACCGCCGATATCCGCAACGAGCGTCCAGCGCGCGGAAGCCACCCCCACGGCACGTTCTGGTTCTACAACAATTGGGATTTCAACGTCCTCGGCACGATCTATCGCCAGGCGAGCGGAGAGGACATCTTCACAAGCTTCGAAAAGCGCATCGCCCATCCGATCGGCATGGAGGATTTCTCGGCAAGGGACGGGCGATACGTCTTGTCTCCCCTCTCGCGCCATCCGGCCTATCCCTTCCGCATGAGCGCGAGGGATCTTGCCCGCTTCGGGCTGCTCTTCCTCAATCAGGGGCGCTGGAACGGCCGCCAGATCGTCCCCGCCGCCTGGGTTCGCCAGTCCACCGCCGCCTATTCCCCCGTCCCCAAACGCAAAAGCGCCTATGGCTATCTATGGTGGTCTCTGCCGGCTGAGACTTGGGGTGAAGGCGCAGCCATGGCTGCAGGCTATGGCGGGCAATTCCTCGCCTATATTCCGACAAAACGCCTCGTCATGGTGCAGACCGTCGATCCGGCACAGAACCCGGCCGGCATCCATATGAGGGATTTCATGGCGCTGATGCAGCAGATCGCCACGGCCGCTCCCTGAGCGATGGCCGTCATCAGCCTTCCGCAAAATCGCGACATGTCCTTCGGCCTGCCGGCGGCGCTGCTTCTGCACGCCATTGCCTTGGCCGTGCTGTTCCTTGCTCCCCGCCCCGCACCGCTGATACCGCCCCCCGAAAACAGCATCGAGGTAGAGTTCGTCGAGGAAATCCCGAAACCGGCCTCGCCGGCGCCAGCGGCCCTCCCGCTGCCAGCCAAACCGCAGGCGCCGGCTCCCTCCCTTGATGTCACTCCGCCGGGAGGGGCGACAGCTCCCAGGCCAAGCGAGGCGCCGGTGCCGCCTCCGGCGATGATCCAGGCCAGGAGAATTCTTTCCGATCTTGCTTTGGCGGATCCACGCAGCCGGCAAGCCAGGAAGATGCTGCCTCTCCTGGGCCGCAACGAGCGCATGGAGCAATTGTGCAACATCGAGGCCATGGCCCAGTTGCGGGCCTGGAATCACGATCTCGAGCCCGATCTCACGATCGCCTATGCGCTGGCTGAAACAAGGATTGCAGATGCAAGCGTAACGGCCGATGGGGCGGCATTCCGGAGCCGGAAGCAGTGGTTCGTCCTGAAATATCGCTGCACCCTCACCGCCGGCCTCACCAGGGTTTCAGCTTTCGAATTCCAGGCCGGCACAACCATACCCAGGAAAGACTGGAGCCGTTTCAACCTGCCCGTGGGCGACAAGCCGCAGGATTGAGGCCGATACGAAACGGCCTGCGATAAACCTATGTCTCGCCACGCCGCAATTCATCGGCCAATTCATAGGTCTGCGCCGATATCGGCGCCAGTCCGGGTCCATCCAGCATCGCGTTGATGACCGCATGGGCATGATCGAGCGCACTGCCGGCGACATAGTCTCCATCGAGCCAGTCGGGCAATTCATTGAGCACATTGGTGAGGCAGGCCAGAAGCAGGGCCTCGCTGTCCGTCAGATTACTTCTGATGCGCTTGAATTCGGCGGCCACGATCGTCGGATGTTCATCGTGAGGCAGAGGCTGGAAGGTCATGGCGTTCTTTCCGAGATCGTCGACGTCCAGCCCACCCATGGGCATCCTGCCGCGACGGGTCTTAGCTGGAGATTAGACAGGAAGTGGCTCCGGAGCGGCGCGGCCTCAGGCCAGTATGTTGACCGCCCGGGCGGCGACCAAGGCAACCGTCAAAAGAGAGATCATTGCCTCGGCGAGCATCAAAAGCTTGGCCCTCGGGGTCAGCGGCATCGTATCCGTCGGCGAAAATGCCGTGGCATTGGTGAAAGCCACAAACAGATAGTCGACGAAGCCGGGCAGCCAGTCACGCAGATGCGGATCGCTCAGGGTCATCTGCGGAAATAGGAAGTCGGAGCGGGCTCGCTCGACCAGGCCGCAGGTCGGCGGGCCGCCGCGGTCCGTGCTCCAGAACCACAGGGCGAACACGATGATGTTGGTGACCCAGATGTTGAGCGCATCGATCAGCAGCGTGGTGCCGTTTCCGGCATGGCCTGCGATCAGCGTTTGAACCAGCAGGAACAACGCCCCGCAATTCATGATGCTGATGACCGCCGTCAAAATGAGAGCCGTCCGGCGGATCATGACGCGGAAACGATTGACCGCCTGCCAATGGTGATCGGCCACTGCGTTGCGGATACCGGCCTGCGTCCACGCCGTCGCGATAGACAGGGGGATCAGCAATATCAGTTCGACAGTCGGGGCCAGCCAGCGAGGCCCGAAGGAAAGCTGATTGATCACCAGCAATTGCAGGCACACGATGATCAGCACGGCGCCGCGCGCCAGCCAGAAATCGAGAGCCCTATGCCGGAAGACAATATGGCGTTCACGCATGGGAACCTCGGAAGGGGGAACGAGCCCGGATGGGGAAAGAACATCAGACATAGGCAAACACGGTGGCCACCATGCCCAACGCGCCAAGGGCCAGGGAGCAGAGCCAGGGCCAGCGCCGGCCGCGGGTGATGATCGACAGGGTCGCCACCGCGATGGAGACATGCAGCAGCGTGACCGCCAGGGTCAGGATATGGTGGCGATGGGCACGCCTGTCGCTGTCGCGCAGTCTTGCGTCGACATGTCCTTCGATTTCGACGGCCTGCGCCTGAATCGCCTTGGCATCGTCGTCATTGTGCTTGGCCTTGGCGAGAAAGTCGTCCTTGGTCGGCCCACCGCCCGCGGCCGCGATTTCATAGGCATTCTTCTTGATGCTCTTGGCTTGGTAGAAGGCCCATTGATCGCTCGCCTTGTTCTGCAGATAGGCCGCCTCGCTCTTGTCGTTGATGGCTTCGGCGGTCTCCAGCGACTCGAAACTGCCGATCGTGGCGGCCAGGACGGCGAGAACGGCAATCGTAACCGACACCGTGATCAGGAAGGGATTGCCGTCATGGGCCGCGCGCTCGGCATGCTCGGCGTGCTCGAGATGTTCCTGCGTTTCGTCTTCCATCGGCATATCCATCGCCATTCAACGGTCGCTCGAGCATTTACTGGCAAGGAGCGTGCCATGCCCTTGATTGGCGACGGTGGCCGCGGCCTCAGGCCTCCGCGGGCAGACAATTCGAGTAGGAGGCCTGCACGCCGTGGAGGAAACTACAAAACGCGTAAGGCAGGCGTCTCCGCTGCGCCGGGCATATCGCCAGGGACAAGCGCCCTCACCGCAAGGAAAAGGGCATGCGACCCTTCGAGGATCGCATGCCCTTTCTACGGCGCCGTTCCCGGCACGATGTCCTTGGATCGGCGTCAGGCCCGCTTCAGCAGGCGCAGCACAAGAAGCAAGATGACCGCTCCGACGACCGCGAAGACGATCTCATTGACGATCGCGCTGCCAATATGGATGGGAATGTAGGGCTGCACGAAGCCGCCGATGAACGAGCCGACCACGCCGACGATGAGATCGCCGATGAGGCCGAAGCCGCCACCACTGACGAGCAGGCCGGCAAGCCAGCCGGCCACGATACCCACGATCAGGAAAGTGAGCAGATGCATGGCAAACCTCCAACGATGAGGTTGAGCCTCAACCGGCCTTGCCGCCGCTCTTGATGCAGGTTTGGCGGAACTTCTTGCGATCCTTGCCGTGAAGTCCCTTGGCATCGGCCTGGGCGGAGCAGGCCTGTGACGCCGCCGACTGCGGCGCCTTCGTCTTCGCCTTTGCAGGAGCTGTCGTGGCGGCGGGCGGCGTGGCAGGCGCCGGTGTTGCGGTCTGCGCGAAAGCGCCGGTCGTAACAAATCCAGCGACGACGACGGAGGCCAACAGCGTGCTGATCTTCATGATGAGCGTTTCCAGGTTGAGCCCCCAGCCCAACCGCAGGTTGCCACCGTTCCCGCACCAACACAATGACGCTGCGGTACATCCCAAAGTATAGGGTATGGCGGCAACAGACCGCATCAGTCCAGGAAACGCCTTACAGTATCGGCTCCGCCGAAAACCAGCGTCCCCTCTTCGGCTCTATGCTCTAATGCCAACCAGGCGGCAGGGTTTCCACCGCAACCGCAGGAAGGCCACGGGCCGCAAGAACGCTCCGAAGTTCATCGGTCAGGCCGGCGCCACCGGTGAACAGGGCCAGACCGTCCTCCACCACCGTGCGCGGAGGAATTGGGCCCGCGAGATCGGCGGCGCGGCGGGCGATGGCCGGGGCGGGATCGAGCCAGGTGACCGGCCAGGGGGCGACTCGCTTCATCGCGTCCAGCACCAGCGGATAATGCGTGCAGGCCAGCACCACCACATCGGTGCGCTTGCCGTCACGATCGACGAAACAGGGGGCGATTTCACGAGCAATCGCCGCATCCTCGACGGGCTGGCCGCGCAATACGGCCTCCGCCAGGCTGGCCAGCCCCACCGCGCCGACGAGTTCCACCTCGATGGCGGCGGCGAAGGAACGGATCAGCTCGCGCGTATAGTCACGCTTGACGGTACCAGGCGTCGCGAGAATCGCCACCCGCCCCGTCTTCGTCAGCGCGGCGGCCGGCTTGATCGCGGGCACGGTGCCGACGAAGGGCACGGAGAAACGCCGGCGGAGAATGGGCAGGACGATTGTCGAGATCGTGTTGCAGGCAATGACGACCAAAGACGGCTGATAACGCGGGATCAGCCGCTCCATTACCTCGACGACGCGTTCGACCACGACGTCCTCGGCCAGGCGTCCATAAGGGAAAACGGCATCATCGGCGGCATAGACGAAGCGCGCGCCGGAAAGCGTCACTCGCAATTCGGAAAATACGGTGAGGCCACCGAGGCCGGAATCAAAGACAAGGACAGTTGGAGCGCGGTCAGACATGACCGCAGCTCCATAAACCGTGCCAGCCAGAAGGTCGACCCTCTCCAGAAGACTAACCTTCCTGGGACGCTCTTCGGAATGATCGATACCATCCGGAATCAATCGCTGCATGTCGTGTTGCCCGTACGCACTACCCAACCGGGCGCACGCCTATTCAAACCCAGATGAGTGAATGAAGCGTTTCAATCGTGATCTTTTTTTGATCCCAAAGCGGCACGTCCGGGAATTTCCTCAATAGACATCGGCAGGCAGCGCCTCTTCACTCCACCTCGTGAAGGGAAAACGCGCCAGATTCGAATTGCCGTAACGCCGATCCCCCGTCACTTCCTCGCCGACCCAGCCCGGCAATGAAACCGGCTGATCCTCATGCTCGAGCTCCACTTCGGCCAGCACCAAGCCGTCATTGGCTCCGGTGAACACGTCGACGGCCCAGCCCAATCCACCATGGTGGACATCGTGACGCGTCTTGGAAACGAGAGGCTCGATCGAGAAGCGCCTGATGATCTCGACGGCATCGGCCTGGGGGATCTCATACTCGAACTCGTGGCGGGTCCTCGTGCCCGGTTCGCTCTTGAGCGTGATGAAGCCCTTGTCGCCATAGATGCGGATGCGCGCCCGCAGCAGCGGCGTGCGGCAGAAATAACCCTGCCGGATGATGGCGGAACCCCGAACCTGCTGGCGCCAGTCGTCGTTGCGGACGAGAAATTTGCGTTCGATCTCGACAGCCATGAAACACCCATTCCGATGGAAATGGGCGCAGCCTAGCGCCCCCTTATGACAGGGGTTTCGCGTTCGGATTCGCTCAGTCGCGCTTGATACGCGTGCCCTGCCGGCCGCCGATGAGCGAGGCGACCGCTCCGCGCAAGGTCTGGACATCCTGTTCGGTCATCGCCAGCCGATGCCAGATGTTGCGGAAATTGCGCACCATGATTTCGCGCTTTTCAGGCGGATAGAAGAAGGAAACAGCGTCGAGTTCCTTCTCCAGATAGTCGAAGAAGGCGAGCATATGCTCGCGCGTTGCCGGCGGAGAGGTTCGGCTAGGCGCGATCGGCGCCTTGCCGCCAGAGACCAGCTTCCACCACTCATAGCCAACCAGCAGCACTGCCTGGGCGAGATTGATCGAGGTGAAGGCGGGACTGACGGGAAAGGAAATGATGGCATCGGCGAGCACCACGTCGTCGTTGGAAAGCCCCATGCGCTCCGGGCCGAACAGGATGCCACTACGCGCACCCTCCCCTGCCAAGGCCTGCATCTTCGTAGCCCCTTCGTCGGCAGCGAACACGTCCTTCATCTGGCCGCGCTCGCGCGCGGTGGTGGCGAAGACGTAATTGAGATCAGCGATCGCCTCTTCGGTGGTCTCGAACAGCCTGGCGTTGTCCAGCACGGCAGAAGCGCCGGATGACGCCTGGCGTGCGCCCTTTTTCGGCCAGCCGTCGCGCGGGGAAACCAGGCGCATCTCGCTAAGGCCGAAATTCATCATGGCTCGCGCACACATGCCGATGTTCTCTGCAAGCTGGGGGCGAACCAGGATCACGGCGGGAGGCGTCACGGTATTGCTCGCATTCGAGTGGGACATCACGACAGGGGCCTGGAAACAGGAAAAGTCCGGGCTGCATAGACCATTCGGCGGATAATGACAGCTTCTTTGCGCCGTCAGAACCAGGACGGTCCTTGTTCCCACGGATACAGGGCGGCAGCCGGCGTCCGGGTCAATGTGCCCGAACGCACCGCCGGGCCGGATCTGCGTCGCTAGGATGCCTTCATCAACAAGGGCACGAACCCGGCTTTAAAGGACCACGATTATGCGCAAGACCTTTCTCACCCTCGCCTTCGCCGCCACGGCCTTCACCGCCGCCACCGCCGCGTCCTTCGCCGATGACTGCGACAATGGCTATGCGAGCGCCTCCAATTACCCCACTTATTCCAATTCCTACCGCGTGACGCAGACCTATAGCCGCACCACCTATTACGACTGTCGGACGGTGAGCTATCGCGTCTGGGATGATTATGCGCAGAGCTACATCTATCGCACCCGCGAAGTGTGCAACTGACCTCGATAAGCCTGCCCCATCAGCCATAGACGTGTTGCCGACACTCCCGTGAGCCCCGCTCCGGGAGTGTTTTGCCGTGCCGGTTCCTCAGTACTCTCGCATCCATGACATGGCGGAAGCCTGCAGGCACAAATCAGTTGCCGAAGCCCGAAGCAGGTGGCAGTTTCGACCGACAGGTTCCTTTTAATCGTGACATCGGCATGATCGGGAGGAACCTGCAAAGTCTCAAACATTTGCGGCCGGTGCGATCCATCCGCGGGTCTTTCCGGGAAACGCTGCTGAGGTCATCGAGCGGCAAGTCATCGAGGTCATCCCGTTGCTGGAAAGACACGCCCCCTGACCACCCCATTCTGCAATTCACGGAGCACTCAGCGCCGATCCATGCGTCGGCGTGAGCGCTTTTTCTTGCCCTGACTCCGACCCGCCAAGGAAGCCAGCGTATGAGCGCCACACCTCCCACCATCATCTACACGCTGACCGATGAAGCCCCGGCCCTGGCAACGGCCGCTTTCCTGCCCATCGTCCGCACCTTTGCCGCGCCCGCCGGCATCGACGTCACCACCAGCGATATTTCGGTCGCCGGCCGCATCCTGGGCGAGTTCCCGGAATTCCTGACCGACGAGCAGCGTGTTCCCGACAATCTGGCGGAACTCGGCCGACTGACGCTGCTGCCCGACACCAACATCATCAAGCTGCCCAATATTAGCGCCTCAGTGGCGCAATTGGCGGCCGCCATTCGGGAATTGCAGGCCAAGGGCTACAAGATCCCCGACTATCCAGAGAACCCCAAATCGGACGAGGAAAAGGTGATCCGCGCCCGCTACGCCAAATGTATCGGCAGCGCGGTGAACCCGGTGCTGCGCGAGGGCAATTCGGATCGCCGCGCACCGCTGGCGGTGAAGAACTATGCGCGCAAGAACCCACACAGCATGGCTGACTGGAGCCAGGCCTCACGCACGCATGTCTCGCACATGCATGACGGGGACTTCTATCATGGTGAGAAGTCGCTGACGCTCAACAAGGCGCGCGAGGTCAAGATGGAGCTGATCACCAACAGCGGCGAGACCATCGTCCTCAAGCCCAAGATCTCGCTGCAGGATGGCGAGATCATCGATTCGATGTTCATGAGCAAGAAGGCGCTGCTGGATTTCTACGAACAACAGATCGAGGACGCGCACAAGACCGGCGTGATGTTCTCGCTCCACGTGAAGGCGACCATGATGAAGGTGTCGCACCCCATCGTGTTCGGTCACTGCGTGAAGATCTTCTACCGCGACGCCTTCGCCAAGCATGGCAAGCTGTTCGACGAGCTCGGTGTCAACGTCAACAACGGCATGGTCGACCTTTACAACAAGATCGCCACCCTGCCGCAAAGCAAGCAGGACGAGATCAAGCGCGATCTGCATGCCTGCCACGAGCATCGGCCCGAACTGGCGATGGTCGACTCGGCCAGGGGCATCACCAATTTCCACTCGCCCAACGACATCATCGTGGACGCCTCCATGCCAGCCATGATCCGCAATGGCGGCAAGATGTGGGGCGCGGACGGCCGCTTGAAGGACGTCAAGGCCGTGATGCCGGAAAGCACCTTCGCCCGCATCTATCAGGAGATGATCAACTTCTGTAAATGGCACGGCGCTTTCGATCCCCGCACCATGGGCACTGTGCCGAATGTCGGCCTGATGGCGCAGCAGGCCGAGGAATATGGCTCGCACGACAAGACTTTCGAAGTCCCGGAGGACGGTGTGGCCAACATCACCGACCTTGCGACCGGCGAGGTGCTGCTGAGCGAGACTGTCGAGCAAGGCGACATCTGGCGCATGTGCCAGGTCAAGGACATGGCCATTCGCGACTGGGTCAAGCTCGCGGTCACCCGCGCCCGCAATTCGGGCATGCCGGCTTTGTTCTGGCTGGACCCGTATCGCCCGCACGAGGCGCAGTTGATCGCCAAGGTGAAGACCTATTTGCGCGACCACGACACCACCGGTCTCGACATCCAGATCATGAGCCAGGTGCGCGCCATGCGCTACACGCTGGAGCGGGTGATCCGTGGCCTGGACACGATTTCGGTCACCGGCAACATCCTGCGCGATTACCTCACCGACCTGTTCCCCATCATGGAGCTCGGCACCTCGGCCAAGATGCTGTCGATCGTACCCTTGATGGCCGGCGGCGGCATGTATGAAACGGGCGCCGGCGGCTCGGCTCCCAAGCATGTGCAGCAATTGGTGGAGGAAAACCATCTGCGTTGGGATTCGCTGGGCGAATTCCTGGCGCTGGCCGTTTCGCTGGAGGATCTCGGCATCAAGACGGGCAATGCCAAGGCCAAGCTGCTCGCCAAGACGCTGGACGCTGCGACCGGCAGGCTTCTGGACAACAGGAAGTCCCCCTCGCCTCGCACCGGCGAGTTGGACAACCGGGGCAGCCAATTCTATCTGGCGCTGTATTGGGCGCAGGAGCTCGCCGGCCAGACGGACGACCCCGCGTTGCAGGCGCAGTTCAAGCCGCTGGCCGAGACGCTGGCGCGCGACGAAACCAAGATCCTGGCCGAACTCGCGGCCGTGCAAGGCAAGCCCGCGGATATTGGTGGCTATTATCTGCCCGACCGGCAGAAATGCGAAGCCGTGATGCGTCCGAGTGCCACCCTCAACGCCGCGCTGGCGCAGGTGAAACGCGCCTAGAGAGAGCAGAATCAATCGCGACCAGCCTTCTCCACAAGGCAGGGTAAGGCTGGTCGCGCCCTATCGTCCAAGAATGATGCGAAGGCGCGCCCCTGGCCAAATCCGGCCGCATGGCTATGCTCCCGCCACCACCTCCAGGAGGGCAATCCCATGAGCGATGAACTCGTCTTCTACACCAATCCAATGTCGCGCGGCCGCATTGCCCGCTGGATGCTCGAGGAAACCGGCCAGCCCTATCGCACCGAGATCCTCGACTTCGGCACGAGCATGAAGTCCGTCGACTATCTCGCCCTCAACCCGATGGGCAAGGTGCCGGCCATTTCGCATCGGGGCGTGGTCGTCACCGAGGGCGGCGCCGTCTGCGCCTATCTCGCCGATGCCTTTCCGCAGGCCGAACTGGCGCCTCCATCCGGCTCGCCGCAGCGGGGCCTTTATTATCGTTGGATGTTCTTCGCGGCCGGCCCGGTCGAGGCCGCCGTGACCAACAAGGCGCTCAATATCGAGATCCCCGACGAGCGCAAGCGCATGGTCGGCTATGGCTGCTATGCTGACGTGATCGATGCGCTCGACTATGCGGTCTCCCAGAACGAGTTCATCGCAGGAGACCGCTTTTCGGCGGCGGATGTCTATTTCGGTTCGCAGATCGGCTGGGGCCTGATGTTCAAGACGATCGAACCGCGCCCGGCTCTCGCCGCCTATTGGCAGCGAATCGCCAACCGTCCCGCCGCCATCCGGGCCCGCGAAATCGACGACAGGCTGGTCGCCGAGGCCAAGCAGGCCCAGGCCTCGCCATGAAGACCGGGTTTCGCCCGGCAAACAGCCATTGTCCCTGCCTCAAGCTTTTTTGATTTGAATGAGACGCCTCAAATCGCAAAGACGCGTTGAACCGGGGAGTTAGGCCAAAGTGCGTTTTCCCCCAAACGCACTTTGCTCCGGCGAACTTCCCCCGGCCGAAAGGCGGTGCTATAGCGCCGCCGATATTTCCCAATGAATGAGGCTTGTACGATGGCGAAGATCAAGGTGGCCAATCCGGTCGTCGATATGGATGGCGACGAGATGACCCGCATCATCTGGCAGCAGATCAAGGACAAGCTGATCTTCCCCTATCTCGACCTCCAGCTTGACTATTACGACCTCAGCATCGAGAACCGGGACAAGACCCGCGACAAGGTTACCGTCGAGGCGGCCGAGGCCACCAAGCGCCACGGCGTGGCAGTGAAATGCGCCACCATCACGCCGGACGAAGCCCGTGTGAAAGAGTTCAATCTCCAGGAAATGTGGAAGTCGCCCAACGGCACCATCCGCAACATCCTCGGCGGTGTGATCTTCCGCGAGCCCATCATCTGTCGCAACGTACCGCGCCTGGTACCGGGCTGGACCCAGCCGATCGTCGTCGGCCGCCATGCCTTCGGCGACCAGTATCGCGCCACCGATTTCCGCTTCCCCGGCAAGGGTACGCTGACGATCAAGTTCGTCGGCGAGGACGGCACGGTGATCGAGAAGGAAGTGTTCAAGTCGCCGGGCGATGGCGTGGCGCTGGCCATGTACAATCTCGACGAGTCCATCCGGGAGTTTGCGCGCGCCTCGTTCAATTACGGTCTGGCCCGCAATTTCCCGGTCTACCTGTCGACCAAGAACACCATCCTCAAGATCTATGACGGGCGCTTCAAGGACATCTTCGCCGAAGTCTTCGCGAGTGAATTCAAGGCCGAATTCGACAAGCGCAAGCTCACCTATGAGCATCGCCTGATCGACGACATGGTCGCTTCGGCGCTGAAATGGTCCGGCGGCTATGTCTGGGCCTGCAAGAACTATGATGGCGACGTGCAGTCCGACATCGTGGCCCAGGGCTTCGGCTCGCTCGGCCTGATGACCTCCGTGCTGCTCAGCCCCGACGGCAAGACGGTGGAAGCCGAAGCCGCCCACGGTACGGTGACGCGCCATTACCGTGAGCACCAGAAGGGCAAGGAGACCTCGACCAACTCCATCGCCTCGATCTTCGCCTGGACGCGCGGCCTTGCCCATCGCGCCAAGCTCGACGACAATGCCGAACTCGCCAAATTCGCCGCCACGCTGGAGAAGGTCTGCGTTTCCACGGTCGAGACCGGCTTCATGACCAAGGATCTGGCCCTGCTGGTCGGCCCCGATCAGAGTTGGCTGTCGACCACCGGCTTCCTCGACAAGATCGACGAGAACCTCAAGAAGGCCATGGCCTGATTTCAGGAGCGCGGGCTTTCAGCCCGCTCTTCCTTTCATAGTCGCACTGCGTCCAAGAGCGGACGAGATGTCCGCCCTTCCCAATGAGGTCCCTCCATGTCCGCCATCGACGCCCGCCTTGCCGAACTCGGCATCACCCTGCCCACCCCGGCCGCTCCTGTCGCCAATTATGTCGGCACGGTGCGCACCGGCAATCACCTCGTGATCTCGGGCCAACTCTGCTTCAACCATGAGGGTAAGCTGGCCGCGACCGGCAAGCTCGGCACCGGCACGGTCACGGTCGAGGACGCCCGCGTCGCGGCCCGTTACTGCGCCATCAACATTCTGGCGCAGATCAAGGCCGCCGTCGGCTCCCTCGACAATGTGGTGCGCGTGGTCCGCCTCGGCGGCTTCATCGCCGCTGCTCCGGAATTCACCACCCATCCGATGGTGATGAACGGTGCCTCCGACCTGATGGTCGAGGTGTTCGGCGACAAGGGACGCCATGCCCGCTCCACCGTGGGCGTGCCCTCGCTTCCTCTCGACGCCACTGTCGAGGTGGAAGCCCTGATCGAAGTCGCCTAGAGCAAAGCGCATTCAAGCCGAACGCTTCTTTGCTTTAGTTCTTTGTTTCGGCGCGTCCTTGCATTTCCTGGCGTCTCCGCCGAATCGCAAAACGCCCTGAGGTCGAGCTTTGGCAGGGGCATGAGTTTGAACCATGCCCCTTGCATCCGGGACGATTGTGCCCAAATTCCTCTGGCAGGCGTCAGTAGAGGGAATGCGAGCTTGAGCGAACACGGCTTTACGATCAAGGCAGCTTCCTCGATCGAAGCCATTGGACGCCAGGCCTGGGATCGCTGTGCCAATCCCCTCGCCGCAACGCCCCAGCCTTGTTCTTCTAGCCACCGCCCTGGCACCGAGGACGAAGTGGCGGCTCCAGATCCCTCGGCCGAGCATTTCAATCCCTTCATTTCCTACGATTTCCTGCACGCTCTCGAAGCAAGCGGCTGTGTCGGCGGGCGCTCGGGCTGGACGCCTCTTCATCTCTTCGTCACCCATGAAGACGGTCGCGTCGCCGGCGTCACGCCCGCTTACGGCAAGAACCACAGCCAGGGCGAATATGTCTTCGACTGGGGCTGGGCCGATGCCTATGAGCGCGCCGGCGGGCAGTATTACCCCAAACTCCAGGTCAGCATCCCCTTCACGCCGGCCACGGGCCGCCGCTTCCTCGTCGCCCCGAACGAGGATCCCGAGCTCGTCTCATCCGCCCTGGTGAGAGGCGCCAAGGCAGCCCTGTCTTCCATCGGCGGCTCCTCGATCCACGCCACCTTCATCGGCCATGGCGACTGGCAATGGCTTGGCGGCCAGGGGTTCCTGCAGCGCACCGACCAGCAGTTCCATTGGCTCAATGAGGGCTATGACGATTTCGAGGCCTTTCTGACCTCTCTTGCTTCACGCAAGCGCAAGACCATCAAGCGCGAGCGGCGCGATGCGCTCGCCAACGGCATCACCATCGAAAGGCTGACCGGAACGGCTATTACGAAGGAGGCCTGGGACGCCTTCTATGGCTTCTATATGGATACAGGCTCCCGCAAATGGGGGCGCCCCTATCTCAACCGCAAATTCTATGCCTTGATCGGCGAGACCATGGCCGAGCATGTCCTGCTGGTGATGGCCAGGCGCGAGGGACGTTACATCGCCGGAGCCATCAACTTCATCGGTTCCGACACGCTTTACGGCCGGAATTGGGGCTGTATCGAGGACCATCCCTTCCTGCATTTCGAGGTGTGCTACCATCAGGCCATCGAGTTCGCCATCGAACGCCGTCTGCGGCGCGTGGAAGCCGGGGCCCAGGGCGAGCACAAGCTCGCTCGTGGCTATCGGCCCGTGACAACCTATTCCGCCCATTATATTGCCGATCCCGGTTTCCGTCGGGCGGTCGACGACTATCTCGCGCATGAACGCGCTGAGATTGCCGCCCATCACGAAGCTCTCGACGAGGCAACGCCCTTCAGGAAAGGATAGCGGCATGACCGCTTATGATCCCGACAACATCTTCGCCAAGCTGCTGCGTGGGGAAATTCCCAACCACACGCTCTACGAGGATGATCGCACCCTCGCCTTTCTCGACATCATGCCTATTGTCGACGGCCACGCCCTGGTGATCCCCAAGAAGCCCGCCCGCAACATCTTCGATGTAGCGCCGGAGGAACTCGGCTATCTCGTTCAGGTCGCCCAGAAGGTCTCCCTGGCCGCTTGTAAAGCGTTCGGCGCGGACGGCCACACGCTGCGCCTGCATTCGGAAGTCTCGGGCGGGCAGGAAGTGCCGCATATCCATTTCCACGTCTTGCCAATGAAGACGGGTGTTGCCGTCCGTCCCCGCGCCATGGCCGATCACGCCGTCCTCGCCCAGCATGCCGCGAAGATCCGGGCTTTGCTGTAGGTCTGGAGTGCGGACTTCCAGTCCGCTCCTGGAAACATCGCGCCAACAGAGGGAGAAGAGCGGACATCGCCCCGTGAATTCACGGGGCTGAGAAGTCCGCGCTCCCAGGAAAACCCCTTCACACCACCTGACAAAACTTACCCCGGCAAAATTTCTTGCGTCTTGATTCGCCTTGGCAAGTTTTTCTTCACCATCCCGCGCAATAGTGATTCTCACTGAGGTCGCGTTGAGTTGGAGTTCGTCATGTTGGTCGCAAGTGCTGTCGATATCACTGTCGGCTGGCTTTGGCACACTGCCTATCGGGCCCGCCATCACTGGAAACTGAACCGAGAAGGTGCCTTGGTCGCCGCTGGTTTTGTGGCTTTCGTCGGCGCCATCGACGCCGCCCGCTCAATCCACGCAACACCGGCCGTATCAGCCGCCGCCGCGGCGGTGACTGTGCCAGCCCCTGTGACGGCACCGGTCATTGCCAACCTCGCTCCGGCGCCGGCTGCACCTCTGCCTGCGGCCAATGCCAATTCGATGCAGGCCGCTGCCGATCCCACCGTCGCGCCGCAATTTCCGATCATTCAGGATCAGACCGGTTCGATCGACCAAGCCGATCCGATCGAGACGATTCTGCCGATGGATCCGGAAGCCCAACGCGATGATCCCATCGCACGCAAGATCAACGAGCGTTTCGGCGACGCCACCGAAGCACCTGTGGTCAAGAAGCCCAAGCCGCGCCCGGTGAAGACCGCCGAAGCCAAGCCGGCCAAGCCCCCGGTCAAACCCGCCAAGAAGAAGCCTGAAACCGCGGCTCAGTAAGGCCCATTCAACCCCATGCAGAAGAAGGCGGGCCAATGCCCGCCTTCTTGCTTTTGTACCCTTCGTCAGCCTCGTTGCGACCAAAACTGACGTAACGGAAGGATCGTCATCCCGCTTGTTTGGGCGTACCCCCTTGCCGCGTCATCATCGTGGCCATCGCCGACCAAGCTGCAAATCTGCAGAAAAGGCCTGAGAAACAAGCGGAAATCGTGGCTTTAGCTGGCAAAACCATTGACATTTCCTGGCCTAACCCTATGGTCGCGCCGTCCGGGCCCACCCGATAGGGCCCTGTTCGTCCGTGCGGCGATGCGAGCCGCCCTCTGCCGTCCGATCGGGGCGGCCTCTGTAGGTTCGACATTTCCGCAATGAGCTTCGCTGAACTCGGTCTCTCGTCAAAGGTCCTCGCTGCTGTGGAAGCGGCCGGATACACTACCCCCACGCCCATCCAGGCCCAGGCCATTCCGCACGTGCTGCAGCGTCGCGACGTACTCGGCATCGCCCAGACGGGCACCGGCAAGACGGCGGCCTTCACCCTGCCGATGCTGACGCTGCTGGAGAAGGGCCGCGCCCGCGCCCGCATGCCGCGCACGCTGATCCTGGAGCCGACCCGCGAATTGGCGGCACAGGTCCAGGAGAATTTCGACCGCTATGGCAACAAGAGCGGCCTGTCGGTCGCCCTCTTGATCGGCGGCGTTTCCTTCGGTGACCAGGACGCCAAGATCACCCGTGGCGTCGACGTGCTGATCGCCACGCCCGGCCGCCTGCTCGATCATGTCGAGCGTGGCAAGCTGCTGCTCACCGGCGTGGAGCTTCTCGTCATCGATGAAGCCGACCGTATGCTCGACATGGGCTTCATCCCCGACATCGAACGCGTCTGCAAACTGGTGCCCTTCACCCGGCAGACCCTGTTCTTCACCGCGACGATGCCGGCCGAGATCAAGCGCATCACCGACCAGTTCCTGCACAATCCGGTACAGGTAGAGGTCGCCCGCCCCGCCACCGCTGCCGCCACGATCACCCAGGCGCTGGTGCACACCAAGTCGACGCCCGCCGAAAAGCGCGTGACCCTGCGTCGGCTGATCCGCTCGGCGGAGAACCTCCAGAACGCCATCGTCTTCTGCAACCGCAAGTCGGAAGTCGCCATCCTGCACCGGTCGCTGGTGCGCCACGGCTTCGGTGCCGTCGCGCTGCATGGCGACATGGATCAGCGCTCCCGGATGGCCGCGCTGGAAAGTTTCCGCAATGGCGAGATGCCGATCCTGGTGGCTTCGGACGTCGCCGCGCGCGGCCTCGATATTCCCGAAGTCAGCCATGTCTTCAATTTCGACGTGCCTGTCCATGCCGACGATTACATTCATCGCATCGGGCGCACCGGCCGCGCGGGCCGCTCCGGCTGGGCCTTCTCGCTGGTTTCCTCGGCTGACGGCAAGCATGTCGCGGCCATCGAGACGTTGACGGGCATCAAGATTCCCTTCACCGGCGATCCGCCTCCGATCGAGGGGGACGACGAGGAAGAGATCCACGCCAAGCCGCGGCGCGGGCGTCGCGAGCGCGGCGGCAAAAGCGAGGAGCCTCGGCAGCAGGGCAAGTCTCGCGAGGCCAAATCCCGCGAGGCCGAGCCCCCGCGCGAACGCGAGGCGAAACCAGCGCGCGAACGCGACGAGACGCCCAAAGTGCCGCGCCACGAGCCGCAGCAAACGACTGAACAGCGCCGCCCGCAATCCTCCAGGCCCCATCGGCGCGACGAGGATGACGGTCCGGTTGTGATCGGCATGGGCGACCACGTGCCGTCCTTCCTGCTCACGCCGATCCGGCGCAAGAGCAACGGCTGAGTCGATACCTTTCACTCAAGACGAATGAAGCGCATTTGCTTTCTCCCGCAAGGGGAGAAGGTTGTCGCGCCTCAAACCTGTTCTAGCTCCACCAGCGTTCCCGAGAAATCCTTGGGATGCAGGAACAGGACCGGCTTGCCGTGCGCACCGATCTTCGGTTCGCCATCGCCGAGAACACGCGCTCCAGCCTGTTTCAACTGGTCCCGGGTGGTCAGGATGTCGTCGACCTCGTAGCAGATATGGTGCATACCGCCGTCGGGATTCTTGTCGAGGAAACGGGCGATCGGCGAGTTCTCGCCCAGTGGTTCCAGGAGCTCGATCTTGGTGTTGGGCAATTCGATGAAGACCACGGTGACGCCGTGCTCCGGCAGGGCCTGGGGCTGCGAAACATGCGCGCCGAGCGTATCGCGATAGACGGATGTCGCAGCATCGAGGTTGCGCACGGCTATGGCGACGTGATTGAGGCGACCGATCATGCGCCCACCCGCTTCTGGCCCGGCACAGCAAGAATGCCGCCGGTGAGCGCCTTGCCGACGCCGGTGCTGGATGGAAAGGTCAAGGGTAGCTCCTTCAGGGATCGAGCAGCCAGATAGGCAAAAGCCTGCGCTTCCATCATGGCAGCCGACCAGCCGAACTCGTCAGCCGTACGCACCGGCACGCCGGTCTCGGCGCGCAGGAAATTGAGAATTGCCGGATTGCGGGCACCGCCACCGCAGACGATCCATAATTTCGGCTCGGCAGGCAGCCATTGCCGCGCCGCCGCCGCGCTGCGAGCGGTGAAGGCGGCCAGGGTCGCCACCGCATCCGGCGTGGGCAGATCCGCAACCGCCTCGCGGGAAAAAGCGTTGCGGTCGAGCGATTTGGGTGGTGCCTCACCGAAATAGGGATGCGCCATCAATTGGCCGAGTATGTTCTCGTCGACCTTGCCGGCCAGGGCCTGCCGGCCGTCCTGGTCCAGGGCGACACCGGTGCGCTCCATCATCAGATCGTCGATCAGCGCATTGGCGGGTCCGGTGTCGAAGGCAATCGGATCGCGCCCCTTGGCGACGTAGCTGACATTGCCGACACCGCCGAGATTGAGTACGGCGACGGGACCGGCCAGTTTGGCGGCTTGCACCAGCGCCTGGTGATAGACAGGCACCAGTGGCGCGCCCTGCCCCCCTTCGGCGACATCGGCGGCCCGCATGTCATAGACGGTCCGGATACCGAGACTGTCGGCCAGCGCCTGACCATCGCCGAGTTGCACCGTCAGCCGTTCCTGCGGGCGATGCAGCACCGTCTGGCCATGAAAGCCAATGACATCGATATCGTCAGGACTGAGATCATGCGCCTTCAGGAAATCCGAAACGACGTCGGCATGTTTGCGGGTGATCAGCCGCTCGGCCGCGACCAGAGCGCCGGGGCGCTCGTTACGACTCTTCACCGCCACCGCATCGGCGAGAGCCCGCCGCAGTAAAGTGCGCTCTTCCTCACTATAGGCGAGTTCGACCGTCGGTCCCATCTCGACCGTATCAAGACCATCCGTCTCGATCAGGGCGGCGTCGATACCGTCCATCGAGGTCCCGGACATCAGCCCGAGTGCCGTCATCATCGTCTTCATGCGCAAATCACCCGATTTCTCGGCACCCCTGTACCAAAGCGCCGCCAAACCTGTTAGACGGCGCCTAGAGAAGTTATATGCCGTTTGAGAGCGTTTGCCATGACCGCGTTAAAATCCGATTTCCTGCGTACCCTGACCGAGCGCGGCTATATCCACCAGGTATCGGATCTCGAGGGCCTCGACGAAAAGGCGGCCGCCGGGCGCATCACCGCCTATGTCGGTGTCGATCTCACGGCAAGCTCGCTGCATATCGGCCATCTCGTACCAATCATGATGATGCACTGGCTGCAGCGGACCGGCCATCGCCCGATCACCCTGATGGGCGGCGGCACGACGCGCGTGGGCGATCCGTCGGGACGTGACGAGACCCGCCGTATCCTGCCGCTCGAACAGATCGAGGAAAACAAGCGCAGCATCCAGCGCGTCTTCTCCAAATTCATCAGCTACGAGAACGACAAGGCCATCATGGCCGACAATGCGGAGTGGCTGACCAAGCTCAATTATATCGAGATGCTGCGCGACATCGGTCGCCACTTCTCGGTCAACCGCATGATGTCCTTCGATTCGGTGAAGCTGCGGCTCGACCGCGAGCAGGAGCTCTCCTTCATCGAGTTCAATTACATGATCCTGCAAGCCTATGATTTTGTAGAACTTTCCAGGCGCCATGACTGCGTGTTGCAAATGGGTGGTTCGGATCAGTGGGGCAATATCATCAACGGCATTGATCTCGGCCGCCGCATGGGCACGCCGCAGCTCTACGCCCTTACCTGCCCGCTGCTGACCACCGCTTCGGGCGCCAAGATGGGCAAGACCGCCGCCGGCGCCGTCTGGCTCAACGACGACATGCTCTCGGCCTATGACTACTGGCAGTATTGGCGCAACACCGAGGACGCCGACGTCGAACGCTTCCTCAAGCTGTTCACCACTTTGCCGCTTGACGAGATTGCCCGCCTCGCCGCCCTTGGTGGTTCGGAAATCAACGAAGCCAAGAAGCGCCTGGCCACCGAGGCGACCGCGCTCGTCCATGGCCGCGACAAGGCCGAGGCTGCCGAGGAAACCGCCCGCAAGACCTTCGAGGAAGGCACGCTGGCCGGCGACCTGCCGAGCTTCGAGCTGCCGGGCCTCAGCGAGGGTGTCGGCCTCCTCAATGCCTTCGTGCAGGCAGGCCTGGTGCCGTCCACCAGCGAGGCCCGCCGCCAGGTCGCCAACGGCGGCCTCAGGGTCAACGACGTCGTGGTCAGCGATCCCAAGGCTATGCTGACCAAGGCCGACGTCACCGCCGACGGCGTGATCAAGCTGTCGATGGGCAAGAAGAAGCACGTGCTGGCCAAGCCGGTGTAATTCGGTGTGCCGGTCTTCGGACCGGCATTGATATGTCTTGCTCCCGGAGGGGAGCTGCCGGTCACGCTCCATCTCTTGGTGGAGCTGAGAAGACCGGCTCACCGGCTTACTCGCTCTTCTGCTCCGCCTGTAGCGAGGCCTGATGGGCCTGCGCCTGCTTGCGATAATAGATGACGCCGAATGGAATGGTCGCCAGATAGCCGACGGTTAGCGAAGTCAGCGACTCCCACGGATAGAGCGCCAGCAGCATCACCACCACCACGGCGACGACGAAGATCGGCAGCACCCATTCGCGCGGAATGCGGTTGCCCAGCTTCTTGCCCGAGAAGGTTGGGATGGTGGAGATCATCAGGAAGGCGATGAGCAGCACATAGGCGAGCTCATATTTGGCATGGCTCGGCTCATGCGTGAGGCCGAGGAAATCCAGATAGATCGGCAGCAGCACCGTGCAGGCCCCGGCCGGTGCGGGCATGCCGGTGAAGAAGTTCGCCTGGAAGGCCGGCCGGTTGGGATCGCTGCTCGTCACGTTGAAGCGGGCAAGGCGCAGCACCATGCAGATGGCGAAAACCAGCGAGCCGATCCACCCAATGGATCGCAGATCGTGCAATCCCCAAAAATAGAGGACGATGCCGGGAACCACGCCGAAATTCACGAAATCGGCAAGCGAATCGAGTTCCGCACCGAATTTCGAGGTGCCCTTGAGATAACGCGCCACACGCCCGTCGATACCGTCCAGCAGCGCCGCGACCACGATACAGCCGATGGCGAGGTCGAGCTTGTTCTCGATGGCCAGGCGAATGGCCGTCATGCCCGCACAGAGCGCGAGGAGCGTGATCATGTTGGGAATCAGCACGCGCAGCGGAATGGCACGCCGCTTCGTTCCCTCGGGATCCGGACTTCCAGGCTGAAAAGGCGGGAAGAGCGGGTCCATGATCAGCCGACGCGATGGGTCAAATTCGGCATCGCGGCATTGGCATCCGCCAGGATCGTCTCGCCGGCCACCATCTTCTGGCCGATACCGACCAGGGGGCGCACCCCTTCGGGCAGATAGACGTCGACGCGCGAGCCGAAGCGGATCATGCCCAGGCGCTGGCCGACGGCGACGTGCTCGTTCTCGTTGGTCCAGCAGACGATGCGCCGCGCCACCAGGCCGGCGATCTGCACCACACCGTAGCGGCTGGTTCCCGTGTCGATGATGAAGCTGTTGCGTTCATTGTCCTCGCTGGCCTTGTCGAGATCGGCGTTGAGGAACTTGCCGGGCTTGTAGGCGATCTTGGTGATCGTCCCCGTCACTGGGCTGCGATTCACGTGGCAGTCGAAGACGTTCATGAAAACCGAGACGCGCAACAGTGACTGGTTGGCCAGTCCCAGCTCCGGTGGCGGCAGCACATTGGCGATCTGGCTGACCACGCCATCGGCCGGCGAGACCACCAGGCCCTCGCGCACCGGCGTCACCCGCTGGGGGTCGCGGAAGAAATAGGCGACCCAGGCCGTGATGATCAGCAGCGGCCAGAACAGAACCTTGATCCATACCAGCGCAATCAGCGTGGCCACGCCGGCGATCCCGAGGAAGGGATAGCCCTCGCGATTGATCGGCACTAGGACTTTGCGAATGGAGGCGGCTAGCGACATAGGCAGGGTTCCAGTTTCGCGACCTGCCTATCTCATGCAGCGGATAAAGACCAGAGCATGTCGTTATCGACAAGAGTGGCTGCCCGCACCTTGTGCAAACTGAAATGGCTGATACAGTTCTGGGCAACCGAACGTCAGATGAGGTCGCTTTATGCCAGAGGACGCCCCACAAGCGGGAGCGAGCCGGACACCCGTTGTTCAACTCGACAATATTCACAAGAGTTTCGGCCTCCTGGAAGTCCTCAAAGGCGTTTCCCTTACGGCCCATGAAGGCGATGTCATCGCCCTGATCGGAGCGTCAGGCTCGGGCAAGAGCACGATGCTGCGCTGCACGAATCTGCTGGAGGTTCCCAATTCCGGCCGCATCCTGATCGGGAACGAAGAGATTCGCCTGAAGCCGGACGGCCATGGCGCCATGTCGGTGGCTGACCACAAGCAGCTCCAGCGCATCCGCAGCCGTTTGGGCATGGTGTTCCAGAGTTTCAATCTGTGGGCGCACCGCACCGTGCTCGAAAACGTCATCGAGGCGCCGGTGCATGTCCTTGGCGAAAGCAAGGCCGAGGCGATCGCCCATGCCGAGCAATTGCTGCACAAGGTCGGCCTCTACGCCAAGAAGGACGTCTATCCCGCCTTCCTCTCCGGCGGCCAGCAGCAGCGCGCGGCGATCGCACGCGCCCTTGCCATCCGCCCTAAGGTGATGCTGTTCGACGAGCCGACCTCGGCGCTCGATCCGGAACTGGTCGGCGAGGTGCTCAAGGTCATCCGCGATCTCGCCGCAGAGGGCCGCACCATGTTGCTGGTGACTCACGAAATGGCCTTCGCCCGCGATGTCGCCAACCATGTGATGTATCTCTACAACGGCAATGTCGAGGAGGAAGGCCCGCCACGGAAGGTGTTCGGCAATCCCAACAGCGAGCGTTGCCGTCAATTCGTCACGCCGCGCCAGCACTAACACGACCTGCATGGCAGTCAGGTTCGCTTGACGAAAAAGTTCGGGGGGCAGGAGGGCACCAGAACTCACGCATCAAGTACGAAAACCCAAGAAAACGTTGAAAAAACAGACATCCATCAGGGGACCAAAATGAAACACTTCAACGCCAAGTTCCTCGTGGCGAGCGCCTTCTTTTGTGGTGTGGCCTTCGCCTCAGCCCAGGCCGACACCATCAAGGTCAGCGTCGCGGCCGAACCCTATCCGCCCTTCGCTTCGAAGGACGCCTCCGGCCAGTGGGTCGGCTTCGAAGTCGATCTGGCCAAGGCTGTCTGCAAGGCCGCCAAGCTCGACTGCGAGGTCGTCGCCACCGCCTGGGATGGCATCATCCCCGCCCTGATCGCCAAGAAGATCGACGTGATCTGGGCCTCGATGACGATCACGCCGGAACGCTCGGCCCAGATCGGCTTCACCATCCGCTATTACAACACGCCGCCGGAATTCATCGGCAACAAGGCCGACAAGTTCGACTTCACGCCGGAGGGCATGAAAGGCAAGTCGATCGGCGTGCAGACCAGCACCATTCACGCCCAATATGTCCAGAAGACCTATCCCGATGCCGACATCAAGAGCTACGGTACCCAGGATCAGGCCAATGCCGATCTGGCGGCGGGCCGTCTCGACTTGGTGATGGCCGATGCCGCCGCGCTCGACGACTTCCTGGCCGGCAAGGACGGCCAATGCTGCGAGATGAAGCTTTTCCCCAAGGATCCGGTGTTCGAAGCCGGCGTCGGCGGAGGCCTGCGCAAAGAGGACACCGACCTGAAGGCAAAGCTCGATGCCGGCATCAAGGCCGTCTATGCCGATGGCGAGTTCGATGCGATCCAGAAGAAATACTTCAAGTACGACGTCGGTACGCCGCCGAAATGAGGCAGGCCGCTGGGTTCGCTCCTATTGAGCTGAACCGAGCTTTCTCCAGCCGGCCTGAGAGTTCAGGCCGGCTCCTCTTCTTTCTGCGGGGTCGGGCGTGGAAGCTTTCTGGAATCTGCTGATGACCGGCTGGGGCGTATCGCTGCTCCAGGGCCTGGTCATCACCATCGAAATCTCGGTCGGTGGCTATCTGACCGGCCTGTTGATCGGCGGCCTCGTCGCCTGGGCCAAATTGCGTGGGCCGCGCTGGCTGGTCGCGCTCGCCAATGGCTACTCCACCATCTGCCGCGCCGTGCCCGAGGTGCTGCTGATCCTGATCCTCTATTATGCCGGCCAGCAGGGCCTCAATGCCCTGATGGCCTGGCTGGGTTACGGCACGCTGGGAATCGGCGGTTTCTTCGCCGCCATCACTGTGCTCGGCGTGGTCAACGGTGCCTATACCTCGGAGATTCTGCGCGGTGCCGTGCTCGCCTTGCCGAAAGGCCAGGTCGAGGCGGCCCGCGCCTATGGCATGCATGGCTTCGGCCTGTTCCGGCGCGTCGTCCTGCCCTTGATGATTCCCTTCGCCTTTGCCGGCCTGACCAATCTCTGGATGACCATGCTGAAGGACTCGGCGCTGATTTTCGTGGTCGGCTATAACGAGCTCACCTTCACGGCCGTGCAGGCTGCCGCGTCGACGCGCATGTATTTTCCCTTCCTGCTGCTCTGCGGCGCGATCTATTACGCGCTGACGCAATTCTCCAACATCTTCATCAAAATGTTCGAGCGTCACATCCGGCGCTGGACTCCCAAGCTGGGGTGACCATGGCCGCGGATCTGGCAAGCTGGTTTTTCGACAATTTCGGCTGGATCGGCAAATATTGGCCGGCCATCCTCAGCGGCTTCTTCACCACATTGAAGCTGCTGTTCTTCTCACTGCTCTTCGGTTTTCCCCTGGCCGTTCTGGTCGGCTTCGGCCGGGTTTCCAAGAACAAGCTGGTCTACGCCATCGCCTCCAGCTTCGTGTCCGTCATTCGCGGCACGCCCTTGCTGGTGCAGATGTTCGTCTATTACCAGGGCCTGGGCTCGCTCTTTCCTTCCATCCCCGGCATCCGGCAATCCTTCATCTGGCCGATCCTGAAGGATGGCTATTACTACGTCATCTTCGCCCTGGTGCTGAGTGTCGGCGCCTATGTCGGCGAAGTCGTGCGCGGGGCCCTGCTGTCGGTGCCCCGTGGCGAGTTGGAAGCGGCTCGCGCCTACGGCTTTCGCGGCTTCGCGCTGGTGCGCCGCATCTGGCTGCCCCGCGCCATGCAGGCGATGATGCCGACCTTTGCCGGTGAGACGGTGCTCTGCCTGAAATCGACCGCTCTGGCCTATCTGGTCAGCGTCCAGGACCTTCTGGGCCAGATCAACATCATCCGCTCACGCGAGGCGATCACCTATACGCCACTCCTGGTGGTGGCGGTCGGCTATCTCATCACCACGCTGGTGATCGAAGCTGTCTACAGGCGCCTGGAGGCTGGTTTCGCCAAGACGATGAAACCGCACTGAGAAACGACCGAACCCGAGACGCCGGTCGAGAATCGGTTCCCCGGGCTCAGTCTTCACGAAAGTCTACGGATATTGGCGGCGGAACGCCGCCTCAGGCGTGCCAGCGCAGCGACATGCAGGACAGGCCTGCATCGATCTTGGCGATCTGAGATGTCGGCAGCCGGACGACACTATAGCCTTCAGCTTCGAGCAAGGTTGCCGTGCGGGGATAGTCGATGCCGACGAAAATCCGGTCGTTCACCCGCAACGCGTTGGCACCCGCCTCCTCGCCTTCCGGCGTCAGCAGTACCCGCATGCCCTCGAACACGCCCGAAGCGGCGAGTCGGTCCGTCGACAGCATGGTGGTATCGTCGAGCAACGAACAATCGGACTTGAAATGCAGCACACCCGGCGGCGTGGTGACGACGACGCCCTTGCGGCCGAGTTCAGCCAACAGGCGGATCAGTTCCTCCGCACCTTCCCGCGTGGTGCGGTCGGAGAGGCCGATCATCACCGCCTGGGGCGTCACCAGCACATCACCGCCATCGACAAAACCCGGCCCCTGCAACGCCAGGACCTTGTCGAAGCGGCCGCGCAGCACGGGCGCAATCTCGGCCGTCTCGCCGAAACGGCTCTTGGCGCCGACCCGCAGCAGGATCGCGCCTTCCGGGAACACCAGGGCCGGATCTTCCACGAACAGCGAATCCGGGAAAGTCTCCAGGGCAGGCAGTACCTCGACGGCAACCCCCGCAGCCTGCAAGGCCTCGATATAGAGGCGGTGCTCGGTCGAAACCCCTTCATGGGTCGGCGCACCCCGATCCTCGGCCCGCAGGCCCTGGATCACGCTCGCCGGCGGCAGGCGCACGATGGCATTGTCGAATGCATAGACGGGATAGGTGCTCATACCGGCTCCGTTCGAAGGGGATTGAAGCCCGCCAGCTTCACTCTTCCGGCGGACGATATTGAATGACCTGGGTCCACAGCCCATAGGCGGCGACAGCCGCGAACATCAGGCCCCAGAACTGGTTGCCATTGTAGAGTTCGACCCCGGCCCAGACCGCCGGCAGCACGCAAAGCAGCACGCGAACCCAGAGCGGCCTCATCCAGTCCGGCGTGTTGGGCTGGGCCATCGGCTCAGGCCTCTGCCAGCGCTGCGGCGATGGCGTCGAGGGCAATCTGGGCCTTGGCACCGTCGGGGCCACCGGCCTGGGCCATGTCGGGCCGTCCACCACCACCCTTGCCGCCGAGAGCTTCCGAGCCCTTGCGCACGAGATCGACGGCATTGAAGCTACCGGTGAGGTCCGCCGTCACACCGACGACAAGGCCGGCACGGCCATCCTCGGAGGTCGCCACGATGGCGACGACACCGGAACCGACCTGCTTCTTGCCTTCGTCCGCCAGCGCCTTGAGATCCTTCAACTCGATGCCGGTGACCGCCTTGGCCAGCAGCCGGGTCTTGCCGACCATGCGGATTTCGCTGTCGCCCCCGCCGCCGCCCATGGCGAGCTTCTTGCGCGCCTCGGTCAGTTCACGTTCGAGCTTGCGGTTCTCCTCAACCAGATTGGCAAGGCGGTCCCCGGCTTCGGGCACGGGCGTGCGCAGCACATCGGCCAATCCCTGGAGCAGACGGCTCTCATTGACCAGATGCTTACGGGCTCCCTCCGCCGTCATCGCCTCGATGCGCCGCACGCCGGCTGCGACCGCGCCGTTGGAGACGATCCGGATCAGGCCGATGTCGCCGGTACGCCGCACATGGGTGCCGCCGCACAATTCCACTGACCAGGCCTTGTTCGAGCCGGGCTGGCGCTGCCCCATCGAGACGACCCGGACCTCGTCGCCATATTTCTCGCCGAACAGCGCGCGCGCACCGGAAGCGATCGCATCGTCCACGCTCATGAGATGCGTGGTCACCTCGCTGTTGTCGAGCACGACGGCATTGGCGAGATCCTCGATCTCCTTGAGTTCCTCATCCGAAATGGGCTTGGGATGCGAGAAGTCGAAACGCAGACGGTCCGGCGCCACCAAGGAGCCCTTCTGGGCAACGTGATCGCCCAGCGTCAGGCGCAAGGCCTCATGCAGAAGATGCGTGGCCGAGTGATTGGCACGGATCGCGGAGCGGCGCGCATGATCGACCACGAGTTCGAGCGGCTCCTGCACCTTGAGCGTGCCCTCCTCGACGGTGACGGCATGCACGAAGAGATCGCCGAGCTTCTTCTGGGTATCGGTAACGGTGACCTTCAGGCCACCGGCCTGCACCGTGCCCGCATCGCCCTGCTGGCCGCCAGACTCGCCGTAGAACGGCGTCTGGTTGAGGATCAGGAAGCCCTTCTCGCCCTTGCCGAGGTGATCGACCGGCTTGCCGTCCTTGACCAGGGCCAGGGCAACGCCCTCGGCGGTCTCCGTCTCGTAGCCGAGGAATTCGGTGGCGCCGACCTGCTCGCGCAGGCCGAACCAGACTGTCTCGGTGGCCGCATCGCCGGATCCCGCCCAGGCGGCCCGCGCCTTGGCCTTTTGCTGCTGCATGGCAGCCTGGTAGCCTTCGAGATCGACCGAGATGTTGCGCGCGCGCAGCGCATCCTGTGTCAGGTCGAGCGGGAAGCCATAGGTGTCGTAGAGGGTGAAGGCGACATCACCCGAAAAGACCTGGCCGTCGCCGAGCTTCACGGTCTCGGCGTCGAGTAGGGCAAGGCCGCGCTCCAGCGTACGGCGGAAGCTGGTTTCTTCCAGGCGCAGGGTCTCGCTGATCAGGGCCTCGGCCCGCACGAGTTCGGGGTAGGCGGCGCCCATCTCGCGCACCAGCGCGGGCACCAGCTTCCACATGACGGGATCCTTGGCGCCGAGCAGGGAGATGTGACGCATGGCGCGGCGCATGATGCGGCGCAACACATAGCCCCTGCCCTCGTTCGACGGCAGCACGCCGTCGGCGACCAGGAAGGAGGAAGCCCGCAAATGGTCGGCGATGACGCGATGGCTGGCAAGCGCCGGCCCTTCGGCCGGCACGCCGATCGCCTCCACCGACGCGCGGATCAAGGCCTGGAAGAGGTCGATGTCGTAATTGTTGTGCTTGTGCTGCAGCACGGTGGCGATGCGCTCGAGGCCCATGCCGGTGTCGATCGAGGGGCGCGGCAGGTTGACGCGCTCGCCACCGACCAGTTCCTCGAACTGCATGAAGACGAGGTTCCAGATCTCGATGAAGCGGTCGCCATCCTCATCCGGCGAACCGGGCGGCCCACCCCAGATATGCTCGCCATGATCGTAGAAGATCTCCGAGCAGGGGCCGCAGGGCCCGGTATCGCCCATGCGCCAGAAATTGTCCGAGGTCGGAATGCGGATGATGCGATCGTCCGACAGGCCGGCGATCTTCTTCCACAGCCGATGCGCCTCATCGTCCTCGGAGTAGACGGTCACCAAGAGCTTGGAAGCCGGCAGGCCGAAATCCTTGGTGATCAGGTTCCAGGCGAGCTCGATCGCGCGATCCTTGAAATAATCGCCGAAAGAAAAGTTGCCGAGCATCTCGAAGAAGGTGTGATGCCGTGCCGTGTAGCCGACATTGTCGAGATCATTGTGCTTGCCGCCGGCGCGCACGCATTTCTGCGAGGTCGCGGCACGCGAATAGGAGCGCTTCTCGATGCCGGTGAAGACGTTCTTGAACTGCACCATGCCGGCATTGGTGAACATCAAGGTCGGATCGTTGCGTGGCACCAGCGGCGAAGACGCCACGGCTTCATGGCCGTTCCGCACGAAATAGTCGAGGAAGGTGGATCGGATCTCGTTGACGCCGCTCATGTCCAATTTGCCTATTTGGCCCAAATGCCTGTTTTGGCTGGTCCCTTCCTTTCGGCATGGCCAGCAACATGGTGGTGGGGCGTTGTAGCGGGGCTGTTTCGGCCTGTCGAGGCGCGCATACATGAAAAACCCGACTGCCGGGAGCGACAGACGGGTTATTCGGTGTGAATTGGCTCTGCTTAGGCCAGACGTGAGAAGCCGGTCGAGGCCGACCTCATTCGCCCTCGGCTTCGGACGGGTCGATATTGTCGAGGATACGCTCGGCAATCAGGCCGGCATTCTGGCGAATCTGGCCCTCGATCTTATCCGCCACATCCGGATTGTCCTTGAGGAACTGCTTGGCGTTCTCACGGCCCTGGCCGAGACGCTGGCTCTCATAGCTGAACCAGGCGCCTGATTTTTCGACCACGCCGGCCTTGACGCCGAGGTCGACCAATTCGCCCACCTTCGAGATGCCTTCGCCATACATGATGTCGAATTCGATCTGCTTGAAGGGCGGCGCCACCTTGTTCTTGACGACCTTCACGCGGGTCTGGTTGCCGACCACCTCTTCCCTGTCCTTGATCGCGCCGATACGGCGAATGTCGAGGCGGACCGAGGCATAGAATTTCAGGGCGTTGCCGCCCGTGGTGGTTTCCGGGCTGCCATACATCACGCCGATCTTCATGCGGATCTGGTTGATGAAGATGACCATCGAGTTGGAACGCCCGATCGAGGCCGTCAGCTTGCGCAGCGCCTGGCTCATCAGGCGGGCCTGCAGGCCGGGCTGCACATCGCCCATTTCGCCTTCGATTTCGGCCTTGGGCGTCAGCGCCGCCACGGAATCGATGACGATGACGTCGATCGCCCCCGAGCGCACCAGCGTGTCGCAGATTTCAAGGGCCTGTTCGCCGGTATCGGGCTGCGAGATCAGCAATTCGTCGAGATTGACGCCCAGCTTGCGGGCATAGACCGGATCGAGCGCGTGTTCGGCGTCGATGAAGGCGCAAACGCCGCCTCTCCTCTGGGCCTCGGCGACGCTGTGCAGCGCCAGCGTGGTCTTGCCGGAGGATTCCGGCCCGTAGATCTCGATGACGCGCCCCTTGGGCAGGCCGCCGACACCGAGCGCAATATCGAGACCAAGGGAGCCGGTGGAGATCGCCTCCACCTCCATCGTCTTGGAACCCTTGCCGAGCCGCATGATCGAGCCCTTGCCGAAAGCGCGTTCGATCTGTGATAGGGCGGCGTCGAGCGCCTTCGTCTTGTCCATGGAGCTTCCTTCGACCAAGCGCAGCTGCGTCTGACTCATATGCCCGTTTCCCTATCAAGCACGAACGGATTCGTCATCCGAACCAATCGTTTTCAACACTGGGCTTGCATCTTGTCGCAATTCAAAGCCCCGTGGCGGTATGTACCCATTTTGTTCTCATTCATGCAAGTTCTATTTTTGTTCTCATCGTTCTTATTTAACAGAAGCTGACTGCTCGGTGCAGGCCGACCTTCGATAAATCATCATACCATTGCACCATCGGGCTTGCGCCCGAAGCCCATCCCCGTCCACACTCACCGTCGGCAGGATGCGCCGGCAACCCGCGTCGGAAATGCGGGACAGGAAACGGGACGATTGCAATGACGAATGCGCAGGAAAGCGTCGGCTTCATCGGGGTCGGCTATATGGGCCATGGCATGGCCAAGAACATCGTGGAGAAGGGCTACGCCCTGACGGTGATGGGCCACCGCAACCGGGCGCCGGTGGAGGATCTCGTGGCCCGCGGCGCCAAGGAGGCCAAGACCCCGCGCGAGGTGGGCGCCGCTTCCAGCATCGTCTTCCTCTGCGTCACCGGTTCGCGACAGGTGGAAGCGCTGGTACACGGTCCCGATGGGCTGAAGGCCGGCCTGAAGCCGGGGGCCGTCGTCGTCGACTGCTCGACCTCCGATCCCAATTCCACCCTCGCCCTCGCGGCCGAACTCGCCGAAGCCGGCATCGATTACGCCGATGCGCCGCTCGGCCGCACGCCGAAGGAAGCCTGGGAAGGCACGCTCGATACCATGGTCGGCGCAAGCGACGCCCTGTTCGAGCGCCTCAAGCCGGTGATATCAACCTGGGCCGGACGCATCGTGCATATCGGCGGCACGGGCGACGGTCACCGCATGAAGCTGCTCAATAATTTCCTGTCGTTGGGCTATGCCGCCCTCTATGCCGAGGCCCTCGCTTTGTCGCAGAAGGTCGGCATCACACCCAAGCGCTTCGACAGCGTCATCCGCGGCGGCCGCATGGATTGCGGTTTCTACCAGACCTTTTCGCGCTGGGTCCTGGAGGGCGACAAGGATGCCCACAAATTCACCATCGCCAACGCCTACAAGGATCTAAGCTATCTGGAGGCGATGGCCAGTGCGGCAGGATTGGTCAATCCGATCGGCAATGCCGTGAAGAACTCGTTCGGCGTGGCGATGGCCGCCGGTGGCGCGCAGCGCTACGTGCCGATGCTAACCGACTATATCGGCAGCCTGAACGGCACCGATCTTACCCCGGCCAATCAGAACTGACCGGGCGCCGAATACAGGAACGCCGCGCCCAGGAGAGCGCAGCGTCCATGCTTCTTCCTCTATAGGCCGGATCAGAAGGTGCGGCGCAGACGCACACCTGCACCGACAGCGTCGACCGTCTTGGTGTTCGCGCCCTCCGCGTCCTTGTTCTGGTACCAGACTTCAGCGCCGGCAATGAAGCCCTTGACGATGGTGTAGTTCACCTGGCCGCCGATGACGTAATATTTGAAATTGTCGCTGACGTTGGTCGCCACGCGCGGCGCATCAAAGTCCAGGTAACCACCAAACAGCACGGCCTGCAGTTGCTTGGTAACGTTCAGGCCAGCCTCGGCCTGCACGGCAAAGCCCTTGGCGCTGTCGAGATCATATGGCGCGCCGTTGGTCGGATAGGCATCCCAGCCCCCGATACCCAGAAGCGAGGACCCATTCGGGTTGGAAGCAGCGCCGACACCGAGATAGCGCGTCGCACCATCGGCATAACTGGCTTCGACGGCCACATAGCCGCCTTCCAGAACCGGAATGTTCACATTGCCGCCGAAGCCGATCGAGTAGCCCCATTTGTCACCGTAATTCGACACGGCGGAGCGATTCTGGTGAAGAGCGCCCATGATCTGCAGGCGGCCCCAACCGTTCTTGTTGTCGTCATAGCCGATCACGCCGACGATGTCGGGCACCTGCGAACCGCCGAGGCCGCGAATGTTGGCATTGCCGGTATTGCCGAAGGTTGTGGTGTTGGCACGATGATCGCGGCCATCTTCGATCGACAGGGTGGCGTAGGCCTTGTCGAATTGAGCCGTATAGCTGATCAGGTTACGCCGGCCCTGCTCGCCGAAATAAGGGGCGAAAAACTCGGCCTGATAATTGGGATCGTAGAAGGCGTAAGGCGACCAGGCGTAACCGGCCGTCAATCCGCCAAACTGCAGATAGGCCTGACGCACCTGGAAGGTGTCGTGCGTGGCCGCACCCGCATTCGATTCAGCCTGGAGTTCGAAGAAGGAGCGCAGCATGCCCCAGTCGGTCTGGGTACGGGCATCGAAGCGGATGCGGGCATTGGTTCGAAACTGCGTCTGGCTGATGTTGCGCTTGCCCGTCGCATTGCTGGGCGCCTGCGCATACCAATAGTCGGCCCGGATCTGGCCACTGATCTTGAGGCAGGTATCGGTGCCCGGAATGTAGAAGAAGCCCGGACCGAATGCCGTACAGACCTTCACATATTCAACGGCTTCGCCCTTGCTCATGGGCAAGTCCGCAGCAGAAGCTGCGACGATGCTGAGAAATCCAGCGCCAGCGCCGAGTAAAATTGCACGAATAGACATGGAAATACCCCGATCTTATAAGATAGCCCTCAATCAGGGCCGCTCTCTTCGAAAAGCTGGCAAACCAATATTCAGCCAATCGAAGAGGCGCGGTCGTTGTGCACCGCGATATCGAAGCTTTCCTCCCAGGCGAGACATTACACAATGTTAAGGTAAGTCATCGTTCTGACACAAAAGGGCTTTGTCCATGACAGTTGCGATTTTGCAACAACACGCAGAACGTGCATGAAAAAGGCCCCTCCCTTTTCAGGAAGAGGCCTCGCCGAAAAGCAGGGTGAGCGAACTCAACCCAGATTGAGTTCCTTGAAGAAATCATTGCCCTTGTCGTCGATGACGATAAAGGCCGGGAAGTCCTCGACCTCGATGCGCCAGACCGCTTCCATGCCGAGCTCGGGATATTCGAGCACCTCGACCTTCTTGATGCAGTCCTGGGCGAGGCGCGCGGCGGGGCCACCGATCGAACCGAGATAGAAGCCGCCATGCTTGGCGCAGGCCTCGCGGACCTGGGCGGAACGGTTGCCCTTGGCCAGCATCACCATCGAGCCGCCGGCCGCTTGGAACTGGTCGACATAGGCGTCCATCCGGCCCGCCGTGGTGGGGCCGAAGGAGCCCGAGGCATAGCCGGCGGGTGTCTTGGCCGGGCCGGCATAGTAGACAGGATGGTTCTTGAGATAATCGGGCATCCCCCCACCCGCTTCCAGGCGCTCGCGCAGCTTGGCATGGGCAAGGTCGCGGGCCACGATGATGGTGCCGGTCAGCGACACGCGCGTCTTTACCGGATGGCGCGACAGGGTTTCCAGGATGTCAGACATCGGCTGGTTGAGGTCGATCTTCACCACCGCCCCGCCAAGCTTGCTCTCATCGATCTCCGGCAGGAAGCGCGCCGGATTGTGCTCGAGCTCCTCGAGGAAGACACCCTCGCGGGTGATCTTGCCCATGGCCTGGCGATCGGCCGAGCAGGAAACGCCAAGGCCGATCGGCAGGCTGGCGCCATGGCGCGGCAGGCGGATGACACGGACGTCGTGGCAGAAATACTTGCCGCCGAACTGGGCGCCGACCCCGAGCGACTGGGTGAGCTTGTGCACTTCTTTCTCGAGCTCGAGGTCGCGGAAGGCATGGCCGAGTTCGGAGCCCTCGGTGGGCAGGCTGTCGAGATAGCGCGCCGAAGCGAGTTTCACGGCCTTCAACGTGATTTCGGCAGAGGTACCGCCGATCACCACCGCCAGATGATAAGGCGGGCAGGCTGCCGTACCGAGCGTGAGGATCTTCTCCTTCAGGAAAGCGATCAGGCGGTCCTTGGACAGGATGGAGGGTGTGGCCTGATAAAGGAAGGTCTTGTTGGCCGAGCCGCCGCCCTTGGCAACGAAGAGGAACTTGTAGGCCTCCTCCCCTTCCGCGGAAATGTCGATCTGGGCCGGCAGATTGGTCTTGGTGTTCTTCTCCTCGAACATTGACAGCGGTGCGAGCTGCGAATAGCGCAGATTCTTCTTCTCATAGGCATCGCGGATGCCCTGGGCGATGGCGCCCTCGTCCTCACCTTCCGTCCAGACTTTGCGGCCCTTCTTGGCCATCACGATGGCCGTGCCGGTGTCCTGGCACATCGGCAGCACGCCACCGGCGGCGATGTTGGCGTTCTTGAGGAGGTCATAGGCGACGAAGCGGTCATTGTCCGTCGCCTCGGGATCTTCCAGAATGTTGCGCAATTGCTGGAGATGGCCGGGGCGCAAGAGATGATTGATGTCCATGAAGGCCTGCTCGGCCAGAAGCCGCAACGCCTCGCCATCCACCTGCAGAATCTCGCTGCCTCCGAGCTTTTCGACCCGCACGCCCTCGCTGGTCAGCTTGCGGTAGGGCGTCTCGTCCGCTCCCAGGGGGAACAGGGGAACGTGGGGATAGCGGGAATTGGCAGCGGAATCGGCAGGCATGGAGAGGATCTCCGAACAGAGCGTTTTGCGATTTGACGGCTTCGGCAAGAATCGCAAAGACGCGTCAAAACAAGGAGCTAGAGCAAACAAGCGTTTCCGTCTAAACGCGCTTTGCTCCAGGGCTGGCAGAGGTGGCGCAGGGGTGCCACCGGTTTGGCCCTGATTTAGTCGTTTTTCTCACCGCTGCCTATGATCAATTGGAATCGTTCCATGCTGAAGCCCCCTCGGCCTTTCGTGCACGGCCAGACGAGGCACTCAGGCAGGCGCCGCCATCGACACCGGGCTTGTGGTTGCGATTGAAGCCGAGCAAAGGCCGCCGCGAGGTCGCGATCCAAGGGCAACCTATGATCGCATGGCATGCCTATATAAACATGTCTTTATGTCGACCTTGACTTTCACGACGTCTTGTCGTTTGCTTGCCCAGTCGAGGTTCTTCCATTCTCGCAATGGAAGCTAAGAGGGAAGCCGGTGCGATGCCGGCGCTGCCCCCGCAACTGTAGACGGCGAGAACTTGCCTCATCATGCCACTGCCTGCCCTGCGCAGGTGGGAAGGCAGGCAAGCTCGGTGAGCCGTGAGCCAGGAGACCTGCCCCGACGAATGTAAACGTCCTCGGGCGGGGTGTCCCGGTGGTTGCTTGACCAAGTCAATGTCCTTGGCCGCGTCAGGCGCTCCCGTACGGCCTTTGCCCCCAGTTCTTCATGGGGTCTGCCGATGTTCAAGCTTCAAACTGCCATCATGCGTGAAGGTGCAGTCGATCCGACTGCTCGACGACGAATGCGTTGCGGCGTGCCCTAACGGTACGCCGCTCCCTCCTCGATCCGATCCATTCACCACGAACCGGGACCTATCGGTCACCGGCCGGAGACGCGCATGTCCATTCCCATTTCGACGCTCGGCACGCCACGCATCGGCCCACGTCGCGAACTCAAGACGGCCCTCGAAGCCCACTGGGCCGGAAGGCAGAACGAGACCGCCTTGCTCGCAACGGCAGCCCAGTTGCGCGCGAGCAACTGGGCTCGACAGAGCCTGCTCGGCGTTACCCATATCCCGTCCAATGACTTTTCGCTCTACGATCAGGTTCTCGATATGAGCGCCGTGGTCGGTGCCATCCCCTCTCAATATGGCTGGGAGGGTGGCTCCGTCCCGCTTTCGACCTATTTCGCCATGGCGCGCGGCAGGCGGGGCCATGACGATCGTGGCCATGAGGGCTGCTGCCATGGCGGCGGCGGTGTCCCCGCTCTCGAGATGACCAAATGGTTCGACACCAACTATCACTACATGGTTCCCGAATTTCGCCGCGGCCAGGCCTTCGAACTCGCTTCGGCCAAGCCCATTGACGAATTCAGGGAGGCCGTAGCGCTCGGCTTCCACACGCACCCCGTGCTCATCGGCCCGGTGACCTATCTGCTGCTCGGCAAGAGCAAGGACGAGGGCCTGGATCCGCTCACCCTGCTGCCAGGCCTCTTGCCCGTCTATGCCGAGATCCTGCACAGGTTGGCCGCGGCCGGCGCGGACTGGGTGCAGTTCGACGAACCCTGTCTCGTGCTCGATCTCGACGAGAACGCGCGGGCCGCCCTGCGCCATGCCTATGGCGTCCTTTCCAGCACGGTCTCCGATCTGAAGATCATGATCGCGACCTATTTCGGCGGCCTCGGCTACAATCTCGACCTGGCACTCGACCTGCCCAGCGCCGGCCTGCATCTCGACCTGGTGCGGGCGCCAAGCCAGCTCGGGCAGGCGGTCGCACGAGCCAGCGCCGACAAGGTGCTATCGCTGGGCGTGATCGACGGGCGCAATGTCTGGCGGAGCGACCTGACTGCCCTTCTTGATCGGATCGAGCCGGCGGTTGCAGCCCTCGGCCCCCACCGCGTCGTCCTCGCTCCGAGCTGTTCCCTGTTCCACGTTCCCTACGATGTCGAGGCCGAGAGCGCGTTCGATCCTGAACTCCGGAGCTGGCTGGCCTTTGCGATACAGAAAATCGGGGAACTGAAGACCCTGTCGGCAGCCCTGGTCGACGGGCGGCGGGCCGTCGCTGATGAACTCGCCCAATCGGACGCAGCAGCTGCGGCCCGCCGTGTATCCGCTCGTATACATGATGCCGGCGTCGCCGCCCGCATGGACGGGCTCACGCCGGCCATGAGCGAGCGCCGGCATCCCTACACGCTGCGCCGCCGGGCCCAGGAATGGCTCGGCCTGCCGCAATTTCCCACCACGACCATCGGTTCCTTCCCCCAGACCGACGCCGTGCGCAAAGCACGCGCTGACCACGCAAAGGGCTGGATCGACGACGCCGACTATCAGCGTTTTCTGCGACAGGAAACCACCCAGGCGATCACTTGGCAGGAAGAGATCGGCCTCGACGTTCTCGTGCATGGCGAATTCGAGCGCAACGACATGGTGCAGTATTTCGGCGAGCAACTGGCCGGCTATGCCTTTACCCAGCATGGCTGGGTCCAGAGCTACGGCTCGCGCTGCGTGCGCCCGCCGATCATCTATGGCGATGTCTCGCGTCCCCGGGCCATGACGGTGGAATGGGCACGCTTCGCACAATCCCTGACCAAGCGTCCTGTCAAGGGCATGCTGACCGGACCGGTCACCATGCTGCAATGGTCCTTCGTGCGGGACGACCTCGAGCGCGAGCAGGTCTGCCGGCAGATCGCCCTCGCCTTGCGCGACGAGGTCGGCGATCTGGAACGGGCCGGCATCCGCATCATCCAGATCGACGAGCCGGCCATTCGCGAAGGCCTGCCGCTCAGACACGCCGAAAAGGAGGCCTATCTGACCTGGGCGGTCGCCTGTTTCCGCCTCGCCGCCTCAGGCGTCGACGATGCCACGCAGATCCACACCCATATGTGCTACTCGGAGTTCAACGACATCATCCATGCCGTTGGAGGCCTGGATGCAGACGTGATCTCGATCGAGACTGCTCGGTCCAAAATGGAACTTCTCGATGCGTTCCGGGCCTATCGCTACCCCAACGAGATCGGGCCGGGCGTCTATGACATCCACTCTCCCCGCTGCCCCACCGTGGCGGAGATGCGCGACCTCCTTGCCAAGGCACGCGAGCGGATCGCCGGCGATCAGCTCTGGGTCAACCCCGATTGCGGCCTGAAAACCCGCAGCTGGGACGAGGTCCGCCCGGCCCTCGTCAACATGGTTGCCGCCGCCCGCAAACTTCGTGAAGAGACCGCTCCAGCGAGAGTGGCGGCGTCCGCGTGAAAAACCTGCCGGGGGACAAATTTCGTCCTCCGGCACGCCTTGTCCCCGTTGAAAAAAAGGGCATCATACACCATGTATTGACATAGAGACACCCAGGCATACTAGATGCTGTATCCACAGGTCCTCGGATTCGCTGTCCGAGGCTAAGAGGGAATCCGGTGAGCCCGAGAGCAAAGCGCGTTTGGTGAAAACGCACTTTTCCTCGAACTTTTTGTTCGACGCGTCTTTGCGATTTGAAGCGACGCTTTCAAAACACAAGACGCTCTAGGGCAAAGCCGGGGCTGCCCCCGCAACTGTAAGCGGAGAGCGGGCTGTCGCTGTGCCACTGGCCGGAAGGCGGGTTCAACCCGCCCTTCGCCGGGAAGGCAGACAGTTCGCAACGACCCGCGAGCCAGGAGACCTGCCTGTGGCTGGTTATCGTTTCCTCGGGCGGGGTGCCCCGACGGATCGCTTTGCTCGTGGCGCATATGCCTGCGCCGACGCGGAACGCGTTCCTTCGGCCCAAGCCTCCAACATTTTGGGGTTTGCCGAATGTCTTTCGATCTCGAAACTGCCACGACCACAAAGACGCCTTTTCCGGCTGCCGGCGCCGACAGGGCGAAGCCGGCCTCGGAACCGGGCTATCAGGTCATTCGCCGCAACGGCGCCGTCACGCCTTTCGATGCCTCCAAGATTTCGGTGGCCCTGACCAAGGCCTTTCTCGCCGTCGAGGGCAATTCGGCCGCTGCTTCGCGCCGGGTGCATGACATTGTCGCCGAACTCACGGCCCAGATCGTTGCCGGCCTGACCCGCCGTGCCGATGCGGGCCGAACCTTCCATATCGAGGACATCCAGGACCAGGTGGAACTCGCCTTGATGCGCGGCGAACACCACAAGGTGGCGCGTGCCTATGTGCTCTATCGCGAACAGCACGCCCAAGAGCGCGCCCTGGAACGAGCAACCGAGACAGAGGCACGGACCGCCATCGCCCCTGCCCTGCGGATGAAGACGGCGGAGGGCTCCTTGCTACCGCTCGACCACGCGCGCCTCACCGCCCTGGTGCGCGAAGCCTGCGCAGGTCTTGCCGACACCGATGCAGAGACCGTGCTGAACGAGACGCAGCGCAATCTCTATGACGGCATCAGCCAGGACGAACTGGCGATCGCGCCGATCCTCGCCGCCCGCACCCTGATCGAGACCGAACCTGATTACGCCAAGGTCAGCGCCCGGCTGCTCAACGACAAGCTGCGCCGCGAGGCGCTCAGCTTCGTCGGAGGCCGTCCCGACCAGGCGACGCAGGCCGAGATGGCGACCCGCTACGCCGAGTATTTCCATGACTATATCCGCGTCGGCATCGCCAACGAACTGCTCGACCCGGAGCTCGGCCGCTTCGACCTCGCCCGCCTTGCCGCTGCCCTCAAGCCCGAACGCGATCTCAAGTTCGACTATCTCGGCCTGCAGACACTTTATGACCGCTATTTCCTGCATGTGCGCGGCACGCGTTTTGAGCTGCCGCAGGCCTTTTTCATGCGCGTGGCCATGGGCCTGGCCTTGCGCGAGATCGACCGGGAGGCGCGGGCGATCGAATTCTATGATCTTCTCTCCTCCTTCGACTTCATGGCCTCGACGCCGACTTTGTTCAATTCGGGAACGCTGCGCGCCCAGCTCTCCTCCTGCTTCCTGACCACTGTGTCCGACGACCTCGAAGGTATCTTCAAGGCGGTGAAGGACAATGCGCTGCTCGCCAAATATTCCGGTGGCCTCGGCAATGACTGGAGCAATGTGCGTGGGCTCGGCGCCCATATCAAAGGCACCAACGGCGAAAGCCAGGGCGTGGTGCCCTTCCTCAAGGTCGCCAACGATACCGCAATCGCCGTCAATCAGGGCGGCAAGCGCAAGGGCGCGGTCTGCGCCTATCTGGAGACCTGGCATGTCGACATCGAGGAATTCCTCGATCTTCGCAAGAACACCGGTGACGACCGCCGCCGCACCCATGACATGAACACCGCCAACTGGGTGCCGGATCTGTTCATGGAACGTGTGGAACAGGATGGCCCCTGGACCCTGTTCTCACCGGACGAAACGCCGGACCTGCACGACCTCTACGGTCCCGCCTTCAAGGTCGCCTATGAGGCGCATGAGGCACGCGCCGCGCGCGGCGAGCTCCGCGTCTTCAGGCAGATCCGGGCCATCGATCTCTGGCGCAAGATGCTGACCATGCTGTTCGAGACCGGGCATCCCTGGATCACCTTCAAGGACCCCTGCAACATCCGCTCGCCCCAGCGTCACGTCGGCGTGGTACATTCCTCGAACCTGTGCACCGAAATTACGCTGAACACCTCCCATGACGAGGTTGCCGTGTGCAATCTCGGCTCGGTCAACCTCGCTGCCCATGTCGACGCCGACGGCCTGATGTTCGACAAGCTCAAGGCGACGGTGACGACGGCGATGCGCATGCTCGACAACGTCATCGACATCAATTTCTACACCATTCCCGAGGCACGGCGTTCCAACCTCAAGCACCGGCCCGTCGGTCTCGGCATCATGGGCTTCCAGGATGCCCTGCAGGCCCTGCGCCTGCCCTATGCCTCCGAAGCCGCCGTGTGCTTTGCCGACGAGAGCATGGAAGCCGTGTCCTTCCATGCCATCTCGGCCTCAACAGACCTGGCGGCCGAGCGTGGTCGCTACCCCAGTTTCGATGGCTCGCTGTGGTCGCAGGGCGTCCTGCCGATCGACTCGGTCGGCCTGCTGGCCGAGACGCGCGACAACGCGGCCTTCGATACCGGCACGACCGTGCCCTGGGACGCCCTGCGCGAGCGGGTGAAGACCGTCGGCATGCGCAATTCCAACACCATGGCGATCGCGCCGACGGCGACGATCTCCAACATCTGCGGCGTGTCCCAGTCAATCGAGCCGGCCTATCAGAACCTCTTCGTGAAATCGAACATGTCGGGCGATTTCACAGTGGTGACCTCGGCCCTGGTCCACGATCTCAAGGCACGGGGCTTGTGGGACGAGGTCATGATCTCCGATCTCAAATATTTCGACGGCTCTCTCGGCCAGATCGATCGCATCCCCGAAGAGCTGAAAGCGCTTTACGCCACCGCTTTCGAGATCGACACCGCCTGGCTGATCGAAGCCGCGGCGCGTCGGCAGAAGTGGATCGACCAGGCCCAGTCGCTCAACCTCTATATCGCCAATCCCTCCGGCAAGAAGCTCGATACGCTCTACCGCCTGGCCTGGAAGCGTGGCCTGAAGACGACCTATTACCTGCGCTCGCAGTCGGCCACCCATGTCGAGAAATCGACGCTGAAGGGCACCGACGGCAAGCTCAACGCCGTCTCTGCCACGGTGCCGCACGCGGCCGCGCCGATCCTGATCGAGACTCAGCCGGAAACACTGCAGTCGGAAGCGTGGGGCAAGGCCTGCTCCATCCACGACCCCGACTGCGAAGCGTGCCAGTGAGCCGAGAACGAGGTGCGATTTTTCCCTTTCGCGCCTTGCTCTCCAACTCTTTGTTTTGACGCGTTTTCTTAAGCGAAAAGTCTATCAACTTTTCTGGAAAACGCTCTGAGGATAAGAAAACGATGACGATGCTCGACTGGTCCGAACCCACCTCGCCCGCAGCCCAGCTTCCCCTGCCACAGAGCACGGCGGATGCGACCGGCCTCGGCGCGATCGACCGCAAGGGCGGCCGTGTCACGGTCGACGAGAAACGGATGATCAATGCCCGCGCCGACGTAAACCAGCTCCTGCCGCTCAAATACAAATGGGCCTGGGAGAAATATCTCGCCGGCTGCAACAACCATTGGATGCCGACCGAGGTATCGATGCAGGCGGACATCGCGCTGTGGAAGTCCAAGGACGGCCTGACACAGGACGAGCGGCGCATGCTCAAGCGCAATCTCGGCTTCTTCGCCGCCTCCGAGAGCCTGGTCGCCAACAATATCGTCCTGGCGATCTACCGCCACCTCACCAATCCTGAGTGCCGGCAATATTTGTTGCGTCAGGGTTTCGAGGAGGCCGTACATACTCACACCTTCCAATATATCGTCGAGAGCCTCGGGCTCGACGAGGGCGAACTCTTCAACATGTATCGCGAGATCCCCTCGATCACCGACAAGGCGGCCTGGGCGCTCAAGCATACCCAGCATCTCGACGATCCCGATTTCAAGACCGGCACGCCGGACGCCGACCAGGCCTTCCTGCGCGATCTCGTCGCCTTCTACGTCATCTTCGAGGGCATGTGGTTCTATACCGGCTTTGCCCAGATCCTCTCGCTCGGCCGGCGCAACAAGATGGTGGGGATCGCCGAGCAGTATCAGTACATCCTGCGCGACGAGAGCATCCATCTGAACTTCGGCATCGACGTGATCAACCAGATCAAGATCGAGAACCCGCATCTGTGGACGCTGACCTTCCAAGCCGATCTCCAGCAGATGATCCGCGAAGCCGCTGAACTGGAGGCCGCCTATGGCCGGGACACCATGCCGCGCGGCTTCCTCGGCCTCAACGCGGTGTCCTGCGAACAATACATGCATTTCATCGCCAACAGGCGCTGCGCCCAGCTCGGGCTCATGCCGGTATTCCCGGACGTGGAGAACCCCTTCCCCTGGATGAGTGAGGCGATGGACCTGAAGAAGGAGAAGAACTTCTTCGAGACGCGTGTCATCGAATATCAGAACGGTGGCGCGCTGAGCTGGGATTGAAGGCACGCTTTCGAGGTCTTCGGAACAAATCGGAGGAAAGCTGGGATGGGGAATCATGGCCCCTCATCCAGATTTCAGATCCCAACATCTCGAAAGGAGTGGGACAGGTTGCTCCATCATCCCCCGCCACGCGGGGAATGATGGACATTCAATGTCTCCTTCCCGACCTTCCGTCCTCAAGCTCTCGATGACAATGTCCTGAACACACCATCATCCGTCGCATCGCCTCTAGTCGGTGCGCCGACTCGATGTATTCTAATCCTCATTCGAGGTGCCGGTTCGCCCCCAAGGCGGGCCGGAGAATTGGGAAGCCGGTCCAAATCCGGCGCTGCCCCCGCAACGGTAGAGGAGAAGATCGCGGCAAGTGCCACTGGGTCGGGAAGACCTGGGAAGGCGTCGCGATCGGGCCGGAAGGCCGCTCCTGAGCCCGGAAACCAGCCACGAAGAAAACCGACGGACGCGGTGGGCGTTCCGGGAGGAGGTTTGGCTGCGCCTTTTCACCGGCGCAGATCACCGAGCCGCTTTCCCATCCCGCTGCCAAGTCAACGCATTGGTTGTCACGCGGGATTTTGACATGACAGCGCATCAGGACATGCTGGGCCGCCTCCGGACCCATCAACCGGGCACCACGCTCGAGGGCAAATTCTACACAGACCCGGAGTACTTCCGGCTGGATATGGAGAATATCTGGTACCGTGAATGGCTGTTCGCGGGCCATGATTGCGAGCTCGGCAAGCCGGGCAGCTATTTCACTCTCCAGGTCGGCGACTATCCGGTGATCGTGCTGCGCTCCGGTGACGGCGCCATCCGCGCCTTTCACAATTCCTGCCGGCACCGGGGATCACGGCTCTGCGCGGCCGAGCGCGGCAGCGTCGCCAAGCTGGTCTGCCCCTATCATCAGTGGACCTACGAGCTCGACGGGCGCCTGCTGTTCGCCCGCGACATGGGCCCCGGCTTCGACGCCACGCAATATGGGCTGAAGCCCGTGCATTGCGAGAGCGTGGCCGGCTATATCTGGATCTGCCTTGCCAAGGAGGCACCCGATTTCGAGACCTTCCGCGCCGGCGCCATGCCCTATCTGGCACCGCATGGCCTGAAAAACACCAAGGTGGCCTTCGAGAGCACCATCGTCGAAAAGGGCAATTGGAAGCTGGTGTGGGAGAACAACCGCGAGTGCTACCACTGCGCGGGTAATCATCCCGAGCTTTGCCGTACCTTCCCAGAAGCCCCGACGGTGACGGGTATCCAGGGTGCCGACAAGGATCCGCTCATCGGCCAGCATTGGCGGCGTTGCGAGGAAGCCGGCCTGCCCAGCACCTTCAGCATTTCCGGTGACGGCCAGTTCCGCATGGCCCGCATGCCGCTGCTGCGCAATGCCGCCAGCTATACGATGTCGGGCAAACCGGCGGTGCAACGCCCCCTCAGCCCGACGATCGAAGAAGGCAATATCGGCGCCCTCCTGCTCTTCCACTATCCCACCACCTGGAACCACGTGTTGGGCGACCATGCCGTGAGCTTCCGCGTGCTTCCGATCGGGCCGAAGGAAACCCAGGTCACCACCAAATGGCTGGTGCACAAGGATGCGGTCGAGGGGGTCGACTACGACCTCGAGGAACTCACCCATGTCTGGCAGATGACCAACGACCAGGACCGCCAGATCGTCGAGGAAAACCAGCTCGGCGTCTCTTCGCCCCTCTACACGCCCGGACCCTACGCCCCCGAACACGAGGGCGGCGTTATGCAGTTCGTCGAGTGGTATCGCAACGCCATGGAAGCGGCGCTGGGTAACGACGGCGTCCGCCTGCGCAGCGTGGCCTAGCGCCTTTTCACCCTCCCCTGGAGGGGGAGGGTCGGACGAAGTACGGGGTGGGGTGAGAAACACAGCAGCCGGTGAAAATCACCCCACCCCGACGCTTCGCGTCGACCCTCCCCCTCCAGGGGAGGGTGTTAGCGAAACCGACATATACAAGGGCAGACATCATGCCGATCGCCACACAAAAATTCAGGCATATCGACGAAACGCCGCCGTGGAACGATCAGAGCCAGGCGCTCGAATGCGTTTCGATCATCCATGAGGGCCGCGACGTCGCGACCTTCACCTTCCGCGCCGCCGAACAGGGTTGGTTCCGCTACGAACCCGGCCAGTTCATCACGCTGGAGATCCCGGCCGAGGCCGGGCCGGTGCTGCGCACTTATACGCTGTCGTCGAGCCCTTCCCGCCCGCTTTCTATCAGCGTCACCGCCAAGGCGCAGGCCTCCAGCATCGGCACGCGCTGGATGCTGGACAACCTCAAACCCGGCACGCGGTTGAAGGCCTACGGCCCGCTCGGCCAGTTCAGCTTCTCTCGTCATCCGGCAGAAAAATACCTCTTCATCTCGGCCGGATCCGGCATCACGCCGATGATGTCGATGACCCGTTTTGCCGAAGACCACGGCGCCGCCACCGATATCGCTTTCGTCAACTGCGCACGCCGGCCGGGCGAGATCATCTTCCGCCAGGAGTTGGAGCGCATGGCCGGACGCATGCAGCGCCTCCGCCTCGCCTGGATCGTGGAAGAGACCGAGGCCCATGAAGCCTGGACCGGCTTCCAGGGTCGGCTCAACGCTCCGGCCCTGCGCTTGATCGCACCGGATTTTCGCGAGCGCGAAGTGTTCTGCTGCGGCCCCGCGCCTTTCATGGCAGCGGTCAAGGACATGCTCGAAGCCAATGGCTACGACATGCGCCGCTATCATGAAGAGAGCTTCCAGCCGGCCGAAACTCCAATGGAGGACATCGGTGCGGACGAAGCCCTTGCCGGCGAAGCCAGCGTGGCCTTCACCAGATCCGGCATCGAGGTGCCGGCCTCCAGCCGCGAGACCATTCTTCAGCTCGCCCGCGGCGCCGGCCTCAACATTCCGACCGGTTGCACAATGGGCCTGTGCGGCACCTGCAAGGTACAATGCCTGTCGGGGGAGACCGCCATGACCCACCAGGGCGGCATCCGCGAGGAGGAAATCGCCGCCGGCCTGGTGCTGGCCTGCTGCACCCGGCCGCTCGGCCGTGTCGAGATCGAGGCTTGAGATGACGATTGCCGCGCAGAACACCGTCGACGTCGACGCCGCCATCGTGCACTCCATCCTGGAGGCTTCTCGGGACGAAGGTCCGACACTGCCAGAAGAGCGAGCCCGCACCTTGATGCTGGCCTGGATCCTCAGCCGCGAAGACGGTGCGGACCTGGCCAGGGAAGCCGTCGATCTGAAAGTCCTGCTGCTCGAGGCCTCGATCCCGGACAATCCGCTGCTGCCGCATCTGAGCAGCCTGCTCGACGAGGTGCGCGATCATGTCGGTCGGCGACGAGGCCGGCGGCGTTTGCGGGCAGATGCCTAAGCCAGCCAGATATAGCAGAGGTTAGAGGGCGGACGACACATCCATAGGCGCGGGATCAAGGCGAAAAGCGCAATAATATCCTCCCCTGGAGGGGGAGGGTCGACCCATAGTGTCGGGGTGGGGTGAACTTCTTCGCAAGAACTGCCGCTTTTGTCGGCAACGAGGCGGATAATCACCTCACCCCGGCCTTCCAGGCCGACCCTCCCCTTCCAGGGGAGGGTAAAGAATTGAGGCCTCGCTGCCTTGACCCAGCGCCTATGGACGTCTCGTCCGCCTCTTCCCCTCCATGTATCTCGCTCCCATCCCAGCATCATCAGACAGAAAACCGGCGCTTCCGGGATAGTTCACCTTGACCTCTCTTTTCTCAACGCTATCATATAAGGATATCTTGATATCGTAATTCCGTTATAGGAGCTTGTGATGAGCGCTCCGGTCGAAGCCCTGTTCGCCGCGCCTGCCCCAACCGATCGGGGCGCGGAGATCCTCGCCGCCCTTACCGCCGCCGCGCGCGAGCGCATCCTGATCCTGGACGGCGCGATGGGCACGCAGATCCAGGGGCTCGGCTTCGAGGAGGACCATTTCCGGGGTGAGCGCTTCGTCGGCTGCGACTGCCATCTCAAGGGCAACAACGACCTTCTCACCCTCACCCAGCCTGCCGCGATCGAGGCGATTCATTACGCCTATGCCATGGCCGGGGCCGACATCCTGGAGACGAACACCTTTTCCTCCACCTCGATCGCGCAGGCCGATTACGGCATGCAGGAGGCGGTCTACGATCTCAATCGCGACGGTGCGCGCCTCGCCCGCCGAGCCGCAATCAAGGCAGAGCAGCAGGACGGGCGCCGGCGCTTCGTCGCCGGCGCGCTTGGCCCAACCAATCGCACCGCCTCCATCTCGCCGGACGTCAACAATCCCGGCTATCGCGCCGTCAGCTTCGATGACCTCCGGATCGCCTATGCCGAGCAGATCCGCGGCCTCATCGACGGCGGCGCCGACATCATCCTGATCGAGACCATTTTCGATACGCTCAACGCCAAGGCCGCCATCTTCGCCTGCGAGGAAGTGTTTGGCGAAAAGGAAGTGCGCCTGCCCGTGATGATCTCGGGCACCATCACGGATCTCTCAGGCCGCACCCTCAGCGGGCAGACGCCGACGGCGTTCTGGCACTCGGTGCGGCATGCCCGTCCCTTCACCATCGGCCTCAACTGCGCGCTCGGCGCCAATGCGATGCGGGCGCATCTCGACGAGATCTCCACGGTCGCGGATACCTTCGTCTGCGCCTATCCCAATGCCGGCCTGCCCAACGAGTTCGGCCAGTATGACGAGAGCCCAGAGGCGATGGCGGCGCAGATCGAGGGCTTTGCCCGCGACGGCCTGGTCAATATCGTCGGCGGCTGCTGCGGCTCGACGCCGGAGCATATCCGCGCCATCGCCGAAGCGGTCGGCCGGCACGCGCCGCGCCCGATTCCAGAGATCGAACCCAAGATGAAGCTGTCGGGGCTCGAGCCCTTCACGCTCGACGCGACCATCCCCTTCGTGAATGTGGGCGAGCGCACCAACGTCACCGGCTCTGCCAAGTTTCGTAAGCTCATCACCGCCGGCGACTATGCGACCGCACTCGACATCGCCCGCGACCAGGTCGCCAATGGCGCCCAGATCATCGACATCAACATGGACGAGGGCCTGATCGATTCCGAAAAGGCCATGGTCGAGTTCCTCAACCTGATCGCCGCCGAGCCGGACATCGCCCGCGTGCCGGTTATGATCGATTCCTCGAAATTCTCAATCATCGAGGCTGGGCTGAAATGCGTGCAGGGCAAACCGCTGGTCAATTCGATCTCCATGAAGGAAGGCGAGGAAGCCTTTCTTCACCATGCCCGCCTGGTGCGGGCCTACGGCGCGGCCGTGGTGGTGATGGCCTTCGACGAACAGGGACAGGCCGATACGCTGGAACGCAAGGTCGCCATCTGCAGCCGAGCCTATAAGCTCTTGACGGAGCAGGCGGGCTTCCCGCCCGAGGATATTGTCTTCGATCCCAACATCTTCGCCGTCGCCACCGGCATCGAGGAACATAACGGCTATGGCGTCGCCTTCATCGAGGCGACGCGGCAGATCAGGACCACCCTGCCCCACGCCCATATTTCGGGCGGTGTATCCAATCTCTCCTTCTCGTTCCGCGGCAATGAGCCGGTGCGAGAGGCCATGCACGCCGTGTTCCTCTACCATGCCATCCAGGCCGGCATGGACATGGGCATCGTCAATGCCGGGCAACTCGCCGTCTATGAATCCATCGATCCGGACTTGCGCGAAGCCTGCGAGGATGTCGTGCTCAACCGGCCCTCGCGCGGGGCGCTGAACCCGACCGAACGCCTGCTCGAACTGGCCGAGCGTTTCCGTGGCGCCGCCGGCAAGGAAGCTAAGGAAAAGGATCTCGCCTGGCGTGAGTGGCCGGTCGAGCAGCGCATATCCCATGCGCTCGTCAATGGCATTACCGAGTTCATCGATGCCGATACCGAGGAGGCGCGTCTTGCGGCCGCACGTCCCCTGCACGTCATTGAAGGGCCACTGATGGCCGGCATGAACGTGGTTGGCGATCTCTTCGGTGCAGGCAAGATGTTCCTGCCGCAAGTGGTGAAGTCGGCTCGTGTGATGAAGCAGGCCGTCGCCAGCCTCCTGCCCTATATGGAGGCCGAGAAGCTTGCCAATGGTGGCACTGGCGAACGCCAGAGCGCCGGCAAGATTTTGATGGCGACCGTGAAGGGCGACGTGCACGATATCGGCAAGAACATCGTCGGCGTCGTGCTCGCCTGCAACAATTACGAGATCATCGATCTGGGCGTGATGGTGCCCTCCGCCAAGATCCTCGAAGTTGCGCGGCAGGAGAAAGTCGACATCATCGGGCTGTCAGGCCTGATCACCCCCTCGCTCGACGAGATGGTGCATGTCGCCGCCGAGATGGAGCGCGAGGGCTTCGACATCCCCCTCCTGATCGGCGGTGCCACCACCAGCCGCGTCCACACCGCGGTGAAGGTGCATCCGCGCTACGACCGCGGCCAGGCGGTCTATGTCACCGATGCCAGCCGTGCCGTCGGCGTGGTCTCCAGCCTGCTCTCCCCGACGATCAAGCCGGGTTATGTCGAAACCGTCCAGGTCGAATATACCAAGGTCGCGGCGGCCCATGCCCGCAGCGAGGCCGACAAGCTGCGCCTGCCCCTCGCCAAGGCCCGGGCTAACGCCCACAAGGTGGATTGGACCGGCTTCGTCGCCCCCAAGCCGGGCTTCCTCGGCACGCGCGTGTTCGAGAATTACGATCTCGCCGAGCTGGCGCGCTATATCGACTGGACGCCCTTCTTCCAGACCTGGGAGCTCAAGGGGCGCTATCCTGCCATCCTCTCCGACGAGAAGCAGGGCGCGGCCGCTCGCCAGCTCTTCGACGATGCCCAGGCTATGCTCGCCCGCATCATCGAGGAGAAGTGGTTCCATCCCAAGGCCGTGATCGGCTTCTGGCCTGCCAACGCCGTCGGCGACGATATACATCTGTATACGGACGAGAGCCGCAGCCGGGAGCTCGCCAGCCTCCACACCTTGCGCCAGCAGCTCACCAAGCGCGATGGCCGCGCCAATGTCGCCCTTTCCGACTTCGTCGCCCCTGAGCCCAGCGGGCACGGCGACTATCTCGGCGGCTTCGTGGTCACGGCCGGCATGGAAGAGGAAGCGATCGCCCATCGTTTCGAACGTGCCAATGACGATTACGGCTCGATCCTGGTGAAAGCCCTGGCCGACCGTTTCGCCGAAGCCTTCGCCGAGCGCATGCATGAGCGCGTGCGCAAGGAATTTTGGGGCTATGCGGCCGACGAAAACCTGGCTCCCGACCAGCTCATCGGCGAACCTTATCGCGGCATCCGGCCCGCCCCCGGCTATCCGGCCCAGCCCGACCATACCGAGAAGGGCACACTGTTCCGCCTGCTCGACGCCGAGGCTCGCATCGGCGTGCGCCTGACCGAGAGCTATGCGATGTGGCCGGGCGCCTCGGTGTCCGGGCTCTATTTCGCCCATCCCGAGGCCTATTATTTCGGGGTGTCGAAGATCGAGCAGGACCAGGTCGAGGACTATGCGGCCCGCAAAGGCATGACGGTGCAGGAAGCCGAACGCTGGCTCTCGCCGGTGCTGAACTATGTGCCCGGCGTCAAGGAGGCGGCGGAGTAGGCCTGGGAGCCTTATGACGAGGAGGCCTATCCCCAACCATATGTTCCAATTGCCAACGATCGGATGGCATCACAAAATTGTATGTAACGGCATGCATTCATGCTGAGCAACTTCTTGCAAAAATCGGAAAAAGGCATAATTTTCGCTAGGAGCCCTGGTAGAAAATACGGCCTACAATGGTCAGAACAACAAAGATACATCTTACCGCTGCGGTTCTCGCGATCTCGCTCATATTGGCACCCGTTTCTTATGCCCAGGCTGATGATGGCGATGACGCCATCGCTCGAGGGGATTATGCAGGTGCGTTCCACTATTATGAGCCTCTTGCCAACCGGGGCGATGCCCATGCCCAGGCTCAGTTGGGCATGCTTTACCTGAGGAAGGAAGGTGGTCCAGCGGACGACGAAAAAGGCTTGTCGTGGCTGCGAAAAGCTGCCCAACAGGGTTCGCCTCAAGCCGAAGTGTTACTTGGCTTTCTACACATGGCAGGCAAAGGCGTAACTCAGGATAACTTTCAGGCCGCCGCATGGCTCCGCAAAGCGTCCGACCACGGCGACGCTATGGCGGCGATTGCCCTAAGCGATTTGTACTTGTCTGGCCGTGGAGTTCCCAAAGATCCCCTGCAGGCCGTCGAATTGCTGCGCAAGGCGGCAGACAATGGTTCTGCACAAGCGAAGGTCAAGTTGGGCCAGCTCTATGCCTTAGGCATTGGCGTCTCACGGGACGAAGCCAAGGCGAAGATTCTTCTGCATGATGCCGGTCTCAGCGATTTTCATGTGACGATGTACTTGATGGCAACGCGGGCAGTCATTCCAGGGCAGAAACCGGACAATACAGATAATTTAGGAGCATCCAGCGATAGCAAAATCAAATACTCCTCATATCAAGACCTGGTTATTGCCATGAAAAATAATACAATAAAGAATATGTGGGCAAACACAATGAATAGAGATATGGGATCTATAATATACGTAACCGGACATTTCGTGGATGGGCGCCCATTCTTCGCAAATTTACCCAACGACCCGTCAATTCGAGAGGCCTTGAAAAGGGCTGGCGCAAAAATGATGAACTAAGTGTTCATCCCCCTCTTTGTACCAGCCACTGTCAGCTTCCCCGTTGATTTCTGCACGCGCCAGGATTACCTCTTCTCCCGTGGTGATTTGGCCGGCCGGCTTGCAGCCACGTTAAACAACTCGCTAAAGGGCCGCTGGATGCATTCCATCCGTGGACCTGTCGCATTGCTTTCCGGCTGGCCCAACGTCGATCGAGTGCAACATGCCTATCAAGATTCCGGATACTTTGCCTGCCTTCTCCACCCTGGTCAGCGAAGGGGTGCGGGTGATGACGGAAACGGCCGCCATCCGGCAAGACATCCGCCCGCTACAGATCGGCCTGCTCAACCTGATGCCGAACAAGATCCGCACCGAACTGCAGATGGCGCGCCTGGTCGGAGCGACGCCGCTGCAGGTCGAACTCTCGCTGGTGCGCGTCGGCGGCCACCGTGCCAAGAATACCTCCGAGGACCACCTGCTTGCCTTCTACGAAACCTGGGAAGAGGTGCGGGAGCGCAAATTCGACGGCTTCATCATCACCGGCGCGCCGGTGGAGACCCTGCCCTTCGAGGACGTGACCTATTGGAAGGAACTCGAGCAGATCCTGGACTGGACCACGACCAACGTGCATTCCACGCTGAACGTGTGCTGGGGCGCGATGGCCGCCATCTGGCATTTCCACCGCATTCCCAAATATGACCTGACCGAGAAGGCCTTCGGGGTCTACCAGCACCACAACCGCAAGCCGGCCTCCATCTATCTGAACGGCTTTTCGGACGACTTCCACATCCCGGTCTCGCGCTGGACGGAAGTGCGTGGCGAAGATGTGCGCAAGAACCCGGAGCTGGAGATCCTGATGGATTCGGACGAGACCGGCGTGTGCCTCATCCACGAGCAAAAGGGTAACCGGCTCTATCTGTTCAACCATGTCGAATATGAATCGACCTCCCTGGCCGACGAGTATTTCCGGGACGTCGATTCGGGCGTGCCGATCAAGCTGCCGAAGAACTACTTCCCCTATGACGATCCGTCCTTCCCGCCGCGCAATTTCTGGCGCAGCCATGCCCATCTCCTGTTCGGCAACTGGATCAACGAGATCTACCAGACGACATCCTATGACCTGAGCGAAGTCGGCAGGGGGCGCTGAGATTCTCTCGGGTGCACGGGCGCTTAGGCGCGGATTGGAGGGTCGATCTCCAGATCCACCATCTTGGAAGTACCGTCGCGCAGGAAAGGAAGAAGGTCGATCTGGAGATCGACCCTCCAATCCGCGCTTATCCTGCTAAAGAAAGTGCCCGCGCCCCCGGAAGCCCCTCAATCCTTGGCGCGATCCATGCGCATCAGCAACTGCTCGGTCTTGGCGTCTTCGATGCGGTTGTGCAGCCGGCCGGCCTCCTGCTGGTCCGTGCAAGGTCTTGATCGGCGTCACGCAGGTCTGGATCAGCATCACCGTGCCCATGGCCAGATAGGCCTTGATCCAGGCCGAGGCGGGTGGCAGTCGGCGCACCATCGCCAATCGCACCTTGATCGCGCTCGCCAATGGCTATCTGGATTTCGCCGCCGAGCATGGCGGGCGCTGGCATGCCTTGTTCGACTTCCGCCTTCCGGACGGCCAGGACCTGCCGGAAGACCATTTGCGCCAGCAGGATGCGCTCTTCCAGCATCTGGAAGCCCCGCTCGCCGTGCTCCAGCCGGGTCTGCCTCTTTCCGAAAGATCTCTTCTCGCCCGCCCTCTCTTCTCGGCCGCCCATGGCATGGTGCTGCTCGGACTGGAGGGCAAGCTGGTGCAGTTGCCCTTGCCCTATCTGCGCGAACAGGTCGCCCTGATGGTCAGCGCCATGGGCCGAGGCCTCGAATGCAGCTGAGGGCTTGTTCCTCTGCAGGCGTCAAAGCAAGCCCAATCGCCTCGCAACACGCCTGCGCTGGTCGATGATGGTGTGCCGATAAAGGGAGGGCTCCAATCGAAACTCTGGTGAAATCGGCCATGTCATGCCTGCAAGATCGAGCATGGTCTGGGCATTGCTGCCCATCTTGGACATGCCGGTTCCCCCTTCGCCGAAGCGAACCACCACATTGTCGCCAAGCCGGACGATCTGGCCGTTGTTGGGGCCGTTGACGCCGCGGGCGCAAGGCCAGGCGCAGACCACATCTTCGAATGTCAGCCCGCAATCGGGCGTGAGGATGCTGAGTATGCTCGCCAGCGCGCTGATGGCGTAGCTTCTGCTGTAGACAGGCAAGCCGATGACCCCGCCGCAGGTCAATTTCATGACGAGATGGCTGGACGTCCGCCCGACCTCGACAAAATGCGTCTGCTTCATGCCGGTGAATGGCAGATTTCTCACCCTATCGGGATCGGTGATCCGAAACAGGAGCTGCGCCGAAAGCCCGGTCGCGATGGTCTGATGGGGTACCGGCAGGTCGAACCGAAGGCGATCCGATAGGCGAGACAGTGCCGAGCCCACCCGATCATAGTGAAAGGTCGCTGTCGGGCCGAGGGAGAGACATAGATGGTCTAGGGCAACATGCGTGCGTGCGCCTGTCTGGAGATCCTCTAGCGCAATCGCAGCCGCTCGTGGCATGCCTTTTTCGTCCCTGTCGAAATAGACAGAAGTCAGGCGTTGCCGATGCCGGCATTCGATGCCGTGCCGCTGCATCGCCTCCATGCAGACGCGATCAAAGCCGTGGCGAATGCAGCCATTGCCCAGGAAGAGGTCGCCGGACACCACGCGCTCCAGGATGCCGGGGCCATAAAAGCGTCGCAGGCCAGCGGCATCGAGCTTTTCGACGGCAAGGCCGACGTCCTCCGCAAGCTCCCTGTTGTCGACCAGTGAAGCGTCGTGGTTCTTGCGGGAGAGATAGAGGAAAACAGCGCGGGGTCCGTCCTGGTCGAGACGCAGTCGGATCGACAGCCGCCTTTCGATTTCGCTCAGGATCCGTGTCGAGACCTTGCTGGCTAGGCGGCTCTTCACATGATCCGTCTGCAGTCCGAGAAGCCTGCGAAGGCGCTGTACCAGACCATGCCACTCATTGTGAAGATAGACAGGCAGGTCCCTCAACCGAACACCACGAGGCCACAGATCAACCTTCTTGTAGTCGAGGTCGAGGGCGACCGATGCATCCTTCTCGCCCAAAATCGCCCGCTTGAGGGCGGTCGCCAGGATGCCAAGCCCCGTATTGTCGAGCTCGGCATTGAGCGCATTGGCGTGATTGACATGCTCGTAGCTCGCCGACCCGCTCTCATTGGATTGCTCAGCGCCATCGAGGACGAAAATCACCTCCGAAGCCTCGGCCTGATCTGTCTCCAGGCCGCTGAGGAGAGCCCCGATCTTAGCGGCGGGGCCCCCGACGAAAATCGCCCTCGGCCGACAAGACCCCGCCTCCCGCGCCGCTCGGTGTTCCCCTACGAGGCGCCGCACTTCCGCGGGGGCCTGGTCCAGTCGTGCAATGAAAACCTGGTTTTCTCCCCTCACCCTTACGCCTCGAAGGGCGAAGGCAGGCTGGTAGGGACTTTCGGAAACCAGGGAGGGACTGGCCTCGACCATGGCCTCATAGGCCTGGCGTACGCGAGAAGACGGATTTACCCAGACGGCCTTGCCCGCGAAATAATCTCCTTCCAGTAGATAATCCAGGAACCTGTCGCCGGCGGGATTGGCATGCGTCATTGCCTTCCGCAGATGGTCGAGCGAAGGAAAAGCTGCCCTCGGCATCGCATTGAAAAAGGACTGAGAAGCCTCAGGCGTGGGCTCGTCGCGATCTAGGTCGGGAAGAGTGAGTTCGGAAGGCATGCTGCGATCTGCGAAGACAGGAAAATTGTACCTTCATGCAATATCGCTTTCTACAGCCGCAAGTAGAACAATTTGCAAAGCACCACCCGGATCGCGACATCCGGATGGCTAGGCCGGCTGATGCGGCGATATCGACGACAGCCCGGCTGACGCAAGCCGATACTCGAACGACGATTAGCGCCAGTTCCTCGATCCGGCCTATCCTTCGACTTATTGTGGCAGAGCCAGCCTGCCCGATCCCAACGCCGAGGTAATGGCCCAGCCGAAACCCGCCAGAATGCTATTGCGATGGTTCTTGCCCGGCACCACCAGCGAGCGGATGCTCAGGCCCGGAAAGCCGCGTTCTCGCAGGCGCGCCTCGAATGCCTTCACGCCGCCAACCATATCCTTGGTATAGCCGCGCCGTCCCGCATCGTAGCGGGAGACTTCGTCGCCACCGACATACATCAGGACCTCTGCCTTCAAGTCGCTGTTGACCTTGGCATAATCGGCTTCGATCGCCAGGATGGCCTGATCGCCGAACCAGAAAGAGGGGCTGCCGAGCATATAGGTCGCGAACAGGTCGGGCTCCGTCAGCAGGATGCGCGTACCGAGCAGGCCGCCATAGGAATGGCCCCAGTAAAGGCGCCGGCCGGGATCGGCCCGATATTGCCGCTCGACATAGGGGATCACGGTCTGGCGCAGATAGAGCTGATAGGCGCTCGCCCCGCCATAGGCGGTGTCTCCGGGCTTGAGGGCAACCGGCGTGTAGTCGCGCTTGCGGCTCACCTCCAGATTTTCGCCCTTCGCATAGGAAAGACCGACGATGATGGGATCCTCCCGCAGGCTCCCTTCGCCGTAGAGTGCCCTCACCTCACAGGCCAGCGGCCTGACAGCACGGCCGCCATCGGCCAGATAGAGAACGGGATAGAGCTTGGCCGCGGCCGCGTCATAGCCGGAGGGCAGGCTGACCTCGATGTCATAGGATCGGCCCGAGACGGGATCGGGCACGGATTGGGTGAGGATGCCGCCGGGATCGCATGAGCGCCATTTTCCGGCCTTGCCTTCGGCGGCTTCGATGGGAGCGCTCAGGCAGGCGGCGATGAGGGCGGCCAAAGCGAGCACGAGAGCAAAACGTGATCTTCCTGAATCACATTTTCTCTTCAACCCATTGTTTTGGCGTCGTTTCACAGCCAGCCGCCCCTCCGTTTACCCGCGACGCTCATCCGCCGGCGAGTGCGGAGGTGATGGCCCAGGCAAAGCCCGGGGGAATGGTGGTGCGGTGGTTCTTGCCCGGCACCACGAGAGAGTGGATCGTCAGGCTTGGAAAACCGCGAGATTTCAAGAGCTTCTCGAACGTCCTGACATCGCCGACCATATCCTGGGTATCGCCGCGCCGGCCTGGATCGTAGCGGCTGATCTCGTCGCCGCCGACATAGATCAGGACATGGGCCTTCAGGTCGCGGTTCGCCCTGGTGTAGTCGGCCTCCATCGTCAGGATGGCGTGGTCGGCGAACCACAAGGACGGGCTGCCGAGAATATAGGAACGGAAGAGGCCGGGTTCGGTCAGCAGTATCCGAGCTCCGAGAAGCCCGCCATAGGAATGGCCCCAGAACAGGCGTCTTCTGGGGTCGATCCGATAAAGGCCCTCGATCACGGGCATGACGGTCTTGCCGAGATAGGCCTGAAAGGCCCCGGCTCCGCCATAACCAGGCTTGTCGGCAACCGGGGTGTAGTCGCGAGCCCGGCTTACCGCAAAGCCCTCGCCCTTGGCATAGGACAGGCCGACGAGGATAGGTTCTTCCGCCAGCTTGCCGTCGCGATGGAGCTTTCTGACCAGCCGGAGCGCCTCCTGGCGCCGCGGTTCCTTCGACAGGCAGGTTGCGGACGCGGCAAGGTGGCCGCCATCGGCATAATACAGCACCGGATAGCGCTTGGCGGGATTGGCCTGGTAATCCGACGGCAAGGTGACCTCGACATCATAGGATCGGCCCGAGACGGGATCGGCGATGGAACGGATCTGGGTGCCGCCTAGATCGCAACCCGTCGGGGTGCCGTCCCTGGCCTCGGCTGACATTGCGCCGAGCACCACCAGGCCGGCGGCCATCCAAATTCTTGCGTGATAAAACAATGACGCAATATCCAAAATTACAGTTCAAGCAATTGCTTAAGTCGTCATGAGGAGCTGGCCAGCTCGAACGCCGCGCATCGCCCGAAAACCGTTCCAGCCGCCAATCTACGGCTTCATATTGGACTTCACGGCCTCGACCAACTGCTTCATCGAGAAGGGCTTGGGCAGGAAGGCGAATTCCTCGCCCTCAGGCATGTTCTTGGCGAACGCCTCTTCGGCATAGCCGGAGACGAAGATGATCCGCGTCGTCGAATTGCGCTTGCGCATTTCCTTGAGCAGGGTCGGCCCATCCATTTCGGGCATCACCACGTCGGATACGACGAGATCGATCTCGTTCTCGCCTTCGTCGATGATCTGCAGGGCCTCGATGCCCGAACCGGCTTCGATGACCTCGAAGCCACGGGCCGTCAGGGTTCGGGCAGAGAGCGCCCGCAGGGCCTCCTCGTCCTCGACCAGCAGGATGCGGCCGCGCCCGGTGAGATCGGGCATGTCCTTGGTCTTGGCCGGTGTCGACCCAGCCTGGCCCGGCGGGGTGTCGGCCTCGACGCTGGCTGCCTTCGCCAACTCGATCATACGCGGCAGGAAGATCTGGAAGATCGTGCCCTTGCCCTCCACCGAGTGGACGAGGATGGAGCCGCCGGTCTGCTTGACGATGCCGTAGACGGTGGAAAGCCCGAGGCCGGTGCCCTTGCCGACATCCTTGGTGGTGAAAAAGGGCTCGAAGATCTTGTCCAGGACGGCCGGCGGAATGCCGCTGCCATTGTCCTCAACCTCGACGGTGACATAGTCGGCCGGCGGCAATTCGCTGCGATCGAGGGCGCTCGCCTCCGAGATCGGCACATTGCGCGTACGGATGATCACCTTGCCGCCATCGGCCATGGCATCGCGCGCATTGACGGTGAGGTTCATCACCACCTGTTCGAACTGGTTGACGTCCACTTTCACCGGCCAGAGATCGCGGCCATGCACGACCTCCAGCGCGACTTTCTCGCCGAGCAGGCGCCGCAGCAGCATCGACAGGTCCGACATCGCGTCATTGAGGTTCAGCACCTGCGGGCGCAGGGTCTGCCGGCGCGAGAACGCAAGCAACTGGCGCACCAGATTGGCGGCGCGGTTGGCGTTGCTCTTGATCGCCATGATGTCCTGGAAAGCGGGATCGCCGGGCTTGTGGCTGCCGAGCAGGGAATCGGCCGCCAGCATGATCACCCCGAGCACATTGTTGAAATCGTGCGCTACGCCGCCGGCAAGCTGGCCGACCGCATTCATCTTCTGGCTCTGGGTGAACTGCTCCTGCAGCGTGCGCTGCTCGGTGGTGTCGATCATATAGACGATCGCTGCTTCCTTCTCGTTCTCGCCGCGATCGACGGGCGCGAACCAGAAGCGGGCGGAGCGGCTGCCCTGTCCGGCCAGGGAAGCCTCGGCCGGTTCGATGTCGCCGCGGCCGGCCATGGCGAGACGGGTCAGTTTGCTCAAGCCCTCGCGGTCGCGCTCGACCACGGCCTCGAGCAGGGAATGGCCCGGTGCGTCGCCATTGAGGGACTCCTTGAACAGGCGCATGAAGGCCGCGTTGGTACGCACGATCCTGGCGTTTTCGTCAATGGTCGCAATAGCCAAAGGCGAGTTGTTGAAGAAGCGCGCAAAACGAACTTCCGCCGCTCGCAAGCCTTCTGAAACGTCGCCGCCCGGCCCGCGATAGATCACCAGGGTCCGCGAGGGGCCGGGCTGGCCATCGGCGGCGAAGGCGATCTTGTGGAACAGGCGCACGGGCATGATGGTGCCGTTGCGGCGCCTGAGATCGATGTCGAAGATCTCGGTGCGCACGCTGCCCGGCTCGCTGGCCTGCGTCACCACCAAAGCGCCGGCATTACCGGGCGCGATGTCGGCCAGAGTCAGGCCGCCTGTGCCGAACTGGGCGAGGTCATAGTCGAGCCAGCCGGCGAGCGTGGCGTTGAGATAAACGATCTCGCCCGAGGGATCGGCAGAGAAGAAGCCGGCCGGGGCGTGATCGAGATAGTCTATGGCGTGCTGCAGTTCCTGGAAGACGTTCTCCTGGCGCTCGCGCTCGCGCGTGATGTCGGCAACGGTCCACACCGTCTCCCCTGCACCGGAGGGGCGTGCGATCGGACGCACCCGCACGCGATACCAGGAGGCCGTTCCGGAAGGCGGCGCCGAGGCGATGCGAAATTCCTCGGCGAGGCGCTGCCCGGCCCGCGCAGCCTGCGCCAGGCGATAGGTCGCCTCCGAAACGTCGGGGTCCCCCGTGAAAGCCCGCTCCACCGTGCGGATGTCCTGCTCGCCCATGGCGCCGGTCAGCGTCAGATACGCTTCGTTGGCATAGATGATACGGCCATCCTTGTTGGTGACGAGGATGCCTTCCGGAGAATCGTCGGCGATCAGCTTGGTGAGGTCGTTGCGGGCGATCGAGCTCTGGCCGAAATGGGCGATCCCCATCGCCCAGGCGAACATCGCAATCATGCCGACGATGGCAAAGACGGCCAGGATGCCGAAACTGGCGACCTTGCCCCAGTCATAGGGCAGCAGCGACACCCCCACGGCGATGAGGATGATCACCGCGGCAAGCGCCAGCACCCAGAAGATGCCGCTGGGCCGCTCGCTGCGATCGACTGCGGCGCCGCGTGCCGCCGCCTCCTCGCCTTCAGCCATGTTCAACCCCACCGCGCATCGTCAAAGGGCGATTCGCTCCGGCGAACCGCATAATGGTCAGTTTGGCTTAGCAGTTCACATTTCAAAATGTGTTAACCTCGTTGACCAAAAATATCGTGGTCCCTTGCAGCGTTTTAGCTCCGTCCAAACGCATGCTCGACCATGGTATATCCTCAGCGAAACGGCTGAGAGGGAAGACAAATCCGCCCCTTTTGCGGCATTTCTCCGAATTTTTGGCCAATTCCAAGGGACAAGCCTTAGTTTTGCGACTTTGCTGTTGATTCTTGCACGTTAACCGTCTTCTAAGAAACCAGCCCGGAAAGAGTACTGGTCGTATCAGGCTGCCATCCCCTATCGGCACCGGACCAGATCTAAGGAAATGTATCGATGGATTCGTTGAACTCTTGGCTGCCCGCGCAGTTGTTCGCCTTGGCTGGCCTGCTGGTGGTGGGAGTCGTCCTGATGTTCATCTGGCGCACGCTCAACCGGCCCCAGCTCGGCGGTGGCGTCAAGGGCGGTCGGCAGTCGCGGCTCGGCGTGGTGGATTCCTATGGCGTCGGCGCCCGTCAGCTCGTGCTGGTTCGGCGTGACAATGTCGAACATCTGATCATGATCGGCGGCCCGAACGACGTGGTCGTCGAATCCAGCATTCTGCGCGCCCGTTCGGCCGGCCAGGCTCAGCGCCCGGCTTCGCCCGGTGCAGCAACGCCGCCGGTGCAGGAGCGGGCGACTGCCGTCGCGGCCCCACCGCGGCAGGTCGAGGAAGACTTCGCCCGTCCGACCCCGGTCGCGCCCCCGCCTGTCGCCAGGATCGATACGCCAACTCCGGCACCGACCACCACGCCGGCCAGCAGGACACCCGCTGCCCCTCCTACCCTGGCCGCTAGCACGACCCCGGCGCCTTCAACCACTTCCCCCGCGCGTTCGGGCGTGGTGCCCCCGCGCGAGCCCGGCTTCTTCCAGCGGGCCACTTCGCGTTTGCCGAATTTCGGCCGGGCCGCCGCTCCTGCAACGACGCCGACCCCGGCCGCACCTGCCGCACCGGTGACCGAAGAGCCGCGCGCCACGATCGATACCGCGCATTTCGAGGAGCTTCTAGCCGACGAGACGCCTACGACGACGCCGGCGCCCAAGCCAACGGTATCGGCCGCACAAACCACGCCAGCACCCAAGCCCAAGGCTGACCTTCACTTCGAAGTCGCGGAGGGGCTCGATCTCGAACCCGCGCCCGAAACGCAGGAGCCACCGCCTCCGACCACCACCGCACGCCTGACGCTGCCCGAGATCCGTCTGCCGGATCTGCGCTTGCCGGAATGGCGTCGCCCCGAGGCCACACCCGCTCCCACTCCTGCGCCGCGCCAGGCGTCGGAGCTTCGGGTCGAACCTCGTTTCTCCGCCGATCCGCGTCCGGCCAGCGAGCCGTCGCACGCTCCCGGTGGCCGCATCGAACCCTCGCTGGGAACGCCGGCGCCACGCGCCCAGGCCGAGCCGACGCGTACGGAACCCTTCCGGGTCGGCGAAAGACTGACGACGCCGACCCGCCCGGCCACCACACCGCCGGCGCCCACCTCGAGCACCCCGGCCGCACCGACCGCCACTGCGGCACCGACGCCGGCGCCAACACCGGCTCCCACACCAACGCCGCCTCCGGCTCCAACGACTACCCCGGCTCCAGCCGAGGTCGAAGACCCCTTCGCCAGCCTCGAGGAGGAAATGGCGAGTCTCCTGGGGCGAAGCCGAGACGACAGCAAGAAGTCCTGAACGGACAAGCAAGCAACGGGCGGATCTTCCGCCCGTTTTCTTTTGGTGCCCTGAACACGAACCGGACACGCGAAGAGGCTCGTCGATACGCGCGCCAATGGGCGGCCTATCTGGAGGCCGAGATTTGGATGTGCATGCCCGCGGAGAATACGGGCAGAGAAATCCTCACCTCCAGCTCAAACCGGCCTGGTTTGATCTCCCAATCCGTCTGACATATGGCTTGCACATTTCGTGTCGGGGCCCGAATAAAGCAGTCTCGTGCTACGTCCGTCTCAATAAATCTGGTTCCCCTCGCCATGCGTTCCTTCTTTGCAGACCTCAACGGCCAGTCGGCCGGCATGGGCGTGCTTACCGCTGTGGTCGGCTATACCAGTTCGGTGGCGGTGGTGATCAACGGCATGAGCGCCGTCGGTGCATCGCCAGGCCAGATCGCCTCGGGCCTTGCCACTTTGTGCGTCACCATGGGCCTGTGCGGTGCCGGCCTGAGCCTCATGACCCGCATGCCGATCTCGACGGCGTGGTCGACGCCCGGCATGGCGCTGCTGGCGAGCCTGACGGCGCCGGCCGGGGGCTATCCCGCGGCCGTGGGCGCCTTTCTGATCGTCGGCGTGCTGATCATGATCGCCGGCTTGTGGGCGCCACTCGGCAAGCTGATCACGCGCATTCCCCGTCCTATCGCGGGCGCGATGCTGGCCGGCATCCTGTTCAAGCTCTGCCTTGCCCCGATCGCCGCCCTTGGTCAGGTGCCCAAATTCGCCATACCCGTGGTGCTGACCTGGCTGGCTGTGGGTCGCTTCTACCGTCTGTGGGCTGCGCCCGCGGCGCTTGCTGTCGCCTTGGGCGCCATGGCGTTCGATGGCCAGGCGAGCACGCTGCCCCTGACTCTTCCGTCGCTTGAATTCGTTGCCCCAAGCTTCGATTGGCAAACTCTGATTTCGATCGGCCTGCCGCTCTTCGTCGTCACCATGGCCTCCCAGAACATTCCGGGCCTGACCGTGCTGGCGACCTATGGCTATCAGCCGCCGACAAGGCCGGCCTTCCTCGCGACCGGGGGCGTATCGGCGCTCTCCTCCCTGCTGGGTGCTCCCACCATCAACCTCGCAGCGATCACCGCCGCCCTCTGCGCCGGTCCCGATGCCCACCCCCAGCCCGAACGGCGCTATACCGCCGCGGTGGTGGCTGGGCTGTTCTATGCGGCGATCTTCTCGTTGCTGTCGGCGATCGCCACTGGCCTGGTCACGGCATCCTCACCGATCCTGATCGAAGCGGCGGCGGGACTGGCCCTGGTGAGCGCTTTCGGTGCTTCCCTGCTCGGCGCCGTGCAGGAGGAAAGCCAGCGCCTGCCGGCGCTTGCGACCTTCCTGGTCACCGCATCCGGCTTCAGTCTGTACGGCATCGGTGCCGCCTTCTGGGGCCTTTGTGCGGGGCTTGTCGTGACCATGCTCTATTCCACCGCAAACAGAGGCACGACAAAGGCAAAAAAAAGCGCTACATAGACATGCGATGTTCCACGTATCTCCACAGGGCTGAGAGATGCGGGACGCTTGGGCTCATCTTGTATGCAAGCCTCAGCGTGATGAGTTCCGGCCGGCTGACAGGGAAGCCGCCCGACGCTCCAATCGCCGAACATTGAAGCGGTCTGTCCGCATCACACGAGCTGGCCGGCATTTTTATGCCGCACCAGGATTGTGCTTGAGCTGCCATGATCATTGTTGAGATACCCTGGATCGATCCCCTAGAAGCCGCGGCCGCCATGGCCAGCCAGCCGCGACTGGCCCTGCTCGACAGCGCCATGCCGCATGCGACGCTCGGGCGATGGTCCTATCTGGCTGCCTCCCCCTTCGGCCGGTTCAAGGTCGTCGACGGCGTTGCGCGCTGGAACGATGCCGCCATCGACGGCAAGCCGATGGAGGCCTTACGCGATCTGCTGCGGCAGCATGCCCGCCCCGCTATGCCGGGGGCGCCTCCCTTCACAGGCGGTGCCATCGGCAATTTCGCCTATGAGGCAGGTCATCTGTTCGAGCGCTTCGGATCATCAGTTCCATCCGCCGCTCCGGGCACCCCGCAGATCGACTTGCCCTTCTATGATCGCCTCCTCGCCTTCGACACCATCGAGAAACGCGCTTTCGCCATTGCACCGGACTGGGCTTGCGCCGAACGGCTCGTCGAGGGCCTCCAGGCCCAGCCTCACCGGGCGTCGGCGCCGCGCGCACTGACCTGGCACGACAGCCGCAGCCGGAGCGAGTACGAGGCCGAGGTCGCCCGCGTGGTCGGCTATATCCGCGACGGCGACATATTCCAGGCCAATCTCTCCCATCGCTTCAGCGCAACGCCCCAGCACGGCGCCGACCCGCTGGCGACCTATCTCGCCTTGCGGCGGTCCAATCCGGCGCCATTCGCCGCCCTGCTGGTCGACGGTATCAACTTCATCGCCTCGACCTCGCCCGAGCGCTTTTTGCGTCTGAACACCGGCCAAGATGAAGGGTTGGTCGAAGCCAGGCCAATCAAGGGCACCAAGCGTCGCTGCACCCATCCCGCCATGGACATCGCCATCGCCCAGTCGCTCGCCCGCAGCGAGAAGGACCGGGCCGAGAACATCATGATCGTCGATCTCCTGCGCAACGACCTGTCACGCGTCTGCGAAGCCGGCAGCGTCGAGGTTCCGATGTTGTGTGGCGTCGAAACCTATGCCTCGGTTCACCACCTGACCTCGGCAGTGACGGGCCGCCTGAAGGCGGGGCTCGACGTCACCGACCTGATCGCGGCCACCTTCCCTGGCGGCTCGATCACAGGGGCGCCGAAGATTCGCGCCATGGAAATCATCGGCGAACTCGAGCGCGAGCCGCGCGGTGCCTATTGCGGTGCCATCGGCTGGATCGGCTTTGACGGCGCCGCCGATCTCAACATCGCCATCCGCACCCTCAGTTATGACGGCAAGGACCTCTCTGTACGGGCGGGCGGCGGCATCACGCTGCTCTCCGACCCCTTTGCCGAGTATGACGAGACGCTGGCCAAGGCCGAGCGGCTCATCGCGGCCTTCGAGGATGCCTCCCGCGCGGAGGAAGCGGCATGATCCTGATCGTCGACAATTACGATTCCTTCGTCTTCAACGTCTCCCGCTATTTCGAGGAGGCCGGTGCCAAGACTCATGTCGCCCGCAACGACGCCGTCTGCGCCGATGACGTCGTCAGCCTGGGTGCCAAGGCGCTGGTGTTCTCGCCGGGTCCCAAGGCACCGCGCGATGCTGGCGCTTCGCTCGACCTGATCAAGCTGTTTTCCGGCAGACTGCCCATTCTCGGCATCTGCCTCGGCCATCAATGCATCGGCGAGGTCTTTGGCGGGCGCACCGCCCATGCTCGCACTCCCATGCATGGCCGCGCCTCGCGCATCGAGCATCAGGGTGGCGGCCTGTTCGCCGGGCTGCCACGCCCCTTCGAGGCCGCGCGCTATCACTCGCTGATCGTCGAGATCGACGAGGACGGCCCGCTGGAGGTCACGGCCCGCAGCGACGAGGGAGAGATCATGGCACTCACCCATCGCCAGCACCCCACTTTCGGCGTGCAATTCCACCCCGAATCGATCCTGACGCCGCAAGGACATCAGATCATCCGCGCGTTCCTGGATCGCGTGCAGTGAGTTTCCTTCTTTATCGTCTCCTGGCGGACGGCACCGCCGACGCCCCCCAAATCGATGCCCGTCAACCCGACATTCCTTGGGTCAACGCCCTCGATCGTGGCTTCCAGCTCGGCGACGGCGTGTTCGACACCATGAGCTGCTTCAGGGGCCGTCCCTTCGCGGAAGAACGACACCGCGCCCGCCTCATCCAGCATGCGGCCGCCATCGGCATCGATGTCGATTCGGCCCGGTTGCAGGAGGCGCTCGCCGGCGTGCTGGATGAGCTGGGCGAACGCCATGCCATCGTGCGCACCACGGTGACGCGAGGACAGGCAGCCCGGGGCTTGTGGCCGCCACCGGGCAATCCACCCACCATCCTGGTGACGGCGCAGCCTTGGGGTCCGAGCCTCGTCGGCCAGCCCGCATGCCTGTGCGAGGCCGGGCTGCCGCGCAACCAGTTCTCGCCGCTCGCCCGCCTGAAATCCCTCAACTACCTCGAAAACATCCTCGCCGCCCGCCGGGCCACCGAGATCGGCGCCGACGATGCCCTGATCCGTAATCTCGACGGCAATGCCGTCTCAACCACCATCGCCAACCTCTTTGCCATCGTCGACGGCCGGTTCGTCACGCCCCCCTGCGCCGATGGCTGCCTCGACGGCGTCATGCGCGCCGTGCTGTTGGAAGAGGCGAAGGCCCTCGGCTTCGATATCAGCGAGACCAGTCTTACACCGCCCCTGCTCGACCAGGCCGAAGCGCTGTTTCTCACCAATTCCGTGCGCCTGGTCCGGCCCGTCATTGCGCTAGGCAAGCGGAGCTTGATCCCGCCCCCCCGCGCCGCCGAATCCATCAATCGCCTCTTCAACGCCCTCCTGGCCCGCATCGAATACGACATCGGCATGCGCCTCGAGGTTGCCCTTCCCATCCAGTGAGCAAAGTTCCATGATCTACGTTGCCCTCGGTGCCAATCTTCCGTCCTCCGAAGGAGCTCCCCGTGAGACCCTTCGCCGGGCAGTCTCTGCCCTGGCCGCCCGCGGATTGACGATTTCGGCGCGTTCACGCCTGTTCCTGACCGAACCCGTGCCCCGCTCGGACCAGCCCTGGTATGCGAACCAGGTCATCGCCGTCGACAGCGCCCTCCCGCCCCATCAGATTCTTTCCCTCTTGCTCGAGGTCGAATTGCAGTTCGGGCGTGAGCGCAGCGAACGTAATGCCGCACGCACGCTGGATCTCGATCTGATCGGCTATGGCAGCGAAGTCATCGACACGCCAGACCTAGTCGTGCCGCACCCGCGCATGCATGAACGCGCCTTCGTGCTCGCGCCGCTCGCCGACATCGCGCCAGGCTGGCGCCATCCCGTCAATGGCGAAACCGTGAGCCTGATGCTGGCGCGCAGCGATCGCGCCCATGTGCGTGCCCTCAGGACGGTGCCGCTGCTGATGGGGATCGTCAACGTCACGCCGGACTCATTCTCCGATGGCGGGCGCTACGACAGCGCCGAGACGGCCATCGATCATGCCCGCCAACTCATGGAGGAAGGTGCCGACATACTCGACATCGGCGGTGAGTCGACCCGTCCGGGCGCCGCCCCCGTCGACATCGAAACCGAGTGGCAGCGCGTTGGCCCGGTGATCTCAGCCCTGGCCGAGGAGGCCAGGCGACGCTACCGCCTGATCTCCGTCGATACCCGTCACGCCGAAATCATGGCCCGGGCGCTCGCAGCCGGCGCCACCATGATCAACGACGTCACCGCCCTGGACGATCCAGCCAGCCGCAGGGCCGTGGCTGGCCATGATGCACCCGTGGTGCTGATGCATATGCAGGGCGATCCGCAAAGCATGCAGGTCAACCCTGTTTATGCCGACGTGGTGAAGGATGTGTGCGCCGAACTGAGCTTCAAATGCGAGCGCGCCATCAAGGATGGCATCGCCGCATCGCGCCTGTGGCTCGACCCCGGCATCGGCTTCGGCAAGACAATGGAACACAATCTGGCCCTGCTCGACGCCACCCCGCAATTGCGTGCGCTCGGCTTCCCCGTGCTGATCGGAGCCTCACGCAAGATCTTCATCCGCGGCGTCGATCGCCATGGTCCGGCTTCGGAACGCGTAGCCGGATCGGTTGCCGCCGCTCTCTCTGCCGCCCAGCGCGGCGCCGACGCCGTACGCGTCCACGATGTCGCACAGACGCGCCAGGCCCTGGCTGTGTGGAGCGCCGTCGAGGGCCAGGCGATGAGCTGATCCGGGTTTCAGACGACCCGCCGCAACCGTGGCTGGCGGTCAAAGAAACGAAAGAGAAGCAGGCCGGCCAGGAAGCCGCCTATGTTGGCCGGCCAACCGGGCATCACCTGCGAAGTGGTTATAATCAGCGGGCTGACGGCGTTCCACGCCGTGATGAAGGCGAAGACGGCGAGCCAGATGCGCACATTCTGGTCCGCCAGAGCGTCCCGCAAGGTCCAGGCCGGCTTGCGAAATGCCGCACCGCCGGCGACCCGAAAAGCCGCCATGGCCGACCCGCCCTTGAACAGGAAATGGATGGAGGCTGCGAACAGGCCCGACAAGCCACCGCCTGCCCCAACCATGGCTGCTGCACTGCCCCAGTAGAACAGCAGGCAGGTGAACGAGCCTGCGACGGTACATAGCGCTGTAAAGGCCAGGAACCGCAAGGCTCCGAAGCGCCAGGCCACTGCTGCCCCAAGGATCAGCATGGCTGCGCCATTGATCATCAGCGTGCCAGGATCGGACTGAAGGAAGAAACAGGTCAGGAAGCCGGCAATATCGGCAAGGTGCCCCCCGGGCCAGGCAATGCTCTCTCCGATCGCGGGGTCGTAGCGCAGGGGGGTGAAGGCAAAGATGCCGACCAGCCAGGCGCTCCAACTGACGGGCATCACGGCCCGTGCAATGTGAACGGCGACGACGAGGCCGGTGAGCAGCAGGACGACCGCCGGCACGTTAAAGGCCGCTGGCGGATCGATATTGCCGCGCGATTTCAATGACAAAGAAGTGTCTCCTAAAGCAAGGAGGAAGCCATGACCATCCACCCCGCCTTTCTTAACATCGATTCGGCACCATTAACCTTTTGTTAACATTAATAATTCGTTTCCAGGCGGTAACCATCCTGCCCTCTGCCCCCCTCTCCCCCGCCAGTGCTATCGTCACCTCCTAGCCCGCCTATGACGGGCGGGAGCGACGTTCGAACGAAGGTCGTTCGCGATGATTGAAGCGAAGGCATGGGCCGATCCCAAATCGGAACATGCCAATAGCGTCCAGTGATCCGCAAGGAACCACAAAGACGCTCTAGCCAATTCGTCGGATTGGCTTGGAAACAAGGCGTCAGAGCAAACAAGCGTTCAGCCTTGAACGCGCTTTGCTCAAAGCGTTTTACGATTTGAAGGCAGTGCCAAAAATCGCAAAGACGCGTCGAAACAAAGAGTTAGAGCAAATAAGCGTTCAGGCATGAACGTGCTTTGCTCAAGGGGCGGCTGACCAATGAAGAATACGGCGACACGCGACCTCTATGGCTATTGGGATCAGTTGCGCGGTCAGCGGCCGGCCCCCGAACGCGTCGACATCGATCCGGCCGCCATCCGCCGGGTTCTCGGCGATACCTTCATCGTAGAGATCGACAAGAGCCGCAGCTTTCCTTTCCGCCTGGCCGGAACTCGCATGTGCGCCCTGCTGGGCCAGGAGTTGCGCGGCGCTTCGTTGCTGGACCGATGGGCCGATCCGGCTGCCTTGGCGGAGTTGGTGACGGCGGTATCCTTCGACCTCACGGCGCGGGTGATCACGCTGAGTGGCAGCACGCTGCAAGGCCATCGTCTCGACTTGGAATTGCTGCTTCTGCCGCTCCATCATCGCGGCAAGGCGAATTCGCGCATCCTCGGCAGCCTTACCCCGGGCGAAACACCCTATTGGATCGGCCTGCATCCCATTTCGCGTTTCGATATCGTCGCGGTGGAAGAAATCCCGGCGGCTTCCCGCGTCCAGCGTCGCTCAGCCTTGCCCAGCGGAGCCCGGCGCTATGGCCATCTCACCTTGGTCGAGGGTGGCAAGGCTACCGCCTGATCAGCAGAATATTTCTTGGTTCCGACGCGTTTTTTTACCGACAAGTCCATCAACTACTCTGGAAAAATGACTTAGTGCAGTCGATGGGCCTGATCGCGCAGGGAACCTGCCCGGCTGCAGCGAAGCAAGGCACCACCCACGCCATCATCGGACAGACGGTCGCGAATGGTGGTAAAACGATCCAGCTCGTGATGATAATCGTCGGCGAGGGCCTGCCAGTCCTCGACTTCTTCAACCTCGTCGAGCCGTGATGCAGCGAAGCGGTCCGCTGCGGCTGCCATATCGGCATAAGCCAAGGCCACAGGCGAAGTGCGGAACAACGTGGTTTCGTTCAGGGAAACTTCACCGGTATCGAGATCGCGAACCTGGACGAGAAAGCCGTCAGACTGCGCGATGACTTCGTAGCACCAGCCCTGCCCTTCTGTACTTGCGATCAACATGGCGTCCTCCATCCACTCAACTTACGGCCATGATGCCAGAGCGGTGAAACTTCGAAGTGCCATCCTGCACACGTCATGGTTAACGCTCGATAACGAATGACGGACAGGTAAGCGGCGATTACGTGCCATAATGACGCATGGTGTGTGACTATAGCGTGAACACGCCTTGCAGCTTTCTTGCAACCGGCCAAGATGGCCTTTCGGCTCACACGAGGCCGATGGTGCGCAGCTCGCGCTGGAGCTCGATGGGCAGGTCGGCATCGGCCGTGCCGGCCTTGGCAAGATCCGGCGGTGCATCGGTCGCGCTGAGATAGCGCCAGCCCTGGAAGGGACCGCGCGGACGGGGATCGACCGCGACGACCACCGGATCGAGCAGGATATCGCAACGCGAGATGCCGTCCTCGTCACGGCGCGCACGCAAATCGGTGATGCGCTGGCGGCAGGAGACGATACCCTTGATCACCCAATAGAGCGAGCCGCCACCGAGGATCGCCTCGCGGTTCTTCGGCATCATCCGGGTGGTGTGGATCTGCTCGCCCGCCAGGCGCAGGCGCAGGGCGATCCACTCCTCGAGGTCGGCGATCGATTCGGCGCCGACGCACAGCTTGATCAGATTAAGGCTCATCACACTGAATCAATATCGACGATCGTTTCGGTTTCTTCGAGCGCGGCCGCTTCCCATTCACGCCACATCGGCGTCGCCATCGCCGCATCCATATAGCGGCGCACCGCGGCCGGCACCTTGACGTCATAGGCGTGCAGGCGGTTCACCACCGGTGCCCACATGGCATCGGCATTGTTGAACTTCGCGCCGAACAGGAAATCGCCGCCACCGCCGAAGCGTGTACGGCAATCGATGATGAGATCGACCACCCTTTCCACACTCGCCTGGGTTTCGTCGTCGAGCGCGATCGCCCTCGGCCGGCGCTTGATATTCATCGGACAGTTGCGGCGCAGCGGCAGGAACCCGGCATGGATCTCAGCGCTGATGGCTCGGGCGTGAGCCCGGCTCTCGCGATCGTCAGGCCAGAGCTCCGGCGCGATCTCGGCCAGATATTCGAGGATGGCAATGGATTCGTGCACCATGATGTCGCCATGGATCAGAATGGGCACCTTGCCGGCTGCCGAGGTCGCCTTGATCATCGCCGACGTTTCGGGATGGCGCAGCCAGATGATCTGTTCCTCGAAGCTCAAACCGGCCGACTTTGCCGCGAGCCAGGGACGCATGGACCAGGAAGAATAATTCTTGTTGCCGATGATCAGTTTCAAGGGGCGTACTCCAGCACCGGCCGCACCATGCCGCCTCCTGCACGGGCGCGCAAACGGAGATTTGCCTCCGTCAACATGCCGTATGACTGCTCAGTTAAACGACCCTGGTGCCAAACATCCGGTTGCAAGCCGGCGGGAGCGCCTTCATTGTTCGATCCACGAACTGCAACGCATCTGAGAGTCGTACCCATGAAGAAAATGCTCGTGCTTGCCGGCCTGCTCACCCTCCCTCTCGCAAGCTGCGTCACGCCGGAGGGCGGTTACGCCGACCGCCCCTATTATAGCGACCCTGGCTATTACGGTGGCGGCTATTATGGCGATCATCGTCGCGACCGTCGCGATCGCTACCCGGGTCGCCCACGCCCCGGTCGGCCGATTCCTGGGGAACCAGGTCCCGGTACAGGCCCCGGCACGGGTCCGGGACCGACTCCAGGCGGTGATTTCAGCTGGCGGAACGCCCCCCCCGGCGGACGACCTCCGATCACCTCGAATGTTGGCGGTTCTCCCGGCTTGTCACGCCCTGGCTGGTCAGCACCCGCCCCTCGGGTCGAGAGCCCATCAGCGGCTCCTAGCGCGCCGCGGGTCGACAGCCCTTCGCCAACTCCCGGTGCGCCAGCCGGTGCTGGTCCAATCCGCAATTGCCCCCCCGGTACAGCCGGCTGTTGAACAAACACCGACCCTGGCAGGGCAAGCCTTCCCGGGTAATCCCAAACCAACGGCCGCTTTGTTCAGCTTAGGCTTGGAATTTCAGGCTCATAGAGCGGTTTCCGTTTCATGGCGACGGAAGCCGCTCAGCAAAACTTCAGTAGGGAAGCGCCGCTTCCGCATCCAGATCGTGAGTTCAATGGTAGACAAGGACGCTCTCGAACAGACGGCGCTGCGCCTGATCGCAACTTTGCCGGTAGGCAAGACCCTCGCCCCCTCTGACATCGCTCAGGAGGTGGGAGGCAAGGCTGCCGATCAATGGGGGCCGCTGATGCAGCCGCTTCGTCGCATCGTCGTGCGTCTGGCCAAGGAGGGCCGGCTGATGATCTATCGCAAGGGTGCTCCAGCCGACCCTGACGACTTCAAGGGCGTTTATCGACTGGGGCCGGTACGGATCGATTAGACATTGCAGAGGGCGCCTGGAAGCTCCCTCTGTCGACATACGCAGCCTCAATTGGCGGCGATGCTGCCTGTGGCGACGTTCTGAGCCAGGAAGTCCTGCCATTGCTGCTCGGACCCTGCGAAGGCGTTGCGGTCCACCTGCCCTTGGACTCCCGGCACCGAACCGGTGGCGGTATATTGCCAGAAGGCCCAGGAACGCTTGCCATAGCGCTCGGAAGGATGGCCCTTCACCGAGCGCACCCAGAAGGGATAGGCCTCCAGTTCACCGGTCAGAATTTCGCGGTGGAAATCCACCGTGGTGTAGATGATCGGCTTCTTACCGTAGAAGCGCTCCATCTCGCGTAGGAACACCGCCATGTCGGCATGGATCTTCGGGGCGGGCGGACGCAGCTTGCAGGTCGGCGAAAGGTGATTCCACTCCATGTCCAGAACCGGCGGCAAGGCGTCGCTTGCCGGTGGCACATGGGTCTTGAACCAGGCGACCTGATCCTCCACCGGCCGGCAGAAATAATAGAAATGATAGGCGCCTGTCGGTATGCCCGCAGCGCGGGCTCCCTCCCAATTCGCCCTGAACTTGTCGTCGACGCGGTCGCCACCTTCCGTCGCCTTCAGATAGGCGAAGCGCACGCCGCCCCGGGCAGCGGCATTCCAATCGATAATGCCCTGATATTTCGAGACGTCGATGCCATGCACCGGAAACTTGTTCGCCTCGGGGTAGGCCTGCTGAACGGTCGAGCAGGCACTGAGCACCAGCACACCTGCTGCAAGAAACCCGTGCTGGATGAAGCGCGACAGCGATCGCATTGTGAAACCCATTATGAACGGCCATTCCGTCTGGCGCAAAGCGCGTCCATGACTGAACGCTTGTTTGCTCCAACTCATCGTTTCCAAGCCAATCCAACGGATTGGCTAGAGCGTCTTTGCGATTCAAGGTGAGTCCGTCGAATCGCAAAACGCTTCGGCACTTCAACGACTGGAAACACAGGATAGAGAGAGAAGCTTAACCGCATCTCACTGTCGACAAAAATCTTTGAAGACTCGCCTCGCAAAGTGCTTATCAGGCGAATCATCCCCCCATTTTCGGTCGTACCCGTCATGAAAGTCTTGGCCCTAAGCAGATGTCTCCTGATCGCGCTCGTGGCGCGATCAGGAGACATCTGCAAGATATCAAGCATTTGCAGAGTATCCCGGCGAGACCCGCGGATGAGCCTCGCCGGGATACTCTGCCTGGCTGCTGCGCTCGCCTGCGCCCTGCCTGCATCCAGCCTCGCGGGTTGCCCGCCGGAGGCGCTGGGCGTGTCGCGTACGCTGCCTGTCGGCACCGTCGGCGGCGGCGCGGTCGGGCTCAAGACCTATCCCCAGACCTTGCTGCTGGCGCCGGGAGAGGTGGTTCTGACATTCGACGACGGTCCCATGCCCGGACGCACGGAAAAGATCCTGGACACGCTTTCGGGCCAATGCGTGAAAGCCACCTTCTTCATGATCGGCCGCAACGCCGCTGCCGCACCCGCCCTCGCCGCCCGGGTCGCGAGGGAAGGACATACCGTCGGCTATCATTCGATGACCCATCCCATCCTGCGCCGCCTGCCCTTCGAACGAGCTCGAGCCGATATCGAGAACGGCTACCGTGCCGTCGACAGGGCCGTCTGGGGTGCGGCGGGAGAGCGTCCACACCAGCCCTTCTTCCGCTTTCCCGGCTTTGCCGACTCCCCAGCCCTCAACCAATGGCTGGCCTCGCTCGACATCGTGGCGTTCGGCGCCGATCTGTGGGCAAGCGATTGGGAGCCCGAAACGCCACAGGAGGAACTCAAGCTGGTGCTCGGGCGGCTCGAGAAGAACAAAGGCGGCATCGTGCTCCTGCACGACATCCAGCCGCGCACCGTGGCGATGCTGCCTCAGTTTCTCCAGGAACTCAAAAGGCGCGGCTTTCGAATCGTGCATATCGTGCCCGGCCCCGGTGAACTCGAAACCAAACCTGCTCCCGCCGGCTGGTTCTCCCAGACCGAGCGCATCCTCGCCAACCAGGGCAAGCCTGTTGGCAAGGCCCGCCGCGCCGCGCCGCAATAGACTCCAGCCAAACAAAAAGGCGATCCATCGCTGGATCGCCTTTCCGGAGCCTTGCTCTAATTTGGTGCGGTCAAGAGGACTCGAACCTCCACTGGTCTCCCAACTACCACCTCAAGGTAGCGCGTCTACCAATTCCGCCATGACCGCGGTTGCTGCACAGGGCCGATCCGAAGACCGTGTCGCCATGTGAAGCGGCGCATCGTCTAACAGATCGATCACAGGGCAGCAAGGGCAATTCACGCTTTTCCTGCACTTCGCATGCAAGCCCTTGTCGAAGCCCAAAAATCCGCCGATATGAAGAGGCTGTCCACCCCGATTGGAACCTATCCAGTGACTAGCCGTAATGCCCTCGACCATCATCTCCTGCCCGGCAGCGATTCTCCGCCAGTAGAGTGGCAGGTCATCGCGGGCCTCAGCCCTTATGAGGAAACCGTCGCTGCGATGGAGGCCAGAGCAGCCGCAATTGCGGACGGGGTGGCCGGCGAGTGCGTCTGGCTGCTCGAACATCCGCCACTCTATACCGCCGGCACCTCGGCCAGGCACGAGGATCTGGTCGCTCCCGACCGGTTCCCGGTGCACCAGACCGGTCGCGGCGGACAATACACCTATCACGGCCCCGGCCAGCGCGTGGCTTATGTCATGCTCGATCTCAAGCGCCGCCGACAGGACGTCCGGCGGCTGGTGACGGCGCTGGAAGCCTGGCTGATCGAAACGCTTTGGGCCTTTCACGTGCGCGGCGAACGCCGCGAGGACCGGGTCGGCGTCTGGGTTCGGCGCCCCCAGCGCGGCGAAGGTGCCGAGGACAAGATCGCCGCCATCGGCATCCGCCTCAAGCGCTGGGTCTCCTTCCACGGCATCGCTATCAATGTGGAACCCGATCTCGAGCATTTCTCCGGCATTGTACCCTGTGGCGTCCGCGACCACGGCGTGACCAGTCTGGTCGATCTCGGGCTGCCGGTGACGCTGGAGGATGTCGACCTTGCCTTGCGCCAGACCTTCGAACCGATCTTTGGAGAGACGCGCCTGTCGAGGGAAGATATCGAATCGGGAAATGCCGCCAAGGCATTGGTTTGAGCGGACTTTGCGCCTACCAGCTCGTTCTCGCACTGGAGGCGAGTCCGTTGCCCGGTATGATGGCCAGTGCGATCAGCCAGCCGACCATCGGGCCGCTGAACAGGCCGAATGTCGCCAGAGCCTGTTGCCAGGACGCCAGGGCACCCCGGTCGAGAAAGAAGATCGCGATCGCGACGGCCAGCAGATAGAGGCTCAGAAAGGCCGGGATCACCAGGCCGGACCAGCCGAAATCATGCAGGCGCTTGCGTGAAAGGCAAATGGCGGACCAGGCAATGGCCGCAACAAAGGCGAAGGAGCCCAAGCCATAGGGGCCGCTCCAGCCTTGCAGGGCATGGTGACCGCCGACCGTAAGCGCCGCCAGCAGCACGACACCGGCGGTGAAGGCAACGCGATCGATCGCCCCGGAAGGCGATAGCAGCAAACGCAAGATGACGACTGACAGCATTGTCCTGACAACGTACTGAACCCAAGCTGGATATGTCTGTAACATCCGGGGGTTAACGTCGCGTTTCGAAGTTTTGAGTCGACTTGCCGGCATCTTGCCTTGCTACAGCCGCCCCGTTGCCACCCGCATCTTGTCGGCCAGCCCGCCGCCGATTCGCCGATAGAGGGCGTGGGCAATCTGCTCGTCTCGCTTGCACAGCGCCTTGAGCTTGTCCTGGTCGAAGGCCAGCACGCGCACGGCATTTTCCGTGATCACCGTTGCGGTCGCCGGTACGCCGGTGGCAAAGGACACGTCCCCGACGAAAGCCCCGGCACCGACGTGGGCAACGAGTTGTTCGCGCACGCGCACCTCGGTCTGGCCTTCACAGATGAAAGTGAGCTCATGCACCGGATCGGCCTCGGTGGTCACCACCGAGCCCGGTTCCAAAGTGCGCCATTCGGCCGTCCGCAGAAGCTGGGCAATCTGCGCCTTGTCGAGATCGCCGACGATCGGCTTGATGAAAGCCTGTTCGTCGGCGGAGAGCTTGAGACTGAGACGGTCGCGCAGGAGAATGCCGAGCTGCACCAGATTGATCAGGATGAAGGCGCTGTCCCAGGCGATCGACGGCCAGACAGCCGAGCCGCTGAACAGGAAATAGACAACCTCCAGGGCAATGCCGACCACCGCCGCCAGCCGCAGCCAGAAGATGTTGGTCAGGAGATAGGAGATGGCGATGATGGCATAGGCGATGTGGCCAGGGAGCGCGCCCCAGCTGAAGAACTGGTCCCAGACGCTCAAACCCACTCTCCCTCGACCGCAAATGCCGGAATGACATACCAAGTCTCGAAAATGCTGACGCATCCGAGATGCAAACACCTGACGGTTTTCGAGACCAAATCAAAGATTTGGCGAAAACCATCAGATAGAACCAAGACGCATTGAAAATGCCTCTCGGTATCAGGCAAAATCCATGATCACCGCATCGACCGCCAGCGTATCACCCGGCTTGACGCGGATCTTCTTGACGGTGGCGTCGCGCTCGGCACGCAGAACGTTCTCCATCTTCATGGCCTCGACGACGCAGAGCGCCTCCCCGGCCTTGACCTCCTGCCCCTCGACGACCTCGATGGCCCGGACCAGTCCGGGCATCGGACACAGCAAGGCCGTCGTAAGCGCCGTGCTGTTCTTGACCGGCATCAGGCGGGCTAGTTCGGCTTCGCGCCGGGTGTAGATGCGGATATCGGCGGCGGTGCCGCGATGGGCCAGCACCACACCGTTGGGAATCGCCCGTACCAGCATGGACACCGGCTCGCCGTGGATGCGGCCCGACCATACTGGCTGGCCGGGCTTCCAGTCCGAGGTGAGTGTCACCAGGCGCTCCGGCGCCCCTTCCGGCGTGAGGAAGGTCACCTGCATCTCCCCGCGCGCCTCGTCCACCTCGACGGTAAAGGCGGTGTCGCCGAGAACCGCCATGCGGCGGCGCTCGAATACCACGGGCTTGCCGACCATCTGCCCACTGATGCTGCGCTTGCGTTGGTTCTGGATATGGTCGATTGCCGTCGCAACCGCCGCCAGCCTGTCAGCAACCGCCCCCTTGGGCGGGCTGACCGAAAATCCGCCGGGGAACTCTTCGGCGATGAAAGCGGTCGACAGCCGTCCTTCCTTCCAGCGTTCATGCTGCATGAGCGCCGAGAGGAAGGGAATATTGTGGCGAATGCCTTCGATGGCAAAGCCGTCGAGCGCATCCGACATGGCGGCGATCGCGCCGGCACGCGTCGGGGCATGCGTGCAGAGCTTGGCGATCATCGGGTCGTAGTGGAGCGAGATCTCGCCTCCCTCGAACACGCCGGTGTCGTTGCGAACCGTCACGCCCTTCTCGCGCCGTTCGGCCGGTGGGCAATACTGGGTCAGGCGGCCGATCGAGGGCAGGAAATTGCGCAGCGGGTCCTCGGCGTAGACGCGTGATTCCACGGCCCACCCGGAGAGCTTGATGTCGGACTGCTTCAGCGCGAGCTTTTCGCCGGCAGCGACGAGGAACATCTGCTCGACCAGATCGATACCCGTCACCAGTTCGGTCACTGGATGCTCAACCTGCAGACGAGTGTTCATCTCCAGGAAGTAGAAGCTCTTGTCCTGCCCGGCCACGAACTCGACGGTGCCGGCGGAATCATAATTGACCGCCTTGGCGAGCGCGACGGCCTGGGCCCCCATCAGTGCCCGCGTCTCTGCATCCAGCAGAGGCGACGGCGCTTCTTCGATCACTTTCTGGTTGCGGCGCTGGATCGAGCATTCACGCTCCCCCAGATGGATGACGTTGCCATGCTTATCGCCGAGCACCTGGATTTCGATGTGGCGGGGCTCGACGATGAACTTCTCGATGAAGACGCGGTCGTCGCCGAAGCTCGCTTTCGCTTCGGAACGCGCCAGGCGGAAGCCCTCCTCCACCTCCGCGGCCGAATGGGCGATGCGCATGCCCTTACCGCCGCCGCCGGCGGAGGCCTTGATCATCACAGGGTAGCCGATCTCCGTAGCGATGCGGATGGCAGCCGCGCTATCCTCGATGATGCCGAGATGGCCGGGTACGGTGGAAACGCCCGCCGCCGCCGCGGCCTTCTTGGATTCGATCTTGTCGCCCATCGCCGCGATGGCATGCGGATTGGGACCGACGAAAATGATGCCGGCCTCCTTGAGCGCCGTGGCAAAGGCCTCCCGCTCCGACAGGAAGCCGTAACCAGGATGCACTGCATCGGCGCCGGTCTGGCGGCAGGCCTCAATGATCTTCTCGATCTGGAGATAGGATTGAGCCGCGGCCGGCGGGCCGATATGGACGGCCTCGTCCGCCATCTCGACGTGCAGGGCATCGCGATCGGCATCGGAATAGACGGCGACCGTGGCGATGCCCATCCGGCGTGCCGTCTTGATGATGCGGCAGGCAATTTCTCCGCGATTGGCAATCAGAACTTTGGAAAACATGCCCGCAATCACCCAGGATGGCTCGAATGGGCTCGCTGCCCTTCATTAGGGCGTCTCATAGATTTCGGCCATACGCAATAAGTCGGCTTGGAGATTCAGGCGACGTACACCGCTGATCGCGGCATCGGGGTGCTTCCGGCCATATCCCTGTTCCCTCCACGCTTTACGCTCCCCGCCCCTTTGCTAAGATCCAGCCCGGCTTCAAGGGTGGTGGGGACCGCATGCATATGAGGATCGTCCTGGCGCTCGCGATATTCGTGGGCACGTGGTGCGCCGCCGGCGCGGCCCATGCCGACAAGCGCGTTGCCCTGCTGATCGGCAATGCTCGCTATCAGAACGCCACGGCACTGATCAATCCGCCCAATGACGTCAGTGGCATGAAGGCGGCGTTGAACCAGGCCGGCTTCACCGTGATCCAGCCCGAAAACGACCTCAGCCGTCAGGGCATGGTGCAGGCGCTGCGAGCGTTCGAAACGCGAGCTGCAACGGCGGACGTGGCCGTGATCTATTACTCGGGCCATGGCATGGAACTCAACGGCATCAATTATCTGCTGCCAGTGGATGCACGCCTTGCTACGGACCGGGACGTCGAGGATGAGGCGGTGACCCTCGACAGGGTGCTGCGCTCGCTCGAAGGAGCCTCCCGCCTCAAGCTGGTGATCCTGGATGCCTGTCGCAACAATCCCTTCCTGCCGCGCATGGGCCGCAGCAACAGCAATCGGGCGGTCTCGCGCGGCCTGGCTCGTGCCGAGCCGGCCAGCACCAACACGCTGATTGCCTATTCGGCAGCAGCCGGCACCGTGGCCGCCGACGGCAATGGCCTGAACAGCCCTTTCACCGCCTCGCTGATCAAGCGCATCATCGAGCCCGGCATCGATGTCCGCATCATGCTCGGCAATGTGCGCGACGATGTCATGGCCGATACCGGGAACCAGCAGCAGCCCTTCGTCAACGGATCGCTCGGCGGCGGCGTCCTGTCCCTGATGGCAGCACCGGCCCAAGCCGGCGCCCCTCCCGCCACGGACGCGCTTTTCGGCGAGGCTTCGCAGATCTGGCCGACGCTGCGGGGCAGCACGGATATGGGCGAGCTCGAAACTTTCCGCAGGCGCTATGCCAACACCTTCTTCGGCGAGTTGGCCGACAAGCGCATTAAGGAACTCTCGGCGCTGGCGACCACCAAGACCGTACCGTCCGTCATCCCACAGACAGCTCCCGAACCCGGCCCCGTGCAGAAGCAGGCGGCGGCCGTCCCCCCGGTGAGACCGGCAGTTCCACCGCCTGAAACCGAATGCGACAGGCTGGCCGCCAGCCCCCTGGATCCGGACCGGGTCGGCGCCGGCGTGCTGTTCGGGCAGATCGATGCCGCCCGGGCCGTCGCGGCCTGCAACGGCGGCCTGCAGCAATATCCCGGGACCAAGCGGCTGCTCTTTCAATATGGACGCGCCCTCGATGCCGCAAAGCGCCACGCCGAAGCCTTCGCCACCTATCAGCAGGCCTTTGCGGCCGGCAGTCTCGCCGCGGCCCACAATCTGGCCTTCCTCTATCGCGAGGGCACCGGTGTGCCGCGCGATTATGCCGAAGCCATGCGCTGGTTCCGCAAGGCGGCCGATGGCGGCTATGCCAATTCCTATGTCAGTATCGGCTATCTCTACGAGCTCGGGCTCGGCGTGCCGCGGGACTATGCCGAAGCCATGCGCTGGTATCGCCAGGGCGCCGACCGTGGCGATGTGGAAAGCCACGCCAACATCGCCTTGCTCTATGAGGGCGGCAAAGGCGTGAAACGCGACTTTGCCGAGGCTCTGCGCTGGTACCAGAAGGCTGCCGATCTCGGCGACACCAACAGCTTGGCCAGCCTCGCCTCCTATTACAACAACGGTCGTGGTACCGTGAAGAATCCGGTGGAAGCCGCCAACTACGCCTTCAAGGCCCTGGAGCGCGGTTCCGAGTTCGAGCTCAATGAGCTCTTGACCAACGCCAAGGCGTGGTCGCCGCGCTTCCACTCCGAGATGCTGCTCAAGCTCAAGGCCCGGGGCTATTACAACGGCCCGGTCACCTCCAGCTTCAACGAACAGGCCCGCTCCGCCCTGCGCAAGCTGGCGGGCCGGTGAAGCCTGGAGCGTTTTGCGATTTGGCGGAATCGCCTGGAATCGCAAAGACGCGTCGAAACGAAGCGTTAGAGCAAACGAGCGTTCCGTCATGAATGCGCTTTGCTCTAAGGATGAACAGCCTCATATCGAGAGTCATCCCTAAGCAGAGTTTCCTGACGAGGCCCACGGATGGGGCTCGTCAGGAAACTCTGCAAATATCTGAAATCCTGCAGATTCTTCCTGATCGTGCCCGTGGCCGGACCAGGAAGAATCTGCTTGGCAACCAACACCTTGCTGGAAAAGCAGAATGCCGGCCCTGGGGCCGGCATTCGATGACATCGGTTAATGGGCTCGAGCCGGTCAGATCATCTGGCTGATCGGCTTGTCCCAGCTGTTGGTCGCCGCCATCTGGCGCGGATCGACCAGGGCCAGCAGAGCCCGCTCCGCGCGGCTTACCCGGCCATCGTGCTGGATGCGCCGGTTCAGCCAGGCGCTGTCGCGATCGGCCAGAACCACGGGCGTGGTCAGCGAGCGGCCACCCGTATTGCCTGGCTGGTTGGTGGCCAGCAGATGCGCTTGAATGGTTTCGGCAAACAGTCCGTCCCAGGCCGGATCTTCACTGTTGCAGCCTTCGGCCATATCGAACAGCATCTCGGCTTCCTGGCGCGAGATGATACGGCGCTTGGCGCCCTTCTCCACCTGGAAAAGACGAGCCATGCTGGCGATATCCTGCGTGTCGATCACGCGGGAGAAATGGATGCGGCCCTTGGCGGCCGGTCCCTCGCCCGTCATCGCAGCGTGCTGGATTTGGTGCAGCGCGAAGCTGGCCAGTTCGTCGGGCACGCTGTCAGCCTGCTCGACCAGTCGGATCAGCAGACCGAGTTCGGCGGCATTGGCCACCAATCCCTCGCCGCCATCGAGCATCGAAAGGAGCCAGGCTCCCTGCTCCTTGGAAATGCTGCCCTTGGGTTCGTTACGATCCAGGACGAAAGCCGTCAGCATTTCCTCGAAGAGGGCGTTAAAATTCTTGTTGCGTCCTGCCAATACGCCCTGAAGCGCAAAGAGTGCGTCGGCATCGGCGGCCTGGAGCAGCGCGCCGTCCTGCCAACGCTGACGCATTTGCTGAACTTCGGAATCCTCGATCGAACCGCGCTCCAGAGCGGGCTCAACTAGAGTTGCGATAGGTGACGTCACCATGGGGTCGTGCCTTGCCTTGGTTTGCGCCTAACTCGCGGCGCCTCATGAAACCCAATTTGAGCCTGGATCACTCAAACTGGCGTTAATGAGTCTCACCCTAAGGGCCGCACATGGCCAAAGAATGTGCTGTTCGCCACAATCCTGTGGCAATGTCGGGCCGAAATCCGATCATTCACAGCTTTGAGCTTGGCGGCCGCCGAGGGTTCGACGAGAGAGCTGATGTAAAGAGGCCGATCCGATACACCCGATATCTATCTGATATCAAACCCTTTTCAGGGTTCAGCCATGCCGCATCCGCAGGCCTGCCCTGCGGGGTGCGCCTCGCCCAGCGGACATGCGGGAAACGCCGCTCGCGGGATTCACCATGTTTTGTTATTTTCCCCTACGGCAAGCAAAATAACCGGTGGAGCCATCCCGGTCAGTCTCAAGTTTGAGACTGACCGTTATAGCGGGATGTTGTCATGTTTCTTGCGCGGAGCCTCGACATGCTTGTTGCGCAACATGGCCAAGGCGCGTGCCACGCGTTTGCGCGTCTGCGAGGGCTGGACCACTTCGTCAATATAGCCGCGTTCGGCGGCGACGAAGGGGGAGAGGAATCGGTCCTCATAGCCCTTGACGTGCTTGGCGATCTTTTCCGGATCATCCATGTCCTGGCGGAAGATGATCTCCACGGCTCCCTTGGCGCCCATCACCGCGATCTGGGCGGTCGGCCAGGCATAGTTGACATCGGCCCCGACATGCTTGGAAGCCATGACGTCATAGGCGCCGCCATAGGCCTTGCGGGTGATCACGGTCACCAGTGGCACCGTGGCCTGCGAATAGGCGAACAGGAGCTTGGCACCGTGCTTGATCAACCCGCCATATTCCTGCGCCGTGCCGGGCAGGAAGCCGGGAACGTCGACCAGCGTGACGATCGGGATCTCGAAGGCGTTGCAGAAGCGCACGAAACGAGCAGCCTTGCGGCTGGCGTCGGAATCGAGCACGCCGGCCAGCACCATCGGCTGGTTGGCCACGATGCCGACGGTCCGCCCGGCAATGCGCGCGAAGCCCGTGATGATGTTGCGCGCGAACTTCTCCTGGATCTCGAAGAAGTCCCCCTCGTCCGCCAGCTTGGTGACAAGCTCCTTCATGTCATAGGGTTTGTTGGGATTGTCGGGCACCAGCGTGTCGAGCGAGGGTTCGAGCCGCTCGATATCGTCGAAGGACGGGATCTCCGGCGGCCCCTCGCAATTATTGGCCGGCAGGAAGTCGATCAGTCGTCTCATCTGAAGCAAGGCCTCGACATCGTTCTCATAGGCACCGTCGGCCACGGAGGAGCGTACGGCATGCACCGAAGCGCCGCCGAGTTCCTCGGCCGTCACCGTCTCGTTGGTCACCGTCTTGGTGACGTCGGGGCCGGTGACGAACATGTAGCTGGTGTCCTTCACCATGAAGATGAAGTCGGTCATCGCTGGCGAATAGACGTCGCCGCCGGCGCAAGGACCCATGATCAACGAGATCTGCGGGATCACGCCGGAGGCCAGCACATTGCGCCGGAACACCTCGCCATAACCACCGAGCGCAGCGACGCCCTCCTGGATACGGGCACCACCGGCGTCGAACAGACCGATGATCGGCGCCCGGTTCTTGAGTGCCATATCCTGGATCTTGTTGATCTTGGTGGCGTGGGTCTCCGACAGCGAGCCGCCGAACACCGTGAAGTCCTTGGCGAAGACGAAGACCTTGCGGCCATTCACCGTACCCCAGCCGGTGACGACGCCATCGCCAGAGATATGCGCACGGTCCATGCCGAAATCGACGGCGCGATGCTCGACGAAGGCATCGAATTCCTCGAAGGAACCGGCATCGAGCAGCAATTCCAGGCGCTCGCGTGCGGTAAGCTTGCCCTTGGCGTGCTGTGCTGCGATGCGTTTTTCGCCACCGCCCAGCAGGGCCTGGGTGCGGCGTGACTGGAGTTCGGCCAGGATATGCTTCATGAAGGGCGCTTCCCGCGGCTCTTGTTTGAACCTGCCGCGCCTTGTTCCATACAGCGATATCGCCCGGATTTCATCGTGCTCCGCCATTCCCCGGCGAAATTCCACAGGAACCGGCGCTTGCCGGCGCAAAACGCAGCTTGAGCAGGAAGGCCGCGGCCAGCGTGATGCCGGCCAGCGCCAGGGAGAGGACGAGCGCCCCCTCTTGGCCCCACCATTCGATCACGCGGGCATAGATGACAGGCGCTCCGGCCGAAACGACGAAGCTCGGCGCCAGCAAGCGGCCGGTGATGGCGCCATAGGCGCGATGGTCGAACAGAACGAGCGGGACCGTGCCCCGCGTAATCGTTGCGAGGCCGTTGCCGGCGCCATAGCCAAGGGCGAACAGCATGGCGGCCGCCAACGAGTAGCCACCGGCGAACCCTGCGGCAAAGGAGAGCGGCAGAAGAGAGCAGGCCAGGAGATTGAGCGCGAGCGGATGCAGGCGGGTGCCGAACAAGATCTCGGCAAGCCTCGCGGCGGACTGGCCGATGCCCCGCAGCGTCGCGACCCAGACCGCCGAGGTCTGAGCGAGGCCAAGCCCCGCCAGGATGGCGATCATGTGGGATGACATGCCGGCGTTCAGAAAATTCATGATGGTAGTGATCAGGGCGTAGAGCACGCCGGCAAGAAGGAGGCCGGAACCGGTTCCGCCGAACGTCGGCCGGGAGTCCTCCGCATTGGGTACCGGCCTGTCGCGATGACGAATTGCAGGTAACGCCAAAGCGAGCGGTGCCGTCGCCAGCATCAGGCCGGCATAGACGAGGACGGCTCCCCGCCAGCCTAGACTATCGGCCAGCGCCGTTCCCAACGGCCAGAACGCGGTGGAAGAAAGTCCGCCGGGCAGTGTGATCTGGGCCATCGCGCGGCGCGCATCGGCCCCACCGACGCGCGCCAGGGCGGCGAAGGCGGCATCGTAAAGCGTCAACCGCATGGCCACGCCCAACACCAGCCAAGCGGCGAAATAAGCCGGCAGGGAATGGCTGGTGGCCAGCCCCAAGCATCCCAAGGCGGCGAGCACCGATCCGGTCGTCATCATGCCGCGGCCGCCGTGACGATCGATCAGCCGCCCGCAGAGCGGCGAAACCAGTCCCATCACCAGCAGAGCCAGGGCAAAGCCGCCATAGACGATGTCGCGCGACCAGCCAAGGTCCTCGGCCATCCGCTCGCCGAAGCCGCCGACCAGATAATAGGTGGCGCCCCAGGCCACGAACTGGAAAAGGCCGAGACAAAGGACGGTACGACGCTCGATCACCGCCCGGCCTCGCTGTCGAGGGGCGGCGCGCCATTCCCGATCCCGAGGGAACGCTGCATCAGCACGGTATCGACCCAACGCCCGAGCTTGAAGCCGACCGATGTCAGCACGCCCGCCTCGGAAAAGCCCAGGCGCCGATGCAAGGCGATCGAACCGGTATTGCCGCTATTGCCGATGACGGCCAGCATCTGACGCCAGGGGCCGGCCTCGCAGCGGGCGATCAGTTCCTCCAACAGGAGGCGGCCGACGCCTCGCCCACCCATGTCCGGGGCGACATAGACGGAATCCTCGACGGTGTAGCGATAGGCCGGGCGTGGCCTGTAGGCCGTGGCGTAGCTGTAGCCCACCACGCGCCCTTCCGCCTCCGCCACGAGATAGGGCAGTCCCTGGGCGAGAACGCCGCGGCGGCGCGAAACCAGCTCATCCAGGCTTGGCGGCACTTCCTCGAAGCTCGCCAGCCCCTGCAGCACGTGGTGGGCATAGATCGGCTGCACCGCCGCCATGTCGCTCTCGCGGGCATCCCGCACGAGGATCGCAGCGGCGTTGGCGGTTGGATCCATCCGATTCGCTGTCATTGCCATCGCCTGATTGCATCCCTTCATAGCAGGATCGCTCCTCGTCGCCACGGGGTGACCGGCCAGCGCTCCCCGCCGGGTGACGCCGATATCGGCCAGCAACCGATCGTCGAGTTCTCGCAATGCCGCCCGCTGATGCAGGCGCGACCGGGGAGACAAAGCGAGATAGCGCCCCGTTCCCCTGACAGCTGCCATGAATGCCATCGGCAGCGACAGGTGCTCTGCCATCTCGCGTTCTTCCCGTTTCGTGAAACCGGCCGGATTGTTGCTCCTCGCTTGAAATAAATGAAGCTTTGGAAAATCATGCAAAGCATAAGGAAATTTTTGGTACGAGAATAACTCCGATATGAACAACCTCAATCTCGACCACCTCAAAGCCTTCGCCGATGTCGTCGAGCTCGGCAGTTTCTCGGCGGTGGCGGAACGGCTGAACCTGACGCAACCCGCCGTCAGCCTGCAGGTCCGTCAGTTGGAACGGCGCTTCGGCACCTTGTTGGTCGAGCGCGTTGGCCGCCGGACAAGACCGACGGCGGCCGGCGCAGACCTCCTGCTCCACGTCGCCCAAATCGATGCCGCAGTGCAGGCGGCGCTGGAAGCCGTGGCGCGCCATGACGGAAAGGTCATGGGAAAGGTACGCATCGGTACGGGCGCGACGGCTTGCATCTTCCTGTTGCCACCGGTTCTCAAGAAATTGCGGCAAGCCTTTCCGAACCTGGAAATTATCATCTCCACCGGCAATACGGCTGAGATCGCCAAGGCAGTCGAAGACAATCGCCTCGACATTGGCCTGGTCGCATTGCCGCTCTCCAGCCGTTCCCTGGAGATCGTTCCCGTGCTGGATGACCCCTTCCTGCTGATCGGCCCGCCGGGCATGACGCTCCCGCAGGAGGCGACGGCAGCAGTGGTCGCCGAGTTGCCGCTGCTGCTTTTCGAGCCAGGAGGCAATACCAGGCGCATCGGCGACGAATGGTTTGCTCAGGCAGGATTGTCTCCCAAACCGGTGATGTCGCTGGGCAGCGTCGAAGCGATCAAGGAACTGGTCAAGGCAGGGCTCGGATGCTCTATCCTGCCCGAAATGGCGGTTCGGGCAGAGGTAACGGCTTTCACCGTACGAAGCCTGACTCCCCTCCTGCATCGAACTCTGGCAGTGGTGCTCCGACGCGACAAGCCACTTCATCGCGGCCTGAAAGAAGTCTTTCGAGCCCTGCAGACCTTGGCGTGAGATGAGCGAGGAATTGAAACCAGCGCTTGAACCTTTCGCTGCAGCGCGTTAGTTCGACGTGCTCATCCTCATCGATAGGAAAAACCCATGTCGAGCCTGGCCGAACTGCGCCCCGATGCCCTCGCTGCCCTCCACGGCGAACTGACGCGCGAATATGAGGCCTTGAAAGACCGCAAACTCTCCCTCGACATGACGCGCGGCAAGCCGGCACCCGAACAGCTCGACCTTGCCGAAGGCATGCTCGCTCTGCCCGGCAACCGCGACCATCTCAGCGAAGCCGGTGAGGACACCCGCAACTATGGCGGCCTGCAGGGACTGGCCGAGGTGCGCAACCTGTTTGCGCCGGTGCTCGGCGCGCCCGCCGCCCAGGTCATCGTCGGCAACAATTCCAGTCTGGCATTGATGCATGACGTCCATGTCTATGCATTGCTGCGCGGTGTCCCCGGCGGGCAGAAGCCCTGGAGCAAGGAAGAGGAGATCGCCATCCTCTGCCCGGTGCCGGGCTATGACCGGCATTTCGCCTTGAGCGAATCCTTCGGCATCAAGCTCATCCCGGTGCCGCTCACCGGCGAAGGCCCCGACATGGACGAAGTCGAGCGCCTGGCCGCCGACCCGAAGGTCAAGGCGATCTGGTGCGTACCGCAATATTCCAACCCGAGCGGCGAGACCTATTCGGATGCCGTGGTCGAACGCCTGGCGCGCATGAAGACGGGAGCCGCGGACTTTCGCATCCTATGGGACAACGCCTATGCGCTGCATCATCTCGGTGACACCCGGCCGCATCTCGCCAACATCCTGGAGGCCTGCGCGGCAGCAGGCAATGCCGACAGGGCTGTTGTCTTCGCCTCGACCTCGAAGGTCACCATCGCCGGCGCGGGCCTTGCCTTTATTGCCGCCTCCCCCGTCAATGTGCGCTGGTATCTCGACAATGCGAGCAAGCGCACGATTGGCCCCGACAAGCTCAACCAATTGCGCCATGTCCGCTTCCTGCGCGATCTCGACGGCATCCACGCCCATATGGAAAAGCACCGTTCCTTGATCGCCCCGAAATTCGCGGCAGTCGAGGAAGCCTTCGAACGCCGGCTCGCCAGCCATGGCTTCGCGCGCTGGACCAGGCCTGCCGGCGGCTACTTCATCATTCTGGATGTGCTAGAGGGCACGGGCTCCCGCGTAGTGGCGCTCGCCAAGGCCGCCGGCCTGGCGCTTACCCCGGCCGGTTCCACGCATCCTTACGGCAGGGACCCTGAGGACCGGACCTTACGCATCGCGCCGACCTATCCGAGCCTCGCCGAGGTAAAGCTGGCCGCCGATGCCGTGGCACTCTGCACCTTGCTGGCGGCGTGTGAAAAGCGCATGGCTGCGTAAAGGATCTGGAGCGCGGACAGGATGTCCGCGCTCCAGATTACCGTCCCAGTGCCAGCAGGCGCGACGCCGCTTCCATCTCGCGCCAGCGCCAGGCGCGGCGTTTCTGAGCCTCTTCGTCCTGGCCCCAGAGCTCGGCCTGATAATCTTCGTCGACATGGGCCGCGGCCCAGGCCGCCTCCGGCTCCAGATAACCGTCTGCAACCGCCAGTGCCAGGATGACGGAACCGGTCAGCGTGGTGACCGCGTGGAGGCTGGCGAGGCCGTATTCGTCATGGCGGGCCACGGCCTCGGCAATGGCGGCCAGGGCTTCCGGGGATTGCTGCTTGTGCTGGATGCCGCGCGTGACGACGAGCTTGGCACCCAGATGACCGGCTGCCCAGGCCAGCACCGGATCCCAGGCTTCGTCCTGGCGCCGAACCAATTCTTCGGGCTGGTCCGCCCTGTAGCAGAGCGAATCCGAGCCGCCATATTTGGCGATCTCGTCGATCACGGCCTGCCGCGACGTGCGCACGCCATCGATCGCCGAGTTGGCGATACGGGTGATCGGCATGGAGAAGGGATCGATATGGCTTCCCTGCCCGTTCCACTCCGCTGCGGCAGCTTCTGCCATTTCAGGCCTGACAAAGGCCAGCAAGGCCTTGGCGGGGGTACGGGCGACCCGTCCGTCCAGTGCCACGGCATGCTGCCCTTCCCGCTCGACCACGCTCGCCTGACTGTAAAAGCGCTTGGGCAGTTCGGGCTTCATGCCCTTCTGGGCGGCATGCATCGGATCGGGCGTGGCGCCGTCGCGGAACCAGTCGCTATAGAAATCGCGGTCGCTCATTGTGGCTGAGGCACCCTGAAAGCTTCGACGAGCGGCAGCAATTGCCCGAAGTCGTCGATGATATTATCGGCCCCCGCCTCGGCGAGCTCAGAAACCGGGTGATTGCCCCAGCTGACGCCGATAGTGCGGGCACCGGCGCTGCGCCCCATCAAGATGTCGAAACTGGTATCGCCGATCATGATGGCATCCTCTGGGCGCAGGCCCACCTCGCCAGCCCCCTGCACGACCATGCCGGGATCGGGCTTGGAGGGCGCGGTATCGGCGGTCTGAATCGTGGCGAACAGCCCCTCCCAGCCGAAACTTTCGAGGATACGATCGACGCCGCGGCGTGACTTGCCGGTCGCCAGGCCCAGGATCACATCATCGCGCCGGCGCAACTCGGCCACCGCCTCCGCCGCACCCGGAAACAGCGGCGGCGCGAAGGCTGGGTCGTTGACGCGGGCGAGAAAGGCTTCGCGATAGAAGCCGGCAGCCTTTTCGATATCGCCGGTGCTGGTGTCGTCGCCGAACAGGCGCTGGATTGCAGGCACCAGCGAGAGCCCGACGATGCTTAGCATCTCCGCGCGCGGCAGCGGCTGGCGCCCCATGCCCTTGAAAGTCTCGACCAGGCAGGCGTGGATCAGGTGCTGGCTGTCGAGCAGCGTGCCGTCGACGTCAAACAGGACAAGTTTCACGTCTCAATCCTCCGGAGCGTCGACGATGGGATCATAGGCCGAGGTGTCGAAGCCCAAAATCTCGAAGCTCTGCTTCATATGCGGCGGCAAGGGTGCGGTGACGTCGAGCGTGCCGCCACGCGGATGTGGCAGGGTGATCCGGCGCGCATGGAGGTGCAGCTTCTTCGGCAGTTCCTCGGGAATGTTTTCCATGGCTTCCCCATATTTGGGGTCGCCGATAATGGGATGGCCGATATGGGCGGTATGGGCGCGCAGCTGATGGGTGCGGCCGGTCACAGGCTTGAGCGAGAGCCAGGACACCGAATTGGCAGCGCGATCGACCAGCGAATAATAGGTGATCGAATGCACGGCTTCTTCATCGCCATGCTTCATCACCCGGACCTTCTCGCCGTCCATGCCGAGCTGCTTGGACAGGAAGAGCGAGATACGGCCCTGCTTGGGCGCAGGCACGCCCTTGACCAGGGCCCAATAGATCTTGCGGGCCGAGCGGGTGCGGAAGATCGCGCCCAGATCGGAGGCCGCCTTGCGCGTCTTGGCCAGCACCAGCACGCCGGAAGTATCGCGATCGAGACGGTGAACGAGACGGGGCTTCTCGCCATCCGGCCCGGCCAGAGCCGCGAGCATGCCGTCGACATGACGCTCGGTGCCGGAACCGCCCTGGACGGACAGGCCATGCGGCTTGTTGATCACCAGGACGTCGCTATCCTCGTGCAGGATCAGGGAGCGGATGAAATCGGCGTCCTTCTGGTTCTGCGACGAGCGCTTGACGCTGGTGATCGCCGGATCGGAACGCGGCAGCGGCGGCACGCGAACAGTTTGATCCTTGCTGAGGCGGTCATTGGTCTTGACGCGCGCGCCGTCGACCCGGATCTGGCCGGAACGCAGCAATTTTTGCAGATGGCCGAAGGCGAGCTCCGGGAAATGCGTCTTGAACCAACGGTCGAGACGCATGCCGTCCTCATCGGCGGTGACAGTACGGGTTTCGACCAGAAAGGACATCAAGGTTCCGACAGTGATTAAGGGATCGCGTCCCTATAAAGCAGCGCGGCGCCGCTGTCTGCCGGAAATCTCCCAAAGGCGCGTCGCCTGCCTGTTGAACCTGCGAATGGGTCGACTTGCTAGGCTCGATGCAGTTCACCCGAGGGAGAAACGCTCCGATTTGTCATAGCCAGGCTCGGCCCAGCTATCCAGAAGCTCCCGCGCAACCGGGCAAGGCTGGATTGCCGGGTCATGCCCGGCAATGACAAGGGCCGCTAAGCCCCGACTTCCAGGCCCTCGATGCCCGGCAGCCCTTCACAGCAGTCGGCCACGAAGAAAGTCACGAAGGCGCTGGCCTTGCCGGCGGCGATGCGGCAGCGCTGTACCCGGCCCTGCCGCTCTTGCGTCATCAGGCCAACGGCCAATAATTGCGCGATATGATGGGCCAGCGTCGATTTGGGAATGCCAAGTTCCCTTTGGATGTCGCCGACAGCCAGGCCATCGTCTCCCGCCTTGATCAGCAGTTGAAAAATCTGAAGCCTGTGCGGGTGGCCGAGCTCAGCCAAACACCGCGCCGCATCGTCAAATGCCATATCCGCCAGCGCCATTGTGTTTTCGTGCGCCTCCAAAATGCTTCAAGATCGTCCAGGAATCGGCCAAGGACCGTCTGCGCCCCTGCCAGAAAGGATCAGCCCGGTCGAAAACTTTTTCAAGTTCGCTTCTCTCAATGCCGATATCACGCAACACCCGATCGCTCAGGCCATCGAAGTACTCGATATTGGCACGGCGCTGGCGCTCCGCAAGCAAATCCCCGAGAATGTCTTTGATCCAGCCAAACATGGTCGCCTCCTGAATAGCACCATAGTTCTAGAAATGTAGTCCTATTTTTCGAATTTACAAGGGGGCATGCGATGAAGCAGGAGGAGGACAAGCCGATACGGGCCAAGGGCGGCTGCCTGTGCGGATCGGTGCGTTATGTCGTCCGCGGTGCCCTGACGGACGTGAAGGCTTGCCATTGCCTGATATGCCGGCGTCTGCACGGCTATTGTTGCGCCTACACGGCCTGCGATGCCGCCGATCTCGAGATCCTGCCCTCAACGCGACTGCGTTGGCATCGCGCTTCCCCAATGGCCCGGCGTGGCTTCTGCTCCAAATGCGGAGCACAGCTTTTTTCGATCGGCACCGGCCGCAATCATGTCTCCCTGACGGCCTCGAGCCTTGACGAGCCCACAGGCCTCAAGCTCGCCAAGCATGTCTGCGTGAATCAGAAGGGAGATTATTACGAACTTGCCGACGGCCTACCCCAAGAGGGTGGACGAGACCCGGGAGGTGGGCATTGAAGGGCCGGCCAGTACCCCTCAACCCCATCTCCCCACGACAAGCGACAACAAAGGAAGATTGGTCATGTCCATAGGCCAGGAGCGTGCGATACGGGCGACGGGCGGCTGTCTGTGTGGTTCGGTGCGCTATACCATCCGCGGCGCCGTGCGAGACGTCTGGGCTTGTCACTGCATCTTATGCCGAAGGCTGCACAGCCATTTTGCGGCCTATGCGGCCTGCGATCCCGCCGATCTCGAAATCGCTCCGACGAACAAGCTGCGTTGGTACCGATCTTCGCCAACCGCCCGCCGCGGTTTCTGCTCCAAATGCGGTGCCCAGATCTTCTGGGATGGCAAGGGCAGCGACCACATATCCATTGCGGCCGGAACGCTCAACGAACCGACCGGCCTCAAACTGGTCAAGCATATCTGCGTGAATCAAAAGGGAGACTACTACGAGATTGGCGATGGCCTGCCGCAGGAAGGGCAAGAACGCGACTGTCTATGAACGCGCGGGCGTACCGGCTTTCAGAACATCGCCAATACGCCTGGCGGCGCTCGCCAGGACGTCCGCCTCAAATCCCGAAAAGCCGAGCACGAGGCCCTGACGGGCTGGGGCGTCCAAATACATGGGTGACAAGGCCCGCGCACCGACGCCTTCGGCGAGCAGTCGTTGGACCATGTCGCGATCACCCGCCGAAGCAGCCAGCGCCGCCACCAGATGGAGCCCATGCTCCGGCACGGCAAAGTCGAGTTCCCCTGCACAATGATGTTGGAGGGCGGTGACGAACCCATCCCGCGCGACCTGCACGCGGCGGCGGGCCCGGCGCAGATGGGCCGTGAAATGGCCATCGTTGAGGAAATCGGCGACGGCGCCCTGCACCAGGGTGGGCGGTTGGCGGTCGGACAGGGTTCTCAGGCGCAGCACCCTGTCGAGCAGGGCCGCAGGCAGCACCGCATAGCCGATGCGGATGCCGGGGAACAGGACCTTGGAGAACGTACCGAGATAGGCGACCCGATCGGCGCCGTCCATGCCCTGCAAGGCGGTGAGCGGCGGACCCGAGAACCGGAATTCGCTGTCATAGTCGTCCTCGACGATCCAGGCATCGTTGCGATCAGCCCAGTCGATGAGAGCCAGGCGGCGGCGCATGGTCATGGTGACGCCGAGCGGGAACTGGTGGGAGGGCGTGACATAGACGAGACGCCCCCCAGCTTCGAGCGTCTCGCCCCTGGCGGCGTCGACCCCTTCCGCGTCGACGGGAACACCAATCAGCCTGGCGCCCGCTGCCTCCAGCGTGGCCCTGGCCAGAGGGTAGCAAGGATCCTCGATCCAGGCGGCATCGCCCGGCTTGAGAATGGTGCGCACGACAAGATCGAGCCCATGCATGGTCCCGGTGGTGACGACGATCTGCTCGGCATCGCAGCGCACGCCCCGTGCTGCGCGAAGATAGGCCGCGATGGCCTCCCGCAGCTTGCTTCCACCGCGCGGATCGCCATAACGGAAATGCTCCGGCCCCGGCTGGGCGAGGTTTCGCGAGAGCAGGCTGCGAAAGACACGCATGGTCTTGTCGTCGATGGTGGCCACGCCTAGTTCACAGGGGAGTGCCGGCGAGGCCGAGGCCTGCCCAGGCTCGCCGCCGGGCCGCTCCGAGACTGCCGGCACCTGCGCCGCGACGAAGGTGCCCGCCCCGATGCGTGCCTCGGCGAAGCCGTCGGCGACGAGCATCTCGAAGGCGGCGACCGCGGCAGCCCGCGACAGGCCCAGCCGCTTGGCGAGATCGCGCGTGGTCGGCAGTTTGGCGCCCGGCCGTGCCAGGCCCGTCTCGATCAGTCTACGTATGGCGACATAGAGTTCGCGCCTGCGCGGCCCTCGGCCTGGCAACACTGGCATGAGGGTCGACCAATCGGGCAAATTGGTTCGAATATTTTTATCCAAATTGGATCTTTCTTGAACCAATGCGATGACGCACCTTGCCCATATTCATCTTTGAAAGCAAGGCACCATGAAAGAACAGGAAGCCACGCCGGAGCGCTTCGCCGTCAGCGCCCGCAATCGCCTGAAGCGGCGGCACGACCGCGGCCGCTATGATCACGAGGCGGTTTATGCCGTGCTCGATGCCGGCCTTCTGTGCCATGTCGCCTATGTGATCGACGGCCAGCCCTATTGCACGCCGACCATTCACTGGCGCGAGGATGACTGGCTCTATTGGCACGGTTCCTCGGCCAGCCGCATGCTGCGCAACCTCAAGGGCGGCGTCCCGGTCTGTCTCACGGTCTCGCATCTCGACGGGCTGGTGCTGGCGCGTAGCGGCTTCAATCATTCGGCAAATTATCGCTCGGCAATCTGCTTTGGCACCGCTCGTATCATCGACGATCCGGACGAAAAGGCGAAGGCGCTGCTCAGCGTGGTCGATCGCTTCTACCCCGGCCGTGCCGAGGAACTGCGCCAGACGCATGGGCAGGAGAGCAAGGCGACCATGGTGATCGGCATGCGCATCGAGGAGGCCTCGGCCAAAGTGCGCGCCGCCGGCGTCGGTGATGACGAGGAGGATTACGGCCACCCGGTATGGGCCGGCGTCATCCCGATCCAAACGGTGATTGGCGCCACCGAGGCCTGCCCTCGTCTATTGCCCGGCATGGCAAAAGGCGCTGGCCTGGCCGGCTATCGTGCCGGACGGCGGCTCGATGAGGCTTTGCTCGAAGCTCAACAGCTCTATGAAGGGGAAGAAGAGGTGGCAGCCTGACCCGGCGTTCCGGCACCGACTCGGGATCGGAGTGTCAATCTCCAGATTGACACTCTTAGAAACCGTCCCATTGCAGAAAGAGATGTCAATCGGGAGATTGACACTCCTATTTTCCGCGTCTTCGACCGCAAAGCTGACGCTCGCGGAAAGGCTTCCTCCCTGCCTACCCCTCGCCGCGCTCGCGCCGGATCTTGTCCCAATAGTCCAGACGCTTGCGGATCTCGCGCTCGAAGCCGCGCTCCACCGGTTCGTAGAACTGTCGCCGGCCAAGGGCATCCGGGAAGTAGTTCTGGCCGGAGAAGCCGTCCGGCTCGTCGTGATCGTAGCGATAGCCTTGGCCGTAGCTTTCGGCCTGCATCAGCTTGGTCGGCGCGTTGAGGATGATCTTGGGCGGCATCAGCGATCCCGCCTCCTTGGCGAGGCGCATGGCCGCCTTGTAGGCATTGTAGGCCGCGTTCGATTTCGGCGCCGTCGCCACATAGATCACCGCCTGGGCGATGGCGAGTTCTCCCTCCGGGCTGCCGAGGAAGTCATAGGCGTCCTTGGCAGCGTTGGCGACCACCAGGGCCTGCGGATCGGCGAGGCCGATATCCTCCACCGCCATGCGCACCACCCGCCGCGCGATGAACAGCGGATCCTCGCCGGCGTCGAACATCCGGGCGAGATAATAGAGCGCTGCGTCGGGATCGGAGCCGCGCACCGATTTGTGCAAGGCCGAGATCAGGTTGTAATGCCCGTCGGCCGACTTGTCGTAGATCGGCGCACGGCGCTGCAGCACCTGCTGCAGCTTGGCCGCGGTGAAGACCTCACCGGGCTTTGCCGCACGCCAGGCCTCCTCGGCCAGGGTCAGGCTGGCGCGGCCATCGCCATCGGCCATGCGCACCAGCGCCGCCCTCGCCTCATCGTCAACAGGCAGCTTCCTGCCCTCGACTTCCTCGGCATGATCGAGAAGACGCAGGATCGCCATGTCGTCCAGTGCATTGAACACCATGACGCGGGCGCGTGACAACAAGGCCGCGTTGAGCTCGAAAGACGGATTCTCCGTGGTCGCGCCGATCAGTGTCACGGTGCCGTCTTCCATCACCGGCAGAAAGCCATCCTGCTGCGCCCGGTTGAAGCGATGGATCTCGTCGACGAAAAGTAGTGTGCCGCGCCCCATCATGCGCCGCGAGCGCGCCGCCTCGAACACCTTCTTCAGATCGGCGACCCCGGTGAAGATCGCCGAAATCTGCTCGAAGGCGAGATCCGTTTCACCGGCCAGCAGGCGCGCCACCGTGGTCTTGCCGGTACCGGGCGGGCCCCAGAAGATCAGGCTGCCGACAGAGCCCGACGCCAGCAGCCGCGTCAGCGCTCCCTCGGGACCGACGAGATGATCCTGCCCGGCTACTTCTGAGAGGTGCTTGGGGCGCATCCTGTCGGCGAGCGGCCGTGGCGCCTCCTTCTCCAGACCCGCAGCGGAAAACAGATCCGACATCATCCCCCCAGGATCGTCGAAATTTGCTGGCCATCCCTGACGATGGTGATGCGCCACAGCCGGCGCGGTTCCTGCACCAAGGCGTCCAATGCCTTGGCATCATCGACCTTCTGGCCGTTGATGACCTGGATCACGTCCTTCTTCTGAAAGCCGAAATTGGCGGCGGCGCTATCGTCTTCGACATTGGTGATCACCACGCCATTGGTATCGAGCGGCATGCCGAGGGTTTCGGCTGTGGCGGGCGAGAGATTGGCGACCGTGGCACCGCTGAGCGGCGAGCGTCCCTGCAGCACCGTCTCGTCGCGCGGCGTGCTCTCGGGGGCGGCCGCAAGCTTGACCGAAACCTTCAGGCGCTCGCCCTTGCGCAACACCTCGAGCTGGGCTTCCCCTCCCAGGGGCTTGGTGGCGAAGCGATAGCCGAATTCGTCGGGGTCGGAGACCGCCACCCCGTCGACGGCCAGTACCACATCACCCGTCTGTAGCCCGCCTGCAGCCGCCGGCCCGTTCTTGGCGACCTCGGTCACCAGGGCACCAGCCGGCCGTTCCATCGACAGCGACTCGGCGATCTCGGACGAAACGTTCTGCATGCTGGCGCCGATCCAAGGGCGCAGGACCCGATCGGAACCGGCCTGGGCCGAAGCAACCACCACCTTGACCATGGCAGCGGGAATCGCAAAGCCGATACCGATATTACCGCCCGAACGCGAGACGATCGCGGTGTTGATGCCGACCAGCCTGCCGTTGAGATCGACCAAAGCGCCGCCGGAATTGCCCGGATTGATGGCTGCGTCCGTCTGAATGAAGGATTGAAAGTCGGACTGGCCGACCTGGCTGCGCGCCAGCGCCGAGACGATGCCGGAGGTCACCGTCTGCCCGACACCAAAGGGGTCACCGACGGCCAGAACCAGATCCCCCACCTGCACCTTGTCGGAATCGGCGAAATCAAGCGTGGCGAGATCAGCCTTCACGCCCTTGAGGCGGAGCACGGCAAGGTCGGCGCGCTGGTCCTTGAGAATGATATCGGCATCGAATTCCCGCTTGTCGGACAGGGCGACACGGACTTGCGTGGCATTGGCGATCACGTGGTAATTGGTGACGATCATGCCATCCTTGGCGACGATCACGCCCGAGCCGAGCGAGCGCTCCACCCGCTCGCGCGGCGCCGCTCCGCCGCCGAAGAACTGGCGGAAGAAGGGATCGTTGAACATCGGATTGGCCTGCGCCTTCTCGACATGCTGGGCATAGACGTTGACCACCGCGGCAGTCACGCTCTTGACCACTGGGGCAAAGGACAGCTTCACCTGCGCCGCGCTTTCGGGAACTACGCTTTCCTGAGCCTGCGCCGGCACGAGGCCTGCTAAGAGCACGAATGCGGCATAGGACAGTAGACGCATGGATGAACTCCGAGTGGGACAGTTTGATCGGCTTCGCAGATCCTTCTGAACCAGATCATGCGCAAAGCCAATGGTGCAAATGTGGTGATTGTCGCCGCAGATCACAGGTCTGACGCTAGATTTCCACGGCGTTTCAAAACGAAAAAGGGCGGTGCTTGCGCACCGCCCTTCAAATCTTGGATCCTGGATCGAAAGATCAGGCTGCTTCGGCCTGCTCATTGGCAACCGGGCCGGAGTCCTGGCCCTTTGCCGAGACGTCACGATCGACGAACTCGATCACGCCGATCGGCGCGGAATCGCCATGGCGGAAGCCGGCCTTCAGCACGCGGGTGTAGCCACCCTGACGGTCCTTGTAGCGGGTCGCCAGCACATCGAAGAGCTTCTTGACGATGGTCTCGTCCTGAAGCGTCGCAATGGCCTGGCGGCGGGCATGCAGGTCGCCACGCTTGCCGAGCGTGACCAGCTTCTCGACGATCGGACGCAGGTCCTTGGCCTTGGGAAGCGTGGTGACGATCTGCTCATGCTTGATGAGCGAGGCGGCCATGTTCTCGAACATCGCCTTGCGGTGTTCGGCGGTACGATTGAATTTGCGGTGAGCCTTGCCGTGACGCATTGCCCTGTTCCTTCAAGTTTGGCAGCGCGATGCGCCAGATCAATAATGTTCTTCGAAGCGCTTGGCGAGCTCTTCGATGTTTTCCGGCGGCCAGCCGGGCACTTCCATGCCCAGATGAAGACCCATCTGAGCCAGCACTTCCTTGATCTCGTTCAAGGACTTGCGGCCGAAGTTCGGCGTACGGAGCATTTCGGCTTCCGTCTTCTGGATCAGATCGCCGATATAGACGATATTGTCGTTCTTCAGGCAGTTTGCCGAACGGACCGACAGTTCCAGCTCGTCCACCTTCTTGAGCAGCGCCGGGTTGAAGGCGAGTTCCGGAATGGCCGGGGCCTCGGATTCCTTCTTCGGCTCCTCGAAGTTGACGAAGACTTCGAGCTGATCCTGGATGATGCGGGCCGCATAGGCGAGCGCGTCTTCCGGGGTGATCGCACCGTTGGTCTCGACCGTCAGCGTCAGCTTGTCGTAGTCGAGGATCTGGCCTTCACGGGTGTTCTCCACCTTGAAAGCCACCTTCTTCACCGGCGAATAAAGGCTGTCGACCGGGATGAGACCGATCGGAGCATCTTCAGGCCGATTGCGGTCAGCCGCAACGTAGCCCTTGCCGGTGTTGATGGTGAATTCCATGCGGATCTCCGCACCCTCGTCCAGCGTGCACAGCACGTGCTCGGGATTGAGGATCTGGATGTCGCCGGTGGTCTGGATATCGCCAGCGAAGACCTGACCCGGACCCTGCTTCTTCAGCACGATCCGCTTGGGTCCCTCGGCCGCCATCTTGACGGCGATCTCCTTGATGTTGAGGACGATATCGGTCACGTCCTCACGCACGCCGGGGATCGACGAGAACTCGTGCAACACGCCATCGATATGCACCGAGGTCACGGCCGCGCCCTGCAGGGACGACAGCAAGACACGGCGCAGCGCATTACCCAAAGTCACGCCAAAGCCACGCTCCAGCGGCTCGGCAACGGCAGTTGCCTGGCTCTTCGGATCTTCTCCCGGAGTCACTTCGAGCTTTTGGGGCTTGATAAGTTCCTGCCAGTTCTTCTGAATCACGACGACACCCTTCAATCGGTCTCGGTGCGGCCAATAAGCCCGGCACGCTCGAATAGCGGCCGGGCCATCTCAAATCGCGAAATTAGACGCGACGACGCTTGCGCGGGCGGCAACCATTATGCGGAATTGGCGTCACGTCGCGGATCGACGTGATCGTGAAGCCCGACGCCTGCAAGGCGCGCAGAGCCGATTCACGACCCGAACCCGGACCAGAAACTTCAACTTCCAACGTGCGCATGCCATGCTCGCTGGCCTTACGGCCGGCATCTTCGGCGGCCATCTGCGCAGCATAGGGGGTCGACTTACGCGAGCCCTTGAAACCCATCGTTCCCGAGGAGGACCAGGCAATCGTGTTGCCTTGGGCGTCGGTGATGGTGATCATGGTGTTGTTGAAGCTCGAATTGACGTGAGCAACGCCAGAAACGATATTCTTGCGTTCGCGACGGCGAACGCGACCAGCGGCTTCTTTTGCCATAGTATGGATCCTTCAAGCGCGCCCGTTGTACCAGGCGCTCGGGATTGAATAAAAACTTACTTCTTCTTGCCGGCGATCGGCTTTGCCTTGCCCTTGCGGGTACGGGCATTGGTATGGGTGCGCTGGCCACGAACCGGCAGGCTGCGGCGATGACGCAGACCGCGATAGCAGCCCAGATCCATCAGACGCTTGATGTTCATCGCGACGTCACGACGAAGATCACCTTCCACGATGTAATCGCGGTCGATCGCCTCACGGATCTGCAGGACCTCCTGGTCCGACAGCTGGTGGACACGGCGCTCAGGCGCGATGCCGACCTTGGCAACGATCTCCTTGGCCTTGGCGGAGCCAATGCCGTGGATATATTGCAGCGCGATCTCGACGCGCTTGGCGGTGGGAATGTTGACACCAGCGATGCGGGCCAATTTCCGGTCTCCAAATCTTTGATCCGGCGTGAGGCCGAATATCAGTTCAATCATCGCCGGCGAACCGGCAGCGCAAAAACGAGCCGTTCGCTCTAACCGAGCGATCGACCCGCGCGTCTTTGACGTGAGAGCCGTCTTCTAGAGATTCTCTGCGAAGACGTCAACTCGTAAAGACAAACTTCATGCATATCGCCTCACGGCATATGCGAAACGGCGAATCAGACCGAGACCGCCGACAGGGTAGCGTCGATCTCGCGAGTGACCTCGTCGATCGACTTCATCGCATCGACCGGACGAAGATCGCCGCTCTTGCGATAATAGTCAGACAGCGGCGCCGTCTGGGCACGATAAGCTTCAAGACGAGTCTTGAAAGCTTCCGCATTGTCGTCCGGGCGTACCTTCTCGCCACGAGCGACCGTCTCGGCAGCCCGCTTTTCGATACGCGACAGCAGCACCGACTCGTCGACCACGAACTCGATCACGGCGTCGAGACGCAAACCCTTCTCCGCCAACATCTTGTCGAGGGCCGAAGCCTGCGCCACGGTGCGCGGGAAACCATCGAGAATGAAGCCATTGGCCGCGTCCTTCTCCTCGATGCGGTCGGCGACGATGCCGACGACGATGTCATCCGACACCAGTCCGCCGGAATCCATGACGGCCTTGGCCTTAAGCCCAACCGGCGTACCGGCCTGCACGGCCGCGCGCAGCATGTCACCCGTCGAAAGCTGCGGAATGCCATGCTTTTCCGACAGTCTGACGGCCTGGGTTCCCTTGCCCGCCCCCGGCGGACCCAGCAGAATGAGCTTCATCAGCGACGGCTCCCCTTCAGCTTGGTCTTGCGTACCAGCCCTTCATACTGATGGGCAAGTAGATGGCCATGAATCTGGGCCAGCGTGTCCATCGAAACACTCACCGTAATGAGCAGCGAGGTACCGCCCAGCACGAAGGGAATCGAGGGGACCAGGTAATTCTGGATCTCCGGCACCATGCAGACCAGCGCAATATAGATCGCGCCGACCACGGTGATACGCGTGAGCACATAGTCGATGAACTTGGCGGTGTTCTCGCCCGGACGGATGCCGGGAATGAAGCCGCCGTGCTTCTTGAGATTGTCGGCCGTCTCGGTCGGGTTGAACACGATGGCCGTATAGAAGAAGCAGAAGAACACGATCAGCAGTGCGTACAGCACCATGAACAGCGGCTTGCCGTGATTGAGATAGATCGAGACATTCGCCAACCAGGAGTTGGGATTGCCCTGTGCCACGAAAGCGGCAGCCGTGGTCGGCAGCAGCAACAGCGACGAAGCGAAGATCGGCGGGATCACGCCCGACGTATTCAGCTTAAGCGGCAGATGAGAGGACTGGCCTTCATAGAGACGATTGCCGACCTGGCGTTTGGGATATTGGATCAGCAGGCGACGCTGTGCCCGCTCGAAGAACACGATGGCCAGCACCACGGCAACCGCGACGACGATCGACATCAGCAGCGTCACCGGCGACATGCCGCCCGTGCGCGCCAGATCGAGCATCTGGCCAAGATGAGCCGGGAACTCGGCGACGATGCCGGCCTGGATGATCAGGGACGTACCGTTGCCGATGCCGCGCGAGGTGATCTGCTCGCCGAGCCACAGCAGGAACATGGTGCCGCCGACCAGCGTGATGGTGGTCGAGATCTTGAAGAACAGCCCGGGCGCGAGCACGATGCCCCCCTGCCCGCCTTCCAGACCGATGGCAATGCCCCAGGCCTGCGCCGTCGCCAGCACCACCGTGAGGTAGCGCGTGTACTGGTTCATGATCTTGCGGCCGGCCTCGCCCTCTTTCTTGAGGGCCTCGAGCTGCGGCACGACAGTGGTCAGCAGCTGGATGATGATCGAGGCGGAAATGTAGGGCATGATCGCGAGCGCGAAGATCGCCATACGCGAAACGGCGCCGCCCGAGAACATGTTGAAGAGGCCGAGAATACCACCGGCCTGACCGTCGAAGGCAGACTTATAGGCATCGGGGTTGATTCCGGGCAGCGGGATATAGGTACCCAGCCGGTAGATGACCAACGCGCCAAGCGTAAACCAGATACGCTTCTTGAGTTCGTCAGCCTTGGAGAACGAACTCCAATTGATGCTCGCAGCAAGCTGCTCGGCCGCCGATGCCATGTGGTGCTCCGCCGTGTCGAAAGCGCGCCAAAAAAGGTGCGGCCCGCCAGACGAGGCGGGCCGCTTTCATATAGGATCAGGCTTCCGCCTTTGCCACAGCCTTCAGCACCTTGACCGAGCCGCCAGCCTTCTCGACCGCAGCCACGGCGCCTTTGGTCGCACCGGCGACTTCGAAGGCGAGCTTGGCCTTGATCTCGCCACGGCCCAGCAGGCGCACGCCGTCAAGAACACGACGGATCACGCCGGCCTGCACCAGAGCCTCGGCGGTGACCGGAGCCTTGGCGTCGAGCTTGCCGGCGTCGACGGCGACCTGGATACGGTCGAGGTTCACCTCGGCGAAGTCCAGGGCAAAGATGTTGTTGAAGCCACGCTTGGGCAGGCGGCGATGCAGCGGCATCTGACCACCTTCGAAGCCCTTGATGGCGACACCGGTGCGCGAGGTCTGACCCTTGACGCCACGGCCGCCGGTCTTGCCCTTGCCAGAGCCGATACCGCGTCCGACGCGCATACGGGCCTTGGTCGCGCCTTCATTGTCGCGAAGATCGTTGAGTTTCATCGTCGCGTCTCCTTACTCGGCCTCGACCACGCGGACGAGGTGGCCGAGCTTGGCGATCATGCCACGCACGGCCGGCGTATCTTCCAGCGTGCTCTTGCGGCGGATCTTGTTAAGGCCCAGGCCGACGAGGGTCGCGCGCTGGTCCGAGGTGCGGCGGATCGGGCTACCGATCTGCTCGACCGTAACGGTCTTGGTCTTAGCCATCGCTCATCCCTCTCCGATCAGTCCGTCGACTCGGCGTCGATACCCTGACGCCGGTTCTGGATCTGCGACACCTTGAGGCTGCGACGAGCTGCGACCGAACGCGGGCTGTCCTCATGCTTCAGGGCGTCGAAAGTGGCACGCACCAGGTTGTAGGGGTTGGACGACCCCAGCGACTTGGCGACGACGTCATGCATGCCGAGCGATTCGAACACAGCGCGCATCGGGCCGCCGGCGATGATGCCGGTACCGGCCGGTGCAGCGCGCAGAATGACCTTGCCGGCGCCATGACGACCATTGACGTCATGATGCAGGGTACGGCCTTCGCGCAGCGACACACGCACCAGACCACGCTTGGCCTGGTCGGTCGCCTTGCGGATGGCTTCCGGCACTTCGCGAGCCTTGCCATGGCCGAAGCCGACGCGGCCCTTCTGGTCACCAACGACGACGAGCGCCGCAAAACCGAAGCGCTTGCCGCCCTTCACCACCTTGGCAACGCGGTTAATGTGGACTAGGCGGTCCACGAACTCGCTGTCGCGCTCTTCGCGCTGACGATCACGTTCACGTTCACGAGCCATAGAATCCGTTCCTTAGAAGTTGAGGCCGCTTTCGCGGGCCGCATCGGCGAGCGCTTTGACACGCCCGTGGAAGATGTAGCCGCCGCGATCGAAAAAGACGTCCTTGACGCCCTTGGCAACCGCACGCTCACCGAGGAGCTTGCCGATTACCTTCGCGGCCTCGATGTCGGCACCCGTCTTCAAGCTGCCGCGCAGATCCTTTTCAAGCGTCGATGCGGAAACCAGCGTGCTGCCGTTTGCATCGTCGATGACCTGTGCGTAGATGTGCTTGGAAGAGCGGAAAACCGAGAGGCGCGGCCGTCCGTTCGCCACCGAGCGCAGCTGCCGGCGGACACGCGCCTTGCGGCGCTCAAGAGCTTGCCTTGCATTTGCCATTGATTGGCTCCGTTACTTCTTCTTGCCTTCCTTGCGGAAGATGAATTCGCCAGCATACTTGACACCCTTGCCCTTATAGGGCTCGGGGCCGCGATATTCGCGGATCTCAGCCGCGACCTGGCCGACCTTCTGCTTGTCGATACCCGACACGACGATTTCCGTCGGCTTGGGCGTCACCACGGTGATGCCTTCCGGAATCGGATAGTCGACGTCATGCGAATAGCCGAGCGACAGCTTGACGACCTTGCCAGCAACGGCGGCCTTGTAGCCGACGCCGTTGATCTCAAGACGCTTCTCGAAGCCCTGAGTCACGCCCACCAGGATGTTCGACACCATGGTGCGGGACATGCCCCACTGGGAGCGAGCGAGCTTGGAATCGTCCTTCGGGTCGACCTTGAATGCACCGTCCTTGAACTCAACCGAGATGAGATCGGGAACGGTGAAGCTGAGTTCGCCCTTCGGGCCCTTGGCCTTGACGGTCTGACCATCCAGGCTGGGGGTGACGCCGGCGGGAACGGCAACCGGCTTCTTACCGATACGAGACATACTATTTCTCCTCCGGCTCAGAATACGGTGCAGATCACTTCGCCGCCGACATTGGATTCACGGGCCTGATGATCGGCCATGACACCACGCGGGGTCGAAACGATGGACACGCCCAGTCCGTTGGCGACGCGCGGAATGTCCTTGACGGACACGTAGACGCGGCGGCCGGGCTTGGAGACGCGGGCGATCTCACGGATCACCGGTGCGCCATCATAATACTTCAACTCGATCTCGAATTCGCTGCGGCCGTTGCCGAAATCGGTAACGGTGTAGTTGCGGATATAGCCTTCCGCCTGCAGCACATCGAGAACGCGAGCGCGCTGGCCGGAACCGGGCGTCGAAACGCTGGTCTTGCGGCGCATCTGCGCGTTACGGATACGGGTCAGCATATCGCCGACAGGATCATTGATCGCCATGACGATATCTCCTCACCAGCTCGACTTCACGAGGCCGGGAACCAGCCCCTTGGAACCGAGTTCGCGCAAAGCAATACGCGACATCTTCAGCTTACGGTAAACGGCGCGCGGACGGCCGGTCACTTCGCAACGGTTGCGCACGCGTTCCTTGGCGGAGTTGCGCGGCAATTCCGAGAGCTTCAGACGAGCGGTGAAGCGCTCTTCCATCGACAACGATTCATCATTGGCGATGGCCTTCAAGCGGGAGCGACGGCCAGCGTACTGCTTGGCAAGCTTCTCGCGGCGCTTGTTCTTCTCAATCGAACTTTTCTTAGCCATGTAGGTCTCCAACGTTCCGCGTTTGAGGGCGGATCAACCGCCTCACTGCCGGAAGGGGAAGTTCATCAACTTCAGAAGCGCACGCGCCTCGTCATCGCTCTTGGCCGTGGTGCAGACGACGATGTCCATACCCCAAACCTGATCGACCTTGTCGTAGTTGATCTCGGGGAACACGATGTGTTCCTTGAAGCCCATGGCATAGTTGCCACGGCCATCGAAGCTCTTCGGGTTGAGGCCACGGAAGTCGCGAACGCGCGGCAGCGCGATCGTCACCAGGCGATCGAAGAACTCATACATGCGGGTCTTGCGAAGGGTCACCTTCGCGCCGATCGGCATGTTCTCACGCACCTTGAACTGCGAGATCGCCTTGCGAGCCCGCGTGATCACCGGCTTCTGACCCGCGATCAAAGCGAGGTCGGCGGCCGCAACGGTGACCTTCTTGGTATCGGCGGTGGCTTCGCCCACGCCCATGTTCAGCACGATCTTGGAGATCGTGGGAACTTCCATCGGGTTCTTGTAGCCGAACTGCTTGATCAGCTCAGGACGAACCACATCATTGTAATAGGCCTTCAGACGCGGCGAATAGGCATCGCCATTCGCGGTCTCGGCTGCGGCTGGGGACTTAGCCATCGATCTGCTCTCCCGAACGCTTGGCGACGCGAACCTTCTTGCCGCCATCGAGAACCTTGAAACCAACGCGGGTCGGCTTGCCATCCTTGGGATCGGCAATGGCAACATTCGACAGGTGGATCGGCGCTTCCTTCGAAATCACGCCGCCTTCCTGGCTCGCAGTCTGGCGCTGATGGCGACGGACGACGTTCACGCCGCGGATGATCGCACGGTTCTCTTCCGGGAAAACCTGGATCACTTCACCGACACGGCCCTTGGAACGGCCGGTCATGACGACGACCTTGTCGCCCTTCTTGATCTTAGCGGCCATGTTACAACACCTCCGGGGCCAAAGAGATGATCTTCATGTGGTTCTTGGCGCGCAGCTCGCGCGGAACCGGCCCGAAGATGCGGGTGCCGATCGGCTCTTTCTGATTGTTGATCAGCACGGCCGCATTGCGGTCGAAACGGATCACGGAGCCATCGGGACGACGGATGTCCTTGGCCGTACGTACGACCACGGCCTTCATCACATCACCCTTCTTGACGCGCCCGCGCGGAATGGCTTCCTTGATCGACACCACGATGATGTCGCCGACGGAGGCATATTTCCGCTTCGAGCCGCCCAAAACCTTGATGCACATCACGCGTCGGGCACCTGAATTGTCCGCGACGTCGAGATTCGATTGCATCTGAATCATGACGTACCCTCTTATTCTTCGCAGGCTGGTATCCGCTCACGGCGGACCCGGCCCAACCTCGGGTTTGGCGGCAGGATCGCAACCCAACCGCCGTGAAGTTCTCCACCTGCTCGGCTTTGAACCCACTTCGCCAACCTCACGGCCGGCAAATCATTTCACAAGCACGAAAGCGCGGCCAAGGCGGTGGAGACCTCCACCCCTTTCGCCAACGCTCCAGGAAAGCCGGTCTTCTAGCGATTCCTTCGTCCAACCACAAGCACAAAGCCGGCTTCCGCCGGCTTTTATTTTCACCGTGGTGGTGCGAAGGCGCAGAAAACGCCCCCCCTCCCCGGCCTGACGATCAGGCCTTGGCTGCTTCCGCCGCCTGGTCGACGACGACCCAGCGCTTCAGCTTGGACATCGGGCGACCTTCTTCGATCCACACGATATCACCGACCTTGTGGCCGTTGCCCTCGTCATGAGCATGGTAATTCTTGGTGCGACGCACCGTCTTCTTCAGCAGCGGATGGGTGAAGCGGCGCTCCACCTTCACCACAATCGTCTTATCGTTCTTGTCAGAGACGACGACGCCTTGCAGGACGCGCTTGGGCATAAACTATCTCCTCAAGCCTTGGCTTTGGTCGCGGCCTTCTGGCTCTGAACCGTCTTGATCTTGGCGATGGTGCGACGGACTTTGCGCACTTCTGCCGTGTTTTCGAGCTGACCGGTGGCCTTCTGGAAGCGCATGTTGAACTGCGACTTCTTCTGCTTGGCGAGTTCATCGGCAAGCTGGTCGTCGGACAGCACCCTGATGTCAGTGGTCTTCATGGTGTTTTCCTCACTCGGCGATGCGCTGGACGAAGCGGGTCTTGATCGGCAGCTTGGCGGCAGCGAGCGTCAGGGCGGAGCGAGCGATTTCCTCGCTCACGCCGTCCAGTTCGAACATGATGCGACCCGGCTTGACGCGGGCGACCCAATGATCGGGAGCACCCTTGCCTTTACCCATGCGCACCTCAGCCGGCTTCGCCGAAACCGGCACGTCCGGGAACATGCGGATCCACACGCGACCCTGACGCTTCATTTCGCGGGTGATCGCACGACGAGCGGCTTCGATCTGACGCGCGGTGATACGTTCGGGCTCAAGAGCCTTCAGGCCGAACTGGCCGAAGTTCAGGAGCGCGCCCGAGGAGGCCACACCGTGAATGCGGCCCTTGAACTGCTTACGGAATTTAGTGCGCTTGGGTTGCAACATGGTTCTATTCTCTCAGATCCCCGCAGCCGCTCAAGCAGCTTCGTGACGGGGGCGCGAAGACGAACGGCCGGTGTCGGCCTCCGCCAGGCGCTTGTCCTGGGCCATCGGATCATGCTCGAGGATTTCACCCTTGAAGATCCAGACCTTGATGCCGCACGTACCGAAGGTGGTGAACGCCGTCGCCGTGCCGTAATCGACATCGGCCCGCAGCGTATGCAGCGGCACGCGACCTTCGCGGTACCACTCCAGACGCGCGATTTCGGCGCCGCCCAGACGGCCCGAGCAATTGATACGAATGCCCTCGGCGCCCAGACGCATAGCCGACTGAACGGCACGCTTCATGGCACGACGGAAGGCAACGCGACGCTCGAGCTGCTGCGCGATGGAGTCGGCAACCAGGGTCGCATCCACTTCCGGCTTGCGCACTTCAACGATGTTGATGTGCACTTCCGAGGTGGTGAGCTTCGACACGGCCTTCTTCAGCTTGTCGATGTCAGCGCCCTTCTTGCCGATCACGATGCCCGGACGAGCCGAGTAGATCGTGACGCGGCACTTGCGGTGCGGACGCTCGATGACGATGCGCGACACCGCGGCCTGCTTCAGGAGCTTCATCAGCGCCTGACGGATCGCAATATCTTCGTGCAGCAGCTTGCCATATTCGCCCTTGTTGGCGAACCAGCGGGAATCCCAGGTCCGGTTGATGCCCAGACGCAGGCCGATCGGATTAACTTTCTGTCCCATCGCTTGCTCCTTACGCCTTGGCTTCGACCTGGCGGACAACGACCGTCAGGTTGGAGAAGGGCTTCTCGATGCGCCCTGCCCGGCCACGGGCACGAGCGTGGAAACGCTTGATGACGAAGGCCTTGCCGACATAGGCTTCGGAGACGATCAAATCGTCTACGTCGAGGCCATGATTGTTCTCGGCATTGGCGATGGCGCTCTGCAGCGTCTTCTTCACGTCGGTGGCGATACGCTTGCGCGAGAAGGTCAGGTCGGCCAGAGCCGAGTCCACCTTCTTGCCGCGGATCAGCGACGCGACGAGATTGAGCTTCTGCGGCGAAACGCGCAGCATGCGCGCAACCGCCTTCGCCTCGTTGTCAGGCAGGGCCCGTTCGGACTTCGGCTTGCCCATCGTTTACTTCCTCTTCGACTTCTTGTCCGCCGCGTGACCATAGAAGGTCCGGGTCGGAGCAAATTCGCCGAGCTTCATGCCAACCATGTCTTCGGTCACCTGAACCGGAACATGCTTCTGGCCGTTGTAGACGCCAAAAGTCACGCCGATGAAGTGCGGCAGAATGGTGGAGCGGCGGCTCCAGGTCTTGATGACTTCGCTACGGCCGGAGCCGCGCGCGGCATCCGCCTTTTTCAGGAGGTACCCGTCAACAAACGGGCCTTTCCAGACTGAGCGGGACACGTGTGGTCTCCTTACTTCTTCTTAGCGTGACGGGACGAGACGATGAACTTGTTCGTCGCCTTGTTCGAACGCGTCTTCTTGCCCTTGGTCGGCTTGCCCCAAGGCGTGACGGGGTGACGACCACCGGAGGTACGGCCTTCGCCGCCACCATGGGGATGGTCGATCGGGTTCATGGCAACGCCGCGGACGGACGGCTTGATGCCGAGCCAACGCGAACGACCCGCCTTACCGAGCGAGATGTTCATGTGGTCCGGGTTCGACACCGCACCCACCGTGGCAAAGCAGCTCGACAGAACCAGGCGCTGCTCGCCCGAGTTCAGGCGCAGGATGACATAGGCGCCATCGCGGCCGGCGATCTGGGCATAGCTGCCGGCGGAACGAGCCACCGAGCCACCACGGCCGAGCTTGAGCTCGACATTGTGGACGATGGTGCCGACCGGCATCGCAGACATCGGCATGGCATTGCCAGGCTTCACGTCGGCCGAAGCAGCCGCGATCACCTTGTCGCCGACAGCCAGACGCTGCGGAGCCAGGATGTAGGCCTTCTCGCCATCGGTATAGTCGATGAGCGCGATGAAGGCCGTGCGGTTGGGATCATACTCGATCCGCTCGACCGTACCCTCGACATCAAGCTTACGGCGCTTGAAATCGATGATGCGGTAGGCGCGCTTGTGCCCGCCCGACTTGCGGAACGAGGTGATGCGGCCCGTATTGTTGCGGCCACCCGACTTGGTCAGGCCTTCGGTCAAGGTTTTGACCGGTGCGCCCTTGTAGAGGGCGGAACGGTCGACCAGCACGAGCTGGCGCAGGCCCGGCGTAACCGGCTTGTATTTCCTGAGAGCCATTGGTCTCTCTCCCTTTCCGGCCCGCGCCTCAGAGGCCCGTCGTCACGTCGATCGTGTGGCCTTCGGCCAGGGTCACGATCGCACGCTTGACATCGCTCTGAGTGCCCAGAATGCCCTTGAAACGCTTGGTCTTGCCCTTGCGAACGAGCGTGTTGACGCCCATCACCTTGACATTGAACAGCTTTTCGACGGCGGCTTTGATCTGCGGCTTGGTCGCATCCGGAGAAACCCGGAACACCACCTGATTATGCTCTGAGTGAGCGGTCGCCTTCTCGGTGATCACCGGCGACACGATCACGTCGTAATGCCTGACATCGGTGCTCATTTGAAGCGCGCCTCCAGCGCATCGACAGCCGCCTTGGTCAGCACGAGGCTGTCACGGCGGAGAATGTCGTAGACGTTGATGCCCTGAACCGGCAGCACATCCACGTTTGGAATGTTGCGGGCGGCCAGCGCGAAGTTCTGGTCGAGTTCGGCGCCATCGATGATCAGCACATTGGCCAAGCCACGCTTGCCGAAGGTATCCTTCAGCGCCTTGGTCTTGATCACTTCGGCGACGGCCTTGTCGACGATGATCAGCTGCTGCGTTTTCGCTTTGGACGAAAGCGCATGCTTGAGGCCGAGAGCGCGAACCTTCTTGGGCAGGTCGTGGGCGTGGGAACGCACGACCGGACCGAAGGCGCGGCCACCGCCACGGAACTGCGGAGCCGAGGCTGCACCGTGACGAGCACCACCGGTGCCCTTCTGCTTGTACAGCTTCTTCTTGGTCCGGTTGATTTCGGACCGGCCCAGCGTCTTGTGCGTACCGGCCTGGCGCTTGGCCAGCTGCCAGCGCACGACGCGCTGCAGGATGTCGGTGCGCGGCTCGAGACCGAAGATCTCGTCCGACAGCGTGACAGAACCGGCTTCGGAGCCTTCGAGAGTGGTAATTGCGAGTTTCATCGGCTCCTCCTCACTCGCCAGCAGCTGCGGCTGCAGCTTCAGGCAAGCGGAATGCGCCGGGCTTCGGCGCTGCTTCCGGCAGCTGCTTCTTCACGGCGTCGCGCACCAGGATCCAGCCGCCCTTGGCGCCGGGAACGGCACCCTCGACCAGGATCAAGCCACGCTCGACGTCGGTGCGCACGACCTTGAGGTTCAAGGTGGTGATGCGCTCGTCACCCATGTGACCCGCCATCTTCTTGCCGGCGAACGTCTTGCCCGGATCCTGCCGCTGACCGGTCGAACCATGGGCACGATGCGTGATCGAGTTACCATGGCTGGCTCGGTGGCCGGCAAAGTTCCAGCGCTTCATCGAACCGGCAAAACCCTTGCCGATCGAAGTACCGGTGACGTCGACGAACTGGCCGGGGACGAAGTGGTCCGCGGTGATCGTTGCGCCAACCGGAATCAGGTCGCTTTCCGGTACGCGGAATTCGACGACCTTACGCTTGGGCTCCACGTTGGCAACAGCGAAGTGGCCGCGCTGCGCCCTGGTCGTGTTCTTGACCTTGGCGAGGCCGGCACCGAGCTGAAGCGCGGTATAGCCGTTCTTATCGTTAGTCCTGTGAGCGACGACCTGGCAATCGTCGATACGGAGAACCGTGACCGGGACATGCTCGCCAGCGTCGTTATAGACGCGGCTCATGCCGATCTTCTGTGCAATGACACCAGAACGCATGGCGTTCGTTCCTAAGCCTAGAGGAGCCTGATCAGAGCTTGATCTCGACGTCCACGCCTGCGGCGAGGTCGAGCTTCATGAGCGCGTCCACGGTCTGCGGGGTGGGGTCTACGATGTCGAGCAGGCGCTTATGGGTGCGCATCTCGAATTGCTCACGCGATTTCTTGTCCACGTGCGGCGAGCGGTTCACCGTGTATTTTTCGATCCGCGTTGGCAGCGGGATCGGTCCGCGGACGGCGGCGCCAGTGCGCTTGGCCGTCGATACGATCTCGCGGGTCGACGTATCGAGAATACGATGGTCGAACGCCTTGAGACGGATGCGGATGTTCTGGCCGTTCATTGCCCTGACTCCGAAAATTAAATGGCGCGCCGCTCAACGGCGCGCCGAAAGACGCGCTTTGATGAGCTCTTATTCGATGATTGCGGCGACGACGCCGGCGCCGACGGTACGACCGCCTTCACGGATGGCGAAGCGCAGCTTCTCTTCCATGGCGATCGGCACGATCAGGTTCACTTCCATGGCGATGTTGTCGCCAGGCATCACCATCTCCGTACCCTCAGGCAGCGTCACCACGCCCGTCACGTCCGTCGTGCGGAAGTAGAACTGCGGACGGTAGTTGCCGAAGAACGGCGTATGACGACCGCCCTCTTCCTTGGTCAGGATGTAGGCTTCGGCCTTGAACTTGGTGTGCGGCTTCACCGAACCGGGCTTGCACAGCACCTGCCCGCGCTCCACGTCCTCACGCTTGGTGCCGCGCAGCAGCGCGCCGATGTTGTCGCCAGCCTGGCCCTGGTCCAGAAGCTTGCGGAACATCTCGACGCCCGTCACCGTCGTCTTCTGCGTGGCGCGGATGCCGACGATCTCGACTTCCTCGCCAACCTTGACGATGCCGCGCTCGACACGGCCGGTCACGACCGTGCCACGGCCCGAGATCGAGAACACGTCTTCAACCGGCATCAGGAAGGGCTGGTCGATCGGACGCTCGGGCTGCGGGATGTAGTCGTCAACCGTCTGCATCAGCTTCAGCACCGCGTCATGACCAATCGCCGGGTTGACGTTGTCCAGAGCAGCCTTCGCAGAGCCCATCGTGATCGGAATGTCGTCGCCGGGGAACTCGTACTTCGACAAAAGCTCGCGAACTTCCATCTCAACCAGCTCAAGCAGCTCCGGATCGTCGACAAGGTCGACCTTGTTCAGGAACACGACCAGCGCCGGAACGCCGACCTGGCGGGCCAGCAGAATGTGCTCGCGCGTCTGAGGCATCGGGCCGTCCGCTGCCGAAACAACCAGGATCGCGCCGTCCATCTGCGCCGCGCCCGTGATCATGTTCTTAACATAGTCGGCATGCCCGGGGCAGTCGACGTGGGCGTAGTGACGGTTCTTCGTCTCATACTCCACATGCGCCGTCGAGATCGTGATGCCACGAGCCTTCTCTTCCGGTGCCTTGTCGATCTGGTCATACGCCGTGAACGTCGCACCGCCCGTCTCGGCAAGCACCTTCGTGATCGCCGCTGTCAGCGACGTCTTGCCATGGTCAACGTGACCAATCGTGCCGATGTTGCAGTGCGGCTTGTTGCGTTCAAATTTCTCTTTGGCCATCGGGGCCTCCTTCACCTGTCGCCGAAACGGCGGATGAAACTCAAATCAAGGGGATCAGGCGTACTTCGCCTGGATTTCAGCAGCGACGTTGGACGGCGCCTGTTCGTAATGATCGAACTGCATCGTGTAGCTGGCGCGGCCCTGGGTAAAGGAACGCAGCTGGTTGACGTAGCCGAACATGTTCATGAGCGGAACCATGGCGTTCACGACATTCGCGTTGCCGCGCATGTCCTGGCCCTGGATCTGTCCACGCCGGGAGTTGAGATCGCCGATGACCGAGCCGGTATATTCTTCCGGGGTAACGACTTCGACCTTCATGATCGGCTCGAGCAGGACCGAATGGCCCTTCTGCAAACCTTCACGAAGAGCGGCGCGCGAGGCGATTTCGAAGGCCAGAGCCGACGAGTCGACTTCGTGGAAGGCACCGTCGATCAGCGTGACCTTGACGTCGACAACCGGGAAGCCGGCGACGATGCCCGCACCCAGAACCGAGTTGAGGCCCTTTTCGACGCCGGGAATATATTCCTTGGGCACCGAACCGCCGATGATCTTCGATTCGAATTCGAAGCCCTTGCCGGGTTCGTTCGGCTCGACGACGAACTTGACGCGAGCGAACTGGCCGGTACCGCCGGTCTGCTTCTTGTGGGTGTAGTCGATCTCGGCCTTTTTGGTGATCTTCTCGCGGAAGGCCACCTGCGGCGCGCCGACATTGACCTCGACCTTGTGGGTACGACGCAGAATGTCGACCTTGATGTCGAGATGGAGTTCACCCATGCCCTTGATGATGGTCTGGCCGGATTCCTGATCGGTCGACACACGGAAGGACGGATCCTCCGAAGCGAGCTTGATCAGGGCCAAAGCCATCTTTTCCTGGTCCGCCTTGGTCTTGGGTTCCACGGCCATTTCGATGACGGGCTCGGGGAATTCCATGCGTTCCAGGATGACGGGCTTGTTGGGATCGCACAGGGTGTCGCCGGTGCGGGTGTCCTTGAGGCCAACCAAGGCGACGATGTCGCCAGCATAGGCTTCAGCGATTTCCTCGCGGTTGTTGGCATGCATGAGTACCATGCGGCCGACACGCTCGGTCTTCTCGCGGGAGGAGTTGAGCAGCGAGACGCCCTTCTCGAGCTTGCCCGAGTAGATGCGGCAGAAGGTCAGGACACCATACTGGTCGTCCATGATCTTGAAGCCGAGAAGAGAAAGAGGCTCGGAGTCCGAAGACTTGCGCTCGATTTCTTCTTCGGTCTCCGGGTCGATGCCCTTGATGGCCGGCACGTCGACAGGCGACGGCAGATAGTCGACCACGGCATCAAGAAGGGTCTGTACGCCCTTGTTCTTGAAGGCGGAACCAGCGAGAACCGGATAGAAGGCGCCCGTGAGGACGGCCTTGCGGATCAGACGCTTCAGCGTCGCTTCATCCGGCTCCTGGCCATCGAAGAAGGCAGCGAGAACCTCGTCATCGAGTTCCACAGCAGCTTCGATGAGCATGTTGCGGTACTCGACGGCCTTCTCGACCATGTCTTCCGGGATCGGCAGATCGGCGTCGAACTCGGCGCCCAGCGATTCACCCGACCAGATCACGGCCTTCATGCGAACGAGATCGATGATGCCCTTGAAGTTCGACTCCGAACCGATCGGCAGCTGAATGGCGATCGGCTTGGCGCCAAGGCGCTTCACGATGTCGTCGAGGCACTTGTAGAAGTCGGCGCCCGTCTTATCCATCTTGTTGGCGAAGACGATACGCGGAACCTTGTACTTGTCACCCTGGCGCCAGACGGTCTCGGTCTGAGGCTCGACGCCTTGGTTGGAGTCGAGCACGCAGACGGCACCGTCGAGCACGCGCAGCGAACGCTCGACTTCGATGGTGAAGTCGACGTGACCGGGGGTGTCGATGATGTTCAGGCGCTTGCCGGCCCACAGAGCGGTCGTCGCGGCGGACGTGATCGTGATGCCGCGCTCCTGCTCCTGGGTCATGAAGTCCATGGTGGCGGCGCCGTCATGGACTTCGCCGATCTTGTGGGACTTGCCGGTGTAGTAAAGGATCCGCTCGGTCGTCGTGGTCTTACCGGCGTCGATATGCGCCATAATACCAAAGTTGCGGTAGTCCTCGATCGCGTGGGTGCGGGCCATCGTGTGATCCTCAGTCCTGTCTTCCGGCTTACCAGCGGTAATGCGAGAAGGCGCGGTTGGCTTCCGCCATCCGGTGCGTGTCTTCGCGTTTCTTCACGGCGTTGCCGCGATTGTTGGAGGCGTCGAGCAGCTCGCCCGACAGCTTCTCTTCCATGGTCTTCTCGTTGCGGTTACGGGCCGCGCTGAGGATCCAACGGATGGCGAGAGCCTGGCGGCGCTCCGGACGAACTTCGACCGGGACCTGATAGGTCGCACCACCAACGCGGCGGGAGCGAACCTCGATCGCCGGGGCGACATTCGACAAGGCAGTCTGGAACACCGTGATCGGGCTCTGCTTGGCCTTGGCTTCGATGGTGTCGAAAGCGTCGTAGACGATCTTCTCGGCAACCGACTTCTTGCCATCATACATGATGGCATTCATGAACTTGGTCACGACGAGATCACCGAACTTCGGATCCGGAATGATCTCACGCTTTTCTGCACGATGGCGACGGGACATGGTGAAATCTTCCCTTACTTCGGACGCTTCGCGCCGTATTTCGAACGGCGCTGCTTACGGTTCTTGACACCCTGGGTATCGAGAACGCCGCGGAGAATGTGATAGCGGACGCCGGGCAAATCCTTCACGCGGCCGCCGCGGATCATGACCACGGAATGCTCCTGAAGGTTATGGCCTTCGCCGGGGATGTAGCCGATGACCTCGAAGCCATTGGTGAGACGCACCTTGGCAACCTTACGCAAAGCCGAGTTCGGCTTCTTCGGAGTCGTCGTATACACACGAGTGCACACACCGCGCTTCTGCGGGCATGCTTCCAGGTGGCGCGCCTTCTCGCGATACACTTTCGGTTCGCGCGGCTTGCGGATCAGCTGGCTAATGGTTGGCATCGTTCGCCCTTCAACATCGATTAGTACGCCCCTACGAACGCACTGCTTTGCCCTGCGTGAGCAATCACGCAAAACGAAACCGCGCCAGCTTCCCTATTAGGGGATGCAAGCGCGACACCCACAGAGGATCGCAACGCAGAGCGTACGATCATGACCGGAACTGTGTCTGGTAGCCCGGAGGCAGCGTTTAAGCGATCAGTTCCGCGTCTTGTCGACTGCAGGAACAATACGGCTTACGGCCCGCCCTGAAAGTGATGTGGTCTTTAACTGCCGACTCGCCTCTCGTCAAGCGCGAAGCGTGTCAAATTTACCAATAAATGAGGTTTTTGAGCCGATAGGGCCTTTCGCATAGCCCCTTTGCCGTTTTGCATGACTTCGGGCTTCGGGTCTGCCCCTCCCTCGTCATGATCACGGCTCCCTCAAAGACGAAAGGGCGGCTCTTACAAGCCGCCCTCCCATTCAACCGATCGGTTGAATTTTCTTACTCCGCCGCGGGCAATGCCACGACTTCGGCTTCGGCCGCCGGCGTAGCCGGAACACCGGCCTCGGCCTGCTTCTGCTGCAGGATGAGATCGTCGCGGCGCTTGGCGATCTCGCGGACCCGAGCAACCTGGGCACCAGTACCGGCCGGGATGAGGCGGCCGACGATGACGTTCTCCTTGAGGCCCTCCAGCGTATCCGACTTGCCGTTGACGGCAGCTTCGGTGAGCACGCGGGTGGTTTCCTGGAAGGAGGCCGCCGAGATGAACGAACGCGTCTGCAGCGAAGCCTTGGTGATGCCGAGCAGCACCGGATGGCCCACCGCGGGCTTCCTGCCCTCCTCGACCGCCTTGAGGTTGGCCTCTTCGAACTCGATGCGGTCGACCTGCTCGCTGGGTAGGAACTCGGTCTCACCGGCGTCGGTGACCTCGATCTTCTGCAGCATCTGCCGGACGATCACTTCGATGTGCTTGTCGTTAATCTGCACGCCCTGCAGGCGGTAGACTTCCTGGATTTCGTTGACCAGGTAGGCCGCCAGTTCCTCGACGCCCTTGACCGCCAGAATATCGTGCGGAGCCGGGTTACCATCGACGATGAAGTCACCCTTCTCGACGACGTCGCCGTCCTGGAGATGGATGTGCTTGCCCTTCGGGATCAGATATTCGACCGGCTCCTGATCAGCCTCATGCGGCTGGATCACGAGACGACGCTTGTTCTTGTAGTCGCGACCGAACTGGATCGTGCCGGTGATTTCGGCGATGATCGCCGCATCCTTCGGACGACGAGCCTCGAACAACTCGGCCACGCGCGGCAGACCGCCCGTGATGTCGCGGGTCTTGGCGCTCTCCAGCGGCACGCGGGCGATGACGTCGCCGGCATTCACCTTCGAGCCTGGATCGACCGAGATGACGGATTCGGCCGCCAGGAAGTAGCGGGCGTCGCCGCCGCGCGACAGCTTGGCGATCTTGCCGTCGCCGCCCTTGATCACCAAGGCCGGACGCAGATCCGCCGAGCGGCTCGACGTCCGCCAGTCGGAGACCACGCGCTTGGTGATGCCGGTCGACTCGTCGGCGCTCTCGTTAACCGAGATGCCGTCGACCAGATCCTCATAGCCGATCACACCGTCGAGTTCGGTGATCACCGGGCGGGTGTAGGGATCCCACTCGGCGATACGCTGGCCGCGCTTGATCTTGTCACCGTCATCGACCTTGATGCGGGCACCATAGGGGACGCGGTTGACCGAGCGCTCCGTGCCGTCATGGTCGAGGACCACGACAGCCAGGTTGCGGGCCATGGCAATCAACTCGCCGTCCGTGTTCCGCACCACGTTGCGGTTACGGATCTTGACCGTGCCCTCGAAGGTCGACTCGATGTTCGACTGCTCGTTGATCTGCGCCGCGCCACCGATGTGGAAGGTACGCATGGTGAGCTGCGTACCCGGCTCGCCGATCGACTGCGCCGCAATGACACCGACAGCCTCGCCCATATTGACGCGCGTGCCGCGTGCCAGGTCGCGACCATAGCAGGTGGCGCAGACGCCGTTCTTGGTCTCGCAGGTGAGCACCGAACGGATCTTGATCTCCTGCAGGCCCGAGGCACTGATCAGGTCGACTGCCTTCTCGTCGATCATCTCGCCCTTCGGCACGATGACGGTGCCGGTCGAGGGGTCGGTGATGTTCTGAGCCGCGGTACGACCGAGGACGCGAATGCCGAGCGAAGCCACGACCTGGCCCGCATCGACGATCGCACGAACACCGATGCCGCCTTCCGAGCCGCAATCGGTCTCGGTGATGATCGAGTCCTGGGCGACGTCGACGAGACGACGCGTCAGATAACCCGAGTTCGCCGTCTTCAAGGCGGTGTCGGCCAGACCCTTGCGGGCGCCGTGGGTCGAGTTGAAGTACTCGAGCACGGTGAGGCCTTCCTTGAAGTTCGAGATGATCGGCGTCTCGATGATTTCACCCGACGGCTTGGCCATCAGGCCGCGCATGGCGCCGAGCTGACGCATCTGGGCCGGCGAACCGCGGGCCGAGGAGTGCGCCATCATGTAGATGGAGTTGATCGGCTTGTCGCGGCCGCTCTCGTCCTTCTTCACGGCCGAAATGCGGTCCATCATCTCCTTTGCGAGACGATCGGCACACTTGGCCCAGGCATCGACGACCTTGTTGTACTTCTCACCCTGGGTGATCAGACCGTCATTGTACTGCTGCTCGTAATCCTTCGCGAGAGCGTCGGTCTCGGCCACGATCTTCCACTTGTTTTCCGGCACGACAATGTCGTCCTTGCCGAAGGAGATGCCCGCCTTGAAGGCGTTGGAGAAGCCGAGCGTCATGATGCGGTCGCAGAAGATGACCGCCTCCTTCTGACCCACGTTGCGATAGACGACGTCGATGAGGGCGGAGATTGCCTTCTTCGTCATCAGATTGTTGGCGGCCTCGAAGGAGATCTTGGGATTCTTCGGCAGCAGCTCGGCCAGCTTCACGCGGCCGGGCGTGGTGTCGTAGATCTTGGTGACCTCGTTGCCTTCGGCATCGATGCCCCTCCAGCGCCACTTGATCTTCGAGTGCAGCGTGACGACTCTGTTGTCGATCGCATGATCGAGTTCGCCGACGTTGCCGAACACCATGCCCTGCCCGGGCTCGCCGTCCGACATCAGCGTCACATAATACAGGCCGAGCACGACGTCCTGCGACGGTACGATGATCGGCTGACCATTGGCCGGATGCAGGATGTTGTTGGTCGACATCATCAGCACGCGCGCTTCCAGCTGCGCTTCGAGCGACAGCGGGACGTGCACGGCCATCTGGTCACCGTCGAAGTCCGCATTGAAGGCGGTGCAGACAAGCGGATGCAGCTGGATGGCCTTGCCTTCGATCAGCACCGGCTCGAAGGCCTGGATGCCAAGGCGATGCAGCGTCGGAGCACGGTTGAGCAGCACCGGATGCTCGCGGATGACCTCGTCGAGGATATCCCAGACTTCCGGCTTTTCCTTCTCGACCAACTTCTTGGCCTGCTTGACGGTCGCGGAGAGCCCCTTGGCGTCGAGACGCGAATAAATAAAGGGCTTGAACAGCTCCAGCGCCATCTTCTTGGGCAGGCCGCACTGATGCAGCTTCAGCTCAGGACCGACGACGATGACCGAACGGCCGGAATAGTCGACGCGCTTGCCGAGCAGGTTCTGGCGGAACCGGCCCTGCTTGCCCTTGAGCATGTCGGACAGCGACTTCAGCGGGCGCTTGTTGGCGCCGGTGATGACGCGGCCACGGCGGCCATTGTCGAACAGCGCGTCCACAGCTTCCTGCAGCATGCGCTTTTCGTTACGGATGATGATGTCAGGCGCACGCAGTTCGATCAGCCGCTTCAGACGATTGTTGCGGTTGATGACACGGCGATAGAGATCGTTGAGGTCCGAGGTCGCGAAGCGCCCACCGTCGAGCGGGACGAGCGGGCGCAGATCCGGCGGGATCACCGGCACGGCCGTCAGGATCATCCATTCAGGCTTGTTGCCCGACTGGACGAAGGCCTCGATGATCTTCAGGCGCTTGGCCAGTTTCTTAGGCTTGAGCTCCGAGGTGGACTCGGCGATCTCGACGCGCAGATCCGCCGCGATCTTCTCCAGATCCATGGAGCGCAGCATCTCGCGGATGGCCTCGGCGCCGATCATCGCGGTGAAGCTGTCCTCGCCATACTCGTCCTGAGCGCGCGCATACTCATCCTCAGAGAGGAGTTGACGCTCCTTCAAGGGGGTAAGGCCGGGCTCGATCACAACGTAATATTCGAAGTACAGGATGCGCTCGAGATCCTTGAGCGTCATATCCATCAAGAGGCCGATGCGGCTCGGCAGCGACTTCAGGAACCAGATATGGGCGACGGGCGCAGCGAGTTCGATATGGCCCATGCGCTCGCGGCGGACGCGCGACAGCGTGACTTCGACGCCGCACTTCTCGCAGATGACGCCCTTGTACTTCATGCGCTTGTACTTGCCGCACAAGCACTCGTAATCCTTGATGGGTCCGAAGATGCGCGCGCAGAACAAGCCGTCACGCTCGGGCTTGAACGTACGGTAGTTAATGGTCTCCGGCTTCTTGATCTCGCCGTAGGACCAGGAAAGAATCTTTTCCGGCGAAGCGATCGAGATCTTGATCTGATCGAAGGTCTGCGGCTGCGCTACCGGATTGAAGAGATTCATGACCTCTTGGTTCATGGCCGTCTCCAGGTTTGCGCTAAGGCGGGGCCAACGCCCCTGCCCGCGCGGATAAAAATGGGGGGCGGGTCTTCAGACCCGCCTCATTCGCGGCACGGTCACGGCGGGTCCGAAGACCCGCCTCCCGGGCAATGTCACTCGGCAGCTTCGGCCGGCGGCAGCATCTGGTCGGCGTTGCGCAGGCCGGTGAGCTCGACATTGAGGCCCAGCGAACGCATTTCCTTGACCAGCACGTTGAACGATTCCGGAATGCCCGCCTCGAAGGTGTCGTCGCCGCGCACGATGGCCTCGTAGACCTTGGTGCGGCCCGCCACGTCGTCCGACTTGACGGTGAGCATCTCCTGCAGCGTGTAGGCGGCGCCGTAGGCTTCCAGGGCCCACACCTCCATTTCGCCGAAGCGCTGACCGCCGAACTGCGCCTTGCCACCCAGCGGCTGCTGCGTGACCAGCGAGTACGGGCCGATCGAACGGGCATGGATCTTGTCGTCGACCAGATGGTGCAGCTTCAGCATGTAGATGTAGCCGACTGTCACCTTGCGGTCGAAGGGATTGCCCGTGCGCCCGTCATAGAGCTGCACCTGACCCGAGGCGTCATGCCCCGCCATCCTGAGGAAGTCGACGATGTCGCTTTCCTTGGCGCCGTCGAAGACCGGGGTCGCGATCGGCACGCCGCGGCGAAGCGTCGAGGACATGTCGACGAGCTCACGCTCGTCCATGGACTCGATCTCTTCATTTTTGCCGTAGATGCGGTCGAGCGTATCCTTGAGCTGCTTGGCCCCCTTGCCCCTCTTATAGGCGTCGATGGCATCGCCAACGAGTTTGCCGAGACCGGCAGCTGCCCAACCCATATGGGTTTCGAGAATCTGACCGACATTCATGCGGCTGGGAACGCCGAGCGGGTTGAGCACGATGTCGACCGGCGTGCCATCCTCGAGGAAAGGCATGTCTTCGATCGGCATGATGCGCGAAACCACGCCCTTGTTGCCGTGACGGCCGGCCATCTTGTCACCCGGCTGGATCTTGCGCTTCACGGCGACGAAGACCTTGACCATCTTCATCACGCCGGGCGGCAGTTCGTCGCCACGCTGCAGCTTCTCGACCTTGTCCAGGAAGCGCTGTTCAAGGCGCTTCTTGGATTCGTCGTACTGCTTGCGCATGGCCTCGACCTCGCTCATCAGAGCGTCGTCGGCCACGGCGAAGTTCCACCACTGCGAGCGCGGATACTCCTGCATCACGTCGGCAGTAAGCACCGTCTCCTTCTTGAAGCCCTTAGGCCCGCCAATCGCCGCCTTGCCCTCGAGCAATTCGACGAGACGCTGATAGACGTTGCGGTCGAGGATCGCCTGCTCGTCGTCACGGTCCTTGGCCAGGCGCTCGATCTCTTCGCGCTCGATCGCCTGGGCACGCTCGTCCTTGTCGACGCCGTGGCGGTTGAACACGCGCACTTCGACGATGGTGCCGGTGACGCCCGGGGGAACACGCAACGAGGTATCGCGCACGTCGGAGGCCTTTTCGCCGAAGATGGCGCGCAGGAGCTTTTCTTCCGGCGTCATCGGGCTCTCGCCCTTCGGCGTGATCTTGCCAACCAGGATGTCGCCGGCCTGCACCTCGGCGCCGATATAGACGATGCCAGCCTCGTCCAAGTTCTTCAGCGCCTCTTCCGAGACGTTCGGAATGTCGCGCGTGATTTCTTCCGGACCCAGCTTGGTATCGCGGGCCATCACTTCGAATTCGTCGATGTGGATCGAGGTGAACACGTCCTCCTTGGCGATGTTCTCGCTGAGCAGGATGGAGTCCTCGAAGTTGTAGCCGTTCCAGGGCATGAACGCGACGAGCACGTTACGGCCAAGCGCCAGCTCGCCGAGTTCGGTCGAGGGACCGTCGGCGATGATGTCACCCTTCTTCACGACGTCACCGACGCGGACCAGCGGCTTCTGCGTAATGCAGGTCGACTGGTTGGAGCGCTGGAACTTCATCAGGCGGTAGATGTCGACGCCCGACTGCGTCGGATCGAGATCGGCGGTGGCGCGGATAACGATACGCGTCGCGTCGATCTGGTCGACGATGCCGGTGCGGCGGGCGCCGATGGCAGCGCCGGAGTCACGGGCCACCACGCTTTCCATGCCGGTGCCGACGAACGGCGCATCGGCGCGCACCAGCGGCACGGCCTGGCGCTGCATGTTCGCTCCCATCAGCGCCCGGTTGGCGTCGTCATTCTCGATGAAGGGAATGAGCGCGGCGGCAACCGAAACCAGCTGCTTAGGCGACACGTCCATGTAGTCGACGCGGTCAGGCGTCACCATGACGTTTTCACCGGCATGACGGCAGACCACGAAGTCCTCGGTCAGCCGACCTTCCTGGTCGAGCGGGATGTTGGCCTGGGCGACGTAGTATTTGCCCTCTTCCATCGCCGACAGATAGACGACCTCGGGCGTGACCTTGCTGTCGCGGACGCGACGGTAGGGCGCCTCGATGAAGCCGTATTTGTTGACGCGAGCAAAGGTCGCCAGCGAGTTGATCAGACCGATATTCGGGCCTTCCGGCGTCTCGATCGGGCAGATGCGGCCGTAGTGGGTCGGATGCACGTCGCGCACTTCGAAGCCGGCACGCTCGCGGGTCAGACCACCCGGGCCAAGCGCCGACAGGCGACGCTTGTGGGTGATTTCCGACAGCGGGTTGGTCTGGTCCATGAACTGCGAGAGCTGCGAAGAGCCGAAGAACTCGCGCACGGCGGCAGCCGCCGGCTTGGCGTTGATCAGATCCTGCGGCATTACGGTGTCGACGTCGACCGAGGACATGCGCTCCTTGATGGCGCGCTCCATGCGCAGCAGGCCGACGCGATACTGATTTTCCATCAGCTCGCCGACCGAGCGCACGCGGCGGTTGCCGAGATGATCGATGTCGTCGATCTCGCCCTTGCCGTCGCGCAGGTCCACCAGCGTCTTGACCACGGCCAGGATGTCGTCCTTGCGCAGCACGCGGACGGTATCCTCGGCATCGAGGTCGAGGCGCATGTTCATCTTGACGCGGCCGACCGACGAGAGGTCGTAACGCTCGGAATCGAAGAACAGCGACTGGAACATCGCCTCGGCGGAGTCGATCGTCGGCGGCTCACCCGGACGCATCACGCGATAGATGTCGAACAAGGCCTCTTCGCGCGAGTTGTTCTTGTCGACCGCCAGCGTGTTGCGGATGTAGCCACCAACCGTGACGTGATCGATGTCGAGCACGGGAATCTCGTCGAAACCCTCGTCGCCGAGCAGCTTCAGGTTCTTCTCGCTGAGCTCGTCGCCAGCTTCCAGATAGACCTCGCCCGTGTTGAGATTGACGATGTCCTCGGCGACGTAACGGCCGATCAGATCCTCATCCGTGACGCGCAGGGCCTTGAGGCCCTTGTCGGCCAGCGCGCGGGCAGAACGCGCCGTCAGTTTCTTGCCGGCTTCAACCACGACTTCGCCGGTATCGGCGTCGATGAGATCGATGGTCGGCTTGACGCCCTTCAGACGGTTCCAGTCATAGGGAACGCGCCAGCCATCCTTGTCGCGGACATAGGTGATGGAGTTGTAGAAGGTACGCAGAATTTCTTCGCCATCCATGCCGAGGGCAAAGAGCAGCGAGGAGACCGGGATCTTGCGGCGGCGATCGATGCGCGCATGCACGATGTCCTTGGCATCGAACTCGATGTCGAGCCAGGAGCCGCGATAGGGAATGATGCGTGCGGCGAACAGGAGCTTGCCCGACGAGTGGGTCTTGCCCTTGTCGTGATCGAAGAACACGCCCGGCGAACGGTGCATCTGGGAGACGATGACGCGCTCGGTGCCGTTGACGATGAAGGTGCCGTTCGAGGTCATGAGCGGCATGTCGCCCATGTAGACGTCCTGCTCCTTGATGTCCTTCACGGAGCGGGCGCCGGTTTCCTCGTCGACATCGAACACGATCAGACGCAGTGTCACCTTGAGAGGCGCAGCAAAGGTCATGCCGCGCTGGCGGCACTCGTCGACGTCATATTTCGGCGCTTCGAATTCGTAGCGGACGAATTCGAGCATCGCCTTGTTGGAGAAGTCCGAGATCGGGAAGACCGACTTGAATACGGTCTGCAATCCCTCATCCGTCCGCCCGCTCTCGGGCTCCAAGACCTGGAGAAACTGGTCGTAGGAAGCCTTCTGAACCTCGATCAGGTTCGGCATCGTCGCGACTTCGCGGATCTTTCCGAAAAACCGGCGGACGCGCTTGCGGGCATTGGTCGTCTGAGCCATGTGGTCCTCGTCCTTTCAAGCAGGCCCGGCACCATTGCACCGATCCTGCAGGCATTTGAATCGCAGGGAAGATTGCCCTCCCCGCCCGGCACAGCGCCGCTGGTGCGGCCCGGTGCTGAAACTGTCGGCCGGATCACCGGCCCTCGCCATTCTCGTCACGGCAGACCGGAAAATCCCGAACGATCTCATCCAATTGGATCGAAATCTCGAAGATTCTCTGGTCCGCCGTTCCGGCATCTGGTGCGCAAGGCCCCAAAACGCCGAAAAGGCCCCGGGGGAAACCCCGGGGCCAAATCGCCTGAAGCAAGCTCGCTTACTTGAGCTCGACCTTGGCGCCGACCTTCTCGAGGGCAGCCTTGATCTTGTCGGCTTCTTCCTTGGCCACGGCTTCCTTGACGGGCTTCGGAGCAGCTTCGACCAGGTCCTTGGCTTCCTTGAGGCCGAGGCCGGTGATCGCGCGGACTTCCTTGATGACCTCGATCTTCTTGTCGCCAGCAGCAGCCAGAACAACGGTGAACTCGGTCTGAGCTTCAGCAGCCGGAGCGGCCGCAGCAGCCGGGCCAGCCGACACTGCAACAGCAGCAGCAGCCGAAACGCCCCACTTCTCTTCCAGGGCCTTGGCGAGGTCAGCGGCTTCCAGAACCGTCAGGCTCGAGAGGTCTTCAACGATCTTTTCAATCTTGGACATTGTCCGTAATCCTTAGTTTAGGTTCGTACCGGTTTATCGGGTTGCGAACGGCCTTACGCCGCTTCGTCTCGCTTGGCATAGGCTCCGAACACGCGAGCCAGCTTGGCAGCCGGTGCGTTGACGACCTGAGCGACCTTGGTAGCCGGGGCCTGGATAAGGCCGATAAGCTTGGCGCGCAGTTCGTCCAGAGACGGCAGAGACGCAAGCGCCTTGACACCATCCTGGTTCAGAGAGGTCTTGCCCATCGCGCCGCCGAGGATAACGAACTTGTCGTTGGCCTTGGCGAAGTCGACGGCGACCTTCGGAGCAGCCACAGGATCGCTGGAATAAGCGATCAAGGTCGGGCCCTTCATGAGGGGCGCGATGGAGGCCACATCCGTGCCATCGAGAGCGATCTTGGCGAGGCGGTTCTTAGCGACCTTCACGGTCGCACCAGCTGCCTTGGCCTGCTTGCGCAGGTTCTGCATCTGGGCGACGGTCAGGCCGGAATAGTGAGCTACGACGACGACGCCAGAAGCCTTGAAGACTTCCTGGAGAACGCCGATGAACTCCTGCTTTTCCGCTCTTTCCACGTTGCTCTCTCCGGTTGCAGCTTTCCCAAATTCAAAGGAAAGCCGACCGTTGCATTTGCCGCCTTAGGGATACCGGCGAACCGGAACCTTGAAAGGCGACGCTCGATTGCCTGTCCCTCGTTATCGGACGTGCGTCAAAATGACACATGCCATCACAACGAGCGAGTCGGATCGAACCAATTCACGAGGCAGCCGCGAGGCGGATACCGAAAACCGGTCTTCCCCGTCTATGCAGGCCAAAAGGAGCGCTTTTCAGGGCCTCTCCCGGCGATTAAGCAGGTTTCCCTGCGCCTGCAGTCTCGGACAGGACATGGCCGTCAAGGCTCGAAAACCCTTCCGACCAGCCTACCGTCCAAATTGCTTTGGACAGCAAAAATCCCGGGCTGTTTACACATCCCAGGGTCATGAACCTTTGATCAGTTCAGTGAGAAGCGCGATATAGTCCCTCTTGGCCGAATTGCCAAGGGGGAATTTGATCGTTACCCCAATTTTTCAAGACGCGATCGAAACACGTTGACCTGCCAATGTCGCAGCAGCTTGCTTGCCCCCAGGATACCAAGGCGACGGGGATGTACAAGTTGGAAATCTCGGGAGCGACGATCAATTGCCTCTTTACGGAAAGCCCGCAGAGGGGTGCTGCGCTGGGGTTGCTGGCACTGATGAGGGGTATCAGCGAGCAATGCTACTACGCCGGCTGGATGTCAGATCTGGAATATGACCTTTGGCAAATCGCCCGGGAGGCGCCATACGGCCATGGAACGATAACCGCAAGACAGGCGCAGCTCCTGCGCCTTCTCACCGAAGAGGCGGATGGTTGGTGTACCTACTCGGATGGTGACGATCCAGTCTTCCTGGATCTTGCGTCATGGCGCGAAAAAGCTGCCTCTAGACCAACTCGAACATAGAAAACCCCGCCGAAGCTGCTTCGGCGGGGTTTTCAAATCGTTCGATGCAAAACGGATCAGGCGCTGAGCACGCTGGCCGGATCGATCTTCACGCCGGGGCCCATGGTCGAAGACAGGGCGACGCGCTGGACATAGGTGCCCTTCGCGCCAGTCGGCTTGGCCTTGACCACGGCGTCGGCGAAAGCCTTGATGTTCTCGGCGAGCTTGTCGGCCGAGAACGAGGCCTTGCCGATGGCGCCATGCACGATGCCGGCCTTCTCGACACGGAACTCGACCGAACCACCCTTCGAAGCCTGCACGGCCGAGGTGACGTCCATGGTCACGGTACCGACCTTCGGGTTCGGCATCATGCCGCGCGGGCCGAGCACCTTACCCAGACGACCGACCAGCGGCATCATGTCCGGGGTGGCGATGCAGCGATCGAAATCGATCTTGCCGCCATTGACGATCTCGACGAGATCCTCTGCGCCCACCACATCGGCACCGGCAGCGCGGGCTTCGTCAGCCTTGGCGCCCCGGGCGAACACGGCCACGCGCAGCGTCCGGCCCGAACCGTTGGGCAGGTTGCAAACACCGCGGACCATCTGGTCGGCATGGCGAGGATCGACGCCCAGATTCATGGCGATCTCGACGGTTTCGTCGAACTTGGCCTTGGCGCGGTCCTTGATCAGGGCCACAGCCTCATCCAGGCCGTAGAGCTTGATGCGGTCAATGCCTTCCTTGGCCGCGCGAATACGCTTTCCTTGATGTGCCATCATATCACCCGACGATCTCGAGGCCCATCGACTGGGCGGAACCCTTCACCATGGCCATAGCGGCCTCGACCGTATCGCAGTTGAGGTCGGGCAGCTTCTTCTCGGCGATCTCACGGATCTGGGCGATCGTGATCTTGCCAGCCTTGGCGCCCTTGCCGGGGGTCTGTGAACCCGACTTGATGCCGGCAGCTTCCTTGACCCAGTAGGACACCGGGGGAAGCTTCAGTTCGAAGGTGAAGGAACGGTCCTGATAGGCCGTGATGATGACCGGGATCGGCATGCCCTTGGTCATCTGCGCGGTCTTCGCATTGAAAGCCTTGCAGAATTCCATGATGTTCAGGCCGCGCTGACCGAGCGCGGGGCCGATGGGCGGCGACGGGTTCGCGGCGCCGGCCGGAACCTGAAGCTTGACGTAGCCCGTAATTTTCTTCGCCATTTGTTGCTCCTATGCGGGTTGCCCCGCGGTTATCAGCCATCAAGAGGATGGCAGGCCATCGAGAGGATGGCAGGTGACCATCGAGATGGCCGGAGTTTCGCGGTTCGGTTTCATCGGGCGGCGATCGGCCCGATGTCTCCTCCCGCGTATGGAATCAGGTCAAACCTTCTCGACCTGCCCATATTCGAGTTCGACCGGGGTGGCCCGGCCGAAAATGGAAACCGCCACCTTGAGGCGGGCACGCCCCTCGTCGACTTCCTCGACGATGCCGTTGAAGGATGCGAACGGGCCGTCCGCGACCTTGACCTGCTCGCCGACCTCGAAGCTGACGGAGGGCTTGGGACGCTCGACGCCATCGGCGACCTGCCCCTTGATGCGCTCCGCCTCACGGTCGGGAATCGGCACGGGCTTGGCCTTGTCGGCACCCAGGAAGCCGGTGACCTTCGGCGTGTTCTTGATGAGGTGATGCACCTCGTCCGTCAGGTCGCACTTCACCAGCACATAGCCGGGGAAGAACTTGCGTTCGGTGTCGACCTTGCGGCCGCGGCGAACCTCGACGACCTTTTCGGTCGGCACCAGGATCTCTTCGAACAGATCGGAGAGCCCACGCTGGGCGATCTGCTCGCGAATCGACTGCGCGACCTTGTTCTCGAAGTTGGAATAGGCGTGAACGATGTACCAGCGCTTGGCCATTATGGATTTTCCCTAGCGGCCCAGATTCACGATGAAGGAGACGGCACGGATCAACACGGCATCCGTGATGGAGAAGAAGATGGCCATGGCGATGGTGAAGATGACGACCATGAGGGCCGTGATCATGGTTTCCCGGCGGGTGGGCCAGGTGACCTTGTTCGTTTCGTTGCGAACCTGTCGCAAGAACTCCATCGGAGTCGTCTTTGCCATCGTTCTACCGCCTTGACCGAAACAGGATTGTTCCGGCACTCATTTCGAAATCCTACCTTGCAAATGCAAGGCCGGGCCTGAGCGGAGCGTGGATGAAGCGGACATGATCCGGCCAGCCAGGCTCTGCGACGACTGTGAACCTCGCAGGGTCTGCGATCCCGCCCAGCGGGCTTGCAAATCCTGTCCGGCCGTTTTTGCCAACACAAAACCGAGGGTGCGGCCAAGCCCCATCCCCCGGCTTTCATGACAGAGCGAAAAAAGCTAAACGCCTCATCCGCGTAAATTGGCAGGGGCAGCAGGGATCGAACCTGCGACCTACGGTTTTGGAGACCGTCGCTCTACCAGCTGAGCTATACCCCTACGCGTTGCTCGCGCGGCGCCTACATAGCCGCGCAAATGATTTGGCGCAATCCCACAGATGGGGATCGCTGTGTAAATTTTCATCGCCGCCAGGGCAGAAGTGCGACGGACCTGCAGGCGCTCCGCATTTCATGGCAGTTTTCATACCCGGGCTGCCCCGGCCTCGCTTAGACCGGCTCGACGGCCACCGCGGTGCCATAGGCCAGCACCTCGGTGATTCCATCCATGATCTCATTGGCATCGTAGCGCATGGCGATGATGGCATTGGCGCCCAGTTCCTCGGCATGACGCACGAGAAGCTCATAGGCTTCCTGCCGGGCGGTTTCCGCCAGATTGGTATAGACCGACAGCTTGCCGCCGAACACCGACTGGATGGCGCCACCAATATTGCCGATCACGCTGCGCGAACGCACGGTGATGCCCCGCACCACGCCGAAATGCTTCACGACGCGGTAACCTGGGAGATCATTGGTAGTGACGACGATCATGACCTGTTCCTCGAATGCGGATAGAGCGTTTTTCAGAAAGGTTGATAGACTTTTCGATTAAGAAAACGCGTCAAAAACACTTTACGCAAAAGCCACCAATACAAACAAAAACGGCGCAGCCAAGGCTGCGCCGTTCCGAACTCAAGCTTTCGCCCGTTCTTATTCGATGATTGCGGCGACGACGCCGGCGCCGACGGTACGACCGCCTTCACGGATGGCGAAGCGCAGCTTCTCTTCCATGGCGATCGGCACGATCAGGTTCACTTCCATGGCGATGTTGTCGCCAGGCATCACCATCTCCGTACCCTCAGGCAGCGTCACCACGCCCGTCACGTCCGTCGTGCGGAAGTAGAACTGCGGACGGTAGTTGCCGAAGAACGGCGTATGACGACCGCCCTCTTCCTTGGTCAGGATGTAGGCTTCGGCCTTGAACTTGGTGTGCGGCTTCACCGAACCGGGCTTGCACAGCACCTGCCCGCGCTCCACGTCCTCACGCTTGGTGCCGCGCAGCAGCGCGCCGATGTTGTCGCCAGCCTGGCCCTGGTCCAGAAGCTTGCGGAACATCTCGACGCCCGTCACCGTCGTCTTCTGCGTGGCGCGGATGCCGACGATCTCGACTTCCTCGCCAACCTTGACGATGCCGCGCTCGACACGGCCGGTCACGACCGTGCCACGGCCCGAGATCGAGAACACGTCTTCAACCGGCATCAGGAAGGGCTGGTCGATCGGACGCTCGGGCTGCGGGATGTAGTCGTCAACCGTCTGCATCAGCTTCAGCACCGCGTCATGACCAATCGCCGGGTTGACGTTGTCCAGAGCAGCCTTCGCAGAGCCCATCGTGATCGGAATGTCGTCGCCGGGGAACTCGTACTTCGACAAAAGCTCGCGAACTTCCATCTCAACCAGCTCAAGCAGCTCCGGATCGTCGACAAGGTCGACCTTGTTCAGGAACACGACCAGCGCCGGAACGCCGACCTGGCGGGCCAGCAGAATGTGCTCGCGCGTCTGAGGCATCGGGCCGTCCGCTGCCGAAACAACCAGGATCGCGCCGTCCATCTGCGCCGCGCCCGTGATCATGTTCTTAACATAGTCGGCATGCCCGGGGCAGTCGACGTGGGCGTAGTGACGGTTCTTCGTCTCATACTCCACATGCGCCGTCGAGATCGTGATGCCACGAGCCTTCTCTTCCGGTGCCTTGTCGATCTGGTCATACGCCGTGAACGTCGCACCGCCCGTCTCGGCAAGCACCTTCGTGATCGCCGCTGTCAGCGACGTCTTGCCATGGTCAACGTGACCAATCGTGCCGATGTTGCAGTGCGGCTTGTTGCGTTCAAATTTCTCTTTGGCCATAGCCCCGTTTCCAGCATTGGAGGATTGGGTATTTCGCCGGTGCGAAATATCGGGCGGCTCGATAGGGGTTTTTGCGGCAACGCGCAAGAAGAGAATGGAGCACGGCGCGTGTGCGGCCCAAAATCCGACCGGAAGGGAGTGGAGCGGGTGAAGGGAATCGAACCCTCGTATTCAGCTTGGAAGGCTGCTGCTCTACCATTGAGCTACACCCGCGACCAAGCACAGTATTCTTTGGACGTTTGGTGGAGGGGGTTGGATTCGAACCAACGTAGGCTGAGCCAACGGATTTACAGTCCGTCCCCTTTAACCACTCGGGCACCCCTCCAAAACGTCCTTCCGCAACGCTGTGACACCGCTGCGAAATCGAAGCGGCCAAGTGGCGCGACCGCTTCGTTCAGAGGGCGCCGTTATGGTGAGGGGATCGGTGCCTGTCAACCTAAAAGGCGAAGATTGACGACGAGTTTTTACACTTAATCGCGGACGGGGCTTTTTTTGGCGCGCCGGGCATGTCATGGGCAGTCTCCGGAACGGAGAAAAACATGAAGGACAGGGACCGCAGAGGCCATCGCGGCCACCATCGGGGCTACGCTGGCGAAGCGACGCCGGAAACCGTGGTGATCTATGGCTGGCACCCGGTGCGTGAAGCGCTGCAGAACCCCAACCGCAAGCTCAAGCGGCTACTCGCCACCGAAAATGCCCTGAAAAGGCTGGCCGACGAGAAGGTCGAGACGAGAATCAAGCCAGAAACCGTCCGTCCCGGCGACATCGACCGTCTGCTCACGCCCGATTCGATTCACCAGGGCCTCTATCTGGAGGCGGCTCCCCTGCCCGCTCCCGCCTTCGGCGAGCTCGGCGCGCAAGATATCGTCCTGGTGCTCGACCAGATCACCGATCCCCATAATGTCGGCGCCATCATCCGCTCGGCCGCCGCCTTCAAGGTGGCTGCGATCATCACGACCGAGCGCCATTCACCAGCCGCCACCGGCGTGCTCGCCAAATCGGCCTCGGGCGGCCTCGAACATGTACCGGTCGTTTCCGTACGCAATCTCGGCGACACGCTGGATGAAATGGAAGCGAGCGGCGTGACGCGAATCGGTCTCGACTCGGAAGGACCGGCAACATTGGAAGGCACCGTGTTCGCCGGGCCGCTGGCCCTTGTGCTCGGCGCCGAGGGCAAGGGCCTGCGTCAGCGCACCCGTTCGCTCTGCGATGCCTTGGCCCGGCTCGACATGCCCGGCGAGATCAAAAGCCTCAACGTCTCGAATGCCGCCGCCCTCGCACTCTATGTGGCTCGAACGAAGATACCGGCCTGAACGCTTTTACTATTTGACCGATCACCGGGAGCCGTAAGGACGAGCGCTGTTCTATTTCGCGGGCTCGAAATCCATACTTTCGAGATTCGGCCGCGGCACCGGCAGGGCTCTTGCCTCCTGAACCGGCTCGGGGCGCGGTTTGGGCGCAGCAGCGAGCGGCAGAGTTTTGGCCGGTTCGAGCTTTTTCGGTGCAGACAGGGCTGCGCTGCGCGGTTTGGGCAGAGCCGGACGCGGCAGGCTTTGCGGCGTCCCGACAAGACGGCGGGGCGGCCGCAGCGGTCGCATCGCCGGGCCACGCTCCTCCGGCAGGACGTCATAGGGGGCGTCGAGATCCGGAGCATAGGCCGGCCCCCTCACCCACGGGCGCGGATAGAAGCTGCGGGTCTCGTAGCCTCCATCATCCTCGCGATAGATGGGCCGCGGGTGATAGGGGCGCATGGGCGCCTCGAACTCGCCGCCCCATCCTCCGTCGTCGTAAAAGGGAGCGTCACGCCAGCCCGCCTGGGCCTGTGTCATCGGCAGAGTAACGAGACAGAACGTAATCGCCAACAAGGAAACAGGACGGATCGTCACGGCGGCATCCTCGAGAACTTCATCCCGGCGGTCGTAGCCAACGACTTTGGCGGAATAAGGATTGGTTAACCTTTTTCTTTCGCCACCACCAGGTCTTCCAGCAGCACACGCCTACCCTCGGGCATGGCAAGACCGCGCGGCGCAAAGACATCGCGCTCCAGGAAATATTGGGTGAGGCGCAAGCCATCCGCGATGTCGCCAGCGCCAGGCACGCCTTCCTCTCCGCGCAGAAAGGCTGGCAAGCGCAACAGCCTGTCATGCCAGGGAGTTCCAGCTTCCCGGCAGACCGCCCGCCCACTCTTGGGCGAGACATAGATCAGGTCGTCCCGCCGGCCGGTGACGGCGCAGGCGGCCAGATCGAGGCCGAAGCCGAGGTCCGACAGGATTTCAAGTTCGAATCTTGCGATCAGCGCCGGCGCCAAGGCGGGGTCTCCAAGCACCTCTATGAGGTGGCCGAAGGCCTCGTGGAGCCCTGGATGTGGATCGCGCTCGGGCAGCAGGCGGACCAGGGCCGCCACATGGGTCATGGCGAACAAGGCCAGCCGGGAGGACAGGAACCGAGCAGCATGCAAGGTCAGTCCCTCGACGGCGAAATGACCGAGATGACCTTCGATCCGGGCGCGCCAGGTGAGTTGCACCTCGTTGCCAGGCTGCAGCACAGGCTGCAAAGTCCGCGAGCGCCCTCCCCGCACCATGCCGAGATGACGGCCGTGATCCCGGGTCATAGCCTCCAGGATCACGCTGGATTCGCCGTGGCGGCGCACGCCCAATATGTAACCGCTGTCGATCCATTCCATCGGGTTGGTATTTTCGTCAAATCGCAAAACGCATTGGAAGGCGCCTGCCTCAGGGTTTCTCCACCGGGAAGTCCAGGCCCATTTCACGATAGCGCTCGGGGTCGTCAGACCAGTTCTCGCGCACCTTCACGAACAGGAACAGATGCACCGGCGCCTCGGCCATGGCCGCGATTTCCTTGCGTGCCGCCATCGAGATCGCCTTGATGGTTTCGCCACCCTTGCCGATGACAATCTTCTTGTGTCCCTCGCGCGTGACATAGATCGTCTGCTCGATGCGGGCGGAACCATCCTTCATCGACGTCCACGCCGTGGTTTCCACCGTCGATTCGTAGGGCAGTTCATCATGCAGTCGCAGGAACAGCTTCTCGCGCGTGATCTCGGCCGCCAGCGAACGCAGGGGCGCATCCGAGATCTGGTCCTCGGGATAGAGCCAGGGTCCGGCTGGCATGATGGAGCCGAGATGACGGGTGAGATCTTCCACGCCGCTGCCGGTCAGCGCCGATAGCATGAAGGTCTGTTCGAAGGGCAGCCGCGCATTGACGGCCTGGGCAAGCTCCAGCAGCTTTTCGCGCTTCACCGCATCGATCTTGTTGAGGATGAGGATGCGCTTCTGCTTGGTTGCCGAAAGCTTTTGCAGGATGGCCTCATTGCCTTCGTCGAGCCCGCGCTGGGCATCGACCAGCAGGCAGACGGCATCGGCATCGGCCGCTCCGCTCCATGCGGTAGTGACCATGGCCCGATCGAGCCGGCGCCTGGGCTGGAAGATGCCAGGCGTGTCGACGAAGATGATCTGTGCTTCGCCTGTGATGGCGATGCCGCGCACGATCGCACGCGTCGTCTGCACCTTATGGGTCACGATCGACAGCTTGGCGCCGACGATGGCGTTCATCAGCGTGGACTTGCCGGCATTGGGTGCGCCGATCAGGGCGACGAAGCCGCATCTTGTTTGCGTAGTCTCGTTCATTTGCTCTTTCTAGGGAAAACTGCGATTTCTTCGCATCGCAATTTTCCCTAACTCTTTGTTTTAACGCATTTTCTCAATCGAACAGTCTATCGACTCTTCCGGAAAATGCTCTTGGATCAATCCGGCTCAAGCAGAATGTCCGAACGCGTCCGCGAGGAACGGGCTCGGACATTCTACCATTGTCGACGTTCTAGCAGACATTCGCGCTCCGAAATACGGCGCGATACGCCCTGGAACAAAGTTCGATTTTACCGAATCGCACTTTGCTCCAACTCATCGTTTCGACGCGTCTTTGTGGTTTGACCCGTTTCCGACAAACCACAAAACGCTCCGGGCCGCCGCAAGCCGGTTTTGTTCATGTCCCGGGCAGGCCAGTCGGCCATATCCGCCGAAAGTTCAGCTCCGCCGCCCCTCCAGAGAGATGCCTTCGCGTGCCATGAAGGCGGTGGCGGCGGCCTGCTCGGCCAGGCGCTTGGACTTGCCTTCGCCCTCGGCCGAGGCCAGCGTCTCGATATCGACGGCGATTACGAAACGTGGATTGTGATCGGGCCCGGTACGCGAAACCAAGCGATAGGTCGGGGCCTTCAACGCACGGCCCTGCGCCCATTCCTGCAAGGCGGTCTTGGCATCGCTCGGCGGCCTGACCGGAGCGTGAAGCCGCTCGCGCCAGGCGTTCTCGACCACGGCGCGCGCTTTATCATAGCCGGCGTCGACGAAGACGCCGCCGATCAAGGCCTCGCAGACATCGCCAAGCGTGGTGACACGCTTGCGCCCGCCCGAATGGGCCTCGCCAAGGCCGAGCTTGACATGCGGGCCTACCCCCCAGTCGTTTGCGACGGCAGCGCAGGTCTCCTTGCGCACGAGGTCGGAAAGCCGGCGCGACATTGCGCCCTCCTCGTCATCGGGGAAGACGCTGTAAAGCATGTCGGCAACCGCCAGCCCGAGCACACGGTCGCCGAGAAACTCCAGGCGCTGATAACTCTCCAGCCTAGCCGGCCCGTCGAGAAAGCTGATATGCGTCAACGCTCGCTCCAAGACAGAGCGATCGGCAAAGACATGGCCGAGCGCGGCTTCCAGAGTTTCAAGCGGAGGTTTCTTCTTCGAGCTCATTGTACGATCTTAAACAGGCGCATTTGTCCCTTGGCCGTCGAGAACAGGACCCGCCAGGGTTTGCCCACGAAATTCTCAAGCGGAATATAGCCGACACCGGCGAGATCGCGCGAGTCATCGGAATTGTCGCGATTGTCGCCCATCGTGAAATAATGGCCGGCCGGAACGACATATTCATCGGTATTGTCGTAAAAGCCAATGTCTTCACTGACCTCGATGACTTCATAATTCCGTCCGTTCGACAAGGTCTCCCGATATTTCGGCACCTGTTTGTCGACGCTAAACGCCATCTCCGCTTTGTAGCTGCCGGCCGGCTCGCGCGGCACCCTGCTTCCGTTGATGAACAGATGGCCATCGCGCATCTGGATGCGATCTCCCGGCAGGCCGATCACCCGCTTGATGAAATAGGTGGAGCGATCCTTGGGCAATCGGAATACCGCCATGTCGCCACGAGCGGGGGCCCCGACTAAAGGTCCCTCGCCGAAGGGCAACACCATCACGACGTCACCCACGAGCAGCGTAGGAATGTTGGAACCACTCGGCACCGAGAAATTGCGGCAAGAGGCGAGCAACAGCATAGCGCCACCAGCAAACAGCAATCTGTTGGAGCGGCTCGCATGAGGCCAAATTCGACGCAACACTCCGTCAGACGTGGTCTGATCCGCCATTATCGAATGAGCGAGAACAAACGGCTGCCGCGCACGGTCCACGGCCACTGCCAGAAAGCGAGAGGCGAGGCGTCATCGGCGACGGAGAAGAAGATGATCTGGCCCTTGCCGACGAAATTATCGAGCGGCACGTAACCGACGGCGGCAAGATCGCGCGAATCATCGGAATTGTCGCGGTTGTCACCCATCATGAAGTAGTTGCCCGGCGGCACGACATATTCATCGGTGTTGTCGTAATAACCGCTGTCGCCCTGGATTTCGATGACCTCGTGCTTCACGCCATTGGGCAGGGTTTCGATATACTTCGGCACCTGCTTGTCGCGCCCGAATTCGTCCTTGACCAGATAGGTGCCCGCCTGTTCGCGCTGAACCATGGTGCCGTTGATGAACAGTCGGCCCTGGCGCACCTGGATCCGATCGCCGGGCAGGCCGATGACGCGCTTGATGAAATCGGTCGAATTGTCCTTGGGCAGCTTGAACACGGCGATGTCGCCGCGCTTCGGCCCCTCGCCCGCCCACAAGCGGCCGGAGGGCAGGAAGCCGGAAATCACCGGCACCGAATAGCGCGACCAGCCATAGCTGTATTTCGAGACCATGACGTAGTCGCCGACCAGAAGCGTCGGGATCAGCGAACCGGACGGAATGTTGAACGGCTGGAACAGGGCCGTGCGGACCACCAGCGCAATGATAAGGGCGTGAATGATGATCTTGATCAGTTCGCCGATACCGCCATCCTTCGACGTCTTCTTGGCGGCGCCGCTGGTGTCGGGCGTCTTGTTCGGTTGGCTGGCCACGCTCATCGGTCTTCCATCTTTGGAGGCGGTCCTTGGCGGGACCGGAGCCTCGGAATATCGCTCCGGTCCAAGATTCCACAAGAACCTTGAAATTACGCAAAGCTTCCGGAGTCGGCCTTGAGGCAAGCTCCGGAAGCTTTGTAACGAAACAACTCTGTTGCGGCTGCTATAACCCCTGCGGATTGAGGGTGCAACGCCGGAGCCTGCCTTCGAGATGCCCTGACGAGGTCAATCATTCACAGGCCACGTCCGCCACAAACAGCATGATTTCGGCAATTGCGCGGCAAACGGCCAGCCCCGCGTTCAAACACGCAGTCGGGCCTCGATCACCACGAAGGCCTGCGCCAGAGGATGCTCGTCGGTCAGGCTAAGATGAATATGGGCTTCATGTCCTGCCGGCAGCAGGCTGTCGAGCAGTTGCAAAGCCGCGCCGGTCAGCCGCAATTCGGGCCGGCCGCTCTCCGCATTGAGGATTTCCATGTCATGCCAATGGATTCCGCTGATGCCGGTCCCCAGCGCTTTCGAGCATGCCTCCTTGGCAGCGAAGCGTTTGGCCAGCGTGCCGGCCTTGTCGGCACGGCCGGCCGCCTTGGCGCGCTCGGCCTCGGTGAAGCAGCGCTGTTGAAAACGCTCGCCATAGCGCGCGAGGGCAGCCTCGATCCGTCTGATGTCGCAAAGATCGCTGCCGATGCCGATGATCATCCGGCCCGGCTCCGTCCGGCCGCCATCGCCGCCTTGACGGTACGGATGCTCTCCGCGAGCCCGACGAATATAGCCTCTCCGATGAGGAAATGCCCGGTATTGAACTCGGCGAATTCGGGCACCGCAGCCAGGATTTCGGAGGTCTCGAAATCAAGCCCGTGCCCGGCATGCACTTCCAGCCCGAGCCCGGCAGCGATGGACGCACCAAGCTTCAGACGCTCGAACTCCGCGGCGGCGTGGCCGGTCTCCCCCGAGGCGACCGCCTCGCACCAGGTTCCCGTATGCAGTTCCACGATATCGGCACCCAGAGCGGCGCACGCCTCCAGCACCGCCCTGTCCGGTTCGACAAACAGGGAGACGCGGATGGCGCTTTCCTTGAGCTGTGGGATCGCCGCTCTCAGATTGGCTTCGGCGGCCCTGACGTCCAGTCCTCCCTCGGTGGTGCGCTCCTCACGCTTTTCCGGCACCAGGCAAACAGCGTGGGGCTTCACGTCCAGCGCGATTGCCAGCATTTCGTCGGTCACCGCCATTTCGAAATTCAGCGGTGCCTTCACCTCGGTGCGGATGCGGCGGATGTCGGCATCGCGGATATGGCGCCTATCCTCGCGCAGATGCGCGGTAATGCCGTCAGCGCCAGCCTCGACCGCCAGATGCGCGGCGCGGACGGGATCGGGCCAGGGGCCGCCGCGCGCATTGCGCACGGTGGCGACGTGGTCGACATTGACGCCGAGACGAAGAATCTTGGGCAGAGCGGCGGAGGTCATTTTCAAGCCTGTCCCGCAAGAGCGCGGCTGCCGGGCTTGACGGCCGGCTGGTTGGCGAGTTCCGGCGGCAGCTTGTCGGCCTCGAAGGTCGGGATGTCGAGGGTCGCCAGGGCCACCAAGGGTTTGCCGAGATCGGCCTTGCCGCCCGAGCGGTCGATCAGGCAGGCCGCGCCCACGATCTCGCCGGGCTGGTTGGCGATGGATGCCAGGCATTCGCGCGAGGACAGGCCGGTGGTGATGATGTCCTCCACCATCACAACGCGCGCACCCTTGGGAATGGCGAAGCCGCGCCGCAACTGGAATTGGCCGTTCTCGCGTTCCACGAACACCGTCTTGGCGCCGAGCGCACGCGCGGTCTCGTAGCCCGGCACGATGCCGCCCACGGCCGGCGACACCACCATGTCGATGGGCCCGAAGGCGGCACGGATGCGCTCGGCCAGGGCGCGGCACAGACGCTCGGTGCGGGGGGGATCCATGAAGACGAGATTCTTCTGCAGGTAGACCGCCGAATGGCGCCCCGACGTCAGGATGAAATGTCCTTCGAGCAATGCTCCCGCCGCCCGGAATTCCGCCAGCACCTCATCCTGCGTCATCATCATCTCCTGGTTTTTCCGGCTGTACGGGCTACGCTTCCAGGGCGTGCAGATCAATGGCCGATACTGGTCGGAGGGCGAAAATTTCGCGAAAAGTCAACAACGGTGCCCCGCCTTTCGGTTGCTGACGGGAGATCTTAGACATGGCTTTGCGATTCCGAGAGACTTCATCTAATCGCAACACGGTTTAGCCGCCAATTTCCCGTTTTCTCGAGGTATGGAGTGCGAGTGCTGTGAGAAAGTTGATCTTCTGCCTGTCGCTGCTGCTCAGCGGATGCGCGATCGGCGATGGCGGAATCCGGCCGCTGTTCTCGATGGGCTCGTCGGAACAGGCCTTCGTCGAGCGCTACGGCAAGCCGGATTTTCGCGCAGAGGAAGGTGGCACCATTCGTCTGGTCTATCTGGGCAATCGCCTCGACTTCCGCCAGCGCGGCGACACGCCACCCATCCCGCTGCCCGAGCAGAAGCGGATCCTGGCTCGCTACGGCCTTGCCTACGACCGCACCTGCGCCGTCCTCGTCAGCCTAATGTTCGGGCGCGTAATCGGGATGACCAGCATCGGTGGGCAATGCAGCTGATCGCGTAGCGCCGAACGCCCGCAGATGAAGGTCCCATCAAAGGTCGAGCCGGCCGTCAGATCACCCGTTGCACCTCGCTCACCACCTTGCGGGCCCGCAAGCCGTCGATGATGGCCAGCAGATGCTTGAGGTCGTAGACCTCGAGATCGATGATCATCTCGGTCATGTCGAAGGAGCGGCGCTGCATGGCGAGATTGTCGATGTTGCCGTCGGTCTCGGCGACAACCTGGGCGATCTGGGCAAGCGTGCCGGGCTCATTGATCGACACCACCTGGACCCGGGCGGGATAGCGCTCGGCGCGGGCCGCTTCCAGATCCCAACGCACGTCGAGCCAAAGCTCGGGCCTGTCTTCGAAATCGGCCAGCGCCTGCGACTGAATCGGATAGATGGTGATCGCCTCGCCCGGGGTGAGGATGGCCACGATACGGTCACCCGGCACCGCCCCGCCTTCGGCAAAACGCACCGGCAGATCACCCATCAGGCCACGCACGGGGATGGCGGCCTTGGCGGGATCACCGCCACCTTGCAGCTTGAAGCGCAGATTCTGTCCGCCCTGCAGGCCGAACCAGGTCTCGTCGAGCCCGGCAGCGGCATGGCTCGACTGTTCGAGCTTGAAGTCGGGGAACACCGCCCGCACCACATCCTGCGAACGCATTTCGCCACGGCCGACGGCTGTGAGCACATCGTCCACGCTTTTGCGGGCGAGGCGCTTGAGCGCTCCCTGCAAGGCATCGGGGCTGTAGGTCTTCTCCAACCGCTCGAAGGCGCGTTCGATGATGCGTTGGCCGAGCCCGGCATATTGCGCCCGCACCGCCGTGCGCGTGGCACGGCGAATGGCGGCGCGCGCCCGGCCCGTGACCACCAGCGTTTCCCAGGCCGCCGGGGGCGTCTGCTGCTTGGCGGTGATGATGGCGACCTCGTCGCCATTGTAGAGTTCGGAGACCAGCGGCGTAGTACGGCCGTTGACGCGGCAGCCCACCGCCGTGTTGCCGACGTCGGTATGCACGGCATAGGCGAAATCGATGGCATTGGCCCCGCGTGGCAAGGTGATCAGCTTGCCCTTCGGCGTGAAGCAGAACACCTGGTCCTGGAACAGCTCGAGTTTGGTATGCTCGAGGAATTCTTCGGGGTTGTCGCCCTCGGCAAGCATCGCCATGGTCCGGCGCAACCAGGCAAAGGCCCGGCTCTCTCCTTCCAGGCGCAGACTATCACCAGCCTTGTTCTCCTTGTAGAGCGCATGGGCGGCAATGCCGAGTTCGGCGATGCGGTGCATCTCCTCGGTTCGGATCTGCAACTCGACGCGCTGATGACCCGGGCCGATCACCGTGGTGTGCAGGGACCGGTAATCGTTCTGCTTGGGTGTGGAGATGTAGTCCTTGAAGCGCCCAGGCACGAGCGGCCATTTGGTGTGGACGAGCCCGAGGGCGCGATAGCAATCCTCCACCTTGTTCACCAGCACGCGGAAGGCAAAGATATCGGAGAGCTGCTCGAAGGCGACCTGCTTCTGCTCGGTCTTCTTGAAGATCGAATAGGGCCGCTTCTCCCGCCCTTTCACCGTCGCTTCGATGCCGCGTTCCTGCAGCCTCTCGCGCAGATCGTTCTCGATCTCGGCAATCAGCGCGCCATTGCGGCGCTTCAAGCCTTCCAAGCGGCGCACGATGGTTTCGTAATGGGCCGGTTGCAATTCGTGGAAGGACAGGTCCTCCAACTCCTCGCGCATATCCTGCATGCCCATGCGCCCGGCCAGCGGTGCATAAATGTCCAGCGTCTCCTGGGCAATGCGGGCGCGCTTTTCCGCCCTCATGAAGTTGAGCGTGCGCATGTTGTGCAAGCGATCCGCCAGCTTGACGAGGAGAACGCGAACGTCCTCGACGATGGCCAGCAAGAGCTTACGCAGGTTTTCGGCCTGCTTGGCTTCCTTGGAAACCAAATCGAGCTTCTTGATCTTGGTCAGCCCGTCGACGAGAGCCGCAATTTCCTTGCCGAAGCGACGTTCGATCTCGCCGCGCGTGGCATCGGTATCCTCGATGGTGTCATGCAACAAAGCGGCTGCGATGGTGGCATCGTCGAGCTTCAGATCGGTAAGAAGCGAGGCTACCTGAAGGGGATGGGAAAAATAGGGATCACCAGAGGCACGAAATTGCGCGCCGTGCTGCTGCATGGCGTAGACATAGGCAGCGTTGAGCAGATCCTCGTTAACAGCAGGGTTATACGCCCGCACCTTGTCCACGAGTTCATATTGCCGCATCAGGCGAAATGGCGCCGTCACTCACAGTCTCCCGCCGGCCGCCTTCAAGCGCCCGGCTTCATCATTGCCAGCTCCCGGCCAAACCGAAGCATGGCGCTATTCAATACGTCCGCGGCACAAAAGAAAAGCGGGCCGGCAATGCCGACCCGCTGAAATCTTCGGGATTGATGGAGGAGTTTATTCCTCGTCGTCCGAACCGTTGTTGGCTGGCGGAACCAGGCCTTCCAGGCCGCGCAGCAGATCCTCTTCCGACATGCGGTCAAAGGCGACGTTGTCGTCGGAATCACCGGAAGCAAGAGCCGCCGGATCCGATTCGGGCTCGTCCACCTCGACGTATTTCTGCATCGAGTGGATCAGGTCTTCCTTGAGGTCATCCGGGGTCAGGGTCTCGTCCGCGATCTCACGCAGAGCCACCACCGGGTTTTTGTCACGATCGCGATCAATTGTCAGTGCAGCGCCGCCGGCAATCATGCGGGCGCGATGGCTGGCCAGCAGAACCAGCTCGAAGCGGTTCTCGACCTTGTCGATGCAATCTTCCACCGTGACGCGGGCCATGGCGACGCCTTTCTGTACCGTGTTTTGGGATCAAGCGCGCCAACTACACCGCCAAGCGAGTTTGTGCAACCCTAAAAGACCGATCCGTGGTATCCTCCCGCCTCCGAGGCAGAGAGATTGACCGCAAGTTCTACCTCATTCGACTTACATATCGAGGCTGCTCGTCTCGATATTGCAATAATCCTGTAAACACTCTCATTGGAATACGCTCAATCTAATGATAATGCAGACGAACTTGACATTCTATACCGCGATGGGCACAAGCTAGTTGCATCGGACCTAAACTTGTCGTTGCTACCATTCCGCTGACGTTACACAGAGAGGCCCTTCTCGATGTGGTCCTTGGGATTAATATTAGACTGTAATTTAGACCGATTTCAATCGTATTCAAACAGACCGATCATCAGCAGAACGAACCCTAACTGGCAGAAGAATGAACAACACCCAGGAACGCATCGCTCTTTTTATTGATGGCGCCAATCTTTACGCAACGGCGAAAAGCTTGGGGTTTGATATCGACTATCGGAAAATGCTCAAGGAGTACCACAGCCGCGGCTATCTGGTGCGAGCGTTCTATTATACCGCCCTTGTGGAGGATCAGGAGTATTCCTCGATCCGCCCGCTGATCGACTGGCTGGATTATAACGGCTATGCCGTCGTCACCAAGCCGACCAAGGAATTCGTCGACTCCACCGGCCGCCGTAAGGTGAAGGGCAATATGGACATCGAGCTCGCCATCGATGCCATGGAGCTGGCCGATCACATCTCGCACATGATCCTGTTTTCCGGCGACGGTGATTTTCGCTCCCTGGTCGAAGCCATGCAGCGCAAGGGGGTGCGCGTTTCCGTCGTGTCCACCATATCGACCCAGCCTCCGATGGTCGCCGACGAATTGCGGCGCCAGGCGGATGAGTTCGTGGACCTCGTCACGCTTCAAAGCAAGATCGGCCGTGATCCGTCCGAACGCGCCGTGCGCTCGCAGGCCGGTGGCAACTTTCCGGCCGGTCCCGGGCCAACCCGCCAGCCGCCCCAGCAGGGTTTCGCCGGCCAAACCCCCGGCTTCATGTCGGCGAGCCCAAGCGGCCAGGCCGACGATCAATAGATCAAGAACGTTGCCTCGAACGATCGGGTCGTTCTATTGACGGAGCCTTCACGACAGCTCCGTCCGAACCACTTTTCGTTCCAAGCAGATTTCTGTTGATCGGGCCACGGGCATGATCAACAGAAATCTGCAGGATATCAAACATTTGCAGAGTTTCCCGGCGAAGCCCGTCCGTGGGACTCGCCAGAAAACTCTGCTTAGGCCCAATATTCATGATCGCCAGCCAATTCCAAGAACCCGGACGCGATTGCCCGCTTTGCGAGAGGCTCGTCGCCTTTCGCCTGCAGGCGCGCGCCAAGCATCCCGATTGGCACAATGCCCCGGTTTCCAGTTTCGGTCCGGCCTCGGCCCGCCTGCTGATCGGCGGCCTGGCGCCCGGGCTCCAAGGCGCCAATCGCACCGGCAGGCCTTTTACGGGCGATTGGGCCGGCGATCTGCTTTACGAAACATTGGGCGATTTCGGCTTCGCCACCGGCACCTATGACGAGCGCCCCGATGACGGTCTCGAACTCGTCGATTGCCGCATCACCAATGCGGTGCGCTGCGTACCGCCCGAGAACAAGCCTGTTGGCAGCGAGATCGCCGCTTGCCGCCCCTTCCTGGCCAACACCGTGAAGGAAATGCCGAATCTCAAGGTGATATTGGCGCTGGGCAAGATCGGGCATGACAGCGTGGTCACGGCCCTCGGCCGCAGGCCCGCCCACTATCCTTTCGCCCACCATGCGCGCCATGAAATCGGCGGCCTGACGCTCGTCGATAGCTACCACTGCTCGCGCTACAACACTAATACAGGCCGCCTGACCACACCGATGTTCCGGGCGGTCTTCCAGACGATCCGAGATATTCTCGACCGCTGAAACCCGCCTTGCGGGGGTTTATCTTGTAGGCGTCAGCCCTTGTCCCGCAGCAGACGACCTTTTTCGCGCTGCCAATCGCGCTTCTTTTCCGTGTCCCGTTTGTCGCCCAAAGTTTTGCCGCGGGCGAGAGCAAGCTCGATCTTGGCCCTGCCCTGCTCATTGAAATAGAGCTTGGTCGGCACGATCGTCAGGCCGTCGCGCTGCACGGCACCGATCAGCTTGCTGATCTGGCGTTTATGCAAAAGTAGTTTGCGCGGACGCTTACGCTCATGGTTGAAGCGGTTGGCCTGCAGATATTCGGGAATGTCCGCGTTGAACAGCAGCAACTCGTCGCCCGACGGCCCAGCATAGGATTCGCCGATCGTTGCCTTGCCCAGGCGCAGCGATTTCACCTCCGTTCCGGCCAGCACGATCCCGGCCTCGAAGGTATCGATCAATTCATAATTGAACCGAGCCTTGCGGTTGTCGGCAACCAGCTTGCGAGCACTGTCCTTCTTGTCCGCCACGTCATCACCCAAAGAGAGCCTTCGAGCGAAACACTCGAAGCAGACTCTACCTTCTTGTTTTCGAAGCGTTTCCTGAGACAGGCAAGATACCCGTGCTTCAGATGGAGAGGCTTTATCTCCCCCGCTTCAACGTTTCAATTGAGCAGCCCGGCATGCACCATCGCCTGCTGGATCTGCGTACGCGCCACGTCCGTCACCGGCAGCAGCGGCAGGCGCACCTCTTCCTTGAGGCGCCCGAGCATGGCCAGACCGCATTTTGCTCCGGCGAGCCCCGGCTCCAGGAAGGTTGCCCCATGAAGTGGGATCAGACGGTCCTGAATTTCAAGGGCCGAGGCATAATCTCCACGCAGCGTCGCTTCCTGCAAGTCCGCGCACAGGCGCGGTGCGATGTTGGAAACCACCGAGATGCAGCCCTGCCCGCCTGCGGCGTTGAAGGCGAGCGCCGTCATGTCTTCACCGGAGAGCTGGATGAAATCAGCCCCGAGTTGCTGGCGCTGCTGCGACACACGGGCGAGATTGCCGGTGGCATCCTTCACCCCGACGATGTTCTTGAGTTCGTAGAGGCGCTTCATCGTCTCCACCGACATGTCGACCACCGAGCGCGGCGGGATGTTGTAGATGAAGATCGGAATGCCGATGGCGTCGTTGACCGCCTTGAAGTGCTGGTAGAGGCCTTCCTGCGTCGGCTTGTTGTAATAGGGCGTCACCACCAGCACGGCATCGGCGCCCGCCTTCTCGGCATGAACAGCCAGATCGATCGCCTCGACGGTGTTGTTCGAGCCGGCACCGGCAATCACGGGAACCCGGCCATTGGCCTGGGAGATGCAGATCTCCACCGCCTTGTGATGCTCGGCATGGCTGAGCGTCGGGCTTTCACCGGTGGTCCCCACTGGTACCAGACCGCTCGTCCCTTCGGCGATCTGCCAGTCGATCAGATCACGAAAACCTTTCTCGTCGATGGCGCCGTCGCGGAACGGCGTCACCAAAGCGGTGAGCGACCCTCTGAACTTTGCCTTCGACATCATCTCAACTCCACGATCCCTGGAGCAAAGCGCGTTCTGGTGGAACCGCACTTTTGCTCTCGCTCTTTGGTTCCAAGCCAATCCGGCCGATTGGCTTGAGCATCTTTGCGTCTCTTGGTGATTCCACCAAATCGCAAAGCGCTTTGCCGGATGGCCGCCTCGGTGCACGCGGCAGCCGGGCGCCAGACATATACGAGCCACCCGGTCACGAAAAGAGCATCGACGGCGATTTGCGGCCGAAAACACCCCGTTTCAACGGGATGATCTTCGCATCGCTCTGGTTAATGGAATGAGTCGGGCCTTCATTGCCGCTTTTTAAGGCAGCAGCCGCGAATCCGCCGCCTTCGGGCCTTGAAAATCACCTTTTCCTCGTGCCTCACTGATGGCGAGAATGCGGCATTCCAACGTCGTCATTCACGCTTCGTCAATCAGAGGACGCGACAATCGCCAAACCGGATCACCTGGCAAATCAGGTCATCTGGATTGGCGTGGCGGCAATGCTCTTGCGGTTCATGACGGGTACATCCCTCTTCGTGGCGGTGCTGACCGGCGCTCTTGCCGCGCCGGTCACGCGCCCGGGCGATGCCACCCTCAAGCCTCCCTCCCGCACCGTGGCTCTGCGTACGGATGCCGATACCGCGACGACCTCGACGCGTTCCGACACGGAAATCACCGGCTCCATCATCGTCCCCTCGCCGCTGGTGAACCAGCTCGACACCCTGCGCCAGGCGATCACGGCCTATGAAAGCAGCGACCGCTCTGGCGGCGACAGCCTCGCCCGTTCGCTGACCGATCCGGCCAGCCAGGCCGCGGCGGAGTGGATCGCCATCCGCAGCGCCGCACGCCATATCGGCCTCACCCGAATCAAGGCCTTCCTCGCCGCTTATCCAAGTTGGCCCGGTAACGGCCTGATCCGCCGGCGCGGCGAAGAGGCTCTTTACAATGAGAAGGCCGACGCCGACACGGTGCGAGCCTTCTTTGCCTCGTCCCAGCCAGAGACCGACGAAGGCAAGGTCGCTCTTGCCGCCGTGCTGCAGCGCGACGGCAACCAGGACGGAGCCACAGCCCTCATTCGCGACGCCTATCGCAATGACAGCCTGTCGGGTCAGCTCGAAGGCGATATCCTGCGCGACTACGGCGCCCTTCTTTCACCAGCGGACCACAAATATCGGGCCGATCGTCTGATCTATGATGGCAATTATGACGATGGCTTGCGTGTCGCGGCCCGTGCCGATCCGGCTGCGGTGACGCTTGCCAAGCTGCGCATTGCCGTCGCCAGGCAACCCAAGAACGCCGGCGCCCTGCTGGCTGCCAACGTGTCGACCGACCCGGCCTACATCTTTGCCCGTATCTCCTATCTCAGGCGCCAGAAGAAGCCGCGCGATGCCGCCACCCTGTTGCTGAAAGCACCGCGCGACGCCGCTGCGCTGGTGCGCCCCGACCAGTGGTGGACGGAACGTCGCCTGGTGGCTCGCGCCTTGCTCGATCAAGGGGATGCGCGGACTGCCTATGCGGTCGTTGCCGGCTATACCGCCGAGAGCGATACGACCCGGATGGAAGCCGAGTTCCATTGCGGCTGGATCGCCCTGCGCTTCCTGAACGACCCTCGCAGTGCGGCCCGGCATTTTGCCAATCTGAGCGCCGAATCCCAGCGGCCGATTTCAGTTGCGCGCGGCGCCTATTGGCAGGGCCGCGCCGCCGAAACGGCCGGCGACAAGGCCGGGGCGACGGGGTTCTACCAGGCGGCCGCGCGCTATCCGATCACCTATTATGGCCAGATCGCCCGGGCGCGCCTGGGCATGCGTACGCTCGACCTGAACGCTCTGCCCGAAGCCACGCCGGCCAGCCGCGCAGCCTTCGACGAACTTCTGGCGGTGCGTGCCATCAATCAGCTCTACACGCTCGGCAAGCGAGACTACGCTCGCATCCTGGTTGCCGATATGGGCCGACAGCTCCAGGACAGCCAGCAATTGGCCCTGCTCGGCCAGATCGCTCTCGACAATCTCGATGCCAAGACGGCACTCACGGTCGGCAAGTCGGCGACGCAGCGCGGCCTGCCCCTCGATGCGATCGCCTTTCCGATCGGCGCCATTCCCGGCTTCGAGAGTTCCGGCACGGTCGAACGGGCTGTCGTTTACGGCATCGCCCGGCAGGAAAGCGAATTCGGCCATGAGGTGGTCAGCACGGCCGGCGCCCGCGGGCTGATGCAGGTGATGCCTTCGACCGCCAAGGCAACCGCGCGTTTGGCCGGAATCGCTTTCGACGCCAAGAAGCTGACCAGCGATCCGGTCTATAATGCGCGTTTGGGGGAGGCCCATCTGGGTGATCTGATCGGCCGCTTCCGGGGCTCCTACGTCATGACCTTCGCCGCCTATAATGCCGGCCCGGGCAAGGTGGCCGACTGGGTAAAGGCTTATGGCGATCCGCGCGACCCCAAGGTTGATCCGATCGACTGGGTGGAGCGCATCCCCTACACCGAGACACGCAACTACGTGCAGCGCGTGCTGGAGAATGTGCAGGTCTATCGCTCGCGCCTCGATACCAAGAGCATTTTGCTGATCGAAGCCGACATGCGCGGCAAGAGCCGTTAGGATCGAACCTCAAAAGGTGCGTCGAATTCGCATCACGCCCGTCCAGCCCCTCACCTCTTCCTCATAGGGGAAGAAATCCTGTCCGCCCTTGGCCCGATAGGATGAATAGAAGGCTTCCAGGCCAAAGGAGAGACCGCGGGTGACCGTGTAGACGGCATTGCCTCCGGCAATCCAGCCCCTGACATCGGGCGCCGCTGGATTGACAAAATCCCGCGTGGTCGCGCCGCTATAGTCGAGATAGGAACCGAGCAGATTCAACGTCAGCGCCGGGGTGACGTTCATGCCCACCTCGCCGGTAACAGTCCAGCCACGGCCGAGATCCTTGCGCCCGCTGAAATTCTCATAAGCGGCATCGATCTGCTGCCAGCCGAGATAAGAGGAAGCACCATCGGCATAGGTCCCCTCCACTACGACATGCGCACCGGAGCGTATCGGCAGGTTGAGACCGAATGCACCGCCGACGGCATAGCCATAGTCCGATCCGCTGATCTGCGGTGGCCCGGGATAGCGGATCTGATGGGCGGCGCCAAATACGGCCAGTGTGCCCCAATCGCGGTCGAGGCGGAGATTGCCGACGAAATCGGGCATTGCAGTTCCTCCCGCCGGGCGCCGATCGGGAAAACCGAAGAAGTTCAGCACATCGCTGCGCGTGCCGCGTGCATCCTCGAGCGCCAGTGTTGCCGAGAAACCGCCGCCGAATTCCTGCGTATAGGCGATGAGGTTGGTGGTGGCGGCATAGCCGAAATACGGCTGCAGGAGATCGTTGCCATAGTCGAGGTCATAGATGCCGAAGAAACTATGGGCATAGCCGGCCGTCAGCCCACCAAACTGCAGAAAGGCCTTGTCGACCACGAATTCCGTCTTCGCCCCCGGACCGACATAGGCATCCGTGAGGAAGAAAGAGCGCAGCAGGCCGTAATCGGTCTCGGTGCGGGCATCGAAGCCGATCTGGCCGCGCGTGGTGAATCCGGTGAAGTCATCCTCACGGGTTCTCTGACGGGTGATGACATAGTCCGCCCGCACTTCGCCGCTGATTTTGACGCAGGTATCGCTGCCCGGAAGTTGCCAGAAGCCCACGCCCATGGCGACACAGGCCTGAAGATAGCTGTCCGGCGCACCCTTGCCGGCCGGCAGATCCTGCGCATGGGCGATACAAGCCCCCATCAATGCGCCGGCAAGGCCAATCGCCGCTGCCTTCATCGCTCTCCCCCAAGGTGACGACTCCACGCTCCAGCCGCACAACCTTTGGCTGCAGAGTGCGGCAAAAGCCGAGGCAACTCAATGAAATGCCGCAGGTCGGACCTCCGCAGACCGACTATTGAGAAGACGCGTTGCAAAAAGAGCACGCCGCAACGTCAACCTCATCCTGCCTGAAATCGCGTTAGAAGGTCGTGACGTGGCGCAGTCAATTCAGCCTTCCACACGTCGAAACAGTTTCGTTTGGCTGAAACCCTCATTACGTTGGGAGGGAAGTACCGCACAACCAGAGGTTCCTTGATGTCGACCCCTTTTCAGGCCAGCCGGGACCATGCCGTCGGGCTGCATCGCAATGGACACATTGACCAGGCGATGTCCGCTTATGAGGAACTTCTGAAGCAACAGCCCGACAGCGCCGATCTTCTAGGCCTTCTCGGTGTGGCCAACGAGCATATCGGTCGCCTCGACCGGGCTGAGAGCCTGCTGCGGCAGAGCCTAGGAGACAGGACATCGGTTCCCCTCGCTTATCGCAATCTCAACAACCTGCTCGGTCTTCTGATCGAATCCGATCGGCTGGAGGCGGCGAAATGCGCGGCCGAAGATTATTTACCCGGCACCTGGCCGTCCGGGCGCAGACCAGACACCATCGAGCAGGGTACGATCGTCAGCCTGGTCAGTGCCCTGAAGGATCTCGGTCTCGCCGAGCAGGCTCTCGCTACGGGCTTTCCTTTTCTCCCCATTCTGGAGCAGGACGTCGACTTCGGCCTGCTGATCGCCGAAATGCTGCACGACGCCGGCCGGAACGATGAAGCCTTTGCCGCGCTTGATCGGGATTTCGGTCCAGGAGAGGAGCTGCCGAACCTGCATGCGGTTCGTGCCGCACTTGCCTATGAGCGCCATGATCGTGCCGCCTGCGACCAAAGCAGTCAGCGCTTCGTTGCCAGCATGCCCATCCTGCTCGCCGAGGCCGCCCCCTGCCAGCAATTTGTGCTCGCCGTATTCAACCCCTCGCCTGAACTCATCGTTGATTTCCGCGAGCCTCACGGCCACCATTACAGCGGCAACTTCCCGTCGCAATTGGCACAGGCCTTCGCCGATCGTTTCCGCTTCCTCTCCATCCTGGCAGAATCCCCCACCGCCAACGACGCGTTGCGCGGCATGCCACGCCCGGCTCTGGCAATCAACAATGTCGTCAATGCCGAACAATTGATGGTAGAGGACACGCTACAGCGTGTGAGCACCTTCGAGGACAGCCTCGGCGTCAAGGTGATCAATCATCCAAGGCTTGCCGTACAAGCAACGCGCCAGAAGAATTCCGAACGCTTCGCCAATATCCCCGGCATCATTATTCCGAAGGTCTACCGCTATCGCAGCAACAGGGAGCAGAGGCCCGCGCTGATCGAGGATATCGAAAGTCGCTGCGGCTATCCGGTCATCATTCGCACCGTCTTCCAGCAGATGGGTCAGGGAACCTGGCGCATCGACGATCGACAGGGCCTTTGTGAAGCCCTGAGCAAGCTGGAGGGTCTGCAATTTTACGCCATCACCTATATCCAGACCCGCCATGCCAACGGCAGGTTCCGCGCATTGCGGGCGGCTTTTGTCGACAAACAGCCCCTCATCGTCCGCGCCGACTTTAGCGCCCATTGGAACGTACGCGCCCGTCGAGCCTCCGGGCAGCAGGCCTTCTATGGTGAGAACCCGGATCTGTTGGAGACTGCCAATCGTATCGTCCTCGATCCAGAACCAGAACTGGGAGCGAATATCTATGGCAAACTTCGAACGATTGCAGAAAGGATACCGCTCGAGATTTTTGGTATGGATTTCGATCTCACGGAAGAGGGTAATCTGCTGATTTTCGAGATCAACGCGACAATGAATCTGCTTTCGACCGCACCTTCCGGACTTGAATATCCGCCGGAGAGCGAGAAAAAACTCTTGCGTTACATAGAGGGATTTTTCTTTCAGTAGAAAGCGTGAAATTTATGCTTTGCACAGTTATAAAAAAACAACACTAGGACACGCTATCTCCAACAACTGAAAATACTCAACGAAAATATAAATTTTAGCTATAAAATATACTATTTCGCTCAAATAAATAGAACAGACCTTGAATTGGGTAAGCGTTATCGCATTATTCTCACGCCTCAATCCAGCCAGCGTGGTTGCGGCGGTAACCAACAAAAAACCCAGCTGCTTGCGCAGCCGGGTCTTTTTTGTGAATGATCGAAAACGATCAGAACACGCGCTTCAGACGGACACCAGCCTGCCAGATATTGGCCTTGTCGCTACGGATCGCCGTCGTCGGCTCCGCGGCGGTACCAGCCACGAAGAGGCCATTGTCGACCTTGACGTGGGTATAGGAAACTTCACCAGCAATCGTCAGGCCCTTAACGATCGTGTAAGTCAGATTACCCGCGACCGAATATTCCTGGACCTTGAAGTCCTGTCCCACAGCGAACGCATCGCCATACTTGGTGTCGATATAGCTACCAACCAGGTTGGCGTTCAACACGGGCGTGATGTTGCCGCCGAGTTCGGCCACGATCGACCAACCCTTGCCACGCTCGAAATTAACGCCAGCGCGGGCGTCTCGGTAGACATCCGTTGTTCCAAGTACCGTGTTGTCGGCTCCGAGATAGTGCGTGGCGCCGTCAGCGTACTGACCTTCAACGACGAAGTGGCCGCCATCGATTGCCGGGATCTTAATCAGCAGGGTACCACCAGCAGCGAAGCCGTACTGGTTTTTGTGCGGCCCGGGGACCACGTTGCCAAAGCTATCAAGGGTGTCGCCGGTACGGCTCTGATGCGCTGCAGCCTGCACTGCGAGCGAACCCCAGCTAGAATCATAGCGAAGCTGGCCAACAACATCCGGAACCTGCTGGCCGCCCGAAACGAAGCCGTTGATGGTGGCGCCGGAGCGATGGTCGCGCCCATCTTCGATCGACAGCGTGGCGCTGAAGCCGCCACCGAACTGGGCGGTGTAGGCGAGCAGGTTAACCGTGCTCGATTCTGCATAATAGGGCGCCCAGATGGTGTCGCCGTACTCGTTGTCGTAGAAGCCGAAGAACGAGTGGGCATAACCAGCCGTCAGGCCACCGAACTGGATGAAGGCCTTGTCGATGCTGAACCGGTTTCCGTTATAAACGCCTCCGCGGCCCCCGCCACTGATCGGATGCGAGTCGGCATTGATTTGGAAATAAGAGCGCAGCAGGCCCCACTCGGTCTCGGTGCGGGCATCGAACCAGATTCGAGCCTGGGTATTGAATGCCGAGCGATCGTCGTTACGGTTAAACTTGCCTTTCGCAAGGCCACTGACAGATGTGTTCCCGTCGGTGGAAGTAACCCTGCGAGAACCGATCGAATCGCCGCCGAACACGCGGTAGTCGGCGCGGATTTCGCCGCCGATCTTGAGGCAGGTATCGCTGCCGGGGATGTAGAAGAAGCCGGGACCGAAGGCCGAGCAGACCTTCACATATTCAACGGCTTCACCCTTGGTCATGGGCAGATCGGCAGCCTGGGCAGTGCCGATGGCGGCAATACCAGCAGCGGCGCCGAGGAGAAGGGACTTCATCGTCATTAGATGACCTCCAAGACAGTTATTATTTGATCGAAAGCGCCGCTTGGTGCTTCGATCGACTCGCGAGACCCCGATCACACGTTAAACTTGCAATCTGGACACGACCCATCGAGTGAATCGTTGTCATGACATTGCTTTACTCCTCTAGGTTGCACAATAGCGATTGCACCCAACAACCTGGGGTCGTGACATTTTGGCAAAGCTGTGTAGCAAAAAGGACACACGCAGCATTTTCGCCACAATTTGGGCGGGTCTCGGCGAAAATTCGGGATTTTCCGGCGATATTCGCATTCGAATGACACAATTGCGCTTCACCAGGCGGGGCCTGGGTCTTGCTATCGGCTGGTGTCGCTTTCGGAAGTTCGAAGGAACGGCAATCGTTCTGTGCCCTATAGATCGGCGATTCCAATCTAATTCCGCCTTGAGAGCATCAATCTGGAATCGCCATCGTCGAGTCACCCCCCAGCGGTAACGCGTCTCCATTGACTTTCGCTTGGAAGAACGACTGGCGATGCGCCATCATTGAACGGGCAGGCGCCGGACTACATACAAAATGCGCAAGTCCACGGCCGCGGGAATGAAGAATTCGGAGTGCCCGCGAATGCCAGGTGCGATCGCAAAGCGGTACTCGGAGATGTTGCGAAGCCGGCGGCAAAGGCCTCGGGCAACACCTTCTTCCGACACGGACGGGCGAAACCCTCGATCCCGTCTCTGTATCCCCGCAGCTCATCCGAGAGTGCGATACCCCTCGCTATCGCTTTTTCTCGTACTTCTGATGCGCGCGACGACTCCCGAGGAAGCACTGGAACGGGGCTCGTACCATGACCGGCGGCAGGAATTTTGGCGGTCACAGGACATGAAATTGACCAATGCCGTAATCACAAGACAATGGCGTGTCTCGCCCATAAAAAAGGCCCGACTTTCGCCGGGCCTTCTCTCGAATATTCGAACTGAGTGATCAGAACTGGCGCGTGATGCGCATGCCGGCCAGCCAGTTGTTGTAGCTGTCGCGACCTGCCAGCTTCGGATTGTCAGAAACAATTCCACCGTGGTCGGTTTTGCCGTGGGTATAGCCAACTTCACCAGCCACCTTCAGGCCCTTGACGATCGTGTAGGTCAAGTTGCCGCTGACGGTGAACTCCTTGATGCCATAATCACCCAGGCCGGAGAACCTATCAAACGAGGTGTCGATATAGCTGCCGACCAGCACGGCCTGCAATTGCGGCGTGATGTGACCGCCCAATTCGCCGGTGATCGACCAGCCCTTGCCCGAATCAACCCGCCCCGCAGCGTTCACATAGCGGTCTGACTGAGCGAGGAAGGTGTTGTTAGCACCCAGATAATCCAAAGCTCCGTCGGCATACTGGCCTTCCACGACGAACCAGCCATCGATCGCGGGGATCTTGATCAAGCCGGTGGCGCCAACGGCATAGCCGTACTTGTTGCTACGTCGAACGACAACCGGAGTCTCAACCGCTGGATCACCAGGATTAACACCGGGAACGAGGACCGAGTAGTTCTCCCCCGAGCGGGATTGATGGCCAGCCGCCTGCACGGCGAGCGAACCCCACGACTGATCCCAACGCAGTTGGGCAACGACATCAGGAACCTGCTGACCGCCTGCCCGGTAGCCATACAGCGTACCGTTGACGTCAACCGGCGTCGACGTACCATCAACGCGATGATCGCGACCGTCTTCAATCGACAGAGTGGCGCTGAAGCCACCACCAAACTGGGCGGTGTAAGCGAGCAGGTTAACGGTCTTGGTCTGGCCGTAGTAGTTACCCTCGAGGGTATCGCCGTATTCGTTGTCGTAGAAGCCGAAGAACGAATGGGCATAACCAGCCGTCAGGCCACCGAACTGGATGAAAGCCTTGTCGATGGTGAAGTCGTTGCGCTTGCCATCACCACCACCACGGCCGGTCAACCGGTTGGAGTCGGCATTGATCTGGAAATAGGAACGCAGCAGACCCCAATCGGTCTCGGTGCGAGCATCGAACCAGACGCGGGCCTGGGTGTCGAAAGCCGAACGATTATCGTTGCGGCCATAGCCCGTACCGCCGAAAGCGTAGTACTTCGCACGGATTTCACCACCGATCTTCAGGCAGGTGTCGGTGCCGGGGATATAGAAGAAGCCCGGACCGAAGGCCGAGCAGACCTTCACATATTCAACGGCTTCGCCCTTGGTCATGGGCAGATCGGCGGCCTGGGCAGCGCCGATGGCGGCGATACCGGCGGCGGCGCCGAGAAGAACTGACTTCATCGTCATGAGATGACCTCCAAGACATTTTTACTCGGTCGGTAGACTTGACCTCTCCGACCGGCTCGCGAGACCCCGGCCCCAACCTCTGGCGGCGGCCCGGAGACGACCCATTGCGTGAATCGTTGGATGTGACAGTGCGGCAGGGAGGTGCTTTTCACAATCTCAAATTGCCACAATTGAGCGTATTCACATCGCTTTGCGTAATACATGTCACCCAAAAGACACAGGAGCGCCACATGTGGAGAGTCTACATAGAGGAATTTCAATTCTTGGTTGTATTTAATTTCCAAAATCAACCGCAAATTTCAGAAATCCGCCGAACAGCTTTTATATTGAAAACACCAAGAACTACACGTATAGGTTTGGTTGCTAAAAATACAAAAATTATTACTTAAAGTTGATAAAAATATATATTACAACTTTTAAGAGCGTCGATCATCAAGCCAAACAAAAGGCGTGCTCGATCTCGCCAGATAGGATGGCATGATGAAGCCTGGGATGGGGTGTTTCGGCTGAGATATTCGGCGCTGAAATGCAATGATCGTCGCCGCAGTCGCTTGAAGAACCTGGTGGCGCAAACGCAGCGCTAAATGCGACCGGTAAGGCCACCGCCAACTTGAGGCCCATCGCAGATGGCAATCTGCCCGCGCCTTTCCGAACGACGATCTTGTATTCGAAGGGGCATCACTGCTGCGCCGCCCTGCTTATCAGCGCGATGGTTTCAGGGCTCGAACGCTATAGTGCCAACGCCATGAGCCGGATGGGGAGAAGGCATGCCACCAGCCTCGGCGTGTTTTTAGGCTCAAGCCTCGCCTTGGCTCAGGGCCCGTCGCCGCAGATCCAAGGTTTCAGCGAGATTGCCGCGATAGGAATGGTGGCCGTTGTGGCGGATCGTTGCCGTGGTATCGACCCACAACTCGCCGCCACATTCGCGCCATCGGTCGCAAAACGCATAATCCTCGCCAACCGCCTCGCCATTCACCACCGGGATGTTGAACAGCGGAAACAAGCGAAACGGGACGTTATGGTAGAAGTAGCCTTCGTCCCTATAGTGTGCGGCCATGGTCTCGAGCATGTCGCGGCGGCAGAGCATGGCCCCCGCCCCCACTCTGACGGCGCGCGCAAACCCGTTGCGCATGTCGAGCCGCCCCTGTCCCGTCAATGCCGTCGGGTCCTCGAAGACCACGTTCCAGCGCGACGTGACGGCATGAAAATCATCGAGATCGCGAGCGAAAACCTTGCTGGTCTTCTCATTGTCATAGCCCTTCGAGACATAGGGCGCCGCTGTGAAGGGCTTGTCGTGGAGTTGGCTGAACTGCAGCAAGCGCCCGATCGTCTTGGGCGACACCTCCATATCGGAATCCAGACACAGGAGATAATCGCCCCGTTTTTCCAGGAAATAGCTGACGACCGCGTTCCGTGCATGCTCTAGGTGGGGAATGCCGGATTGACCGAGAAAGTCGACCTCGATCTTTCGCTCTTTCAAATCCAGCGCAATGCCGAGAAAGGAGCGCACAGCATCGATATCGACAAAACGGTTTCCGCATACGCAAGCGATAAGGACACTGGCTCTTTTCATCTCAACACCGAACAAGTAATTATTTCAATACAGCTCAAATATTTAAATTTACAATGATCGATCAACCCAGAGTTGCATAAGCAATTAGATCGATATTAATCGTAAAAAGGTCAGAATCGCCGATCTACTTGAGATAATAACTGACGAAATCCACCACGTGCAACATAGGCGTAGCCACGCGACTAGCGTCTCACTTAAAATTGAAATGATGTGAACACTCAAATCTCTCGGTGAACTATCATCGTACCTATCGTATCGACCTCAATAGTCTTTGGGCGCTGGAGCCTCACCAGGCTCGTTCCATCGTTTGATAGATCTTCAGATCGGAGCGGCAGCTGCGTTCACCCGCCCTTCGTTGATCGATATGTAGTCATCGAGCTTGCCCGGCTGATCGGCCACCAACCCATCCTGGGCATAGCCCCAGAATAGGTCACGCATGGCTGCAGCGAGCCGCATGGCAGCAAAGTCTTCTCCATCGCTGTGCGTGGGTGCATGGCCGAGCCAGTCGGCCAAGCCGATCTCAATGGCCTCATCCCCCAGGCCGGCATTGTTGACGAGGCTGGCGAGATCGACGAGAGGTTGGCCATACCCCGCATATTCCCAATCGAGCAGCCAAAGGCGCTTGCCATCATCGATGATGTTATCGCCATGAACATCATTGTGGGCAAAGCCGGATGGCAACAGCTCCAACCGCGCGCGCAGGCGTTCGACAAGCGGCCGGTAGCGATCAATGGCTTGCTGCCAGCGATTGGGCTCTGCTGCGAGACGTTTGGCATAACCGGTGAGGAGCGCAATCGGGCTCCGGTCTCGCCGCGCCCCATCATAGCGAGCGGGCATCTCCCGACGGACCCGGCCCAGCAAAGCCAGGCTCCGGCGAAGCTTAGCAGCACCGGCAAGATCGGCCGAACGAAGCGTTTTTCCATCAACGTATCGCAGGATCATCAATCCTGGCTCCGCCCAAACGAGTTCCGGGCCGAGCCCGCATTCGGCCGCCGCCCGCGTCGCCGCCTGTTCGGCCGCGCGATCGATGTCATGCGCAGCATTGTCATCGGAGATGCGCGCAACGAAGCGGCCCGTCCTCGCGGTAATCAGCAGATTGCGGTTGGTCAGGCCACCGGTCATGGCCTCGATGGCGACGGAACCGCCCCACAAGGGCAAGGCTGCAAGGCGATCCTGATAGTGGCGCATAGCTGGCATCGTGCAATCGAACGTGGCGTTCCGATCGATGACCGACACGCCACGTTTTCGGCTCCGGCATCGTGTTGCTTTTGCCAAAACTGGCACCCGCTCTTGCACGACACCCTAGAGCAGTACGCTCTAAAGAGCACCCTCCAGTGTCTTGCGATAGAGTTTCAGCGCACCGGCCTTGGTGAGCGTGACGGGATTGCCGCCGGCGGTCGGATCCTTCGGGGCCATCTTCGACATCAGGTCGAATTTCTGGTCGTCGACCTTGAGGCCCGCGAGCGTATGCGGCACGCCGAGTTCCTCGCGCAACGCCAGCGTCCAGTCGAGAAATGCCGCATAGCGTGGCTTCAATCCGATATAGGCCGCCAGCCGCTCGATCTTCTCCTTCACCGCTTTTTTGTTGAAGGCGATGACATAGGGCATGAACACCGCATTGGTCAGGCCGTGATGGGTGTCGTAGAGCGCCCCGACCGGATGGGAGAGCGCATGGATGGCGCCAAGGCCCTTCTGGAAGGCGGTGGCGCCGATGGCCGCGGCCGACATCATGTGGGCCCGGGCTTCGAGATCCGTGCCGTCCTTGTAGGCGCGCGGCAGGAATTCCTTGACCAGGCGCACGCCCTCGACCGCCATGCCTTCAGCCATCGGATGGTAGAAGGGCGAGCAATAGGCTTCCAGGCAGTGTGCCAGCGCATCGAGCCCGGTGCCGGCGGTGATGTGCTTGGGCATGCCGACGGTGAGTTCGGGATCGCAGATCACCACCTTGGGCATCATCAGGGGATGGAAGATCACCTTCTTGGTGTGGGTCTTTTCCTGGGTGATCACCCCTGCCCGGCCGACTTCCGAGCCGGTGCCGGCCGTGGTCGGCACGGCCACGATCGGCACGATGCCGTTGGGATCGGCCCGGGTCCACCAGTCGCCGATGTCCTCGAAGTCCCACATCGGCCGCTTCTGGCCCGCCATGAAGGCGATGACCTTGCCGGCGTCGAGCCCGGAGCCACCACCGAAGGCGACGACGCCGTCATGTCCGCCCTTACGCAGGACTTCCAGGCCTGCATAGACGTTGGACTCGATCGGGTTGGGCTTCACGTCCGAAAAGATGGCGGCATGCAGCCCGGCCGCCTTGAGGCTTTCCAGCGCATCCTTGGTCATTTTCTGGGTGGCGAGGAAAGGATCCGTCACCAGCAGCGGCGCGGTGATGCCGGCGCTCTTGCAGGCTTCTGCCAGTTCCGAGATGCGGCCGGCGCCGAAGCGGATGGCGGTGGGGTAGCTCCAATTGGCGCGGGGAGAGGTCGTGGTCATGGTTGGGTTCCGAAAATGGGGGCGGGTCTTCAGACCCGCTATGGGCGTTGTGAAGGCGGGTCTGAAGACCCGCCCCCCAATTCACAGGCTACGCAGGTGATAGCTCTTGGGTTGGGTCAGCGAGTCGTAACCAAGCCGTGACAAGCCCGTACCGCGGCCGGTATCCTTCACGCCGGTCCAGGTCAGGCCGGGATCGAGATAGTCGCAGCGGTTCATGAAGATGGTGCCCGTCTCGATCTCCCCGCCGATGCGCTCGGCTGCATCGAGATCCTGGGTCCAGATCGCGGCCGTGAGGCCATAGGGCGAGTCGTTCATCAGAGCGATCGCCTCTTCGTCCGACTTCACCTTCATGATGCCGACGACTGGGCCGAAGCTTTCTTCCATCATCACGGACATGGAATGGTCGACATTGGTGAGGATCTGCGGGGCGAGATAGGCCGTGCCGGCCACGTCAGCCGCAAATTTCGACGTATCGATGTGAGCCTTGGCTCCCTTGGCGAGGGCTTCGGCCGTCTGCTTGCGCACCCAGTCGGCAAAGCGGACATTGGCCATCGGGCCGAGCGTCGTCGTCTCCTCGAGCGGGTTGCCGAGCACATATTGGCTGGTGAGATTGGTAAAGCCGTCGACGAAGCGGTCGTAATGGCTCTCGTGCACATAGATGCGCTCGATGCCGCAGCAGCACTGGCCCGAATTGAAGAACGCGCCGTCCACCAGGTTTTCGATGGCATGCTCTACATTGGCGTCGGCCCGCACATAGGCTGGGTCCTTGCCGCCGAGTTCGAGTGCAAGCGTCATGAAAGTGCCGGCAGCCGCCTTCTCGATGGCCCGCCCGCCCGCGACCGAGCCGGTGAAATTGGTGTGGTCGACCAGTCCCTTGGCCAGGATGTCGCTGGTCTGCTCGTGGGTGAGCACCAGATTCTGGAACACGCCCTTGGGCAGGCCGGCGGCATCCATCGCCTTCTGGAAGCGCTCGCCGACCAGTATGGTCTGCGCCGCATGCTTGAGGATCACGGCGTTGCCGGCGATCAGGGCTGGGGCGACCGTGTTGACCGCTGTCATGAACGGGTAGTTCCAGGGCGCCACCACGAAGACCACGCCGAGCGGCTCGCGCTTGATCATGCGCTTGAAGCCGGGACGGTCGTCGTCCGGAATGGTCGGAGCCAGACTGTCCTTAGCAATGCGTGCCATATAGCGCACGCGCTCCTCGAAACCGCGGAATTCGCCGCCATAGCGCACCGGCCGACCCATCTGCTGGGCAAGTTCCGGCACCACTTCCTGGTTCATCGCCAGCATGGCGTCGAGGAACTTCAGGACATAGGCGCTACGCTCCTCGATGGAGAGCCGGCGCCATTCCTTCTGGGCCTTGCGGGCCGCGGCCAGGGCCGCGTCGATCTCGGCAGCACTGGCGGCCGTGCGACGTACCAGCTCCTTGCCGTCGATGGGAGAGATACAGACGATATCGGACATGATTGAGAACCTCGGACGGCTTGGCGCACCGTCATTGCGAGCGCAGCGAAGCAAGCCGGCTTCGCCCCGCATGAAGAACCGAGTTGCTTCGCCGAGCCAATCCGGCCGATTGGTAGGGCTCGCGACGACGAAACATCCCTGTAATACGCAGAAATGATCACGGGTCGACCCGGGCCATTCCCTTTGTGATCACATCTAGATGATTTCGAAATAGCGTTCCAGCTGCCAATCCGAAATCGTGCGGCGGAATTCACGCTCCTCCCACTCGCGCGTCGCGGCGTAGTGTTCGACGAAGGCATCGCCGAACAGCGAACGCGCCGCCTTGGAGGCCTTCAGGCGCTGAGCCGCGTCCCAGAGCGAGCGTGGCAAATGGCGCGCCTTGGGGAATTTCTTATCGTAGGCCGAGCCCTCGACCGGCGCATCGGGCTCGATGCGGTTTTCGATGCCCCACAGGCCCGAGCCGATCGCCGCGGCCAGGGCGATGTAAGGATTGATGTCGGCGGCAGCCACGCGATACTCGACCCGCTGGGATTTTTCCGAGCCGGGAATGACGCGCAAGGCGCAGGTGCGGTTCTCCACGCCCCAGCTCGCATCCGTCGGTGCCCAGAAGCCCGGGATCAGGCGGGTATAGGAGTTCACCGTGCAGGCAATCATCGCCAGCAATTCGGGCATAAGCGCCTGCTGGCCGCCGACGAACCAACGCATCTCGTCCGACATCGCATGTGGCTTGGAGGGGTCGTGGAATATCCCCTTGCCGGTCTTGAGATCCGAGAGTGAGGCATGCAGATGCCCGGACTGGCCCGGCCAGTCATGCGACCACTTGGCCATGAAGGTGGCCATCCAGCCGCGCTTCTGCGCGAGGATCTTGGTGTAGGTCTTGAACAGCGCGGCCTTGTCGGCCATGGCCAGGGCTTCGTCGACCTTGAGTGCCGCTTCGAGCACGCCAGGGCCGGTTTCGGTGTGCAGGCCTTCGATCTCCATGTCCATATCGCGGCACATCTGCAGGAGATCCTGGTAGAAATCGGCATGCACGCCGGCCCGCAGCATGGAGTAGCCAAAAAAGCCCGGCGTAATGTTCTTCAGATTGCGGAAGCGCTTCTCGCGCACGCTATGGGGCGTTTCGTCGAAGACGAAGAACTCAAACTCCGCCGCAGCGGAGACCTTGTAACCCATGTCGGCGGCGCGCTTGAGCACCCGACGCAGCGTGCCGCGCGGACAATAGGCCTCCGCCTCGCCGGCGAACTCGCCGATGAAGAGCGGCATGCCGTCTTCGAGCGGGATGACGCGCATGGTTTCAGGCAGGAACCGGGCCTCGGCGTCGCGATAGCCATTGTGCCAGCCGGCGAAACTGGTGTTGTCGTAGAGCTGATCGTTCGAATCCCAGCCCAACACCACATTGCAGAAGCCGAAGCCCTTTTCGAGGGTACTCTCGAATTTCTCGCGAGCCATGTATTTGCCGCGGAAGACGCCGTCTATGTCGAAGACACCGACTTTCACATCGGAAAATCCGTGCTCACGCACATAGGCGATCGCCTCGGCTGCATTGGTTGGTCTCGCTGGGTTCGCCATGATCCGCTAGTTCCGTCTCTCTAGGTCTGTTCTTGGTGGATGGTTCAATGCCCTGGAATGGCCGGCCCCGGCGACACCGGGGCCGGCCGTCGTCACGATCAGGAGCTCTGACCGACGGCCTTTTCGGCTTCTGCGATCTCGCTGGCCCGCTTGGCGATGTCACCACCGATTGGCGGTCCCTTGAACCGGCGCGCCTCGATGCCGAACCACAACACCAGCAGCAGCACCAGCAAGCCGATGGCATAGTTGATCAAGATGTCAAAGGGCGGCTGGATGCCGGCATACATCAGGACGAGCACGCCGAGCACGGCGATCACGCCGAGAGGCTTGGACCAGATACCGAGGCGGAAGGGGCCGAACTCGGTCCAGGTCTTGCCCTCCGCAAGCAATCCGGCTGCGATCGGCATCGCATAGGAGACATAGAGGAACAGCGCGCAGCCCGCCGCCAGGGCCGCGAAGGCGGGCGAATAGAGCGTGGCGGCAATCGAGAGCACCGCTCCGAGCCAGATCGCTGCCACAGGCGTGCGCCAGGTCGGGCTCACGCCCTTCCAGATGCCGGAAGCCGGCAGGCCGCCGTCACGGGCAAAGGCATAGATCATGCGCGAGGTCGAAGTCAGACCGGCCAGGGCGCAGATGAAATTGGCCAGCACGATGCCGATGGCCAGCACATCCTTGAGCAAGCCCGGCGCGGGCAGGTTGTTGAACAAATTGAACCAGCCTGCGCCCCCGTCCTTGGCGGTCTGGGCCAGGTCGGGGCTGGCCAGTACGAAGGATACTGCCATGGCAAAACCGAATACCAGCGACCAGAACACCGAATGGATCATGCCGCGCGGCACCGCGACGCGGGCATTCTGAGTTTCCTCGGAGGTGTGCGCAGAGGCATCGAACCCGGTGATGGTGTAGAGTGGATAGAGCAGGCCGACCAGGAAAGCGATAAAGGCGGGCCGTGCTTCAGGCACATAGTTGCCACCCGGATCACCCGTGTTGTTCACGAAAGTGGTGAGACGCGAGAAGTCCCAGCCGGCTCCCCAACCCAGGAAGGTCAGCGTCAGCACCACGGCAATCACCAGAATGAGATAGCCCGAAAAGTCAGTCAGCAGCGTAGTGAGCTTGATGCCGAAATGGTTGATCAAGGCCTGGGCCAGCGTGATCAGGCAGACAGCAACGACCTGTGCGGCATAGGCGGAATTGTTGATCGCCGTTGCCTGTTCGGCCGTCATACCTGATGGCAACGGGTCCGTGGTCACGGCGGTCCACGCCGTTACGTCGACATGGAAGACGCCCGACAGCACCAGATCCCTGAAGAGCAGCCAGACGCCGACATTGACCGAGGCGACCACGAAGATCAGGCCGAGCAGGTTGATCCACGCCGTTGCCCAACCCCAGCCGCGCCCACCGAGGATCGAGGACCAGTGATAGAGACCGCCCGCCGTCGGGTAAGCCGAACCGATCTGCCCGAGACAGGCGGCGACCACGAGGGCGAATACGCCGCCGATGACCCAGCCGATCGTCGCTTCGAAGCCAGAACCGGTCCCCATCGCCAGCGGAAACGAGGTGATGCCGCCTGCGAGGATGCAGATGATGGAAAAGGAGATCGCAAAATTCGAAAAACCGCCCATGCGGCGCGCCAATTCCTGCGCGTAGCCCATGGAATGGAGGACTTTGACGTCCTCGTCAGTCGATCCGCTCATAGAAAGTCCCCCGACTTATGGTCCAGGATCGGTCGACATTGGACCGATAGACATTGGACCGATGGATGTTACCTTTCACGCAGCTATCGTTTTCGGCCGGTCGTTCCGGCTCTCTCATTTTGGCGAATCGCCTTCCGGCAGGCCGATCCGCTTCAGGATGGTAGCAAGTTTCATGCCCCATTCTTCCTGCTGATTCGGCGCTGCCAGAAGATCGTTGCGGATTTCGATCATCACGCTGGGAAGGCCTTGGCTTTGGCCATGGCGATCGAGCGTGTGATAGACGCGGTCTCCCGGGCTGTAGGGCTCATTGACCCCGACCACCAGACTCGGATCTTCGCGCAGGGCGGCGACCATCGGCGCGGACAGGCTCTCGTCGCGGTCGAAGAGAATGCCGACATGCCAGGGGCGCCGGGTGCCGTTATAGACCGGGGTGAAGCTGTGAATGCCGATGACAGCCACCGGTCCGGCCAGTCGCTTGGCCGACACGACGTCGGCAACCTCGGCGTGGAAAGGCTCGTAGACCTCGCGAACCCGCCGTGCCCGCTCCGCATCGCTGACATCCGTATTGCCAGGAATGACAGTGCCCTCGCTCCTGAGCGTGATGGCATCGAATACCGCAGGGTCGCGGTTGCAATCGATCACGAGGCGACTGACGGCACAGGACACCAGCGGCGCATCGAGTTCGCGCGCCATCACACGCGCCACGCCAAGGGCACCCGGATCCCAGGCGATATGGCGCTGCAGGTCGGCATCGGACAGGCCGAGCTGGCCATATCGCGCAGGAACGAAGTTGGATGCGTGCTCACAAACGAGGACGTGAGCTCCCCTGCCCCGACCATTATCCAGGATAGCGGTTTCGGGCTGGGTTTCCCCATCCGAGGTTCCTCTAGCGGCTCTCTCGGTGAGCGATTCTAACATTCATTACGTCCGAGCTTATTTTTGTATTGAGTGTTATTTTGAGTACAGCCGTAGCCGACTTGTCAATTGTGAAAATTGTGTCCACCTTCCACTCTCGCTTTTCCAGAGGGAGTCGCCTGATGACCAAACGCCCGGACACGGCGACCACGGCAAGCGATGAGACCTTGGCGACGACCATCCGCAGCAGGCTCGGTTCGCTGACCCCTACCGAGCGGCGCGCCGCCCATGTTCTTTTGTCGAACTACCCGTTCGCGGGCCTTGAGACCGTTGCGCAATTTGCCTCTCGAGCCGGTATTTCGGCGCCCTCGATCCTGCGCTTCATCGCCCGGCTCGGCTTCGGGGCCTATGCCGATTTCCAACGTCATCTGAAGGACGAACTTGAGGCGCAGTTGCAGTCGCCGCTGATGAAGCAGGCACCGGAACAAGCGAATACAACGCCGTTCTCCGCCTTCGCTGCCGCCGTGGTCGCCAACATTACACACAGCTTCGAGGCCATGGCGCCGACCGAGTTCGACGCGATTCTCGCTATCATCGTCGACACCAAGCGTCGGCTGCATATCGTCGGGGGGCGCCTCACGGAAGCCGTGGCGCTCTATACCGTGCGCCATCTCAGGGTCATCCGTCCCGACGTCACGCTGGTCGAGGGACAGGCGGCAACCTGGCGTGACCAGGTCATCGATTTCGGAAAGCGCGACGTCCTGATCGTCTTCGACATCAGGCGCTACCAGGACGATGTGATCCTCCTAGCGCAGGAAGCCTCCGAGCGCGGCGCCACCATCGTGCTGTTCACCGACCAGTGGCTGTCGCCGATCGCCCGCTTTGCGCGCCATGTCATTTCCGCACGCACGGGCGTGCCGTCGAACTGGGATTCGAACGCGGCGATCCTGGCCATCATAGAAGCCCTGATGGCGGCGGCCACCAAGACGCTATGGGACCTTTCCAAGGCCCGCATGGAGGCCCTGGAGGTCCTGCGCAAGAACGCACCGCGATAAGCGTCTTGGCGGGGCCACGCTTATCCCTTGACGGCTCCGGCGGTCAGGGAGCGGCCGATATAGCGATAGGCCAGCAGGCTCATGAGCAATGGCGGCAGCACGGAAAGGATCATCACCGCCGCCGCCGTGCCCCATTGTACCCCACCTCCGCTTGCCGCGAAGAAGAACGAGGCTCCGACGGTGATCGGCACGGCGCTCTGTGTCGTCAGCATCAAGCCGAACAGGAACTCGTTCCAGGCATAGATGAAAGCGAGGATTGCAGAGGAAGCCATCGCCGGCGCTGTCAGGGGCAGCACCACCCGCCACAGCACATAGAACGTGCTGGCGCCATCGACCAGAGCCGCCTCCTCGATCTCGAGCGGCAGGTCCCTGATGGCATTGGCGATCAGCACCAGCACCAAGGGCAGGTTGACGAGGCAGAGGATCAAGGCGAGCCCGAAACGGGTATCGAGCAGTGCAAGACGCTGATAGATCAGATAGATCGGGATGGAGAAGATAATCAGCGGAATGGCACGTAGATTGGTCACCCCGGGCAGCAGCCAGCGCTGCCCGACGCCATGGCGCACGATGGCGTAGGCTGCCGGAAAACTGAGCACGATCGCGAACAAGGAGCCCAGAGAGGCGGCAATCAAGCTGTTGACGAGATAATGCGTGATGTCGAAGCGATCGGAGATCTCCAGCACCTTGGCGAAATTCTCCAGCGTCGGCGCCTCGATCAGCAGAGACGGGTTCTCGGCGATTTCCGCTTCGCTCTTGAACGCGGCGATCAGGGTGGCGATCAGCGGAAAATTCAGGGCGAAGGCCGCGACGAGAAAGACGATCCAGCGCAGGATGGTGAGAAGCCGTGTCATGCGCGCCGCTCCGCCAGCGTCATCAGCCCAGCCACCACGACATAGGACATCACGAGCAGGATCAACGAGGCAGCGACGGCAACCCCGATGTTGCTGCCACGGAAGAAGGCTTCGTAGATATAGATGCTGATGGTGGTCGTGCTGCCGCCGGAACCGCTGCCGGTGAGCACATAGACATTGTCGAAGACCCGGAAACTGTCGATGAAGCGGAAGAAGAAGGTGATGGCGATGGCCGGCGCCATATAGGGCAGGTCGATCCAGCGCAGCCGGCGGAAATAGCCGGCACCGTCAATGGCCGCCGCCTCCCTGATTTCGAGGGGGATCGACTGGTAGGCCGAATAGAGGATCAGCAGGGCAAAGGGCGTCCACTGCAGGACCTCGATGGTGACGAGCGTGGCGAAGGCATTGTCCGGGCTGAGGAAAGCCGGGCTGTCCCCGGTGAAAAGCAGGAAATAATAGGGGATCACGCCGACGAACTCCTGCAGCACCAGGCGATACATCAGGCCGACCAAGGCCGGGGCCAGCATCATCGGCAGCATCAGAGCCGCCATCAGCCAGGGCCGCTTAGCCAGGAGCGGGCTGAGAAAGATGGCAAGGAACAGGCCGAGCAGGATTTGCGCAATCGAGGCGGCAACAGCGAACTTCAGCGAGAAACCCATGGCCCTCCAGAACGCGCCATCCTGGAGCACGTTGACGAAATTGCCAAAGCCCTGCAGGCTCGGACTGCGGAGGGTTTCGAAGGTCACCTTCGAGAGCGAGTAGACGATGTCGATGCAAAGCGGCAGCGCCACCAAAAAGATCAGGAATCCGGTGATCGGTGCGATGAGCAGATAGGGTGTCTTGCTCTTGGCGAGCGCCATCAGGCTATCTCCGGGCAGGAGCCGCTCGATAGGGCGGCCGTAACGGCAGGCGGCATGCAAGAGCCCTCCGCCTGTTGCGGCCGCCTTGCCCCACCCGCACAGAGTTCTCATGCGGAACGATGACCAAAGCCACCGCTCCGCTACAGGAAGACCGATTATTTCTTCAACAATTCCTGCATCTTGGCAGCGGTATCCTTCAGCGCTGCGTCAAGATCGGTCTGTCCCGCCCAATAGCCAGTGAAGTCCTTGGCCTGGGTCTCGTAGACCTGCAGCGCGCCGGCCGAGGTGCCGCCTGTCATCACGAAGCCGTACTGGCCGGCAAAGTCGCCGATCTTGGCGAGGTCCGGCCGCTTCGGCAGGGACGCGGTGAGACTGGCGTCGAGCGCCGGCGAACCGCCCGCATCGGCGTAGATCTTCATCGCCTCCGCGCCTGCGAGCCAGTTCAGGAATTTGACGGCCCCCTCCTTATGGGGCGAGGCCTTGTTGAGGCCGAAGCCGAGGCCGTGAATATGGGTGGTGCGTCCCTCCGGCCCCTTGGGCGGAGCCAGCGTGTCGATCTTCCCCGCCACGACGGCGTTCTTGGCCGGGTTGTCGAGATCGGCCGCGGCGGCATTCCATTGCAGCATGGTGGCGACCTGCCCGGCACGGAAGGCGGCATTGGCCTCGGCATATTCGTAGGAGAGCGAATCCTTGGGGCTGGCCCCGGCGTCGTAAAGCTTCTTGTAAAGCTCCAGGCTGGTGCGGTAGGCGGGCGAATCCACCGTGATCTTGCCGGCGGCGTCCTGCCAATCCGCGCCATAGGACCGCGCCATGGTCTGGAACACCATCATGTTGAACAACAGGTTCTTCATCTGCAGCACGGTGCCGTACCGCGTCGGGCTGGCGTGATTGATGCTCTTGGTGAAGAACAGGGCCGTCGCCGCATAATCGTCCCAGGTCCACGCCTCCGGTTTCACCGGCTGCAGCGGCCTGCCGAGATATTTCTGGGCGATCTCGCCATAGGTCTTCTTCCAGCCGTCATCGGCCAGGAGCTTGGCCATCAGGTCCTTGCGCACATACATGAAATGCAAGGACAGATCCGTCGGCACACCATATTGCTTGCCGTCGAACTGCATGGTCTTCAGCACCTTCTCGCCGAAGACCTTAGCGCTGTCGGCCGGCAGATCCACCGGCTGCATGAAAGGCGCATATTTGCCCAGTGAATAGGTAGCGATCAGATTGAGATCGAATTCGGTCGAACCCGCCGCGAGATCGGCCTGCAGCTTGTCCCAGAACCCTTCGCGGTTGAAGAAGATCAGCTTGACCTTGTCGGCATCGGCCAGGCCCGAGCGCTCGTTATAGGCTTTGGCCGTCGCGCGCAGGGCCGTCTCTTCCGGCCCACCCGGCCAGCCGAGAACGGTGACCTCGGCCAAGGCGCTGGTACTGCCCGCCAGCGCCAGAGCCAGACCGGCCAGCAACGCCCTGCATCTGTTCCTTCGGCCTCGCTTCATCTCAAACATGATCCACCTCCGGTGCGCTTTCTGGTTATGGGTCGACGAGATCGGCCACGCCGATCAGTCCCGCTTCGGCGCCGAGCGCGGCAGCGCGGAATTCGGGACGGTATTGGGGAGGAAGCGCGGCGGCGTGGCTGCGCAGCCGATCGAGGAAGCCTTCGGCCAAACCGAGGCCTCCGCCAATGACGAAGCAATCCGGATCGATCAGCATCTGCAAGGAGCGGGCGGCACGAACCAGCGGGAGCACGGCACCGCCGATCAGGGCTTCGGCGCCAGCATCCCCGGCCCTGGCCCCCGCCAGCAGGGCCGGCGGGTCGGGCCACCGCCCGCTGCCGGCCGCCAATCGCGCCAAGGCAGAACCGGCTGCGATATCCTCCAATCGCTGCTCGCCTGCCGTGAGATCGGTAAGGATCTGGCCAACATGTCCTGCCAGACCGCTGCGGCCGATCAGCAGGCGCCCGCCCAGGACCAGGCCCCCACCCACGCCCGTCGAGACCGTCATGAAGACCATGTCGGCCCCCTGCCCCGCGCCGAAGCGATATTCGCCCCAGGCGGCGGCCTGGGCGTCATTGACGGCGGTGATGGGCACGCCGAGGCGCTCGGTGAGAACTTCCACGAGAGGATAACCATCCGGCACCGGCAGGATGGCTTGATTCAGCGCCGACCAGCGACCTCCTGCTATCCGGCCGGTGACGGCGATGCCGGCCGCGGCATAGCGCCCGCGCCAATCGGCTATGCTCGCGACGACGGCATCCAGCCAGGCTTGCGGGCCGCCCTCGCGCGCGGTTTCGACACGGCGCTGCTCCAGTACCCTTTCACCATCGACCAAGGCCGAAAGCGTCTTGGTGCCGCCGATATCGATCGCAAGGACAGGCCGCGGCTGCATGAGCATTCCTAGGAGGATGGGGCGGAGGACGACTTCACCGCCTCGACGAACCAACTCGTGATGTGCTCGGGCCGGGTGATGGCGGATCCGACCACCACGGCATCGGCGCCGGCCTGACGAGCGGCCTGCACCTGTGCGAGCGTGCGATAGCGCCCCTCGGCGAAAACTGGCCGCCCGAGAGCGGCGACCCGGCGTACGAGGTCGACATCCGGATCCTCCGGCACCGGCCCGCCAACATAGCCGGACAGGGTGGTGCCGATCACGGATGCCCCCGCCTCTGCCGCAGCGACGGCATCCGCGAGCCCGGCGCAATCGGCCATAGATTGGCGTCCGGCGGCATGAATGGCCCCGATCAAGGCAGGCACAGAAACCGGGCGGGGCCGCTGTGTGGCATCGAAGGCGATGATGTCGGCACCGGCTTCCGCCAGATCGGCGACGTCCTGCAGCAGGGGTGTGATGAAAACGGGTGTGTTTGCTTCGGCCCGCTTGACCAGGCCGATGACCGGCAGCGATGTTGCCGCACGCACGGCCCTGACATTGGCCAGGCCCTCGATACGCAAGGCAGCAGCCCCCCCTGCCACGGCGGCCAGTGCGAAGCCGACGACGATCTCGGTCCGGTCCATCGCGCCACCGATTACCGGCTGGCATGACACGATCAATCCGTCGAGCGTTCGTTCAACTGCAGATGCCACCCCATGCTCCTCGCTTGCTGATGAGGAAGCCTGACACCGATAGGACCAGAATGCAACCTGTTTAATACCAGTTGCAAAATCACTTGCGATTCAGCCGCGGCGGGCCAGTTCGACCATGAAATCATAGGCATCCCCGCGGTAGCGGCTGCGGGTCAGTTCGACCACGCGTCCGTTTTCCAACGAGCAGCGGCGCTCCATTTCAAGGATGGGCGCACCCGTTTCGATCTCGAGCAGGCGCGCCTCATGGGCGGTCGCCACATCGGCCCTCACTCGCTGGAGGGCCCGCACCGGCTGACAGCCACGCTGATCGAGCGTCACATAGAGCGAACCTTCGATCAGGTCGGGGCTCGGCAGGAACTCGGCCGGCAGCACCGAATACTCGATCGCCATCGGCACGCGATCCGCCAGCCGGAGCCGATGCAGGCGGCAAACCCCAGCACCCGGCGACAGGCCCAGCGCCATGGCTTCGGCCGTGTCGGCCATGCCGACCTCGCGACGTAGCCAAGTGGTGCCGGGCACACGGCCCCGCGCCTCCATGTCCTCGGAAAAGCTGGTGAACACCGTCATCGGCTTTTCCAGGCGCAGCGCCACGCTGGTTCGTGCGCCGTGGCGCTGGACCAGCAACCGTTCCTCGACCAGCCCCTTGATGGCATTGCGCACGGTCACGCGCGACAGATCAAGGCGTTGGGCCAGTTCACGTTCGCCCGGGATCATGGCGCCCGCCGGAACGATGCCCTCCGAAATGGCGCTCCGCAGGGCATCCTGCAGGCGCCGATAGAGAGCCGTCGGGCTTTCGGTTTCCAAGCGTCCCTTGCGCTGCAGATAATCGATCAGCAGCCCGACTTCAGCGCTCTCCGCCGGCTCTGAGCGATCGGCGGTCTGGTCGGGCGAGAAAGATGAAGGCATGCATACACCGATATTTTCAGGCGAGGACACACGGCGATGCCGCGGAGCGGCCGTCAATTATTCGGCTTTGTCTAACACGCAATTTCGATTGACGCATCGGCGACAAGAAAAGGCCGGCCAGCGTTGCTGACCGGCCTGTAAAACTCTGAAACCGCATCGAAGAACAAATTTCGTGCTGAAAGAGCGAAAGAGGCGATGAAGAAGCGTTCAGTCATGAACGCACTTTGCTCTAGTAGGCCAGCGCCGGCGCCAGTCTCGGCGCTGCCTGTACGGCTGCCCGGCGCAAACCCCAGCGCAGCAGGGCGCCCGCCGCCGCGAAGCTCGCCGGATCGTCGGCCACGCCGCCACCGGCAGTAGCGGCATCCTCGAGCAGGGTCAGTCCCACAATGACCACGGCCCCGACGATGGCCACCGTTGCCTTGCCCCAATGGATACCTGACGAGGGCTCCGGGGAAGGCGCGGGCCTGCGATTGGAGAGCACGGGCTCGGGACGCCAAACCCGTGTTGCATCCGGGACGGGACGATAGCTGGGTACGAGAACCGGCTCAGGCAGGGGCGGACGCAGGTGCTGATCCGGCTTCAGCTCGATCTCGACCTTGAACTCGCTGGCGACATAGACGTAGTCGCGGATTCGCCCGGTCATGCGTGGATAGGTCAGCGTGGCCTTGAGCACCGGCTCTCCCGTGCTCGATATGCCGGCAGAAAACTGGGCACCCGGCGAATGGGCATTCGCGCGCAAGGTGAGCTGGCATTCATAGGTGACGCTGTTGGACTTGCGGTCCCAGCTCAATTTGCCGCCGGACACCAGTTCGCCGAGCACGGTCGAGGTCTGCCGGCGCGCCTGCGACTCCAGTCCGCGGTTGCTGTAGACGAGTAGCGGCACCTTGTCGGTCGGCTGCAGGAAGATCGCCCCCTTCAGCTTGACCCTGGCCGAAAAACCATTGCCCTTGATCTCGATGATCGACAGGTCGTCAAGCTGATAGCCGAAACCGAAATTGTTCGCGAGCGTCCTGGCCGCAGGATTGCTGCCGGCATCGGGCTGCACATGCGTGTGAGAAGGGGTCGAGCTGCCCCTCGGGGCGGGTACGGAGGCAGGCGAGTTGGGCGCAGGCGGATTGGCTGACTGGGCGGTCGCTGTCGCCGCCGGAGTACCTGCCGGGGCGCCGCGCAGCACCACGCGACGGTGCTGCCTCGGCAGGTAGATCACCGCTCCTGCCCTGATGAGGTCGGGATTGACGATGCCGTGTCCCGTCTTGGCGACGATAGCCGGCTCATTGTTGTAGGCATAGATCTCCGGCCAGCGCACCGGATTGCCATAGTAACGGCCGGCGATTCCCCACAAGGTATCGCCTTGCTTGATCACGTAACGCCCTGCCTGCACGATGCGTTCTCCCGGAAAAATGGATTTCAGCCAATGAATGGAATGCCGGTACCTGAGGCTAGGCTCGCTTCTTGACAGGAATATTATGGTTCCGGCCGAAAAAACTCGTACTGGGTCATCGAGGCGCCGCACAAACCGCCGTCAATCCAGCCTGATCTGCACACTGGCCGTATGTCCCCTGGCGTCGATCACCGAGAGGCGGGCGAAGCCCTTGCCCGGCTTGTCCCAGATGGCCTCGCGACGCTGTTCGCCGATCACGATCGGCAGGCCATCGGCGAGCCAGGTGAAAGGTGGAGCGCCGCCCATGGCCTTGAGAGAGAGTGTGGCGTCCGGTTCGTCGGCCGAGACCTCGACCCTCGCGCCATCGGGCGGAAAGGAGATCACCAGCGGTGCATCGCCCGAACCGGCGGCCGCGACTTCGGGCAAAGCGCCCGGGCGGAACCGTTGCAGGGCGGGCGGCAGCTCCGAGGTTCGCGCGAAGACCACACCGGGCGGCGGGGACTTCAGCGGCACGCGCCGCTCGCCGATGCGTTGGAAGGCATCGAACAGGATGGGAGCAGCGGCCTTGCGCCCGACCAGGTCCGAAACGGGCGCACCATCAGGCCGCCCGACCCAGACTGCGACGGTGTTGGCACCGTCGAACCCGACGGCCCAGGCATCGCGATAGCCATAGGAGGTGCCCGTCTTGTAGGCGATCTTGCCGCCCACGGCGTTCTCCGGCGGCGGCGCCCCGATCAGGACATTGCCGACCTGCCAGGCCGCGGCCTTCTCGAACAGGCGATGGGGCTGCGCACCGAGCGCCCGGTCCTGCGCCCGCCAGATCAACGGGAGCGCCTCGCCATCCCGCGCCAGCGCCAGATAAAGGGTGGCAAGATCGGTGAGCTTCACGCCGGCGCCGCCAAGACCGACTGCCAGGCCCGGCACGGCGTCGGGCGGCAAGGACGGCTCGGCACCGGCACTCTTCATGCGGGCAATCAGCCGGTTCGGCCCAACGGAATTGAGCAGCATCACCGCCGGCACGTTGAGGGATTGCTGCAAGGCGCGGCGCATCGTGACGGTGCCCTGGAAGGCATCGTCGAAATTCTCGGGCTTGTAGACCCCGAAGCGCACGGGACGATCGTCCACCAGCGTCTCGGGATGGGCAAGGCCGTCCTCGAAGGCGAGGCCGTAGATGAAGGGCTTGAGGGTGGACCCCGGCGATCGCAGCGATTCGGCGAGATCCATCTGGCCGGCCCGCGCCTTGTCGAAATAGCCGACCCCGCCAACATGCGCCCTCACCTCGCCGGTCGCGTTGTCGACGGCGACGATGGCAATCGAAACCCCGCCGCCCAGAGCCGTCGCCCGCTCACGCGCCAGATTTTCGAGCTGCTCCTGCAGGAAGCGCGCAATCGTGGTTGTTAGCACCGGATTGGGATCGCGCTTGCCGGCCTGGACCTGACGCATAAGGTCCTGGCGCACAAGCCGTTCGGCGACATGAGCCGCCAGGATCGGGAAGGGCTTGCGCCCCTGCGGCGCCGCTTCCAGCGTGGCGGCCTCGGCCTGGTCGGGATGGAGCGCGCCTTTGCCGGCGAGAAGCCGCAATACCCGATTTCGGGCGGCCTTGGCCGCGGCAGGAACTCGGTCCGGCCGACGCGATTCAGGAGCCTGCGGCAAGGCCACAAGCATGGCCGCCTCCGCCGTCGAAAGGCGCTTGGGTTCCTTGCCGAAATAGGCCAGCGAAGCGGCCCGCGTTCCTTCCAGATTGCCGCCATAGGGCGCCAGCGCCAGATAGAGGCCGAGGATCTGCTCCTTGCTCAGCCGGTTCTCGATCTGGACGGCACGGATCATCTCGGCCGCCTTGTCGGCAAAGGTGCGATCCGGTCGCGGCTCGAGCAGGCGGGCAACCTGCATGGTCAGGGTCGAGCCGCCAGAGACGATGCGCCCGCGGCTCAGCATCTGCCAGGCCGCCCGGATCATCGCCACCGGATCGATGCCGTGATGGGAATAGAAGCGCTTGTCCTCATAGGCGACCAGCATCGACAGGAAGCGCCTGTCGACCTCCTCCGGCTTTGCCGGCAGTCGCCAATAGCCGTCCGCGGTGGTGAAGGGGCGCAGCAACCTGCCGTCACGATCCACCACCAGCGGAGAATAGGTCACGCTTTCGCCCAGCGGCACCGGGCCGAGGCGCCGCACTGCCTCCGAAAGCGCAAAGCCGCCGGCGTTCACGGCGATAAGGGCCGTGAACAAGAGCGCGCATAGGATATGGACGCGCCGATTGGTCATCTCAGTCCGTTCTACCTCTCGGTGACGGTGAGCGTGCCGGTGGCAAGCGTGGCATTGCGCTCGGGCTGATACATGTCCTCAACCGTGGTGCCGGGCAGGATGTAGCGGCCAGGCGCTACCGCGCGGACGACATAGGCGACCTTGGCGGCCTGATCGGTGAACGCGGCGACGAAGCGGTCGTCGCGGAACTCCGAATGGGTGACGTCGGTGAGGTCCTTCAGCCAGGCCATGCTGCCCGTCTCGCCGGTGACGACCAGATTCGGATTCTCGATCTCGAAACCAGCCGGAAGCCGGTCCACGAGCAGGAAGTTGCCAGTCTGGTTGTCGCCGCTCCGGCTGGCATTCAGCACCACCACCAACCGGGTGTTCTGCTTCACCTCCGCGGGGTCCACGGCCTTGCCGTCGAGCGAGAAATAGGTGCGCGTCAGGTTCATGCCGTTGTTGGCGGCCGGCTCGGGCACCACGGGCGAGCCGGAGACCGCGACCACGGCTTGCAGAGCCGAGGCGCCGGGATTGGAGACGGAATGCGGGGTCTTGAGCGCCTCGCCGCGATAGACCTTGTAGAAGGCGCCCTGCTGTTCCGAGCCATCGGCGATCAGCCTGACGGAACGGGCCTGGTCGGCGACACTGCGTGCCGCGAGCACCATCCAGGTCATCTCCTGGGTCGAGGCATAGCGGGATCTGGAGCGCGCATCGGTGATGACCTTGAGCGCCGCCTTGATCACCGGCAGGCCTGCATTGCCGTCACCCGCAAGCGCCACCACCGCCGCGGCGTCGCGCAGCGGCGAGCCGTAATTGCGATAGGCTTGGCTGGCATCGACAGTCTCCTTCTGGAGCGCTTCGGCAGCCGAGCCGAATGCCTCGCCGGCCCGCGGCTTGTCGCCGAGCATGCCGAGGGCCGCGGCGATCTGGGCCCGCGCCATGGCGCTGCCGAACTGGCCGATCTTGGTATCGGCGAGATATTTCAGATCACCTGCCGGCGCCCTGCCGGCCCGAGCCAGCGTGTAGAGCGCGTAGGCGATGTCCTCGCCCTTGCCCTCTTCCACGTCGGGCGCATTGCCGACACGGTTGCGCAGATAGTCGACCGCCTGGTTGAGCGCCAGTTCCGGCACGGCGAAACCCTTCTCGCGGGCCCGCAGCAGGAAGTCGGTGACATAGGCCGACAGCCACAACTCGCCGCTGTCGGCATTCCACAGGCCAAAGGCGCCGTTCGAATCCTGGCGTGCGAGCAGGCGCTGAACCGTATCGCCCAGGCGCTCCTTCACCGTGCCGTCGAGATCGATGGCATTGCCGCCGAGCTCACTGAGATAGAGCAAGGGCAGCGCACGGCTGACGAGCTGTTCCGAGCAGCCATAAGGATAGCGATCGAGATCGCGAAGCAGGCCGGGCACGTCGAGTGCGCTGAACGGCCCCACTGAAAGCGAGACCGCGCCGGTGCCGGGTACCATTTCGGCAACCAGGTCGGCATTGACGGTGATGCCGCCGCCATTGGCGGCAATCGTCTGGATCGTGCGGCGTGTCACCGGCGGATTGGCCGGCAGGATGCCGAGCGTGAAGCTCTGGTCGATGGCGACATTGCCGGGACCGGCCAGGGTGGCGACCAGCTTGCCGGTGCCGATACCGTTGGCGGTAATGGGAATGTTCACCGGCGTGCGCGAGCCCGCGGCCCCGATCTTCACGGTCTGGTAGAGAGCTGATGGCTCGGCGCCAACGGGTCCTTCCATAGTGACGGCGAGCGTGTAGTCGCCCGGCGCGGCCTCGGCATTCACGAGGTCCAGGCGGAAGCGCGACTGGTCACCTACCGCAAGGAAGCGCGGCAAGGTGCCGGCGATCACCACCGGATCGCGCACTTTGACGTCCGCCGACGCATGGCCGACCTTGGTTGGCGTCCAGGCCACCGCCATCACGCGCACCAGGCCGTTAAAGGCAGGGATATCGAAGCTGATCTCGGCCGTGCCGTCGGCACCGACTTCGATCATGCCCGAGAACAGCGCCAGGGGTGCCTGAGTCGGCGGCGGACTGTTGAAATTGGCCCCGCCGTCGCCGCCGGTGCGTATCCGCCCCTTCGCTCCTTCCATGCCGTCGATCAACTGGCCATAGAGATCGTGCAGCTCGGCCGAAAGGCGCTTCTGGCTGTAATAGAAAGTCTCGGGCTCCGGCGGCTTGTAGCCCGTCAGGTTGAGGATGCCGACATCGACAGCCGCCACGGTGACATAGGCTTTCTCGCCGGCGAGGCCCTCGACCTTCACCGGCACTTTGAGAGGCTGGCGCGGCTTCATAAGCTCGGTCGGCGTGAGCGTGACCTTGAGCGTGCGCTCATTGCGGTCGATGCCGAACCAGGCGAGGCCGATCGCGCGCGTCGGCATGCGCTTGGCGGCGACGTCCATCGGCCGGAAATGGGTGACCACGATATAGGCGCCCGTGCCCCAATCCTTGCCCACGGTGACGGGAACGGTGGTCCCCTTCTCCGGCACGTCGACCAGCGTGGAGGACAGCAGTTTCTCGCCGACCACCTGCACAGCAGCCTTGCCAGCGAAACGGGCATCGATCTTGACCTGCAGTGTGTCGCCGGTCTTGACGCTGGTCTGGTCGAGGGCGACCGGCAGCATATCGGGCGTGTCGGCCTTCTCGCTGGTGTAATAACCCGCATAGAAGGAGCTGGAGGAAGAAGCCAGTCCATCCGCCGAGATTTCGAGGCGGTACTGGCCCCACTGCACCTGCGCCGAGATCTGAGCGGGCTTGTCGGCCGCGAGGTCGACCGTGCCGCCGCCGACCTTGCGCGCGGTGGTGACGGCTTCATAGTTCCAGCGATTGTTGCTCTTGTACCACTGATAGGTCGTGGTGAGACGCTTGAGCGTCCAGGTCGCGCCCTTGGCCGCTACCTGGTTGCCCTGGGGATCGACGGCAATGGCGTCGAACAGGGCCTGCTGCCCCTCGGGCACCGTGCCCTCGGCGAAGCCGGGCTTCAAGGCCAGCATCGGGCCGGTGGAGGCGATCGGCAGGGAGGCCGAGCGTACGACGCCGCGGCCGCCGCCTTCCTTCATGCGGATGACGAAATTGGCCTTGAGCGGACGAGTGGTCGTCGGCAGTTGCGGCAGCGGCACCGTGAACTCAGCGTGGCCCTTGTCATCGGTCTGGGCGAGATCGTCGACGGTGTTTTGCACCGTATCGACACTCTCGTCCGACAGGCCGAAGGCATAGTTCTTCCATTGCGAGAAGGGCTGGCTGTCGGTCGAGACCGAAACGTCACCCTCGATGTCAAGGCCGGCAGCCGGGGCGCCGAAGAGATAGCGGCCGTCCACCTTCAGATTGGCGCCGCTGGTGCGGTCGATGCGGGTGCCGGAAGTGGCGAGGTCGAACTCGATGCGATCGGGCACATAGTCTTCGACCAGGAAGGTGGTCTCGCCGACCGGTGACGCCTTGGGATCGGTGTAGGCGACGACGCGCCAAGTGCCGCTGGCGGCGGAGGGAATGATGGCGATATCGGCCGTGCGGCCGCCGGCGCCCTGGTCCTTCAGCACGGTGCGGGAATATTCGACGCCGTCGGGGCGCTGAACCACCATGGTCACCGGCACGTCGGCCAGGGCGTTGGCATTGCCGTCGCGCAGCAGGATGGCTGCATGCACCGTCTCGCCACGGCGATAGACGCCGCGCTCGACATAGACGAAGGCATCGGCCGGGCCTGGCGGATCGCGCCCGGTGACGCCGCGATCGGTGAGGTCGAAGGCCTGCTGGGTGAGATCGATGAAGGCGTAGTCGTTCTTCTCGTCGGAAGCCACCACCAGAGCCGGCTCCTGGCCTTCGCTGCCCTTGGTCAGGCCGGCATCGAAGAAGGCGGCGCCATCGGCACCCGTCTTCGCCGAGCCGAGAATCTCGTTGTTGCGGGCTAGCAGGCGCACCGTGACATTGGCGAGCGGATCGGCAGACGCGATCGAACGCAGGAAGACGTGCAGTCCATCCTTGCCCTTGAGAGTGGTCAGACCGAGATCGGAGACCACGAACCATTGCGTGGCGAGCTGGCTGTCTTCGTCCTCCTTCACCTCACCTGGCTGGGCGGTCATCACATAGAGGCCGGGCTCGATCTTGCCGAGCGCCTCGTCAACCGGAAAGGCGGTGGTGACATCCTGATTGGCGGTGCTGGCAAGGTCCATCGTACCCTGCCAGACCTTCTTGCCCTTGGTGCGGGCGATCTCGCCGGCCTGAGAACCGTAGATCTGGTCGAGGAAGTTGGAATCGATCACGGCCGAGATCAGGCTGCGGTCGCCGACCCGATAGAGGGCGAGCCGGGCCTGGGTGGAGTTGACCGAGACCAGCGGAATGCCGGCCTGGCCGGTGCGCGGCAGGACATAGCTCTTGCCGACGAACTGCACAGACGGCAGGCGGTCGCGCACATAGATCTCATAGTCGGCGTTCTTGAGCAGGCTTTCGTCCACGGCTGAAGGCAGGCCCTGGCGCACGGTGACCTTGTAGCGCCCGCCATGCTTCAGTCCTTCGACGCACAGCTTGGTACCGTCGACGGTAACGGCCGAGACAGGGCCAGGCTCCTGGGTGAAATAAGGGGCATAGTCGCTGACCGCGTTGCTCAGCGGATCGGAGAATTGGAAGCACAGGCGCGGTTGCGGCGCATCGCTCTCCACCGTGTAATCGATGATGCGGAAGCCGTGATCCTTGCGCACCTCTTCATAGGTTTCGCGAATCTCCGCGTTATCGACCAGATCGAGGCTCGCCCGATAGGCGTTGAGGGCCGGGCGCCAGTCCTCGCGCTTGACCAGGGCCTGGGCGACATCGTTCAGCGCCTCCGCTTGTTCCTGCGGTGTCCTGGCAAGCTGATAGGCCCGAATCGAGGCACCGAGCGCCTTGTAGGGCAGTTCATACCGGTCCTGGCTGTTGAAGGGCTCGGCCACCAGCAGCAAATCGGCGAGGCGCTTCCACATCGCGCCGTCATTAGGTGTCAGGGCGATGAACTGTTCCACCACCACCGCGGTGTTGCGGGCATTGTCGGAGCTGACGGCGGCCTTCAGCTCCTCCTGAAGCTGCGGCGCGCTCTTCTTCATGGTCTTGGCCAGCTTGGCGATGCTGTCCTTGTAGCTGTCCGCCGCATAGGAATAGCTGTCGGCCTGGAACAGCGGGGCCGCTTGCGCCGGACCAGCAGCCACCCAGCTCAACACGGCGAGCATGAGCACGAACGCTGAGAAAAACCGCACGAAAACGCCGTGGCGCGCTGCCTGCTTGACCATCTTGCCTGTCCTCTTAGCCGCCCCTCGGCCTATGGCGGCGGTCCTTTCCACGCTAGCGTGCCGGCGTGACCGGGACGTGTCGTCAGCTATGGAGGGACGCAATCCATAACTGACGACACGCCCCGGTCACGCGATACGCATGGGGAGCGGGCCACCGAGCCACAAGACTAAGGGCGCCCCGGGTCGGCGGCAATCATGATTCAGAGAGTTTTTACCATCTGTACCGGTGGGAACAGCGCGCGTACCGGTGTTTTTGCAGCCGGCTTATTTTTTCCGCGCGAGAGGGCTGGACAACCTCGGAGGCGCTGGCTATAAGCCCGCTCTCGCTTCGGCCTCGGCTGACGCGCTGGATGCCTAGGTAGCTCAGTTGGTAGAGCATGCGACTGAAAATCGCAGTGTCGGCGGTTCAATTCCGTCCCTAGGCACCATCTCCCCTTTCCAATTTTGGCGACCGACAAGAAAGATGCATGGCTGCTGCCGTTTGCTGGCCGGTGTCGGCGCGATAGCCGCGGTCCATTTCAGCCAATTGGCGCCCGGGCCCGGCAGAACGAGGTCCTGAACCGTCACCGGGGCGACAAGCAAAACCCGGTCAGAAGAAGCCTTGTGCTTCTAACCGGGCAGGAGTCTGAAACGGCCGGGCCAATTCGCACGCATCCGGCCGAATCTCTCACGAGTTCCCGTCCGAATACGCGCCGGCCCTGCCCTCCAGCGGTAAAAGCTATTGCCAGGTCCAACGATTGTTCAGGACCGCTCCGCGCTCCAGTGTCGGATTGCCACCCCATTTGCGCTCGCCCCAGGTCTCGTAGAGGGCCAGATCAAGGGCGTTGTCCTCCCGGATCTTCTGGCGCAATGCCTCGCCGATATCCTGGCTGCGCAGCGCATTGGCAGGCGCGGCATTCTCATGAGGCAGTTTTTCGAATTTCCAGCCGATATCCTGGGTCATCTGCTCCATCACCGCATCGCAGTTGCGATAATCGCCGACGAACCAGAACGTCTCGAACTGCCTGGAGAGGAATTCGAACCTCTGGCGCTGGCTCATCTTGCGGATGCCCAAGGAGGACAAACCGAAATAATGCCTGAAATAGAAGCGGCTGATGCGGTTGTGCTTGTTGGTCGGATACCATTGCTCGAAGGACATGCCCACGATCCGATGTCTCTCGGGCGTCTTCTGCAGGAAATTGTAAAGCGAGACATAGAAGGACACCGGCTCCCTGAGCAGGCCGATCTCGCGAATGATGCGGCCGTCGAAGCCCCTGGCTGCGGCGCGCGGCAATCTATGCCCGAACAGGATGCGGATTTCGTCGCGATCGGCCTGAGGTACACGAGCCTGCGGATCGAGCCAGGGCCGTTGTTCGGGCTTGGAATAGATCACGGCGGAACCGCGCGGCGGGACATCGTGCAGGAGATAATCCCTGACGCTCAAACCGGCGCATTTCAGAATATGCGGAAACAGGTAGACTGTTGTGTTGCTGCTCATCAAGTCTCGCAGGCTCGCTCCTCCCGCCCACAGGCCGGAAGTCTTGAACCGCTCACCCCTCTTTCTTGGCCAGGATGACATTCATCGTGAATGCTCCTGGTGCCATGGAAACCATCGCCCCCGCGACAGTGCCAAGGCTCATCCAGTCAATCGCTTGAAGGACCCGCCGGCGTCCGTCACCGTTGAGATCGAATAGATATAGAAAGTTTCCGGCATGGCAACGGAACTGTCCGGGTAATCGAGCTCGATCGCAACCGACCGTATCTGTGGAAGCAGATTGCAGCCCCTCCTCGCGAAGGAGCTGCTCGATGGTTTCGCCCCGTTTCAGACCTTTCGGCGGCGACGGTACTGATCGATCACCACGGCGGTGACGATAATGGCACCGAGCACGATCTGCTGCAGAGAGGCCGGCACGCCCAGGAAGGTGAAACCCGACTGCACGACGCTGAGGATCAGCAGGCCGATCACGGTGGAGGTGATGCGTCCCACGCCGCCCGACAGGGACGTTCCTCCGATCACCACGGCTGCGATCGCCTGCAGTTCATAGCCCAGGCCTGCACCGGCCTGGCCCGAACCGCCGCGGGCGATCATCACCACGGCCGCCAAGCCCGACAGCAGGCCGGCAATGCCATAGACCTTGACCAGATGCTTCTTCACGTCGATGCCCGACACGCGCGCGGCCTGCATGTTCGAACCGATCGCATAAGTGAACTTGCCGTAACGGGTGTAGCGCATGGCGATGTGGAAGATCAGCGCCACCACCAGGAAGATGGTGATCGGCAAGTTGATCGAGAAATCGCCGAAGATCTTGGTCGACGAACCAATCATGCTGAAGGAGGGCGTGAAAGTGCTGATTGGCGCGCCATTAGTATACCAGGTGGCAAAACCGCGGGCCGAAACCATCATGCCGAGGGTGGCGATGAAGGGCGGCACATTGGCATAGGCGATCAGTGCACCATTGACGACGCCGGCGAACAGCCCGGCCGCCAGCCCTGCCAGCACCGGCACGATGAAGGGCAGGTCGGACAGATGGGGATAGACGATGGAACGGGCCGTCGAGACCTGCGCCAGGCTGGCCGCAATCATCGCCGTTGCCCCCACCACCGAACCGGAAGACAAATCGACGCCGCCGGTGATGATGGTCTGCGCCACCCCGACGGCGATGATGCCCACCACCGCCGTCTGCAGGAAGATGATGCTGAGACGATCCGCATTGAACAGGAAGCTCTGCTGCTTGACCGGCCAGCCCAGTGCCTCGAACAGCAGGCCGATGCCGATCAGCACGACCAGAATGCTGACTTCCTGTGGTATGCGCCGGCGCGGCGACGTCGTGGTGGTTCCCGGTGCCTTGTTCGCAATCTCATTGGTCGACATGACGTCCTCCGTTTCCCCATTCCCGGACTTCGTGCATTTCCATTTCGAAGCCACTGCGCCGATCCATCAGGAATCGACCGGGCAGCGCCTCTTTTCCATGCGCGGCTACCAGCCGTGTCTGTCGTGTTCTTATCCCTCTCATCGCGCTGCCAGCTCCATGATGCGGACCTGGTCGGCTTCCGACCGATCGAGGATACCGGTGACGTGACCCGCATGCATCACGACGACCCTGTCGCTCATGCCCAGAACCTCGGGCAGTTCGGACGAGATCATGATGACTGCGACGCCTTCTCCGGCGAGCTTGCTGATCAGGCGGTGGATCTCCGCCTTGGCGCCGACATCGATGCCGCGCGTCGGCTCGTCAAGGATGAGAATGCGCGGCTTGGTCAGCAGCCAGCGGCCGATCAGAACCTTTTGCTGATTGCCGCCAGAGAGATTTTCGATGCGCTCGTGCATGTTGGGAGTCTTGACCCGCAGGGTCGAACTCATTTCGCTGCAAGCCGGCACCACTTCACTGGAGGCGACGAAGCCAGCCTTGACATAGCGTTGCGTCAAAACCGCCATCTGCATGTTCTCGAGGATATCGAGAATGAGGAAGCAGCCGGTGTCCTTGCGGTCTTCGGTGAGAAAGGCCATCCCGTTGCGCATCGCGACGGAGGGCGACCCGATGCTGACCTGCTTGCCGTTGATCGCGATGGTGCCGCTCGTCGCCGGCGTGACGCCGAAGAGCGTCTCCGCGACATTGCTGCGCCCTGCCCCGACCAGCCCTGCAAAGCCGAGGATCTCGCCGGCGCGCAGGTCGAAGGAGACATCGGAAAAGACCCCTTGGAGCGTCAGATTCTTGACCGACAGCACGACCTCGCCGATCGGAACCGTCTCCTTGGGGAACATCTGCGTGATCTCGCGCCCGACCATGCGCCGGATGATCTCGTCACGGGTGAGGTTCTCAGCCAGGTCGGTTCCGATATATTTTCCGTCCCGGAAAATCGAAACCTCGTCAGAGATCTCGAAGAGCTCGTTCATCTTGTGGGTGATGTAGACGATGCCCTTCCCGGCCGCCTTGAGATCGTGGATGATCTCGAACAGATGCGAGACCTCGGTCTCGGTCAACGCCGAGGTCGGCTCATCCATGATGAGCACGTCGGAGTTGTAGGAGATGGCCTTGGCGATCTCGACCATCTGCCGATTGGCTACGCTGAGCGTGCCGACCTCGGCCGCAGGGTCGATCTTGATCTTCAATTGCTCGAACAGCTTGGAGGTGCGGCGATTGAGTTCGGCATGGTCGACGAAGCCGAGCCGGGTCAGCGGCTCACGCCGGATCCAGACATTCTCCGCCACCGTCATGTACTGCATCAGGTTGAGTTCCTGATGGATCATCGCCACGCCGTTTTCCAAGGCATCGAGCGGTCCTGAAAAACGCACTTCCTGTCCGCGAAGCTTCATCGTGCCGGCATCGGTCTGATAGACGCCGGCGATGATCTTCATCAGCGTCGACTTGCCGGCTCCGTTTTCACCCATCAGGGCGTGCACCGTGCCCGGGCGCAGCTTGAACGAAACATTGTCGAGCGCGAGAACGCCGGGGAACCCCTTGCGAACGCCCTCCACTTCGATCAGGTAATCGGACTTGGCTTGCCCGGCCCTTTCGGGCGCGGTCGATTGTGCGACGGCCATCCTCATTTCCCCTCTGCCAGCGCCATGCTGCCGACGTGCGTTCTGGTCGCCCGAAGCTTGGCTCCGGACCTGCGGCCAGACAGGCGGTGAACATTTCCAGGTCCCTCCGGCATCGACCGGAGGGACTTTGGCGCGATTGCGCTCAGTTCTTCTTGAGGTACTTGTCCATATTGGCAGGCGTCACGAGTTCAAAGGGCACCCACACCATCGGATCGGCGATCTTCTCGCCCTTGGCCAGCTTGAGCGCGGTATCGACGGCGCCCTTGCCCTGTCCTTCGGCATTCTGGAAGACGGTGACTTGGAGATCGCCATCCTTCATCGCGCCGAGGCCGTCCTGCGTCGCGTCCACACCACCGACGATGGTCTTGCCGCCGGCAATCCCTGCCTGCTTCAGCGCCTGAATGGCGCCGATCGCCATTTCGTCATTGTTGGAAACCACGGCCGCCGGCTTGATGCCCGAGGTGATCCAATTGGTCATCAGATCGATGGCCGCGGTCCGGTCCCAATTGGCCGTCTGCTTCTGCAGGATCTTGATGCCGGTGCAGGGTTCCTTGGCGATGACGTCCTCGACGTCCTGCGTGCGCTGGCGGGCCGCTTGGTTCGACAATTCGCCCATGATCACCACGATGTCGCCCTTGCCGCCCATCAGCTTGCAGATCTCCTGCATCTCGAGTGTGCCGGACTGGGCCTCGTCGGAGCCAACGAAGGCGACCTTCTCAGGCAGCTTGGTATCGGACGGCATGCGGTTGACGAACACCAGGGGAATACCCGCCTCGGTGGCGAGCTTGGTCATCTGCGGGGTGGCATCGGTATCGACGGGATTGACGATGATCGCGTCAACCTTCTGGGCGATGAAGTTCTGAATCTGGCTGAGCTGCTTGTTGACGTCGTTCTGGCCGTCCTCGACCTGCAGCTTCACGCTCGGCAGCGTCTTGGCGTAGTCCGTCATGCCATTGCGCAGCACGGTGAGGAAATTGTCGTCGAACTTGGCCATGCTGACGCCCACGCTCTGGGCGGACGCCGTGCCACACAGCAAAGCCGTCGCGGCGAGGGCAAAAAGGGTCCGTTTCATCGTGTCTCCTCCCTGGGTCGGATGTCCGGCAGCACCCGTCATTTTCCGGATAATCCCCTTGCGGGGAATTGGTAGACCGTCAAAACACCTTGCGATTTGCTGGAATCATCCAGAATTACAAAGGCCCGTAGAAACAAAGGCTTGGAGCAAAACGCGTTCATGCTCGAACGCGTTTTGCTCAGGACATCAACCCTGCCGCGATCAGAGCCATGCTCGCGGCGATGCGATCCTGGATCTGCCCGGCATCCATTTTCTGTATGCTTTCGGCGAAAGGCTCGAAGGAGAGCGCACCGGTATAGCCGCCGGCGCGCAGCGCCTTGATCTGAGCGATATTGCCCAGACGATCGTCCGCCCCGACAAGGCCGCGATGGCTGTCCCGCATCTCCTCCACCGCTACGGACGTGTCATCCACGCCGGAGATATGGACCAGCCCAGTGCGGTTCGGGAACAATGCCGCCTCACCGGCAAGATGATGATGGAACGTATCATGCACCAGTTTGAAGGTCCGCGCACCATCGACCGTATCGATACCGGCGACCGCTTCCGATTTCAGGCGCAAGGAGCAGATTTCGAAGCCGAGCGGTTCGACGAGACCGCTCAGCCCGCGTGACGACAGGATCGGCTTGAGCGCCTCCAATGCCTCGATCAAATTGGGAAGGCGCTCGCCATCGCCGCACCCGTCACCGTCATTGCGCGGCACCAGCACGAGGGCCTTGGCGCCTGCACCGGCCGCATAATCGGCAAGCTCTTCCGCTTCCGATGCCCGCGCCGCGGTCCACTCGTTGAAGCGTTGCAGGGCATTGATCGACAGGATTTCGACACCGGCTCGCCGCGCTTCCTCCCGCATCGAAACCGCGGATGTCCCATCGAGTATGGCGTTGCCGGCGAGATCGTTGCGGATCTCGACCTCGGCGATCCCCAGATTGCGGGCGAGCGCGAAGAATTCCGCAGGCCGCAGCTTCGGCGCGGTCATATGGTTGAGAGCGAAGGATTCGGCTCCGCCTGTCATGAAACACTCCTTGCAGGCGCAAGCGCCTGATTTCCAACCTCGCCAGCGCCGGTTTCCGACGCCATGTGCTTTCCGGTACCTGTCATCAAAATAGAATGATTGGACCGTTTTTGATCTTAATTGGAATTAATATTCTATTTTTGCACTGCCCTGTCAAGTGCGCATTTCTTTTGCGCGCTCGCTCGCGCGCGCTGCACCATCGGTCGCCGGGATCGCGCGCACCATTGCTGTTGGCCGGGCCCGGCAACGTGCCCGGCCGCGCTCCGCAAGGCCGAGCAGGCGTCAAACGTTTTAGATATTTTCGGGAAGATAGAGATTGAAGGGCAGGAAAATCTGTCCGGCTCCTTCCACGCTGCCCGTAAGGCAGGCCTGCGCCATGACGCGGATGAGTTCCACGGGCAGTTGCGGCAGCGGTGTCGCGATGACGAAGGAAATCACCTCTTCGCTCAAGGCCAGGCGCGAGCCCGGCGTCAGCTCGGGGCAAACCGCCACCAGCCCTTCCGCCTTTTCCTCGCGCAAGGCGGCAATCACGCCCTCCATGCCGCCGCCGGCCACATAGAGCCCCGCCAGATCCGGATGCCGCCTGATCAGGCCGAAGGTCGCCTCATGGGCGATGCTCGGTTCCTCGAGATTGACACGGCTGTCCAGCACCTCGAAATCGGGCGCATGCTCGCGGAAATAGCTGCGCAGCCCGATTTCCCTGAGTTCATGGCCGTGGAAACGATGGCTGCCGAGAATGATGCCGACCTTGCCGGGTCGGCGTGCCGTCCGCGCGATCAGCCAGCCAGCGGTGCGTCCTGCCTTGCGATTGTCGAGGCCAACATAAGCCGCCCGATGTTCGGCGGCGAAATCGGACAGCAAGGCGAAGACTGGCACGTTGCGGGCCTTTAATTCGGCGACGGCCACGGTGATCTGGGGATGGTCCACCGACACGACGGCCAAGGCCTGGCACCGTTCACCCAACCGGTGCATCCGCTCGGCCACCACGGCCGGCGAGGTGTCGCCATGATGCTCGATGATGGCGGAGATGCGATAGCCGGGCGCCGAAGCGGCCGCTTCGGCGATGGATTGGGCCAGCAAGCTGTAGAAGGGAGACTCGGATTTGAGCAGCAGGAAGCCGAGCCGCAAATGCGGCGTATCGCGATCGAGGCGCTGCTGGATCAGCCCAGCGGCGTAGTAGCCGAGTGCCTTGGCCGCCTCAGCCACGCGCCGGGCTGTTTCCGGCCGGACCGGAAGCCTGCCGTTTAGTACACGGTCAACGGTTGCGGGACTGACACCCGCCTCCCTCGCGACATCCTGGATCGTGGGCCTTGCCATGGCTGTCTCTGATGGAATTACATCATGATGATAGTCGTTTTGACGTGTTTTGATAGAAACTGTCAACCGCCCATTGAGCCCCGCACCGGTGCGACATAGCATCGATGTCAAGGATGAGGCCTGATCGGAACCGGGCCGGACAAGGGAGCTCCGCAATGATGCCGACCCGGCGCGACTACAGTCTGATCGGGCGCGATGCCCAGGCCGCCGTCGAGAGTGGCCTGGCCGCCGCCGAATGGTATCGGTGCGATATTCCCCGCAAGCGCATGAAGGAACTCATGCAGCGCAAGGATGCTCCGGCGATCCGCGACACCGCCCTATGGCTGGCCGGGCTGTTGGTGAGCGGCCTTGCCGCCGGAGTGCTGCGGGGAAGCTGGTGGTGCGTGCCGTTCTTCGCACTTTACGGCATTCTCTACGGTTCGGCTTCGGACTCACGCTGGCACGAATGCGGGCATGGCACCGCCTTCCGTACGCGCTGGATGAATGATGTGATCTATCACATCGCCTGCTTCATGATCATGCGCGAGCCGACGATCTGGCGCTGGAGCCATACCCGACACCACACCGATACCATCATCGTCGGCCGCGACCCCGAGATCGCCGCCATGCGGCCGCCGGCACTGCTGCGCCTCGTCTCGAATGTCTTCGCGATCTCCTCGACCTGGGCTGCTCTCAAAAGCCTCGCCCTGCATGCCACCGGCAGGCTCAGCGAGGAGGAAGAGACCTTCGTGCCGGAGATGGAGCGCGGCAAGGTCTATCTGGTCGCCCGCATCTGGCTCGCCATCCATGCCGCTACCGTCGCACTCTCGCTAGCACTGCAATCCTGGCTGCCGATGATGTTCGTGGGTGTGCTGCCTACCATGTATGGTGGCTGGCTCACCCTCTATTTCGGGCTGACGCAGCATGCGGGCCTGGCCGAGAACGTGCTCGACCACCGCCTCAACTCGCGCACCGTCTACATGAACCCGTTTTTCCGCTTCGTGTACTGGAACATGAATTATCACGTCGAGCATCACATGTTCCCGATGGTGCCCTATCACGCGCTCCCGGAACTGCATAAGGCCATGCTTGCCGACACGCCCACGCCCTACCGCAACACGATCGCGGCCTATCGCGAGATCATCCCGGCCCTGTTTCGACAGAGGAGGGATCCCGAATATTTCGTGCGCCGCGTGCTCCCTGCAAGCGCCCAGCCCTATCGCCCCGACCTGCATGGCGAGGTGGTCACGCCCGACGACCCGCGTGCCCGTTTCGCCGGCCAGCACCACTGACAGACACAAGACGCAAAATCACATCGGGAGGAAAAAATGAGCACCTGGATCGACGCCTGCGATAGCGAGGATATCGAGCAGGAAGATGTGCTGCGCTTCGATCATGCCGGCCGCACCTACGCACTTTATCGCAGCCCGGACGATGAATATTTCGCGACGGACGGGCTGTGCACCCATGAACAGATCCACCTCGCCGACGGCCTGGTGATGGACGACATCATCGAATGCCCCAAGCACAATGGGCGCTTCAACTACAAGACCGGAGAGGCCAAGGGCGCCCCCGTCTGCATCAACCTGAAGACCTATGCCGTCCGGCTCGCCGACGGCAAGGTCCAGATCCAGCTCGGTTGATCCGATGCAACCGGGCATGGTCATCGTCGGCGCCGGCGAGGCGGGCGCCAGGGCCGCCTTCGCCCTTCGCGAGAACGGCTGGGCAGGCTCCATCACCCTGATCGGGGACGAAGTCCACGCCCCCTATGAGCGTCCGCCCTTGTCGAAGGCGACGCTGCTGGACGAAGCCGGCCCTTCCCCGCGCTATATCGTGGCGGAAGAGCGCTTCGAGGCCGATGCCATCGTCCATCTGGCCAAGCGCACCGTCGCAACGATCGAGCGGGACAGGCGGCTGGTTCGGCTCGATGACGGCAATGCCCTCACCTATGAAAAGCTGCTCCTTGCCACCGGCGCAGCGCCACGCCGGCTGCCCCTGGCTGGCGCGAACAGGCCCGGATGCGTGACGCTGCGGCGCTTCGAGGATGCCCTGCATCTGAGGGAACGTTTTCGTCCGGGTGCGGAAATCGTCATCATCGGCGGCGGCTTCATCGGGCTGGAACTCGCTGCCAGCGCCCGCCAGCGCGGCGCGGCGGTCACCATCATCGAGGCACTTCCACGGCTGCTCAGTCGGGGGGTGCCCGCCGATATCGCCGAGGTCGTGCAAGAGCGCCATCGAGCGGCAGGCTGCACGCTGCTGTGCGGCGAAGGCATCTCCGCCATCGAGGAGGAGCCAGACGGCCTCGCCGTCCGCCTCACCAGCGGAAAACTGGTGCTCGCCGACCTCGTCGTTCTCGGCGTCGGTGCTTCACCCAGCACAATGCTGGCTGAGGCGGCAGGCCTTGTCGTCGACAACGGCATCGCCGTCGACGCCAGGCTCCGGACAAGCGACGAAGCCATCTTCGCGGCCGGCGATTGCTGTTCTTTTCCCCTGCCCGTCTATGGCGGACGGCGCGTGCGTCTGGAATCCTGGCGCAACGCCCAGGAGCAAGGCGCGCATGCCGCCCGCACCATGCTGGGCGAAGACGTCGCCTTTGACGCCGTTCCCTGGTTCTGGTCGGATCAGTATGACCTATCCCTGCAGGTCGCCGGACTGGTCGACGAGGGGCGCCATACCATTCGCCGAGACGGTGCGGACGGTTCCTTCATCCTCTGCCATCTCGACGATGGCGGACGCCTGGTCGCCGCCAGTGGCATCGGCCCCGGCAATGCCATCGCCAGGGATATCCGGCTTTGCGAGATGCTGATTGCCAGGCGCGCGCACCCGGACAGGGACAAGCTCACCGATCCCAACACCCGCCTCAAATCCCTTCTCGCTGCCTGATCCGTCCTGCGCCTCGACGATGCGATCTTGCCGCAGCCCCCTGGAGACCGTCATGGCCCGCCTTCGTCCCACCGTCGCCGACCTGCTTGCGCTTCGCGGCAAGAAGCAGATCGCCAAACTGAGAGTCACCACACTGGAAGAGGCCGAGGCGGCCGAGCGCGCCGGCATCGGCATGCTCTCGGTTCCCCCCAAGCTGATCGCCGAGCCCGCTTTCCGTGATGCGGCACCGACGGCCTTTGCGGTGACCGGGCTGGAACATGGCCACTACGTCAGCGCGGAAGACTATCTGCGGGCCGCCTTCCTTGCCAGGCAGCAGAGTTCAGACGCCGTCTATTGCGCCGCCAGCCTTGCCACCATCCGGCGGCTTCGCGACGAAGGCATTCCCGTAGTGAGCCATGTCGGCCTGATCCCCTCGCATCGGACCTGGACCGGCGGCTTCAAGGCTGTCGGCAAGACCTTCGAGACGGCCTGGCAGGTCTGGCAGCAGACCAAGGCTCTCGAGGAAGCCGGTGCTTTTGCGGCGGAGATCGAAGTGGTGCCGGTGGAGGTCGCCGCGGCCATCGGCCGCCGGACCAGCCTGTTCATGATCTCCATGGGTGCCGGCGGAGGATGCGATGCGCAATACCTGTTCGCAGACGATGTGCTCGGTGTCCATGACGGGCATTATCCGCGTCATGCCAAGGTCTATCGCAATTTCCGCGCTGAATATGAGCGCCTGCAAAAGGAACGCATCGCGGCATTTTCCGAATACAATGCCGACGTCGCCAATGGTGCCTTCCCGGCGCCGAACCAGGTCGTCGGCATTGCCGGCGAGGAACTCGAGCGCTTCCTGAAGGCGCTCGACGCCGACGCGGCCTGATCGCAGGCACTGTGAGGCCGCTCCCGGGGACGCAGGCGTCTCGCCCATGGGCGCTAACTTTGCGGCCAGAGGCGCAGGTAGCGGGAGGGTCGATCTCCACAGCTCCATCAATTGATGGAGCGAGATCGACCACCTTTGTCCTCTATCTGGCTCGACATTTCCAAGATGGTCGATCTGGAGATCGACCCTCCAATCTGGTGCCACCACCCAAAGTTAGCGCCTATGGGCGTCTCGCCCCCCGCACCCGAAAAACGATCAGGCGATCGGTGGGGCCGAGGCGATATCCGTGTCGAAGCAGCGATCGATCACGCGTTGCAGATTGGCGGCGTGGCGGAAGCTGGGTTCGGCGTTCTCTCCGCTCTGCACCGCCGCGATGAAGCGCTGGTAATTGGTCTTCACCGGATCGGCGTGCAAATCGCGCCAGGCCTGGGTGTGGATGCCGTCCCCGGTGCAGATGCGCAGGCTGGTGAAGGGGCCGTGATTGATCTCGATCGCGCCCTTGGTGCCGAAGACACTGAGCTTCAGCGTGTTGGCATAACCAGTCATGAAACGGCTGGTATGGATCACGCCCAGCGCGCCATTTTCGAAACGCACCGACATCACCGCGCTGTCATTGGCATCGAGCGGATAGTCGCCGATCCGGTCGCCCGATGCCTTATGGAAAGTCGCGAGTTGCGCCTGCAACGCGACCGGCGTCATGCTCACGGCATAGCTGGCGAAATCCAGGATGTGGATGCCGACATCGCCCAGCACGCCCTTGGAGCCATGCTCCTCCGACAGACGCCAGAGCCAGCGGGGCTCGGTCGACCAGTCACCCCAGTGATTGCCCACCAGCCAGCTCTGGCGATAGGAGGCCTCGACATGGCGAACCTCGCCGATCTCGCCGCGCGCAATGATGCCGTGGGCCGCCTGCAGCGCCGGCACATCCCGATAGGACAGGTTGACCATGGCAATCAGGCCGGCGGCCTCGGCCGCCGTCGACATCTCGTCGGCCTGCGGGAAGGTTTCGGCCAGCGGTTTCTCGCACAGGACATGCTTGCCCGCGAGGATCAGCTTCATCGTGGTGGGATGGTGAAACCTGTCGGGCGTGACATTGGCTACGGCATCGAAGCCGCCCCAGGCGATCGCCTCGTCGAGATCGCCGAAGGAGTGCGGGATGCCATGCTCGTCGCTGAACTGGCGCGCCCTCGCATCATCGATGTCGACGCCCGCCACCACCTCGGCATCGGGAGAGGCCTGGAAGTGCCGGGCGTGATTGGCCGCCATATTGCCGGTGCCGAGCACGAGAATGCGGATCTTGGACATGGAATGATCTCGGGAGCGCGGACATCCCGTCCGCTCTTGGAAACGTCAGGCGCGATCAGGAAGTGCGGACATCGCGACGTGCAAGCATGTCGCCGAGATGTCCGCGCTCCAAATTCACCGGAAGCCTTCTTCACCATCCTCGTGGAGCCGCGGCCCCTTCACTTCCAGAGGCACGGGCGCCTTGTCATGCGGCGTGTTGGGCGCTTCGTTGACTCGCTTCCAGGCCGTCGCGGGATTGAAAGCCCATTTCACCGCGTTGCCGAGCACCTTGCGCACGGTGGCGTTGTGGTAAGTCGGATAGGCCTCGTGGCCCGGACGGAAGTAGAAGATCTTGCCGGCGCCGCGCTGATAGGTCAGCCCCGAGCGGAAGACTTCGCCGCCTTCGAACCAGGAGATGAACAGCGTTTCCATCGGCTCGGGCACGGTGAAGGGCTCGCCATACATCTCTTCATGCTCGATCTCGAAATATTCCGGCAGGCCTTCGGCGATCGGATGGTTCTTGTTCAGCACCCACAGCCGCTCGACTTCCCCGGCCTCGCGCCAGGACAGCGCGCAGGGCGTGCCCATGAGCTGCTTGAAGATCTTGGAAAAATGGCCCGAATGCAGAACGATCAGGCCCATGCCCTCCCAGACGCGCTCCTGCACGCGCTTGACGATCTCGTCCTTGACCTCGCCGTGGGCAGTGTGGCCCCACCACAGCAGAACGTCGGTATTCTTGAGCTTCTCGACGGTCAGGCCATGCTCGGGCTCGTCGAGAGTCGCGGTACCGACACTGATGCCGCCGGCCTCCTCCAGCGCCGCCGCTACCTCGCCATGGATGCCCTTGGGATAGAGCTGGCGCACCAGGGCGTTGGTCTGCTCATGCCGGTTCTCGTTCCAGACGAGTGCGCGGATAGTCATGTCGGGTTTCCTTTGCCGTCAACGGCGATTCAAAGCGCTTTAATAAAAATCTCTGCCACATCCTGGGGCATGATTGAAGGTGGGATCTGAGGATATTTTCAGGTCCGGCGAAGCTCGCCGGGACCGATGCTCGTTGCACCGGTGGCGGGCGGCTACGCGAAGGGTTCCCGAAGGACGCCCCTGGTGCCGTCCGCCGAGATCGTTCTAGGCCTGGAGCCGCCGCAGGGCCGCCCCGTCGGCCTTGAAGACATGCGACAGTTCCCCCGGCACGCCGATATTCACCTTGGTCGCGGCGACCACGGGTGCGTCCCCGGCATGGCGCAATGTCACCAGCCTGCCGTCCGCCGTGCGCACATATAGGAAATGGCTTTCGCCGAGTTCCTCGACCACTTCGACATCGCCGGTGAACGAGGCCTCCCCGCCGGCTTCCTGCAGATGTTCGGGCCGGATGCCGAGCTTCACCTTGTCGCCGGCGCGCACGCCGTTGCCGTCGACCTTGACCACCACGCTGCCCCCGCCTGGCAAGGCGACTTTCACGCCGGAGGCGTCGGCCGCCTGCACCTCGGTATCGATGAAATTCATCTGCGGCGAACCGATGAAGCCGGCGACGAACAAATTGTGCGGGTTGTGGTAGAGTTCCAGTGGCGCGCCGACCTGCTCGACATTGCCCGCGTTCAGCACCACGATCTTGTCGGCCAGCGTCATGGCCTCCACCTGGTCATGGGTGACATAGACCATGGTGGCGCCCATCTGCTTGTGTAGCTTGGCGATGGAAATGCGCATCTGCACGCGCAGCGCCGCATCGAGGTTGGAGAGCGGCTCGTCGAACAGGAAGACCTTGGGGTTGCGCACGATGGCGCGGCCGATGGCGACGCGCTGGCGCTGGCCGCCGGACAGCTGCTTGGGCAGGCGCTCGAGCAGCGGCGTCAGTTCCAGGATCTTCGCTGCCTCGCGCACCTTCTGGTCGATGGTCTGCGTATCGGTCTTCGCCAGTTCCAGGCCGAAGGCCATGTTCTGATAGACGTTCATGTGCGGATAGAGCGCATAGGACTGGAACACCATCGAGATGCCGCGATCCTTGGGGGTCTTGTCGTTCACGCGCTGTCCGTCGATCAGGAGGTCGCCGGACGTGATGTCCTCCAATCCGGCGATCAGGCGCAGCAAGGTCGACTTGCCGCAGCCCGACGGACCGACGAAGACCACGAAGTCCCTGTCTTCGATGTCCAGGTTGACGCCATGCAGGGTCTCGATCCGGCCAAAGGCCTTGCGGATATTCTTGAGTGTCACACTCGCCATTTGCTTAACCCTTGACGGCGCCAGCGGTGAGACCCGCGACGATCTTGCGTTGGAAGATGAGGACGAGGACGATGAGGGGCAGCGTCACGATGACCGAGCCGGCCATGATGTTGCCCCAGGGCAGTTCCTGCTGGCTGGCGCCGCTCATCGAGGCGATCGCCACCGGCACGGTGCGGTTGTCGGGCGAGAAGGTCAGCGCGAACAGGAATTCGTTCCAGGCCGCGATGAAGGCGAGCAGGCCCGTCGTCACCATGGCCGGCCACATCAGCGGCATGAACACGCGGCGTACCACCGTCCAGGGGCTGGCGCCGTCGACGAAAGCCGCTTCTTCCAGTTCCCGCGGCAGTTCCTTCATGAAGGTGGTGAGCACCCATACGGTGAAGGGCAGCGTCAGGATCAGGTTGGAAAGCACCAGCGCCGGCATGGTGTTGTAGAGGCCGAAGGCGCGCACAACCTCATACATGCCCGACAGCACCGCGACCTGTGGGAACATCGACACGGCCAGGATGGTCATCAAGAGGAGGCCCCTGCCCTTGAAGTGGACCCGGCCCAGCGCATAGGCGGCCGTCACCCCCAAAAAGAGCGAGATCAGCACCACCGTGACGGCGACGAGGATCGAGTTCCAGATGTTCCAGGCAAAGGGCTGCTGCTCGAACACGCCGACATAATTGGAGAAGTCCAGACTGTCGGGCAGCAGCGAGGTCGAGAACAAAGCCTGGCCCGTACGCATCGAGGTGATGATGGCGTAGTAGAACGGAAAAACGGCGTAGAGGACGATGACGACGACCAGCAGCCAGAATCCGATGGGTTTGAGGACCTTGGTCATCGCGTTGCATCCTCCGAAACACGCACCTTACCCACGGTCATAGCCAGCACGGTGATGATGCCGATCACCAGGAACAGCAGCGTCGCCGCTGCCGAGCCGAGCCCCGTCTTGGCGAAGTCGACCAGTTGCAGCCGGGCAAAGCCCGACATCGAGATGGTGTCCCGGCTACCCGAGGTCAGCACATAGATCAGGTCGAAGATGCGCAACGCATCGAGGGCGCGGAAGACCACAGCCACCATCAGGGCCGGGCGGATCAGCGGCAGCGTCACCTTGAAGAACACCTTCACGGGGTGGATGCCGTCGACCTTGGCCGCCTCATAGCAGTCGGATGGCATCATCTGCAGTGCAGCCAGGATCAGCAGGGCCATGAAGGGCGTCGTTTTCCAGACATCCACCATGATCACGGCCCACATCGCTGTCTGCGAATTGGCGGTCCAGGCGACCGGGCTCGAAATGATGTGCAGGCTGAGCAGGATGTGATTGAGAATGCCGAACTGGTCGTTGAGCATCCACAGCCACATCTTGGCCGAGACGATGGTCGGAATGGCCCAGGGGATCAGCACCGCGGCACGTACGAAGGCGCGCCCCTTGAAATTGGCGTTCAGCACCAGCGCGACGATGGTTCCGAGCACCGTCTCCAGGGCCACGGATACCAGCGAGAACCACACCGTGTTCCAGACCGAAAGCCACCACACCTTGTTGGCGAGCAGGCCGATCCAGCGCCCGTCGACATTGGCCAGATAGTTCGAGAAGCCGACGATCTTGTAATTGCCGGGACTGCTCAGCTTGGCATCGGTGAAGCCGAACCAGATGGTGCGCAGCAGCGGCCATCCGGCGACGACAGCCAGCACGACCAGCATGGGCAACAGGAACAGCCATGCCGACCGAACCCTTGTCCGTGTCAGTTCTGATTGACTTGCCATTGGGGACTCCCAGAGGGAAGCAGGAAGAGTTGGCCAGCGGATGCGCCACCACCCAAGTCGAAATTCTTGAAGTCGGAGCGCATGAAGTCGAGATGCGACCTGCCAATAGCCACGCCCACGGGGTCAGGACCCAGGCTTCGGCCATGCGGCTGGAGAGGGAAGGAAGGAAGAAGAAAGAGCGCCGCGAACCGAGGGTTCGCGGCGCAGTCGGGGAGGATGTTACCAGCCCGAGCCCTTGATATTGGCGAGTTCGCCGTCAAGGTCCTCGAGAGCCGTCTCTGCTTTCGCCTTGCCGGACAGCACGCTGGCAATCGCGTTCCAGAAGGCATTCGAAACTTCGTTGTAATTGGCGCCGGTGATCTTGGAGGGACGGGCGACCGCGCTAGTGAAGGTCGCTTTCAGGTCGCCGAAGAACGGTACGGCCTTGAGCACGTCCGGGTCCTCGTAGAGGCTGGCGATGGTGGGATTGTAGCTGCCTTCGATGGCGCGGCGTTTCTGCTCCTCCTTCGAGGTCAGATAGACGGCGAGGTCGGCGGCAAGATCCGCCTTCTTGGAATATTTGGAGACGGCGAGTTGCCACCCGCCGAGCGTACCCGTGTTCTTGCCGTCGGCACCGCCCTTGGGCAGGGCCACGACCCCGATCTTGCCCTTGACCGGGCTGTCGGCGCCATTGCCCAACGACCAGGCGTAGGGCCAGTTGCGCATGAAGGCGGCGTTGCCCGACTGGAACACGCCACGCGCTTCCTCCTCGCCGTAATTGAGCACGCCATCCGGCGCAATCTTGCCGATCCAGGAGGAGGCCAGCGTTACCGCTTCCGCCGCCTTGGGATTGTTGATGGTGATCTTGCCTTCCGCATCGACGATGGTGCCGCCGCCGTAGGAGTCGATCCATTCCAACGCATCGCAGGTCAGACCCTCATAGGCCTTGCCCTGGAACACGAAGCCCCAGAATTTGTCGTTGCCGCCCTTGCGCTCTCCCTCCTGAACCTTGGCCGCGGCCTCGGTCATTTCCTGCCAGGTGGTTGGCGGCTTCAGCCCGTTCTTCTCCAGAAGATCCTTGCGATAGTAGAGCACGCCCGCATCGGTGAACCACGGCATGGCGACGAGCTTGCCGCCCACCGTGTTGTTGTCGATGATCGCGGGGAAATGCTCCTTCTCGGCACCCTTGGTGTAGGGGCTGAGATCAATGAAGTGATTGGCGAGAATGCCGGGCCAGATCACGTCGATCTGGAAGACGTCGATGTCGCTCGCACCAGCCGACAGCAGCTGCTGATAGAGCGCCAGCCTTTCATTGGTATCGTTGGGGGTCGAGACGATCTTGACGGTATTGCCGGTCTTCTTGGCCCAGGCTTCCGCGCCGCTCTTGCACAGGGCCAATTCCTGGCCGACTGCGCCGCAGGAAATCGCGACTTCGGCAGCGCTGGCAAAGCTCGTGAGAGCGATAGAGGCAGTCGCGGCCAAGGCCCAACGCATGAACATGCGGTCTTCCTCCCTTTAATGTGCCGCAGCTGCCTCCTCTATGGCAGGTCAGCATAGGCAACCGACATTTCCTCGTTCGAGGTCTCTTTTAGCAGAGCTTCTATAATCTACTTCAAAGCGCTTTGAATTCTAATTCCGACAAAAGTCTGCCTTTGTCAAGGCAACCACATGGCAAAACTGCGTAACAACTGGGGCGCCCGAACAGATCCTCCGAAAGTGGCATGCTCCATTGAAATATTTTGATTGAAATTCAATGCCGCTGATGTTTTTTGAGCGAATGCGTGAGAAACTTGTGAATTTCCCAACAAATACGGCGGTTATGCTACCTATTTGACGGAAAAGAACTAAGCTGACTCAGAAAAAATAATAGAAAGCGTTGGCCCAAAGCGCTTTAATGAACAGATGCGGTCTCATCGCTGCTTGCGGCTGGGGGAATTGCCTAGAAGGGTGCGCAGTATCGCGAGCTATTCGCTGTGCCCGACGGATATTTCTCTCCGATCCCCGGCAAAACGGGTCCGCTTCTGTTCATCGAGAGAAACGAGAAGGCCTGGAAGGAACGTTGCGGTGAACTTGAAGGAACTGTCACAGCATCTGGGTCTGTCCCAGACGACTGTCAGCCGCGCGCTCAACGGCTTTCCGGAAGTTGGCGAGGCGACGCGCAAGCGCGTGCTGGAGGCGGCCGAGACCTACCAATATCGTCCCAATGCCAGCGCACGCAAACTCGCGACCGGTCGCGCGGGGGCGATCGGCATCGTGTTTTCGTCCGAACGCAACATGCTGCTCGATCCGATCTTCACCGATTTTCTCGCCGGCGTCGCCACCCAATGCTCTCGATCCGACAATGACGTGCTGGTCTCTTCCGCCCAGGGCGACGAGGCCGGCACCTATCGACGCCTCGCGCGCGTCCGGTCGGTCGACGCCGTGCTGCTGTCTTCCCCGACGATCGACGATACGCGCATCGCATTGCTGCAGCGGCTGGGCATGCCCCTGGTCATGCATGGACGCACACAGACCGGCCTGCATTATCCCCATCTCGACATCGACAATGAGGGGGCCTTTCACAAGGCCACCACGCTGCTGATCGATCTGGGGCACCGGCGCATCGGCCTGCTCAACGAAAACCTGCGGTTCACCTTCGCTACGCATCGTTCGCAAGGCTGGCGCCGAGCGTTGACCGCCCGGGGGCTCACCGCCTCTCCGGAACTCGAAGGCGGCGCCCGCATGACTGAGGAGAACGGCTACCGCATGGCCCGCGGCCTGTTCGAGCTATCAGACCCGCCGACGGCCCTGCTCTGCTCGTCGATCTTTCTCGCCCTCGGGGCCATGCGGGCGGCCCGGGAGACAGGCCGGGTCGTCGGCAAGAACCTGTCGCTGATCGCCCATGATGACGGCCTCGACGCCATCCGGCCGGAGACACTGACGCCAGCCCTCACCACCACTTTCTCCTCGATCCATGCCGCCGGAATCCGGGTGGCCGAGATCGCCATGGCCTTGGCCAACAGCGCCAATCCCGCCGCCATCGCGGAGATCTGGCCTGTCGATCTCGTCTTCCGCGGCTCCACCGTGCCGCCCGCGCCCTGATTACTCGGCCGGCGCGGATACAGCAGCTCGATCACGATAGAAGACGAACAATCCGCTGCCGATGATGATGCAATTGCCGATGACGATCGGCAGCGTCGGCACATCGCGCCAGACGATCCAGCCCATCAAAGTGGCCCATACCATGGCCGAATACTGGAACGGGGCGAGCAAGGCAGCCGGCGCCATGGCCAGCGCGCGGGTGATGCATACGAAGCACACCATGGCGACGATGCCGACGAGGAACATCAGGGCAAGATCGAACCAGCCTGGCGTAACCCAGGCGAACGGTATCGTAGCCGCGCCGATGACGCCCGCCCCGGCGAACTGCCAGACCACGAGGGAAAGCCAATGCGTGCGCCGCAACTGCCGCGTCACGGTGACCGCCAGGCCGAACATGACGGCGCCGATGAGAGCGATGGGCGAGGCCGAGGAGAACAGTTCCGCCGAAGGCTGGAGCGCCACGAGAACGCCGATGAAGCCGGCGATGACCGCTCCCCAGCGGAACGGCTCCACCCTTTCGCCGAGTAGGGGAACCGACAAGGCGGTGATGATCAGGGGTGCCGCCATGTAGAAGGTCATGACGTCGGCGAGCGGCATGCTGCGCGTGGCGAAATAGAAGCAGTAGGTGTCGCCGGCCATGCACAGGATGCGCAGGATCTGGAGCCGCCACTGGCCGAAATCGAAGAGATCGACCTTCAGGTGCCAGACCATCGGCACGAGGACGATGGCCGCGCCCACCGAGCGCAGCAGCAACAGCTGGCCGACGGAATAGTCGGCAACCAGCCATTTGCCGAGGGCATCGTTCAGGGCGAAAAAGAACACGCCGGTGAGAAAGAGCGCGATGCCCATGCCGACGCTCGCGGCCCCGATACCGGCCTGGCGGGGGGAAGTCATTTCGGTTTCGTTTCCTGCCGGAACAAGGCGCGTTCGGCGATGAATGCGCTTTGCCCAATTCTTGGTTCGAGTTCTTTGGTTCGAAGCGTCTTTGCGAGTCTTACCGAGTCCGTCAATTCGCAAAGCGTTCCAGGCAAACATGGCATGGAGTTTGAAGCGGTCCGGAAGTCGGCCGGGCGTCGCCCCATCCGCCCCGAACGGTCATTTGTCGTACCAATATCCGGACATTGCGGAAAGAGGCAATCTTTCGAGCCCGTAGGGAAATCAGGCGGCCGTCATCTTCGCCGCCATGTCCGAGGCGAGCAAGCCGTCGAGCGCGACCTTGATCAGGGGGCGGCGCATCCGCAAGGCGTTGAGGGCTGCAACCGGCCATTCGACATAACAGGCGCCTGGCTCGACCGTCACAGTGGCCGAGGCCGGCTGGCGACGCAGGAAGCCGACCTCGCCGATGAAGGACTGCGGCCCGATGACCAGATTGCGGCCAGCCTTCTCCACATGGGACCGCCCGTCGAGCACATAATAGACCTTCTCGACCGCTTCCCCCTGGCGCAGGAGGGTGTGGCCATCCTCGCTGCGTCGCCAAAGACCGATCTTCATCAAGGATCGGAACTCGCCCGGCGACAGGCCGCCCAGGGCAGCAAACAGCCGTCGCTCTTCGGCGCTCAGACGAAACTGGGTGCGAGCAAAAACCAGCCTGGCCATCATCAGAAGATTCACGCCCAGATTGACCACGGTCCAGAACAGCGCATCCCACAGCATGATCTCGGGAACGACCAGGTAATAGAGAATGTAGAGCAGGGTCGAGACCACGAGGAGGGCACGCAAGACCAGCTGGTCGCGGCAGGTCAGCGCCGCAACGGCAATGAGGGCGGCGGCATGGATCAGGCCGAGCCGGACAATTTCGAAGAACATTTCAGCACCAGGGAGGGAAGACCGGATGCAGTGTCACGCCGCCATCCGCGGCATCCACATGGTGCGCTCAGCGCAAAAATGCTGTGCGCCCTCGCACGGGTCGGCCGATGTGGCCCCAACCCGGAGCCGACTCGCGCCCATGCAAGGCGCATCGGCTCTAGAACCCCGATAACCGCCTGGTTGCCATTGCGAGTTTGTCGGCTGGCCTCGAATACGGCGACGCCCTCGCCCGGCGCGCTGCTCTGGATGCGCTGATGGGAAACCCTCCGCCATAGTCCGCATGGTTTTGTCGGTTTCGGCAGTGGCGGGCACCTCTCCGAGATGACATCCCCCTCTTGTCGCGCGCCATCGACATAACCACGCAATGTCCATGCAATAATAATCAGCAGTATAGATTTATCGCCGGCGACACTCTTGCAACGCACTTCCCATTAAGCCGGCACATCAATCTCAAAAATTCGGCTTCAGGATGCAAAAAATGCCACCCTTTTTCATGAAAATAAGGGACATAATCAGGGATATATTTAGAAACATTGATAACATAATCTCATTTATTCTAATAAATCTAATGATAATTGCGGCAATTTTCGCATCAATTTATGAAAAAATAAGTACGGATCGCTCCATCGCCCTTGCATCGCTGTCGATCCTGTTCGCGCTGCTGCTGTCTTATTACAGATTGAAACAACATGTCCGCTACAACCCAGGATCTTCCCTGAGACACCTGCTTCCACGCGTCTTGCTTGCACGGTCGAAAGGGGGCAGCCGTGCCTGCGGATGGCTCTCCAGAACCTTGTTCTGGAGCATCTCCGCCGTGGCTATCTATGTCGTGGTGCTCATCTGCTGGGGCAATTTCGGCACGGTGATTCGCGGACAGGTCTATCGGTCCGCTCAACTCGGCAGCGCCACGATGTCATTCAACGTCCAGCGCTATGGCATCAAGGCCATCATCAATCTGCGCGGCAGCAATCCCGGCCAGGATTGGTATGATAGGGAAGTCGCCGATGCGAAGGTGCTCGGCATTCACCACATCGATTTCCGGATGTCGGCCAAGCGGGGGCTGAGCCGGGAACAAGCCGAAGAACTCATCGCCTTGATGGCGCAGGCGCCAAAACCGCTGCTGATCCACTGCGCTTCCGGAGCCAACCGCACCGGCCTTGCCGCCGCCCTCTATGTCGCCGCAATCGCCAAGGCCGGCCGCGAGAAGGCGCAAGCCCAATTGTCTCCCTTCTTCGGGCACTTGTCCCTGCCCTTTTTGCCCGGCTATGCCATGGACAGAACCTGGGAGGAATTCGCCCAGTGGCTGAACAAGGTTGGGCACGAACCACACCCTGCGCTGGCTAGGTCGGACGGCAACACCACCGACCTGCAATGACCGATAATCGCGCCAGGCTAGCGAATTCCTGTAAGGAGTTCTGGTGGGCCCGGAGGGACTTGAACCCCCAACCAGACCGTTATGAGCGGCCGGCTCTAACCATTGAGCTACAGGCCCGGCTGTGCCAGACGGGGCATCTATAGGCAGAGTCTTGTCCAGGTTCAATCGGCTATCCGCAATTGCGATGCCTGCCGCAAGCCCGTCATCATGCCGCCGCCTTCGATTGCAAGGTTCCACTCGCAATTTTTATCACTGGAGTTCATCGATGCTACCGTCCTTCGTCGCCCGCCCCGCCCTCGCCGCCTTGCTGCTGGCCGGAGCGCTCGGCGCCGCCCAAGCCGAAGATTTCAAGCGCGTGATCGCCATCAATGGCGAGGCGACGGTCGGTGCCAAGCCGGATCTGGCCTATGTCAGCGTTGGCGTGCAGAGCGCAGGCAAGGTGGCGCGCGACGTGCTGACCGCCAATTCCAAGGCGACCGGCGAGGTTCTCGCCGCGCTCAAGGCAGCCGGCATCGATCCCAAGGACCTGCAGACCTCGGGCTTCAGCGTGCAGCCGGCGAGCCCACAGAACGGCAAGTTCTCGTCGAGTTCCGAAGATGGCCCGGCCATTGCGGGCTATACTGTCTCCAATACCGTGAACGTGACGCTGCGCGACCTGCCCAAGCTCGGCGATATCCTCGACAAGGCGGTGAGCGCCGGCGCCAACAGCGTCGAGGGCATCCAGTTCGTCGTCTCCGACCAGTCGGTCCTGCTCGACGGGGCTCGCAAGACCGCCCTGGACGATGCGAGGCGCAAGGCCGAGATCTATGCCAAGGCCTCCGGTCTGCGCTTGGGCAAACTGGTGGATCTGAGCGAGAATACTGGCCCGATCGGCGGCGGCCTCTATCGCGCCAAGGCCGTGCAGGATTCGGTGCCGATCGAGTCCGGAGAGAGCGCGCTGAACGTCACCGTATCCGCACGCTTCGAGCTTGAAGACTGACCCTTCGCGCTCCGCCAGTATCGAACAAGACTCCACGGGCCAGCACGGCATTTGCCGCAGTGCTGGCCCGCCGATTTTCCGCACACGCAAGTTTGTTTCACGCAGCAAGGCCGATTGGGTAACAAAGATGCTTGCCTGGCTGTTCTCCCCGGTTTAGGACGGCTTAACCGCTCTTAATCGGAATGCTTATCGTGCGCGCACGCCTTGATGCTGTTGACTGGAAAATCCTGCAGGAACTACAGGCCGATGGTCGCATGACCAATGTGGAGCTGGCCAAGCGCGTCGGCATTTCCGCGCCCCCCTGTCTGCGGCGTGTGCGGGCCCTCGAAGATGCCGGCGTGATCAAGGGTTACCGTACCCTGCTCGACGAAACCTCGCTCGGTTACGAGATCACCATCTTCGCCATGGTCAATCTGACCTCGCAGGCCGGTGCGGATCTGCAATCCTTCGAAACCTATGTGAAGAATCAGCCCCTGGTGCGCGAATGCTGGATGCTGTCCGGCGACGTCGATTTCGTGCTCAAATGCGTGGCGAAGGATCTGCGCTCCTTCCAGGCTTTCGTGGCCGAGCTGACGGCAGGGCCGGCCGTGCGCAACGTCAAGACGGCGCTGACTCTGCGTTCCATCAAGGACGATCCGATCGTTCCCCTCGAACTCGACGTGAGCGAAGGGGCCTGACCCCGATGCGGTTCAGCTGGGCGTGCTTGCCCATCTTGAGGGAACCGTATCAAGCCTGAACCAGCTTGCTCAGCAGCCAATGCGCGTAGCTGGAAGCCAGCCAATCATACCGGCGCGGTGTCGGATCAGGCACTTCAGCAGCGGCATCCACCGAGGTCGTGGTAGCGAAGAGCGGGAAGCTCTTGATCACGCCCCCCGATGACGACAGCGTGATGCGGCCATCGAGCGTGTCGACACTGTCGAAGCTGACCAGGCCACCGTCGGAATCCACAGGAAAACTGATGTCGGTAAGCACGACCGACAATGTCGCTCCGCCCTTTGCGCCGGGCTGGTAGCGCGAGCCGAGCTGACGGACGAGATTGCGCTGAAGATAGGGCGGCATGCGCTGGAGCCAGAGATTGCCGCTCCCGCTGACCTGAACCCTGCGGATGACGGGAATGGCGGGATTGTCGCCATAAGAGGTGGCGCAACTGGTGAGCAGCAGACCGGCGCCAATGGTCAGGAAGCCCCTGCGCCCGATACGTTCCGAAGTCATGGTACCCTCCTGCTCGCGATACGCGCTCTCTATAGATACTCGCTCTCTATAGAACGTGCCGTCTCCCCAATCGAAGCAAATTCATGCGACCATGTCGTCCTGTATCCAACAGCAAAACGCCGCACCCGGCGAGGATGCGGCGCACTGCGTTACAGGGGCCTGAAATCAGCGGTCGGCTCAACGCCAGGCGACGTTGGCGATCTCATAGGCCTTGGGGCCTTTGGGCGTGTTGACCTCGACGGAGACCCCGATCTTCTTGCCCACCAGAGCGCGGGCGAGCGGCGAACCGATCGAGATCTTGCCGGAGCGGACATCGGCCTCGCTCTCGCCGACGATCTGATAGGTCTTCTTTTCCTCGGTGTCTTCGTCGATCAACGTGACAAGGGCCCCGAATTTGACGGTGTCGCCGGACAGCTTGGAAATATCGATCACTTCGGCGCGAGACAAAGCATCTTCGAGTTCGGCGACACGGCCTTCATTATGGCCCTGAGCTTCCTTGGCCGCGTGATATTCGGCGTTCTCGGAAAGGTCGCCATGGGAACGCGCTTCGGAAATCGCCGCGATGATGCGCGGCCGTTCAACCTGCTGGCGTTCCTTCAATTCTGCCTCGAGCGCGGCATAGCCTGCCGGCGTCATCGGGATCTTGTCCATTGCTTCGTCTTCTCTTTCCAAACGCAAAAAAGATACGCGCCGGACGGACTTTCCCGGCGCGGCTGACATATCGGTTTTGCAATTTTACGGTACCCTCCCCCCACGGGAGAGGGTGCCTCCTTTCAGAAATAGGATTGCAGCGGCCGCACTTCCAGATCCCCGCCCTTATGGGCTTTGATCCCTTGCGCAGCCGCCACCGCTCCGAAGAGAGTGGTGTAATATGGGACTTTATGCAAGAGGGCGGCACGTCGCAACGAACGCGAATCCGCCAGGGCCTGGGCCCCTTCCGTGGTGTTGAACACCAGCTGGATGCTGCCATTCTTGATGGCATCGACGATGTGCGGACGCCCTTCCAAGACCTTGTTGATACGCGTGGCGTTGACGCCATGGCCGGCAAGGAATTGCTGCGTGCCGTCGGTCGCGACGATCGAAAAGCCGAGCTCGGCGAGCAGCCGCATCGAATCGAGGATACGCGGCTTATCGCTCTCCTTCACCGACACGAACACCGTGCCGCCTGATGGCACGGTGACACCGGCTCCAAGCTGGCTCTTGGCGAAGGCGACGGCATAGTCGCGGTCGAGACCGATGACTTCGCCGGTCGAGCGCATTTCGGGGCCCAGCACCGTATCGACACCAGGGAAGCGCGCGAAGGGATGCACCACTTCCTTGACCGCGATATGGTCGAGCTTCTTGGCTTTCAGGTTGAAGGAAGCCAGGCTTTCGCCCGCCATGACCCGGGAGGCGATCTTGGCGATCGGCTCGCCGATCACCTTGGCCACGAAGGGCACCGTGCGCGAAGCGCGCGGATTGACCTCGAGCACATAGATCAGGCCGTCCTTGATGGCGTATTGCACATTCATCAGGCCTCCGACATCGAGGGCCAGGGCCATGGCCTTGGACTGGCGTTCGAGTTCGTCCAGGACCTCGGGACTCAGCGAGCGCGGCGGCAGCGAACAGGCCGAATCGCCGGAATGGATACCCGCCTCCTCGATATGCTCCATGATGCCGGCGACGAAGACATCCTTGCCATCGGCGAGCACGTCGACGTCAACCTCGACCGCGTCGGAAAGATAGCGATCGAACAGCAGCGGGTTCTTGCCCAGCAGCGTGTTGATCTGGCCCGTCTTGTCGTTGGGATAGCGCGTCTTGATCTCCGGCGGCACCATCTGCGGCAGGGTACCGAGGAGGTAATCGTCGAAGGCAATTTCGTCGCGGATAATCGCCATGGCGCGTCCGCCCAGTACATAGGAGGGACGCACCACCAGCGGCAGGCCGAGATCGGCGACGACCAGGCGCGCCTGCTCGACCGAATAGGCGATGCCGTTCTTGGGTTGGCGCAGGCCGAGCTTATCGAGCAGGCGCTTGAAGCGGTCGCGGTCCTCGGCAAGATCGATCGCGTCGGGCGTGGTGCCGAGGATAGGAATGCCCGCCTCCTCAAGCGCCGCCGCCAGCTTCAGCGGCGTCTGCCCGCCGAACTGCACGATCACGCCGTGCAGGGTTCCCTTGGACTTCTCGACGCGCAGGATCTCCAGCACGTCCTCGGCCGTCAGCGGTTCGAAATAGAGGCGGTCAGAGGTGTCGTAGTCGGTCGACACCGTCTCGGGATTGCAGTTGACCATGATGGTTTCATAGCCCGCATCCGAAAGCGCGAAGCAGGCGTGGCAGCAGCAATAGTCGAACTCGATGCCCTGGCCGATGCGGTTGGGACCGCCGCCGAGAATGACGATCTTCTTGGCGTCGGACGGATTGGCTTCGTCGGCCGGCGCGCCAGCGAAGGGCGGCGCATAGGTCGAGTACATATAGGCGGTGGGCGAGGCGAATTCGGCGGCGCAGGTATCGATGCGCTTGAAGACGGGATGCACGGCAAGTTTCGTGCGCAGGTTCTTTACCGTTCCTTCCGGAACGCCGGCCAGTGCATCGAGGCGACGGTCGGCGAAGCCCATGGCCTTGAGGCTGCGCAGGGCACCCTGGGTCTGGGGCAGGCCGATCGCGCGCACCTTCTGCTCGGTCTCGACGATGCCGCGGATCTGGGCCAGGAACCAGGGATCGACTTTGCACACGCCGTGGATCTCGACGTCGGACAGGCCGAGGCGCATGGCCTGGGCGATGTTGAGCAGGCGGTCGGGCGTCGGCTTGCCGAGAGCGGCACGGATGGCGTTCTTGTCGTCACCCTGGCCAAGGCCGTCGATCTCGATCTCGTCGAGGCCGTTGAGACCTGTTTCGAGCGAGCGCAGTGCCTTCTGCAAACTCTCCTGGAAGGTGCGGCCAATGGCCATCGCCTCGCCGACCGACTTCATCGCGGTAGAAAGGATCGGCTCGGCGCCCGGGAATTTCTCGAAGGCGAAACGCGGGATCTTGGTGACGACATAGTCGATCGTCGGCTCGAAGGAGGCCGGCGTCGCCCCGCCGGTGATGTCGTTCTCGATCTCGTCCAGCGTATAGCCGACGGCGAGCTTGGCGGCGACCTTGGCGATCGGGAATCCGGTGGCCTTGGAAGCCAGCGCCGAAGAGCGCGAGACGCGCGGATTCATCTCGATGACGACGAGGCGTCCGGTAGCCGGGTCGACGGCAAACTGCACGTTGGAGCCGCCGGTTTCCACCCCGATCTCGCGCAGCACCGCGATCGAGGCGTTGCGCATGATCTGGTATTCCTTGTCCGTCAGCGTCAGCGCCGGTGCGACAGTGATGGAGTCGCCGGTATGCACGCCCATCGGATCGATGTTCTCGATCGAGCAGACGATGATGGCATTGTCCGCCTTGTCACGGACGACCTCCATCTCGAACTCCTTCCAGCCGAGCACGCTCTCCTCGACCAGGACCTGGCTGGTCGGCGAAGCATCGAGGCCGCGCTCGATGATGTCGATGAACTCGGCCTTGTTGTAGGCGATGCCGCCACCCGTGCCGCCCAGCGTGAAGGAGGGACGGATGATCGCCGGCAGGCCGACATGGTCGAGCGCCTCCAGCGCTTCGGTAAGGCTGTGGGCCAGGCTCGAGCGCGGCGTCTCCAGGCCGATCTTGGTCATGGCCTCGCGGAAGCGCTGGCGGTCCTCGGCCTTATCGATGGCGTCGGCATCGGCGCCGATCATCTCGACCCCGAATTTCTCCAGCACGCCCATCTCGGCAAGCTTCAGCGCGGTGTTAAGCGCGGTCTGGCCGCCCATGGTCGGCAGCAGCGCGTCCGGGCGCTCCTTCTCGATGATCTTGGCGACGATCTCGGGCGTGATCGGCTCGACATAGGTCGCATCCGCCAGATCCGGGTCGGTCATGATCGTGGCCGGGTTGGAATTGACCAGGATGACGCGATAGCCCTCCTCGCGCAGGGCCTTGACGGCTTGCGTGCCCGAATAGTCGAATTCGCAGGCTTGGCCGATGACGATCGGGCCAGCGCCGATGATCAGGATGGAGGAAATATCGCTACGTTTTGGCATCGCTCGTCCGATTTAGGAGGGCCGGCATGAAAAAGCCGCGGAGGGGACTCCACGGCCGGATATTCACGGTACCAGCCGATCTCAATCGGCCCGAACACGATTCGGGCCGATTGAGATCGGCTGCGGCGGATCGAGCGGTTCGACTAAACCATTTTGGCGTCTTGCGAAAGGGGCCGAATGCCGACCTGAGCGGAAAGTGACGATCGTAACAGAAATTGTGGGCTCGATGGGCGGCTCAAAGCGGCCTGCGCGTGGTGCATTTCGTCGTCTGGCCGCCGGGCATGCGCACGATATGGACATAGAGCTTGTCGCCCGAGCCGAAATCCATGACATAGGTGTCAATCACCTTGCCACCGCGTTGCAGGAGGCTCTGACAGCTGTCCTTGGTCTGGGCCTGAGCCGCGACCGGTGCGGTGATCAGTCCGGCTGCCAGGACGGCGCGAATCAAACGTAGGCCCATGTCATTCCCTCCTGGCGGTGAGATCCTGTTCGGGACCGATGAAACCTGCCCGGCCACGATAACGCAAGGGAAGCATGTGTCAGCCGCGAAAATGGCCTAATCGTGCCATCATGGTTGGCCATCTCCGCGAGATCTGCCCATTTGGCCGTGGAAAACGCCCATGATCAGCCTACGCCTCGCCATCCTCGCCAGTTGCTTCGTTCTGAGCGCCTGTCGTCTCACCGAGGCCCCCGTTTCAGGCCAGGCCGGGGCACTCGCAGGCTTCGGCGCAACGGGCCTGTTGCTCGACCAAGGCAAGCCCGTTCCGAATATCCGCATTCGCGCGACCTCCTCACACCTGCCAAGCCACAGCATGCTTACCACCACGGATACGCAAGGACGCTTCCGCCTCGATGCGAGCGGTATCGGCGGCAACCGTGACGTTCTGCGAATCGAGGCGAGCGGCGAGGATTATCATGCCGTCGGTGAGATCTCGCTCACCTCCCTGGCCTTCACCTGCGAGCTCGAAAGCAATGCTCTCTATGCTTCGGACAGGCAGGGGCGTTTCTGGAGCGGCAATGACATAGAATGGAAGCCCGGCCAGCCGATCAAAGCGTTGAGATGCCGATAAGCTGCTTCGGACATCCTGTCCGCCCTTCCTTCCAATAAAACCCTGCGCTCGTGGAGATGAAGGGCGGACAGGATGTCCGCGCTCCGGCCCTCACCGCGCCTGCGACAGCACGAAACGCCGAAAGGCCGCTACCTTGGGCAGAGCCAGGGCGCCGGCTGGATAAGCGAGATAATACCCATAGCCGAGCGTGACTTGTCGGTCGAACAGCGCCACCAGGCGCCCCTGGCGGATCAGCCCCTCAACCACACTGCCGACGACCAGACCGACCCCCTGACCGGCCATGGCAAGTTCGATCAGCACGTTCTCGTCGTCGAATACCGGCCCGGCCTGTGCCAGAGCCGGATCGAGGCGTGCCACGGCAAGCCATTCGCGCCAGTCGCTGCGATCCTGATCGTGCAGAAGGCTGGCGCGGGCAAGGTCGGCGGGTTCGGCCAGGCGCAGACGCTCGGCATAATCAGGCGCGGCCACTGGCAGGGTGACCGACGGGCCGATCAATTCCGCCGTGAGGCCCAGCCATTTGCCGAGGCCGCCCCGAATGGCAAGGTCGATGCCTTCGGCCACGATATCCAGCGGCGTCTCGGTATGACGCACCGAAATCTCGATTTCGGGATGGAGCTCGGCAAAGCGGGGCAGGCGTGGTGCCAGCCAGCGGGCGCCGAAGGAAGGCGTCGTGGTGATCGAGAGGAGGCTCTGCGCGCGCCTGATGCCGGCAACCGCCCGCTCGATCTCGCCGAAGGCAGCCACGGCTGCCGGCAGCAATTGCTGCCCGGCAGCGGTTAGCTGAAGGCTGCGCGTGGTGCGCTGGAACAATTTGACGCCGAGTTGCTCCTCCAGCACCCGAATCTGATGCGAAACCGCCGCCTGGGTGACGTTCAGCATCTGGGCTGCGCGGGTGAAACTCAACGCCTTTCCCGCCACGGCGAACACGCGCAAGGCCGGCAGGGATGGCAGTGTTTCCATACGCTTCACTCACAAGAAAAACTTATGAAACAGGCACAATATTCAAACTGAACTCGTTTGCCGATTACCCAATATTTCCTGAGAATGGCTGCCATGTCACCAAGCTTTTGCAAGCGGTGAGGAGGTAACCTATCATGATTGATTCTTATCTAACTGCCGGCCTGACCAGAGGCCTTAGCCTTGCCCTGTCACCGCAGGCTGCGCTGCGGGGCACCGAAGTGGCACAGATGGAGGAGCGACGAGCTTATCGAGAAGAAAATCAGCCGCACAGGCGGGCGAGAGCCACAATCACGACGCGCCTGGCCCGGTTCATGCGTCTGTTCCGAGCCAAACCGGAGCCGTCATCGCGGGAGATTGCGAAGACTGCCGGCTGCCGCGGCTGAGGGCCGGCCCGCCGGCAAGAGCGGGCTCGGCGCGCGGACCAGCAATGAGGCTGGTTTTACCGGCAGCTCTTCCAGCGGCCGAGATCCATATGGAAATGGTCTTCGTGGTAGCCATCCGAACCGGGGCCCAGCACGACCTGGAACACGCCGCAGGTCACGCCATGCACCTGTTTCAGGAAGGCCGACTTGGCACCCCCGCCCTTGAAGTCATGACGGACGGTGATTTCCTTGCCGCTCGCGGTAATATAGCCGGAAATGTCGATGGCATTGCCCTTGGCATGCTCGGAGAGCTTGGCGCCGCGAATGTTGTTCATGCCCCGGCAGACATAGGAAGCAGCCACCTTGATGGCAACGACGTTCTCGCCGAGATACTGCTTGGCGGCAGCCTGCATGCCGGCCTCCCAGCGCACCAGCCCGTTGACCATGGCGTAGTCGACGGTCGCGGCCGGCACCAGCGTGGTGCGGCTGCCCGGCCCCAACGCCATCAGGCGATAGGGCTGCCCCACGCTGCAAGCCCCCTTGACGATGGCGGCCTCGGGGACCGCACGCGCCAGATTGTTGATGGCAATGCCCGCGCCCGGCAAGGCACCCAGCATGGCGACCTTGGTTTCCGGCGGCGGTGCATTGAGGCCAGGATTGGTGGTCATGCGGTCATCGATGCCACCGGGCCGGCGCACGGGCAGCGGCACGAAGGCATGTGACAAGGTTCCGGGTGGCAAGCCACCGTCGGGCTTGGCATTCGATGCGGCGTTGGCTTGCGCCGGCGCCCCATCGGGCTCTGGCCCGGCCACGTCGATATCTGTATCGGGGCGCGCAGGCGGCAAGGGTGTATCGGCGGCATAGGCGGACACCACGGGAGAGTCATTGCCGCGGGGTCGCTCCGGTGGGGTGGGCACGCCGCCATGGACGATCAGGTCCGGCAGGCCTTCCAGCCCGGTCGAAGCCCGGATGGCCCGCATTTGATTGGGCTTGGGCTTGAGGGGCGGCAACGGCTTGGCGTTCGCCGCGGCGATGCTCTTCTGAAAGTAGTCCGGCAGGGGGACCAACGGTCCATCTGCCGTTTGCGCCACCGCAGTGCCGCAGAAAACAGTCAGGAAGAGACAGGCGACGCTTGCTCGCATGCACACTGCTCCGTTTTCGATCAGGCGTTGTGTTGCGCAACTGCGGCAACACCATGGCGAGACGCCATGTTTTCGACAAACCGCTTAAAGAGGTAGTGACTATCCTGTGGGCCGGGCGAGGCCTCGGGATGATGCTGCACAGAGAAGACCGGCTTGCCGGTGACCGCGATACCACAATTGGAACCGTCGAACAGCGAGGCATGGGTTTCGACCACGCCAGCCGGCAGGCTGTCGCGATCCAGCGCGAAACCATGGTTCATCGAGACGATCTCGACCTTGCCGGTGGTGAAATCCTTGACCGGATGATTGGCGCCGTGATGGCCCTGCTTCATCTTGGCCGTACGGGCGCCAAGAGCGAGGCCGAGCATCTGGTGGCCGAGGCAGATGCCGAAGATCGGGATATCTTTTTCGAGCAGCGCCTTGATCGCCGGCACGGCATATTGGCCGGTCGCCGCAGGATCGCCGGGGCCGTTGGAGAGGAAAATGCCATCGGGTTCAAGCGCGATGATCTCCTCGGCCGGTGTGGTGGCGGGTACCACGGTGACGGCGCAGCCGGCCGCGGCCAGCAGGCGCAGGATGTTGCGCTTCACGCCGTAATCGATGGCGACCACCTTGTATTGCGGCGCCTCCTGCTTGCCAAAGCCCTGCGACCATTCCCAGGTGGTCTGGTCCCAGTCGAAGCGCTGCGCGGTCGTGACCGGGGGCACTAGATCGAGGCCGTCCATCGAAGGAAGGCCGGCGGCCTCGCGCTTCAGAGCCTCGACGTCGAAATTGCCGTTGGGATCGAAGGCGAGCACTGCATTGGGCATGCCGCCCTCGCGGATGCGTGCCGTCAGCGCCCTGGTATCGATGCCGGCAATCCCGGCGATGTTGCGAGCCTTGAGCCAGGCATCGAGATGGCGGCTGGCACGGTAATTGGCGGGCTCAGTGATCGGCGCATGCAGCACCACACCCCTCACCCCGGAGGAAGAGGCCATGTTGACCGTCTCGATGTCCTCGTCATTGACACCGACATTGCCGATATGGGGGAAAGTGAAGGTGATGATCTGGCCGGCATAGGAAGGGTCGGTGAGGATTTCCTCATAGCCCGTCATCGCGGTGTTGAAGCACAGTTCGCCCGCCGCCTTCGTCACGGCGCCGAGCCCGATGCCTTCGATCACGGTGCCGTCTGCGAGGACCAGGAGCGCGGTCGCCTTGGGTTCCGCCCAGCCATTTTCCATGTCTCTGTCCTTCGCGCTCGCTTGTGTGACGGTCATTTTCATCTTAAGTGCCGGATGAATGGCGGCGGCACATTTGGCTCCGCCCGGCAGGCGCGGCGGAAAGTAGGGGGCGGACGGCTTGCCGTCAACCCTTGGTGACGCTCAAAATCGTAAGCAAATTCAATGATTTGAGACGGAGCTACCAAATATTTCGCTGCTGCGTGCCGCTCGGTGAACAATTTTGATTCCAGGAAAGGTAGGGCACCATGTCTCTGCGCGACGATTTCACCACCGCCGTCAAGGACGCCATGAAGGGCGGCGACAAGGCCCGCCTGTCGGTCGTGCGCATGATCCAGGCCGGGTTGAAGGACCGCGACATCGCCGCCCGCGGCGGCGAGCATGACGGCAAGATCCCGGAAAGCGAGATCCTGTCCATGCTGCAGAAGATGATCAAGCAGGCCCAGGAGACGCTGGAGACCGCCGTCAAGGCAGGCCGCGAGGAAATGGCCGCAGCCAGCAAGGCCGAGATCGAAACCCTCTCCTCCTTCCTGCCCAGGCAGATGGACGTGGCCGAGACCAAGGCCGCCATCGCCGCCGTGGTGACCGAAATCGGAGCCGCCGGCGTCAAGGACATGGGCAAGGTCATGGCCGCGCTGAAGGAGCGTTTCGCCGGCAAGATGGATTTCGGCAAGACCAGCCCGCTGGTCAAGGAAGCGCTCGGCGGTTAAGGACGTCTAAATTCCAGGCTTTCCCGAGACCGGCGCGCCCGCTAGATTGCCGGCCGTGCAACAATGAGGCCGGCATGGCGCCCTTCCCACGCTTCCTGGTTCGGTTTTCGGTGGTCCTGCTCGCCGTGGCCGGCTTGGCGTCCTGCGCCGACCGGCCCGGTGCGCTGATGCTGCATCCGGTCTCGGCATCGCCGGGTATCGGTACGCCGGTCAACATATTGGTCGCCACCACGCGTCAGCGCTCCGCCACCGACAAGAACGACTTCACCACCAAGCGCAATTTCGGCGTGAGTTATGAGGCCTACACGATTTCGGTGCCGCCCAACCATGTCGTCGGCAATATCGAATGGCCGAAGAAGCCTCCCGGCAATCCTGCCGTGAACTTCGTCGTTACCGGTTCGACGGCCCTGGACCAGGCGCGTTTCGACGCAGCCGTGGCAAAGGACACCAAGGGCAGTGGCGAGGTCATCGTCTTCGTGCATGGCTACAACACCAACTACCAGGAAGCCGTCTATCGGGTTGCCCAGCTCGAGAAGGACAGCGGCTTTCCGGGAGCGGTCGTAGCCTTCGCCTGGCCCTCGCTCGGCACCTTGACCGGCTATGTCGCCGATCGCGAGAGCACCACCTATTCGCGCGACTATCTTGAAGCCACCCTCAACGGCCTCGCCCGCACGCCGGGTGTGCGACGCATCCACATCATCGCGCATTCCATGGGTAATTGGCTGGCGGTGGAGACCCTCCGCCAGTCCAAGATCCGTGGCAACTCGGCCTTCATTCCCAAGCTCGGCGAAGTCTTCCTGATGTCGCCGGACATCGACATCGACGTCTTCCGCACCCAACTCGACACCATCGGTAAGCTGAACCAGCCTATCACGGTCGGGATCTCACGCGACGACAGGGCACTCGGCTTCTCGCAGCGACTGGCAGGGGATGTGCCGCGCGTCGGCAATGTTCTGATCGACAACAAGGAGGCCCAGCAGGCCATCGCCCATTACGGCCTGCGGGTGATCGACATGTCGGATGCCCAGAGCCTGGATTCGATGAATCACAGCAAGTTCGTCGGCCTGCTGCCCTCCCTCAGCCAGATGGCCAAGAGCGACGCGGCGGCCGCCCGCGGCAATCCGATCTCGCGCACCGGTCTGTTCGTCGTCAATACGGCCGGCACGCTGCTGCAGACTCCTCTGCGTTTGGGTGAAGCCATCGTCGGGCAGTGATTCTCAGGATTTGAGAAAGCTGGCCGCAGTGGCCGAAATCCCCTGCTCGAGCGGCATCGGCCTGAAGCCGAAAGAACGCTCGAAACTGCCGCCATCGACCAGAAAGGGGCGGTCGTGCTGATAGGCCGTCTCGGTCCACTCCCGTAGAAAAGGCACGAACGCCCCCATCAACCTCTGCAGCCAGCAGGGGAGCGCCTGCAGGCGAGGTTTTACGCCGAGCGCCGTAGCGGCCATGCCGATGATCTCGCGCGGCGTGCGCGCCGGCGCACAGGGCATCATCCAGGCCCGGCCATAGGCCTCGTCCGAAGCATCGGCGAGCAGGATCGCGGCCGCAGCGACATCCGGTGCATAGGCAAAAGCATGGGGCTCGTCGGCGGCGATGCCGAGTTGGGCGGAGCGGCCGGCGGCAAGACGGCCGATGGCCTCTTGGCCAAGCACCGAAAGCGTCACGCCGGGGCCGTAGAAATCCGTCACCCTCAAGGCTGTGGCCGTCACCGTGCCGGCAGCCTGCCATTGCTGGGTGATAGCGGCGCGCACTCTGCCCTTGCGACCGGGCGCATCGAGGGGCGTGTTCTCATCGAGCGGCCCGGGCTGGGGGCCGTGCATGTAAAGGTCGTCGACAAAAACCAGACGTGCCCCGTTCGCCTCGCAAGCCGCTAGCATATTGGCCATCAGGCGGGGCCAGTCCCTCTCCCAGACGGCCGCGTCATAGGCGAGCCCGATGGTGCAGATCAGCACGTCGTGCCCGTGCAGCGCGGCCGTCAGGCTGGCCCGGTCAAGAGCATCGCAGGCATGGAAATGCACGCCGGACGGCAGATTGGCTGGTTCCCGCCGCTGAGCGACCAGCGCCTCGCGGCCGGCCTCCGAAAGCTGCTGTGCGATGGCGCGGCCGATGGGGCCGTAACCCAGGATCATGATTTTGGCAGACATGGTGCGTTCTCCTTGATGAGGAGACGCTAGCAAGTGCCCTATCATAACTCCAATGCATGGTTTATATTTACTATATGCGCGACGTGCATTTGAAATCGATCGATCTCAACCTGCTGACGGCGCTCGGCGCCCTGCTCGCCCAGCGCAGCGTCAGCCGCGCGGCACGCGAGATAGGCCTCAGCCAGCCGGCGATGAGCCGGGCACTCGATCGTCTGCGCCATCTGTTCGGCGATGAACTGATGCTGCGCTCGGGAGCCGGCATGGTGCTGACAGCGCGCGCCGAGGCGCTGGTGCCGCAGGTGCAGGAGATCCTGGCCGATATCCGCGCCCTCGTTGCCGAACCGCTCTTCGATCCCTCGACCGAGCGCCGCACGCTACGGATTGCGGCCGTCGATTCGCTGACCACCCTGCTCTTTCCCGGCGTGATGGCCCGTCTGCTCGAAGAAGCGCCGCATGTCGATCTGCGCGCCATGCCGATCGGAACGGACATCGCCCGCCGTCTCCAGAGCGGTGATGTCGACCTGACCTTCGCTCTGGCCAACTACCCGCTCGCGGCCGGAACCCATAGCGAGATGCTGATGGACGATCGCCTCGCGCTGATCATGCGGCGCGATCATCCAGCCGCCCGGAACGGACCGCTCAGCCTCGGCGCCTATGCCGCCCTCACTCATGTCACCGTGTCCGTCTTCGGCGACGGCAGCACCGAGGCGGATGCGGTGCTGGCCGCGGCTGGGCTGGAAAGACGCATCGGCCTGACAACGCCGCATTTCACCTCGGCGCTGATGGCCGTAGCCCGCACCGACATGGTGACCATGCTGTCTCGTGCCTTCGCACGCCAGTTCGCTCCGGCCTTCGGGCTCATCCTCCTGGAGCCCCCGATTCGGCCGACGGCCTTGGCCGTCACCATGGTCTGGCATGCATCCCGCAAGCATGACCGCCTGCTTGCCTGGCTGCGGGACGTCTTCAGGCAGGTCGCCGCCGAAACCGCGGAGTGAACGCCTCCGCGGCACTGACCGTTTACGTCCCGCAATCAAATTCAACTTCTGAGCGTAATCACGTAAAAACGCAGATCACGCGCGAATATCCGTCTGCAATTGCGCCCTGTTTTCGCGGTGAAGGCTGTTCCATTTCTAGAACAAATCGGTCGAAAACATGGGGGATTTTCCTTGCGATGCCTGAGCATTTCCCCCGGACCGCAATAATAATCAGTTTATCTTCAATTATATACAGTTTTAATAAAACATATCTTTAGTTTCATCAAATTGTCACAAAACACAATGTGGCTTTTTAGAGACACTATTCAGTTATTAAAACGTCATATCAGTTGTCTGTTGCAAACGTTGTTGTGAATCTCCTCGGGATTTCGCAAAGACACTTCGGCTCTCGTTTCACGAGCATCCGGCTCCAAACGCCCTTTTTGGGCGAAAGCCTGTGCCCGGCTCGAGACGAGCCAGCCCAAAGTACCCAACTCAATTTGCTCAGTGAGCCTTCAGATGACGATGAAATCTCTCCTCCTCGGCGCCGCGGCTGGTTTCGCCGCCCTTGCCACCGCCCAGGCCGCCGACCTCCCCATGACCAAGGGGGAAGCCGTCGAATATGTGAAGGTCTGCTCGGCCTTCGGCCCCGGCTTCTTCTACATCCCTGGCAGCGATACCTGCCTCAAGATCGGCGGCGAAATCCGTGCCGACTATCGCTTCTACAACCAGAGCGGCGACGGTGTTACTGGCCGAAACAATTTCAGCGGCGACCGTTACAAGCAGAACCGCAACAACCATAGTAGCGCCTTCAACACCGAGGCTCGCATCTCCTTCGACGCCCGCACGCAGACTGAATTCGGCCTGCTGCGCTCTTTCTTCCAACTCAGAGCCAATAGCCATCCAATTCCGAGCAATTGGAGTGTCGGCAGCGATACGTCTGGCAACACCTTCTCGATCAAATATGCATACATCCAGTTCGGCGGCCTGACAGCCGGGTATGCTCACTCCTTCTTCGGCTTCTATGACCTCGACTACGGCAATACGATCTGGGGGCCTTACTACGCCCAATCCAACGTCGTGAACCTGCTGGCCTACACGGCCGATTTCGGCAGCGGCTTCACAGCAACGCTGTCGGTCGAGGACGGTCGTGACCATCGCCAGAACGCCTTCCAGACTATACAGGGCGGGCAACAGGTCCCCGACATTGTCGGCCAGATCCGTTTGAAGCAGGATTGGGGTTCGATCGCCGTCCAGGCCGCTGCGCATCAATATCGTACGGCCGAGCCCGCGGTTGACGCCGCCGGCATCCCGATCGCCCCTGGCACCGTAGGCTACTATCCTCGCTCCAATAAATGGGGATACGCGGTCGGAGGAAGCTTGCTGCTGAACATTCCAGCCCTCGACAAGGGTCACTTCGTAATCGAAGGCCAGTATGCCGACGGCGCTCTCGATTATCTCGGAATCGGCAGCACCAAGCTCAAGGGCCAGGACTACTTCGTGACGTCCAACAATCGGACGATCGATGGAGGCAAGGGCTGGTCGGTAACCGCTGAACTTGGCGGCAACTTCACGCCGCAATGGGGGGCCAACCTGGTCGGCGCCTATATCGACACCACCTATGACAAATTCAGCAATCTCGGCGACCGCAAGGTCCAGGAGTATTCGCTGACGGGCAATCTGACCTATACGGTCGTCAAGGGCCTGACCGTCACCGGCGAAGTTACCTACACCCATCAGCAGATCGACAATCTGGCCTTCGTGCCAGCGGCCGGTGCGCCGGCCATCGCCCGCGACGCCAAGTCGGATTTCTGGATGGGTGGCGTGCGCATCAAGCGCACCTTCTGATCCGTCATTGCGATCATCGCATCAAGGGAGGCCCGGCTTGCGCCGGGCCTTTTTTTCGTGCGCTCCGCGCCATGCCGGGATCAGGATCAAAAGAAATCCGCAAGATCTCGGCCAACGGTTCCTCCCTGCGCGTGACGATCACACGCAATCATCGAGAGCGGCGTTTTCATGTCCGCAAGCCGCCATTCTGCTACCTCAGGCGTGAACGGAAGGTGCGCCCTGAGGACAGCGGGGAAAGATTCGACTCATCCCTTCCGTGCTAGAGTGACACTCTTGCGCCTGCGGCCTGCGTCCTCACATAAGAGCCCATGAAATATCCGCCTTCCCTGCTCGACGAAATCCGCGCCCGGCTACCTGTGTCAGAGGTGGTGGGCAGGCGCGTCAAGCTCAAGAAACAGGGCCGGGAATGGCGCGGTCTTTCCCCTTTCAATGCCGAGAAGACGCCCTCCTTCTATGTCAATGACCAGAAGGGCTTCTATCACTGCTTCTCTTCGGGCAAGCATGGCGACATCTTCCGCTTCCTGAGCGAGGTCGAGGGGATCTCCTTCCCCGAAGCCGTGGAGCGTTGCGCCAACGATGCGGGCGTCGCCCTGCCCAAGATGACGGTGGAGGATGTCCGGCGCGAGGAGCAGCGTGCCTCGCTGCACGAGGTGATGGAACTCGCCGCCGCCTTCTTCCAGTCGCGCCTGCAGGCGCGCGAAGGTGCGGCGGCACGCGGCTATCTCGCCGATCGCGGCCTGACGCCGGCGATCCAGGCCGAGTTCGGCATCGGCTATTCGGCGAATGAGAAATTCGCCCTGCGCGACCATCTCGCCGGCAAGGGTGTCGACCGCGACGCCATGATCGAAGCGGGCCTGCTCATCCATGGCGAGGACATCCAGGTCCCCTATGATCGCTTCCGCGACCGCATCATGTTCCCCATCCATGATGCGCGCGGCAAGGTGATCGCTTTCGGCGGCCGCGCCATGGACAAGGAAGCGTCCGCCAAATATCTCAACTCGCCCGAAACCTCGCTCTTCCACAAGGGTGCCTGCCTCTACAACCATCACCGCGCCCGCAAGGCTGCCCATGAGAAGGGTGGCGTCATCGCGGTGGAGGGCTATGTCGACGTCATCATGATGAGCGTGGCGGGGTTCGGTCACACGGTCGCGCCGCTCGGCACGGCCTTGACTGAGGATCAGCTGAACCTGCTCTGGCGCATGAGCGAGGAACCGGTGCTGTGCTTCGACGGTGACAAGGCCGGGCGGCGCGCCGCCTATCGCGCCGTCGACGTCGCCCTCCCGCAGATCGCGCCCGGCAAGACGCTGAAATTCGCGCTTCTTCCAAGCGGCCAGGATCCGGACGAACTGGTGCGCAGTTCCGGTGCGACCGCCGTGTCGGAAGTCCTGCAGGGCGCCCTGCCGCTGTCCGACATCCTCTGGGAACGGGAAACGCAAAGCGGTGACTTTTCCACGCCGGAGCGGCGGGCCGCGCTCGAACGCAAGCTGATGGATACGCTGGCGCCGATCCGCGACGAGACGGTACGCAAGCACTATCGCGCGGAAATGGACAACCGCCTGCGCAGTTTCTTTGCCTCCGCCCGGGCCACCCAGTCCGGCTTCGGCGGTGGCCAGCAACGGGCCTGGCGCCAGAGCGGCGGCCGGCGCGAAACGGCCCAGACTGCCCATGTGGTGACACCCGCCGTACGGGAAAGCGCGCATATGCGCGGCGGTCATGGCACCATACCAACCCGTGAGGCCTTGATATTGGCGGCTCTGGTGGCACATCCGCATTTGCTCGACGCCCATTGCGAGTTGCTGGCCGGGCTCGAATTCGACAATGTCGAAGCTGGCCGGTTGCGCAAGGCGTTGATTGACTGCGTGGCGCACGGCTTGCGCGAATCAGTTGAGATCGAAGCCGAACTCAAGACACTTGGATTCGAGCGTTTGCTGGTGCATACCGCCGCTCTGACCGTTCCGGGGCATTTTTGGGTGCGACGGGACGCCGCATTTCCTGACGTTCGGGACGGTTTCCTGCATACAGTGGCCTTGCATCATAAGAATCGCGCGCTACATAAGGAGCTTAAGCACGCTGAGGCGGCTTTGGATCGGGACTTCACTGAAGAGAATTGGGCTCGGCTCACTGATATCAAGGCACAAATCGCCGCGATGGAAGGAACCGAGGCAGTGATCGAAGGGTTTGGAGCTTCCTCCGGGCGGACTTCGCGGGCTGTGTAGGAACCATCAGGGTTAACGGCGGATTAGCCTTTACCCGGGTAGTGATAGCACCAGTTCCTGGAACTGGAATTTCGATTCTACCAGTCGCCGCAAGGCGTTGCGAGGTTGAACGGAAGGTCTTCCCAGGGCTCTGGAGCAAGGCTGTGACAAGTCGGGTGGCTCCGGATACCGGATGCTGCCCTTTTTGGTGTTGGCAAACGGGGTGCCTGTGGCGGGAACCCCTCGCCAGGTCAGGGTTTGGAACTGGAGTTTAGGCTCGAGGCCAGGATCCTGCGCCAAGGCCTTGAAGTTGTTTGGAATTATTCGGAGGCGCCTTCCGGCGAATCTGAAGATTTCCATATCGGGTGTCGCACAGGGTGTGCGGATGCGCCAGTGCTTACGGGCCGAAATCTGTGGCCCGGGGGAATTGGTAGTGGCCAGGCTGGTCCTGGTGGAACGTTGTGCGGGATTTCCGAGCTCTACCCGGCGGGGCGAGCTGCGAAATCCTGCTTGAGCGAGTGAGGGAAAGCAACGATGGCGAAAAAGGAAGCTGACAAGGAAGAAACGCCGGACACCGAAGCGCCGAGCCAGGACAGCCCCTTGCTCGACCTCTCGGATGCCGCGGTTCGCGCCTTGATCAAGCGCGCCAAGAAGCGTGGCTACGTCACGCATGAAGAGATCAACAACGTCCTGCCTTCCGATCAGGTCGACGGCGACCAGATCGAGGACGTGCTCGCCATGTTCTCCGAGATGGGGATCAATGTCGTCGAGAACGAAGAGAACGAGGAGCCCGAGGAGGCTGCTCAGGGCGAGGAGGAGGAAGCCGAAGGTGGCGACCTCGTCGAAGCCACCACCTCTTCGCGCGCGATCGCTTCCACCACCACGGCCAAGGAGCCGACGGATCGCACCGACGATCCCGTGCGCATGTATCTGCGCGAGATGGGAACGGTGGAGCTGCTGTCGCGCGAGGGCGAAATCGCCATCGCCAAGCGCATCGAGGCCGGCCGCGAGGCGATGATCGCGGGGCTTTGCGAAAGCCCCCTCACCTTCCAGGCCATCATCATCTGGCGCGACGAGCTCAATGACGGCAAGATTCTCTTGCGCGACATCATCGACCTCGAAGCGACCTATGCCGGCCCCGACGGCAAGAATCCGCCGGCAGTGGCGGGCGAAGGCGAGGCTGAGGCCGGCGAGGCCGAGCAGCAGCAGCAGCAGATGGACGACGACGCCTTGCCGCCGATGGACAGCGACATGGACGAAGACGACATGGAGAACAACGTGTCGCTCTCGGCCATGGAAGCCGAGCTCAAGCCCAAGGTGCTCGAGACCTTCGATCGCATCGCCGATGACTACAAGAAGCTGCGTCGCCTGCAGGACGTGAATGTCGAGAGCCGGTTGCAGAACCGCTCGCTCTCGCCGTCGCAGGACCGCAAATACAAGAAGCTGAAGGAAGAGATCGTCGTCAACGTCAAGAGCCTCTCCCTCAACCAGGCCCGTATCGATGCCCTGGTCGAGCAGCTCTACGACATCAACAAGCGCCTGATCAGCTATGAAGGCCGCCTGATGCGCCTGGCCGAGAGCTATCGCGTCGATCGGACGGACTTCCTCAAGACCTATCAGGGCTCGGAGCTTGATCCCAAGTGGATCCTGCGCGTCTCCAAGCTCGGTTCGAAGGGCTGGCGGGAGTTCGTGGCCCACGAGCTCGAGACCATCAAGACGATGCGCGAGGATATCCATAACCTCGCCACCGAGACCGGCCTCGAGATCACCGAGTTCCGCAAGATCGTGCATATGGTGCAGAAGGGCGAGCGCGAAGCCCGCCAGGCGAAAAAGGAAATGGTGGAGGCCAATCTGCGCCTCGTCATCTCCATCGCCAAGAAATACACCAATCGCGGCCTGCAGTTCCTCGATCTGATCCAGGAAGGCAATATCGGTTTGATGAAGGCGGTCGACAAGTTCGAGTACCGTCGCGGTTACAAGTTCTCGACCTATGCCACCTGGTGGATCCGGCAGGCGATCACCCGCTCGATCGCCGACCAGGCCCGCACCATCCGCATCCCCGTGCACATGATCGAGACGATCAACAAGATCGTGCGGACGAGCCGGCAGATGCTGCACGAGATCGGACGCGAACCGACGCCGGAGGAACTGGCTGAGAAGCTCGCCATGCCGCTCGAAAAGGTGCGCAAGGTGCTCAAGATCGCCAAGGAGCCGATCTCGCTGGAAACTCCGATCGGCGACGAGGAGGATTCACATCTCGGCGATTTCATCGAGGACAAGAACGCCATCCTGCCGATCGACGCGGCCATCCAGTCCAACCTGCGCGAAACGACCACGCGCGTGCTGGCTTCGCTGACCGCCCGTGAGGAACGCGTGCTGCGCATGCGCTTCGGCATCGGCATGAACACCGACCACACGCTGGAAGAAGTCGGCCAGCAGTTCTCGGTGACGCGCGAACGTATCCGCCAGATCGAAGCCAAGGCTCTGCGCAAGCTCAAGCATCCGAGCCGCTCGCGCAAGCTCAGGAGCTTCCTCGACAACTGATCCCTGCCGGGATCACCGGCATCTCAGCGACAATCTTCGGTGAAGATTGTCGCCATTGCTGGTCCTTCAGACGGAAAAGGGCTTCTCCGACATCGGAGAAGCCCTTTTTGTTGCGCAGAACAATCTGCGTGGCACCCGGCTGGGACCGCGGACGTCTCGTCCGCTTCTTCCCATCCTCGCATGGCGTTTCCAAGAGCGGACGGGATGTCCGCGGTCCCAGCCCCTGCGTTTCCTGCAAGGATATGGGCACCAATGAAAAGGGCTTCTCCAACACGATGGAGAAGCCCTTTGTACTTGGGTGAAGCGACCGTTCGCCCCTACTCGGCTGCTGGCGCCGCCTCTGCCGGCTTGACTTCCTTGCGCTTCTTGCCCGGGGCAAGCATGCGCAGTGCGACATAGAACACCGGCGTCAGGAACAGGCCGAAGAAGGTCACCCCCAGCATACCGAAGAACACGGCGGTGCCCAGCGCCTGGCGCATTTCGGCGCCGGGACCGGTGGCGATCAGGAGCGGTACCACACCCAGGATGAAGGCGAAGGCCGTCATCAGGATCGGGCGCAGGCGCAGGCGGCAAGCCTCCACCACCGCTTCGATCGGCGTCTTGCCTTCCCGTGCCTCGGCCTCGCGTGCGAACTCCACGATCAGGATGGCGTTCTTGGCCGCAAGACCGACCAGCACGATCAGGCCGATCTGGGTGAGGATGTTGTTGTCCAGGCCACGCGCCATCACCCCGAGCAGGGCGGAGAGCACCGCCATCGGCACGATCAGGATGATGGCGAGCGGCAGCGACCAGCTCTCATACTGGGCGGCCAGCACCAGGAAGACGAAGAGCACCGACAGGGCGAAGATGAAGATCGCGGTGTTGCCCGTCGCACGTTCCTGGAAGGCCAGTTCCGTCCACTGGAAACTGGTTCCCTGCGGCAAGGTCGCCTTTGCCAGAGCCTCCATCTCGTCCAGGGCCTGGGCGGTGGAGACGCCTGGGCCGGCATTGCCCTGCAGCGGCACGGACGGATACATGTTGTAGCGCTGGATCAGCTGTGGGCCTGAGACCTCCTTCACTTCCACCAGCGTACCGAGCGGTACCAGGGCTCCGGAGGCCGAGCGTACGCGCAGGCCGCCGATCTGTTCAGGATCGTTGCGGAAGCGCTGATCGGCCTGGGCCTGCACCTGGTAGACGCGCCCGAACGCATTGAAATCATTGACATAAGCTGTGCCGAGATTCTGCTGCAGCGTGTCAAAGATGTTGGTAATCGGGACGTTCAGGATCTCGGCCTTCTGCCTGTCTATGTTGAGGAAGAGTTGCGGCGAGTTGGCCGAGAAAGTGGTGAACACGCCGGAAAGCTTCGGGTTCTGGCGTGCCTTGCCCATCATCTCGTAGGTCGAAGCGAGGATACGCTGGATATCCGAGCCGAGCCTCTCCTGCACCTGCAGCTTGAAACCACCGGCATTGCCGATGCCGCGCACCGGGGGCGGCGGGATGGCGATGATGAAGGCTTCCTCGATCACCTGCATGCGGCCGAACAGATCCTTGATGATCTTGTCCGCGGTCAATCCTTCCTTCAGGCGCTCCTCGAAAGGCTTGAACGGCACGAAGATCGCGGCCGAATTGGTGGCGTTGGTGAAGGTCGCACCGGAAAAGCCGGCAAAGGCCACGGCATCCTGCGCACCGGGCGTTGCCCGCGCAATTTCGGAGACCCGCCGGGTGACGGCGTCGGTGCGCGAAAGCGCGGCACCGTCCGGTAGCTGCACCACCACGATGGCATAGCCCTGGTCGAGCGTCGGAATGAAGCCCTGCGGCACCTTCTGCACCGCCCAGACCGTACCGGCCAGCAATCCTGCATAGAGCGGCAGCATGATGATCTTGCGCCGGACCACGCGATTGACGCTGGAGGCGTAACCGTTGGACAGACCATCGAAGCTCCGGTTGAAACCGCCGGCCAGGCTCTTTCCGAGCCGTGTCAGCGGATTGCGCGGCGGTTCATGGCTGTGCGGCTTGAGCAGGATGGCCGCAAGCGCCGGCGACAATGTGAGCGAGACAAAGGCGGAAATGAAGGTCGAGACCGCGATCGTCAGTGCGAACTGCCGGTAAAACTGGCCTGATATGCCGGGAATGAAGGCGGTGGGAATGAACACCGCGCCGAGCACCAGGGCGATGGCGATCACCGCCGTGCCGACCTCGTCCATGGTCTCATGCGCCGCATCGCGTGGGGACATGCCCAGACTGATATTGCGCTCGACATTCTCCACCACGACGATGGCGTCATCGACCACGATACCGATCGCCAGCACCATGCCGAACAAGGTCAGCGTGTTGAGCGAGAAGCCGAAGATGGCCATGATCGCGCAGGTGCCGATCAGCGAGATCGGGATGGCGATCACCGGGATGAGCGCCGTGCGCCAGCTTTGCAGGAAGATGATGATCACCACCACCACCAGCACCACGGCCTCGCCGAGGGTGTGATAGACGGCGTTGACCGACTCCGCGATGAACTGGGTGGGATTGTAGACGATGGAATAGGCGACGCCCGGCGGGAAGGACTGCTTGAGCTCCTCCATCTTCTTGATGATCTCGTCGGCGGCCTCCAGCGCGTTGGTATTCGGGCGTTGGAAGATCGCCAGCGCCACCGCCGGCTTGCCATTGAGGTAGGAATTGGTGACGTAATCCTGGGCGCCGAGTTCCACGCGCGCCACGTCCTGGACCCGGATGAGTTGCCCGTCCGGGGTCGAGCGCACGATCACGCGCCGGAACTGGGCGACATCCTGGAAGCGCCCCTGGGTGTTGATGGTGACCTGGAAGGCGCCGCCCGAACTTGTCGGCTCCTGGCCGATGGCGCCGCTGGAAACCTGGACGTTCTGGGCCTGGATCGCGGTCACCACGTCGGACGAGGTCAGGCCGTAGCTGGCGAGTTTGTCCGGATCGAGCCAGACGCGCAGGCTGTATTGGCGCTCGCCGAAGATGGTGAGGTCGCCGACGCCGTCGAGACGAAGCAGGTCGTCACGCACGTTGTTGCGGGCGTAGTTGGAGACATAGAGCTGATCGTAGCGGTCATCCGGCGAAAACATATGGATGACCATCATCAGATCGGGCGAGGATTTCAGCGTGGTGACACCGAGGCGCCTGACATCATCCGGCAGGCGCGGCGTGGCGATCGCGACGCGATTCTGCACCAGCACCTGCGCAGTATCGAGGTCGGTACCGAGCTTGAAGGTGATGGTTAGCGACATCGAGCCGTCATTGGAGGCGTAGGAGGACATGTAGAGCATGTTCTCGACGCCGTTGATCTGCTGCTCCAAAGGCGTGGCCACCGTAGCGGCGACGGTCTGGGCATTGGCGCCCGGATAACTGGCGCGCACCACGATGGTGGGCGGCGCGATCTCGGGATATTGCGCCACCGGCAGGCCCAGAAAGGCGATGGTGCCGACGAGCGTGATCACGACCGCCAAGACCGATGCAAAGATCGGCCGGTCGACGAAGAAATGGGAAAATCGCATGGACCGCTCTCTCAGTTCGCGGCCGCGACAGCGGTGGCCGGCAAGGTCGTCAGCTTGGGATCGACCTTGATGCCGGGCCGCACCCGCATCAGTCCGTTGACGACGATGGTCTCGTCACCCTTGAGCCCCTCGCGGATGACGCGATAGCCATCCACGCGCGAGCCGACACGGACCGGCTTCAGCGAAATGGCGTTGTCGGCGCCGACGACATAGACGACGCGCCGATCCTGGTCCGACCCGAGTGCGTCCTCCGGCACCAGTACGCCCTTGTATTTGTCGGAACCGAGGATGCGGATGCGGCCGAACAGGCCGGGCACCAGGGCCAGATCCTTGTTCTCGAACACGGCGCGGGCCCGCATGGTGCCGCTGGCGGCATCCAGACGGTTGTCGGTGAAGTCCATATGGCCCTTGTGGATGGGCTCGCGCTCATTGGAAGTGGCGACCAGGACCTCGTTGAGATTGCCATCGCTCGAAATGCGCAGCGACCCGGTCGAGAGCTTCTGATAGGCAAGATAGGAGCGCTCATCGACGTCGAAATAGAAGTTGATCGGGTCCATCGACACCACATTGGTGAGGACCGTCTCATTGGCATTGACGAGGTTGCCGAGCGAAACCAGGCGCCGAGACATCCGGCCGGGGATCGGAGCCCTGATCTCGGTGAACTGCAGGTCGAGCTTGGCGCGGTTCAAGGTCGCCTGGGTCCGGTTGAGATCAGCCTTTGCGGTGGCGAGCGTCTGCGTGCGTTCGTCATAGATCTGGCCGGTGATGTTGCCCGACTTGCGCAGGTTCTCGGCGCGGCCGACGTCACCGGCGGCGAAATCCACCCGCGCCTTGGCTGCCTCGACACTGGCCTGTGCCTCTTCGAGCGCGGCCTGATAAGGACGCTGGTCGATGGTGAAGAGCAGATCCCCCGCCTTGACGATGGCACCGTCGATGAAATGGATCTTGTCGACGTAACCCGAGACACGGGCGCGGATGTCCACCCTGTCGACCGCCTCGAAGCGGCCGATGAAATCGTCATATTCGACGACGTCCTTCACGATGGGCTTGGCCACCGCGACGGGCGGCGGCGGCGCGTTCTGGGCGAGCACCGTGGTGGAGAACCCCAAAGCCAGCAGGGTGCCGATCACGGCATCGCGGCCACGCAAATTTTCTAGTATCATTCTACCTTCACGCATAGCTGCCTCTTCGCGGACCCTGGTGAAAAATCAATAATTTAACGAGAGTCGGCATCAGGCATGCCGAAGCCCCCGTGCGCCGGGCTCGTCGGCAATTCCGATGCCGGCTCCCTTGTCCGGCAAACTGAAAATGAAATCCCCCCGCGGCTCCCGCCGTCTTGTGGGGTTCCTTGATTTTGGTCTTCCTGCGGCAATTTCAAGGCCACCGGCTGAAGACCGATGCGGAAAAAAACGAGAGCGCCTGCTTTAGCGAGGCGCTCGCGGTTCCGGAATCGGAACCAATTGAGAGCATTCTTGCGGTTGCATCGTTCTTGCCGAAAACCGCAATCCACTTTTCGGCACGATACTCTAGCGGCGCCAGCCGCGATGCCGATGGCCGCGATACTCCCATGCGTGGCCATTCTTGCCATCGGGCGCATCCTGGATCGCCTCGTCACAGGCGCCGAAGAAGCGATACCACGGCAGGATGCATTCGATCCTGGCATTGTCGGCGTAGCGCTCACCCTGTTGGCGCGAGGCTGCCTGTCCCGTACCTGTTCCAGCATAGAACCCACCCATCACGATCATGCCGGCGAGAATGAGCTTGTTCATGTCTGTATCCCAGGAATCGCCGCCGCATCTCGTCGCGGCTGGCGAATTCTAGTGGAGCGCGCAGGCAGGAGCAAATCGCCCGCAGCTTCTGCGCGAAAGCCCGTCCTCCCACAACCGGGCGGAACATGCGCCCATTGGCGACAAGCGTCAATGCAGCTATCGTGCGGGCCTCGATCAATCATATTGGGACTTTGCCGTGGCCTCCTTCCTTAAATCCCTCTCCTCCCTGTTCGGAGGCAAACGCGAATCGGATGGTGACCCCACCCCCAAGGGTGATGGCGAGGAATATAACGGCTTTACCGTGCGCCCTGCCCCCTACAAGGAAGGCGGCCAGTATCAGACCTGCGGCTTTGTGGAAAAAGAGATCGGCGGCGAACTCAAGAGCCATAAGTTCATTCGGGCCGATCGTTTCGCCAGTTTGGACGATGCCGTGCAGTTTTCCCTGACCAAAGGCAAGCAGTTGATCGACGAGCAGGGCGAGGGTTTATTTCGATAATATGAAAAAAAGCGAGAAGGGGGCTTGCATACCCCGCTAGGCTTGGTTATCAGACCGGCCATGGAAGCGCCGGTCGCTTCCCAGTGCGCCCGTAGCTCAGCTGGATAGAGCATCAGACTACGAATCTGAGGGTCAGAGGTTCGAATCCTTTCGGGCGCGCCATTCTTTCTATTTTTCATCACATTGTCAGTTGCTTGTGGGCATGATTTCATATCCTGCCTCATGGTGATCGACTGATTGTGAACCTGCCGTCCAGTGTGGATGACAGGTGTCCGCCGTTCCCATGATCCGGATTCGTCATTTTCCACGGCACGTCCGGCCTGCTGGGATCTTTCTCCTGTTTCCGGCATCGCGTAAGAGCGTGCTTCCCTCCGCATTGACCGCATCGCTCCATGATCCGCCTCGAAAATATCTCCAAGCAGAACGGCCACCAGATTCTGTTCATCGAAGCCTCCGCCACCCTGCAGAAGGGGGAGAAGGTGGGGCTTGTCGGCCCGAACGGGGCCGGCAAGACCACGCTGTTTCGCATGATCGCCAGCGAGGAAGAACCCGATGAAGGCCGTGTCTCCGTCGATCGCGGCGTCACCATCGGTTATTTCAACCAGGATGTCGGCGAGATGGCCGGCCGTAGCGCCGTCGCCGAGGTGATGAATGGTGCCGGCCCCGTCAGCGAGGTGGCGGCCGAGTTGAAGGAACTCGAAACCGCGATGGCCGACCCGGACCGGGCCGACGACATGGATGCCATCATCGAGCGTTATGGCGAGGTACAGGGGCGATTCGAGGAACTGGGCGGCTACGCGCTCGAAGGCCGCGCCCGCGAGGTTCTGGCCGGGCTGAGCTTCAGCGAGATCATGATGGACGGCGATGTCGGCGCCCTTTCCGGCGGCTGGAAAATGCGGGTCGCCCTCGCCCGCATCCTGCTGATGCGTCCCGACGCCATGCTGCTGGACGAGCCAAGCAACCATCTCGACATCGAGAGCCTGATCTGGCTGGAGGGGTTCCTCAAGGGCTATGAGGGCGCCCTGCTGATGACCTCGCATGACCGCGAATTCATGAACCGCATCGTCTCGAAAGTGGTGGAGATCGATGGCGGCACGCTGACCACCTATTCGGGCGACTACGAGTTTTACGAGCAGCAGCGCGCCCTGAACGAAAAGCAGCACCAGGCGCAGTTCGAGCGCCAGCAGGCGATGCTCGCCAAGGAGATCAAGTTCATCGAGCGCTTCAAGGCGCGCGCTTCCCACGCGGCGCAGGTACAAAGCCGGGTGAAGAAGCTGGAGAAGATCGACAAGATCGAGCCGCCGCGCCGGCGCCAGAGCATTGCCTTCGAGTTCCAGCCTGCACCGCGCTCGGGCGACGACGTCGTCAGCCTGAAGGAGGTGCACAAGGCCTATGGCGATCGCATCATCTATGAAGGCCTTACCTTCCAGGTCCGGCGCAAGGAGCGCTGGTGCGTGATGGGCATCAACGGCGCCGGTAAATCCACCTTGCTCAAGCTCGTTGCTGGCACCGCCGAACCCGACAGGGGCGCGGTCGTGCAGGGCGGCAGCGTCAAGATGGGCTATTTCGCCCAGCATGCCATGGACCTACTCGACGGCGATTACAGCATCTTCGAGACGCTCGAGGATGCCTTTCCCCAGGCAGGCCAGGGCTCGCTACGCACCCTGGCTGGCTGTTTCGGCTTTTCGGGCGACGATATCGAGAAGAAATGCCGCTTCCTGTCGGGCGGCGAGAAGGCCCGGCTGGTGATGGCCAAGATGCTCTACGATCCGCCGAACTTCCTGGTGCTGGACGAGCCCACCAACCATCTCGACCTGGCGACCAAGGAGATGCTCATCGCGGCCCTGTCGCAATATGAGGGCTCGATGCTGTTCGTTTCGCATGACCGGCGCTTCCTCGCCTCTCTCTCCAATCGTGTGCTGGAGCTGACGCCGGACGGCGTCCACCAATATGGCGGCGGCTACACCGAATATGTCGCCCGCACCGGGCATGAGGCGCCCGGTCTGCACAGCTGAGGCGCGGCGCACCTCTGGGACGGCTCGGCTGACGCCTGCCCCAGCCAAAGGCTGCGAAGGCAGCGTCAGGCTGATAGGGTGACCGAAGAAGCCCGAGGATCGGAACGTGCCGGTCCCATCGCCCTGAGGAGTAGATCCGATGATCAATCGCTGGTGGCCCGTCGTACTAGCCTGCGCTCTGCTCGGCCTGATGCTTCCCGCGAGCGAGGCTTTCGCAAGACAGCGTATCTTGACCGGCACAGTCAGCTATCGAGAGCGCATCGCCTTGCCTCCCTCCGCGATGATCGAGGTCAAGCTCGTCGACGTGTCCCTGGCAGACGCCCCGGCCCGCACGCTGGCGCGGACATCGGTTCGGTCCGGCCGGCAGGTACCCATTCCCTATCGCCTGCGCTATGATGACAGGTCCCTGAAGCCGACCGGCCGCTATGCCCTGGAGGCACGCATCAGCGTCAATGGCCGCCTCTGGTTCCTCAATACCACCCACCACGCCGTCACCGCGGGCGAGCTCGTGAATGGCGACATCCAGGTCGATCGCGTGGGGCAAGAGGCTGAAGCCAGCCCGGCCGGTCCGAGCGGACGCTGGCTGGCCGAGGACATCAATGGCCGCGGTGTGGTCGACAATGCGCAGAGCGTGCTCGAAATCGCCGCCAATGGCGCGATCTCCGGTCGCGGGGGCTGCAACGGCATGGGCGGCAGGGCCACCATCAGGGGCTCGCGCATTCGCATCGGACAGATCGTCAGCACCCAGATGGCCTGCCCGCCGGCCATCATGGATCAGGAAGGCAAGTTCATCAAAGCCCTGGAGTCCGCGCGCAGCTGGCGCATCGATGCGGCCCGCAACAAGCTGCTGCTCCTGGACGCAAGGGGACGCTCGATCCTCGTCCTCGCTCGCATGTAGCCATTTCGGGAACTCACAACCCGACGCGTTCGACGAGCCGCTCCATCAGCGCCTGCAGGAGCGGCTCCTCCGCCCGGTCGACCGAACAAAGGATGTAATAAGCCGCCGCCGCATTGATCGAGGTGGCGAAGGGCTGAATGAGCCGTCCCTCGCGCAGCAGATTGCGCGTGAGCACGTCCGAGACAAGCGCCAGCCCCTGCCCTTGCACAGCCGAGGCAACCGCCTGTGCCACCGAGGCCACGCGCACGCTGGCACTTCCCTGCAGATTGACCCGTGCCGCCACGGCCCACCGTGCCCATTCCTCGCCGCGGTCCTCGTGCAGCAGCGTGATGCCATTGAGTTTGCGCTCACGATGCTGCAGGTCGAGCCGTGGAAACAGGATCGGCGAGCATACCGTCCGTAAGCGTACCTCGCTGAGCAGGCGCCAGTACCGTCCCGGGAAAGGCGGATTGTCGTAGACGATGGCGACATCGCTGGCCTGCCAATCCACCTCGGCGGCGGTTATCGCCTCGTTGATGGCCAAATTGGCGATGTTACGGCTTTCCGCGAACTCCACCACCACCGCGCTCAGCCAGGCGACCCCGAGCGCGGTCGGCAGGGATAGCGACAGGTTCTGCTGCGGGGTGGCAGCGCCTCGGCTGCGGCAGTCACGTGCAGCCGAATCGAGCTGGCCGAGGCTGACGGCAACCGCCTGGGCAAAATCGCGGCCGGCCGGCGTCAGCGCGATGTTGCGTCCCGCCTTTTCGAACAGGGGGATCCCGATCGCCTCTCCGAGCTTCTTAAGCTGCAGCGAGACGGCGCTTGGACTGAGATTGAGTTCCTCCGCCGCCCGGCGAAGGCTTGCCAGCCGGGCCGTCGCCTCGAAGGTCGGCAGATATTGCAGATAGACCAGGGGTCGAGCCATGATGCCTCGCGCGGTGATCGATGAGATTATTAGAACAATTTTGATTAAAACAAATCGTTTTTTGAGAACAATTTCGGGTGCTATCCAGGATGGCGAAAGGAAGCACCCCGATGATCCAGGCGACACCATTCGATTATCCCTATGACGGCAGGCTCGACGCGCGCTGCACGGCGCTGATCGTCATCGACCTGCAAGAGGACTTCCTCTCGCCGACGGGCTATTTCGCCAGGCAGGGCTATGATCCCAGCCCACTTCGGGCCATCCTGCCGACGGTCAACCGGCTGATCGACGCCGCCCGCGCCGCCGGCATCCGCATCATCCATACCCGCCAGGGCTATCGCGGCGATATGGCGGACATGACCCCTTACGAAAAATGGCGCCGTAAGCGTGCCGGCCTCGACGGCACGCAGGTTCTGCTGCGTTCAAGCCCAGGCTTCGAGATCGTCTCCGACATCGAGGTGCGCTCCGAGGACATCATCGTCGACAAGACTTGCAACGGCGCCTTCACCTACACCGATTTCGAGCACGTGCTGCGGGCCCAGGGCATCACCCATCTGCTTTTCTCGGGCTGCACCACCGATGTATGCGTCCATACCACCTTGCGTGAGGCCTGCGACCGTAACTTCCAATGCCTGACCATCTCGGATGCCTGTGCCAGCGGTGACCAGCGCGCCCATGAGGCAGCCCTACACATGGTGACGGTGGAGAACGGCATCTTCGGCGCCCTGACGGATTCGGCCGCTGTGCTCGCCGGCCTTGCCAAGCTGCCGAGGGCCGGCGCGTGAGCCAGCACCACGGCGCGCCCCAGCGCTACGTCTCGCTGATGCGTCTCACCGCCAAGGGCCTGGCCGAGCTCGGTGACAGCGCCGGGCGCAGGCGTATCAGCGAAGAGCGTGTGGCGGCGTTGGGCGGGCGCTCCATCGCCTTCTACGCCCTGCTCGGCGCTTATGACTTCGTACAGATCTTCGAAATGCCGAGCACCGAAGCGATGATGCAATATGTGCTCACCGCGCGCCGCGACGGCCATGTCGATCCGCTCATCCTCCCCGCCTTCGACACGCAAGCCTATGGCGGGATCATCGAACGCATCCAAGCGGCGGACATCCGGACAAGCTGAAGCATCTTGTGATGAGACGGCATCGCCAAGAATCATAAAGACATGTCGAAACAATGAATTAGAGCAAACAAGCGTTCTGCCATGGACGCAGTTTGCTCCAAGGGGGAGACAGTCATGACAGCGAAATTCGTGACCATGGTCGCACTGGCGACGCTTGCCAGCACCGCGGCATGCGCGGAACAGCCGAGCTTCGTTTCGGACGGATCGATCAATATCTGCACCACCGCGGCATTTCCACCCCTGAGCTACAAGCGCTCACCGGGCGACCTGACGCCCGTCGGTATCGACATCGAGATCGCCGAGGCGCTGGCCAAGACCTGGGGCGCCAGCACGAGCTATACCGTCACCGACTTCTCGGGCCTGCTGCCGACGCTGGGTTCGGGGCGCTGCGGCCTGATCATCAGCGGCATCTATGTCAATGACGAGCGCCGCAAGACCTATGACGGCGTGCGCTACATGAAATCGGCCACCGTGCTGGTGACCAAGGCCGGCAACGCGGCGATCGGCAAGCCGGACGACCTCAGCGGCCGCGACGTCGCACTGGAGGCCGGCACCTATTACAAGGAAGAGCGGCTGGATCCCCTGAACAAGACCCTGGAAGCGGCCAGCAAGCCGCCCGTCGCCATCCACAATTATCCGACCCAGCAGGCAGCCTATCAGCAGGTGATGGTGGGCCGCGTCGACGCAACGCTGACCGAGGAGGCCGAGGGTGCCTTCCGCGTTGCCGACGCCAAGGACACGCTACAGATCGCCTATACATGGCAGTCCGACTTCACCTACGGCATCTATATGCGTCGCAAGGACGGCGACCAGGCGCTGGTGCGCAACTCCCTGAGGAAACTTCGCGATGACGGCTTCTTCGCCGCTCTCGCCCAGAAATACGGCCTCAACGCTGCTGTCTTCGACGTCGACTACGACAAGTAGCCGGGAGCAGCGGCGCCGACATGTCCTTCGATCCGGCACTCCTCCTGACGGCACTGACCAACCCGGCCATGCTGCAGGGCGCCGCCATCGCCCTCATCCTGTCCGTCATCGTCTTCGCCGTCTCGTTCTTCCTCTGCCTGCCGCTGGCGCTGTGCCTGAATTCACGCAAGGCGATACGCAATGGCTCGGCGCAGCTCTATGTCTGGGTGTTCCGCGCCGCACCGCTCATTCTGGTGCTGCTCCTGGTGTGGAATGGCTCGCCGCAGTTGATGCCCTTTCTGCTCAAGGCAGGCTGGTTCACGCCCTTCGTGGCGGCGGCAATCTCCTTCACCTTGGTCACATCAGCCTATATGGCGGAGATCATGAAGGGAGCCCTGCGCTCGATCGGCGCCGGACAGGGGGAAGCCGCGACCGCGCTCGGCCTCACGCGCCTGCAGGCCTTCAGGCTGGTGATCCTGCCGCAGGCCCTGCGTGTCTCGCTGCCCGCTTTGGTCAACGAGTTCATCAACCTTCTGAAGGTGACCTCGCTCGCCTATGTCATTTCGCTGCGCGAGATCATGGCGGTGGTCAATGACGCGATAGCAGCATCCTTCCGCTTCGTGGAATGGTATTGCGCCGCCCTGATCTACTATCTCGTCATCGTCTCGCTTTTCATGATGGCACAGTCGCTGATCGCCCGCCGCCTGCAGTGAAGCCTCACGGCTTGACGAAGAGGATGGTGGTCAGCCCGCTCTGCCATTCCTCGTCGGGATAGCGACCGGCCTCGCGATAGCCCCGCGAGAGGTAGAAGGCCTGGCTCGGCTGGTTGAAAGTGTCCGTTTCCAGGCGCACCTGTGCAAAGCCAGCCGCCTTGATCGCGGCCTCCGCCGCGTCCATCAGCCGGTGTCCGATACCCTTGCGAGCGTGGCTGGAGTGGACATGCAGGGCATCGATGAAATCGCCTTCCCAGCGCACGAAGCCTGCCACCTCGCCGTCGAGTTCGGCAACCAGGCATTCCTGCCCATGCTCGTCGATGAAGCGATCGGCGAGGCCGGAGGTGAGATAGCGCTCGACAGCTGCTGGCGTGATGTTGGGGCGCCAGGTGCTGTCGAACGTATCCCGGAGGATCGCCTTCAACGCCGGCTTGTCCGCCTCGCTGCCCTGCCTGACCACGACGACACCCATTACCATCTACCCCGATTGCAAGCCCGCCCGACCCGGGCTCTTGCGCTTCACACTGCCTTAACCTGATTCTCAGCGGCGTAAGCGCCCGAAGCACGGAGAGATGACCGGCCCATATTCTCGCCATGTCACCACGGAAATTCTCGTTATGTCACCATGGAAGGAAGTACCGACTGACGCCGGATAAGCGCTAGAATGACGATGAGCGCCCTTTTGGAGGACATGCCGATGACACTGACGGTCCAGCCTTTCCTGATGTTCCAGGGGCAAGGGCAGGCGGACGCCGCCATGAACCTCTATGTTTCCTTGTTTCCGGACGGCAAGATTCTCGACGTCGAGCGTTACGGCCCCGGTGAAATGGGGCTGCAGGGTTCGATCAAGAAGGCGCGTTTCAGCATCGCCGGCCAGAGCGTGGTCTGCATCGACAGCCCGGTGCAGCACAATTTCACCTTCACGCCATCCTTTTCGTTCTTCATCGATTGCGAGACGAATGAGGAGTTGGATCGTCTCTTCGCCACCCTCTCGCAGGACGGCACTGTCTTCATGGCCCTTGACGATTACGGGTTCAGCCGCCGGTTCGGCTGGATCGCCGACCGTTTCGGCGTCTCCTGGCAGATCAACCTGCCGTTCGAGCCGGTGGGCTGACACAGGCTACGCCTCCGCCTCCTGCATCAGCCTGACCGGCCCACTGCCTGCACCCGCGAGCCGGTCATCGGTATTGAGCAAGGTGCAGCGTTCCATCGACAGGCAGCCGCAACCGATGCAGCCCGTCAGTTCGGCGCGCAGGGTCTGCATCAACGCGATGCGATGGTCGAGCTCGTCGGCCCAGTGACTGGCGAGTATTTCCCAATCGTGCCGGGAAGGCGGACGATCGTCCGGAAGCTCGGCCAGGCGAGCTGCGATCTCCGCCAGCGAGAAGCCGAGTTCCTGCGCCACCTTGATCAGGGCGACGCGGCGCAGCACCGCCCGGTCGTAGCGGCGCTGATTGCCCTGGTTGCGCCGGCTGCGGATCAACCCCTTGCGCTCGTAGAAATGCAGCGCCGTGACCGACACGCCGCTGCGGTGAGCGAGATCGCCGACGCTCAATTCAACCATGGTTCGTCTCCCAAAAACAGCTTGACCTTAACTTAAGTAGAGGTTGTAGGCCAGACGATGTCGGGATGCAGAGGTTGCATCGGACACCGTTCGAGACGGATGCTGGAAGTTGGAGCTGAAGATGGACACGCAAGTCAGCACGGGAACGGAAGCCCGTTGGCGCGAGATCGCGGTCGGCAGCTATGCCGGTGCGACGGCGACGCTTTGCCTTGGCGTTGCCCTGTTCGCCTTCAACAGCTTCCTGGTTTCGACCGCCCTGCCCTCGGCGATCGACGAGCTGGGCGGCGCCTCGTTGATCGCCTGGTCGGTCAGCCTCTATCTGATCTTCGCCATCCTCGGCGGCTCGATCGCGGCGTTGCTCAAGGCCCGCCATGGCGCACGGGCGGCACTGATCGGGGCAGCCCTGCTGTTTACGGCGGGAACGCTGTTCGCGGGCCTTGCTCCCGCCATGGCCGTGCTGCTGGTCGGCCGCGCCTTGCAGGGCTTCGGCGAAGGCCTGATCGCCGCGATCTGCTACGCGCTGATCCCGGAGATCTTTCCCTCCCGCCTGGTTCCCAAGGTGTTCGGCGCCGAGGCGATGGTCTGGGCAGCGGCGGCCTTCGGCGGCCCGGCCGTCGCCGGCATCATCAGCGAGACGGTGTCGTGGCGGGCGGCCTTCCTGGTCAACGTACCGCTGTCGCTGATCTTCATCGCCCTCGTCCTCAAAGTGGTGCCGCATGCAACCCGGCAGGAAGCGGTGCCACTTCCACTCGTCCAGCTCGGCGCCATCGGAGCCGGCATGGCGGCGGTGATGATCGCCGACGTGGCCGGCGGCACCGGCGCGGCCATGCTGCTGCTGGTGCTCGCCGCCCTGCTGTATGTCGGCGCCGTCTACAGCGACAGGCGCTCGCCGGCCCGGCTCTTCCCCAAGGATGCCTTCCGGCTCGGCAAGCCGATCGGCCTCGGGCTTTGGATCGTCTTCCTGATGCCGATGGCCCATTCGGCGGCATCGGTCTACCTCGTCTATCTGATCCAGCATCTTTGGGGGTACGGCGCCACGCTGGCGGGCGCGCTCAACGCGGTGATGGCGGTGTGCTGGAGCCTCGTTGCCATCGCTGTGGCGAGTGTGGCCTCGCAGAGGATCCGCCGCCAGCTGATCTGGCTGGGCCCGCTGTTCCTGGTGCTTGGCCTCAGCGCCATCATCGTCGCGCTCTGGCGGACCGACATCGTGCTGCTCGTCGGCGGCCAGATCCTGATCGGCGTGGGCTTCGGGGCAAGCTGGGGCTATCTGAGCCAGGGCCTGATGGAAGCCTCGCCGGCGGAGGAACGCAACCGCACCTCGGCCCTGCTGCCCACCCTGCAATCGGCGGCCTATGCCATCGGGGCCGCCGTGCTCGGCTTCGTGGCCAACGCCAACGGTGCCGGCTCCGCCACCACGGGTCCACAGCTTCAGCAAGCCATGCTGGCCGTGTTCATCCTGGCGATCGCAATCGCCCTGCCCGGTGTTTTCGCCGCGCTGAAACTGGCGCCGCTTCTGTTCAGGGAGAGGGAGCGGGCTCAGGGCTGCACGAGTTGAGAAAATCCAGCCCTCCCGCGAGGCCCTCGCCTCTTTCAGCAAGAGGGCAGGAAGACGCTTCAGTCCTCCATCAGGATCTGCAGCTTCACGTCTGTGGGCAAGGCCTTGGCGGCCCGCTCGAAGGCGGCGATGGAATCCTGGAAGGTATAGGTGCCGGTGATCAGCGGCTTGAGATCGACCTTGCCCGAACCGATCAGCGCCAGAGCGCGATCATAAATGTTGGCATAGCGGAACACCGTCTCGATGCGGACTTCCTTGGCGATGGCGCCAGGAACGTCGAAATTGACCGGCTCCACCGGCAAGCCGACCAGCACCAGCGCGCCGCCGGGCCGTACCAGGTCGAAGATGCCGTTATAGGCCTTGGCGCTGCCGCTCGCCTCGAACACCACGTCGGCGCCCCACTTGTCGGTCTCCCGCGCGATGGCGGCGGCGAAGGTTTCCTTGGTCAGGTCGACGGGAATGATACCGTCATAGCGCCCGGCAATCTCAAGCTTTTCCTTGCTGAAATCGGAGATCAGCACCTTGCTGCAGCCGCCGGCCAGGGCAGCAAGCGCGACCATGATGCCGATCGGGCCGGCACCGATCACTGCGCCGACATCGCCAGGTGCGATGCGGGCGCGTGCAGCTGCCTGCATGCCAACGGCGAAGGGCTCGACCATCGCACCTTCGGCGAAGGAGACATTGTCGGGTAGTTTGTAGGTGAAGGCGGCCGGATGCACCGTGAAGGGCGTGAGCACACCGTGCACCGGCGGCGTCGCCCAGAAAACCACGGACGGATCGACATTGTAGATGCCGAGCTTTGAGGCCCGAGAACTCAGATCCGGTATGCCGGGCTCCATGCAGACGCGGTCGCCAGCCTTGAGGTTCGTCACCTTCGAGCCGACCTCGACGACCGTGCCGGCCGCTTCATGGCCCAGCACCATCGGCGCGTTGACGATGAAATTGCCGATGCGGCCATGGGTGTAATAATGCACGTCGCTGCCGCAGACGCCGACGGTGTGCAGGGCGATCTTCACATCTGTGGGGCCGACCTCGAGCGGGAGATCGATTTCGCGCAGCGACAATTCGTGCTGGCGTTCGAGGACAAGTGCACGCATGGGTTTCCTCCGGTTTCGGGCAAACGTCGCCGAAGAGCCGGCGCGTATTCATCCGACATTATCGTCAGTTTGTTGCGGCAATCAACCAACTCCGGCAACCAACTCCGGCAACCGACGACGGCGAGCCGACAGAGATATTACCAGCTATCCGTGCGGGCCGATCCGTCAGAAATAATCCGGCCCTCACGCTGCATCGAGCTTGTGGATGAGGTTCATAATGCCTTCGCTCATGGCACCATAGTCGCGGCTGTTGTGCAGGTCTCCCGCCACCCGGTAGCCGTTCATCACCACGATGCGGTCGGCCAGGGCGATCATCTCCGGCATGTCTGAGGTGATGAGCAGGATGGAGGTGCCGGCATCCGACAGTTCGCGAATCAATTCATGCAGATAGGCCTTGGTCTTGATGTCGATTCCAACCGAGGGCTCGTCGATGATCAGGAGCCGCACACCCGCAGCCAGCCATTTAGCCACGCTGATCTTCTGCTGGTTGCCACCGGAGAGATTGCCGACGAGCTGCCCTAGGGAAGGCGTGCGAACCTCCAGCTTGCGGATATAGGGCTCGGTCGCCTTGCGCACGGTACGGTCGGTGAGCAGGCCGCCGAAACCGGCGAGCTTGCGCCAGATCGCGATGCCGGCATTGTCCAGCACCGAATGCAGGAGGATGAGGCCCTCCTGCTTGCGGTCCTCGCTGACATAGCCGAGCCGATGGGTATGGATCGCCTCGCCGACGCTGGTAATGGCCACCTCCTTGCCGTCGAGCCGGATGGTGCCCGACGTCGCCGGCTGCAGCCCCATGATAGACTTGGCGAGTTCGGTGCGCCCGGCTCCCACCAGGCCATAGAGCCCGACGATCTCGCCGCGGCGGACGATGAGATCGATGTCGCGATGGCCGAAGGGCGTGGCGACCTTCTCGAGCTGCAGCACGGGCGCTGCCCCGGCATGGTCGCGCGGCTTCCAGTCCGGGATCTGCTCGCTGCGCCCGATCATCAGGCGCACGAGATCCTGGCGCACGAGCCCTTCCATCGACCGGCTGTCGCAGGCATTGCGCCCGTCGCGGAGCACGGTGACCTGGTCGCAGATCTCCTGCACCTCCTCCAGTTTGTGGCTGACGAAGAGCATGCTGACACCCTCGTCCCTGAGCTTCTTGAGCAGAGCGAACAGGGCGACGGTCTCATGCGGAGTCAGGGAGGCCGTCGGCTCGTCGAGCAGCAGCACGCGCGAACGCAGGGACAGCGCCTTGGCGATCTCGACGAGCTGCATCTTGGCGACGCTGAGCTGCGAGACCGGGGTGGCCGGGTCGAGGTCGAGCCCGAGGACGTCGAGCCAGCGCCGCGCCTCGGCATTCACTGCGGCATAGTCGATCGGCTTGAACGGGCTGGCGCTCAGGCGCTCCAGCATGATGTTCTCGCCCACCGAAAAGCGCGGGATGAGGTTGCGTTCCTGATGCACCACGCCGATACCCCTGGCGATGGCGTCGCGGGTCGAGGTGAAATGCACGGGTTGCCCATCCACCACCAGTTCGCCCTCGTCGGGCCTGAGCACCCCCGTGATCAGCTTGATCAGTGTGGATTTGCCGGCACCGTTCTCGCCCAGCAAGGCGTGGATGGAGCCCGGGCGTAGCGAGATCGAGACCCCTTCCAGCGCCTTGACGCCCGGGAAGAACTTGCTGACGCCGCGCGCCTGGAAGACTGAGGCTGGTGTCTCTGCCGCCATGGTCAGATCCTCTTCAGGCCGCGGCTGACGCGGATCTCGCGCCAGCGGTTGATGCCGACAGCCCACAGGATCAGGCCGCCGAGAACGACCTGCACCAGGAAGGGATCGATATGGAAGAGCACGAGCGCCTGGGTGATGATGGCGACGATGATCACGCCGAGCAGCGTGGCGAAGCTGGAGACATGGCCGCCGGCGAGCACGGCACCGCCGATCACCGGCGCGGCAAAGGAAAGGATCAGCCAGTCATCGCCGATGGTCGGCTGCCCGATCTCCAGCCGCGCCACCAGCGCGATGCCGGCCAGGGCCGCCAGCAGGCCCGAAATGGCATGGGCGGTGACGACGGTCCGCGACACCGAGATGCCGGAGAGTTCGGCCGAATGCGGATTGCCGCCTACGGCCAGGATGAAGCGCCCAAGCGGCAGGCGGTTGAGCAGATACCACATCGCCGCGAACACGATGGCCGCCGGGATCACCAGCCAGGGCAGCGGACCCAGGAAGGTGGTGTTGCCGAAATCCTTGACGCTCTGAGGCACGCCGTAGAAGGGCTGGGCCTTGGTGATGGCGAGGTTGATGCCCTTGAACACCGACAGGGTGGCCAATGTGATGACGAAGGCAGAGATACCGGTGCCGGCGATGAAGGCGCCATTGACGATGCCGGCCAGGAGGCCGATCCCCGCCGCCAGCAGCGCGGCAAGCGGCGCCGGCAAGCCCCACACCTGCATCATGCCGGCAAAGGAGATCGCGGCCAGTCCGCCGATGGCCCCGACCGCCAGGTTCATCTGCCCGATGGCGATGATGATCATCTGGGAAAAGGCGATCAGCATGTTCACTGTGATGGCGAGCAGCAGCACCTGGATGTTGAGCGGCGACAGGAAGGACGGGTTGAAGCTGCCGATGAAAGCAATCGCCACGACGGCGATCGCCAGCGGCCCGAACCAGTCGGTCTGCATGAAGCGGGGCATCACACCATCCTCCGATGGGCGAGATAGGAACGGCGTGCCTTATCGATCAGCACGGCTGACAGCAGCAGGCAACCCAGGCAGGCCTGCACCCAGAACTCCCCGATCTGCAGGAGAAGCAGGCCGTTGGTCAGCATCGTAACCAGGATGGCGCCGAGCACGGTGCCGCTCACCGAGACGCGGCCACCGCTGAGCAGCGTGCCGCCGAGCACCGGGCCGAGAAAGGCCGGCAGCAGCCAGTCCTGCCCCAGTTGTCCGGCCATTGAGGGAATGGCCGCGCCGGTACGCGCCACCACGAGCATGGCCGTGATGGCGGCGAGCCCCCCCGACAGCATGTGGCAGAGGATGAAGACACGCCCGACGCGCACGCCGGAAAGCTCGGCGGCCTCGGGACGGGCACCGGCCGCCAGCATCTCGCGGCCGAGAACGGTGAAGCGATAGAGCATGCCCAGCGCGATCGCCACGATGAGGGCGACGACGAGAAGCGGTGAGACCAGGCCGAACAGGCGCAACCGCCCGAAATTGGAGAAGTCGGCCGGAATGCCGCGGAAGGATTGAGCCTTGGTCAGATAGATCATCGTCCCGAAGAAGATGCTCATGCTGGCAAGCGTGATGATGAAGCTGTGCAGGCCGGAGCGTACCACGACGAAACCGTTGATCCAGCCGAGCGCCGCCGCCAGGGCGATGGCGCCGAAAGCGGCAACAGGCCAGGGCAACCCCGCCAATTCCACCAGGGCGCCAAAGGCCATCGCCGCGCAGACGCCAATGGCGCCGACCGCCAGGTTCAACCCACCGGTGACGATCACCACCATCATGGACAGACCGACCATGATGTTGACGGCGGCGACGCGCCCCAGCGTGAACTGGTTGAAGGGTGAGAAGAACCCTTTGGTGGCGAGGCCGAACAGGCAAGCGAAGACCACGATCAGGACCAGCAGGCCGAATTCGTTTGTCAGGTAGAAGCGCACCGTGCCGCTTTGCATCGGCTTGCCGGTCGCCGGCGCGAGTGTTGCGATTGGGGATTCGTCACCGGCCATCGGCGGATCTCGGCTCCGTAGGAATAGAGTTGCGTCCGGTCGTCACTGCGGGTCTTTTCGATCCTGTGATCGGCGCGGCTCGCAATGACGAACAGTCCCTCCGGCGCGCTTACTTGCAAGCCAGGTAAGTTTTCTCGAAGCTCGCCAGCAGCGTCTTGGTGATGCCCTGCATGGCGGAGATGTAGTTGTCGACACCCGAGGCATCGACGAAAACCGTGCCCGAATCGATGAAGTGGTTGGTCAGTGCATTGGATTTCCAGGGCGCATCGGCCTTCACGGTGCAGCCATTGCGCAGCTTGTCGGCCGCGAAAGAACCGATATAGCCCTGGCCATAGGGGTTCTGCAGCATGGTGCCGTTGACGAAGCCGTCCTTGATCGCCTTGAGCACCACCTCGTCATGGTCGATGCCGACCATTTTGATGCGCTTGTCGCCGATCTTGCGCAAGGCGTTGGAGGCGACCACCGCCGGCACCCAGGCCGTGGTGACGATGCCGTCGATCTCACCGGCATGGGCAGCAAGATAGGCGTTGATCTTCTCTTCCGCCGGCTCGGGCGCGTCGATATCGGCGATGACCTGCACCACCTGCCCGCCTTCTTCCTCGGCAGCCTTCTTTACGGCGTCGATGCGAAGCTGCGTGTTGGGATCGACCAGGAAGCCGGTGAAATGGGCGATGCGCTTCTTGCCGCCCATCGCCTTGAACAATTCCTTGGTGCCGAGATAGGCCGAATTGCCGGTATCGGTACCGAGGCAGAAGGCCGCCTTGGAAGGGTCCTTCAGGCAGCCGGCCAGTGCCATCACCGGCGCGCCGGTATCGGCCAGCTCATTGGCTGTGGCCACCGAACCGACTGGATCGCCCGGGAAGATCAGGAAGGCATTGTAGCCCTGCGTTACCAGGCTTTCGAGCAGTTCGTTCTGCTGGCTGAGTTCCCATTTCTGCGGAACCTTGTAGTCCGCCGCACCGAGGCCGAAATCCTTGGCCGCATCTTTGCCGGCCTGATCCCAGGCCGAAAAATAGGGATGCGGACCGCCGGGCACCAGCGCCACCTTGGTGTCGTTGGCGGCCAAAGCGGGCAAAGCACCGCCGAACAAGGCAGCCACAGCCGCGCAAGCAAAGAGCTGACGTCGAATGAACATGAAATTCCCTCCCTCTGGGGATGACGTGCTGCGGGCGCTTCTCGACTTCGCTTGGCCCGCTTGACAGGTGTGGATACTAGGATCCAAGGTCAATCTATGCAACCATGTTTGCAAGATAATGGTAGCGATCTTGGTCCTCCCCCCATGCCATTCCGATTCAGGATGGAGCACCATATCATTGCGGTTTTGAAGGAGCCGGCCGATGTCTGCCTTGCCCAACAAACAGTCCGGGCCGGACGAAGACGGGCTGGGCTTTGCCGTCGACATCAATCGCAAGCATCCGGTGGGCGACCAGATCTACGAAGCCTTGAAGCAGGCCATCATCACGGTCAGGCTGATGCCAGGCACCTCGATCAGCGAGAACCGCATCTGCCGCCATTTCGGCGTGTCGCGCACGCCCGTGCGTTCCGCGGTGGTGCGGCTGAGCGAGGATGGCCTGATCGATGTCTATCCGCAGCAGGGCAGCTTCGTCTCGCCCATCCGCCTTGCCGAAGTGCGCGATAGCCATTTCATCCGCAAGCATCTGGAACTGGCTTTGCTGCGCGAGGCTGCTTCGCGCTGGACATCGGCCAAGAGCGTCGAGGCCCGCGCCATCGTGGAAACGCAACGCCAGGCCATGCTCGCCGATGACAAGGACCGCTTCTTCGAGCAGGACGAACGCTTCCACTACGCCTTTGCCGGCTTCGCCGAGCGCGAAGGCGTATGGCCGACCATCCTGCAGGTCCGCGCCCGCCTTGCACGCTTCGTGCGGCTGTTCGGCACGCCTTCCCGTCTGCCCCTGGTGCTGGAGGAACATCTGGCCGTACTCGATGCCCTCGACGACGGCAGGACGAACGAAGCCGCCGCCCGGCTCGAACAGCATCTCGACATGATCTTCACCATGCTCGCCCAATTGCCGGACGAGTATGGACCCTATGTTACGGAGTAGCCCGATGCGTCTCGGCACCAGTACCCTCGCCCAACTCAAGGCTGATATCGCCAAACCGCGCTATGATCGGGCCGCGATCCGGCCCGGTATCCTGCATCTGGGCACGGGCGCCTTCCATCGCGCGCATCAGGCTGTCGCCATCGACGATTGCCTGGCCCGCGGCGAGACGGATTGGGCCATCCTCGGCAGTTCGCTGCGGGGCACCCAGACGCGCGACGCCCTCGCTCCCCAGGATGGGTTGTACACACTCGCCATACGCGACAGCGGCCGCGAGGATCTGCGCGTGATCGGATCCGTGCTCGGTGTCACCGTCGCACCGGAAAATCCCACTCTTCTCCTGGACCAACTCGCCGCCCCGGCTATCCGGATCGTCACGCTGACGATCACTGAAAAAGGCTATGCAGTCGATCTCGGCAGCGGCGGCCTGAGGCAGGATCATCCCGATATCGTCCATGATCTCGCCAACCCGCAGGCGCCCCGCTCGGCCCTCGGTTTCCTGGTGGAAGCGATCGCGCGCCGCCGCCGGGAGGGCGGTCGCCCCTTCACCGTCCTGTCCTGCGACAACCTTCCGCAAAATGGACGCACGCTGAAACGCGTGCTCGCCGAATTCGCTGCCCTGCGGGACAAGGACCTGGCGGCCTATATCGCCGGCGAGATCCCCTGCCCCTCCTCCATGGTCGACCGCATCGTGCCGGCGACGACCGACGCGGACCGCACCGCCATTTCCGCCTCGCTCGGCCTCGAAGACGCCTGGCCGGTGCTGGGCGAGCCGTTCAGCCAGTGGGTGATCGAGGATCGCTTTGCCGCCGGCCGGCCGCGCCTGGAGGAAAGCGGCGTCGAGTTCACCGACGATGTCGAGCCCTTCGAGCATATGAAGCTGCGCCTGCTCAACGGCACGCATTCCACCATCGCCGCGGTGGGGCGGCTGGCCGGCCATGAATTCGTGGCGCAGGCGATCGCCGATCCGGTGATCCGCGATCTGATCGAGCGCTATTGGCAATGCGCCATCCCGACCCTGTCCATCCCGGCCGGCAGGGCCTTCGCCTATACGAGGCAGCTTCTCGGCCGCTACGAGAACACCTCCCTGCATCACCGCACCGCACAGATCGCCTCCGACGCTTCGCAGAAACTGCCGCAGCGCATTCTGTCGCCCCTGCGCGATTGCCTCGCCAAGGGACTGCCCTGCGGCCCACTGATCTTCGCTATCGCCGCCTGGATTCGCTCCTGCGGTGGCAGCGACGACAAGGGCCGTCCCCTGCCCCTCAACGATCCGACCTTCGAGGCCTGGACCGGCCAGCCGGACCAGCGCAGTGCAGCGCCCCAGGCTGTGGTCGAGGCTTTTCTCGGCCTTTCTGCTGTTTTCGGCGACGACTTGCCACGCAACGCGGCCTTTGTCGGCGATCTGCAGGCGGCTTATCGGGCGATCGCCACCCAAGGCGTCCTGGGCGCCGCCCAATCCTGGAGACAGACATGAGAGCCCTGAGCTGCGACGAGCCCGGCAAGCTGAGCATCATCCAGCGCGACGAGCCTCGCCCCACCGGGAACGAGGTTTTGGTGCGCATTCGCCATGTCGGCGTCTGCGGCACCGACTATCACATCTTCCATGGCAACCAGCCTTATCTGAGCTATCCGCGGGTGATCGGACACGAGCTCGGCGCCGAGGTCGTCAGCGCGCCGGCGGGATCGGCCCTGCGCACCGGCCAGATCGTCTCGATCATGCCGACGATCTATTGCGGCCACTGCCGTGCCTGCCGGATGGGCAAGACGAATTGCTGCCAGCACCTGGAAGTCCTCGGCGTCCATCGCGACGGCGGGGCCTGTGACTTGATCGCCGTGCCGGAGGCCAACGTCATTCCGGCCGACGGCCTGACGGCAGGACAGGCGGCCATGGTCGAGTTCCTGGCCATCGGCGCCCATGGCGTGGCGCGCGGCGGCATCGGGCCGGGACAGCGCGTGGCGATCGTCGGCGCCGGGCCAATCGGCATCGCAGCCGCCGTCTTCTCCAAGGTGGCTGGCGCCCATGTCAGCGTCGCCGACATCAATCCCCACCGCCTCACCTTCTGCGCGGACGAATTGGGGGCGGATGGCGTCTTCGAGGCCTCCGCCGATATCCGGGATCGCCTCGGTCAGGCAACGGGCGGCGATTTCTTCGACTGCGTCATCGACGCTACCGGCAGCCCCGGCGCCATGCAGAAGGGTTTCGATCTCGTCGGCCATGGCGGCGCCTACGTGCTGCTGTCGCTGGTGCGCGCGGACATCACCTTCAATGATCCGGAATTCCACAAGCGCGAGACCACGCTCTATGCCAGCCGCAATGCCATCAGGCAGGATTTCGAGACCGTGCTGCAGGCGATGCGGGCCGGCAAGGTGCCCCTGCAAGCCCTGGCCAGCCATGAGGGCAGCCTGGACGATGCGCCCGGCCTGATACCGGAATGGTCCAGGCCGGAAACCGGCGTGATCAAGGCGATCCTGACCGTATAGGCGGCCTGCGCGTCTCAAACCAGGCGGTTGCCACACTCCCTGCCGAAGAAGGCCTGTCGCGTCTTGCTTTGTCAGCCCCGCCTCGTCCGCCGGGACGTCCGTGCCCGCATCAGCCAGCAAGCTGCAGATTTCTAGGACGGTGCCGTCAGCAGATGGCCCGCCAGCTTGGCCACCTGCTGGCGGATATCCGGCACGGCTACGATCTCCCAGAACGTGCCGGAGGTGATCGGTCCCACGGCAAAGAGCCGATCCGAGGGCGTGCCATCCACCCCCAGCACACCGCAGTCCAGGCCGACATCCAGGCCGAGGCCGAGGCTGTCGGGCCGCACCCTGCCATCGGCGAGCAATTGGCGCAGAATCGGGTTGTCGGTCGCCGTGACGTCAGCCGCGCGCCCGCGGCACTCGAAGACGGCATCCGCATCGATCTGCATTTCGGACGCACCAGTGCGGGCGGTGTAGCGTACCGTTACACCGCCTGCCTGCGGATCGAATCCAGTAACCCGTCCCGCCACGATGGCGAGCTGCCCTGCCCGGCGAGCTTCTTCGATCCGCGCTGCGGCGTCCGGTGCCATGCGATGACGATGGATGTCCCACCAGGCCCGGGCATGGCGCAGAAAACGTCGGCGCGCCTCCTGAGACAGGCTGCGCCACAGGGGCTGTGTATAGGGCCGCAGCCCGTCGACGATGGCACGCCAATCGCCCCCCGCTCTCTGGTGTTCAGCCACGAGCCGACGCAGCCAGCGCGTGAGATAGACGATACCCGTGCCATAGGGGATGTCGGCGGCGTCGAGGCGCAGAGGCTGGACCGGCTTGTGCGCCTGCGGGCTGAGGCCGCGCCTGGAAATCGCGGTGATCCGGCCTCGATGTCCGGCATGCAGCAGGGACAGGACCCGGTCGGCCATGGTGAGGCCGGTACCGACGATGACGACAGCGGCATCGGGGGAGAAGGCCGCCGGCCCGGCATCGAACCAGCCATCGAAACGCCAGGGGGCCGGCGACAGCCTGGGACCCTCATTGCCGGTCGCCAGAATGGCGATGTCGGCATTCAGCCTGCCGCCCCCGCTCAGATGGACGACAACGCCTTGCCCGGTTTCCGCGATGCCGACCGCCTCGTCCTGCACGATAACCAGACGCCGGCTACCCGGCCGCTGCACGAGATGCGGCGAGAGCAGATCGGCGAGGTAATCGCGATAAAGGCGCCGGGGCGCGAAGGACTGGGAGTCCGGACAATGGCTGCTGCTATGCTCGCCAACCCAGCGCCAGAAATGGTCGGGATCATCGGGATAGGCGCTCATATTGGCAGCGCGAACATTCAGGAGATGATCGGGATGGCTGGTGCCATAGGCAATGCCGGCGCCGAGCTCCCGGCTCTTCTCCACCAGGGTCACACGCAGATCCGGATGATGATGACGCAGCAGATGGGCCGTCATCAACACGCCGCTCGCTCCGCCTCCGATGACGACGATATGCCTGGAGGAGGCGGAATGGACAGTGGGCGGCATGCTGCAAACTTCGATTAATCTAGTATTTTGATAGATCAATCACACACAGCCGACAAGGTGCTCAGCTGGTGAATTTCAAAGCAGGCCGTCTCAGACACCGATCCAGATGGGCGGATCAGATATGATACATCAAAGTCAGGTCGTCGAGATCGGCGAGCGCCCGCATCTCGGCGAGATTGCGATTGTCCAGCACGGTGGAAATCGCCTGCCGCACTTCCAGCATCATCAGACGCACCGCACACTGGTTCTCGTCGGAACAGTCGTCACAGCGCTGATAGGCCGTGCGGCTGGCGCAGGGGATCGGCGCGAGCGGCCCGTCCAGCACGCGCACGATGTGGCCGACTCGGATTTCGCTTGCGGGCCGGCCGAGAACATAGCCGCCGCCCTTGCCCTTCTTCGAATGCAGGAAGCCAGCATTCTTCAGCTCGCCCAGAATCGTATCGAGGAACTTCTTGGGAATGCCATTCTGTTCAGCGATATCGGAGACAAGACATGGCTTGCCCGGCTCTGCACCGGCCAGATGCACCATTGCCTTGAGGCCGTATTTGCCTTTTTTCGTCAGCATGCGGCCCCCGGACTGCGATTCGGAAATCCACTTCAGCCTTCTGGTAATAGCAAAAGCACTGATTTGCTACTCATGCCGTCGCCAAAGCTTGCCAAAACTAGAGCAAAGCGCGTTCAGGCGTGAACGAGCTTTGCTCTAGCTCCTTGCTTTGGACGCGTCTTTGCGATTCGACGTGCTCCCGTCCAATCGCAAAACGCTATGGCGATAAGCCGACGCCGCATGACTTTCGGGCAGCCGCGGCGAGCCGCCGAAAAGCTTCTCGCGCAAGGTTCCCTCGGCATAAACAGTCTTGTAGCGTCCCCGCCGCTGCAGCTCCGGCACCAGCAGATCGGCGACATCCGCAAAGGTCTCCGGGCGCACCGCGAAGGCGAGGTTGAAGCCGTCAATGCCGGTTTCATCGACCCAGGCTTCCAGCTCGTCGGCCACGCTGGCAGGTGAGCCGATCACCACAGGCCCGATGCCGCCGATCGCCACATGCTCGGCGACCTCGCGCACAGTCCAGCGGCGATCGGGATCGGCGCGGGTGATGTTCTCGAGCGCCGAGCGTCCGGCCTCATTCTCGACATGCTCCACGATCGCATCGCGGTCGAGTTGCGAAAAATCGACACCGGTCCAGCCCGACATCAAGGTCAAGGCTCCCTCGTGATCGGCATAGCGGCGATAATCGGCGAACTTGGTCGCCGCCTCCTCATTCGTGGGCGCCACGATCACCGTCAGCAGGGTAAAGATCAGGATGTCGGCAGGGTTGCGTCCGAGCCGCGCAGCGGCCTGCCGAATGGCAGCCACCCGGCCGGCGATCACCTTGCGGCTCGGCCCGGAAATGAAGACGCATTCGGCATGCCGCGCCGCGAAGCCGAGCCCCGCCGGCGAGGTTCCGGCCTGATAGAGCACGGGCGTGCGCTGTGGCGAAGGTTCGCTCAGATGCACGGCATCGATGCGAAAATACGGTCCGTCATGCTGGACTTTGCGCACCCGCCGGGGATCGGCGAAGACCCCGCTCTGCGCATCCGCAACCACGGCATCGTCAGCCCAGCTTCCTTCCCACAGCTTGTAGACCGCAGCCATATAGTCCTCGGCGATGGCATAGCGGTCGTCATGCGCTGTCTGCTTGTCCTTGCCGGCACCGCGGGCCGCACTATCGAGATAGCCGGTGACGATGTTCCAGCCGATGCGCCCCTCCGTGAGATGGTCGAGCGTCGACATGCGGCGCGCAAAACCATAGGGCGGCTCGTAGCTGAGATTGACGGTGACGCCGAAACCCAGATGCCGCGTCACCGCCGCCATGGCCGGCACGAGCAGCAAGGGATCGTTCACCGGGATCTGCGTGGCGTGGCGCAGGGCCGCTTCGCCATTGCCGCCATAGACGTCGTAGACACCCAGGACGTCGGCCAGGAACAATCCATCGAACAGGCCCCGTTCCAAGATGCGGGCGAGATCGAGCCAATAATCGAGCCGGTTATAGGCGCGCGAACGATCGCGGGGATGGCGCCACAACCCGGGGGACTGATGCGCCAGGCAGTTCATCTCGAAGGCATTGAAACGGATGGGTTTGGACATCACTCGGTGTGCCGGTCTTCAGACCGGCAATCCTTGTTGGAAGAAGATTGATGCCGGTCTCGCTCCATCACTTGATGGAGCTGAAAAGACCGGCACACCATTATCCTGCTGCCGCCTTACGATTGGAAGGCGCCACGACATTGGCGATGACCTCGCCGAAGGGGCCGGCATTGCGGGCGGGCCCAAGATCGTTGCCGGTGGTCTTCTTCAGGGGAAGCTTGGGGAAGACCAGTTCGGCGAAGCGATAGCATTCCTCCAGATGCGGATAACCAGAGAGAATGAAGCGGTCGATGCCGAGCGCCATATATTCCTTCATGCGCTCGGCCACCTCGTCGGGATTGCCGACCAGCGCGGTGCCGGCCCCGCCGCGGACCAGGCCGACACCGGCCCACAGATTGGGGCTGATCTCCAGCTTGTCACGCGACCCACCATGCAAGGCCCGCATACGGCTCTGCCCCACCGAATCCATGCGTGCGAACACCTTCTGGGCCGTGGCGATGGTCTCGTCGTCGAGCTTAGAAATCAAGGCATCCGCCGCCTGCCAGGCCTCGGCCGAGGTTTCGCGCACGATCACATGCAGGCGGATGCCGAAGGTGAGCGTACGGCCATATTTGGCGGCGACCGCCTTGGCATTGGCGATCTTCTCCGCGACCTGCTGGGGCGGCTCGCCCCAGGTCAGGTAGACGTCGACATGCTTGCCGGCGACCTCGTTACCCGCTTCCGACGATCCACCGAAATAGAGCGGCGGATAGGGCTGGCTCACCGGAGGATAGAGCAGCACACCATCTTCGATGCGCAGATGCTTGCCCTCGCGAGTGATCTTGCCGCCCTGCAGGAGGTCGCGCCAGATATCGAGGAATTCGTCGGTGACCTCGTAGCGCTCCTTATGGTCGAGGAAGACGCCGTCCCCCTTCAGCTCCACCGGATCGCCGCCGGTGACGACATTGATGAGCAGCCGCCCGTCGGAGAGCCGGTCGAGCGTCGCTGCCGAGCGCGCCGCGAAGGCCGGCGTGGTCAGGCCGGGACGGATCGCCACCAGGAAGCGCAGGCGCTTGGTCAGCGGCACCATGGCCGAGGCGATGACCCAGCTGTCCTCGCAGGAACGGCCGGTGGGCAGCAGCACGCCGAAATAGCCGAGTTCGTCGGCGGCCTTGGCAATCTGAGAGAGGTAGCCGAGCGAGACATGCCGCGCGCCCTCCTCGCTGCCGAGATAGCGCCCGTCGCCATGGGTCGGCAGGAACCAGAGCACATCGGTTTCCTGGGCGGGCGGGGGCAGGTCGAGATCATAGGGCATGGTAAAGTCTCTGGTCGTATATTGGAGGGTCGATCTCCAGATCGACCGTCTTGGAAACGTAGGACGAGATGGGGCGCGAAGACGGTCGATCTGGAGATCGACCGTCCATGCTCCCGGCGCCTTCGGCGGTTAAGTCAGCGCTTATGGAGGTCGGGCCAATTCGGTTCGCGTGTTCATGAACGGGCTTTTGCTTAGATGGCGCCGTGGCGCGGCGGATTGATGCCGTTGAGCCAGTAGTCGCCGATGGCGCGGTATTTCCAGCGCACGGGATCGTGCACGGTGTGGGTGCGGGCGTTGCGCCAGAAACGGTCGAAGCCGAACTGGGTCTGGGTGGCGCGCGAACCGGCGAATTCGATCAGCTTGCTGCCGGCGAGCAGCGAAGCCTCGGTGGAGGCAACCTTGGCCTCGGCGACGGCTATCGAGGCGGCCGCGACCGTCTCCACCGTGGGATCGGCCACGGCGATGTCGGAAAAGCGCCCGGCCCGCTCCAGCAGCGCATCGGAGGAGGCCACACGGATCTTCACCTCGCCAATGCCGGCGATCGTATAGGGATCCTCATAGCCATGATCGAGGCCGCTGTCCTTCCAGGGACGGGCATGCTTCTTCACGAAGCTCAGCGTCTCGGCGAGCGCGGCCCGCGCGATACCGGCCTCGACGGCGGCGTGCATGATCTGCGCCACCGGCCCCATCGAGGTCGGCCGGTCGAAGACCGCCTTCAACGAAATCACCGAGAAGGGATGCACCTCGACATTATCGAGCGTGGTCGTGCCCGAGCCGGTTACCCGCTGGCCGAAGCCGGCCCAATCGTCGATGACATCGAGCCCCGGTGTCGACCGCGGCACGAAGGAGATGGTCGAACGCCCCTCATCGTCATTGGCCACCACGGCCACCCAATGGGCGAACAGGGCACCGGTGCAATAGAATTTGCGCCCATCGAGGCGCAGCACCGGCCCGTCTTTGCTGAGGCGGGTGTTGTGGTCCTGGGCCGTCTTGGTGCCGATTTCGGACAGGGCATTGCCGATGCGCTCGCCGGCCAGAATGCGGCCATAGAAGAAGCGCTTCTGCTCCTCGCTGCCTTCCAGGCGCAGGGCATGCAGGATGAAGAAGTGGTTCTGCGGAATCTGGCCGATCGAACCATCCGCCGCGGAGAGAAGCGCAATCACCTCCGCCAGAGTGCCGGATGATACCTCGGCGCCGCCATAAGCCTTCGGCACGGTGATGGCGAGCAGGCCGGCATCGGACAGCCAGTCGAGTTCCTCATAGGGCAGGCGCCGCTCGCGATCCCGTTCGATCGCGGTCTCGGCGATGCGGGCCGCGACCTTGCGCGCGGCAGCGAGTGCCTCGGCGTCATCCTTGATGATATGGGCCTTGCCGGCCCGTAAGGGCGGTGCCTTGAACGCAACCAGGCGCTCAGGTGGGGTATCGGCGGTCAGGGCGGCGGCAGTGGGCATGATTTAGTCCTATTCCGGGTGCGCGGGCGTCTCGCCCGCTCTTCCTTCCGGCTTATTCGATGTTTCCAAGGACGGGCGAGACGCCCGCGCACCCGGAGAAATCAACTCCAGGGGTGGCGCGGCGGGCTCACGCCGTTCAGGGCGTGATTGCCGACATGGAAGAATTTCCAGCGTACCGGATCATGCAGCGTGTGGGTGCGGGCATTGCGCCAATGCCGGTCCAGATTGTACTGGCCCAGGGTCGAGCGCGTACCGCCGAGTTCGTGCAGCTTGTTGGTGGCGAGGATGGCGATCTCGGTGGTCAGCACCTTGGCCTCGGCAACCGCGACGGCAGCCGCCGTCACGCCCTCCTCGGTCGGCTGCTCCACGATCGCGTCGACAGCCCGCCCGGCCTTCTCCAGCAGGGCCTCGGCGGCATGCAGCTTGATCTTGAGATCGCCGATCTGGGCGATGGTGAAGACATCCTCATAACCGTGCTCCTGGCCGCTATCGATCCAGGGCCGGACATTGTTGCGCACGAACTTGATGGTCTCCTCGATAGTGCCGCGCGCAATGCCGGCATCGACGGCGGCCTGGATGATCTGGGAGACCGCCCCGTTGGTCGAGGGATTCTCGCCGCCGAGATAGGCCGGTATGACGCCCTCGGGGCCAACCCGGACATTGTCGATGCGGACATTGCCGCTCGCCGTGGTGCGCTGCCCGAAACTCGACCAATTGTCGATGATATCAAGGCCTTCGGCATCGCGGGGCACGATGGCCAGATGCACCTTGCCGGCGGGATCGACGGCGCCGATATGGATGTAATGCGCGAACAGCGCTCCGGTGGCGTAGAACTTCTCGCCCTTGACCCGGTAGCCGTCACCATCGGGCGTGAGCGTGGTCTCGAAGGCACCGACATGCTTGGACTTGGCCTCGGAGAAGGCGTTGCCGAGCCGGTAGCCCGAGAGCACGCGGCTAAACCACAATTTCTTCTGCTCTTCCGACGCGGTAGCCCTGATAACGTCCACGGCGGCGAGATGGTTCTGCGGGATCTGGCCGATGGAAGGATCCGCCGCCGAGATCAGCTTGATCACCTCCGTCAGCGTCACCCAGGAGACGCCGGCACCGCCATAGGATTTGGGAATGGTTATTCCCCAAAGGCCGCTCTTGGAGAAACGGTCGAGTTCCACCGCCGGCAGAAGCCGTTCGCGATCGCGCAGCGCCGCCTCGGCCGCGAATTCCGCCGCCAGAGTCGTGGCAATCTCGATCGCCTCGGCATCGGACGTGATGACATGGGCCTTAGGCTGGAGATCGAATTGAGGTGGCTCGGAGGTGAGCGGCGGCGCAACGGAAATGGTCATGGTGATCCCGGTCTTCTTGAATCAGGCAGGATGGAAGCCGCCATAGCCGCCCTGGGCATAGACGAGCGGCCTGCCATCGGCGGTGCGAATACCGCGTACGGCACCGATGATGATGGAATGGCTGTGGCGGTCGATGAACTCCTCGACCTCGCAATCGACGGAGGCGAGCGCGCCCTCCAGCGCCAGGGCGCCGGTGAAGAGGCGGTTCCAGCCGGCGTTTTCGTACCGGGCCACCCCCTTGATGCCGCCCCGCCCCGCAAAGCGATCGGCGACGTGGCGCTGGTGGTCGGCGAGGATGTTCACGCAATAATGGCCATAGCGGCGGATGACGGGCCAGGCCGAGGCATCGCGGTTGACGCAGATGATCATGGTCGGTGGCTCGACCGACAGCGACACGGCCGACGTCGCCGTGAGGCCGGTACGCTCGTCCCCCTCGCCCGCGGTGATGACGCTGACGCCGCCAGCCACCAGCCGCATGGCGTCGCGCAGATTCGGTGCCGTAACCGGCGGCAGCTTCACGGCGATATTCATGTTCGTATCCGTCATCTGAAAGAAGCAGTGGAGGCCTCGCCTCCCCTTTCGCTGGCACCCAACGGCGCATCGTGGGCGGATGGTGCAACAGCAACAATCTTATGTCTATAGATTTTATAGAATTTATGGCCAAAAAAATTCGAGAGCTTCTGCTCTCGCCTGGGGCCCGACCCGCTTGCAGCCGATGACGATCATCGGGCTGAGTGCGGTCCGGAAGTGGGTGCGCCGACCGTCAGCCGGCGCACCCCTGAAACGATCTTACCAGGCCGGCTGGATCGCGCCCTTGAAGTTGGCGTTGATGAAATCGGCCACTTCCTGATTCTGGTAGGAGGCGACCAGCTTCTTGAAGATCGGCTTGTCCTTGTCGGCTTCGCGCACGGCGATGAAGTTGCCATACGGATTGTTGGTGCGGCTCTCTTGGATCAGCGCATCCTTGGCCGGCGTCAGGCCGGCGCCGAGGGCGTAGTTGGTGTTGATCACCGCGCCGTCGAGATCGGGCAGCAGATTGGCGAGCTGCGAGGCCTCGATCTCCTTGAATTCCACCTTCTTGGGATTGTCGGTGACGTCGAGCACGCTCGGCACCTGGCCATCGGCGGTCTTCAGCTTGATCAGGCCATTGGCCTCAAGGAGCTTGAGGGCGCGGCCGCCATTGGAGGGATCATTGGGAATGCCGATGACGGCGCCTTCCTTCAGGTCGGCGAAGGCCTTCAGCTTCTTCGAATAGAGGGCGATCGGCTGCACCAGCGTATAGCCGATCGGCACGATCTTGTAGCCGCGGGCCGCGATCTGGCTGTCGAGATAGGGCTTGTGCTGGAAGGCGTTGGCATCGAGATCGCCCTTCTCCAGCGCCTCGTTGGGAATGGCGTAGTCGGAGAAGGAAACCAGTTCGATGTCGAGCCCATCCTTGGCGGCGACCTTCTTGGCCACCTCCCAGATGCGCTCCTCGTCGCCACCCATGACGCCGAGCTTGAGCTTGTCGGCGGCAAAGGCCGCGCCGGCAGGAGCGAGGGCAAAGACCAGGGCCAGCGCAGCACCGGCGAGGCGGCGGCGCGTCAATGTGTAGGCGGACATGGGAGTCTTTCCTGTTTTAGATAGACGTTGAATCATGTCGAGAGGCACTGGAAATGACTCTCGGTTCCGTCTCGCAAATCACTGCGTTTACCCAATAATTTGCGAGGTGTTCAGGTCTCGGATGCCTCGGCATCTGCGAGACTTGATATCAGTCCTGTCGCACGCGCTTGTTGAGTTTCCGAGCGGCCAGGTCACCCGCCGACTGCACGCCCTGCACGAGCAGGATGAGGATGACCACCACCGCCCCCATCACTTCGGGCATGAAGCGCTGATAGCCATAGCGGATGGCGACATCCCCCAGGCCACCGCCACCGACTACGCCGGCCATGGCCGAATAGCCGATCAGGCTGACCGTGGTGAGGGTGAGGCCGAGCACGAGACCCGGCAGGGCCTCGGGAAACAGCACCTTGCGGATGATCTGGAACGGTGTGGCCCCGAAGGAGCGCGCCGCCTCGATCAGCCCGGCATCGACCTCGCGAATGGCGCTTTCCACGATACGGGCGATGAAGGGAGCGACCGCGATCGTCAACGGCACGATCACGCCTTTCAGGCCGATCGAACTGCCGACCACGAAACGCGTGAACGGAATGATCGCGACAATGAGAATGATGAAGGGCACCGAGCGCACGGCATTCACGATGGCACCGAGCACGGCATTGGCCTTGGGTGAGGCCAGCAACTCGCCACGCCGACTGGTGGCCAGGAAGATGCCGAGGGGCAAGCCGAAAAGAGTGCCGAACAGGATGGAGACACCCACCATGATCAGGGAATCGCCGGTGGCATCGCGAATGACTCTGAGGATTTCAGGCGACATAGCCAATCACCTCCCCTTGCAGATTGAGCCTCTCCACCGCCGCGACCACGGCAAGCCGGGTTGCCTCGTCGCCTGGCACCGAAACCAGCAGTGCCCCGAAGGGCTCGCCACCGATCGTATCGATGCGACCGGCCAGGATATTGATGTCGATGCCGAGAATGGTGGTGAGACGGCTGACCACCGGCGCTGTAGCATGCGAGCCGGTGAAGGTGATGCGCAGCACCGCGTGGCTGCCCGGGCTCGGCTGGTCGGCGAGGCGCCGGGCCAGATCGGCCGGCAGTTCGACACCGGTGACACCGCGCACGAAACTGGCCGTGGTGGCATGGCGCGGCTGGGTCAACACCTCGAAGGCGCGCCCGGTCTCGATCAGCTTGCCGGCCTCGAGCACGGCAACCCGATGGCAGATCTCCTTGATCACCGACATTTCATGCGTGATCAGTACGATGGTGACGCCGAGGCGCTGGTTGATATCGGCGAGCAGGGCCAGGATGGAGGCCGTCGTCTCCGGGTCGAGCGCCGAGGTCACCTCGTCGCCAAGCAGGATCTTGGGCCGGGTCGCCAAGGCGCGGGCGATGCCGACGCGCTGCTTCTGGCCGCCCGACAGCTCCGCCGGATAACGGTTGCGCTTGTCTGCCAGCCCGACCAGATCGAGCAGCGGTTCGACGCGCTCCCGGATCTCCGCGGCGGCGATACCGGCCACTTCCAGGGGAAGCGCCACATTCTCGAAGACTGTGCGCGAGGATAAAAGATTGAAGTGCTGGAACACCATGCCGATGGACCGGCGGACCGGGCGCAACTGGCTTTCGCTGAGGGCATCGACCTCGATGCCGTCGACGACGACGCGACCATTGGTCGGCCGCTCCAGCCCGTTGATCAGCCGCAGCAGCGTCGATTTGCCGGCACCACTGCGCCCGATCACGCCGAAGATTTCGCCGCGCGGAATCTCCAGGCTGAGATCGTCGAGCGCGAACACGGCAGAACTGCCCTTGCGCGCGGCGAAGGAACGCGACACGCGTTCGAAGCGCACGATCGGTTCGACTGCCTCCACCTCACCAGGCAAGGTCAGGCTTTCCACTCTCACAGGTGCGTTCACGCCACCAACTCCTCCATGAGGGAGTGCAGGCGCCTGGCAACCTGGCCAGAGAGATAGCGTTCGGCATCACGCGGACCCACGAAGGTCATGCCCTCGAAACGGCTGAAGCGCCGGCTCGCAGCATGAAACGCAAAGCGGCGCGCCTGGGGTTCGCGCACCACGATGCCGACGGCGGCACCGGAGATCTCAATAACATAGGATTCGGAATTGGAGGGATGAGACATGATAAGGCCGCCACTTGGTGGCGCTCCGGAAAGACAGGGAATGCATGCGTTCAGACCAGCTTCAACAACAACAGCTGCAACACATCTTTCCGTCTGGCTTTTTGATACCTGTCCCGCTGATCGCGATCATGGGTCACTTCCTGTTTGGAGCCCACGACATCAGCCGTGGCGCTTTAGCGTTTGATGACGCGGCGCAAGCTGCACGCTCAAATGCCCGCGATCGACTCCCTGAGAAGCCGATGACACAAAAATAAATAGTCCACAAAATTAGTCAACTGTTGTTCGTGGATTTTTTTGGTCTCCACGAACTTCGTTTGTTCCCTCCATAGACACTGACTTGCATGAACTCAATGTGCCGTAATGATCGGACAAAAAGACGGTCGGCCAGTCAGTAACTCATCGGACCAATGGCCAATCCCACAGGCACGCTGTATACTGGGCGTAATTTCAGGCTGTATGCCAGCAAGGCCGCTGCGCAAGGTGGATGAGAGCCCAGCGCAGCCCGTGCAAGGCGGATCGAGAACGGCGCTCATCCCCGAAGGCCTCTGCAAGACGCGCGGAAACCCTCCACTTCCCTCCCCCTTCTCTTACAAATAATTGCGAAAGACCTTCCAGCTTAGCCGGCTGTTGAAAGCCTTGTGTCTCAAGGCAAAGCAACGGAGAAAGGAATGGTTTGAAGCTGGTATCTTGCCGCGTCAAACGAATGGTAGCCGCGATCCCGTCCGGGAAGAACAATCCGGCGCGGGCCTCAGCTGATGTTTTCGGATCGGAACATGGTTCCCGCCCGAAAGCACCAGCAAAGAACTTGAGAAGACGCAGCAATTTCTGGTCTCATCCTTTGGGTTGAAGCAGAAATGCTGCTTAGGGAGTCATAACGCTCGGCAGAGGCCAGCCTCGAACAGGCGATCGAGATCGCTTTACAGGGATAGCCAGACGCGCAACCAAGGTCATGCGCGTGCCGCAAGAGAGGAAGCAAACCGTGCTGGACGCGTTTTTCAAACTGAAGGAACAGGGCACCTCGGTGCGGACGGAGGTGATCGCCGGCATCACCACCTTCCTCACCATGGCCTATATCATCTTCGTCAATCCGGAGATCCTGTCGACCACCGGCATGGACCGCAATGCGGTCTTCGTCGCGACCTGCCTGGCCGCGGCCCTCGGCTCGCTGATCATGGGCTTGGTCGCCCGCTGGCCGATCGGCATGGCGCCGGGCATGGGCCTGAACGCCTTCTTCGCCTTCACCGTCGTCGGCACCATGGGCTTCACCTGGCAGCAGGCGCTGGGCGCGGTGTTCATCTCCGGCTGTATCTTCCTGGTCCTGACCGTCACCGGCGTGCGCAGCTGGTTGATCGCCGGCATTCCGCACTCGATGCGATCGGCCATCGCGGCCGGTATCGGCCTGTTCCTCGGCATCATCGCCCTCAAGAGCTCGGGCATCGTGGTCGCCAGTCCCGCCACACTGGTTACCCTGGGCTCGCTCAAGGAGACCGGCACGCTGCTGGCCATCCTCGGCTTCTTCATCATCGCGGCGCTCGACGTACTCAAGGTTCGCGGCGCCATCCTGATCGGCATTCTCGTCATCACCGCGCTTTCGATCGCACTCGGCGTCAGCAAGTTCGGCGGCGTCATCTCCATGCCGCCCTCCATCCTGCCGACCTTCCTGCAGCTCGACCTGGTCGGCGCCATGCATGCGGGCCTGGTGCATGTCATCCTGGTATTCGTGCTGGTCGAGGTGTTCGACGCCACCGGCACGCTGATCGGCGTTGCCAAGCGCGCCGGCCTGATCCAGCCCGACAAGCCCAACCGCCTCGGCCGCGCTCTGCTGGCCGACAGCTCCGCCATTCTCGCCGGCTCGCTGCTGGGTACCTCCTCAACCACCGCCTATGTTGAAAGCGTGTCCGGCGTGCAGGCTGGCGGGCGCAGCGGCCTCACCGCCATCGTCATCGCCATCCTGTTCCTGGCCGCGCTGTTCTTCTCGCCGCTCGCCGGTTCCGTGCCTGTTTACGCCACTGCGCCCGCTCTGCTCTACGTGGCCTGCCTGATGATGCGCGAACTGCTCGAAGTGGAGTGGGACGACATCACCGAGGCCGCTCCGGCCGCGCTGACCGCGCTGATGATGCCCTTCACCTATTCGATCGCCAACGGCCTCGCCTTCGGCTTCATCAGCTATTGCGCTCTCAAGACCCTCACCGGCCGGCCGGGCCAGGTGCATCTCGCCACCTGGCTGGTCGCCGCGCTGTTCGTCGTCCGCTTCGCCTTCTTCGCGGGCGGTTGAGCCTCCGATCCTCGGACATGGCACAAGCAAGAAGGCCAGGGCAGCATGCTTGCCCTGGCCTTTTTCATATCGGCAGAAAGATCAAACGTAGGACAGCACGCGGCTCGCCAGCTTGGCCGTCCGCTCGTCATCGCGACGCGGGCGCGGCAGGTCGATGGCCAGGTCAAGCGCCACGGCGCCTTCGCGCAGCACGATCACCCGATCCGCCAGCGCTACCGCTTCCGACACGTCGTGCGTGATGAGGATGGCGGTGAAGCCGTGCTCGCGCCAGATCCGCGACAGCAATTGATGCATCTCCACCCGCGTCATGGCGTCGAGCGCGCCGAAGGGCTCGTCGAGCAGCAGGATGTCGGGCCGGCTGACCAAGGCGCGCGCCAGCGCGACACGCTGCCTCTGGCCGCCCGACAACACGCTCGGCCATTCATTGGCCCGATCCCCCAGCCCCACCTCGTCGAGGGCAGCTTGGGCCAGGCCGCGCCAGCTCGGACCGCGGGCGATGCCGACATTGCCGATCACGCGCTGCCAGGGCAGCAGCCGCGCGTCCTGGAACATCAGACGGGCTCCGGCATGTGCGCCTCGCGCGGCCGTTCCGCCGATCTCCACCTCGCCGGCGCTGGGACGGTCGAGGCCGGAAATGAGACGCAAAAGCGTGGATTTGCCGCCGCCCGAACGCCCGACGACGGCGACGAACTCGCCCGGCTTGATGGTGAGATTGAGCCTGTCGAGCACGACGCGGTGATCGAAGGCTTTGGATGCCCCTTTCAGCTCGATCGCCAATCCCTTGGGTTTGGGGGACGGCGCGACGAAATTCGACGGCGCCAGGCTGTTGCGGGTCAATTCGGGAGTGAAATAGCCGTCTTCGACATGGAGCAGAGCGTGGGTCAAGCTAGTGCCTCCCGGCGGGGTCGCGCATAGGTGGGATGCCATTGCAGGGCGGCCTGTTCGAGCAGCTTCACCAGCGTGTCGGAGAGCTTGCCGAGCACGGCATAGATGATCACGCCGAGCAGGATGACGTCCGTCTGCAGGAATTCGCGGGCATTCATGGTCATGTAGCCGATGCCCGATGAAGCGGAGATGGTCTCAGCCACGATCAGCGTCAGCCACATGATGCCAAGGCCGTAGCGCAGGCCCACGAAGACCGACGGCAGGGCGCCTGGCAGGATCACCCGCCAGAATCGCGCCACCGGGCCCAGGCCGTAGACACGAGCCATCTCGGTGAGATGCGGATCGATGGTGCGGATGCCGTGATAGGTATTGATGTAGACGGGAAAGAGCACGCCGAGGACGACCAGGAAGATCTTGGCGCTCTCGCCGATGCCGAACCACAGGATCACCAGCGGAATGATGGCAAGGTGCGGCACGTTGCGCAGCATCTGCAGGGTGGAGTCGAGCAAGAGCTCGGCCGGGCGCCAAACGCCATTGGCGACGCCGAGCGCGAAACCGATGAGGCCGCCAATGGCAAGGCCCTGCAATGCGCGTCCGGCGCTGACGCCGACATTGTGCAGGAGGCTGCCATCCTGGAGTGTCTGCCAGAAGGCGAGCGCCACCGCACTCGGTGCCGAGAGCACCCGCGCCTGCAGCCAGCCGAGATCGGCGGCAAGCTCCCAGCCGGCCAGCAGCAGCACGGGCAGCAGCCAAGGAATCAATCGTCTAACCAGGCGCTGGGTCAGCCCATTGATGCGTTGCGATGCCATCGGCCCCTCCCCGCTCAGAGTGTCACGCCGGGACGTAGCGCGTCCGCGATCTTGATCGCCTTCGGGATGAGGCCGAGCTTATGGAAGGTGTCGGCAATCTGCTGCTGGGCGGCTACCGTCTCGGCAGTGATCGGCTGCACGTTCCAGGACTGCCGGCCGAGCGCCAGCTTGAGCACCGGCGCGGGAATGCCGACGGCGGGGGCGAGTTCCTTCGCCGCCTCGTCGACATGGTCCTTGGCCCATTGGTCGATCTCATTGATGGCGGCCAGGACGGCGTCGATCGCAGCCGGATTGGCCTCGGTGAAGGAGCGTTCACCCAGATAGAATTGCCGGTTGGCGACCAGTCCCTCGCCATTGGCGAGCTGGCGCGCTTCGACGGCGATCTCGGCCGCCGCCTGGAAGGGGTCCCAGATCACCCAGGCATCGATGTCGCCATGCTCGAAAGCGGCTCGTGCGTCGGAAGGCGTCAGGAACACGGTCTGAATGTCGCCATAGGCCAGACCCGCCTTCTCCAGCGCCTTGACCAGAAGATAGTGAACGTTCGATCCCTTGTTGAGCCCGACCTTCTTGCCCTTCAGCTCCGCCACCGATTGCAGCGGGCTATCCTTGCGCACCAGGATCGCCTCGCTGAGGGGGGCAGCCGGTTCGTTGGCGACATAGACCAGGGGTGCGCCAGCGGCCTGGGCAAAGATCGGCGGAGCCTCACCGGTGATGCCGAAATCGAGCGCACCGACATTCAGGGCTTCCAGCAATTGCGGCCCACCGGGAAACTCCGTCCAGGTCACGCCGAAGCCGAGTGGCTCGAGCTTGCGTTCCAGATTCCCGCGCGCCTTGAGCAGTAGGAAGGTGCCGTATTTCTGATAGCCGACGCGCACCGTCTTCGTCGCGGCGCGCGCGGGTCCAAGGGCGGCGGTCACGGCAAGTGCGGGCGCGGCGGCAAGCAGGAAGCGGCGGGTCCAGAGCGGGGTCATCAGGTCATCCTTAGGCATATCGGCCTCTATAATCCTAATAGTTGATAGATTTAGTCAATAATTAATTTCCCGCCCCGGCTGCATGGAATTTGGCCTGCAATCCGGCCTCTTCTTCCAGTGCGGACCGTTCACGATCTGATTCCGTTCTGGTACCTAACTCCCTGGCAGAAAAGTGTTATTTCGGCAGCTCGTCGTTATAATTCTATATAGTCTATAAAATCAGTTGACTTATAAATACCGCCATGGTCGATTTCACACAGAGATTCAACCAGACGGTCCAACGCCATGACGACTTCAGCCGAAAGCCTGCCTATCCTCGATTTCCGCTGGTTCGAGGCCGGGCCGGCAGAGCGCAAGGCCTTCCTGGAGGACCTGCGCGAGGCAGCCCGCGGCCCCGGCTTCTTCTACCTGACCGGTCACGGCATCCCCCAGCAGTTGATCGGTGACGTGCTGCGCCTGTCACGTCGCTTCTTCGACCTGCCCGAACAGGACAAGCTGGCGATCGAGATGATCAACTCGCCGCATTTCCGCGGCTATAACCGGGCCGGCTTCGAGCATACGCGCGGCAAGCCGGACTGGCGCGAGCAGGTCGACATCGGCGCCGAGAAGAGGGCCCGTCCCCTCGACCCCGCAACCCCGGCCTGGCACCGCCTGCAAGGTCCCAATCAATGGCCCGCAGCCCTGCCCGAATTGCAGCTCATCACGCTGCGCTATCTCAGTGAAATCACCCAGCTCGGCGTTCGTGTCCTCAGTGCCTTCGCGCTTGCCTTGGGCCAGAAGGCTGATGCCTTCGAGCCGATCTACACACCCGAACCCAACCAGCTCCTCAAGATCGTGCGCTATCCCGGCCGCGAGGCCAGCGAGGGCGACCAGGGCGTCGGTGCCCACAAGGATTCGGGTTTCCTCACGCTGCTGCTGCAGGATGTGCAGGGTGGCCTGCAGGTCGAGGGAGAGCATGGCTGGATCGAGGCACCGCCCATTCCCGGCACTTTCGTCGTCAATATAGGCGAGATCCTTGAACTGGCTTCGAACGGCTATCTGCGCGCCAACATCCATCGCGTCGTCTCGCCGCCCGCCGGAACCGACCGCCTGTCGGTGCCCTTCTTCCTCGGCGCCAATCTCGAAGCCGAAGTACCGTTGCTGACACTTGCACCGGAACTCGCAGCCGAAGCACGCGGCTTGACGCAGGACCCGCTCAATCCGCTCTTCCGCGAGGCCGGACGCAACTATCTCAAGAGCCGCCTGCGCTCTCACCCCGACGTCGCCCGCCGCCACCATTCCGACCTGATCGATACCAGCAAAACCGCACAGGTCGCGTCCGCCTACTGAACCGAAACTACTGACCTCAAGCCCCTCCTCCGGAGCCATTCGCATGACCACCGACTCCCGGCATTTCGAAACCCTCGCTCTGCATGGCGGCAGCTATCGCGCCGATCCGGCCACCGGTGCGGTGGCGGTGCCGATCTACCAGACCACCTCCTACCAGTTCCAGGATACCGGCCACGCCGCGCGCCTCTTCGCGCTCGAGGAGCTCGGGAACATCTATACGCGCGTGCAGAACCCGACGACCGACGCGCTGGAACAGCGCATTGCCGCCATCGAGGGCGGCGCGGCCGCCCTGGCTGTCTCGTCGGGGCAGACGGCCTCGGCCTATTCGATCCTCAACCTCGCCCAGGCCGGCGACAATATCGTCTCGTCCACCGACCTCTATGGCGGCACCTGGACCCTGTTTGCTTCGACCCTCAAGCAGTTCGGCGTCGAGGTCCGCTTCGTCGATCCCTCCGATCCGGAGAATTTCCGCCGGGCGAGCGACGACAAGACCCGCGCCTTCTATGCCGAGACGCTGCCCAATCCCAAGCTGCAGGTGCTGGCAATCCGCGAGATCGCCGACATCGGCCGCTCGATCGGCATTCCCCTCATCGTCGACAATACCGCCGCGCCGCTGATCGCCCGCCCGCTCGAACATGGCGCAGCCGTCGTGGTCTATTCGGCGACCAAATACATCGGCGGCCATGGCACCTCCATCGGCGGGCTGATCGTCGATGGCGGCAATTTCCCCTGGGAAGACCATGCCGAACGCTTCCCGCTGCTGACCCAGCCGGACGAGGCCTATCACGGCGCCATCTGGACCGAGGCCGCCAAGCCGCTCGGGCCGATCGCCTATATTCTGCGCGTGCGGGTGAAGCTCCTGCGCGACGTCGGCGCGGCCCTGTCGCCCTTCAACGCCTTCCAGCTGCTGCAGGGGCTGGAAACCCTGCCGCTGCGCCTGCGCCAGCACAATGAGAACGCCATCAAGGTGGCGGACTTCCTCGCCAAGCACCCAGGCGTCAGCCATGTCATCTTCCCCGGCCTGCAGTCGGACGAGAACCGCCGTCGCGCCGAGGCCTATCTCAAGGGTGGCTATGGCGCCTTGGTCGGCTTCGAGCTCAAGGGCGGTGTCGAGGCCGGCAAGCGCTTCATCGACGCACTCAAATTGCTCTACCACGTCGCCAATATCGGCGATGCCCGCTCGCTCGCCATCCACCCGGCCTCGACCACCCATCAGCAGCTGACGCCGGAAGACCAGCTCGCGACCGGGGTGACGCCCGGCTATGTGCGCCTGTCCATCGGCATCGAGCACCCGGACGACATCATCGCCGACCTGACGCAGGCCCTGGCCACTGCCGAAGGCGAGCACGACGCCGCGGAACGTAAGGCGGCCTAAAACATCGCTCGAGAATAGCGCCTGTCATCCCCGGCCGAGCCTCACAAGCTTGCTTGTGAGTGCGAGGGGAAGGGGGTCCAGGGACTGAAGGGCTCGACTGATGGCCCCTGGATCCCCTTCCCTCGCTTCGCTCGCCGGGGATGACACAGTCTTTTCACCGCCCAGCCGGCCACGGATGAAACCCATGTCCAAACTTCCCACTTTCTCGCGCCGCAGGGCGCTCAAACTGGCCGGAACGGCCGGTGCCCTCGCCTCCCTCGGCGCCGTCGGCGGCCGGATCTTCTCGCCCGCCATCGCGGCGCCAGCGCCCAAGATCCGCCTGGCCTGGACGGAGGTGGCTGCCTGCCACTCGCCGCTCGGCTTCGGCGTGGCCAAGGGCATCTACGCCAAGCACAATCTCGACGTCGAGTTGTTCTACCAGGGCGCCAGCGGCCAGACGCTGATCCAGGCTCTCGCCACCGGCAAGGCCGATGCCGGCGCCGGCCTGATCGGAGACTGGCTGAAGCCCCTGGAGCAAGGTTTCGACGTCAAGCTCTTCGTCGGCTCCCATGGCGGCTGCCAGCGCCTGCTCACACGCAAGGATTCCGGCATCAAGACGCTGGCGGACGCCAAGGGCAAGACCATCGCCACCTATGGCATCGGCGCTCCGCCCCAGGTCGCTTTCCAGGTCAGCTTCGCCAAGGCCGGGCTCGATCCGGAAACCGACGTGACCTGGAAGGCTGTGCCCTTCGATCTCGTCGGCGAGACGCTGAACCGAGGCGATGTCGATCTTGCCGCCCATCTCGATCCCTGGGCCTGGGCCATCGAGAAGCAATTCGGCTTCACCAAGATCGCCGACACCCAGACCGGTTATTACGAGAACCACACCTGCTGCGTCCTCGGCGCCAACGGCCCCTTCCTGGAAGCGAACAAGGATGCGCTGCGTCGCCTCGCCGAAGCGAATATCGAGATCCATGAATATACCGCCAACCATCCCGACGAGGTGGCGCAATGGTATTTCGAAACGCTCAAGCCCGCTGGCCTGACGACCGCTCAGCTCACCGAAATCCTGGGAACGCTGGTCTACCACAACCATCCGATCGGCCAGCCGCTGATCGACCAGATCCGCCTGGCGGCTGAAGATCTCAAGCTGGTCAAAGTGCTCGATCCCACCACCGATCCCAAGGAGTTCGCCGAGCGGATCACCATCAACCTGCTCGCCTGAGGCCTTGTCATGAGCGATACCCTGCGCGCGCCCAACTCCGGAGTCCTCAAGGCGAGGCCGCCTTCACAGGCTTCCCTGCAGGCCCTCTGGAACGGCGTGTGGAAGCATGGGCTGCTTGCCTCGGCCGCTCTGGCGGCCACTGCGGGCATCACGATCGGCTTGCCCGACGTGGTCCCCTGGGGCAGCGCTGGTCTGTTCGCCGCCCTTACCGGCACGGCGGCGCTGGTCTTCCTGGCCCTAGCCTTTGCCGTGCACCGTCTTGGCGGGCTGGGACGCACGCTGCTGTATTACGGTCCCTGGTTCGCTGCCATCGGCGTCTGGCTGGCGCTGTGGGAACTCTCGACAGCCAAGACCGGCTGGCTGCCCAAGCCGTTCTTCTCGCCTCCGCATGGCCTGCTCCATGTCTACGTCACCGAGAGCCAGCGCCTTCTGATCTGCATCGCCTATTCGCTGCGCCTATGGTCCGCCGGCTTCTTCTGCGGCATCGCCGTCGGCTATGGGCTCGGCATTGCGCTGGGCTGGTCGAAGCGCTTCAGCTATTGGGGCATGCCGATCCTCAAGCTGATCGGCCCGGTTCCGGCCACGGCCTGGATCCCCTGCACCTTCTATTTCTTCCCCAATACCTTCGATGCCAGCGTGTTCATCGTGGCGCTTGCCTCCGGCATTCCCGTCGCCATCCTGACGGCCTCCGGCGTCGCTTCGGTCAACCGGGCCTATTACGACGTCAGCCGCATCTTTGGCGCCAAGAGCTGGTACCTGATCCGCAACATCGCCATTCCCGCCTCCCTGCCACATGTCTTCGTTGGCCTGTTCATGGGCCTCTATTACTCATTCGCAGTCCTGGTGGTCGCCGAGATGCTCGGCGCCAAATACGGGCTCGGCTGGTACATCCAGTTCCAGACCGCCTATTCGGGCTATGCCAACGTCTACGCAACGCTGCTGATCATGTCCGTCATCTGCGCCGGTATCGTGAAGCTGCTCTTCGTGCTGCGCGATCGCCTCCTCACCTGGCAGAAGGGCTTCATCTGATGGCTGTCTCCGGCCACAGCATCGGCATCGACGTCCACGGCGTCAGCCATCATTTCGATCTCTCGGGCGCGGAACTGCCCGTACTGGATGGCATCGATCTCAAGGTCGCGCCCGGCGAATTCGTCGCCCTGCTCGGTCCCTCGGGGTGTGGCAAGTCCACCCTTCTTCGCCTGATCGCAGGATTGGAGCCTCCCGCCACCGGCACGATCCTGGCCGACGGCAAGGCGGTCGGGGCACCCGATCCCTCCCGCATCCTGGTCTTCCAGGACCCGACCCTGTTTCCCTGGCTCACCGTCCGCAAGAATGTCGCGGCCGGGCTGGAGGCGCGCGGCGTGCTCGCCCGTCAGCGCCATCGCATAGGCCATGCCTTGTCTCTGGTCGGGCTCGAGCGCTTCGCCGATGCCTATCCCCACCAGCTTTCGGGCGGCATGGCCCAACGAGCCTCGCTCGCAAGGGCCCTGGTGCACGACCCCGCCCTGCTGCTGCTCGACGAGCCGCTGGGCAAGCTCGATTCCCTGACGCGCCTCGCCCTGCAGGACGAGTTGGTGTCGCTATGGCAGCGCACGGGCTTCACGGCGTTGCTCGTGACCCATGACGTCGAAGAGGCGCTGCTGCTCGCGTCGCGCGTTATCGTGTTCTCCGACCGGCCCGCGCGGATCAAGGCGGAATTTCCTATCGACAAGCCCTATCCCCGCCATCGCGACGACGTGGACCTGGTGCATCTGCGCCGGGAAATTCTGGCGGCGCTGGGATTGGTCCTTTCATGAGCGTCCTGCCCTTATATCCGCGAATTCTCCTCATCCTGGGAGTAGCCATCGTCACCCTGTCCCTGCTCTGGTGGTGGATTACCTACAGGGATGTGATCGGCTACAATTATCTCTCGCTTCCCGATGCCGGGCTTTGCCTTGTCAGCAACAGCGATATTTGCCAGCTTGCGAAATCGCTGTGTCGCGGCACCCACCCTCTGGCGATCGTGGCCTATTGGTCGGCCAGCCTGTGGATCGGTGTCGCGGCGCTCTGCGCCAGCCTCGCGACGGGGACGGCACGAGACGCCTGAACAAAGACTGCCGGTACGAGTTCCGGAGTCGGATCAACAAGATACGGGGCCTCGCTCAACTTCAGAATCTGAATCATCGACCGTCGGCACAACCCTTACAGCTTCCGGCGTCGTTCAAAGGACACCAAGAGGATCACAAGATGCCATTCTCGCTCCCCCTCCGCTCCCTCATCGGCAAGCGGGCGGCCCGGCTGACATCCGCGGCGGCTGCCGTCGCCATGATGGCGACCGCCGGCATGGCCCAGGCCGCCGACGTCACCGTCGCCTCCAAGATCGATACCGAAGGCAATCTGCTCGGAAACCTGATCGTGCAGGTGCTGGAATCCCACGGCCTGTCGGTCAATAACCGGGTCGGGCTCGGCACCACGCCGATCGTGCGCAAGGCGCTGGTCGCGGGTGATATCGACCTCTATCCCGAATATACCGGCAATGCCGGCTTCTTCTTCAACAAGGCCGATGACGGCCTGTGGAAGGATGCGGCCAAGGGCTATGCCGAGGCCAAGAAGCTCGACTACGACGCCAACAAGCTGGTGTGGCTCGATCCGGCCCCCGCCAACAACACCTGGGCCATCGCCATCCGCAAGGATGTGGCTGACACCAACAAGCTGAAATCGCTCGACGATTTCGGTAAGTTTGTCACCGGCGGCGGCAAGGTGAAGCTGATTGCCTCGGCCGAGTTCGTCAACAGTGCCGGCGCCCTGCCCGCCTTCCAGACCACCTATGGCTTCAAGCTCTCGTCCGACCAGCTCGTGGTGCTTTCGGGCGGCGACACCGCCTCCACCATCAAGGCGGCGGCCGAGCAGACGGACGGCGTCAATACCGCCATGGTGTATGGCACGGATGGCGGTATCGCCGCGGGCAACCTCGTGGTGCTCGACGACGACAAATCGGTCCAGCCCGTCTATGCGCCGACCCCGGTCATCCGCGAATCCGTACTCAAGGCCCATCCCGAGATCGCTGAATGGCTGAAGCCGGTCTTCGCCAGCCTCGACCTCACCACGCTGCAGGAGCTCAACGGCCGCATCCAGGTCGACGGCGAGGCCGCAAAGGACGTGGCAACCGACTATCTCAAGAAGAAGGGTCTGGTGAAGTGAGTGCAGGCGCCGGGGAGGTTCAAGCCGACAACGGTGCTTTCCCGGCGCCGCCCGCCGCCACGGGCACGCGTGCCCTGGCCTTCGACAAGCTCGGCGTCGTGATGGCCGTCATCGCCACCGCGGCGCTGTTGCTGCCTTTCGCCAATTTCCGGCCGAGCCGCATCGGCCAGGCCCAGGGCATCGGCTTCATCCAGGCGCTTCCCGCAAGCCTTGCCTGGGCCAGCCTGGCCCTGCTCGTCCTCTGCCTGATCTTGCTCCTGCGCCGGAGCTCCCCGCGGCTCCGGCTCTCCCTGGCGGCCGGTGCCTTGGTGCTCCTGGCCGTCCTGATCGGCCTGGTGCCTGAGGTCCTGATCCCACCAGGCAATGCCAGGCCGCGGGTCGGCCCTGCCGCCGGGTTCTGGCTGCTCGCCTTCTCCTTCGCCATCCTGCTCACCGACGCGTTGGTCAAGCTGTCGCTACGCCCGGCCCAGAGGATTGTCGCCCTGCTGCTCACGCTGGCGGTCTTCCTGGCCTTCCTGCTTTCGGGGCACTGGAGCGGGCTGTCGATCATGAAGGAATACAACACCAACGGCTCGGGCTTCGCCGCCAATGCAGGGGTGCACGTCACGCTTGCCCTCACCTCCCTGCTCGGCGCCCTGATCGTCGGCCTGCCGCTCGGCATTCTCTGCCAGCGCCAGCCGGGATTGCGCAGCGTGGTGCTGCCGGTGCTCAACATGATCCAGACGATCCCGTCGCTGGCGCTGTTCGGCCTGATGATTGCGCCGCTGACCTATCTGGCCAAAACCTATCCCATCGTCGAAGCCATCGGCGTGCATGGCACCGGCGCCTCGCCGGCCTTGATCGCGCTGTTCCTCTATTCCCTGCTGCCGGTGGTTTCCAACACGGCGATCGGCCTCGACTCCGTTTCCTTCAACGTCGTGGATGCCGCCCGCGGCATGGGCATGACGCAGTGGCAACGCCTGTTCCAGGTCGAGTTGCCCCTCGCCTTCCCCGTCATCCTGACAGGTGTTCGCATCGTGCTGGTGCAGAATATCGGCCTGGCCACGATCGCCGCCTGGATCGGCGGCGGCGGCTTCGGCGTCTATGTGCAAAACGGCATGGGCGCCACGGCCATCGACCTCGTTTTGCTCGGTGCCATCCCCACCATCGCCCTCGCCTTTTCGGCAGCCATCATCCTCGATGCCATCGTCGACACACTTAAAGGACGGCACGCATGATCGAAGTCAGGCAAGTCAGCCGCCGTTTCGGCTCCCAACTGGCCGTCGACGATGTCTCGCTCATCATCGAGCGCGGCACGATTACGGTGCTGGTCGGCACCTCCGGCAGCGGCAAGTCCACGCTGCTGCGCATCATCAACCGCCTGATCGAACCGACTGCCGGCACAGTCCTGATCAATGGCCGCGACACCTCCAGCCTGTCGGGTGAGGAGCTGCGCCGGGGCATCGGCTATGCCATCCAGGGCCACGGTCTCTTCCCGCATTGGACGGTGGCCCGCAATATCGGCACCGTGCCGGGCCTGCTCGGCTGGGACCAGGCTCGTATAGCCAAGCGCGTCGACGAACTGCTCCGCCTGTTCGATCTCGACCCGGCCACCTATGCCGAAAAACTGCCGCATCAATTGTCCGGGGGCCAACAGCAGCGCGTCGGTGTCGCTCGCGCTCTGGCCGCCGAGCCGGCGGTCTTGCTGATGGACGAGCCCTTCGGGGCGCTCGACCCGATCATCCGGGCCAAGGCGCAGGAGGATCTGCTCGCTCTGCAACGCCGGCTCGGCATCACCGTCGTCCTGGTCACCCACGACATGGAAGAGGCCATGCTGCTGGGCAACCGCATCGGCGTGATGGATGGCGGCAAGCTCCTGCAATATGCCACACCGACGGAAATCCTCACCAATCCGGCTCCCGGTTTCGTCGAACGCCTGATCGGCGGCCCCGACCGCTCGCTGCGCCTGCTCTCCTTGCTCAAGGTCGCCGATTCCGTGCAGCCGGGTACCGCCGAGGGCAAGCCCGTGCAGGAAACCGCGACGCTGCGCGATGCACTCTCCGAGTTGCTGTGGGCTGGCACGCAGGCACTGCCGGTGGCGGCAGCGGATGGCACGCCGCGCGGCCGCATCACCCTGCCGGCCATCCTGGGCCAGGCAGGCGCGGAAGCGCATCGCGTGGAAAGCTCGCCCGCATGAAATGGCTCGGTTACGGCGCCAGGGCGCTCGCCCTCATCCTGCTGCTGCTGCTGCTGTTGGACACGGAGCTGTTCACGCCGGTCCTGGCACCGCTCAACGACAATGGCGCACCGGCTGTCTATCGCCAAGGCAGCCTGCTGTTCCTCGCCCTCAGCCATCTCGGCCTGGTCGCCGTCTCCACCCTGATCGGCGGCACATTGGCCCTGGTCGCGGGTATCTTCGTGACACGGCCGGCGGGCGCCGAATTCCTGCCGCTGTCGCGCACCATCGTGAATATCGGCCAGACCTTCCCGCCGATCGCCGTGCTCGCCATCGCCGTGCCCTCGCTCGGCTTCGGCGCTGAGCCCACCTTGCTGGCCCTCACCCTCTACGGGCTGCTGCCGATCTTCGAGAACACCATGGCGGGCCTGAAGAGCGTTCCGACCACCGCTCTCGACGCGGCCCGCGGCATGGGCATGACCGGCTGGCAACGCCTGAGCAAGGTGGAGCTGCCGCTCGCCCTTCCGGTGATCCTCACCGGCATACGCCTTTCCTTCGTGGTCAATCTCGGCACGGCCACCATCGGCTCCACCGTCGGTGCTAAGAGCCTCGGCGAAGTGATCATGGCTGGCATCACCACTACCAATACCGCCTATATCCTGCAAGGCGGCGTCATCGTCGCGCTCCTCGCCGTGCTCATCTACGATGCGCTCGGCAGCCTCGAGCGTTCTCTCGCCAAGCGTGCCGGCACAGCCAGCGCACGTTGATCCCAAGCGTTTTGCGATCTGGCGGTCATGCCAGCAATCGCAAAACGCTCCAGCCAATCCGTCGGATTGGCTTGGAAACAAAGAGTTAGAGCGAAAGCACCTTTCCTTCCCAACGCGCTTTGCTCCTGAGGAAGTTGCCATGAACGCCTCGAACAGCCGCAAGCTCTCGCGCCGGACCCGAAGTCCGGGTGCCGTATCCGACCTGATCTGGGACAGGCTGGTGGACGAAGCACAGGAGGCCATCGTCGCCGAACCGCAGCTCGCCACCCAGTTCTACGCCAGCGTGCTCGACCACACATCCTTCGAGGATGCGCTCATCCAACGCCTGGTCCAGCGCATCGAACATCCGGATATGCCTGCCTCCGTGCTGCGCCATGCCTTCCGCACGGCGATGGCCGCCGATCCCGGCATCTGCCTCGGCATACGCGCCGATATCCAGGCCGTGCTTGAACGCGACCCGGCCTGCAAGCGCTATCTGGAACCACTGCTTTACTTCAAGGGCTTCCATGCCCTGCAATTGCATCGCCTCGCCCACTGGCTCTGGCATCATGGCCAGCGCAACTTCGCGCTCTATCTGCAAAGCCGGATTTCCGAGGTGCTGCAGGTCGACATCCACCCCGCCGTTCCGATCGGGCGCGGCATCTTCTTCGACCACGCCACCGGCATCGTCATCGGCGAGACGGCAGTGATCGAGGACGATGTCTCGATCCTGCAATCGGTGACGCTGGGCGGCAGCGGCATCCGCTCCGGCCAGCGCCATCCCAAGATCCGCAAGGGCGTCCTCATCGGCTCGGGCGCCAAGCTGATCGGCAATATCGAAATCGGCGAAGGGGCCCGCATCGGCGCCGGCTCGGTGGTGACGGCTCCGGTACCGCCGCACAAGACGGTGGCGGGCGTGCCGGCCCGCATCATCGGCGACACGCCGAGTGCCGAACCGGGGCGGACCATGGACCAGATCTTCTTCGACGTCGGGCTCTGAGGCGGGGCACAACATCCAGTTTCATATTGTTCATTAGTTTATAAAACTAGTAGACAGTGTGTAATAAATCATTCTACGATCACATTCTGCTGAATGGATGAAACAGGTCGCTGCCGATCTTGCCATCGCGGTGTAATCGCCCGATCATGCCTGGAGGCAATGGCATCCTTCCGAAAACCACTGATCCCGGCGCATGCTGCCAGGCCGGTGACATAAGAGAGCAACGGGGCGCCCTGTCGTGGATACCGACCGCGCAGGGAATGAAAGGGACTTTCATGCTGAACTCAGTCAAACGCGGCTTCAGGCGGAACGCCGGCATCGCCATCGCCGCGCTCGCGGCCGGCTTCATCGCGGCGGCGCCGGCTCAGGCCGGTCCCACGCTCGACAAGATCAAGGAGCGCGGCGTCATCAAGGTCGGCGTCGGCAGCCAGGCCGGATTCTTCGCGCCCGACGCCAATGGCCGCTGGCAAGGCTTCTTCGTCGATTTCGGCCGGGCTCTCGCCATTACCGTGTTCAACGATCCCGACAAGGTCGAATTCACCAATTCTTCGCCCCAGCAGCGTCTCCCCGCCCTGCAGGCCGGCCAGTTCGACATCCTGCTCTCGGCCGTGACCCAAACCATCACCCGCGCCTTCAAGCTCAATTTCCATTTCGGCCCGGTGGTGTTCTATGACGGCCAGGGCATCCTGGCGAAGAAGTCGCTCGGCGTAACCAAGGCCGCGGAGCTCGACGGCGCCACCATCGGTGTGCAAAGCGGCACCACGGGTGAACAGAACATCGCCGATTTCTTCAAGAAGGCCGGCAAGACCTACAAATCCGTGGTGATCGAGGACACCGCAACCTTCACCCAGGCCCTGACCTCCGGCCGCGTCGACGCGCTGACGCAGGACGGTACCGATCTCGGCCTGCGCCGCGCCGCCCTGCCGAACCCGGACGAGTATGTGCTGCTGCCCGAGCGCCTGTCCAAGGAACCCCTGGCACCGGCAGTGCTTGGCGGCGACGACCGCTGGCTGGAGATCGTGAACTGGACCGTTTACGCCACCATCCAGGCCGAGGAATTCGGCATCACCAGCGAGAACGTCGATTCTTTCCTTACCAGCGAGGATCCGGCGATCAAGCGCTTCCTCGGCGTCGACCCATCGCTCGGCCAGGCCATTGGGCTCGATCCGAAATTCGCCTACAACATCATCAAGAAAGTCGGCAATTACGGCGAGATCTTCGAGCGCAATCTCGGCAAGAGCACGAAGATCGGCTTCGATCGCGGTCTCAACAATCTCTGGACCAAGGGCGGCCTGATCTATTCGCCTCCCTTCCGTTGAGATGCAACGGGGAGCGGGTCTTCGGACCCGCCCCCATGGGATGCCTTTATGGCCGATACGATCAGCATAGTGTCCCCTGATGTTCCCGGCCCCATCGGCAGGATCCGCCGGTGGTGGGGCGCGCACCCCTATGGTCAGCTCCTGCTGATCGCCGCTTTGGCACTGTTCCTCGGTCTCATCTGCCATAACATCCTGGGCAGCATGCATCGCCTGGGCATGGCGCCCGGCCTCGACTATCTCTGGCAGCCGGCCAATTTCGACATCACCGAAAGCCTGCTCGTCTATCAGGCCGGCGACAGCTATGCGCGTGCCATCGCGGTCGGCCTTCTCAACACGCTCAAGCTCGCCGTGCTCGGCTGCCTGTTCGCCACCATTCTCGGCACGAGCCTGGGCATTGCCCGCCTGTCCGGCAATCTGCTGCTCTCACGCCTCGTGCAGGCCTATGTCGAGTTGATCCGCAACACGCCCCTGCCGCTGCAGCTTTTCTTCTGGATCGCGATGACCCAGGCCTTGCCCTCCACCCGGCAGGCCCTGCAGCCCTTCTCCTCGACCTTCCTGTCGGTGCGCGGCATCTTCCTGCCCTGGGTCGAGATCGGCAACGGCGATAGCCTGTGGTTGCTGGCCCTCGTGCTGATACTGCTCGCCTTCGCCGTGAGGGCCTTCCTCCGTCGCCTGCAGCATCCCCTGTCGGCTCTCGGCCTTTTGGGCGTATCAGCCCTCTTTCCCGCCATCGCCCTGGTTTGGATCTTCATCGCCAACGTCACCTTCACGCCGGACCTGCCGGTGCTGCAAGGCTTCAACATTCGCGGCGGCATCACGCTGACACCGGAATTCGCCGCCATGCTCGTCGGGCTGACGATCTATTATTCCGCCAGCATTTCCGAAAGCGTGCGCAGCGGCATCGAATCCGTCAACACAGGCCAATGGGAAGCGGGCCGGGCGATCGGGCTGCCGCGCGGGCGCATCATGCGCCTGATCGTGATGCCGCAGGCGATGCGCGTGATCACGCCCTTGATGACCTCGAGCTATCTCGACCTCACCAAGGACACCACGCTCGGCATCCTGATCGGCTTCACCGAGGTGACCGCCATCATCAAGACGAGCGCCAACAACACCGGCAATGCCGTCGAGACCATCATCGTGCTGGTCGCCGTCTTCCTGGCCGTGAGTATGCCGACCTCATACCTGATCAATCTCTATAATCGCCGCATGGCCCAGCGCGGGATCATCGCCAAATGAGCACGGTGTCCCTCCCCGATGCGCTCCGGCCACGCTCGGCCCAACGCTGGCAGACGATCAAGGCCGGCCTGTTCTCCTCGCCGCTCAACACGGCGATCACGCTCATCGTGCTGGGCCTGATCGCCTGGGTCGGCTCGTATCTGATCGATTGGGCCTTCATCCGGGCGACCTGGTCGGGCACCGCGCAGGACTGCCAGGCCAATGGGGGCGCCTGCTGGGCTTTCGTCGGCGTCAACCTCAAGCTGATGCTGTTCTGGACCTATCCCTCGGACCTCATCTGGCGCCCGATTCTCGGCCTGGTCCTGATGTTCGGCCTGGCCGGCCTCAGCACCATCCCGCGCTTTTGGGGGCGCGGCCTGATCCTCGCCTGGATCGCGGTGCCCCTCGTCACCTGCCTGCTGCTGCGCGGCTATTTCTCCGGCATCATCGTCTCCACCAATGATTGGGGCGGCCTGCCGCTGACCATGCTGATCTGGACGATCGCTTATGCCTCGTCCTTCCTGATCGCCATTCCCCTGGCCCTGGGGCGCCGTTCGAGCATGGGCGGCGTGCGGTTGGTGAGCACCAGCTTCATCGAGATCGTGCGCGGCATGCCGATGCTGGTGGTGCTCTATGTCTCCAGCCTGATCGTGCCGATGGCCCTGCCCTATTTCGACGTGAACCTGTTCTTCAGCGTCGAAGTCGCCCTCACCCTCTTCATCGCCTGCTATCTGGCGGAGGTGATCCGCGCCGGCATGCAGGCCCTGCCATCAGGCCAGAACGAGGCGGCACGGGCCTTGGGCCTGAGCTATTGGCAGACCACCGGCCTGGTGATCCTGCCGCAGGCCCTGCGTGCCATCATCCCGCCACTGGTCAATCTGGGCATCGGCGTCCTCCTGAGCACGCCGCTGATCGGCTTCATCGGAATGATCGACTTCCTGACCGCCGTCAGGAACACGGCCGCTACCAATGAGCAGATCTGGCCGCACGCCTATCCGGAGGCCTATGCCTTCGCCGCCCTGGTCTATTTCCTGATCTGCTTCCCGGCCTCGCGCTACAGCCTGTGGCTCGAGCGACGCCTGAAGGCATCGACCAGCCATCAGGCCAAGGACAAGTAGAACCTACACCGAAGCGCAACTTCTTGGGGGGCGGACATCTCAGCCCCGTGAAGTCATGGGGTGATGTCCGCTCTTGGAAACGTCGTATTCGCGGCAAGGGAAGAGTGGACAAGATATCAGCGCTTCCGGGAACAGAACCTGCTCCCTGGAAATCGCGCTTGACAAAATAATACGGTCGTACATATTGAAATCATGGCACGTGCTTCCAACCGTGAAAAACTTCTCGTCGCCGGGCTCGGTCTGATACACGAGCATGGCTTCACCGCTACCAGTGTGCGCGACGTCGTGCGCGCGGCGGGTGTGCCTCAAGGGTGCTTCACCAACCACTTCACGTCCAAGGAGGCTTTCGGCCTGGAAGTGCTGGGTCTCTACCGTAGCGAAAAGCGGGAAGATGCCCACAAGACGTTGCTCGACGACAATAGCCCACCCTTGCAGCGCGTGAGGGCCTATATCGACGCCAGGACAGAGCGGTTCAAACAGAACGGCATGCGCTGCGGCTGTATGTTCGGCAATTTTGCCGCCGAATCCAGCAGCGACAGCGAGGCCATTCGCCATGAATTGCTCGACATCTTCGCCGAGAGCCGGGGCGCCATGAGCTATTGCCTGGAGGCCGCCGTGCGGATGGGCGAACTGCCGGAAGAGTTCGACTGCCACGAGGCGGCCGCCCTCATTCTCTCCTCTCTTCAAGGAGCTTTCCTGACCGCGAAGACGGAGCGCAACGCCGAACCCGTCGAACGCCTCAAGAAATTCCTGTTTGGTTCGATTTTGCGTTGAGGCCGCTCCACGCCCGGGCCTCGATTCGAAAATCCATTGATGCCGCAAAATAATACGTTCGTCCGTATTTTATATCTTTCAGAACGAGGTCCTGCAATGCCAGACTCGGCACTCAGTGTTTCCGATATTACCCGGCCGACCAGCCCTGCGCCCGATCCCCGCCGCTGGTCGGCCCTGGCCATTCTGCTGACTGGCGCCTTCCTGGCCCCTCTCGACTTTTTCATCGTCAACGTCGCCATGCCGGCCATCACCACCGGCCTCCATAGCACCGCCGCCGACGTACAGATGGTGATTTCCGGCTATGCGGTGGTTTATGCCGTCTTTCTGATCACCGGCGGGCGGCTCGGCGACATCTTCGGCCGCAAGGCGATTTTCATGATCGGCCTCGCCGGATTTGCCGCCGCCTCCGCCCTTTGCGGCCTGGCCTGGTCCCCCACCGTGCTGATCGCCGCGCGGATGCTGCAGGGGCTCGCCGCCGCCGCCATGGCTCCCCAGGCGCTGGCTTCAGTCCATGCGCTCTTTCCGGCCCATGAGCGTGGACGCGCCCTCAGCATCTACGGTATCGTGCTCGGCGTATCCTCCATCATCGGCCAGTTGCTGGGCGGCGCGCTCGTCGGCGCCGATCTCGACGGTTTCGGCTGGCGGCTGATCTTCCTGATCAACCTTCCCATCGCTTTCGTTGCCTTCCTGGCGGCGATCCCGCTTTTGCGCGAAACCCGCAGCGAAAAGCGGCCCCGTCTGGATCTTGGCGGCGTGGTGCTTTCGAGCCTGGCGCTCAGCAGCCTGGTGGTGCCGCTGGTCGAAGGGCGCGAGCGCGGTTGGCCCTGGTGGTCGATCGTGATGCTGGCGATGACGCCCATCTTCGTGGAACTGTTCCGACGTTACGAGCGGCGCCTCGCCCGGGCCGGCGGCGATCCCCTCATCGATCTCGGCATCTTCCGCCTGCCCGGCCTGGTGCGCGGTATCAGCGCCATCCTTGCGCTCTACGCCATGGCGACCTTCTTCCTGACCTATTCGCTCTATCTCCAGGGCTCCCTCGGCTACACGGCCTGGGAAGCCGGGCTCGCCATCTTGCCTTTCTCGGCCGGCTTCCTGGCCGGATCGACCTTCAGCCCCGCGATCAGCCGCTTGGTTGGCGGCTCTGCGCCCGCCTTCGGCTTCGCCAGTTCGGCCTTAGGCACGGCGCTGACAGCCCTGCTCGTGCTGGCCTTTCCGGCCGGAATCATGCCGCCGCTCCTGCTGATGGCACCCGCCATCGGCTTCATCGGCCTGGGCATGGGCACGTCGATGCCGACCATGATGCGTGCGATCGTCGAACGGGTCGGGCCGCATCACGCCGGCCTGGTCGGCGGCATCGTCAATTCGACGCTGCAGGTCAGCGCCGCCATCAGCGTGGCGGTGCTGGGCGGGCTGTTCTATACATTGGTAGGCACGAGAACCGATGCTGCCAGTATCGGACATGCCTTCGCCTGGACCCTGCTGGCCATCGCAGCCTGTCACACCGTCGGCGCCTATCTCGCGGCCGGCCTGGGTCGGCGCAAGGCCATGGGCCCGCAGGCGGTTCCCTCCGCGGCGGATTGAGGAAAGGACAGGTCATGACGAACAAGGTGATGAAGATTCCGGGTCCCGATCATCCCATCAGCGTCGAGCCGAGCGGGGAACGTATCGTTGTCAGCCTCGGCGGCCGGGTGATCGCCGACAGCCGGCGGGCGCTGCGTTTGCAGGAAGCCTCCTATCCTGCCGTCCTCTACATTCCGCGCGGCGACGTCGACATGGGGGCGCTCACACGCACCGAGCATGCCACCTACTGCCCCTACAAGGGCGAATGCTCCTATTTCAGCCTTCCGGCAGGCGGTGATCGCTCAGTCAATGCCGTCTGGAGCTATGAGACGCCCTACCCCGCGGTATCAGCCATCAAGGACCATCTCGCCTTCTACCCGGACCGGGTGGACGCAATCGAGCGACTGCCGATCGGCTGAGGCCGCTTGATCATCCCGGATCTTTCATGCCTTGCCGTGCCAGGGCACCAGCAACTTCTCGGCCAGCCTGACGATCCACTCGAAGCCGATCGCCACCAGGGCGATCACGAAGATACCGAGGACGACGATATCGGTCTGCAGGAAGTCCGACGCCGTCTTGATCATGATGCCGAGCCCTTGGGAGGCGGCGACCAGTTCGGCAGCGATAAGCGTGGACCAGCCGACACCGAGCCCGATGCGAACACCGGTCAGGATCGATGGCAGGGCATTGGGCAGGATGACATGCCAGAGCACCTGCCAGTGACGCGCGCCCAGGGCCCGCGCCGCATCCACCCGGTCCGACGGCACGGCGCCGACACCGGCGGCGGTGGTGATCGCCACCGGTGCGAAAACTGCGATCAGGATGATCAGCACCTTGGTGGTTTCGCCGATGCCGCACCAGATCACCATCAGCGGCAGATAGGCAAGCGGCGGCACCGGGCGCAGGAATTCGATGATTGGATCGAGAATGCCGCGGGCGATCGGGCTGAGCCCGATGGCGATGCCGGCCGGTACGGCAGTGACCAGCGCAATCAGCAGAGCTGCGAGGATGCGCCAGAGGCTGGCATCAAAATGCTGCAGCAGGGTCGCGTCGGCATAGCCTTCCGTGGCGACCGTGAAGAGTTGCTCCACCACGGCCCGGGGCGACGGCAGATAGAAGGCCGGCAACCATTCGAAATAGGTGGCGAACGACCACAGCAGCAGCAGAGCGAGAATGGTGAGAATGCGTACCGGTGTCGCGCCGAGGGGTGCGCTGGATCTTGTCAAACGGCCCGTGCCGCCCTTTTCCTCGATCTCGTCCAGGCCGGCGGAGTTGGCGAAATCGCTCATGCATCAGCTCCCTGCAGGACAGCTGCCAGGACTTGCTCGCGCAGGGCGATGAAGGCAGGATCGGACTTGATCGACCGGCTGTTCTCCCCGGCCAGAACCCGCCGCGAGAAATCGGTATGAAATTCGCGCGTGATGCGTCCCGGGCGCGGCGACAGCACCACGATGCGGGTGGCCAGGAAGATGGCCTCCTCGACGCTATGCGTGATCAGGAAGACGCTGCGCCGCGTGCAGTCCCACAGCCGGATCAGCAATTCCTGCATTTTCTCGCGCGTCAGCGCATCCAGCGCGCCGAGCGGTTCGTCCATCAGCAGGATTTCCGGCTCGTTGGCGAGCGCCCGGGCCATGCCGACGCGCTGACGCATGCCCCCGGACAATTCCCAGATCCTGTGATCGGCGAACTCGGCCAGCCCCACCAGGTCGATGATGCGTCCGCAGCGCTGCTTGCGTTCGGCAACATCGAGCCCGGCAAGCCTCGGACCGAACTCGATATTGCCGCGCACCGAAAGCCAGGGAAACAAGGCATCGTCCTGGAAGACCACGCCGCGCTCGCCGCCGGGCCCTCGAACGGGCTTGCCGCCGAGGGTGATGGCGCCCGAGCTCGGCGGCAGAAAGCCAGCGAACAGCTTGAGCAAGGTGGTCTTGCCACAGCCGGACGCACCCACCGCCACGACGAACTCGCCGGATTCGATGGTGAGGGAGACGTTGCTGAGGGCCGTAACGGACCGCCCTCCTCTTCCGGAATAGACGACGTCGACGTCACGGGCGGACAAATCGGACACGGGAACCTCTTTCGGCCCCTGGAACGTCATTGCGAGCTCTGCCAATCCTGCGGATTGGCAGAGCTCGCAATGACGATGCGGGCCACCGTTTCAAGCCATTGAATAAGGCCCGCCCCGGAAGGGAGGAGATCCCGGGGCGGGCGAGCCTGCGAAAATCTATTGGGAGGAGAGTTTCGTCAGGGCTTGTGCGGCGAAGGCCTTGTTCACATAGGCGGAATAATCCGGCAGCACCGCCGGGATCTTCTTCTGCTCGGCGAGGAATCCGGCCGTGTCGGCGATGGCCTTGATCGTGGCACCGCCCAGCAGGTCGGGCGAGGATTGCTCCGCCAGGAGCGGCCAGACATTCGCCTTCAGCAAATCCGGCACGTCCTCGGGCTTGGAGCCGGTGAGCCGGGCGATCGCCTTGGCCTGATCGGAGGCGGCGATCCAGGCCTCCGGTTTGTCCCGATAGGTCTTGTAGGCCTCGCCGGTGACTTTGACGAAGGAGGTCACCACATCGGGATGGGCCTTGGCGAAATCCTTCGAAGCGATCCAGGCGTCGAAGGTCGGCGCACCCCATTTGGCGACATCGGCCGAGGATACCAGCACCTTGCCCTTTTCCTTGAGCTTGCCCAAGGCAGGATCCCAGACATAGCCACCGTCGATGTCCCCGCGCTCGAATGCCGCCGCCAGTTCCGGCGGGCGCAGATTGAGGATCTGTAAGGATTTTGGCGCGATGCCCCAATGCTTGAGTGCCGCCAGCAGGCTGTAATGCGAGGTGGAGACGAAGGGCACGCCGATCTTCTTGCCGGCAAGGTCCTTGGGCTCCTTGATGGTGTCGCGCACCACCAGTTCCTCGGAATCGCCCAGGAGGGCGGCGACGAAAATCGTCTCGATCGGCAATTGGCGGCTGGCGGCGGCAGCGAGCGGGCTCGAGCCGACATAGCCGATCTGCACGTCGCCCGAGGCGATGGCGGCAATCACGTCGGCGCCGGAATCGAATTTGCGCCAGGCGATCTGCCAGCCGGTCGCCTTTTCATAGGCACCAGCGGCCTGCGCCGCCTTGGCTGGGTCCACGCCGGTCTGGAAGCCGATGGTCACCTTGTTGTCGGCCGCATGGGCCGTGCCGAGGGCGGTGCCGAGAGCCAGGCCAGCAGCCAGGAACAGTCGGCGGTTGAGCGATGTCATGTGAGATCCTTGAAGACGCGATCCGTCATGCGCTGCGCAAGAGCGTCGCAAAACGCTCGGCAACGTCGATGCGGTGATGAAGGGTATGCGAGATGCGACGCCGGTCAGGCGCCCGAATGCAAAGGACTCAGCAGCGACAATAACTGGTCATGGTGATCCCCTTCCACAGGTTCGGCTTGCGGGGAAATCAGGGCTGCCCGCTCCTCATGACTGAAGGGTGCGACGGCGGCGCGAGCGTGTCAATTATTTTCTATAGAATTAGTAGAAAATTAAAATCGGGAAAAGGCGGACCCAATGGATCCGCCTTGAAGGATGCCTGCCCCGCCTGAAGCAAAGCGCGTTCGAGCTGAACGTGCAATCAGGCCGGCAGCCCGTCGGCCAGCTTAGCCGACGATCTCGTTGCCCGAGAAGAACTGGCCGATCTCGATCTTGGCATTATCGAGCGAGTCCGAGCCATGCACCGAGTTCTCGCCGACCGACAGAGCAAAGAGCTTGCGGACGGTGCCTTCGGCGGCATTGGCCGGATTGGTGGCGCCCATCACTTCGCGATGCTTGGCGACGGCGTTCTCGCCTTCCAGCACCTGCACGACGACGGGGGCCGAGATCATGAACTCGACGAGTTCACCGAAGAAGGGACGCTCCTTGTGCACGCCGTAGAAGGTCTCGGCCTGCTCGCGGGTCATGCGGACGCGCTTCTGGGCGACGATACGCAGGCCAGCCTTCTCGAACACGGCATTGATGGCGCCGGTGAGGTTGCGGTTGGTCGCGTCGGGCTTGATGATCGAAAAGGTGCGCTCGAGAGCCATGATCGTCCTGGTTGCTATGAGTTGAGGTGAGCGGCTTATAGCCATGCCCCTGCCCGGCTTCAAGCTCTAGCTCTTTGTCTGGGCGCGTCTTTGCGATTCTTGGCGATTCCGTCGAATCGCAAAACGCTCCGGCAATGCTCAGTTTCCTCGCTGCCAAGCAAAAGCGGCGACCGGAGGGACCGGTCGCCGCTTGCTTGTCTTGTTGCGGGTCAGTCTCAGGCCTGCTCAGGCTCCAGCAACACCTTCCAGATCAGGCCGCCCACGATGGCACCGACCAGCGGCGCGACCCAGAACAGCCAGAGCTGGTTCACCGCACCGGTCTGCGCAAAGAAAGCGACCGCCGTCGAGCGAGCCGGATTGACCGAGGTGTTGGTGACCGGGATCGAGATCAGATGGATCAGCGTCAGGCCAAGGCCGATGGCGATCGGCGCAAAGCCGGCCGGCGCGACCTTCGACGTCGAACCCAGGATGATGATCAGGAACGCCGCCGTCAGGACGATTTCGGTGATCAGGGCAGCGACCATGCTGTATTTGCCGGGCGAAAGGTCGCCATAGCCGTTGGACGCAAAGCCTCCAACCTCGAAGCCGGGCTTGCCGGTGGCGATGGCATAGAGCACCGCCGCGCCAGCGAGGCCGCCGACGACCTGCGCAATCCAGTAGGGAATGAGCTCGGCCCAACTGAACCGACCACCGACGGCCAGACCCAGCGAGACGGCGGGGTTGAAGTGTCCGCCCGAGATACCGCCAACGGCATAAGCCATGGTCAGCACGGTGAGGCCGAAGGCAAGTGCGACGCCAACAAAGCCGATGCCGAGCTGCACGTTACCCGGACCGAGAAAGAGGGCAGCGAGGACAGCAGAGCCGCAGCCACCGAAAACCAACCAGAACGTTCCGAAGAACTCTGCCGCGAGTTTTTTAATCATGTCTCATCCATTTGGGCTTGTCTAATGAGAGGTTGCTTGGTTCACGCCGTGAATGACTCATCTTCATGGACCAATTTCGATGTCGCCCGGTATCCTAAATTGACGCTGGGGAATGCATTAATATTTTACCTCCCCAATCGCCACAGACAGATGAAGTATCATGATTCTGGCGCAACGCCATGAAACAAATGCCGGATTTGCGAGTGAAACCTCAGCAATTGGTTAAAAACGGGGATCATACACTGCCAGCTTCGGCAAGACCAAGCTGCTACCTCACGGAGCGGAAGGACCGAATAGTTCTCCGCGCGGACTACTGAAAGGGGCCCCAGCCTCCCGCGTATTCCCCCGCTCCGGCACCAGGTTTTCACGCAGCCGGCAGAAAGGCTGGATTGAAAACGATCTCCCACAAATGGTCGTCAGGGTCCTGGAAATAGCCGGCATATCCGCCCCAGAAGGTCTTCTGGGCGGGCTTTACCAGGCGCGCACCCGCTGCGATCGCCCGCTGCATCACAGCATCGACCTCGGCCTCGCTGCCGACATTATGGCCGAGCGTGAATTCGGTCGGGCTGCGCGCCGATTGCATGATACCAGCGTCGTGCGCGATGTTGGCGCGGGAGAAGATCGCAAGCTTCAATCCGCCCTGCAGATCGAAGAAGGCGACGGCGCCATGCTCGAATTCACGGCCGATGATGCCCTCGGTGGGCAGACCGAGGCCGTCGCGGTAGAAACGCAGGGCGGTTTCCAGATCGTCCACACCGATGGTCAGAACGCTGATATGCGGTTTCATCGCGATAACTCCTTGTTCGGTTCCCGCAGGAACGCTCTTTTCCGGTATGCCATGCATGCCATGCGCAAGCCTTGAAGATTTCGGCCATTTGCCGGCCGATCGCCATCGGCAGGCATTGCATGATTGCCCTGCCGCCCGGCTCATGCCAAAAGCCCGGCCATGTTGCATGTGAACGGCCTCACTTTTCGTCTTGGTTCCCGCGTCCTGTTCGACAACGCCACGGTGGCGCTGCCGCCGGATGCGCGCGTCGGCTTTCTTGGGCGCAACGGCACCGGCAAGACCACCTTGTTCCGTATGATCATGGGCGAGGTCTCCCCCGATCTCGGCAGCGTCTCGGTGCCGCGCGGCATGCGCATCGGCCGCGTCGCCCAGGAAGCGCCGGGTGGGCCCGAAAGCCTGATCGAGGTGGTGCTGGCGGCCGACGAGGAGCGCACGGCCCTGCTGGCCGAGGCGGAGACCGCCAGCGATCCTCATCGCATCGCCGAGATCCAGACCCGCCTCGCCGACAAGAATTCCCATGCCGCGCCGGCCCGCGCCGCCACCATCCTGGCAGGTCTGGGCTTCGACCATGCCGCACAAAGCCGTGCCTGCTCGGAATTCTCGGGCGGCTGGCGCATGCGCGTGGCGCTGGCCGCCCTGCTCTTCACCGAGCCGGATCTCCTGCTGCTGGACGAGCCCACCAATTATCTCGACCTCGAAGGCACGCTCTGGCTTCAGGATTATCTCGCCTCCTACCCGCATACCGTGGTGGTGATCAGCCATGACCGCGACCTCCTCAACGCCTCGGTCGACTACATCCTGCATCTGACCGAGGGCCGGCTCGAACTCTATCGCGGCGGTTATGACGGCTTCGAAAGACAGCGCCGAGAAAAGCAGGCGCTGAGCCTGAAGCTCAGGAAGAAGCAGGAAGACCAGCGCCGCCACATCCAGTCCTTCATCGACCGCTTCAAGGCCAAGGCCACCAAGGCGGCCCAGGCCCAGTCGCGCATGAAGATGCTGGCGCGCATGGAGCCCGTGGCGGCAATTGTCGACGAGGAAGTCAGGCCCTTCGACTTTCCGCCGCCCGCCAAGCCGCTGTCACCGCCGATCATCGCGCTGGAAGGCGCCAGCACCGGTTATGGCGAGCGCACGGTGTTGTCGCGGCTCGACCTTTCTGTCGACAGCGAGGATCGCATCGGCCTGCTCGGCTCCAACGGCAACGGCAAGTCGACCTTCGCCAAGCTGCTGGCCGGGCGCCTGGCGGCGATGGCTGGCCGCATGCGGCGCTCCTCTGCGCTGAAGGTCGCCTATTTCGCCCAGCATCAGCTCGACGAGCTCAATCCGGCGGCCTCGGCCCGCGACCATGTCGCCGAGATGATGGTCGGCGCCACCGAAGCCCAGATCCGCGCCCGCACCGCCCAGATCGGTTTCGGCGCCGATAAGGCCGACACCCCGGTCTCCAACATTTCCGGCGGCGAGAAGGCACGCCTGCTGATGGGTCTGGCCACCTTCGGCGGCCCGCATCTGCTCATCCTGGACGAGCCGACCAACCATCTCGACATCGACAGCCGCCAGGCCCTGATCCAGGCGCTCAACGACTATCCCGGCGCGGTCATCCTGATCAGCCATGACCGCTATCTGCTCGAAGCCTGCGTCGACCGGCTCTGGCTGGTGGCCGACGGCACGGTCAAGGGCTTTGAGGGCGACATGGAGGATTATCGTCGCCTGGTCCTGGCCAAGCCGGCCGTGGAGAAAAGCGAGCGCAACGGCGAGCCGACGCAGCGCCAGACCAATGCTGCGCGGCGGGCGCAAACCGCGGCTGACCGCGAGAGGATCCGCCAGATCGAGGCCGCCATGGAGAAGCTGCAGGCCATCATCGCGGATCTCGACGAGAAGCTGTCGCGTCCCGGCCTTTTCGAGCGTTCGCCCGACAAGGCGGCCGAGATGGCCAAGGCCCGCGCCACCGCCGAGGAAAGACTTCTCCTCGCCGAAGAGGCCTGGCTGGAAGCCAGTGCCGCCCTGGAGGACGCGTCTTCCTGACGCAAGAACGGAGGCCTGATATGGATTGTGGACGCAGACTGATGATCCTGGGCGGGCTCGCCCTGGCGGGTGGCACGAGCCTGCCGGCACTGGCGCAGGAGCCCAATGCCGCCGAGCGCTTCGCGGCTCGGCTGAATGCACACGATATCGACGGCTTCGCCGCTCTGTTCGCCGAGACCTACATCAACAACCAGGCCAGTGCCGCCGCTCCGGCTCGCAAAGAGCTGAGTGCCAAGCAGGCGACCGTGGCCTTCTTCCAGGCCCGCCTCACCGCCATGCCGGACCTGCAGGTCGCGATAGAGACGCATGTGAGCCAGGGCGCCAAGGTCGCCGCGAGCTTCGTCTATACCGGCACGCATAAGGGCCCTTATTTCGGCATCGCCCCCACGGGCAAAACCTTGCGCTTCACCTCTTGCGACATCTTCCGCGTCGAGGCCGGCTTGATCGCCGAGCATTGGGGCATGGGCGACATTGCCGGCGTCATGGCGCAGTTGAAGGGGTAGGCCTGCGGCAAGCCTCGTGCAGCAAGGCTTGCCGCGCTAGAAACTGTTGCGCTCGTTATAAGTCCGCAGGAAAGACTGGATACGCCTGTCGGCCGGGTCGTGGAAGATGGCCGCCGGCGTATCGACGGCAACCAGTTCGCCCGCTTCCATGAAGCCCACCTGGTCGCCGACATGGGCGGCAAAGCCCATCTCATGGGTGACGACCACCATGGTCATGCCTTCCGCGGCAAGCTGCTTCATGACATTCAGCACCTCACCGACGAGTTCGGGATCGAGCGCCGAAGTCGGCTCGTCGAACAGCATGAGCTGGGGTTCCATGGCGATGGCGCGGGCGATGGCGACGCGCTGCTGCTGCCCGCCCGAAAGCCGGCCGGGGTGGCTCGCCATCTTGTCGGCCAGTCCGACCTTGCGCAGCGCCTCAGCCGCGCGCGCACCAGCCTCGGATTTGGAGAAGCCGCGTACCTGGACAAGTCCTTCGGCGACATTCTGCAGCGCGGTCATATGCGGCCAGAGATTGAACTGCTGGAACACCATGCCGATGCGCCGGCGCATCTCGCGCAGTTTGCCCGAGGCCATGCGGCGGCCACCCGGGGTCTCGTAGCCGATCAGCCGGCCGTCGATGCGGATCTCGCCGGCATCATACTCTTCGAGGAAGTTGATGCAGCGCAGCAGGGTCGACTTTCCCGATCCGGAGGGGCCGATCAGGCAGGTGACCTTGCCGGGGGGAACCGAGACGGAGATCTGCTTCAGCGCCTGGAACGGCCCATAGAACTTGTCGACCTTGTGGATCTCGACGGAGGAAGCCTGCTCCATATCAGCGTCTTTCGATCATGTAATGGGTGACGCGGCTTTCCAGCCAGCGACCGAGCCGGGAGACGAGTTCCACTAGACCCCAGAAGAACAGAGCCAGCGCCAAAGTGGCCTCGAAATAGCGGAAGGTCTCGGTGATCATCCGGTCGACCTGATAGCGCAGCTCGGGCACCGTGATGGTGGAGAGCACCACCGTTTCCTTGGTCAGGATGATGGCGAAATTGACCAGCGCCGGCAGGGACGAAACCAAGGCGAGCGGCAGCAGGATGCGCCGCACGATGGCGAACTCGCTCATGCCGATGGTTCGCGCCGCCTCGATCTGCCCCACCGCGACCGCATTGAAGCCCGAGCGGAAGATCTCGGCGAAATAGGGACTGCCATAGATCGACAGCCCGATCAGGCCCGCCGGCAGGGCATCCAGCCTCAAGCCGAAGGCGGGGCCGCCATAATAGAGCACATACAGCTGAACCAGGAAGGGAGTGCCGCGAATGGCCTCGACATAACCGACGAGCAGCCAGCGCAACGGCGCCGGCCCGTAGCGCTGGGCAAGCGCGATGACGAGGCCCAGGACCACGGAACAGGCGGTTCCGACCAGCCAGCACAGCACCGTCATGCCGAAACCGCGCAGCAGTGCCGGCCCGTAGTGAACGATCAGCTCCATTATGCCGCCGCCCTTCGTTCCAGGTACCGGCCAAGCGTGGCCAGGCACAGATTGATCACGAGATAAAGGCATCCCGCCGCGACATAGGCTTCGAGCGGGCGATAGCTCGCGCCAGCCTCCGCCTGGCTGGCTCGCGTGATCTCCCAGATCCCGACCAGGGAGACCAGCGAGGAGGCCTTGACCAAGAGGATGAGTTCATTGACGAGCGCCGGCAACGACAGGCGGACCGCCTGCGGCAGGATGATCCGGGTCCAGATCGCGTGCGGCAGCATGCCGATGGCGACCGCCGCCTCGGCCTGTCCGCGGGGCAGCGCATTGATGGCGCCCCGCCAGATTTCGGCAACATAGGCGCTGGAGCACAGGCCGACGGCCAGCACCGCCGCCACCATTGGCGGCACGTTGATGCCGGTCACCGGCAGGAGGTAGAACATCAAAAGCAACTGTACCATCAGCGGCACGCCGCGAAAGAAACTGATCCAAACGGCGGCTGCCGACCGCAGCGTACGCGAGAGCGACAGGGCGCCGGCGCAGATCATCGCGCCGACGAGGAGCCCGATCGCAATGCCCAACAGGGAGACGATCAGGGTACTGGGCACTCCCAGCGCCAGCGCGTGGAAGCTCTTGATGAAGGCATTCAGCGAGAACATGCGGGGAGGCCCAGTGACCGAAGCACGGCGCCGCCAGGCGGCCATGCGTTCCCAGAGCAAGGCACGATTCCTGCGAATCACACCCTACTCCAGCTCTTCTTTGCGACGCGCCTTGGCGATCTGACGGGATCCGTCAAATCGGAAGACACTTCAGGTCACTTGGCCGGCACCTCCAGCGGCAGCTCGGTATATTTGCCGAGCCATTTTTCCTGGATCGCCTTGACGCGCCCGTCCTTGGTCATCTTGACGATGGCATCCTTGATGGCCCCGGCAAAGCTCGCGCTGTCGTCGCCCTTGCGGAGCACCCAGCCAAAATAGGTCGGCTTGCCGAAGGTCGACACTTCAGGCAGGGCGAACACATCGCCACGCTGCTTGACAAGATAGGCAAGATTGGGCGCCGAGCCCGCCACGGCATCGAGGCGACCGGCGGCAAGATCGGCATAGGCCTCGTCGGTGGTGCCGTATTCCTTGACGGTCACATTGCCGACCTTAGCACCGAATTCCTGCAACTGCTTGAACTGCGCCGTGCCCTGTTGCACGCCGACGGTCTTGCCGGCGATGTCCTCGGGCTTGTTGATGTCCTTGTTGGCGGCGGCCTTGACGATGCCGACGGTCGCGTCGGCGATCGGCAGGGTGAAGGTGTAGCGCTCGAGCCGTTCCGGCGTGATCGTCACCGGCGCGATGACGATGTCGAATTTCGACACTTCCAGGCCCGGAAGCTGGGAGGTCCAGGGCAGGTCCTGATAGACGGGTTCGACGCCGATCTCCTTGGCGACATTGTCGAACAGGTCCTTGGTCATGCCCTGATAGGTGCCGTCGACGACCATGTCGAACGGTGCATAGTGCATATCCGTCGCCGTCACGATCTTACCGGCACTTTTGACATTGCTCAGCTGATCGGCCGACGCTGCCATTCCCGAGAGCCCGCCAAAGGCAAGCCCAAGCAGCGCGCCACACAATAAGGTTCCGATTTTCATTATGTTCTCCACCTGGATAGCCATTGGATTGAAGCCGCTTTTTAGCGCACCGTCGAGAGAGGATTTCGCCTTCGCCCGACGACAGTTTTATGGTTCACGGCCTCGCGTTAAATCATGAGGAGGTATTACTATCAGGACGCCGGGAGCAAAGCGCGCTTTGATGAAGCCACGTCCTTGCTCTCCCTTCGTTGCGACAAGTCTCTACGATTTGCGGTAGTCGTCAGATCGTACAACACTCAGGCAAGCACCATGCGCGCTATGATGTTGCGCTGTACCTCCGAGGAACCCTCGTAAATGCGCATGATACGGACATCGCGCGCCATCCTCTCCAGGGGCAATTCCTGGGAATAGCCATAGCCGCCATGGATCTGCAGGGCGCGGTCGATGATCGATCCGGCCTTTTCCGAGGCAAACAGCTTGGCCATGGAGGCTTCCTTCGAAAAACGCTCACCCTTCTCGCGCAGGGAGGCGGCCCTCAGTCCCATCAGGCGAGCGGCATCGAGTTCGGTCGCCATGTCGGCGAGCATCCATTGCAGGCCCTGGAACTCGGCGATCGGATGGCCGCCGACGTGGCGGGTCTTCGCCCATTCCACCGCCATGGCCAGCGCCTCGCCGGCCATTCCGGTGCACATGGCAGCGACTTCGGTGCGACCATTGTCGAGCGTCTTCAGGGCGGTTCTGAAGCCACTCCCCTCGGGTCCCAGCCTGGCCTCCTCGCCGACGCGGCAGTCGAACTCGACCTCGAACACATGTCCACCGCGCAGGCCCATCGTCCTTTCGGGCGGACCGACTTTCACCCCCCCTTTCGCCGGTTCGACCACAAAGGCGCTGATGCCGCGCGCGCCTGCCGCGGCATCGGTCTTGGCGAATACGACGATGAAATCGGCATGCGCCGCGTTGGAGATGAAATGCTTGACGCCTCGTAGATGATACGACCCTCCGTCCCAGACGGCTCGGGTCGTCATATCGGCCGGATTGGAGCCCGCAGCCGGTTCGGTCAGGCCGAATGCGCCAACGGTCTTGCCTGCAGCCGCATCTGGCAGATAGCGGCTGCGCTGCGCATCGTCGCCACCGATGAGGATCGCATCGGTCGCCAGGAAATGCGCCGTCATCATGGAGACGGTGGAACCGCAACCGGCCGCCAAGGCCTCGACGGCAAGATAGAGCGCCACCGGCGAGAGGCCGGGGCCGCCCCATGCCTCCGGCAGGTTCATGCCCATCGCGCCCAGTTCGGCCAGAGCCGGAATATGCCGCGACGCGAAGATCCCGTTCGCATCGATCTCACGGGCATTCGGCTTGAGGACGTCCTCGGCGAAGCGGCGGATCTGTTCGACCACCGCGAGGGTGTCGGCATCCGGCTCGAAATTCATGAGCGCTCCTCCTGTGCGGCCAGACCGGCGAGGATGTCGTGCGTGTGCTCTCCGAGCCGCGGCGCTCGCATGGGCCGGCCACGCCGGGAGCCGGAGAAATGGGCAGGCTGTTCCGGCAGGGGGACAATGCTCCCTTGCCGAAAAAGGCCACGCCCGCGCGCCTGCTCCGAATCGATCGCCTGCGCCACGGTGCTGATCGGTGCCACTGGGATGCCGGCGCTGGCCAGGACCTTCACCACCTCGTCGGTCGACCGCCCCCCCGTCCATTGCTCCACGCAGACGCGCAAGGCCGGCTCGTTGTCCGAGCGCAGAGAATCGGTATGATAGCGCGGATCGCTCGCCAGTTCGGGCTGGCCGATGGTCGCGGCGAAATGGGCAAATAGCTTCTCATTGAGGACCGCAATCACCGCATGGCCGTCAGCGGTTCGATAGGCCCCGAAAGGCGCCGAGAGCGGGTGGCGGTTGCCGGCGCGCATCGGCACGCGGCCCGTCGCCAGATAGCGGCACGCTCCGGTCGGCAGCAGCGAAAGCAGCGCATCGAACATGGCGAGGTCGATATGGCAGCCACGCCCGGTGCGCTCGCGCTGCCACAGCGCGGCGGTGACGGCCCAGGCGCCATACAGACCGGCGGCAATGTCGCCGATGGCCTCCCCGATCAAGGTGGGCGGCCCGTCGGACGTGCCCGTCAACGCCATCAGCCCGCTCTCCGCCTGCACGATGATGTCATAGGCCGGCCGATCGCGCCCGACACCTTCCTGTCCGAAACCGGAAATGCTGAGATAGACGAGATCGGGATTCTCACCGACGAGGTCGGTATAGGCGATGCCGAGCCGCGATGCGACGCCCGGCCGGAAATTCTCGACCACGACGTCGGCCCCGGCCGCCAGCCGCCGCGCCGTGGCACGGTCGGCCTCGCTCTTAAGGTCGAGTACGATGCTGCGCTTGCCGCGATTGGCGAATTCGAACAGGGCGCTGTCGTTGCCGACGAACGGGCCGACATGGCGATAGTCGTCGCCTTCGCGTCCCTCGACCTTGATGATGTCGGCGCCAGCATCGGCGAGGAGAGCGGTGGCGAAGGGCCCCGCGAGCACGCGCGAAAAATCGAGCACGACGAGGCCCTCGAGCGGCAGGTCAAATCCAGTCATGACTATTCCTTGGTTCTTCCGCAGGATTTGACAGTTCTTGAATAGATGCAAATAATCTTATTGCATCAACAGAATAAGTTTTTCCTATTCATGGTCACAGTACGCCAGCTGAGCTATTTCGTTGCTGCCGCCGAGCATGAGGGCACAGCCCAGGCGGCCCGCGCCCTTCATGTCTCCCAGCCGGCGATTTCCGTGGCCATCCGCCAATTGGAGGAAAGGGTCGGTCAGCCCCTGTTCGTGCGCCGCCACGCCCAGGGCCTCGTCCTCACCCAGGCCGGGCGCGACAAGCTTGCCGAAGCTCGCTCCATCCTCTCCCAGATCAATGCCTGGGCCGCCTCGCCGGGCGTTTCGTCCGGGCGGAAGACTTTCGTCGACGTCGGGTGTCTCGCAACGCTGGGCCCACTGCACATGCCGCCCATCATCCGCGCCTTTCGCCAGTCCCATCCGCATGTCGAAGTCCGGATGCGAGAGGGCGATATCGAGGAACTGCACCGGCTGGTCGACAACGGGTTGATCGAGGTTGCGCTTCTCTACGATCTCGATCTCGGCCGCACCGGCACGGCCGAGACCGTCGCTGAATTCAAACCCTACGTGCTCGTTCCGGCCGGCCATCCGCTTGCCGACAAACGCCGCGCCCGGCTACAGGATCTCGCGGCCTGGCCGCTGATCCTGATCAATCTGCCGCACAGCCGCGACTATTTCCTGGCACTGTTCCGCCAGGCGGGGGTGACACCCACCCTGGGGATGGAGGCACGCACGATCGACATGGTGCGCGGCCTCGTCGCCAACGGCCTCGGTATTGCCCTGCTGACCACGCGCTCCCGGTCCGGTGTCAGCGAGGATGGCCTCCCGCTGGCCATCGTGGAGCTCGAGGATGTGCTGCCCCCGCAAAAGGCCGTGATCATCACACCGCGCCAATTTCCCATTACCTGGATGGCAAGCGCCTTCATCGACCATGTCCGCGCGCATTTCGGGCAGGGTCCGGAAGTTTCGTCAGCCGGGGGGCAGGAATGCGCTTAGAGCAAAGTGCGATTTCTCCGAACCAGACTTTTCTCTAACTCTTTGTTTCGACGCGTCTTTGCGATTTGAAGTGATTCCGCCAAATCGCAAAGCGCTTTAGATCGATTTCCGATTCGATCAGGTCTGGCCTACGCCTTCTTTTCCCAGCGCCCCTCGTCGCTCTGCTGCCAATAGGTCGCGGCAAAGCCGAGTTCCTTGGCCTGCTTCCACTGATCCCGCGCCCCCTGCACGGCGTCGGCGTCGTTGCCGTCGAACATCAGCACGATGCGTTCATAGCTCGGCGCATCCGTCGGCAAGGGCGCGCCATCGACGAGGAAACGAATCACGGCCCCGTTGGGATTGCCTTCATGCGCCACCAGCACGATCGGCTGGGCCGGACCATCGTCACTCTCCAGGCCATGCGGCAGGAAGGCTTCGTCATTATAGGTCCACAATACGTCGTCGAGCGCGCGCAGGCGCTCCTGTGGCCCCTGCACCGCGCAACGCCAGCCGCGCTGCAGGGATTTTTCCAAAAGGCCCGGCAGAATCCGTTCAAGCGGGGCTCTCTGCAGATGATAGAAGAGCAATTCCGTCATCATCTCCCCTTTCTCAATAGTCGCTTTCCGGCGAGCGCGTCCGCAGCATGGCAGGCGCGTTTCGGATAGAATGCCACCATTCCTTCAGCGCCGGCACGCGATCGATCAATTCGCTTCCAGCCGAGACACTGTCGGCAACGGCCAGGACGGGTGCGAGGTAACACCAAGCCAAGTTGGGAGAAAGCCCGACACCCCCCTCGCATACCAATTCCTGCAGGGCACGCAATGCCACCTCGGCCTGCGCCAGAGTCTCCGGGGTGGGCATCGTGCCATCGCGCCACCATTGTGGCACGTAGATTCCCCATACGAGAGGCCGATAGGCGTAATTGTCGACCACGCGCATGATCTGTCGCATGCGTACAGCCGCGCGAGGATCGGCCGGTATCAGGAAAGGATCGGGCAGCAGCGCCTCGAGATAATGCGCAATGGCGTCGGTCTCATAGACGACCGTACCATCGATCTCGATGCTCGGAATACGCCGGAACGGATGCAGCCGCTCATACTCATTCGGCACGCCCCTGTCGTCGAAAATATCAGCCATGACAAAGTCATGACCGACATTCTTGAAATCCAGGATCAGCCGGATGATCCGTGTATAGACGCTGTCAGGCGTGCCGAACAGTGTGATCCTCACCCCTCGTAATGCTCAGCCACCAGCCGGTCGAGCAGGCGCACGCCCCAGCCCGAAGCCCAACTGCGGTTGACGTCGCTGGCGGGCGAGCCCATGGCGGTGCCGGCGATGTCGAGATGGGCCCAAGGCGTCTCGTTGACGAAGCGCTGCAGGAACTGGGCCGCCGTGATCGACCCGCCATTGCGGCCGCCGGTGTTCTTCATGTCCGCGAATTTGGAATCGATCAGCTTGTCGTATTCAGGGCCGAGCGGCATGCGCCAGACCCTCTCGCCCGTCGTCTGCCCTGCCACGAACAGGCGCCCGGCGAGCTCGTCATTGTTGGAGAAGAGGCCGGCATATTCCTGGCCGAGCGCCACCATGATGGCGCCGGTGAGCGTGGCGAGATTGACCATGAATTGCGGCTTGTACTTGTCCTGGATGTACCAGAGCACATCCGCCAGCACGAGCCGGCCCTCGGCGTCGGTGTTGATGATCTCGATGGTCTGGCCCGACATCGAGGTGACGATATCGCCCGGACGCTGGGCCTTGCCGTCTGGCATGTTCTCGACCACGCCGATGGCCCCGATGACGTTGGCCTTGGCCTTGCGGGCGGCAAGCGCGTGCATCAACCCGACCACGCAGGCCGCACCGCCCATGTCGCCCTTCATGTCTTCCATGCCGGAAGCCGGCTTGATGGAAATGCCGCCGGTGTCGAAGGTCACGCCCTTGCCGATGAAGGCAACAGGCTTGGCCTCGCGATTCTTGGCGCCATTCCAGCGCATCACCACCAGCCGGCTGTCATGCTCGGAGCCCTGGCCGACACCGAGCAGCGCCCCCATGCCGAGTTTCTTCATGGCCTTGACGTCGAGAATGTCGATCTCGACGCCGAGTTCCTCCAGTTCGGCCGCGCGTTTGGCGAAGGCCTCGGGATAGAGCACGTTCGGCGGCTCGTTGACGAGATCGCGAGCAAGCCTGACGCCGTCGGCGATCGCCTCGCGAGACTTGCCAGCCTTCTTGGCCGCGCCGTCGACACCGCTGGCGATCGTCAGTTCAAGCACCTTGCTCGCCGCATCGTCCTGCTTGCGCGTCTTGTAGCGCTCGAACTTATAGGCCCGCAGCCTGGCCCCGAGGGCGAAGTCCGCCACCTGATCGGCGGTGATGGCCGCCTCCGGCAGGTCCAGCACCACGGTAACCGTCTTCGCCGAGACCGGCAGCTTGCCGATCACATTGCCACCGGCCTTGACCCAATCGGTGCGGGCGCTTTCTTCAGCCTTGCCGAGAGAAACCGCGATCACCCGGTCCACCGGCAGGCCGGACGGAGCAAGAATGTCGAGGGAGGCCAGCGCCTTCCCCTTGAAATTATCGGCGGAAGCCGCACGTTTGACCAGACTGCCGATACCCGGTAGAGCAGCTTCCGTTTCAGGCGATACGGCCAAATCGATATTTGTGAATATGACGGCAATGCCGTCGGCAATTTTCTCGACTTTTGAAAAAGACAGTTTCAATTCGGAAACCATAATTGATGCCCATTCTAGGAAGCTGCCGCGCGGTTGACGGCTTGTTGGGACTTTTGCATGTCAATCCGTAACCATGTCTACAACAAATCGCTCGCAGCCTCGGTCCTGCCATACAAACGTCTCGCCTGCCACCTAGCAGGAGGATACAAGCAACGGGTAGGAGACCCGAGAAGGCAATGAACCTCGTCAGCCGATATATTGCCAGACAGTTTGGCTTTGCCTTTCTGGTCTGCCTCGTCGTGCTGACGCTCCTGGCCTGGATGGTCGGCGCCCTGCGCGAGTTCAATGTCATGACGGCACAGGGCCAGTCCGTCCTGGTCTTCCTGGCCATCAGTTCGCTTGCCCTGCCTGCGCTTATGGTGGTGGTCGCGCCACTTGCTGTCTTCCTGGCCGCAGTATGGCTGCTGCAACGTCTCAATGCCGGTTCCGAACTTGTCGTTCTCAATGCGGCGGGCTATTCCCCCTCGCGGCTGATCACGCCCTTTGCCGGCATTACCGGCCTCGTCGCCGCGGGGATCGCCGCCGTCACCCTCTATATCCAGCCTGCCAGCCAGCATGAGCTGACCGCCTGGCGTGTCGCCGCCGCGGCCGACGTGGTGCAGCACTTCCTCAAGGAAGGCCAGTTCACCGCTCTGCGCGGCTTCACCTTCCATATCCGTAAACGCCAGGAAGATGGCACGCTGCTCGGTATTTTCGTGCAGGATGCTCGCGACAAGGGCAAGACCAAGACCTATATCGCCGGGACCGGCAAGATCGTCGATACCTCGACGGGATTGGTGCTGGTCCTGAACAACGGCTCGCTGCAGCAGCAGGAAGGCGGCGCCTCCTCGGATGCCTCGATCGTCACCTTCGAGCAATATCAGTTCGACCTCTCCCAGCTCGCCCGCGACGACAACGATGCCATCAACTACAAGCCGCGCGACCGCTACACCAGTGAACTCTGGAACGCCCAGCCATCCGAGATGAAAGGACCGGCCGAGCGTGGCCGCGTTCGCGGCGAACTTGTGGACCGGTTTACCGCTCCCCTCTATCCGATCGCCTTCATGCTGATCGCCCTCGCCTTCCTCGGCCAGGCGCGCACAACCCGCCAGGGTCGGGCCAGCGCGATCGGTTTTGCCATTCTGAGCGTCGTGGTGGTGCGCATTCTCGGCTTCATCGCCACGCAGAGTCTGAGCGTGCACACGGCTGGCGGCGTCTATATCGCATTCGGCGTGCCGGTCCTGACGTCCCTGATCTGCCTTGCCGTCATTACCGGCCATTTGCGCCTGTCGCTGCCGCGCAGCTTGACGAACTGGTACAATGACCTGACTTCGCGCCTCGCCAACCGGACGGCGCGCGCATGATCATGACCTCCACCCTCGGTCGTTACCTCAGCAAGCGCTTCCTGATCGCCATTTTCGGCGTGCTCGCCTTCCTGTTCGTCATGATCTTCCTGCTGGATTTTGCCGAGACCAGCCGGCGCGCCAGCGACTTGCCACATGTATCCGTAGGCTCGATCGCCACTCTGTCTCTGCTGCGGACGCCCTCCATCATCGAGCAGACCCTGCCCTTCGTCTTCCTGTTCGGGGCCATCATCTGCTTCGTCAATCTCAGCCTACGGCTCGAACTGGTGGTGATGCGCGCCGCCGGCCTGTCGGTCTGGCAGTTCCTGGCCCCGCCGATCATCTGTGCCGTCCTCCTCGGCCTCCTTGCCGCGATGGCCTTCAACCCGCTCTCGGCAGCGCTGAAAACCAGAAGCGACGTGCTCGATACGCGTGTCTTCGGCTCTCGCCAGGTGCGCGACGACGACAAGAGCCGCTGGATCCGCGATGGCCAGGCGGTCATCCATACCTCGGCCGAGAATAGCGACAACGGCGCGCTGACGGGGGTCACCATCTATGCCCTCGATGCCGATGGCCGCTTTATCAGGCGCATCGAGGCGGATACCGCAAAACTTGACAACGGTGCCTGGCATCTATCCAAGGTTCAGGAATTCATCCCCAACCAGTCGGTAAAAACCTCAGAAACCGTTGATTTTCCTAGCAATTTGACCAAGTCTCAGGTTGATCAGCAATTTGCGGTGTCGGCAGACAGCGTGTCTTTCTGGAGACTCCCTTCGTCAATCGAACAACAGGGCGCCGCGGGACTTGAAGCAAATGACTACCGGTTGCAATATCAGACGCTTCTTGCTCGTCCCCTGCTGCTCGTGGCGATGGTGCTGATCGCCGCGACGGTATCGCTTCGGTTTGCTCGCCTGGGTGGTATTGGTGTGATGATCTTGAGTGGAATCGGGGCGGGTTTCTTGCTGTATGTCGTAACCAAAATGGCCAAGGACCTGGGCATTGCGGGGCTGGTTGCGCCGGCCGTCGCCGCTTGGACTCCGGCCGCCATTGCGGCCCTGATCGGATTTACCGTGTTGCTTAACCAGGAGGATGGCTGATGCGCGTATCAGCTCGCCACTTCCTTACGACCATGCTGTGCACCACCGTTGCGGTTGCAGCGCTGTCGTTTGCGTTGTTGCCATCGAAAGTTCACGCCCAGGAGAACCTGCTCGGGCCCTTGGGTGCACGTTCCGATGGTGCCGGAGGCCAAGGCAGCTCCAACATGGTCCTCAAGGCCAGGGAGATGCAGTATGATCAGGACAACGAGGTCGTAACGGCCATCGGCACGGTGCAGATCTACTACAATGGCCGCGCCCTGCAGGCAGACCGTGTGGTCTATGACCGCAAGGGCAAGCGCGTGCGCGCCAACGGCAATGTCGTGATCACCGAAGCCGACGGCACGAAGACCTATGCCGATAATTTCGACCTCACCGACGATTTCAAGGACGGCTTCGTCAATTCGCTGAAGACGGTGACGGCGGACGAGCTCTATATCGCCTCCAACCGGGCCGAGCGCACCGGCGGCAACGTCACCGTGTTCCAGAACGGCATCTATTCCGCCTGCTCGCCCTGTGCCGACAATCCGCAAAAGCCGCCGCTGTGGCAGATCAAGGCTGTCAAGGTCATCCACAACCAGCAGGAGAAGATGATCTATTTCGAAGATGCTCGCTTTGAGTTCTTCGGCATGCCGATCGCCTACCTGCCCTATATGTCGACCCCCGACCCGACCGTCACCCGCAAGAGCGGCTTCATCACGCCGCGCTATTTCCATAGCTCCCGGATCGGCTATGGGGCCGAACTGCCCTATTTCATCGACCTCGCTCCCAACTACGATCTGACGCTCACGCCCGGCTATGCCAGCAGTCAGGGGCCGACGGGCCAGATCGAGTGGCGCCATCGCACGCTGAATGGCGCCTACTCGGTGATGGCATCGGGTGCCTTTATCAGCGACCCGGACAAGTTCGCCAATGAGGATATTGGCAAGCCGAATTGGCGCGGCTCGATTTCGTCCAAGGGCGAATTCTGGCTGAACGACAAATGGCGCTTCGGCTGGGACGGCTCGCTGCTGAGCGACAAATATTATTGGCGCGACTACCGGCTCGACAATCTGCGGGGCAAGACCGAGGCGACCTCCACCGTCTATCTGACGGGCGTGGGCACCAAATCCTGGTTCGATCTGCGCGCCTATTATTTCCAGGGCCTGACCACGGCCGACGTACAGAAACAATTGCCCGTCGTCGCGCCAGTGCTCGACTATGACTATATCGTCGACCACCCGGTGCTCGGCGGCGAACTGGGCTGGAACTTCAATCTGACCAGCCTGACGCGTCAGCAGGCTGCCTTCGACAATATTCTGGGCTACAACTGCGACAACCTCTCTCCGAAAACCCGGACGAACTGCCTGCAGCGCGGCATTGATGGCACCTATACCCGCGCCTCGATCAACGCCTATTGGAAGAAGACCTTTACCGACACCTATGGGCAGCAGTGGACCCCCTTCGCCTATGTCCGCGGCGATCTGGGCTTCACCCAGCTCGACGGCAACCCTGCCGACCAGTTCGTCAGCAACAAGAAGAACGATACGGCCGCACGCCTGGTGCCGGCCATCGGCCTCGACTACCGCTATCCCTTCATCTCGCAGTCCGATTGGGGTACGCAGATCATCGAACCGATCGCCCAGATCATCCTGCGCCCCAAGGCGATGCAGAGCGGCGTCTTCCCCAACGAAGACGCACAGAGCCTGATTTTCGACGACAGCAACCTGTTCGCCTGGGACAAGTATTCCGGCTATGACCGGGTCGAGGACGGCTCTCGCATCAATGCTGGCCTGCAATATTCGCTGACCACCAATGGCGGCGGCTACTATAACGCCATGTTCGGCCAGTCCTATTCCTTCGGCGGCACCAACCCCTACACCACCGGCGACATGGCCAATACGGGCCTGCAGTCGGGACTGGATCGCAACGTTTCCGACTATGTCGGGCGTGTCTATCTGCAGCCGGTGAACAATTTTGCCGTGATGTCGGGTGCCCGCTTCGACCAGAAGAACTGGGACATGCGGCAGTTCGAGATCGGTGTCCTCGGCACCCTCGGACGCCTGAAGGCCGATGTCACCTATGCGCGCTACGATGCCCAGCCCCTGCTTGGGCTCGACGATCGCGAAGGCGTCAACGGCAAGGCCGCCCTGAAGCTGAGCGAGAACTGGATCGCCAGCGCCGGTGCTCTTTACGATATGAAGACGAAGAAATTCGCGTCGAGCTATGCCGGACTGACCTATGTCGACGCCTGCATCGCGCTCGGCATGAGCGTCTCGCGTTCCTATGACACCACGTCGTTGAAATACGACACCACGGTGCAGTTCCAATTGCAGCTGCGTGGCCTCGGCGTCAGTGGTAGCCCGAAGGAATTCACCAACAAGGTCTGGAACAGCGACTTCGACGATCTCAATGTCACCAAGCCGAGCAGCTATACCGACCGCTACGGCAATCTGAAGACCTTCTGAGATCAAGCGAGCCCATCTGACCTGACAATGCCGACCGAACAGCCCGCCCTGCCGATTGTCTTGACCATGGGAGAACCGGCTGGCATCGGGCCCGAACTGATCGTGATGGCAGGTGCAGCCCGCCGGGAAGAGGCGCCCTTCTTCGTCTATGCCGACCCCGCCCTGTTGTCGGCGCGCGCCAGACGGATCGGCCTGGACCTTGCCATCATCGAGACCGACGAAGCCGGCGCGCCTGCAGCCTTCGCGCGCGGCCTTCCCGTAGTCCCCCTGCTAAATCCGGTACCCGATCGGCCCGGCAAGCCCGATGTCGCTGGTGCCGGTGCGGTCATCGAGTCGATCGAACGAGCCATACTGTCAATTCGCGAGAACCATGCTCGGGCCGTGGTGACGTCACCAATCATGAAGGAGGTGCTCTACCGCGCCGGTTTCGGCCATCCCGGGCACACCGAATTCCTGGGCGAACTGGCCCGGCGCCATTGGCAGGGCGATGGCAAGCCGATTCTTCCCGATCGAGCCACTGATGGGCAATATCGAGAAGCAGCCTTTAGGCCCGTGATGATGATCTGGTCCGAAACCGTCGCGGTTGTGCCGGTCACCATCCACATCCCCCTGGCCGACGTGCCCACGGCCCTCACCGAGGACTTGATCTACGAAACAGGCCTGATCGTTGCCCGGGACCTCGGGGCTCGTTTTGGCATCGCCGCACCGCGCCTCGCGGTTGCCGGGCTCAATCCCCATGCCGGCGAGAACGGCACTTTGGGCAGCGAGGACAACGCCGTGGTCGCACCCGCCGTCGCCAGGCTCAGGGCCGCCGGCATCGACGCCCGGGGTCCCCTGCCCGCCGACACCATGTTTCATGCCCGGGCGCGGCAGACCTATGATGCGGCCCTGTGCATGTATCATGATCAGGCCCTGGCACCGGCCAAGGCGCTGGCCTTCGACGAGGCCGTCAACGTGACCCTGGGCCTGCCCTTCGTTCGCACTTCGCCCGATCATGGCACGGCCTTCGATCTTGCGGGCACAGGCAAGGCCAACCCTTCCAGTTTCCTCGCCAGCCTGTCACTGGCCGACAGAATATCACGTTAGAGCAGAGTGCGATTCCATCGAATCGCACTCTGCTCTAACTCCTTGTCTTGGCGCGTCTTTGCGATTCCGGGCAACGCCGTCAGATCGCAAAACGCTTTGGGGCCCGTCATGGTGCAGATCGATACTCTTCCCCCGCTGCGCGAGGTCATCCGCCAGCATGAATTGATGGCCAAGAAGTCGCTTGGCCAGAACTTCCTGCTCGACCTCAATCTCACCGCCAAGATCGCGCGTGCCGGCGGCTCGCTGGAGGGGGTGAATGTCGTGGAGGTCGGCCCCGGCCCTGGCGGCCTCACCCGGGCGCTGCTGGCCTGCGGAGCGAGGCACGTGGTTGCCGTGGAACGCGACGAGCGCTGTCTGGCGGCCTTGGCCGAAATTGCCGCTCATTATCCCGGCCGGCTGACCGTGCATGCCGGCGATGCCCTCGAAGCCGATTGGCCGGCCTTGATCGCAGGACTGGAAGGGCCGGTCCGCATCGCCGCCAACCTGCCCTACAATGTCGCCACGCCCCTGCTGATCGGCTGGCTGAAGACCGAGCCTTGGCCGCCCTGGTTCCAGTCGATGACGCTGATGTTCCAGAAGGAGGTCGCCGAACGTATCGTGGCAACCGAAGCGGACGATGCCTATGGCCGCCTCGGCGTCCTGGCCGGGTGGCGGACGGAAGCCGAAATCGTTTTCGACGTACCGCCAAGTGCCTTCGTGCCGCCGCCCAAGGTCACCTCTTCGGTGGTGCATCTGCGTCCGCGATCGACGCCCCTGCCCTGCACCGCAGCCGCCCTGGAACGGGTCACGCAGGCGGCCTTCGGCCAGCGGCGCAAAATGCTGCGCCAGAGCCTCAAAGGGCTTGGTGACGATCTGGTGGCCGCGTTGGCCGATACGGGCCTGCGTCCGGAGATGCGAGCCGAGGAAGTTCCCGTGGCCGCCTTCGTCGCCCTCGCGAACACCTTGAAATAGAATCAGGAAGCCAGGGGGATCGACGCCCCCTTCCCATCAACGCCCGCGCGTCAGGGCGTCGAGATCCGCCTTCAAAGTGTCGACTAGGCGGCTGACCTGCGACTTGTCCTGGCGCTTCATGCGCTCGACGTCGAGGATTTCCTTGAGCTTGGCATAGGTGGTCTGCAGGTCGGTGTTGACCAGCACATAGTCATATTTGGTCCAGTGGCTGATCTCGACGCGGGCATTCTGCAGGCGCTGCAGAATGATCTCCGCGCTGTCCTCGGCCCGCCGCTCGAGCCTCGCCTTCAGTTCGGCCACCGATGGCGGCAAGACGAAGACGGACACGATGTCGGGCCTCATCTTGTTGTAGATCTGCATGGTGCCCTGCCAATCGATGTCGAAGAGGACATCGCGTCCAGCGGCCAGCGCCTCCTCAACCGGCCTTGCCGGCGTGCCGTAGTAGTTGCCGTGGACCTTGGCCGATTCCAGCAATTCGTCTCTTTCGCGCATGGTCTCGAAGGTGCCTGCGTCGATGAAGCGATAATGGACGCCATCGATCTCGCTGCCGCGACGCGGGCGGGTGGTAACCGAGATCGACAGATGCATCGATTTGTCCTCGGCCAGAAGCAGGCGCGTCAGCGTGGTCTTGCCAGCGCCGGAGGGCGAGGAAACGATCAGCAGGAGGCCCCGGCGCTGAGGAACGGACGCAGTGCTACTCATTCGATATTTTGAACCTGTTCGCGGAATTGCTCGACCACTGCTTTGAGAGAAAGGCCGGTCGCGGTCAAGCTGACATCATTCGCCTTGGAGCAAAGGGTGTTGACTTCCCGGTTGAATTCCTGGGCGAGGAAGTCGAGGCGCCGTCCCACCGGCCCGCCCTTGGCCAGGAGATCGCGAGCAGCGGCAATATGGGCGTGCAGCCGGTCGAGTTCCTCGCGTATGTCGGCCTTGGCGGCCATCAGGATCGCCTCCTGGTGCAACCTATCGGGATCGAGCGACGACGACGCATCGAGGAGAGCGGCAATCTGCGCGGCAAGCCGATCGCGCACCGCCGCGGGCTGGCGCGCCGGATTGGCGTCCGCTGCATGCGTGAGGGCTTCGATCTCGTCGATGCGACCGAGCAGGACGCGGGCGAGTGCCTGCCCCTCCTGGCGCCTCATCTCGGCGCATTGGGCAATGGCCTTGGCGAACCCCTCCAGCAGGGCCCCCTGCAGCGCGGTGCGCCCAGCCTCGTCCTCCTCCTGGTCCTCGACCTCGAGCACGCCCTTGATGGCAAAGAGGCCATCGAGGCGCGGTGCTGCCGCATCCACCTTCTGCGAGGCCTCGGCCATCGCCGTGACGATGGCATCGAGCACCGCTTGATTGATGCGGACCACCGGCGCCACGGCGTCACGCTTCAGCGACAGGCCGATCTGACACGAACCACGGGCAAAGGCCGCACCCAAAGCGGCACGCGCCGACGCCTCCAACACATCGAATCCCGGAGGCAATCGGAAGCGGACATCGAGGCTTTTGCCATTGACGGTCTTGATTTCCCAGGCCCAGCGGTTCGCGCCGGTCTGTCCTTCTACCCGGGCAAAGCCGGTCATGCTGACAACGGACATCTTCCTACATTCCATACGGTGATTTCAGCGTCCGGCCGGATGATTTTACCGGCAACGAAAACTGAGCGCTCGCCCTCGACGCGCCGTAAGCGCGCCGAACAGAGCCTGACGGAAGATAGAGCCCAAGGGCTCCGCGCTCAAGCCAATCCCATGCAGCCGGCTTACTGCACCGTCTGCGGCGAGTTCAGATCGAAGGTCTTGTCGAGCAGCGGATCATGGGTGGTGTTAGCGACGGGATCGTCAAAGCCACCCTTCTTGGGCTTTGCGGCCTGGGTCGGGTCAGCATTGGGAGCGGCCGGCGCCTGGGCGGCCGGAGGCGTCGAAGGGGCTGGAGACGCCGACGGAGCCGATGGGGCAGGCAGCGGGATATCGGCCGCGGGCGCAGGCGACGGGGCAGGTGCCGGCGGCGGCGTGGGCGCGACCGGAGCCTCGGCCTCGGTCTGCTGCTTGCAGGCCTTGCTGCCCTTCTTGCAGGGCTTGGCCGGGGGCTTGGCGACGGGTGCCTCAGTCGGGGCAGGTGCCGGCGGCGCAGCAGCGTCCGGTTCGGGCGCAGGCGGGGACGGCGCTACTGGGGCGTTGCTGCCCTGTTGCTGGAACTGGCGCCATTTGGCGACATTCTTGTTGTGCTCGTCCAAGGTGGGGGCGAAGGCATGCCCGCCCGTACCGTCGGCGACAAAATAGAGATCCTTGGTGGCCAAAGGCGTCGCCACGGCCTGCATTGCAGCCTTTCCGGGATTGGCGATGGGGGACGGCGGCAGGCCGGATATGGTGTAGGTGTTGAAGCGCGTCGGCTGCGTGAGGTCGGCGCTGGTCAAGGCCCTGTCGAGCTTGCCCTTGCCGCCGACCATGCCATAGATCACGGTCGGATCGGATTGCAGGCGCATGTTCTTCTGCAGCCTGTTGATGAAGACGCTGGCGACATGCGGACGTTCGTCCGCTTGGCCCGTCTCCTTCTCGACGATCGAGGCGAGCGTTACCATTTCCGCCGGACTCTTCAGCGGCAGGTTGGCGGAGCGCTGCTTCCAGATCTGGTCGACTAGGGCCCGTTGCTCTTCCTGCATCTTGCGCACCATGGCCGAACGGGTGGTGCCGCGCTCATATTTGTAGGTATCGGGCAGCAACGCCCCTTCGGCCGGCACCGGCGGGGCATCACCCGTGAGCAGGTCGTCCTGGTTCAGCCGGTCGATGATCATCTGGCTGGTAAGGCCCTCGGGGATGGTGATCGAATGCTGGATCACCTTGCCGTCCACCAGAATGTTCATGACGTCATACATGGAGACGCCCGGCTTGAAGGCATACTCGCCGGCCTTCAGATCATTGCCGTGGCCGAGCATGTAGACGCCGGTGGTGAAGGTGGTGGCGCCATCGATCACACCCTGGCGTTCGAGGGAATCGGCGATCTCGTCGCGGCCGCTGCCCTTTGGCACATAGACCGTCTTGGCTTCCGCCAGCGGCCCGGCCGACGTGAACTGACGCAAACCGAAATAACCACCGATAGCGACCAGCATCAGCAGGACGAAGACGGCATTGCCAGCCACCACAAAGGGATTGCGCACCGCGCTCGAACGTGTCGGCGGCTTGGCGACAGCATCGGGCTGGATCATGTTGCGGGATCCGCGCGAGCCGGCTGCGCCTTTCCCGAAGGAGCGCGAGCGTTCGTTCGCTAGTCCCGAATCATCCCGATCATCGACCATAGAAACCTCGTACGCCTACATAGATGCCCGGCCAGGCCCCGCGAGCGTTACATCTCGCCAAAATGCCAACCTGATTGTGCCGCGCTTGGAAGTAGCAATTTGTTTCGGCAAAAATGCATCAAAATACGAACAATAAGGCGGCCTCCGATTCCGGGAATCGGAAGCCACATCGCGTTTGTTTCAACCGGCATGCCTCGCGAATATGGCGAAAATGCCAGCCGGGCCTCTGCAGCCGCGCGCCGATTCCCGGCGAGACGTCAGTCTGCCTTGCGCAAAATGATGGAGGCGTTGGTGCCGCCAAACCCGAAGGAATTGGAGAGCACCACGTTCACCTCGCGCTTGCGAGCCGTCAACGGCACCAGATCGATCGGGGTCTCCACTTCGGGATTCTCCAGATTGATGGTGGGTGGCACGATCTGATCGCGAAGGGCCAGGATCGAGAAGATTGCCTCGATCGCACCGGCAGCGCCAAGCAAATGGCCGGTCGCCGATTTGGTCGACGACATCGAGGCCGTCGCGGACGCATTGCCGAGCAGGCGCTGAACGGCGCCGAGCTCAATCGTATCGGCCATCGTGGAAGTGCCGTGCGCGTTGATGTAGTCGATCTCGCCGACGGAGATCCCCGCCCGCTTCACCGCCATCTGCATGCTGCGGAAGGCGCCGTCACCATCTTCGGACGGTGCGGTAATGTGATAGGCGTCGCCCGAAAGACCATAGCCGATGACTTCGGCATAGATCTTGGCGCCACGCGCCTTGGCGTGCCCATACTCCTCCAGCACGACGCAACCGGCACCCTCGCCCATGACGAAACCATCGCGATCGCGATCATAGGGGCGCGAGGCGCGGGCCGGTTCGTCATTGAAGGAGGTCGACAACGCGCGGCAGGCGGCAAAACCAGCAAGGGCGAGACGGCAGACCGGAGATTCGGTACCACCGGCTACCATCACCTCGGCATCGCCGAGCGCGATCAGGCGGGCGGCATCGCCGATGGCGTGTGCGCCAGTCGAGCAGGCCGTGACCACCGCATGGTTCGGCCCCTTCAGGCCATGGCGGATGGAGACCTGGCCACCGGCCAGATTGATCAGGCGGCCGGGAATGAAGAAGGGCGAGATGCGCCCTGGGCCGCGATCCTTCAAGGTCAGCGCGGCGTCTTCGATGCCCTGCAGGCCACCGATACCCGAGCCGATCAGGACACCGGTCTCTTCCTGATCCTTCTGCGAAGCAGGATGCCAACCGGCATCGTCGAGAGCCTGGGTCGCGGCGGCCATGGCAAAGACGATGAAATCGTCGACCTTGCGCTGCTCCTTGGGCTCCATCCACTGGTCGGGATTATAGGTGCCGTTGCTGCCATCGCCAGCCGGGATCAGGCCGGCAATCCGGGCCTTGAGATCCTCCGTCTCGAAACGGTCGATCTTGACGATGCCGCTCTTGCTCGCAAGGAGATTGGACCACGACGTTTCGACATCGCCACCCATCGGGTTGACCATGCCGAGACCAGTTACGACAACGCGCCTCATAGAACCTCCAAAGGCCGGGGAATCGCCCTCCCCGGCTACTCAAACCCGATTGATCGCAAGATTGCCTGGCGCAAAGCTAGCACAGAATGCGGACGCTCCGAGGATCGCCCCTTCCAATGCTTCGAACGCATTGCCCTTACGCTGAACTGGCAGCCTCTATGTCTGCTGACACTCCAGACCTCCCGGCAATGATGCAATCTCGTCCCCCGGCCGGTCGATGGATGGATATCGGGGAGCCTGCGCTCCCCGATCGTCTCAGGCCGTAGCCTTGGTCAGGAACTTGACAGCATCGCCGACGGTCAGAATCGTCTCTGCGGCATCATCGGGGATTTCGCAGTTGAACTCTTCCTCGAAAGCCATGACCAGCTCAACCGTGTCGAGAGAGTCAGCGCCCAGATCGTCGATGAAGCTCGCATTCTCGGTGACCTTGTCCGGATCGACGCCGAGGTGTTCAACCACGATCTTCTTCACGCGGTCTGCGATATCGCTCATTTTTCGTTCCTTTGATAAACCAAGACTGCCTGCCGGCACTTTATTCCGCCGCCGGTTAGGCGGTCGGTATTTGATAGTTCCTTGAGCCGGGGCCAATCCTTCGATCGGCCTCCGATTATCCCGGACAATCACATTCATAGGGGCCATCGGAATGTCCCTCGGCGGTGATTAACACACTTCAAATGCCATTGCCAGCGGGCATCCCACCAGTGGAAACCACTGTGGAATTGACTTCTAACTCGTTCAAATCATTGCCATTCCGCCGTTAATATTCAAAGTTTGCCCGGTGGTGTAGGCAGCCTCCGAAGAGGCAAGGTAAACGGCTGCGGCCGCAATCTCGTCGACATGGCCGAGCCGATGCACGGGGATAGCGGCAAGGATCGGCTCCATTTGCTTCTCGTTGAGGGCATCCGTCATCGCCGTTTCGATAAAGCCCGGCGCGATGCAATTGACGGTGATTCCGCGGCTGGCCACCTCGTGGGCCAGTGATTTGGACATGCCGACCAGGCCGGCCTTGGAGGCGGCATAATTGGTCTGCCCCGGATTGCCGATGACACCGGACAGGGAAGCGATGTTGATGATGCGTCCGGTGCGGCGCTTCAACATCCCCTTCACGGCGGCTCGCGACAGATGGAAAGCGGCGGAAAGATTAACGGCGATGACGCTATCCCAGTCCTCGTCCTTCATGCGCAGCATCAGATTGTCGCGGGTGAAACCGGCATTGTTGACCAGAATGTCCAACTGACCGAGGGCTGCCTCGACATTCGGAACCAGCGTGCCGAGCTGTTCCTTATCGGTGAGGTCGCAGGCGAAGACATGAGCACGGTCACCGAGCTTGGCCGCCAGTTCCTCCAGCACCGCCTTGCGCGTGCCCGAAAGCGCTACTGTAGCGCCCTGGCGGTGCAGGGATGCGGCAATGGCCGCTCCGATTCCGCCCGTGGCTCCGGTCACCAGGGCTGTCTTGCCAGTAAGGTCGAACATCGTCATCCCCAATCGAGTGCTGCCGGTCGCTGCGGGCGCACCTTTATTGTTTATCCTCACCCGAAATGGCCACCTGCCGTCGGACGGGTGGCCGCGGGCCCTTTCATCGCAAGGTCGGCGCGAATGCCGCGACATCGTCCGGCGTGCCAATGCTCACCGCTTCTACGCCGGAGGCTATGCGCCTGACCAGCCCGCTCAGAACCTTTCCGGAGCCGACTTCCACCAGCTTGGTGACACCGGCTCCGGCGAGATATTCGACGCTTTCGCGCCAGCGCACCGTTCCCGTCACCTGCTCGACGAGACGACGGCGGATCTCGGAAGGATCCACGATCGGTTGGGCGAGGACATTGGCGACCAGGGGCACGGCCGGGGCCGCGATGGCAACCTTTTCGAGCGCTTCGGCCATGGCATCGGCGGCCGGCTGCATCAGGGCGCAATGGAAAGGCGCTGAAACCGGCAGGAGGATGGCTCGCTTGGCACCCTTGCCCTTGGCGATCTCCAGCGCGCGCTCCACCGCTGCCTTGGTGCCTGAGATGACCACCTGGCCCGGTGCATTGTCGTTGGCGGCCTGGCAGACTTCGCCCTGCGCCGCCTCGGCGGCGACGGCAACTGCCTGCTCATAGTCGAGGCCGAGAAGAGCGGCCATGGCGCCAGTACCCACCGGCGTCGCAGCCTGCATCGCCCGTCCACGAATGCGCAGCAGCCGAGCCGTATCGGCGATCGTCAGTGCACCGGAGGCAGCCAGGGCCGAATATTCGCCGAGCGAATGGCCGGCGACGAAGCTGGCATGTTTCTTGAGGTCGAGGCCGGCCTCGTCCTGTAGCACGCGGAAAGCCGCCAGCGAGACGGCCATCAGGGCCGGCTGGGCGTTCTCGGTAAGAGTGAGGTCGTTCTCCGGGCCATCCCAGATCACGGCCGTCAGCTTCTGGCCAAGCGCAGCGTCGATCTCGTCGAAGACGGCGCGGGCGACGGGAAAGGCATCGGCTAGCGCCTTGCCCATACCCACGCTTTGGCTTCCCTGGCCGGGAAACGTGAAGGCGATACTCATGCAAGAACCCCGTTTGAGACGGCGCGTTGAGACAATAGGCTGGTGCCTAAGTCAAGTCCGAAGCATGACAATACCCGTACATCTCGCATAAATTCGGCAAAACTCGGCCTTTTGTGGCCGTCGGCGGAGGCGTTCGGCAATTCGGCTCACGAGGATGGCATCAGCGCCAAACTTCCCTGTATCGAGAACTGATCGAACTTGCTCCAGATACCCGCGGATATTGCGCCTCGGGGGTTCTCAATTCTTGAGGGCCGCCATCTTCTTCTCGACTTTCGCAAGAAAATGACGACGTTGCGTTTCACTGGCTTCGTCCAGGCGGTGCAAGGCCAGCCACAAGGTGCGGCAGCGCGGCGCGCAAAGTGCCCGCAAGCCACGCAGAAGAATGTTTCGGCCTGGCGCCTTCATGAACAACGTCCACCACCACCAGGGCGATCCCAACGTGGAGATAACCGCCAGCAAGCGGATCTGTGTTAGCACCGGCCCGATCGCCTTGCCATTTTCGGGCATGGTGAAAGTGGCATGCGGCACCCAGACCCGCTCGAGCCAGCCCTTGAGCATGGCGGGCGGTCCGTACCACCAGGTGGGGTAGATGAAGATCAGGCCCTCGCACCAGCGAAGGTGTGCCAGGTGCTCAGCCACGGGCGCCTCGTTGCTTCCACGTTCGTGGTAGCCGCGCCGCTCCTCCGCGCTCATGACCGGGTCGAAATTCAGGGCGTACAGGTCGATCAGTCGCACCTCATGCCCCGCCCTTTTCAGCGTTTGCAGCGCCGTATCCCGAATGGAGGCGCCAAAGCTTTCCGAACACGGATGGCAGTAGACGACGAGCAGTTTCATCGCGAGCACTCTGAGTATCGTGCCGAAAAGTGGACACCTGTTTTCGGCAAAAATGATGCGACAACAATAACCTATGGCTCGGACCCGATTCAGAAATCGGGTCCGAGCCATAGTCGGAAAATGATTCCGGATCCCTGCATAAGAGCCCGGAGTACGGCGCTTTTCCAGTACAGCGGGAAGCGTGACTCAAGCGGTGATCAGCTCGAAGCGATCGACGTCGACCATGCCCATGTCGGTGATCTTGAGATGGGGAATTACCGGCAGGGGCAGGAACGCAACCTGCAGGAAGGGCTCGGCCAGGGTGACGCCGAGGGATTTGGCGGCCGCGCGCAGAGGGATCAGGCGATCACGCACCTCCTCGAAGGTGAGCAGGCTCATCAATCCCGCTACCGGCAGTGCCAATTCGGCCAGGATGACGCCATCCTGGGCTACTGCGAAGCCGCCGCCGATCTCACCGAGATGGTTGACCGCCAGCGCCATGTCCGCGTCGTCGGCGCCGACGACGCAGATATTGTGCGAATCGTGCCCCACTGAAGAAGCGATCGCCCCCCGCTTCAGGCCGAAACCCTTGACGAAGCCACGCCCGATATTGCCATTGACGCCGTGCCGCTCGACCACGGCCACCTTCACCACATCCTGGTCGAGGTCGATGTCGCGATAACCATTCTGATAGGGCAGGGTCAGCCGCAGATGCTCGGTGATGATCTTGCCGGGCGCCACTCCCATCACCGGCCCCGTCGGTCCGCTCGCCGCCACACGGAAATCGGCGGCCGAGACACAGGGTGCTCTAATAGAGCCTAGACCCACCGGCGCAATTCGGGTCCGTCCCTCGAACAGGCCGTCCTCCACCAGCCGGCCCGCACTGATCACCTGTCGTACAGCGCAATGATCGAGATCCTCGATGAGCACGATGTCGGCCCGCTTGCCCGGCGCGATCACGCCGCGATCCTTGAGCCCGAAGGCCATGGCCGCCGACAGGGTGGCGGTGCGATAGACCGCGAGCGGCTCGGCACCGAGGGCGATGGCGGTGCGGATCATGAAATCGAGATGGCCCTCTTCGGCAATGTCGAGAGGATTGCGGTCGTCGGTGCAGAAAGCGAGATAGGGCGAATTACGGATGGTGATCAGTTCCGCAAGAGCGTGCAGATCCTTGGAGACAGAGCCCTCGCGGATCAGCAGCGTCATGCCCTTGGCGAGCTTCTCCCGGCCCTCCCTGGCCGTCGTCGTCTCATGGTCGGTGCGGATGCGAGCGGCGAGATAAGCGTTGAGATCGGTGCCTGACAGCAGCGGGGCGTGACCATCGATGTGGCCGTCCTGGAACGGCAGAAGCTTGGCGAGGCAAGCGGGATCGGCGTTGATCACCCCCGGAAAATTCATGAATTCGGCCAGGCCGATCACGCAAGGGTGGTTCATGAACGGCTCGAGGTCCGCGGCCTCGAGCCTCGCACCGGCGGTCTCCAGATGGGTCGAGGGCACGCAGCTCGAAAGCTGGACGCGCAGATCCAGGGCCGTATGGCCGGCGGCTTCCAGGAAGTAGCGGATGCCCTCGACACCGACAACATTGGAGATCTCGTGCGGGTCGCAGATGGCGGTGGTCACGCCATGGCGGAGCACGCAGCGATCGAACTCGGCTGGCGTGACCAGCGAGGATTCGACATGCAGATGCGTATCGATGAATCCGGGCACGGCCACGAGCCCCCGCCCATCGATCTCGCGCCGGCCGCGATAGCTGGCATAGGTCCCGACGATGCGGTCCCCGCCGATGGCGATGTCGGTCTCGGTCAGATCGCCGCTGACGAGGTCGAGCAGGCGCACATTCTTGATCACCAGGTCAGCCGGCTCGGTGCCTCGCCCCTGGGCGATCAATCGGGCGAGTTCACTGGCGTCCATCCGGGCGATTCCTTCTGCTTGCAAGCGATCAGCTTAGACCTCGGAGCGCGGACTTCCAGTCCGCTCTTGGAAACGTCGTGCTTTGGAAGAAAGGAAGAGCGGCTATCGCGACATGCCCGCATGACGCTGAGAAGTCCGCGCTCCAGGCTTTGCCTCAGCCCACCACCCGTCCATCCGCCACCGTGATGACCTTATCGGCTCTGCCGTCGACGTCCTCGGGCGTATGCGTCGTCATCAGTACGGTCAGGTTCTTTTCCCGGCGCAGCGTGTCGATGAGATCGACCATGTCGGCGCGCATGGCGGGATCAAGCCCCGTCAACGGCTCGTCGAGCAGCAGCAGCGGGCGCGTGGTCAGCATGGCGCGTGCGAGCGCCACGCGCTGGCGCTGGCCGCCGGAGAGCTCGGAAGGCAGCCGCGCTTCCATGCCGCCCAGGCCGACATGATCGAGCATCGCCGAGATGGCCTGACGATTGGCCGCGGAGAGCCTCAGGGATGGCGACAAGGCCAGGCCGGCGTTCTGCAGGGCGGTGAGATTGGGCAGGAGATTATGGTCCTGGAAGACGATGGCCACGGGCCTGTCGGCCGGCTTCAGAGGCAGGAGATCGACACCATCGAAGCTCAATCGGCCGCTCTCCGGCTTCTCAAAACCGGCAATGGCGTGGAGCAAGGTGGACTTGCCGCCGCCGGATGGACCGACCATGGCCGCCAGCGCGCCCCGGGAAACGGTGAGGTCGTAGCGCCCGGTCCAGTCGTCGATGGTGATGGTGAGACTATCCACGACGAGCATATCGGCCTCCAAACCGCCCAGCCACCAGAAACAGGACCAGCACCAGCCCGGCGAGCAGCGCGGCGATGCCATCGGCCTCGGCGACACGATAGGAACCGAGCTTGGCGTAGAGCAAGGCCGGCAGCGTCACCAGACTCTGCGAGCCGAACAAGGCCACGACACCGAGATCACCGAGCGACAGCGCCATGGCTAGGGCGAATCCCGCCGTTGCGGAGGGTGCCAGCAACGGCCATTCGACCAGACGCAGCCGGGTCCAGCCAGTCAGGCCGAGATTGTCGGCCAGTCGGCCGTAACGCTCCTGCGCCAGGGCCATGGGCGGATCGACGAGCCGGTGCACGAAGGGCAGCGCCATCATCGCGTTGACCAGCACGAGAGCCGGCATGGCCACGAAGTCGGTGACGCCCAAAGCCCGGGCGATCACGTAGAGGCCGGCGGCGAAGGCCAGTGGCGGTGCGGCCAGCGTGAGCAGGGGAGCCGCCGTCATCAGCCTGGCAAGGCGCGGCCAGCCCTGCCCCATCAGGGCCAGGCGCGAGCGCGACAGCAGGAGGGCGGCCGCCAGCGACAGCGAGGCAGCCGCCAATGCGACCACCAGGCTGGTCGCCAGAGCCCGGGGTACCTGCGGGTCAATCCCTGCCAGCAGCGTGCGGCCGGCATGGAGGACGGCCAGCAAGGGAGGCAGCAGCAAAAGCAAAGCGAGGCCGATGACCACCGTATCCGCCAGCCGCAGCCAGCCTGCTTCCCGATCGGGCCGCTCCAATTTGCGCCCGAGGCTGGCGGCTTCGGGAGGACGCACCAGCAGGGGCGCCGCAAGCGTCACCAGCACTGCCATGGCAGCAATCTGCAGCAAGGCCAGCACGGCGGCCCTGGCGAAATCGGCATCGGAATGGATGGCCTGGTAGATCGCAACCTCGAAAGTGGCGCTGCCGGGGCCTCCTCCGAGCGTGAGGGGAATGGCGAAAGAGGTTGCGCAGGCGATGAAGATCAGGAGGGCCAGCGCCGGCAGGTCCCGCTGCAGCACTGGCCAGTCGATACGGCGAAAAATGGTTGAAGGCGGCAGGCCGAGCGAGGCCGCCAGCCGCCAATGCTCCCCCGGCACGGTCTCCAGTGCCGCGAGGAACACCCGGCTCGCGAAGGCTCCGTTGAAGAAGACATGCACCATCAGAATGCCGGTAAGCCCGTAGAGCGAGATGCCCGGCAGGCCGATGGCCCCCAGCACGGCGTTGACGATGCCGGCCCGGCCATAGATGCCGGCAAAGGCGAACACGGCCACGATCGAAGGCAGCGCGGCCGCGACGCCGAACAGAGCCAGCAGCAGGCGGTGCCCTGGGAATTGCCGCCGGGCCAGCGCCAGGGCAACCAACGCCCCGAACGACAACGACAGCAAGGTGGAGAGCAGCGCCTGATAGACAGTGAAGCCGGCAATCGAGACGAGATAGCCGACATTGCCCTGCCAGGCATCGCCGCCAGCCGCGAGGAACAGGCTGGCGAGCGCTGCGAGCACGAGCGCGGCAAGGGCGCCAAGGAGAATCAGGCCGGGCATTCAGGATGGAGCGCGTTTATCCTCCCCTGGAGGGGGAGGGTGGAGGCTCGGCGTTTCGGAGCCACTGTCAGCTTCATTCGTCTCTCGTTCGTCACTTGGCCATGGCGGCCAGCCATTCGTCGATCCAGGCCTTACGATTCTCGGCGAGCTTGGCGGGATCGGCCATCAGGGCCTTGGCCGGAACGGCAACGGCCTTGAAGCTCTCCGGAAGTCCTGCCGCCGGCGTCTTGGCCGGATACATCCAATTGGTCTCGGGCAACGCAGCCTGGGCCTCGTCCGAGAGCAGGAAGGTGAGGAATTGACGCCCGAGCTCCTGTTGCTTGGAACTCGCAACCACCCCGGCGACTTCGACCTGGGTCTGATGGCCTTCCGGGAACATCGCGGCCTTGTAATTGGTCTTCTTCTCGGCGCCGATGTGATAAGCGGGCGAGGTCGAATAGGAGAGCACCATGTCGGCCTCCCCCTTCAGGAACAGGCCATAGGCTTCCGACCAGCCCGAGGTGACGGTGACGATGCGCGGCTTCAGCGACCTCCAGGCCTCGGGGGCCTTGTCGCCATAGACGGCCCTGACCCAGGCGAGCAGGCCGAGGCCCGGCGTGGAGGTGCGCGGATCCTCGATCACCAGCTTGGGGCCGTTCTTGTCGTCGACCAGTTCCTTCAGGCTGGCCGGCGGGGTCTTGAGCTTGTCGCTGTCATAAACGAAGGCGAAATAGCCCCAGTCATAGGGAATGAAGGTCTTGTTGGTCCAAGGTTCGGGCAGAGAGAGCTTCTCGGCTGCCACGCCATGCGGCACGAAAAGACCGGACTTTTCCGCCTCTCCCATCAGATTGTCGTCGAGACCGACGACAACATCCGCCTTGGTCGAGGCGCCTTCAAGCTTGAGCTTGGCGAAGAGAGCGCCGCCGTCATCGGCGGTGACATAGGTCAGTTTGCAGTTGCACTTGGCCTCGAAGGCGGTTTGCAGCGGCTTGCCGGGACCGTATTCGCTCGAAAAGCTCTCATAGGTGTAGACGGTGAGCACCGGCTTGTCCTCGGCCGAGGCCGTCGTGGCAACGGTGGCCAGTGCGAGAGCGGCGAGCAGTTTCCTCAGCATAGCGTCCTCCATGTCGAAAACGGTTCGATACGGACGACGGCGGTGAAGAAAATTGCGGTGAAGCTGAAAGCTTCGAAGCTCATCCCTCCGCCGGCACGACCCGGATCAGGTTCGATGGGTTAGACGAAGCTTGCGGCCACCGTCTTCTCAGCCCTTGCGGGCACCCCATGAGACGATTCCCGTGTTAGCGCTTTCCCGAGGCAAGGGAAAGCCCGTTTCGTGGCGGAGATCGCCCACGGCCGACAAGGCGCAAAACTGAAGAGGTTTATCTGCCTGCCATCAAGCGATGCCGAGCCGGGCCGCTGCGAAGGGCCGAAGGCGCGGATCCTCATAATCGGGAATCGCCAGTTCCACGCCCACAGCCAGCAGTGCCTCCTCGCTCATGCTGGTAGCAAGACCGATCACGGCAAGGCCGGCTGCCTTGCCGGCCGTGATACCCGAACGTGAATCCTCGAAGGCCAGGCTGGAAGCAGCCATTCCCTGCAGGCGTTCCAGGCCAACGAGATAAGGGTCCGGATGGGGCTTGGGATTGGTAACCTCGGCGCCGATCACCACGGTAGGGAAGCGCTCCACCAGGCCCAGATTGACGAGTTGATGCTCCGCATTGTCCCGCGGCGCATTGGTGACCACACCGATCGGCACGCCGTTCTTTTCGAGCCAGTCGAGAAAATCCGTCAGCCCCTTTGCCGGCTTGAGCCCGACGAAGAGGCTGCGAAACATCGCCTCCTTGTCGTCGACGAGCTTGAGGGCGACATCCTCGTCCAGATCCTTCAGGAAGTTCCTGGCGAGCAGGCTGTTGGGCTGGCCCATGATCTCGGAGACATAGGTATCGAGGGAGAGTTCGATGCCATGTGGCGCCACCATCTCGCGCCAGGCCTCGTAATGCAGGTGATCGGCATCGACCAGAGTGCCATCGAGATCGAAAAGGGCAACGGACTTCACGAAGCAAAACCTTCCAAAACAGGCGAGAGCTGAGGCTCTTCGCGGAACTGCACGGCATGGAGGGCGGCATAGCGCCCCCCTTTGGCGAGCAGCTCTTCATGGCTGCCCTCCTCGACCAACCGACCGCCGTCGATCACGCAGATCTTGTCCGCCTCCTGGACGGTCTGCAGCCTGTGGGCGATCACCACGACGGTACGGCCAGCGCAGAGATCGTCCAGAGCGTTCTGGACGGCCTGCTCGGACTGGGAGTCGAGCGCGGCAGTGGCTTCGTCCAGGAGGATGACCGAGGCATCGCGCAGAATGGCGCGCGCAATCGCGATGCGGGCGCGCTGGCCGCCGGAGAGCTGCAGGCCGCGCTCACCGACCTCGGTGTCGTATTCTCGGTCGAAATCCACGATGAAATCATGGGCATGGGCTGCTTTGGCGGCGGCCTCGATCGCCTCCTGTGACGCGCCTGGCCGGCCGAAGGCGATGTTCTCCCGGATGGTTCCGGCGAACAGGAACACGTCCTGCCCGACATAGGCCATGGCGCTGCGCAGACTGGCGACGGAAACCGACGCGATATTCTGCTCATCGATGCGGATCGTCCCGGAGCCCGGTTCGTAGAAACGCAGGATCAGGTTGAGCACGGTCGACTTGCCGCTACCCGACGGCCCGACCAGGGCCGTGGTCTTGCCGACTTCCGCAATCAAGGAGAGATCCTGCAGGACCGGCTCGTCCGGCTTGTAGCCGAAATTCACACGGTCGAAGACGATGTGGCCACCCTTGTTGACGAAAGCCGGCTTGGCCTCCTCGATCGGCCCTTCGCGGGCCGGCTCATCGACGATATCGTAGAACATGCTGACGCCGGTGACGGCCGCGTTCAGATCGACATTCACACGGGCCAGGGCCTTGGACGGGGCATAGGCAGTGAGGAAGGCGAAAAGGAAGGAAATCAACTCGTCGACGGTAAGCTGGCCGGCGGTGATGCGCCAACCGCCATAGACGATCACGGCCGCAACGGCAAAGCCGGCCATGGTCTCCATGATCGGGCCGGTCCGGTTGCCAAGGCCGGCCATCTTGTTGGCAGCCGATTGCGCTTCGGCGACCCCGGCCGCCATGCGCTCGCGCATCGCCTCTTCCATGCCGAAGGACTTGACCACCCGGATGCCCTGCGAGGTCTCCTGGATGATGCCGGTGATGCGGGCAGTGCTCTGATATTGCCGGGTCACCACGCGCTTGATGCGCTTGGTGATGTAGCGGATGCCGAGCACCGCCGGCGGCATCACCACAATGGCGGACAGGGCCAGCAAGGGATCGCGGATGATCATCACGGCGATCAGGGCCGCGACCTGAAGAACGTTGGAAACGGAGGTGACCAGCAAATTGGAGGCGATGCGCGAGCAATTGGCGATGAAGCTATTCGAGGTCACCATCTCGGTGGAATGGCGCGCGGTAAAATAGGCCATGTCCTGCTGGACGACATGGTTGAACAGCCGCTGCTGCACGCTGGCGATGATGGAATTGCCGATACGGGCGAGCACGGTGTCCTTGGTATAGGCGGCCGCACCGCGAACCAGGAAGACCGCAACGACCATCAAGGCAAAGCCGGCGATCTGCCCCATGCTCTGCTTGTCCCACATGGCGCGGATGACGGGGCCGATCAGCCACGCCACCAGACCGCCCATCGAGGCTTCGATGGCGCCGGCCGCGATCGCCAGGCCATAGGCGCGGGTATGCTTGCTCCCCTCGTCGGAGAACAGGCGCCGCAGCAAGGGTATGGCAGGCACTGAATTCTGGGCCTTGGTCGAAATGGTGGTCACTCCTAAGCGGATTTGCGACTCCTGGTGAACCCAATAAATCGCAAAACGCTCTGACAATTGCCGCGCTTCTATCACCGGCGTGAAATTAAGGCCAGATGGGGGCACTGGTACGGCGCCAGACAAGGTCGGTGATCAGGCAGCCGGAAAACGGGCAAGAAGAGCCTGCGCCTCCACCATGCCGTCGGGATCATTGACATTGGCAAAGGGGTCGAAGGGGGCCGCCGACCATACCACCTCCGTAAAATCGTGCCGCCGCAGAATGGTCTCGACCCGGCGCTGATCTTCCTCCACCAGGGCCTGCCGCAGAGCGGCACGCAGATGAACGGGCCAGAGCGCCGCGGTCGGGTGACGCCGGCCGGCGGAGACCGCGACGGCACCTCTCCCCGTCTGCGTACCGGCACGCAATCTTGCCACCAGGTCTTCAGGCAGGAAGGGCGCGTCGCAGGGCACCGCGATCACCTCGGCAAAACCGGCCTGCGCCGCATGATCGAGACCGGCGAGCACGCCGGCCAGGGGTCCCGGGAAATCCGGCACGCCGTCCGGCAGGATGGGGAGGCCCAGCGTTTCAAAGCGCCCGGCATCGCCATTGGCGTTGAGAAAAAGCGCATCGACCTGAGGACGCAGGCGGCCAGCGATGCGCTCGAGGATCGTTTGCCCGCCCAGAAAGGACAGTCCCTTGTCACCGCCGCCCATGCGCCGCGACAAGCCGCCGGCGAGGATCACCCCCATGACGGCGCCATCAGCTTTCTTGATGTCCTCGTTCAAAGTCACTGCCCCTGCGGTTTTCTAAAGCGTTTTGCAATTAGACGCTATCACCAAGGATCGCAAAGACGCTTCGAAACAATAAGTTAGAGCAAACAAGCGTTCAGTCTTGAAAGCGCTTTGCTCTAGGACCAGGGAAGGCAACAGAGCGACGCGCCGCCGCCTCGATATTCCATGTCCGTGCCATTCCCCGCAAGTCTCGGATACATTCGTCCCTCATTCCGGGCTGGGCTCCTCTCCGGGCCATGCCGCACCGGTGCGACGGATGCGCCGCGACGACGCACAATGGTTGAATGGCGGCCTCCGGCTCGCTACAGCGATAGATATGTCCGCTCTTCCGCCCTCGCCACCGGCCGCCGACCAAGCCTTGCACAGCAATCCGGCCTTGCGCAGCAACCCGGCCTCGCGCATCGACCTGCGCGGTCTCAAATGCCCGCTGCCGGTGCTGCGCGCGCAAAAGGAACTGGCACGCCTTGCTCCCGGCGACCGTCTCATCCTCGAATGCACCGATCCGATGGCGGCGATCGACCTGCCCAATCTCATGCGCGAGACCGGTGACATCTATGAAGGCCGCAGCGAGGAGCCCGGCTTCACCGCCCACCATATCCGCAAGGCGCCCACGCCATGATGCGGCTGATGGGCCTGTCGGGCTGGAGCGGCGCCGGCAAGACGACTTTGATCGCCGCCTTGATCCCGGCCTTGCGCCGTCGAGGCCTGACGGTGTCGACTATCAAGCATGCCCACCACGCCTTCGATGTCGACAAGCCGGGCAAGGATTCCTACATCCACCGCGAATCGGGGGCGCAGGAAGTGCTGGTCGCCTCGGCTCATCGCTTCGCTCTGATGCATGAGCTGCGCGGGGCGCCCGAACCCTCGCTCGGCGAACTGCTCAAGCGCCTGACGCCAGTCGACCTCGTCATCGTCGAGGGCTTCAAGCGCGATCCGCATCCCAAGATCGAGGTGCACCGCACCGCGACCGACAAGGACTACATCTATCCGGCCGACCCTTACATTCGCGCCATCGCCACCGACGCGCCCGGCCCCTTCCCGATGCAGCGCTTCGACCTCGACGACATCGAGGGGATCGCCGATTGGGTCATCCGCGAGGCCGTTCCCATCGAACCTGGGGGCGTCTTCGCTCTCTGAGCAATCAGAGCGCCTCCATTCCCTCAGCCAGCCAAGGCAGATCACAGCCGGGAGTTCTCCATGTCGATGCGCCCTCTCCTCCTCGTCACCGGCGGAAGCCGCGGCATCGGGGCCGCAGTCTCACTCAAGGCCGCCGCAGCAGGCTACGACCTCATCATCAACTATCGCAGCGACCATGAAGCTGCCGAGGCCGTGGCGCGGGCCGCCCGTCATGCCGGGGCGCGGGTTCTCGTCCTCGCCGGCGACATGGCCAGGCAAGATGACATCGCGGCCTTGTTTGCCGCCATCGACGATTTCGGCAGGTTGACCCACCTCGTCAACAATGCCGGCATTACCGGCAAGTCCGGCAAGCTCGCCGAAACCGATCCATCCATAATCCGCGAAACCATCGATCTCAACGTCACCGGCGCCATCCTGGTGGCGCGCGAGGCCGCCAGGCGGCTTTCGACCCGGCTGGGCGGATTGGGCGGGGCCATCGTCAACATGTCATCCGCCGCAGCCACCTTGGGCTCGCCCGGCGAATATGTCTGGTATGCCGCGTCCAAGGCGGCGATCGACGGCTTGACCTATGGCCTTGCCCGCGAGCTCGCCAATGAGGGCGTGCGTGTCAACGCCATCCAGCCCGGCATGGTCGATACCGAGATCCATGCCCGCAGTACGGGCGACGCCGGACGTGTGGAACGCATCAGGCCAAGCATTCCCATGCAGCGCATCGGCTCAGCCGAGGAGATCGCCGACGCGACACTTTATCTGTTGTCCGAAGCCTCGAGCTACGTCACCGGCTCGATCCTGCGGGTATCGGGTGGTCGCTGAGGCATTGGCTGGAAACAACTAAAACGCTGCCTTTGTCATGCCCGGGCTTGATCCGGGCGTCCCGCGCCTCCCGTCTTCAACGTCTGGAGGGGCCGTGGATTGCCGGGTCAAGCCCGGCAATGACAAAGGTCGGGCCAATTCGATCCGTTTATTGACGGACGAATCCCAAAGCAAATACCGGCCTTAATATTCGCGTTCGTAGTAGATGCCGCCCTTGGAACCGTCGGTGCCGGCCTGGCCGCGCAGTTTGAGGTTCTTGGTGACGTCGAGATTGATGGTGGCGTCTGTCTGGCCGCCCACGCCTGAGGTTACGCCGAGATAGATCTTGTCGCCGATATAGGTGCCGGCCTGCACGGCCGCGTTGCCGCTGGAATCGGTGACCACGCCGAGATTGTCGAGCCCGGTCGACTTGCGGATCTTGTCGAGCAGGCCGGGGCCGGAAGGACCGCCAGCGAGCTGGGCCACGGCGGTGGCAAGCTGGGCGAGCTGCAGCGGCGACAGGTCCTGGATGCTGCGACCGAACAGGAACCGGGCCATCACCTCGTCCTGCGGCAACTGGGGCACCGAGGAGAGTATGATCTGCGGATCGGAGGCGCGTCCGGTCACGCGTACCGTCACGGTGATCGCGCTGTTACGGGTGGACGCGGCGAAATCGATGTTGGGATCGAGATCGCCGACAAGGGTCACCTTGCCGCTGTCGAACACGATGTGCTGGCCGATGACGTCGAGCGAACCGCGCCGCATCTCCAGGAAGCCCACCGGCGCGATGTTGGCGACCGAGCCCTTCAGCGCCATCTGGCCGCCGAGTTCGGCATCAATGCCGCGACCGCGCACGAAGATGCGGGCCGGCGCGTCGATGGTGAGATCGAGCACCACATTGGGGCCGGAACTGGCTTTGCCCTTCTTGGGCTTGCCAGCCGCAGCGGTGTCCTTCGCCTTTGCGAGGGTCCGGGCCACCTCACGCGGCGGCTTGAGATGCTTGACACCGAGCATGGCGGCATTGGCGGCAAAGCGTTCGGGAATGGTGATCTCGGCCCGCTGGATATCGATACGGCCACCGATAACCGGCCTGGCCATCAAGGGCCCGCGTATCGTGATGTCGCTGGAGACGATTGCCGTCGCCAGATTGCCGTCGGTGAGCTTGGCGTTGCGCGTGGTGATCTTCAGGTCAGCGGCGAAATCGGGCTTCAACCCGACCGAACCGCTGACGCCGATGCTGCCGCCGCCTTGGGTGGTGGCACTGAACTGGGCAATGGTTGCCCGGTCGCGGTCGAAGCGGATGGTGCTGCCGATTCCCGTCAGCTTCATGCCGGTCTCGGGATCGGTCACCGTGCCGCCGGCGATCACCGCCTGGCCTGATACTGATGGCGCCGAGATCGATCCGCCGGCCTTGGCATTGAGGGTAAGCGTGCCGGTCACGCGGCCGCCACGGTCACGCAAGGCGCCATTGGCCAGAGCGAGCGGCGCCGAGGCCTGCACGTCGACGGAGAGGCCTGCTCCCTGCAAAGGGACACGGCCGCGCGCCGTGACCGACAGACCTCCGGCTCCCGTCAGGCTGGCATTGCCGATGGTGACGGCCTTGCCCGCATAGCGGCCATTGGCGGCAAGCTGCAAAGCCGGAATGCCGAAGCCCTTGGTGGCGGCGACGCCGAGGCCGGCGCCCTTCACGTCGAACTCCGCCACCGGGTCGGCCGGTTTGCCGGAGAGTTTCACATTGGCCGACAGCGTGCCGGTGGCACCGAGGCCCGGGGAGGCGATATTGGCGAGCGACAACGGCAATTGACCGACGACGACGTTCATCGCCAGGGTCTCGCCAACCTTGCCGTCGATAGAGACGACACCACCCTGCCCGATCCGCAGCACGGCCCTGGGGATCGAGACCCCGCTCTTGCGGCTGGCGATGGTGACGGGAGACTGGAGGGAGGCTGAGATGCCCTCCTGCGAGACGTTGAGCGTATCGAGCCTGGCGTCAAGTCCATCCCCGGCTGGCTTCACCGCACCCGACAGGGCCAGTTTGCCGCGAGGCATCGTGCCCTGGAGCTGGAAGGCGGTCGCATTCTCGCCTTCTGACTTGGCGGTGGCCTGCAACTGATTGAGGATGAAGGAGCCGGCCTGAACATTCGACGCGTTGACGGTGCCCGAGAGTGCCGGCACACCTGTGAGGTCGCGGCCAGTCAAGTCGACCGTCGCGGAGCCGATGCTATTGGCTTCGACCTTGAGCGCCTTGGCCTGTGCCTTGATCGCGGCGTTCTGCTTGGTGCCATCGACCGAGAGCCCGATATTGGCGGTGAGCGATCCCGATGCCTTGACGAGCAGAAGCGGCGCGATCGCCGCCATATCCGGGATCGCGGCGTTGAGCTGGCCGCTGGCGCGCCCGTTCGGGGTCACGGCAAGGTCGCCGGCGAGCTGGGCCGCGCCGGCTCCGACATTCAGGCCGTTGATCTGATGTGTGCCATCCGGCAGGGTTGATATCGTCGCCCCCGCCTTCACCGGCATGCGGTCGAGCTGGCCGGCGAGCGAAAACACGCCATTGACGGCGGCACCGGCAACGCTGCCGGTGAAATTGGCTTTGCCATCGGTGAAGGGCTTGCCCTGAAGCACCAGCCTGGGCGCGATGAGATCGGCGACGACATCGGGTTTTTCGGCGCTGCCCTTCAGGCTGGCATTGACCTCGACGGCACCGGAGGCACGGTCCGTCACCAGCTTGATATCGGACAGGTTCGCGGTGGCCTTGAAGTCCATCGCCTTGGCACCATAGAGCCCATCCGCCGAGGCGTTGAACTGCTGGTTGACGAGGGTGATCTTGTCGAAATGCAGTCCTTCGGTATCGCGCCGGACGCCGCCCTTGAGGCTGGTTGCCCCCTTGAGGACGGCATCCAGGCGCGGATCCCCGAGCACGATGTCACTGGCCTTGCCCTCGACGGTCAAGGCGAGACCGCCGCCTGCCACCGCGACGTCACCCTTCGCGGTCAGGTCTGCCTTGCCGCGCAATTCGCGTCCCGCCAGACCGGAGAAGACCGAGATATCGGGCGTGGCCAGCGAGTAGATGCCGCTCATCTTGGCGCCGACGATGCCGGTGAAGCCGGCCTGGAAAGCATTCGCTGCCAGGCGCACGCCATCGACGACCACCGGCTGCCCCGCCTGCCATTTGCCGGCGGCGGTGAGGCCGAGGCTGCTGCCGAGCGCCTTGGCCAGACCCGGATCGGAGGAACTGAGCTTGTCGCCGCGTCCATCCACCTTGAAGGTGAGGCTGCGCTTTTGCGGATCGGCGAGGTTCCAGGCATCACCGCCGGCCTTGATGGTGGCGCTCTCGGCGGCGACCGTGCCGGCCGCCAGCTTCTGCAGATCGAAATTCGCCGTCCAGCCGCCGTCACCGAACTGGGCCGCCAGCGTCATGCCCTTGATGCGGGCGTTGCCGCCCGGCAGCAGGATGTCGTGGCCATCCTCGGCACCGAACTTGCCGTCGAGCTTGAGGTTGGTCGGAAAAGCATCGGCCGAGAGGGCGCCCGACAAAGCGAGGTCGAGTACGCCGGATTTGATGGTGGCATGCTTGAGCGCATAGCCCCCGCCGGCCACCTGCCCGCCCTCGACCGAAATGGCCGACTGGCCACGGACGAAATCGGCATAGGCGGGATCGACCAGCCGCTCCAGATTGCCGCCGAGATCGGCCTTGAAGGTGACGCCATCGGTCCCCTGCGCCAGCATGGCCTTGCCGCCGAACAGCTTGTTGCCATCGGCCGAGAGAGCGATGTCGGCAGCGAAATTGTCCAGGGGTCCCGAACCGACGATGGTGAAGCCGAGCGGCGGCGAGCCCGGTACTTTCAGCATGCTGGTCAGGAAGCCGCCATGCGGTTCCTGCAGCGAAAGATTGAGACCCAATTGCTTGGTCGCATTGTCGAAGTCGGTGGTGAAAGTGAGATCGCCACCGGCGGGCTGCGTCCGCTTAATCAGCAATTCCGAATGCAGCTTGCCGTCTGCCAGCAGGGCATTGCCAGCAACGTCGAACACCGTGTCCTCGCCCGCCAGTGCCGCCGAGATCTTGACCACGGGTACGGCAAGCTTGCCGAGCTTCACCGAAACCGGTAGCTCGGGCAGGGAGAAACCACCCTCGCCCGCGGCCGGCTGCACTCCCTGAGGCGGATTGGGCTTGCGGGTGATCTCGATCGAACCCGCCTCCAGAAGGTCGACATCGAGCTTCTTGCTCATCAGGGCGAGCCGGCTCCAGACCAGATGGGCGTCCTTGATGGTCAGCCACACGCCCTGCCGATCGGCGATGGTGATGGAAGAGATTTTCACATCAGACGACAGGGCGCCATCGATCTGGCCGAGCGAGATCTTCTGGTCGGGCGTCGAGATGGTGTCCTCGACATAGGTGATGAACCAGGACTTCTCGCTGGCGTCATCAGCCCGCGCCGGCGCAAGTTCCCTGAGGCCGAGGGGCACGGCCACGACTGCGACGGCCGTTAAGAGAATGATCCGGCGCCGCATCAGAAGCTCTCTCCCAATCCGATATAGAGGGCGAAAGGCGGCGTGTTCTTCTTCTTGACCTTGCCATCCTCGATGACGAAGCCCTTCACGGGTGTGAGGCCCCGGGCGATGTCCACCCGGATCGCCCCGAGACTGGTATAATAGCGCAAACCGACGCCTGCGCCGATCTTCATGTCCTCGTCGAAGGAGGGATAGGAGGTAGAGAAGGCGCTGCCTGCGTCGACGAAGGGGACGATGCCGATGCTGTCGGTCACCTTGATGCGCATTTCGAGCGAGCCCTCCAGCAAAGAGCGGCCGCCCACCACGAAGCCATTGTCGAGCTTGGGACCGAGGCTGCGGAAATTATATCCGCGCACCGAGCCGCCACCGCCGGCATAGAACATGCGATCGCCTGGCAATTCGTTGGCGGGCGCCCCGACGATGGAGCCGACCGCAACCCGGCCAGCCAGGACATAGCGTCCCATCGCGTCGAAGGAGAAATAAGCCGAGCCGTCGATACGGGTCATCGCGCCGAAATTGCCGAACTTGGCCTCGTAGAACGGCTCGAGCGTGCCCTTCAGGCGATAGCCGCGCGTGGGCTCGAGCTTGTCGTCGGTGGTGTCATAGGCGAGTTCACCGGGCAGGCTGAACAGCAGGAGATTGCGCTTGCCGTAAAAGTCTTCGACCTGGTCATATTCGCCGTTCAGCGCGATCTTGCCGGTCAATCGCTCCGAGAATTCGTGGGCAAGCCCGATGCGCGCACGGAAGGTGTTCTGCGAATAGGGATCGTAAACCTCGCGCTTGGCCAGCAATTGCGCGGTAAGATCCGTAAACGGATCGAAGATCCCCGGCTTCACGAAGGTGACGCCGCCCGAATAGGTGAACTTGGTCGGATCGGTGGAATCGACGCCCGCCACGGTCGCATCGAAACGCAGGCGCTCGGCTTCGCCGAACAGATTGCGGTGCTCCCAATAACCGTTGAGGCCGATGCCGTCGGTGGTGGAATATTCGGCACCGGCACCGAAGACATGCAATGGGCGCTCCGACACGGTGATCATCAGCGGCATGGTGCTGTCGGCCGCAATCGCGTCGCCCTCGACGATGCTGGTGGTCGAGAACACCTGCAGGCGCTGCAGGCGCCGCTTGGCGAGTTCGATCTCGGCCGGATCGTATTGGTCGCCCGGCCGGAGGCCGGTCTGACGCGCCACGAAGGCTGGATTCATGTCCTTGGTGCCATCGACGGTCATGCGCCCGTAATGGGCCAGGCGCCCCGGCTCGACCGCCAGCGTGACATCGAGCCTGTTGTTGACGTGGTCGGCGGTGATGACGCGTGGCAGGGCCTTGGCCTTGGGGTAGCCCTGGCGTCGCCAGGCATCGATCATCGCCTGCTCCGCCGACAGTACGATGTCCGAATTGGCCTGGTGGCCCGGCTCGAGGCCGAGACGCTCGGGCGTCTTGGTCTTGGGAATGTCGTCGATCGGGCTGTGCGGCGCCCGGTTTTCCAGCCGGATCCGGCCGAAGGTGAAGACGGGACCGGGATTGACGTTTACAACCACCGGGACCGGGTGAGGCAGGGTGGCGTCGACGGGAATCTCTTCGAGCTTGCGCCCATTGACCAGGATCGAGATCGAAGCGCCATAGCGTGCATTGGCATAGAGCGTACCGAGGATACGATCATATTCGGTCCGCGCCTTGGAGAGGAAGGCAGGCGTGCTCGGCGGCGGCGTTTCGTCCTTGCCGCTATACAGAGAGGACGCCCCCTCAACCGCCGACTTGATATCCTTGTCCCCGCCCGCAATCACCACTTCGATCTTGTAGGTCTGGGCGTCGGGCGAAACCGGCTTCTCGTCCGATCCGAAGAAATTATAGCCGAAAAGCTTGAAAGCTGCGGCGGGCTGGGGCTTCGCCCCGGCAATGAGCGCCATAACGGCCACCGACAAGGCCAGCCCCTTGGCCAGACGCTGCCGCGCCGGCATCAGGCGTTCGAGCCTGCTGAGCCCCCTCATCGCCTGTCGATCGCCCCACGCCATAGACCAGCGCCCCCACTAAACCCCGATACGGGGGCGCCGCCCCGGAGGTGAACCTTACGCCAAACGACCTCTTCCGATCAACCCATCACCGTATATCATCATGAACAAACGGTTAATTACGTAATCAATCGTATCGATCGAATAAACTGTTCCGGTACGACATGCGCTGAAGTTTGAACATTACCCGTATGCTTAGGCACGTAATTCACACTAAATGGCACATATTTTCATTCGCATGTAATCGGCAGATGTTTTTCTACAGAACGCTTATCGAAAACCTGGAAATCGCGCTGCCATAGGGCGTAAAAATAACTTTACGTCACATCAATCGTATACAAATGGTAAAAACCAACGCTACGAGGCAAACCGCCGCTCCATCTCCCGCGACCCAATCCGGAAGGCACACAAAACCGGCCAGATCAGAGCCCCCACCCGGCGAACAAAGACGCGATCAACTGCCTTTGGGATAGTCGTAGGCGAGCAGGCGCATATTGGCATAGCCCTGGTCGCCGATCCGGGTCCAGAGCAAGGTCTGCTGGCGAAAGCCGAAATAGGAGGCGGCGAGACGGCGCATGAACTCGTCGCCATTTTCGATGATTTCACTCAACACCTGACCGCTGGCCGTGCCGAAGGCCTGAAACACCTCGTCGGGGAATTGCTTGAGAACAACGCCTTGCTGCGTTACCGCCTGGGCGATCGCGGCCGGCGCCCGGGCGCCATATTCAGCCAGCGAGCGAGTATTCTCCTCGGCACAGGCGACTTCGATCGCCACTTTGTGAGTTGCCGGCAATTCATCGTATTTCGCGCGGTTGATCTGGAGTTGCAGAGCGGCGCAGGGCTCCTGGAAGCCCGGCCAGTAGCAGAACTTGGCGGCATTGTGGAAACCGAAGCTGAGATCGTTGACTGGCCCCATGAACTCGGCCGCATCCAGTTCCTCGGCCTGGAGCTTGGGCAGGATCTGCGAGCCCGGCATCAGCACCTGCTGAACGCCGAGCTTGGCGAGAGCCTGGCCGGCCAGGCCGCCGATGCGGAAACGCAGGCCCTTGAGATCGGCGACACTGTTGATCTCCCGGCGGAACCAGCCGCCGAGGCGCGCGCCGGTATTGCCGGCCGCAAAGGCCTTGATGCCGAATTGCCCGCCCAGTTCATCCCAGAGCGCCCTGCCCCCGCCGGCATAGAGCCAGGCATCGAATTCCTGGGCGATCAGGCCGAAGGGAATGGCAGAGAAAAAGGCGAAGGCAGGAGACTTGGACAGATAATAGGCCGACATGTCGTGCGACATCTCCACATCGCCCGACATCACGGCCGCCATGTTCTGGTCACCCGGCACCAGTTCGCCGGCCGCGTAGAGCTTGATGGTGAGCTGGCCCTGGGTGAGCACGCCGATCCGGTCGGCCAGGCGCTGGGCTCCCGTGCCCGCTCCCGGCAACCCCTTCGGCCAGGCCGTCGCCATCCGCCATTCGATCAGGTTCTGCGCCAACGCCGGAGCGGCAAGCATGGTGGCGCCGGCGGCGGCAGCTCCAGCGAGAAAACGACGTCGGGTCGACATGAAGAGGGTTCCTGTTACGCAAGACTAACACCCAGCCGGGGCGAGTAAGCAGCGTACAAGATGAACCGGGGCTGAACTGAGGCCGTCAGAGACCCCGCAGCCTTAACCTCCCCGTGAATCCACATCCCCAAAGCGGCTTTCCACGCCCCCTCCATATTGGCTGCAACTGGCAGCTATAGGACACAGGCCAGAACATCAATCCTCGGAGCTCGGCCTTGCAGCCCTTCAAGAGACTAGCCAGCGTGTTGGCCGCAGCGTCGATCGTGACGGCGTGCATGGACCATCCCGACCGACTGCGTCATCTGCTTCCCAAAGAAGTTCAGGTTGGCTCTACACTGAGCTTCCGAACAAAATGGGGGAGCTGCGCAACAGCCGTCTTCGCCCTGGATTTAGGTTTTCAGATCAAACTGCTGAAGAGTGAAGGTGTACTGTATTCCCTGAATAAATTGAATGCCTCTGCATACGACCACGACGATCACCTCAGATGGCAGCCATGGCAAAAAACTCCAATAATAACAGATATTTATGACATGGGCATCGTCGCCGCAAACTTGGCGCAATCAAGTGAATGTCTCCAATACTCGTCTGAATTCAACATAAAAGCTGAAAAATACTCCTACACGAGTGCGGGCGCCTTCTACTCGACCAGCAACTATTCCGACATTGCGCTCTTAATTCCGGAGGATGGCATTCTCATCATCTTCGGCCATTGACATAATCTCCCCTGATCACCCCGCCAGGACGTCCCGATAATCGGCAGTTGGCGACGCATCGTCCTGGGTGCGCTGAAGCTTCTCGCGGGCCTCGTCGGCCTCGCGCTGGCGGTTCCACATGCCGGCATAGACGCCACCGTGAGCCAGCAACTCCTCATGATTGCCGCGCTCGACGATCACGCCCTTGTCGAGCACGATGATCTCGTCGGCATTCACCACCGTCGAGAGACGATGAGCGATCACCAGCGTGGTGCGGTTCTCCGAGATGCGCTCGAGCGCAGCCTGGATCTCCATTTCAGTGTAGCTATCGAGCGCCGAGGTCGCCTCGTCGAGCACCAGCACCGGCGGCCCCTTCAAGATGGTGCGGGCAATGGCGACGCGCTGCTTCTCCCCGCCCGACAATTTGAGGCCGCGCTCACCGACTTCCGTTTCGTAGCCCTTGGGCATGCGCCGGATGAAGGTGTCGATCTGGGCAAGGCGGGCCGCCTCCTCAACCTCCGCATCGGTCGCATCCCAGCGACCATAGCGGACATTGTAGCGGATGGTATCGTTGAACAGCACCGTGTCCTGCGGCACCATGCCGATGGCGGCGCGCAGCGATTTCTGGGTTACGTCGCGCACGTCCTGCCCGTCGATCAGCACGCGCCCGCCATTGACGTCATAGAAGCGGAACAACAGTCGCGAGATCGTCGACTTGCCGGCGCCCGAGGGACCGACGATCGCCACCGTGCGGCCTGCCGGCACGTCGAAGGAAAGCCCCTGCAGGATCGGGCGGTCGGGATCATAGTTGAACACCACATTCTCGAAGGTCACGCGGCCCTCGCGCACCTCGAGCGGCGCTGCGCCCGGCCGGTCCTTGACCTCGGTATCCTTGTCGAGCAGCTCGAACATGGTCTCGATGTCGGTGATGCCCTGCTTGATCTCGCGATAGGCAAAGCCGAGGAAGTTCAAGGGGGTTGCCAACTGCAGCCACATCACGTTGAGCAGGGCGATGTCGCCGACGGTATTGACGCCGTGGTAGACGCCCAGGCCGGCCAGCAGCAGCGAGCCCAGCATACCCGCCATGAAGATGATGCCCTGGCCGATATTGAGCCAGGTCAGGGTGATATAGGTCCGGATCGCCGACTGCTCGTAGGAAGCCATCGCGCGATCGTAACGGGCGAGTTCGCGCTCCTCGTTGGAGAAATACTTGACCGTCTCGTAGTTGAGCAGGCTGTCGATCGCCTTCTGGTTGGCGTCCGTGTCGGAATCGTTCATCTCGCGGCGGATCGAGATGCGCCATTCGGTCGCCTTGATGGTGAACCAGACATAGAAGGCCGTCGTGGCGAGCACGATCAGCGCGTATCGCCAGTCGAACTGCAGCAGCAGCATGATCAGGTAGAGCGTCAGCTCAACGATGGTCGGCAGTATGTTGATGGTGGCGAAGCGGACGATATTCTCGATGCCGGTACGCCCGCGGTCGATCACCCGCGACAAGCCGCCGGTCTTGCGCTCGAGATGATAGCGCAGGCTGAGATTGTGGATGTGCTCGAAGGTCTCGATCGCCAGCCGCCGCACGGCATACATGAACACGGCAGCGAACAGGCCGTCCTTCCACTGCGAGATCGCCGTCATCAGGATGCGCGCCGCGCCATAGGCCACCAGCATGGTGAGCGGCACGCCGGCCAGCATCACCGCCAAGGTATGGCCCGTAAGCTCGCGGTCGCCGCCGACGGCGGCCAGCCCATCGGTCGCCCATTTGAGCGTGTAGGGTACGACCAGGGTGATGAGCTTGGTCAGCAGCAAGAGCACGAAGGCCCATATCACCCGCATGCGCAGATCCGCACGATCTTGTGGCCACATATAGGGCCACAAATGCTTCATCGTCTGGAGAAAGGCACCCTGGTCGGCGCTGATGCGCTTGGGAGCGGTGGAAGGGTCGGCGGATGGCATGAACGGGCTTTCGACCGGCGAGCGGAAGATCGCCGGCATCAGGAGTTTTCTGGCAATGACGCTGCGTAGTTAGGTCTGCAGCGGCATGACCGCAAGCGTCTTGCGATGAAATCTCGCTGCGCCAGGCCTCGTACAAGGCCCGCATCCCACTCGGCTCAAGGCGTTTTCTTATCCGGCATGACGAAGATCTGGCCCGGATAGATCAGATTGGGATTGCGGATCTGATCGGTATTGGCGTCATAGATCCAGGTATAGCGGATGCCCTGGCCATAGACCTTGCGCGAAATCCGCCAGAGATTGTCGCCCTGGAGGATCGTCGTGGTGCGGATCTCGGGGATCACGGCCACAGAGGGGGGTGGCGACGGCTGGGCCGGCTTGGCCTCGCTCGTCTGCACCGGTGCCGTCGCGGGGGTCGCGGGGTTGGAGGCGGATGGCGTCGTGGCGGATCGTGGCACCACGGTATTGCCGGAGGCCGGCGGCACGGCCTCCGCCTGTGCCGGCGACGAGGCGGCTCCCGTGGTTCCCGCCCCCTGCGTGCCGGGCTCGATGGCCGGAGAGGCGCCTTGGGCCGGCGCGGAAGCCGCCGCTGGCTGCGTCTTGTCACCCGGGGCCGGTGTGGCGGCGCCGGGCACCGCGGTAGAGGGCGTGGTCGCCGCTTGCGGCGGCGTTGCAGCGGGCTGGCCGCCACGGGTGGAGCCTGAACGCGACGGCGTGGCGATCGCCGCCACCACGGCCGGAGCCGAGGCCGAGGGTGCCTTGTCGACCATGGCGAACGGGACTTCGGCCCGTGTCAGCACCTGCCCGTTGGCAGCCGCGACATCGTCGACGCGAACCCGGTAATTGCCCGGCTGCATGCCCTTCTCGATCGTCATGCCGAAGGTGCCGTCCTTGGCCGCCGTCACGCCGGTCACCAGCGTATCGTTGAGATAGATGCGCAAGGCGGCCCCCGGCTCCGCCCGACCCGTCACGAAGAAACGACCCATCTCGTCCGCCTCGACGGTCCGGATCGAAACATTGGCTCGTGAAGATCCCTTGTCCGCCTCGACAGACGCGGTTGCACCTGCCGGAGATGGCGCTGCCGGCTGCTCGGTTGGCTTGCTCGTCGGCGGCGCCGCGTCGGTCAATACCTTGGAGGGCTGGTCGGGCGAGTTGAGCACGACCACCACCTCTTCGCCCGGCTTTTCAGGAACGCGGACAGAGAGGGTTTGCTCGGACAAGGTCACCCGCCCGTCGGGCGATGTGGTGCGCAGGGTCAGTTCGCAGGGGCCCTTCGGCAAAGCGGGCGGCGTGATCGCCCAGGTACCGTTGATGTCGGCAACGACGCGGGCATAGGGGTTGCCATTGCGCAGCAGTTCCACCGTGGCGCCGGACGCGGCTCGCCCTGCAATCACCGCGCTGCCGGCCGGCTCGATGCGGGCAATGTCGAAGGTCGGGGCGGTCTGTCCTTTGGCCGCATCCGGTTTCGGCGCCTCGGGCTTGGGAGGCTGGGGTTTGGCGGCTTCAGTTTTGACGGGCCCCGGCTGAGCCGCCTCCGTCTTTCCAGAATCGGGCTTGCCAGAATCGGGCTTGCCAGGATCGGACTTGGCTGTCTCGTTGCCAGTTGCTGGAACCTTCGCGGCTTCGGTTTTCGCCACTTCGGTATTGCTTCCCGCAGTCCTGGCCGACTCCGGCTTGACGGCTTCGCCGGTCAGCGCGGGCTTCTGCATCTTGTCGGCGGGGGGATTGGCGGTAACTGCCGGCTTGGCATCGCCGACCAGCGGCGACGGCGGCCGGGCAGGCTCGCGCACCAGCACGCTGTAGAGCGTACCGACGCTGACGACGCTCGCGGCTCCCACTATTCCCGCCAGACTCTTCCAGCCCACTGCCATCTTCTACTCCCGATGCAAGAACGCGCACCGTTTCATCAGATTTTACTTACCCGCTTCACCTGCCGGACGAAAGACCTGCACCATCACAATGCTGTCGAACGAGCAAAGTATCGCGCCGACATTTCTTGCCGGCGCCCTTGTCAGGACTTGTACACCGAACTGCAGCGCCATTGCTGCAGAATTGTGATGAAAATCCAGGAACGCACGATATTCTTCATCGGACGGGGCTTGATCGGAAGGTTCCATGAAACGAGCGGCGCTCTTTGTATCTGCTCTTTGCCTGACCGTTCTCTTTGGAACCATGCCATCGCAAGCCGGCCAAACAGAGGCTGGAGCACGCCCGAAGAGCTCCGCGATGCGCATTCTCATCGTGCGCAGCGCCGCCGTCGATTGTGAACCCAATTGCGCCGAATGGATTTCCGCCGACGGTGATATCACCGCCGCGACGCCGGCGCTGCTGCGCAAGGTTCTGAAAGCCAGTGGCGGCAGGAAGCTGCCCTTCATCCTCACCTCGCCTGGCGGAGACGTTACAGCCGGATACGCCATCGGCCGCCTGATTCGTCGGGCAGGCCTGGAGGTCACGGTCGGCCGGACCATGCTGGCTCCCTGTACGCCAGAAGAGAGGAAATGCTCCGACACCATGATGAAGGGCCGTCGCGGCTTCGCCAACAATGCGGGAGCCTTTTGCAATTCGGCCTGTGTGTTCGCGCTGGCCGGAGGAGTTGCACGTCACGTCTTTTGGGTCAGCCCGGTCGGTGTTCATCAATTCGCCAGCTCGCGGACTCTGACACGCTGGCGCCAGACCACTCTGAACGGGCGCGTCATCCGGCGAGAGATTCTGTCGGTCAACCGGATCAAGGTAAAGACGACACCGGCGCAATATGACCAGGCCGCCCGCTATTTCGCCGAGATGGGAATTGATCCACGTATCAACGGGCTGCTCCAGCTCGCCGACAACAAGAACATTCACGTGATGAACCGCAGTGAATTGCTGGAGACGAAGATCATCACCGACGACCAGGATGCGCGGGGCGAGGTCCTGAAACTTCAGGCGGCGCTGAATGCTCAAAAAATGTCCGAGCGCATCGCTGCCTTCACTGTGACCGCCGCCGACGTGCCGGCGGGGCTCTATCAGGGCAAGGCTATCATCTCGCATGTCAATTTCCGGCAGGATCCGAAAGGCACTGGCGTCGTGGCGAGCGTTACGCCGACGATCGGGACGCTCCCCTTGCCCACGGCTGACCTGCTCGCCATCATCCAGATCGGCAACCGGTTCGAGTTATCGGACCGGCCGGGCGGAAGCGCCCGGCCGGATTCCGAGCTGACGATCGCCATCGCCCCCGCGACCTTCTGCGTTCTCGAGCACAGCCGCTCCTTGAACTTCACCATCGGCCCGAAACGACGCAGCCCTGTGACGTCTGAAACCGTGTGGGTTTCGACGGGCCGCTTCCGCGATCTCGATCTCCTGTTGGGCAAGGTTTGCGGCAGGCAAGGGAACCTTGCCGATTGATCCGTGCGGCGGCAAAGCAACTTGACCCACCCATGCCGCAGTGCGAAACCGGGGATATGACAAAGCTTCGTTCGATTTGCGTCTATTGTGGCTCCAGCAATGGCACCCGCCCCGATTATGTCGCCGGCGCCGAGCGTCTCGGCCGGGACATGGCTGAAGGCGGCATCCGCCTCGTCTATGGTGGCGGCAATGTTGGCCTGATGGGCACCGTCGCCCGCGCCGTCATCGAGAATGGCGGCCAGGTCACCGGCATCATCCCGACCTTCCTGCAGCGCCGCGAGCGCATGCTCACCGAGGTCGAGGAACTCATCGTCACCAAGGACATGCATGAGCGCAAGCGCCTGATGTTCGAGCGGGCTGACGCCTTCGTCGCCCTTCCGGGGGGCGTTGGCACGCTGGAGGAACTGGTCGAGCAGTTGACCTGGGCCCAACTCGGCCAACACAAGAAGCCGATCCTGCTGGTCAATATCGACGGGTTCTGGACGCGCTTCCTCGACATTCTCGACCATATGCGCGAGGAAGGCTTCATTCGTCCCGAGACCGCGGTGGAGGTCTTGGTGGCCAACACGCCAGAAGAGGTCGTGCCGATGGTCAAGGCTGCGATCGAGAAGATCTCGCGGGCCGAAATGGCGATGAGCGTCGCGCCCGAGACGCTCTGACCTTCGCATTGCGAGGCTGCGATCGAATAGGATTGCGCCCTGCGGTGTTCATGCTCCGGCGTTTCGCGGCCTGGCAGTATGGACAATGCAATGAAGAGGTCTTTCCACGTGACTGTGGCGGCACTGTTTTTCAGCGCCGGCCTTTCGCCTCTCGTATTCGCAGGCGATCTCTACGATCTCGATCCCGAGCATACCCAGGCGATCTTCCATATCGACCATCTCGGCTATTCCACCGTCACGGGCAGCTTCCGCCAGTTGAAGGGCATGCTCACGCTCGATGAAGAACATCCCGAGCAAAGCCTGGTCGAGGCAACGATCGAGGCTTCGAGCATCGACACGGGGGTGCCGACGCGCGACGAGGATCTGAGGTCGAGCCAGTTCTTCGACGTCGCCCGCCATCAGACGATCACTTTTCGGACCGTAGAGGTGAAGCGGCGTGGTCCGCGCAGCGCCGATCTCAGCGGAGAGCTGACGCTGCTCGGGATATCCAGGCCCGTGACATTGCGGACCACCTTCAACCAGATCGCGCCGGATCCGCTGCGCGGCAGTCGCATGGTGGCCGGCTTCACCGCGACCACGAGCATCCGTCGCACGGATTATGGCATGAAGGCCTTCATCCCCCTGATCGGCGACGTCGTGCGCATAGACATCAATGTCGAGGCGATCCGCCGTTGAGGAAAAGCCCGCTCGCCGCAACGGGCTCGATCCTCAAACCTCCGCGCCAGCCTTGAGCAGCTTGTAGGTCATCGAATCAACCAGCGCCTGGAAGGAGGCATCGATGATGTTGTCGGAGACGCCCACGGTGGCCCAGCGATCGCCGGCGGCATCCTGGAATTCGATCAGCACCCGCGTCACCGCATCGGTACCGCCTTGGAAGACGCGGACCTTGTAGTCGATCAGCTTCAGGTCCTCGATGACGGACTGATACTTGCCGAGATCCTTGCGCAGCGCCGTGTCGAGGGCATTGACCGGGCCATGTCCCTCCGCTGCCGAGATCAGTTCATCGGCGCCGACCTTGACCTTGACGATGGCCTCGGAGAAAACGCCGAGTTCGCCGCGCTCGTTCCAGCGCCGCTCGACATTGACGCTGAAGCGCTCGACGAAGAAGAACTCCGGCACGCTGCCGAGAATACGCTTGGCCAGCAGGAAGAAAGAAGCATCCGCCCCCTCATAGGCATAGCCTTGCGCTTCCTTGTCCTTCAGTGCACCAAGCAATCTGGAGAGACGGGGATCATCCTTGTCGACGGCCAGCCCCAGGCGTTCCAGTTCGGCCAGGATGTTGGATTTGCCGGCCTGGTCCGAGACCAGCAATTTGCGCCGGTTGCCCACGCTTTCCGGCGGCACGTGCTCATAGGTCGAGGGATCCTTCACCACGGCCGAGGCATGGATGCCGGCCTTGGTGGCAAAGGCCGAGGAGCCGACATAGGGCGCATGATGGTCGGGCATGCGGTTGAGCAGTTCGTCGAGCTTGCGCGAGATGCGCGTCAGGTTCTCGAGCCCAGCCGCATCCACCCCGATCTCAAAGCGCTCGGCATAGGCGGGCTTGAGCAGCAATGTTGGGATCAGCGAGGTGAGGTTGGCATTGCCGCAGCGCTCGCCCAAACCGTTCAGCGTGCCCTGGATCTGCCGCACGCCCGCCCTGACGGCCGCCAGCGAATTGGCGACCGCCTGCTCGGTGTCGTTATGGGCATGGATGCCGAGATGGCCGCCGGGGATCGTCTTGACGACCTCGCCGACGATGCGCTCGATCTCATGTGGCAGGCTACCGCCATTGGTATCGCACAGGACCACCCAGCGCGCGCCGGCCTCATGGGCCGTACGGGCGCAGGCGAGCGCATAATCGGGATTGGCCTTGTAGCCGTCGAAGAAATGCTCGCAGTCGAGCAGCACTTCGCGCCCACGTGCCTTGGCCGTGGCGACGCTATCGCGGATCGAATCGAGATTGTCTTCCAGGCTGATGCCGAGGGCCATGCGCACCTGATGGTCCCAGCTCTTGGCCACGAAGCAGATCGCGTCCGCCTGCGCATCCAGCAGGCCTGCGACACCGGGGTCGTTGGCGGCCGAGCGCCCTGCCCTCTTGGTCATCCCGAAGGCGGTGAACTTCGCCTTGAGGCCGTTGGGCTGGCTGAAGAACTGCGTGTCGAGCGGATTGGCGCCGGGATAGCCGCCCTCGATATAGTCGACACCGAGATCGTCGAGCAGCCCGGCGATCGCCTGCTTGTCGGCGAGGGAGAAGTCGACTCCCGTGGTCTGGGCGCCGTCACGCAGAGTGGTGTCGAAGAGATAGAGGCGATCGCGCGTCATTGCCTGACAGCCTCGGGCGGGGCCGAAAGCACCTTCTTCATGGTGGTGTTGCCGAGCCACTCGTCGCCAAGCGACACCGTGTTGCGCTGCTGGGGCACGAAACCCTGCTTGAGGAAAAAGTCCCGGGCAGTATCACTGGCGTCGACCGTCAGATGGTCGGCGCCACGCGCCTTGGCGAGCTGTTCGATGGCGCCGTAGAGCGTCGAGGCCACGCCCTGCCCGGCGACCGCCGGATGGACATAGAGCAGGTCGACCAGTTCCTTGCCTTTCAGCCCGATGAAGCCGACCGGCGAGCCGCCGACCGTTGCCACGATGGTCAGACAGCCTGCAAGGCGTTTCACCCAGGCCTCCTCGTCGTCGGCCGCCTCGGCCCAGGCCTCCTGCTGGCCTTCGGAATAATCCTCACCTGTCAGCTCTTGGATACTGGCTCGGAAAATCTCGGCCAGGATCGGTGCGTCGGCAGGCAGGAACGGGCGCAGCCCAGGTTTCGGCATAGCAGGATTCGACGTCGACTTGGCCATCAGAGCTTGACCTCCCAACTGGTAGTACCGTCCTTGTTGTCCTTGACGGTGATGTTCAAGCGGGCGAGTTCGTCGCGGATGCGATCGGATTCCGGCCAGTTCTTCTCGGCACGCGCAACCTTGCGCGCAGCCAGAAGCGCCTCGACCTCCCGCCTCAGCCCATCGCTGACATGCGTGTCACCCTTCAGGGCCGCCGCATCATTGCTGAAGCCCAGAAAGGCAAGCGTCGCCGCCCTGTCGGCCGGATCGGTGATCTGGTGCAGGCGGGCCAGCATGGCCGGCGTGTTGAGATCGTCCGACAGGGCCTCGATCACACCGGCATCGACGCCTCCGCCCGCAGGCACCTCCTCATACCAGCGCAACAGGGTCTGCTGGGCCTCGGTCAAGGCTTGCAGGGTCCAGTCGATCGGCTGGCGATAATGGGTGCGCAGCATGGCCAGGCGCAGCACGTCGCCATGCCAGGCCCGCCCGCCGAAGCGGTCGCTGCCGAGCAGTTCGCGAATGGTGATGAAGTTGCCCAGGCTCTTGGACATCTTCTCGCTCTCGACCTGCAGGAAGCCGTTATGCATCCAGACATTGGCCATCACCGGCGTATCGAAGGCGCAGCAGCTCTGGGCGATCTCGTTCTCATGGTGCGGGAAGACGAGATCGATGCCGCCGCCATGGATATCGAAGACGTTGCGGGCCGGGTCGTCGCAGCCGATGCCGCCGCCATAGGGGGTGAGCAGCGTCGCCATCGACATCGCCGAGCACTCGATATGCCAACCGGGGCGTCCGGGCGTGGCGATGCCCGAGGGGCTGGGCCAGCCGGGCTGGCGGCCATGGGAGGGCTTCCACAGCACGAAATCCATGGCATCGCGCTTATAGGGTGCAACATCCACCCGCGCACCGGCCAGCATTTCGTCGAGCGAGCGGCGGGCGAGTGCGCCGTAGCGCGGCACCTTGGCGAGCTTCTCCATGGCATGGACGGAGAACAGTACATGTTCTTCAGCGACATAGGCGACACCGCGCGCCACCAGGCGCTCGACGATGGCCTTCATCTCCTCGATATGGTCGGTCGCCCGCGGCTCGACCATCTGCGGCAGCTGCCCCGGCTGGTTGACCTGATCGGGCATCAGTACGCCGAGTTCCCTGATGTCCCGATGGAACTGGGCGAGCGTGCCGTCGGTCAATTCACGGATGGTGATGCCGCGCTCGGCCGCGCGCTCGTTGATCTTGTCGTCGACGTCGGTAATGTTGCGCGCGTAGCTGACGTGCTCGGCGCCATAGGTGTGGCGCAGCAGGCGGAACAGCAGGTCGAAGACGATGATCGGGCGGGCATTGCCGATATGGGCAAAGTCGTAGACGGTCGGGCCGCAGACATACATACGCACCCGATCGGGATCGATCGGCGTGAAATCGACCTTGGAGCGCGTACGGGTATCGTAGAGCCGTAAAACCATGAGTTCCCCACCTCGGCTGGCCGGGGGCGTCCTGCGCTCAAGATTTTGGGCGAATGACGGCGCCAGCCAGCGTTGCTGCTAGCTGCAAATAATCCGCGAAAGGATGGCCGTCTTTGTCATCGCGGGGAGCAATGTGCCATGCGGGCGGCGTTGTCAAGCGACAGGATGGCGTGTCCTTCGATCGACCAGGTGATGACGCGCATCAGACCAACGCGTTTTGTGAATTGACGGTAACGGGTAGAATCGCAAACGCGCGCCGAACCATAGAGCGAGGGCAAACAAGCATTCTGGCTCGAGCGCACTTTGTTCCGGAGCCGGGCTCATCCGGCTCGGGCAATGATCCGTTTGCCCAAGGCCTGCCCTGGCAATTCGATCAGCCGATAGCCCAGCACGGCGAAAAACAGGGCAAACAGCACGCTCACCACGGCGAAGAGGCTGGAGGGCACCAGGGCGCCCGCCAGGCCGATGGCGAAGGGATGCAGGAGATAGGTCGAGTAGCTGACGCTGCCCAGCCATCCGGTGATGCGATTGTCGACCAGCGCTGAGCGGCGGATGCTCGGAATGCCGGCGACCAGCACGAACACGATCGGCGCGACCAGCCAGGGAAACAGCGACTGGTTCATGGTGATATTCGGATGGCTGAAATAGCCGAAGGAGACGATGTTCGAGAGCGCCATGATGACGACGAAGACTCCCGTATCGACAAGAAGGCGCGTCAGCGGCAATTCCCCGGCCTGGGTGCGGAACGCCCGGCAACCCAGGATGGCGGCATAGATCATGCCGATCCGTCCGAGCGGCAGGCGGTGCCCGATCACGAGCGAGATGCCGACCAAGGCGAGCATCACGAGCGGGGCGGCGATGGCCAGCTTGTCGTCGAACTTCCGTCCAAGGCTAAGCAGTGCAACGGCGAAGATCGCATACCAGGCGAATTCGATGCTGAGGGTCCATGTCACACCCAGCAGCGGCGTGGCGCCGACATAGTCCTGTATCAGCAGGAGATTGGCGAGCCAGTCACCCAGCGTGGCGGACTTCACCGCCGAAAAGTCCGGAATAGCGGTGCAATAGCCGAGGAGTGCCATCAGCGCAAAGGCGGCGAACACCAGAGGATAGATACGAAACACGCGCCGAATCATGAACGTTTTGAGGTCGAACCGGCGTCCGGCCGTCATGGGAATGACGAAGCCGCTGACGATGAAGAACAGGACGACACCGAACACACCGGGCGAAAGCATACCAACGATCCACTGGCCGAACCCGCTTTCCTTTTCCGCCACATGCTGAAACAGCACGGCCCCGGCGGCGATGAAGCGCAGCGTGTCGAGAAAGACCACGCGCGGCATGGTGGCCATGGGCCTATCCTCGACGCGTGGTTCCAGCGTGGCCGCAAGTACCGGTGCCGGGAGCGCGTCACCGTTTCTTCCCTGGTTTGGCATGGGGCGGTCCATGGAAGAAACCAGGGGATGGTCAGTCGGCACTTGGGATTTCCTAACAACGTTCAGACGACGGCTCGAGGGCAGTCCGAATATTGAAGGAGAGCAGGAACGGCCTCCCCAGTGCAAGTCCACCTGGCTAAGGAATTGGGACGATGGCCGCTAAACAATAAGGCGCGGGATCAGCCATAATCGTCTTGTCGAAACGTTGCACGCCCTGGCTGCACAAGCCCCATAGTACCAAAGTGGGCCCTCGCCCGTTGAAACGCCGACAAAGGTGGAGCCTTTGCATGTCGGCACTGATGCAGCCCGGCAACAGAGTTTCGCCAAAATTAAACACGTAGATTTACCGATGTTTAAAAACGCACGGCGATGATAGGCAAGCTCCGCTATCCGGACGGGGCAGACCCCGTTCACATGTGTGATTTCGATGAACCTGCGTACCCTCTCCTTCATCGCGGCTTGCCTGGCTTTCGCCAGCCCCGCCTCCGCCCAGAATGTGGCTTCCTTCGTCGTCAGCGCCGATGATGGCTACGGCGTCGATACCTGCCTGGAAAGCGGCGCCCCCTGCGGCCAGCCGATTGCCAGCGAATGGTGTGTCGCCAATGGCTATGCCAAGGCGGTCGCCTTCCGCCGGCAGACCGAAACCGACATCACTGGCGCCATCAACGCGCCCACGCAGGTCGCTGCTGCCTCGCAGCCGCACGCTGTCGTGATCACTTGCGAAAAGTGAAGACCTGCGAGAAGTGAAGCCTTGCGAGAAGTGAGGATGCGGGCGGTGGCCCTGCTGGGCCCTGCACTCAGTCCGTGACGAAATCCGCACATTTCTGGGGCGGCTCGCCGGCCCAGGGCATTACCGGCACCGACGAGGTCGAGTTCTTCGGAGATCCTTCGATCAGTTTGTCGGTATAGACCAGATAGACCAGCACGTTGCGCTTGGCGTCGCAGCCGCGCACCACCTGCATCTTCTTGAAGAACAAGGAGCGGGACTGGCGATAGACCAAGGCGCCCTGCTCGAATTTCTCCTTGAACTTGATCGGCCCGACCTGGCGGCAGGCCAGCGAGACGTCCGACACCTCCTCGGCCACCCCGAACATACCCTTGAGACCACCCTTCTCCGGCACGGTGAAGTGACAGGCGACCCCTTCGACATCGGGATCGTCGATACCGTAGACGGCGAGCTTGTCGTCCGGGGTCAGGAATTTCCATACCGTCGACTTGCGGAAGATCAGGTCCGGTTCCTGGGCCTGGGCAGCGACGGGAACTGCAAGGGCAAGTCCGATCGCAGCGAGGCCGAAGCAGATTCTACGCAACATGCGGGGTCTCCTCATCGGCCCCCATATGGGAAGGCATCCGGCCGGGCGCTAGAGTGGAGTGTCGGCCTCGCTCCATCACTTGATGGCGTTGTGGAAGTCGACACTCTGGCCTCACCCGAGCCGCGCCAATACACGCTCACGGCCGATCAGCGGCAGCAGCGCCTTGAGTTCGGGGCCATGATCGAGCCCGGTCAGCGCCTGGCGCAACGGCATGAACAGGGCCTTGCCCTTCGCGCCGGTGGCTTCCTTCACGGCCTGCGTCCAGGCGCCCCAGGTGTTCTCGTCCCAGGGCCCGCTCGGCAACAGCGCGGCGGCGCGGCCGAGGAACTCCCGATCCTGCTCACCCGCGGCGACCGGCCCCGTCACCACGTCCCACCACAATTTCGCATCGGCCAGCCTGACGAGATTGGAGCGCACGGCGAGCCAGAAGTCCTCGCCGCCATCGACGCCGAGAGCCGTCAGCCGCTGCGAGACGTCTGCAAAGGCCGTCTCATGCAGCAGCTTGGCGTTGAGTGTCTCGATCTCGGCCGGATCGAAGCGCGCCGGCGCCCGCGAGATGCGCGAAAGATCGACCAGCGCGGCCAGCTCCTGCAGCGACGCAATCGGGCGCACGGCCTCGGCCGTGCCGGTCAGCACCGCCAGGCTCGCTACCGCCATCGGCTCGAAGCCGGCCTCGCGCAGCGAACCGATCGACAGCGCCCCGCTGCGCTTGGACAGCCCCTCGCCGCTCACCGTGGTAAGCAGATTGTGGTGGGCGAATTCCGGCACCGTGCCGCCCAGGGCTTCGAAGATCTCGATCTGCACGGCGGTGTTGGTGACGTGATCCTCGCCGCGGATGATGTGGCTGACGCCAAGATCGATGTCATCGACCACGGATGGCAGCGTGTAGAGATAACCGCCATCGGCACGGATCAGCACCGGGTCGGACAGGGAGGAGGTGTCGACATGCGCGGGGCCGCGCACGCCGTCCTGCCATTCGACGATGCGGTGGTTGAGCAGGAAGCGCCAATGCGGACGCCGCCCCTCGGCCTCCAGAGCCGCCTTCTGCTCGGCGGTCAAGCGCAGGGCCGCCCGGTCATAGACCGGCGGCAGGCCGCGAGCCTTCTGCAGCGTGCGCCGGCGCTCAAGTTCCTCCTCGGTCTCGTAGCAGGGATAGAGTCGACCGGCCTCACGCAGGCGGCCGGCGGCGGCATCGTAAAGCGCCATGCGTTCGGACTGGCGCGCCTTCACGTCCGGGACCATGCCGAGCCAGGCAAGATCCACCGCGATGGCATCCGCATATTCCTGGCGCGAGCGGGCCATGTCGGTATCGTCATAGCGCAGGATGAAGCGTCCGCCCGCGCGCTTGGCCACGCACCAATTCAGCAAGGCGGTGCGGATATTGCCGATATGGATATAGCCGGTGGGGGACGGCGCAAAGCGGACGACAGGCGGCATGACGGGCTTTCGAAATTGGAAATATGGCCTGTCCTATACCGCGAGGCCTCCCTTTTGAAGGAGAGATTATGAACAGGCTCCTGCCATTTTTGCTGGCCATGAAATCGCCATCGTGTTTATAACGGAGACGATAATCAATCGCAGCCGGCTCATAGCACCCTTTCCCGGCTGATCATCGCCACTCAGTGAATGCCATCAAAACGGGCATCACGAAACTGACGATGCCCTCGGCATCCAAAACATGACGTTAGGGAATTCGTTGATTATTCATGCCAGCATTCATTGTTTGTTGTCACCTCGAAGGCATTGTGCGGCCAAGTTCGCGGTCGTTCCTGCCGCGACCGGAAATGGGAATAGAGTGATGTTGCGTACCTCCCTGAAGACTGCCGCAGCGGCAGGGGTTCTTGCCGTTCTGGCGACGCCGGCACTGGCCCAGTCCTCTTCCTATACGCCGACGGGATTTTGGGACAACTACATCGCTGGTGGCTGGTCGCTGGAACTCGGCGCGACCGCCGCCATGGGCCCCAACTATGAGGGCGCTAAGGATTTCACCTTCCTGCCCTCGCCGATCATCTCGCTGTCCCGTCAGGGCAAGGGGACCGCTTTCAGTTCGCGCAACGACAATCCGGGCCTCGGCATTCTCGACAATGGCTTCCTGCGCATCGGCCCCGTCGGCAAGCTTCTGCTCAAGCAGGACGGTTCCACCGACGACGATCTCAAGGGCCTCAAGCCGGTACGCTGGGGCGGCGAACTCGGCATCTTCGCCGACATCTATCCGGTCGAGTGGCTGCGTTTGCGCGCCGAATTGCGGCACGGCATCCGTTCGCATCACGGCCTGGTCGCCGATATCGCGGCGGACGCCTTCTATGACATTGCACCGGATTGGCGTATTTCCGGCGGCCCCCGTGTCTCCTTGGCTACGCGCAGCTATTTCGACGCCTATTATGGCGTGAATCTACAGGAATCACTCGCTTCCGGCCTCAGCCCCTATTCGCCCGGCGGTGGCCTGAAGTCGGTTGGCGTCGGCGGTGCGCTCACCTGGAAGACCACGGACAAGATCACCACCAGCGCCTTTGCCGAATATAGCCGTCTTACCGGTCCCGCCTCCAAATCGACCCTGGTCAAGGAGCGCGGCTCCCCGAACCAGTTCACGATCGGCGTATCGGCAAGCTATCGCTTCGACTTCAATCTCTGAGTCGCCCCGAAGCTATCCCCGAGTGCCTGGGCACCGGGGAAATACCTCATCGGCGTTGAAGTGTCCGCGTCGCGACAATCGGCCATGTTGATTGCGGGATCGGTCCCGTGCACCCAGTAGGGGTCCAGCTTCTGCGAGGCCCCGTGAGCCAGTCCGCCGCCCTCCCCCACCTCTATTCGCCGTTCACGATCCGCAATCTGCGCATCAAGAACCGCATCATGTCCACCGGGCACGACACCACGCTGCCCACGGCCTTCGTGCCCAATGACGCGCTGATCGCCTATCAGCAGGCGCGCGCCCAGGGTGGCGTCGGCCTGATCGTGCTGCAGGTTGCCGGCGTGCACGAGACGGCGCGCTACACCTCCCATCTCCTGATGGCAACCAGCGACGACTGCATCCCCGGCTATCGCCGCCTCGCCGAGGTCTGCCATGCCGAGGGGGCGGCGGTGTTCGGCCAGCTCTTCCATCCCGGCCGCGAGATCATGGAGACGGCCGAGGGCACCGCCCCCGTCGCCTACGCGCCCTCCGCCGTGCCCAACCAGCGCTTCCACGTCATGCCGCGCGCCATGAGCACGACGATGATCGGCGAGATCGTCGAGGGCTATGGCGAGGCTGCGCGCCGGCTCGAACAGGCCGGGCTCGACGGCGTGGAGATCGTCGGCAGCCACGGCTACCTGCCCTCGCAATTCGTCAATCCGCGCGTCAATGTGCGCGAGGATGCCTATGGCGGCTCGCTCGACAATCGCCTGCGCTTCATCCGCGAGAGCCTTGCCGCCATTCGCGCCAGGACGGGGCCCGACTTCGTCGTCGGCCTGCGCTTTTCATCCGAGGACAGCGATCTAAACGGCCTTACCGCCGAGGAGGTGGCGGAGGTGCTCACCGCCCTCGATGGCAGCTTCGACTATTTCAACCTGACGGTCGGCTCCTCCGCCAGCTTCGGGGGTGCCGTGCATATCGCCCCCGCCATGGCCTTCTCCAGCGCCTATGGTGCGCCATCGGCGGCAGCGGTGAAGCGCAAGGTCAAGACCCCGGTCTTCTATGCCGGTCGTGTCAACCAGCCCCAGGATGCCGAACAACTGATCGCCAAGGGCGAGGCCGACATGGTCGGCATGACGCGGGCGCTGATCTGCGACCCCGACATGCCTTCGAAGGCCGAGCAGGGCCGTTTCGACGACATCCGCGCCTGTATCGCCTGCAACCAGGCCTGCATCGGCCATTTCCAGCTCGGCGTGCCCATTTCCTGCATTCAACACCCCGAGACCGGGCGCGAGTTGCGTTATGGCAAGGTGCTGCCTGCCAGCTCGGTGAAGAAGGTGCTGGTGGCCGGCGGCGGCCCGGCCGGCCTCAAGGCCGCCAGCATCGCCGCCTCGCGCGGCCATGACGTTACGCTCTACGAGGCCTCGGGCCGGCTCGGTGGCCAGGCCCTGCTGGCACAATTGCTGCCCCGGCGCATGGAGTTCGGCGGTATCGTCACCAATCTGACCCGCGAGGCGGAGCTTGCCGGCGTCGCCGTGGTGAAGAACATCAGGGTCGATCGCGCTTTGGTCGAGCGCGAGCGTCCCGACGTGGTTGTCATCGCCACCGGTGCCACGCCTCGCCATCCCGAATTGCCCGGCGCGGAAACCGCGCATGTCGTCGACGCCTGGCAGGTGCTACGCGACGAGGCCAATGTCGGCAGTTCCGTGCTGGTGGCGGACTGGCGCTGTGACTGGATCGGCATGGGCGTCGCCGAGAAGCTGGCGCGTGCCGGCTGCAAGGTCCGCCTCGCCGTTAACGGCTACATGCCGGGCCAGCGTATCCAGGCCTATGTCCGCGACCACTGGGCCGGTGTCCTGCACGATCTCGGCATCGAGGTCATCCCCTATGCCGATCTCTACGGCGTCGATGGCCAGACCGTCTATCTCGCCCATGTTACCGGCCGCGAGCCGATCATCATCGACGGCATCGACACGCTGGTGACCTCGCTCGGCCATGAAGCCGTCAATGCTTTGGAAGCCGAGCTGGAAGGCCTGGCTGCGGAGATTCACAGCATCGGCGACTGTCTGACACCCCGCACGGCCGAGGAAGCCGTGCTGGAAGGCATGAAGGTCGGCTGGGCGATCTAACAGCGATGCCTTCCCGCATACGCGGGAAGGCATCGCTCCGAAGGCGGCTATCTCAGAGCGAGCGCATCAGCCCGCCATCGACCCGGATGTTCTGGCCGGTGATGTAGCCGGCGCCCTCCGAGGCGAGGAAGGCGATGGTGGCGGCGATCTCCTCGCTGGTGCCATAGCGCCCCATCGGCACGCTGTCGCGACGTTCCTCGGTAGCCGGCAGACTGTCGATCCAGCCCGGCAGGACGTTGTTCATGCGCACATTGTCGGCGGCATGCTGGTTCGCAAAGAGTTTGGTGTAGGCGGCAAGCCCGGCGCGGAACACGGCCGAAGTCGGAAACATCGCCGTCGGCTCGAAGGCCCAGGCCGTGGAGATGTTGATGATAGTGCCGTTCTTCTGGCGGATCATCGCCGGCGCCACTAGGCGGGTCGCCCGGATCACGTTCATCAGATAAACGTCGAACCCGGTGTGCCACTGCTCGTCGGTGATCTCGAGAAGCGGCGCGCGCGGGCCATGGCCGGCGCTGTTGACCAGCACGTCGACCCGCCCCCAGCGCTCGAGCGTGAGATCCGTCAGGCGCCGCAGGTCCTCGTTCGACTGGTTGGATCCGGTGACACCGAGGCCGCCCAATTCCTGCGCGATGGCCTCGCCCTTGCCGGAGGAGGAAAGAATGGCAACCCTATAGCCATCCTTGGCCAGGCGCCTTGCGGCGGCCGCTCCCATGCCACTGCCGCCCGCCGTGACGATCGCTACTTTTTCTGCTGCCATTGAAATCATCCTTCCATATCCCGAAGCGGCGGGAGGCCGCGACAAAGAGCTCATGCTCCTGATATACTGGCAATTCAGGCCTCATTCGAGCCAGAATAGCTGTTCTTATCCTGTAGAAAAACTATTGCATGCTGGACACGTTGCCTCGCCTTCCTCCGCTCAGGGCTCTGCGAGCCTTCGAAGCCGCCGCGCGCCATCTGAACTTCCGCCTGGCCGCCGAAGAGCTGAATGTGACGCAGGGCGCCGTTGCCCAGCATATCAGAGGTCTGGAGATCGACCTCGGCGTGAAGCTATTCGAGCGCCTGCCGCGCGGGCTCGCGCTCACCCATGCCGGGCATAGCTATCTGCCAAATATCCGCCGAGCATTCGAACTCATCGCCGATGCGACATTGGGCCTGCGCCCCGAACCTGCCAGGTTGACGATCAGCGTCACGCCGAGCTTCGCCACCAAATGGCTCATCCCAAGGCTGCCTCAGTTCGTTGCCGAGCATCCGCTCGTCGACCTGCGCATTCTGGCCAATGAAGGCTTGTCTAATTTCCAAAGCGACGGCGTCGATATCGCGGTGCGGCAGGGGCGGCTGCCCTTCGGACCGGGGTTGGTGGTCGAGCGCCTTTTTTCGCAGCAGGTAATCGCCGTCTGCGCCCCCACCTTGCTGCCAGCCGGCGCGAACGGCATCGCACCTGCCGAGATCCCGAACCACACCCTCCTGCACGACACCCACAATCTTTGGCCGGAATTTCTCGAAGGGGTGCTCGGCTTCAAACCCGCTGCCGAACCCAAGCGCATGCGCTTCAACCAGACGGGACTGGCGATCGAGGCTGCCGCCGCTGGCCAGGGCATCGCGCTCGCCAGCCGCTTCCTGGTCGCCGGCGATCTCGCCAGCGGCAGGTTGATCCAACCGCTGGCGGCCGAAATGTCCGGCACCCATGACTTCTACGTGGTGCTGCCGCGCCGGCAGCGCCATCCCGAGCCGACGGATGCGGTTCGGCGCTGGCTCATCGAGACGGCACGGGCGGAAGCGCAGGCAGACGACCCATAGGCGCCAACTTTGCGGAACTCGGTGCTTATCTGGTGGGTCGATCTCCAGATCGACCATCTTGGAAGCGCCGTGCTTGCCGGCAGGAAGATGCCGATCTGGAGATCGGCACACCTCGTTTCAGGCGTCTCCACTCGCAAAGTTAGCGCCTATGGGCGGACGACCGACGCTCAGAAATCCACCGCGTCCGCGCTCGCGGTGGTGGAGACGCGATAAAGCGCGGCATCCGGCACGAAGGCAGGCTTGTTGCTGTCCCGGAACCGATTGGTGATCGGATAACGGCGATCACGGCCGAAATTCTTTTCGGTCACCTTCACGCCGGGAGCGGCCTGGCGGCGCTTGTACTCGGCGAGATAGAGCAGGCGTTCGACCTTGCGCACGGTCTCTTCGTCATGGCCGCGCGCCACGATCTCCGCCACCCGCATCTCGCTTTCGACCAGACAGCGCAAGATATCGTCGAGCACGTCATAGGGCGGCAGCGAATCCTGGTCCTTCTGGTTCTCTCGCAATTCGGCGGAGGGCGCCTTGGTCAGGATGTTCTGCGGAATCACCACGCCATCAGGCCCCCTGGCATCCACCGGTTTCCAACGGTTGCGCAGTTCGCACAGGCGATAGACCTCGGTCTTGTAAAGGTCCTTGATCGGATTGAAGCCACCATTCATGTCGCCATAGAGCGTGCAATAGCCCACCGACATTTCCGACTTGTTGCCGGTGGTCACCACCATGGCGCCGAACTTGTTGGAAACAGACATCAGGATGGTGCCGCGGGTGCGGCTCTGCATGTTCTCCTCGGCGATGCCGCGCGGCTGCCCCTTGAACAGCGGTTCGAGCACCGCCTCAAGCCCGCTCACCGGGGCCTCGATCGGCACGACGTCATAGCGCACGCCCAGCGCCGCGGCGCATTCGAAGGCATCCTTCAGGGATTCTTGCGAGGTGTAGCGATAGGGCAGCATCACGCAATGCACCCGCTCCGGCCCGAGAGCGTCCACCGCCATGGCCGCGACCAGGGCGGAATCGACACCACCGGACAGGCCGAGCACCACGCCGGGAAAGCCGTTCTTGTCGACATAGTCGCGCAGGCCCAGGACGCAGGCCTGGTAATCGGCCTCCTCGCCCTCCTCCACTGTCTCGACCGTAGCAGGCTCGCAGGCCCAGCCTTGCGGCCCTCGCCGCCAAGTGGTGGTGACGACAGCCTCCCTGAAGGCCGGCAGTTGTAGCGCCAGGCGGTGATCGGCATTGAGGGCGAAGGAAGCACCGTCGAAGATCACCTCGTCCTGCCCGCCGACCTCATTGGCATAGAGCATGGGCAGACCGGATTCGGTGACACGCGCCACTGCGACATTGAGGCGGATGTCGGATTTGTCGCGGTGATAGGGGGAGCCATTCGGCACCAGCAGAATCTCGGCGCCCGTCTCGGCAAGGCATTCCACCACGTCATGGCCCCAGATGTCCTCGCAGATTGGCACGCCCAGGCGCACGCCGCGAAAGGCGATCGGACCCGGCAAAGGGCCCGGCTGGAACACGCGCTTCTCGTCGAACACGCCATAATTGGGCAGGTCGTTCTTGAAGCGAACGGCAGCGACGACGCCCTTGTCCACCAACGCCACCGCATTGTGGAGCTTGTCCTTCTCGCGCCAGGGCAGGCCGATCAGGCCGGCCGGCCCACCATCGGCAGTGTCGCGGGCGAAATCCTCCAGCGCAGCACGGCAGGCGTCCTGATAAGCGGCTTTCAACACCAGATCTTCGGGCAGATAGCCGGAGATGAAGAGTTCTGTGAACAATACGAGGTCGGCGCCCTGATCGCGCGCGCTTGCCCGCGCCGCGCGGGCCTTGGCAAGATTGCCGGCGATGTCGCCAAGCGTCGGTTTGAGCTGGGCAACGGCAATACGCAGAATATCGGTGCTCATGGTCTCTTCAAAGGCGGATGAGGATCCGCCATCCTTACACCAGCCTTTCGGCCAGCGCGAGAATCCAGGTCAGCCCCGCCAAGGCCAGGGCCGTGAACACCGCCGCCGAGCCGAGATCCTTGACGATACGGATATGGGGATGGCGGTCGGGTGTGACATGGTCCGAGAGCGCTTCGATGGCGGTGTTGAGCAATTCCACCATCAACACCAGCAGGATGACGCCGATGAGGGCAAGGCGCTTCCACCAGTTCTCGGTAACGAAGAAGCTCGCCGGCAGCGCAATGAGCAGGACGACGACCTCCTGACGCACCGCCAATTCGTAGCGGACGGCGTGGGCAAGACCCGCTGCCGAATTGAAGAATGCCTTGACGATTCGCTCCATGACCACTCCCGAAAGTGGAACGCGTTTTAAGGCCAGCCGGGTTCTCTCGCCAAGCGGCAAATGGAAATCGGCCGGGCGCGGAGGTAAATGGCTCCACGGATCGAAGCGCAGCGGCAATTGAAGCTGTGTTCTCCACGAAACATCGGCCTGTCGTGCCCAGGCGCCATAGACGATACAACGGGGCACCGGACGAGGCGGAAAGCGTCAACCCGTCGCCCCACACAGACATTCGATGGCATTCGCATGAACGAAACGACGACATATCCGTACCGGCCCAAATCGCTGCTGGCCGCGCTGGCCACCGGGTTCTTTCTGCTGTGCACGCTGTTCATGGGGCATGAGGCGCTGAACAACCACGTCGGCTTGGTCATCAACGGCCTCATCGAGCTCGATTCCACAGGCGCCACCGGCTTCTATTGGCTGATCGCCCTGCTCAGCCTGGGCCTTGTCGCTTTCGGGCTGGCAAGCGTGCGAGCCTCGCTCATGCCGGAGCGCAATGTGACCCTCGCACCGAACGCCGTCATCGTCCCCGCCTCGATCCTGAGCCGGGCAACGACCACCATTCCCCTCGCCGACATTGTCAATCTCAGCCTGCAGACCGGCAGATACCCCCTGCTGCATATCCACCACAACGGTGGAACCACGAAACTGGCGCAGCGCTTCTTCGAGGACAAAGACCGGTTCGGGGATTTCCTGGCGCGCCTGCAGGCTGCCATCCAGGCCTTGAATGCTGCCTCGCAGGTCTCAGTGGGCCCGACCCGTTGGGAAGATCGATGAAATTCCTTTTGCTCTCTGGGGAGACTGAACGAAAAACGGCGGCCGCAAGGATTTGCGACCGCCGGAAAGAGAGCCCAATTTGCCGGTGCTTTCGCCAGGCTTCTCAGCGCTTCTTCTTGTAGTAGACGTCAAGGCAGACGGCGAAGAGCAGCACCAGGCCCTTGATCCATTTCTGGTCGTCGATGCCGAGGCCGAGGATCGACATGCCGACATTCATCACGCCCATCAGCAAGGCGCCGATCACCGCGCCGGTGATCTTGCCGACGCCGCCCGAGGCCGAAGCGCCGCCGATGAAGCAAGCCGCGATGACGTCGAGTTCATAGCCGTCGCCCGCCTTGGGGGTCGCCATGCCGCCGAAGCGCGAGGTGACGATGAGCCCGGCCAGCGCCGCCAGCGCCCCCATATTGACGAAAGTCAGCATGATGAGGCGGTCGGTGTTGATGCCGGAGAGCTTGGCCGCCTTCTCGTTGCCGCCGAGAGCATAGATGCGCCGGCCGATCACCGTACGGCCGGTGACGAAGACATAGAGCAGCGTCAGCACCAGGAGGATGATCAGCACCATCGGCAAGCCGCGATACATCGCAAGGAGGTAGCCGACATAGATGGCGGCAACCGCCATCAATGTGTTGCGGCCGAGGAAGATTGCCATCGGCTCCTCCTCCACCCCATGCTTGAGCCGTGTCAGGCGCCCCTTGATGTTCATCAGCACGAACAGCGCCGCGGCGACGAGGCCGAGGACGAAGGTGGTGGTATAGAAGCCGGGGGCGGCGAAGGGGTCAGGGATCCAGCCGGCACTGAGCTGATTGAACTCCGCCGGCAACGGACCGACATTGGTGTTGCCGAGCAGGCGATAGGTCAGCCCGCGAAACACCAGCATGCCCGCCAGCGTGACGATGAAGGAGGGAATGCGCAGATAGGCGATGAAATAGCCCTGGATGCCCCCGATCAGCGCGCCGACCACCAAGGTGGCGATTGCCGCCGGCACATAGTGCCAGCCCATCTTCACCATCAGTGTCGCCGCCACCGCGCCCGTGAAGGCGCAGACCGAACCGACGGACAGGTCGATATGGCCCGACACGATCACCAGCAGCATGCCGAGCGCCATGACGATGACGTAGCCGTTCTGGTTGGGGATGTTGTTGATGTTGGACGGCGCCAGCATCCGCCCTTCCGTCATGTATTGGAAGAAGCCGACGATGACGACGAGCGAGATCAGCAGGCCATAGTCGCGGATGTTGCCGCTGATATATTCGAGGATCGATTTCTTGGGCGAAGAGCCTTGAGCTTCCACAGTGTTTGTCGTCATCGTCAATGCCCTTCCGCCCGCATGATGGCGCGCATGATCTTCTCTTGGGTGGCCTCTGCCCCGGGGAATTCGCCTACGAAGCGACCGGCATTCATCACATAGATGCGATCGCACATGCCGAGCAGTTCCGGCATCTCGGAGGAAATCATCAGCACGGCTTTGCCATCATTCACCATCTCGTTGATGATACTGTAGATTTCGTATTTCGCACCGACGTCGATGCCGCGCGTCGGCTCGTCGAGCATCAGCAATTGGGGATTGGAGAACAACCATTTGGAGAGCACCACCTTCTGCTGGTTGCCGCCCGACAGATTCACCGTCTTCTGGAAGACGTTCGGGGAACGGATGTTCAGCTTGCGCCTGTAGTCGTTGGCAACCCGCAATTCCTTGATGTCGTCGATGACGGAATTCTTCGACACGCCCTCCAGATTGCTCAACGTAATGTTCTTGATGATGTCTTCTTCAAGGACAAGGCCGAGTTGCTTGCGATCCTCCGTGACATAGGCCAGGCCGTTGGCAAGCGCCTTCTGGATGGTGGAGAGATCGACCGGCTTGCCATGCATCAGGGCCTGGCCGCTGATGCGCTGGCCGTAGGAATGGCCGAAGATGCTCATGGCCAGTTCCGTCCGCCCTGCCCCCATCAGACCTGAGATGCCGACGACCTCGCCCTTGCGGACGGTGAGATTTACGCCCTTGACCACCTGTCGATCGGAATGCTCGTGGTGGTGCACCACCCAATCCTTGATCTCGAGGACCGGCTCGCCGATCTTGGGTTGCCGGCTGGGATAGCGGTCCGCCATCTCGCGCCCGACCATGCCCTTGATGATGCGGTCCTCGCTGATCGCCTGGCCGCGGCAGTCCAGGGTTTCGATCGAGGCCCCGTCGCGAATGATGGTGATCTCGTCGCAGACCTTGGAAATCTCGTTGAGCTTGTGTGAGATCAGGATGGAGGAAATGCCCTGCCTCTTGAACTCCAAAAGCAGGTCGAGCAGCGCATCGCTGTCGCTTTCGTTGAGACTGGCCGTCGGCTCGTCGAGGATCAGGAGCTTGACGTTCTTCGACAACGCCTTGGCAATCTCGACGAGTTGCTGCTTGCCGACGCCGATATTGGTGATGAGCGTGTCGGGCGATTCCCTCAGCCCGACCTTGTCCAGCACCTTGCGGGTCTTGCCATAGGTCAGAGGCCAGTCGATCAGGCCGCCCGTGCCCTGCTCATTGCCCAGGAAGATATTCTCGGCGATGGAGAGCAGCGGCACCAGCGCCAGTTCCTGGTGGATGATGATGATGCCGAGCTCTTCGGAATGGCGGATATCCTTGAAACGGCACTCCTGGCCGCGATAATGGATCTCCCCTTCATAGGAGCCATAGGGGTAGACCCCGCTCAGTACCTTCATCAGGGTCGATTTGCCGGCGCCATTTTCGCCGACCACGCCATGAATCTCGCCCTCGTTGACCGTGAGGTTGACGTTGCTGAGCGCCTTGACCCCCGGAAAGGTCTTGGTGATGCCCCGCATTTCCAAGATAGCTGTCATAGTGGATGACCTGTGAAAAGGGCGGTTGGCGCTGTCGTGCAAAAGCATTTTCCGACCCTTCGAGATCGGAAAATGCTTCTGTTCGTGGGAGCCCGGGCATCATTCGATCCAGGATGATCGAATGATGCTCCTGCCGCCCGATACCCTAACATGGTTCGGGAGCGACCACTTATTTCAGCTGGTCTTCCTTGTAATAACCGCCATCGACCAGGACCTGCTTCCAATTGTCCTTGGTGACCAGCACGGGCTTGAGCAGATAGGTCGGCACGACCTTCTTGCCGTTGTCATAGCTCTTGGTGTCGTTGGTCTCGGGCTTGGAGCCGGAGGCCACAGCATCGACCATGTCGACCGTCACCTTGGCGAGCTGGCGGGTGTCCTTGTAGATCGTCGAGTACTGGTCGCCGGCGATGATCGCCTTGACGGAGGCGACTTCCGCATCCTGGCCCGAGATGAAGGGCATGGGCTTGTCGCCCGAGCCGTAGCCGGCCGCCTTCAGCGAGGCGATGATGCCGCGCGACAGGCCATCATAGGGAGACAGCACCGCATCGACCTTCTTGTCGGTGTAGAAGGCGGAGAGAAGATTGTCCATGCGCGACTGGGCGAGCGAACCATCCCAACGCAGCGTGCCGACCTTGTCCATGCCCGTCTGCTTGGACTGCACCACCAGCTTGCCGCTGTCGATGTAGGGCTGCAGCACCGAGATGGCGCCGTTGTAGAAGAAGAAGGCGTTGTTGTCGTCCGGCGAACCGCCGAACAGCTCGACGTTGAACGGGCCCTTACCGTCCTTCAGGCCGAGGCCGCTCTCCAGCGACTGGGCCTGCAGCACGCCGACCTGGAAATTGTCGAAGGTGGCGTAATAGTCGACATTCTCCGAATTGCGGATCAGGCGGTCATAGGCGATGACCTTCACGCCCTTGGCTGCCGCTTCCTTGAGCACGTCGGCGAGCGTGGTGCCGTCGATCGAAGCGATCACCAACACCTTGTCGCCCTTGGTCAGCATGTTCTCGATCTGGGCAAGCTGATTGGGGATGTCGTCGTCGGCATATTGCAGATCGGTGGCGTAGCCCTTGGCCTGGAGCTGCTTGACGACATTGTTGCCATCGTCGATCCAGCGCTCGGAAGTCTTGGTCGGCATGGCGATGCCGACAGGCCCCTTATCCTGGGCAAGGGCCGGCGATGCGACGGTCATCGCGCCGAAGGCGGCAGCCAAAAGCAAGGATTTGAACAGTTTCACGTCTCTCTCCCAAGTTGACGTTTTCCCGATCCAGGACGGACCGGGTCTAGAAATAGCCCCTCAGCCGACGTCGAGAATCGAAGCGATCCCAATGGCATCTCTTCTCACCCTCGGAGCATGGCCGAATGCGCGCAGAACCATGCCGCCTGAGGGTGTTTCTTCCCAGCCAAGCTCAGAATTCATAAAAGCTTTCCGATGCTTGTCAATTGGTATTACAATTAGCAAACAGATGTTGCGCCACCGCCCCACAAGAAGGGCAGTGGCGCCTCTGGTCATCGCATGTCAATCCGTCATGCGAACGGGCGGCGTTGCGGTCTCAGGTTACCGCCCAGGACGCAGAACCGTTATTTCAACTGATCTTCCTTGTAATAACCGCTGTCCACCAGCACCTGCTTCCAATTGTCCTTGGTGACCAGCACGGGCTTGAGCAGATAGGTCGGCACCACCTTCTTGCCGTTGTCGTAGCTCTTGGTGTCGTTGATCTCGGGCTTGCCGCCGGAGAGTACGGCATCGACCATGCCGACCGACACCTTGGCCAATTCGCGGGTGTCCTTGAAGATGGTGGAATATTGGTCGCCGGCGATGATCGCCTTGACGGAAGCGACTTCGGCGTCCTGGCCTGAGATGAAGGGGATCGGCTTGTCACCCGAGCCGTAGCCGGCCGCCTTCAGCGAAGCGACGATGCCGTGGGCCAGGGTGTCGTTGGGCGAGAGCACCGCATCGACCTTCTTGTCGGTGTAGAAGGCCGAGAGGAGATTATCCATGCGCGACTGGGCAAGCGAACCGTCCCAGTTCAGCGTGCCGACCTTGTCCATGCCCATCTGCTTGGACTGCACCGCCAGCTTGCCACTGTCGATGTAAGGCTGCAGCACTGACAGCGCGCCGTTATAGAAGAAGAAGGCATTGTTGTCGTCCGGCGAACCGCCGAACATCTCGATGTTGAAAGGGCCCTTGCCGTCCTTGAGGCCGAGAGCGGTCTCCAGCGATTGGGCTTGCAATACGCCGACCTGGAAATTGTCGAAGGTGGCGTAATAGTCGACATTCTCCGAATTGCGGATCAGGCGGTCATAGGCGATGACCTTCACGCCCTTGGCGGCGGCGGCCTTGAGAGCATCGGCCAGCGTGGTGCCGTCGATCGCCGCGATCACCAGCACCTTGTCGCCCTTGGTCAGCATGTTCTCGATCTGGGCGAGCTGCCCCGGAATATCGCCATTGGCATATTGCAGATCGGCGCCATATCCCTTGGCCTGGAGCTGGGTGACGACATTCTTGCCGTCGTCGATCCAGCGTTCGACCGTCTTGTCCGGCATGGCGATGCCGACAGTCCCCTTATCCTGCGCGAAAGCTGGCGTCGTGAGGATACCGGCGGCCAAGGCGCTCGCCAGCCACAGTTTTTGAAACAATCCCATAGTGCCTCCCGATTTAATGAGTTACGTACCTCAATTTTTCGTCATTGCAGCGGCAACCCCTCCACCACAATGGGACGATGAATGATAAATTAGCGCCCCGGCGTGTCAACGATCCATGATGGACGGACCTCATGGATCGTTAGCGCTGACACTCAAGCGGCCGGCTCGGTGCCTATCACGCTCCCCAGTCGAGCACGATCTTCCCGCATTCGCCGCGCGCCATCGTCTCGAAGCCCTCGAGATAATCGGCGACGGCCAGGCGATGGGTGATCACGGGACGGATATTGAGCCCGCTCTGCAACATGGCCAGCATCTTGTGCCAGGTCTCGAACATTTCGCGGCCATAGATGCCCTTAATGGTCAGCATCTTGAAGACGATCTTGTTCCAGTCGACGGCGAAGGGCGTGGCGGGGATGCCCAGCATGGCGATCTTGGAGCCCATCAGCATGACATCCAGCATCTGCTGGAAGGCTGCCGGCGCGCCACTCATCTCCAGGCCGACATCGAAGCCTTCCTTCATCCTCAGGCGGGTCATCACGTCGCGCAGATCTTCCTTGGCGACATTAACCGGCACGATGTCGGCCACCTTGGCGGCAAGGTCGAGGCGGATGGGGTTGATGTCGGTGATCACCACATGGCGCGCGCCGGCATGGCGGGCCACGGCCCCCGCCATGATGCCGATCGGCCCGGCGCCGGTGATCAGCACGTCCTCGCCGACGAGATCGAAGGAAAGCGCGGTATGCACGGCATTGCCGAGCGGATCGAGAATAGCCCCGAGTTCGTCGTCGACTTCCTCGGGCAGCGGCACGATGTTGAAGGCTGGCACCTTCACATATTCGGCGAAGGCGCCGGGCATGTTGACGCCGATGCCCCGCGTGTCGGGATCGAGATGAAAGCGCCCTGCCCGCGTCGCCCTGCTCTTCATGCCGATGACATGGCCTTCGCCCGACACCCGCTCGCCGACCTTGAGGCTGTGCACGGCCGAGCCGATCTCGACGATCTCGCCGGCATATTCATGGCCGACGATCATCGGCACCGGCACCGTCTTCTGCGCCCAGGCATCCCATTTGTAGATATGGATGTCGGTACCGCAGATGCCGGTCTTCTTCACCTTCACCAGGACATCGTTGGGTCCGAGTTCGGGCGTCGGCTCATTGTCCGAGAACCACAGGCCAGGTTCGGGTTTGGATTTGACGAGGGCTTTCATCTGTCAGGGCTTTCTTGGGAGGCCTTCAGGCTTGCCAGGAGTTGAGAACGGAAAACGCGGCGGGTTAAAATCGAAATCGGCTCCAGGCTCATCTTGTCGAAGCAGGTCCGCGATATTCTGATCAGGACTGCCGTCGCGAATGCGTGAGAGATCGAAATCAGGGGTCGACTCGTCATGCAACAGGTCGAACATGGTGGGACGGATCGGATTTCGGCCGCGATGGCGATCGTAGCCGGTCAGTACAAAGGCAGGCCGACCGCGATGAGTGACAATCAAAGGCTCACGCCGCGCGGCTCGTTTGGCCCTCGCAAGATTGCGCTCCAAGGTCCGACTGGAGATGAACTTCATCGATGACCTCAATATTCCAGGTGGCCACAATCTGCTGTTGTATCATCAGATCACGCCCAAAGCCTTGCCGGCATCGGTGAAGGCGTCGATGGCAAAATCGATATCGGCCTCCGTAAGCCCGGCCGACATCTGGGTGCGGATGCGTGCCCTGCCCTTTGGCACCACCGGGAAGAAGAAACCGGCGACATAGACGCCGCGCTCATCGAGCGCCCGGGCCATGTCCTGGGCGCGGCGGGCATCATGCAGCATCACCGGGATGATCGGCGTCTCGCCCTGCAAGAGCTCGAAGCCGGCCTTCTCCAGTCCGGCGCGAAAACGCCTGGTGTTAGCGAACAGCCTTTCGCGCAGATCATCGCCTGCTTGCGCCAGTTCGATCGCCTTCATCGAACCGGCCGCGACCGGCGGGGCCAGCGAATTGGAGAACAGATAGGGCCGTGCCCGCTGGCGCAAAAGATCGATGATCGGCTGGCTCGCGGCGACATAGCCACCCATGGCCCCGCCAAGCGCCTTGCCCAGCGTGCCTGTGAGGATGTCGACCTTGTCCTCCACTCCGGCCCGGGCGGGCGTGCCGCGGCCCTCGGGACCGATGAAGCCGGTGGCATGGCAATCATCCACCATCACATTCGCCCCGTAGCGCCCGGCAAGATCGGTCAGGGTCTTCAGGTCGGCCAGATAGCCGTCCATCGAGAAGACGCCGTCGGTGGCGATGACGATGTGGCGGGCATTGTCCGCCCGAGCCGCCTGCAGCTGCACCTCGAGATCGTTCATGTCGCCATTGGCGAAGCGATAGCGCTTGGCCTTGCACAGGCGCACGCCATCGATGATCGAGGCATGGTTCAGGCTGTCGGAGACGATGGCGTCCTCGGCGCCGAGCAGCGGCTCGAAGACCCCGCCGTTGGCATCGAAGCAGGCGGCGAAGAGAATTGCATCATCCTTGTTGAGGTAGCGGGCGATGGCGCGCTCCAGCTCGCGATGCAGGGTCTGCGTGCCGCAGATAAAGCGCACCGAGGCCATGCCGAAGCCATGGCCGTCCATTGCCTGCTTGGCGGTGGCGATGATCTCGGGGTTGTCGGCTAGACCCAGATAATTGTTGGCGCACAGATTGAGCATCGGCCGACGCCCGGCTTCATTAGCCACCTCGATGCGGGCGCGCTGCGGGCCCGCGATCTCGCGCTCGCTCTTCCACAAGCCATCCTTGGCAATATCAGCCAGGGTGGATTTGACATGATCGACGAGCGACATCGGACGGCTCCTTGCACCTGTTCGGGTTCACAGGCCTAAGCCAAAACCGGCCGCGCTTCAAATGATGAGATCATGCCAAAAGCGGATGGCGCCCCGCTTCGGCTGGCTGCGAAGCGAGGCGCCATGATGGCAGGCGATGTCCTGCAATTATCGCCGGAATTCAGGGCAAGACGCTTCAGAAGGCTTTCGGCACATACATTTCCAACGGCACGGGATGGCGCACATAGTCCTCATGCCGCTCGCGCTCCGGCAGATTCACAGGCGGACGCTCCACCTCGCCATAGGGAATCTGGGTCAGCAGATGACTGATGCAGTTCAGGCGAGCGCGCTTCTTGTCAACAGCCTCGACCACCCACCAAGGTGCCTCCGGAATATGGGTGCGCTCCAACATCACTTCCTTGGCCCGGGTATAGTCTTCCCAACGCCGGCGGGATTCGACATCCATCGGGCTCAGCTTCCACTGCTTGAGCGGATCCTGGATGCGCATATTGAAGCGGAACTCCTGCTCCTCGTCGGTGATCGAGAACCAGTATTTCAGCACGAGGATGCCCGAGCGCACCAGCATGCGCTCGAATTCAGGCACCGAGCGGAAGAATTCCTCATATTCGGCATCGGTGCAAAAGCCCATGACATGCTCGACGCCGGCCCGGTTGTACCAGCTGCGGTCGAACAGCACCATTTCGCCGCCGGCTGGCAGATGGGCTGCGTAACGTTGGAAATACCATTGCGTACGCTCGCGCTCGTTTGGCGCCGGCAAGGCCGCGACGCGGCAGATGCGTGGATTGAGGCGTTGGGTGATGCGCTTGATCACGCCGCCCTTGCCGGCTGAATCGCGCCCTTCGAAGATCACCACCACACGCAATTTGTGGTGCTGAATCCAGTCCTGCAGCCGCACCAGTTCGTGCTGCATGCGAAAAAGCTCGCGGAAATAAAGCCTGCGATCGAGCGTATCGCCGCCCTCTGCGTCGGGCACGCCTGTCAGGATACGATCCAGGCGCGCCTCCTCCAGCTCCAGTTCCAGTTCCTCGTCATAGCCGTCAGCGATCTCCTGCTGGATACGTTCGAGGTTGGCTCTGCTATCCGCTGGCGTGATCATGCGAATACTCCTTGCGCGAGGGGGCTGGTCCATGGTGCTGGATCGTCGTCCGGACGCATAAGCCCAGACTATGATGAAGCCCGTAGTGCAGGAATATTTCAGTTATGTGACATGGGCGATAGGCGCTTCTCGCGGAATGCCTCAGCCTGCCTTCAGCCACTCCACCGCACGATGGGCGATGGCCATCACCGGGGCATTGGTATTGCCGCTGACGATCTCTGGCATGACCGAGCAATCGAACACGCGCAGGCCTTCGATGCCGCGCACGCGCAACTGGGAATCGAGGACCGCCATCGGATCATCGTCCCGGCCCATGCGCGCTGTACCGACCGGATGATAATTGGTCTTGACCATGCGCTTACAATGGGCGTGCAGATCGGCGTCGGAGACCTTATCGGCTCCAGGCAGCATTTCGTGGGAGATCTTCTCCTTGATCGGCGAGGCCGTGAGGAAGGAGCGGGCAAAACGCAGACCCGCTATCATCAGGCGGATATCCTCCGAATGTTTCAGGAAGCCCCCGTCGACGACCGGTGGCTCGAGCGGATCCGCCGAGCGCAGCTTCACCGTTCCCCGCGATTTCGGCCTGAGCAGGCAGGTGGTGAAGGTGACGCCGTCACAGGCGGCGACATCGGTGACGTCGCGGTCGAGATAGACGGTCGGCACACAATAGATCTTCAGGGAGGCGTCAGCCTCGGCATCGTCAGGATTGGTGAAGACGCAGGCCTCCACCCCCGTGGTCGTCACCGGCCCCTGCTTGCGCAAGAGATAGTCCAGGCCATTGCGGATCATGTTCCAGCCCTTGTCCTGACCGAAATAGCCATAGCGGCCGTTGGAGGCGGCGATCACCGGCACCTCGCAGTGATCCTGCAGATTCTCGCCCACGCCCGGCAGGTCCGCCTTCGGCTTGATGCCATGGCGCAGGAGCTGATCGGCCGGGCCGATGCCCGACAGCATCAGGAGCTGGGGGGTGACGTAGGTCCCGGCGGCGAGAATTACCGTGGCGGCGGACGCCCTGCGGGTTTGCCCCCCCTCGACATAGTCCACGCCGGTGCAGCGGTTACCCTCGATGACGAGGCGCGTCACGATCGCCTCCGTGGCGATGGTGAGGCGTTCATCGTCGCGCACCAGCGGCAAAAAGGCGTCCACTGCCGAGCAGCGGCGCTTGCGCACCGGATCCATGGTGCCCTGCATGAGGCCCACCCCGCGCTGGCGCCCGGAATTGAAGTCGGGATTGAGCGGTTCGCCCAATGACGGCAGCGCTTCGAGGAACGCCTTCGTCATCTCGCAGGTATAGAGCGGCTTGGTGACCTTGAGCGGACCGGTGGTGCCGTGCACCGGCGTGGCGAGGTCGGCGTTGCCCTCCATCGCGATGAAATGCGGGAGGATATCGGCATAGCGCCAGCCCTCCGCCCCATAGTTCTCCGCCCAATTGTCGTAATCACCAGGCTGGCCGCGCATATAGACCATGGCGTTGACAGAGGAACCGCCGCCGAGCACCCGCCCCTGCGGCACGATGGTGGCGCGCCCATCGAGCTGGGGCTGGCGCTCCATCCTGTGCATGGTGAGATAGGTGTCCTTGGCAAGATATTTCATATAGCCGGCGGGCATATGCATGATCGGGTTCATGCTCGCGGGGCCGGCTTCCAGCATCAAGACGCGCTGGCCGAGATCGCGCACGAGCCGCATGGCGGTGACGCAGCCCGACGAGCCGCCGCCGACGATGATGGTGTCGTAAGTCATTGCAAATCCGAACCCGTGCCAATTGTCTGACGAGTTCGTTGTGTTTCACAACTTTGCGGGGAGCGCAAACAGATTAGACTGCCGGCGCCGCCCCTGCCCCTAGAGCAAAGCGCGTTCGCGCACGAACGCCCGTTTGCTCTAGCTCTTTGTTTCGACGCGTCTTTGCGATTCTTGCCGATAACGTCAAATCGCAAAACGCTTTAGCGTGATCAGCACGATCTCGGGCGGCACGCCGAAGCGTACCGGCAGGCCGGTCATGCCGAGCCCCCCCGAGACGATGAGGTGGCGATCCTCCTCGATGACATGGCCATAGGCAAATCGCTTGCCGAAGCGCGAGGGAACATGAAGCACCCCGACACCGGGCAGGACCACCTGTCCGCCATGGGTATGGCCGCAGACCGTCAGCGCGATGCGATCGGGCACATCGACGAAGATATCCGGTTCATGCGCCAGCAGGATCGCCGGTGCGTCGTCGCCGATTTTGGCGAGAGTGCCCGGCAGATCATCCAGGCCGTAATTGCCGTCACCCAGGCCGAGCAGCCAGAACGGCCGCCCATCCTTGGTGAGGCGCAACGCCGCATTCTCCATCAGCTGAATGCCATGGGCCTTGAAGGCACGGCGGACATTGTCGCCGTCATGCCAGCCGATATCGTGATTGCCGAGCACGGCATGCACGCCGAGCGGCGCGCGAAGGACGGAAAGCGCCCTGGCGCACTCCGACATCGGCACGAAGGAACCGACACCGAAGCGCCCCATGCCGGCCTCATAGTCGCCTGCCAGCAGCACGATGTCGGGCTTCAGGGCGTTGGTCGTCAACGCGATCTGCTCGATATGGGCGGGCGTCATCCAGGGATTGATGGCGTGGATGTCGGCGAGCACGGCAATGCGCAGCGTCGGGCCGCCCCTCCATTGGCGCGGCGCGGGCTGGTACTGCGTCGCCAATAGTCGCCGCGGCTCGACGCCGAAGGCATAGCCGCCGAACAAAAGAGGCGTAGCGAGGCCGGCCTTGAGGAGGAAATGGCGTCGGGAGAGCATGCGGAACCGTGGCGTATTTCAACGAGCGGGCACATACTGACGCCTCTTTGTGGCGCTGCAGCAGCAGCGATATGCAGAAGCGATGGAAAGAAGGCGCATTCGTCGTGGGTGTGACGAGCGAAGTACGGGCCTATGACTACAGTCATAAACTCGTTACTCGGCTGTCGTTGCGAGCGTAGCGAAGCAATCCAGAAGCCGCGATTGCCATGTTTCTCGACCCCTGGATTGCTTCGCTTCGCTCGCAATGACGTAGGAAGATCGCCTGGAAATCAAGATTCCGACCGTAGTGCTATGCTGCTGGTGAACCTCCTGCCCCCAGCGTGATCATCACGATCTCCGGCGGCACGCCGAAGCGTACCGGCAGGCCGGTCATGCCCAAGCCACCGGAGACGACGAGATGACGATCGTCCTCGACGATATGGCCGTAGACAAAGCGCCTGCCATAGCGTGACGGCACGCCTCGCGGGCCATAGAAGGGGATGCGAACCTGCCCGCCATGGGTGTGCCCGCAGATGGTGAGGGCAACACGGCGTCCGCGGTCGAGCATCGGCAGTTCGGCAAAGATGTCCGGCTCATGGGCCAGGAGGATCGCCGGCGAGCCATCGCTCATTTGGGCCAGGGTGCCCGGCAGATCGTCAAGCCTCCTGAGATGGATTCCGCCCCATTGGTCGCCCAGGCCGAGCAGCCAGAAGCCCACGCCACCCTTTTCCAACCTGACCGCCTCATTCTCCAGCACGGGAATGTCGAAAGCGGCGAAAGCGCGCCGAACGTTGTCGCCGCCCCTGCCCCTCCGCCCCAGATCATGATTGCCGAGCACGGCATGCACACCCAAAGGCGCTCGAAGCAGCGAGAGCGCCTTGGCGCAGTCCTCCATAGAGACATAGGAGCCGATGCCAAAGAGCGGCATGCTGGCCTCGTAGTCACCGGCCAGCAGCACGATGTCCGGATCGAGTGCGTTGGTCGCCCGCGCAATCCGCTCGATATGAGAGGAACTCATCCACGGATTGATGGCATGGATATCCGCCAGCACGGCGATCCTGAGCATCGATCCGGCAGGCCAGCCCTCCGGCACGACCCGATAGCGGGTAACCACCAGGCGTTGAGGCTCGACGCCAAAAGCGTAGCCGCCGAAGAGGAACGGCGTTGCGAGACCTGCCTTGAGCAGGAAATGGCGTCGGGAGAGCATGGCGATCCATGGTTGCCTTCGGGAACGGCAACCATGGCCCACGCCTGTGATGCATCGATCGCATCGACATGCAGCGTCGAAGGAAAATCCGCGGAATCACCGCTCGTTGAAGATGCCGCTTTTCTGGGATCCCAGGCAAACATGTCTGCCTGGGAAGAGGCCCGGCGTCCTCGCCTTACTCGGCCGCGATGATGCTCGGCTTCACCTGGCCTGAGCGTTCCTTCTTGACGAGATCCGCCACCATGAAGGCAACCTCGATGGCCTGTTCGGCATTGAGGCGCGGATCGCAATGGGTGTGGTAGCGGTCGGCGAGATCGGCCTCGCTCACGGCGCGGGCGCCGCCGGTGCATTCGGTGACATTCTTGCCGGTCATCTCAAGATGCAGGCCGCCGGCATAGGTGCCCTCGGCCTGGTGCACGGCAAAGAAGCTCTTGATCTCGCCGGTGATCTGGTCGAACGGCCGGGTCTTGTAGCCGTTCATCGCCTTCACCGTGTTGCCATGCATGGGGTCGCAGGACCACACCACCGAACGGCCCTCGCGCTTCACGGCGCGGATGAGCTCCGGCAGATGCTGCTCGACCTTGTCGTGACCGAAGCGCGCGATCAGGGTCAGGCGGCCCGGCTCGTTTTCGGGGTTGAGGATGTCGATCAGCTTGATCAGTTCGTCGGGCTTGAGCGAAGGGCCGCATTTCAGGCCGATCGGATTCTTGACTCCACGGAAGAACTCGATGTGCGCGTGGTCGAGCTGGCGCGTGCGATCGCCGATCCAGACGAAGTGGCCCGAAGTCGCGTAGGGATCACCCGAGGTGGAATCGATGCGCGTCATCGCCTGCTCATAGCCGAGCAGCAAGGCCTCGTGGCTGGTATAGAAATCGGTGATGCGCATCTCCGGATGAAGCTCCGGATCGATGCCGCAGGCGCGCATGAAGTCGAGCGTCTCGGTGATGCGCTCGGCCAGCGCCTGATATTTCGAACTCTGCGGCGAGTCCTTGACGAAGCCGAGCATCCATTGATGCACATGGGCGAGATTGGCATAGCCGCCGGTGGCGAAGGCACGCAGCAGGTTCAGCGTCGCCGCCGACTGGCGATAGGCCTCGAGCTGGCGGCGCGGATCTGGAATGCGGGCCTCGGCCGTGAATTCGGTGCCGTTGACGATGTCGCCGCGATAAACGGGCAGCTCGATCTCGCCGACCTTTTCGGTGGGCGCCGAGCGCGGCTTGGCGAACTGGCCGGCGATGCGGCCGACCTTCACCACTGGCGAGGAGCCGGCAAAGGTGAGCACCACCGCCATCTGCAGGAAGACGCGGAAGAAGTCGCGGATGTTGTCGGCGCCGTGCTCGGCGAAGCTCTCGGCACAGTCGCCCCCCTGGAGCAGGAAGGCCTCGCCGGCCGCAACCTTGGCGAGCTGGCGCTTGAGCTTGCGGGCCTCGCCGGCAAAGACGAGCGGCGGGAAGGTGGCGAGCGTGGCCTCGACGTCGTTGAGAGCCTTTTCGTCGGGATAGGCAGGCGACTGCTGAATCGGCCTGGAACGCCAGCTCTGCGGTGTCCAACGCTCGGACATGAGTATACTTCCTGTTCTCAGGGCGAACCGGCTATAGCCGCCCTGCACGACTACGATACTTTCACGAGGCCGGCGTTTTCCGGCGAAGGCCGGTTCTATACGCGCCCGGCAAATAGAAAACCAGCGTAAAGCCGCGGTTTTCAGTTCCATTTACGAAATCTTCGAGCAAATTTCGGCAGTTTCCGACAAATCGCAGGGCGTGTCCGATACCAAGCCGCGTCGAGATCGGCTTTTCTCGGGAAGCCCTACCCTCAACTCTCCCGCCCCGCCAGGATCTTGAGTGCTTTCAAGGTCTCCCGATTGAGCGTGCCCCTGGTCGTGCCGCTGTAGAGGCCGCGATCGACCAGGATCGACTGTACCTCCATGCGGGTATCCAGATTCCAGGCGCCCCAATGATCGGTGAGCTGGTTGAAGCTGTATTCGTTGCCGGCAGCGAGCGCCCGCATCAGCCACAACGCCGCCGCCTTGCCGTCGGCCGGAATGCCCGTGCCATTGGCATAGGCAAAGGCAAGGCCCGCCATGCCGTCTGTATTGCCGCGATCGGCGGCGAGCCGGTAATAGGTCACCGACTTGGCGTCATCCTTGGGTACCCCGTCGCCGCTAAGATAGGCATAGGCGATTTTCACCAGAGCATCGTCGTCACCCTGGTCGGCGGCTGCCTGGAACAGCGCCACCGCCTTGGCGCCGTCCTTCGGCACGCCCTGCCCGCTCTGATAAGCCAAAGCGAGATTGCGTGCGCCAGCCGGGTCGCCCTTGTCGGCCGCCGCCTGGAACTGCCGGGCGGCCTCGGCGAAATCCTGCGTGACGCCCTCGCCGTCCCGATAGAGAAAGCCCAGATTGACATTGGCGGTGGCCAGCCCCGCCTCCGCCGCTTTCTTGTAGAGTGCCAGGGCTTCAACCGGATCCACCTTCACGCCGCGCCCGACCTGATATTGATAGGCCAGGGAGTTGAGGCAATCGGCATCGCCCTTGTCGGCGCACAGCTTGAACAGGCGGTTTGCCTCGGCGTCATTGCTCGGAGTGCCGACGCCATCGCGCTCGCGCACGCCCGCCGAGAAGGCGGCGATCAGGCTGCCGAGATCGGCCGCCTTGCGATAGGCATCGAGAGCAGCCTGGTCGTTGCCGAGCTTTTCCTGGGCCCGGCCGAGCTGGAACTGAAAGCGCGCAACAGCAGGATAGCGGCTGACGGCCTCCTGGCAACGTGCCAGGGCCAATGTGCCGTCGAGCGTCTCCATGGCGACGCCATCCACCAGTTTCTGGCTGTCTTCGGGACTGGTGGCCAGGCGATCGCAATCGGTGATGGCCTCTTCCGACTGGGGTTGGGCGGGCACAACGCGCAAGGGAGAAACATGCCGCCCATGGGGCGGGGTGAGATTGAGTGCCGAAGCCGTGTTCGCCAGCAGAATCATGCTGGCCGTCACCACGCCGAACATTGCCAAAGGAGCCCGCATCATGCCCTCCCCGAACCGCCTGCCCTACCGCCCGTATGCGACTGGCCTTGGGTCAGGTCCCGCCACAGAGCAGGGCCGGCAACCTGCAACCGGGCAAAGCGTTCTCGCGATTTAACGGAGTTGCCACGAATCGCAAAGACGCGTCGAAACAAAGAGCCAGAGCAAAAGTGCGTTTTCGCCAAAATGCGCTTTGCTTTGGTAAAGACCAGCTTAGCGGACGGGGGTGCGCAGCGTCACCAATTCCTCGGCCGCGCTCGGATGCAGCGGCATGGTGGCATCGAAATCAGCCTTTGTCGCGCCCATCTTGACACTGATCGCCAGCAGTTGGGCCATTTCGGCAGCCCCCTCGCCCACGATATGCACGCCGAGAATTTTGTCGGTCACCTTGTCGACCACCAGTTTCATGAAGACGCGATCGCCGCTGCCCGACAGGGTGGCCTTCATGGAGCGGAACGAGGTCTGGAAGATGGTGACACCGCCTCCGCATTTGGCACGCGCCTCATCCTCGCTCAACCCGACAGTACCGATTTCCGGGGTCGAGAACACGGCCGTCGGCACAAGGCGATGGTCGGCGAGCCAGGGCTTATGGCCGAAGACGCTATCGGCAAAGGCATGGCCTTCGCGAATGGCGACGGGGGTAAGATTGATGCGGTTGGTGACGTCACCCACCGCCCAGATTCCCGGCGCTGTGGTGCGCGACTGGTCGTCGACCGCGATGGCGCCGGCGGTATTGACCTCGACCCCCACCGTTTCGAGACCGAGCCCCGCGGTATTGGGCCTGCGCCCGGTCGCCACCATGATCTCGCCGACATGACGCGTCTGGCCGTTGGTGAGAACAACCCGCCGCCCGCCAGCCTTGTCCGCCTCGATACGATTGAGATCGGTGCGGATCAGGACCTCGATGCCGGCTGCGCCCATCGCCTCCGTCAGTACCCGGCGGACGTCGTCGTCAAAGCCACGCAGGATCGCCTCGCCGCGATAGACCAGGGTCACCTTCACGCCGAGACGCTGCAGCAGGCAGGCGAACTCGACCGCGATGTAGCCGCCACCGACGATGATTATCGTCTCAGGCAGGGCCGGCAGGTCGAAGACTTCGTTGGAGGTGATGGCAAGATCCGCGCCCGGCACGTTCGGCTTGACCGGTGCTCCGCCAGTCGCGATCAGGATCCGGCCGGCGGTGAAGCTGCGTCCGCCATCGAGCTGGATGGTATGCGGCCCGGTGATCTTGGCGCGGCTCGGGAAGGTCGCGACCGAGGATTTTTCCAGATTGGCCGAATAAGCGCGCTCCAGCCGGGTGATCTCGGCTTCCTTGGCGGCGACGAGCTTGGGCCAGGAAAATTCGGCCTGGGGTACCGTCCAGCCAAAGCCGGCCGCCTCGCGGAACTCGTCGGCGAAGCGGCTCGCCAGCACATAGAGCTTCTTGGGTACGCAGCCGCGGATCACGCAAGTGCCGCCGACCCTGAACTCTTCGGCGACAGCGACCCTGGCACCGTGGGAGGCCGCGATACGGGCCGCACGCACACCGCCGGATCCGGCGCCGATCACGAACAGATCAAAGTCGAATTGCGACATGGTACCCGCCTGATTTCCGGAGCAAAGCGCGTTCACGCCGAACACCGCCTGCTCGAACTCGTCGTTTCCAGCCAAACCAGCGGATTGGCCACAGCGTCTTTGCGATTCTTGCCGATTCCGGCAAATCGCCCCCTTCGTGCCCAGCCGGCTGGTAAAGGCCTACGGAGCGTTCGAAGGAGGCCTGAACGTAAGAAGCGGGACTGATGTGATCAATCCCGCTTCCCGACAATGCTGATATTCGGATTTATTGGGCCGGTGCAGCGGGCTTATCGGCTGCGGCCGGCGCATCACCGGGCGCGTCGGTCGGCGACGGGCCGAGCTTGCCGCCCTTCTTCTCCACCTCTTCGCGCACCCGCTTCATCACCCCGTCCTGCAGATCGCGCGTCCAGCCCTGCACCACCGGCATCGAGTCGCGCAGGATGACCTGCTGCTGGGTAGCGAGCTTCTTGCCGACCGGGCTCTCATAGAAAGTGATCAGCTGCTTGAGCTCGTCCTCGCTGAAACGCGTGGTGTAGAACTTGGCGAGGCTGTTATCGAGCTCGCCCCGCCTCTTCATGAATTCGGGTACCAGCGAGATCGCGGCCTCGTTGATGATCTGGCTGAGCTCGGGACGCTGGCCGGCATAGATGGCGGTCGCCTGCTGCAGATATTGCGGAATGATGTCGTCGAAACCGACGGTGAGGCCGGAAGCCTTCAGAAACTGCACGGCCGTCGCCAATTGCTCGGGCGTGGGCTGGGCGGTATTGCCCGTGGGCACCTCGGCCGTAGGCGCCGGCGTGGCATTTTGCGCCGAAGCCGGCAGCACAGCAGCGCTTGCAAGCAGTCCGGCGACCATGGCGGCGGCCAAGACGCGGACCTGCCCACAAACATGGCGTTGACGAAGCATCATGGAACTCCCATCACAAATCAGGCTGGCCCGATGAAGCGGACTCCCGAAGAGCCGGCGACGTAAGCGCCCTTGGCATATCCGAGAAACAGTCCGTGTTCGACGACACCGGGAATGGTGGACAGGCCCGCCGCCAAGGCAACGGGATCGGGGATCTGTTGAAAGTGGCAATCAAGAATGTGGTGCCCGCCATCCGTGACGAAAACAAGGCCATCGGACTGCTGACGCAGGCGCAATTCACCGGAAAGTCCAAGTTTTGCGGCAATATGCTCGACTGCCGCCCGGGTTGCGCCGAAACCGAAGGGAATGACCTCGACCGGCAGCGGAAAGCGCCCGAGCATCGGGACGACCTTGGATTCGTCGGCGATCACCAGCATCGAAGCCGCCGCCGCGGCGACGATCTTCTCGCGCAGCAACGCGCCGCCACCGCCCTTGATCAGCCCGAGAGCCGGACCGATCTCGTCAGCCCCATCGACGGCCAGATCGAGTTCGGGCGTCTCGTCGAGCGTGGTCAGGGGAATGCCGAGGCTCTTGGCCTGATCGTGGGTGAATTCGGATGCCGGCACACAAATGACATCAAGCCCGTCGCGTACCTTCTCGCCCAGCAGGTCGACGAAATGCTTGGCCGTCGAGCCATGGCCCAGGCCCAGCCGCATGCCACTTTCGACATGGGCGAGCGCGGCTCGGGCTGCTTCGCGCTTCATGTCGTCAGGGTTCATGGCAACCTTGTGCTGTTCGGGTTATCGGGTGGGGGTTATAACGGCTTTGCTGCCGATTGCATCAGTTAAGTTTGAGAAGCAAGGGGCTAGACACAAGGAAAATCGGCCCCACCCCTTCTACCAAGTGAGCCGGCCATGCGCCGATTGCAGCCTTTGCCTATTTACCCGGCGGCGTGCAGATGACCTGATCCTTCCAGACATAGCACACGCTCATCGTGCCGGTACGCTGCTCAACCCGGAACACCGAACTCTCGCGCTCATGGCTGGAGGCGATCAGCGTGTAGTCGCCGGGCTCCTGCTTGCCGGCCCCTTCACCGGCCGGAAAACAAAGGGTGACACCGGTGTTGTCCTCCTTGACGCCATATTGGCAGGCTCCCACCTCGCCGGTCAGCCGGTCGACCCGGTAGATCCGGTTGAGGTCCTTTTGCGGCGCCGCGACGAAGACATAGTCGGCGGCAAGCGCGGGACCGGCGGTGAGAAGAAGGGCAGCAAGGCCTAGCGAACTCTTCATGATGACTGGCTCATCGTTTCCTCGGCGGAGCACATCGTCCCGAATGCCTGGGGCGTCGTGTCACACGCCCTAGTCAGGCGTGATCGAAGCCGGTTACATTCATATCGACGATAGGGTCCTATCTCGAATCGTGAATTTTCGAATCTCCGCTTGCCACCCAGACATGGCATTTTCCAGACCAAGCCGGAAAGAACAGCATGATGCAGCCGCGGACAGCGATCTTCGATCTCGACGGAACATTGGTGGACAGTGCCCGCGATCTGATGGGAACGCTGAACTTCATCCTGGCCCGCGAAGGGCTGCCCGCCCTGCCGGTCGAAAAAGCGCATAGCCTCTTGGGCGCCGGTGCCCGTGCCCTGCTGGAACGCGGTTTTGCCGAATGCGGCCAGACCATCGAACCCGCCCGCATGGATGTGCTCTATGGCGACTTCCTCGACTATTACGGCGAGCATCTGGCCGATGAGACGGTGGCCTTCGACGGTGTCGAAGAAGCCTTGCAAACGCTCAAGGCACGAGGCTGGGTGCTCGGCGTGTGCACCAACAAGGTCACCGAACATTCGGTGCGCCTGATCGAAGCCTTGAAGCTGGCCCCCTATTTCAGCGCGATTTGCGGGCGCGACGCCTTTGCCTGGTTCAAGCCCGATCCGCGCCATCTCACTCTCTCGATCGAAGCTGCCGGCGGTGATCCCGCCCACGCCATCATGGTGGGCGACAGCAAGACCGACATCGATACGGCGCTGCGTGCCGGCCTGCCCTCGGTCTGCGTGGATTTCGGCTATACCGACATTCCTGCCACCCAATTGGGGGCAACACGCGTCATTTCTCACTTCGATGAACTGATTTCTGCGATCGATGCGATTACCGGCTTGACAGCGCAGCCGGCTTTATCCAAATAGGCCTTCCCTTCGGGGGCGCGTAGCTCAGCGGGAGAGCACTCCCTTCACACGGGAGGGGTCACAGGTTCAATCCCTGTCGCGCCCACCATTCAAACTCCGCAAGTCCATCGCCCGATAGCTGTATTCATCGCCCTGTTTTAAGGGGCGATGCAATGGATCAATTTGCGGGCCTGCCTCGATATACATCGTCATCCCATGCGGAACTTTCTCCCTGCCCATGCGTTCAATCGAGCGTTTCGATCAAATGCGTGTTTTTCGTTTCATTTCGACAGGAGAGGCCCATGAGATTTCTTATTGCCGCCGCCATCGCCCTAGGCGCCACCTTTGCCCTCGCCGGGCCTTCCTCAGCCATGCCTGTGTCTCAGCCGGACAATCCCTCGCTCGTGCAGACCGTCAGGGACCGGACCTGCAACGCCCCGTCCCGCACTGCCCGCTGCAAATGGTATGGCATGCCGGGCGTGCATCGCGGGCCGCGCTGGCTGCGCCAGCATGGCGGTGAAGGCTATCGGCATCGCCATCACCAGCGCCGGCATTATCGCCACCATCGGCGGACCTGACCTTTCTCAGGGACTCCGACGAAGCCCTTGACTGGAGCAAAGTGCGATTTACGCCAATTGCACTTTGCTCCAACTTCCTGTTTTGACACCTTTTCCGATCCGAGACGTCCGAGCTAAAGGTCCGCCCTGGCTCTTCAGTTCGTGGCGGGTTTCAGCTGCGATTTTGGCTTGGGCTCGGCCATCGCCAAGCCAGCCCCTGCCAGCATCACCGCCATGCCGAGCATGTCGAGCAGGTGAATCTGTTCGCCGAAGCACACCATGCCGAGCAGCACGGCGATGATGGGCGAGATGAAGGCATAGGTTCCTGCCCGCGTGGCGCCGATTTCCCTGAGAAGCGTCATGTAGATGGTGTAGCCGATCAGCGAGCCAAACAGCACGAGAAACAGCCATCCCGCCCAGGCCGCTGCGCCCCATTGTCCCGCCAGGGCAGGAATTGCCCCCGGTTCGCTGGCGAGCGACAGGCCCAGCAGCAGCAGGCCGCCGAAGAGAGTGGTGCTGGCGGCCACGAAGGTCGAGGAGTAGAGCCGCAGCAAGGGACGCGCGACCACCGAACCCCAGCCATAGACCACGGCCGCCCATGACACCGCCGCCGCCCCTGCCAGACGCAACCCCGCGCCATCGCCCGCCGTAACGGACCAGTTTCGAAGCGCAGTCGGCCCGAACAGGATGGCCAGTCCCACCACTCCGAGAACCAGGGCACCGAAACGCCGCCTGTCGAAGCTTTCTTCCCGCAGTCCGAGCGCAAAGGCCATCAGCGCGATCGGGGTCAGCGACATTTCGAGCACGGCCGCCGTGCCCGAATCGACGTGCGCCACGCCCCAAAACAGCGCCGCGTAACACAGCGTGATCATCAGCAGGCTGGTGGCCGCGAGGCGGGGCAGGTCCTGCCATGCCAGTCGCGGCAATCCTTCACGCCAAGTCGCGAATCCCAGCAGAAGCACGCCGGCAGCGATGAAGCGGGTTCCAGCGAACAGCAAAGGCGGCACCGCCTCCACGCCAGCCTTGATGCCGATCCAGGTGGTTCCCCAGATCACACAAAGAACCAGGAACAGCAGTGTGGTGCGGCTGGGCATGGTGAAACCTCCGTCGACTTGTTGTAACGGTTATATATCATTATAATCGTTACAATGCACCCTTGAGTTTCGAGCCTGGGCGCTGGAAAGTGCGAAGATGAGCCAGAACAAGACCATTGCCGCCGCCCGCCTCGTCGGCGGACATCCGGCCTTGGACTTCGTCAACACGGTCGACGCGTGGCGCGATCGATGGGGGCCGGACCTGCTCGTCTCCTATGACGACCTCCTCACCTGGGCCGAACGTGTCGACCTCATCGATTCGGCCCTTTCGGCCCACCTGCGGCACCAGGCCGATACTGAGCCGGCCGAGGCGGACGCGGCGTTGATGCGAGCCCGGGCCCTGCGCACGACGTTGAGAAATCTCTTCCTCGCCGAAACCATGGGCGAAGCGGCACGCGAGGAGGATGGCGCTCGCCTCAATGGCGTGCTGCGGAGCGCCAACCATCAGCGCGAATTGCGTCTGGTCGCCGGCTCTTTCGAATGGGGATGGCGCGAGGGCGAGGATCTCGACGCGATTCTCCATCGCATCGCCTTCGCCGCAGCCGACCTGCTCACCAGCCGCAACGGACGCCGGGATGTGCGGGAATGCCATGGCATCAATTGCGGCTGGCTGTTCCTCGACACCTCGCGCGGCGGGCGCCGGCAATGGTGCTCGGAAGAGGCCTGCGGCACCCATATGCGCGTGCGCCGCTTTCGAGAAAGAGGCGGCCCGGGATCCTGACCGCCGGCGGATTTTAAATTTACCGCCAATGGGCTGGCTTCACCGCGGCTCCATGGGTTAAGGGACATGGCAAGCCATCGCCGCCAAGACATCGCGAAGGTAGACGCAAGAACAAGTATGGAGCACGACGCGTTTTCTCATCCGCGTCCTGCCGCGAGGGAGCCCGAAGCCGCAATGCCTGACCGTGTCGATGCCCGCCGCCAGACTCTCGACGCCATTTTCACGGGAGCGGTCGCCGCGTCCCATCCGGCAGCCTTCCTGCCACAACACCTGCCGCCACCGCCCACCGCGGGACGTCTGATCCTACTCGCTGCCGGCAAGGCAGCCGGCAGCATGGCTGAGATCGCCGAGGCCCATTACACCGCACTCGGCATCCCGGCCGACCGAATCACCGGCGTGGCGGTGGCCCGTCATGGCTATGGCCGCCCTCTCAAAACTCTGCCGATGATCGAGGCCGGCCACCCCGTACCGGACCAGGGCAGCATCGACGGCGCCGAGCGTGCGCTCGCCTTGGCGGCCGAGGCGGGCGAGGACGACCTCGTCCTGGTCCTGCTCTCGGGTGGCGCTTCCGCCAACTGGGTGGCACCCGCCGGCGCCCTCACCCTGGACGACAAGCGCGCCATCACCCGCCATCTGCTGCGCTCCGGCGCCGCCATCGGCGAGATCAACGCCCTGCGCAAACGCCTGTCGCGCATCAAGGGTGGGCGCCTGGCCCAGGCCGCCTACCCGGCTCGTCTCCTCACCCTTGCCGTCTCGGACGTGCCGGGCGACGATCCCGCCGTGATCGGATCCGGCCCCACCGTGCCCGATCCCGTCAGCAATGCCGAGGCCCTCGCCATTGCCGAACGCTTCAACACGCCTCTCGGCGCCGCCCGCGCCCTCTTCGAGGATGCCGGCAACGAGACACCCAAGCCGGGCGACGCCGTGTTCGCCCGCAGCGAGTTTCGCATCGTCGTCACCCCCGGCGACCTGATCGCGGCGGCGACCGCCCTTGCCGAGCAGCATGGCTACGAGCCGGTCGTGCTCGGCGCCAATGTCGAGGGCGAGGCCCGGCAGGTCGCCGCCGACCAGGCCCGGCAGGCGCGCGCGCTGAAGGCCTCCGGCCGCCGAGCCGCCCTGATCTCCGGTGGAGAGTTGACGGTGACCATCGCCGGCAAGGGTCGCGGTGGCCCGAACCAGGAATTCAGCCTGGCCCTTGCCCTCGCCCTCGACGGCGAAACGGGTATCAGCGCGCTCGCCGCCGACACGGACGGCACCGATGGTGGCGGTGGTCTCGCCACCGATCCGGCCGGCGCCATCATCGACGAAACCACGCTCGCCCGAGCCCGCGCTGCCGGGATCGATCCGGCCACCTATCTTGCCGACAACGACTCGACCGGCTTCTTCGAAGCCATCGGCGATCTCGTCGCACCCGGCCCGACCTTTACCAACGTCAACGACCTTCGGGTCATCCTGGTGGGCTGAGGCAGGAAGCGCTGGTCGTCCCGTGCGCGTTGCGACACGCAGTGTCGCGGTGCAGACACGGGACCCCTTGGGGATAAATCATCCCCACCCTCTTGCGATCCCGGATCTGCGAAGCGGCACTACGCGCCGCATCGCGTCCGGGATGACGAGGCCCTCCCCACAGCAAGAAGGCTGGCGCGACTCGTAATTTGACCTGAAACTGGTGATTTGGTGTCGCCTCGAAGCGATTCCGACATTGTTTCAAGGTCATATTTTCGATGTTTGCGCGCTTATTCCGGTTTTTCGAAAGCCGCATAGATGTATTCGCCGCTTTCGACGAGCATGACACGCCCCCCACGGGGGTGTGGCGTTTCATGTGGCATCACCTCAAGCCTGTAAAGGGCTGGCTCCTCGCCATCATGGCGATCGAACTGGCCTTCAGCGGCGTGGAGGCCGGCATCTATCTGATGGTCGGCTGGTTCGTGGACCTGCTCAACAAGGGATCGCGGCAGACCCTGCTGCAGGATCATGGCCTATTGCTTACCGGCGCCCTGTTCGTGGTGCTGTTCCTGCGGCCGGTCCTGTTTTTCGTGACCCAGGCCGTCACCAATCTGATCGTGGTACCGCCACTCACCAACCAGATCCGCTGGCGCAACCACATCTACACGCTCGGCCATTCGCTCACCTATTTCCAGAACGATTTCGCCGGGCGCCTATCGGCGCGCGTGATCCAGGCCGGACAATCGATCCGCTCGGCCATCATCGCGGTGATCGGCGACCTCTGGTATGCCCTGGTCTTTGCCGGGGTCACCATCGGTTTTTTCGGCTCGGTCGATGCCTGGCTGGTGCTGCCCGTCCTCGTCTGGCTGGCAGCCTATGCCACGCTGCTCTCCTTTTTCGTGCCACGCGCTCTGAAGCGCTCGGAAGCCAATTCCCTCGGCCGCTCAACCACGACAGGCCGCATCGTCGATTCCTACACCAACATCCTCACCGTCAAGCTGTTCGCCCGTTCCGATCTCGAACGCTCGGCGGTCAAGGAAGCACTCAAGCGCTGGAACGAGAGCTTCCTCGACCTGATGCGACTGATCCTCGGCGCCAGCTTCGTCCTGCAGGTGCTCAACAGCCTGCTGCTGGTGGTCATCGCCGGCATGATCCTCGTGCTGTGGAGCCAGGCGAGCATGACGGCCGGCGCCGGCGCGGCGGCCCTCACCTTGGTGCTTCGGCTGATCCAGCTTTCGGGCTGGTTGATGTATCTGATCCGCGACGTCTTCGAGAATATCGGCGCCGTGCAGGAAAGCATGCTCACCATCGCCAAGCCGCATGACCTCGTCGACGCCCCGGATGCCGCCACACTCTCGGTGCCTCGCGGGGAAATCGTCTTCGAGCATGTCCGTTTCGGCTATGGCGGAACGCTGCCGGTGTTCTCGGATCTTTCGCTCACCATTCGCGCCGGCGAGAAGGTCGGCATCGTCGGCCCGTCCGGCGCTGGCAAGTCGACGCTCGTCAACCTGCTGCTGCGCCTCTATGCGATCCAATCGGGTCGGATCCTGATCGACGGGCAGGACATTGCCGGCGTCACCCAGGACAGCCTGCGCCGGCATATCGGCGTGGTGACGCAGGACAATTCGCTGCTGCATCGCTCCATCCAGGACAACATCGCCTATGGGCGTATGGAAGCGAACCAGGATGCCATCGAGGATGCGGCGAGGCAGGCCGCTGCACATGACTTCATCGTCACGCTCGGGGACCAGGATGGTCGCGCCGGCTATGAGTCGCGCGTGGGCGAGCGCGGCGTGAAGCTCTCCGGCGGGCAGCGCCAGCGCATCACCATCGCCCGCGTGCTGCTCAAGGATGCGCCCATCCTGGTACTGGACGAAGCGACCTCCGCGCTCGATTCAGAGGTAGAGGCAACGATCCAGGGCCAGCTTCGCCGCCTGATGCATGACAAGACGGTGCTGGCCATCGCCCATCGTCTGTCGACGATCGCGGAACTCGACCGGTTGATCGTGCTCGATGGCGGCCGCATCGTCGAACAGGGGCGGCATGAGGATCTGATCGAACGCGACGGCCTCTATGCCAGGCTGTGGCGACGCCAGTCCGGCGGCTTCCTGGCTTTGGAAGATAGTTCGGCAGCCTGAGGCAATGTCGAAAAAATGCATTCGTCATCCCCGGCTGAGCCGCTCGCGAGCGCAGCGAGAGAGGGCGAAGGGAAGGGGATCCAGGAGTCGAAGGGAACAGCCCTTGGCCCCTGGATCCCCTTCCCGGGATCTTTGACCCCGCCGGGGATGACAATCCGTTCGATTCAATTATCGAGGAACGGCTCCTCCAGCCTCATGGCTGCATTGACTTGATTGGCGCACGCCACCACAGCTCGAAATCAACCGCCTTGGCACTCGCGGGAAGGCTAACCCGGAGGCCACCCTCCTCCGTGGTTGCAACCACCTCGCCGTCGAGGCTCGCCTGAGGCTTCATCCCGGCACGAAGATACGGGAAGCGCAGGGAGCATGCTCTTTCCAGCGGCGGCAATCGCAACGATATCGCACCGGCAGCAATCGAGAGCTGGCAGATCCGGCCAGCGACATCGGTGTCCAGCAGAGTGCGCTCGCCCTGGATCAAGCTCAGGCGGCCCTGCGAAATAGCGAGGCGAACCTGTCCCATCGGGCTTGCGAAAGGCCCGAACTCGCCCTCCGAACCCGGATTGGCGATCTCCCAGCCATGCCAGGGCGTGACGTCGGTCACCGCGGCGATGCCGAGCTTGGCCATCAGCGCCCCCCAGCTGTAGAAGCGCTCGGTGTCGGGCTGGTCGAGCGGCTCACCCGTCTCGGCATTGTAGTTTTCCGGGCAGATGCGGCAGCTTTCCCAGACGGAGCGGAACAGGGCGAAACTGCGCTGGGCTAGAGCTGAGGCCCTGTCGTCGAGACCGTAGCGCCGCAGCCCGTGATAGACGAGATAGTTGAAGGGTGGCCAGATCCGGCCACGCCAATAGGAATTGTCGCCGAAGGCAGGATCCGCACGGCTGACGCCGGGGATGACCGGGTCACCGCCAAAGGCCATCGGATCGTCGAGATGCTCACACAACCGGCCGACCTGCTCGGGCGTCGCCGCACCGGCAATCAGAGGATAGAAACTGGTCGGCGCCAGGCTTTTCACGAAGCCACCACCACACCGGCGATTGGCGAAGATGCCACGCTCGCCATCCCATAAACTCTCGCGAATACGAGCTTTCGTGGCTTCAGCGCGAGCGAAATGGGCGACCGCCTCCGTCTCATGCCCCAGTTCCGCGGCCATCCAGGCGAGCATTTCGGCATCGAGGGCCAGCAGGCTGTTGAGGCCGACATCCCAGCTATCGAGCGTGCGCGTGACTTTGTCGTAGCAGGCCTCATCGTGGACAGGCGAATTGTCCATTGCCGATTCATTGCGGGCCCCGAAATGGGTGCCCTTGTAGAGGCCCTCGCCCACATCCGAGGTGCCGAAGGAGGCAAGGCCCGTCCCGCCCGGATCGCGTTCTCGCCACCACCAGGCATGATTGCGGGCCAGCGTGGCATAGGCACCCTCGATCAGGTCTCGGGCGCGATGGCGCAGATAGAGTTGCCAGACCACGAAGCCGCCGATGGGGCTTTGGCTGCGGTCGACCCAGGCATCATTCGCCGTCAGCAGGCAGGGCAGATTGCCCTGCGGCGTTGCGCCCGAAAACACGGCAGCGAGATTATCGCGCGCCAGGCCGGCATCGAGCTCGCCGGCCATCAGGGCAGCATAGAACTGGTCGTTCAGCCAGACGCCGAAGCCGCCGAATTTCCCAAGGTCCCAGTTGCGGCTGATGGCGGTATAGGGGCGCTGGTTGATGCCGTCCCAGATCGTGTTCCAGGCGACGACGTCGCGCAGCGCCGCCAGCGCGACGGCGGGCTCGCCATCCGGTTGGAGCGGCACCACCTCAGGCCGCGCCAGCAGGGCCCGCGCCTGGGTGATCGCAAGATCCTGCCTGTCGGCAATCGCGAGTGCGAAGCGATTGTCGCGCATCATTTCCAGGTTGAAGCGCAGCACGAGGACCGGCGCCGCCTCGGCCCGGGAAGCGGTATGGAAATAGCCGTGCGTTTCGTAGTCCTGCATCGCGTCGGCGAGGCAAGCGTGGCCGGTCACCTGCACGGCTGGTTCCTCGCTGACGAGCGCCGCGAAGCGGTGCCCGACACGGATGATGGCAGCGCCGTGCGTTTCGTCGAAACGAACCTCCTCGCCGTTATCCGACGAGAGGCAGAGATTGATCCAGAAGCGCAAACCCCATTCGCCGGTCTTGGCCGTATGCCAGCTGCCTGTAAGGCTGAAGGGATCGGGTTTGGTGTAACGCCAGTCGAGGGTGGTTCCGGCGTGGGAGAGTTGGAGCTCCACCAGCGAGGCATCGAGGGCGTGCCGCCCCAGCGCGAGGGCATCGCCCGGCTCGAACAGGCAGGCCTTGCCCGTGCTGGCCGCGAAGGCAAGCGGGGTGAGCCGGAGGCCGAGCGGAAGGAACACCATTTCCGCCGGCCGCGACGACCAGCTGTTCCAAGCGCGTTCGAGAGGAATGTTGAGGCTTACCGGCATGTCAGGCCTGTAGCAGCACGGTGTTGGCCGGCGACCAGGCCAGCGTGATGGCCTGCCCGGGCGAGACCGACGAGATCTCCCGGTTCTGCGACAGGACCTTGATGTCGCTGCCACCAGGCCCTTCGGCGATGAAGGTCGAGACAGCGCCCGCATAGATGATCTCGCGTATCCTCGTGGCGAAGACATTGTCGCCCTCGGGTCTTTCTCCGGGCGCGAGAAGTCGCATTTTCTCGGGTCGCACCGCCGCCGTGGCCTGGCTGCCGGGGCTCGGCAGCCCATCGTCCGTGCGAATGACGCCGCTCCCGATCGCGATCCCCTCACCGGTCACGCTGCCCTCGAAGAAATTGGCGTCTCCCAGGAAGGAGGCGGCAAAACGGGTGCGTGGGCGCTCATAGATCTCGAGCGGTGCCCCCTCCTGCACGATGCGCCCGCCATCGAGGATGGCCACCGTGTCTGATAGTGTCAGCGCCTCCTCCTGGTCATGGGTAACGAAAATGGTGGTGAGCCCGCTCTCGCGCTGGATGCGGCGCAGTTCGATCTGCATGTCCTGGCGCAGGCGCCTGTCGAGCGCGGACAGTGGCTCGTCCAGGAGGAGAACCCTCGGCTTGGTCACGATGGCGCGGGCCAGCGCCACGCGCTGCTGCTGGCCGCCCGAAAGCTGCTTGGGCTTGCGCTGCTCGAAGCCGGTGAGATGAACCATCTCCAGCACCCGGGCCACCTCCTTGCGTGCCGCCTCGCCGCGGATGCCCTGGCGGTTGAGCCCGAAGATGACATTGTCGAAAACGCTCATATGCGGGAACAACGCATAGGACTGGAACACCATGCCGATCTTGCGCTGCCATAGGGCGACCCCGGTGACGTCCTCGCCCCCGAACAGGATGCGCCCCTCATCGGGGTCGACGAAGCCGCCGATGATGCGCAGCAGCGTGGTCTTGCCGGAGCCCGAAGGGCCGAGCAGGCTGGTGAACTCGCCCGCCTTGAAGGCGGTGCTCACCTTGTCCAGCACCCGCAGGGACCCATAGTCCTTGCTGATCGAAGCGACTTCAACGCCGATCACGACTGCCTCCCAGATTGGACAATTGGGCGAAGATCAGCACGAGAACGGCCGAGACGCCGAGGAAGATGGCGGAGATCGCATTGATCTCCGGCGTGAAGCCCTTGCGGATCGAGGTATAGATCTCGACCGGCAAGGTGGAGACGCCTGGTGTGGCCAGGAAATAGGAGACCACGAACTGGTCCAGCGAAACCGCGAAGGCGAACAGCAGGGCCGCGATGATGCTCGGCGCCAGCAAAGGCAGCGTCACCGCAAAGAAGGCATGAATCGGCGTCGATCCCAGACTCATCGCCGCCTCCTCGAGATCGGCCCGCAATGTCTGCATGCCGGTGCCGACGATCAGGACGACATAGGGGATGGCCAGGGCGACATGGCCGATCAGCATGGCATGCAGGCCGCGCCCGATGCCCGTCCAGAAGAAGAACACCAACATGGCCGTGCCGGTGATCAGCCAGGGAATGGCGATCGGCGGCAGCAGCAGCACCTTGAGCAGCGACTGCCCCCGGAAAGTGCGGCGGTTGAGGGCAAGCGAGGCCAGCGTACCTACGGCCGTGGCGATGATCGACGTTGCCAGGGCAATCAGCAGGCTGTTGTAGGTGGCCGAGAGCAGCGGCCCGTTCTCGGCCAACACGCCGAACCAGTGGAAGGTCGGCTCGATCGGCAAGGTGTAGAGGGGCGAGGCGTTGAAGGCCATCGCCACCATCACCGCGATGGGCAGATAGAGGAAGATCAGGGTGGCGGCGAGGAAGGTACGGCCGAGAGCGATCATGGTCCCCTCCTACGGCGTTGCCGCGCGGCCGGGCAGCACGCGCGAGGAGACGGCGAAGATCAGTAGCACCACTGCCAGCATGGTGAAGGACAGGGCCGCGCCCAGCGGCCAGTTGAAGGCCGCGGTGAACTGGTCCTCGATCACGGTGCCCATGGTGACGCCGATGCGCCCGCCCAGGATGCGAGGCTCCATGAAGCTGCCGATCACAGGCACGAAGATCAGGATCGATCCGGAAATCAGGCCGGGCATGCAGAGCGGCAGCAGGATCTTCCAGAATACCACCGGTGTGCGCGCACCGAGGCTACGGGCGGCCTCGATGGTCGAGTCTTCGATCGCCGTGGCGGAGAGGTAGCAGGTCAGGATCATATAGGGCAGATAGGCATGGACCAGGCCGATGATGATGGCCGGAAAGCTGTAGAGAAGCGACACCGAGGGCGCCGCCGGCACGATCCAGTGCAGGGCATAATCGAGAATGCCCCCTTCCCTCAGCACCATGGTCCAGGAGAACACGCGCACCAGCCCATTGGTCCAGAACGGCAGGATGATGAGGAGGAACAGGATGTGCCGCGAGCGCCCGGCCGTCGCTCGCGCCAAAGCGATTGCGGCGGGAAGGCCGATCAGTGCACACAGGCCCGTGGTCCACAAGCCGATCTGGATCGAGGTCCAGGCGACGTTGAAGAGATAGGGCCGCTTGATGAAGGCAAGGTAGTTGTCGACGGTGTAGACCAGCGCCCGCCCCGGGACCGGCGAACTCTTCAGGAAGCTGAAGAACAGCATGGCGCAAAGCGGCAGGAAGACGGCCAGCAGCAGCCAGCCATAGGCCGGCGTCAACAGGGCCGCCGTCGTCCAGCCCTGCCCCAGGCGCCTTCGGGGGCCTGCCTTGCCGCCATCGGCTTTCGACACGATCTCCACCTGTGCTTCCCCTTTCGGTCCCCCCGGCCACGCTGCAGCACGCAGGGCAGCGGCGCAGATCCGGGATCGCGAGCAGAACGATGCTTGTTTCAGCACGACCTTTGCCATTGCCGGGCTTGACCCGGTAATCCAGTCCACCTTCCCATGCTGGAAGGGCCGAAAATCTGGATGCCCGGGTCAAGCCCGGGCATGACAAAGGTCGGCGCCATCCGCCCTACTTGGCGTAGAACGCCTTCACTTCTTCCCACAGATCGTTGAAGGCCTGGCGGCGATCATCCGGCAGGGCGGCCATGAAGGTCAGCTTCGGCAGGTAGTCGGCCTTGTGGATCTGCCGGTTGAGATCATCGGCCGGCAGCTTGTTCATCGCCCCCTCATTGGCTGAAGCCGGGGCGCCCGCCTCCTTGGCCCAGGTCAGGTAGAAGGTCGGGTCGATCATGTAGTTGAGGAATTTGAGTGCATCCTCCTTCTTGGTGCTCGACGTCGGCACCGCCAGGCTGTCGAGCCAGCCGATGGCGCCTTCCTTGGGCACGATGAATTCCACCGGCAATTTGTGCTGGCGGATGGAGCGCACCGCCGCGCCGGACCAGTAGACGGAGATGTCGAAGGAATTGGCGGCGAAGGCCTTGTTCCATTCGTCCTCGCTGGACCACATCAGCTTGACGTTCGGCTTCATCGCCTTCAGCACCTCGGTGATCTTGGCGAGGTCCTTGGGATCGTTGGCATCCTGGCCGGTCAGCAGGGCGCCGATGCCGACGGAGGTCACGGCATCGTCGAACAAGGCCAGCTTGCCGGCATATTTGGGGTCGGAGAAGATCGTCCAGCTGTCGGCGCTGATGCCCTGGCGCACGGCGAGGGAATTCATGCCCCAGAGCCAGGCGAGACCATAAATCTTGCCATCGGCCTTGAGATTGGCGTGATCCTTCAACGCCGGGGCCAGATCCTTGGCATTGGCGATGGTGGCAAGATCGACCGGATCGATCAGGCCTTCGGCCTGGGCCTGCTGGGTACGGGCGCTGTTGATCAGCACCACGTCATAGGCGCCGGGATTGGTACGCAGCTTGGTCAGCATCTCCGGCTCGGAGTTGAAATAGTCATGCTTGACCGTGATGCCGGTCTGCTCAGCAAAGGCCTTGAGCGCGAAGGCCTCGTCGGTGCCGTAGCCCTTCCAGTTGAGCACGGTGATTTCCTTGGCCTGGGCGAAACCCGGGCGTGTCCACAGGCCGGCGACGGCGGCGGCTCCCAAGGCGGTGAAATGACGGCGCGTGATCCGATATGTCATCTTTCCAATTCCCTTCGTCGATGGCGACATTCTGCTCTCGATTTTCTTATCATTGGCTGGGCGTTCGTGCTTGCGGGGGCATCCACCCTATCGTGTTGTTGTCTTGTCGTGGTCCTGCCTGGCGAGAAAAGCGTTCAGTTCTTCCGTGCCGGGCGCGGTCGCCGGCCCCTTGCGCGTGACGGCAATGGCGGCGGCGGCGTTGGCCCGCCGCGCGGCCTCGGCAGCCGGATAGCCGGCCGCAAGCGATGCCAGGAACACGCCGGTATGGGCATCTCCCGCTCCGGTCGCATCGACCATGCGCACGGCCGGCGCCGGAACCTGCAGGCCGGACTGGCCAATGTCACCGCCGAGCAGGAAGCACCCGGCTGGGCCATCCCTCAGGATCACCAGCGTGTCCGGCAAAAGGCGATCGTGAACCCGCTTGGCGGCCTCTGTCTTGTCATCGGCTCCGGTGAGCAGGGCGGCCTCGCGGCGGTTGAGGGAGACGATGTCGGCCCGCGCCAGCACCGCGGCCATGATGCCGGGTGGAATGTCGGCGACCAGGGGACCGGGATCGATCATCACGGTGACGCTGGCCGGCAAACCGGCGACCCAATTGGCGATGACGGGCCCAAGCTGCGGGTAGCAGAGATCATAGCCCGAAGCGAAGAGCGCATCCGCAGCGCCCAATCGCAGCCCGGAAAGCGGCTCCCGTCCCGGCCGCGCCTCGACGCCGGGGCTGGTGACAAAGGTACGCTCGCCGTCGGGCTCGACCAACACGATGCAAAAGCCGCTGTCGCCGTCCGCGCTCACCGGCATCAGCGCCTCGATGCCTTCGGCTGCCAGTTCGGCACGGATGCGCTCGCCATAGGGACCCTTGCCATGCTGACCGGCAAAGGCGGCCCTGAGCCCGTTGCGGGCCGCCGCCGTGAGAATGTTGAAGCCCCCACCCGCACTGATCGTCGCCTCGGACCCCAGCACGTCGCCACCGCGTTGCGGCAGGCAGGGCACGTCGAGGCGGACATCGGCCAGGATGCTGCCCACGGACAGGAGACGGGTGGGAGTCGGCCTGCTGCTCATGCCGTGGAAGCCCCCTTCCCGGCGGGAGGCAGGATCGATGCCCTGCCCCGCAGCGCCAGCAGGCGATCGGCCAGGCCGACAAGATCGAGATCCGGATTGGCGGCCTCGAGGGCTGCGATCACCGGCGCGGGAAAAGCTTCAACGCCATGGCAGGCACCCGCTACCGCGCCGGCAATGGCAGCAACGGTATCGCAATCGCCACCAAGGCTCGCCGACAGGCGGCAGATGCGCCAGGGGTCCTCGGGCGCCAGCGAGATGATGGCCATCGCCGCCGGCACGGCCTCCTGCGTGGCGACGCCGGTGCCGACGATGTCATAGATGAGTTCGAGAGCCTCGGCCTCGCCTTTGCCCCGCACCAGCTCGATCGCCCAGCGGATGCGGGCGGCGATGTCCCCGCCGGCGAAATAGAAGCCGCGCCTGGCGCCGTGCCGGGCACCTTCCACGGCAGCCTGCAGCGCCTCATCGATGCTTGCGCCGTCGATGGCCGCGCTGACGGCAGCAGCGACGGCCGAGGCGCCGGCAAGACCGATGGTGGTGTTGTGGGTGACATGGCCGGACTGGAAGACGGCATCGACCAGCGCCTCGACGGGACGCGCCGGGAAGACGATGCCGACCGGGGCAACGCGCATCGCCGCGCCATTGGTGGCGCCGGTGCGCCCGGTCTCGTCGGTGGGCATGCCTTCGGCGATCAGTGTCAGCGCCTTGCGGGTGGAAGGGCCGAGGAGATCGGCAGAGCCCGCCGCGATCATGCGGGTTTCCCAGGCGAGGAGTTCATCGGCGAAACGCCGGGGATCGACATAGCCTTTGCCGTCGACCAGGAGTTCGCCAAGGATGACGGCCTGGTCGGTATCATCGGTCACCCGGCCGGCCGGCATGCCGCGGCTGATCGGATTGTCGTCGGGCGCCGGCTCGAAGCGCTCGAGAATGCCGTAACGTGCCGAGACGAGGGCTCGCGGCATATATTGCGTGGGCATGCCAAGAGCGTCACCGATCGCCAGGCCGACCAGCGCCCCCCGAGCACGGCTTTGAGCGGAAACGGCCATGACTCCCCTTTCGAGAAAGCGCCTAAAATTCGTTTGTGTACAAACGATCTTCCCGTGCAATTCGCCCCCTGTCAAGGGGCATCCGGCCAGAGCGTTTTGCGATTTGGCGGTTACATCAAGAATCGCAAAGACGCGTCGGACCAAAGAGCTAGAGCACGTTTCCTTCAAATTGAATCACCAGGAACCGCAAAATGCTTTTGATATCAAAGCGCCTCTCTCGAAGACCGTTTCGGTAAGAACGCATTTTGCCCTAGAGCAAACAAACGTCTCCGTCTAAACGCGCTTTGCTCTAGGTAGCCGGATACTGCTCTCTCCACACCGATTCCGGATCGGCGTCAAAGGAAAAGCCGGGATTTCTCCCGGCTTCGTGTTCGTTCCTGGCGCCGCGACAAACCGATTCGGAAAAGACGCCTACAGCCTTGATCTTTCGTCAGAAATCGAACTTCTCGATATTCTCCTTCGTGAACACGAAGGGCGAGCCGAGCAGTACTTCCGAGCCATTGATCACGTTGAGCTCACCGAGCTTACCGGCCTTGACCTTGGTATCGCCGGGCTTGAGCGAACCATCCGCCGTGGCGCGCAGGACCTGCATGGCGGCATAGCCGAGATCGACGGGATTCCACAGCACCACGGATTTCACGCAATCCTTGGCGACATAGGGCTTCATGGCATTGGGCGTGGCCAGACCGATCACCGCCACCTTGCCGCATTGGCCGGCCTGGGTGACAGCCTCGGCCGATGCCGGCGTGGCGACGCTGGTCATGCCGAAGATACCCTTGAGATCGGGCCCGTATTTGTTGATCAGCGTGGTCGCCTGCGAGAAGGAGAGCGCATTGTCCTCCTGCGCTTCCACCGTCTCCAGAAGCTTCAGCTTGGGATGGCACTTGGCGGAATAGGCTGCCATCTCGGCGATCCAGCGAGCCTGGTTGGGCGTGGTGAAGGTCGAGGTGACAATAGCCACGCCCGCATCCTCGCCGCTCTCCTTGACCATGGTATCGACCATGGCCTTGGCGATCCCGTTGAACTCGGCCTGGTTGACGAACCACTGGCGGGAGTCCGGGGTGGAATTGGCGTCATAGCCGACGACGTTGATCCCCTTGGACAGGGCCTTCTTCAGCACCGGGGCGATCGCGACGGGATCGTTGGCGGCATAGAGAATGCCGTCGACGCCGGAGGTGATGTAATTGTCGATGAAGGTGATCTGCTCGTCGATATTGGCCTTGGTCGGCCCGTCGGTCTTGGCATCGACATTGCCGAGTTCCTTGGCCGCGTCGGCAATACCCTTGGAGGTGGCGTTGAAGTAACCGATGCCGATGAGCTTGGGTACGTCGACCACCTTGATCGGCTTGCCCTTGCGGTCGGGCGCGCCGGTGACGGCACCGCCATCATAGGGCTTGCTCGTCGCGCTGGCCGGCGTGGCATCGCAGGCGAGCGGATTGGTGGGCAACTCGTCGCCGCCGGTCCAGGCCGAGGCGGCATGCGCCAGGCCCACCAGGGATACGCTCAGAGCGAGCGCCAGGGATATGCGGATCATGGTCTTCCTCCACTGTTCGCCGGCCTTGGGCCGGCTGCCATTGCCGTCCTCGTTGCCGGAGAAACCGATTCCGGAACAAGGGCCAGATCGTTGAAATTGCACGTCTTACACTTGCATACCCTTTCAGGCAGGAGCGCTAGCCCCGCCCGAAAGGCCTTCGTCAGGCCTGCCGCTTGCGACCGGCCATGCGGCTCAGCAGGGGAACCAGATTGCTGAGCAATACGGTGAGGATCAGCGCCGTGCCGATCAGGATGATGGTGCTGTCGCCCTTGTAGCCCTGCAGCAGCAGGCCGTTCTTCAACGCCTGCATCAGGGCCAGGCCGAGCACCGTGCCGATGATGGTGCCGCGGCCACCGAAGATGCTGGTGCCACCCAGCACCACCGCCGTGATGGCATCGAGCTCCCAGCCCGACCCCATGTCCGAGCGCGTGGTCGTCACCCGGGAGACGAAGATCACGCCAGCCAGCGAAGCGCAGAGACCGGAGGCGCCGTAGATCAGGATCTTGGTACGGTCGACCGCGATACCCGAGAAGCGCGCGGCGATCTCGTTGGAGCCGATCGCATAGGTGGCGCGACCGAATACCGTCAGGCCGAGGACACAGGCCGCCACGACCGCCGCCAGCAGGAGCAGCCAGACCTGCACCGGCACGTCGAGCACCTGCCCCTGCCCCAGCACCAGGAACCAGTCGGGATAGCCCCGCACGGACCGGGCCTGGCTGATGCTCTCAGCCAGGCCGCGATAGAGGGCGAGCGTGGCCAGGGTGGCAATCAGGGGCGGCACCTTGAAGCTGGTGATGATCAGGCCGTTGACGACGCCGCACAGGGTGCCGAGCGCCAGTGCCAGCACGATGGCGACCGGCAGCGGCAGGCCGAGATTCTGCCAGAGCACGCCGAGCACGATGGCGACTACGCCGACGATCGAACCGACGGACAGGTCGATGCCGCCGGTGACGATGACGAAGGTCATCGCCAGCGCGATCAGCCCGATCTCTGTCATCAGCCGGGTCTGGTTGAGCAGGTTGTCTAAGGTGAGGAACCTATCGGACGATTGTGCCAGGAAGACGAGCACCACCGCCAGCAGCACAGCCAGGATGCTCTCGTGACGAAGCAGGAGGGAACGCCAGTTCATCTTGCCCTCCCCTCAGAGCATGCGGTGGCGGCGGACCATATCCGCCAGCACGGTGATGAGGATGAGCACGCCGACGATCGCCTGTTTCCAGAACACCAGCACGTTGGAATAGGGCATGAAGGTCAAGGCCGAGGTGATGGTGGCGAACAGCATGGCTGCCAGCGTGGAGCCGATCACCGTGCCGGTACCGCCGAGGATGGAGACGCCGCCGATCACGGCCGCGGTGATGACGGTGAGCTCGAGGCCGGGGGGTACCGTCGACTGGATCACCTGCAGCTGCGTGGCAAAGAGCAGCGCCGCCAGACCGGCAAAAAAGCCGTGAATGGCGAAGACGGCAACGGTCACGGGCCTGGCCGGAATGCCGGCCGCGCGTGCGGCCTCGGGATTACCGCCGACGGCATAGATGGAACGCCCGAAGGCCGAATAGCGCATCCAGAAGGCAACGGCCGCTGTCAGCACCACCATGATGACGATCGGCGAGCGCACGCCGAACCAGTTCGCCTGGGCGATCATGAAGTCGGGCGGCAGGTTGTTGATCCAGTTGCCGCTGGTCGCCAGGATCAGCCCGCCCTTGAGGATCGAGAGCATGCCGAGTGTGACCACGATGGAAGGGATGCTGGCATAGGCAACCAGCACGCCGACGAAAGCATTGATGGCAATGCCCACCAGCACCGGCACGAGCCAGGCGATCCAGATGGGATACCCCTTGGTGGCCAGCGTGCCGGCAATAGTGGCGAGCACGCCGATCAGCGAGCCGATGGAAACGTCGATGTGCCCGGAGATGATCACCATGGCCATGCCGATGGCGGCCACCGCGATATAGGCATTGCCGGCGAAGATGGCGTTGAGGTTGCTGGCACCAAGGAAGCGCGGATTGTAGAGGCCGATGGTGGTGATCAGCACCACGAGCGCGCCGAGCACCACCATCTCCTGGCCGAGCCCGCCGAAGAGGCGTGCCAGAGGACCGCGCGAGGGCACAAGGGCGGAAGAGGATGCAGTTTCGCCCATCAGGCCGCTCCCTGCAGGGGCTGGGCATTGGTCATGGCAGCGCCGACGGCATCCGGCGTCGCTTGGGCGCGATCGAATTCGGCAACGATGCGCCCGCCATTGATGACCAGGACCCGATCGCTCATGCCGAGCACCTCCGGCAGTTCGCTCGATATCATCAGGATGGCGACACCCTGCTGCACCAGCCCTCCCATCAGGGTGTAGATCTCGGCCTTGGCGCCGACATCGATACCGCGGGTCGGCTCATCCATGATCAGGATGCGCGGATTGGCCTCCAGCCACTTGGCCAGCACAACCTTCTGCTGGTTGCCGCCGGAGAGTTGGCCGACGATCTGCTCGGGGCCGCGGGTGCGGATGCCCAGGCGCTTGATCGCCTCCACCGAGCGGCGGATCTCGTCGCCGAAGCGGATAGAAAAGCCGTTCGACATCTTGTCGAGCACCGCCATCGAGACGTTCTCCCGGATAGTCATCGGCCGCACCAGGCCCTGGGAGCCGCGATCCTCCGGCACATAGGCGATGCCGAGGTCCCGGGCCTTGCGCGGGCCGTCGATCACCACCTTGCGACCATTGACCAGGATCTCGCCGGTGCTGGCCGGGGTGATACCGAAGACGGTCAACGCCAGTTCCGTGCGCCCCGAGCCGATCAGGCCGGCGAGGCCCAAGATCTCGCCGGCCCGCAGGCTCAGCGAAATGTTCTGCACCTTGCGGCCGAAACTCACGTCGCGCAGCTCGAGTGCGACCTCGCCGAGCGTTGCCTCCACTTTTGGGAAAAGCTGCTCGATCGAGCGGCCGACCATCATCGAGACGAGCGAGGCTTCGGTCACATCGCCAATGTCGCGCGTGCCGATATAGCTGCCGTCACGCAGCACCGTGACCCGGTCCGCCAGCTCGAAGATCTCGGGCATGCGATGGGAGACGTAGATGATGGCGACGCCGCGCTCGCGCAGCTTCTTGACCACGCTCATCAGGCGGCGCACATCGGCCTCGACCAGGGCGGCCGTCGGCTCGTCCATGATCAGCAGGCGGGCCTCCTGCGACAGTGCCTTGGCAATCTCGACCCGTTGGCGATTGGCCACGGAAAGGGTGCCGACCTTGGCATCCACGTCCAGATCATGGCTATCCAGGGAATCCAGGAGCTGGCGAGCCCTAAGGCGCATCGCACTCCAATCGAGCCCTCCCCAATTGCGGCGCGGTGCATTGCCCAGGAAGATGTTCTCGGCCACCGTCAGTTCCGGGAACAGCAGGAGCTCCTGATAGACGGTGGCGATCCCGTGGCGGCGCGCATGCCGTGGCGAGGTGAAGCGGACGGTCTCGCCGCCGACCGTCAGCGTACCCGTATCCGGCTGATGCACGCCGGCGATCACCTTGATCAGGGTCGACTTGCCGGCACCGTTCTCGCCGAGCAAAGCGTGGACTTCACCGGGACGCACGTCGAAATTGACGTCGCGCAGCACCTTCACGCCGGAAAAGGATTTGGAGATGTCGCGAAGGCTGACGACGGCCGTCATAGCGCCCTCCGAGTGACTGCCGCCATGAAACGCCCCAGGCGCGACCGAAAGGCTTGCCCGGTGGCGATCGCCATCCGGCCGACCCGCGTCTCCCCCATGTCCGCGCCTCTCCTCACGCTTTTTTGTAAGACATATCGCCAACTAGATCAAAAATCGTCTTTCAGCAAGCGGGATAAAGCATGATGTGCAATAATTAACTCATGTGAGATCAAGAATCATCATTGCCGCAAAGGCCCAATTTACGAGAGAAATTGACTTTATCTCTTAGATTTCAATGTTTAGAGATAAAGCGGTAGCTGGATGGAGGTGCGTAGCGCCGCCAACGCATGCAAAGATCTGAGCACCAATTCGATTGACCTCAATCATAAGGATCAGGATGGAGCCAAGTCAGACCGCATCGGGCGCAAGAGAAACGATCCGGATCGTGATGCCGGCATTCTCCAGCATCTTGGCATCCCGGTCGGACAAGCCGTCATCGGTGATGAGCACGCCCACCCGGGAAAGCGGCAGGGCGACGCTGCGTGCACGGATGGCGAATTTCCGGCTATCAGCCAGCACGACGACCTGATCGGCATTGGCGCTCAGGTCGATGATGGTGCGCACCAGCAAGGGATGGGATTCCAACAGCCCGTCGCGACCGATGCCTTGGGCGCCGAGGAAGAATTTCGATGCATAGAACGGCGGCGCCGGAGCGGTCGGGTGAATGATGCCCGGCTCCCGATGCAATTCGCCGCCGGCGATCGTCAGGCCGCAACTGCCATGGTCGCTGAGAAAGGCGACAAGGGGCATCGAATTCGTGTAGAGGCGGACATTGCGATGGGCGAGCTTCGCGCCGAGATAGAAGCAGGTGGAGCCGCCATGGATGATGACGGAATCGCCATCGCGCACCAGAGTTGCCGCATCCTCCGCGATCGCCTGCTTGGCTTCCACGGCAAGGTCGCGATTCTCGTCATAAGGCTTGGCCGCATGACGGCCTGGCGCGGCTGAACCGTCGAGCGCGGCGATACCGCCATAGACCTTCTGTGCCTTGCCGGACTGGTCGAGCTTGTCGATATCCCGCCGGATGGTGGCGGCCGAGACGCCCAGTTGCCCCTGCAGGTCACGCACCGTGAGGAAGGGGCGCTTGCCCAGAACCTCGATGATCCGGTTCTGGCGGTTCAGTTCACTCAAGGTTCGCTCCCCTCGGACGTTTTGTGAGCAAACTAGATCATGGCGAGCGCCGCTTCAATCGATCTTCCTCATGCCTTCCTGCACCATCTCGGCGTAAACGAGATAACGCAAGGGGCCGCTGGTGACGGCATTGAACGGCCAGCAGGTCGCCAGCACGAGATGACGGCCTGGCGCGGCGGGGTCGATCCCCGAACCATCCCAGCGGCGGATGTCGTGACCGGTGACGCGATAGCGAACCGCGATGCCGTCGCGGTTGGTGACCTTGATCTCGTCGCCAATCCGCACCCCGCCGAGGAAGGCGAAATGCGTATCGCGATGGGCGGCGTAGACGGCGGTACCCTCCTCCCCGGCGGCCGGCGTACCGGCGACATGAGCCGGCCCGAACGCCAGGGCCTGCCCGCTCGCCCCTTCAAGAGCCACCGCGCTCTTGGCAAGGCGAGGCACCTCGATGCGGGCGGCCGGATAGGTATCCAGCCAGGACCAGGGCTTGACGATGGCGCCGCTGGCGACGGACTGGTCGAAGGCCCGGTCGAGCAGGATCTGGGCCAGGAAGGCCTTGGTGTGGATCCACCCCCCCTGCCCTGCCAGGACTAGGCCGGCGCAGAGCAGCAAACCGGTTATTATGAGGCGGAGAACCCGCACCCTCCCCTGGAGGGGTCGGCCATTCCTCTTGGAATGGCCTATCGCACCGCTTGGCTCGTCGCTCAAAGTGGAGCAATCACCCCACCCAGGCCTGTCAGACCTACCCTCCCCCTCCAGGGGAGGGTAGGAAGGCCCCGCCGCTGCGGGCGGGAGCCTTTCGAGTTTGAGCGCGATCATGCTGGAGCCCCGCGCCGGCGGGTCAGGAAGCCGAAGCCAAGGCCGCCGGCGAGTAGCAGGCCGCCGATGATCAGGCGCAGTTCGGCGTCAGTGGCGGTTTGCGGCAGGCTGATCGTACGCGAGGCATCGATCGTCTGCACCTTTCTGCCATCAAGATCGAGCAAGGCCTGGCGCTGCTCGCGGTCGGCAGCCGTCTCGCCCTTGATGCCGAAGACCTTGTCAAAATCCCAGCCGGCCGGCAGGTTCAGCGGCACGTCGGAACGGGACAGGCGCACGCCGCGTGGGCGGACCGGGGTCTTGTCCACGGCCACCAGGCTGGTGAGGCGGGTGACGAGGTGATGATCGAGGGCAAGAGCCAGGATGCGCTTGTCGGCATCCTCGCGGCTGATCTGGCGCAGTGTCTGCGCCACTTCGGTATCGTCGATCTTGCGTCGCGCCCACAGCTTGGAGATGCCGGCTCCCTCAGCGGCGCCGGCAACCGGCAGCGTGACTGACCAGCCCTTGCCGTCGATGAGGCCACGAACCTCGACATTGCCCTTGAGATGCCCGATCTTCGCGGCCAGCACCAGCGTCTCGCCGTGGTAGAGATCGGGCAGGATGCGCGGCGTCACATCGGCGGAGCCGGCTGAAATGGCGACGTCGACATTGGTCATCGCCGGGCTTTCCAGCTTGTCGACCAGTTGCTTCATGCGCTCCTGCACCTGATCGACCGAGCCGATCTGCATGAAGGCGCCGCCGCCGAGTTCCGCCGCGCGGGTCATCAGGTAGGAATTCGGCGCCGAGCCGATGCCGACCATGAAGACACGGGAGCGGCCGCGATGCGAGGCGATGGTGTCGAACAGTTCCTGCTCATTGTCGATGCCGCCATCGGTGATGAACACCACCTGGCGCAGGAATCCCAGATTGGCGGTATTCTGGTCGTCGACATGGTCGTCCTTCAGGGCCTCCAGCATGGGCGCGACCATCATGGTGCCGCCATTGGCCTGGAGACGCGAGACATAGTCCTGGGCCCGCGCGATGTTCTCTGCCGTGGCCGGCAACGTGCCGCCGAACAGGTTGGTGAAGGTGTCGTCGAAGCGGATGACGTTGAAGCGATCGGCCTGTGACAGGCGGCTCAGCGCATAGCCCAGGCTGGCCCGGGCCTGCTCGATGGAGGTGCCGCCCATCGAGCCGGAATTGTCGATTACGAAGGTGACGTCGCGCGGACGCTGGTCGGCCTGCGCGGTCTTGAGGCTGGGCGGCGTGACATAAGCGATCAGATAATCGTCGCTGCCGACCCGTTCGCGGAACAAACCGACGCCGGGCGTCTGGCTGGGCTGGGCCTGCCAGGTCAACTCGAAATCGCGATCAGCCGGCACCGATCCCGAAGCCAGCTCGATATGGCGGGCCTGAGGTCCCTTGTCGGTGATGTTGATGGGATGAAAAGCGCTCTTCACCTCGCCCAGCGCAAAGCCGGCGTCGAGATCGATACGGATCTGTACGGGATTGACCGGCGCGTTCTCGCGCGGGTCGAGGACGGGTGCCTGCGGTACCGGGCTCGACGCTGGAGCCGGCGTAACGGCACCCCAGCCCGACTTGTCCTGGAAGGTCACGGTCTGGGCCGAGCCGGCGCCGACCGCGTTCGGCGAGAAGCGCGGCGCCACCACCAGCGGCACGCGGAGCGAGAAAGTGTTGTCGGCCTGGCGCACCGGCTCCTGATACTCGATCTGGATCACCACCGTGTCACCGGGGCCGATATTGGCGATCGAGTTCATGAACATGTTCGGCCGCTGCTGCTCGACCAGTGCCGCCTTCTTGCCCTCGGCTTTGGCACGCTCGTAGACGAGCTTGGCCTGCTGCTTTTCCTTGATGTCGGCCACCACGACGCGCTGGCCGATCACCATCTTCATGGTATCGACCGCGGCCCCATCGGGCAGCGGGAAGACGTAGACACCCTCGACCCAGGATTTGCTGGGGTTGTGGAACATCTGCGTCAGCGTGGCGCGGATGGTGGGGCCGCTGACATTGAGCTGCACGTCTGTGGCCGTCCTGACGGCCTCGACATAGCTGCCGGGATCCTCGGTGCGCATCAGCAGCGAACCCGCCTTGACGTCGTCGACGGTGATGCGGGGAGCGGCATAGGCGCCGACCACGAAGATGAGGAAGGTCGCGAGGATCAACACCGCCATGAGGAAACGTTCGGCGAGCGCGACCAGCGCTGCGCGACCGATACCGGAATGAGGATGCCGTCGTCTGCCGGTTTGGCGGCCGGCAACCGCTTGGTTCATGTTCATGTCGTCCTCGTTGAACGCTGTCGGGCCTCATGCAGCCTCGTTCTGTTCTGCTCCTGCGAGGACTGTGCGTACGAGCTTCATTAACCGCGTTTGTTAGGCATAAACCGTCACAAAGCGCCTTGCCGGCGGTGAACTCCTGCGGCAATGTCCGGTTTTGTACGTGATTGTGCGCGATGGCCTGTCGTTAGGCCTGGATACAGCGTGATCGCACCAGCAGGATCAGCCCCGTGACGTCGGACAGCGAGTTTTCCAGCGAGCAAGCCCACCAGATCACGCTCGCGGTCCGCGAGACCCTGGCGCGCCGGCGCATTTCACGGCAGACCCTGGCCGAGAAGGCCAAGATCAGCCTGTCGACCCTGGAGAAGGCGCTGTCCGGCCGGCGCCCCTTCACGCTGGCAACCGTCATTCGGTTGGAGGAGGCGCTCGGGACGAGCCTGCGCCCTACTGATCACACCGTACCGCCAGCCACCGTCCAGGGAGGCGGGACGGCACCGGAGCATCTGGGTTCCTACACCAAGGCGGCCGTATCCTGGCTCACCGGCAATTATCTCACCTTGCGTCCGTCCTTCGGCGAAGCTGGCGCGGTTTTCGCCTACCGCACCGAAATCACCTGGAACGACAGCACGTCCCGCCTGATCTTCCGCGAAGCCGAGCGCCTCGACACCGGCTTCAACCAGGCGGGCGAAGTCTCGGTGCCGAACCAATCAGGCCATGTCTATCTGGTGACCTCCATCAGCGGCCAATATCGAGTGGCCGTGGTCGGCCGGCCGATGAACACGGGCGAGATGTACGGCATTCTCACCTCGTTGCGCGCCGGCCGAGGCACGCAGCTCACGCCCGTCTCGGCTGCCATCGCACTGGTCCCGATTCTGCCCGGTCGCGAGGGCGATCTCTCCTTCGGCCGGATCGGCCCCTCCCATCGCCATTATCAAGCCTATCGAGACCACCTCGACCGCGTGACGGCAGACGAGTTCGCGCTGTTCAAGGCGGGGCCGTAACGGGCGGCTGGTCTTCAGATCAGCCTGATATCTCCACGCCCGCCGAATGGAAGAGGCGGGTCCGAAGACCTGCCTCCCGATGAGTTTCACCCCTCCCCATCCGCGAAGGCCAATCCCTCGTCGGCCCAGCCGGTGAGGCCTCCGATCATGATCTTCACCGGGCGGCCGAGCCGGGCGAGCTTGAGGGCGGCCTGGTCGGCGCCATTGCAATGCGGCCCGGCGCAATAGGCCACGAACAGCGTGTCGACAGGCCATTGCGCCATGCGCTCCGCATCGATCTCGCGATGCGGCAAATGAAGGGCCCCCGGAACGTGCCGGCGACGAAAGGTTTCCGGCGACCCGACGACATGCAGGAGAACGAAGTCCCGTTCCTCCGAGGCAAGCGCCTGGGCCACGTCGGAACAATCGGTTTCGACCGAAAGGCGCCGCTCGAAATGCGCAATGGCATGATGGGGTGGTGCTGCGGGGATGGCGCTGACCAGGCTCATTGATCGTCTCCTGCTGTGGGGCTGCCATCCTCATAGGTCACGCGCACCGTGATGGCAGCTGGCGCGATTGCCAGACAGCGTCAAGATCTGGCCAGAATGGCTTCAGGCCGCCGCGACACGTCTTCGATATCCGCCGCAACCAGGCTCAACAGTCCGGGAAAACGCGCCTCGACATCCTGTCGGCGCAGGCTGGCGGTGCGACTGTTCCCGCGATCGACCTGCCGGATGAGGCCGGCTTCGCGCAACACCCGGAAATGATGCGTCAGCGTCGCCTTGCTGACATCGAAACCGAAAGAGGCGCAACTGCGCGCCGTACCCTCCGGCGCCAGCGCCAATTCGGCAACGACGCGCCGCCGCAACGGGTCGGCCAGAGCAGCCATGAGGCGGCCGAGCTGCATCTCCTCCGGTTCCGGATGGCCCTCGCGATCCGCCATGGAAAACACTCCAAAGGTAAGCCTTGCGTCGTACCTAAATCATCTGCTAGGTAAGGCGAACATCTTACCAAGGAGGCGATCATGATCAAGACCCTGTCGGGCAAGGCAGCCATCGTGACCGGAGGAAGCCGCGGTATTGGCGCTGCCATCGCAGTGCGCTTGGCGGAACTGGGCGCCGATGTCGCGATTACCTATGCCAGCCGGACCGACAGTGCCGAGGCCGTCGCGGATCGAATCCGGGCGAATGGCCAGCGCGCCTTGACACTCCAGGCCGACAGCGCCGACGCCGTGGCCGTACGGGGCGCCGTGGACCAGGCCGCTGCCGCGTTCGGCCGTCTCGACATCCTCGTCAACAATGCAGGCATCTTCACCAGCGGTACCGTAGAGCAGGTCACCCTTGAAGATTTCGACCACATCATTGCCGCCAATGTGCGCGGCGCCTTCGTTGCCTCCCAGGCCGCCGCCGCGCACATGGGCGAAGGCGGGCGCATCATTTCCATCGGATCCAATCTGGTCGGACGCGTCGGACGCGCCGGCATCGGTCTCTACGTGATGAGCAAGGCCGCCCTCACGGGCCTCAGCCAATCCATGGCCCGCGACCTCGGCGCGCGCGGCATCACCGTCAACATCGTCCACCCCGGCCCGACGGATACCGACATGAACCCGGCCTCCACCGATCGTGCCGCCCAGGCACGGACGGCAATGGCGATCCCCAAATATGGCGAACCTGCGCAGATCGCCGGTCTCGTCGCCTGGCTCGCCAGTCCGGAAGCGCAATATGCCACCGGCGGCGCCTATACCATAGACGGCGGCACCAATACCTGACCGGCGCGTGTCGATACGCACAGCGGCGCCCCGCCATGTGTTGTTGAGAGGACACAGCCTTCGATTTTCATGTGACGGTTGCCTGTAAACACTCAGGCAACGATTGAAGAATCCAAAGATCGAAGCGCAGTTTATTGCGTCGACTACAATGAGATCGAAGAATTTCGATCGGACCATTCGGGGCTTCAACATGCGTCGTCTTTTGACCGGCCTGGTCTTGGTGTCGAGCTTGGGCATCGCCTCAAGCTCGGCGAATGCGGCCAGTATCTTCGAGAAATTGTTCGGCGGCCCACGCCAGCCCGCCAATGCCGGCGCCGTTGCCGCCGTCTCGCCGATTCCACGCGAGGTGGTGGCTTACAACGGTCGGGAGAAGCCCGGGACCATCGTGATCAATTCGCCGGAACGACGGCTTTATCTCGTGCTCGATGATGGCACGGCCCTGCGTTATGGCGTTGGCGTCGGCCGCAAGGGCTTCGAATGGGGCGGTGCGCACCGCATCTCGCGCAAGGCGGAATGGCCGGGCTGGACCCCGCCCCCACAGATGCGCAAACGCCGGCCGGACTTGCCCGCCTACATGGCTGGCGGCATCCAGAACCCGCTTGGCGCCCGTGCGATGTATCTCGGTTCTTCGCTCTATCGCATCCATGGCTCGAACGAGCCGCAGACCATTGGCCAGGCCGTGTCGTCGGGCTGCATCCGCATGACCAATGACGACGTCACCGACCTCTACGATCGTGTAAAGGTCGGCACCCGCGTCGTTGTGGTCCGCGGCTGAATTTCGTGTCATCCCGGACGCGCTGCAGTATGAAATGCTGCGGCATAGATCCGGGATGACCCGTACTATTGCGCCGTCCAGCCTCCGTCGACCGGCAAGGTGGTGCCGGTAATCTGCCGGGCGGCATCACTGCACAGGAAAACCGCGACAGCCGCGATCTCTTCGACCGTGACGAACTCCTTGGTTGGCTGAGCGGCCAGCAGGACATCGTGCTTGACCTGCTCCTCGGTCAGGCCCCGCGCCTTCATCGTGTCGGGGATCTGCTTTTCCACCAGCGGCGTCCAGACATAGCCGGGGGCGATGGCATTGGCGGTGATGCCGTGCTCGGCAACCTCGAGCGCCACCGTCTTGATCAGGCCGGTCACGCCATGCTTGGCGGCAACATAAGCCGATTTGAAAGGTGAGGCGACGAGCGCGTGGGCCGACGAGGTGTTGATGATGCGCCCCCATTTGCGCTCTTTCATGCCGGGGAGCACCGCCTTGATCGCATAAAAGGAGGCGATCAGGTTGATGCGGGTGATCGCCTCCCACTTGTCATCCGGAAACTCGTCGATCGGCGCGACATGCTGAATGCCGGCATTGTTGACCAGGACGTCCAGGCTGCCGAAGGCTTCCTCCGCCTCATGGATCATGGCGGTGATCTCCGCCCCAACCATCATGTTAGCGCCGCTGTAGCGGCACTTCACGCCGAAATCCTTCTCGATGCCGGCCCGCTCATGCTCGATGGCGTCTGCATCGCCGAAACCGTTGATGGTGATATTGGCCCCTTCGGCTGCGAGAGCGCGGGCGACGGCGAGGCCGATGCCGCTGGTCGAGCCGGTGACCAGGGCATTGCGGGAAGACAATTGGGCCATATTCATCTCATGAGACAGGAAGGCGGGAAGGCGCGGCATCGACGTGCCACCGGCCCGGAAGCTGGCACGGCCAGATGTCGCCCTTATTACAGTTCGGCCCTGTGCGCGGCGGACACGGACCTGTCATGCTGCCGTGCAACATAGCGGCGATCCCTTCCCTGCTTTCTCATGAAGGACATCCCGTGGACCAAGCCGACGTCGTCAAGCGCGCCTATGCCATGCCGCTGACCAATCCCTCCTTCCCGCCCGGCCCCTACCGCTTCTTCGATCGCGAATACATCATCATCACCTATCGCACGACGCGCGAGGCGCTGGAGGCCGTGGTTCCCGCGCCGCTGGAGATCGACGAGCCGCTGGTCAAATACGAGTTCATCCGCATGCCTGATTCAACCGGCTTCGGTGACTACACCGAGACCGGGCAGGTCATTCCCGTGCGTTACAAGGGCCAGCACGGTGCCTATGTGCATTCGATGTATCTGGACGACGATGCCCCTATTGCCGGCGGGCGCGAATTGTGGGGCTTTCCCAAGAAGCTGGCGACGCCCAGGATCGTGCATGAGGGCGAGGTCATCGTGGGGACGCTGCATTATGGCAGCGTGCTGTGCGCGACCGGGACCATGGGCTACAAGCATCGCCTTGCCGACCGGCAGGCCGTGCTGGACTCGCTCGCCGCGCCGAACTTCCTCATCAAGATCATCCCCCATGTCGACGGGTCGCCGCGGATCTGCGAACTCGTGCTCTACCACCTCACGGATGTGACGCTCAAGGAGGCCTGGACGGCCCCGGCAGCGCTGGAACTCCATGCCCATGTGATGGCCGACGTCAGCCGCCTGCCGGTGCTCGAAGTCGTCTCGGCCGTGCATTTCGTCGCCGACCTCACGCTCGGTCTCGGCGAGGTGGTGCACGACTATCTCGCCACCGCCCGCTGATCCTGCCTGTCTGACCGGAGTTTTCCATCGTGCTCGAACGCAACAGAGACAAGGCCGCGCGCGCCACCATCGAGGAAATCTCGGCGCAATATGATCGCATCGCTCTGGTGTTCCAGGGCGGCGGCGCGCTTGGTGCCTATCAGGCCGGTGTCTATGAGGCGCTGGCCAATGCCGGCTGCGAACCCAACTGGCTCTCCGGCGTCTCCATTGGCGCCATCAACGCCTCGATCATCGCCGGCAACGAGCCGCGTCACCGGCTGCAGCGGCTCGAGCAGTTCTGGCAGACGATCTCCGGCCGCAAGATCTGGGCCTACACGCCGGAAGGCGATCTGTTCCGCGACATCCGCAACCGCACCAGTTCCTGGATCACCATGTCGCAGGGCCAGCCCGGCTTCTTCAAGCCGCGCCTGCCCAATCCCTGGCTCGAACTCCCGGGTGCGGATGGCGCCACCAGCTTCTACGACACCTCGGAGTTGAAGCGGACGCTGGAAGAGGTCATCGACTTCGATATCCTCAACGACGGCCGCAAGCGCCTCAGTGTCGGCGCGGTCAACGTGCGGACCGGCAATTTCATCTATTTCGACACCGACCAGGTTCGTATCGGTCCCGAGCACATCATGGCCAGCGGTGCGCTGCCCCCTGCCTTTCCCGCCATCCGCATCGAAGGCGAATATTACTGGGATGGCGGCATCGTCTCCAACACGCCGCTGCAATATCTGCTCGACCAGGAAGAAGAGCGCAGTTCGTTGGTGTTCCAGGTCGATCTCTTCAGCGCCCGCGGCACCTTGCCGCGCAGCATGCCGGACGTGCTCTCGCGCCACAAGGACATCATGTATTCGAGCCGGACGCGGCAGAATACCGACAATTTCAAGCGTATCCATGGCATCAAGACTCATCTGATCGATGCGCTGAAGCGCCTGCCCAAGGACCTGCTGACGCCAGAGGAACAGGCGCTTATCGACAGCCACGCCAGGCTCGGCGTCGTCAACATCGTGCACCTGATCTATCAGCACAAGAATTACGAGGGTCACGCCAAGGACTATGAATTCTCGGGCACCTCGATGCGCGAGCATTGGGATATGGGGCTGGAAGACACCCAGCGCACGCTACGCCATCGCCAATGGCTGCTGCCGCCCGTGGACGCCGAGGGCGGCATGGCCATTCACGACCTCCATCGCGAGGACCCCGTCTGACGAGGCACTATCCCCCTCACCGGCCAACGCCGTGTCGCCGGGCAGTGGTTGGTCTCCAGCAGGCCGAGCGGACTTTCGCTCGGCAGGCCCTCGCTCAGCGCTGCCCCGGCCTTTCGCGCGACAGGCCCTTCTCCTGGAGATCGGCGAGATAGGAGGCCCAGCGGCTCTCCTTCCCCCGGCCCAATTCCGCAAGATAGGTCCAGGTAAACAGGCCGGTGTTGTGCATGTCGTCGAAGGAGATGCGTACGGCGTAATTGCCGACCGGGTCGAGGCTCAGGATCGCCACATTGATCTTGCCCCCAACCGTCTTGCGTTCGGCGGCACTGTGGCCCTGCACCTCGGCGCTCGGCGACATCACGCGCAGCATCTCGGCGCTGAACGCATGGGACCGACCGTCGTCGAAACTCACGGTCAGGGTCTTCTTGTCCTTGGACAGGCGCAATTCGGTTGGCCAGGCCTTCGCGACGTCTTCGCTCACGGCATCTTCCCTTTTTCGTTCTGATCGCCACATAGGGAGAAGGCGGATGCTGCGCAAGCAGCAAACCCATGTTGTCAGAGCACTCGGTTCGATCTCTGCGACATAATGGCAGTTTCCGTAGACAATCATTGGTGTTTGGGCCGCTGTCGGCTTAGAAACATACCAAAGGGGACATGCCCCTAAAGCGTTTTTCGATCCGGCGCTTCGGCAACATTCGCAAAGGCGCTCTGGCCAATCCGTCGGATTGGCTTGGAAACAGGGAGTTGGAGCAGAGCGGCATTTCCGCAAAAACGCTTTGCTTCCGGGAGTATGGACGTGCTGGATGATCATGAAATGGCGGATGTGCCGCCGATGATCGACCCTTTCGGGCGCGCGATCAATTATCTGCGTGTTTCCGTGACGGACCGCTGCGACTTTCGCTGCGTCTATTGCATGTCGGAGGACATGACCTTCCTGCCCAAGAAGGATCTGCTCACCCTCGAGGAACTCGACAGGCTGTGCAGTGCCTTCATTGCCAAGGGCGTCAGGAAGCTGCGCTTCACCGGCGGCGAGCCCCTGGTGCGGCGCGATATCATGACGCTGTTCCGCTCGATCTCGCGCCATCTCGACAGCGGCCGGCTCGACGAACTGACCGTGACCACCAATGGCTCGCAGCTTGCCCGCTACGCCGCCGAACTCAGGGATTGCGGCGTCAAGCGCATCAATGTCTCCCTCGACACGCTCGATCCGGCCGCATTCAAGGCAATCACCCGCTGGGGCGATTTCGGCAAGGTGATGGACGGCATCGACAAGGCCCAGGAAGCGGGCCTCGCGGTGAAGATCAATGCCGTTGCGATCAAGGGCATGACCGAGGACGAAGCGGTCGGCCTGATTGAATGGGCGCATGGCCGCGGCATGGACCTCACCTTCATCGAAGTGATGCCGATGGGCGACGTCACGGGGCACCGAGTCGACCAATATCTGCCGCTTTCGGTGCTGCGCGCCCAACTTCTCGACAGCTACACGCTGGATGACATTCCCTATAATACGGGTGGCCCGGCCCGGTATGTCCGCGTCCGCGAGACCGGCGGCCGCCTGGGATTCATCACGCCGATGACGCATAATTTCTGCGAGAGCTGCAATCGCGTACGCGTTACCTGTACCGGCACTCTCTATATGTGCCTGGGCCAGGAAGACGCCGCCGATCTGCGGGCTCCGCTGCGCGCCTCCGAGGCGAACGATCTTCTCAACGCCGCCATCGATCGCGCCATCACCCGTAAGCCCAAGGGACACGATTTTGTCATCGACCGGCGCACCAAGCAGCCCGCTGTTAGCAGGCATATGAGCGTGACGGGCGGGTGAAGCCCTTCCTGCGCCCGCCAGCATCCTGCTGGCTCCTGGAAAACGTTACCCCCGCAAGAAGGGAGAGCCGGCAGGATGCTGGCGGTCCCAGGCGAATAACGCTCCCAGAGCGTTTTCGTCCAAACGCGCTTTGCTCCAGGGGTTGAAGACTCGGCCGGTTTGCCTTCCACTTGGCCCCCATAATGTCCAAGACCTTTGATGTGATCGTCGTCGGTGTCGGCGGCATGGGATCGGCCGCCTGCTATCAGCTCGCCAAGCGGGGCGTGCGTGTGCTCGGCCTCGAGAAATTCGAAATCGGCCATGCGATGGGTTCCTCGCACGGGTTGACGCGCATTCTGCGCCTCGCCTATTTCGAGGGCGCGGCCTATGTGCCGCTGGTGCAGCGCGCGCGGGAACTGTGGATCGAGACAGGCAAGCTCACCGGCGAGCCGCTCTTCTTCGAGGTCGGCGCGCTCGACATCGCCCATGAGGGCAGCGGCATCGTCGAGAAGGCGCTCGAAGCCAGCCAGGCCCACGGCCTGGAGCACGAATTGCTCGACCGCGATGCCATCGAGGCACGCTATCCCTTCACCCTCGATCGCAATCATATCGGCCTCTACCAACCTCAGTCGGGCTTCGTGGCTTCCGAGCGGGCCATCCTCGCCCATACGGCACTCGCCTTGCATCACGGCGCCGAGATTCACGGCTGCGAGGCCTTGATCGACTGGGAGCCGACCGCAGGCGGCGGTGTGCGTGTGAGAACCGACCAGGGCAGCTACGAAGCAGGCAAGCTCATCCTTTCGCCCGGCGCCTGGATCGGGGATCTCGTACCCGCGCTCAAGCCTTCCACCGAGGTAGTGCTGCAGACGCTCGGCTGGTTCGCCCCTGCCCGGCCCTCCCTATTCGATCTCGCCCATTTCCCGGTTTTCACGCTCGAAGCCGACGAAGGCCATTTCTATGGCTTTCCGCTCTGGCAGCATCCGGGCTTCAAGCTCGGCTCGCCGCATTATGGCGGAGAGGCCTATGATCCCGATACCCCCACCCGGGAGCCCTCGCCCCGGCATCGCGAGCAGCTACGCGCCTGCCTCGCCAAGCACATTCCAGGCGCCAATGGCGACCTGCTCGGCCTCAAGGCCTGCATGTACACGATGACGCCTGACGAGCATTTCGTCATCGATACCCTGCCCGGCCATGAGCAGGTCATCGTCGCATCGCCCTGCTCGGGCCATGGCTACAAATTCGCCAGCGCCATCGGCGAAGCCCTCGCCGAACTCGCCACCACGGGCCGTAGCCGCCTTGACCTCGGCATGTTCAACCTCGGGCGCTTTTCTTGAGATTGTCTCGGTTTGTCTTTGCCAAATCGTCGGACAAAGTATAGGTAAGTATTATTCTCTTACCCTCCTGATTGCCCGCTGCCTGCCGGCGGCGATCTTTTGATTGCGCCTCCATGCCACCCGCACAATCGCACTGGTCCGGAATCGTCGCGATGGTTCTCGCGACAGGGTTGTTCGTCGTCAGCGACAGTCTGATGAAGCTCACGGCGCAGGGCCTGCAACCGTTCCAAGTCCTGTTCATGCGCGGTTTCTTCGGGCTGTTGTCCTGCAGCCTCCTGCTGATCGCGACCGGACAGGTGCGCCAGCTCGGTGGCGCGTTGCATTGGCGCGCCGTGCTGCGCGCCCTGCTCGAGGCGACGGCCACCTTCTTCTACATGGCCGCGCTGTCCGCCATGCCGATCGCCGATGCGATCGCCATCGGCCAGACCGCACCGCTGCTGGTCATCGTCGCCATTGCAGTCATCTTCCGCGAGCGGATTAATGCGATCCGCCTCGTCCTGGTCTGCACCGGCTTCCTTGGCGCCCTCCTGGTGGCACAGCCCGGTGGCTCGGGCCTGTCGGCCGCAGCGCTCTATGCTTTTCTGACTGCGATGATGGTGGCGACGCGGGACCTGCTCACCCGTGGCACACCGTCCACCATTCCCACTTTCGTCGTCCTCACCACCACGACCGTCGTGCTGACGCTCGCCACCGGCTGCGCCACCTTGATCCATGAGAGCTGGATGCCGCCCTCGCTTGACCAGTGGCTGACCATGGCCGCGTCGGGCTTCATCGTCACGCTCGGCCAGATGGCAATCTTCCTCAGCTACCGCCGTGCGCCGGCCGGGATCGTGGCGCCCTACTATTACAGCTTCACCGTTTGGGCGGTGATCGGCGGCTTCCTGGTCTGGGGCGAAGTACCGAACGGGCTCGCCGTCACCGGCATGGTGATGATCGTGGCGAGCGGGCTTGCTTTGCTCTTCGTCAAATCGAGACGAACACAGGAAGCCATCGCCTGATGACCACGGTTGCGTTCACCGAGGCCGATCTCGGCCGTCAGCGGGCCAATCAGCGAGGCATCGTGCTGATGATCGGCGCCATGGCCTGCTTCGTGGTGAACGATTCCGTCGCCAAACTCGCCACGGCCCGCATGCCGGTCAGCGAGGTGATTGCCATCCGCGGTGTCTTCGCGACGCTTTTCGTACTCGCCCTCATCCTGGCGAACGGCCTTCAGCGCCATTTCCGCCTGATCTGGCAATGGCGGGTCGCGGCTCGCGGCGGCATGGAGAGCATAGTTGCCTTCGCCTCCATTCTCGGCCTCAGCCATGTGCCGCTCGGCATCGCCACCGCCATCGGGCAGATCGCGCCGATCCTGCTGCTCGCCTTTTCGGCCCTGTTGCTCAAGGAGAAGGTCGATGCCAGGCGATGGGCCGCCGTGTTCGTCTGTTTCGCCGGCGTGATCCTGGTTGCCCGTCCGAGCACGGAGGGCCTCAACCTCTATGTGCTGGCAACCCTGGCTTGTGCCGTACTGGCCGCGCTGCGCGACCTGGTCACCCATCGTATCGGCTCCAGCGTGCCGACCCTGCTGGTGACGCTTGGCACCACCACCATCGTCTCCCTGGCCGGCTTCGCAGGCTCGGCAGTGTCCGCCTGGCAGCCGCTCGCCCTTGCCGACCTTTCGCTGCTGATGCTGGGCGGCCTGAGCCTGGTCGGCGGTCATGCCCTGGTGATCGCAGCCTATCGCGGTACGGACGTCTCGGCCGTCAGCCCGTTCCGCTATTCGGCCATCGCGCTCTCCGTACTGGCCGGACTTGTGGTGTTCGGCGATTTGCCCGATGCGTGGACGGGCGCCGGCATGATATTGATCATCCTCAGCGGCCTTTATGCCGCCGGACGCGAGATGCGGCGCCGGCGTGCGATCGAGGCTGCTTTGGATAAGGGTGCCTGAGCAGGGAGTATGGCATGAGCGAGTTGGTGGTGGAGAATGTGGGTTCGGTACGCACCCTGACGCTGAACCGGCCCACAAAGCTCAACGCCTTTACGGCAAGCCTTCACGCCGAACTCCGCGCGGCCCTCTCGGCGGCAATCGCCGATGACGGCGTCAAGGTGGTCGTACTCACCGGCGAGGGGCGCGCCTTCTCTTCGGGCCAGGACCTCACCGAGGACCTGCCGCGCGACGACAAGGGCGGCATCGATCTCGGCCCTGCCCTGGAGCGGGACTACAATCCCCTGATCAAGCAGATCGTCACGTCGCCCAAGCCGACCATCGCGGCGCTCAACGGGCCGGCCGTCGGCGCCTCCATGAATATCGCGCTCGCCTGTGACATCGTATTGGCGGCGCGCTCCGCCACCTTGCAGGAAGCGTTTGCCAAGATCGCCCTGATCCCCGATGCCGGCGGCACCTGGCTGCTGCCGCGCCTGATTGGCCCCAAGCGGGCTCTCGCCCTCATGCTGACGGCCGAACCGGTGCCGGCGGAGGAGGCCCTGCGCATGGGCCTGGTCTACAAGCTCTTCGAGGATGCGAGTTTCCGCGATGACGTCGCCGGTTTCGCCGCCAAGCTTGCCCAAGGCCCGGCCCTCGCTTTTCGCATGATCCGCGAGGCGATCCTGGCCAGCGCCGGTAATGATCTCGATACTCAACTGGCCTTGGAAGCAGCCCTGCAGCGCAAAGCCGGCGCTTCGTACGATTTTGCCGAAGGCGTTGCGGCCTTCCTGGCTAAGCGGGCTCCACAGTTTCAGGGGCGCTGACAACGCGTTTTGCGATTTGGCGGAAGCGCAAAGGCGCGTCGGGACAAGGAACCCGAGCAAAAAACGTTCAGTCATGAACGCGCTTTGCTCTAGAGTTGCGCTTTCTTAACGTGAAATCGTCGGCATTCCGGCCGAGAATGCAACCAAGTTGAAGTTGAGGATCTGATTTGTTTCGTTCACGCTGGATCTGGCTGGTACTGGCCGCGATACTCGGCATCGCCGCCATCTATGTCGGTAGCAATCCCGAAATGGCGAGTCGCTATGCCCAGGCGCAGCGCGACGCGGCCCTGAGCGCGGATACCAAGCAGACGGTGATGCTGCTGATCGCCCTGGCGGTCGGCGGCTATCTCGCCTGGTTCTTCCTCATCCGCAAGGAGTGAGCGCTCGGCGTTCCGAGCCAGGGACGCCAGAAAACAGGCGCCAGAAAAACGAAACCCCGCCATTGCTGACGGGGTTGCCTTGCGACAAAGACCAGGATCAAACCCGAAGGCGAAGCACCAGCCTATTCATTTTGATCGACCCATCCCCCAGTACATCCGTGGTAGGACTGCCTTTCAATCAGGCACCCGACGCGTCCGCCGAATCACCCTTGAGTGACTATATAGAGAGCCTTTGTGACGGGAACAAGATGGGCTGGAGCAAAATGCTTCAGCCCGCAGATGAATTTCAGACGTCGGCCTCCAAGAGCCTCTCGCGCTTTGCTCCGGCAAGCAGGAGAACCAGGCCCGCCATGCCGGCGGCATAGGCGACCAGCGGCCAGGCGGTATCCCCCGGCAGGATCAATACAGCCAAGGTACCGCCGATGCTGACCAGCAGGCTCTGCACACAGAAATAGAGCGCGACCGCAGCACCGGCGATGTCATCGAAGCCTTCGAGCGCGCCATTGGCGGCAACACCGCCGGCGAGGACGATACCAACGGCGATCACCCACATCGGCGCGAGGAAGCTCCACCAGGACGGCGCCTCCATGATCTCGCCCGCAGCGAGCAAGCCGGCGCCAGCCAGGATCGTCACCATCGCCCGCTTGAGACAACCCAGACGCCCCCAGCGCTCGACACGGCCAGGCACGAAGCGCGTTGCGGCCATCATCGCCAAGGCTGCCGTAGCGAAGGCAAGGCTGAAAGCCAGGGGCGAATAGCCGGCCCTGTCGATCAGCACGCGGGGCGCGGTGGAGAAGAAGACGAAGAAGCTTCCCATCGCCGTGCCGAAGCCTGTCGTATAGGTCCAGAATGCATAGCTGCCGAGAACCGAGGTGGCGGGGCGCCGGGCGCCATCCACCACTGCTCGCCGGGTCTCGGGCCAGCGCCATACCGCATGGACGAAGGCTGCCGCCATCAGCAGTCCGAGCGTGACGAAGATCGCCCGCCAGCCGAAATGATCGGCAATGAGCGCCCCGGCAATCGGTCCCAGGGCCGGCACGAAGGCAAGCATGGCGCTGAACAGGCTGTAGATGACCGCACCTTCAGGGCGTTCGGCGTAGACGTCCCGCACCGTGGCGAAGGTTGCCACCAGGGCGGCGGAGGCGCCGGCCGCTTGCAGGAAGCGCAGGGCCACGAAGGCGGTGGCGTTCGAACTGGCCGCAAGTCCCAAAGAAGCGAAGAGGAACACAGCGGCGCCTCCGATCAGAACCGGCCGGCGGCCGATGCGGTCGGACAGCGGTCCGAAGACGATCTGCCCCACGCCCAGCATCACCATATAGAGGCTGAGGGTCAGTTGGATCACCGATGCGCTGGTTGCCAGCGTCACCGGCATGATGGGCACGATGGGCAGATAGATATCCATGGCCAGGGAGGCGAGGATATCGAAGGGTGCCATCAGCAGCAGGGTCGACGGCAGGGTATAGCCCCAGACGGGGTTTTTGGCAGGCATGACAAAACATCCGCTCAAATGAAAACATTCGGCGGCGGTCTGCCTTTCAGCGCGAAACCGGACGGGATCGGACAGAACGCCGCAACAACATCGACATGTCGTTGCGGCCTAGCGGTCCGACGATTTGAGGCCCTTCATGTCCGGCTCCTGGCTGTCATTGCAATGGATGAGCGGCACGGCTTTATCAAAATGCTGCCGGGCGAACAATCCTCGGCGGGCATTTCCTCGACCGGCTACAGTGAGAGCCACCTTGTCAGGCCCCTGCCCCTCAGGATTGCAGGCCATCCAGATCGGAGACCAGGCGCAGATAACCGCCGCGATAGTCGCCGAAATCCGTTAGCTGAGCATCCGCTAACTGGCCTGCATTCGTGCATCGCCCCATCCAGCTGCGCACACCGGCAACGTCCTCGGACGTGGTTTCCACCGTGGCACCGAGATGGCGTTCGAGGAAGGCCGTGAGGGCTGCCACGGCCTCGTCGAGACCGGATGACGTCGCCAGCATCAGGCTTTCATAGAGCTTGCCTTCCTCCTCGTCGGTCTCGGCATTGTAGTCCGGCTCGCCGTCGAAACCTGACGGCGAGCCCATATCCTCGAGGGTCTTCATGAATGCGGCTTTCCCATCATCGCCTGATTCAGCTGCGCTGCTTTTCGAGCCGGGCGACGAGGCTGCAGGTATCCCAGCGCCGGCCGCCCATGGCCTGGACCTCCGCATAGAACTGGTCGACCAGTGCCGTCACCGGCAATTGGGCGCCATTCGCCCGTGCGGTATCCAGGCAGATGCCCAGATCCTTGCGCATCCAGTCGACCGCGAAGCCGAAATCGAACTTGCCTTCCTGCATCGGCTTCCAGCGGTTTTCCATCTGCCAGGATTGCGCGGCCCCCTTCGAGATCACACCGATCACCTTTTCGAGGTCGAGCCCGGCCTTGTTGGCGAAATGGACGCCCTCGGAGAGGCCCTGTACCAGCCCGGCGATGCAGATCTGATTGACCATCTTGGTCAATTGACCGGCGCCCGAGGGCCCCATGAGCTGGCAAGCCTTGGCATAGTGGGCGATCACCGGCTCAGCCCGGGCATAGACATCGGCATCGCCGCCGCACATCACGCCAAGCGCACCGTTTTCCGCGCCGGCCTGCCCGCCCGAAACCGGGGCATCGATGAAGCCGAGGCCGAGCTTGCCGGCCGCTTCGTACAATTCGCGCGCGACCTCGGCCGAGGCGGTGGTGTGGTCGACGAAAACCGCCCCCTTCTTCATGCCGGAAAAGGCGCCTTGCGGACCCGTCGTCACCGAGCGCAGGTCATCGTCATTGCCCACGCAGGCAAAGACGATGTCGGCGTCCGCAGCCGCTTCGGCCGGCGTCGGCGCGGAAGCGTTGCCGTATTTTTCCACCCAGGCCTGTGCCTTGGCGGGCGTGCGATTATAGACGGTGACCTGATGACCGCCGCGTACGGCCAGATGGCCCGCCATTGGAAAGCCCATCACGCCAAGGCCGAGAAACGCCACTTTCATCGCAGAACTCCTTTATCCCAGCGCTTCCAACAGCTGCCAGGTTCAATAGATCGAGAAGGGGAAATATTTGTCGTTGATTGTCTTGTAGGTACCATCGGCGACGATATCGGCAATCGCCTTGTTGAATTTTTCGACGAGATCCCCATCGCTCTTGCGCAAGGCAATGCCCTCGCCCTCGCCGAAGAAGCTGGGATAATCAGCCACGTCGACGTCGGCCTTGAGCTCGCAGCAAATGCTTTCGGGCTTGGCCAGCCAGCCGGCCAACGCCAGCTTGTCGGCAAGCACCGCATCGAGCCGCCCGGTCACCAGATCGGCATTGGCCTCGGCCTGGCTGCCATAAAGCTTGATCTGGGCGCCTCCCGCCTGGATCTCCGCCTGCAGGAAGGCGGCCTGCGCCGTGTTGGCCATCACACCGACCACCTTGTCCTTCAATCGCGCAGCGTCCCAGGCGGCGATCTTGCTATCCTTGCGGGCCACGAAACTGGTGGGCCGGTCATAATAGCGATTGGTGAAAGCCACCTGTCGCCGGCGCTCCGGCGTGATCGCCATGGACGAGACGATGGCGTCGACCTTGCCCGCGTTCAAGGACGGAATCAGGGCGTCCCAATCGAGGACTTCGAAACTGCAGGTCGCTCCCATCTTCTGGCAGAGCGCCTTGGCGATATCGATATCGAAACCGATGGGCTGATCCTTGGCATCGAGCTGGTTGAAGGGTGGATATTCGCCTTCGGTGGCGATGCGGATCGATTTCCACTCCCTGGCCGAGACAGTGCTGCCGGCAAAGGCGACGAGGGCGACAGCCAAGATGAAAGTGCCGATCCGCGTCATGCCGTCTCCTCGATGATTCCCCGAAATGTCTGGCGATTTGGCGGAATCACCAGCAATCGCAGCGGCACCTCGAAGCACAAAAGAGTTCAGCCCTTCAAATGTGGCATTCATGCGCGGTTGCGCCGCCCGGTCCGCCTGCGCGCCGCCATCGCAGCGTCGAAAGCATCGCGGGCGGCCTGCAAGGCCGGCGTTTGCGCGAAACGCTCCGGCAATCTCGCCATCAGCGCCAAGCGGTCCTCCTCGCTCATCTCTACCCAGCGGCCGATTTCCAGGCCGGAGCGTCCGCAACCGATGCAAAAGCCGCTCGCCGCCTCGATGCGGCAAATGGCGATGCATGGCGTGGAGGTGATCTGCATGGCGTTCACAATCCAGATAGCGCGATATCGAGTAATCTAGGCATACCAGCCCAGCGGCGCCAGAGCACCTGCCAGAACCGCCACTTCGGCAAGCATCACGGCGGCACCGCAAACGTCGCCGGTCTGTCCGCCGATCTGCCGCTCCGCCAGCCTGGTGACAGCATAGGCCGCCGCAAGCCCGACCAAAGGCGCGAGAACCGACATGAAATGGCCGGTTCCGGCCCAAGCCAGGAGAGCCGCCACGACCATGGCAGGGACGGCTCCCGAGCGCCAGGCATGGCTGGTCAAACGGCCCACCGAGGCACCGGCGCCGTCCCGGCGCGCCGCCCCCAGCAAAACCAGCGGCAAAAGCCCCACGATACGGGAAACACCGACGGCAGCGGCCAAGATCAGGCCCGCGCGCCAGACGCTGCCCGTCGCCGTCAGCAAGGAGGCGAGCAACGACACCCGGGCGGCGAGGGCCAGCATCAGGGCCGTCGCTCCATAGGCGCCGATGCGCGAATCACGCATGATTTCGAGCTTGCGCTCCAGCGTGCCGCCACCGCCGAATCCATCCGCGACATCCGCAAGTCCGTCCTCATGCATGGCGCCGGTCATCACGGCCAGGGCGGCGACTGCGAAGATGGCGGCAACCGTTGCGGGCAAGCCGGCAAGATGGGCGATGGCCAGCACGATGGCGGCAGCCAGGCCGAGCACGGCGCCTGCCAACGGCGTGACCGGCGCCAGCCGCTCCATATCAGGCCGACCATGCGGATCGACTTCGAAGGACAGGACGGGCACCGGAAGGCGCGACCAAAAGCGCAGAGCCTGCGGAATGCTGGCGAAAAGCGATGAATGCATCATGGCGATGACCTGCATGCCATGCTGGCGCACATCAAATCAACGGTGCGATGACCCCTGCGGCTTTTCCTTGCACCGCCTCCCGTGTCGACGCCGGGGTATCAACCGTCGTCACACGACCTTTCCGCCTCGCAGCCATCGGTCTATAAGCGCGGCAAATCATTTCTCCTGCGCTGGAACATCCCAATGGCTTTTGCCGGCACCGCCCTGCCCTTCGACGACATACGCGAGCTTGCCCGCAACATGCCCGCCCTCGACGACAACGCCGTGGCAGGGGTGAAGCAGCGCGACAGCCAATTGACCAAGCCGCCGGGCAGCCTCGGTCGGCTGGAGACCATCGTCGAATGGCTCGCCGCCGTGCAGGCCACGCCCTCTCCCACGGTCTCGCGGCCCCTGGTGGCGATCTTTGCGGGCAATCACGGCGTGGTCGCCCGCGGCGTTTCGCCCTATCCGCAGGAAGTCACGCGCCAGATGCTGGAGAATTTCGCCGCCGGGGGCGCCGCGATCAACCAGATCTGCTCGACATTCGACATCGGCCTCAAAGTGTTCGATCTCGCTCTGGATATCCCCACCGGCGACATCACCTGCGAAGCCGCCCTCGACGAAAAAGCCTGCGCGGCCACCATGGCTTTCGGCATGGAGGCGGTTTCCGGCGGCATCGACCTGCTGGTTCTGGGTGAGATGGGCATCGGCAACACCACGATCGCCGCCGCCATCTACCATGCTCTCTACGGCGAGGAGGCAGCCCATTGGGTCGGCCGCGGCACGGGCATCGACGATGCCGGCCTGGCCCGCAAGATCGCGGCTGTCTCCGCCGCGGTCGAGTTTCACCGCGACCATCTCAAGGACCCGCTCGAAGTGCTGCGGCGTCTCGGTGGCCGCGAAGTCGCGGCGATGGCCGGCGCCATCCTGGCGGCCCGCAGCCAGCGCGTGCCGGTAGTGCTGGACGGCTATGTCGTCTGCGCCGCCGCGGCCATCCTCCATGCCATGGATCCCGCCTTGCTGGACCACTGCATCGCCGGGCATGTCTCCGCCGAGGGAGCCCATGCCGATGTACTGGTTCGTCTCGGCAAGAAGCCCCTGCTTGATCTGGGCATGCGACTCGGCGAAGCATCCGGCGCTGCCCTGGCGGTGTCTCTCATCAAAGCAGCTCTTGCCTGCCATACCGGCATGGCGACCTTCGCTCAGGCTGGTGTCACCGACAAGGCGTGAGCTGCGCTTGATGATACAGATAGGGCGGGACGACGACGAAATGTAACAAACCGTTACATCTCGTGTTCCACCCGCAAAAGCTTTGCCGCGAAGTGGTCACGATCGGGCGCTAGGCCTGAGTCGATGCTAGAGTCGGGTATGTCTCGGTAAAAATGCCTGCTGTGCTCTAATTTTTGTTTCGACGCGTCTTTGCGAATGTCGGTGATTCCGCCAAATCGCAAAACGCTTTAGGAGCCTATTCATGTTCAGGACGATCAGCGCCGCCATTGCCGTGTTTGCCTTCACGGCACCTGGCTTTGCCGGCGAGAAAACGGATCCCCGCTGCAGTCAGTATGGCGAAGGGTTCGTCTATTCGGCCGATACCGGCATGTGCATCAGGGTCGGCGGCGAGTTCAGGGCCGATTACGGCTTCAGGAAGCAGAGCGGCCTCGGCCAGCAGAGCGGCTTCGGCTCCTCCGTCAAGGGCCATGTCGATGCGCGCGGCAACACCGATCTCGGCCCCTTCCGCATCGTGGTCGAACCGACCGCACGCAAGTTCTGAGCCAGGCAGACTCCCCTGATCGAACTGCAGGGTCTCAAACGCCCGCTTTGTGCGTTTTCGCACAGACAGTTTCGGCATTTCGTGGGCTGGCCTCTCCTGGCCCATTCTCGCCGGTTTTGGCTGCTTTCTTTGAGTTGAAGTCCCGGGACTTTTCGGTTCATACCGGTGGATGACTTGACATGCATCACCCGGCTGAAGCCTCGCCGACCTGCGAGGTTTCCGATCGAAATAGAACAGACTTCGGCATGAGGCAGATACTTCTTCGCTCCCCCCAGTTCTCGATGCCCCGGCAGCAGGGGATCCTGTCATGCGTGTGACGGTGATCGGTTGCGGCGATGCATTCGGGTCAGGTGGACGGTTCAATACCGCCAGCCTGGTCGAAATCGAGGACCCGCAGGAGGGCCGCACCGTCTGCCTGCTGGATTGCGGCGCGACGACGATGACGGCGCTCAGCGCCATCAACATCGACCCCGACCAGATCGATTTGATCATGCTGACTCATCTGCATGGCGATCATTTCGGCGGCATTCCTTTCCTGCTGCTCGATGCGCAATGGGTCCGCAAGCGCACCCGTTCACTGCGCATCATCGGCCCTCCCGGTACGATCGAACGCCTGTCCACCACCATCGAAGCCCTGTTTGCCGGGGCGACCATGGAGACGCCCTGGAGCTTTGCCTGGAGCGTGGAGGAAATGGCGCCGGGGACGCAGCGCGAAGCCCAGGGCTTCACGATCCGTACCGTCGAGGTGGTGCATCCCTGCGGCGCGCCGGCCACCGCGGTGCGGCTGGAAGGCGGCGGCAAGATCTTCGTGCATTCCGGCGACACCGAATGGACCGAAGTCCTGCCTGAGATCGCCGACGGCGCGGACCTGCTCTTTCTCGAATGCTTCGCCATCGAGGAAACCCCGCCTCACCTCAACTATAATCGCCTGCTCGCCCGCCGCGGCGATTTCAACGCCAAACGCGTCGTGCTCACCCATATGGGCCCGACCATGCTGGCCCATCATGACAAGGTCGACCGCACCTTGTTCGACCTTGCCGAAGACGGCATGGTGATCGAGATATAGGCTCTACCTTGGAGCGCGGACATCTTGCCCGCTCTTCTCGCCCTGCATTCGGCGGTTCCAAGAGCGGACAAGATGTCCGCGCTCCGATTCTTCTCACATCGGCGGCGCGGCGCCGTTCTGGCCCGTAGCGACGCTGTTTGTCCGCCAGTCCTTGCCGTCGGGCTGGGCCACGACGAAAACCGCGATCCCCGGCTTGATGATCGTGCGCTCGGCCGCATTGAACTGCACGACGGGAACCTCGGGCGGGATCACGATCTTGCGGCTGCCACCGGGAAAGCTGAGCATGACCTCCCGACCCGCCGCGGTCGAGACGACCTCGCCGCCAACCGTGCCATTGGTCATGCGCGCGCCCGGCTTGGAATCCCAGTCCCGCTCGCCCTCGCCACTCTTGACGCCGGGCGGAAAGACATGGACCTCCAGCGATTTGCCCGAACCGTCTGCCTGGGGGATCTGCGCCGTGCCGATGAAGCTGCCGGCATGGATGGCCTCGACGCTGATGGGCGCCACCAGCCGGGCCTTCCAGTCAGGCGCAAGATGGATCGAAATGCTCTGGCCGTCCGAGGTCTTGAGGCTGAGCCCCTTGCCATCCAGCGACTCGATCGTGCCGCGGAAGATCTTGCGGGGGGCCTCCTGCGCCTGGGCCGGAAGGATGAAGGCGAGCACCAGCAAGCCGGCAAGCCGATAGGGTTTCGTCATGATGCAAACTCCGCGCCCCCGCGACGCAACAGCGTCCCCGATGACGCAGCATAGCGCCGCGGCGAGACGAGGCGATTCACTTTGACGGGAGCAGAGGGTCGGCGGCCCGATCAGGCGGCCTTGGCCTCGATCGCGCGGCGGACATGCGCAGCCGCCTCGAACAGCACTTCGAGCCCGGCTCCCGGCTTGACCGCCTCGGTGGCGAGGTGGCGCCGATAGAGCCGCGCGCCCGGCCGCCCCGGGAAGAGACCGATCATGTGGCGGGTGATAGAGCTCAGCCGCACGCCCTCAGCCAACTGCCCCTCGATATAGGGCGCCATCGCCTCGATGGCCTCGAAGCCGTCGGCGACAGGCGCGGCCACACCAAACAGCGTGGGATCGACGGCGAGCAGGATCTCGGGATTCTGATAAGCCTCGCGCCCCACCATCACGCCGTCGAGACGGGCGCGATGCGTGCTCCATTCCTCGACGGCCTTGATGCCGCCATTGATGGAGATGGAGAGATCGCGATTGGCTTCCTTCAGCCGATAGACACGGCCGTAGTCGAGCGGCGGCACGTCGCGGTTTTCCTTGGGGCTCAGCCCCTTCAGCCAGGCCTTGCGCGCGTGCACGATCAGGGCATCGACGCCGGCAGCCCGGACGGTCGCGGTAATGCGATCGAGTGCGACCTCGGGATCCTGCTTGTCGATGCCGATGCGGCACTTGACGGTGACGGGCAGATCGACCGCGGCCTTCATCGCGGCCACGCACTCGCCGACGAGTTCCGGTTCCGCCATCAGGCAGGCGCCGAACCGCCCCTCCTGCACGCGATCGGACGGGCAGCCGACATTGAGATTGATCTCGTCATAGCCGAAATCGGCGCAGATGCGGGCCGAGGTGGCCAGGTCCTTCGGATTGGAGCCGCCAAGCTGCACGGCGATGGGATGTTCCTCGCCGGAAAAGCCGAGCAGACGCTGCCGGTCGCCATGGATCACGGCACCGGTGGTCACCATCTCGGTGTAAAGAAAGGCCTTCGCCGAGAGGATACGATGGAAGAACCGGCAATGACGATCCGTCCAGTCCATCATCGGGGCGATGGAGAAGTCTCGTTCCAACATGCTGCTTTCGTCGCTCTTTCACACTCGCGGCACCCATCCTGAGGGCGTCGGGCCGCTGAGCGCCGCAGGCTCTTACAGCATTTTCCTGTTTTTTTCAAAGAGTTGATCGCCGTCCATTCAGCCGACGCGCTGGACATAATAGCGCGGGATCTGCCCTTTTCCTCATCTCGATAGAAATCGGCGCAGAAACGGCGCGAGATGTGCCGACATCAGGAAAGGAGCCATGACCATTCCGCTGAAGCCACCTCGACCAGACCGACACGCGCGTTCTGGTTGGCAACATGAAGAACCCAGGCGAGAAGGTCGGCAACGAAACCTGAAGCGATCTGGTGCCAGCAACCGCTTGAGCGTTGCTTGTTTCATAAGCAGTTTAAAAGGCCGCTCTGACTAAGCTGAATGGAATGTAACCTTGAAACTGCCATGGCTTTCGGCCGTTTTGGAATAATAGACTTTGCGTTTAGCAGTGCGCGATGCCATAATTCTCCGGCAATGCGCGGCTGGAGAGTTTCATGCGCCCGAATCGTGATGCCAAACATTCTCGATCAAAGATAGCCTATCAAGTATTATTGGCGACAACAGGACTTCTAGCCATCCCAATAGACGGACAGGCGCAAGAATCAACTGCTCTCTCCCTGTCCTCTTCGCCATCCTATTCTTGGTCCGGGGCCTATTTCGGGGCGCAAACCGGCGGCGGATGGGCGCGTGCTCATTACAGCCTGGGTCCTGCCACCCGAAGGCGACCGGCTCAACCAATCGACATGGCCGGCGGTTTGGCCGGGGTCTATGCGGGATATAATTTTCAGTCGGGCCCATTGGTGGCCGGCATGGAGGCTGACTTCGCAAAGACATGGATTCGCGGAGATCGCTTCGTCGTACCGCTCAATGCCATGTCCGTCGGTTCGCAGATCGATTGGAGCGTTTCCGTTCGGGGGCGGCTGGGATACGCGATCGGCAACTTCCTGCCCTATGTAGCCGGCGGAGTGACGTTCGCCGACGCAAATTTCCCGACCGTCCTGTATGGCGGGCAGGCACCCCGCAACGACCACCAGTCGCATGTCGGATGGACCATCGGCGCAGGCATCGAATACGGGCTATCCGAGAACCTGATCCTTCGCACCGAGTACCGCCATACCGATTTTGGCAAGAAATACGTATTCCGAACGATGCCCGATGGTTCCGCCGATCGCCCGGCGCAAACCTCAATCGCCACCGACGAGATCCGGGTCGGCATCGCCTGGAAACTTGGAGCCCCGTCTGGATGGGGCGAGCAAGCTCTTCCTTGGGCGAAACTCCCGCCCTTTGATTGGAGTGGCCCCTACGCCGGCGCCCAGGCCGGCTTCGCCTGGGAACGGTCCAGCTATTATCCGCTCACGGCAATATCGTCACGGGTTCAGTTGAACACGTCGACCACCGTCCCGTGGATTTTCGCCGGCTATAACTGGCAGGTTGGAAGGATCGTCCTGGGTGGGGAAGGCGACGTTCTCCTATCGAAAATCAACTCCCGCGGGGTCCTAAGGGATGCCCATGGCACACCCTACCCAGACTTCCAGGTCGCGTCCGCCCTGGATCATGCTTGGTCGGTTCGGGGTCGGCTCGGTTTCGCTTTCGGTCGATTTCTTCCCTACATTACCGGAGGCGTTGCCGGAGCCAAATTCAGTCATACCGTCGAGACCCCCTTCGAGCAGCGGAAGTTCAACCATCATTTCACGCGTTGGACGGCGGGAGCCGGGGTGGACTACGCACTTACCAATCATCTGCTCGTCAGAGTGGAATACCGCTACACCCCTTATGGAGAAGTCACTCCGCACAGAGGGCCTAGCCATATGGTCGACATCAGGACGGATGAGGTTCGCATCGGCGCCGCCTTCAAACTGTGAGGGCATGGGTCGCAACAGCCGAGGCAGTCTTTGAGCGCCGGCGACGGCGCATCTCTCGCCGAGCGGAGAGCTCCGAATATGCAGATGAAAGGGAAGTTCTCAGTACGGTTGTGGGACACCGCTTTCGCTGCTCTTTACGCCTCTAGAGCAAAGCGCGTTCACACGTGAACGCTTTTTTCTCTAACTCTTTGTTCCGACGCGTCTTTGCGATTCTCGGTGATTCCGAGAAATCACAAAACGCTTTAGCGCCCAACACGATGATATCGCCCGTCCTCAGCCGACGCGCTCGACATAATAGCGCGGAACCCGCCCCCTTTCCCGGTCGCGATAGAAATCGGCGCAGAAATCGGCGAAGGCCCGGAAGCGGCGCGAGACGTGGCGGCGCCGGGAGTATATCAGGTTGATCGCAGTCTCCGGCGAGCGCCATTGCGGCAGGACAGGCGCGAGCAGGCCATGCTCGCATTCGGTTTCGACGAAGAAACCGGGCAGATAGGCAATGCCTTCGCCGGCCACCGCGAAATATTTGAGGGTCCAGTAGTCGTTGGTCATGCAGTTCACCGCCGGCAGGATGTCGGTCTCGGCGCCCTGCGCATCGGCGAGATACCAGGATTGCGGGCGGGTGGGCTGGCGGAAGATCAGGCCGCGATGGCGGGCGAGATCGTCGGTCGTTTCAGGCAGGCCGTGGCGGTCGAGATAATCAGGGCTGGCATAGAGCCCGTAGGAGGCCGTCGCCAAGCGGCGGCTGACATAGTCGATCTCGGACGGCTCTCCCCAGTGGAAGATACCGTCGAGCGCCAGTTCAGTGACATCCGAGAAAGGCTGCCGCGAGGTCAGGAACATCACGTCGAGCACCACCTGCGGATAGTTCTGGCGGAAGGCGAACAGCAGCTCGGAGGTGATGGTGGTGCCGAACTCGCCGGTGGAACCGACCCGCAGCGTGCCGGCGACCTCGTGGCGCATCTCGGCCATGGCCGTCGCCGCATCCTCGCAGCTTGCCTGGATGCGTCGGGCGTGACGCAGCAATTCGGAGCCGGCATCGGTCACGTGGAGGTGATGGCCTTCGCGCACGAAGAGTTCGACGCCGAACTCGTCCTCGAGTTGGCGGATGCGATGGCTGAGCGTGGATTTGGGCAGGCGGTGCAGCCGCGCGGCCGCTGAAATCGAGCGGGCATCCGCCACCTTCACGAAGCAATCGATGATGGAAAGATCCATGCCGGCCCCAATTTCGTTCAAAGAATTGGACGATCAGTTCATCGGATAGCCTAATTCGACCAGTTGTGTAAACGATCGGCGGCCGAAATACTCCCTTTCAATCCAGGGAGGTTTCAGTGACGGATATACGGGAGTTCATTCGCGCCGCGTCGGGCCATGGTGCCAAGGCGAGTCTGGCGGTTCGCGGCGGCCGGCTGGTCAATGTGGTGTCGGAAGAGATCTACAAGGCCGACATCGCCATTCTCGGTGACCGCATCATCGCCGTGGGCGATATCGCCGACCATATTGGGCCGCAGACCGAGATCATCGATGCCAGCGGCAAATATCTCTGCCCGGGCATGATCGACGGGCATCTGCATGTCGAATGCTCCAAGCTCTCGATCACCAGCTTCGCCAAGGCCGTCGTGCCGCTCGGCACCACCTCGATCGTCACTGGCCTCGACCAGATCATCGTGGTGGGCGGCCCGGCCGCAGCCCGCGAATTCCTCGACGAGGCCCGCCAGACGCCGCTGAAAGTGTTCTGGGGCGCGCCCTGCAAGACGCCATACACCATGCCCCGCTCGACCGTCGGGCATTATTTCGGCCCGCAGGATCACCTCGCCACCCACCACTGGCCCGAATGCGTCGGCATCTGGGAGACGGTGCGCGAGTTCATCCAGGAAGAGGATGCCGACGTGCTCAAGGCGATCGAGATCGCCGAGGCCAGCCGCCTGCCCCTGCTCGGCTGCTGCCCGATGACGCGCGGTGCCCGGCTCGACGCCTATCAGCAGGCCCGTGTGCGCGCCGACCATGAGAGCTACACGCCCGAGGAGATGCTGGAGAAGCTGCGCGCCGGCATGCATGTGGTGGTGCGCGAATCCTCGATCTCGCACTTCCTTTCCGACAATCTGCGTATCGTCACCGAAATGGGCGTGAAAGCGCTGCGCCGTATCAGTTTCTGCACCGACGACGTCGTCGCCAGCGATATCCTGGCGCGCGGCCATCTCGACAACATGGTGCGCATGGCGATCGCCATGGGCATCTCGCCGATGGCGGCGATCCAGATGGCGACGATCAACGGCGCCGATGCCCTGAGGATCGACGACAAGGTCGGCTCGATCTCGCCGGGCCGTGCCGCCGATATCCTGCTGATCAACGACCTGCGCGACTTCAAGATCGAGGCGGTGATCGCCAAGGGCGCCCTGGCGGCGCGCGACGGCAGGATGGCCGTCGATCTCGCGCCTCCCCCACGCAGCGAGGCCCTGCTGCACTCGATCAAGCTCGAGCCGATCAAGCCTGAAGAAATCGCCGTGCCCGTCACCGGCGCCGGCGACAGTGCCGACGTCCTGGCGATCGCGGTAACGCCGGAGAAGATCTTCGTGCGCACGCGACGCGACGTGACGCTGCCGGTGAAGGACGGGCGCGTACAAGCCGATATCGGCCAGAACGTGCAGTACATCACCGTGGTCGAACGCTACGGCAAGACGCGCAACCGCCCCGTCGCCTTCACCTCCGGCTTCGGCCTGAAGGCCGGCGCCATGGCCAGTTCCACCGCCCCGGATGACAACAACATCATCTGCATCGGCACCGATGCCGAAGACATGGCCGTTGCCATCAACCATCTCATCGCCAACCAGGGCGGCCAGGTGGTGGTGCGCGATGGCAAGGTGCTCGAATTCCTGCATCTGCCGATCGGCGGCATCGTGGCGGATATCGAGCCTCAGGCGATGGCCGAGAAGGAATTGCGGCTCGACGACGCGGTGCGGAGCCTCGGTTGCGACCTGCCCTGGCCGTTCATGTACATGTTCGTGCTGCAGATCACTGCGATTCCCGACTACGCAATCACCGATCTCGGCATGGTCGATTGCGTCAACTTGAAGGTGATCTCGCCGCTGGCCGATGCGGCCGGCAAAAAAATCGAGGCGGCGGCATAACGCGCTGTCGAAGGCTTAGAGCCGCTCCACGAACAAGCAGGTTGATAAGATTGTCATCCCCGGCCGAGCCTTCACAAGCTTGCTTGTGAAGGCTCGGCCGGGGATGACAAAACGCCGATCGCAAACGGCATCTGGTAACGACGGCAAGAACGACAATAATTCCTGGGGAGGAGAAATGGGCTATCAGACCGACATCGAAGCCAGACACGCAGGCCAGGGGCAATCCTGGCTCGCGGCTGCGCTCGACCGCTATTTCGGCATATCCCGGTTCGGATCGACGGTTCGCACCGAGATCCTGGCCGGACTGACGACGTTCCTGGCCGCGTCCTATGTCATCGTCGTCAATCCCTCGATCCTGTTGCCGGCCGGCATCCCGTTCTCGGCCGGCGTCACCGCCACCGTGCTGGTCAGCTTCATCGGCAGTTGCGCCATGGGGCTCTATGCCCGCAGCCCGATCCTGGTGGCGCCCGGCATGGGCATCAATGCCCTCTTCACCTATACGATGGTGCTGGGCGCCAAGGTGCCGCTGGAGATCGCGCTCGGCTGCGTGCTGTGGGCCGGCGTGCTCTTCACCATCATGGCGCTCCTTGACCTGCGCACGGCGGTGATCGAGGCGATACCGACAGACCTTCGCTATGGCATTGCCTGCGGCATCGGCCTGTTCATTGCGCTGATCGGCCTGGTCAACGCCAAGTTCATCGTCTCGAATGCCGACACCATCGTCGGGCTCACCCATTTCTCGCCCGTGACGCTCACCTTCATCTCCGGCTTCATCGTCACGGTGGCGCTGGTGGTGCGCCGTGTGCCCGGCGCCATGATGGCGGGCATGATCCTCACCACCCTTCTCGCCATCCCGATCGGGCGCTGGTGGGGGGATGGCGCTGCCTTCAATGCCGGCACGCCCGACCTGCACACGTTGGTCAATTGGAGCGGCCTGAGCGCGGCCCCCGATTTCAGCTTCGTCGGCAAGATCGATCTCTTCGGCGCTCTGCAATTTGCCTATGCGCCCTTCATCTTCGTGTTCCTATTCACGAATTTCGTCGAGGCCTTGTCGACCTTTCTCGGTCTCGCCGAAGCCGCCGATCTCAAGGACGAGAACGGCATGCCGCGTAACGTCAAGCAGTCGATGCACGTCGATGCCGTTGCCGCCCTGATCTCGGCGCCGCTCGGCACCAGCCCGGCCACGGTCTATCTGGAATCGGGTGCGGGCATCGCCCAGGGCGGGCGCACGGGCCTGGTCGCGCTGGTCTCGGGCCTGCTCTTCCTGCCTTTCCTGTTCCTGTCGCCGCTGCTTTCGCTGGTGCCGGCCATCGCCACGGCGCCGGTGCTGATCCTCACCGGCCTGTTCATGTCCGAGCCGATGGGCCGCATCCAATGGTCGAGCATGGAGGATGCCATCCCAGCCTTTCTCGCCATCGTGCTGATCCCCCTCACCTTCTCGATCACGCTCGGCCTGTCGCTCGCGGTCATCGCCTATGTGCTGCTCAAGCTTCTGGCCGGCAAGCCGGGCGAAGTGAAGCCGGTGATGTGGTTCGTGGCGGTGCTTGCGGCCATGCTGGTCTTGCAGGTGCAATCCTGATGAGCCGCGCGGGTGGGCGTCACCACGCCCGCCCGTTTCTTCCCCGAACTGAAAGGACAGCAGGACATGCTGAAGCCCTGGTCTGAAATCGCGCCCCGGCTGGTCGACGTCGCCATGGGCCGGACACCGGCCGATCTGGTCATCCGCAACGGGCGCTGGGTGAACGTCTATTCCGGCGAGATCGTACCGGGAACCGACATCGCCATTTCGGCCGGACGCTTTGCCTATGTCGGGCCTGACGCCAGCCACACCGTCGGCCCTGAGACCAAGGTCGTCGACGCCACCGGCCGCTATCTCGTGCCGGGCCTGTGCGACGGCCACATGCATGTCGAAAGCGGCCTGGTCACGGTGACCGAGTTCGCGCGCGCCGTCATCCCGCACGGCACCACCACGATGTTCATCGATCCGCACGAGATCGCCAATGTGCTGGGCCTGCCCGGCGTCAAACTGATGAACGACGAGGCCCAGAGCCTGCCGATCAACATCCTGGTGCAGGTGCCGAGCTGCGTGCCGAGCGCCCCCGGGCTGGAACGCGCCGGTGCCGAGCTCAGCGCCGATGATGTCAGGCAGGCCCTGTCCTGGCCCAACATCATCGGCCTCGGCGAGATGATGAATTTCCCGGGCGTCGCCTCGAACGATGCCAAGATGCTGGCGGAAATCGCCGCGACGCAGGCGGCCCGCCTCACGGTCGGTGGCCACTATGCCTCCCCCGATCTCGGCCGCGCCTTTCATGCCTATGCGGCCGGCGGCCCGGCCGACGATCACGAGGGCACCACCGTGGACGACGCCATTGCCCGGGTGCGCCAGGGCATGCGCGCCATGCTGCGCCTCGGCTCGGCCTGGTATGACGTCGCCGCCCAGGTCAAGGCCATCACCGAACGCGGCCTCGATCCGCGCAACTTCATCCTGTGCACCGATGACAGCCATTCCGGCACGCTCGTCAATGACGGCCACATGAACCGGGTGGTGCGCCATGCCATCGCCCAGGGCCTGAAGCCCGTCACCGCCATCCAGATGGCAACGCTCAACACCGCCCAGCATTTCGGCCTCGAACGCGAGCTCGGCTCGATCGCGCCCGGCCGCCGCGCCGATCTCATCATCAGCTCCGACCTTGCGGCGCTTCCCATCGAGATGGTGTTCGCCCGCGGAGAGCTGCTGGCCGAGCATGGGGCCCTGACGGCGGAGATCCCGCGCTACGCCTATCCGGACAGTGCCTGCAACACGGTGCGCCTCGGCAAGCACCTGGAGGCTGAGGATTTCGATATCGCCGCTCCCGGCGCATCCGAGGTCACGGCCCGGGTGATCGGCGTGGTCGAGAACCAGGCACCCACAAGGGCGCTGGAAAGGAAGTTGCCGGTCAAGGATGGTATCGTCGGCATGAACAGGGCCGACGATGTCTGCCAGATCGCTTTGGTCGAGCGTCACCGCGCCACCGGCGAGGTGGTCAACGCCTTCGTGTCCGGCTTCGGCTACACCAGGGATTGCGCCATGGCGTCCACCGTGGCGCATGACAGCCACCACATGATCGTCGTGGGCACCAACAAGCGCGACATGGCGCTGGCCGCCAACCGGCTCGGGGAAGTCGGCGGCGGCATCGTGATGATCAGTGAGGGCCGCGAACTCGCTTTGATCGAACTGCCCGTGGCCGGACTGATGTCTGACGAGCGGGCCGAGATCGTGGCCGGGAAGGCGAGCCGGTTGGTCGAGGCGATGCGTGACTGCGGCTGCACGCTCAACAACGCCTATATGCAGCACTCGCTGCTGGCGCTGGTGGTCATCCCGGAGCTGCGCATCTCCGATAGGGGGTTGATCGACGTCACCCGTTTCGCCAAGACCTCGGTGCTGGTGGAGGGTTAAGTCGGGCTCGAGGCGGCGTGCCGATCACGCCGCTTTCGCCGGGCCGGCGGGGAAGACGCCGGACATCACCGAAAAGCCCTTGATGCGCTTGACCCGATCGGACCAGCGGCGGATCGCCGGATAGTCCTGGCGGGGAATGCCGCCCTCCTCCGACAGCATCACATAGGGAAAGCAGGCAATGTCGGCGATGGTCGGCTTGGACGCGCTGCAAAGCCAGTCGCGCTTTTCCTGCTCGCCGAACCACAGATGCTCGTCGAGGATGCGGAACAGGCGATGGGCGCCTGCCCGCGCCGCCTCGACATCGAGTTCGTAGAAAAGGCCGTCATGCAGCCGCGCCGCCGAAGCCGTGGCGGTGATGCCGTCGGCAAAGGCAAGCCATTGGCTGATCTCGCCGAGCAAAGCCGGGTTGCCCTGTGGATACCAGCTGCCCCCTGCGTCATATTTGGCGGCGAGATAGACGAGGATGGCCTGGGCGTCGCGCAGCACCAGCCCGTCATCGTCGATCACCGGCAATTGGCCGAGCGGGTTGATCCTGAGGAACCAGTCCGACTTGTGCTCGCGGCCGGGATAGAAATCGACCGGCACGGTTTCATAGGGGATGCCGAGGATCCCCATCAGCAGGCGAAGCTTGTAGCAATTGCCCGAGAGTTCGTAGTCGTAGAGTTTGATCACGGCTTCAATCCTACAGATCGAGAATGAGGCGGGCGGATTTGGCGCGCGACACGCAGGTCATGATCTTGGTGCCCGATTTCTTCTCGGCCTCGGTGAGATAGACATCCTGGTGATCGGGCTCGCCCTCGATGACCGAGCACAGGCAGGTGCCGCAGGCGCCCTGCTCGCAGGAGGAGGGCATGTCGATGCCCGCCTCGCGCATGACTTCGAGGATGGTGCGGCCGGCCGACACCTTCAGCGTCACGTTCGAACGCGCCAGGGCGATCTCGAAGCTGGAGCTGTCGTCGATCGCCTTGGTGTTCTTGAAATATTCGAAATGCACCGCCTCTTCCGGCCAGCCGAGTTCGGCGGCGATGGCGCGTGCTGCCTCCAGCATCGGCCCGGGGCCGCAGAGATAGAGATGCCTGTCACCGCCATAGGAGCCAAGAATTTCGCGCAGCTTGCCCGCCGTCGCTTCCGGGTCGAGCCCGAGATGCGGCACCAGCGTCGCTTTCAGAAGATCCAGGCGATCGCGAAAGGCAAGCTGTGACTCGTTCTGCGCGAAATAATGGAACTCATGCGCCAATCCCTGATGATGCAGCGCCTGGGCCATGGCCAGCATCGGCGTCACGCCAATGCCGCCGGCGATGAAGATGGTCCTCAAGGCATCCCGGCGCAGGGGAAAATTGTTGCGCGGATCGGAAATCGCCAGCACGTCCCCTTCGCGCACACTGTCATGCAGGCAGGTCGAGCCGCCCTTGGAATCCCGCTCAAGCTTGACACCGATGACATAGCGGTCGCTCTCGCCTGGCCCATTGGTGATGGAATATTGGCGGATCAGGCCGTTGGGCAGGTGTACGTCGATATGGGCGCCAGGCTGGAAGGTCGGCAGCAGCCCCTTCACCGGACGCAGTTCAAAACCGACAATGCCATCGGCCACCTGCCATTTGCGTGCCACCTCGACACGAATGGTGGCCTTGCGGCCATGCGCGGTGAGTTCGGGCATCTCCGCAAGCTCGGGCGAGACGCGCTCGATCACTGCCTCGAGGGGAGCCGGCGCCGGCCGGGCAGCGGCCTCGCGCTCCAGCCTGTCGCGCAATTTCGACAGAAGCTCGTTGTGATGACGCAGCACCACCAGGCGGCCGGCCCCTTCCGGGATGGCATCGAGCACGCCCCGGATGACGGAGCGATTGGAATCGACCGGCTGCACGAAGAACACCGCCAGGGTCGAGTGCTCGCTCTCCTTCGAGTGCAGCGTCACGCTGAGCCCATCGGCGGCTTCGACCGTCACCTCAGCGGCCGAACCCATGACAGCGTCGTTCGGCTGGAAGCGGTAGGCCTTCAGCGCTTCTGCCACCAATTCCGGCTGCGCATTCACCGGGATGCCGCGCAAGGCCAGGAAATTGCCTTCCGGCAGTCCGTTGATCTCCGGGAGCTCGCCGAGCGGCTCCTCGGTCGACCAGATCAGGCCGTAGCGCTCCACTGAAGCGAAGGTGCGGTTGGTGATGGTGCGCGCCGGGGCATCGGCCGGATGGGCGGGGATATAGGTGCAGCCTGCCGTGCGGTTGGAATAGCGCCAGCCGTGATATTGGCATTTGAGCTCGCGCCCGTCATTGATGCCGATCGACAGGCGCACACCGCGATGCAGGCAGCGGTTTTCCCAGATATTGACGTAGCCGTCATCGGCGCGCCAGACGGCGAATTCGCGGCCGAGCAACTGGCCATGGAAGACATGGCGGCATGGCAGGTCGTGAGACGCGGCAATGGGATGCCAGCGGGTCTTGGCGGTCTCGAGCATGGTTGTCTCCGGAATTCGGCAAAGCGTTTTGCGATGAGACGTAGTCACGTCGAACCGCAAAGACGCGTCGAAACAAAAAGCTAGAGCAAATAAGCGTTCACGCCTGAACGCGCTTTGCTCTTGTCGTCAGGTCGCGGCCGGGATGACGCCATAGGTCACGCCCTTCTGGCTGAGCCAGCGGCGATAGGCGATTGCCGACTTGTCGGCGCGGATCGGCGTTTCAGCCCTGGGATCGAGCGGCAGGCGCTTGGGGAACTGGTTTTCCAGGATCGGCTTGTCCTGCCCGAAGATGGTCTGCTGGAAACGCTTGATCACCTTGTCCTCGTTCTCCTCGTCAAGGACACACAGCATCATGTGCGCGCGGACATGCTCCTGGTCGATCGGCTGCAGGAAGACGGCGATCACGTCGCGCCGATTCTCGTCGGCCGGGCTCGATTTGTAGAGCACCGAGCAGAAGGGATGGGGCACGCGATAGACATAGTCGACATCGGCGCCGCCGGTCGAAACGGTTGATGCCATCGGCTGAAAGAAGCGGCAGCGCGTTGCCAGGATCTCGTCGCGATCCACCGAGATCTCGACGTCGTATTCCTTCACTTCCGTATGCGGCTCCGCACCGAGGATGTCGGTGTGGACATAGGGAAAATGGCCCATGTCGAGGAAGTTCTCGATCGCGCGCGGCGCCGAGACATTGACGCCGACGGTCGCGGCATTGAGCCGACGGCGATCCGGCTCGGCGAATTCCGGGATGGGGAAGAGATCGGCGGGCGGGGTGCCGAGCGAGGTCCAGACATAGCCATAGGCGACCTTGACCGGCAGTGTGCCTTCCAGCGATCCGATATCGATGGCGTCGCCGAGCTTTAGTGTGGGCCGCGCGCGCCAGACGGCGGCATCGCCCCGCTCGTCGACGGCATAGCCGAGCCTCTCCTCGAGAAGCACGGTCTCAGCGACCCTGCCGGCAGGTGTCTCGACAACCGCTGCGAGCGGGTGCCACAGATTGAGCGTCACCAGATCCTTGCATCGTGTCTCGGTCATTGCTGTTCCTCTCATATCGCGGCGGCACAAGGCATCACGGCCGCGCCGGAATGGCGCCATAGGAGACCGAATGGTCCCTCAGCCAGCGCCGGTAGTGGATGGAGACGGCGTCGGCGCGGATCGGGGTTTCGGCACGCGGATCGAGCGGCAGCCGTTTCGGCACCTGGTTTTCCAGGATCGGCTTGTCCTGGGCGAAGATCAATTGCATGAAACCACGGATGGCGGCCTCACCAGTCCCGTCCTTCACATAGCAAAGCAGGGGGTGTGCAATGCAATTCTCCTCATCCACCGGCTGGACGAACAACACGATCACGTCCGAGCGATGCTTGTGCACGGAATTGCTCTTGTAGAGTGCCACTGTATAGGGCCTGATCACCTTGTAGACATACTCGACCAGGAAGCCACCCTGCGCGGAAGGCGAGGCGAAGGGCTGGAAGAACTTGCATTCGGTCGCCAGGATCTCATCGGCCTCGGTCACCCGTACATTGTAGGGCGCCACCTCCGTATGGGGTTCCTCTCCCAGGGTACCCGAATGCACGAAGGGGAGATGGCCCAGATCCAGAAAATTCTCCACCGCCCGCAGTCCAGAGGCGCGGACGGCGATCGAGCCGCCGGTCACCAGATAGCGATCCTCCTCCTCGGCTTCCGGCACAAGCGGGATGTCACGCTCGGGCACGCCCAGGCATGCCCATAGAAAACCGTATCGGCAGGTCGAGGCGACCGGTTCACCATCGTGCTGGCGGATCACTCGCCAGCAGGCGCCGTCTCCGGAGCGGATATTCAACGCCACGCCCAGCAGGCGGGTTTGGAAGGGCTTGTCGGGTGCCAGGTTGGTCAGGTCGGCGATCACGTGCCAGTCGTTCAGAAGGAACCGGTCGCGACAAAGGGTTGCTGTGTTCATCGCACCCTCCCTTGGCTAGCTCTTCCCCATGAACCTAGCTCTGTTACGGCTCATTGGAACCACAGGATTGGATATCAATCAATTAAAAATTGCACAACAAAGAAGGATTCTTGATTGACACAGAGAGAGGATTGAATACCGATATAACGGAGGCAGTTCGCATATGGCGCGTTGCCGGCGCGGGAGGTAATGGGCATGAGCAGCCGCTCGCAGGCGATAGCCGACATCCTGACCCGGGCCATCATCGAGCACCGGCTGGTGCCCGGCTGCAAGCTCGGAGAGCGTGACCTCGCCGAGATCTTCGATGTCAGCCGCATCGTGGTGCGCCAGGCCCTGATCCGGCTCGCCGATGACGGCCTCGCGCAGATCGAGCGCAATCGCGGTGCCTTCGTCGCCCGCCCCGGCATGCAGGAAGCGCTGGAAATCTATGACGCGCTGACGCTGGTGGAACAGGGCGTGGCGGCCCAGCTCAGCGATCGGCTGGGGCCGGCCGGCTGGGCCGAATTGCGCCAGCATGTCGAACGCCAGAGGCAGGCCATCGCGGCTGGCAATGATGCCCTGGCGGATGTCCTCGGCCAGGAGTTCCACACGATCTTCGTCCGCCTGAGCCGCAACAAGGTGATGCAGGATATTCACGCGCAGCTGGTCCGCCGTACCACGCTGCTGCGTTCGCTGGTCACCGCCGATTTCGACTATTGCAACCTGATCGACGACCATTCGCGGGTGATCGACCTGCTCGAAAAGGGTCGCCTCAAACAGGCGATGGAACTGATCGACACCCATCATCGCAGCGTGGTGCGCGGCTATATCATGGATCGGCAGGTCTTTCCCGAGTTGTCGCCGCGCGAAGCGCTGGCGCCCTATCTCGAGCACAAAGCCGGCGAAGCTTCGCAAGCCAGGCCGCAACTCGCCAGAAAGAGCAATGGTGAGGCGGCAAAACATCGTCACAGCCACACTTCGAAATAGACACTTCCATACAGACTCGGCAACAAGCCGGGCAATCACCGAGCCAACAGAGGGACTGCCACCATGATCGACCTGACCAGGCGAAAATTCCTGCAATACTCCGGCATGGCCGGCGCTGCTTTGGGCACCGGCAGCTTTGCAAGCCGCGCTTACGCCGAGGAGCAACTCAAGATCGGCGTCGTCTATGTTTCGCCCATCGCCGATATCGGCTGGACCAAGCAGCACAGCCTCGGCGTCGAGGCGATCAAGAAGGAATTGGGCGACAAGGTCGCGATCACCGTCATCGACAACATCTTCATGCCGCAGGATGCCGAGCGCGTGTTCCGCGAGCTCGCCTCCTCGGGAAACAAGCTGATCTTCGGCACCAGCTTCTCACACGGCACCCCGCTGCAGAAGGTGGCGCCGCGCTTCCCCAAGATCGCCTTCGAGCATTGCTCGGGCATCGTGCATCTCGCCAATCTCGGCACCTTCGAAGCCAAATATTACGAAGGCACCTATGTCGCCGGCGCCGCTGCCGGGCATATGACCAAATCCGGCAAGATCGGCTTCATCGGCGGCTTCCCGATCCCCGACATCGTCGGCCCGGCCAACGCCCTGCTGCTCGGCGCCCAGAGCGTGAAGCCCGAGATTACCTGCAACGCCATCTTCCTCAATTCCTGGTTCGATCCCGGCAAGGAAAAGGAAGCGGCCAAGACCCTCTTGTCGCAAGGATGCGACGTCATCTGCTCAATGACCGATACCGCCACGGGCGTGCAAGTTGCCGGCGAGGGTGGCGCCTGGTCGATCGGTTACGCCAGCGACATGGCCAAGTTCGGCGCGGGCAAGCAGCTCACCTCCTTCACGCTGGACTGGTCGAGCGATTATGTGCGCGCCGCCAAGGGCGTGGCTGCCGGCACTTGGAAGCCCGAGGCCCGCTGGGATGGCCTGGCTGGCGGCGTGGTCAAGATGGCGCCCTATAACGAAGCCATCCCCAGCGACGTGGTCGCCAAGCTCAAGCAGCTCGAGGCCGATATCGGCGCTGGCAAGATCCACCCCTATGCAGGCGAGCTCAAGGACCAGGCCGGCACTATCAAGGTCGCGGCCGGTGCGGTGGCCGCCGACGCCGACATTCGCGGCATGAACTGGTTCGTCAAGGGCATGATCGGCAAGCTCGGCTGAGGCTCCGGCGGCAAGATCCTCACCGGAGGGCCCGCTCTCCGGTGATGCCTTGCCGTGCCCATCCATCACGTCCAGCCAATGCAGGATCGGCCATGACCCCGCGTCTCGAACTGCGCGATATCACCAAGAGCTATCCCGGCGTCGTTGCCAATGACCGCATCTCACTCTCGATCATGCCTGGGGAAATCCATGCGGTGCTCGGCGAGAACGGCGCCGGCAAATCGACGCTGATGAAGATCATCTACGGCGCTGCCCAAGCCGATACCGGCGAGATCCATTGCGACGGCAGGCTGATCGAGGCGCATGATCCGGCGAGCTCGCGCGCCCTCGGCATCGAGATGGTCTACCAGCATTTCGCCCTGTTCGAGTCCGTCACCGTCGTCGAGAACATCGCCCTCAGCGCCCCCGGCCCCTTTCGCCTGGATGCCCTGGCCGGGCAGATTATCACCCTGTCGGAACGCTACGGCATGCCGATCGACCCCTGGCGCCGGGTGCACGACCTCTCCGTCGGTGAACGCCAGCGCGTCGAGATCGTGCGCTGCCTGCTGCGCACGCCCAAGCTGCTGATCCTGGACGAACCCACCTCGGTGCTCACCCCGCAGGCCGTGGTGAAATTGTTCGAGACGCTGCGCCAGCTTGCCGCCGAAGGCTGCAGCATCCTCTATATCAGCCACAAGCTCGACGAGGTGCAGGCGCTCTGCGACTCCGCCACCGTGCTGCGCAATGGCCGGGTGACCGGCACCGCCAAGCCCAAGCAGAGCACCTCGGTGGAGCTGGCGCGGCTGATGGTCGGCGCAGCCTTGCCCGAGATGAAGGTCACGCCCTCGACACTCAGCGCCGAACCGATCCTCAAGGTGCGCGGTCTGTCGGTGCTCGCCGACAAGGGCAGCGTCGCCTTGCACGATGTCGGCTTCGACGTGCATGGCGGCGAGATCGTCGGCCTTGCCGGCGTCTCGGGCAATGGGCAGGCCGAGCTGATCGCCGCCCTCAGCGGCGAGCGGCCCGTCGCAAGCCCTGAGGCCATCCATTTCGGCGACCAGCCCGTCGGCCGGCTCGATGCTGCCGCCAGGCGCCGGCTCGGCTTCGCCTTCGTGCCGGAGGAAAGGCTCGGCCGCGGTGCCGTGCCTCCTCACTCGCTTTGGGAGAACGCCGTGCTCACGGCCCATGGCAAGGGCCTGGTGCGCCATAGCCTGGTCGACCGCAGGCGGGCGGCCAGCTTCGCCGGCAGTATTATCGACAAATTCAAGGTCAAGGCGAACGGCCCGCGGGCGAGCGCACGCAGCCTGTCGGGCGGCAATCTGCAGAAATTCATCGTCGGGCGAGAGATTGCGCTTGCCCCGAAGCTGTTCCTGGTCTCCCAGCCGACCTGGGGTGTCGATGTCGGCGCGGCGGCCTTCATCCACCAGACGCTGATCGATCTCAGCCGCGCCGGTGCCGCCGTGCTGGTGATCTCCGAGGAACTCGACGAACTCTTCGAGATCTGCGACCGGCTGTTGGTGATCTGCCAGGGGCGGGTCTCCTCGCCTCTCATCCGGGACGAGACCAATCGGGAGGAGGTCGGCCTGCTCATGACCAGGATCGGTGGCCGGGGCCAGAATGGTGGGAGCGGTTCCGTTGCGCTTCAAGATTGAACAAAGACCCGAACCATCCGCCGCCGTGCGCCTCGCCGCGCCCCTGGTCGCGATCATGCTGACTTTGCTGGTCGGCTCCATCCTGTTCGCGGCGCTGGGCCAGGATCCGCTCCAGACCCTGCAGGCCTTCTTCATCGCACCGCTGAATTCGCTGAACGGCGTGTCGGAGTGGCTGCTGAAAGCCTCACCTTTGATCCTGATCGCCTGCGGCCTGGCCGTCGGTTTCCGCGCCAATGTCTGGAACATCGGTGCCGAAGGCCAGCTGATCGTGGGAGCGATCGCAGCCTGCGGCGTCGGCCTGTTCTATCCCGATCCGGAAAGCCGGCTGCTGCTGCCGCTGATGATCATGGCCGGGGCGCTGGCCGGCATGGCCTGGGCCGCAATCCCCGCCTTCCTCAGGGCACGGATGAACACCAACGAGATCCTGGTCACGTTGATGCTCACCTATATCGCCGGCCTGCTGCTGTCCTGGCTGGTGCATGGTCCCTGGCGCGATCCTGCCGGCTTCAACTATCCGCAGACGGCGCTGCTGCCTCCCGCCGCTATGTTTCCCGTCTTCGACGATGCCTATCGCCTCAACACCTCGATCATCCTCACCGTGATCGGCGTGATCGCGATGTGGCTGTTCACCGACCGCAGCTTTCTCGGTTACAAGATGTCGGTGAGCGGCGCGGCGCCCCTGGCCGCCCGCTATGCCGGCTTCCGCGAATCCGCTGCGGTGTGGACGGGCCTGCTCGCCGGAGGCGCGGCCGCGGGTATTTCAGGCATGGCCGAGCTTTCCGGGCCGCTCGGACAATTGTCTCCGCAGATCTCGCCGGGCTACGGTTTCGCGGCGATCATCGTCGCCTTCATCGGCCGGCTCAACGCCTTCGGCATCGTCTTCGGTGGCCTGTTGATGTCGCTTCTCTTCCTCGGCGGCGAAAGCGTGCAGCTTACCCTGGGCCTGACCTCGTCCCTCACCCGCATCTTCCAGGGCATCCTGCTGTTCTTCCTGCTGGCCGCCGACTTCTTCATCTTCTACCGGTTCAGCCTCGTGCGGGAGCATGCCTGATGGATCTGTTCATCGCGATCTTCACCGGCACCATCATTGCCGCCACGCCATTGATCTATGCCGCACTCGGCGAATTGGTGGTGGAGAAATCCGGCGTCCTCAATCTGGGCATCGAGGGCATGATGCTGATGGGTGCCGCCTTTGCCTTCTGGGCGGTGATATCGGGCCTGCCGATGCCCGTCGCAATCCTGATCGGCGCGCTGGCCGGTGCCGCAGCCTCGCTCCTGTTCGGGGTGCTCGCCCTCACCTTCCTCACCAATCAATATGCCGCCGGCCTGGCGCTCGCCATCTTCGGCTCCGGCGTCTCCGCCTTTGTCGGCCGCAATTTCGGCAGCGCCCCGATCGAGGCCCTGAAGCCGCTCGACATCCCCGTGCTCTCTGCGCTTCCAGTGGTCGGGCCGATGTTCTTCCGCTTCGACGCTCTGGTCTATCTGGCTTTTGTGCTGTTCGCGGCGATCACCTGGTTCCTTTATCGGACGAAGGCGGGCCTGGTCCTGCGCACCATGGGCGAGTCGCCGGAGACCTCGCATGCGATCGGCTATCCGGTCGTGCGCATCCGCTACATGGCCGTGCTGTTCGGCGGGTTGATGGCGGGCCTTGCCGGTGCCTATCTCTCGGTTGCCTATACCCCGCTCTGGGTCGAGAACATGACATCAGGCAAGGGCTGGATCTCCCTAGCCCTGGTGGTCTTCGCCACCTGGCGGCCGCTCCGCGTGCTGCTCGGCGCCTGGCTGTTCGGCGGCATGACCATCCTGCAATTGCAGGGCCAGGCGCTCGGCATAGCGGTTCCCTCCGAGCTGCTATCGGCCCTGCCCTATCTCGCCACCATCGTGGTGCTGGTGCTGATCTCGCGCAACCGCCAGATGCTGGCCCTGCATTTCCCGGCCTCGCTGGCCAAGCCGTTCAGGCCGGCAGGATGAGGGCAAGGCTACTTGCGCCATTGGCCGAATCCGTCAAACCGCCCATGATGGCAACCGCCCTTCCCTTCTGAACGAATTGCAACGGAACCGCCCCGATGTCGCTCGACCTCATCGTCACCAACGCCACCCTGCCCGACGGACGCACCGGCCAGGACATCGCGGTTTCGGCTGGACGCATCACCGCCATCGAGCCTGGAATCATCGGCGAGGCGGCCCAGCGTATCGATGCCGGCGGGCAGCTGGTGGCGCCGCCTTTCGTCGACTGCCACTTCCACATGGACGCCACTTTGTCGCTGGGCCTGCCGCGGCTCAACCAGTCGGGCACGCTGCTGGAGGGTATCGCCCTGTGGGGCGAGCTCAAGCCCATGCTGACCCATGAGGCCGTGATCGAAAGGGCGCTGCGCTATTGCGATCTCGCTGTCAGCCAGGGCCTGCTGGCCGTGCGCAGCCATGTCGACATCTGCGACGACCGTCTGCTCGCGGTCGAAGCGCTGCTCGAGGTCAAGGCCAGGGTCAAACCTTATCTCGACCTGCAGCTCGTCGCCTTCCCGCAGGACGGTTATTACCGCTCGCCCACCGCCGCCAGGAACCTCGAGCGGGCGCTCGACATGGGCGTCGACGTGGTCGGCGGCATTCCCCATTTCGAGCGTACGATGGAGGACGGCGCCGCCTCGGTGAAGGCGCTATGCGCTATCGCCGCCAAGCGCGGCCTGATGATCGATTTGCATTGCGACGAGAGCGACGATCCCCATTCGCGCCATATCGAGACGCTGGCGGCGGAGGCCCAGCGCCTCGGCCTGGGCCGGCGGGCCGCAGGCTCGCATCTCACCTCCATGCACTCGATGGATTCCTATTACGTCTCCAAGCTGCTGCCGCTGATCCTGGAGGCGGGCATCTTCGCGATCGCCAATCCGCTGATCAACATCACTTTGCAGGGCCGTCACGACAGCTATCCCAAGCGTCGCGGCCTGATGCGCATCCCTGAGATGCGGGCGCTCGGCATCCCCGTGGCGCTCGGCCAGGATTGCGTGATGGATCCCTGGTACGGGCTCGGCGGCGCCGACATGCTGGATGTCGCGCATATGGCGGTGCATGCCGTGCCGATGACCAGCCGCGAGGCGATACGCTGGGCCTTCGAGGCGGTGACGTCGGTGCCGGCAGCCGTGATGGGGCTGGAAGATTATGGCCTCGCCAAGGGCTGCCATGCCGATTTCGTCATCCTGCAGGCGGCCGACACCATCGAAGCGGTGCGTATGCGTCCGACCCGCCTCTTCGTCGTGCGCCGCGGCAAGGTGATTGCGCAGACCCCGGCCCGACGCAGCGCACTCGATCTGCCGGACCGTCCCGCCAGCCTCGATCCGGCGAGCTACGCACCGAAGGCGGCGGGGTGAACCCGGTGCGCCGGTCTCCGAACCGGATTTGACCATCTGGACAGACGTCACGCCAAAGGGCACATTGCTCTGGCAAGAGCCGACAAGTGCTTGGCAAACCAGACGTTCCATCCCGTATTTCGAACCGTTACAAACGTCATCCGACAAGAGAGGGGAATGACATGTCGCGCAAAGATCGCAATCCGCTTCACGGGGAATCAGGCCTGTCGCGCCGCCATTTCATCGGGCTCGGCGCTGCCGGCCTGGTCGCGGCGGGCCTGCCGCTGCCGGCTTTCGCCGCCTCCGACAAGAAGCTCAAGGTTGCGGCTATCTTCGCTACCCCGATCGAGGAACCCTGGGACAAGCAGATCCACCTCGCCCTCACCAAGGCGGCCAAGGAACTCGACATCGACTACAAGTTCTCCGAGAAGGTCCAGGCAGCCGATTTCGGCCGCGTCATGCGCGAATACGCGCAGGGCGGCTATGAGCTGGTGATGGGCGATGCCTTCGCCGCCGAGCGCGAGTCCCGCCGCACCGCCAAGCAGTTCCCCAAGACCGCCTTCCTGTTCGGTTCCGGCGCCGGTCCGGCCGAGCCCAATTTTGGCGTGTTCGACAACTGGATCCATGAACCGGCCTATCTGTCGGGCCTGATCGCCGGCAAGATGAGCAAATCCAATACCGTCGGCGCCGTGGCCGCCATGGGCATTCCCGAGGTCAACCGCCTGGTGAACGCCTTCTTCGCCGGCGCCAAGGAAGCCAATCCGCAGGTGAAGAAGAAAGTCACCTTCATCGGCTCCTTCTTCGATCCGCCCAAGGCCAAGGAAGCCGCCATTGCCCAGATCGACGGCGGCGTCGACGTCATCTATGCCGAGCGCTTCGGCGTGATCGACGCGGCCAAGGAAAAGAAGATCTATGCGATCTCCAACATGTCCGATCAATCAGACCAGGGACCGGACACCGTGATTACCGGCCCGGTCTGGGACATGTATCCCACCGTGCAGCAGGCCATCAAAATGGTGCGCGCCGGCGTGTTCACCGCCCAGGACTATGGCGACTTCTCGCGCATGGCCAAGGGCGGCTCCTCGCTCGCGCCCTATCACAAATTCGACAAGCTGCTGCCGGCCGAGGTGAAGGATCTGGTGGAGAAGAAGAAGGCGGAGATCCTCGCCGGCACATTCCGCGTCGACGTCGACGAGAACACCCCGGTCTCGGACTGAGCTACCTTTACCCTCCCCTGGATGTCCGCAACTCTCTTGAGTTGCGCAGGGAGGATCGACGCGCAGCGTCGGGGTGGGGTGGCCGGCGCCCCCTCAACGACAGTGTCGACATTGATGGTTTGGAAGAAAATCACTGCCAGCCATCACCCCACCCCGGACTTCGTCCGACCCTCCCTGCGCAACTCAAGAGAGTTGCGGACATCCAGGGGAGGGTAGAAACCAGGTGCGCCTTCCACCCATGCCCCCTTCCCCTCCCCTCGTCGAGATGCGCGGCATCTCCAAGCGCTTCGGCACCGTCCAGGCCAATGCGGACGTCGATCTCCTGGTGCGCCCGGGCGAGATCGTCGGCCTGCTCGGCGAAAACGGGGCGGGCAAGACCACGCTGATGAACATCCTGTTCGGCGCCTATGCGGCGGACGAAGGCGAGATCCTGATCGACGGCCAGGCACGGTGCATCCAGAATTCCGCCGATGCGCTCAGCGCCGGCATCGGCATGGTGCATCAGCACTTTCATCTGGCTCCCCGCCTCAGTGTGCTCGAAAACCTGCTGGTCGGTCTGCCAGGGCGGGGTGGACGGCTCGATCGGACAGGCGCCCTGGTCCGCCTCGGCGAGATTGCCGCCAAGTTCAATCTCCGCCTCGATCCAGACAGGCCGGTCTCCTCGCTTGCCGTCGGCGAGCAGCAGCGCCTGGAGGTGATCAAGGCCCTGTTTCGCGGCGCGAGACTCCTTATCCTTGACGAACCCACTGCCGTCCTCGCGCCCGAAGAGGCGGAAGGATTGTTCAAGGCGCTAAGGGCGATGACGGGCGAGGGCCTCGGCATCATCTTCATCTCGCACAAGCTCACCGAGGTACGCGCCATCACCGATCGCTGCGTGGTGCTGCGCCATGGCCGCGTCGTCGGCTCGATCGACGAACCCGCCAAGACCTCCTCTTCCGAGATGGCGCGGCTGATGTGCGGCCAGGAGATCGTGCCGCCGCAGCGCCCCATCTCCGAGCCTGGCGCCGTGGTCCTGTCCTTGGAAAACATCTCGACCGACCGGCATGGCGGCATGCGGCTTGCCAGCGTTTCCCTTTCCGTGCGCGAGGGCGAGATCCTCGGCATCGCGGGCGTGACCGGCAATGGCCAGCGGGCCCTGGCGGATGTGGTCGCCGGCATGCTCGCTCCCTCGGCTGGGACGCTGAAGATCGCGGGCGCCGAAGTCGTGCCCTATGGCCCGCGCCGCGTACAGGAGATGGGGCTCGGCCGCATCCCCGAGGATCGCATGACCCAGGGCATGGTCACGGCCCTGCCCCTGGCCGATTCGATGGTGTTGCCCCGCATCGGCACTTCCGCCTTCTCGGCGCGCGGCCTCCTCAAGCCCGGCGCCATTCAGGCCTTCGCCGAGGGACAGATCCGGGCCTTCGACATACGCTGCCCCGGGCCCATGGCGAGAGCCGGTTCGCTGTCCGGCGGCAACATGCAGAAGGCCCTGCTGGCGCGCGAACTCGCCTTCGATCCCAAGGCGTTGATTGTCGCCCAGCCAACCCGCGGCCTCGACGTCGGCGCCGCTCGCTTCGTGCATGAGCGGTTTCTCGACCTGCGCGCCCGCCGCCGCGGCCTGATCGTGATCAGCGAGGACCTAGAGGAATTGCTTACCCTCTCCGACCGCATCGCCGTGCTCTATGAGGGGCGCGTGGCCGGTATCCTGCCGGCCGCCGAAGCGACGATCGAGAAACTCGGCCTGTTGATGACAGGAGCCAAGAACTGATGTTGAGGCACTGATGTTGAGGCTGGAACCCCGCCAATCCACCCCTGTCTGGTTCAATATCGCCCTGCCCATCCTGGCGGTGCTGGTCACGCTCGTCCTCTGCAGCGGCCTGATCGTCCTGGCCGGCGCCAATGTCTTCGAGGCCTATGGCCTGATGCTGAAAGGTGCCTTCGGTGATTTCTACGCCCTCACCGAAACGCTGGTGAAGGCCGCGCCGATGATCTTCACCGGCCTCGCCGTCGCCGTCGCCTTCCGCGCCAAGTTCTGGAACATCGGCGCCGAGGGCCAGTTGATGGCCGGAGCGGTGGCGAGCTGCTTCGTCGGCAGCTTTGCGATGCCAAGCGCCCTTGCCTACATCGCCATGGCGCTGGCGGGTGCGGCAGCCGGAGGCATCGCTGCGCTGGTGCCAGCTTTGCTCAGGGTGAAGCTCAAGGTCGACGACGTTGTCTCCTCGCTTCTCCTCAATTCGGTAATCCTGCTTGGCGTGCTCGCCCTGATCGAAGGACCCTGGAAGGATTCGCTCAGCGGCTATCCGATCTCGCCGCCGATCGAGGACAGCGCCAATTTCCCGATCTTCTTCGAGGGCACGCGGCTGCATCTGGGCGTGCTGGCTGCCCTCGTCGCGGCGCCGGCCATCTGGTTCCTGATCACGCGTACCACCCTGGGCTTTGCCATCCGCGTCACCGGCGAGAATGCCGAGGCGGCCGCCTATGGCGGCATCAAGGTCAATGCCATCCTGGTCGCCACCGCTTTGCTTTCCGGCGGACTGGCGGGCCTGGCCGGTGTCGGCGAGGTCGGCGGCGTGCATTTCCAGGTAATGGGAGACCTGTCGCCGGGCTATGGCTATAGCGGCATCGTCATCGCCATGCTGGCCCGCCTCAATCCGCTCGGCGTGGTGCCGGCGGCCCTGTTCTTCGCGGCGGCGATGACCGGCGCCGAGGCGATGTCGCGCGCCACCGGCGTGCCGGTCTTCCTGGCCGACGTCATCCAGGGCACCTCCCTCCTGACCATGCTGGTCGCACTCCTGTTCACCTCCTATCGCCTGCGACGCTCGGGGGTTATGGCATGAACCTGATCCTCGAACAGATCTTCCAGGTCGGCTTCTTCGCGGCGACCTTGCGCATCGCCACCCCCCTGATCTTCGCCACGCTCGGCGAACTGATCTCCGAGCGCGCGGGCGTGCTCAATCTCGGTATCGAAGGCATCATGCTGCTCTCGGCCATGACCGGCTTTACCGCCGCCTATTTTACCGGCAGCCCCTGGCTCGGCGTCCTCGCCGCCATCGCAACCGGCGCCCTGCTCGGTGCGCTGCACGCCGTACTGACGGTGGCGCTCGGCCTCAGCCAGCATGTCTCGGGCATCGGCATCACCTTGTTCGCCTCGGGCCTTGCCTATTTCTTCTATCGCCTGGTGTTCGGCCAGCAGGCCTCGCCGCCGACCATCGCGGCCTTCCAGCCGGTGCCGATCCCCGGCCTTGCCGAGATTCCGATCCTTGGGCCGATCCTGTTCCAGCAATACGCCCTGGTCTATCTGGCGCTGATCGGCGTCGCCCTCACCGCTTTTTTGATCTATCGCACGCCCTGGGGCCTCGGCCTGCGCATGGTGGGGGAAAACCCGCGCGCCGCCGATTCCGCCGGCATCAGCGTGATCGCCCGCCGCTTCGAAGCCGTCATCCTCGGCGGTGCCCTGATGGGCCTCGGCGGCGCCTTCCTCACCATGGCCCAGTTCAACGCCTTCACCTTCGGCGTGATCTCGGGACGCGGCTGGATCTGCATCGCCCTGGTGGTGTTCGGTCGCTGGGATCCCCTGCGCGCCACTGGCGCCGCCTTGCTGTTTGCCTGCGTCGACGCGCTGCAACTGCGCCTGCAGGCGGTGGGCCTGGGACATATCCCCTACCAGATCTTCCTGATGCTGCCCTTCCTGCTCACCATCGTCGCCATGGCGATGATGTCGCGCAATGCCATGGCACCATCAGCCCTGCTGAAACCCTTCCGCAAGGAGGAGCGCTGAGAGCGCGACCGCCCTAGGTTTGCTGCCGGCCGCAACAAAATGTAGCCAGCGCTGCCTTTCGCCTTGCCTCAGCCCGTGCCTTGCCGATAGAAGAGCCTTATTCAGAAGGACCCGGTGAAATTCCGGGTGGCTCTTCCGGCCGCCGATCCGCCGGATAACGCAAATGGCGCGACAGCATCATCCAACCCGTTTCACCGGGTATGGCCGCATGTCCCTTGCGAATTTTCTCATGAACAAATTGTCTGCCTATTCCCGGGAATGGTTTTCCAATCCACGCGGCGACGTGCTTTCCGGCATCGTCGTCGCCCTCGCCCTGATCCCCGAAGCCATCGGCTTTTCGGTGATCGCGGGCGTCGACCCCAAGGTCGGCCTTTATGCCTCCGTGGTGATCGCCTGCGTGATCGCCTTCACCGGCGGACGCCCCGCCATGATCTCGGCGGCAACGGCCTCCACGGCCGTGCTGATGACGGGCCTAGTGCGCGACCACGGCGTGCAATATCTGTTTGCGGCGACCATCCTGATGGGCGTCTTCCAGATCATCGCCGGCTTTCTCAAGCTCGGCCGGCTGATGCGCTTCGTCTCCCAGTCGGTGATGACGGGCTTCGTCAACGCCCTGGCGATCCTGATCTTCCTGGCCCAACTGCCCGAGCTCGTACATGTGCCGGTGGCGACCTACGGCCTGATCGCCCTCGGCCTCGCCATCATCTATCTGTTTCCCTATGTCACCAGGGCCATTCCCGCACCCCTGGTCGCGATCGCCGTGCTCACCGCCATCGCCTGGGGTCTCGGACTGGACGTGCGCACGGTGGCCCATCTGGGCGAGCTTCCCTCCACGCTGCCGAGCTTCGGCTTGCCTGAGGTGCCGCTGACGCTGGAGACGCTCAGGATCCTGACGCCGGTGGCGCTCACTCTGGCGGCCGTGGGCCTGCTTGAATCCCTGCTCACCGCGCAGATCGTCGACGACATGACGGATACGCCGAGCAACAAGAACCGCGAATGCGCCGGCCAGGGCATCGCCAACATGGCCTCAGCCGTGTTCGGCGGCATGGGCGGCTGCGCCATGATCGGCCAATCGGTGATCAACGTCTCCTCCGGCGCCCGCGGCCGTCTGTCCTCGCTGGTCGCCGGCGGCTTCCTCCTGGTCCTGCTGGTGGCGCTGCAGGACCTGCTCGCCATCGTGCCGGTCGCCGCCTTGACGGCGGTGATGATCATGGTCTCGGTCAACACCTTCTCCTGGCGCTCGCTCCTGCAATTGCGCAGCAATCCCGTGCCCTCCTCCGTGGTGATGCTGGCAACCGTCGGCACCGTGGTGGCGACGGCCGACCTCGCCAAGGGCGTGCTGGTGGGCGTGCTCCTGTCGGGCGTGTTCTTCGCCGGCAAGGTCTCGCGCCTCAGCCGCGTGCGTTCGAGCCTCTCGGCCGACGGCAAGGAGCGCGTCTATCGGGTCGAAGGGCAGATCTTCTTCGCATCGGCGGGTACCTTCAGCGATGCCGTCGACGTGCAGGAGCCCATCGAGCGCATCGTCATCGACGTCGGCGCGGCGCATTTCTGGGACATCTCGGCGGTCGGCGCGCTCGACCGCATCGTCCTCAAAGCGCGCCGCCAGGGGCGCGAGGTCGAGGTCGTCGGCCTCAACGAGGCCAGCGCCACCCTGGTGGAACGCTTCGCCGTGCACGACAAGGAAGGCCAGGCTGGTTCCCTGCCGTCACATTGAGGCGCGTTTCGCACGATCTTTGAAATCGGGGACTCTGCCATCCCGTCATGGAAGAGTCCCTTTACCATGCCGCGCTCTTTTGCGGTCGGATGGAGCGTGATCGAAGACTCCGCTTGAAATGTTCTTGTTTTGTTCTAATCTGAACGAAACGGATCATAGCCATGACGATACGCGTTGCCCCTCCTCCTGTTCCAAAACATTTTCCAGAAAAGTTGGCAGGCTTTTCGGTTAAGAAAATGCGTCAAAACAATGAGGTAGAGAAAAATCGGGATCCAGCGGAATCGCAATTTTCTCTCGCCGGCCAACGGGCCGAGAAGCTGGCGGAATTGCGTGCTCTGCTGCCCCGGCTCGATCATGTGCATGCCGATGCCGGCGTGCTGCCTTTCGGCATCGGGGAGATCGACGCGCGCCTGCCCGGCGGCGGCCTTGCCTTGGACGGCCTGCATGAAATTGCGCCGCAAACCATTTTCGACAATGGCAGCGCGCTGGGTTTCCTCGCCTCCCGCCTGTGCCTGCGACAGGCCAAGGGGACGATCTGGCTGGTGACATCACCGCGCGGCATGGCCGGCCTCGGGCGGCTCCATGGCCATGGCCTCAACGCCCTCGGCCTCGATCCTGCCGGGCTTATCGTGACGACGGCCGGCGACGAGACCGAGGCTGCCTGGGCCCTGGAGGAGATCCTGCGCTCCGGCGCCGCCGCTGCGGTGGCAGCCGTGACGGGTGGCGGCATGGACGCCGCCACCAGCCGCCGCCTCCAGCTCGCGGCCGCCTCCGCCCCCTGCCCCCTCTTCCTTTTGCGCCCGCCCCTCGCCGCGCCTTCCCTGGCCGCGATGTCCCGCTGGCGCATCGGTGCGGCCACCGGTCCGCGCGATCGTTTCAGCCTTCTCACCGCCTGGCGCTGGCACGTTCGGCTCGAACGCAGCCGCAACGGGCAAAGCGGATCCTGGCTCATGGAGTATGACCATGCCTCGCATCGTCTCGATCTATCTGCCACGCTGGCCGATCCAGCGCTTTCTCGTCGCCCAGAACAACACGCCAAGGTCGCTTGATACGATCGACGGCCATTATCCCTTCGTCCTGACGGTCGATGCTGCCGGGGGCCCGCGCATTGCCGCTGCCAGCAAGCCGGCCGAGATCGAAGGCCTGGCGGCGGGCGGGCTGGTTGCGGATGCCCGCGCCAAGGTGCCGGGGCTGCAGACCCGGCCGGCAATGCCGGAGGCCGATGCCCGGGCTCTGCACCGGCTCGGCTTGTGGGCGATGCGCTACACGCCCTCCGTGGCCCTCTATCGCGATGCCGACGGGGCCGACGGCCTGTTCCTCGACGTCACCGGCGCCAGCCATCTAGCGGGCGGCGAACAGACCCTCACCGCCGATATCGTCAAGCGCCTGCGCCATCTTCGTCTCGGTGCACGCGTGGCGCTGGCCGAGACGCCCGGTGCGGCCTGGGCTCTCTCCCGCTTTCATCCCCAGAATGGCTGCATCCTGGCCGAGGGGAGCGATCCCGGGCCGGCTCTTGCCGATCTGCCCCTGGCAGCCCTGCGCCTTGGTAACGACCTCGTCCAGACCCTGCGCCGTCTCGGCTTCACCCGCATCGGGGATCTCATCGGCAAGCCACGGGGGCCCTTCGCCGCGCGCTTCGATGCGATCCTGCTCAAGCGCTTCGACCAGGCCATGGGGCGGCGCGAGGAAGCCCTTGCCCTGATCGAACCGCCGCCGCTCTACCATCGTAGCCGCCAGCTCCTCGAGCCGGTGGTGAGCCAGGCAGCCGTGGTGCATGTCGCCACTCGCCTGATGCAGGACCTGGTTCCCGCCCTCGTCGCCGGCGGGGTGGCAGCGCGCGCTTTGCAGCTCCGCCTGTTCCGGGTCGATGGCGAGGTACGCACCATCCATATCGGCCTTGCCGCCGCCACACGCGATCCGGCCCATATTGCCAGGCTGGTGGAGCTCGACCTGGAAAGGCTGGGCGAGACCATCGATGCCGGCTTTGGCTTCGAGACCATCAGCCTCACCGCGACCGTCACCGAGAAATTCGGCCAGCGCCAGGCTCGTCTGTCCCTGCGGGAGGGACGCCGGGATGCGCCGCCGGCCGATGCCGGCGAACGCCGGGCCGAATTGATCGACGCTCTCCGCCAGCGCCTCGGCCCCGGCAGCGTGCGCCGGCTCCATCCCGTCGCCCGACACGATCCGGCCTTCGCCGAGGAGGCGCGCGATGCCGCCGATCCTGCACCGGCCTGGCCGGCGGCCGATGGCTTGCGTCAGCGGCCACCCTTGTTTCTGGACCAGCCCGAGCCCCTGCAGATCCTCGCCACCCGTCCAGACGGCCTGCCCGATCATGTCCGCTGGCGCGGTTCGTCCCATCACATTACTGCGCTGCAGGGACCGGAACGCATCGCCGGTCCCTGGTGGGAAGCGGCTCCCCCGGTCCTGCCCGACAAGTCGGGCAAGGAGGAATATGGCTGGGGCAAGATGGGCGAGGAAGCTCCTGCCCTCCCCAACGGTGAGAGCCCAAGGAGCCAGAAGCGCAACCGTTTCGAGGACGGAGAAGCCAGGCGCGAGCGCGCCGTCCTGCTGCCCGCGCCGACCTACCAGGACTATTACGTCGCCGAGACGCAGACCGGCCAACGCTTCTGGCTCTGCCATGACGGCCGGCAGAGCTGGTCCCTGCGAGGTCTGCTCGCATGAGATATGAGAGAGAGGCCGACAGCGGCTATGTCGCCCTTCCCGGCAGGGTGAAAGACCAGACGCTTCCTGTGGATTTGCCGACACCAGCCCCATCCGCCTATGCCGAGCTCGCCGTCACCACCAATTTCTCCTTCCTGCGCGGCGCCTCCTTCCCGCAGGACATGGTGAGGCAGGCCCAGAAGCTCGGCCTGGCCGGCATCGGCATCGCCGACCGTAACTCCTTCGCCGGCGTGGTCAGGGCCCTGCGCGAGGCCAAGAAATATCCGTCCCTGCGCTATCTGCCCGGCGTGCGCCTCGTCACCATGGATGGTTTCGAGGCCATCGCCTATCCCACCGACCGCGAAGCCTATGGTCGGCTCTGCCGCCTGCTCAGCGACAACAACAAGCGCATGGTGCGCGCGAAAGGCGAATGCCAGTTCGGCTTCGAAGCCATTCTCGACGCCTGCGAGGGGCAGAGACTGATCGTGCTGCCGCCCGACAGGCTCGATCCGCTCTTCGTCGAACGGGCAACCACGCTCGCCGAGGCCGCGCCAGGCTCCGTCTATCTCGCCGGCTGCCATCGCCTCAGGGGAGACGAACCCCGCCGCCTCGGCCTGATCGCCGAGCTGGGCGAGAGGATCGGCGCGCCGATGGTCGCCGTCAACGACGTGCTCTACCACGTGCCGGCCCAGCGGCCACTTGCCGACATCCTCACCTGCATCCGCGAAAAATGCACCTTGGCCGAGGCCGGCTTGCGACTTGAGATCAACGAGGAGCGCCATATCAAGTCGCCCGTCGAGATGGCCTTTCTCTTCGCCGACCATCCCGACGCACTGGCGCGCACGCTCGAAATCGTCGAGGCATGCACGTTCGACTTGCGGCAGCTACGCTACGAATATCCGGACGAGCCCATCCCACCGGGCAAGACCGCTCAGCAGCACCTGGAAGACCTGGCCTGGGCTGGCGCTAAGCGGCGCTTCGCCCGAGGTATTCCGGACAAGGTCTCCAAGCCAATGCGCGAGGAGCTTGCCCTGATCGCCAAGCTCGAATTCGCGCCCTATTTCCTGACCGTGCACGATATCGTCGATCATGCCCGCAACACCCTCGGCATCCTCTGCCAAGGGCGCGGTTCGGCTGCGAACAGCGCCGTGTGCTATTGCCTGGGCATCACCGAAGTCAATCCGAACGAAACGGAAGTACTGTTCTCTCGCTTCATCTCCGAGAACCGCGGCGAGCCACCGGATATCGACGTCGATTTCGAGCACGAGCGCCGCGAGGAAGTTATCCAACGTATTTATACGCACTATGGTCGCCGCCGTGCCGCCATCTGCTCGACGGTGATCCATTATCGCTCCAGGCGGGCGGTGGGCGAAGTTGGCAAGGTGCTGGGGTTGACGCCCGACGTGACAGCGGCTTTGTCGAAGACGGTCTGGGGCATGGGCATGCAGACTTGGACACCGAGCCGCGTGCGCCAGGCGGGCCTCGATCCCGACAATCCGGTGATCCGCCAGGCGCTGCATTTCACCGCTGCCCTCACCGGCTTTCCCCGCCATTTGTCGCAGCATGTCGGTGGCTTCGTGCTCACACGCCGAAGGCTCGACGACACTGTGCCTGTCTGCCACGCCACCATGGAGGATCGCACCTTCGTCGAATGGGATAAGGACGATATCGACGAAGTCGGGATGATGAAGGTCGATGTGCTCGCACTCGGCATGCTCAGCTGCATCCGGCGCGGGCTCGAACTGATCGAGCGCCATTACGACCGCGATCTCGGCGTGATCGCCGCCCTGCCCCGCAACGACAAGGCCACCTACGACATGCTCTGCAACGCCGATTCCGTCGGCGTGTTCCAGGTCGAGAGCCGGGCACAGATGTCGATGCTGCCGCGCTTGAGACCCGAAAAATTCTACGACCTCGTCATCGAGGTCGCAATCGTCCGTCCCGGCCCGATCCAGGGCGGCATGGTGCACCCCTATCTGAGACGTCGTGACAAACTCGAGCCTGTAAACTTTCCTTCCCCATCGTCCGAGTTCGGTGAGAAGGATGAACTCGAAGCAGTCCTGGGCCGCACGCTCGGCGTTCCCCTCTTCCAGGAACAGGCCATGGAGATCGCCATCAAGGCTGCCGGCTTCACGCCAGACGAGGCCGATGGCCTGAGGCGCGCCATGGCGACCTTCCGGCACACCGGCACGATCGGCAACTACAAGGAGATGTTCATCGGCGGCATGGTGCGCCGCGGCTATGAACAGGCCTTCGCCGAGCGCTGCTTCAGCCAGATCGAGGGCTTCGGCGAATATGGCTTCCCCGAAAGCCATGCCGCCAGCTTTGCCGTGCTGGTCTATGTCTCAGCCTATATCAAATGTCACTACCCCGACGTCTTCTGCGCCGCCATCCTCAACAGCCAGCCCATGGGCTTCTACCAGCCGGCGCAACTGGTGCGGGACGCCGAGAAGCATGGCGTCGAAATCAGGCCCGTCGACGTCAACTCCAGCGAGTGGGATTGCACGCTGGAACCGGCCAGCGATCCCATCAAACATCGCTTTGCCGTACGCCTCGGCATGCGGCTGGTCTCCGGGCTGAACGAGGACGAGATCACGGCAATGACCGGCCGGCGCGGCAACGGTTTTTCCAGCCTGGAGCGCTTCGGCACGGCAAGCGGCCTGCCACTGGCGGCAATGCAGAAACTGGCCGAGGCCGATGCCTTCCGCTCGCTCGGCCTGGACAGGCGCGAGGCCCTGTGGGCCGTGCGCCGCTTCGAGACCATCGGCATCGGCGTCACTAAGACGAGCCGGGACATGCCATTGCTGGCCGCCGATTTCGACGATGCCCTGTTTCCCGAACCTGCCGTCGCCCTGCCCGTAATGTCGCAAAGCGAGCATGTGCTGGAGGACTATCAGTCGACGGGCCTGTCGCTCAAGGCCCATCCCTGCTCCTTCCTGCGCCCGCAATTGCAGCATCTCGGCGCCATCACCAACGAGGCGCATCGCGACGTCAAGCTCAAGCAGGACAGCCTCGTCACCGTCGCCGGCCTGGTGGTGACGCGCCAGCGCCCCGGCACGGCCAGCGGCGTCGTCTTCATGACCATCGAGGACGAGACCGGCATCGCCAACATCATCGTGTGGTCGCGAACCTTCGAGAGGAACCGCCGCGCGGTGATGAATGCCCGCTTCGTCGCCATACGCGGCCGGCTCCAGCGTGCCAGCGATGTCGTGCATGTCATCGCCGAGGAGGTACTCGACCTCTCCGCCGAACTCGCCCGCTTGCGCGATATGACGGATGGCGCTTCACCGCCGCCGCCAGCCCAGCTCGAACTGAGCCTGTTCAAGAGCCGGGATTTCCATTGAGGAATTGGGTATGCCTGCCATCAGGGAGCAGATCCAGCTCGGGCTCGATTTCGGCCAGGAAGAGCCCATCGTCGTGCTGCGTCAGCGCCTGCTTGCGGCCTATGGCCCGCAACGCGACGCCCGGCGGCACACGCCGCCCGAACAGTTCGTCAAAGCACTGATCAGCTCGGAAACCTATGACTCTGCTTCCAAAAAAGCCTTCCAGGCCCTGTGCGAGCATTTCCGCCCCCTCGACAGGCTGGGGCAGAGCGATCCCCGCCAGGTACTCACGCATCTTGCCACCGTCACCCATCCCGAGAAGAAAGCCAGCCAGCTGGTTGCTTCGGTCGGCCGCATCGTCGAGCAGCGGGGACGGTTCGATCTCTCCCATCTCGCCGCGCTGTCGATCGAGGCCGGGATGGAACTGCTCCAGCTTTACGATGGCATCGGCCCCAAATGCGCGGCGGCCATCCTGAATTTCTCGACGCTCAGGCGGCGTGTCTTCGTGGTTGACAGGCACATCAAGCGTTTCGGCGAGCGCTTCGGCCTGTTTCCGCAAAGTGTGAGCTTCGCCATGGCCCATCGGATCATGCTGCGCCTGATGCCGGCGGCCTGGGACGCCGACGATCTCTATGAACTGCACTGGCTGATCAAACGCTTCGGCCAGAAGGTCTGCACCAGCCAGAGGCCGCTCTGCCCACGGTGCGAGATGGCGGCTCTATGCCGCCATGGATCCACCTCAATGCCGCGGGTTCCGACGCGTTAGGACATCGTCGCGCATAGCGTGGGAATCCTTCCCCGACTTTGGGGAAGGATTCTTGCGCTTTCTATTGGTCTCGGCTCGATCTCAAGCCTGCCCCTGCGTCCGCTCCAGCAGGGACAGCCAATTCTCATGGCCGATCTTGTGCAGCAGGGCCGACGAATATCCCGCGCCGCGCATCCTCTCGATCAGGCGCGGCAGGCCGGCGACGCTGCCGATGGCGGCGGGGATCACTGCACCGTCGAAGTCCGATCCGAAGGCGACGCCGTCCTCGCCCAGCCGTTCGACCAGGTAGTCGAGATGGCGCACCATGACGTCGAGATCGGTATCCGCGCGCATGGCGCCGTCCGGCCGCAGGAAGCAGGTGGCGAAGTTGAGGCCGACCACGCCGCGGCTCTCCCTGATGGCATCGAGCTGCCTGTCGGTGAGATTGCGCGTGGACTGGCACAGGGCGTGGACGTTGGAATGGGTGGCGACGAGCGGCGCCGTACTCAACCCGGCGACGTCCCAGAAGCCCTTCTCGTTGAGATGCGAGAGGTCGATCATGATGCCGCGCTTGTTGCACTGCCTCACCAACTCGCGGCCGGCCTCGGTCAGGCCAGGGCCGGTATCGGGCGAAGCAGGGAAGCGGAAGGGCACGCCATGGGCAAAGATGTTCGGGCGGCTCCACACCGGCCCGATCGAGCGCAGGCCGGCGGCGAAGAGCACGTCGAGATTGGCGAAATCGGCATCTACAGCCTCCGCCCCCTCGATATGCAGGACGGCCGCGATCTTGCCGGCCGCCATGGCGGCTCGGATCTCGACGGCGCTGCGGCAGATGGCGACGTCGTCAGGAAAGGCCCGCTCCAGCCGCAGCATGATCGACAGCATGGCGATGGTCGAAGCCTGCGCCTTTTCCAGGGGCAGCAGCGGCGGCAAAGGCAGATCGTAGCTCGTCCCCTTCATCTCCTCGTCCATGTTCGCCATGCTCAGGGGCGGCGGGAACATGGCGAAGAAGCCGCCGGCAAAACCGCCGGCGCGCGCTCGCGGCAGATCGATATGACCGGCACCGTCGCCCTCGCCGAACACCGTCTCTGCCGGTTTTGCCTTGTTGGAGGCCAGGTGCAGCAACGTGTCGTTGTGGCCATCGAAGACAGGGACGATGGCTGACGGTTCGACGGTCGGGTTCATGGGGGATTTCTTTCCAGGCTGGCAGCACGATCATTCGGCCCGGAAGGGGCCGACCTTCTCACCCAGGCGCTGCCACAGAGGATGCCTGAGAGATAACAAGCCCGGCCGTCGCGGCCGGGCTTGTTTCGTGGAGCGGATGTCGGACAGGAGATCCTGTTCGATCAGCCTCGCAGCGACTTCAGATGGGCCACCAGGCCCTTGGTCGAAGCATCGAGCCCGTCGACCGTCGCGCCCTTCACCACCGGCAGCAGGCGCGAGGCGAGTTCCTTGCCCAGTTCCACGCCCCATTGGTCGAAGGAGTTGATGCCCCAGATCACGCCCTGCGTGAACACCTTGTGCTCATAGAGCGCCACGAGGCGGCCGAGTATGCGTGGGGTGAGCTTGCGATAGGCGATGGTGGTGGTGGGACGGCTGCCGGGGAACTCCTTGTGTGGGGCCAGAAGCGCGATCTTCTTGTCGTCGAGCCCCTGGGCCTTCAGCACCGCCGTCGCCTCCTCTTGCGAACGGCCATGCATGAGCGCCTCGGTCTGCGCCAGGCAGTTTGCCATCAGGATGGCATGATGATCGCCCATTCCGGCTTCATGCGGCTCGGCCGCGATGAGGAAGTCGGCCGGGATCACATTGGTGCCCTGATGGATGAGCTGGTAGAAGGCGTGCTGGCCGTTGGTGCCAGGCTCGCCCCAGACCAGGGGGCCGGTCTCCGAGGTCACCGGCGAGCCGTCGAGATGCACGCGCTTGCCGTTGGATTCCATGTCGAGCTGCTGCAGATAGGCCGGGAAGCGCCCGAGCCGCTGGTCGTAGGGCAGCACGGCATGGGCGGCATAGCCCATGAAATTGCGGTGCCAGATGCCGATCAGGCCCATCAGCACCGGGATGTTCTTCTCCAGCGGCGTGGTGGCGAAATGGTGGTCGACCTCATGGCCGCCGGCCAGGAACTCCGAAAAGTTCTCCGGCCCGACGGCGATCATCAGGCCGAGGCCGATGGCCGACCACATCGAGTAGCGCCCACCGACCCAGTCCCAGAAGCGGAACATCCGGTCCTTGTTGATGCCGAAGGCCTCGACCGCGACGATATTGGTCGAGATCGCCGCAAAATGATCGCCCACCGCGGTCTCACCGAGCGATTTGGCGATCCATTGCCGCGCCGACTGGGCGTTCGTCATGGTCTCGATCGTCGTGAACGTCTTCGACGAAACCAGGAACAGAGTACGCGAGGGGTCGAGGCGCGACAACGTGTCCGCCATGTCGGCGCCGTCGACATTGGAGACGAAATGGGCGCGCGGGCCGTCGGCATAGGGCGAGAGGGCGCGGGCCCCCATGGCCGGGCCGAGGTCGGAACCACCAATGCCGATATTGACCACGTCGGTGAATTTGTCACCGGTGGCGCCGCGCAGCTCGCCCGAGCGAATCTTCTCGGCGAAGGCGTAGCAGCGCGCCAGTTCCTCATGCACCTCCGGCACGACATTCTTGCCGTCCACGCGAATGTCGGCATCAACAGGCGCGCGCAGGGCCGTGTGCAGCACTGCCCGCCCTTCGGTGGTGTTGATCTTGTCGCCCTTGAGCATCTCGTCCCGGCGGGTCTCGATGCAATGCGCCCGCGCCAGCTCGAGCAGCAGGGACAGGGTTTCGTCGGCGATGCGGTTCTTGGAAAAATCCACCAGCACGTCGTCGAGCGTGAAGGAGAATTTGGCGAATCGGTCGGGATCCGCGGCGAAAAGGTCGCGCGTCGTCGTCGAGGCCAGTGTCTGCTTATGGGCTTCGAGATCCTGCCAAACCTTTGCGGCCTGTGAATGCTCCATATCCGTTTCCCTTCCTCATTGTCCGAAGGCGTGTCAAACTGCGGGCTGTGTTTGTCGCCCGGAGCGGGTGCATAAATCAATATTGGAACTGACTGCAGATGACGATTTCGGACAGCATCAAGGTTTTGGCTTCGGAAGCGACGCAATGGCGCCGCGACATTCACCGCCACCCCGAGCTGCAATATGACGTGCAGCGTACGGCCGGCCTGGTCGCGGGCCTGTTGCGTGATTTCGGCTGTGATGAAGTCGTCGAGGGAATCGGGCGCACCGGCGTGGTCGGGGTGATCAAGGGGCGCCCCGGTTCGCGCGCGATCGGCATGCGCGCCGATATGGATGCCTTGCCGATCCTCGAGGAGAGTGGCGTGCAATATGCTTCCACCGTGCCCGGCAAGATGCATGCCTGCGGCCATGACGGCCATACCGCCATGCTGCTCGGCGCGGCGAAAAATCTAGCTGATACCCGCAACTTCAACGGTGACGCCGTGGTGATCTTCCAGCCGGCCGAAGAAGGCGGCGGCGGCGGCAAGGCCATGGTGGAAGATGGCCTGATGGAGCGATTCGCCATCGGCGAAGTCTATGGCATGCACAATCTGCCGGGCCTGGCGCCAGGTCATTTTGCCATGTGCCCCGGGCCCATCATGGCCTCCAGCGACGTGTTCGACATCGACATCACCGGCAAGGGCGCGCATGCCGCCCGCCCGCACGAGAGCGTCGATCCGGTGCTGGTGGCGGCCCAGATCATCAATGCCCTGCAGACCATCGTCTCGCGCAATGCCGATCCCCTTCATGGCGCCGTCGTTTCAGTGACGGCGATCAAGGCGGGGGACGCTTATAACGTCATCCCCTCCACGGCCCATCTGCACGGTACCTGCCGCGCTCTGACGCCGGAAATTCGCGACCTGCTCGAAACACGCGTCGTCGAGGTGGCGGAGTTGACGGCGAAGGCTCTGGGCGCCAGTGCCAAGGCCGTCTATCAGCGTCATTATCCCGTCACCCGCAACCACGCCACACAGACCGTGTTCTGCGGGGAAGTCGCTCGCATGGTGGCCGGCCATGACAATGTCGATGTTGCCGCTCTTCCCATGATGGGCGCGGAGGACTTCTCCTTCATGCTGGAGGCGCGCCCCGGCGCCTTCATCTTCATTGGCAATGGCAACAGCGCCGGACTGCACAATGCCGCCTATGATTTCAACGATGCCATCATCCCTGCCGGGATCAGCTACTGGACACAACTGGCGGAAACGCGGCTCGCCGGCTGAGACCTCTCGGCCTCCCTATCTCAAGGAACTCCCGCATGTCCGATCTCGTCTCCCGGCCCACTCTGGCCGCGCCCGACGACGACCCTCATCTCTGGCTGGAGGACATCGAGGGCCAGGACGCCCTTGCCTGGGTGAACGAGCGCTCGCAACGAACGCTGGCCCGCTTCGGCACCGACGGCTTCGAACGCGATCGGGACGCCTTGGCTGCGATCCTTGATCGCCCCGATCGCATTCCCGGCATCGGGAGGCGCGGCGAGTTCGTCTATAATTTCTGGACTGATGCCGCCAATCCACGCGGCCTGTGGCGCAGGACCACTCTTGCCTCCTACCGGCAGGCGGAACCGGCCTGGGATATCCTGCTCGATCTCGATGCCCTCGCCAAGACAGAGGGCGAGGACTGGGTCTGGGCCGGGGCCTCGCTCGAACCCCATGGGCGGCAGCGCGCCATCCTCAGCCTGTCGCGCGGCGGCAGCGATGCGGCGGTGCATCGTGAATTCGACCTGGCCTCACGGCGTTTCGTCCCCGACGGCTTCATGCTGCCGGAAGCCAAGGGCGGCATTGCCTGGCTCGACGCCGACACGCTGCTGCTCTCCAGCGCACTCGGCGAGGGCATGGCGACGACCTCCGGCTATGCCCGCACGGTGCGCCTGTGGCGTCGTGGCGAGGATCCCCTGAAGACGGCGGTGGTCTTCGAGGTCCAACCCCAGTCCATGTCGGTTTGGGCCGGCATCGACCGCACCGGCGGCGGCGAGCGCATCTGGTTTCTCGAAAAGCCCGTCTTCTTCGAAACGCGGGGCTGGCTCGGCGACAGGAATGGCCCGAGCGAGGCCATCGACCTGCCGGCCGACTCGCAATGGGACGTGTTCGGCGACTGGCTGGCGGTTAAGCTGCGCACGAATTGGGCTCCCGCCGGCACAAGTTTTGCCGGCGATACCCTTCTCGGCATCTCGCTTGCCGCCTTCCGGGCAGGCAGCCGCACTTTCCAAGTGCTGTTCGAACCTGCCGAACGGCGGACCCTGGACGGCTTTTTCTGGAACCAGGGACAGCTCGTGCTGTCGATCCTGGACAATCTCCAGCCCCGATTCGAGCTCGTCACGCCCTCCCCCGACTCCTGGGCCAAGCACGCCATCGACGTGCTGCCCTCCACGGGCGTCGTGCATATCTGGTCGCTCGACGCGGAGGAGGCCGACACCAATGGCGAGGTGATGGTGTCCCTGCAGGATCCGATCACGCCGCCACAAATGCTGCTGCTCGATGTGAGCAGGCCCGAGGCGGTGGCCAGTCCCCTGCTCCTCAAGCGCAGTCCCGATGCCTTCGACAGCAAGGGGCTGCAGGTCGTCAAGCACGAGGCTGTCTCGGTCGACGGCGAGAAGATCCCCTATACGCTGGTCGGCCCCGCCGGCGAGACCGGCGAGTCACCGGTGCATCTCACGGCCTATGGCGGCTTTGGCGTTTCCGTCCTGCCCAGCTACAGCGCCTCCATCGGCAAGCTCTGGCTCGAACGGGGCGGCACGTCGGTCACCGCCAATATTCGCGGCGGCGGAGAATTCGGCGCCCGCTGGCACGAGGCGGGCCGCCGCGAGGGCAAGCATCTCGCGCATGAGGATTTCGCGGCGGTGGCTGCCGATCTGGTCAGGCGCGGCATCACACAGCCGGAGCGGATTGCGGCAGAAGGCGGCTCCAATGGCGGCCTGCTGATCGCCAATATGCTCACCCGCCATCCCGAGAAATTCGGCGCCCTGTTCTGCACCATCCCACTGATCGACATGCGGCGCTACACCAAGCTCCTGGCCGGCGCGAGCTGGATCGACGAATATGGCGACCCGGACAAGCCAGACGACTGGGCCTTCCTACAGAAGATCTCTGCCTATCATGTCGCCGATGCCGGTTCCTATCCGCCCATCTTGCTGGCGACCACGCGCCGCGACGACAGGGTTCATCCCGCCCACGCCCGCAAGATGGCGGCCAAGCTGGAGGCACTTGGCCACCGCGTGCATTTCTACGAGCCCGAGGCCGGCGGCCACGGCTACGGCAAGGACAGCCGGGAGCGCGCCTCCTTCATCGCACTCGGCTACACCTTTCTGCGCCAGGCCATCGGCTGGGAGAGCCAGGCATGAGCGAACCAGTCCTGCCTGTTTATGCCGATGTCGCCGCCGCCGCCGAGCGCATCCGTGGCCAGGCCCATCGCACGCCGGTGCTGACCTCTCGAAGCTTCGACGAGGAGCTCGGCGCGCAGGTCTTCTTCAAATGCGAGAATTTGCAGCGCATGGGCGCCTTCAAATTCCGCGGCGCCTTCAATGCCCTGTCGCGTTTCGACGAGGAGCAGAAGCGCAAGGGCGTGGTGACTTTCTCTTCGGGCAACCATGCCCAGGCGATCGCCCTTGCAGCGCGCATCCTCGGCATTCCCGCCACCATCATCATGCCGCATGATGCGCCGAAGGCGAAAGCCGAGGCCACAATGGGCTATGGCGGCAAGGTCATCTTCTATGACCGCTATACCGAGGACCGCGAGGTGATCGGGCGGAATCTGTCGCACGAACATGGCTTCACGTTGATTCCACCCTATGATCATCCGGACGTGCTCTGCGGCCAGGGCACCGCTGCCAAGGAACTCTTCGAGGAGGTCGGCGAACTCGACGCCTTCTTCGTCTGTCTCGGCGGCGGTGGGCTGCTCGCCGGATCGGCGCTGGCGACGCGGGCACTGTCGCCCAACTGCCGGCTCTACGGCGTCGAGCCCGAAGCGGGGAATGACGGACAGCAATCCTTCCGCGCCGGCCGGATCGTCAGGATCGACACGCCCCGCACCATTGCCGATGGCGCGCAGACCCAATATCTGGGCGCCCATACCTTCCCGATCATCAAGCGCGATGTCGACGACATCCTCACCGTCTCCGATGCCGAGCTGGTCGAATGCATGCGCTTCGCCGCCACCCGCATGAAGCTGGTGATCGAGCCGACCGGCTGCCTCGGTTTCGCCGCCACCCGTGCCATGAAGACAGACCTCGCCGGCAAGCGCGTCGGCGTGCTGATCAGCGGCGGCAATGTGGATATCGACCGGTTCTGCCAATTGCTGGGAGAATAAGACGCACCCGGCTCACGCCAGCCTCGTCATGCCGTTCTGCATCCGGATGATGTTGATCAGGGTGCGCAAGGCCGGGTGATTGTGGCGCCGGCTCGAGTAATACATGTGAAAGGGATCGCCATCCGAGGCGTGGTCGTCGAGGACGATCTTCAGGCTGCCTTGCGCGAGTTCTCCGGCGATCCGCGCTTCCAGAACATAGGCAAGGCCAAGCCCGGCCTTGGCAGCCGTGATCGTGGTCGCTGTGTCGTTGAGGGTGATGAGGCCGGGCACGCGCAGCCGGCGCGCCTCCGCGCCGCTGCCGAGATCCCATCGATAGGCTGTGTTGTCGCCCAGGAGCAGTTGCAGGCAGACATGGCTGGCGAGGTCAGCCGGGGTCTGCGGCCTGCCATGCTCCCTGAAATAGGAGGGAGAGCCGACAACCACCCAGCGCTGCGGCCCCGTGAGCGGCACGGCGATCATGTCCTCCGGCACGTGATGGCCATAGCGCATGCCGGCGTCGAAGCCCTCGGCGACGATGTCGATGGGCCGGTCATCCACGGCAACGGTCAGGCGGACATCCGGGCATTGGCGGGCGAACTCCGGCAAGGCCGGCGAGATCAGGAGATGGGCGGCATCCCGGAACACGTTCAGGCGCAATTCGCCGAAGCGCACGTTTCCCGGCGCTTCCAGCACCTCCAGGGCCGAGCCGATCACATCGAATCCTTCTTCGAGGCGCTGGGCGAATTTGAGGCCGAGATCTGTCGGCGAGACCGCCCGGCTGGTGCGGTTCAACAACTTGGCCCCGAGCCTGGCCTCGAGGCGCCGCATCGCATGGCTAGCCGCTGACGGCGTCAGGCCGAGTTCGATGGCAGCCGTGGTGAAGCTGCGCCGGCGGACGATGGTCAGGAAGACGTTGAGGTCGCCGAGATCCGTTCGTTCGAGAGCCGCCATTGATGAAAAACTTTCAAAGCTTCTATGATTACCGTTCACACTAAACAATGAGCGCCCGGCCGGCTCAAGCCCTATCCTGCAAGAGGAACGCTGAAACACCGGCCGGCTCCTATTCGACGGCCATGAAACGCAGGAATGGAACGATGAAAGAACGCCTGTTCGGCAAGACCGCGCGCAACGTCTCGGAGATTGGCTTCGGGGCCTGGGCCATTGGAGGCTCCTGGGGCGATGTGCCGGATGACGATGCGCGCGCCGCCCTCCATGCCGCCCTCGATGCCGGCACCACCCTCATAGATACCGCCGATGTCTATGGCGACGGCCGTTCGGAGCGTTTCATTGCCGAGGTCCTGAAGGAGCGCGGCGGACCCCGCCCCTTCGTGGCAACGAAGGCCGGGCGTCGCCTCCAGCCCCACACCGCCGACGGCTATAATCGGGAAAACCTCACCGCTTTCGTCGAGCGTTCGCTGACGAATCTCGCCACCGACTGCCTCGACCTCGTCCAGCTTCATTGCCCTCCGACAGAGGTCTATTACCGGCCCGAAGTGTTCGGCGTGCTGGACGATTTGGTGGCCGCCGGCAAGATCCGCAATTACGGCGTCTCCGTCGAGAAGGTGGAAGAGGCGCTGAAGGCGATCGAATATCCCGGCGTCGTCTCGGTCCAGATCATCTACAACATCTTCCGGCAGCGGCCGGCCGAGCTCTTCTTCCGCGAGGCGAAGGCGCGCAACATCGCGGTGATCGCGCGCGTGCCGCTCGCTTCGGGCATGCTGACCGGCAAGATGAATGCCGCCAGCCAGTTCGCGGCCGACGATCATCGCGCCTATAACCGCAATGGCGAGGCCTTCGACAAGGGCGAGACCTTCTCGGGCGTCCCCTACGACGTCGCCTTGGCAGCCGTGGAGGAAATCAGGCCGCTGGTGCCCGATGGCATGACCATGTCGCAGTTCGCGCTGGCCTGGATCCTGGCTGATGATGCCATCACCACCGTCATCCCTGGCGCCAGGAATGCGGCCCAGGCCACGGCGAATGCCGCCGCCAGCGACGTGCCGGCTCTTTCGCAGGCGACGCTCGAAACACTGAAGAACCTCTACCAGCGCAAGATCGCCGGCTTCGTCCATCATCTATGGTAGGAAATGCTTGGCCGGGCGCCGGTCGGCGGCTCCCGGCCACGGCCGTCACCGCCCGGACATCGCTTGACAAAGGATGAGGCAAATGCGGGATTGTGCCTACAGGTTCTGCCTTCCGGTGCGGGGCAGCCGGTGGGGCATTTCCTATGCGTTTCCTGTCGCTTTCCGTTGCCTGTGCAGGGCTTCTGGCGGCCTCTGCCGCCATGGCCCAATCCCTCAAACCCGATGAGATCCTGAGTTCGGTCACCGTACAGCCGATCAGCGAGCCCAATCCGGTTCTCGGCGCCGATGGGCGCGTCCATCTCGCCTATGAACTGGTGATCAACAACCCAGGCAATGTGTTCGTGCGGCTCGACAAGGTCGAAGCGATCGACGACGCCGGCAAAAGCCTGTCCTCCCTCGAGGGCGAAGAGCTGGCGAAGATGATGCATCTTTACAGCGGCAGGGATCGCCAGCTGCCGCCCGGCGGCACCGCCATCGTCTTCATGGATGTCGGCTTTGCCCGGGATGACAAGCTGGCGCAGCGGGTATCCGCCCGCATCGAGGCTTTCCGTGAGAATGCAGGCGCAGACGGCAAGCCCACGCCTTTGCCGGCGGATGCACCCGTCTCCGCACACTACAGCTTCATCGGCGGCGCTACGACGGTCGGCAAGCCGGCCGTGGTGGTCGAGCCACCGTTGAGGGGCACCGGCTGGGTTGCAGCCGATGGTTGCTGCGGCGCCGTCACCGCCCACCGCGGCGCCGTCATGGCCGTGAACGGGCGTCTGCGCATACCCGAGCGCTTCGCGATCGACTGGATCAGGCTCGACGCCGGCAGCCGCCTGTTCACCGGCAATGCCCAGGATCTGGCCAGCTATTCCTTTTACGGCGCCGAAGTCCATTCGGCGGCCGATGGCGTGGTGGTCAATCTCTACGACCAGGCCGATGAACAGATCCCCAGCCAACCGGCCCGCGGCATCGTCCCCGCCAATATCGGCGGCAACATGCTGGTGACGGACATCGGCAATGGTGCCTTTGCCTTCTATGCCCATCTCCAGCGCGGCAGCCTCAGGGTCAAGCTGGGTGACCGCGTGAAAGCCGGCCAGGTCATCGGCCTGGTCGGCAATACCGGCAATTCCACCGCTCCCCATCTGCACTTCCAGTTGATGGATGGCCCCTCGCCGCTCAATGCCAACAGCCTGCCCTTCGTACTCACGCGCTTCTCCGGGCAGGGCGTGCTGGCGCAGGGGAACGAGGAGGAACTCGAGCAAGGCGCCGTGGCAAGGATCGAACCACGCTGGCGCGGAGAGCACGCCAATCAGCTCCCGCTGAACGACCAGGTCGTCGATTTTCAATAGATTCGTTCTTCCGGGGTCCACTCATGTTCATTCTGCTGCATCAGCTGTCACTGCCCGTCATGTTTGCGACGGTGCTGGGGATCTGCCTGGTGATCACCTGGATCGTCATCGGCCTCGTTCGCTTCGCCATTGCCAGGGGCGGCTACGCCCCGGACGAGGCGCTACCCATCCGCGAGTCGATCGTCGGTGTCTGCGCCACCATTTTCGGCCTGATGGTGGCCTTTTCGGCCGCAGGTCTGTGGGCCGATTCCCTCGCCGCCCGTAGCGCCGTCCAGCAGGAGGCCGATGCGGTCGAAAACGTTCTGGTGCTGTCGTCGGGCCTGCCGGCCGATCTCCAGACCAGCGTGCGCGACGGCCTGAAGGCCTATGTGGCTGAGGTCATCTCCGGCGATTGGCCCGCCATGGCCAACGGCGAGCACATCGAAAGCCCGGTATTCGACCGTTCCGGCAACATCCTCATCAACACGATCGGCCTCGTCTCGCGCCAGAACGGAACCACTGTCCAGCCAGCGGCCTATCAGCCTTTGGTCAATCAACTGCTGGCCGTGCGCCATGCGCGTCTGCTTCGGCTGTCGGCCTCGAATACCGGCATGAGCTGGGCCCAATGGATCGCGATCTGGATCATCTCGACAACGACCGTCACGGCTATCGCCATCTGCAACAACCATGTCTTCCGCATGCAGATCCTCGCCACCCACATCTTCGTCGTGGTGGTGACAGCAGCCTATTTCGTCATCCTCGCGCATGACCGGCCGTTCATGGGGCAGATCTCGGTGCAGCCCGCCGCCTTCCTGGCGGTCAGCACCAATTGACGGCTTGCCGCACTCAGGCCCGCTTCAGCGGGCCAACGCCGCGAAATCGCCCCTGAAGCGGGCCGCACAGCGACCGCCATACTCGATCTCGGCAAGGACCGGGATGCGTGCCTTGCCCTTGCGCGCGAAGGCCTCCAGCACATGGGCCCACTTCTCGGGTTCGGCCAGAACGGAACGGGCAGAGAAATCACCCTCCACCGGCGCTAGGTAATCCATGTGGACGGAGCCGACGACCAGGCTGCAGTCGAGCCCTGCTCCTTTGAGTTTGAGAAAAGCGAGCGACCAGGCGGCAAGCGTGGCTAAAGTGGCAAGGCTACCGCCGAACGCCGTGCGGTGATGGTTGATATTGGCGGAAAGCGGTGCGCCGAGCCGCACGGAATCCGGTCCGATTTCGAGAACGCGGACCTGCATGGCCTGTGTCAGCGGAATATTGCCATGGAGATCGGCTTCAAGCTCGGCGGGCTGCACAGCGGCCTCCTCTATCAGGGTCACCCGCCCGCTCTATCGCTCACCAGCCGTTTTCTCAACTAGCGAAATCCGTTCCTGGCGGTCGAGCAGGGCTCGCCCCCTCGGCGACAGGCGATAGCCCACCTGGAGGCTTTCGGTGAGGCCTAGGGCCTTGAGCTTGCGGATAGCGAGCTTGAGCGCTGCCTTGTCACGCCCCAACTGCCCAGCAATCTCGGCAGCGGTGATGCCGTCGCGCCCAGCGATCAGGCCGAGCACGGCGGCGGTCCAGGCGCCGCCGCGATGGTTGCGGTCAAGCTTGGCGAGCGCCGAACGCAGGCCATCGACGTCAGCCGCATCGAGGGCGGCCTCGCCACGCAAGGCAATACGGGGGTCGTCCCCCATCCGATGGAAGGCAATGCGGTAGAGCTGTCCCTCCGGCCGCAGATCGCGCCGAAGCGCGGCAGCCGAAGCATAGCCGGCCTGATCAGCCTGTTCGTTGGTGAGATCGGCGAGTTCGATTACATCCACCGCCTCGATGGCCAGGACACCGACAGCGGTGGTCAGCGTTCCCCCGGCGCGGACGGTCGGCCGCGTCCAGCGCCGGAAGGCCAGCGTCACCTTGCCGGCGGCAATGCCATCGAGCGCGGCCTGCTTGAACAGCATGTCTATGCCCCTCGGAGTGCGGACTTCCAGTCGCGCCCCATCAGCCCGCCAGGCGCCGGTCGTGCTCGATCACGGCATTGAGCAGCACCTGCGCGCCTGCCGCACATTCATCGAAGGAGGTCGATTCGGCCTCGTTGTGGCTCAGCCCTCCTTCGCACGGCACGAAGATCATGGTGGTCGGCGCGACACGGGCGATATAGGCCGCGTCATGGCCAGCGCCGGATACCATGCGGCGCATGGCAAAGCCGGCCTTGTCCGCACCATGTTCGACGCATTCGATCAGGTCCGGGGCGAATTTCACCGCTGGCGAGTTCCAGATGCGCTTTTCTTCATAGGCAAGCTTCATCGGCGGCAGCGCGGCCTCGAGGGCGGCTCGGAACTCCTGCTCCATCACTTCCAGCACCTCCTCGTCGGGATGACGCAGATCGATGGTGAAGAAGACCTCGCCCGGCACCACATTGCGGCTGTTGGGCTTGTTTTCGATCAGGCCGACGGTGGCGACGCCCGGCTGGTGCTTCTGGCCGATGGCATCGACCGCCTCGATGATGCGAGCGGCGCCCAGCAGGGCGTTCTTGCGCAGATACATCGGCGTGGCGCCGGTATGGGCATCCTGCCCGGTCACCGTGACCTCATACCAGCGCATGCCCTGCACGCCGGTGACCACGCCGATCATCGTCTTCTCGTCCTCGAGGATTGGCCCCTGCTCGATATGGAGCTCGAACATCGCCTGGAACTTGTGGGCGCCGGCCTTTTCCGTTCCGTGATAGCCGATGCGTTCCAGTTCGTCCTTGAAGCTGATGCCGTCACGGTCGAGGCGCTCATAGGCATAATCGGGCGTGAAGACACCAGCAAACACGCCCGAAGCCAGCATGGCCGGGGCGAAACGGGAGCCTTCCTCGTTGGTCCAGTTGATGATCTCGATGGGGGCATTGGTCTCGTAGCCCTGCTCATGCAAGGTGCGCATCGCCTCCAGCGCCCCGAGCACGCCGAGCACGCCGTCAAACTTGCCGCCGGTCGGCTGGGTATCGAGATGGGAGCCCATGGCGATCGGCGGCAAATCATTGTTCCTGCCTGCGCGCACCGCGAACATGTTGCCGACTTCGTCGACGCTCACCGTGCAGCCGAGTGCCTCGCATTGCGCCTTGAACCAGTCGCGGACCTTCTTGTCTTCGTCCGACAGGGTCAGGCGCTTGATGCCGCCCTTGGCCGTACCGCCAAACTTGGCGGTTTCCATCAGGCTGTCCCATAGGCGCTGCGGATTGATGTTGAGATTGGTGAGCATGGTGGGCCTTTCTGAAGTTACGAAAGATCGTGAAGCGCCTTGCCATTGGGCTGAGACAGGCGAAAATCCGAGAAGGAAACGGCAAGACCGGCCCTTTCAGGCGTGCAGCACATCGGGCCAACCTGATAAGAAACAGCCTTCGGGAACGGCGCCAGCCGCACCAGGGGCCAGACTATCCCGTCCGTCGAATATTGCAGCCTGATGACCCCGTCTGCGACGGTGAGGCGCAGGCGGAAATCCTGGGCGTCGCCCGGAAAGGGACCGGTCGCCCAATCCGACTGCCCCACGGTCAGCACGCTGCCCAGCATGGGCGCGTCGTCATTATATTCGATACCTGCCTTCAGCCAGGCCTCGTCATCGAGCCGGACCATCAGGCCCGCCTGGTCGTAGAGCGTTTCGAAACGCGCTCGCACGCGCAGCTCCGCAGTGAAATCGCCGCCACTGTCGAGGTGGAAGAAATGGCCGCTATGGCGGGTGAAGCCGTAATGGGTCTTTCGCCAGAAATCGGTGGCCTCGCCAGTCACGACCTCTAGCCGATCGCCGGCCAGCGACCAGGATGGCGGTTCGTTCAGCCAGCGGCCTTGCTTGAGGGAAGAGGAAGGCGTCGAATCCAAGATCTATCTCCTGCAACGCAGAACGAAAGCCTTCTCCACGAAGTGGGGAAGGTGTCAGTGCGAAGCACTGACGGATGGGGTGTGGCGGGCAGTGCACTGAATCCAACATGGTTGCACCACGGTCGCGCCATTCTTCAAAAAGGCGTCTCGCATTGCCCGCCACACCCCACCCGACCCGGCTTCGCCGGGCCCAGCGCGCACAAGTGGTGCGCGCGACCTCCCCGCTTCGCGGGGAGGGCTTTTTGCGCGTGACGCCCCCGACTACGGCGTCACCTCGATGCGCGAGACCGGCCTGGGCTTGCTGAGCTCCTTCCAGGTGGCGTTCGCCACCGCGCTGGCCGGGAACGGATCGCGTTGGACGAAGGCGCCGTCGCCCTTCTTGAGCTGGATCTGCTTGTCCTTCCAGGCGATGCGCCCGCGCGACAGGGTGACAACAGGCAGGCCCGTGCATTCATAGCCTTCGAACACATTGTATTCGACGCGGCTGAGTTGCGTCTTGGCCTTGATCGTCTTGGTGGCGGCGGGATCCCAGATGGTGAGGTCGGCATCCGAACCGACTGCAATCGCTCCCTTGCGAGGATAGATGTTGAGGATGCGGGCGATGTTGGTGGAGGTCACCGCCACGAACTCTTCCTTGGTCAGGCGCCCGGTCTTGACGCCGGCCGTCCACAGCACCGGCATGCGGTCTTCGAGCCCGCCCGTACCGTTGGGGATCTTGCGGAAATCGCCGAGGCCCATGCGCTTCTGCTCGGCGGTGAAGGCGCAGTGATCGGTCGCCACCACCTGGAGCGAGCCCGAGGCGAGGCCCGCCCACAGCGAATCCTGGTGCGACTTGTTGCGGAAGGGCGGCGACATCACCCGGCGGGCCGCGTAGTCCCAATCCTTGTTCTGGTATTCGCTGTCGTCGAGCACGAGGTGCTGGATCAGGGGCTCGCCATAGACGCGCTTGCCGGCCGCCCGTGCCCGCGCGATCGCCTCGTGGCTATCGCGGCAGGAGGTATGCACGACATAGAGCTGGCTGCCCGCCATGTCGGCGATCATGATGGCGCGGTTGGTCGCCTCGCCTTCCACTTCCGGCGGACGCGAATAGGCGTGGCCCTCGGGCCCGGTGACGCCCTGGTCGATATAATGCTGCTGCAGGCGGAAGACGATGTCGCCATTCTCCGCATGGACCAGCGGCAGCGCGCCGAGGCCGGCGCAGCGGCTGAAGGAGTGGAACAACTCGTCGTCATTCACCATCAGCGCGCCCTTATACGCGAGGAAATGCTTGAAGGTGTTGATGCCGTAGGTCTTCACCACGGTCTCCATCTCGTCGAAGACCTGTTTGTCCCACCAGGTGATCGCCATGTGGAAGGAGTGGTCCGAGACCGCCTTCTCGGCTTTATGCCGCCATTCCTGATAGGCCGCCAGCAGCGACTGGCCTGGCGCAGGCAGGCAGAAATCCACCACCATGGTGGTGCCGCCGGACAAGGCGGCGCTGGTGCCGGATTCGAAATCGTCGGCCGACACGGTGCCCATGAACGGCATTTCGAGATGAGTATGCGGATCGATGCCGCCCGGCAGGACGAAGCAGCCATCGGCATCGATGATTTCGGCACCCGCCGGCGCCGACAGCTTCGGCCCGATCGCCAAAATGGTTTCGCCGTCGATCAGCACGTCGGCCGGCTTGGAATGATCGTGGTTCACCACGACACCGCCACGGATCAGGATCGGCATAATAGTCCTCCAATAACGAGTTCGCCGCGCCTGTTACCTCGGCGCTGATTTTACCCTCCCCTGGAGGGGGAGGGTCGGCCTGAAAGGCCGGGGTGGGGTGATTAGGCTCGACTTGACCGGTCAGGTCATCAATACCTTCGAGATTACAAAGGTGGTGCCTTCTCACCCCACCCCGACGCTGCGCGTCGACCCTCCCCCTCCAGGGGAGGGTCATTCAGCTCACAGTTTCTTCATCGCGTCGGTGACCGCCGAACTCCAGCCGCCCACGGGCGCCTTGGTGATGGCCGGGCTATCGCCGCCGGCCCCGAGCAGCGTCTTGACCGTGCTATCCGCGGCGGCCGGATCGAGCGTACCATCGGAGCCTTCCGTCAGCTTGTTGACCTCGGCGATCATGTGGGTCTGGTGCACCTCGGTCTGGGCACCGGAGGCATCGTTGTCGAGCACGATCTTCACGGCCTCGTCGGGGTGGGAACGGGCATACTCCCAGCCCTTCATCGAGGCCTTGACGAACTTGGCCATCGTCTCCACGAACTTCGGATCCTTGAGGCGATCCTCCATGACATAGAGCCCGTCCTCCAGCACCGCCACGCCCTGGTCCGTATAGTTGAAGACGGTCAGGTCCTCGGCCTTCACGCCGGCCTCGATCACCTGCCAATATTCGTTATAGGTCATGGTGGAGATGCAGTCGGCCTGCTTCTGCAGGAGCGGATCGACGTTGAAGCCCTGCTTGATCACCTTGACGCCGTCGGCCGAGCCGTCGAGCTTGAGGCCGAGCTTGCCCATGAAGGCGTTGAACGGATATTCGTTGCCGTAGAACCATACGCCCAGCGTCTTGCTCTTGAAATCGGCCGGCGTCTTGACGCCGGACTCCTTGCGGCAGGTCAGCTGCAGGCCGGAGCGCTTGAAGGGCTGGGCGATGTTGACGAGACCGACGCCCTTCTCGCGGGCGGCGAGGGCCGCCGGCATCCAGTCGACGATCACGTCGGCCTGCTTGTTGGCGATCACAGTTTCCGGCGCGATGTCGGGACCGCCGGGGGCCACGGTGACGTCGAGGTCGGCCTCCTTGTAGAAACCCTTGTCCTTGGCGACGAGATAGCCTGCGAACTGCCCCTGGACCACCCATTTGAGCTGCAGCGTGACCTTGTCGGCTGCCTGTGCCGCGCTGATCGCCCCAAGCCCGAGCGCGAAAGCGACGCCGGCCAGTAGTGCCTTCTTCATTCCGTCCACTCCTCTGTTAACCTCGTCCTGCGTCACGCGCGCCGGTAAGAGGGATGCCAAAACGTCACCGCCCGCTCGACGAGGGCGATGAGGCCGTAGAATAGGGAACCGGCCACCATGGCCACCGCGATCTCCGCCCAGACGATGTCGGTCTGTGACAAGGCCGCCTGGGTGTTGATGCGAAAGCCCATGCCGATGGTGGGGCCGTCGAAATATTCGGCCACGATGGCGCCGATCATCGCCAGGGTCGAATTGATCTTCAAGCCGTTGAAGATGAAGGGCATCGCGGCGGGAAGCCGCAGGCTGATCAGCGTCGACCAATAGCTGGCACCGTAGGAACGCATGAGGTCGCGCTCCAGCGTGCCGCTGGCTGCTAGGCCCGCCACCGTGTTGACCAGCATGGGAAAGAAGGTCATCGCCACCACGACGGCCGTCTTGGAGGGCCAGTCATAGGTGAACCACCAGATCATGATCGGCGCTATGCCGACGATCGGCAGGGCCGAGACGACATTGCCGAGTGGCAGGAGGCCGCGGCGCAGGAAGGGAATTCGGTCGGCCACCAGAGCCACCAGGAAACCCGAGCCGCAGCCGATCAGCCAGCCGAGCAGGACTTCATGCAGGAAGGTCCAGACGAAGTCGGTGGCGAGGGTATTGGCCTGCACCACCACCGCCTGGCCGATGGCCGAAGGCGGCAGCAGGATGATGGGGGAGATGCCGAAACCGACGACCAGCCATTCCCAAAGAAGGAGTAACGTGGCGCCAAACAGCAAGGCGGGCGCCAGATCTTCCCAGCGAGAACGTCGCGTTCTTTCGCTGTTACTGACAATCATGTCGACCGTTATCCAGGCTGCCAGCCAAAGACTGACCGCTTTGAGCCAAAAACCCCAACCCGCAACGCCCGCTACTCCCGGTACATGCACTGCTGTCGTCATCATTCGGACACCGATACCCAATGCGAGTATCGGAATAATGGACCAAAAACCACGGCTTTGTTTTTGGCAGAGAATGGCAGCAACGATAAATATTGCACCCGACAAATAGATTTGTGGCGCCAAACCTATAGGCAAGATGAGGTCGTGTTCGCCCATGGGAAAGAGAGCGCTCAGGCAGATGAGCAGTCCGGCCAGGAACCAGCCGAGCGACTGGAACTTTGTCATGCCTGCTCTCCCCGGACGCCCATTCTCGCCAGAGTACGCCGCTCGATCAGGCTGATCAGACCGATCAAGACAGCCGAAAGCAACGCGGCGGTAAACAAGGCGGCCCACAGCACCAGGCGCAGATTATTGTACTGGTAGCCGGCGAGCAGACGCGAGCCGAGACCACCCTGCGCTCCCGTCGGCATCTCGGCGACGATGGCGCCGACGATGCAGCCGGCGATGGCGATCTTCAGGCTGGCGAACAGATAGGGTGTCGCCGCCGGCCAGCGCAGCTTCCAGAAGGTCTGCCATTTCGAGGCATCATAAGTGCGCATCAGATCGAGCTGCATCAGGTCCGGCGACATCAGCCCCTTCACCATGCCAACCGTCACCGGAAAGAAGCAGAGATAGGTGGCGATCAGGGCTTTCGGGACCAGGATCGGTGCGCCGAGCCGGCCGGTGATCGCTGTCAGCAGCGGCACCAACGCCAGGATCGGGATGGTCTGGGAGACGATCACCCAGGGCATCAGGCTCTGGCGCATCGAGCGGTAATGCACGATCAGCACCGCCAGCACGATGCCGAGGACGGCGCCCAGCACGAAGCCCGATAGCGCCGAGGAGAGCGTGATCAGGCCATGATAAACCAGGCTGCGGCGCCCCAGGGGCGGCTCGAAGAACAGGCCCTGCACCATCGCCATGACGATCTGGTGAGGCGCGGCGAGATTGCCGTCCGGCAGATTGATGGCGGCGATGAACTGTTCGATCAGCGGCCGGCTGGCGGCATCGGGCATGGCGCGCTGCAGCGCGGAGCCGTTCATCGGCAGGCAGGCGAGATACCACAACGCGAAGATCGCCAACACCACCACCGTCACCGGCCCGGCCTTGCCGACCATCAGGCGGCTCCACAGCGAGGGGGCGGTACGGGCTGAAAGCACCTCAGTCGTCATAGGAGTGCCCCGCCCTGAGGCCGTCGCGCACGCGATGGGCGACTTCGAGGAATTCAGGCGTCTCGCGGATGTCGAGCGTGCGGTCGCGCGGGAAGTTGCAATCGATGATGTCGATGATGCGGCCGGGCCGCGGCGACATCACCACGATCTTGGTGGATAGATAGACGGCCTCGGGAATGGAATGGGTGACGAACACCACCGTCTTCTTGGTGGTGCGCCACAGATGCAGGAGTTGGTCGTTGAGTTTGTCGCGGACGATCTCGTCGAGCGCCCCGAACGGCTCGTCCATCAGCATCAGCTTGGGATCGAAGCACAGAGCCCTGGCGATCGAGGCGCGCTGCTGCATGCCGCCGGACAATTGCCAGGGAAATTTCTTCTCGAACCCCTTGAGATTGACCAGTTCGAGATTGCGGGCCGCCCTCGCCTTGCGCTCGGCGGCCGGAAAACCCATGACTTCGAGCGGCAGCATGACGTTGCGCTCGATGGTGCGCCAGGGATAGAGAGCCGGCGCCTGGAAGACATAGCCGTAATGCCGGCCGAGACGTGCCTGCTCCGGGGTCAGGCCATTGACCTTGATCGAGCCGGAGGTCTGGCGTTCGAGGTCGGCGATGACACGCAGCAAGGTGGTCTTGCCACAGCCGGAAGGCCCGATGAAGGAGACGAAATCGCCTTCATTGACGGTGAGATTGACCTTGGAGAGCGCATAAACCGGCCCATCGCCGGTATCGAAGGTCAAGGAAAGATCCTCGACCGCAATCACGGGTTCGCCGGCGCCCGTTCGTTCCCGTACGGCACCAAGCTTCCGATCCACGCCCTCAACCTGCATGCCGGCCCTACCTCTGGTTCGTCCCCGGCGGACACGGTGAACCGTTCCGCCCTGCTCGCCCCCGTTCACAGCAATGATCGTGCCATTGCGACGAGAGTCTCTATTTTATCACGTTACCGGCTCACCGCCCCGGTTGGAATATTTCAAACCGAGCCGATTGCCCCTTGCGAGCAAAAAAGCGGGATCGTCCCCTGCTCTTCACCGCTCCCGAGGGCAACCCCGGATTGCCCGAACGGCTGGCAGCAATATTGACCTTATGGACAAAAAATAGGCAACCCCATTTGGAAGAGATTTAAGGAAGGAGGATCCACATCGCCGCGCAGCTCTCTTTCGAACGAGGCGGAAACCCAAACTCCCGATTGCCAGCCATCTTCCCTATCGTCACATTGTACATATTAGCCGTCGATGTCTGGCCGGCAGGAAGATTCCATCATGCGCACCCTTGTTATCCTCCTTGGCTTGTTGAGCTTGGGCTTGTTGAGCTTGCTCGTCGCGCCACGACCGGGCTTTGCCCAGGACAGACCGAAGGAGTTCCAAACCTTCCTGACCGACTTCCCGCCGGGAAAGGATGTGCACCCCTTTCGCGGCGAGTTGTCGCCAGCACTAAAGGAGCACGTCCACCCCAGATTGATCGAGTTCTGGCAAAGGGTTGGCTTCGGCTCTTTCGGCAATGGCTTCATCACCTTTTTCGATCCGCGCGACGCCGAAACGATGCTGGCGCGTTGGCTCCTGCTCCAACATCCCGACCCCACGCGGGTCCCCATTGCGCGCACCGCCTTCGGCGACCTGATCTATTTTCGGGATCTGCGGCAAAGGGCGGCGGAAAACGGACTGCCTGCCGACTGGAAGACCGGTAGCGACGTGATCTTTCTCAGCATCCACTATCGCGGCAGTTCGGCCATCACCTGGTCCGTGGACGACTTCTTCGCCAAGGATCTCAAGGGCTTCCTGCAGGAGAATCCGAAAGCCTTCCACCAGTTCTACTCGACGGTCGGCGGGCAGCCGCTCGCCCCTGGCGAATGCTTCTATTTCGTGCCGGCCCTTGCCCTCGGCGGCCAGGCGACCAAGAAATCCGTCGGCCGTGGCGACTGCCTCGTTCATCAGGAAATCCTGCTGCAATTGGCTCTTTCCTCCGGCCCCTCGCGCAAGTGACCCCATAGGGCGACGAAGAGCCGGGCGAAATATTGCGTTCCTTGTCGGGAGAGGACCTGCCCGCTCGTCCTTGGAGCATAACGCCATGCCTCCAACATAGCGGCCTCCCATCCAAACAAGGGCAATCAAGGGACATTTTCTCATGCGCAAGATCATCGGCGGCATATTCCAATCTCTCGACGGCGTGATGCAGGCCCCCGGCGGCCCACCGGAGGATCCGACCGGCGGCTTCGAGCTCGGCGGCTGGTCGGCGACCTTCTGGGACGGCACGATGGGCACCGCGATGGGTGGCCTGTTCAGCAATCCCTTCGACCTGCTGCTCGGCCGCAAGACCTATGAGATCTTCGCAGCCCACTGGCCCTTCGTCGGTCCGGAGGATCCCATCGGCCCAGCCTTCACCAAGGCAGCCAAATATGTGGTCACGCGCGGCAGCGAGCCTCTCGAATGGCAGAACAGCCATCGCCTCGCCGATATCGCCGCCGTCGCCAAGGTGAAGCAGGGCGAAGGTCCCGACATCCTCATCCAGGGCAGCACGACGCTCTACCCCCAATTGCTGGCCGCGGGCCTGATCGACCGGCTCTTCGTCATGACCTTCCCGTTGGTGCTCGGCAAGGGCAAGCGCCTGTTCGGTACCGGCACGCCGTCCGGCGCCCTGAAACTGACCAGCCATGACGTTTCGAGCACAGGGGTCGTCATCGCCACCTATGAACCGGCCGGCCCCGTGCCAACAGGCACCTTCGAGCTTGCCGAACCGAGCCCGGCGGAGATCAAGCGTCGCGAGCGCATGAAGCACGAGGGCTGAGATTGGACAGGCTTGCCGGTCCCATCTGCAAGACGGGACCGGAAATTGCGGCGTTCTCTCAAAGTATTAATCGGCATCGGGACGATCGCGGGCCTCTCTGCGATCGTCCTTTTCTGTCATTTGTCATAACAATACCAATGCCGGCCAGAATTCTGCCGCCGATGCATTTCGCCGCAACATTCGCATGACACTTCCGCCCGGCCGCCGTGCTAAGGTCGCATTTGGATGGGAAGCAGCCGCCCCCGCCATGCATCGCCATGGCAGCGAATGATTGGTGCGGTGCTGCCCGCGGGAACAAGGCCGGATAACGGGCCAGGCACCGGCAAATGTGAGGAAGCGTGATATGAAACTTCATGTTGTGGAAGGCGGCGCCAAAGACGAGATCGAGCCGATCCAGTTCAACAATCTCGGCGCGCTGCACGCCAATCTCGACGAGCCCTCGCTGATCGAGATTGCGATTCGCCGCGGCGAAGGCCTTCTCAGCCCCGGTGGCGCCCTGGTCGTCGATACCGGCAGCCATACCGGTCGCTCCCCGAAGGACAAATACATCGTCCGCGAGCGCGAGACCGAAGACTCTGTCTGGTGGACCAACAACAACGCGATCTCCCGCGCCGCCTTCGACACGCTGCTTGCCGACATGCTCTGGCATGCGACGGAAAAGCAGCTCTTCGTGCAGGACCTGCATGCCGGCGCCGATGAGGACAACGGTATCAAGGTCAAGGTCTATACCGAGCTGGCCTGGCACAGCCTGTTCATCCGCAATCTTTTGATTCGCCCCTCCGCCGACGACCTCGTCGGGTTCTATCCGGACCTCACCATCATCGACATGCCGAGCTTCAAGGCCGACCCTGCCAAATACGGCCTACGCTCGGAGACGGTGATCGCCTGCGATTTCACCCGCGGCGTCGTCTTGATCGGCGGCACGGCCTATGCCGGCGAGATGAAGAAGTCGGTGTTCTCCTATCTCAACTACATCCTGCCCGCGCACGGCCTCATGCCGATGCATTGCTCGGCCAATGTCGGCCCCAGCAGCGTCTCGGCCCTGTTTTTCGGGCTTTCTGGCACCGGCAAGACCACATTGTCCGCTTCCCCCGACCGTTCGCTCATCGGCGATGACGAACATGGCTGGGGCCCGAACGGCATCTTCAACTTCGAAGGCGGCTGCTACGCCAAGACCATCAATCTCGACAAGCAGGCCGAGCCGCAGATCTTCGCCGCTTCGCAGCGCTTCGGAGCAGTCCTCGAAAACGTCTCGATCAATCCGATCACGCGCAAGCTCGACTTCACCGACGGCCGCAAGACCGAGAACACCCGCGCCGCCTATCCGCTGCATTTCATCGAAAATGCTTCGAAAACCAGTGCAGCCGGCCATCCCGGTACGGTGGTGATGCTGACGGCGGACGCCTTCGGCGTGATGCCGCCGATCGCCCGCCTCACGCCGGAGCAGGCCATCTACCACTTCCTCTCGGGCTTCACCGCCAAGCTCGCCGGCACGGAACGTGGCGTGACCGAACCGCAGCCGACCTTCTCGACCTGTTTCGGCGCCCCCTTCATGCCGCGCCATCCGGTCGAATATGCGCGCCTGCTGAAGGAGCTGATCGACAGGCACCAGGTCTCCTGCTGGCTGGTCAACACCGGCTGGACCGGCGGCGCCTATGGCACCGGACGCCGCATGCCGATCAAATGGACCCGCACCCTCCTCAATGCCGCCCTCGACGGCAGCCTCGACAGGGCCAAGTTCCGCACCGACCGCCATTTCGGCTTCCAGGTTCCGACCGCGGTGGAAGGCGTGCCGAGCCACGTGCTCGACCCCTTCAAGTCCTGGGCCGACAAGGCGGCCTATGAGAACCAGGCCCGCAGGCTGGTGGGCATGTTCACCGAGAACTTCAAGCAGTTCGAGGTGGCAGCCGACGAGACGACGATGAGCGCGGCGCTCGGCGGCTAAAGCATCGCGCCGAAAAATGGATCCCGATTTTCGGCAGGAAACGATACGGCAATAAAAGCCAAAGCGGCGGCTCCCCTGGGCCGCCGCTTTCTCTTTCTGCAGGACGGATCTATCGCGGCAGCGCCAGGAGCTTTTCCGCGCCCAGCGCGATGGCAAGGACGTCCTCGTCCGCATGGCGCCGACCAACGATCTGCAGGCCGACCGGCATGTCCCCGGCGCGATGGACCGGCAGGGAGAGAGCCGGGCATTGCGGCAGGAGATTGAAGGGACAGGTCATGTCCAGTCCCTTCAGTCGCCCATCCGGCAGACTCTCGGCAAAATCGTCATCGCTTAGCCCTGCCAGGGGCGCTGTGATGGCGCAGGTCGGGCACAACAGGGCATCATAACTCCCGAACAGCTTCGCCATGTCGCGCCACATTTGGGTGCGCAGCAACTCGATGCGCTTGTAATGCGTGGCATCCATGGCAAGTCCCGTCTCCATCATCGCCACCACGGATGGATCCATGCGCTCTCGCCCTGCCGCGAGCCGGTCTCCAAAATAGGCCGACATGAACACGCACCAGATGTCGAACCATTGATCGACGACGGCCCGGCTCCATCCCATCGGGATCTCGTCGACGACGGCCCCCGCCCCGCGAAGGTCTTCCACCGCGCTGCGAATGGCCGTCTCCACCGCCGGTTCGACGGCATAGAAGCCGAGGTCGAGCGAGAAAGCGAAACGCCGGCCGGCCAGACCTGCCTTGCGCGCCCGCATGCCGTCGAAGGATAATGGCAGGGAAAGGATATCCTCGTCACTTGGCCCAGCCGTCACGGCCATGAAGGCGATGGCATCCTCCACACTGCGTGCGAGCGGTCCGAAATGCGAGATATTGTCGAAAACACTGGGCAGGATCGTCATCGGGATGCGCCCCAGGCTTGGTTTGAAGCCCACCACGCCGCAAAAGGCGGCGGGAATGCGCACGGAGCCGCCCATATCCGTTCCCTCCGCCATGGGCACCACGCCCATGGCCACGGCGACCGCCGATCCCCCGGAGGACCCGCCGCTCGTGCGCTCGGGATCCCAGGGATTGCGTGTCACCCCCCAACGCGGGCTCTGCGTAAAGCTGGAGAATGCGAATTCCGGCGTGGTGGTCTTGCCGATCAGAATGCCTCCTGCTGCCTCCAGGCGGCGGATGCACAGGGCGCTTTCAGCGGGAACCGGATCTCCGCTCGTCCAGGAACCCAAGGTGGTGAGATCGCCAGCCGTCGGCGTCATGTCCTTGGCAGCGAAAGGTACGCCATGCAGCGCTCCCAGAGACTGTCCGGCCCTGGCAACCTCATCCGCCTGGCTGGCCGAGGCCAGTGCGCGATCGCGTCGCAGAACTGTGAAGGCATTCAATTCGGGCTGACACGCCTCGGCCCGGTGCAGTGCTTCCGCCACCACATCTACGGCCCGGAATCGTTGCCGACGAATGCCGTCGGCAATCGCGTAAGCCGGCAGGTCGAGCGGATGAGTTCGGGATGTTCGCATGCCGGCTAGATTCATCGTCTTCTCCATTCCGGCTTGTTGGCGGCCCGACGTGGGCGCATAGGGTTGGCAGCCAAACCATCCACCTGTCCAAAAAGGTCCGAGGGAGCGCCATGCCGCCACCATTCCAGGCCTGGAGCCGCCTCCTCGCCCATGCCGTCGAGGCCATAGGCTCGCCGGGCTTTCCCGCGGCGCTGCAGACGGTCCTGCGCCTGATCGCCCCTTTCGAGATGATGAACGGCTTTCGCTATGCGCCGGACGGCAGGGCGCATGATCTTCACAACCCGTCCGACTTGGTGGATCGTGGCATCATCGTCGATCAATATCTCGCCGGCGCCTATGTGCTCGACCCCTTCTACGATGCCGTCCGGGGGAGCGACGCCACATCCCTGATCGTCATGCAGGATCTGGCACCCGATCATTTCAGACAGTCCGAATACTACCGGGTCCACTATGCCGCGACGACCATCAGGGACGAGATCGGCTTCGTGCTCGATCTCGGAGGCAGACATGTCGGGGTGCTCTCGATCAGCCGTCTTGGCACGAACCCGCTGTTCCGCCGCCGCCAGATCGAGCAATTCGGCGATATTGCCGGACTCATCTGCCGCCTTGCCGAGCGGCATTGGCAAACCACGCGTCCGCCCTCCCTCTCCAGCGAGGCGCTCCCATCGGCGGCTATCGCCCATCCTCAGTTGACGCCACGCGAGCGGGAAATCGTGGCACTGATCCTCAAGGGGCATTCGAGCCTCTCGGTCGGCGCTCTCCTCTCGCTCTCCCCGGAAACGGTCAAGGTCCATCGCCGCCACATCTACGCAAAGCTGAAGATATCGAGCCAGGGGCAGTTGTTCCGCCTGTTCCTGGCCGGGCAGTCCACTGCCGCCTGAACAAGAGCCTGCTCAGGCCGTCTCCTCCACGAAGTCCATTTCGGGTGGGGCCTGGCTGAACATGCGCGTAAGATAGGCGAGATACGCAGCCCCCAGCGCCAGCCAGATCAGGCCGAGCCATTTGGCGTGGGCATCGAGATTGAGGAGCAGATAGAGGTCGCAGGCCGCCGCGATGGCCGGAACGATCACACCCAGCAGCGCGCCCAGCGGCCTGACGCCTTCATGCCCGCGCAGATAGAGAGCGATCACCGAGAGATTGACCGCCGTGAAAGCCAAAAAGGCACCGAAATTGATGAAGGAGGTCGAGGTCGTGACATCCATCCAGATCGCGGCCAGCCCGACCAGACCGACGAAAAGCAGATTGACGAGGGGCGTCTGCCATTTCGGATGCAGGCGGGCGAACAGGCCGCTCGGCAGGACATTGTCGCGGCCCATGGCATAGAGAAGGCGGCCGACGCTGGCCTGAGCGGCGAGACCCGAGCTGAACTGCGCCAGGACGAGCGTCGCCAGGAAGATGACGACAAAGAAATCGCCGCCGATCTTCTGGGCGATTTCGTTGCCGGCGGCATCGACGGAGGCGAACTCGAAACCGGGATGGGCGAGCTGGACCACATAGGCCGCCGCCACGAAGATGGCGCCGCCGGCCAGGGCCACGATCAGGATGGCGCGCGGAATGGTGCGGCCAGCGTCCTTGGTCTCCTCCGTCAGCGTGGAAACGGCATCGAAACCGAGGAAGGAATAGGCCGCTATGGCGGCGCCTGCCACCGAGGCGGAAAAGGGCACATTGGCCTGGAAGAAAGGCGCCGCTGCCGCCAGGCCGCCCGTTCCGTTCGCCGCGGCGACGTAGCGGGCCGCCAACAGCATGAAGGCGACGACCACGACGAGCTGCACCAGCATCAGCACGAAATTGACCCGGCTTGCGAAGGCAATGCCGAGGATGTTGATCACGGTGGTGGTGAAGATGAAGGCAAGGATCCAGACCCAGCTCGGCACGGCGGGAAAGGCGGAGGACAGATAGGCCGCGCCGATCAGCCAGATCACCATCGGAAGGAAGAAGTAATCAAGCAGAACGGCCCAGCCGACCAGGAAACCGACGCCGGAACTCAACGATCGTCGGGCATAGGTATAAGCCGAACCCGCTACGGGATAGACCCGGGACATTACGCCATAGCTCAGGGCGGTAAGCAGGATGGCGCCAGAGGCCAGCAGATAGGACATCGCCGTGGTGCCCTGGCTCGCCGTCGCTAGCGGCCCGAAGGTGCCGAATACGATCATCGGCGTCATATAGGCCAAGCCGAATAATACCACCGACCACAGGCCCAACGCCCTGTCCAATTTCACGTCCTGCATCGCTTCTCTCCCCTGGCGACAAGTTCTCCGGTTTGCCGGCGCTCGTCCTATCGTTGTCATCGGGAAGCTTGTGCCGATGCCGGCGATCGAACAATAACCCCAAGGAGTTATGACGGAACCGGCCGGCCCATCCGTCATTTCCCACGCGAGCGCCGGAATTCCCCGGGGCTGCAGCCGGCCCATTTGTGGAAAGCGCGGTGGAAGGCGCTCGGCTCGGTATAACCGAGATCGGCAGCGACTTGTCCAACCGGCTTGGCCGTGCGGAGCAGCCAGTCCAGGGCCAGCTTGCGGCGAATCTCCTCCTTGATTTCGGAGAAACTCTCGCCGTCTCCAGCCAGATGGCGCCGCAATGTCGGTTCGGACAGGTCCAACCTCGCGGCCATCTCGGCGAAGGAAGGCCATTCGGTAGGAGGGAGCTCGCGCAGGAGACGTCGCGTGGCGGAGGCAGCGCCACGGTCATAGCGATAGCGCCCCAATATGTTGGCCGGAGCGCCGGTTATGAAGCCCTGCAGCGTCTTCTCGGTCTGGCGCACCTTCAAGGACAGCAGCGCACGGTCGAAGGTCAGCATGGTCTGTGGCCGATCGAAGTCGACCTTGGTGCCGAAGAAGTCGCGATGGTCTTCTCGGCCGCTCGGGAGGGGCCCGCGATAATGCAGCTCGCGGATCTCGAGCCGGCGCTTGACCAGCCAGCACACGACGCCGTGCAGCAGCAGGAAGTAGGTGCGATAGGCAAAGGCCGGCCGGGGAGGAGCGGTCTCGCGCAGGATCACGCTGGCGCTCGTCTCCTCGATCACCAGTTCGCCCTTGGGCTCTCCCAGCACCAGGTTGAGAAAGCGCAAGCTCCGCCTGACGGCATGCTCCAGCGTCTGGCTGGAGATCACGGCGTGGCAGAGCATGGCGAAACTGCCCGGCGCCATCGGACGGGCACCGAAGCCGAAATATTCGCAGCTCATGATCTGCGCGATGCTGAGCCACAGCCGGCCATATTGCTCAGCCGACAGGCGAAAGCCCGGCAGATCGAGATCGCTCTCGCTGAATCCACCCGCCTCCAGCGCCGTCGCGAGGTCGAAGCCGCCGCGCCTCAGGGGCTCGAGCGTATCCTCGATAAAGCCGACGCCGATCATGGCGTGAATCTCTGCGCTCTCCAGGCCATCCGCGCCCCTTACGATATGGCAAAACCGATCACGCTTTTAAGCACGAAGGGTCATCGAATGCCACCGCCGACGCGCGTAATATCGGTGCCAACGACAACGGCCCTCAAAGGGCCGACACGGGGAGAGTTCCGCGCCATGCAAATCCAAGATCGCGTCTTCCTGGTGACTGGTGGAGCGTCCGGGCTCGGCCATGCGGTAGCAGCCGGGTTCGTGAGCCGCGGCGGGCGTGTCCTGCTCTGCGATCTCAATGCCGAAGCCGGCGAGAAAGCCGCAGCGGCGCTGGGTCCTGCGGCCCGCTTCCAGCACACCGACGTCGCCAATGCCGGGGATGGGCAGGCCGCCGTCGAGGCCGCCCTCGACGCCTTCGGCCGGCTCGACGGCCTGGTCAACTGCGCCGGCGTCGCCCCCAGCGAGCGCATCGTCGGACGTGACGGCCCGCATGATCTCGACCGCTTCGCCCGCACCATCCAGATCAATCTCGTCGGCACCTTCAACATGACGCGCCTCGCCGCCCGGGCAATCTCCACCAATACGCCCGGCGAAGACGGCGAGCGCGGCGTCATCGTCAACACAGCTTCGATCGCGGCCTATGACGGCCAGATCGGCCAGGCCGCCTATGCCGCTTCCAAGGGCGGCGTCGCCAGCCTCACTCTGCCGGCAGCCCGCGAGCTCGCTCGCTTCGGCATCCGCGTCGTCGCCGTGGCGCCCGGCGTGTTCGAGACCCCGATGATGCAGGCCATGCCGGAAGAGGTCAGGACCTCGCTGGGTGCGACCGTCCCCTTCCCGCCCCGCCTCGGCCATCCGCAAGAGTTCGCCGCCTTGGTCTGCCACATCGTCGAAAACCGCATGCTCAATGGTGAAATCATCCGGCTCGACGGCGCCCTACGCATGGCGCCGCGCTGATCGACCACACATGTCGCCGAAATCGGCGTAAAATCCTCCTTCGCAAAAAGGGACCTCAAGATGAATGACCCTGTCGTGATCGTCGGTTCCGCGCGGACCCCGCTCGGTGGTTTCCAGGGAGCCTTCTCCAGCCTGCCGGCGGCACGCCTCGGCGCAGCCTCCATCTCGGCCGCGGTGTCTCGGGCCGGGTTGCCCGCCGAAGCCATCGAGGAGACCGTGTTCGGCTGCGTGCTCAGCGCCGGCCAGGGCCAGGCCCCGGCTCGCCAGGCTGCCCTGGGCGCGGGCCTGCCGATTTCGACTCCCGCCACCACCATCAACAAGATGTGCGGCTCGGGCATGCAGGCCGCCATGCTCGGCCATGACCTCATCGCCGCCGGCACGGCCGGCGTGGTGGTGGCCGGCGGCATGGAGAGCATGACCAACGCGCCCTACCTGCTCGACCGGGCGCGCAGCGGCTACCGCATGGGCCATGGCAGCGTGAAGGACCACATGTTCCTGGACGGGCTGGAGGACGCCTATGACAAGGGGCGACTGATGGGCACCTTCGCCGAGGATTGTGCTGAGGCCTATCAGTTCACCCGCGAGGCGCAGGACGAATTTGCCTTGCGCTCCCTGAGCCGAGCCCAGGCCGCCATCCGAGACGGACGTTTCGACAGCGAGATCGTGGCCGTTACCGTCGGTTCCGGCAAGACGGAGCAGGTCGTCGGCGTCGACGAGCAGCCGGGCAAGGCCCGCCCGGACAAGATTCCGACGCTGAAGCCCGCCTTCCGCGAGGGCGGCACGGTGACGGCAGCCAATTCGAGTTCGATCTCCGACGGCGCCGCTGCTTTGGTACTGATGCGCCGCTCCCAGGCGGAAAAGCGTGGTTTGACCCCGCTCGCCGCGATCGTCGGCCATGCCAGCCACGCCCAGGAACCGAACCGCTTCGCCACCGCTCCGATCGGCGCCATGCGCAAATTGTTCGAGCGCACCGGCTGGACGGCCGGCGAGGTCGATCTGTTCGAGATCAACGAGGCCTTCGCCGTGGTGACGATGGCGGCGATGCGTGACCTCGACCTGCCCGGCGACAAGGTCAATGTGCATGGCGGCGCCTGCGCCCTTGGCCATCCGATCGGCGCCTCTGGCGCCCGCGTGCTGGTAACGCTGCTGGCCGCCCTCGAAAGCCATGGACTGAGGCGCGGCGTCGCAAGTCTTTGCATCGGCGGCGGCGAAGCGACTGCCATGGCGGTGGAACGGTTGGCGTAAGTGGGGGGCGTGTCTTCAGACCCGCCTTCATCGAAGCACTGGCGGGTCTGAAGACCCGTCTCCCGACGGCAACAGCGAGGAAACTTTCATGCCAGACTTTCGGCAGGCTCGTGACTTTCTGCTCAAGCATCGTAGCGATTACCAGACGGCTCGCGCCGGCTTCCGCTGGCCGGATGACTCCCATTTCAACTGGGCGCTCGATTGGTTCGACGCCGAGCTCGCCACCGCTGCCGAAAGCCGGGACCGCACGGCCCTGCGGATCGTCGACACAGCCACCGGAACCGATACCCGTTTCAGCTTTTCCGAGCTCAGCCGGCGCTCCAACCAGGTGGCGAATTTCCTGCGCGCTCAGGGCCTGAGACGCGGCGACCACCTGCTGGTGCTGCTCGGCAATGTGCCGGCTATCTGGGAAACGACGCTGGCGGCGATCAAGCTCGGGCTGATCCTCATTCCGGCCACGACGCTGCTCACCCCGGACGAGCTCGCCGACCGTTTCGACCGCGGCAGGGCCCGCGCCATCATCGCCGAGCGCGACCAGCTCGCCAAATGCGAAGATGTGGCGCCACCGGAAGTCAAGCGCATCGCCGTCGGCCCCGGCGGAGGAGCCGGCTGGATCACCTATGTCGAAGCTTTCAACCAGCCCACCACCTTCACACCGGATAGCCCGACCCATCCGCACGATCCGCTGCTGCTCTATTTCACCTCCGGCACCACGGCCAAGCCCAAGCTGGTGCGCCATTCCCAGCGCAGCTATCCCGTCGGCGCGCTCTCGACCATGTACTGGCTCGGCCTGCAGCCGGGAGACGTCCATCTCAACGTGTCCACGCCCGGCTGGGCCAAGCATGCCTGGAGTTCGTTCTTCGCGCCCTGGAATGCCGGTGCCACGGTGCTGGTGATCAACCAGCCGCAATTCAGCGCCAAAGTCCTGCTGCGCGAACTCGAACGCTGCGAGGTCACCACGCTCTGTGCCCCGCCGACCGTCTGGCGCCTGCTGATCCAGGAGGATCTTGCCGCCACCAAGGTTTCGCTGCGCGAAGTGTGCGGGGCCGGCGAGCCGCTCAATCCGGAAGTGATCGAACGGGTCCGCAACGCCTGGGGGCTGACCATCCGCGACGGCTACGGCCAGACCGAAACCACGGCCCAGATCGCCAATTCGCCGGGACAGACGATCAAGGTCGGTGCAATGGGCCGCCCCCTCCCCGGCTACGACATCCGCGTCCTCGACGCCGATGGCAAGCCTGCCACGGAAGGCGAGGTCTGCCTGCCGCTCGGCGACACACGCTCGGCCGGTCTGATGCAGGGCTATCAGGGGATCGACGGCAAGCTCGGAGGTTTGGAGGACGAGGTCTATCACACCGGCGACGTCGCCTTCATCGACGAGGACGGCTACCTCACTTTCGTCGGCCGCGCCGACGACGTCTTCAAGTCCTCCGACTACCGCATCAGTCCCTTCGAGCTCGAAAGCGTGCTGATCGAACACGAGACGGTGGCCGAGGCCGCCATCGTGCCGGTGCCCGATCCCATCCGCCTGTCGATCCCCAAGGCCTATGTGCTGCTGGTCGGCGCGGCCAAGCCGTCGCGCGAGACGGCGCTGTCGATCTTCCGCTACACCAGCGAGCGGCTCGCCCCCTTCAAGCGCATCCGCCGCATCGAATTCGTCACCGAATTGCCCAAGACGATCTCCGGCAAGATCCGCCGCGTCCAGCTGCGTCGGCTGGAGGTGGAGGGCGATACGCAAAGCGCATTCCGGGGCGTTGAATTCGCCGAGACCGATTTCCCGGAGATGGCATCGGAGAGGAAGCGCGCATAGGGTTGCGGCAGAGGCGTTCCGGGTGCGCGGACGTCTCGTCCGCTTCTTGCTCTCGGCAGACACTGTTTTTCCAAGAGTGGACGAGACGTCCGCGCACCCGGAAAATGAAATTCACAACACGATGAAGGACCAAGCCATGCGACAGATCGGACATTTCATCGCCGGCAAGCGCGTCGAGGGCACCAGCGGCCGTTTTGCCGACGTGTTCAATCCCACCACCGGCGAGGTGCAGGCCAAGGTGGCACTCGCCAGCAAGGCCGAGTTGCGGGCCGCGGTCGAAAATGCCCGCGAGGCACAGGTGGTCTGGGCGAGCTGGAATCCGCAGCGGCGCGCCCGTGTGATGATGCGCTTCCTCGAATTGATGCGGGACGAGCATGACAGTCTGGCCGAACTCCTGGCGAGCGAGCATGGCAAGACCGTGCCGGATGCCAAGGGTGACATCCAGCGCGGCCTCGAAGTGGTGGAGTTCGCCATCGGCATCCCGCATCTGCTCAAGGGTGAATATACCGAGAGCGCCGGTACCGGCATCGACGTCTATTCCCTGCGTCAGCCGCTGGGTGTCGTCGCCGGCATCACGCCTTTCAACTTCCCCGCCATGATCCCCTTGTGGAAATGCGCCCCGGCGCTGGCCTGCGGCAATGCCTTCATCCTCAAGCCCTCCGAACGTGATCCCTCCGTGCCGATCCGCATCGCCGAACTGTTCCTTGAAGCGGGCCTGCCGGCGGGCGTGTTCAATGTGGTCAACGGCGACAAGGAAGCGGTCGACGCCATTCTCGACGACGAAGACATCCGGGCCGTGGGTTTCGTCGGCTCGACCCCGATCGCCGAATATATCTATGTCCGCGCCGCCCAGACCGGCAAGAGAGCCCAGTGCTTCGGCGGCGCCAAGAACCACGCCATCATCATGCCGGATGCCGACATGGACCAGGTGGTCGATGCCTTGATCGGCGCCGGCTACGGTTCGGCGGGCGAACGCTGCATGGCGATCTCGGTCGCCATTCCCGTCACCAAGCCGACGGCTGATGCCTTGATGGAAAAGCTGATCCCGCGGGTGGAATCGCTGAAGATCGGTCCCTCCAGTGACGGCTCCGCCGATTACGGCCCTCTCGTCACCCGCGAGGCGGTGGAGCGCGTCAAGCACTATGTCGAGATCGGCATCAACGAGGGCGCGAAACTAGCCGTCGACGGCCGCAATTTCCGCCTCCAGGGCTATGAGAACGGCTTCTTCATGGGCGGCTGCCTGTTCGACGAGGTCAAGCCGGAGATGACCATCTACAAGGAGGAAATCTTCGGCCCGGTGCTCTCCGTGGTGCGTGCGCACGATTACGAGGAAGCGCTGGCTCTGCCGACCAAACATTCCTACGGCAACGGCGTGGCGATCTTCACGCGCGACGGCGATGCTGCCCGAGACTTCGCCGCCAGGGTCAATGTCGGCATGGTCGGCATCAACGTGCCGATCCCGGTGCCGATCGCCTATCACACCTTTGGCGGCTGGAAGCGCTCGGGCTTCGGCGACCTCAACCAGCACGGGCCGGATTCGATCCGCTTCTATACCAAGACCAAGACGGTGACCTCGCGCTGGCCGAGCGGCATCAAGAGCGGCGCGGATTTCTCGATCCCGACGATGCGGTGAGGCAATCTTTACCCTCCTCTGGAGGGAGAGGGTCGACGCGTGGCGTCGGGGTGGGGTGTCTGCACGACCGATCCCAGTCTAGCGCCGCCCAATCTGGCAGAACGCTGCGCCAGTCACCCCACCCCGGCCCTTTGGGCCGACCCTCCCCCTCCAGGGAGGGTAGGAAACGAGGCAACCACCATGGATTTCGAACTCAGCGACGAACAGGTGGCCATCCGGGAGATGGCGACCGGCTTCGCGGCGGAGGCGATCGCCCCGCACGCCCTCGAATGGGATCAGAACAAGCATTTTCCCATCGACACGCTCAGGGCGGCCGCCGGGCTCGGCATGGCCGCGATCTATGTGCGCGAGGATGTCGGCGGCTCCGGCCTCACCCGGCTCGATGCGGCGTTGATCTTCGAAGCCCTGTCCTCGGGCTGCCCGGCCGTCGCCGCCTTCCTGTCGATCCACAATATGTGCGCCTGGATCGTCGATAGCTATGGTTCGCCCGAACAGCGCCAGCAATGGCTGCCGGCGATGACCAGGATGGAGACGATTGCCAGCTATTGCCTGACCGAGCCCGGCTATGGCTCGGATGCCGGCAACCTGGCTACCCGGGCGACGCACGAGGGTGATAATTACGTCCTCAACGGCCAGAAGCAGTTCATCTCGGGTGCCGGTGCCAGCGATCTCTACATCGTGATGGCCCGCACCGGCGGCGATGGCCCCAAGGGCATCTCCACCTTCATCGTGCCGAAGGACACGCCTGGTCTTTCCTTTGGCGCCAGCGAGAAGAAGATGGGCTGGCATGCCCAGCCGACCCGCGCCGTGATGTTTGAGAATGTCCGGGTTCCCGCCGCCAACCGCATTGCCGAAGAGGGCCAGGGCTTTCGCATCGCCATGGCGGCGCTCGACGGCGGCCGCCTCAACATTGCCGCCTGCTCGCTCGGGGGCGCCCAGGCGGCTCTCGACAAGGCGATCGCCTATATGGGCGAGCGCAAAGCCTTCGGAAGGAAGATCTCGGATTTCCAGGCCCTGCAATTCCGCCTTGCCGACATGGCGACGGAACTGGAAGTGGCGCGCACCTTCCTGTGGCGGGCCGCCTGCGCGCTCGATGCCAAGAGCCCCGAGGCGACGCGCTTTTGCGCCATGGCCAAGCGCTTCGTCACCGATGCCGGTTTCGAGGTTGCCAATCAGGCGCTGCAGCTTCACGGTGGCTATGGCTATCTGAGCGAATATGGCGTCGAGAAGATCGTCAGAGATCTCAGGGTGCACCAGATTCTGGAAGGAACCAACGAAATCATGCGCGTGATCATTGCCCGTGCCCTGCTGGGGAATCGCTAATGGCAGCAGAAGAGACGCTTCCGGACGTGATCGTCGAACGCACAGGCTCGCTTGGCCGCATTCGGCTCAATCGCCCCAAGGCGATGAACAGCCTCACGCGCGACATGGTACATCTGATCGCGCCGGCCCTCGACGCGTTCGAGAAAGATGCCGCCATCGCCGCCATACTGCTGACGGGCGAAGGCGAGCGTGGCCTGTGCGCCGGGGGCGACATCCGGGCCCTTTACGAAGGCGAACGCACGCCCGATGGTACGGGCGCGAAATTCTGGCGTGACGAATATCGCGTCAATGCCCGCATCGCCCGCTTTCCCAAGCCCTATCTGGCCGTGATGGACGGCATCACCATGGGCGGCGGCATCGGCCTGTCGGCTCACGGCGCCCACCGCATCGTCACCGAGCGCAGCCGCATCGCCATGCCCGAAGTCGGCATCGGCTTCGTGCCGGATGTCGGCGGCACCTGGCTGCTCGCCCATGCGCCGGGCGAGATCGGTACCTATCTCGCCCTCACCGGCGAGACGATCGGGCCTGCCGATGCTGTTTATGCCGGCCTGGCCGACCTCCAGATCCCTCAGGGCAGCATTCCCGCGTTGATCGACGAGCTGGCTCAGTTGATGCCTGGAACCGACAATGAGGCAATCCGCGCCGTGCTTGCAAAGCATGCCGTGCAGCCTGAACTCGCTCGCCTTTCCGAGCATCGCACGCTGATCGATCGCTGCTTTGCCGGCTCCTCCGTCGAGGCCATCCTGCAAGCTCTCGAAGCGGATAATACGCCCTTCTCCCTGAAGACGCGCGACCTCATCGCCTCCAAATCGCCGACCAGCCTCAAGCTCACCTTCCGCCTGATCCGTCTGGCCCGCGAGGCCGATGGCCTTGAAGAGGCTCTGGAACGCGAATTTGCTGCAGCGGTTGCGGTGGCCCAGGGCCACGATTTCTACGAGGGTGTGCGAGCGGCCATTATCGACAAGGATCGCAATCCGCGCTGGTCGCCGGCAAGCCTTGCAGAGGTCGATGACCACGATATCGAAGCCTGGACCCAGCCGGTGGCGGATCGGGTGTTTCCTTAAGCGCATGGCGGTGCGTAAGACACCGATCCTTATCGTATTCTCGCAAAGGAGTTTCCAATGGCCCGCAGCAAGATAGGTTTCATTGGTCTCGGCAATATGGGCGGACCGATGGCCGCCAATCTGGTCAAGGCCGGGCACGCGGTGCGCGGCTTCGATCTGTCCCAGGTCTCGCTCGACAGTGCGCGTGCTGATGGCGTCACCATCGCCGCCTCCGCCGCCGAAGCGGTCAAGGATGCCGATGCCGTGGTCACCATGCTGCCGGCCGGCGCCCATGTGCTGAAGGTATGGTCGGATCTGGCCAGCCTCGTGCCTGCGGGCGCGCTGCTGATCGACAGCTCCACCATCGACGTTGACAGCGCCCGCAAGGCCCATGAGATCGCGGCCGGACGTAACCTAGCCGCCGTGGATGCTCCCGTCTCGGGCGGCGTCGGCGGCGCCAAGGCCGGCACGCTGACCTTCATGGTGGGCGGCCCGGACGAGGCCTTCGCCCGGGCCGAGCCGCTGCTCACCATAATGGGCAAGCGCGTGGTGCATTGCGGCGGCGCCGGCGCCGGCCAGGCGGCCAAGATCTGCAACAACATGATCCTCGGCATTTCGATGATCGGGGTCTGCGAGGCCTTCGCGCTCGGCGAAAAGCTCGGCCTGTCGCAGCAGGCGCTCTACGATGTCGCCTCGACCTCTTCCGGCCAGTGCTGGTCTCTCACCGCCTATTGCCCCGTGCCGGGGCCGGTGCCGACCTCGCCCGCCAACAACGACTACAAGCCGGGCTTCGCGGCGGCCCTGATGCTCAAGGATCTCAAGCTCGCCCAGGCGGCCGCCAATTCGGTCGGCGCCAACACGCCGCTTGGCGCCGAAGCCGCCCAGCTCTATTCCCTGTTCGACGGCCTCGGCCACGGTACGGAAGATTTTTCCGCCATCATCCGGCTGCTTCGGGGCAGGAGCTGAGTTTCATCAACATAACAGCCGGCTCAATATTTCAAATGAAGGGCGCATTTCCCTCTCCTCGAGGACGGAAATGGCCAAAGGTTTGAGGACCAGACATGACCTATGAGACCATCATCACCGAAAAGCGCGGACGCGTATTGCTGATCACGCTCAACCGGCCCGAGGCCCTCAACGCCCTCAACCGCAAGCTGGCCGGCGAACTCCTGGCGGCGACCCAGGCGGCGGACGTCGATCCCGGCATCGGCTGCCTGGTGATCACCGGTTCCGCCAAGGCCTTCGCCGCCGGCGCCGACATCAAGGAGATGCAGGCTCAGAGCTTCGTCGACATGCACAGCAGCGACTGGTTCTCGGAATGGAACCATTTCGCCGCTTCTCGCAAGCCGAAGATCGCAGCTGTAGCCGGCTATGCTTTGGGCGGAGGCTGCGAACTCGCGCTCATGTGCGACTTCATCCTGGCCGCCGACACCGCCAAATTCGGCCAGCCTGAGATCAAGCTCGGCGTGATCCCCGGCATGGGCGGCAGCCAGAGGCTGGTGCGCTCGATCGGCAAGTCCAAGGCGATGGAATTGTGCCTCACCGGCCGGCTGATGGACGCCGCCGAGGCCGAGCGCTGCGGCCTGGCCTCGCGTATCATTCCGGCCGCCGATCTCGTCGAGGACGCGGTGAAGACGGCGGAAACCATCGCCAGCATGTCGCTGACGGCCGCTATGGTAATGAAGGAAGCGATCAACCAGGCCTATGAGCTGCCGCTCACCAGCGGCCTCACCTTCGAGCGCCGCGTTTTCCAAGCCCTGTTCTCGACGCAGGACCAGAAGGAAGGTATGGCTGCCTTCGTGGAGAAGCGCCCGGCGCAGTTCAACCGGGGATAGTTTCGGGGCTCTCACCGCGAAAACGTTGCAATAGCGGACTGGTCCCTGACCAGCCCGAAATTGCTCGCCGCGGGCATCCCATCTTCACGCCTATTCTCATAAGGACGATGGTGAAACCAAGCCCTTGTGGGAGCGCAAAGGATCAGTGCCCTAGTCAGGCAAGTTTCCATTCCGAAAGGACTACAACTTAGACGTTGCAAATCTCCTTCGGCTAGGTGAGGCTGCTGAACATCTAGGTATAAATGCGAGATGATGAGCATGGCACTGGTATAGTGACCTCCCTTACCTGTCGCTGCCTTTAATACAGAAGGACAAGGAATGAAGAAATTTTGCGTGCAACTCGCTCCCGTTGCCCTGGCAATTCCCGTCCTTCTAACGGCTCCGCTCTCCACCCATGCAGGATCCTGGGCGGATGCGAAGGCCGATCCGTCATTCTCGAAGTCGCAACAGATCTGCCGATCGGCGAAGACGTTGGACATTTCCGAACCAGCCCAACCTGACGACAAGGCCCCTTGCGACTCCGAGGCGCTCTACTACGGCATCGGGATGAAGGCAGACCTCGACGCGGCTCGGCGCTGTGCCGCACAGGAGGCAAAGGGACCCGACGGAAACGAAACGCCCTTCGGCGGCAACAGCCTTCTCATGATGATGTATGCCAATGGAGTCGGGGCACCGCGCGACCTCAATCGGGCAATCGCCCTTGCCTGCCAACTCAACGGTGCCGATTACGAAATGGATCTTCGCATCCAGCATCTCGCCAAGCTGCGCACCGAAGGATGGGCGGGCACGGATTTCAGCGTATGCGACGACGCCACGAGCGGCTTCCTCGGCGGCGCCTGCGAGGTCCATGCCTCCCGCATCGAGAACGCTCAACGCGATCAGGCCATCACGACCCTCTCCAGGGATTGGAACGATCAACAGAAGGCAGCCTTGGCCCGGCTTCAGACTGCATCGGCGGCCTATGCGGACGCCGTCGGGAAGAATGAGGTGGATCTCAGCGGCACACTTCGCGCGGCCATGCAGACCGACGCGACGGACGCGGCCAAAAAGGCCTTCCACGACGATCTTCGGCAGGTCGTCAACGGCAAGGTTCAGAAATTCAGCGCACCGCAACTGGCCAAGGCCGATGCCACCCTGAACACGACCTATCAGAAGGTCATGCGCCTGAAAAACTTCTCCTACGGCACGGTCCAGAAAAGCGGCATTCATGAGACCCAGCGTGCCTGGCTCACCTATCGCGACGCTTTCGCGGACTTTGTTGCCGAGGCTTTTCCAGGTCGCTCTGCCGATGACATCAAGGGCGTGCTGACCAATGAACGTATTGCCGCGCTACGCGAATTCCTGTCGTGACACTCGCTGAGCAGGGGGTGGGTCGGCAGCAGGGTTTGCTTGGAACCAGCAGGCGCGCGGCTCGGATAGGCGGGCCGGCAAGCCGCAGCCTTCTTGCCGAAAAAGCTGAAATCCCTCGACCACCCTGTAGCCGAAGCTGTCCCCGGCGGTCATTGCGGCGAAGCCGCACTCCATAAGCCAAGAAGGAGTGCGGCTCCGCCGAGTGTTTACGCCCGATCTCAGTTCGTCGAGGGGAAGTTGAGGTTCACGCCCGAGCGGATGCCGGTAGGCCAGCGGGCGGTCACGGTCTTCAGGCGGGTATAGAAGCGCACGCCCTCCATGCCGTAGATCGAGTGGTCGCCGAACAACGAGCGCTTCCAGCCGCCGAACGAGTGGTAGGCGACCGGTACCGGCAGTGGCACGTTGACGCCGACCATGCCGACCTCGATGCTGTCGGCAAAGGCGCGCGCCGCATCGCCGTCACGGGTGAAGATGGCGGTACCATTCCCATATTCGTGATCATTGATCATCTTGGTGGCATGCGCATAGTCGCGTGCGCGCACCATGGAAAGCACCGGCCCGAAGATCTCCTCCTTGTAAATGGACATCTCTTCTGTGACGTGATCGAACAAAGTGGCGCCGACATAATAGCCGTTTTCATAGCCCTGCAGCTTGAGCCCGCGACCGTCGACCACCAGCTTGGCGCCTTCCTTCACGCCGGCATCGATATAGCCAAGTACCTTTTCCTGGTGCTGTTTGGTGACCAGCGGCCCCATCTCGGCCTGCGGATCGGCGGCGGGGCCGACCTTGAGCTTGTTGATGCGCGGCAGCAGATGTTCGACCAGCACGTCGGCGGTCTTGTCGCCGATCGGCACGGCCACCGAGATCGCCATGCAGCGCTCGCCCGCCGAGCCGTAGGCCGCCGAGACCAGCGCATCGGCGGCCTGGTCCATGTCGGCATCCGGCATCACCACCATGTGGTTCTTGGCACCACCGAGAGCCTGGCAGCGCTTGCCGTTGGCAGCAGCCGTCGCATAGATATACTGGGCGATCGGCGTCGAACCGACGAAGCTGATAGCCTTGACGTCGGGGTGATGCAGCAGCGCGTCGACAGCTTCCTTGTCGCCGTTGACGACATTGAGCACGCCTTCCGGCAGGCCGGTATCGAGGAGGAGCTGAGCGACCACCAGGGCGGCCGAGGGATCGCGCTCGGACGGCTTGAGGATGAAGGTGTTGCCGGCCGCGATCGCCACCGGATACATCCACAGCGGCACCATGGCGGGAAAGTTGAACGGCGTGATGCCGGCGACGACGCCGAGGGGCTGGCGGTCATTATGGGTGTCGATGGCCGGGCCGACGTTGCGGCTGAATTCACCAGCCAGCAGATGCGGAATGCCGCAGGCGAATTCCACCACTTCGAGGCCGCGTTGCACCTCGCCGAGGGCATCGGAATGGGTCTTGCCATGCTCGGCCGAGATCGCCTGGGCAATCTTGTCGGCATTGGCCTCGATCAGTTCCTTGAACTTGAACATGTAGCGGGCCCGCTTGAGCGGCGCCGTGGTCGACCAGGCAGGGAAGGCCTTCTTCGCCGCCTGCACGGCGGCATCGACATCTGCGGTCGAGGACAAGCCGAGCTCACCGCTCTGCTCGCCGGTGGCGGGGTTGAACACGGGCGCGAAGCGTCCGCTGGTGGTGGCGGTCTGCTTGCCGCCGATCAGATTGTCGATACGGGCCATGGGTTTCCTCTGAAGGAGTTTGTCTTGCTGCGCACCTTAGGAGCGATCCATCCTTCTCCCCTGTGAGAAAAGGTGCTCCAAAAGGGCGGATGAGGGGTGGACGAGGCCCCTCCAATTGAAATTTCCGACGACGTCATCCCGTCAGGCGAGGCCGCAAGACCCCTCATCCCCCTGCCGGGACCCCGAGCGGTTCCGCAGGAACTGCGGAGTCCCGCAAGGGGAGACGGCAATATCAATCCAGCGTCTTCAAGACGTCGCCGAGCGTCGCGACCAACTCGTCGATCTGCACTTTGGAAATGATCAGCGGCGGCGACAGGGCGATGATGTCGCCGGTGGTGCGGATCAGCAAGCCCTTCTCGTAGGCCTTCAGGAAGGCCGAGAAGGCGCGCTTGGTGGGCTGGCCGGCGATCGGCTCCAGTTCGATGGCGCCGATCAGGCCGAGATTGCGGATGTCGATGACATGGGGCAGGCCCTTCAGCGAATGGATCGCGTCTTCCCAATAAGAGGCGAGATCGGCAGCACGGGTGAGCAGACCTTCTTCGGTATAGGTGTCGAGCGTGCCGAGCGCTGCGGCACAGGCCACCGGATTGGCCGAATAGGTATAGCCGTGGAAGAGCTCGATGAGGTGCTCGGGGCCCGTCATGAAGGCATCGTAGATCTCCTTCTTGGCGAACACCGCTCCCATCGGGATCACGCCCGAAGTGATGCCCTTGGCTACAGTCATCATATCCGGGGTCACGCCGAAATAGTCGGCGGCGAAAGGCGTGCCGAGGCGGCCGAAACCGGTGATGACCTCGTCGAAGATCAGGAGGATGCCATGCTTGTCGCAGATGGCGCGGATGCGCTCGAGATAACCCTTGGGCGGCAGCAGCACGCCGGTAGAGCCTGCGATCGGCTCGATGATCACGGCCGCGATGGTGGAAGCGTCGTGCAGGGCGATGACACGCTCCAGATCCTCGGCATATTCGGCGCCGTGCTCGGGCAGGCCGCGGGAGAAGGCGTTGCGGGTGAGGTCATGGGTATGGCGGATATGATCGACACCGGTGAGCAGCGTGCCGAACATCTTGCGATTGGATACGATGCCGCCCACCGAAATACCGCCGAAGCCGACGCCGTGATAACCGCGCTCGCGGCCGATCAGGCGGAAGCGCTGCCCCTCGCCGCGGGCGCGGTGATAGGCCAGGGCGATCTTGAGCGCGCTATCGACGGCTTCCGAACCGGAATTGGCGAAGAAGACGTGATCGATGCCCTGGGGCGTCAGCTGCACCAGACGCGAAGCCAGTTCGAAGGCAGCGGGGTGCCCCATCTGAAAGGCCGGCGCATAATCGAGCTCGGCCGCCTGCTTCTGGATCGCCTCTGTGATCTTGGGGCGGCCATGGCCGGCATTGCAGCACCAAAGGCCCGCCGTGCCGTCAAGCACCTGGCGGCCATCGGCCGTGGTGTAGTGCATGTCCTTGGCGGCGACGAACATGCGCGGATTGGCCTTGAACTGTCTGTTAGCCGTAAACGGCATCCAGAATGCTTCGAGGTTGTTGGTCGCGCGGATCGGGGCATTCATCGGGATCTCTCCGGAAGCTGCCGAGGTCCCGAAGGCTGGCGGGAAGCCCGGCTCGTTAAGCTGGCAATAGCTTTGCCTTGAATTTGGAAATTATGCCAACTCTTTGTTGTGGCAGCATCATTCCTATTTCGGCCGCACTTCAATACCCGAGTTTTTGTTCTAGAACGAATGTTCAATTACAAGCGTTAGGTTCGCAAATTCCGGTGCATTGAATGCAAAGTGGAATTGTCGACAGCGTTCATGATATTTAACATTCTAAACAGGACTGGACGAAGGGCGGCACCATGCAGAACGTCGATTTGGGGTCATTGCTGCGGCGCGTGCGCGAGGCGCGCGGATTGTCGCAGCGCCAGCTCGCCAAGCGGGCAGGCATCTCCAATGCCACCATATCGCTGATGGAATCGAATGCGGTGAACCCTTCGGTCGGCGCCTTGAAGCGGGTACTCGATGCCTTGCCGATTGGTCTGGCGGAGTTTTTCGCCCTCGATGCCAATCCCGGGCGCAAGGTGTTCTACCGCAACAACGAACTGATGGAGATTGGTCGCGGGCGCGTCTCCTATCGCCAGGTCGGTTCGGACCTGCGCGGACGCGCCCTGCAGATGATCTCCGAACTCTACCAGCCCGGGGCGGATTCCGGCAAAGTGCTGCTGCACCATCAGGGCGAGGAATGCGGCATCGTCATCCGCGGCCAGCTCGAAGTCACGGTGGGCGAGGATATGGCCGTGCTCGGCCCCGGCGACGCGTATTATTTCGACAGCCGTGAACCTCATCGTTTTCGTAATGTCGGCGACACGCCCTGCGAGTTGATATCGGCTTGCACACCGCCAAGCTTCTGAGCCATGAAGGGGTGGGGACAACGAAACAGGAAGCGCTCATGGCAGAGGGAGGAGAGGCCGGCCGGCAACGCAGCAAGACCAAGCTCGGCCTGGCCAATATCGACAAGATCCTCGACAGCGCCCTTTCGGCTTTCTCGAAACACGGCTTGCGCGGTACCCGTATCGATCAGGTCGCGGAAGCCGCCGGCATGTCGAAGACCAATCTTCTCTATTATTTCCGAACCAAGGACGCCCTTTACGAGGCCGTTCTCACCCGCACTCTGGAAGTCTGGGTCACGCCTCTGAAGGAACTCGATGCCGCACGCGGCCCGGTCGTGGCACTGACATCCTATATCGAGCACAAGCTCAAATGCTCTCGGCTCTATCCGGAGTCCTCCCGTCTGTTTGCCATGGAGATCATGCAGGGCGCCCCTCACCTGAAAAAGGTCCTGGCAACCGATCTCACCAACACCGTCCGGCAGAAATCCGTCATCATCCAAGGCTGGATCGCCGAGGGAAAACTGCGGCCGATCGAGCCTTATCACCTCCTCTTCATGATCTGGGCGACCACCCAGCATTATGCCGATTTCGCCACGCAGATCAGTGTCCTCACCGGCAAGGACCTCACCGACGAGGCCTTCTACCAGGAAACGCTGAAGACGCTGACCGAGACGATCCTGCGCGGCGTGCTGGCCGATCGCTGAAAGCGGGAGCGCACGCATGAAGCTGTTCAGGCGCCGATGGAGACAGGCCCGCTGGATCGCCAGAGAATCGGGCGCCGGCGCGCGCAGCTTCGCCAGGGGGTTCCTCAACGGTTTTCGCAATGGTTTCGGTGCGGCGCAGCGCGGCGAAGGCGACGCGTTCAAGCAGCGCAATCGCGAGGAATGGGACCAGTTCAAATCCGCGCTCGGCCCGATGATGCAGGAAGCCGGCGAAACCTTGCGTAACATCGACGAGGATCCATACCGCTTTCTCCTGGTCGAGCGTGGCTTCCCTGCCCTGTTGTTCGACACCAGCCTTTATCTCGACGAGAAATATGCTGCGAGCCGGCCGGCGCCCGAACTGGCCGCCAGCGCCGTGATGACCTCAGCGCGCGGCGATTTCGGTCTCGAATTCCGGCAGGTGCCACGCGACGATAGCCGGGCCCGGTTCGATGTCTTCGTACCACCGGTTGGCTTCGGTTCGCTCGGTGGGCCGGGCGCGCCGACGGAGCTAGTCCCGGCGGCTCTCGCCAGCATCGAGAGGCGCTGCGTTTATCGGATGTCCTTAGCTTCATCACGCTGAGCAACCGAGGCCGTTAATCAGCTTTCGCTCCAAAGCAGTCTTCAGAAATGCTCGCCAACTTTTTCAGCTAAGTGAGAATGCGTGGCTTCTGCCCAGGTCAGATCCTGCACAACAGCAACCAAATATAGCGCGCGCCCCCACAAGGCTGGGGGAGGCAGGTCGCGCCTTTGCTTGGAATATCCGGGTGCATGCACTCAACCCAAAAAGAATAAGGCCGAATTTTCTGTACTGGCCCCTTGCGTAACTTCAAGCGTGCAGCTATAAGCCGCGCCCCGGTCATCCAGCCGGAACGATATCAGCGGCCGGAGTTCGAAACCTCCGCCCGCGCAGGCGGCTCTGCCGTCCTGTGTACGGATGTCGGGACGGGATCGGTTTGGGTTGTAGCTCAATGGCAGAGCGCCGGCGGGAGCCGGAGGTCGCGGGTTCGATTCCTGTCAGCCTAACCTCGGATAGCTCAGTGGTCGAGCAGTAGACTGATACTCTACGCACGAAGGTTCGAATCCTTCTCCAAAGCGCCTGAAAAACGCTTCGCCCTTGACGGTCCGGGAATTGGCATGCCGACGGTCTTCCCAGGAGGCAGCGCCCACGGGTGTTACCTCTGACGGAGAGCCTGAAGCCGTTCGCCCGCAGCCTGGCTTGCGGATATGGGCAAGACGTCCCGTGGCCGGCGACGTATCTTCGGATCCGCGCCCGCCACTCGGCCTCGCGCCCCGCTGCCGCCGGCCCGCCACGGGCAGACGTCACCGGTTCCCGGATCTTTGCCGGGACCAATCATCAACAACGGAAGGAACGATCGGCAGATGATCTGAGCTTGCCGAAAGGAGACGACATGACTTTTCTCGACCTGATTTTGCGGCGCCAGCGCGTCGTCGTGAAGGAAACCGAGCGTGCCATCGTGCTGCGCAAGGGCGAGGTGCGTGCCATTCTGGAGCCGGGCGAGCACGTCCTGGCCGGCCGGAAGGACGATACCGAAATCCTGCGCCATGACATTGAAGCAGGGCCGTTCAACTCTCCTCTCGAGAAGGCGTTGTTCGACAAGCTTCCGGCCGTGGCCGAGCGTCATTTGCAGCGGTTCCGCACCGAGCCGGGCATGATTGCCATCGTCGAGCGCGATGGTCTCGTCCATGTGTTGCTGGGCCCCGATCGCAAGCTCACCGTGTGGAAGGCGGCCGGTCCCTGGACCTCGACGTCCATCGCTCCGCCGGCCGACCTCGTCGTCGAGCCGGGCCTGCTCCCTCGGCTGGTGCAGGCCCGCAAGGCCGAGCTCGTGATCCTGCACGCCGTGCAGGATGGCCAGGTCGGACTGCTCTATGTCGACGGTGCTTTCATCCGCACGTTGGCGCCGGGCGTGCATGGCTTCTGGAACATCGGAAAGCCGGTACAGGTCAAGGCACTCGACGTGCGGCTGCGTTCGCTCGACGTCAACGGCCAGGAGATGCTGACGCGCGACCGAGTGACCATCCGTGTCAACATCGCGGCCGAGTTCCGCGTCGTCGATCCGGTGAAGGCTGTTACCACCGTCAAGGATTGCGAGGATGCGTTCTACCGCTCCCTGCAATACGCCTTCCGCAAGGCTCTGGGCGCCCTGACGCTCGACCAGTTGCTGGAACGCAAGACCGTCGTCGATGCCGAGGCCACCGAAAAGGTGCGCAGCGACATGGCCGATATCGGTATCGAGGTCGGTGAGATCGCCCTGAAGGATGTGATCCTGCCGGGCGAGATGCGCGAGATCCTCAACCAGGTCGTGGCGGCTGAAAAGCAGGCCGAGGCCAATGTCATCCGCCGCCGCGAGGAGACGAACGCCACCCGTTCGCTGCTCAACACGGCCAAGGTGATGGCCGAGAACCCGGTGATGCTGCGGCTCAAGGAGCTGGAGGCCTTGGAGGCGATTGCCGGCAAGGTCGAGCGCCTGACCGTGCATAACGGGGTCAGCGGCCTGATGAACGATCTCGTCAAGCTGCGGGATCTGTCGCCGGCGGACAACAAGTGAGATGGGCGGGTCCTGCGACCCGCCCATTTTCGTCAATGCGCGGCCAGGAAGGCTTTCATGTAGAAGCCTGCTTCCTGGCTGCCATAAGCCTTGTCGGGTGCCACCGGGCAGGCCCGGCGCGCGAGGCAGCCGCCTTGTCTGCAGGCCGTACCCTGCGGCGAGCGCACATGGGCGGCACAGCGTTCCACATCATAGCCCGCCAGTGTGAAGGCGCCGACCGGACAGTTGTTAAGGCAGGGCTTGGCCGCACAGCTCTCACACGGATGGATCACCCTTGCGAGCGGGGGCAGCGCCAGCCTTTGCGCAAAGCCGAGCGCACCGCGATAGCTGTGCCAGAGACCATGCACGGGGTGCACATAGATGCCGAGCGGCGAAGCGAAGACAGTATCGCCGCGTTGCGCCCAGCGCTGAAACGGCAAATAAGGCGGGCCGCCGAAGGGATAGAGGGCGACGGCGCTAAACTCGTTTGCCATCGCGTCAATCACCCGCGCGGACCAACGATCCAATGGATGCAGTGCGCCATCGGCAGCCTCGTGCGAAGCCGCGAAGGCCGGCCATTGCCGGCCACCGCTCCAGCCGAGCAGTACCAGCGTTTCGACTGACCCGGTATCGAGCGCCGGGACGCCGTCCTCAGGTCGGGGATGGAAGGCGCCCCTCACTGAGAGACCGACGACTTCGGCGTGTTCTGCAATCTGATCCAGCGTCATGGGCCCGGCGTGATTTCCCGATGAGAGCGCTGCATCCTGTTGTGGGTGGAGAGAGATGACAATCTCATTCTGCGCTGTTGGGCTTCACCCCTCATCCGGCTGCCGCCACCTTCTCCCGCAAGGGGAGAAGGGAATTTATTGGGCCGGGATATTGTAGCGCGGCCCTGTTCAAGCAAACTCGCCTATCCGAGCAGAGCCCCTTCTCGATTTGTGGGAGAAGGTTCCAGCAGGGTGATGGGAGGTGAAGCAGCGTGCCACCTACTCCGCCGCGGCAGGAGCCTTGGCGTACACCGCCGGATTATTGGGATGCTCCTTCCAGGTGCGATGCCCGCCCACCGGCCTGCCGGTACGCTTGTCGACCCCGGAGGTCACCGGCTCGAGCGTGATGCAGTCCTCGATCGGGCAGACCACGGCGCACAGATTGCAACCCACGCACTCTTCCTCGATTACCTCGAACTTGCGCTCGCCGGCGACCATGTTGGTGATGGCCTGGTGCGAGGTATCCTCGCAGGCAATGTGGCAGCGGCCGCATTTGATGCAGGCATCCTGGTCGATATGGGCCTTGACCACATATTCGAGATTGAGGTGCTGCCAGTCGGTCACCTGGGGAATGGCCTTGCCGACGAACTGATCGACCGAGGTATAGCCCTTTTCGTCCATCCAGTCGGAGAGACCGGAGATCATCTCCTGCACCACCTTGAAGCCATAGACCATGGCGGCCGTGCAGACCTGCACGGTGCCGCAGCCGAGCGCCATGAATTCCACGGCGTCACGCCAGGTCTCGACGCCGCCGATGCCGGAGATCGGCATGCCGCGCGTCGCCTCGGCTCTCGCGATCTCCGAAACCATGCTGAGTGCGATGGGCTTCACCGCCGGGCCGCAATAGCCGCCATGGGTGCCGAAGCCGTCCGTATTTGGCCAGGGGCGCATAGTGTCGATGTCGACCGAGACGATGGAGTTGATGGTGTTGATCAGCGATACCGCGTCGGCGCCGCCGCGCCTGGCCGCCTCGGCTGGCTTGCGCACGTCGGTAATGTTGGGCGTCAGCTTCACGATCACCGGCATGCGGGTATATTGCTTGCACCAGCGCGCAACCATCTCGACATATTCAGGCACCTGCCCGACGGCCGAGCCCATGCCGCGCTCCGACATGCCGTGCGGGCAGCCGAAATTCAGCTCGATGCCATCGGCCTCGGTGTCCTCCACGAAGGGCAGGATCGACTTCCAGGCGTCTTCCTCGCAGGGCACCATCAGGGAGACGATCAGCGCCCTATCCTTCCAGTCGCGCTTGACCTGCTTGATCTCGCGCAGGTTGACCTCGAGCGGCCTGTCGGTGATCAGCTCGATATTGTTGAAGCCCATCACCCGGCGGTCCTGGCTATGCCAGGCGCCGTAGCGCGGGCCGTTGACGTTGACCACCGGCGGCCCCTGTTCGCCGAGTGTCTTCCAGACCACGCCACCCCAACCCGCCTTGAAGGCACGGACGACGTTGTATTCCTTGTCGGTTGGCGGCGCGGAAGCCAACCAGAACGGATTGGGGGACTTGATGCCCAGGAAATTGGTGCTGAGATCGGCCATGTCTTTTCTCCTCACGCAGCTTTGGCTTGGGACTTAAGGGCTTGATCGATCGAAAGCGCGGCCTGCTTGCCGTCCTCGACCGCAGCCACCGTCAGATCCTTGCCGCCGGCGATACAATCGCCACCGGCCCAGATGCCGGGCACCGAGGTGCGTCGTTCGGCGTCGACGGTAATCCGTCCCTTCTCCAGCGTGAGCGGCACGCCGTTGACCTCCCCAGGCAGAAAGGACTGCCCGATCGCGGTGAAAAGCTGGTCGCATTCGAGCCTGAGGGTCTCGCCGGTACCCGTGAGTCGGCCGCCCTGCTCGCTGGTATATTCGAGCTCGACAGCCACCAGCCTGCCATCCTCGGCATGCAGCCGCGCAGGCTTGAGCCAATGGCGGATGAGAACGCCGTCGGTCTGGGCGAGTTCCTGCTCGTAATCGGAGGCATTCATCTGCGGCTGGCCGCGGCGATAGGCGATGGTCACGCTTTCCGCGCCCAGGCGCTTGGTCTGCGAGGCGATGTCGATGGCGGTCATGCCGCCGCCGATCACCACGATGCGGCGGCCGACCGGCAAATCCGCAAGGTCTCCCGCCTGACGCAGCGCGGCAATGTAGTCGACAGCATCGATCACGCCCTCGATACCTTCTTCCAGGCCGAGATCGTTGGTGTCCCCCAACCCCATGCCGAGGAAGACCGCGTCGAATTGCTTGGCGAGATCCGAGAGTTCGATGTCGCGCCCGAGGCGCTTGCCATAGTCGATGGTGATGCCGCCGATCGCCGTGATGTAATCGACCTCGGCCTGCGCAAAGCCGCCGGTGCTCTTATAGGCGGCGATGCCGTATTCGTTGAGGCCGCCGGCTTTCTCACGCGCCTCGAACACCACGACCTCATGGCCCAATGTTGCCAGCTTGTGGGCACATGACAGGCCGGCCGGGCCGGCGCCGATCACGGCGACGCGCCTGCCGGTGGGAGCGCCGCGCTTGAACAATTGCCTGCCCTTGGCGAAGAGCTCGTCGGTGGCATAGCGCTGCAGGTTGCCGATCTCGACCGCCCTGCCCTCCGAGGTTTCCTTGACGCAGGCTTCCTCGCACAGCGTCTCGGTCGGGCAGACACGAGCACACATGCCGCCCATGATGTTGGATTCCAGGATGGTCCGCGCCGCTCCAACCGTGTTGCCGGTCATGATCTCGCGGATAAACATCGGAATATCGATCGAGGTGGGGCAGGCCTTCACACAGGGCGCGTCATAACAGAACAGGCAGCGCTCGGCGGCAACGCGCGCCTCATGCCTGTCGAAGGCCGGATGAAGGTCTGAGAAATTGCTGGCGAGCGTGGGGGAATCGAGACGGCCCCGCGCAATGTCGGATCGTGCAGTCATCTGAACCTCTGGTAATCAGCTCTTTATTTTTTACCAGTTGATCAAAAGAACGAGTCGCTGTCAATCACACTTTTGAACGGCTCCAGAGTAAGAATCCGCCTGCTCTGCCAGCTTGGCAAGCGCAATTGGGGGCAGCTCTTCAGACCGGCCTGGAACCGCTACACATTGCAAGAGGTGGGGCGGGTCCAAAGACCCGCCCTCTGTCACGCCGCGATCTGTTTTGCCAGCATGGCGGCAAGCTTTTGCATGATCTCGTCCGGCCCGTGGCCGATCAGCATGTAGGAACGCTCGGCATCCGACCAGTAGACCACGTTGAAGCCGTTGCGCTGTTCGAGCGTGGGTGCGCTCGCCGTGCCGGGATTGTTGGCATAGATGCAGAAGGCCAGCGGGCCCGTCAGTTCGTCGAGATAGGCGATCTCGACCAGGGGCGCATTGTCGTAATGGAAGAGTTCGACGCGCTTGAGCTCCTGGGCCGGCAGGTTGACCTTTTCGGGTGTCAGCGGGAAGCCGAGCCGGCGGGTCGCCGCGGCAAGATCGCGCTGCGCGGTGGAGACATCGTTCGGCATCCAGTCGAGCGTCTGCGACGTCGTCAGCCCCCAATATTCGGCCACCGTCGTGCGCCAGGCATCCGGCCCTTCATGGTCGCTGTGCTGCGCCGAAGGGAACGGCCACAGACCGGGCGGCGCGTAACGGCCAACCCCGGCTCCGACCACGAACAAGGCGAGCGCCGCCGCGACCGCTGCCGGCGGGATGCGCCAGCCCGAGCGCCGTGCATTGTCATTGACCACCGGCGCCGGAATCGCCGTCTGGCTTTCGGCAAGAAGCGCTTCGAGACGTTGCCGGGGCGCGTGCGCCGCCAGAGCATCGTAGCTCTGTTTGAACGGGAGCGAACCGGCCGCGAGCGCGTCCAGTCTCGCCTTCAGAGTCGGCTCCTGGGCAAGGCGGACCTCCAGCCCCGCGTGCTCTTCGGGCGACAGAGCTCCATCCAGAAAGGCGACGAGGCTGGCGTCATCGGGTCCCATCTCCTGCGTAGTCATGATGCCTCCCCCGCACCGCCCTCCGGCGTATCCTTGTTCAGATGAGCGAGCCTGAGCCTGGCCGAAGCCAGGCGGCTCATGACGGTTCCGATTGGTACGGCCAGCATGTCCGCCGCCTCGGCATAGCTGAGCCCTTCCGCATAGACCAGAAAGACGGTTTCACGCAGTGCTGCAGGCAAGGCCTGTACCTGCCTCAACACTTGGGCAGCCAAAATATTCGTTTCGAACTGCCGCGCACCATCAAAGGACAGGACGTTCTCGGCCTGCTCCAGCTCGACGGGGTTACGCACCTTGTTGGCCCGGACCTCGTTGAGCCAGATCGAACGCTCGATGGCGAACAGCCAGCGATCGAGGCGGGTCCCCGGGATGAACTGGTGCGAGCGCTCGAGCGCCCTGAGGCAGGTGGCCTGCACCAACTCCTCCGCGAACTGCCCATTGCCCGACAGCACGAGCCCGAACCGCCACAACGCCACGAGATGCGCAGCAAGGCCGGTCCGAACGTCCTGGTCACCTGATTGGGGCATGAATCGCCTATGCCGATAGGGAGCGGCATTATTGTGGCGCGGCGGACAGGAAACGCAACCGTGAGGGGGAACCAGGATTTCCGGCGATCAACCGCATTTGGAGGCTGCCTTGCGAGCGCCTCGCGCACAATCGCCCGGGATGCCGCCTATTCAGCGGCGTCGAGCATCACTTCGTCGGTATTGGCGGCTTCAACCATATCGCGCAGGGCGCAATCCTCGGTACACTCATGGCAACGCGCAGCCGCACGTGCATCGGCGAGAATCTGCCGCACTGTGATCAGGCAACGGCCGCATTCCGGTCCGCAGCCCAGGCAACGATAGGCTTCCGTAGCCGAACGGGGACAACCCGGCTGCTCGGTCGCGAGCGTGCTGGTGAAATCCTCATCGGTCAAAACACGGCAGGAACAGACGATCATTCGCAGCGATCTTGGGTTCGAGCAAAGGCAGTGACGAGAGTGATGTGGACGGACGAGCTCACCTTGTCAATGGCCCGACGCAACAATAGAATCGTTATAAATCAGTAGTTTAGAACGAGAATAAACTGGGAAACGCCTGGGTGGCCACTGGAGGCTTCGTGCCTTCCCCTCCCCTGGCAAAATCCTCCGGACAAATTTGCCGCGTCTGGGGGCTTGCCTAAATTTAGAATTCTTCTAATGTACTTTCAGTCCACCAAGTATGGAGAAACGCTCATGAAGGGCGACAAGAAGGTCATCGATTATCTCAACAAGGCCTTGCGGAGCGAGCTGACCGCGATCAACCAATATTGGCTGCATTACCGGATCTTCGACAATTGGGGCCTGCTGGGCCTTGCCAAGAAGTGGCGCGCCGAATCGATCGAAGAGATGCAGCACGCCGACAAGCTGACCACACGCATCCTCTTCCTTGAAGGCTTCCCGAACATGCAAACGCTCGATCCGCTGCGGATCGGCCAGACTGTGAAGGAAGTTCTCGAGTGCGACCTTGCCGCCGAGCGCGAGGCTCGCGCCCTCTATCAGGAGGCTGCGGAATATTGCCGCACCGTCAAGGATTTCGTCTCCGAAAATCTGTTCAAGGAGCTGATGACCGACGAGGAAGGCCATATCGACTTCCTGGAAACCCAGCTCGACCTGGTCGAACGCCTCGGCATCCAGAACTACTCGCAGAGCCATCTCGGCGGCTTCGCGGAAGAGTAAGCTTTCCTGATTGCAGGGATGTGCATAGCAATGGCGGCCGCTGGCCGCCATTTTCGTTGGTCGGGTCTTTGGGCCCGGCCGGCTATTGCGGCTTGCCCTCCGGCGTCGTGTCGATCCCCACGATCTCGGCCTCCTGTGGCCCGACGCGAATCACCTCACCGACATCCTTGCCGAACAATGCCTTCGCCAGCGGGGAGACATGACTGATCCGTCCCAATGCGGCATCGGCCTCATCCTCACCGACGATACGCCAGATGCGTTCGCGCCCGTCGGGATAGTGAAGCGTGACTGCCATGCCGAAGCGGATACCTGCATCGCCAGCGCCCGGCACCACCCGTTCCGCCGTTGCCCGGCGGGTGGCCCAGTAGCGGATTTCGCGTGATGCATTGCCCATGGCAATGCGATCGCCTGCGGCTTCGGCCGTGGCGAAAAGCGAACGCGCCTGTCTGAGCTCGGCCTCGATCATGCCAAGACCGCGCGCGGTAACGAGATTGCGCTCGCTCGAGACCGGCCGCTCGGGAAGGACCTGTGCGTCCTCCCCTTCCTGGCCGTCCTGGGTAAAGGCTCGGCTCACGATATGACGATCAAGCAGCCAAGGTCATGCGGCTTGGGCCGTGCCCTCGACGCGCTTGGCAAGGAGCGTACGCAGCTTGCCGAGATCCTTGGCGAAGCCGCGAATGCCTTCGGCGAGCTTCTCGGTCGCCATCGCATCCTCGTTCATCGCCCAGCGGAAGGCGCGTTCGTCGATCTTGCCCGTCGTGGGGGCCGAAGCATGATTGTCGGGGGAGAGCTTGCGCTCCAGCGTGCCCTCGTCCGCCTCGAGTGCCTGCAGCAGGTTCGGGGCGATGGTGAGACGATCGCAACCGGCCAGCGCCTCGATCTCGCCGGTGGAACGGAAGGAAGCGCCCATCACCACCGTCTTGACGCCACGTGCCTTGTAGTCGGCATAGATGCCCCTGACCGAGATCACGCCCGGATCTTCCTCCGGCGTGAAGGTACGGCCGTCATTCTTGACATGCCAGTCGAGGATACGGCCGACGAAGGGCGAGATCAGGAACACGCCGACATCGCCGCAAGCCACGGCCTGGGCCTGAGAGAACAACAGGGTCAGGTTGCAGTCGATCCCTTCTTTCTGCAGCACCTCGGCCGCACGGATCCCCTCCCAGGTCGAGGCGATCTTGATCAGGATGCGATCGCGCTCGATGCCGCGGGATTTGTAGTCGGCGATGATGGCATGCGCCTTGGCGATGGTCGCCTGCGTATCGAAGGAGAGGTCGGCGTCGACCTCCGTCGAGACACGGCCGGGAACGAGCTTGGTGAGTTCCGCGCCGAAGGAGACGGCCAGGCGATCGGCGATTGCTGCGACGGTGCCTTCCTTGCTGCCGCCCTGCTTGCCGCCCCAGCTCACGGCTTCCGCGATCAAATGGTCATAGGCCGGCATCTCGGCGGCCTTGAGCAGCAGGCTCGGATTGGTGGTGCAATCGACCGGCTTGAGCGCCTTGATCGAGTCGATATCGCCGGTATCGGCAACTACGACCGTCATGGCGCGCAATTGTTCGAGTTTCGAAGCCATATGTAACGTCCTTGTTCACAGACCTTGATAGCGTCCCGGCACGGACCATAAACCCCAGCCCCGGCGGCGTCATCAGTTATCGTGCTTGTTTTCTCGCCCCATTGCAGAGGGAAGAAAAGACGGGCTCTCTCGGTGCTTATCTGGTGGGTCGATCTCCAGATCGACCATCTTGGAAGCGCCGTGCTTGCCGGCAGGAAGATGCCGATCTGGAGATCGGCACACCTCGTTTCAGGCGCCTCCACTCGCAAAGTTAGCGCCTATGGCACTCTCCGCCTGAGGTCCTTCGAGACTGATCTCGATCATATGGTTCCTGCCGGACAGCCATGCAAGGCGACCGGTCGCGGAGGCCTCACTTGCGGCAGCAGATGATGAAGCGCTGGTAGAGATGGGTACGCAGCCGGTTGCGCAGATCGGCCTGGCGCCTTTGGGCAGCGGCAATCGGCCGATGCGAAGAGATCACGATATTCCTGAAACCGGCCAGCTCCAGGAACGGAAGGAGATCGGCGCTCCGTAGCCCCCTACCGAAAGGTAGCCTCTCCATGATGCGGGCATGGCGCTCGCTCATCGCGCTGTCATAATAGGGATCGGCACCGCCGAGGCGGTCGATCAGGGCGATGAGCTTGGACGCCATCCGGCCGACCCTGGTGGGCCTGGCCCAATCCCCGTCGAAGAATAGCAATCTGCCGCCCGGCTTCAGCACGCGATACCAATCGGCAAAGGCCTTCTGCGGCTCGGTCAGTGTCCAGACCAGATGCCGGCAGACGACCGCGTCATAGGCGCCTTCCGGTTCCATGGTGTTCTCGGCGTCGCCGAGCCGGAAGCGCAGGCGCTGCCGGCCGGCATGCTTGCGACGGGCCACCGCCAACATGGCCTCGGAGAAATCCAGGGCCGTGACCTCGTGGCCGAGCGCCAGCAGCAGCTTGGTGATCTCGCCCGTCCCACAAGCCAGATCGAGGATCCGGCGCGGTTCGGTACCGAGATGATCGCGGATCGCCGCGGCCCAGGCCTCGAATTCCGGCCCTTCGGGAATATGATGCCCGAAGGCGCGGTCGAAGGTTTCCGAACGCCTCGACCAATAATCACGGATCTCTTCCTTGAGATCGAAATTCGCTGAACTGGCGCCCGTCATCCGTCGGCCCTCCTCATCTGTCGGTTGAGCCCGCGTCATGACGCAGCCGCGACCCAGCCCGGCCGCGGCACTGGAAGATCCGGATGCCGATAGCGGATGAAACAGCCACCGGTACCGTCGTGGACAACCTCAGCGGCGACACCGAAGACCGACTGGATGCGCGAAGCCGTCAGCACCTCGGACGGAGGACCGATCGCCTCGATCCGCCCCGCCCGCATCAGCGCGATCCGATCGCAGAACATCGCCGCATGATTGAGATCATGCAGGGCCGCCACGACAGTGAGGTTCTGGCGATGAACCAGATGCAGCAGGCCGATCTGGTGGCCGATATCGAGATGATTGGTGGGCTCGTCGAGAAGCAGGATTTCGGGCTGTTGCGCCAAGGCGCGGGCGATGTGGAGGCGCTGGCGCTCGCCGCCCGAGAGCGTATGCCACAGGCGAGCGGCAAGGCTGGTCATGGCAACCTCCTCCAGTGCGAGGTCGACGATGGCATCGTCCTTGCCAGACCAAGGCATGAAGGCACCCAGATGCGGCGTCCGCCCGAGCTCCACGGCCTGGCGGGCGGTAATGCGATCGGCCGTCTCGGCCTGTTGCTCGACCAGAGCGATCCGGCGCGCGATTTCGCGGCGAGCCAAGGCGTGGAGTGGCTGGCCCGACAGCAACACCTCGCCGCCCTGCGGGCGGCGGATACCGGCCAGCAGGGACATCAGGCTGGTCTTGCCCGAGCCGTTCGGGCCGATGATGCCGAGCAACTCGCCCGGACGAACCTCCAGCGATACACCCTGCAGGATCGAGACCCCGCCCGCCGACCAGGACAGATTGCGTGCCGACAGGCTCATGCCGTCGCCTTTCTCTGGCTGAGGATGAGAGCGAAGGCCGGCGCGCCGACAAGGGCCGTGATCACCCCGATCGGCAGGACCTGGCCGGGGATGATGATCCGGGACAGAATGTCCGCGACGATCATGAAGACGGCGCCGATCAGGGCGCTGGCCGGCAGCAATCGCCCATGGCGCACGCCCACCACCATCCGCGCGGCGTGCGGAATCACCAGACCGACGAAGCCGATCGATCCGACGATGCTGACCATCACCGCCGTCATCATCGCCGCGACGCCGACGAGCACGACATAAGCGCGCCGGACGGAAATGCCGAGGGATGCCGCCGATTCCGTACCGAAGGTGAAGGCATCAAGCGCGCGAGCGTGCCAGAGGCAGACCAGCAGCCCCACGGCCGTGATCGGCAGGGCCAGCCAGACATCCGGCCAGCGCACGCCCGAAAGATTGCCCAGCAGCCAGAACATGATGCCCCGCGCCTGTTCGGCATTGGCCGCCTTGGTGACGATGAAGGAGGTCAGGGCATTGAAAAGCTGAGACCCCGCCACGCCTGCGAGGATCACCGCGCCGGTTCCGCGCCCCGATCGCATCGCCAGCAAGGCGACGAAACCGAAGGCCACCAGCGCACCGAGAAAGGCGCCGGCCGGCAGGCTCAAAAATCCTGCGCCGAGGCCGAGAATGGCGACCCCGACTGCCCCCGTCGATGCCCCGGCCGAGATGCCGAGCACATAGGGATCGGCCAGGACATTGCGCAGCAGCGACTGCAGCACGACACCCGACAGCGCCAGGGCCGCGCCGCAGCAGGCCGCGACGACGGCGCGGCTCAGCCTGTAGTTCCACACGATGCCTTCATCGATGCGATCGAGAATGTAGCCGGCGCCCCACAGGCGGTTGGCCGCCGTCTTGGCCACCACCTCCATCGGGATGGCCGTCTCGCCGATGGCGGCGCCCAGCCAGAGCGCCAACACCAGCACGGCCAGCGCCAGCATGCCGATTGCCAGCAATCGCGTGACAGCGCGGTTCATCTCAACGCTTCAGGCCGAAACGCTGGATGGCATCGGCGAGCATCTCGATGCCGTCGACGACACGCACGCTCGGCTGCATGGCCTGGACGTCCATTTCCACGACATGGCCCTGCTTGACGGCCGGCATCAGGCTCGCCACCGGATCGGTCTTGAGGAAATTGAGCTTCACGGCGATGTCGTCGGCGGGATAGCGGCGACGGTCCATCCTGCCGGCGACGATGATGGTGGGATCGGCCTTGGCGACGGTCTCCCAACCGACGCTCGGCCATTCCTCCTCGCTTTCCACGATGTTCCGGACAGCCAGGACGGACATGATGTAGCCTGGGACGCTGTTCTTGCCGGCCATATAGGGATCGACATCGACCTTGGCGCTCGAAAACCAGAAGGCGGCCGAGACCTTGCCATCGCCGGCGGCGATCTTGCGGCGGGCGGCTTCCTCGCGTGCCTTCAGGTCCGCGATGACCTTCGAGCCGCGCCCCTGCACGTCGAAGATCTCGGCGAGTTCCCTGATCTCCTGATAGACCAGATCCATGGTGAAAAGGGTGCCGCGGGTGCCGTCGCCACCGCTGGAATTGTCCTTGCCGACGCAATCGGCGGGCGAAACATAGGTCGGGATACCCAGTTCCTCGAACTGCTCGGGCTTGCCGACGATGCCACTGGGGCCGACATGCCACTGGAACTGGGCGGTCACGAGGTCGGGTTTCTTGGCGATCACGCTTTCGAAGCTCGGATCATTGTCGGCCAGGCGCGGAATCTTGGCGTTGGCCTCTTCGTAGCCCGGCAGAACCGGGCCGAACCAGACGGCCGTCCCCACCACCTTGTCGGCAAGACCGAGAAGGTAGAGAACCTCCGTACCGCTCTGACCGACGGAGACAGTGCGCTGCGGAGCATGGTCGAAGGTGACGGTGCGTCCGCAATTGGTGATCTTGAGCGGATATTTGGTCGCCTGGGCGGCGGCTGGATCGATGCTCAGCGTCAGGCTGAAGCCGGCCGCAAGCATGACGGCGAAGCTCGACCAGCAGGCCTTTGCCTTGGGAAAAGTCATGACGTTCTCTCGGTTCGCGATAGGAAGATGGCGCTGTTCGGCGCAGGGCCGAAAACGGGAAACGCCCTCAGGCCAGGCTATGGCAGAGGGTCTGATGGCGCGAAGCGGAGGGAACAGGTGGGCGACGGCCCGAGATGGCGGGAAGAAACGTCACATTGTCTCCTGTTCCGGGCATCCCCGCCCGTGACATGGGATTGATCGAGATGACGGCAGGTTTCCTGGCTCGCGGATATCGGCCTTGCCTCTGCCTTCCCATGGGGTCACCCACAGTGGCATGGCGCTTTTGGCGCCACGAGGATGCTCGGCAATCCGCCTACAGTTGCGGGGGCAGCCACGGCATGGGCTTCGAGAAAGCCGGACCGTGTTCCCTATTACTCCCATCGGGCTCGCACCCGACGGAAACCGTCAGTGCCACAGTTACCGGGGTGTCCCGATCGCGGTCAAGTGAATATGCAAAGCGGGTGGCGTCCGATGGCGAGCCCTGTTTTACCGCCCCAGCACGCGCCTTCCCTCACCTGGAGCAAAACGCTTTAGGCCCGACAGGCCAGGAACCCCTGTTCGATCACGTCTTTCGGCAGATTACGCCCGATGAACACCAGACGGCTCCTGCGCTCCTCTTCCGGCTTCCAGGGGCGCTGATGATCGCCCTCGATCAGCATATGCACACCCTGCACCACGAAGCGCTGGGGATCGCCTTCGAAGGCGATGATGCCTTTCAGCCGAAGCATGTCGGTGCCGAATTGCTGCACGATCGTGTTCAGCCAGGGCATGAACTTGCCGGGGTCGAGCGGCTCGCGGGCAACGAGGGCGAAGCTGCCGACATGGTCGTCATGCTCATGGTCATGGAATCCTGCAAGAAAATCGGGTTCGGCTTCCAGGATGCGGTCGAGGTCGAAGGCACCGCGATCCAGCACCTTGTCGAGCGCGATATCGCAGCGGCGTGTCTCGTGGAGGGTAGCGGTGGGATTGATGCGGCGGATCCGCTTCACCACCCGTTCGAGTTCCCCGGCCGTGACCAGATCGGTCTTGTTGAGGAGGATGGTATCGGCAAAGGCAAGCTGCTCCTGGGCCTCATGCGCTGTCTCGATTTCGCCAAGCAGATGCTTGGCGTCGACCACGGTGACGATCGAATCGAGCCTGGTCTTGGCGCGCACATCGTCGTCGACGAAGAAAGTCTGGGCGACCGGCGCGGGATCAGCCAGCCCGGTCGTCTCGATCAGGATGGCATCGAAGCGGTCGCGCCGGCGCATCAGACCCTCGATGATGCGGATAAGATCGCCGCGCACCGTGCAGCAAATGCAACCATTGTTCATCTCGAAGATCTCCTCGTCGGTATCGACGACGAGATCATTGTCGATGCCGACTTCGCCGAACTCGTTGACGATGACAGCATATTTCCTGCCGTGGCTCTCGGTCAGGATGCGGTTGAGAAGCGTGGTCTTGCCTGCTCCGAGATAGCCAGTGAGGACGGTGACGGGTGTCTGCGGCGCGGGCTGCATGATGTCGGAATTCCTTGATCCGTTGCAGGCGCCTCGGAGCATGTCGATACCACGGGCGCCAGAATGGGCTTCATTTATATGAAACGTTATAACATAACTATCTTTATCTCGGTAGACCGTCAACATCTCGGTAGACCGTCAACGGTGTTGCGGGTGTAACCCGCATTCTGGCCGAGGGGCACATTGCCGGCATTCGCGACCGCGACCGTTCCACCGCAATTGCCTGTCAGCGTGGGAAATCGACGCGGGAGATTTTCGAATCATGGCCCCTGTCGGGTAAGTGTCCATGATGTCCCTGGAATGGAATCAGGCTCCAAAGGTGCATCCTGCAGGCATGACCCGCTCTTCTCCTCAAGATCCTCTCTCCGTCCTCAACGCCATATTCGGCTACAGCGCCTTTCGCGGCCAGCAGGAGGCGGTGGTGCGGCATGTCACCGAGGGCGGCGATGCGGTGGTGCTGTTCCCGACCGGAGCCGGCAAGTCGCTGTGCTACCAGATCCCGGCTTTGTGCCGGCGCGGCGTCGGCATCGTGGTCTCGCCGCTGATCGCCCTGATGCGCGACCAGGTCGAGGCGCTCAAGCAGGCTGGCGTGCGCGCGGCGGCGCTCAATTCCTCGCTGTCGCGCGAGGAAGCCTACAAGGTCCGCCGCTCCCTGATGGACGGCAAGCTCGACCTGCTCTACGTCGCCCCCGAGCGTGTGGCGACACAGGGTTTCCAGTCGCTGATCGCCGATGCCGACATCGCGCTCTTCGCCATCGACGAGGCCCATTGCGTCAGCCAATGGGGCCACGACTTCCGGCCCGAATATCGCGAACTCGGCGGCCTCGCCGCTTCCTTCCCCGGCGTACCCCGCATCGCCCTCACTGCCACGGCCGACCCGGTCACTCGCGCCGACATCATCGAGCGGCTCGGTCTCAACGAGGCCGAGGTCTTCGCCACCAGCTTCGACCGGCCCAACATCAGCTACGCCATCGTCGAGCGTGACAACGCCCGCCGGCAATTGCTGGCCTTCCTGGCTGCGCACAAGGGCAATAGCGGTATCGTCTACTGCCTATCGCGCGCCAAGGTCGAGGAAACGGCGCAATGGCTGAACGAGCAGGGTATCCGCGCCCTGCCCTATCATGCCGGCCTGGAAGTGGCTGTTCGCAGCGCCAACCAGGACGCCTTCCTGGAGGAGGAAGATCTCTGCCTGGTCGCTACGGTTGCCTTCGGCATGGGCATCGACAAGCCTGATGTACGCTATGTCGCCCATCTCGATATCCCGGCCTCGGTGGAAGCCTATTACCAGGAGACGGGCCGCGCAGGGCGCGATGGCCTACCCTCGGATGCCTGGATGAGCTACGGCATGGCCGATGTGGTACAGCGCCGCCGCATGATCCAGGAGGGCAATGCGCCGGAGACGGTGAAGCGGGTCGAACTCGGCAAGCTCAACGCCCTGCTCGGCATCTGCGAAACCGCCGAATGCCGGCGCAAGGCCATCCTCGCTCATTTCGGCGAGACCCATCCCGGCCGTTGCGGCAATTGCGATACCTGCCTTTCGCCGGTCGAGAGCTGGGACGGCACCGATGCCGCGGTCAAGGCGATGGCCGCGATCTACCGCACCGGTCAGATGTTCGGCGCCGCCCATATCATCGACGTGCTCACCGGCAAGGTCACGGAGAAAGTCCAGCGCTTCGGCCACGACAACCAGCCCGTCTTCGGGGCCGGCAAGGACATCGAGGCGCGTACCTGGCAATCGGTGCTGCGCCAGCTCACCGCCGCCGGCCTCGTCAATGTCAACCACGAGGCTCATGGCGCCCTGATCCTGGCCGAAGAGGCGCGGGCCGTGTTCAAGGGCGAGCGGCAAATCGTCTTCCGCCGCGACCGGCCACGCAAGAGCACCGAGGCAAAACGCGCTCGGCGGGGTGAGGTCGAGATGTCGGAACGCGACGGCGCCCTGTTCGCCGCCCTTCGCACCGAGCGCAGTCGGCTCGCCCGCGAGCAAAGCGTGCCGCCCTACATGATCTTTGCCGACACCACATTGCGCGCCATGGCGAGCGAGCGCCCCGGCACCCTGCCCGAATTTCTGGCCCTACCGGGCGTGGGGCAGGCGAAGCTGGAGCGCTACGGCGAACTCTTCCTGGAAGTCGTCAGGCGCGAAGGCTAAAGCGTTTTGCGAAGAGACGGGATCACCAAGAATCGCAAAGACGCGTCGAAACAAAGAGTTAGAGGAAATAAGCGTTCACACTTGAACGCGTTTTGCTCTAGGATGGCCACACGATATCGATGGCTCCAGCCATTGTGCAGCGGCGCACATGCCGGACCTGCGCCAACCTCCCCCGCCTTGACGCCGTTTACCATACATTTTAAGTTAGTGAACGAACGCTAACTTAAATGCGATTCTCCCGCGCCCGGTACGCGCCCATCCAGGAACCACGCCGATGCTCGCATCGCTGATGTCCGCCCGCCGCTTCTGGCCCCTGTTCTGGAGCCAGTTCTTCAGCGCCTTCAACGACAATTTCATCAAGACTGCGCTCACCGTTCTGGCGGTCTACGGCATTGCCGGGACACCGGCTATGGAAGGCAGCGACAGCCTTGTCGCCATAGCTGGCGCTCTCCTGGTCCTGCCCGGCTTATTTCTATCCGGGCTCGCCGGGCAATTGGCTGACCGCTTCGATAAGGCACGCGTGGCCGAACGCATCAAATTTGTCGAAATTGTCATTGTTGCTGTCGCGGCTATAGGTTTCGCCATCCATTCCGTTCCGATCCTGCTGGTGAGCATGCTTACCCTAGGCATTATGGGCACGCTGTTCACGCCAGTAAAATACGGCATGCTACCGGACCAGCTCGCGCCGGAAGAGCTGCCTGCCGGCAACGGCCTGATCGAGGCAGGGACCTTCCTCTCTATTCTGATCGGCATCATCGGTGCGACCTTCGTGGCACCGCATCTCCCCAGCAGCCTAGTTGCAGGGATCATGGTGGTAGTCGCCTTTGCTTGTTGGTTGTTCGCGCGCGCCATTCCTCCGACGGCCCAGGGCGCACCGGATCTGAAGATCGACTGGAACGTATTGCGCTCGAGCTACGAATTGCTGGCTATGGTGGCGGCGGACCGAAAACTGCTGGTCGGCTCGATCGCGGTGGCTTGGTTCTGGATGAGCGGTATCGTCCTGCTCTCACTGACGCCCTCACTTGCCCATAGCGTGATCGGCGGTGACGAAACGGTAAACGCCCTATTCACCACGGCCTTTTCCATCGGCATTGCAATAGGCTCCGTTCTAGCCGCGCGGCTTGCCGCCGGGCGCATCATCGTGTTGCTCTCACCGATTGGCTGCATCCTTATGGGTCTTGCCGGCGTCTATGTCGCTTGGCTCGCCTTCGGCGCCACCGCTTCACAGGAGCCTCTGTTCTTCTGGGGCTATTTCACCAGCGTGGCTGGTTTGCAGATGACGCTGGCCCTTGCTCTCATGGCGGCGGCGGCGGGGCTTTTCATTGTTCCCATCTATGCTGCCGTCCAGCATTGGGCTCCCAAAGACGAGCGTGCGCGCATTATCGCCGGCGGTAATGTGATCACCTCCCTATTCATGGTGGTGGGTGCCGGCGGCTTGGCTATCCTGCAAAAGTTCGTCGGCTTGTCGACGCCGGCCGGCCTCCTTGGTATAGCCATCCTCAACATCATCGCCGGCATCGTCCTGCTCTACGTCCTGCCGATGAGCCGCTTCCGTGACCTCATCCTGCTGCTCTACCGGCTGATCTATCGCCTCGAGGTCAAGGGCATCGAGAACCTGGAGACGCCGACACCCCATCGCATCATCGCGATCAATCATGTCAGCTTTCTCGATGCCGGCCTGGTCCTGGCCCTCCTTGACAAGGACCCGGTGTTCGCCATCGATCACACCATCGCCAAGGCCTGGTGGGTCAAGCCCTTCCTGAAGATCTGCCGGGCCTATCCGCTCGATCCGACCAAGCCGATGGCGACGCGCGGGCTGATCAATGCCGTGAAAGCCGGCGAAACCCTGGTGATCTTCCCCGAGGGACGCCTCACCGTTACCGGCGCGCTAATGAAGGTCTATGACGGCGCCGGCCTGATCGCCGACAAGTCGCATGCCAACATCGTGCCGATGCGTATCGACGGCTTGGAGCGCACGCCCTTCACCAGGCTCGATGCCAACAAGGTCTCGCGCCGCTGGTTTCCGAAGGTGACGGTGACTTTCACCGAGCCGACGCGCCTTACGATCGACGATGACCTGCGCGGCAAGAAGCGCCGCCAGGCCGCCGGTGCCGCCCTCTACGACGTGATGTCGGACCTCATCTACAAGACGAGTTCCGTCGACACCGATCTCTTCCGCGCTTTGGTGGCGGCTGCCGACAAATATGGCCGCAAGCGGGTGGTGCTGGAGGATCCGGTCAGCGGCAGCCTCACCTATAAGCGCCTGCTCATCGGCATCAACGTGCTCGGACGCAAGTTCGAAGCCTTCACAGCGCCTGGCGAACATGTCGGCGTGCTCCTGCCCAACGCCAATGCCGTCGCCGTCACCTTCTTCGCCCTGCAGTCGATCGGGCGCCTTCCGGCCATGCTGAACTTCTCGGCCGGCCAGGCCAACCTGATCTCGGCCTGCAAGACCGCACAGGTGAAGACAGTGCTATCGTCCCGCGCCTTCGTGGAGAAGGGCCGGCTCGGTGACGTCGTGGCCGCGATGGAGGCGCATGTCCGCTTCGTCTGGCTGGAGGATGTGCGCGCCGAAGTCGGCACCGCCGACAAGCTGAGGGGCCTCCTCGGCGCCGGACGGGCCCATGCCAAGCCCACGCCGGACGCCCCTGCCGCCGTCCTGTTCACCTCGGGTTCGGAGGGGGCACCAAAGGGCGTGGTGCTGTCGCACCGCAACATTCTCTCCAACATCGCGCAGGTCGGCGCCCGCATCGATTTCGGCCCCGGCGACATCGTCTTCAACGTACTGCCGGTGTTCCATTCCTTCGGCCTGACCGGCGGCATGATCCTGCCGCTCGTCAACGGCGTCAGGCTCTATCTCTACCCAACACCGCTGCACTATCGCATCATTCCCGAGTTGATCTACGGCACCAACGCCACCGCCCTGTTCGGCACCGACACCTTCCTCGCCGGCTATGCCAAGATGGCCAACCCCTACGACTTCCGCTCGCTACGCTATGTCGTGGCCGGCGCCGAGCCGGTGAAAGTGGAGACGCGGCGGGCCTATAACGAGAAGTTCGGCCTGCGCATCCTGGAGGGCTATGGCGTCACCGAGACCTCGCCGGTGCTGGCGCTGAACACGCCGATGTTCAACAAGAACGGCACCGTCGGCCGGGCGCTGCCCGACATGGAGACGCGGCTGGAGGAAATCCCGGGCATCGAGGAAGGCGGGCGCCTGCATGTGCGCGGCCCCAATGTGATGCTGGGCTATCTCAAGGCCGATCAGCCAGGCGAGATCACCGCGCCCGAGGAAGGCTGGTACGACACCGGCGACATCGTCACCATCGACCCGCAGGGCTTCATCGCCATCAAGGGCCGGGCCAAGCGCTTCGCCAAGATCGGCGGCGAGATGGTTTCGCTCGCCGCGGTCGAGGCCATGCTCGCCGATCTGTGGCCGGAGAGCCCGGTCGCCGTGCTGGCGACCCCCGATCCGCGCAAGGGCGAGCGGCTGGTGCTGATCACGCCGCACAAGCAGGCCAACCGCGCCGATGTGATCGCGCATCTGCGCTACAAGCATGCCGCCGAATTGATGATCCCTGCGGAGATCATGATCATCGACGCCATGCCGGTGATGGGTACCGGCAAGACCGACTATGTCGGCCTTAACAAGATGCTGAAGGAGCGCCAGGCCAATGCCGGTGCGGGCACCGGCGAGGCCAAGGTCCTCCCCCCTGCTCCGCTGCCGGGCTTACCCGATTCGCCCAGACCTACCGAGAATTTGCCCGCGGCACCTTCATCTGCGCAGGGCAATGGCACCGAGCCTGACTCTCACCGCCCACAGCCCGCTCCGCTCGCCGCCCCGGCTCGTCCTGCCGCCGATTCCAAGACCCTCGCGGACAAGGCAGTCGAATCGGAAGCACCGGTTCCGGCCAAGGCCATCCAGGATGGAACGGGCGAGAACCATGCGTGACGGATCGAAGACCCGCGCCAAGATCGTGACGGAGGCCCTGCGCCTGTTCGCCGATAAAGGGGTGTCAGGGACCTCCATCCGCGATATCGCCGGCGCCGTCGGCGTGGCGGAGGCTGCACTCTATCGTCACTTCCCATCCAAGGACGCCCTGTCGCGCTCCCTGTTCCTGGATGGCTATGCCAGGCTTGCGGCCGATATCCTCGCCGCCGACCAGGCCCATCCCCGGTTCGATGCCAAGATCATGCGGATCGTCGAGGTCTTCTGCGAACTTTTCGACGAGGATCGGGCCCTGTTCACCTTCCTGCTGCTCTCCCAGCACACCCATCTGGCCGAAGTGCCCAATGAAACCGACAAGAACGTCGTCGAGGCTGTGCGCTCGATCTTTGCCGGAGCCATGCAACGCAGGGACATCCCCGAGCGAGACGCCGACCTCCTGACCGCGATGGCACTGGGCATCGTCGCCCAGCCCGCCATCTTCACCGTCTACGGCCGGCTCCAAGGCCCGCTGCGCAATCGCGCCCCGGACATGGCGAAGGCCATTCTCGCACTGATGGGCTAAAGTTAGGCGCTTGAAGGTCTTTCGGCCAGCGGCATAGGTTCACCGCGATTTCAGGCTTTCGGAAACATAAGCCTGCAGATGACCCCTTTTGCGCCGTTGCTTATCGTGACCTCACCACCATGCATCCGCATGATGTCGCGTACGAGGTGGAGGCCAAGGCCGGCTCCCCGCCCGTTCTGGTGGTGCTTGAAGAAGGGTTCGAAGATACGTTCCTGCAATTCGGCCGAGATCCCCGGCCCTTCGTCGCGGATCTCCACCCAGTTCGCCTCGACGATTACGCCGATCTCACCACGTCTGCCGCCATGGTCGACCGCATTCTGGACGATGTTCATCAGGGCACGCCTCAAACTGGATCGATCTCCCTGGGTGCGACCGCTCCCTCGGTTATCGAACTGCATCGTATAGCCAGCGGCAAAGGCGATAGGCGCCATGTCGAGACCCACTTCGCTCGCCAGCTCACCGATATCGATCGCCTCGAACTCCGCCTTGCCCTGCCTGAGACGCTGGAGGTCCAGCATCTGCTCTGTCAGGATGGTCAGCCGTTCGGAATCCTCCAGCAATTGCGAGCGTTCGGCTCCGTCCGGCAGCGCGCCGATCCTCGTGCTCAGGATGGCGATCGGCGTGCGCAGTTCATGCGCGGCATCGGCCAGGAAGCGCTCCTGGCGTTCGAAGCCTTCGTCCAGGCGATCGAGTGCCCGGTTCACGGCCTTCACCAGCGGGGTGACCTCACCGGGAATATCGTCCGTCGAAAGCCGGCCGCCCCTTTCGATGGCGTCGATGGCATCGGCCTGTTTCGCTGCCCGATCGACACCTGCCAGGGACTTTCGCACCACGAGCGGCGTTGCGATCAGGGCGCCGACGGCCATGACCAGAACGATGGGCGCGACCAGCTTGGCCAGGACGAGCGATGCCCCCATCATCACCAGCAATGGCGAGGCGAAGACTTCGGTGCCGGTGATGAATTGCAACCGGCCTGCAGATGTCTCGGCCCAGCGCATGCGCGCGGTCGGCCGATCGGGATCGCCGATGTTCCAACCAAGCCGCGCCTGCCCGATCTGATCGAGCGCCGTGCCGATACGGGCGTATTCCTCGGGGATGCGTCCTTCGCTGAGCCTTTGTCCCCTGGTGTCGCGAATGAGGAACCACAGATCCGGCTCCTGCTTGCGCAAGGCTTCCAGCGCAGGGGTCGCCTCGAGGGCCAGTGCACCGGACGGTTGTTGGATGACGGCATCACGCAGCATTTCGATGGTCGCATCGGTCGATCGCAGGCTGGCAAGCTGCCCGGAGCCGAAAAGCACCGCCACCACCATCAGCAGAACCACCGACTGCACCCCCAGCAGCCGCCAGAACAGGCGCTGGCGCAGAGAGTATGGCCCGCCGGAGCTCACGTTTCCTCGCGCAACATGTAGCCGAGCCCGCGCACCACATTGACGACGACGCCGGCCTGGGCCCCAGCCAGTTTGCGCCTGAGCCGCGAGATATGGGAATCCAGGGCGTTAGACTGAATTTCATCGTCCAGGCTGAACACCGCTTCCATGAGAACCGAGCGCGGCACCATGCGCCCGACCCTCCGCATCAGGCATTCCAGCACGAGAATCTCGCGCCTTGGCAGGTCGAAGGGCCTGCCATCGACCGATATCTCCTGAAACGTCATGTCGAAAGACAGCCTGCCGATGCTGATCCGACTCGGGCGCAAATCGCTGGGCCGGCGCATAACCGCGCGCAGGCGCGCCAACAACTCGTCCAAGGCAAAGGGTTTGGCCAGATAATCGTCCGCCCCAAGTTCGAGCCCGGTCACCCTCTCCGGCACTGCCCCCTTGGCGGTGATCACGATGATGGGAAGCATGACGCCCCGGCTTCGCAGCCTCGCCACCAGATCGAGGCCATCCCCATCCGGAAGCTGACGATCGAGCAGGATGGCGTCATAATCGATATCCCCCGCGACAAGTTCGGCATCGGCCAGCGTGGCGACATGATCCATGACCATGTCGTGCTTGACGGTGAGCGCTGAGCGTAACGCCGCCGCCATGCGTGGTTCATCCTCGACGAGCAAGACACGCATATCGCCCCTCAGCCTTCATGATCAGCCCTATCGTCATGGAATCGCGGCGTCATCGGCGGCGACCCGGCATCCCCGGCGACTGATACGATAGACGACAGCCGGAGGAAAATTGCGCAATGTCCAGCCGATCCTGTCGGAGCGCAGCCCCAGGGCTCGCAAGATCCTCTCAGGGATGGGGCATTTCAGTCCATAGGTGAACTGATAGAAAGCGCCCCCCTGGATCAGGCGTTCGAAACAGTCCCCAATCAGGGCATAGAGATCGTTGCGGCTGAGATTCGGCAAAGGCAACCCGCTGACGATGGCGCCGAAGCTGCGATTTCGCAAAGCCTCCTCGCGTGCGATCTCCCTGACATCGATCGGGAGCAATCGCGCATGCGGGAAGCGGTCTTGTAGGCCGGTGACGAAGGATTCTTCGCGCTCGATCAGGGTGATGTCGTCCTCTGCGATGCCCCGCGCCATGAGCGCCTGGGTGAAGATGCCGGTACCGGGGCCAAGTTCGAGCACCGGTGCCGACACGGCGGTGATTTCCCGGGTGATCAGCGCCGCCAGAACGGCACTGGAGGGCGTCACCGACGCAATGCGCAAGGGCCGCCTCAGCCAGGCGCGGAAGAACCGCGATCTATCGGAATTGAGCATCGAAACCTTCGTGTTGGCGTGGAAAGCACGCGTCACGAACGGCACCAACATTACGGCACTCTGGCGAAGACGATCGATACCATCCTCTCGAACCGGCGCGCCCCGGGTTGCGGTGCACGCCCCTCATCCGTCATGATGAGGGATAGCCGACGATTCAGATTGTCCCTGCCGGAATGAAGCCCCTATGACCGAAGCTGCCCTGGAACCCGTTCGCCTCGCCGACTATCGGGTCCCCGCCTTCCTGATCGATACGGTGCATCTCGATATCCGGCTCGAGCGGACGCAGACGCGTATCGTTTCCACCCTCACTCTGCAGCGCAATGCGCGCAGCTCGGGGCAGGATGCCTTGAAGCTCGACGGCGACAGCCTCGTCTTCGTGGAGGCCTGGCTCGACGGCGTGTCGCTGCCATCGGAAGCCTATTCGGTTTCGCCCAATGGCTTCAGCCTCCACCATCCGCCCGCCGAACCTTTCACGCTGGCCATCGAGACGCGCCTGGATCCGTCCGCCAATACCCAATTGATGGGGCTCTACCGATCCAATTCGGCCTATTGCACCCAATGCGAGGCCGAGGGCTTCCGGCGCATCACCTATTTCCTCGACAGGCCGGACGTATTGTCGGTCTACACCACAAGGATCGAGGCCTCGTTCCAGGAAGCGCCGGTACTGCTCGCCAACGGCAATCGGACCGAGCACGGCTCCTTGGCCGACGGCCGTCACTTTGCCGTCTGGCACGACCCCTTCCCCAAGCCCTCCTATCTCTTCGCCATGGTGGCGGGCGACCTTGCCATGGTGGCCGACAGCTTCACCACCCGTTCCGGACGGCAGGTCAGGCTGGAGATCTATGTCGAGCATGGCAAGGAGGATCGCTGCGCCTATGCCATGGATGCCCTCAAGCGCTCGATGCGCTGGGACGAAGAGGCCTTTGGCCGGGAATACGACCTCGACATCTTCATGGTCGTCGCCGTGTCCGACTTCAACATGGGCGCCATGGAGAACAAGGGCCTCAACATCTTCAACGACAAATATGTGCTGGCCCTGCCCCAGACGGCCACGGACGGCGACTTCGCGGCTGTCGAGGCCATCATCGCGCATGAATATTTCCACAACTGGACGGGCAATCGCATCACCTGCCGCGACTGGTTCCAGCTCTGCCTGAAGGAAGGCTTGACGGTCTTCCGCGACCAGGAATTCTCCTCCGACCAGCGCTCGCGGCCCGTCAAGCGCATCAATGACGTCAAGCTCCTTCGCAGCCAACAATTCTCCGAGGACGGCGGGCCGCTCGCCCATCCTGTCCGGCCTGAAATCTATAACGAGATCAATAATTTCTACACGGCCACGGTCTATGAGAAGGGTGCCGAGGTCGTGCGCATGCTCAAGACCCTGATCGGCGGGGAGGCCTTCGCCGCCGGCATGGATCTCTATTTCCAGCGCCATGACGGAGAGGCTGTCACCATCGAGGATTTCCTGACCTGTTTCGCCGAGGCAAGTCGGCGCGATCTCGGCCAGTTCATGCTCTGGTACAGGCAATCGGGTACACCGGAGATCCGCGCCGAAGGACGCTGGGACGAGCAGGCCGGCACCTATCACCTCAACCTGAAGCAGATCCTGCCGGCGACGCCGGGTCAGCCCAACAAGCAACCGATGCTGTTCCCGATCCGCCTCGGTCTGGTCGGCGAGGAGGGCGATCTTGCCGTCACGCTCGACGGCCAGCCTTTCGATGGCCTGGTGGCCCTGGCCGAATCCGAGCGCAATTTTGTGTTTGGCAATGTGCGCCAAGCGCCCGTCCCCTCGCTGCTGCGCGGCTTCTCGGCCCCGGTCAAGCTCACGGTCGCGCTCGACGAGGAAGCTCTGCTGACCCTGCTCAAGGCTGACAGCGACCCCTTCAACCGCTGGCAGGCGTCCCAGAGCTACGCACTCAAGCTGCTGTTGCGGCTGGTCAAGGATCCGGCGACCCCGGTCGATCCGCGCTTCGTCGCGGCTGTCCGTGGCCTCCTTGTCGAGGGGGCCGCCGATCCGGCCTTCACCGCGCTCTCCCTGGCCTTGCCCAGCGAAACGGATATCGCCCGTGAAATCGGCAATGACGTCGATCCGCAGGCGATTTATCAGGCCCGCTCGATTCTGCGGCAGACCTTGGCTCGGGAGTTGCAGGTCGACCTGCTGCGCACGATCGAGACCATGACGGTGGCGGGCCCCTATTCGCCCCAGGCCGCCGATGCCGGACGGCGTTCCCTGCGCAACGGCGCACTCGATCTGGCCTGTGCCGGAGGAACCGCACGAGCACTCGATGTCGCCGCGACGCAGTTCGACAAGGCCGACAACATGACCGACGAGATGGCGGCGCTCGCCACGCTAGCCCTGTCGGGCACGCCGGCCGGCGAACGAGCCTTGCGCAGCTTCCGGGAACGCTACGACAGCGATCCACTGGTCATCGACAAATGGATGGGCGTGCAGGCGATGCTGCCGCTTGAGGCCACGCTGGACCGCGTCAAGGAACTCATGCGCGATCCCGCTTTCTCCCTGCATAATCCCAACCGCGTCAGGGCCTTGATCGGCACCTTCTGTTCCGCCAACCAGACCCAGTTCAATCGCCCCGATGGCGAAGGCTACCGCTTCGTCGCCGACATCATCCTGGCGATCGACCCGAAGAATCCGCAATTGGCGGCCCGGCTCCTGGTCGCGTTCAAGACCTGGCGCTCGCTCGAGCCAGGCAGGCGCACCTTGGCGGCGGCGACGTTGCGCGATATCGCAAGGCGGCCGGGGTTATCGCGCGACGTTGCTGACATCGCGCAAAGATCGCTTGCATGAACCGGTTGTTGCAACTATGCGGTCATTTCTGGCGAGGCTGGCCATTGCAATCGAGAGTACTGGTGCCTCTAGGGAAGCATTCATAGGCTGCACCCGATGGAAAGCAGCCCCGCCCCACCACATCTTGTGGTATAGAGTTTTCAGCCCCATACATGTAGCCCAAGCATCAAGATTTCGTCTTGAATCGGGCGCGAATTCTTCGCTTTTCAGCCGCAAATGGACACAAATAATTAAAAAAGTGTTCACGCCGACTCTAGACAAATCACGTGAAGGTTGATTCTTATAGCCTTATCGATTCGGGGGCGGTGATGAACACCTGCTCTATCGCAAATTCTCAGATAAGGCTGGAAGGGCTTAGCAATGGCGCGTGCAAACGCGACACATGCGTCTTTGCGCGCGCCGGGCATCCGGGGCCTTGCCAAGACACTGGTCTGCCCAACCTATAGGCGACTGATCGGGCTTGAGCCGATCCTGCGCAAGGCCGTGCCCTTGCTGATCATTGCCTTCCTTGCCGTCATTGCACTCGCTGCCTTCATCCAGGCCCGCGACAGCCGCCAGCAAGCCATGCAGGATGCCGGCCGCAACCTCGATCTGATCGTCTCGGCCGCCGCCGCGCAACTGAGCGCGATCGTCGCCCAGAGCGGCCGCGTGCCGACCCGTGCCGCGATCACGGCTCCCGACCACGTCCTGCTTGCCGTGATCACGCCGCATGGCCGCCTGCTCAACGACAACGGCGACGTCGCCGGCCTGATCGGCGCGATCGGCGACCGCGTCAGCGGCCAGTTGACCGTCACGGTCGGTGGCACCGCCATGCTCGCTTCGATCGGCACCAGTGAGAGCCTGCGCATCGTCGCCGCCAAGCCCGTCGACGATATCCTGGAGGGCTGGTATGCCCTCAGCGGCCGTCTGCTCGTCTTCACCACCACCACCGGCGGCGTGCTGCTGATCCTGGGCTTTGCCTATTACTGGCAGGCTTCGCGGGCGCGCCGGGCCGACGATATCTACAACAATGTGCGCAACCGGCTGGAAACCGCGCTCAGCCGTGGGCGCTCCGGCCTGTGGGACTGGGATCTCGAGGCCGGACGGGTGTTCTGGTCGGATTCGATGTTCCATCTGCTCGGCTACGAGCCGCAGGATGATCTTCTGGTCCATAGCGACATCGATCGGCTGATCCATATCGACGACGGTGGCTTGCGCACCCTTTCCGCCGAACTGCTGGCCAAGGATCCGCCACTCGCAATCGACCGGCGTTTCCGCATGCGTTGCGCCAATGGCGAATGGATCTTCGTGCGCGTGCGCGGCGAACTGGTCTATGGCCCGCAAGGCAACAAGCGGCTGATCGGCATCGTCGTCGACGAAACCGAGGAGCGGCGCTTCGCCGAGCACACCAAGCGGGCCGATTTGCGCCTGCGCGACGCCATCGAGACCATCTCGGAGGCCTTCGTATTGTGGGACGCCGGCAACCGCCTAGTGATCTGCAATTCCAAGTTCCAGGCCTTGCACAATCTGCCGGATGGTCTCGTCCGCCCCGGCACCCATTACAGTGCCATCGTCGAGGCCGGCTCCCAGCCGGTGGTGCGCACCAACATGTCCGCCAACGCACCGATCGAGCGTGGCGCCCGCACCTTCGAGGCGCAGCTCCAGGACGGCCGCTGGCTCACCATCAACGAGCGGCGCACCAAGGATGGCGGCTATGTCTCCGTCGGCACCGACATCACCTCGCTGAAGGAGCAGCAGACCCGGCTGATGGACAGCGAGCGCAGCCTGATCGGCATGATCGCCGACCTCAAGCGTTCCCGGCAGGTGCTCGAACGCCAGACCCAGGAATTGGCCGAATTGGCTGAAAAATATGCCGAGGAGACGATCAAGGCCGAGTCCGCCAACCGGGCCAAGTCGGAATTCCTCGCCAATATGAGCCATGAGCTACGCACGCCGCTCAACGCCATCATCGGCTTTTCCGAATTGATGGAGAACGGCACCTTCGGCTCGCTCGGCCAGCCGCGCTATGTCGGCTATTGCAAGGACATCAACGACAGCGGGCGCTATCTCCTGAATTTCGTCGACGACATTCTCGAAATGTCGAAGATCGAAGCTGGCGAAGTCACGCTGCAACGCGAACTCGTGGCGGTCGACAGGCTGCTCGGCGACCTCCTGCGGTCGATCCGGCCCGAGACGGAAGCAAAGAAGCTCAGCCTCCACCCCTCCTGGAGCAATGGCGTGAACGTTCAGGCCGATCGCCGAGCCCTGCGCCTGATCATGAACAATCTTCTCTCCAATGCCATCAAGTTCACGCCGGAAGGCGGCAGGATCGGCGTGCGCATCCGCCAGCACGGCAACCGGGTTGCCCTCTATGTCGAGGATTCCGGCATCGGCATTCCGGCGGAAGCGATCGGCAAGCTCGGCCGCCCCTTCGAGCAGGTTCAGACCCAGTTCACCAAGACGCATAAAGGGTCGGGCCTCGGCCTTTCCATCGCCAAATCCCTGGCGGAATTGCATGGCGGCTCGATCCGTATCCGCTCCGCCGTGGGCGTCGGCACCGTCGTCATGGTGGTGCTGCCGGTCGAAGCCACGCGTCCGATGATCGAACCGGCCATCCCCGTCCTGATGCGCCCCGTGCCGAGACGGCCGGCATCGGCAGCCTTGCTGCACTGACGCCGGCGCAATCGCCTCGGCCACCTTTTGCGTGGTCAGGTTCGGCTCGTGCCCCCTTTACCGGTGTTTTCAGCACCATCCATCTGCTGTTGCAGCGCCGCCAGCCGCGCCTCCTGAGCGGCGATGCGGTCGGCCAGGAGGTCCTCGTTCGCGGCCCCGGAGGATGCCGCCGCCTGCTCCATCAATTGACGGATGTTCTCGCGAATGATCGCGATCTCGGCATCGTAGGATTGTATCGTGCGGGGCGTGTTCATTCTTCCGGCTCCGTGGTGAACAACAGGGGATAGCCCTGGCTGCGCGCCATCTCCGTCGCCCGCGTGGCCTTTGTCTCGGCGATGTCGTGCGCAAAGACAGCCACCACACAGACGCCTCTTTGATGGGCGGTAAGCATAACGCGATAGGCCTGTGACTCGTTCATACGGAATTCGGCCTTGAGCACCATCACCACGAATTCCCGGGGCGTATAGTCGTCATTGACCAGAATGACCTTGTGCAGCCGCGGCCGCTGGGTCTTGAGTTCGGTCTTGGTACGAGGGCGAAAGTCAGTGTCGCTCATTGGCAGAAATCTCCCAATGAAGGCTCCCGTCTGGAAGCGAGGATCAATCCCATTCTTCCACGTCCCGACGGCAAAATCGAGCCCGCTCGAAGGGTGTCGGCGAACGAGCGAGCCCGTCCCTGCGTGAGGCCTTACTTTCCGCCGACGATCTGCTTGAAGATATCCCGCACCTGGGTCTGCGTCACCCCGATGACGGCATTGAGCTCGTCGAAATCGCTGCATTCGGCCACATGGCTGAGCAGGATCTTGCCGGTCTCAGAGGTCTTGTCTGGATCGAGATTGCCGCCGACGCAAAAGCGGATCACCTGGGAAAGAGCGGTGTAGAGCCGCCAGGACTCGGTGAGGCGCCGATGCGCCGTCTTGGCCAGCACACCGGCCTCCATTGCCTTGTCGAGAGCCCGGCCGGTATTGACGTCGAGTATCGCCGGATGCTCGGCCGCATGCAGGAGCTGAAGCGTCTGGGCGATGAATTCGATGTCGACCAGGCCGCCCCGGGCATTCTTGAGGTCCCAGGACCCACGCCCACCTTTCTCGCTTTCGAGCAGGGCCCGCATTTCCGCGACATCCTTGAGTATCCTGCGGGGCTCGCGCTTCACGGTGAGGATCCCTGCGATCGTTTCCGCGACCAGCCGCCCGAACTCGGCATCTCCGGCGACGACGCGCGCGCGCGTCATCGCCATATGCTCCCAGGTCCAGGCTTCCTTGAGCTGATAGTCCCTGAACCCATCGATATGGATGGCGACCGGCCCCTTCTGACCGGAAGGGCGCAGCCGCATGTCGACGGAGAAGGCCGTCCCCTCCCCCGTCGGAGCCGAGAGGGCGGCGATCAGCCGCTGCGTCAGCCGGGCGAACCAGACCGAAGGCGCGATCGAACGTGGCCCGTCGGTTTCGACGGCATCGGGATCATGGTCATAGAGCACGATCAGGTCGAGGTCGGAGGAGGAGGTCAGTTCCCACCCGCCGAACTTGCCCATGGCGATGATGCCGACACGGGCGCCGGGGGGGCTGCCATGGGCCTGCTTCAACTCGGTGATGACGAGATCGAGCAAGGCCCTGACCACGGCCTGTGCCAAAACGGTGATCTGCTCGCCGACCAGCAGGGGATCGAGTTCCCCGGAAAGCAGGCGGGCGCCAAGCACGAAAATGCGTTCGCGCACGAAAATGCGCACGAGGTCGAGCTTGTCCTCGTAGCTCTCGCCCGTCGCGAGCGCGCCGGCGAGGCGACCGTCGATCCAGGCCTGTGCGTTGAACCCCTGAGCATCGCTTCCCTCCGTGCCATGATCGAGCAGGCCGTCGAGCGCATGAGGGCGCCGCACCAGCACCTCGGCCAGGCGCGGCGCTACGCCAACGATACGGGCGAGCACGGAAAACAGCTTGGCGTTGTTGCGCAGAATCGAGAAGAGCTGGTAGCCCGAGGGCATGCGGGCGAGCAGCCCGTCGAACACGAACAGGGCCTTGTCGGGCCTGCCCTCCTTGGCCAGTGCCTGCAGCAAGGCGGGCGTGAGCTCGGTAAGATCCTCGCGGGCCTTGGCCGAGCGCATGGCGGGGTAGCGCCCGTGATGCCAGCCGCGGATCATCTCCGCCACCTGCGAGGGCGAGGCATAGCCCAGGCGCTCCAATGTCTTCAGGGTCTCCGGGTCGTTCTCCTTGCCGGTGAAAACCAGGCTGCCGACGTCGCTGGCGAGCGGCGCCGATGCCTCGAACAAGCGGGCATAATGCTGCTGCACGGTTTCCAGGCGGGCGATCAGCGCCTTGGAAAAGGCGCCCACATCTGCATAGCCGGCAAAGCGGGCAAACTCCAGCAGAGCCGTCTTCTCCGTGGGCAGGCTGTGGGTCTGCTCGTCCGCCATCATCTGAAGACGATGTTCGAGCCCGCGCAGAAAATCATAGGCCTCGGTCAACTGGTCGCGCGCCTGCGGCGTGATCCAGCTGGCCTCCTGCAAGGCCGCAAGCATGGCAATGGTGCCGCGTCCCCGTAGATCGGGATTGCGGCCGCCGGCGATCAACTGCTGGGTCTGCACGAAGAACTCGATCTCGCGGATGCCACCGCGACCGAGCTTGAGATTATGCCCGGCCACGGCGATCGCCTCATGACCCTTATGGGCATGGATCTGCCGTTTCATGGCATGGACGTCGGCAATGGCGGCATAGTCGAGATGACGCCGCCAGATGAAGGGCACCAGCCCGGCGAGGAAGCGCTCACCCAGCGCGATGTCACCGGCGCAGGCGCGCGCCTTGATCATGGCCGCCCGTTCCCAGTTCTGCCCGACGCTTTCATAATAGCCATAGGCAGCGGGAAGCGAGATGGCGATCGCGGTGGCGCCCGGATCGGGGCGCAGGCGCAAGTCCACCCGGAAGACATAGCCGTCCGCCGTGCGTTCGGACAACAGCTTGACCAGCCCCTGGGTCAGACGCACGAAGAAGGGCGCCGGCTCCAGCCCTTCGCGCAAGGGCGCCGTTTCGGGATCGTAGAGGACGATCAGGTCGACATCGGATGAATAATTGAGTTCGAACGCCCCCTGCTTGCCCATAGCCAATGCCACCAGACCGCAATCCCTGTCCGGATTTTCAGGGTCGACGGGCAGGAAGCGGCCTGCGGCGGCCGCCTCGCGCAGCAGGAAACGCAAGGCCAGCGTCGCGCTTTCGTCGGCAACACGGGTCAAGGCCATCGTGACCTCGGCGAGACACCAGGCGCAACCGAGATCGGCGATGCCGATCAACAGGGCAGCCTCCTGCTTGAGCAGGCGCAACGCCCGCATGGCCTCGGCGATATCGGCCGCAGCGCTGCACTGGGCCCTGGCCCGCGCAATCGCCGCTTCGAGCACGGTCTCGGGTGCTCCGGCCAGGATACGCTCCAGCCGCACCGGATCAGCCAGAGCCAGCCCCCACAGGAAGGGCGAGGCCGTGGCAAGCCCGGCCAGCACGGCATGGTCCGGTCCGCCTTCCAGCGCCGCGGCCACGGCGGGCTGACCGACCGGATCCAGGGCCTCCGCCAGATCGGCGAAACGGGATTTGACACGACGTTTGTCTTCAATGGGAATCATGCCGCCGCCTCGCCACAATCTTTCGGTCTTTCTCGTTGTTCCTCGCGATAGCATTGACCCGGAAAAATCGCATGCGCAAATGGCTGGTATTGAGTGCTCTTGTCGTGGTTCTGTGCGGCACGGGCGCCTATGTCTTTCTGCGCGGCTTCGAATGGAAAGGCAGCCCTTGGGCGAACGGCACGGCGATCGCGAGCCTGGACGGTGTTGCCGTCTATGACAACGGCCCGATCTTCACCGTCTCCCATGGTCGCCATTATGCCGGCGACGGCACCTATTTTGGCCAGAAATGGCAGTGTGTCGAATTCATCAAGCGCTATCTCTACCAGGCTCGCGGCCATGTCATGCCCGATGGCATGGGCCACGCGATCAGTTTCTTCGACGAGGAGACCCCGCATGGGGCGCTCAATCTCAGGCGCGGCATGCTGCAGTTTCGCCAAGGCGAGACGGAGCCGCCGCGCAAGGGTGATCTGATCGTGTTTGCCGGCGCCAGCGGCTATGGCCATGTCGCCATCGTTGCCGCAACCGGCGACGATTTCGTCGAGATCGTGCAGCAGAATGCCAGCCCGGCCCGCCAGCGCCTGGTACTATCGCGCAGCAAGAATATCGGCGGCTTCCTGGTCGAGCACGCGTTGCCCACCCTGGGCTGGCTGCGCGTCCCTACCCTGCTTGCAGATGAGTTAGGGCCGCAGGCGAAGGCCGGGGCGGCGCAGGGCTAGCCTGGACTGAGCCGATTCTTCGGCGGGCTTGTCGGGCAATTCCAGCACCACACGTAGGCCTGGCTGATTGTCCTCCAGCCGGATACTGCCGCCATGCAGCTTCACCATGGCGGAGACGAGCGCCAGGCCAAGGCCGGAACCGGGACGCGTCCGGCTCGACTCCAGCCGGACAAAGCGTTCGAGCACCCTCTGCCGATCGGCCTGTGGAATGCCGGCGCCATGATCTGCCACACTGAGAATGATGCGGCCCTCCCGCTTCTCGGCCGCAATCGTCACGTCACCGGCTGGTCCGCCCTCCTCCTTGGGGCTGTATTTGAGGGCGTTGTCGATGAGATTGGCCAGCGCCTGGCTGACCAGTTCGCGATTGCCGCGCAGCGGTAGGGGCGACTGCGCCGCTACCACGATCCTGGCACCGCTCTCCTCGGCAACGGGTTCATAAAGTTCCGCCACCGCATGTACGGCCTCGGCGACGTCGAACTCGCTGAGCGCCCCGTCGATGCGGCCTCCTTCGGCCCGCGCGATCATCAAGAGCGCGTTGAAGGTACCGATCAGCTTGTCCGATTCCTCGATGGTACGATCGAGCGCGGTACGGTAGGCGTCCTCGTCCCTGGCCGTGCGCAAGGCTTCCTCGGCGTGGTTGCGCAGGCGCGTCAACGGCGTCTTGAGATCATGGGCGATGTTGTCGGAAACTTCCTTGAGGCCGGCCATCAACTCCTGGATGCGGTCCAGCATGGCGTTGGTCGTCGAAGCCAGCCTGTCGAATTCGTCATCCGTTCCCGCAACCTTGAGGCGCCGGGCAAGATCGCCATCGATGATGGAGCGGCTGGTGGCATTGATATCGTCGAGACGATGCAGAACGCGCCGCGCCACGAACCAGCCGCCCGCCACGCCAAGCAGCATGATCAGCCCGACCGACCACAGCGCCGCGTTGAACATGATCGCGCGCACGCGGCTCTGCTCGTCGAGATCGACGCCGACCAGCAGCTTGTAGCCGTCCTGCAGGGCGAAAACCCGCACCAAGGCCGTGCGGGGCCCGGCCTTGCCGCCATCGTCGCGACGATAGGGAATATTGCTGAGACCCGGCTTGTCGAGCACGCCGTCCGGCAGCTCGGTGACATTACCCGCAAGCGCTTCTCCCTGCGGCGTGGTGAGCAGATAAAGCAGCGACCCCGGCCTGCGGGTGCGAGCCTCGATGGTGGAGGCCAGCAGCATCACGCCGCCCTGGGCATATTCGTCGCTCAGACCGTTGATTTCGCTGTTGATCGAATTGCTGATCTGCGAGCCGAGCAGGCGCTGCGCATTCCAGAAGAAATAACCCAGCAGCGAGGCTGCAAACAGCGTGAACACCAGGAGATAGGCGGCCATCAGCTTGAAGGCCGTGGTTCGGATCAGTTTTCGCAGTCCGGTCACAGCCAGTCTTTCCGAGTCCGCCTCCGATGCGGTGTTCCTGGTGCTCACGCCTGAAAACTCTGCCGGGACAGCTTACTTGGCACTGTCGCGGATCATGTAGCCCGCCCCGCGGATGGTGTGCAGCAGAGGCTTCTCGAAACCCTTGTCGAGCTTGGAGCGCAGGCGCGAGACATGGACGTCGATGACGTTGGTACCGGGATCGAAGTGATAGTCCCAGACGTGCTCGAGCAGCATGGTGCGCGTCACCACCTGGCCGGCATTCTTCATGAGGTATTCCAGGAGCCGGAATTCGCGCGGCTGGAGGTCGATCTCTTCGCCTGCCCGCTTGACCACATGGGACAGACGGTCGAGCTCAAGATCGCCGACCCGATAGACCGTTTCCTCACCCTTGCCGGCCCGCCGGCGCGACAGCACCTCGACCCGGGCCAGAAGTTCCGAGAAGGCATAGGGCTTGGGCAGGTAGTCGTCCCCGCCAGCCCGCAGCCCCTTGACCCTGTCATCGACCTCACCGAGCGCCGACAGGATCAGGGCCGGCGTCTGCGTATCCTCGAGGCGCAGACGCGAGATCATGGAAAGACCGTCGAGCTTGGGCAGCATGCGATCGACGATCAGCACGTCATAGGGGCCATCCTTGGCCATCGCATAGCCGCTCAGACCATCCGCGGCATGGTCGGCAATATGTCCCGCTTCCGAGAAGGCCTTGACCAGGTAAGCAGCTGCGTCGCGGTCGTCCTCGACGATCAGAATACGCATTTTGGTTTCAGACTCAGTCACGTTTTGAGTTGAAGGCGTCTGAGACGAGCTTTGCCACATTTCCAGGTCACCTCATAGGGGCGCAATGACCTGCGCCCTGCAGCATTCACATTCATGTTCAAAAATGCAGCCCCCTCCTCACTCTCCTCCGACCGAAGGAGACGGGATGGGCCCCGCATGGGATCTGAACCGTAAATTGATCCGGTTGCCCATGCCGGGCAGCCGGATCAGTCTTCAGCGGTCGGATCAGACCTTGCCGATCGGCAGGGCGACGAAGTGCAGACCGTCATTGTTCTTCACGCGCAGCAGCACGGTGCGCTTGGAGTCGGCCTTGGCGCTCGAGAGGATCTCGCGAACCTCACGTACATTGCTCACCTGCTTGCCGGCAATGTCGAGAATGACATCACCCGGGCGCAGTGATTCGGAGGCAGGGCTGCCCGGATCGACGTCGGTCACCACCACGCCGGCCTTGCCGGCACCCGCCACGGCCGCGGCAGGAGCGAGTTCGACACCCAGACCGGCGAGCGAGCTCTTACCGCCTGTGTCGTCATCCTGCAGAGACCGCGCATCCGCCAACTGCTTGTCGCCCGGCAGCTTGCTGGTCTCGACCTTGATGCTCTGCTCCTTGCCATCACGCCAGACCGTCAGGTCGGCGGTCTCGCCGGGCTTCACATCGGCAATTGCACGGGCCAGCTCACGGGAATCGGCGATTTCCTTGCCGTTGACGGCCGTGATGGCGTCACCCGACTGCAGGCCGGCCTTGGCGGCGGGGCCATTCTTGGTCACGTCGGCGATCAGCGCACCCGCGGCCTTTTTCAGGCCGATCGAGTCGGCGATATCCTGGTTCACCGGCTGGATCTGCACCCCGATATAGCCGCGCGTCACCTGGCCGTCGGACTTCAGCTGCGAGACCACGCGAGAAACCGTCTCGGCGGGAATGGCGAAGCCGATACCGATCGAACCGCCGGACGGCGAGTAGATCGCGGTGTTCACACCGATCACGCGGCCGGAGAGGTCGAAGGTCGGCCCGCCCGAATTGCCGCGATTGACGGGAGCGTCGATCTGCAGGAAGTCGTTATAGGTCGAGTTGTTGAGGTCGCGGCCGCGGGCCGAGACGATGCCCGCCGTCACGGTGCCACCCAAGCCATAGGGATTGCCGACGGCCAGGACCCAGTCGCCCACGCGCGGCTCGTTCTGCATTTCGAGCTCGACAAAGGGGAATTTGACAGCGTCATCCTTGACCTTGAGCAGAGCCAGATCGGTCTTCGGATCGACGCCGATCACCTTGGCGGTATAGGTCTTGCCGGCATCGGTGACGACATCGACTTCCTTGGCATGGTCGACGACATGGTTGTTGGTCACGACATAGCCGTCAGCCGAAATGAAGAAACCGGACCCCAACGCCATGCCGAACTGCTTGCGAGGCCGGCCGGGCTGCATATTGCCGCCGCCACCCGGGCCATTGAAGAAGAACTCGAACGGATTGGGCGGCGCACCGTCATTCTCATCGTCCGAGACGTTGGCGTTGGTCTCGGTCTTCACCTTGATGGAAACGACGGCGGGACGCACCTTCTGCACGATGTCGGCAAAGCCGGGCTGGGCGACCTGGCTCTGGGTCTGCGCGAAAGCGGGTGTGACAGGCGGCATGACCACGAAGTTGCCGGCAACCGCGCCGGCGACGCCAAGGCCGAACACGGCAGCCATCAGGCGCGTGCGGCGCCGGGCGAGAATGCCGGATTTCGCCTGCACGTCCCTGGGCTTCATGTCATGATCAGATGAATTCATCGTGATAGGCTCCATAATGACTCGGCCTTCCGTTCGGAGAGGCCGGTCGCCTTTGCTTCAGCGCCCCCATTCAGCGCCGTTGCCGGTGACAATGCCCTGACCAACATTACGACTCTTTTTCCGTGGGATTACTCTTTAGTAAGTCGCCGCTTTTTTTCTTAAGGCGCCCATGGTGCCACGGGAGCACCCGTCTGCATCGCCTCCAAATGAACATGGATCATATGTCGCGCGAGTTCAGCGCCGCTTAGAACTCATCTAAATTATTGATGTTGCAGGGAAATTATTGATATAGTATCAGATCGCGACATCACTTGACGCGCATCGCTTGGATGAAGCGCGGCTTTCGCTTCCCTTCCCGATGCAGCGCCGATGACGACGATCACCTCGCCCGACACCCGTGACGACCTGATGTCGCTCTATCTACGCCAATGGAAGGCGTTGCGGGGCCTGTTGCGGAAGCGGAGCGGTTCCCACGATCTGGCCGAGGAGGCCGTGCAGGAGACCTGGCTGCGGCTGGCGGACATGAAAAATCCGCGTGCACCCATTCAGGATCCCCAGGCCTTCCTGCTGCGTGTCGCCGGCAACATTGCCATCGATCTCGCCCGCAAGGAGCGGCGGCACGCCGCCCACTGCATCAGCGACGAGATGATATTGGCGGCGGTCGCCGACAGCGCCCCCAGCCCCGAGACGATCACGATCGATTGCGATCAGTTGCGTTTCCTGGCGATCGGGCTATCGAAGCTGGCTCCCAAACCGCGGGCGGCGTTGCTGTTGAGCCGTTGCGAAGGGCTCTGCCATCGCGACATTGCAAGCCGTCTCGGTGTTTCCGAAAGCATGGTGGCGCGTTATCTGGTCCAGGCCTTGCGTAATTGCCGCGACCATTTCCGTGCCGCCATCTGAGCTTCCTCGTACGATGGCGTTGTAGAATGCGCCGCCGCGGAAAATCCCTAGAATCGCGACAGACAGATGGACCCAGGCACCACAAGACGGCAGGCGGATCTCGCGCTCAGCGATGCCGCGATAGATTGGCTGGTGAAGCTGCATTCCGGCCGGGCCGGCAAAGCCGACCATGAGGCTTTCGCGGCCTGGCGCAAGCAGAGCTCCGAGCACGAATTGGCCGCCCGCGAAGCCGAGACGATCTGGCATGGCATCGGCATTGCCGGGAAGAAGGTTCAGCGCAGTGCCCGCGCCAAACTGACAAGGCGGGCTGTGCTCGGCGGGGTGGCGATCGGCGGATTGGCCGTTGCCGGCTCCAGCCTTCTACGTCCGCATCTGTTCGCCGAACACAGCACCGGCGCCGGCGAGCGCTCAACCATAACGCTGCCGGACGGTTCCACCGCCCTTCTCAACGGCGACAGCGCACTGGACGTCGCCTTCGATGCCGGCCAGCGGCGCCTACAACTCCTCAATGGCCAGGCACTGTTTCAGGTCATGCCCGATGCCGGACGGCCTTTCATCGTGACCGCCAATGGCGGCCAGGCCCGGGCTGTCGGTACAGTCTTCGATGTCGACATCCGCTCGCACGAGGTGGTCGTCACCGTGGTGGAGGGACGGGTGGACGTGATGGCCGGCACCCGACCTGGCTCAGGCGTACTGGCGGCAGCCGATCAGCGGGTGCGTTATGGCGCCGACCGGCAGCCATCGCCAGCCGAGCCCGTCGACGCCGAATCCGAAACGGCCTGGCGCAGGGGCAAGCTCATCTTCAATCGGAGGCCCTTGGGGGATGTCGTGGTCGAGATTGAGCGCCAGCGCCGCGGCAGGATCATGATCGCCAGCGCCCGCTTGCAGTCTCTGGAGGTGACGGGAGTGTTCGATCTCGCCGATCCGGAGTCCATTCTCTCCACCATCGAGGCGACGCTTCCCGTCAAGGTCACGCGGCTGCCCTTCGTCACCATCCTGCATTGAGGCTGTCCAACGACGAGCGCCCGGAACGCCGCTTCGCCCGCCCTGCCGCATCATTTCGAAATTTTCTTCCCGATGCGGTGCAAGATCGCCTCGCTCGTTTCGTCCTCAAGATATGGGGTCTGGCAGGCGTTGCAGACAATGCACGCCCTCCTCCCTTTTGGTCAGCGGGACGGGATTGATGGGCGGCAGAAGATCAGGATATGACAAGGGGTGCGGCTTTGGCGGCTTCACCACAATTGCACTTTTGGGATCGGTATCGATCTGTCTGGTGCTGGGTTCGACGTTTGGTACAGGCGGCCACGCCTACGCCCAACCGTCGCAGCAGGGAAGCATTCGCCTCGACATCCCCCAACAGGGTCTCGGGTCGGCCCTCACCCGTTTCGCCGATCAAGCCGGACTGCGCCTGCTGTTCGCCTCGTCCCTGGTTGCCGACCGGACCAGTCCTGCCCTTTCCGGCAGCTACACCCGCGAACAGGCCCTTTCGCGCCTGCTCGCCGGCACGGGTCTCTCCTACAGTTTCACCAGCGTCAACACCGTGACCATCAGCGGGCGCGCCACCAGCACGGTGGGGCCCGTTGCCGATGACGGTTCGCTGGTGCTCGACGTCATCACCGTGACGGCCAGCAAGGGCGGCAATCCGCAGGAAGCTCCCTATGAGACGCCGGCACCCACCGCCTACATCTCGGAAAAGGCCATTGAGCGCTTCCGGGGGTCGAGTCCGGCCGACATATTCCGGGGCACGCCGGGCGTGACATCGGGCGAAGCGCGCAACGGCGCCGGCGCCATCGATGTGAATATCCGCGGCATGCAGGGCATGGGCCGCGTCGCGGTGACGGTCGACGGCGCCGAAAACGCGGTGACCGTCTATCAGGGCTATCAGGGCACCTCCAACCGCACCTTCGTGGATCCCGATCTTCTCGGTGGCATCGACATCACCAAGGGATCGGACGTCACCTCCAACGGCATTGCCGGCACCGTCGCCATGCGCACGCTGGACGCGGCCGACATCGTGGAGGACGGCAAGAATTACGGCGTGCGATTCCGCGGCGGGTTCGGCACTAACACCTCTTCGCCGAAGGCTGGCGCGGTCGCCGGCTACCAGTGGCCTTACGCCTCCTGGGCTCCGCCCGTCGCCACGCCTTCCCCGACCGGCATGAACAGCCCCGCCCTCCTGTCACCGACAAGCGGATCGGGCAGCGTCGTGGCAGCAGTCAAGCAAGAGAATTTCGACCTGCTCGCAGGCTATGCCTATCGCAAGCAGGGCAATTACCATGCGGGATCGAACGGCCCCTCGGCCTATCCCATCCATCTGGGGCCACGCCGCGTCTGTTCCAATCCCTCCTTCTGCGAGAACTACAAGGACTATATCGCGAATGGCGGCATCGCCAATTATCGCGCCGGCGAGGAGGTGCTGAACACCCAGCTGGAAACGCAATCATGGATCGTCAAGGGAACGATGCGTTTCGGCGACGGCCAGAGCATGGAGCTCGGCTATAACGGCTTTCGCAGCGAAGCTGGCGACCTCTTGGCATCGCGGCTTACCAATAACCGGGGACAGGCGGTCCAGCAGGCCCAGACCACCGGAACTTCGGTCGATACCGTCACGTTGCGCTACCGCTGGAAGCCCGAGGACAATGATCTCATCAATCTGAAGACCAATCTGTGGTGGAGCAAGCTGGAGATGCGCAATCCCCTGCGCGCCGGCTACAGGCCGCCCAAGCCGGGGGACTTCCGCTCCGGGTCCGACACGGACATGTGGGGCGCCGAGATCACCAACACCTCCAAGTTCCTGTTCGCCTATGGCTCGGCCGACCTGACCTATGGCGTCTCCTATCGGGGTGAGGACACCCGCCCTAGCCGCGGCACCAAGGAGGCGGAAACCTGGCTGGACCTGCGCGACGGCATCCGCCATGAAGCAGCCGGTTTCGCCAAGGTCGCCTGGAAGCCTGTCGACTGGCTCACCCTCAATGGGGGCCTGCGCTACCAGCATTTCTGGTCCGAGGACCGCAACGCCCCCGAGCAGGTGCGCCCCGACTACACCTACAATACCAGGCTGGCCAAGGGCGGCTTCAGCCCCTCGATCGGGGTAACGCTGGAGCCCATCGATGGCGCCCAGTTCTACGTCAACTATTCCAACGCAATGCGGCTGCCCAGCATCATGGAGTCGGTCTCGGCCTTCACCATGAACGTCAATTCCCAGCTGAAGCCCGAGCGTTCCAGCAATTGGGAGGTCGGCACCAATCTGCGCCGGGAAGGTCTTCTGTCGGCGCATGACAAAGGCATGCTGAAGCTGGGTTATTTCGACTGGACCGTCGACGACTACATCGCCCGCCAATGGTACGCATTCCCCAACGGCTCTTCGGGCATGCGCATCTTCAACATCGACCGCGCCCATTTTTCCGGCCTGGAACTGTCCGGACGCTATGAGCTCGGCGGCTTCACGGCGGACCTTGCGGCCAACTACTACACCAATGTCGAGTTCTGCCGCACCGCCGGAACCTGCGAGAACAAGTCGCTCTATGCCGACTATGCGACCAACCATATTCCGCCCCGCTATTCGCTGGCACTGACGTTGTCCCAGAAGCTGATGGACGACACGCTCACCATCGGCGGCCGGATTTCCCATGTCGGCGCCCGCGCCATCGGCCATGGCGACGTGACGGCGCAGGGCGCTTCCCAGTTCATCGCCCTGGTCGACTGGGAACGGCACACGCTGGTGGACGTGTTCGCCGAATACAAGTTCAGCAAGAACCTCACGGGCAGCGTCCGCGTCGAGAACCTGACCGACCAATATTACGTCGACCCCTTGAGCCTGGTGCAGCAACCGGGGCCCGGGCGCACCTTCTATGCCTCGCTGACCGCTAAATTCTGACGGCATCGGCCCGAACTCGGTTCGATCGACCGAGTTCGGGCCTTTTTCCAATGAGATGACCACACCTCCCAGCCTCGGAGCGGGCCCCGACATCCTGGCCGGGATGGGAGAGCAACAGGACGAAGATGTATCCCTACCTCCAGAACCGCTGCCGCCCATCCCTTGCCATCCGTCATAGCATCGTGGTGGCGTCGGTGCTGCTGCTCCCGCCAGGCGTTGCGCTGGCTCAGGCGCCGGCGTCAGCTCCCGGGTCTCCGGTCGAGCCCGGACAAGTGACACCGCCCGTGCCACCCCTTCCGGCATCCGCACCGGACGCGGCGCCGTCACCGGCGCCCGCCTTCCTCGAAGATCCGATCGGAGCCGTAGGTCACCTGTTCGAAGCGATGCCCGCATCGGGGCCAGGCCACGACCTCTCGCCCTGGGGCATGTTTCTGGCCGCCGATTGGGTGGTGAAGACAGTGATGCTCGGGCTTGCATTCGCCTCGCTGGTGACCTGGACGGTGTGGCTGGCCAAGACAGTCGAGATCGCCTGCGCCGCCGCTCGCGCCAAGCGAGCCCTTGCGGCAATCGCCGGATCGACGGACTTGTCGCAAGCCATGCACGCCCTCACCGGTCGTGGCGGGCCGGGAGCGGCCATGGTGCGCTCGGCGGAGGATGAATTGCGTCGGTCGCTGCCGGCCCTCGACCATGCCGGCAGCGACGGGGTGAAGGAGCGCGTCGCCTCCCGCCTCTCGCGCATCGAGGCGCAGGCGGGGCGCCGGCTGACCCGGGGCACCGGCATCCTGGCCACCATCGGCTCCACCGCACCCTTTGTCGGCCTGTTCGGCACGGTCTGGGGCATCATGAATGCCTTCATCGGCATCTCCCGCACCCAGACCACCAATCTCGCGGTGGTGGCGCCCGGCATTGCCGAGGCCCTGCTGGCGACCGCGATCGGCCTGGTTGCCGCCATACCCGCCGTCGTCATCTACAATCTCTTCGCTCGCGCCGTCGTCGGCTATCGGCAACGTCTGGCCGATGCCACGGCCGCGGTGGAGCGCCTGGTCAGCCTCGAACTGGACCTGCGCCGCATACCAATCCCCGACACCATGGCCGCAAGAGCCGCCATGGCGGCAGAGTGATCGCCATGGCGGGAGGATTGCGCGAAGACAGCGGAATTGAGCTTACCGAGAACCACGAGATCAACGTCACACCCTTTATCGACGTCATGCTGGTGCTATTGATCATCTTCATGGTGGCGGCACCCCTATCGACCGTGGATATCGCCGTCGACCTTCCGGTATCCACGGCCATGCCGGTGGAGCGCCCCGACAAACCGCTCTATCTGACGCTGAAATCCGACCTGTCGCTCGCACTCGGCAATGAGCCGGCCCAGCGCGAGACCCTCGCGGCCTCTCTCGACAATTTCACCGCCAATGACAGGCAGGCCCGCATCTTCCTGCGGGCCGACAAATCGGTGAGCTACGAGCAGCTGATGACTCTGATGAACCAGCTGCGCGAGGCCGGCTATCTCAAGATTGCGCTGGTCGGGCTGGAGAGTGTGCCGGAGGACGCGCGGCCGTGACCGATTGGGCCATTACGGATCATGGCAACCGCGCCGCCGATCTGGCGTTGTGGGTTGGCGCCGGCCTCCTCACGCTGGGAATCCATCTGGGGGCGGCGGTCTGGTACCTGCAGCCATCGCCAGCAGCGCCGGCAGCCGATGCGCCCCCGCCAGCGATCATGATCGAGTTCGCGCCGATGCCTGAGGCAAGGGAGACCCAGGCGAACGAGATTTCTCCCGATCTGCGCCCGGCGGAACCCCAGGCAGCAAGCGAGGCGGTCACGACACCCGAGGAAGCCGTGCCGCCCGAGCCCGTCAAGGAAGTCCCGGCTCCCGAACCGGTGACGGAGGCGGCCAAGCCCGAGCCGACGATGGAAACGACCCAGACGCCTGTCGAGCAGGCCGAGGTTGCGCTTCCCCAGGAGCGGCCCGTGCAAAAGCAGGCGAAGCAGGAGACCGCGCGCCGGGAAGAGCCAAAGAAGCCTCTCAAGCAAAAGCCGGCCAAGCCTCGTCGCCAACAGGCTCAGGAGGCCTCGAAAGCGGCCGTCGAGGCACAGGTCCAGGCCAGCCAGTCCAGCCGCAATGCCGCCCGGCAAACCAGCTCCAGCCAGGTGTCCGGCCCGGCGCCGGCGCAGTGGCGCTCACAGTTGATCGCGCATCTGGAACGGCGCAAGCGCTATCCCGCCGACGCCCGTTCGCGCGGAGAACGAGGCATCGCCTATGTACGCTTCCGGATCGATGATGCCGGCAACGTCCTCGCCGCCTCGCTCTACCGTTCCTCGGGTTTTGCGGAACTCGATCAGGAGGTGGTGTCCCTGGTCCGCCGCGCCTCGCCTGTTCCGCCTCCCCCAGCCGGCATGAACCGGACGATTACAGCGCCGGTTTTGTTTGATTCAAGATGAGATCGCGCACGAATAACCAAGCGGAGCAGAAAAGATGCCGGGCGGCACGATAGCCGACCAAGTCCGGTCCGCGATGAACCTTGTCGGCCAAGCGATGTTCTATGACGGCCGCCGCTTCCCGTCGCAGGATCCATTACGGATCGGCCGGAGGCGTAGCCACTTCATAGCAAGGGAAATTGCGTAATGGCCAAGGACAAGGCGAAAGCATTGAAGACGGCGGATCTGGGGGTCCCAACCGATCTAGGCTCCAATGCAACCAAGGACTTGTCAGGCGCGCTCACGACGCTGCTCGCCAACGTGTTCACCCTCTATCTGAAGACCAAGAACTTCCATTGGCATGTCTCGGGTCCACATTTTCGCGACTACCACCTGCTGCTGGACGAACAGGCCGAGCAGATCTTCGCCATGACCGACGAGATCGCGGAAAGGGTCCGCAAGATCGGCGATACCACGCTGCGTTCGGCCGGCCATATCGGACGGCTGCAGCGCCTGTCGGACAATGATGCCGATTTCGTCACGCCCGGCGACATGCTTGCCGAGTTGCTCGACGACAACAAACGCCTGATCGGCTTCCTGCGCGAGACCCACGATCTGTGCGACGAACACCGCGATGTCGCGACCGCCAGCCTGATCGAAAACTGTATCAGCGAGACCGAGCGCCGGACGTGGTTCCTGTTCGAGACCGGCCGATAGAGAATCCGCTCAGGCCGACGGACCCGCGATGGTCCCCGGCCTACCCTTCCCGCTTCAGGATATCGTCGATCCTGGCCTGCTCGTCCGGGCTGAGCGGCGCAGGAGCGGCAGCCTGCCGCCGCCGTGTCGACAGGAAGATGGCGATGCCGCCCAGCAGCAATAATATGGGCGGTCCCGACCACAGCGCCAAGGTGCGCCATTCCAGCGGCGGCTTCAGCAGGATGAAATCGCCATAGCGGGCAACCAGGAAGTCCTTGACCGCCGTGTCGCTGTCGCCGGCCTTCAAGCGCTCGCGCACAAGGATGCGCAGATCCTTGGCGAGCGAGGCATTCGAATCGTCGATCGATTCATTCTGGCAAACCATGCAGCGCAACTGCGCCGACAGCGCACGCGCGCGCGCCTCGAGGGCCGGATCAGGCAGAACCTCATCCGGTTGCACGGCCAGGGCCGGCAGCACCATGAGGCCGAGAAAGCAGGCAAGGAGGACGCGCTTCAACATCGTCTACTCGGCCGGCTGCATGGTCTGGGCGACACGACGCGCCGGCTTGGGAGCGCCGACGCGCAGGCGGCGGTCGGATAGCGACAGCAGGCCGCCAAACGCCATGATTAGGCAGCCCAGCCAGATCAGGGTGATCAGCGGTTTGTCATAGAGCCGCGCCGCAATGGCTCCGTCCGGCATGGTATCCCCGAGTCCGATATAGATCTGGTCGAAACCATGGGTACTGATGCCCGTTTCCGTCACCGGCATCTGGCGTGCCGGGTAGAAGCGCTTGGAAGAGGCGATCTGGCCAACCTCGACGCCATCGCGACGGATCACGAATCTCGCCTCGGTGGCTGTGTAGTTCGAGCCGCGCTTGGGCACCGAGCCGACATAGGTGGCCTGGAAGCGGCCGAAAGTGGCGGTATCGCCCGGCTTCATCGCCACGATGGTCTCCGACTGCCAGGCCGAGGCGGCGACGATGCCCATCAGCGTGACGCCGACGCCGAAATGGGCAAAGGCCGTACCGAAGGCCGAGCGTGGCAGGCCGGCCCCCCGGCGCAGGCTCGATCCCAGTGGTTCACGGAACAGCTTGATACGCCCGGCGATCTCGACCACCGCCCCTGCCATGATGAAGAAGGCGAGGCCTGCGCCGAGCGGTGCCAGCACCGGCCCGCCCTGCTTGAGCCACAGCGTCACCAACGCAGCCAGGATGGCGAGCCCGATCGCGGCGCCCAGGCGCTGCATGGCGCCCGCCAGATCACCGCGCTTCCAGGCAAGAAGCGGTCCGAACGGCATCACCATCAGCACCGCCAGCATCAGCGGCCCGAAGGTCAGGTCGAAAAAGGGCGGGCCGACCGACACCTTGCCGCCGGTCAGGGCTTCCAGCGCCAGGGGATAGAGCGTGCCGATGAACACGGCAAAGCAGCTTACCGTCAGCAGGAGATTGTTGAGGATCAGCGCGCCCTCGCGGGAGATCGGCGCGAAGATGCCGCCCTGCTTCAGGGCAGACGCACGCCAGGCGAACAGGCTGAGGCCGCCGCCGATGAACAGCACCAGGATCGCCAACATGAACACGCCGCGCTTGGGATCGGTGGCAAAGGCGTGCACGGAGGTGAGCACGCCCGAGCGCACCAGGAAGGTACCGAGCAATGAGAGAGAGAAGGTGAGGATGGCGAGCAGGATCGTCCACACCTTCAGGGCGTTGCGCTTTTCCATCACCAGCGCGGAGTGAAGAAGCGCGGTGCCGGCCAGCCAGGGCATCAGCGAGGCATTCTCGACCGGATCCCAGAACCACCAGCCGCCCCAGCCGAGCTCGTAATAGGCCCAGTAGGACCCCATGGCGATGCCCAGCGTCAGGAAGATCCAGGCCAGCAGGATCCAGGGCCGCACCCAGCGCGCCCAGGCGGCATCGATGCGCCCTTCGATCAGCGCGGCAGCCGCGAAGGCAAAGGCGATGGAGAAGCCGACATAGCCCAGGTAAAGCAGGGGCGGATGGATGGCGAGACCGACATCCTGCAGGATCGGATTGAGATCCTGTCCCTGCATCGGCGCCGGCGTGAGGCGGGTGAAGGGATTGGAGGTGAGCAGGATGAACAGCAGGAAGGCGGCACTGATCCAGGCCTGCACCGCCAGCACGGTCGCCTTCATGGTCGGCGGCAGGTTACGGCCGAAAGCCGCCACCAGTCCGCCGAAAAAGGCCAGGATGAGGACCCAGAGCAGCATCGAGCCCTCATGGTTCCCCCACACGCCGGAGATCTTGTAGATGAGCGGCTTGGCCGAATGGGAGTTCTCGAACACGTTGGTGAGCGAGAAATCCGAGCTGACATAGGCATAGGTCAGCACGCCAAACGCCATGGCGATGAAGAGAAGCTGGAACAGGGCCGAACTGGTACCGATGCGCATCAGGCCGAGATCGCCGGTGCGGGCGCCCCATAGCGGCAGTACCGATTGAATCGCGGCAAGCGTGAGCGCGAGAACAAGTGCGTAATGGCCGGCTTCGACGATCATGGCTTCTTCCCGTAGGCGCCGCCCTCTTCCCAATGGCCTTGCGCCTTCAGCGCATCCGCCACTTCCTTGGGCATGTATTTCTCGTCATGCTTGGCCAGCAGCGTATCGGCCTGGAAGACGCCGGCACTGTCGACCACGCCCTCCGCCACCACGCCCTGGCCCTCGCGGAACAGGTCGGGCACGATACCCGAATAGATGACTTTGATCGACTTGTTGGTATCGGTCACCATGAAGGCGATCTCAGACGCGCTACCGCGCTGCAGGGAGCCCTGCTCCACCAGGCCGCCCAACCGCCAGCGCTGACCCGGCGTGGTCTGCTTGCCGACGATGTCGCTCGGACCGGCGAAGTAGGACATGGTGCCGCCCAGGCTGAACAACACCAGGCCCACCGCAGCCGCGAGGACCACCCCGGCCGCTCCGATCATCGCCAGACGTCTGCCCTTACGCGTCATAGACCCAATGCCTTCGAAAGCTCGTCCATCTGCCTGACGGCATCGGGCGTGCTGGCCAGGGCCTTGCGGGCATCGGCAAGTGCATTGCGGGCATTGTCCGCCTGCCCAAGCACGCTATAAGCCTTGATCAGCTTCATCCATTCCTCCGGGCTGCCCCCTTGGGATTTTAACCGCTCAGCCAGCCCGGAGACCATGCCCTGGATCATTTTGCCGCGCTCCTCGGGCGTCATCGTCTGGGCGGCGACGGCATCGTCCTTCGAGGGACCCGGACCAACTGCATCGGGAGCGGTGCCATCGGGAGCAGATTTGGGCTGCCCGCCGACCCTGGTGATTTCCTGCCGCAGGAAGTCGGCAGCATCGGGATTGCCGGCAATCAGGGCCTGCCAGGCTTCGATTGCACCCTTCTTGTCGCCATCCTGCTCCTTGGCGAGGCCGAGGAAATAGGCCGCGCGGAATTCCGTGGGATTGAGCTTGAGTGCTCGCTGGAAAGCCGCCTTGGCATCGGCCGTCACCATGCGGTCGGCAGCGGCGACGACGGCGACACCGAAATTGGTCTCGCGCTCGGCCGTCGAGCCCAGCAGCCGCAACGCGTTGGCATAGGCCTGCTTGGCATCCTCGAAGCGTCCCTGGCGCAGATAGATCTGTGCCATCAATTCCCAGCCGCGACCATCCTCCGGATTCTCCGCCAACTTGGCTTCCACCCGCGCCACAAGTTCATCGAGCGAAGCGTTCTCGATATTGCTGTCCAGGCGGGCCGCAAGGGGCTGATCGGGGTTCGACGGCGAGCCGAGATAGGCATAGAGCCCGAGGCTGAGCAGTGGCACGGCGACAAGGACGATGCTCGCGGCAAGCCTGCGCCGCCCGATAGCCGCCTGTGCGGCGGGCTGCCGACCTTTCTCGAGCTTCTCTCCCTCGTCGGCCTCGATCAGCCGGCGCGAGACCTCGATGCGGGCGGCCTGTGCTTCGCTCTTGGCGATCAGCCCGCGCTCGAGATCGCGATCGATCTCGGCCAATTGGTCCTTGTAGATGGCTATGTCGGATGCCTGCGGCGTCAGGGCGCTACCGCGCCGCGCCAGCGGCCACAGCAACGCCAGAGCTGCGAGGCCGGTCATGGCGGCCAGGGCTATCCATAGGAGCATGCGAAATCTCTTGCGCTGGCCATAAGGCCTAATTTGGGCGCGTCACACGCGCAAACACGCAGTATCACGCAATGCAATTTGGTGGCGTGCGCGGCTACACGCCCCTTTACCCGACTATCGACGGAGCAAGCCGCGTCCATGGCTGAACACCTGTCTGCTCCAACTCCTTGACTTCAAGCCAATCCAACGGATTGGCTTGATGAGCATGTTCGCGGCTCTCAGCGCTTCCGTGCAATCGCAATACGCCTTAGCTGTTGACCCAGCCACCATCCGGCTGCCGGCACGCCGTCGAACGGGCGACGCTCGGCACGCCTTCCTTGTAGATGGTCTGGGAATATTGCCGGCACTGGGCTGCGCCCTGGTTCTGCAGAGGCCCGGCGACCGCGCTGCCATGCGTGGAGGCGTTGCTGTCGCTCTTCCAGTCGACGCTGACTTTCGCCTTGCCATCCAGGGCCGTGCGACGAGCCTGTTCGGCCCGGGCGCGGTCGGCAGGATCGAGACTGTCGAGGATCGGCGAATTGCTGGTGGTGGGCGTGGGTGGCGCAGCGGCGACATTTGGCTGGGTGGTCGAACCGGTAAGCCCACATCCTGCCAGCGGCAGCGCCACCAGAGCCAGGCCAAACAGCTTGACGATCGATTTTGTCATAGGACCCCTAACCCAGAGCAAAGGGCGTTCATGACTGAACACTCATCTGCTCCAACTCCCTTTTTCGACGCCTCTTGCGATTCGAGCTGATCCCATCAAATCGCAAAACGCCCTGAGCGGATACTGTCGGCAGCCTTACACGCAAAAACGCCCCGCGCCAACCGTCTCACGGTGTCGCAAGACCCTGCTGTTCCGAACGTTACGAGAAAGTGAACCGCTTCGGTGCCCGTGCGGGCCGCGGGGGGCTAGACTGTCGCCCCCTCGCCGCTCCGCGAGGAAGGCCGGGCGCCGGGTGGCGGCGCCGATCCCTGAAGGGCGGGAATATCGAGAATGGCCCGCAGACCGCCGATCGGTGCTTCGTCGAGATTGAAGCGACCGCCATAGAGCGAGACAAGATCCTGCACGATGGCAAGACCGAGGCCGGTACCCGGCTTGGTTTCGTCAAGCCGCTTGCCGCGCTGGCCGACCTCGGCGCGTTTCTCGGGAGACAGGCCCGGCCCGTCGTCGTCGATGACGATGCGGGCGAACAGGACGCCATCCAGGTGAAAGGCCTCGGCCTGGATCATGACCTCGCTGATCGCCCATTTGCAGGCATTGTCGATGAGATTGCCTGTCATCTCCTCGATGTCCTGCTTTTCGCCGCGGAAACGCAACGCTGGATCGACCTGCACCTTGATCTTCAGGCGCTTGACGGCATGGATTTTCTCCATGGCCCGGACCAGCCCCTCGATCACCGGCACGATCTCGGTCACCGTTCCGACCACGCTGACGGCTGCGGCGATACGCGCGCGCTGGAGATGATGATCGATCTGCTTGCGCATCACGCTGACCTGCCGGCCGACCTGTTCGGCCAGCGCGCCCGCCGGCGCCGCGCCCGCCTCATTGGCGATCACCGACAACGGCGTCTTCAAGGCATGGGCGAGATTGCCGACATGGGTACGCGCCCGTTCGACCACCTCGCGGTTGGCATCGACCAGGGCATCCAGCTCACGCGCGAGCGGCACGATCTCGTCGGGCAGGTCGGGTGGCAGCTTGGCCGCCTCGCCGGTACGCATGCGGGCCAGCGCACCGCTGATGCGCGAAAGCGGCCTGAGGCCGAAGCGCACCTGTAGCAAAATGGCGGCGAGCAGTCCGACCCCAAGTGCTGTGAAGGTCAGCAGCAGCGAATATTGAAAGTCGGAAATGGCACTGTCGATCTCGTCGGCAGGGCCCGCCAGGGTCACCCGGTAGCGGCCATCCTCGCCGAGATCGATGAGGCGCTCGACGGCGCGCAGCCGGCGATCGTCCGGGCCCTTGATGTAGCCCTCGCGGACACCGCTGGGCTCGTCGGGCGTATTCGGATCGTCCAGGCTGGGCAGAGTTGCCTCGAACAGCGATTTGGAGCCGTTGGAAGCCGGCTTGTCGAGGCGGTTGATCTGCCAGTACCAACCCGACAGCGGCAATTCGAAACGCGGCTCGCCCATGGCGCCGGGCGCCGTGCGGTCACCCACATCGGCGCCGGCGATGTCAGCCACCAGCGTCTTGAGATAGACATGCAGGCGTTCGTCGAAGGAACGCTCGGTCGCATGCTGGTAGACGGACGAGAGCACCACGCCCGCCACCACCAGCACCACCACCACCCAGGCCGCGGCGGCGACGAAGAGGCGGAAGGCCAGCGAACGCGTGGTCATACGCGCATGGCGTCCGGTGGTGTGAGTATATAGCCCATGCCCCGCACGGTCTGGATCACATCCACACCCAATTTCTTGCGCAGGCGACCGACGAACACTTCGATCGTATTGGAATCGCGGTCGAAATCCTGGTCGTAGAGATGTTCGACCAATTCGGTGCGCGAGACGACGCGCCCGGTATAGTGCATCAGATAGGCCAGCAGGCGATATTCGTGCGAGGTGAGCTTGATCGGATTGCCGTCGACCACGACACGGCCGGCGCGGGCATCGAGGCGGACGGGACCGCAGACCAGTTCGTTGGTGGCGTGGCCGGTGGTACGGCGGATGAGCGCCCGAAGACGGGCCAGGACCTCCTCCATGTGGAAGGGCTTGGCGACGTAATCATCCGCACCTGAATCGAAGCCCATCACCTTGTCGGACCAGCGATCCCGAGCGGTCAGGATCAGGACGGGCATCACCTTGCCGGCGCGGCGCCAGCGATCGAGCACTGTGATGCCATCGAGCTTGGGCAGGCCGACATCGAGCACCACGGCATCATAAGGTTCGGTATCACCGAGGAAATGGCCTTCCTCGCCATCGAAGGCCCGGTCAACGGCGTAGCCTGCCTCCTCAAGCGCCTTGACGAGTTGGCGGTTGAGATCCTGATCGTCCTCGACCACGAGAAGCCGCATCGGTATTCCTTTACTTCACACCCACGACTTCGCCGGTCTTGGCGTTGATCGTCGCTCTCATAACCCGCCCATCGGTCCCCAGAAATGTGACGACATAGCGGTAATTGCCAGGGTCTCCACATAAATTGCCGTCTATCATTTCCCCCTTTACAGCACGTCGAGCCGCCCCCAATGCCGAAAGAAGAGGCACGATCGTACCAGACTTCACGAGCGGGCGTGCCTCGCTGAGGCTGACGCAAGCGGCCATTGCCGGCTGCATCGCGCCAAACCACCCAAGTCCCAGAGCCAAGACCATCACCAAGGAAGATATCCGCCCCATCCTCATCCTTCTGCTATAGCGCTCTGCGATATGGTCGCCTCATGCGGATAAATACAAAAACGCGCCGAAACAAGGAGTTAGAACAAAGCAGCATTTCCGCTTGGCGCGCCTTGCTCTAGATTCTGCCGTGATTCCCCTCGATTCGAGCCATCATCATCATTCTGCAGGGCCTCTGAACACGGCATGAACGTAATGCTCAATTCCGCCTTCCGCCAGCAGGAGCGCCCTGTCAATCCACCGGGCGCAGACTGGTTCACGCGCGGGTCGGGTCGGTCACGCGTACTGATACCGATGTCGATCCTGGCCCTGCGCTCGCTCGCCGCGAGCCTTTTGGTCTTGGCCATGGCTCTCGCATCATCGCCACCGGCCTACGCCATCGTCGGCGGTACGCCAGCAGCGGCCGACATGGCCCGTCACGTCGTGATGATCGTCTCCGATCGCGGCAGTTTCTGCTCGGCCAGCGTCATCGCACCCGATCTCCTGCTGACGGCAGGCCATTGCGTGCGCAAGGGCGCCAATTACCGCTTGCTGACCTATCAGGCCGGCAAGCCGGTGCTCTCGCCGCTCGGCAATGTGGCTGTTCACCCTCAGTTCGATGCCAAGGCCTATGATAAGCGGCATTTCACCATCGATCTCGCTCTGGTGAAGCTTGACGCGCCCCTGGCCGGCTACGCCCCGCTTCCGCTTGCCGCCGAAGCGGGCATTGCGGGTGCGGTGTATCGCGTCGCCGGTTTCGGCCTGACCGCCCAGAATGCCGGCAAGAGCGGCGGCGTCCTGCGCGAGATCGCGCTGGAGGGAGCCCCGCCCATCTCCAGGGTGCAGTTGCGCCTGCGTGAGGGCAGCGGGCTCGGTGGCGCCTGCCAGGGCGATTCGGGCGGTCCGGTGTTGCGCGAGGGCATGCTTGTCGGCGTACTCGCTTCCGCCGTGGGCGCCAATAGCGGCCGGGGCTGCGGCGGCATGACGGGTGTAGCCCTGCTCGGCACCGCCCTGCCCTGGATACGAAGCAGTGCGGCGCGGATGGGGGCCTCCCTGCCGTGACCACGCGTTTGAGATCCTGCAGCTTCTTTGCGATCGAGCTTGAGGCTCGATTGGCAGGAAGCCGCTTGGGCGCGCAACAATTTGGTTTTGGTTGGAAATGCTCTACAGCTTAGCCATGATGAAAACCCGCCTCGCCGTCGCTGTCATGTCCCTTGTGGCCTTCACCATGCCAGCCCTGGCGATCAAAGGCGGTCGCGACGTCACCGATCCCACGGGCGTCCGCAGCCATGTCGTGCAAATCACGGGGCCGAGCGGCACCAAATGCAGCGGCACGGTGATCTCCCGCAAGCTGGTGCTGACGGCCGCTCATTGTTTTCTGAGCGGGCATGGCGACTATCGCATCCGTGCCCTCGATACCCAGTTCCGCTTCCGCTTCGCCGAGGCGACACAGGTGGCCATCCATCCTCAATTCGACGTCACGGCGCTCGGCACCTCGGCGGCCATCAACGACATCGCCCTGATCCGGGTCGACCATGAATTTCCCGATTGGCTGGTACCCGTGCCGCTGGCCTCGCGCATCGCCGATGATGGCAGCTTCGTCGACGTGCAGGTCGCCGGCTTCGGTATGAGCCGCGATCGCGTGGTCAGCAGCGCCGGCAAGCTGCGCGAACGGCGCTTCGACATGCTGGACCAGATCGACAGCAAATCCCACCAGCTCTTCCTGATCGATCACAAGGCGACCCGCCGCACCGTCAACAACAACGGCATCTGCCGGGGCGATTCGGGTGGGCCGGTGTTCCAGCGCCAGGGCACAAACTACGTGCTGGTCGGCGTGATCTCGGCCGTGATGGGCGGCAAGGGGCGCGATTGCGGCACGATCACCGCCGTTACCGCCGTCTCGGCCTATCGCTCCTTCATCGAGACCATGGCCGACAGGGCTGGCTCACCCGTGCGCTTCCAATAGCCGTGATGGCCATTGCGCGTGTTTGCCGGATAGCGATCTCAGATTCCGCCACCGTTCCTGCGCCTCCTCGCTGACCTTCATTCCTGCGTGCTGCTTTCCCAGGTCGCATGGGAAACCCCATGTTCGCGCTCGAGATGGGCAACGACACCGTCGAGCTCCTTGGGATCGACCGCCGTGCTGACGAGGGTAGCGACCACCTCGGCCATGTCGTCACCCCGATCGAACAGCTCGACATCACCGACGGGATATTGCGCGGCCTCCAGATGCTCCACCAAGAGTTCGCGGATGGCGGGAACCGAAGCCCGGCTGGTGGTCACCCGCACTTCATAGATTGCTTCGGAACGCTGCGCATTGATCGGGATGCGATTGATGGCATTGACCAGCGGGCGCAACAACGTATTGCCGGCAATGACGAAGAGCGTCAGCAGCACGCCCTCCGCCACCATGTCCGCCCCCGTGCAGGCTCCGACCGCAGCCGAGCACCACAGCGTCGCCGCCGTGTTCAGGCCGCGGACATTCATGCCCTCCTTCATGATCACGCCCGCGCCCAGGAAACCAATGCCGGACACGACATAGGAGATGACTTTGACGGCCTCTTGCGGGCCAGCGATGCGCATGGCCAGATCGACGAAAGCGGCCGCTCCCAACGCTACGAGCACATTGGTCCGCAAACCTGCCGTGCGCTGGCGATATTGGCGCTCCGCCCCGATGAGAGTGCCGAAAACGAAGGCGCTGAACAGACTCACCACCGTGTCGAGAAACGGATAGAGGGTAAAGGTTTCGACGAATTTCAAGACACGGACCTTCGGCTGATCGGGCAATAAGCTCGGAGGACGTGACCGGCACGCCCCGGCGCTGCATTGAGATGCCTCTCTCGGCGGTCAGCCGCAGCCATTCCCGACGCATAGGCTCAATACATGCGGGGAGCGATATGCCCTACCAGCATGTCACATTTAATACATATGATATGACCACGAGACCGGCTCTGGGGATCACCGAAACAGCAGCCCGGTAGCGAACGGGCGATCACCAGGCAAACGCTTTCTTCCCTGGGTCGCAATTCCAGGACCTAGGCTTGGAAGACGAAGTGACATGGGCTGCGCCTAGAAAAACGAGGCGAGGAACAACGCGGAAGCGGCGATCACGACGAAGGACAGGGTCGAAATCGCAAAACTCAGATGCCGTCCAGCCGCCGTAGGAGTCACCCGGCCGAAGCCCGACAGCCGCTCAGGACGATCCAGAACCAGTTGTGCGCGTGTCATCAATCTTCCCCCGAATCTGATGTTCATCACGCGCTATTTCGAACACCGCGCGCGCATTCGTTCCGTGCGAAAACGCACAAACTCCGCTTCCCGGCAAAACATGTTTACCAAAGAGTAAACTTAGTATTCGTGCGATCTCAAACCGGCATGGATAGGGCAACATGCAAGATCATGCCCGCCAAGATCATAAGAACGGCAGCAGAGCCGATGTCGACAAGCGTTTCCATCCCGCAACTCCTGTTGAATGACGCCAAGATAATCGTGCTGTGTTGCTGGAATGCTGCGCGAGTGGGGCAATTCCCAGGATCTCCGCGCACCCATGTTTGCCTACGCCGGGCCGGCAGAGTCCCTCGTCCGTGAGATCCCACGCATGTCGGCTCGCTTGAACGGGGTCCGCCACCTTCGCGGGAAGATAGGGCTGCAGGAGCTCCATCCTGACGAGTCTGGCTCTATGGCGTCGAAACGGCTTGCAGGACCGGCTTCAGCGCCTACGGGCGGCCTTGGGTACGCGCGCTGGCCAGCGCACCACATGCTCTTCCCACTCGCCCTCGCCCACCTGCTTGTCGTCGGCCTTGACCTTGCCGCGAACCGAGACCTTGGCCTGGTGCACGGTGTCGGGGTCGCCCGAAACCAGCGGATGCCACCAATAGAGATCCTCGCCATCAGCAACCAGCCGATAGGCACAGGTCGGCGGCAGCCAATCGATGGTGCGCACCAGTTCGGGCGTCAGCGTGACACAATCGGGAACATGGCGCTTGCGGTGCTCGTAATCCGAACATTGGCAGCTATGGCATTCGAGCATGAAGCAGGCGACATCGGTGAAATAGGTGTCGCCGGTTTCCTCTTCCTCCAGCTTGACCAGGCAGCAGCGGCCGCAGCCATCGCAAAGGCTCTCCCACTCCTCTGGCGAGAGCGCCTCCAGCGGCTTGGTTTTCCAGAAAGGCTTCGAAGGCTGTTCCATCGCCGTTGCCATAGCCGAACAGCCGGCCCGAGTCACCCTTCGAGGATAGCTGCTGGAGGCGCAAGGCGCTTCAGCAGGCCATCTTGCGCATGCCCTCCTCGATTTCCGCGGCGGTGAGATCGCGCTGATGGGTAGCGATCGACCAATGATGCCCGAAGGGATCCTTGATCACGCCGTAGCGGTCGCCCCAGAACATGTCCTGCACCGGCATCGCCACCTCGGCCCCCGCTTCGACCGCGCGGGCGACGAAGGCATCGACATCGGCGACGAAGAGATGGAGGGTCACCGGCGAGCCGTTGAGGGTCTTGGGCGAGAGCATGCCATAATTCTTGTTCTCATCGACCAGCATGACGGAGCAGCCGCAGACCTTGATCGAGGCATGCATCAGCTTACCGTCCGGTCCGGGCAGGCGGATCATCTCTTCGGCACCGAAGGCTTTCTTGTAGAACTCGATGGCATCGGCGGCGCCGTCACAGATGAGATGCGGTGACAGGACGTTCATGCCGTGCGGGGCGATCTCAGTCATGGTCTTCCCTCCTCATGGGCCAGGTTTTGATGGGCCAGGTTTTGCGGACTTGCCCCAAGGACGATGCAGCGCGGATGGTTCCGACAGCGATGAGAAATTAATTCTGCAGGCCATGTTGTTTGCCATGCCAGCGGAAAATCGCGGCGGTGAAATTGCAGGCCTTTCAGGATCGGCGACCGGGGGTTAGACTGGTTGTCCCGACGTCTTTCGCGTACCGGTTGGTTCCATCGTGCCTGAACGCAAGCCAGAGCCGTCCTTTCGAAAGCGCCTGAGCCGCGCCGCCCTTCGTCTGGACTCGTGGCTCGACAACGCCGTCTACGCGTCGTGGCAGAAAGTGCGGGCCGGGATCGAGCGCGGCTCCGACATCTCGAACAGATTTCAGGTCTCGGGCTGGCGCCGGCTGCTGGTGGAAGTCGGCTGCGAGGGGCTGACCCTCGGCACTGCCGGCCTGATTTTCGGCCTGATGCTGATGCAGCCGGCAATCCGCCAGATCGGCGACGACTGGCTGCGCCGCGCCGACATCGCCGTCACTTTCGAGGATCGCTACGGCACCATCGTCGGCCAGCGTGGCATCCGCAGCAATGACAGCGTGGCACTGGCCGATATGCCTGATTATGTCATCAAGGCCGTGCTCGCCACCGAGGATCGGCGCTTCTACGATCATTTCGGCATCGATGTCATCGGCACCATGCGCGCACTCACCGTCAACAGCCAGGCAAGCGGCGTGGTGCAGGGCGGTTCCTCGATCACCCAGCAGCTCGCCAAGAATCTCTTCCTGTCCAACCAGCGCACGCTGGAGCGCAAGATCCGCGAGGCCTATCTGGCGCTCTGGCTCGAGGGGCATCTGAGCAAGGACGAGATTCTCAAGCTCTATCTCGACCGCGCCTATATGGGCGGCGGCGCCTTCGGCATCGAGGCGGCCGCGCAATATTATTTCGGCAAGTCGGTGCGCGACGTCTCCCTTGCGGAAGCCGCCATGCTGGCGGGCTTGTTCAAGGCGCCGACCAAATACGCGCCGACCAACAATCTGGCGGCTGCCCGCGGGCGCGCCAATCAGGTGCTCTCCAATCTCGTGGATGCCGGCTTCATGACCGAGGGCCAGGTTTCCGGCGCCCGCCGCAATCCGGCGACGCCGGTCGACCGGGCGCGCGAGAAGGCCCCCGACTATTATCTCGATTGGGCCTATGGCGAAATCGCCGATCTCGCCGATGACGGCGCTTTGAGCAGCGAATCCGTCTTCGTCGTGCGCACCGCGCTGGATCCCGCCATTCAGGCCGCCGCGGAAAACGCCCTGGAATCGAACCTGCGCCAATATGGCAAGGACTATAACGTGCACCAGGGCGCCATCGTGATCATGGAGCCCGACGGGGCCGTCCGCGCGATGGTGGGCGGGCGCGATTACAGCCAGAGCCAGTTCAACCGCGCCACGGACGCGTTGCGCCAGCCCGGTTCCTCCTTCAAGCCTTTCGTCTATGCCACCGCCCTGATGAACGGCTTCACGCCCAAATCCATCGTGGTGGATTCGCCTGTCTGCATACGGAACTGGTGTCCCCAGAATTTCGGCCACAAATTCTCCGGCCCGATCACGCTGACGCAGGCCATTACCCGCTCGATCAACGTCATCCCGGTCAAGATTTCCCTGGCCCTCAGCAAGAGCGCCGCCGATGGCCGGCGCATGATCATCGAGACGGCGCGAACCATGGGCATCGAGACGGAGCTCAAGGAGTCCTGGGCCTTGCCCATCGGGGTCGAGGCCGTCAACCTTCTGGAGATGACCGGCGCCTACGGCGTTTTCTCCTCCGGCGGGCACAAGGCGCCTCCCCATGCCGCGCTGGAGATCCGCAATGCCAAGGGCGACCTTCTCCATAAGTTCGATCCCGCCCGCGAGGACCCGGTGGTGATCGATCCCAAAGTGATCGCCGACATGAACGGCATGCTCAACAGCGTGGTCGAAAACGGCACGGCCAAGCGGGCCCAGTTGCCTGGCATCAAGGTGGCCGGCAAAACCGGCACCACCAATTCCTACCGCGACGCCTGGTTCATGGGCTTTACCGGCAATTTCATTGGTGGAGTCTGGTTCGGCAATGACAATTTCCAGCCCATGGATGAGATGACCGGTGGCTCGCTCCCCGCAATGACCTGGCAGCAGGTGATGGCCGTGGCCCATCAAGGCGTGGATATCAGGCAAATACCCGGCGTTGCCCCGTTCCCGCCGGGGCAGCAACCCAGCAAGGCGGAGCAGCCAGCGCCCGATGCCACCGGCGCAGCCCAGGAGGCCCCCGCCGCGCCACCGGTTCTCACCCGCAACGCCACACAGATCTTGCGCGATGTCGCCGTCCTGATCGAGCAGGCCGACCGCGTCCCTGCCAAACAGGCGGCCCAGATGCGTCGCCCAGCGCCGGTGTCGGCGATCGAATGAAGGGCTTTGGCACGATCATAGGGCTGGTCTACGCCCTTGCCCTCGGTGGCGTCTTGGGCCTTGGCCTCACCTGGTGGGCAACCGGGTCCGATTTCCAGCTCGGCGCCATGCGTCTCGGTCCCTGGACCGCATGGCCCCTGACCGACCCACTCGGAGCAGATCGCTACAACCGGGCCCGCATCGCTCGCAGCGGGGACCTGCCGCTCGGCCCCGGCGAAGGCCTTGCCTTCACCGCGCGGGAAGATTCGGAGGGGCGGGCGCTTGACGGGGCCTGCCGCTATCGCCTTGCGGCCATGCTGCCCCAAGCGCGCTGGTGGACCATTACTCTCTATGACCGATCCGACAATCTCGCGCGCAATCCCAGCAACCGGGCTGGTTTCACCAGCGCTGCTGTCCTGCGCGACGAAGAAGGCAAGGTCACCGTCGCCGTGGCGCCCGATAGCCAGCCCGGCAACTGGTTGCCCAGCTCTCCCGGTCCGATGAGCCTGGTCCTTCGTCTTTACGACAGTCCCGTCTCGACGGGCCTCGCCACCGAATTCGGCGCGGGGAGAGCCGTTGCCGTTCCAGCGATCGAGCGGCTCGACTGCGCCACTGGAGACAAAACGTGATCCGCTGGCTGTTATGGACGCTTGCGGGGCTGCTCATCGGCGTCGTGGTGCATCTGACCACGATCGTCGCTTTGCCTCGCCTCAGCGGACAGACCGGCTTCCAACGCGCAGGCGCGATCGCCCCGCTCGGACGTTTCGTCGTACTGCCTCCCGATAAGACCCCGTTGCCACTGCCGGATCCGGCTATCGTGACGGCCTTCTGCCGCTATGACCTGGCCGATGGCCCAGTTCATGTGCATGTGCCGCTGAATGCCGGCTTCCTCTCGGTGTCGTTCTATACGCCGGCAGGCCTCAATTTCTACACGCTGACCGACCGGGCGGGCGCAAACGGCGCCCTCGACATGACCTTGTTCACGCTGGCCCAGCTTGCCGAGATCAGGGCCAAGCAAGGCCCCGACCTACCGGTCGCCTTGCGTCTTCAGGCGCCCGAACCGACGGGTCTGATCGTGGTGCGCGCGCTCGTCCCCGAACCGACGCAGCAGGCCGATGTGGAACGGGCACTGGAGCCGGCAAGCTGTCGCTGACCTTCCAGCATTCTGTCAGTCGAGCGCGAGGGAACGGGCAGTCACGATAATGCTGTCGCCCCACAAGACCTTGTGCTGCCAGGCAGGCGGGATGTTGCTGCGTCCCCGAAGAGCACCGGCCAGTTGGCCCGTCACGGCGCCGATCGTATCGGCATCGCCTCCCAGGTTGACCGCATGCACGACGGCCTCTCTGAAGCAGGTCGACTGACTGACGGCCCACAAGGCAGCCTCGAGCGTGTGCATGACATAGCCAGTGGAGGAAATCTCATCGCGTCCCACCAGCCGCCAATCCGTGCCGGCGCAACGCCGCAGCCGCTCGGGAAGCCCATCCGGCAAGCACCTCGGCCGCAGCACGATTGCCGGCTCGGCACCGTGCAGGGCCTCGAAGAGCAGATCCGCGAAATAGACACAGGCCTCGACTGCCTCCTCGGCACCGTGGGTCAGGCGAGACTGGTCGGCCGCATCCCGCAAGGCTCGCTGCCGATCCCCGCGGGCCGCGATGACCACGGGAACAAGCCTCATCAAGGGAACCATTGCCGGCGGTATCGGGGGCAGTCGGGCCAGCGAATGGGTTGCCGTTGGCCTCATATCTAGCCAGTGCGGACGTGGTCACGCCGCCAATATCGAAGCATTCGCCGATCGCGCTCAGATGGCCGTATCGCCACCAATTGACGAAACGGTTCATGCAGTCCCGCGGATCGAGTTGTTTATGCTGCTGAAGACTTGCCGCCAGACACAATGCCATGGAGGTGTCGTCGGTTCAGGCCCCTGCCGGAAGGGCGAACGGTCCACCGCCGACGATGTCGGTCAGGGGAGTTTGGCTGTCACGGGTTGAAAATTCCAGTGTGGTGCCCAGCGCATCGGCGATGGCGAGCCCGAGGAGAGTCCTCTCGGCTCGGTCGAGATGGTCGCTCGAACTCACGCCTTACGATGGCGCTTTCCGCCACCGGTGCCACGACGAGGCTGGGGCGACTGACGATCGTCTTCCACGTGGCGCTCGATGCGCACACCGGTGAAGAACAGGATTTCGGCACTATGCTCGCGTGCCTCGTGCTCGCTCGGTTGGCGCGGGGCTTGGGGGTGTTTGGGAAATGGCAGGACGATGCTCATGGCGGGACCTATCAGCAGATTGCACCAGAAATCGAGACTCCGTTCGCTTTGCGGCATTAGCAGATAAGGAAAGTTAACAGTCTGTGTACGTACGCACTAAACACCGCCCGCCGTCACTGCGGCGTGACTCCGATGTGCGATTTTGCACATCGGAGCGCGATATTAAGGCCAAATGGCCCTTTTCGGGCAAAACGCGCCCAACAAAATAGGCGTAGGCCTTTTGGGCATGATGTCCGGCAAGACGTCGTCGGCAGTTCGGCCGGACTATGCACCCAAAGCCGTCGGTTGCGGAATCACGTTTTGATACATTGCAGAATGGTAATCCGGGCGGGCCTGCCTCAGCTTTCCTCGGCAAGGTCGAGAAAATGCCGGCCCTGGCGATCTTCCGCTTCGATCACCCAGAGATCCGGATCGAAGCGGAACTCGCGCTGCAATCGGGTCTCGACATCCAGCGGCGTCGCACCTGCTTGGGTGAGACGGACGAAGCGGCGCACGCCGTCGTCCTCGGTGATGAGCGATTGCGGTGCCGGCCCGTAAAGCACTGCGGTGCCGTCGAGATGGTCGATCTTGACGAAGATCGCTCCGGCCTCCTCCGAACCGCGCTGACGTAGCGCGGCGAAGGCGCCTTCCACCATGGCGCGGCGAAGATAGGCGGCGACGAACAGGCTGGATTTGAGACGCGCGCTCATTCTACCTTGGTACCGGAACGGGCCAATTCCTGCAGCAGCCGTGCCGAGATCTGGCCGGTCACGGGGAGTCCGCGATCCTTCTCGAAACGAGAAATGGCATTGCGCGTATCAGTGGCCATGAAACCGTCGACCTTCAAAGGACCGTAACCCTGCTTGGCTAGGGCCTTTTCCACACCCAGCACGCGCTTGTCGGGCTGGGGACCAGCGGTTGCCGCAGGCTCGCCATTGATGAGCGCGGCGATCTGATCCACTGGCGGAGCCGGCGGTGCTTCGGTGGCCCCGGACTCCGTGGTCAACAAGGGGCTGGAACTGGCGATGATCCTGGTGAGCAGGGCAGGACTGGACTGGCCGTCGACCGGCATGCCGTTATGCTGCTGGAAGGAGCGGATCGCCGCAGTGGTCTTGGGGCCGAGAACGCCATCGGCCAAGCCGTCATAGAGTCCTCGTTCCGCCAGCGCGAGCTGGACGTCGCGCAGCACGGCGACAGCATCCTGGGCCGCGGCATCGGCGGAACTGCGCTCGCCTGCAGCGGGTGCCTGGGGCGGCACCGGCACGGAGGGCGCCGACGCGGCAGAGCCACGCTGAGCGATGAAGGGAGACGTATGCGTGCCGTTCTGCAGAGCCAGCGCATTGACCAGGATCGCCAGGCCGAGGCCGCCCATGACGACCAAACCCGCAACCTCGGCCGGACGCTGCAGGACCACCCGCATGACACCGACATAGCGCGAGGGGGTCTCTTCGACCTTATCCGACAGCAGAAAATCGCGATCGGAACGGGCTAACGCTTCACGCACGCTTCTTCCCCAATTCTTCTTCAACAAAATGATCTTGGGCCGCCGGACGTACCGGCAGCGTTTCAATGGTGGCGCCACTGGCGAAGGCGCGGCGGGAGGCCTCACTTTCACAATCGGAGGGCAGCGACACGGTCACGGTGGTGCCATGGCCGATCAGACTGTCGACCTCCATGCCCCCGCCATGCAACTGGGCGAGCCCCTTCACGACGGAGAGGCCGAGGCCCGTGCCTTCATAAGTACGTTCATAATCCTTGGATGGCTTGCCGGCGGTCGACTGGAAGAAAGCTTCGCCCAGCCGCGGCACATCCTCGCGCGCCACGCCCACTCCGTCATCGGCGACGAAGAGAGCCACGCCATATTTCTCCTGCCGCGCGCCGATGGTGACGTGGCCTCCACGCTTGGTGAACTTGAGCGCGTTGGACATCAGGTTGAGGTAGATCTGGCGGCAGGCGCGCTTGTCGGCAATGATCGGCGGCATGTCGGGCGCGATCGCCGTCTCCAGGGAGATGCCGAGTTCCTGCGCCTTCAGCAGCAGGATATTGCGGCAATTCTCGATGAGATCGCGGATCTGGAAGGATTCCGGCACCAGTTCGAAGCTGCCGCTCTCGATCTTCGACATATCGAGAATGCCGTTGACCATCGACAGCAGATGATGGCCGCTGTCGTGGATCAGACCGGCATATTCATGCCGCCGCTCCGCCGACAGCTTCATCATCTCCTCGTTCAGCATCAGCTCCGAAAAGCCGATGATGGCGTTGAGGGGCGTGCGCAGCTCGTGGCTCATCGTGGCCAGGAAACGGCTCTTGGCGGCGTTGGCCTTCTCGGCCTCGATCTTGGCGTCGATGAGCTGGTGCTCATAGGCCTTGCGATCGGTGATGTCCTGCATGACGGCAACGGTCTGGCGATCGTCGTCCTCGCCCAGCGGTCGGCAGCGCATCTCCACCCACAGGAAGACCGGCGCGCCCTCCCCCTTGCGGCGCAGGCGGAATTCGACCGTCGAGCCCAGACCGTCCATCTCGGCGCTGGAGAGCGCCGACAGATAGGCGGGACGGTCGGCAATATGCACATAGTCGAACAGGCCCTGGCCGAGCAGTTCGGACGGTTCGGCGCCAAACAGGGCCTGGGATGCCGGCGAGGCATAGACGACCTGGCCGCGCTTGCCATGCCGGGTCACGAGGTCACTGATATTCTCGGCCAGCAAGGTATAGCGGGCCTCGCCGGACTTCACGAGCTGGCGGTCGTAACGCCGCAGCCGCAATTCCATCAGCACGATGCCACCGACGGCCGCAAGGGCGAGCACGACACCCGATCCGTCGAAGAAGCGGGCCGCAAGAGCCGGCGGCGCTGCGTTCGTGGTTCCCGCCAGCGCTATTGCCATGGCCGTCAGGCCGGCAAGCACCATGGCACGAATGACGATATTGCGCGCACCCGTCAGCAGCGAAATGGCAGGCACAATGGCAAGAAGGGCGTAAGCGGTCGCGCTATGGCCTCCGCTGTGGCGGGCCACCACGCCGGCAAAGCCACACACGGCAAGCACGGTCAACAGCGCCGCGACGTCGAGACGGCCGGTGACCGACAGACGCCAGACGATGGCCAGAAAGGCAGCGACCAGCACCATGACGCCACCGACGCCGAGGCTGGGCCCCCCCGAGAAAGCCAGGAAAGGTGGCACCAGTGTCAGGCCGAACAGCGCCGCTCCCAACAACATGGCAACGAAGGCACCATGCCGGGCTGCTGTCAAGGGATCGTGTTTCGCCGATCCGTGGACCAAACGGTCGACGGATGCCTTGGCGGATATGAACCAATCAAACTGACGCAACGCCCCGGCACGGCACTGTGGCCGCGCTCCCTACATGACCCGTCGACCATGGCAGCGCGTCCTTTAAACGAACCCTAAGAGATCGGCCCTCCCAGGCCGTTCCTGTGCTTAGAAAGGCCTCCAGACGGGCCAAGTGCCAAACATGGTGAACAATTCCTCACCAAGGGCGGCCCGCGCGTTAACCATCCCTTCACTTTGCCGCCGCCCGTGCGGTCCGTCACGCCCGTGTCGATGGTGCTCATGCTAGAATTAGCCATCGATCGGGAGCCCATGACGTGTTCTTCATTCTGCGCATGATGTTCTGGCTTGCCGTGGTTGCCCTGCTGCTGCCGGCGTCGCCGGCCCCGCACGACAGGCAAGCCTCGGCAAAACTGTCGGCCAGTACCTTGGCCGACAAGGCTGTCAGCGCGGCATTGTCCTATTGCGCCACCAGTCCCCAGCAATGCGCCGCCGGCCTGGCCGGTGCCAGGCAGCTCGGTGGCTTGCTGGCCGGCCCGAGCGACGACGTCGCCACCGCCCCGGCCCCGGCTGCTCAGCGCTTTACCGCCCTGCCGCCACCGCGCCCGGCCATTCCCTGAGAAGGCTTTTTCTTCTCTGGCATCTCCCCTATATGAAGGAGATGAGCAGCCAGAACATCGACACCATCATCGAAAACTTCGAGCTCCTGGACGATTGGGAAGATCGCTATCGCTACCTGATCGAGCTCGGCAAGACGCTCGAACCCCTGCCGGACGAGGCGCGGACCGCGGCCAACAAGGTGCAGGGCTGTGTCAGCCAGGTCTGGCTCGTCACCCATTGGAAGGATGGGCGCGCAACCTTTCAGTGCGACAGCGACGCCTTTATCGTGCGCGGCCTGTTGGCAATCCTGGTCGCTGTCTATGCCGGCCACACGGCCTCGGAGATCCTGGCCATCGACGCGCTCGAAATCTTCCGCGACCTGCAGCTTCAGGAACATCTCACGCCGCAGCGTTCCAACGGGCTGAAATCATTCGTCGAACGCATTCGCAGCGATGCCCGGCAGGTGCTGGTCACGACCTGACCGCTTCCGCATCGAACATCTTGCTAGAGCATCGTGCCAAAAAGTGGACGCCGGCTTTCGGGACGATGCTGTAGATACTTCAAACAACAAGAGCCGGATGCGTGGCATCCGGCTCTTGTTGTCGTTCCGGCATCGCCGTAGCGAAATTACCGTCCCTTGCGGCGACGCTGCTGCCCCAGGCCCATCTGCTTGGCCAGGTTGGAGCGGGCCTGAGCATAGTTGGGGGCGACCATCGGATAGTCAGCCGGCAGAGCCCACTTCTCGCGGTATTCTTCCGGCGAGATATTGTACTGCGTGCGCAGATGACGCTTCAGGGACTTGAACTTCTTACCGTCCTCGAGGCAGATGATGTAGTCAGCCGTCACCGACTTCTTGATCGGAACAGCCGGCTTGGGAGCCTCGGCCGGCACTTCCTGCACGCCGCTGGTGATACGCTGAAGAGCACCATGGACCTCATTGATCAAGCCAGGCAGGTCCGATGCAGCAACCGAATTGTTGCTCACATAGGCCGAGACGATATCCGCCGCTAGCTCGATGAAGTTGGTGTTGTTGGATCCGTCGCTCATGGTAAATCGACTTTCTTTTTTTGGTCTGATTTAACTAAATGTTCACCACCGGCTACACTGCCGCGCCATTCATTAACAGCAGTGCAGGCCATACATCCGCTTCGCAACTTTGGAATCGCGAATTTCGAATTGCGCACTGATGTAAACTCTCAAATCTTATCAATCAAGATCTTTTGCAAGACAAGCATGAATTTTGCACTACGCCGCTTCTGATTACTGCCATGAAAACATGCAACCGCCTACGTAAGACGCGCCCCTATCACAAATGGGTACTGGAACACCCGATCGGACTATCTGATCTGCACTGACAACCGGATAGGTCGCCTCTGGCATCACCACAGACAGCAATTGTAAAAAGGCGCACATGACCAGCGCATTACGCAGCATCGCCGCGACTGCCGCCAATCAGACGCCGATGAGAAAGCTCCGGAGTTAGACCGACTTCCCTTGCGACAATTGCCATCCCGGCAAACAGCAAACGCAAATTTGCAAGCTTGCCTCCGAATTCAACATGACACTGAATTGCGAACTGTCGTCCCACTCCCTATTTACGACGAACTGAATAGTCTTCAAACGCTCGGCTCGTCGAATCAGCCGCAAAGTATGTCTATCGTTTCGATAGCATCCCTTTGCGGCAAAATATTGGGAGACACTTGTGCCAAACAAGAAAGTTAACAAAACAGACACGGAATGGCGGACGCTTCTTTCTCCAGAACAATACCACATTACCCGCGAGCGCGGCACGGAGCGTGCTTTTACCGGGCCGTTCTGGAACTCCAAAGAAAAGGGCACCTATTCCTGCGTCTGCTGCGGCGAGGAATTGTTCCGATCCGATACCAAGTTCGACTCGGGCTGCGGCTGGCCGAGTTACTTCGAACCCGTGCATGCGAATGCGGTAGTCGAGTTGGAGGACAGATCCTACGGCATGCGCCGCGTCGAGATCCGTTGCGCGGCTTGTGATGCCCATCTCGGCCATGTCTTCCCGGATGGTCCGCCTCCCACCGGCCTGCGCTACTGCATCAATGGCCATTCCATGAATTTCACGCCCGACCAGAAGGCATGAGATGACGATTTCTTCCCCTATTCTGCCGCCTATCGCCGAAAAACGGCCAAGCAAGCGCATCGTTCACGGTATTACATTACAGGACGACTATGCTTGGCTGCGGGCCGACAACTGGCAAGAAGTGCTGCGTGACGGTTCGACGCTGCCCGCCGACATCAAGGCCCATCTCGAGCAGGAAAATCGCTATGCCGACGCCCAGCTTGCGGGTGGCGAGCATTTGCGGAGCGTGCTGTTCGAAGAGCTCAAGGGGAGAATCAAGGCCGACGATTCCTCGGTACCCTCGCCGGACGGGCCGTTCGACTACTATTCGCGTTTTCGGCAGGGCGGACAGCATCGTCTGTTCTGCCGGCGTTCGCGCGATGGCGGCGAGGAAACGATACTGCTGGACGGCGACGCTCTGGCAAAGGGCAAGAGCTTCTTCGCCTTTGGCGGCTTTGCCCCTTCGCCCGACCACCGGCTGATCGCCTGGAGTTGCGATGAGAACGGTTCGGAGTTTCATACGATACGCCTGCTCGATACTTCGAAAGACGTAATGCTGGCGGACAATACTCCCGATACGGAGGGTGAGGCTGTCTGGCTCGCCGATGGATCTGGCTTCTACTATGTGCGGCTCGACGAAAACCATCGTGCCTCTAGCGTGTGGCTGCATCGTCTGGGAACCCCGACCGGCACCGACCGCCTGGTCTACGAAGAGGCCGATGCCGGCATGTTCGTCGGCCTGTCGCAGACCCAGTCGCGCCGCCTGGCGACCATCGACATCCACGACCATGAAACCTCGGAAGTTCGGATCATCCGCCTCGACGATGCCGACGGCACGGTGCATCTGATCGCCGCGCGTCAGGAAGGCGTCCAATATGAGATCGAGCATCGCCCCCTGCCCGGCGGGACGGACCAGTTGCTGATCCTGACCAATCTCGACGACGCCGAGGACTTTCGTATCATGACTGCGCCTCTGGCGAAGCCGGATCAGGTGACTTCGGCGCAAGCGACTTCGGCCCAAACGTCCTGGCGCGACCTCATCCCGCATAAGCCGGGCCGCTATATTCTCGATATCGTGCTGCTGGCGGATTGGCTGGTTCGGCTCGAACGTGAAGACGGCCTGCCTCGCATCGTGATCCGGTCCTTGTCGAGTGGCGAGGAACACGCCATCGATTTTGCCGAGGAAGCCTATTCCCTGTCACTCGACGGCGGCATGGAATTTACGACCGACCAGATCCGCTTCGTCTATTCCTCGATGACCACGCCGGCCGAGACCTATGACTACGACATGCGCTCGCGCGAACGCATCCTGCGCAAACGGCAGGAGGTTCCGTCCGGGCACGATCCCCAGCTTTATGTCACGCGCCGGGTCTTCGCCCCAACGGCGGATGGCGAAAGCGTGCCGATCAGCCTGCTCTATCGCAAGGAAACGGCGCTGGATGGCTCGGCACCGCTCCTACTTTACGGTTATGGCGCCTATGGCCTGTCCATGCCGGCCCAGTTTTCCACCAATGCCCTATCGCTGGTCGACCGCGGCTTCGTCTATGCCATCGCTCATATCCGCGGCGGCACGGAGAAAGGCTGGCGCTGGTATCGCGAGGGCAAGCTCGCAAAGAAGCCGAACACCTTCCAGGATTTCGTCGCGGCCGGCAGTTATCTGGCCGAGCGCGGTTTTACGGCCCGCAAGAGAATCATCGCTCATGGCGGTTCGGCCGGCGGCATGCTGATGGGGGCGATCGCCAATCTCGCCCCCGATCTGTTCGGCGCCATCGTAGCGGAAGTGCCGTTTGTCGATGTGCTTACCACCATGCTCGACGACAGCCTGCCCCTCACTCCGCCGGAATGGCCCGAATGGGGCAATCCGATCGAAGACGAGGCAGCTTTCCGCACAATTCTCTCCTACAGCCCGGTCGACAACGTGACCGCACGCCCCTATCCGCCGATTCTGGCGCTCGCCGGCCTGACCGATCCGCGCGTGACCTATTGGGAACCGGCCAAATGGGTGGCAAGGCTGCGAGAGAAGAACCCGCACGGCAATCCGGTGATCTTCAAGGTGAACATGGATTCAGGCCATGGCGGGGCTTCCGGGCGTTTCGAACGGCTGAAGGAAGTGGCTCTGGTCCAGGCCTTCGCCCTGCAGACGATGGGCGCGGCATGACTTGACGCCCGCCCGGCAGGCACAGTTTTGTCCGGCCGGGCGGGCTCGAACAGGCTTGCATAAAATCATGCCAATCATTCTACCAAATCTGTTCCCTTCCAGGACCATCCCGCTTAAGTTTGCCCGCCGACGGTGCATCGGCCTTTCCGTCCGCTCCGGCGGGCGGCGGGCTTGTGACCGCCACCCATTCATTCGGCTCCCGCCCGGATGACTGCGAGGTCTTCGATCTCGTGGCAACCGTTGGGAACACAAGAGGGGCGGGCTGCGTTTTGTAGCCATGCCCGTCGCCATCATGCCACTTCATGAGGAACACCATGTCCTTCACGCTTCCCGAACTGACCTACTCCTATGATGCCCTCGCGCCCTATATGTCGCGCGAAACGCTGGAGTTCCATCACGACAAGCATCACCTTGCCTATGTGAACAATGGCAACAACCTGCTCAAGGGCACGGAGTGGGAAGGCAAGAGCCTCGAGGACATCGTCAAGGGGTCCTTCGGCAAGAATGCCGGCCTGTTCAACAATGCCGGCCAGCACTACAACCATCTACACTTCTGGAAGTGGCTGAAGCCGAATGGCGGCGGTGCGATCCCGGGCAATCTCGAAAAGGCCATCGTCGACGGCCTCGGCTCGGTGGACAAGGCCAAGGAAGAGTTCATCCAGGCCGGCGTCACCCAGTTCGGCTCTGGCTGGGCCTGGCTCGCCGTCAAGGACGGCAAGGTCGTCATCGCCAAGACACCGAACGGCGAGAGCCCGCTGGTACATGGCGCCACCCCGATCCTCGGCGTCGACGTCTGGGAACATTCCTATTACATCGACTACCGCAACCGCCGCCCCGATTATCTCAAAGCCTTCGTCGACAGCCTGGTGAACTGGGAATATGTCGCCGAGCTCTATGAAGCAGCGGTGAAGTAAGCAGTTCCGGAGCGCCAATCGGATCGATTGACGCTCCGCCCCTGGCAGAGATCGTGCTGCGCTTCCCGGCAATCCATCGGGTCGCAAGGCGTCTTCCGGCAGATCTGTCGAGAATCCGAGGGCGGAGTTTTCTCCGCCCTTTCGTATTTTTGGAGATTTCGCTGCCAACCGGCCTCATCCGGCGATCAGCCCTGCCCTATTTTTTGCACAAAGTCTGAATGCCAAATCTAGGGGGTATCCAGTAATCATCTGATATCGTTTGGCTTTCCAAAAATTTGGTATCGGGACACCTGCCATCGCCACGCATGGCTCGCTTAGCAGCCATGCAAACTCAGCAATTGTTTATTGTGCGGCGCACACTAAACTAATCCTCATCAGACGGCGCGGAACTTGTTCCCCGTTTGATAGCCCTCCTTGGGCGTTTCCTCCCTAGACTTGGGCCGCAGCGCAAGCTGCGGCCTCTTTCTTTTCAGGGCCCTTTGCACTTTGATGCAATTGGCGAGAATCACAAGTCAGGCCGAAACAAACGGGAGATCGAACCAGCGTCCATCTCGGAACATACTCGGCACACACGGTGGCTTCTCCACCGAAAATCCATCCCGCCATCACCCGCTAGCAACCTTTTCAAGGCGATAGTGCCTGTTCCCGCCGTTCAAAGCCGCGTATAGGGCGGAGCGGTTGTCACGATAGGCCCTCTCCTTGCTGAAGAACATTCTTTCCATCGGCGCCTGGACCATGGTGTCGCGCGTGACCGGTTTTGTCCGGGACGCCATGATGGCCGCCCTGATGGGAAGCGGCCCCGCGGCGGAGGCCTTCATCGTCGCCTTTCGCCTGCCGAATAATTTCCGCGCCATCTTCGGCGAAGGGGCCTTCAACGCCTCCTTCGTGCCGGCCTACACCAGGGTCCACCAGCAGGACGGCGACGACGCCGCGCGGCTGTTCCAGGGGCGGATCGTCTCGATATTGTTGATCTCGCAGGTGATTCTGCTGGGATTGGTGCTGATCTTCACACCTCAATTCGTCGGCTTGAATGCGCCGGGCTTCGAGGGCGAACGCTTCGATCTCGCCGTCACGCTCACCCGCATCACCTTTCCCTATCTCATCCTGATCACCCTCGCCACGCTCTATGGTGGCGTGCTCAATGCCGTCGGGCGCTTCACAGCCGCCGCGGCAGCGCCAATCCTGCTCAATGTAGCGATGATCGCCACCCTCCTCGCGCATCACTGGTTTCCGACCACCGCCCACGCCGCGGCCTGGGGCCTCACCGTCTCCGGTGTTCTGCAGCTCGGCTTCATGCTGTGGGCAGCGCACCGGGCTCGTGTCCTTGCCAAGCCGGAGCCGATACGGCTCGACGCGCCGGTGAAAGCCTTCTTCAAGGCGCTGGGGCCGGCCACCATCGGCTCGATGGGTACGCAAATCGCCATCTTCGCCGACACCATCATCGCTTCGCTGCTGTCGGCCGGTGCGGTGGCGGCGCTTTATTATGCCGATCGCATCAATCAATTGCCGCTCGGCATCATCGGCATCGCGGCCGGCACGGTGATCCTGCCGCAGATGAGCCGGCTTCTGGCGGCCGGACAGGTCGAGGAAGCGCACGCCGCGCAACGGCGCACCATCTTCCTGACCTGGCTGCTGGCCGCGCCTTTTCTCGCCGGTTTTCTTGCCGTTCCCGATCTGATCATGCGCGCGCTGTTCATGCGCGGCGCTTTCACGGCCGCCGATGCCGAGGCGGCCTCCAGTGCCCTTCTCGCCTATGGCGCGGGCCTGCCGGCCGTGGTGCTGATCCGGTCGGCCGTGGCCAGCTTCTACGCCCGCGGCGATACGGCGACGCCGCTCTGGGCCTCCCTCACCGGCATCGGCGTCAACATCCTTCTGAAGATCATCCTGATGGGACCGCTGCAGCAGGCGGGCCTTGCCCTGGCGACCTCGCTCGGCGCCTGGGTTAATCTCGGCATCCTGGCTGCCCTGGCTAGCCGCCGCCACTTCATGCATCTCGACCGCCGCCTCTATGCCATGCTGGCCTGCGTCGCCCTGGCGACCGTTACCGCCGGCTTGGCGATGTATGCGGCGGCCACAGGCCTGGTGCCGCTCCTGGCCGGGCTTTCGCATGTCGGCGACATCGTCAGCCTCGCGCTTGTCGGCATCGTCGGGGCCGCTTTCTACGGCGCCACGGTCTACTTCGCCTTCGGTACGGCGGGCATGAATTTCAAAAGCGCGTTACGACGCTGATGCCGATGCCGTCGAAGCGGTCCATGCGCATCAGGGCTTCGGGTGCCTCGTCGAGGCCGATGCGGCTGCCGACCAGCTTCTGAGGCGCCAACTTGCCAGCGGCGATCATGTCGAACATCGCCTGGTAGCGAAAAGCCTGCATGCCATGGCTGCCGAGGATCTCGAGTTCATAGGCGATCACCCGATCCATCGGAATGGCCGGCCTGGCATGGTCGCCCAGCATCAGGCCGACCTGAATGTGACGACCGCGCCGACGCAGATTACCAATCGAATTGACGCTGGTGACGGGATGGCCGAGCGCGTCCAGAGAGACTTGCGCGCCGCCTCCCGTAAGATCGCGGACCGCGGCTACGACATCTTTGGTCTGCGCCGCATTGATCGTCGCCACCGCACCTAGTTGGCGGGCGAAATCCAGCTTTTCCTCGGTCAGGTCGATGGCCACGACATTGGCGCCGACGGCGCTGGCGATCATGATCGCCGACAACCCGACGCCGCCACAGCCATGCACGGCGACCCAGTCGCCTGGCCGGACCCGGCCCTGGTCGACCACCGCCCTGAAGGAAGTGGCAAAGCGGCAGCCCAGGCTCGCCGCCGTCGCCGAATCGAGGGTTTCGGGCAGCTCGACCAGATTGGCGTCGGCGAAATCGAGCGCAACGAATTCCGCGAAAGACCCCCAGCCCGTGAAGCCGGGCTGGAACTGCTGTTCGCAAACCTGCTGGTTGCCGCCGGCGCATTCGCGGCAACGGCCACAGCCCGCAACGAAAGGCACGGTAACGCGCTGCCCCGCGCGCCAGCGCCCGACCCGGCTGCCCACCGCCACGATCGTGCCCGCCAGTTCATGGCCGGGCACATGGGGCAACACGATATCGGGGTCGTGCCCCATCCAGCCATGCCAGTCGCTGCGGCACAGGCCGCTAGCCTCGACCTTGACGACGACGCCTTCCGGCGCCGGGGTCGGATCGGGCACGGTCTGTACTCTCGGCGGCTGCCCGAATTGTTCGAAGACGACGGCTTTCATGATCGACCCGCATCACATGTCGCGAAAGGGCGACAGGGCCGGCCTCGGGCCGGCCCTGATCAAGATGACCCTTATTTGGCGAGTGCGTCGAGAATGCGCACCCAGGAGCGAATGCCCTTGTGGAAGCTGCGCACGTCGTATTTCTCGTTCGGCGAGTGGATCTGGTCGTCCTCCAGGGCAAAGCCGATCAGGAGCGAATCGATGCCGAGGATGCGCTGCATGTCGCCGACCACCGGGATCGACCCGCCCGACCCGATCATCGGCGCCGTGCGGCCCCATTCTTCCGCCAGTGCCGCACGCGCCTTGGCCAGCGGTTCGCTGTCCGTCGGTACGGCGATCGCCGGTCCCATGCCATGCGACTGGAATTCGGCCTTGCAGTCCGCCGGCAGGCGATCGGTCACGAACTTGCGGAAGGCAGCCTGCACCTTTTCGGGTTCCTGGCCCGCCACGAGGCGGAACGACACCTTGGCGAAAGCCTGCGCCGCGATCACCGTCTTGGCGCCCTCGCCCTCATAGCCGCCACTGATGCCGTTGACGTCACAGGTCGGACGCACGGTGATCTGCTCGAGCACCGTCCGGTCCTTCTCTCCCGCCGGCACCTTCAGGCCGACTTCGGCCAGATAGGCCTTGCCATCGAAATCGAGGGCAGCCCACTCGGCCTTCACCGCGTCCGGCAATTCCTTCACGCCGTCATAGAAACCCGGCACGGTGACGCTGCCATTATCGTCATGCAGGGCGGCCAGAATCTTCGACAGCACCCGGATAGGGTTCTGGGCAGCACCGCCATACATGCCAGAATGCAGGTCGCGGCTGGCCGCCTTGATGGTGACTTCCTCATAGACCATGCCGCGCAGCATGGTGGTGATGGCAGGGGTATCGCGGTCCCACAGGTCGGTATCGCAAACCAGGCAGAAATCGGCCTTCAACTCGTCCCTATTCTCCTTGAGGAACGGCACGAGGCTGCGCGAGGACGATTCTTCTTCGCCCTCCAGGAAGACCGTCACGTCGACGGGCAGTTCTCCCTCGGTCTCGATCAAGGCGCGACAGGCCTCGATGAAGGTCATCACCTGGCCCTTGTCGTCGGAAGCGCCCCTGGCGACGATGATGTCGCCATGCGGGCCGGGCTTGCGTACCGGCTCGAACGGCTTGGTGTGCCACAGATCGAGCGGATCCGGCGGCTGCACGTCATAATGGCCATAGAACAGCACATGCGGCACGCCGGCCTTGCCGGTGCGGCGATGTCCCACCACCATGGGATGGCCGATCGTCTTGCGAGGCGAGGCGTCGAAGCCGACGTCCCTCAGCACCGCGGCTGCCCATTCGGCAGCTTTCTGGCAATCGCCGGCATAGGCGCTGTCGGCGGAGATCGAGGGGATGCGGAGAAATTCGAACAGCCGGTCGAGGCTGGCATCGAGTGCCTTGTCGGCAGCATCGAGCGCTTTATTGATGTCAGACATGGGCCTTAACGATGCGGGTGAGAAAGCGCCAAGCTAGCGCGCCTTGCCCACTCTGGGTAGGGCCGACTTGCCTCTCAACGTCGTTTTCGGCCTATAACTTTGCCCTCCCCTCGTAAGGGGAGGGCAACCGCATGGTCAGCTCGCAAGGCTCCGCATCCGAGCGGTGAGCCGCGTACGCTGAATCATCGATCCCACCCGCCGATAGATCTGCCGCGGCGACACCGGCTCGGTCAGCACGGCATCGAAACCAGCCTGAGTGGCGGTAAGAAGCGCGGAACGGTTGGGCTGGTTTGCGATCAGCAGAATCGGCACTTCGCGCAACTCGCCCCCTTCATCCTGGCTGAGTGCCCCCAACAACGCAAAGGCATCGGCAAGCACCGGCAGTGCGATCACCACACCCAGTGGCGGATCCCGGCGCGCCATCTCCAAAGCATCCACGATGCCCGAAGCAAGTCTGACTTTGGTCATACCGAAATCCAGGAGGTTCTCACGCCAAAACTCGGCAACCTCCTGGTTTGGATTGACCACCAAAACATCAGCAGATTGTATTACTTTTCTATTCGAACGATCATTCAGTATAGATGCGCCATCCATCGCCCAAGAGCCTCCAGCAATCGCGCTTCAAAAGCTCATACGCCAAGGGTACCCAAACGTATATGCTGATCCAATACCTCACCAGGAAGGCTAGGAATGCAATACGGGAAATTTGACGTAGGCGACCCGAATAACGGTGTACCGGTAGTACTTATATACTGACTCTTCAGCTATGACGTTGCGACGACAGGCCCTAGCGCCGCGAACGCCCGCCAAGAACGCCCCTAAGAATCGCCTGGGTAATCTCACGACCGGCCGTGGTAGCGATGGTGCGCGTGACGGAGCGGACCACAGCCTGCGACGTCGTCATACGACCGGACGAGCGCCCGCCACCACTACCCGAACCGAACACGCTTCCCAAGACGCTGCCGAGAAAACCGCCCCCCTCCTCCGCCGGCTCGGCAGGCGCAGCCTCCTCGGTCACGCGACGCTGCAGCATTTCGAAGGCGGATTCGCGATCGACCACGGTTTCATATTTGCCGCGCAGCGAAGAGGCCTGCTGGATCGCCTGGCGTTCGGCTGGCGAGATGGCGCCCACCCGTGCCGCCGGAGGCAGGATGAGGGCCCGCTGCACGATCGATGGCACGCCATTGCCTTCGAGGAAGGACACGAGGGCCTCGCCCTTGCCGAGCTCCGAGATGACCTTGGCGGTATCGAGGTCGGGATTGGGGCGGAAGGTCTCCGCGGCGGCCTTGACCGCCTTCTGATCACGCGGTGTGAAGGCGCGCAGGGCATGCTGCACGCGATTGCCGAGCTGGCCGAGCACGGTGTCGGGCACATCGAGCGGATTTTGGGTGACGAAATAGATGCCGATGCCCTTGGAGCGGATCAGGCGCACGACCTGCTCGATCTTCTGCAGCAGCGCCGGCGGCGCATCGGTGAACAGGAGATGCGCTTCGTCGAAGAAGAACACCAGCTTGGGCTTGTCGAGATCACCGACCTCGGGCAATTGCTCGAAGAGTTCGGACAAGAGCCAAAGCAGGAAGGTGGCGTAGAGCTGGGGCGCCATCATCAACTTGTCGGCCGCCAGGATGTTGATGGTGCCACGTCCCCTGGCATCGAGCAGGCCGATATCGGCGAGCGACAGAGCAGGCTCGCCGAAGAATTTATCGCCTCCCTGTTGCTCCAATGCCAGAAGCTGACGCTGGATCGCTCCCACCGTCGTCTTGGAGACATTGCCATAGGTCTTGATCAGTTCGGCCGCCCTGTCGGCCATATCAGCCAGCAGCGCCTGAAGATCCTTGAGATCGAGCAGCAGCAAGCCCTGGTCGTCGGCAAGCTTGAAGGCGGCGTTGAGCACCCCCTCCTGGACGTCGTTGAGTTGCAGCATCCGGGCGAGCAGGAGCGGCCCGACATCGGAGACGGTCGCGCGGATCGGCATGCCCTGCTCACCGAAGACGTCCCAGAACTGTACGGGAAACTGGTCGGGCTCATAGGTGACGCCGACATCGGCGGCGCGTTTGACGATGAAGTCCTTGGCTTCGCCGCGCTGGGACACGCCGGACAGGTCCCCCTTGATGTCGGCGGCGAAGACGGGCACGCCGCGTGCCGAAAACCCTTCGGCCAGAACCTGCAGGGTCACCGTCTTGCCGGTTCCTGTCGCCCCGGTGATCAACCCATGGCGGTTGCCGAAGGCCAGCGCGAGATATTGGGGCTCTGCGCTCTTGGCAACGAAAATCCGGCTCTGATCGGTCATCTCTTCCTGTCCTGAACGGTCAAATCGCGAGGCGAACCATACCCGCCCACGCCACATATCGCTACGGGCAACGGCTTGAGGAAGTGTTACAAGTATTTAAAGCCACGGCCTTGATCTCCATGGCAAAATGCGAAACAGAGAAGAGCGGTTTGCCTATCGTGAATCCTTGGTGGCATCCGCGTCACGTCAGGGAGAAGAAAGATGGAAGAGCTGGTCGCCCAACTGGGTGCTAAAATTGGCGTGAGCCCCGAAGTTGCGACGCAGGCTATCGGCGCCGTGCTTGCCTTCCTGGAGCGGGAAGGACCTGCCGACGCGGTATCGAAGCTGGTCGATTCGATCCGTGGCGCGCGTGAAGTCACCAACGAGGCCATGAACGCCCAGAGCGGCGGTTTCATGGGCATGCTGGCCGGCATGGTCGGCCATGTTGGTGGCGGCATCGCCGGCCTCGGCGGCCAGCTGATGGCCCTCGGCCTCGACCTCAACCAGATCCAGACAATCGGCAAGGAACTCTTCGCCTATGCCGAGAAGGAAGCCGGCCCCGAAGTGGTCGGCAAGATCGTCGCTGAGATTCCCGAACTCGGGCAGTTCGTCTGAACCATGGCAGAGGCGGGTGCGGACGAGGCCCGTTGGCGCGAAGCCGTCGCCGGTGTGCTCAAGGGAGCCTCCTTCGAGGACAGACTGACGAGCCTGCTGCCAGACGGCGCACGCCTGCAGCCCCTCTATGCCCGCATGGCCGGCGCCCTGCCCATTCCCGGGCGGCCGCCGGCTGCACCCTGGACCGTGGTTCAGCGAGCCGACCATCCGGACGTCGCTGCAGCCAACACCCAGCTTCTCGAGGATCTGGAAGGTGGCGCCGGCGGGATCGTGCTGGTGACAGCCCATAGTCCGTTCGCGCGCGGCTTCGGCGTCGCGGTCAATGCCATGAACGCCTTGGACGGCCTGCTGGCGGGCGTCCTGCGCAATGCAATCGAGATTCGCATCGAAGCCGGCCCGCAAATGCTCGAGATTGCGCGCTGGCTCAGCGAAATCGAAGGTGGCACCGTCCATTACGGCTACGATCCGATCGGCCTGCTCGCGACCACAGGCACCTTGCCGACGGCATGGCCTTCCACCGCTTCGGTTCTCGCCAATCATCGGCAGGGCGGCACGGTGCTGACAGCCGATGGCCGACCCTTCCATGAGGCGGGCGCAACCCCGGGGCTCGAGCTCGCCAGCTTGCTGAGTTCGGCCCTGTCCTATCTGCGCGTGCTGGAAGCGACCGGGCTACGCCTCGAAGAAGCACGTCACTGCATCGGCTTTACCATTGCTGCCGACCAGGAAGCCTTCACCACCATCGCCAAGCTTCGGGCCTTGCGTTTGCTCTGGCAGCAGATCGAGGAAGCCTGCGACCTCGCTCCAAACCCCATCCATATCCACGCGGAAACCGCCTGGCGCATGCTGAGCCGGCGTGATCCGGCCACCAACATGCTGCGCAACGGGCTGGCCACGGCGGCCGCTGGGCTCGGCGGTGCGGACAGCATCTCCACCCTGCCCTACACGGCCGCAAACGGCCTGGCCGATGCGCACACGCGGCGCATCGCCCGCAATTGCCAGCACGTCCTCATCAGCGAAGCCAATCTGCACCGCATCGCCGATCCGGCCGCCGGTTCCGGCGGGCTGGAAGCGCTGACACAGGCGCTGTGCGAGGCCGGCTGGTCCCAGTTCCAGGCCATCGAACACCAGGGCGGCATCATCAATGTGATCCAGTCGGGCTGGCTGCAGGAGGAGATCGAGAGGCTACGTCCCCCGATCAGCACCATCATCGGCGCCAGCAAATATACCTTGGCCGAAGAACCCGCCATTCCCGTGTTGCGACCGTCTCCCGATCCAGCCACACCGCCTGCCCCGGCCTTGAACCGCCAGCGCGATGCCATGCCCTTCGAGGTCACGGCGGAGAGCACGGCAGGAGGCACCTTATGAGTCGCATCCCCGATTTCTCGACGCTCGCTTTCCGTCGCCCTGCGCCAGGACCGCTTCTCACCGGCGAAGTCTGGCAGACGCCCGAGGGCATCGACATCAGGGCCGTGCACGGAGAGAGCGACCTCATCGGGCTGCAGGCGGTCGAGTCCTGGCCGGGCCTGGCACCTTTCCTGCGTGGTCCCTATCCGACCATGTATGTCCAGCAGCCCTGGACCATCCGCCAATATGCCGGCTTCTCCACCGCCGAGGAATCCAACGCCTTCTATCGCCGCAACCTCGCTGCGGGCCAGAAGGGCCTCTCGATCGCCTTCGATCTCGCCACCCATCGCGGCTATGATTCCGACCATGCGCGCGTGACCGGCGATGTCGGCATGGCCGGCGTCGCGATCGATTCCATCATCGACATGCGCACTCTGTTCCAGGGCATTCCGCTCAACGAAATGTCGGTGTCGATGACCATGAACGGCGCCGTGCTGCCGATCTTGGCGCTCTATATCGTCGCGGCCGAGGAACAGGGTGTTTCGCCCGACAAGCTGGCGGGGACCATTCAGAACGATATTCTGAAGGAGTTCATGGTCCGCAACACCTATATCTACCCGCCCGGCCCCTCCATGCGCATCGTCGGCGATATCATCGCCTATACCGCGCAGAATATGCCGAAGTTCAACGCGATCTCGATCTCCGGCTACCACATGCAGGAAGCCGGCGCGACACAGGACCTGGAGCTCGGCTACACCCTGGCCGACGGTGTCGAATATATCAGGGCCGGGCTGAAGGCCGGACTCGACATCGACCATTTCGCCCCGCGCCTGTCCTTCTTCTTCGCCATCGGCATGAACTTCTACATGGAGGTGGCCAAGCTCCGTGCCGCCCGGTTGCTGTGGACGCGCCTGGTGCAGCAGTTCAATCCGAAGTCCCGGAAATCCCTCGCCTTGCGCACGCATTGCCAGACCTCCGGCTGGTCGCTGACGGCGCAGGATGTCTACAATAACGTCACCCGCACCCTGATCGAGGCGATGGCGGCCACGCAGGGCGGCACCCAGTCCCTGCATACCAATGCCCTCGACGAGGCCCTGGCGCTGCCGACGGATTTCTCGGCCCGCATCGCCCGCAATACCCAACTCGTGCTGCAGCAGGAGAGCGGCACCACGCGGCTGATTGATCCCTGGGGTGGTTCCCACGCCATCGAGAACCTCACCGCCGACCTCGCCGCCAAGGCCTGGCAGCATATCGAGGAGGTAGAGGCCATGGGCGGCATGGCCAAGGCGATCGAAGCCGGCCTGCCCAAGTTGCGCATCGAGGAAGCCGCCAGCCGGACCCAGGCCCGCATCGACGCCGGCGAGCAGGCCGTGATCGGCGTCAACGTCTACAAGCCGCAGTCGGAACCGGCGATCGAACTGCTCAAGGTCGACAACTCAGCCGTGCGAACAGCTCAGATCGCCAAGCTCGAGCAGTTGAAGGCCGAGCGCGATCCGGCGGCCTTGGAGCAGGCCCTGGACGCCCTGAGCAAGGGCGCGGAAGGCGATGCCAACCTCCTCGCGCTTGCGGTCGATGCGGCCCGGGCCAGGGCGACCGTCGGCGAGATCTCCTCGGCACTCGAAAAAGTGTTCAGCCGCCATAAGGCTGAGATCCGCGCCACCTCCGGCGTCTACAAGGCGGCGATGAGTGGTGGCGGCATCGAGAAGGTGCAGCAGAAGACTGCGGTCTTCCGCGAGGAAGAAGGCCGCCCGCCCAGGATCCTGGTCGCCAAGATGGGGCAGGACGGGCACGACCGCGGCCAGAAGGTGATCGCCTCGGCTTTCGGCGATCTCGGTTTCGAGGTCGATATCGGGGCCCTCTTCGCCACGCCTGAGGAAGTCGCCAGGCAGGCTGCCGACAGCGACGTCCATATCGTCGGCGTCTCCTCCCTTACCGCCGGGCATCTCACGCTGGTTCCGGCTTTGCGCAAGGCTCTGGTGGCCGAGGGCCGGCCGGATATCATGATCGTGGTGGGCGGCGTGGTACCCGAACATGATTTCGAGGCCCTCTATGCGGCGGGTGCCCAGGCAATCTTCCCACCTGGCACGGTCATCACCGAAGCCGCCAGCAGCTTGCTCGACGAATTGCTGAGCCAACTGCGCCATCGTCACCATAACAAACCGCGCGATGGCCGGTAGGTTCGGCCCGAAAGGACCGAGTGCCCCGTGCAGGTCGACGGCTCACAACCGCCCAAGCCCGCCCGCGGGCCCAACCTGCCGAGGCCGCAGCAGGATTTGGCCCGTCACGATTTTGCGGAAATCGCACTCAACTCTTCGAGGTCGAGGTCACGTTCCAGTTCGTGCAGCGTCTCGTTGTCGATCTTGCCAGCGCGGTGGAGACGTATGAGTTCGTTGCGCCCGGTGGCGATCGCGGCCAGCACGACATCGAAATGGGCATGCAGTCCCGGCGTAAAGTCTTCCGTGCGCTCGGCATAATCGACGATCATCGTCGCCCGGCGCTGGTAGCGTTCCAGCAACCGGGGATGAATGAGCGTACCCTCGCTGTCATAGGCAAGCTGCTGGATGGTGACCAATTGCTTCTGCGCCATGGCGGATTCGGCCTGGGCCATGGTAAGGCGCGCCCGTTCCGTCTCCGGCTCGACCGGCTTCACCCAGCCGATCACGCGCCCGAGGGTCGTGCCCTGCACGAGCACCGTTCCCAGGATGACGGCGAACGACGTCACCAGGATGAAATCACGACCGGGGAACCCTTCCGGCACGCTCAACGCCAGGGCCAAGGTGACGACGCCCCTCACACCCGCCCAGCTCAGCACGATGGCGCCGGGGATGCCAAGCGGCTTGTAGCGATCGACGCCCAACACCTCGCAAAGCCGGATCACCAGATCCGAACCGAACACCCAGGCAAATCGCGCCAGGGTGAGCGCCAGCAGGATCACGAGAATGGGCACGGCCATCGTTTCGAACACCACGCCGAAACCGCCGCCCCGTTCCACCACACCGCGCAGGGTGAAACCGATCAGGATGAAGACCGCCGCCTCCATCAGGAAAATCATCACGGACCAGAACGAGGTGCCGCGCATGCGTACCGAGGCCGAAAACACGGTGTGCTGATACCAGCCGGCAATCAGGCCCGTGGTGACCGTGGCGATGACGCCGGAGACATGGAACATCTCACCCAGCAGATAAGACGACCAGGACAACAGGCACGTGGCAGCGATGATCAGATATTCGTCACCGAGGCGGCGGGCGAGCAGCACCCATGCCGCGCCGGCGGCAATGCCGATAAGAACGCCTCCCAATGCCAACAGGAAGAACTCGCCGACCGCGTCCACCGCGCTGAAGGCACCCGTAACGCCGGCCGCGATGGCGAAGCGGAAAAGCACCAGGCCGCTCGCATCGTTGAACAGGCTTTCGCCCTCGAGCAGGATCTGCAGGCGCCGAGGCAGTTTCACCCGCTGCAGAATGGCACGAGCGGAGACGGCGTCGGGCGGCGAGACGATCGCTCCCAGTGCAGCGCAGGCCGCCCAGGGCAAGGACGGGAACACGAGATGGGTCACCACGGCCACGACGACGCAGGTGAAGACCACCGCCCCGACCGCAAGCGAGGCAATGCCGATCATGTGGCGTCGCAACCGCCCGAGCGCGATAAACCAGGCCCCGTCCATCAGGAGTGGCGGCAGGAAGATGACGAGCACCAGGTTGGGATCGAGCGCGATGGCGGGCAGGCCCGGCAGAAAGGCGAGCGATGCTCCTCCGGCAAGCAGCGCGACGGATGGCGGCAGCCCCAGCTTGTGCGCAGCAAAGTGCAGGACGATGATCGCCAGGAACATCGCGATCACCAGTTCGAACAGGTGAATAGGGTCCATCAGCCTTTGCCCCCATTTGGCTTTTCCAGACCCTATAACGTCATGTCAGAAATGAAAGCCGGCGTTTCAGCACAAATGCCGGGTTGATGAGACTGCTCCTATCTTTGCCTCTCATTCCGACGAGCACGGCCAGGACGAGCGAGACGCGCCAATCCTTCCCCGATTTCGGGGAAGGTGGCGATGCGAAGCATCGACGGAAGGGGGAGAGTGGTTCAAATCGAGCAATAAGAAGCTCTGTGGCGCCACTCTCCCCCACCCGGCCCTTCGGGCCACCCTCCCCGCAAACGGGGAGGGATTGGCGCGCTCAATTCTGAAATCGCGCCTTGTTCAGCCCGATGACGATATCGCTCCCCTCCCCGCTCAGCGCGGAGCGGTGACGATCACGTTCCAGGAACCCGGCATCAGCCTGGCCTGCAGGCGATCTCCCTCCAGGCTCACCTTCTCGATTGGAGCCGGTGCGACGGTGTCCTGGGCGTCCTTGGTATTGACAGCCTTCATGTTGGGATGGTGGATCTGCAGCGCCTCCACCACCTGGCGGTTGCCGCCGAAGCCTCGCAGCAGGACTTCGAGATCCATCGGCTCGCCGAGATGACGGTTCAGGGCGAAAATGGTGACCTGGCCGGTCGCCTCGTCCTCGGTGACGCAGGCATGGAGGTAGGGAATTTCCGGCGCTGTCTTGCCGGCATAGAAGGGTGAAGAGATCAGCGAGCGCAGCACGCGACCATGGGCATGGCGCGCCGTCAGCGCGAAGGGATGGAAGATGGTCTGGCGCCAGGCCGCTCCGCCCGGCTCCGTCATGATCGGGCCGATGATGTTCACGAGCTGGGCGATACAGGCGCATTTCACGCGGTCGGCATTGTTGAGCAGGGTGATCAACGCACCGCCCACCAGGAGCGCATCCTCGGTGTTGTAGACCTCCTCGATCAGCGCCGGGTGCTCGGGCCAGCCGGGCTTGCGCAGATGCTCATGCGTGCGCGCCTTGTACCAGACGTTCCACTCGTCGAGGGAAAGCATGATCCTCTTGGGCGAGCGGCGCGTGGCGGCCACGGCATCGGCAATCGCCACCACCTCGCGGATGAAGGCTTCCAGCAGCTCGATATTGCCGAGGAATTCCTCTGTGCTGTCATGCGGGTTCTGGAAATAGGTGTGCAGGGAGATGAAGTCGACATAGTCGAAGCAGTGGTCGAGAACCTCGTATTCCCAACGGGCATAGGTGGCCATGTCGCGGTTGGATGAACCGCAGGCCGCCAGCTCGATCGAGGGATCGACCCAGCGCATCACCTTGGCGGTCTCATGGGCGATGCGGCCATATTCGCCCGCTGTCTTGGCGCCGATCTGCCAGGGGCCGTCCATCTCGTTGCCGAGGCACCAGAACTTGATGTCGTGCGGCTTGTCATAGCCGTGGCTCTTGCGCAGTTCCGACAGCTCGGTACCGCCCGGATGGTTGCAATATTCGATGAAGCGCCGCGCCTCGTCATGGTCGCGGGTGCCGAGATTGACGCCGAACATCGGCTCCACCCCGACCTTTCGGGACCAGTCGACGAATTCGTTGGTGCCGAAGGCGTTGGTCTCGGTCGAGAACCAGGCGAGATCGAGCCGGCGCGGCCGCTGCTCGACCGGGCCGACGCCGTCCTCCCAATTGTAGCCGGACAGGAAATTGCCACCCGGATAGCGCACGATGGTGGTGCCGAGTTCGCGGGTCAGCTCGGCGACATCCTGGCGGAAACCCTGGTCATCCGCGGTGGGATGGCCAGGTTCGAAGATACCGGTGTAGACGCACCGTCCCATATGCTCGACGAACGTACCGAAAATGCGGCGGTCGAGATCGGAGATGATGAAATCGTGATCGACGATCAGGCGGGCGGACGGCATGGCGTAAACTGACCTTTGAACCTGGGAAATGTTTGGCGGGAAAGGGACCCACGGCGGGAGGAGAGCCGTGGGTCCTGGATGTGGCGAAACGCGGCGTTACTTCGCGTTCGCCAGCAATTCGTTGATGCGGGACTGCGCGTCGGCGAGCGCGGCGTCGATCTCCTTGTCGCCGGTCACGCCGGCGGTGACCTCGTCATTCTCGATCTCCTGGATCGCGAATTGGCGCTTCACCGCCGCCGGGCGGGCGGCGCCATTGCTGGTCAGCGGCGCAAGATCGGCCCGATGCGGCAGGGCTTTGAACTCGGCGCTGCCGGCCACGGATTTGCGGATGGGCAGATGGCCGGTGCGTGCCCACTGGAAATCATTGTCCCACAGGAATTTCAGGAACTCGTAGGCCGATTTGCGCTGAGCATCGGTGAGATCGGCCTTGAGGACCACCCAGCTATGCCCGTCGGCCCAGACGCGCGGGCTGCCGGGATAGAGCTGCGGGAAAGGCACCACCGCATAGCCACCGGACAAGGGAGCGCCACTCTTCTTGGATTCCTGGTCGTAGGTATCGACCAGCCAGGTACCGCAGATGAACACGCCCGCATCGCCGGCCGCAAAGCTGGCGACCGAGGCGGCATAGTCCTGCCCCTTGGTGGTGTCGCCGTTCTGGTAAAGCGTCTTCAGCAGCGTCGCGGCATTCTTGGCCTCAGGCGTCGAGAAATTGACCTTGGTCGGGTCGGCGAAGAAATCGGAATTCTGTTGATAGAGCAGCGTATCGAAGGTCCGGGTGAAGAAGGCTCGCTCATTGGCGATGGTCCAGACGAAATAAGGCTTGCCCGTCTTCTCCTTGAACTGCTTGGCCTGAGCCAGCAATTCCTCACCATTCTTGGGCAGGATCGGCTTGCCGGCAGCATCGACGAGCCCAGCCTGCTTGAACAGGTTCAGATTGATGTGCCAGAGCCAGGTATGGGTATCGAATGGCAAGGCATAGGTCTTGCCATCCTTGGTGACGCCGGCCTTGGCAGCGTCGGTGAAGTCGCCGGTATCGACGCCTGCCGTTTTCAAGCCCTCGTCCAGGGGCTCCAGCAGGCCGCGCGAGGAATAGTCGCTGATGACGGCCTCATGCATGACCGAGATGGTCGGCGGCTCGCCGGAACGGATGCGGGCAGTAAGCTGGTCGTAACCGGGCCATTCGACGATATCGACCTTGACGCGGGTAGCCTTGCTCTCGGCATTGAACTTGTTGATCAACGCCGTGATGATGCCGCACTCACCATTGGCCTTGGCAACATCCGTCACCGCGCCATAGTCGGCTTCGCAGGCACCGAAGAAGCGTGACACCGAGATCTCGGTCTTGTCCTGGGCGAGGCCGGCCTGCGACGACAGCAGCAAGAGGGCCCCGGCATAGAGCAATCGTTTCAAACCGATCATGCATTTCCTCCGTTTCGGCCGATTTTGTTCAAGGTCGAGCGCGCGGCCGGGACGCGGAACCAGGAGATCTCGTCGGGTTCAGCGGATCGCGGCGCCGGCCACGGCGCGGACGATGTATTTTTGGAAGAACAGGTAGACGATGAAGACGGGCAGCCCGGCGAAGACGGCTTGCGCCATCAGGAAGCCGAGCCCCTCGGATTGGGCGAAATTGGTCTGGGTCGAGGCCATGCCGACGGTGAGGGTGAACATGTCCGGCTTGGTCGCCGAGATCAGCGGCCACAGATAGTCGTTCCAGGCCGACAGGAAGGTGAAGATGCCGAGGGTGGCCTGAGCCGGGATGGTCAGCGGCAGCACCACCCTCCAGAAGATCTTGAAGCGCGAGGCGTTGTCGAGCATTGCCGCCTCGTCGATGTCGCGTGGGATGGCCTTGAAATATTGTGTCATCAGGAAGACGCCGAAGGCATGGGAGAGCCCCGGCAGGATCAGTGCCGGATAGCCATTGTGCATCTTCCAGTCGGTGAACATCTGATGGCGCGCGATGATCACCGCCTGCTCGGGAATGGCGAGACCCAGCAGCACCAGCACGAACAGGATGTTACGGCCCGGAAATTCGGTGCGGGCGAAGCCGTAGCCGGCCAGGGACGACAGCACCAAAGTGCCGATGGTCATGCCGCCGGCCACGATCATGCTGTTGAGCAGCCAGCGGAAGACGCCGGAGGAGGCGAGGATGTCGGTGTAGTTCTTCAACGTGTAGGGCGGATGCAGGACCGTGGCGGTCGAGAGCATCAGCTCCGCATTGGGCTTGAACGAGAGCACGATCACCCAGGCGACAGGAACCAACCAGGCGAAAGCCAGGAGCAGGACACAAGCCAGGATCACCCTGTCTCCAGCGGTGCGGCCGACGAATTGCTGCGCGCTCGCCATGGCCTAGCCCTCCGCGCGCCGCTGGGCGGCGACATATTGCAGGATCGCAGCGATGGCCATCAACAGGAACAGCACCTCGGAGGCCGCGGCTGCATAGCCGACGTTCCAGCGCTGGAAGCCTTCCTCGTAGATGAACTGCACGATGGGGCGCGATGCGTTGTTGGGTCCCCCCCTGGTGAGGAGCTGGGCCTGGCCGAACAGCTGGAACTGCGCGACGATCTCGTAGATCGCGACGACGACGACACTGCGCCGGATCGAAGGCAGCGTAATCGACCAGAAGGAGCGCCAACGCCCGGCATTGTCGAGCGCGGCCGCCTCATAGAGTTCGCCCGGTATCTGCTGCAAGGCGGCGAGGAAGAGCATCATCGGCAGGCCGATAACCCACCACAGCGTACACAGCGCGATGGCCGGCAAGGCGAGTTCCTGACTGGTGAGGAACTGGATGGGCGGCAGGTCGAAGATCGAGAGGATACCGGCGATCAAGCCCCGGTCCGGCAGATACATCATCTTCCAGATGATGGTGACGATGGTCACCGACAGCACGGAGGTGCCAAAGAAGATCGCCCGCAAGGCGGCACTGCCCTTGCTCTCCCGGTTGAGAGCAAGGGCGAGAGCAAGACCGATGGCGACGAAAACCGGCACGGTCATCAGCACGAAGACGAACGTATTGCTCACCGTGCCCAGGAAGATCTTGTCGGCGAACAGGCGCCGGAAATTCGCCAGGCCGGCAAAGGAGGCCGTCTGGTCGAACATGTCGTATTCCTGCAGGCTGATCCAGATGCCGCGAAACAGCGGATAGACCAAGAGGACGACATAGACGGCAAGAAAAGGCAGGACGAACAGAAGATTGCGCCAGCTCGGCCCGATCGAAGCGCCGGCATAGCGGGGGACGGGTATCACGGTCGCGGCGGAGGGAAGGCTCTGCGTGGACATCGCCCCCTCCTCACGCGGCATGGAAGGCACGGCCGCCATCGTCGAACAGATGTGCGGCCTGCGAATCCATCGAGAAACGGGCCTCGCTCCCTGCGACAGCGGTCGACGCGCCCTTGTCCTCAGCGACCAACGAGGTGCCATCGGGCAGGCGCACATAGAGATGCGTGCGATCGCCGAGGCGCTCGACCACTTCGATCCGGCCTGCAAGAGAGCCCGCCGGATCGACCCGGACGGCCTCCGCCCTGACGCCCAGGCGCAGACTGGCGCCCTGAGGCAGGACCGCGATGGGCACGCGGGTGGCGAAGCCGGTGCCATCCGCGAGCCTGGCGGCGGCAAGACCACCCTGCTCGGCGATGGTAACGGGCAGGAAGTTCATGGCGGGGGAGCCGACGAAACGCGCGACGAATTCCGTGGTCGGGCGGGAATAGACCTCCATCGGCGTGCCCACCTGCTCGATCTTGCGGGCATTCATCACCACGATGCGCTCGGCCAGCGTCATCGCCTCGACCTGGTCATGGGTGACGAAGATGGTGGTGGCCTGCACCTGCTGGTGCAGGCGCGCCAGCTCGACGCGGGTGCGCACGCGTAGTGCCGCATCGAGATTGGAAAGCGGCTCGTCGAACAGATAGGCCTTGGGGCTCTTCACCAGAGCGCGGCCGATGGCGACGCGCTGTCGCTGGCCGCCGGAAAGTTGGCCTGGCTTGCGGGCGAGCAGCGGCTCGATCTCCAGGATGCGCGCCGCTTCCTTCACCCGGCGATCGATCTCCTGGCTGGGCACGGCAATGTTGCGCAGGCCGAAAGCCATGTTCTCGTAGATCGTCATATGCGGATAGAGCGCATAATGCTGGAACACCATGGCGACACCGCGAGCGCCCGGGGGAAGCTGGTCGACCCTCTGGCCTCCGATCGAGATCGAGCCACCATCGACGCGCTCCAGCCCCGCGATCATGCGCAGCAAGGTGGATTTTCCGCAGCCTGACGGCCCCAGGAAGGCAATGAATTCGCCCGAGCGGATCTTCAAAGAAAGGTCCGCGATGACGTTCACGGCGCCAAAGGTCTTGGACACCTTGTCGATGTCGATGGCACTCAAGGCCTCTTCCTCCTACCATCTTTTCTTATTATCATCTGATGATAAGATATGAGTAATCGCGGCGCGGTGTCAATCCGTCGCCGAGCCGGATATCGGCAATTTGTAGGAGGATTCATAATTGGCAGGAGGGTTGTTGGGCGCTTTGTTCGCCCCCGATAGCGGTGATAAGAGGTGGAAGGCCTTCCCGGGCACGATCGAAGCTGCCCAAGCGAAGGGCGCCTTCCCGCCGGTGTACGGCCGCGGGCTGGTTTGGAGATGAGTATGTTCGAGCGGGATACCGCCATCAGCACGATGAGTGCGCAGGTCGCGCGCATCATCGGCACCCGCATCACCTCGGGAGAATTTCGTCCCGGTGACACCCTGCCCATCGAGAACGAACTCTGCCAGGCGTATGGCGTCAGCCGCTCGACGGTGCGCGAGGCCGTCAAGAACCTGGCGGCCAAAGGACTGGTCGAGGTTTCCCCCAAGACCGGCACGCGCGTGCTGCCTTTCGCCGACTGGAACCTGCTCGACCAGGACGTGCTGTCCTGGCGCCTCAATGCCCAGTTCGACGAGCGCATCATCGAGGATCTCTATGAAATGCGGAACTGCTTCGAGCCACGTGCCTGCTTCCTGGCGGCGCGGGACGGTTCGGCGGATGATCTGGAACGCATACGGATGCGCTTCTCGGATCTGGTATCCATGCTCGGGCAGCCAGCCTTGGCGGCGGGCGCCGAGACGGAATTCCACCTCGCCATCATGACGGCCACCCATAACGGCCTGTTCGTCACCATTGGGCGGGCGGTCAAGACGGCGCTGAAAGTCTCCTTCGGCCTGACCCAGCGCAGCACCAATGGGCAGGCGCTGGATCTGCAGCCCTATCAGGTCGTCGTCTCGGCCATTCTCGCCCGCAAGGCGGACGAGGCCTCGATGGCCATGAGCCAATTGCTGGAAATTTCGCGGGCCCGCATGCTGGAGGCCCTGCGCAATGCGCCGCGCGCCATCGAGAAGACCGCCGGGCAATAGACAGCCCCGTCCGACGGTCTGCGGGACAGCGCGCCAAACCTGTGCTTATCTTCCCGGTCGTAGCTGGACAGCGAGGTGAAGTCCGATGATCCGCAGCAAGGAGCTATTCGCCCGCTCCGGTGACGCCGAATGGCGGTTCACGCCCGATGGCAACCGGCGACGCATCCTGGCCTATACCGACGAACTGATGATGGTCGAATTCGCCTTCGAGAAGGATGGCGTGGGCTGGTTGCATTCGCATCCCCACATACAGTCCAGCTATGTCGCCGAGGGACGGTTCGAGGTCACCATTGGAGGAAGAACCGAAACGCTCGCCACCGGCGACAGCTTCATCGTGCCATCCGGCCTCGAACATGGCGTCAAAGCACTCGAGAAGGGCCGCCTAGTGGACTGTTTCACCCCGCACCGCGCCGATTTCCTGGCATGATCCCGTTTTGGCGCGGTTCTGCAACCAGCGCAGAAGACTACTGATCCGCGTTCTCGATCGCGCGGGCGACCACGGCCCGTACTTCCTCGCGGCTCATGAAGATGTCGTGGTTGATGAAGCCGGAGCCGAAATCGGAGGCATCGACCACCTTCACGCCGGTCTTCTGCAACTCCTCGCTGTCGCCGGAGCCGACGCGCGGCACGCCGCCCGCGAGCTTGGTCGAGATTTCCAGGGCGCGGTCGTTCTTGGAGACGATCACCGTCATCTTCGACGACAGCGACGACAGGCGCTTCATCTGGCGACGGAAGAGGTCGAGGTCGACATCCGGATTGGCCAGCACGATGGCGCCGAAATGATTGGGGAGAGAAGCCCCCATGCGATCGGACATCGAGCGCAGGGCTTCCATCATCACCATGCTGCCCATGGAATGGGCGATCAAGTTGATGCGACCGACCTTGGGATCGTTGGCGAGCGCGGTGAGCGTGTCCTCCAAGGCGTCGCGCGACCACATCGCGCTGTCCTTGTCGGTCACGTAGTCCAGCAGCGCCGCACGAGAGGGCCAGGAGAACAGCACCGGTACGCCCGAGAACTTGATGCCATCGACCAGCTTAGCATAGCTCGTCGCCGCGCTGTCGAAGGTCTCGTTATAACCGTGGACATAGACGATGACGTCGCGCCCTTCGGCCTGTGCCGCAAGGGCCGTGGCGGGCTGGTCGCCCGGCAGGGCGCTCACCCCGGCCACAGACCAGCCCGGTGTGGAAACCGGATTGACGGCGGCCAGCAGCGACTTCGACGGCGGATACATCACGAGGCGAGCTGCGGTCGGATCGGAAGCGCGCTTGGCGCCGAACCAAGGCTCCTTGCTGCCGGTCGAATTGCGCGTGGTCATCATCAGCATGGTCATGCCGCCGCGCCAAATGCCGAGCGGGGCGGCGTTGGCCGCCTGATCGTTGGAAGCCGTGTTGGTGAGCACCGGCTTCAAGGACGAGGTTGCGTCGCCGGAATCGTCATCGATCCCGACGCAGCCCGTCAGAACCAAAGCCGAAGCAACCAAAGCGAAGAGCGAGGCGACCCGCATCGAAACCCAATCCCGTTTGCCGAGCTGCTTTCAATGCAGCGCAAGGGGTGAATAGTCAGTGAACAGGCGAAATTGAGGCGACAGCGCCCTCCAGGCAAAAATTTCCCGATTTCATGGCGCTTTCTGCTCAATAGAGGCAAAAATGTCACGCAATCGGCCTATCCGAGAGGTGCCGAACCTTGTGCCCCGCGATGACATCGCGGAGGTTGTGTCGGTGCATTCTAGAGCAAAGCGCGTTTTGGCAGAAACGCCCTCGGCGCGTCTTTGCGATTTGGAGTGAAGCCGTCAAATCGCAAAACGCCATAGGGAAGTTCGTCCAGCCATGTCGGGAAGTGAGAATATCGCCGTAGCCAGATCGGCCGCGCATCATTTTGGTCTCGGCCTGGTATTGCGCGTAAGCTGGGCCGTCTACCGCAGCCAATTCCTGCGGCTCACGCTGCTGGCCCTGGTTGCGGTGCTGCCTCCCCCGTTGATCCTGACTTTCTTCCCGATACCGCAGGATCGCCTCCTCACCTCGGTCGAGTATTGGTCGACCCTGCTGCTCAGCCTTGCACTCAGTGCAACGGCCGGAGCGATAACTTGTCTGGGCGTCCAGCAGATGCTGAGCCATCAACCCTTCTCGTTTGGAGCGGCTTTTACGCACGCCCGCCGCAGTTTTCTTGCCCTTTTTGCGACCACGATCATCTTCCTCGGGGCCTTCTATCTCGGGCTCGTCGTCCTGATCATCCCCGGGCTGATGGTGCTCTGCCGTTACTTCGTGGCAGTCCCCGTCTGCGTGGTCGAGCGAACCGGGCCCCTCCAAGCGCTGAAAAGAAGTGCAGAACTGACGAGAGGCTACCGATGGAAATTGCTGATCCTCGGCCTGCTTCTCCTGCTTCTTCAAATTGCACCGAGACTGGCCATCAATTTCGAGGAAATCATCGCTGCCTTCCAAGATCCGGGTGCAGCGCCGGATCAAGTCAATTACCTGAAATATGTCGCAACCATCGGCGTCGATGCCTTGTCGACCAGCTTTGCCTTCGTTGCGTCGGCGATGGCCTATTTCCAGCTCCTCCGCGTGAAAGAAGGCGCCGACGTCAGGCAACTGACAACCGTATTCGACTGACCCAAACAAAAAAGGGCCGGCGTGGTGCCGGCCCTTCCCGATTCAGCTGTCAGCAGGCGAGCAAGCCTTAGTCGAGGCCACCGAGGCAGACATATTTGGCGTCGATGTAATCCTCGATGCCGTATTTGGAGCCTTCCTTGCCCATGCCGGATTCCTTGACGCCACCGAAGGGAGCGACTTCGGTGGTGATCAGGCCCTCATTGACGCCGACCATGCCGTATTTCAGCGCTTCGGCGACCCGGAAGGCGCGGCCGAGATCCTTGGTGTAGAAATAGGAGGCCAGGCCGAATTCGGTATCGTTGGCCATCCGGACGGCCTCTTCCTCGGTCTCGAACTTGAACACCGGGGCCAGCGGCCCGAAGGTCTCGTCGCGCGCCACCAGCATGTCCGGGGTCACCCCGGTCACCACCGTCGGCTCGAAGAAGGTGTGGCCGAGCGCATGGCGCTTGCCGCCCGCCACCACCTTGCCGCCCTTGGCAACGGCGTCGCTGATATGCTCCTCGACCTTCTCCACCGCCTTCTCGTCGATCAGGGGGCCCTGCTGCACGCCAGCCTCCAGGCCGTTACCGACCTTGAGCGCATTGGAAGCGGCGATCAGCTTCTCGACGAACTTGTCGTGGATGCCTGATTGCACCAGGAAGCGATTGGTGCACACGCAGGTCTGACCGGAATTGCGGTACTTGGCGATCATCGCGCCCTCGATCGCCCGATCGACATCGGCATCGTCGAACACGATGAAGGGAGCGTTGCCGCCGAGCTCCATCGAGACCTTCTTGAGTGTCTTGGCCGATTGCTCGACCAGCAGCTTGCCGATCGGCGTGGAGCCAGTGAAGGTGATCTTGCGCACCAGCGGATTGGAGGTGAGCTCGCCGCCGATGGCGCTCGCCGAACCGGTGAGGACGTTGACGACGCCGGCGGGAACGCCGGCCATCTCGGCCAGCACGCCCCAGGCAAGGCCCGAATAGGGTGTCTGCAGGGCCGGCTTGATCACGATGGTGCAGCCGGCGGCCAAAGCCGGGCCGAGCTTGCGTGCGATCATCGAAGAGGGGAAATTCCAGGGCGTGATGGCGCCGACGACACCGACCGGCTCCTTGGTGACCAGGATGCGGCGTCCCGGCCAGGGAGAAGGAATCACATCGCCATAGACGCGCTGGGCTTCCTCGGCGAACCAGCGCACATAGGCGGCCGAGAACACCACTTCGCCGCGCGCTTCGGCGAGCGACTTGCCCTGCTCGACCGTGAGCAGCACGCCGAGTGCGTCGGCATTAGCCTCGACCAGGTCGGCAAGCTTGTGCAGGATCTTGGCCCGCTCCTTGGCGGTCTTGGCGCGCCAGGCCGGGAAAGCGGCATCGGCGGCGGCAATGGCGCGCGCCGTCTCGTCCTTGCCGCAATTGGGCACGCTGCCGATGAGTTCGCCCGTGGCGGGATTGGTGACCGGCAAGGTCTTGCCGCTATCGGAAGCGATCCATTGACCGTTGACGTAGGCGGCTTCACGCTTGAATTCGAGTGTCTGCGCCAGCTTTTCCAACATGCGCCTTCCTCCGTTATGTCTCTCGCTGGCGCTTAGATAGGCGTTCGGCGCGCGCGGATCAATGTAGAAATGTGATCACATATTCGGGTGTTGCCTCTCCTCGCGAAGCCTGCGATGGAGGCCAAGCAGAATATCCCGATATCGTCGATCCGTGGACGGTATCGGGATATTCTGCAAGCGTTTTAGATCCTGCCTATTCCTCCTCATCCTCCCTGGTCGATCAGGAGGAATAGGCTTGCTGCACATAAAGAAAGCAAGTCGCGATGTCCAATCCCGTCCTGGCCGAACTCATACGCGGCGGTATGGTCGAAAGCCGGCATAGCGGCGCCGTTGCCGTCAGCGATCCCGAAGGCCGCCTTGTGCTTTCACTTGGCGACGTCACCAGGCCCATCTTTCCCCGCTCGGCCGTGAAGGCGTTCCAGGCCCTGCCCTTGCTGGAATCCGGAGCCGCCGACAAGCTCGGCCTCACCGACGCCGACATCGCCCTCGCCGTCTCCTCCCATGGCGGCGAACAGCGCCATGTCGAGACGGCCGCCGCCATGCTGGCCAAGGCCGGCCGCGATGCCGGCGCGCTCGAATGCGGCGTTCATGCGCCGAGTTTCCGCCCGGCCGCCTGGGCCCTGCTGCGTGCCGGCGAGGAGCCTTCGGCCCTGCACAACAACTGTTCGGGCAAGCACGCCGGCTTCATCTGCCTTGCCTGCGCCGGAGATCGCGATCCGCATGGCTACGTCGAAGCCGGGCATCCGGTGATGCGCGAGGTGATGGGGGCGGTGAACGAGATGAGCGGCGCCGCCCTCACCGGCGATGGCGTCGGCATCGACGGCTGCTCCATTCCCACCCAGGCCGCGCCGCTGGCCGGCGTGGCACGGGGCTTTGCCCGCTTCGGCACCGGCGCCCATCTCGGCCCCGAGCGAGGGAAGGCCGCGACCCGCATCCGCCGCGCCGCGGCGGCCGAACCATTCCTGATTGCCGGCACCAAGCGCTTCTGTACCGAGATCATGACGATCTTCGGCGAGCGCGTCTTCGTGAAGACCGGCGCCGAGGGCGTATTCTGCGCCGCCTTTCCCGAACTCGGTTACGGCATCGCCCTCAAATGCGATGATGGCGGCACCAGAGCCGCCGAGTTGATGATGGCCGGCGTGATCGCCAAGCTGCTGCCCTTGTCCGAAAACGAGGCCGAGGCGTTGAAACGCTTCCTCGAACCCGTACAGAAGAACTGGAACGGCATCGAGGTGGGCAGGCTCCGCCTGGCGGGGGCATTGGCCTGAAGCGGCGCCCTGTCGCTCTTCCTCAGGTCGAGGCCGCTTTCTTCCAATCACCCGTGCTGTTCCACCAGCGATTGGGATTCTTGCTGTCATCAAGCCCTTTGGAACGGCTGGACAGGATGGTCTGCAGCCTGATCACCGGCTCCTGGTAGGAATGGGCCTGGAAGATCGCCTCGATCACCCTCTCCGTAATCTCCTGCACATCTGGAAGCTCGAAACAGACTTCCACCACGCCGGGGCGCTGGCGAAGCTTACTTTCGGCGCCGGCCGCCGCCCCTTCCAATGGGCGATAGCGCTCGGTCCCGGGCGCGGATTGATAGGCATTGCTGTCATAGGCCCCCATCGTGAGCGGAGTGATGGCAATGACCGCCGCCATGATACGATCGACATCCTCCACCGGAGCCTGAAACGTCAGAAGGCGCATGGGCACCATCGAAACCGACAATGTCTCGAAACCTGTCATGGCCATCTGCCCTTCCGGCTGGTTGAAGCCGGGACCTTAGTCCGCCGCTGCTGACAACTGCCTGTCAGCATTCTCGGCAGAGAAGGCCCCATGCAAGTCGCTCCCTGGACGGCACTCGCCACGCGTCAGATATCCCGCAAATCAGCACTTGATCTAGAGTGCACTCCAGCAAGTAGCCTCGACGACAGTTCAGGAGTGCGATGAAGACAGATGAAAATCGGAGAACTGGCGCGTCGCTCGGGATTGTCGGTGCACACGCTTCGCTACTACGAGAAAGCCGGCCTGCTTCCGCCAGCCTTTCGGAACCGTTCGGGCCAGCGGGACTATGACGCCGCCATCCTCGGCTGGATCGAATTCCTCGGCCGCATGAAGGCTGCGGGCATGCCGATCCGGGACATCGCGGCCTATGCGCTCTTGTGGAAGCAGGGCGCCGGTACCGAGGCCGCGCGCCGCGACATGCTTGAGAAGCAAGGCCGGCGGGTGGCAGCCCAGATCGAGGACCTTCAATCCTGTCTCGTCGTCATCCAGCAGAAGATCCTGGACCTGGCTGAACTGGAAAAAGGACGAAAATCATGAGTGCCTATGTCATTTCCGACGTGGTTCCGCAGGACGTGGAAGCCTGGAACGCCTATGTGTGGCTGGCCCCCGCGACGATCGAAAAATATGGCGGCCGCTATCTGGCACGCGGCGGATCGGTGCAAAACATGGAGGGAAACTGGTCGCCTCGCCTGATCGTCCTGGTAGAATTTCCCGACCGGGAGGCCGTCGAGGCCTGGTATGCCTCCCCTGAATATGCCGAGGCCCTGAATTTTCGTGGCAAGGCCCTGAGCAGAAACCTGATCCGGGTGGACGGCGTCGATTGAGCATGCTTCGACGCAAGTCGAAACACTGCCCGACACGGCCCGCTAGAACGGGGCGACAAGTCCACGCAACTGGCGGGCCGCCCTGATGACAAGAAAATTCGCCTATTTCACCGACGCCCATCTCGGTCAGAGGCTCGTCATGGGCGGTGCGATGGACAGCGACAAGATGCGCTATGCCAACGAGCCTGCCGAACACTGGGATCACCTGCGCCAAGTCCTCGACGACATTGCGGCAAGAGACATATCGGACGTGGTCTTCGGCGGCGATATCGGAGCACGCGGCGCCGTCCCCGATTTCTTCGAGATTCTGGGATCCTACGATTTCAATTCGAAAATAGTGCTGGGCAACCACGACGACTATGACGCGGTTTCACCCTTCCTTTCCGATCAGACCCATGCCGTTCAGGGCAAGGCCTGCTTTTCCGAAGGCGATCCGGCGCTGAAATGGCTGTTTCTCGATTCATCAACCAACCGGGTGGACGAGGACCAGCTCGGCTGGCTCGCGCGGGAACTGCAAGGCACGCGCCAGCTCCTGCTGTTCCTGCATCATCCCATCCTGCCGATCGACACGCCGGTGGAGCATGCCGGAGCCTCCTTGAAGGAACGCGACGCTCTCAAGGCGCTTCTGATCGGCAGCCAGTGCGGCATATCGGTGTTTTCAGGCCATTATCACATGGCGGATGAACGGCACGAGGCGAACATCCGACAGTTCTGCACCCCCGCCGTCTCCTACCAGATCGTCAAGGAGGCCGATCGGCTTGAAGTCGATGCGACGCGATGCGGCTATCGCATCGTGGAGACCAACGACGGGGAGATTGAAACCGAGATCGTCTATCTGAGCGAGATTTAGGCCAGGGTGGCTGCTTGCTGTTGGGCTGATGCCCTCCATCACGACCCATTGCAGATCGGGCAGCCATGGACATGCTTGATCAGGCCGTGCACCTGGCAACGGTCGAACTCGGGAGCCGACCACCGATTCCTGTCATTCTGCGCCTCGGCGCGAATATCCGCCGGCGCGAACGCCGCCAGCAGCACCTGGAATTTATCCAGGCATGGCATGAGCCATTCTTCCTTCGGCTCATAGCCGAGCCCGTGCCAGCCCTCTTTCGCTTTCGCAGTAGCAATCGTGCGCAGGAGGAAGGAGCGGTCTTCGACGAAACTCTCGATTTCCCAGGGCATCTCCGAAACATCGAAGCCCACGGTTCCGAGGCCATAGACGCCCTGGTCCCTTGCGGCGATCCAGGATGCAAGCTGGCAATGCCGACAGGTCGCAGCCAATGACGAGGCAGCCAACGCCAATACGCCGATGAACACCGACGTCAGTGAATTGTTCATCTGCAGAAATGGCAGATCAGGCCGCGCCTCATAGGTGATCGAATTCGCCATCGGGTAAGATCCGACTTGCTCCTGCGGTGCAGAAAGTACCAGACAGATCAACCATGGCGCAGCTCCGTCCCGGATGCGAAGCCACTATGCCCGCGCACCCGAACGAGAACCGGATTATCCCGCTCACACCTGTCCGAAGCGATATTGCGTCTCTTGATCGTAGACCTGGCCCGGCCGGATGATCGAGGATGGGAAATGCGCCTTGTTCACGGCATCCGGCAAGTTCTGGGTCTCCAGGCAGAAGCCGGCGAAGGCCCCATATTTGGCGCCGCCCAGGCCCGGCACCGCGATATCCAGCTTGGCGGCATCATAAAGCTGGACGCCGGGCTGGGTCGTCCAGGTCTCGAGGCTGACGCCGCTTTTGGGCGACCAAGCATGCGCAGCCCGCGTCAGCGTGCCGGCACTGCGCAGCACGAAATTGATGTCGTATTTGAAGGGGCCCTCCGGCGTATCGAAACGCAGCGGACGCGGCGCGCGAAAATCATAGGGCGTACCCGCCACCGAAAGGATCTCGCCGGTGGGGATGAGATCGGTATCGGTGGGCGTGTAGAAATCGGCGTCGATCTCAATGCGATGGTCGAGCACGTCGGCAGAACCATCGAGATTGAAATAGGAATGCTGGGCGAGATTGATCGGCGTCGCCTTGTCGGCGGTGGCGGTGAAGATCACCTGCAGCGTCGCCGGCTCCAGCAGCCGGTAGGTACAGGTCGTCACCACGCGGCCGGGGAAGCCCATGTCGCCATCTTCGGAGACCAGCACCAAAGTGGCCGAGCGCTGGTCCGATTGCACCAGCGACCAGACGCGCTTACCGAAGCCGGTGGCGCCGCCATGCAGCGTGTGCGGCCCGCCATGGCTCTTGGAGAGGTCGTAGGTCACGCCATCCAGGGTGAAACGGCCGAAGCCGATGCGATTGGCGACCCGGCCGGGAACGGCGCCGAAATGCGGGGAATATTTGGGATAGTCCTCGAATTTCTCGAAGCCGAGCACCACACGCTGCGGCCCATTCTTCGAGGGCACCAGGAGATCGCGCACCACGCCGCCATAGGTGATGATCCGGGCCTCGGCACCGGCATCGGAGCGCAGGGTGACCTCGAGCACATCGGCGCCGTTGAAGGTTCCGAACAGGACAGGCTTGGACATGGGATTTCCTTGGTAGGGATGAGACGTGAAGCTGGGCCAGCACCGCCAAGGCAGCGGCGACTCGTTTCTACACAGTCCACCAATAACGGACCACATGGAAGAAGATCGGCGCGGCGAATACAACGGAATCGAGCCGGTCGAGCATGCCGCCATGCCCCTCGATCAGATGCCCCCAATCCTTGACGCCGCGATCGCGCTTGATCGCCGACATCACCAGCCCGCCGAAGAAACCCATCAAGGTGACCACCAGCGCCACCAGCCCGGCCTGCCAGAAGGAGAACGGGGTGATCCACCACAGGCCGGCGCCGAGCAGCGTGGCACTCGCCACCCCGCCGATCAGGCCTTCCCAGGTCTTGGAGGGCGACAGTTTCGGCGCCACCTTGTGCCGGCCGAGGAGCTTGCCCCAGACATATTGCAGCACGTCGCTCATCTGCACCACGATGACCAGGAAGGCGATGAGAAGCAGCTTGCGACCCTCGAAACCTGGAATGTCCAGCGTCAGCAGCGCCGGCACATGAGAGAGGCAGAAGATGGCGATCATCATGCCCCACTGCATCTCGGCGATGCGGGTCATGAATTTGGCCGTGTCGCCCCTGAGCGCGATCAGGATCGGCAGGAGCAGGAAGACATAGACGGGAATGAAGATCGAGTAGAGCCCGTACCACTCGATCCAGATCAAGTAATATTGCACCGGCAGCACCACGAAGAACATGGCGAACAGGGTGCGATGATCCGCCCGGCGCGTCGGCGTCAGTGTCAGGAATTCGCGCAGGGCGGCAAAGGAAGCAAAGGCGAAGAGGGCGACTACTCCGGCCTTGCCGAGGAGGAAAGCGCCTCCCATCAGCGCTACCATCACCCACCAGGCGCGGATGCGCGCATTGAGATTGTCGATGGCGGCATGGCCCTGCGGCCCGGCCCGGCGATCGAGCTGCCAGCCGATCAGGGAGGCGAGGACCAGGAAGGCGACGATGCCGCCAAACAGGGTCAGGGTATGGTTCTCGAACATCAGCCCTCGTCCCCCTCATGCGGCTTGAGGGCCAGCAGGGCATTCCGGCTGCGATCGAGGAAGGCCTGCTTCTCCTCGCCAGGCCGCAGGCGCAACGGTGCTCCGAAGGTCACGGTGCACAGGAAGGGAACCGGCAGGAACTCGCCCTTGGGCATCACGCGGTTGAGGTTTTCGATCCAGACCGGCACCATCTCCACCTCCGGCTGGCGCTTGGCGAGCCAGAACAGGCCGGACTTGAAGGGAAGCAGCGGCTCCTCCCCCATGTTGCGCGTTCCCTCCGGAAACAGGATCAGCGAGGATCCCGCTTCCAGGGCCGAGGCCATCTGGCCGATCGGATCGACACTGCGGGTGGCGCTTTCACGATCGATCAGCACGGCGTCGAAGACATTATGGGCGAGGAAACGCCGCAGCGCTCCGGCATTCCAATAATCGCGCGCCGCCACTGGCCGCGCCGCCGAGCGCAGGACACCCGGGAAGACCGTCCAGACCAGGATGAAATCGCCATGGCTGGCATGGTTGGCAAAATAGATGCGCGGCTTGCGCACCGGCAGGCAGCCTTGCCAATTGCCACGCACACCGGTGACGAGCCGGGCAAAACCGATGGTGGCGGTCCCCACCAGCCGGCCGAGCAGAGACCGGCCATCCCGCACCACGATGTCACTCACAACACGATCCCGAGCAATGGCAAGGCCAACAAGCACAAAACCTGCAAGGCCAGGAAAATGGCCTGCCGACGGACCAGGGCCATGGCGCCGCGTGCCCGCTCGGACATCGGGCGTGAGGCGCGGTCCTGCGCGAACAGCCCGAGACGCTTCATTGCCCCGTCGAAATTGGTGGTGCTGAAGGCATTGCCGGCAAGATGGCCGAATATCTCGGCATCGAAGCCCGCGCGAAAGGCGAAATAGCTCTGCACGAGCCCGAAGACCAGCGCAAGCAGCACAGGAGCGCTGACCAACAGGGGCGCCGAGGCATAGGTAGCGGCGAGAAGACCGCCGACACCGAGCAAGGTGAGCCCGCGCGAAATCCGGTCGAGCGCCCTGCCCTGCCGCAGATAGGCTGCGGCGATGGCAGCAATCACCGCTGGATTTTCCTGTGCCTCAGCCATCGACGCTATCAATCCTTCCAGCCGCCGCAATGGCGGCACGTGCCTCCAACCCCAGCACGATTCGAGGGCGGATAGCACCTATGATCGCAATCGCCTCGTCCACCGTCTTCGCCTCGCCATTGGCAAGCAGCCAGGTCGCCAGCGCGGCGGCGCTGCGCGAATAGCCGAGCGCACAGCACACCAGTACCGTACCTTGTCCACGCGCGGCTTCAATCGCTTGGGACGCCGCCATCAGCTTCGCCGCCTGCGGCGCAATCAGGTCGAGCATCGGCACGGCCTGTGTCAGGGACCCCGGCCAGGCAGGCAGTTCGGCGGCAAGATCGACAACGCTGCCATACTTCCCCGGCGCCCGATCGAAGCGCGAGGGGATACGGCCGAGATAGACCCCCGGACGGACCTCGCCGGCCGATGGCTCATGGCGCGTCCACCAGCGCGAATTGAGGAAGGCGCCGAGCTGATAGGGAGCGAACAGAAGCCGGACTGCTACCGGCATCGAGCCGTCGGCGCGCTTCTGGAAACCAGCAGCGCCGCGCCAGAGATAATTGGACGCGACCAGGCCGAGAGATACCGCCGGATAGCAGAGCCAGAGCGCCCAGCCGTCAATCCCGATGCCGACAACGGCAAGAACCAGCGCGCCAAGACCGTAACAGGTGGCGAGTTTTCGACGTTTGCCCGCTTCACTTTCCTCCTCCAGGGACGGGGATGAATCCGGCCACAACCACAGGCAGAACAGGCCGAGCAAGGCACCGCTCGGAATGTCGAAGAAATGATGCTGATAGGTGGTGAGGACGGAAAGGCCGATCAGGGCGAACCAGGGATGGAGTAACCATCGAGCCCATGTCGGCAGATGACTGAGGTAATGCACCCACAGGATCACCAGGAGCGCGATGTGCAAAGAAGGCGCCTGATTATAGGGCTTGTCGAAGCTCAGCAGGGCATCGAACATGAAGCCTGGCAGCCCGGCGCCGATCTCCGGCTTGGCGAAGCTGAAGCGCAGCGGAAAGACGAGGAAGCAGGCGACGGCGATGACCTGCGCCGTGAGCAGCCGGCGGCCCAGCGTGTCCAACTCCGTCCGGCTGGTACAGACGAACAGCGAAGCGGCATAGAACAGGTTGACCGACCAATAGGGAATGATCGTCCAGGGCAGGAACGGCATATCCCGTTCCCAGCCGAACACGATGGACGGCACGAAGGCACGCTGGTCGGCCAGATAATTGGCGAGGCCATAGCTCGAATAGAAGAAGATGCCGAGGCCTGCGAGCCAGACAAGCGCCCTGCCCCAGGGACGCCCATCGGCGGGCCTTGCCGGTACCGCCATGCTCATGACGATACCGGAGCGCGGACATCACAGCGCCATGCTCGCATGGCGTGATGTCCGCTCTTGGAACCGCCGCACCACCGGGCAAGGAAGAAGCGGAAATCGCGACATGCAAGCATGTCGCTGAGAAGTCCGCGGTCCAAAACAAGGGTCATGATGCGGCCTTGCGCCGGGCAAGCGAGACCGAGAAGATGCCCCATTCGTCGATGCGCTGCTCGAGCTTCTCGAAGCCGGCCGCCTCGACGAGTTGGTCCATCTCCGCCTGCGTGCGCCGGCGCATCACCCAGGCCTGACCTTGGCGGTGGCTGGTCAAAGCGCGGGCGATGAATTCGAGCTGCGGGTGCCAGGGCTGGCCGGTATAGATCAGATAGCCTCCTGCCGGGATGGCGGCGGCAAGCCCACCCAGCGACCATTTGATCAGGTTGTTGTCGGCAAACAGCTCATAAAGGCCAGAGACCAGGCCCAGAGTGGGCTTGGGCTCGATGCCGGCAAGGCTTGCGGCATCGAAGGCATCGCCCTTGACGAAGCGGGCGATGTCGGCGAGGCCCTTCTCGGCGATCAGCCGGCCACCCGCCTCGACGTTGATGTCGCTGTAGTCGCGCAGCAGGATCGAATCCGGCCGCGACACGCCTTCCGCTTCCAGGGCCTCGAGCACATAGCGGCCATGGCCGGCGGCAATATCGACGATGGAGACCGGTTTGCCTTCCGCCCGCAGCCGGGCGATGGCAATGCGCAGCAATTCCTCGACATGAAGCTTGCGCTGGCGGATGCCGCGCCAGCCGATGGCATCGAGATAGTTCCTGTCGGCCAGCCGCCCGAAAGCCGAACGCCCCGACGGCGTGTTGCGGTAGACATAATCGAGGGTTGAGCCGGAATCGAAGCCGGTCTCATGGCCAAGCTTGATGCCGTCCGAGATCAGCCCCGTCGCCTTCAGCCCGAGCCTGGTGCCCGCCCAGTAGAGTCCCCTCGGCGAGACGAGCGGCAAGGGCGAAGCGAGCCTGTCGGCCTCGTCGCGCGTGAAGCCCTGCCGATCGGCCTCGGTCAGGACCGTCCGCTCCAGCGGCGCCGCGAAGCGTTCGCCGAGGAAGCGCCGGACATGGCCTGTTGCCACTGCCCTGTCCTTCTCCCCCAGCGTGTCATGATAGAAGCCGGGCAGCACATGCCGTTCCTTGATTGCCGATCCCAGATTTTCGTAGAAGCGGTGCTGGGGCCCGTGATGCACCACCCAGTCGGCGCCGGAGACGAGGAGTTGCGTCGGCACCGTGATGGCGCGGGCGTCTTCCACCACCCGCTGCGCGGCATCGTAGAGCCCGAGCAGGATGCGCACCGAGATCGCCCTTGTGATCTTGGGATCGGCGTCGAAGGTAGCCTGACGCTCGTGATCATGGGTGAGGAACTTGGCCTTCACATAGGATTGGACGAAGAAATTCCCCTTGAAGGCCTGCCAGAGCTTCAGGCCCGGCCGGGCAAAGGGCACGTAGAGCTTCACCTTGAAGGCCGGCGAGGCGACCACCAGAGCGCGGATCTTGGGGGCATAGTCATGCACCCAGGCCGAGACGACGACGGCCCCGACGCTCTGAGCGATCACTGCGATATCGGCGGGCGCGAGGCCATGCGCAGTGCCGATATGGTCGATGAAGCTCTGCACGTCGCGTACCAGGGCACCGAAACTCGGGGCATCGCCGCGTTCGCCGGGCGAATCGCCGTGGCCACGGGCATCCCAGGCGAAGAACTCATAATCGGGCATCGCCAGCTCATCGGGCAGATGCGCCATGCGTCCCGAATGCTCATGCCCGCGATGGAACAGCACCACCGCGCCCTTGGCTGATCCGTTGACCGCCGGCCAATGGCGGTAGAACAGCTCGACGCCGTCATGGCTGCGGAAAAAACTGGTGTTGGAGGGACGCATCATGACTCCTGCAAGGCGCGCGCTTCGCGCAGGCCCTTATGCACACGATTGGCGATGGTCAGTGTGAGAAAAAGCACGGCAAGCGGCATGATCCAGCCAAACCAGCCGGGTAGCGGCAGGCCGAGGCCGATCCATAGGCCGAGTGCGCCGAACAGGAAGGCCCGGTCGCTCTTGCCGAGCGGGCCGTCATAACGCCGCGAGGCCCCCACCATCGGCCCCATCACACCGGCGAATTCGCTGATCACCGCGAGCACGATCACCGCCCCGGTCCAGAACGGGCCGAAGACCGGCAGGGTGGCAAAGGGCAGGATCAGCGCCGCATCGGAGACGACGTCGGCGATCTCGTTGAGATAGGCGCCGAGCTGGCTTTTCTGGCCGAATTCGCGCGCCAGCATGCCGTCAACCGCGTTGAGAGCCATGCGGATGGCGAGCCAGACCGGCAAGAGCAGGAAGAGAATGCGCAGGTCCGAAAGCCAGGTTACGCCGAAGCCGACGGCAAGTGAGCCCGCCGCCGCCGCCAGCGTCACCTGGTTTGCGGTGGTGCCCCGCTCGGCCAACCGCGTGACGCGCGGGCGCAAAAGGGCCTGAAAACGGGGCTTGAGGGCATAGAGACTCACGGGACTGTCCAGATTCGCGATGTAGCCCGCGATCATGGCTCAGTCGGCGAGCCTCGCGCAACCCGACGGATAGGCCGGCAGGTACTGGTGCATCGGATCTTCGGCATGCTTGACGGTGTCAAGGGGGGACAAGACGTCCGCCTCTCCGACCTGGCAAGCACGGCGCCACCATCGGAAACACCGATGGCGCTATCGGTTTCTTCCGTTTTCCCGGCCATCGCCGATCTGCGATCCCGATGTCAGTTCCATCGGGATCGAAAGGAAACGCATCATCATGGACCTTGGACAATCGAGAATTCTTATCGCCGGCGGCAGTTCCGGCATGGGTCTGGCGCTGGCGCGGCGCTGTCTCAATGCCGGCGCGCGTGTCAGCATCGCCGGGCGCAGCGAAGGCAGGCTGGCCCAGGCCCGTACGAGCCTAGGGGAATCCACCGCCCTCGACACCATCGCCGTCGACATCACGCAGGAACGGCAGGTCGCGTCCTTGTTCGAGCGGATCGGCCCGCTCGATCACATCGTCAGCACCGCCGCGGACATCGAGGGCGCCTATGAGCTTCTGCCCTCACTCGATCTGAAGGCCGTCCAGAAGGCCGTGGAAAGCAAGGTCTACGGCCCCCTCCTCCTGGCCAAGCACGGTGCGGGCAAGCTTGCCCCGACCGGCTCCCTGACCTTCGTCTCCGGCATCGCGGCCTACCGCCCCCTGCCAAGGTGCGCGGCGGTCGCCGCCGTCAATGCCGCCTTGGAAGGGCTGGTCAAGGCCCTGGCGGTCGAGCTCGCGCCGCTAAGAGTCAACGCCGTCTCGCCGGGCTGGGTCGACACCCCGATCTGGACCTTCGTCGCCGGCGACAGGAAGGACGAGACCCTCGGTGCTATGGCCAGGAAATTGCCGGTCGGCCGGGTCGGCCGGCCCGAGGACATCGCCGATGCCCTCGCCTTCGTGATGGGCAACGGCTTCACGACGGGCTCGGTGCTGCATGTCGAAGGCGGGCATCGCCTGGTCTGAGCGCGTCGAGCCCAGTACTCGCCGAGGCCAGCAACTGCTTCAGGGCCGGCGGCTGCACCCGCCGCCGGCGCCAGATCATCACCAGATCCGCGGACTGGGCAGGCCCCGACCAGGGGAGTTCGGTCACCTCGCCCCGCTCCAATGCCTCGGCAACCGCCAGACGCGGCACCAGACCGAGCCCCGTTCCCGCTGCCACCAATCGGGCGATCGCACCGATGCTGCCGACTTCGGCCGCGAGCTTTGGCGCCGCAAGTCCCGCGGCGGCGAAAGCCACGTCGAACAAGTGACGGTAGACGCAGCCCGCCTCCGTCGCCACGAACCGCCTTGCGGCCAGAGCAGACAGCCCCTCGCCAACCGGCAGGGACGGCTCGCCGGCCGGTGCGATCAGGATCAGCGGCTCCCTGGAAATGCTGCGCCTGGCAAAACGTTCGTCGGCCTCGCCCTTGTCGAAACAGAAGGCGACGTCCACCTCGCCATCTTCCAGCTTGCGCAGGAGGTCATTCGTGCCCGCCACCGACAAGCGAAGCGCGATTTCAGGATGGACCTGCCCGAAGCGCGAGAGCCAGGCCGGCAGGCGGGTCGCCGCAATCGTCTCCAGAGCGCCGATCGACACCGCTCCCCGCTCCCGGCCACTGGTCAAAGCCACGGCGCTGTGCGCCTCGTCCGTCAGCATCAGGATCTCTTCGGCAAAGGGCTGCAGCGCCGCCCCGGCCGCCGTCAACTGCAAGCCTGAGCGCGAACGCGTGAACAAGGGCGTGCCGAGTTCGGCTTCGAGCGCCTGGATCTGGTCGCTCACGCTCGACTGGGCCAGATGCACCGCCTCCGCCGCCCGCGTGACATTGCGATGACGGGTGACGGCGAGAAAGGTCTTGAGCAATCTGGGATGCATGGCGTTCACAAGAGCAAAGTACGAGTTCTCCGAACCGCACTTTTACTCCAACTGATTGTCTCGACGCATCTTTGCGATTCCAGATGATTCCGTGAAATCACAAAATGCTTCAGGCTCTGTCTCGATCCGGCAGAAACCCTAACATAGGCAAGCCCCCCTGTTGCCTGTCGGTTCAGCGGGCGAAAAGCCGGATACCAGAGGCTAGACAGAAAACGATACCGGACGCCAGTCCATAACTTGCCGACAACAAGATACCGTCGAGCTCGATGATTTTCGCAGGTTGACCGCGCAGCAACCAAGCATAGGCATACATCGTCGTCGGTCCCAACAACGTGCACCACGAACATAGCCTCACGGCAGACAGTGCCTGCCAACGCCGCAGCCATACTGCCATCGGAACAACCAGAACCAAGGTTACAGCATAGGTGAAAGGCAGGCCGAACAGGAGAAAGGCGGCAAAAACACCGGCTATCTGCGAGCCCGGGATACCGTTGTACCCACCGACCACAAGCTCAAGCGCGATGAACAGGAGGGGAAGACCGCCAGGAACTGTCCAGGGACTGATCATGGCTCCCAGCGCCAGGCTTCTCTCATGCCGCTTGCCGGCCTGCGTCATGACTACGCTGCCCGCCCCGCCTGCCGCATCGCCTCGAATACCGTCTTGGCCTCGTCGGTATCCAGCATGGCGTGGACATCGAGGTCGAGGCGGCGGCGCCAATTGGGATATTCGCGATTGGTCCCCGGCACGTTGACCGGCTCTGCCTCCCCGGCGAGATCCTCGACCTGCGCAGCGACAAGCCCCGAGGAAGCAGAGGCCAGGAAGCCGTGGATGGCGCCGACGAGCGCAGGCGTCAAGGTGCTCTCCTCGGTGCCGACGGCCTGCATTAGCGCCTGCCTGTCCTCGGCGCGTGCCGCCTCGGCATCATCGGCAACGGGCCGGCCGAGCGAGCGCTCCAACGCGATGTCCGCGCCGCTCCACCAGCCGCGCAAAGTCGGCAGGTCATGCGTGGCGACGCAGGCCAGCGACGCGGCCGGATAGACGTCGGGGCGACGGAAGACCGCGCCGTCGCGCTCGAAGAACAGCACTCGGTAGGAATAGAGCTCGGCTTCGGCGAGCCGCTCGCGCAGGCCTTCCGGCACGGTGCCGAGATCTTCGCCCACCACCATGCAGCGATGGCGCTGGCTCTCCTCGGCCAGCACCTCCAGCATGCCTTCGAGCGGATAGGTCAGATAGGCGCCCTCACTGGCCGGTGCGCCGTCGGGCACCACGAAGAGGCGCGTCAGCGCCATGACGTGGTCGATGCGGAGCGCTCCGGCATGGCGCATATTGGCGGCGAGCAGCTCGCGATAATGGGCAAAGCCGCTCTGGCGCAGAGCCACCGGATCAAGCGGCGGAATATGCCAGACCTGGCCGCTGGCCGAGAAGGGATCGGGTGGTGCCCCGGCCGAAACCCCCTTGAGGAAGGCCTCGGGCGCCGTCCAGACCTCGGCGCCATCGGGCGCAGCGCCGACGGCCAGGTCTCGGCAAAAGCCGATGGCAAGACCGTTGCGGCTGGCAGCGGCAAGCTGCTCCTCCGCCAGGAATTGCAGGTAGCCGGCGAAGTCGGCGGACTGCCTCAGTTCCGGGGACAAGGCCGCCGTCGACATCGTCGGGATAGCCGTCGAGCCGACCTGCTCTTCCAGCGCCTGGAACAGGGAGAAACGGGCCAAAGCCTCGCCTCCCGCGGCCTGGAAGGCTCGAAAGGTAGCCAGACGTGAAGGCCGTTCGGACAGGATGGCGAAGGCCTCCACCAGCGCAGCGCGCTTGTGGCGCCAGACCTCGGGCCAGTCGACCAGACGCCCAGTGGGCGGTGGGACCGTGAGCCGGCCTTCGAGCTCGGGCACGGCATCAAGGGCAATCAGGGCCGGATCGAGGAAGCGGCGGTCGGAGGGTTGATAGGGACTGGCCCGCTGCCGGTCGGACGGGAACATGGCATGGAAGGGATTGAGCGCGATCAGGCTGGCGCCTTTGCCGGCCGCGTCCTTCGCAAAGCTCTCCAGGGTACGGAAATCGCCGACACCCTGGTCTCCCTGCCGTCGCAGCGTATAGAGCTGGGCGGAAAGGCCGAAGCGCTTGCCGCCCTCGGCGAGCGCCGGTGGCAGATGGGCCCTGGCTTGCCCGTTCCCGATGGGAGCGCCGAGCGAGCGCAGATGGTCCAGGCTCTCGCGCGCCTGGGCGAGCGAATGGTGAGGCAGGCCCATGGCGGTGAGCAGAGCGCGCTTGGTGTCCTGGGAGACCAAAGTGTGGCGGCCGGAAACCTCCCACCATTCCGGCGCGATGCCCGCCGCCTTGGCCAGGAGTTCGATCACTTCTGGCGGTGCATCCCCGTCCCGCCGCGGCGCGCGGCCAGGCCCGGCGATGAACACGCCGACCGAGCGCGGCGCGAGTTCCATGATGTCGAAGGCACCGTAGAGCACCGGCGGTGCGAAGGCCTGATATTCGTCGCTGACATGCGCCAGCCGCCAAACTTGCCCGGGTGCAAGGTCGGGCAGGCGGGCATGAAGCGGTTCGGCGCCGGCATGGAACCAGATCAGCGCTTTCGTGCCCTCTGGCCCCGTCAGGGCCATGCCGAGGCTGCGCAAAGCCGGATTGCCCCATTCATTATCCTGCAAAGGCTGGCCGCTCGGCCCGAGCCAGGTCACGTCGGGCTTTCCCTCAGCCCCGTTGTCGGGATAGGGCTTGCCGGTCAGGAACGTGTTCACTTTCACCAGAGGCAGCGACTTGCGCAGGCGCGTCAGGCTTGCGACGAACTGGATCAGCGAACGATCGGCATTGGCCCAATCGATCCAGGTAATCGCATTGTCCTGCGCATAGGCATTGTTGTTGCCGCGCTGGCTGCGGCCGAGCTCGTCGCCCATGGCGATCATTGGCGTGCCACGCGATAGCAGGAGGCTCGCCAGCATGGCCCGGACATGGCTGCGCCTGAGCGATACGATCTCCGGCGCCGTGCTCAGCCCTTCGGCGCCATTGTTCCAACTTATCTCGCCCGCATGCCCGTCGCGATTGCCTTCGCCATTGGCTTCGTTGTGCTTGCCGGCGAAGCTCACCGTATCGGCCAGTGTGAAGCCGTCATGGGCCGCGACGAAATTGATACTGTCGGTGGGGCGGCGACTGCCGGGATCGAACAGATCCGAGGAGCCGGCCAGGCGCGTCGCCAGTGTGCCGATGCCGCCATCGCCGCGCCAGAACCGCCGGACATCGTCGCGGTAGCGATCATTCCATTCCGCCCACCCTTGCGGAAAATGGCCAAGCTGATAGCCCCCGAGACCGATATCCCAGGGCTCGGCGATCATCAGCCGGTTGCTGAGGACGGGATCGGCCGCAATGGCGGCGAACAAGGGCGCCTCTCGATCGAAGCCATCAGGCCGGCGCCCCAGCACCGGGGCGAGATCGAAGCGAAAGCCGTCAAAGCCGCCAGCCTCGGCCCAATGCCTGAGGGCGGCGAGAGTGAGGCCGAGGCCCGGCTCGCGATCGAGCGCCAGCGTGTTTCCGCAGCCGGTATCGTTGGCGTAGAAGCGCGGATTGTCGGCAAGCCGGTAATAAGACCGATTGTCGAGCCCGCGCAACGAATGGGTGCCGCCACGCTCGTCGCTTTCGGACGTGTGGTTGTAGACGACATCGAGCAGCACTTCGAAACCGGCCTCGTGCAGCCGGTCCACCGTCTGCGCGATCTCGGCCATGCCGCCGGGAGCAAGGCGCGGATCGGGCGCCAGGAAGCAGGCGGGATTGTAACCCCAGTAGTTCCTCAGTCCGAGCGGCTCGAGATGCCGCTCGTCTATGGCGCCGGCGAGCGGCATCAGTTCGAGCGTGGTGATGCCGATTTCGGTGAAATGCGCGATCGCCGCCGGATGGGCCAGGGCCGCGACGGTGCCGCGCAGATCGGCCGGGATGCCGGGATGGGCCTGGCTGAAGCCCTTCACATGGACTTCATAGATGATGCGGGTTTCGGGCTTCACGCCGGAAGGACGGGCCTTGTCCGGCACTATCCGCTCCAGCACGGCTTTCGGCATGATCGCGGCAGTGTCGGTCTCGTCAAGGACGAGATCGTCCACGCCCTGTGCTCCCTTCACCGGCAAGGCGGAGGTCATGCTCTCGGGCAGGACGAGTCTCGTCGCATGGGGATCGATCAGGAGGCGCGCCGGGTTGAAGCGCAGTCCTTCCTCCGGGCGCCAGGGACCGTGAGCCCGCAGCCCATAGAGCTGCCCCTCCGCGAGGCCGCCGATGCGGCCATGATGCACAGCACCGCTGCGGCCGGAGAGCACGATCCTCTGGCTCTCGGTACCGTCGGCATCGAACAGGCAAAGCTCGATCCGCTCGGCTTCGGCGGCGTGAACGGCGAAATTGACCTCTTCCCCGATCCAGCTCGCTCCAAGCGGAGCTTCCGTGCCGGGGTTCGCCATGCTTGAACGTGCCATACGGTCCTTGCCTCGATTGTCGAATGCCTGTCGTACTTTCCTGACATCTTGGACGATCAAAACGCAAAGGCTAGATGACAGGCCTCCGCTAAATTCTTGCCGTAGCGCCAGTTGCGCGTGGATCGAAGCCTGCCAATGTCCTTGCCGTGCGTTTTGCTATAGGAACATCCCGGCGCGATGGAGCGCCCTGAGGAAACCCATGGTTCGCGACAATGCCCACCCCGCCGGGGCCGAAGCCGTCCAGTTCACCTATGCGGACCCGACCTTTTCCAAGCCGAAACGCGCCCTGATCCGCGCCATCGAAAAGGTGACGGGGCAACCTCGGCTGAAGCGGCTCTATCTGGAGAACCAGCGCAACCCCGTGGCCGGCGAGACCTTCTTCGCCGCCGCGGTTCGCCAACTCCGGCTCGACGTCCAATTCGACAGAGCCCAACTCGACAAGATTCCGAAGACGGGCCCCTGCGTCATCGTGGCCAACCATCCTTATGGCGTTCTCGACGGCGTCACCATCGCCTGGTTGATCGGCCTCGTTCGCCAGGACTTCGTCATCCTCACCAACGCCGTGCTGCTGCATGCGCCGGAAACGCAGGCTTTTCTGCTCCCGGTCGATTTCGCGGAGACCGAGGAGGCGATGCAGACCAATCTGCGCACGAGGGCCGAAGCGCGCCGGCTGCTCGACCGCGGCGGCTGCGTGATCGTCTTCCCGGCCGGCGGCGTCTCGACCTCGCCCGACAAACTCGGCCGGCGTCCCGCCATGGATGCGCCCTGGCAACCCTTCACGGTACAGCTTATCCAGCGCTCCAAGGCCACTGTGGTGCCGATCTTCTTCGGCGGCCAGAACAGCCGCCTCTTCCAGATCGCCAGCCACCTCAACCAAACCCTGCGCCTGTCGCTGATCTTCAAGGAGGTGCGCGATCGCATCGGCACGATCCTGCCGATCGCCATCGGCGATCCCATTGACGGGGCGGCCTTCGCGGCCGCCAGCGATCGCAAGGCGGTCGCTATGGAGCTGATGCGCCGCACCTATGCCCTGGCGGGCCAGCTGACCGATGACCGCACCGCCAAGCGCATCGCCGCCGGTCTTCTCGAGCCGGTGGTGCTGGACCAGCCGAAGCTCTGCGCACCGCGAGGGTAGGACTACCTTCTCCCCTTGTGGGAGAAGGTAAATCACCCTCCTCAGGTCACCACGCTCGGCTCCGCCATGCCCGTCTTCTCGGCGATGCCGCTGAGCTGGCGCGCGACGGCGATGACATCGGCGAGGGCTGCCTGCGTCTCGATGCCGTGATGGGCGGGATCGGCTTCGTAGCGCTCGAGATAGACACGCAGCGTCGCGCCTTCCGTACCCGTCCCGGACAGACGGTAGACGATGCGCGAGCCGTTCTCGAACAGGACGCGCAGGCCCTGGTTCTTCGAATCCGAGCCGTCGACGGGATCGTGATAGGCGAAATCGTCGGCCGAAATGACCTTGAGCGCACCGAAGCTCTTGCCGGGCAGGCTGGGGATCTGCGAGCGGACTGCTTCCATCACCGCATTGGCGGCCTCTGTGGGCACGGCTTCATAGTCGTGGCGCGAATAATAGTTCCGGCCATATTTGGCCCAATGCTCGCGGACGATGTCGAGCGTGGGCTGGCGGCGCTTGGCCAGCAAGGTGAGCCAGAGCAGCACCGCCCACAGGCCATCCTTCTCGCGAACATGGTTCGAGCCGGTGCCGGCGCTTTCCTCGCCGCAGATGGTGACGCGGTCGGCATCGAGCAGGTTGCCGAAGAACTTCCAGCCGGTCGGCGTCTCGTAGATGCCCACCCCCATCGCCTTGGCGACCTGGTCCGCCGCAAGGCTCGTGGGCATCGAGCGGGCGATGCCGGAGATGCCCTTGGCATAGCCCGGCGCCAGATGAGCATGGGCGGCCAGGATGGCGAGGCTGTCCGAGGGCGTGACGAAGATGCCGCGGCCAATGATCAGGTTGCGGTCGCCGTCGCCATCGGAAGCCGCCCCGAAATCGGGAGCATTAGGCCCCATCATGAGATCGTAGAGATCCTTGGCGTTGACCGGGTTGGGGTCGGGATGATGGCCGCCGAAATCGGGTAGCGGCGTCGAGTTCACTACGCTACCTGGCGCTGCGCCAAGGAGATCCTCGATGATGCGGCGAGCATAGGGGCCGGTGATGGCCGACATCGCGTCGAAGCGCATGGTAAAGCCGGACTTGAACAGCTCCCGGATGGCATCGAAGTCGAACAGCTTGCCCATCAGCTCGGCATAGTCGTCGACGGGATCGACGACCTCGACGACGGTGTCACCGATCGCAGTCTCGCCAAGCTGGTCGATGTCGAGATCCGGCACATCCGCGATCTTGAACTCGCTGATCGATTTGGTGCGGGCAAAGACGGCGTCGGTGATCTTCTCGGGCGCCGGACCGCCATTGCCGATATTGTACTTGATGCCGAAATCCCCGTCCGGCCCGCCGGGATTGTGGGAGGCAGAAAGCACGATGCCGCCGAAGGCCCCATATTTACGGATGACGGCCGAGACGGCTGGAGTCGACATCAGGCCGCCCTGTCCCACCTTGATGCGGCCGAAGCCCGCCGCTGCCGCCATCTTGAGGATGGTCTGCACGACTTCGCGGTTGTAATAGCGCCCGTCGCCTCCCACGATCAATGTTTTGCCGGCAAATCCTTCCAAAGTGTCGAAAATCGATTGCACGAAATTCTCGACGTAATGCGGCTGCTGGAACACCGGCACCTTCTTGCGCAAGCCGGACGTACCGGGCTTCTGGCCATCGAAGGGTTGGGTCGGGACAGTGCGGATCATAGTGAGGTTCCGGTTCTGGTTTATACGAAGTTCGGTCGATCAAAGGCAAAGGCGCGATGCCCCTCACCTTACCTCTCCCCGTAAGAACGGGGCGAGGGGCGCCAAACGCGGCGTCTCGATACGAGACGTCTCGCCTGCTGGACAAGTCGCGACGTCGAAGTCCCCCTCGCCCCGTTTTCACGGGTGTCGTCCACTCCACTTGGAGTGGACTGGGGTAAGGGTGAGGGGCAGCGCTACCCTTGAAAAGCTGCCGACAAGCCCCCTCACCCCAAGAGCTCGCGATAAAGCTTGGCATAGCCGGCGGCCCTGAGATCCCAGGACTGGTCCAGCCCCATGCCACGGCGCTGCATCGCCTGCCATACGGGCTTGTCGTTGTAGAGAGCGATAGCCCTGGAAATGGCGTCGCGCAGCATGTCCGGCGTGATCGGCTGGAACTGTACGCCCGTGGCGGCCTTGAGCGTCAATGCGGCATCGTTGGCATCGACGATGGTGTCGGAGAGCCCCCCGACACGCGCAACCACGGGAACGCAGCCATAGCGCAGGCCATAGAGCTGGGTGAGGCCACAGGGCTCGAAGCGGGACGGCACCAAGGTCATGTCCGAGCCACCGAACATCAGATGCGAGAGCGCCTCGTCGAAGCCCAACACCGCGCCGACACGTCCCGGATGCTGGAGGCTGGCCTGGCGGAAGATGCCCTCCAACTCCCTGTCACCCGAACCGAGCAAAGCGAACCGCGCCCCCGAGGCGACCAGATGCGGCAGCGCCTCTGCGAGAATGTCGATGCCCTTCTGCCAGGTCAGGCGGCTGACCAGGCAGAACAGCGGGGAGTCGTCGTGATCGAGGCCGAAACGCTCTTCGAGCGCCTTGCGATTGCCCGCGCGCTTGGCGAGGGATTTGGTGTCGTAATTGACAGCGAGATTCGGATCGGTCTGGGGATTCCAGACCCGTTCATCGATGCCGTTGACGATACCGGAGAGCACGTCGGCGCGGCCGGCCAACAGGCCTTCCAGCCCCATGCCGGCTTCCGCCGTCTTGATCTCGGCAGCATAGCGCGGCGAGACGGTGGTAATGCGGTCGGCAAAATGCAGCCCGGCCTTCAGGAAGCCGATCATGCCGTAATACTCGACACCGTCCAGGGCGAAGGCCCGCTGCGGCAGGCCCAGGCTGCCGAGGATCGAGCGAGGATATTGGCCCTGGAAGGCAAGATTATGCACCGTAATCACCGATTTCGGCCTGACGGCCTCGGTGTAGTTGAGATAGGCCAGCGTCATCGCCGCCTGCCAGTCATGCACATGCACGATGTCGGGCCTGTAAGTCTTGACCAGCCCCTGGCAGATCTCGGCGGCGGCGCTCGACAAAGCGCAGTAGCGCTGGGGATTGTCGAGCCAATCGCGCCCATCCGCGTCGACATAGGGATTGCCCGGCCGGTCGAACAGATGCGGCGCGTCCACGGCCAGAAGATCGAGCTCGCCGATCGACGCCCGCTTGATGGTCGTGCGACCGCCGAAGAAGCCCGGCAGCTTGGCCACCGTTTCCCATTTGTCGGCCGCGGCCATCACGGCCGGATAGCCCGGGATCACGGTCGTCACCACCACGTCATGGCCTTTCAAGGCGGCAGGCAGCGCGCCGACGACGTCGGCGAGCCCCCCCGTCTTGACCAGCGGATGGATTTCGGACGCAACGGCAAGAACTTTGATCATCGAGAGACTTTGATCATCGAGAAATTTCGGTCATCGAAAAACTGGGCCTGTCTTCACAGGTTCAGCTTGTCGATCATGGGCTGGGTGATCAGGCAGATACCCTTGTCGGTCCGCCGGAAACGCTTGGCGTCGAGTATGGGATCCTCACCCACCACCAAGCCTTCCGGAATCACCACGCCGCGATCGATCACCACATTCTTGAGGTGGGCCGAGCGGCCGATCTCGACATAGGGCAGGATCACGGCGCTTTCGACACTGGAAAAGGAGTTGATGCGCACGCCGGTGTAAAGCAGCGAGTGCTTGCATAGTGCCCCGGAGACGACACAGCCGCCCGAGACCAGCGAGGAGATCGCCGTGCCACGCCGTCCTTCGGCGTCATGCACGAACTTAGCCGGCGGCGTAATTTCGGCGAAGGTCCAGATCGGCCATTCCTGGTCGTAAAGGTCGAGCGCCGGGACGACGTCGGTGAGGTCGATATTGGCTTCCCAATAGGCATCCACCGTGCCGACATCGCGCCAATAGGACTCCTTTTCGTGCTCGGAACGCACACAGCTCGCCGGGAAACGGTGCGCCACCGCCTTGCCGTTCTTGACGATGTGGGGAATGATGTCCTTGCCGAAGTCGCGGCTCGAATTGGGATCATTGGCATCCCGGTTCAGCTCCTCCGTCAGGAACTTCATCGAGAACACATAGATACCCATAGAGGCCAGAGCCATCTCCGGATTGCCGGGAATGCCGGGCGGATCCTTGGGTTTTTCGACAAAGGCGACGATGCGATCCTTTTCGTCGACATGCATGACGCCGAAGCCGGTGGCCTCCATGCGCGGCACTTCGAGGCAGCCGATGGTGACGTCGGCGTTCTGCTCGACATGCTGCTTGAGCATCAGCTCATAGTCCATCTTGTAGATGTGGTCACCCGCGAGGATGACCATATATTCGACCCCTGTACCGTCGATGATGTCCAGGTTCTGGTAGACCGCATCGGAGGTGCCTCGATACCACATGTCCTCCGAAATGCGCTGGCTGGCTGGCAGAATGTCGAAGCTTTCGTTGCGCTCCGGCCGCAGGAAGTTCCAGCCTCGACTGAGGTGGCGGATCAGCGAGTGAGCCTTGTATTGCGTGGCCACGCCGATCCGACGGATACCCGAATTGATCGCGTTCGAAAGGGCGAAATCGATGATGCGACTCTTACCTCCGAAATAGACCGCGGGCTTGGCGCGCCGGTCGGTCAGTTCCATCAGGCGGCTGCCGCGGCCTCCGGCCAGCACATAAGCCATGGCCGAACGTGCCAACGGCCCACCCTTCGAATGCCTCGGTTCCGTCATACAGTTCCTCCCACTTGATAATCCCTGGCGCAAAGCGCGTTCCTGACTAAACGCTTTTTTTGCTCCAACTCCCTGTTTCCTGGCCAATCCAACGGATTGGCCAGTGCGTCTTTGCGATTCTTGGCGATTCCGCCAAATCGCAAAACGCTTTGGACGCTGCTGCCTTCTTCTTCAGTCGCGGCGTCGACTCTCCAAAGACATGCAACGCCAACTTCCCGGTCTAGTTCCCCGCCCATTCCAGCATGATGGCCGTCAGGGGCGGTAAATTGATCCGCGCAGCCGCCGATTTTCCCTTCCAATCGCTAGCATATGCATAGGCTCCACCGGCATTGCCGCGATTGAGCCCGAAATAACGCTCGGAGTCGGTATTGAGAATTTCCCACCACTGCCCCGCCAGCGGCAGGGGCAGCAGATAGTCGTCGCGCGCGACGGGCGTCAGATTGGCCACCACCACGATCGGCATCGCATCGGTGGCATAGCGCGCCCAGGCGAACACCGAGTTCGCATTATCGTCGACGACCATCCATTCGAAGCCGTCACCTTCGCAATCACGCTGATGCAGTGCTGCGCGGCCGCAATAGAGATGGTTGAGGTCGCGGACGAGGTCGCTCAGCCCCTTGTGCGGGCCATATTGCATCAGGTCCCAGTCCAGCCCGACATTCTCGTTCCATTCGCGGCGCTGGCCGAAATCCTGTCCCATGAACAACAGCTTCTTGCCGGGATAGGCCCACATCAGCGCGTAGTAAGCCCGAAGGGTCGCGAATTTGTCGCCGTCCATACCGGACATCTTGTTGACGATGGAATTCTTGCCGTGGACCACTTCGTCATGCGAGAGCGGCAGCACGAAATTCTCGGCAAAGGCGTAGATAAGACCGAAGGTCAGATCGTCATGGTGATATTGGCGGTAGACCGGCTCTCGCTGCATGTAGCTGAGCGTGTCGTGCATGAAGCCCATGTTCCACTTGAAACCGAAGCCGAGCCCGCCATCATGCACCGGTTTCGACACGCCGGGCCAGGCGGTGGATTCCTCGGCGATGGTCATGACGCCGGGATGGGCCGCATAGACCTCCGTGTTCATGCGCTGCAGGAAGGCGATGGCATCGAGATTCTCGCGCCCGCCATGGATGTTGGGAAGCCATTCCCCGTCCCGGCGCGAATAATCGAGATAGAGCATGGAGGCGACGGCATCCACGCGCAGCGCGTCGATATGGTAGCGCTCCAGCCAGAACAGGGCGTTGGCGATCAGGAAATTGGCGACTTCGCGCCGGCCGAAATCGTAGATCGCCGTGTTCCAATCGGGATGAAAGCCGCGCCGTGGATCGGGATGTTCATAGAGCGCGCTGCCATCGAACCAGGCAAGGCCATGCGAGTCGGTCGGGAAATGCGCGGGCACCCAGTCGAGGATCACGCCGATCCCGGCGGCATGGGCACGGTCGACGAAACGGGCGAACCCCTCGGGCGAACCGAAACGGCTTGATGGCGCGAACATGCCCGTCGGCTGATAACCCCAGGAGGCATCGAGGGGATGCTCCGTCACCGGCAGCAATTCGATATGGGTGTAGCCCATGTGCACGGCATAGGCGATCAGTTCGTCGGCAAGCTGGTCGTAGCTGAGGAAGCGCTGTTGCTCGCCCCGCTTCCAGGAACCGAGATGCACCTCATAGATCGACATCGGCGCCCGCCTGGCATCGCGATGCGCACGCTCTTCGAGCCATTGCTGATCCGTCCAGACGAAAGGCTCCGATGAGACGACCCGCGAGGCCGTGCCCGGGCGCAATTCGCTGGCAAAGGCGAAGGGATCGCTCTTCAGCGGCAGCAGTGCACCGTTCGGCCCGATAATCTCGTATTTGTAGTAGGCGCCGACGCCGACGCCCGGCAGGAAGATTTCCCACACGCCAGTGTCAACGCGCTTGCGCATGGGATGGCGGCGACCGTCCCAATCGTTGAAATCGCCGACGATCGATACCCGCCTGGCATGCGGCGCCCAGACGGCGAAATGCGCACCCTCCATATCGCCATGGCGAAGGGGGCGGGCACCGAGCTTGTCCCACAGCCGCAGATGCGTGCCTTCCGTCAGCAGATAGTCGTCGACCTGTCCCAGCAGCGGCCCGAAGCGATAGGGATCTTCGACCTCCCACTGCCCGCCAGCATTGACGGCACGCAAGTGATAGATCCCGACGCTGTCGGGCACCAGGCCTTCGAAGACGCCATCGCCATGCCGCCGCTCCAGGGCGACAGGCCCGACCAGATTGGGTGCAAGCACCGACAGCGTCTCGGCATTGGGGATGAAGGCACGAATGACCAGACCAGCCGGCGTCTCATGAGGACCGAGCACTGCGAATGGATCGGCATGGCGTCCCGCCGCGAGCGCCGCGACTTCCACGTCCGACAAACGCCAATCCGCTGTCTTGCCGCGGCTGGCCGGCCGCCTGGCCAAGGGCGCCGGCTTTACGGCTCTGGCAGTGGGAGCGTTCGTCTTCGTTGTTTTTGCCAAGCGCCGCGACCCCTTTTCGGACTGGATCGAAACGCCTGTCTTGCCGGGGATCAGGCGTCTTCCTGTGATCCTCTCGAACACAAGCTAGGGCTTTTGCTACACCGGTCAACGATTAAACGCAGCCTGCCCAAATGGGTTATGCCGGGAACCCCGCAGGGTGAAAAATTTGGTTGTTCCGCCTCAAAGCAATCCGTCGGCGGACTTCGTACAACCGCCGGCGCGGCTGCCTCAGGAAGGACCAGCCGAAAATCCATGGGGAGATTTGACATCTTCGCAAACATGCGTTCTAGATATGGGATCGATCCCATAATGAAGCTGCGGAGCCTTCGTGGCCACGATCAGAGATGTATCCAAGCGCGCCGGTGTTTCGCGATCGACGGTATCGCGGATCATCGCCGGCAATGGTTATGTCTCGGACAATGCCCGGCAGGCGGTGGAAGCGGCCATCGCGGAACTGGGCTACCGGCCCAACACCATGGCGCGGGGGCTGCGCTCCAATCGCTCGGAGATCATCGGCGCGGTCGTCGTCAACGTCGCCAGCCCCTTCTACGCTCAGATGGTCGGTGGCATGCAGAGCGTATGCCGGGCTGCCGACAAGTCGATCCTGCTCGCCAGCGGTTATGCCCAGGCGCATGAGGAATCGCGGGCGATCCTGGAATTGATCGACCGTTCCTGCGACGGCCTGATCCTCTATCTCGAAAATGCCGTGAGCGACGAGGTCAAGGACGTGGTGGCCAAGGCCGATATTCCAATCGTGGCGATCGGCGGAGAGCCGACCTCGCTCGCCTGGGCGAGAGTGGGCATCGACAACTACAATGGCGCTCTCGATGGCATGCGCTACCTGCTGACCATGGGTCACCGCGACATCGCCTATTTCGCCGGCACGCCCACCTATTTCGACACGCGCGAGCGTCTGCGCGGCATCGACACCGCCCTGGCGGAAGTCGGCATGAGCCGGGCCGACATCTATCTGGAAGCCGGCGATTACAAGGAACGCTTCGGCTACGAAGCGACGGAACGGCTGCTGGCGTCGGGCCGGAAGGTCAGCGCCATCTTTGCCGGCGACGACGATATTGGCGCCGGCGTCCTGCTGGCGCTGCGGCACCATGGCGTCAAGGCGCCGGAACAGATCTCCCTCCTCGGCTTCGACGACAATTTCCACGCGAGGCATCTCACCCCGTCGCTGACGACCATACGCCAGCCGACGGACATAGCCGGTCAGACGGCTGCAAGACTCCTGCTCGGCATGATTGCCGACAGGAACTTCGTTCCGGATGACGTCGTCATTCCCGCCGAACTGATCGTCAGGGAAAGCGTCGTCCATCCTTCGGCAAGACATCAGACGGACCACGCCGCGGAGGCAGCAAGAGTGTAGGAAAGCTCATCCCGGTCTGTGCAGAGCGCCGGCCGGGATGAGTTCTGTCAATGACCATAAATAAATGTGGGATCGATCCCATAACAGAGGTGGAACATGAGACGCATCCTGATTGCTTTATGTGCGAGCAGCATCATCGGCAGTGCCTCGGCGGAGGCATTGCTCACCATGCATATCGAGGAGCAGACCAGCTGGGTGCGCAATTTCAACCCGTTCGACGCAGCCGGGCGCCGGCAGAGCACGCTCGACTTCATCTACGAGCCCCTGGTCATCTTCAACGCCTATGACAATGGCAAGCCGATCTATCGCCTGGCCACCGGCTACAAATTCTCCGATGACCTGAAGTCCGTCACCTACACCATCCGCGACGGCGTCAAATGGTCGGACGGGCAGCCGTTGACCGGCAAGGACGTCAAATTCACCTTCGACCTGATGATGAAGAACCCTTCCATCGACATCGTCGGAGTCGGCGCCGCGGTACAGTCGGTGGAGCTGCCGGCGCCCAACCAGGTCAAGGTCAATCTCAAGGACATCGATTCCCAGTTTCCCGAGTCTCTCGCCGATTTCACAGTCGTGCCCGAGCATGTCTGGAAGGATGTGGGCGATCCCTTCGCCTACAAGAACGAGAACCCCGTCGGCTCCGGCCCGATGACCGAAATCCGCCGCTTCACCCCGCAGGTCTACGAGCAATGCCGCAATCCCAATTACTGGGATGCCGGACATCTGAAGGTGGATTGCCTGAAGCTGCCGCAGATCAGCGGCAACGACCAGATGCTCGCGACCTTGCCGGAGGGAAACATCGACTGGTTCGGCTCGTTCCTGCCGGAAATCGACAAGACCTATGTCTCGCTCGATCCCAAGCATAATGGCTACTGGCAGCCCTCGGCCAATACCGTTTCCTTCGAGATGAACCTCAAGACCACCAATCCAGGCAACAAGGCGGCCTTCGACGACATCAAGTTCCGCCAGGCCGTCAGCCTGCTGATGGACCGCAAATCGATGGTCGATATCGCCGGCTTCGGCTATCCGAAGGTCAATCCCCACGCCACCGGCTTGCCGCTGCATTTCGACAATTGGGCCAATCCACAGGCCCAGCAGGGCCAGGACGCCTGGATGGCCTATGACATCGACAAGGCCGGCAAGCTCCTCGATGAAGCGGGCTACGCGAAGGGATCGGATGGCTTCCGCAAGACCCCGAAGGGCGAGCCGATCGCCTTCACCGTCGCCGTGCCGAATGGCTGGACGGACTGGATCGACGCAGTGCAGATCGGCGTGGAGGGCCTGCGCAAAGCCGGCATCAACGCCTCCGTGGCCACGCCCGAATACGAGCAGTGGAACAAGCAGATCGTCGAAGGCAATTACGATACGGTATTCCAGTCCCGGCCCGATGGCCCGACACCGTTCCGTGCCTATTACCAGACCCTTGCCACCCCCTATGTCGGCCGGTCGTCCTTCGCCGCCTCGCGCTATACCAATACCGAGCTCGACAAACTGTTCGAGGACTATAAGCGCGCCTCCAAGGAAGCGGATTTCAGGGCAATCTTCGACAAGATCCAGCTCCACATCGCCGACAACTTCCCCATGGTGCCGCTGTTCAACGGCCCGACCTGGTATCAGTACAGCTCGAAGCGTTTCACCGGCTGGGTAACCAAGGATGATCCTGCGATGAATCCCGAGAACCATGATGACAACCGCATCAGGCTCATGCATCTGCTGCGCCTGCAGCCGGTCGCGAACGCCAACTGATGCGGCTCTCATCCCGCCGGCTGGCGGTCTATGGCACCGCTTTCGTCTTCGCCATCCTGGTCAACTTCCTGATACCGCGGCTGATGCCCGGCAGCCCGGTCGACGGGATGATCGCCCAGCTCGGCCCGCGCGCCACGCCCGCGGCCGTCGACGCCATCCGCGCCCGCTTCGGCGCCGTGGATCAATCCTATTGGCATCAGTTCATCGACTATATCAAAGGCTTGGCTACGTTCGATCTGGGGGTATCGGTCAAATATTATCCCCAGACCGTCACCGAAGTCCTTGCCCGCTCCGCCGGCTGGACCGCCTTCCTGGTCTTGGGTGCCATCACCTTCTCGCTCATCGTCGGCGTCCTGCTCGGTGCACTGGCGGCCTGGCGGCGCGGCGGGCGCTTCGACACCATCGTCTCGCCGCTGGCCATCGTGATGAAATCGGTACCGCCGGTGGTGATCTGCCTGTCGATCCTGTTCGTCTTCGGCGTGTCCCTGCGCTGGCTGCCGGTGGGTTATGCCTATGATCCGTCCCTCGATCCGTCCTTCTCGCCCAGCTTCATCGGCAGCGTCCTCCTCCATGCGGCCATGCCGGTGCTCGCCCTTTCCCCTGCGCTCATCGGCGAATTCTTGACCACCATGCGCACCAGCATGATCTCGGTTCTGGGGGAGGATTACGTCACCATGGGACGGGCCAAGGGCCTGAGGGAAATGGCGGTGATGTTCAATTATGCCGCCCGCAACGCCCTGCTGCCCGTGCTCACCAACCTCGCGCTGATCCTGGGCGCGGTCTTCGGTGGCTCCATCGTCACCGAGATTGTCTTCAACTATCCGGGCCTGGGCCTGACGCTCTACACGGCCAGCGTGGCGCGCGACTATCCAGTCATCCAGGGTCAGCTCCTGCTGATGACGCTGGCGACGCTCGGCGCCAATCTCCTGGTCGACCTCATCTACGGCGCGATCGATCCGCGCATCGAGGAGGCCCGGGCATGACGGCCGTCCTGAAACAGAAGAAAGCCGTCTTCGGCCTCGTCATCGTGGTGCTGTTGTGCCTGATGGCCCTCCTGGCGCCGGTTCTGGCCCCCAACGATCCGGCGGCCCGTGTCGGCCGCCCTCACCAGCCGCCCAGCGCCGAACACGTGCTCGGCACCACCAAGATGGGGCGGGACGTCTTCAGCCAGTTTGTCTGGGGCGCGCGCTCCTCCCTGACGGTGGGGTTTGCCACAGGCCTTGCCATCACGGCGCTGGGTACGCTGCTCGGCCTGATCGGCGGCTATGCCGGTGGACGTACCGACAACGCCCTCGACCTCCTCACCAATGCGGTGCTGGTCATACCCAACATACCGCTCCTGATCCTGCTCGCTTCCTTCGCCGGCAAGGTCGGCCCCGTCGCCATCATGAGCATCATCGCCCTGACGTCCTGGCCGTGGGGCGCTCGCATGACGCGCTCCCAGATGCTGGCGCTGCGCAACCGTGAATTCGTGGTTGCCGCGCGCATGATCGGCGAACCGAGCTGGCGCATCGTCTTCGTCGAGATCCTGCCCAACCTTCTGCCGTTGCTGGCCCTCAATTTCGTCGGCAGCGTCATCTACGCCATCGTCGCCCAGACCACGCTTGAATATCTCGGCTTCGGCGACCCGCTGAACGTCAGCTGGGGCACCACGCTCTACAATGCGCAGAACTCCTCTGCCATCATCGTTGGCGCCTGGTGGGACATCGCCACGCCCTGCATCGGCATCATGCTGGTCGGATTCGGCCTGTCGCTGCTCAACTTCACCTTCGACGAGATCGCCAATCCGCAATTGCGATCGGGCCCCGCCCTGACCCGCTGGCTGCAGCTCAGCAACCGGCGCAAACGCCTGTCGAGGAGCCGATCATGAGCGAGGTACTTCTCGACATCCAGAATCTGAGCGTCGACTATCTGCTCGACAAGGGAGCCTTCCATGCGGTCAGGCAAGTCTCCTTCCAGATCCGGCGCGGCGAACTCTTCGGGCTTGCCGGCGAATCAGGCTGCGGCAAGAGCACGATCGCCTATGCCATCACCCGCCTGGCCAAGCCCCCGGCCCTGACCACGGGCGGCCGCATCCTGCTGAACGGCCAGGACATCCTGGCCTTGCCGGAGGACGAGCTCAGACGCATCCGCTGGCGCAAGATCGGCATGGTCTTCCAGAGCGCCATGAACTCCCTCAACCCGCTCTTGCGCGTGGAGGCGCAGTTCCACGACGTGCTGCGGCTTCACAAGGGCTATTCGCGGGAACAGTCGCGCGCCAGGGCGGAGGACATGTTTCGCCTGGTCGGCATTCCCGTCGATCGCCTGGGCCATTATCCGCACCAGTTCAGCGGCGGTATGCGTCAGCGCATCGTCATCGCGATCTGCCTCGCCCTCCATCCCGAACTGATCATCATGGACGAGCCGACCACCGCGCTCGACGTCGTGGTGCAGCGGGAAATCCTGGAACAAATGGTGGATTTGCAGCAAAGCCAGGGCTTTTCGGTACTCTTCATCACCCATGACCTGCATCTGATGGCGCAGATCTGCCACCGCATCGGCGTGATGCTGAAGGGCGAACTCGTGGAGGTCGGCGATACCAGCCAGATCAGCATGGCCCCCAGGCACGACTATACCCGCAAATTGTGGAGCGCCATCCCGGCCCTGCCGGTGGCCCGCCATCTCGAGGGGAGCCTTTGATGAACATGCTGGCTTCCCCGACCCGTTTGCAGCCGGCGACTGCCCCGATCATCCGGCTGGAGAACATCACCCGCTCCTACGGGATCGTGCAGGCCCTGCGCGGCATCACCCTGTCGCTTGTCCCCGGAAAGGCGCTGGCTCTGGTCGGCGAATCCGGCTGCGGCAAGACCACCTGCGCCCGCATCATCGCCCGCATGGACCGGCCGAGCGGGGGAACGCTGCACTTCCACGACCGGAACGTCACGCAACCCGGCACCCACGAGGAAGAAAAAGCCTATCGGCGCGCGGTGCAGATGGTGTTCCAGGATCCCTTCGCCTCGCTCAACCCGGTCTTTTCCATCGGTCACCACCTCATCCGGCCCCTGCTGCTGCATGGCCATGCCAAAGGACGTGCCGAGGGCCAGGCGCGGGTGAAGCAGCTTTTGGAAAGCGTCGGCCTCGATCCCGAGGTGACGATCGGCAAGTTTCCGCACCAGCTCTCCGGCGGGCAGCGCCAGCGGGTCAACATCGCCCGCGCCATTGCGGTTCACCCACAGGTCCTGCTGGCGGACGAGCCCACCTCGATGCTCGACGTCTCGATCCGGCAGGGCATCCTCGACCTGCTTGCCGGCATCAAGCGGGAGCACAATCTGGCTGTGCTCTACATCACCCATGACATCGCCACCGCCGCCCATGTGGCCGAGGAGATCGTCGTGATGTTCGCCGGGCAGATGGTGGAATGGGGCGATGCCCTGGCGGTGATCACCAATCCGCGCCACCCCTACACCAAGCTGCTGCTCTCCGCGGTTCCCGATCCGAGCCGCCCGTTCATCCCGGGCCAAAGCAGCGCCTTTCTCAGCCGAGCCGAAGACATTCGCCGCATTTCGCGCCCCGCCTCGAACACGGTCGAGCAGGCGGGCCCGAACCATTTCGTCCGGATAGCCGGATCTCCAGAACAGAACGCTTCAGACTGAACAGGACTTTGCATGGACCTTCTCGTCAAACTCTACGACCTCGCGCCGAACAAGGCGTTGGACACCCGCCTCGGCGACGCGGGCATCACGCTCCGGCGTGCCCTCCCCCCGGAGCTTGCCGCAATAACGGAGTGGATCCGCCGGCATTTCACCGCCGGCTGGGCCAGCGAGGCGACCGTGGCTCTCTGCCGCCAGCCGGTCTCATGCTTCATTGCGGTCAGGCAGGGACAATTGCTCGGTTTCGCCTGCTACGACGCCACCGCCCGGGGGTTCTTCGGCCCCACCGGCGTGGACGAGGCCGAACGCGGCCGCGGCATTGGCCATGCCCTGCTCCTCGCCTGCCTCAATGACATGCGTGCGCAGGGCTATGCCTATGCCGCCATCGGCGATGTCGGGCCGGTGGAATTCTATGCCCGCACGGTCGGCGCGACACCGATCGCCGATTCCACGCCCGGCATCTTCGCCGGCCTCCTCAAAGCTTCCAGTTGATCTTTGCCCTTCGAGAGACTTTCATGACGATATCCGTGCGCAATCTTCTCCGCCTCGAAACTCATTGGACGCCATCCAGCGAGGATCGGCAGCTCGCTTATGCCCTGACCCTGACCAATACGTCCGACAGGGCCATATCGGGATTCCGGCTCTGCATCAGCGGGCCGGGACGCATCGACCCTGCCGCCACGATCGAAGGTGGCTCGCTTCGAACCCGCCTGTCGAACTACGCCGAGTTCGCACCACCCGAAGGATTCGTCCTGCATCCGAACACGGCCTGGACCGTCACCGCCCGGGGCCTCAGCTATCCGCTGCGGCATTGGACCGATGGAACCAACACCGCCTATGTCGTTTTCGACGACGGAACCAATCTGCCGGTCGCGGTCATGCCCAGCCGGTCCAGCGGCGACAACGCCTCGCCCAAGCGGGGCGCGGACGTCTATCCCGTGCCGGATATCGCGCCCGTGGCCGTCTCCATCGTTCCCTGGCCGAACGAAGTTTCAGTCACCGGCCGGCGCGGTGTGCCATTGGGGCTTGCCCCCCAGGCCAGCTCCGGTGAGGCCGGCCAGGCCATCGCCGCCTTTGGTGAGCTGACGACCAGCCTGTTCCCGGTGGAAGGCATCGTCCGGCCCGAGGCCGAAGGCGGACTTGCCGTTACCCTGCAGCATCAGGACGGCGTGGCAGCCGAAGCCTACCGGATATTTTTCGCCGAAGAGGGCGTAACGCTCACGGCCGCAAGCCGCGCCGGCTTCCTCTACGGTCTGATCACGCTTGGACAGATACTGCGCGGCGCTCGCCTGCATCCGCAGACCTTCCTGTTCCCTCTGGAGGGCGAGATCCGGGACGAACCCTGGGCTCGCTGGCGCGGCACCCATCTCGACGTCGCCCGCCAGTTCTACGGCTCGGCCGAGATCGCGCAATTCCTGCGCGTCCTTGCCTGGAACAGGCTGAACCGCTTCCACTGGCACCTGTCCGACGACGAGGCCTGGCGCGTGGAGATCGAGGCCTATCCGGAACTGGTCGCCACCGGCGCCTGGCGCGGCCATGGCCTGGCCATCCCCCCGCTGCTCGGCTCCGGAGCGGCACCTACGGGCGGCTACTATACCAAGACAGCGATCCGGCAGATCGTGGATCTCGCAACGCGCCTCGGCATCGACGTCGTGCCGGAGATCGACATGCCGGGCCATTGCTACTCGGTGCTGCAATCCCTGCCCTCGCTGCGCGATCCAGATGAACAGGGCGAATATTTCTCCATCCAGGGCTTTCCGAACAACTGCCTGAATCCCGCCCGTGAGGAGACCTATGCCTTCGTGGAGAAGCTCCTGGACGAATTGCTCGAGCTCTTTCCCTCCCGCACCATCCATGTCGGCGCAGACGAGGTCCCGGCGGGTGCCTGGGAAGGCTCTCCTCAGGCCATGACGCATCTCAAGACTTTGGGCGGCGGCGGCACGGCCGAATTGCAGGCCCACTTCCTGCAACGCGTCCAGGCCTCGCTCACCGCCAGGGGCCGCATCACGGGCGCCTGGGAAGAGGCGGCGCATGGCGGCGGCATCGACAAGGCCAATTGCTACCTGAATGGCTGGCACACGGTAGAGATCAGCGCCAGGCTGGCGTCCGAAGGCTATGACATCGTCGTCTGCCCCGGACAGGTCTACTATCTGGACATGGCCAACAGTCCGGCCTGGTCAGAGCCGGGCGCCGGCTGGGCCGGCTGGTCCGACGCCGAAAAGATCTACCGTTTCGATCCAGTGGAAGGCTGGTCGGATATCCAGAGGCAACATTTCCTGGGCGTGCAGACCTGCATCTGGTCCGAACCGATGACCGACCGCGGCGTGTTCGACCGCCTGATCTTTCCCCGCATTTCGGCCCTGGCGGAAACCGGATGGACGGCCCCGCCCAGAAAATCCTGGGACCGCTTCAGGGCCATGGTCGGCTTGATGCCACTGCTCTATGGGATCAAGGCCTGAGACACTGGTCTCCAGACAAACAAAATCCCGCGAAGCTGTGTTTCATGCCTCGCGGGACGCAAGTCTTATCGAGATTGCCGGAATAGCAGCGTCTACTCCACCGGCGTCGTCTGCACGCCCCAAATCTCGTCGGCATATTCGCGGATGGTGCGGTCCGAGGAGAACCAGCCCATGCGTGCGACGTTGAGGATCGACTTCTCGCGCCAGGCCGATTTGTTGGCCCACAGCGTATCGACATTGCGCTGTGCGGCGGCATAGGCGTCGAAATCGTCGGTGACGAAGAACCAGTCGCTGGAGCGCAGCGACTGCACCGTGCCGCGATGGCGTTCGCGGTCGGTCGGCGAGAACACGCCGCTTTCCACCGCATCGAGCACCTCGGCCAAGGCCTGCGAGGCCGCGATGGCGTCGGCCGGATTGCGGCCCTGGCGCTTCTTCTCCTCGACCTCATGTGCCTTCAGGCCGAAAATGAAGATGTTGTCGTCGCCGACATGCTCCTTCATCTCGACATTGGCGCCGTCGAGCGTGCCGATGGTGAGCGCGCCGTTGAGGCCGAACTTCATGTTGCCGGTGCCCGAGGCTTCCAGGCCCGCGGTCGAGATCTGCTCGGACAGGTCCGCGGCCGGAATGATCACCTCGGCGAGGCTGACATTGTAGTTCGGCATGAACACGACCTTGAGCAGGTTGCGCACGGCCGGATCCGAGTTCACCACCTTGGCGACGTCGTTGATCAGCTTGATCACATATTTGGCCGCCGTGTAGCTCGCCGCCGCTTTACCAGCAAAAATCTTCACGCGCGGCGCCCAGTCGCGCTCGGGATGGGCGCGGATGGCATTGTAGAGCGCGATGGTCTCGAGGATGTTGAGAAGCTGCCGCTTATATTCGTGGATGCGCTTGATCTGGACGTCGAACATCGCGGAAGGATCGACACGCAGGCCCACCGTCTGCTGAAGCACCTTGGCCAGGCGCGCCTTGTTGGCATGCTTGACGGCCGCGAAGGCCTCCTGGAAGGAGGCATCCGTGGCGTAGGGTTCCAGCGCCACCAGCTTTTCGGCATCGTCGAGATAGCCATCGCCGATGGTCTCGCGCAGCAGCGTGGTCAGCCCCGGATTGGCGGTCATCAGCCAGCGCCGCGGCGTGATGCCGTTGGTCTTGTTGGTGATGCGCCCGGGGAACAGCGTGTTGAGGTCGCGGAACACCGTCTCCTTCATCAGCTCCGAATGCAGGGCCGACACGCCATTGACCTTGTGCGAGCCGACGAAGGCCAGATTGCCCATGCGAACGCGCCGGCCATGGCTCTCGTCGATGATCGAGACGGTGGCGATCATGGCATCGGAGGCGCCGCTCTCGCGCGCCTCGGTCAGCACGCGGGCATTGATGGCGTAGATGATCTGCATGTGCCGCGGCAGCAAGCGCTCGATCAGCGGCACAGGCCAGGTTTCCAGCGCCTCAGGCAGCAGCGTATGGTTGGTGTAGGAGATCGTCTCGCGGGTGATGGCGAAGGCGTCGGCCCAGTTCAGCCCGTGAATGTCGATCAGGATACGCATCAGCTCGGCCACGGCGATGGCCGGATGAGTGTCGTTGAGCTGGACGGCCGCCTTGGAAGGCAGGGTCTTGATGTCGCGATGCTGCTGCAGGTGGCGGCGGACGATGTCCTGCAGCGACGAGGCGGTGAAGAAATACTCCTGGCGCAGGCGCAATTCCTGGCCGGCCGGCGTGGAATCGGCCGGATAGAGCACGCGCGAGATCGATTCCGCCTTGGTGCGGTCATTCAGGGCGCCGATATGGTCGCCGGCATTGAAGGCGTCGAGCGAGATCGGATCGAGCGAGCGGGCCGACCACAGGCGCAGCGTGTTGACGCGGTTGCCGCGCCAGCCGACGGCCGGCGTGTCATGGGCGACGGCGAGCACGGTTTCTGCCGGCTTCCAGCTATGCACGGCCGAGCCATCCCAGCCGTCCGTCGCTTCGACGGCACCGCCGAAGCCCACTTCATAGGCGACTTCACGGCGCGGGAATTCCCAGGGATTGCCGTTCTGCAGCCAGTTCTCGGGCGATTCCGTCTGCCAGCCATCGACGATGTTCTGGCGGAACAGGCCGTTCTCATAGCGGATGCCGTAGCCATAGGCGGCAATGCCGACGGTGGCCATGCTCTCCATGAAGCAGGCGGCGAGGCGGCCGAGGCCGCCATTCCCGAGGGCGGCATCGGGCTCCATCTCGGCGATCATGTCGAGATCGACGCCGACGGAAGCCAGAGCCTCGCGCGCCGTGGCGACGAGGCCGAGATTGTTGAGGCCATCCTTGAGCAGGCGGCCGATCAGGAATTCGAGCGAGAGATAATAGACACGCTTGCCGCCCATGCGGTAGACGCCGCGCGTCGTCGCCATCCAGCGGTCGACGATGTGGTCGCGCAACGCCAGGCTCACGGCCCGCAGCCAGTCATGGTCGCGCGCCACGATCGGGTCCTTGCCGACGGCATAGGTCAGCTTGGCGAGGATCAGGTCACGGAAGGCCCGCGCCTCGCCGGTCGCCTCGGGCAGCTTGGCCGCCTCATCACCGACAGCCATCGCCGCTTCGGCCGAATAGAGCTTGTCGTGCAACGTTGAAGTCATGTGTCACTTCTCGATCGTTGATCCCAGGACGGTGCTCCTTAACCCAAGTGCCGCCTGGTTACGAGTGCCCCTTTTGCATAAGATGTAGGCAAAAACACTGATATCTTGTGATTATGGCCGGATACGCTGCCATGATCACCTCATATGTCTGTTCTGCATGGCTCGTCCACCTTGTGCGTCGCCTGCACAAAGCGGCCCTATGCTGTTGCTCACGACCGTGGAGAGTATGCGCCTGCGGCGGAATCCTAGCTGAATTCCGCGGGCGATGATGATATGCCACGGCCATGGGGCCATGCGATTTCGCGGGATCGTCAAGAATCGCAAAGACGCGTCGGAACAAGGAGTTAGGGCAAGCAGCGTTCAGGCGCCTTGCCTTGGGAGACAGGCATGACGGCTATCTATTATCTCGCGGTCGACGGCGGTGGCACCAATACACGCGCCCGCCTCTATGGCGAGAGCGGCAAGCTGATCGGCGAAGGCCTGTCGGGCTCCTCCAACCTGACTCTCGGCACCGATATTGCAGGCCCGGCCATCGCCGCAGCCGGCGATGCCGCACTTGCCGCTGCCGGATTGGACCCCGGAGCCAAGACCCGGATCCGGGCCGGCCTCGGTCTTTCCGGCGGCAATATTCCCGCCCTTGCCGACAGTATCGCTGCCTTTCCCTTCGGTTATGGCGCCCTCACCGTCACCTCGGACGCGGTCACGGCCTGCCTCGGTGCCCATGCCGGCCAGGATGGCGGCATCTTCATTCTCGGCACGGGTTCGCAGGGCCTCGCCCTGGTGGGAGGCAGGGAGACCTCGGTCGGTGGCTGGGGGTTCGCCCTTGGCGACGACGCCTCCGGCGCCGTGCTCGGACGGGCCGCACTCAGGGCCGCCCTGCTCAGCGTCGACCTGCTCGGCCCCATGAGCGATCTGACCCGCCGCCTGCTGGCGCATTTCCACGACGATCCGAACGAGGCAGTGATCTGGGCCAGGACCGCAACGCCGAGGGATTATGGCCGCTTCGCTCCCCTGGTGTTCGAGGCCGCCGGGGGGGATGTGGTGGCGGACCGTCTGATTGCCGGAGCCACCGGCGCCATCGTCGCCATGCTCGACCGCCTGAAAGACCTTGGCGCCCCCAGGATCGCCCTGATGGGAGGGCTCGCCGAACCCTATCGGCCCTATCTGCCGGTGCGCTATGATGAGATCCTGGTTCCGCCCAAGGGAGATGCCCTGGCCGGAGCCCTGACCCTGGCGAAAAGGGGCCGCTGACGATGTCTCTAAACGCTCTCACCGCCCCCCGCCTGTTCAACGGCGAAACCTTCATCGAGGGCCACGCCGTCCTGGTGGAGGCCGATGTGATCGTCGGCCTGGTGCCGCGGTTCGACATTCCTTCCCATGCCGCCGTGACCACCCTGCCCTCCGGGCTGCTGGCACCCGGTTTCGTCGACGCCCAGGTCAATGGCGGCGGCGGCTTCCTGTTCAACCAGACACCCGACGTGGCGACGCTTGCGGGCATGGTCGCAGCGCATCGGCGCCATGGCAGCACCGCCCTGCTGCCGACCTATATCACCGACACGGCCGATGGAATGAAGAGCGCCATCACCGCCGCCCGCCAGGCGATCGCCGATGGGGTGCCGGGCATGGCCGGCATTCATCTGGAGGGCCCCTTCCTTTCGGTGCCGCGCAAGGGCGCCCATGACCCGGCCCTGATCCGGCCGCTGACGGAAGCCGATGTCGAGCTCATTCTCGGCAGCGGCATCGAGACCATCCTGCTCACCGTGGCGCCGGAGAATGCGCCGCTTCACCTGATCCGGCGCCTGGCGGATGGGGGCGTGATCGTCAGCCTCGGCCATACCGATACCAGCTATGAGGCAGTGATGGCGGCGGCGGATGCCGGCGCCACCGGCATCACCCATCTCTTCAACGCGATGTCGCCCTTGCAGGGTCGTCACCCCGGCGTCACCGGCGCCGCGCTCGACCATGGCGGGTTGTGGGTCGGCATCATCGCCGACGGTCTCCATGTGCATCCAGGCTCGCTCTCGCTCGCCTTGCGCGCGAAAAAGGCACCGGGGCGGCTCTTCCTCGTCACCGACGCCATGCCCACTGCTGGCGATGCCAACGACGTCTTCTATCTCAATGGACGCAAGGTGACGCGGCGCAACGGCGCCCTGACGCTGGAAGACGGCACGCTGGCCGGCTCCGACCTCACCATGGACGCGGCGCTGCGCTACAGCGTCGGCCATCTTGGCGTCGATCTCGGGGAGGCCCTGCGCATGGCCAGCCTCTATCCCGCCCAGTTCCTCCGCCTCGACAGCCGCCGGGGACGGCTGGCTCCGCGCTATCGTGCCGATATCGTGCATCTCGACGAGCATCTGACCGCGCGCGGCGTGTGGGTGGGAGGTCGCCAACTGGCCGGGTGAAGCGGCCGCTTCAGGCGATGCGATGTGGTGCGAACAGGATGACGGCCATGCCGGCCAGGCACAGAACCCCTCCGATCAGATCCCAGTGATCGGGCCTGATCCCTTCGACGCCCCACAGCCAGAGCAGCGAGGCGGCGATATAGATCCCGCCATAGGCGGCATAGGCCCGCCCGGCCGCATCGGTTTCGACCCGCGAGAGCAGAAGGGCGAAGGCAATGAGGGCTGCCACGCCAGGCACCAGCCACCAGGCCGGTTTGCCGAGGCGCAGCCAGGCCCAGAAGGCGTAGCAGCCGGCAATCTCGCCGGCCGCCGCCAGGACATAGAACAGAATCGATTTCATGCAGGCCGTCCGTCTCCCATCGGCGTCAGCTTAGCGGGCTGGTACCGGAGGCGGAAGGTAGCGAAAGGGCGACGCGGGGGCTGTCTCGCCCCTGCTCAGACGACTCAGAATTTGTAGCTGACGCCGACCATGGCAACGGTCTCATGAAAGCCGGCCTTGAAGCGGGTGTCGGGCGCTACGCGGAAGCGCGACTTGCCGAAATCGGTGTAGCGGACCTCGACGCGTCCGATCCAGTTGTCGGTAAAGGCATATTCCACTCCGGCGCCGGCGGTCCAGCCCACCTTGGTCTTGGTGGAGGAACCCACGACGTCACCATCGAAGAGGTTCCAGCGTTCACGGATATCGCCGAAGGCGACGCCGCCGGTGGCATAGACGAGAATACGGTCGAAGGCATAGCCCAGACGTGCGCGGACCGATCCCTGCCAGCGATTGGTCATATGCAGCCGGCTGTTGCCGTTCTGGGCGTCGATGACCGTATGGCTGCCCTTGATACTGCTGAGGTCGATGTCGCCTTCCAGACCGACGACGATATTGTTGGAGAATTGTTCGTTGTAGCCGGCGTGCAGGCCGCCGAGCACACCATTGACGTTGAAGTTATCGGCCGGCACGGGCGTCGACCTGCTCAAATCGTCCTTTTCCCGTCCCCAGCCATAGCCGATATGGGCACCGACATAAAAGCCGGTCCAGCTAAAGGGCGTCACAGGCACAATAGGTTCCACAGGCGCCGGCGCAAGGTCTGCTGAAAGTGCCGGCATTGGCGCAAGAAAGAGTGCCGCTAAAACGATTTTCTTCATGATCCCCACCTTATCACGACGTTGATCGGCAAGAAATCACTGCCACAATTTCTACATATTGTCCATATTTTCAGATAATTGCCACCTCTGAAGGCAATAGAACGCTAATCATCGATATACTATTGACTGAAGAAAACAGGATTATTGCTTTATTTTCCGACCGCGAATACCCTGTTCGGGACATTAGGGAAGCAAATTCGTATTTCCTTGGTAAACCATCGCAACATAACGGGCCACAAAGTGGCCCGTTGCAGGTCGATCGTCGCCAGGTCGGGGATCAGCTCTTGCTCGATGCCGCCCAGAGATTGACGTTGCCTTCCTCGGCATAGTGGTCGATCTCCGCCAGCTCCTCGGCGGAGAAAGCGAGATTCTTCAAGGCGCCGACGCAGTCCTCGATCTGCCCCGGGCGGCTGGCCCCGATCAGCGCCGAGGTCATGCGGCCATCCCTGAGGACCCAGGCGATCGCCATCTGGGCCAGGGTCTGGCCGCGGCGACGAGCTATCGTATCGAGGGCCCGCAGCCTGGTCAGATTCGTCTCGGTGAGTTGATCGGGCGAGAGCGACTTGCCGGCCGCAGCGCGGCTGTCGGCGGGAATGCCGGTCGCGCTGAGATATTTGTTGGTGAGCAAGCCCTGCGCCAGCGGCGTGAAGGCGATGCAGCCAGCGCCGTCCGCTTCGAGCTGGTCGAGCAGGCTGTCCTTCTCGACCCAGCGATTGAGCATCGAATAACTCGGCTGATGGATAAGCAGCGGCGTGCCCAGACGGCGCAGGATCGCAGCCGCCTCCCTGGTCCTCTCGGCACTATAGGACGAGATACCGGCATAATGGGCCTTGCCCTGGCGCACCGCGTCATGCAGCGCGGTCATGGTCTCTTCCAGAGGCGTGTTCGGATCGAAGCGGTGGGAATAGAAGATGTCGACCGTCTCGATACCCATGCGCTTGAGGCTGGCGTCCAGGCTGGAGAGCAGATATTTGCGGCTGCCCCACTCGCCATAGGGGCCGGGCCACATGCGATAGCCGGCCTTGGTGGAGATCACCAGTTCGTCGCGATGATGGGCGAAGTCCGTCCTGAGGATGCGCCCGAAGGTCTCTTCGGCCGAGCCGGGCGGCGGCCCGTAATTATTGGCTAGGTCGAAATGGGTAATGCCGAGGTCGAAGGCCCTGCGGCAGAGCGCCCTGGCATTCTCGAAAGGGATGTCGCCACCGAAATTATGCCACAGGCCCAGCGAAAGAGCCGGAAGCTGCAGGCCCGAGCGGCCGGACCGGCGATATTGCATGGCGTCGTAACGCGCCTCATCCGCGACATAAGTCATAGGTGGCTCCAATACTGAGGAAAAGCGAATCCGCAATCATTCATCAGACAAACTGCCCGGCCCGGGCCAATTGTTCAACCACCATACACCCGGCGGACATGAAAAGGCCGGCGTCACCGCCGGCCTCTCCCGCCTCGATTGCGACCCCTGTCAGGGCGTCGTGACGGCGTCCTCATAGTCCGCCGCCGTCGTCTCGTCCTGCGCCGAGGAGCCCAGCACCATGGTCAGCACCACGGAGACGACGAAATTCAGCACCACGGCGATCACACCGATATAGAAGGAGGTGCCGAACAGGGTGTAGGTCGAGACCACGGAGGTTGGGCCCCAGGCCATATAGCTGCCGGCCAGCATGCCCACCGCCCAGCCGATCAGCAAGGCCCAGCCGTTGAACCAGCGCGTATAAAGGCCTGCCACCAAGGCGGGGAAGATCTGGATCATCCAAACACCGCCGAGCAATTGCAGATCGATGGCGAATTTGGTCGGCAGGAACACGATCACCACCAGGGCGCCGACCTTGACGATCAGGCTCATCAGCTTGGCAAGGTAGGATTCCTTCTGCGACGACATATCCGGCTCGATGAAGGGCTTCCAGACATTGCGCGTGAAGGTATTGGCAGCCCCGATCGACATCACCGCCGCCGGCACCAGGGCACCGATGGCGATAGCCGCAAAGCAGAAGCCGGCGAACCAATCGGGGAACATTTTGTTGACCAGCAGCGGGATCGCCGCCTGGGCATCGTCGGTCTTGATGTCGGCGGCGACTGCCATCACGCCCAGAAGCGCGATGAGGCCGAGCACCAGCGAATAGGCCGGCAGCGACACCGCATTGCGACGGATGGCGTTCGGTCCTGTGGCCGACAGCGTGCCCGTAAGGGCGTGCGGATACATGAACAGCGCCATGGCCGAGCCGATCGACAGCGTGATGAAGGGCCAGATCTGCGAAGGCGCCAGGGTGAGACCCACGGCTGCCGGCTTGCCGGCAGCAACGGCGGCGGCTGCCTTAGCGTCATAGACGAGTTTCGCCTTCTCGAAGATCGAACCGAAACCGCCGAGCTGGTAGGGGATGACGATGACCGCGGCGATCACGAAGATATAGATCATGATGTCCTTGACGAAGGCGATCATCGCCGGCGCACGCAACCCGCTCTTATAGGTGTAGAGCGCCAGGATGATGAAGGCGATCGTCAGGGGAAGGTGCGAGGCCATGCCCGTTGCCGAGAAGCCGAGGGCCTGGATCACCTTCTCCATGCCGACGAGCTGAAGGGCGATATAAGGCATGGTCGCGAGGATACCGGTGAAGGCTACCGCCAGTTCCAGCCAGCGATTGCCGTAGCGCCCGGCGATGAAATCGGCGCCGGTGAGATAGCCATGCTTGTGCGTGGCGTTCCACAGCCGCGGCATGATCAGGAAGATCAGCGGATAGATCAGAATGGTGTAGGGTACGGCGAAGAAGCCATAGGCGCCGAGCGCGTACATCAAGCCCGGCACGGCGATGACGGTGTAGGCCGTATAGAGATCGCCACCCAGCAGGAACCAGGTGATCCAGGCACCGAAGCGCCGGCCGCCGAGGCCCCATTCGTGCAACTGATCGAGATCCCCCGCCTTCCAGCGTGCCGCCACGAAGCCAACCACGGTCACGACAGCGAAGAAGAAGACGAACACCATCGCCGCCGTCCAATTGAGATTGTCCAGCATCAGCGTTCAACCTTCCAGGCGAGGTAGACGAACAGCGACGAAATCGGCACCAGGACGAGGAGGTAGAAATAGAAGAAGGGCACTCCGAACAGCACGGGATCGATGCTGTTATAGAGCGGTGTCAGCAATGCCAGTACGCAAGGTACCAGCAGAAGCAGATATTTCATGGCATTTCCCCCGGTATTGCGACAATCTTCCATCAAGATTGCCGCTGCGGATGCGGCCAAAGCCGAATCCAGCCTGCTATAAACTCTTCTGGCAGCTTTTTATTCCCTTGGAGAAAGACTGAGTCCAGAGGGGATTTTGGGGCGCCTGCCCGTGCGGGGTTGCGAGGGCAAAGCCGGCACCATTCGGGACGGACTGTCAAGGCTGTCGAAGACGCGGCCGGCGATCGGAGTCCCGGGCGCAGGCCGAAGGCCACCCTTGTATCCTCAGCCTTCCCAAATTCCTCACGCCGACTTATGCCTATACAAAATAGGAGTGTAGGATGAAGATCACCGCGGTCCGGGCCACCCCCGTCAACATACCGCTGGAGGCGCCCTATCTGTGGTCCTACGGCTCGCTGGCCGGCTTTTCCAAAGCCATCGTCGAGGTCGAGACCGATGAAGGCTTCACCGGCATCGGCGAAGCACCATCCTACGCACATGCGGCGATCATCAATCTGAGCCTCGGCCCCCGCCTCGTCGGGCGCGATCCCCTCGACATCGCCGGGGCCGAATTGATCTCGCTGCCGTGTTGGCAGGGCGTTTCCAACAATATCGACTACAATCTCATTCGCGCCTTCGGCGGCATCGAGATGGCGCTATGGGACCTGCGCGGCAAGCTTTGGAACCTGCCGCTCTATGCGCTGCTCGGCGGTGCGGTGCGCAAGGCCATCCCGGTCACGGATTATTTCTCCTTCCGCGAGAAGGCCGGGCCCGATGGCGGAGAGACCACGCCGGAAGCGGTCGTGGACTATTGCCTTGGCCTCAGGGAAGCGCATGGCACCACTTTTTTCGAGGGCAAGTTCTATACCGCCGATATCGGCCCCAGCGTACGCATGATGGAATTGCTGCACGAGGCGCTCGGGCCTGGCGCCATGCTGCGCATCGATGGCAACATGGCTCATTCGCTGACCTCGGCGCGCCAGATCGCGCGGGAACTCGAGCCGCTCAACATCCGCAACTGGGAGGATCCGTGCGGCTCGCTCTATGACCTTAAGGCCCTGCGCCAGCACACATCGATTCCCTTCTCGGTCCACAGCCTCGACTTGCGCCAGGCGGCACATCTAGGCGTGCCCGATGCCGTGGTCACCGATATCGCGACCCATGGCGGCATTGCCCGAACCATGCGCTTCGTCGGCGCCTGCGAGCAGCTCGGCCTCGATTTCTGGTGCTATTCCGGCGATTCAGGGGTGGCGAGCGCCGCCTATCTGCATCTGTGCGCGGCCATGCCGCATATCCGCGAACCCAACCAGTCGCTGTTCCGCATGCAGCCGCTCGACGTCATCGAGGAAGGTCCGTTTCGTCCCAAGAACAATGTCGTGCCGGTACCGGAGGGGCCGGGCCTCGGCGTGACGCTGTCACAGGACAAACTGAGGCATTTGCATCAACTCTTCCTCCATGATGGTCCCTACAACAAATATCACGACCCGGATCGCCCCGGCGTGTTCCGTCGCCTGCCGCTGAGCTAGCCCTGCAGTTGCGGCGCAGTGTCAGCCTCCTGGCTGACACAACGCTTGCCGGCGAACGTTTCGTTTCCAGATGTCAGCCAGGGGGCTGACACGCCCTATCCGTCACGTCCCAAACGTCAGATCTTGGCCGCCTTGACGAAGCTCGGATCGAAGGTCTTTTCGTAGGGAACGCTGGCATTGGCGAGTTCAGGGTCGAGGGCCTTGAGCGCATTCATCATCGACTCATAGCCGTCCTTGGTGACCATGCCGTCCGGCGAATACATCTGCCGCGAGTTCTGGAACGCCTGCATATAGAGGTCGCGATTGCCCAGCAGATATTCCTTCGGCACGATATCGGCAACGTCCTCCGGTTTGGCCTGGCCGAGCCATTTCAGAGCCTTCATCATGGCGTTGACCACGCGCTGTGTGGTCACGGGGTTCTCCTGCGCGAAAGACTGCTTCAGATAGACGGTTGCCGCCGGATTGGTGCCGCCGAACAGGGCCTTGGTGCCCTCCTCCGTGCGCGTGTCGAGCACGATGGCGATGTCATCGTCGTGCTGCAGCTGGCTGATCACCGGATCGAGATGCGACAGCCCGTCAATGCCGCCATTCTTGATGGCAGCTACGGCGCTGGCTCCGCCGCCGATGCCGATCTGCGCGACATCGGCCGAGGTCAGCCCGTTCTTGTGCAAGGCATATTGCAGCAGGAGAGCCGTAGAGGACCCCGGCGCGGTAACTCCGATCTTGCGGCCCTTGAGATCAGCAATGGTCTTGATCTCGCCGGCCAGGCTCTTGCGCACCGCGATCACGATGCCAGGGAAGCGGCCGAGGTCGCAGACCGCGATGATATCCTGCCCCTTGTTCTGCATGCGGATGGTGTGCTCGTAAGCACCCGTCACCACGTCCACCGAGCCACCGACCAGCGCCTGCAGGGATTTGGAACCACCGGCGAAATCGTTGATGGTGACGCTGAGCCCCTCCTCCTTGAAGAAGCCCTTCTGCTCGGCCACCGTCAGCGGCAGATAATAGAGCAATGGCTTGCCGCCGACGCCGATGGTCAGATCGGGCTTCTCCGGCTTGGCATCCTCGGCGAAGGCCGGCAGCGCTCCGCCGAGCGCGGCACCGAACACCATGCCGCCAGCGCCGATCAGGAAAGTTCTGCGTTTCATGTTTTTTCCTCCCAATTCGATTTCCAATATCATTTAGCCGCGCCAGACCAGAAGGCGGCGCTCCACCGCCGTCATCAGCCAGTCGACGATCAGAACGAAGGCCATCAGGACGAACATGCCGGCGAAGACGCCGGTGACATCGAATACGCCCTCGGCCTGCTGGATGAGATAGCCCAGGCCCGCCGAGGAGCCGAGATATTCGCCCACCACCGCGCCGACCACGGCAAAACCGACAGAGGTATGCAGGCTGGAGAACACCCAGGACATCGCCGAAGGCAGATAGACGTGGCGTAGCAACTGGCGCTCGTTCATGCCGAGCATGCGGGCATTGGAGAGTACGGCCGGGCTCACTTCCTTGACGCCCTGATAGACGTTGAAGAAGACGATGAAGAACACGAGGGTGAAGCCGAGGGCCACTTTCGACCAGATGCCGAGGCCGAACCACAAAGCGAAGATCGGCGCCAGCACCACCCGGGGCAGCGCATTGGCGGCCTTGACATAAGGGTCGAAAATGGCGGCGACCACGGGCTGGCGCGCGAACCAGAAGCCGAGAACCACGCCGCCCAACCCGCCGAACAGGAAGGCCAATGCCGATTCAGCCAGGGTGACCCACAAATGATACCAGATGGAGCCGTCGGTGAACCATTCCACGATCCTGTTCCAGACGCTGAGCGGATCGGCGAAGAAGAACGCCACCGTCTTGGGCGAACCGAACAGCGAGGTCGTCGAGGCGAGGTGCCAAACCGTGATGCCGATGACCGCGACAAGAACCTGCAGGACGAGCAAAACGATCTTGTTGTTCATTGGAGTCCCAAGGGTGTCGTGAAGATATCAGGGTGTCGTGAAGATATCGAAGACATGGAAAAAGCCAGCGAACTAGCTGTAGGCCTTCATCACCTCGTCGCGCAGGGCATCCCAGATGTCGCGATGCAGGCGGATGAAAGCGGGATCGTGGCGAATTTCCGCGATGGCGCGAGGCCGGGGCAGTGGCACGGCGAAATCCCCGATGATGCGCGCCTTCGGGCCGGCCGACATGATGACGATGCGATCGGCCAGTGCGATTGCCTCGTCGAGGTCGTGGGTAACGAACATCACCGCCTTGCGGTCTTCGGACCAGAGCTTCAGGAGCAGATCGCCCATGACCAGACGGGTCTGCGCATCGAGCGGCCCGAAGGGCTCGTCCATGAGCAGCAGCTTGGGATTGCGGATGAGCACCTGCGCCAGCCCGACGCGCTTGCGCTGCCCGCCGGACAGCATGCGCGGATAACGATCGCCAAAACGGGCGAGACCGACCCGCTCCAGCCAGCTCTGCGCCGCCTTCCTCGCCTTTTCGGACGGCGTGCCTGCAACTTCCAGGCCAATGGCGACATTCTGCAGGACGGTCTTCCAGGGCATCAGCGATTCCTGCTGGAAGAGATAGCCGGCCTGCCCGTTCAAGCCCTTGAGCGGCTTGCCGAAGACCTCGACCGTTCCGGCCACCGGGGTCAGCAGCCCGGCCGTGGCATTGAGCAGCGTGGACTTGCCGCAGCCTGTAGGCCCGACGATGGCGACGAACTCGTGATCGCCCACCACAAGGTCAACGGCATCAACGGCATCGAAACGGGAATCCCTGGTCGCGAATGAAATCGAAACGCCCTTCAGCGCAACGGCTTGCGCTGCGCTCATGCGGCCTCGGCCCTTGTCATCTGCGGTCCTCCCGGATTGGTCCTACGAGTCGGCTTTGCGCAAACTCTATACCCCGATGGCGAGTAACGGCCAGCCCCCGGAAGCGGGTTTGCCGGAAGCAGCAGCACCATTCTCAGGATGGCGAGAAACGCGCAACCAATTGATGGCGATCGCCCGGGTAGGTGAAGCGAACCGCCGTGACGAACTGGTCGCCGCGCCAGGTGCGCCGCTCCACCACCAGGCAGGCGCTGCCAGGCTCCAGCTTCAGCAAGGCCGCTTCCTCCCCGCGTGCCGCCGCTGCCTTGATGTGATGTTCGGCCACCGTCCAGGGCACATGGCCCAAGAGCCACACGCCGGGCGGCTCCTTGGTAAAGTCGGTTTCACCGGCCTGCGGCACCGCCTCGAGATCGATCAGGCGTTCCTCCAGGCAGAACGGGCTGTCGCCGGCGAAATGACGGCAGGTCAACGCCAGCAACGGCCGCGCACTTTCCAGCGCGAATGTCAGGCGCTCCGCCGGGGTAGGCCGCCGTTGGCGACGCTGCATCAATTCGAAGCGATAGGGCAGTCCAAGCGCGGTCACCTCCGCCTCGATGCCGTGAATGGCGAGCACGGCTGCCTCGCTGCGCGGCTGCGCCACGAAACTGCCTGCCTTGCGCCGGCGCTCGATCAGCCCGGCGGCGGCAAGCTGTGTTAGCACCTTGTTCACTGTCATGCGCGAGCAGCCATAGATCTCGGTCAGCTCGGTCTCGAACGGGATGCGATAGCCGGGCGGCCATTCGCCCGAAACGATGCGACGCTCGATATCGCCGAGGATGCGCTGATGCAACGTCTGCGCCTTGGCATCCAGCTCGAGGGAGGCGGTGTTGTTCATGATAGGCTCCCCCAGCCATATGGGCCAATCCGGACGGGCGGCGCAATCTCGACGATCTCGAAGAACTCCGCCTGCTTAGCCATCGCCGCTTCCCTCACCAAGTTCTGCTTTCCCGGTCAAGCCAATCGGCATTAAACTTTCATCATTCCACTTGCGCGTCAATTAATATGTCTATACATGTTCCCGCATAATAGCAGGGTGGAGAAATCGATGTCGACAAACAGCCATGGGCTCCGTTTGTGGCGCAATGCGCGCCTGGCAACCCTGGTCGGGGATGACCTCGGCATCGTCGAGCGGGGGGCCGTGCTTGCCGAGGGCGAGCGCATCGTCTTCGCCGGTCCCGAGAGCGACGTGCCCGCCACCATGCGCGACGAGGCCTGGACTGTCGACCTCGAAGGGCGCTGGATCACGCCCGGCCTGATCGATTGCCATACCCATCTCGTCTTCGGCGGCGACCGCGCCCATGAATTCGAGCTGCGCCTCAAGGGTGCCAGCTATGAAGAGATCGCCCGGGCCGGCGGTGGCATCGTTTCCTCGGTCAATGCGACGCGCGCCGCCAGCGACGACCAGCTTCTCGCCAGCGCCCTGCCCCGCCTCGACCACCTGATCGCCGAGGGCGTCACCACGGTCGAGGTGAAATCGGGCTATGGCCTGGAGACCCGCACCGAACTCGCCATGCTGCGTGCGGCCCGCAAGCTCGGCGAAGTGCGCAAGGTCAATGTTTCAACCACCTTCCTTGGCGCCCACGCCCTGCCCGTCGAGGCCAAGGGCGACAAGGACGCCTATATCGACCTCGTCTGCCGGGAGATGCTGCCGGCCGTGGCTGTCGAAGGGCTCGCCGATGCCGTGGACGGCTTTTGCGAAGGCATCGCCTTCCTGCCCGAACATATAAGCAAGGTCTTCGATGCAGCCAGGAAGGCGGGCCTGCCGGTCAAGCTGCATGCCGACCAGCTCTCCAACCTTCATGGTGCCAAACTCGCGGCCGATTACGGCGCCCTTTCGGCCGACCATCTCGAATATGCCGACGAGGAAGGTGCCGCGGCCATGCATGCGGCCGGCACGGTGGCCGTGATCCTGCCCGGTGCCTACTATTTCATTCGCGAGACCAAGCAACCGCCCATCGCTTTGTTCAGGGCTCACAAGGTGCCGATGGCCGTGGCGACGGACTGCAATCCCGGCACCTCGCCGCTGACCTCGCTGCTGACAACCATGAACATGGCCGCCACCTTGTTCCGCATGACCGTCGACGAATGCATCGCCGGCGTGACCCGCAATGCCGCCAAGGCGCTCGGCAAGGCCGGGGATATCGGCACGCTCGAAGCCGGCAAACAATGCGATCTCGCCATCTGGGATATCGAGCGCCCGGCTGAACTCGTCTACCGCCTAGGTTTCAATCCGCTACATCAACGCATCTGGAGAGGCCAGTGACCAACCCCGTTTTGCTGCGTCCCGGCAGTGTCTCGCTCGCACAGTGGCGGGCCATCTATGAAGGCGCAGCCGTCACCCTGGACGAAGGCTGTCGCCCGCTGGTCGAAGCCAGCGCCAAGGCCGTCGCCGACATCATCGCCAAGGGCGAGCCGGTCTATGGCATCAACACCGGCTTCGGCAAGCTGGCGAGCGTGCGCATCGAGAATGCCGATCTTGCCATCCTCCAGCGCAACATCGTGCTCTCCCATGCCGCCGGCGTCGGCGAGCCCCTGCCGGTCGAGGTCGTGCGCCTGATCATAGCTCTCAAGCTCGGCAGCCTCGCCCAGGGTTCCTCGGGCGTGCAATGGTCGACCATCACCATGCTGCGTGACTGTCTTGCCAGGGATCTGATCCCCGTCGTACCTGGCCAGGGTTCCGTCGGCGCCTCGGGCGATCTTGCACCGCTTTCCCATATGACTGCGGCGCTCACCGGCGTCGGCGCCTTCTTCGTGAAGGGCGAGAAGGTCGAGGCCACCGAAGCGCTCAAGCGCGTCGGGCTGTCGCCGCTCGTCCTCGGCCCGAAGGAAGGCCTTGCCCTCCTCAACGGCACGCAGGTTTCCACCGGCCTGGCGCTGACCGGCCTGTTCCAGGCCGAGCGCGTCTTCCAGGGCGCGCTGGTGACCGGTGCGCTCTCGACCGACGCGGCCCGTGGCTCGGACGGCCCCTTCGATCCGCGCATCCACAAGGTCCGCGGCCATCGCGGCCAGGCCGAGGTCGCCGATACGCTGCGCGCTTTGATGGCAGGCAGCTCCATCCGCGCCTCCCATCTCACCGGCGACGAGCGCGTGCAGGATCCCTATTGCCTGCGCTGCCAGCCCCAGGTGATGGGCGCCTGTCTCGATCTGCTGCGCCAGGCCGCCACGACGCTGGCGATCGAGGCCAACGGCGTCACCGACAATCCGCTGGTCTTCACCGATACGGGCGAGGTGATCTCGGGCGGCAACTTCCACGCCGAGCCCGTCGCCTTCGCCGCCGACATGATCGCCATGGCGCTGTGCGAGATCGGCTCCATCAGCGAGCGGCGCATCGCCATGCTGGTCGACCCGGCTCTCTCCGGCATGCCGGCCTTCCTCACGCCCAAGCCAGGCCTCAACTCCGGCTTCATGATCCCGCAGGTCACCGCTGCCGCGCTGGTCTCGGAGAACAAGCAGAGGGCCTTCCCGGCCAGCGTCGACTCGATTCCGACCTCGGCCAACCAGGAGGACCACGTCTCCATGGCCGCCCATGGCGCCCGCCGTCTCCTGGAGATGAGCCGCAACACCGCCAATGTCATCGGCATCGAATATCTCGCCGCCGTGCAGGGCTGTGACTTCCATGCCCCGCTGACGTCAAGCGAGGCGCTGGAGCGGGCCCGCTCGACGCTGCGGGCCGAAGTGCCGCATCTTTCCGACGACCGTCACTTCGCCCCCGACATCGCCGCCGCCACGGCCCTGATCTGGAACGGCGCGGCGCAGAAGGCCGCCGGCCTGAAGACACTGGCCAGCGTGGTGGAGGGCACGGCATGAGCCGGCCCGACTGGCTCGAGATCCGGCAGGGACAGGCACCATTGCTGGTCTCCCTGCCGCATACCGGCACTGAGATCCCGGCCGCGCTCGAAGCGCGGCTGGTCTCGCCCTGGCTGGCCCGCAAGGACACCGACTGGTGGATCGAGACGCTTTACGACTTCGCCGTCGGGCTCGACGCCACGGTCATCCGTACGCCCATGTCGCGCACGGTCATCGACGTCAACCGCGATCCCTCCGGCGTCTCGCTCTATCCCGGACAGGCCACCACGGAGCTCTGCCCGACCACCAGCTTCGACGGTGAGCCGCTTTATAAGGACGGCGAAGCGCCCGGCGCGGCCGAGGTGGCCGAGCGGCGCGCCACCTGGTTCGATCCCTACCATCAGGCCCTGGCCGACGAGGTCGCCAGGCTGAAGGGGCGCCATCGCAATCTCGTCGTCTATGACTGCCACTCAATCCGCTCGGTCATTCCGCGGCTGTTCGAGGGTACGCTGCCTGAGTTCAACATCGGCACCAATGGTGGCACGACCTGCCATCCTGCCCTGGCCGAGACCATCGAAGCGCTCTGCCGCTCCAGCGGGCGCGAGACCGTGATGAACGGGCGCTTCAAGGGCGGCTTCATCACGCGCAGCCTCGGCCAGCCGGACAAGGGCGTGCACGCCGTGCAGATGGAACTCGCCTGCCGCTCCTATATCGACGAGCCACTCGGCCCGGTCAGCGAAGCCGGTTGGCCTGTTGCCTTCGATGCCGCCTATGCCCAGCCCTTGCGCGAGACGCTCGGCAGCATCCTCAATGCCTGCCTGGTCTTCGCCCGGGCGCTGAAATAGTTGGAGTGCCGGTCTTCGGACCGGCATCTGACTCATATTGCGTTCATGCCGACCTCGCTTCATCGATGTATCGATGGAGCTGAGAAGATCGGCACACCGGAACCCCGCCATGAAGCTGATCCGTTTCGCCGACCTCACCCCCAAGCCATGGAAGAATGGCGGAGGCACCACGACGGAGATCGCGGTTTCGCCGGAAGGCGCCGGGTTCGACGATTTCGACTGGCGCCTGTCGGTGGCGGAGGTGGCCAGCGACGGCCCCTTCTCCCTGTTTCCCGGGATCGACCGCACTTTGACCGTGATCGAGGGTGAAGGCCTGGTCATGACCGTCGAGGGGCGAGGGATGGTGACGCTCACGGCGGCCTCCGCGCCCCTATCCTTTCCCGGCGACGTACCGGTTTCGGCCAGCCTGGCCGAAGGGCCCATCCGCGACTTCAACGTGATGACCCGGCGAGGACGGTTTGGCCATCAGGTGACCCGGCACGACCTTGCCGCTGGCCGCTTGGCGCTGCCGCAAGGCGACCTGCGATTGGTGGTGGCGCTCGGTGCCGGCTCTATCCGGCACGATAGGACGACGATCGAATGCGCCTTTGGCGACGTCGTCATCTTCGAGGCAAATGATGCGGGCAGCATCGAAGGAGCGCTGCCCGTTTTGCTGGTTACGCTGATGCGCAAAGCACTTTAGCTCATTGCACCGCGTGCTTGACGGCGCGGCCAGTCGACTTCACGTCCCGGCCGACACCGGTGACCGTGTTGGCGCAGGCGCTCAGGGTGAGCGCGGACACCACGAGAGCAATGATCGCGAAGGAAATTTTTGACATCGGTTCGATCCCTCAATTGGCCGTGCCGAAAGTGGCAACAACACGCGACTCGTTATGCCATATTCGTTCTGTTTGCACAGCCGGACTTTAGCTTCCCGAAGGGAATATAAATCTTCTACTTGATGGAGCCGGCAGACTCGCGTGGCCGACCGAGCCGGCGGCAGCCGTCGTTCCCAGCCGGGCCGCCCTCTCCCCCTATCCCACGCTGGCCGATACCGCTATGCTCCGCCCCTCGAAGCGGTCCGACATTCGTCGCGGGCCCGCAACCCCTCAAAGGCACCTTGTTCCTCGACATCGCCATCATCGTCTTCCTGACGCTTCTCAACGGCGTCCTCGCCATGTCGGAACTCGCGATTGTCTCCTCCCGCCCTGCCAGGCTGCGTGCGCTCGCCGACCGCAAGCGAGGCGCTGCGGCAGCGTTGGAATTGCTTGAAAATCCCGGCCGCTTCCTGTCCTCCGTGCAGATCGGCATCACGCTGGTCGGCGTGCTCTCCGGCGCCTTTTCGGGAGCCACGCTCGGCGCGCGTCTTGCCGGCTGGCTGCAGGCCCAAGGCTTGTCCGTCAACGCTGCCGATACGCTCGGCGTCGGCCTCGTGGTGGTGGCGATCACTTATCTGTCGCTGATCATCGGCGAACTCGTGCCCAAGCAGATCGCCTTGCGCGACCCCGAGCGGGTGGCGGCGCGCGTGGCGCCAGCCATGCGGCTCTTGTCGAAATGCGGAGCGCCGCTGGTCTGGCTGCTCGACATTTCCGGCCGGACCGTGCTGACGCTGCTCGGCCAGAACAGCAAGTCGGAGGAAAAGGTCACGGAAGAGGAAGTGCGCACCATTCTCAGGGAGGCCGAGAGCGCCGGCGTGCTCGAAACGGCCGAGCGTGACATGATCTCCGGCGTGATGCGCCTGGGGGATCGCAGCGCCCGCTCGCTGATGACGCCGCGGCGCGAAGTCGAGGTGATCGACCTCTCCGACTCCGCCAAGACGATCATGGCGCAATTGCGTGCCACCGCCCGCTCCCGCCTGCCCGTACAGGACGGCGAGGACGACAACATCATCGGCGTCGTCACCGTCAAGGACCTGTTCCAATCCCAGCTCGACGGCCGGGCCCTCAATGTACGCGATCATATCGAGGCGGCCCCCATCGTGATGGACACCAATGAGGCGCTCAGCATGCTGCCGTCGCTGCGCTCCTCCAAGGCCCACATGGCGCTGGTCTTCGACGAATACGGTCATTTCGAGGGCGTCATCACCGCCAATGACGTGCTGGAGGCCATTGCCGGCGCCTTCCAGGACGACGATGGGGACGAACCGGCCATCACCATGCGCTCGGACGGCTCCTATCTGGTATCGGGCTGGATGCAGGCCGACGAACTGGCCGAGACCCTGTCGATGCCGATCGAGCGCGGCGACTATGAAACCGCGGCCGGCTTCATCCTGGCCGAGCTCAACCGCCTGCCGCAAACGGGCGAGAGCTTCGTGCGCGACGGCTGGCGCTTCGAGGTTGTGGACCTCGATGGCAGGCGCATCGACAAGATCCTGGTGTCGAAGGAAGCCTGAGCTAGCTCAGGGCCCCCTCAGCGGGCCGAGACCGTCGCAGCCGAGGCGGCATTGGCCCATTGCGTCACCACCATGCCGCCGACGATGAGCAGGACACCGGCGAGGCGCGCCGGATTGACCGGCTTTGCCGCAAAGCCCATCAGGCCGAAATGATCGATCGCCAGCGAGGCGATCATCTGCCCGGCGATCACCGCCACCATGAAATTGGCGGCGCCGAGCCGGGGCGCCAACAGGAGCGCGGCGGTGATGTAGATCACGCCGGCAAGACCGCCCGTCCAGATCCACCACGGCCCTTTCGACGCCGCCTCGATGGTGGGGGCCGAGACACGAAAGGCCGCCATCACCGGCAGGATCACCACGATGCTCACCGCCAGCGAAACCAACGTCGCCCAGAGCGGATGGCCGAGCAGGCGGCCAAGCGTGGCATTGGCGCCGGCCTGAAACGGTACGACCGCGCCCGCCACCAAAGCCGGCAGCAGCAGAACGAGCGAGGTGGGATTGGTCATGGCAGTCTCCTTCAATCGCGGAAAAGCTATGCCATGCCGAAATCGGATGGAAATTCCGATTTCATATCCGTACTATGCACGCAATGAATAATCTTGCCGGCGTCGATCTCAACCTTCTCACCGTGCTCGAGGCTTTGCTGGCCGAGCGCCACGTCTCTCGCGCGGCCCTGCGCCTGAACAAGAGCCAGCCGGCCGTCAGCCATGCCTTGGCGCGGCTGCGCTTGCTGCTGGACGATCCCCTGCTGACGCGCCAGGGCGGCAGCCTCAAACCGACGGCGCGGGCGCTCCAGATCCAGCCCCATCTCGGCGAGGCGCTCGACCGCATGCGCGATCTGCTGGCCCCCGCCGGCTTCGATCCTTCGAGCGAGAGGCGCACCTTCCGGCTGGCGATGTCGGACTATGGCGCCGCCGTACTGCTACCCAGACTCGTACCGCTGCTGCGCACCGAAGCGCCCCACTGCGACCTCCTCGTCACCCAGGCGAGCCGGGAGGCGATGGCGGCCCAGATTCTCGATGGCGAAATCGACCTTGCCTTCGGCGTGTTTCCCGATCTCGGCGAGCGACTGGCCCATGACCTGCTCTTCGAAGACCGCTACATCTGCCTCGCCGATGCAGCGGCTCTGTCAGCCAACGACAGGCTCGATCTCGCTTCCTATCTTGCCCGCCCGCATGCCCTGGTGGCGCTGCGCGCCGATGTCGAGAATGAGATCGACCGCGCCCTTGCCATTCTCGGCCACAAGCGCCGGATCTGCCTCACCCTGCCGCATTGGGGCATGGCTCCGCGCCTGATCGCCGGCACGGACATCGTCCTCACCGTGGCACGCAGCATCCTGCCGCCGGCGATCGAGGCTGACGGCCTTCGCCTGTTCGAACCACCGTTCGCCCTGCCGGCCGTGCCGTTCACCCAGATCTGGCACCCGCGCCGCCGGGGCGATCCCGCCCATCAATGGCTGCGCCAGCGCATCGCTGGATTTTTCCGGGCGGACTGACGTAAAGGAGGCCGCCCGTTGGAGCCGGCAGCTTGGATCTGTCATCCCCGGCACGACCAAAGGCCGTGGAAAGGGGATCGAGGGGCTAACAGCGATGCGTCTGCTACTGGATGCCCTTCCCTCGTCACTGCGTGGCTCGCCAGGGATGACAACTCGGCTGTCGGCGCCCCTCTCCTCAATCCCCAAGATCGACCGGTTTGAGCGTGGGATAGAGATCGCCGGGACCGGGATTTTCGGCCGGCGAGTGGCCGCCGAGATGGGTCATCACGCCCCAGACCGCGTTGAGCGCCGTCTGCACCGCGCCCTCGACCCAGGCCGGCGTCCAGCTCACGCCGTCCCCGGCCATGAAGATGCCGCGCTGGCTCTCCGGCAGGTCCCCTTGCATGAAATGGCCGTACATGCGGTGGTTGTAGCGATAATGCCCCGGCAGCGCGCCCTTGAAGGCGCCGAGGAAGTTCTCGTCCGCCTCCCAACTCACGCAGATCGGCGAACCGATGATGTGGCTGGCGATGTCGAGCCCGGGATAGATCTTGCCGAGCGCCGAAAGGGCGAGCTCCACCCGCCGCTCGGCCGAGAGCGGCAGCACCTTCAAGGCATCCGTCATCCAGGAATAGGACAGGCAGATCACGCCCGGCCTGTCGTCGCCATTGTCGAACAGATAGGTGCCGCGGGTGATGCGGTCGGTCAGCGTCATCGACAACACGTCGCGGCCGGTGGCCGGATCCTTGTCCTTCCAGAACGGACGATCCACCATGATGAAGGTCTTGGCCGCCTGCATGTAGCGGGTGCGGTCGAGCGCCATCCACAGCTTCTGGTCGAACAGGCTCTCCTCGGCGGCGATGGAGGTGGTCAGCAGATGGCTCTGGCAGGTGACCACCACCGCCTCGTAATCCTCGCGATTGCCCCACTGGTCCGTCACCGTAAAGCCGCCCTTGCCGTTATGCGCGATCGCCTGCGCGCGCCCCCTGGTAGCGCCGGCATTGAGCCCGGCCAACGTGGTGCCGGCGGGCCAATGCGCGAGCTTCTCCGGCGCCTTGGACCAGATGCCCTGCGCCACCTGCTCGACCCCGCCGACCACATGACGCTGCTCGTCGTCGAAGGCGCCGAGATTGACGCGCAGGATCTCCAGCATCGAATTGGGGAAATCCGAATCCCAGCCGCCGGTGCCGAAGCCCACCTGCCCGAACACTTCGCGGTGGCGGAAGGAGAGCTTGCGGAAAGCCTCGGAGGACACCACGAAATCATAGAAGGTGCGCTCGTCCCAATCGCGCACGATCGGATCCCAGATCTCCTTGATGCGTTTGGCGTCGCGCGCGCGCATCGCCGCCTGCAGGGCCGAGAACTGGGCCCCTTCCTCCAGCGCCTGGTGATAGGCGTCAGCGACCTCCCGGTAGAGCGGCGGCAAATCGTCCAGCGTGCGGGCATAGAGGGTCTCGCCCTCCAGATCGATCACGGTGGAGCCGGCTGCCGGCGTGAGCGGATTGGGAAAGTCCCGCGTCTCCAGCCCGAGCAGGTCGACATAATGATAGAAGCCGCGAGAGGAGATCGGAAAGCGCATGCCGCCGAGTTCGGCGATGATGCCATCCGTGCCTTCGAAGCGCTGCGAGCGCAGCCGCCCGCCGAGCCGTGCCGATTCATAGAGAACCGGCCTGAGGCCCAGGCGCATCAGCTCATAGCCGGCTACCAGCCCGGCCGCGCCCGCCCCGATGATGGCAACACGCTTGCCATGCTTGTCGGCCGGCACCGCACCGAGCCCGGCCGGATGGGCCAGCCACGCGTCATAGGCAAACGGGAAATCCGGCCCGAAGGCGCTGATGGCATCGGAAGGGTGGTTCGGCATGGTTGTTTCCCTGCTGGCATGATGGGCGCCGGAAAGCGCACGCCATCATGCGCGAGGCAGGGGAATAGGGGAAGTGGGGTGATTTGGGGAGGGGGGTTCAAACTGCCCCTTGGTCGAAAGGCACTTCCAGAGCCAACGCGACGGCGTAAAAAAAATACCCAGCCGTCACTTTCTATGAACCGCCCCACGGTTGCGGACGGAGAGTGTGGACCATTTTCGCTGCACAACCAGATCTGGAAATTATTCCTAACCGCGCGCTAATCTTGCAATGCATCGCAATAATAATAATAGATATTAGACTTCCTAATTCAAGTATCGCAACCGAAAGGCACAGTTAAGATCCAAACTCACACGGCAACTCACGAAAAGACACTTTCAAGCCGCTATCTTCACATAATTTCTTGAATTCGCTCCTACATATTATAATATTTGGCTTCTTCAAATCCACCCCTATTTGACAATCATCGGGCATCTTCCTTGTAATAACGAAATCTTCATGTTTGAACTTTTTTAATTTAGGCCAATACTTAATCGGCTTAACATTCGTATCTATTATATCCAAAGTTTTTAAAGAAGCCGTATAAAAACCAAGCACTTCATCACCAATTATATTGGTTAAATTTTCACCACCCCACCATAAAGTAGTTTTTTTAAATTTTATGCAATTTACATTGAGCCCCCTCATAGCATCGGCAAATTTATGAGAATAAACTGAAACACAAAAAGATTTAATATAATCTATAAAATAAAAAGCGTCCGGATTAAAAGCGTCCGCGATAAAATCGCCATCATATGCCTTTCCCTCACACAAGGCCTGATCACAAGCACTTACATCTTTTGCCTCCAGATATGCAGAAGGGTGATACTTATTATGCTCTACGAGTCTATAGTACATACCACATCTACTCCTCACATTTAGCTATCTGAAGGGCGCCTGTACCCAGCATAGTTCTGGTTTCCAGCAACATTTCACGAAGAGCAAGTTGCTTACACGCCTTCCCCATGTTTCTTGTCATATTTTTTAGTACGTTCAATCTATCATCCATATATTGATTATAATCAACATGCCCACCAAAACCACGATGCTGTGCCGACCCACGCTGACCAGCAGTACCACCGCCGCTAACACTGCACGCCCTGCTTGGCAAATACATCATATTTTGCCTACTATTGATATCAAATCCTAGGCTTCGAAGAAATGGGTCATTCTGCATATGAAAAGGAATAATATGATGCCTCTGGAATTACGGTGACAGTGCATTTAATTAACTATCATTCGTCTCGTTTGTGCCTTGACTTCAGGCCCCTCTTGCCGGGACGAGGGTCTCGTCCCGTTGCTCGTGCGATCCGATCCATGAAAGCCTCGCCCCGCCAAGGGGCCTGCCGATTGTCTCGGAATTACGGTGACAGTGAATTACGGTGACAGTGCATTCTATGCCAGTCCAGTCGATCAACACCAGCTACCCTTGCTTAGGCTCAGGCCCGCGTTTCCCCGGCCTCACCTCGCGGCCGGTCAATACCGCGATGCGATCGATGAAGGCAGCATCGCCAAGAGGGCGTCCGATACTCTCCGCCCGGCGAATGCGGTTGAACATCGCCTCGTCCACATTGTCGAGCAGATCGGAGAAATCGGCGATACGCTGGCGGACCGGCGAAAGGCTGGTGATGCCGTCTTCCTGCCCGAACAGATGGGCCCGCGTGCTGGCCCAGGGCCAGTCCTGAGCCCGCTCCACTAGGCCGGCCCGCACCGGATTGAGGCTGACATAGCGCACCGCGTGCAACAGATGCGCCTCATCCATGGCAACCGCGCCATAGCGCCCCTGCCAGAAATGTCCCGTCCGTTGCTCACGCGCATGGACATGGCCGGCATAGCGACGATGGGTTGGCGCCAAGCCCCGCCGCAGGCCATCCGGATCAGGCGGCACGAGAATGAGATGCACGTGATTGGGCATCAGACACCAGGCCCACACCTCGACGCCGGCAGCCCGGCAATGATCAGCAAGACAGTCGCGGTAGAAGGCGTAATCCTCGACACCAAAGAAGGTGCGCTGCCGCCCATTGCCCCGCTGAGTGACATGATAAGGCAGACCGGGAACCACGATGCGTGCAAGCCGAGCCATCGTAGCACAATGCGGCCAGACTTAAGTGCCGTCAATAGAGTGCACTGTCACCGTAATCTAATCAATCACCTGTCCCCGCAATTCTCATACAGCATCTATTTCAATTCAGCTGGAATATGTTCTGGCCGTAAATCATACTCAGGAGGAGACTGCGCCGCAGTTGTGCTCAAACGTTTCCCTGCCCGTAACATCTGTAGTGCTTCAGGTCCCAACCACCATGACTGTATTTTTTTAAATTGTGTTTGCTTCAACAATGAAACCAATTTTCGCATTATCATTTGCGTAAAAGGAGTATTGTGAATAGTTTTTACAGATCCAGGTAGAAGAACTTTACCTTCCCAAATTCCGGCAAGCGTCATCTCAACAGAATCTTCATTAAATCCATTATAAACGCTCCATTGTTTCCTCCCAAACGTCGTCGGATCTTCGCTTATATATTCGCGAGAAATTACCTTGGAACTATTTGGCATAATAAGATACGATATAGAAGTACTTGCTGTCTCACTTGTTGCGATGCCCACATTTGATAGATCTTCACTTGATAGTGTAGGGGGATTAATAACGTCGTAATGCCCAGATCTAACAAATATTATACCAGAGCCTTTCTCCAGCGACTTGATCACTGGATATATGTCACTTTGAGTGGAAAAGAAAAGAACTTGTTTCACGGCTTTACCTTTGGCACTAAAATAAGTTGATCATTTGGAAAAGCGGCCCTAATACGTGCAGCGTTCGCCAATTCTCGTGGCGTAAGTGTAACACCATCTGCCAATGTATCAACTGTTTGCACCCTTATAGTTTGACCGTTCTTACTTGCCGTAATATCTACATAAGTTCCGCCTTTAGTACTGCCTTGAACCGCAATACTCGGAGGTGGAGGAATGTATTCCTCTGGGCCAAAACCGCCTCCCTGAACTCGATACCCTCTGGCATCGTAGCCTTTAGCGATATCAAAATTTTGTCTTCGGGTCGCCGCCGAACCCCACCTACCCCCTGGCCCATCATAGAGATAATGTCGCTGTGCAGCTGTCAATGCCTCCAAACCAAGTGGATCGACCCAGTCGCTGGGGCTATCCACATACCCTTGCGGCCTGTCACCGCCATCCAACCTGATGGGATCGGGGCTGGTATATTGGCCAGCCAGCGGGTCGTAATGTCGATGACGGTTATAAAATAACCCAGTTTCCCCGTCTTGCCATTGCCCCTGAAAACGGATTGGGCAGATGCATGCTTGAGATGCATCTTCGGCTACTGGCTTCAACACCAAATTACCGAAAGCAGGAGGAACCGTGCTGCCTTGGGGTACACAGGTATTCGCATAATCGTCGTTTGCCGCTTGAGATGCTGCAACCCTGAGCCCACGTATAAGACCCCACGCTGTGTAGCTCGCCGCCCACTGCACCTTACCGCGCTCATCCACCATCTCCCGCGGTGTGCCGAGATGATCGGTGATGATATAGAACAGCGCGTCAAGCCCCTCTTCCCAGCCGCCATCTGGCTTCTGAACTGGCTGTGGCGCTTCCTGCTTGGCCAGCGGGCGGAACGAGTTTGGCTCATAGTGCCAGCGCACGGCCCGATGCCAATAGATGGCACCGTCGAGCCGTAGGGGTGCTTCCTCAGCGATGACATCTCCATCCCAAGAATAGGCAATGCCAATGATCGGCGGCTTGTCCCTACCATCGTCCGACTGCCCCGGCAGGCCGCCCCGACGCTCAGAAGGCGGCGGCAACAGGCTGCTGGCATAGTCGGGCGTTACCTGGCCGACCGCAATCAACCCTGAAAAGCGGCCTGCATAGCTTCTTGCCTCGGCCTGGGTGAGTTCCCGCACCTTCCACACCCGCCGCCCGAACGGGTCGTAGCCATAGCGCCAGATATCGCCCTCTGGCGTAATGCACTTCACCAACCGGTCATGCCCATCCCACTCATAGCGCCAGACCTTGGGCCGGAAGCCGTTGCGCTCGACCTTGCGTTCGGTCACCCGCCCGCAGGCGTCATGGCTCAGGGCGAGCCTTTCCCCGAACGGGCCACGGGCGATCCGCACCACGCCGCCCGGCGTGTTGCTCCAGGCCGACAGCTTGCCGAGCGCCTCGCCGAAGCCGTGCAGCTTGCCGGCGCCGGCCGCCGCCGTGCCGACGAGATTGCGCGCCGCGTCATATTCGAAACGCTCGCGCAGTTCGTCGCTGGTGCCCTCGCCCGCCTTGGTCACTGCCACTTGACCATTGGCGTCGTATTCGTATGTGGTTTCGCCCCACAGCCCGTCGAGGATGGCAAGCGGCGAGTTGGCGCGGTCCCAGCGATAGCGGCGCTCGATGGCAGGGCTTGCGCTTCGGGAAGAAGCCTCCCCGAACGCCGCCTGTCGCATACGTTCGGCCGGATCACCACCACCTGTCTGCTCGATCAGCTGACCCACGGCGTCATGCCGGCTCGTCAGTTGGAAGCCGGCTGGGCTCGAGCGCCGTGTCTCCCGCCCCAGCGCATCATGCTGAAAGGAGAGCGGCGCGTGGCCATCGATGGTCAGGCCCTCGATCAGCCCCAGTGGATCGCGGCTGTAGGCAACCAAGCTTTCGCCTGGGCTGGTGACCTTGGGCGTGGAGAGCCGACGCTCGGTTCGCCGGCCCATCGCGTCGAGTTTCACCTCGACCCGGCGTCCGTTCATCGTCTCGGCGACGATGGCGCCATTCTTGTCTCGCTCATACTCGACCAAGGAGGCGCCATTCTCGGCCTTGATCACCAAGCCCCGCGCATCATACCAGAAGCGCGTCACATCCTGGGGAGCATCTTCGGGCTTGGCTTTCGGCGCGAAGGTTTCGATGCGCGTGACCCTATTGGTCTTGTCGTAGCCATAGACCAGCCGCCCGCCATCGGGCTTGATCGTCTCGATCACCCGCCCAGCGGCGTCGTGGCGGTAACGCGCCACCCGTCCGTCGAAGTCCTCTTCCTCGACCACTCGGCCGGCGACGTCGCGGTTGAGAGAATAGACCCGCCCCATCGCATTGGTCACGGTAATGAGGCGCCCTTCACTATCATAGGAAAAGGAGAGTTCGCCGCCCTTGGGATCGGTAATCGCTTCCAGCACCTCGAAAGCGCCGAAACGGTAATTCCAGCTGCGCCCTTCGCCGTCGCTCACCGAAGCAAGGGAGCCTTCCGCGTCGAAGCGGCGGCCGATACTCACGCCATCCGGCCGGGTCAGCCGGGTCGGGGTGGCAAAGCCGCCAGCACCGGCTTCGTAATCAAGCTTGGTGACCCCGCCGAGAGCATTAACGCGTTCGACAAGGCGACCGAAGACGTCATAAGCAAAGCGCGTCAGTCCGCCCTTGGCATCGCGGATCTGAGCAAGGCGGCCATAACCGTCATAGGCCCGACTTTCCTCAGTGCCATCGGCGAAGATCGTTTTGGTGAGAAGCCCGCGCTCGTTGCGCTCGAAGCGAGTCGAATGACCTTCCGCGTCCGTTTCGCAAATCACATTGGCATGATCGTCATGCTCGTACTGCTTCTTGTTGCCCTCACCATCCGCGACCATGAACAACTCGTCAGAATCGCCCCAGAAGTAGGTACTCGCTCGGCCTTCGGCGTCCAACGTCTCCTTCACCCGTCCGCGAGCATCATAGCGTGTTACCGTCTCATGCCCCAGTGGGTCAGTTGTCGAGATCCGAAAGCCATCGGCGTCATAACGGTGCACCACTATCCCGCCCAGCGCATCGATCTCCGCGGTAACATTTTCACGCGCATCATAGTCGAATCGCTGTGCCCGAGCCTCATCGCCTGCCGGCAGATAAATTGTCTGCCGGTGCTCACTGTCATAGCGAAACCGATCATCGTTCCAGATGCCGTTGGTGGCGGTATGGATAACGCGACCTTCGGCATCGTAAGTGAAGGTCGTCTCAGAACGTCGGGTTTGGTTATGCCAACGCGCAATCAGGTCCCTGCGTGCCTGCCACTCATAACGCACCGACATGCCGAATGTGCAGTCAGCCGAGACCATGCGACCCTTGTGATCATAGGCATAGCGGACAAGCGCCTGCGCCGTACCATCGGCACCGATCAGCGTTATGCCTAGCCGCCGCCCCTTGCCATCATTCTCGAAGGCAAGCGCCAAGCCATCCGGCCCCTCAACCCGGTTCAGCATTCCGGTTTCAGCATCCCGGGTGAACACCAACTCGAACCCGTTCATCTCCGCGATTTTGTCGAGCCGATAGAAGCCGTCGCCATATTGGCGGAAATGCTTCGTGAGCCGCCCGTCGCGCAACTCAAGCCGTTTTAACCAGGGCGCTTTCAGTTCCAGGTGCGGACAGGCTGAATTGACCGAGGGCAAAAAGCTGAATGGCCTCTCGAAGCCGATCCGTTTACCGTCCGCGCTATGAAACAACAGCTCACCGCGCGCCGGATTTGAAAAAATCTCGTCAAATACAGAAATTTGGCACGGCCCCAGCGGACCCATATAGCGCGTGGGTAGGCCCAGCTTCATCCCCATATAGCGCGAGCCGTCAAGAGAGAGGGTTCCGGGAATTAGAAAATCCCGCCACGTCTCCAGATATTCGCCAGTGGCGACCGAAACGGGTTCGCCCAAGAGAGGGGAGAACTTTCCCAGCATCGTTTTCGTGGCTAGCCCAAGACCTTCCCCTGCTAAGACCCCCCCATACATCCGCCCCAAATCTACAGCGCCGGTCCCCTGCGCGGCGCTTTCGTCCGCATTGAGAGCAGCTGTTTCCAGCGCATCCCCTGGGTGCGTCGCAGTATCTTTTATTGCTTTTGCTACATCACCAGGCTGAGTAAAAACATAGTAAATCCCCTTAGGAGTATCTATAAAAATTCCCTGAGCTGTCCCCTTTCCAATATCCTTCACCGTAGATCCGAACTGCGACAGAAAGGCCATTGGCGTGTCGGCCATCGTTATAGCCTCGCCACCATTTTGAATTCTATTATAATTCGCAATGGAAGGGCGTATACTTCTTGCTATTTCTTGTGAAGGATAATTATGATCATATCCGAATTTTCTGTAAAACTCTATTGTATCTACCGCTTCGTTTAAAGCCTTCTGCTTGTGCTCCAACTCTGATGGGTTATTTTCAATTCCCTCCTTCGCTTTATCGGATAATTTTCGTGAAAAAACAGTTGTTTTAGCGGTAGCATCTACTAGACACAGAGCATTTCCATTCGCATCTCTGGTAGCAATGCATTGTCCAAGAATTTGCCGCTCTCTGGCCCTGACGTTATACTTCTCCCTCAATACCTTTAGATTGCCCTCGAACGGAGATTTTTCCGTGGGCGCAGGAGTCTTGGTAGACGGAGAAGGAACAGAACCATCGTCAGCCATGGCGCACCCATGCATAAATTAATTTATACTTATCGAGATCTAGATGAAATTATAAGATCGCGAAGAACTACTCGACAAACCTACCAAATGAGGGAATCACCCTCTCTGTCTCACTCTTTTGAGGCTCCTGTGGTCCAGCGTCAGGCCGATTGATCCAGGCTTCTTGCATGTGCGCCCAGGTCGCGAACCCTTCCGAATATACGAAGGTCGAAGCGATATTTACGAGCGCGTACCCCTTATAGCCCGGGCTAACGACACCGCGCTCGGTACCTGGCTCATGCCCAGTTACACCCGGAACGGCAGTATTCAGTTGGCAATCAAACTTTCCGTTGTCACGCACCGATTTCGAATAGCGGATTGCCTTGTCGAGCGTCACCATGGAGGAATAAGCGACGGGCTTCACACCGCTCCCTATTGGTGTCAGGCACACGTCCGGCCCCTTTGATGCGATGACGTTTGAGGCGCATTTGCGCGCTGAAACCATGGCTTGACTCATGCCGCGCTCCTTTCTCTCAGACTTCTACGCAGATCAGCGGCTGAAACTGCTTTGATCACACGTTGGATAATGGCTTCTTCATGGATGTGCGGTTCGAAATTTACCCGCCATGACAGGAATACACGCCAGTCGCGCCAAGATGCGGCGGCGATATCGAGAAACACGGTATCGAGCACCATATCCTGGCGTTTCTCATGACCGTCCTCGCTGACGAGATCGACGAATATGCTTTCATTCGGTAGATTAAACGCCAAGGTCTCCCTTCCCATGGACAATCCGGTAAGTGTCACCCGCTCGCCACCTTTCAGATATGGTGTGACGATCAAATCGGGGTGCGCCGAATTGTGATAGGCAAAGTCATAATCCGCTGGCCACTTAGGCCAAATATTATCGATCCAGTTCTGATCGTAAGTTCCGCCTAGAGGATAACGTGGCTCCCAGGCAGGTGGAATCGGCCCTAGATTCTGAGGCACATAGGCCATGTAAGGCTCTATAATCGGAATCTTCGGATCTTCGATCTGCGGTGCGGGCACGTCATTTGCATGATCGGTCCATTCCCGGTCGAGTTTGCCCTGACCGATTGGATTGCACGCGTCCGTATCAAAGCATGCGGTGCCGTCATCATCCGCACCAGTAGCGATTTCGCCGCCATAGGCATATTCATACTGAAGTGGCAGTTGCGTAATCGGCTCGGGTTCAGTGAGCCGCCATTCCAGAAAATGCTCCCGGTACGCACACCAGTCGGATTTAGCCTTCTCGCGCATCTGTCCCCGCCAGATTGGCTCCCACTGTCGTGGGCCCGTGACACGTAATTGCTTGTCGAGGAGGATCTGCGCTCCATCCATGATCTTAATGCCGCAGAGCCAAGACGGCGTGGGCTTGCTACCTGGCGCGTATGCTATCGCGTTGACGATGACATCTGTGGCGGGCTTATTCGGCACCATATCCGAGGGATGCCACAGGGATGAGATATTCAAGGCACCATGCGTCAGGTCGGTGAACACCAGCGGTGCCTGCTCTTCGGCAATGAGTAACCGACCGGAGGGCGCAAGTTCATAGGTCGCTTTGACGATGATGACTCCAAAGTCGCGATTTTGATTGTCCGCACTGTAATAGCGAAAATTGGGATAAGGCGTGTGATTGACGAGCTTGGGCATGGTCATTTCTCGTGGTGGATTGCGCGTACCACACATACGGAAGGTCTGGATTTCGCGGCGACGGCAGAAAACAACGGGCAACCGAATGCATGGGTAGCTGCACATCTCTCCAAGCCACGAAAACCATTCATCATCATCTCATCTTCATCCTCTCAATTATTGTCTTGCATCGGTGTAATAAGTTGAATGTGAGTATCACCCTCAACGTATATACGTATGCCTTTGATTAGAATTGTTCCGTCAGATTTCATTAGCAATACAGATTTTGGTTCCTTCCCGTCATTTCCGCCGACTTCGACAAGAAGCTCTTCACCGACCCTTACCCGCTTGGTATGGCCGACTTTCTCCATCGACACTTGCCCCACATTCGACACCTTCGCGGTGCCGATATGCTCAGCGCTGGCCACGCCTACGTTCTTGACCTGCATCCGCCCGATGGTCTGGCTAAGCACGCCTCCTCCCAATAGCCCCCCCAGCGTACCCAGCGCCGATGTGCCAGCCGCAGCCATCGGGGCGCCGCCGGCTTGGAACAGGGCCTGGGGGGCGACATTGGCGGCAGCCTTCAGGCCTTGGTCAAAGAGGCCTGAGGCGACGCCGAGCACGTTGTTCATCAAGGAGCCGGCGATGCCCCCGGCAATGCCGCCCTGCCCACCGGCATCGGCCGGTGGCACGAAGGGCGGGGTGGAGAGGATGCCGCCATCGCTGGCACCGCCGCCTCCCCCTGCTGCCGAACCGCCGAGGCCGGATCCGCCGCCGAGACCGCCCAGCGCCGCTTGCGTCACGGCCGAGGCCGCCGCGCCGGCGGTCTTGCTTGCAGCGCTGCCCGGCTGGCTCGCGGCCGCCTGCGCGGCGATCGCCATGGCCTGCTGCAGCATGCCCGCGCTCTGGCCCATCAGCCCGGCGAGCGGGGCCAGCAAGGCAGCCGCGCCCATGCCGGTGGTGGCGCCCACCACCTGGTTGAGCCCGCCGCCGACCTGGTGGTTCATGTTGGCGCCCACGGTGAGCTGGTGCTGCTGGCCGTAGGAATGCAGCGCACTGGCATCCACCGTGTGGATCTGGTTGTTGAGCACCTTCGAGGTCATGTCCTTCTGGGCATGCAGGTGGAAGTTCTCCTGGCCCGGCGCGTCCTCGAAGGAGAACTCGTTGAACTTGGTCGGATCCTTCGACTTGTAGGTGTTGGAGCGGAAGATGCTCTTGGTCTTGTGCTCGGGCAGTTGGTAGGGCACCTGCTGGCTGGCATTGGGCACCAGCGCGGTGATGATCGGCCTGTCGGGGTCGCCGCCGAGATAGGAAACGATCGCTTCCATGCCCACGCGCGGGATGATCTGGCCGCCCCAATTGCCGCCGCCCCAGTTCTGCGCCACCCGGATCCAGCAGGTGTCGGTGCCGTCCTTCTTGGCGCGGCGGTCCCAGGGGAACCACACCTTCACCCGGCCATATTTGTCGGGATGGATCTCCTCACCCGGCGGGCCGGCGATGATGGCGATGTCGGTGCCGTCGATGCGCGGGCGCTGCGTCGAGCGGTGCGGCGTCGCCGGCACCCGGCTCGGCAGGGCCATGAAGCGGTTGGAATATTCCGGCTCGCCCTCATTCGTCTCGTAGGAGCGGTCTCGCGCCATATGCACGATCTGGAAGGTGACGTGCTCCTCATAGGCGTTGCCGGGATTGGCGACGTCATAGGGCCGGAAGAGCCGGCCGGGCTGCAGCGTGCGGATGGAGGAAGCGCCCTCGATGCGCTCGAAATCGGCCTCGGCCGCCTGCATCCTCAGCTTGGACTGGCGTTCCACCCGATCATTGGCGATGCCCTCGGAGGCACTGTCGGAACCGTAGCCGCCGACCATGGGATATTCATAGAGTTCATAGGCCTCGTTGCCCGGCAGCGACACCAAGCTCGGCGTCTCGCCGGAAGGCAGGGAACCGGGGGTGAGGAAGTTCCAGTCCCCCGCCGAGCGCTTGCCGGGCACATAGGTGAAACTGCGCTGGAATTTGGTGAGGTGGTTGCGGTCGCTCGAGCCCATGGCGAGACGCACATCCGTCTCCGGCCCGCTGGTGTAGCCCGAGACATGCGAGGCGATATGCATGACGTGCCTGGCCGCGACCGAGCCGGCCTCCCCGCCCTCATGCTCGAACCAGAAGAACAGGCCGTCCTCCTCCAGGCGGCGCAGAAGATAAGCGAGGTCCGTTTCATTGAACTGGACCGAATAATGCTGGGGCTTGGGTTCGGGGATGACGCCCGAGGTTACCGGCGCCTGCAGCTTGTGCTCGGAGAGCAAAGTGCGGGCAACGTCGAGCGAGCTCTTGTCCTGCCAGATCCGGCAGTCCGAACGCTGGCTCATCAGCCAGTGCTGGGGCCGGATCTCGAGCTGATAGGCGCGCAGGCCCCGCGTCACCGGCGGTCCCTCAACGAGGCGCACCACCAGCCCATTCCAGGTGCGCCGCTCGCCCTGGCCGAGTTCGAGGGAGACGTCGACCAGCTTGCCCACGATCTCGTTCGGCTTGATGTCGGTCTTCTTGGAGCGCACCGCGATGACGAGCGTGAACAGATCGTTCACCGCCTCGCGCATCTCCACATGTTCGGGCAGCAGCACATCCGAGCCCAAGGGCGTCTCGATGCGCAGGATGCGTTCGGCCTGGATGTAGGATGCTGAGCTGGCGTCGCCGTCCATCGAATGCAATTCCTGATCTGATGCTAGAATTCAAACCTCACGCAAGGCGGGGAGTATCGTTCTCCTGGCCTTCGAAGCGGCTATCTATGATCCAGACGAATATTCCGCGGCGAAGCGCCGAATGAAGTCGTCAGCGAGCGTCTTGAGATTGAACTGCCGCAATATTTCCAAGCGTCTCGTCTTGGTGTTGTAATAGGCGGCCGCGATGAGGTTCTCGTCGCCGTACTGGATGAACGGAACCGTCGCATTGGTATGCAGGATCACGCTCGGTGCCGGGTCTTCCCCGTAATAATCGATGAATCCGAGGGAGAGCTTCTTCTCGGCGCTGCCCAAAAAAGTGGCGCTGAAGGTGTTGTATTTCCCGACATAGGCGAGCGTTGGCGTCAATTCACCGGTTGGGCGCGTGGTGATCTGCTGGCCTGGCGTAATCCATTCCTCGAACAACTCCCTAGCCCCGGGCATGCCCGGCAATTTGCGCCCCTTGAAATAGACGTCCTCGACCTTGGCCAAAGTGATCACGTGCCGCAGGCCATGCTTGTGCTTGGTGCCGACGACCTTGATCCCCTTCACCTTCTGGCTTGGCGCGACCATGTCAAACAGAGGGCTGCTGCTATATTTTTCTTCGACAATGAGATGCTGGGGTGTGAGAGAAACCTTTCGAATACCGTCCTGGAATCCCATCGTACTCCCCTTCGCTGATGTGAAGCCTGTGTTGGTGGCGCCTCGATCGAAGATCCCGAGGCGTAAACGAACGAATTGGACGCCAGCCGATGAAGGCCGGCGTCCAGTGCGGCGCAGCTCTTAGGCGGCCTTCGTCGTGGCCAGATCGTAGGTGGCGATCGTCGGCGAGCCGTTGCTGTTGTCCTCGCCGTAGGGGGTGTACTTCACCTGCATCTTGGTGAAGTTGAGCCGGATCGTCTCGACCGGGCGGTCGCCATTCGAATCGACCGAATAATTGGCCAGCAGCGTGTTGGTCAGCGTGTATTCGATATAGGTGTTGCCGGGGCTGCCGGTGGACACCAGGTGGATCACCGCCGTCTTGCCAGTGCGGCCCGAGCAGGCTTCCTGGAACAGCCGGGTGGAGGAGGAATCGCTGACCTTGGTCAGGATCACTTCCGAAATCGTCGGCTCGGACGCTTCACGGTTGGCGGCGGAACCCGCCGAGGTGTTCATGTTGCGCGAAACATTCCAGTGAATGGCTTCGATATCCATCCACTTCTTATGCTGTTCCTGGGTGGCGTCGCCCTGGATACCATCGAGCTGCAGATAAATCGGCATACTACTTCTCTCCTGTTCGAAGTTGAATCGGCCTTGTCAGGTCAAGGCGCTCGCGCCTTTCTGGGTCGTACCGCATCCGAATGAGCCTTCTTGCCATTCGAGGCTGCTTTATCCGCCGGCCGTTTCCTCGGCCCGGCGAATTCCTTGGCGGCCGCCGCCGGCTCAGCGCCAATGCTGAAACGGCGTCCGTCAAATCCGATCTCGATCCGCGCCGCCTTGCTTCCGGCGGCGACCTGATCGAGGAAAAAGGTGGACAGATCCGGCAGAAGCTCGCGCGCGATCATCGCTTCGATGGCACGTGCGCCCATCTCGCTGGTGCCGGCGCGGGTAACCAGGGCCTCACGCGCCGCAGGCAGAAGGACAACGTCGCTGCCATAGCTCGCCGAAACGCGGCCCTGAATGCGCCCGATCTGGATGTCGACGATGCCCGACATCGCCGCCTTGTCGAGCGGCATGAAGGGCAGGATGGTGGTGCGGCCGAGGAAGGCGGGCTTGAATTGCTTTTGCAATTCGCCGAGCAGCAGCCCCTCCAGCGCCTCGCCTTCCGGCATGGTGTCGGGATCGCCAGCCAGTGTGGCCAGCAGTTCCGAGCCGGTATTGGCCGTCATCACGATGGTGGTGTTTTTGAAATCGATGTCGCGGCCTTCGCCGTCGCGCAGCGTGCCCTTGTCGAAGACCTGGTAGAAGATCTCCTGGACCCCGGGATGGGCCTTGTCGATCTCGTCCAGCAGCAGCACGCCATAAGGCCGGCGCCTGATGGCCTCCGTCAGCACGCCGCCCTCGCCATAGCCGACATAGCCGGGCGGCGAACCAAGGAGCATGGAGATCTTGTGCTCCTCCTTGAATTCCGACATGTTGATGGTGGTCAGATGCTGGCTGCCGCCATAGAGCAGGTCGGCGAGCGCCAGCGCCGTCTCGGTCTTGCCGGTGCCGGACATGCCGACGAACAGGAACACCGCCGGCGGCCGGCGCGGATCGGAAAGCCCGGCCCGGGCCGTGCGCATCGCCGAAGCGACACGACCGATGGCGCCGTCCTGGCCGATCACACGCTCCTTCAGGCGCGCTTCCAGCGTCTTGACCGTCTCGATCTGGTCGGTGAGCAGCTTGCCGATGGGTATGCCGGTCCAGCGCGCCACCAGCGAAGCGATCACCTCGCGGTCGACGGCGCGCGGCAACAGAGGCGTTTCGCCGGTAAGTTCTGCGAGGCTGTCTTCGGCGACCGCAAGCGCGGCGCGGGCGCTTTCGCGGGTACCGGGCTGCTCGGGGAAAGGCGCGACATTGCCGTCATCACCGACTGGCGACGAGGGCTCGCCTGCCTCGTCTTCGCCCGACAGGATCGCCTCCAGCCGATCGGCCTCCTCCACCAAACGCGCCTCGGCCTCGAAGCGGGCCTGAAGCCCCTCGATCTCGTCGGCGATCATCGCGAGTCGGTTATCGATCTGCCCGCGCCGTTCGAGACCTTCCGTGCTCTCCGGCTCCTTGACGAGCCAGGCGGCCTCGACTTCCAGCAATTCGCGTTCGCCCCGCAGCGATCGGATCGCCTCCGGAACGGCCTGCCGCCCCAGGGATACCGCAGCTGCGGCTGTATCGATGAGACTGATCGCCTTGTCAGGCAATTGGCGGGCTGGAATATAACGTGCGGATAATCGTACCGCCGCAGCCAGCGCTTCGTCGCGAATGCGCACCTTGTGATGGGACCGGAAGGCACCGGCCACGCCACGCAGCATGCGGATCGCGGTTTCTTCGTCAGGCTCATCGACCTTCACGGTCTGGAAGCGGCGGGTCAGAGCCGCGTCGCGCTCGATGAAGCGCTTATATTCACCCCAGGTCGTGGCGGCGATGGTGCGCAGTTCGCCGCGTGCCAGCGAGGGCTTGAGAATGTTGGCGGCATCGCCTTGTCCGGCTTGGCCGCCGGCCCCGATCAGGCTGTGCGCCTCGTCGATGAACAGGATGATCGGCACAGGCGAGGCCTTGACCGCATCCACCACGCCATGCAGCCGGCGTTCGAACTCGCCTTTCACCCCGGCCCCGGCCTGCAGCAGGCTGAGATCGAGCGACAGCAGGCGCACACCCTTCAGCATGGCCGGCACATTGCCGCCCGCAATCTCCAGGGCCAGCGCCTCGGCGATGGCCGTCTTGCCGACGCCGGCCTCGCCGACCAGAATCGGGTTGTTTTGCCGACGGCGCATCAAGACGTCGATGACCTGGCGCAGTTCACGGTCACGCCCGATCACCGGATCGATGCGACCGGAGCGGGCATCCGCCGTCATGTCCTGGGTGTAGAGACGCAGGAAATCGCTCTCGCCGGCGGCCGCCCCGGTCGGCGCTGCCACCCCAGCCAGCGCCTGATCCGCATTCCCGGTCTTGAGATCGGCAAGCGCCGCTTCGACGGCCTTGAGATCGATGTCCCGCAGGCTCGGGGCCGTGGCTCGCGCTACGATGCGAAGGCTCTGCTCGGTGGCAAGCGCCACCAGGAGATCGCCGAATTCCACGCGGCTGCGACCAAACTGCAGCGAAGCCACCAGCCACGCCTCACGGGCAAGCGTCAGCACATTCTGCGACAGAGTCAGCTGCGCCTGACCGTCCCGCGACAGGTCGGCAATGGCCATGTCGAGCTCGCGCCTGAGAGCTTCGACGCGGAGCCCTGCCTGTTCAAAACGCGCCACCAGATCGGGCGCTTGGACAAGCCCGCTCAGCCAGTGCGCGACCTCCACAGTGGGGTTCGCATTGCGTGCGGCGATGGACGCAGCTGTCTCAAGAGCGACACGTAGCTCCGGTCCCAACATCCTGACAAGTTGGTTGAGATCAATATTCGGCATCCACGAATTCCACGTAGGTTTTTCTGCTCATGCACAAGTGCGCCGTAACGTCAATTGAGTTAAGCAGGATTCCTATTTTCCGTCTATAGAGCTATTATTACAAAAGCCAAGATACCGGTACACCACTGCGAGTCTATCCCTAAATTGGTGGTACGATAGTACATGACAATTTGATGACATTCGCGTGACATGATTCATATAATTCTTCATCGATTGGAAAACTGTAAGCTAATACCATAGTCCGTCATTAATTCATCATACCGGCTGTGGCATTGACATTACTGTACCTTTGGAAACAGAATGCTTGAGCATTTGGAAGCAGACTGCCATCGGGATGTGTCAGGAGTTTAAAGCTTGGGGCCGCTGTGCTGATGGATTTGAGGGAGATTATCTCTCCACTTGGGCAGGACAGCCCATGCGGCGAGAATATCAGGGTAACTCCCAAATATCAGGAAAAGTATTATCGGATTAAGGACGCTCGCAATGCTGCTCGAAGCGTTGAGCGTAGTGCGTCTCCGAATGAAAATATTCGACTTACGCCGGCCTGGCATGAAGTCAATGAACTAGGTCTGCAGATCTTGTCGTCCAATAGCAAGGATATCGAAATCCTTGCCTGGCTCGCCGAGGCCCAGCTTAGGCTGCGTGGCTTCGAAGGGCTGCGGGACAGTTTCGCGGCCATGATGTCGCTTTTAGACAATTATTGGGAGCAACTGCATTCCATTGGCGACGACGACATCGAGGAGCGATTGGCCCCCCTTGCCGGTCTCAATGGCGTCAACAGCGAAGGCTCGCTGATCCAGGCGATTCGACTGGCCTCGCTGGTGCCCAATGGCAGTTTTGCCCAGCACTCGCTATGGGACTACCAGCTCGCTCAGCGCGCCGGAGAAACCGAACGTCGCGATCTCCTGCACGAGGCAGCCACGGAGGCGGGAATCACCGCCATGGCCGCACATCTGGCCGTCGTCAACGACTGCATCGCCTCCTTTGCCAAGCTGGCAGCGGTGCTGACCGAGCGCTGTGGGGATCGGGCACCGCCGAGCTCCAACACCCGCAACGTATTGCAGGAAGTTGCGGCAGCCATCCGGGATCTCACCGGCCTTGGTGGGGAAGAAGGCGATACGGCGCCAGTCTCCACGGCCGAGATCCAGGCGGCCAGTGTCGGTGACGCCGCTCCAGCATTGGCAGCACCGCGCTCTCTTGCCCCCGGCAGCGTCATCGGCTCGCGCGAGGAAGCTTTCGAGATCCTGCTCGCCGTTGCCCGCCATTTTCGACGGACGGAACCGCATTCCCCGATTTCCTTAGCCATCGAAACACTGGTGCGCAGAGGGCGCATGGACTTTTCTGAACTGCTGGCCGAACTCCTTCCCGAGGCGCAGACGCGCAATGCCGTCCTGACCGCGGCCGGGATTCAGGCCAAAGCCGAGAAGCGGGACACTTGAGAGGCGCCAGCGGACTTGACGGAGGCTGAGGCCCTCGCCCCCGCCAGCATCTCCCGTTCCGACGATACAAGAAATTATCAGCGTGCTTCATGGCACAGATAGGAAGACCAAGATGGAAAGCGTTCACGCCAAGCTCGAGAGGGTGCGCAAACCCCGGGTTCACATCAAGTACGAAGTCGAGACCGAAGGGGCGATGGTGGTCAAGGAGCTGCCCTTCGTCGTCGGCGTGCTCGGCGATTTCTCGGGCAATCCGACCCAGCCGCTCAAACCCTTCGGCGAGCGCAAATTCGTGCAGATCGACCGCGACAATTTCGACGACGTCATGCGCCGCATGACGCCCGGCCTCAATATCGCGGTCGAGAACACCCTGGCCGATGATGGCACCGATCTCGCCGTCAACCTCAAATTCGAGAGCATGGAAGACTTCGAACCCGGCTCGATCGTCAACCAGGTTCCGGCGCTCAAGGCCCTGCTCGACGCGCGCAACCAGTTGCGCGACCTGATGAGCAAGGCCGACCGTTCCGAGGATCTCGAGCGTCTGCTCGAAAGCATCCTGCAGAGCCAGTCCGACATCAAGAAACTGGTCGGCCAACTCGACGGCAATAACAAGGACGGCTCGGCGAACTGACGCCTGAGCGATACGAGGATCGAGCCATGAATGCCAAGACTCAAGCCCAGCGCGATGTCGTCGTCGAAACCTCCGCGGACGAGAATCTGCTCACCCAAGTGGTAGCGGCTACGCGTCAGACCGAGCCGGACCGCGCCCAGGACCTGCTGCGTACCCTGACCGACCAAGCTCTCAAGGGCACGGTCGTCTACGACCGCAACCTGACGGTGACGCTCAACAACGCCATCGCCGCCCTCGACAAGATGATCTCGCGCCAGTTGGCGGCGATCATGCAGTCACCCGAATTCACCAAGCTCGAAGGCGCCTGGCGCGGCCTCAACTATCTGGTGAAGAACAGCGAGACCAGCGTCAATCTGAAGATCCGGGTGCTCAACGCCTCCAAGCGTGATCTTGCCAGGGATCTGTCCAAGGCCGTCGAGTTCGACCAGTCTCGCCTGTTCAAGTCGATCTACGAAGACGAATTCGGAACGCCGGGCGGCGAGCCGATGGGCGCCATTGTGGGTGACTACGAATTCGACAACTCCTTCGATGACGTCCAGTTGCTGCAGGGCCTGTCCTCGATCGCGGCAGCGGCTTTCGCCCCCTTCATCTCGGCGGCGAGCCCGCGCATGTTCGGCTTCGAGGACTATCGCGACCTTGCACGCCCGCGTGATCTCGAGAAGATCTTCGAAACGGTTGAGTATGCCAAGTGGCGTTCCTTGCGCGAAAGCGATGATTCACGCTTCGTCACCCTGGCCCTGCCGCGCGTCCTGGCCCGCATGCCCTATGGACCCAAGACGCATCCCATCGATGAATTCGGCTATGACGAGACCGGCGATTCCAAGACCGGCGAGCTGCCGCATGACAATTACTGCTGGATGAATGCCGCCTATGTGATGGGCACGCGCCTGACCGAGGCCTTTGCCAAATATGGCTGGTGCACCGCCATCCGCGGCGCCGAGAATGGCGGCAAGGTCGAGAACCTGCCGATGCATATCTTCTCCAGCGACGACGGCGACCTCGATCTCAAATGCCCCACCGAAGTCGGTATCACCGACCGGCGCGACGCCGAACTCGGCAAGCTCGGCTTCCTGCCGCTGTGCCACTACAAGAACACCGATTATGCAGTGTTCTTCGGCGCGCAGACGACGCACAAGCCCAAGCTGTACGATCGGCCCGAGGCGAATGCCAATGCCGCCGTCTCGGCACGCCTTCCCTACATGATGGCGACCTCGCGCTTTGCCCATTATCTCAAGGTGATGGGCCGCGACAAGATCGGCTCCTTCATGGAGGCCAAGGATTGTGAGGCTTGGCTCAACCGCTGGATTTCCAACTATGTCAACGCCAATGACGAGGCGGGCGAGGAAACCCGGGCGCGCTATCCGCTGCGTGACGCCAAGGTGACGGTGCAGGAGGTCCCGGGCAAGCCCGGCTCCTACAACGCCGTGGCCTGGATGCGTCCCTGGCTGCAGATGGAGGAACTGACGACCTCACTGCGCATGGTCGCTCGCATTCCTGCCAAGAACTAAGCCGGCAAATATATCCTGAGCCGTGCCGCCGGCCTGCCCGGCGGCACCTTCGGCTTTCCCAGGAAAGCCCATTCCGACGATAGGTTCGAGAACTTGCTGCGAGGCAGAGCAGATCAGCTCATCGCCCTGATCGACGAGGCATTGAATCGCCAGGTCAACGCGATCCTGCATCATCCCGAATTCCAGGCGATGGAAGCACGCTGGCGCGGGCTGGCGATGCTGGTGCGCGCGGCCTCGCGCTCGAGCGAGGTCAAGATCAAGCTGCTCAGCCTGAGCTGGAAGGAGCTGGCACGCGCCATGGAGCGCACATCCGATTTCGATCAGAGCCGCCTGTTCGAGCTGGTCTATAATCGCGAATTCGGTATGCCCGGCGGGGAGCCCTATGGCCTGCTCGTCGGGGACTATCACCTCTCGCCCACCGATCCCCAGGCCAATGGCGATGTGGTTGGCACACTTGCCCAATTGGCCCTGGTGGCCGCAGCGGCCTTCTGCCCCTTCGTGGCGGCCGCCTCACCCCATGCGATCGGGCTGGAGAGCTTTTCAGAACTCAACCGCGTGCAGGATCTCAACTGGCTCGACACCAGTCCCGACCGCATACGCTGGAACCGCCTGCGGACCCATGAGGATACCCGCTTTCTCGGACTGGTCGCGCCACGCATCCTGATGCGGCAGCCCTATGAGCCCTATTCGCGCCGGCGCGACGATGGCTTTCCCTTCCGCGAGGCGATCTCGCAGGACGGCGCCAGCCTGCTGTGGGGCAATGGCGCCTTCGCCTTCGCAAGCGTCGTCATCCGCAACTTCATTCACTCCGGCTGGTTCGCCGACATTCGCGGCGTTACCCAGGATGCCGTCGACGGTGGCATGCTGAGCAGCGCCGAACTTGCCGCCTATGATTTCGGCACGGAGAGCCAGGGACTGTCTGCCCAGGCGCCCGTCGAGGTTCGCCTGACGGGCGGCCAGGAACAGCAGTTCTGCGATCACGGCCTGGTGCCGATCGGCACCACCTATATGTCCGCCTGCGCCATCTTCAACGCCAACCAATCGCTCCATGCGCCGCAGCATTACGCCAACGAGAACGCGCGCCAGAACGCCCGTCTCGCTGCCATGCTGCAATATGTGCTCTGCGCTTCGCGGTTTTCCCATTATCTCAAGGTGATCATGCGCGACCAGGTCGGCCGGCTGGCCGATGCCGCCTCGCTGCAGCGCAAGCTCGAGGACTGGCTGTCGGGCTACACGCTCGGCAACGACGATGCCGACCTGCCGCTGCGCACCCGCTATCCGCTGCGCTCGGCCGGTATCAGCGTGGAGGAACTGCCCGGCAAGCCCGGCACCTTCATCTGCACGGTGCGGCTGCAACCGCATTTCCAGCTCGACGACGTCTCGACCAGCTTCCACCTCATCGCCGAAATGGCGCCGCCGACGAGCAGCGTCGATACCGCTTCTTTGCCCAGAAGGATGACAGCATGACGCTCGCCGCCAGCATCGCCAATTCTCTTTCCGAAGGGGCACTGAGCCAGGCGCTCGACCACGCCAGGGAGCATATGCGGGCTCACCCCTCCGACAAGGATGCCCGTCATCTCTATATCGACCTGCTCATCCTCGCCGGCGATTATGAGCGGGCCGACACGCAATGCAGCCTCGCCGTGACCCTGGCGCCGCAGGATACCATGGGCTTTGCCCTGCTCCGCAATCAGTTGCGCGCCATGGCGGCCCGCAAGGCCTGGTTCGAGACCGGTGCCGTCCCCGAATTTCCGCATGGGCCGAGCGCACTCGACAGGGCGGCAATCGAACTCGCCATCATCAACCGTGAAGGCAGCCCGGCAGGGCCGGCGCTGGCGGCCCTGGACGGACTGCGCGGTGAACGGCCGATGCTGTGGAACGGCGAACCGGTCGGCGATTTCCGGGACCTGGACGATCGGGTTCCCCATGCGCTCGAAGTGATCATGACGGGCGGGTCCTATCTGTGGATCGACTTCGCCAAGATCGCCTCCGTGGCGGTGGAGCCGATCGCCCGGCCACGCGACCTCGCTTTCCGCCGGGCAGAATTGTCGCTGGCCGACGGCGCCTCCGCCTCGGTCCTGCTGCCAGCGATCTATCAGGGCACCGAAGGCCGCGAGACGCTGTTGCTGGGGCGCGAGACCGAATGGGTCACCGAGCCCAGCGGCATCACCGCCGGCCGCGGCCAGCGTTGCTTCCTCGCTGGTGACGAGCTGGTTTCCTTCCACGACATGCAGAGCCTGGGCATGCCCGAAATCATCAGGCAGAAGCAGGCTGCCCATGGTTGATCCGCTCGAACGTTTCCGGGCCCGTGAGCAGGTCCTGTCGCGCTCCATCCTGGACCGGCTGCTCGACGCAGCCCCGGACCTTCCTCGGGACCCTCCCCTCAGCCTCGCGGATCAGGCACGCGAGATGCGCGAAGCCATCCGCCGCGACCTTGAAGCCCTGCTGAACACCAGGCGCTGTCCGACAAGCCCGCCGGACAAGCTGGCGGAGCTCAAGGATGCGCTGGTCAGCTACGGGGTGGAAGGCATCGTCTCAGCCAACCTTGTCACCGACGAGGCCAAGCTGCATTTGGCGCGCGCCATCGAGCGGCGCATCGCCCTGTTCGAGACCAGGCTGTCGAACATACGCGTCACCATCCTCAAGAACCGCACCCAGGGCGAAAGAGCGCTGCGTATGCGCATAGAGGCGACCTTCCGCCTCTATGACGGCATGCCGCCGATCAATTTCGAGTCCACCATCGATCCCACCAGCCAGCGCTTCCAGGTGGAGGCGGCGCATGGTTGAGGGCTTTCTGCGACGCTATAACGAGGAATTGTCGGCCCTGCGCCGACGGGCGTCGCGCTTTGCCGATGCCTTCCCCAAGATCGCCGGACGGTTGCGCCTGACCGGCGAGGTTGCCGACGATCCCCATGTCGAGCGCCTCATCCAGAGCTTCGCCTATTCCGCCGCCAGGGTACGCCAGAAACTGGACGACGAGTTTCCCGAGCTGACCGATGGCCTGCTCGAAACGCTCTACCCGCATTATCTCGCGCCCCTACCCTCCATGAGCATCATGCGCTTCTCGCCCGGCGAGACGCTGGCCGCCACGCAGATTCTGCTGCGCCATACCGAAGTGCAGGCCGAACCGGTCGGCGGCGAGACCTGCCGCTTCCTGACCACGCAGGACGTCGAAATCGCACCAGTGGAGGTCAGCGCGGTCTCGCTGTCGGGACAACCGATCCAGGCACCGCTCTCCCGCCATGCCGGCGCGGCCGGTTGCCTGCGACTGTCGATCCGTTCGCTGGCGGGCCGCCGGCCCCTGTCCGAACTCGGGCTCAGGCGCCTGCGCTTTCACATCGCCTCGCCCTGGCGGCAAGCAAGCGCGCTCTACGAATTGCTCGCAAACCACACGCTCGGAATCGCGCTGGCGCGGCACGCCGACGATGACAAGGCGATCTTCCTGCCGGCCGATCATCTCAAGCCGGTCGGTTTTTCGCCAGACGAGACGATGCTGCCTTATCCGAGCACGAGCTTCACCGGCTATCGCCTGCTTACGGAATTCTTCGCGCTGCCGCAGAAATTCCTGTTCTTCGAGATCGACGGACTGCAGCGCTGGCACGGCGACGGGCTGGAGATCTTCGTCTATCTCGGTGAGACGGACGGCAAGCTGGAACGCTCGGTTACGGCCCGGGACCTGGTGCTGCATGCCACGCCGGTAGTCAATCTGTTCCGCCAGACCTGCGAGCCCCTCGCGCTCGACGGCACCCGTACCGAATATCGGCTACTGTCCGACTCGCGGCGGCAGAAGACGCGCGAGATCTATGCTGTCGAGCGGGTGATGTTGACTGGATCGAAGGGAGAGCAGCAATCCTGCCAGCCCTTCTTCGGGCGCACCCAGCGCTCAGGCGCGGCGGCCGCCTATTGGCAGAGCTATCGCCGCTTCGACCCAGACGACGGCACCTGCGACCTCGACATCGCCTTCGTCGACCACAATCGTCGTGCCACCGGCAATCTCGATGCCGTGGCAAGCGTCGATGCCTGGTGTCTCAATCGCGCTTTGCCCGAGCGCCTGCCCTTCGGTGGCGGCCATCCACATCTCAAGCTCGCGGCCGGCAACGAGGCGGTCGGACGGATCGAGGCGCTGATCGCGCCCACGCCAGCCGTGCGCATGAACGACGAGGACGGCCGCAACTGGCGGCTGATGTCGCATCTCCTGCTCAATCATGTCTCGCTGTTCGACAATGGCGGGGCAGCGCTCAAGGACATCCTGTCGCTCTACGCCTTCCGCGACCTGCCGGAGACGCGCCAGCTCGTCGATGCCATCATCCAGGTGGAGGCAAGGGCTGCCACCGCCCGTATCCGGGGCGGCATGGTGCCCGGCACCGAGATCGCGATCGAGTTCGATCCGGCCGCGATCGATCGCCCATCAGCCTTCCTGTTCGGCAGCGTGCTCGATCGCTTTTGCGGCCTCTACACCTCGGTCAACAGCTTCACGCGGCTGACGGTCTCCATCAAGGGCCAATCCAAGCCAATCGCCACCTGGCCCGCCCGGGCGGCCGAACGCCCGCTGCTCTAGGAGACCTTCGCGCACCATGCTTCCCGACCGTAGCACAGATGCCCTTGCCGATCTGCTCGAACGCGACCCCGGCCGCTTCGAGCCGACCACGGCTTTTCGCGTCGCCCAGGCGGCGCAAGAGCAGGCGGCGCAGGGGCAGCTTGCTATCACCGCGCATGCGGGCGTCTCACCAGCTGCCCTCCCGGTATCGGAGTTTCGCCGAAAGGAAGGCCAGGCCACCTTGCGTAGCGCCCTGGCCGGGCTTGCCGGGCCGCTGGGCTCGCTGCCGCCGACCTATAATGAACTCATCATGCGCGAGGAGCGTAACAAATCCTCCTCCCTCGCGGCCTTCCTGCAGCTGTTCGGCGCCCGCATGGACGAGTTGTTCGTCGATGCCAGCGAGAAATATCGGCTTGCCCGGCTGTTGCGCTGGGGCAACCGCGAGGACCGCAACGGCTTCATCAGGACTTTGCTGTCCCTCACCGGCTTCGGCACCGCCAGGTTGCGGGAGCGCAGCAACGTCGAGGACGATGTGCTGCTGCGGTTCAGCGGCTTCTTTGCGGCACGCACCCGCAATGTCAGCAATCTCAGGGCCATGCTGCGCGAGGTCAGCGGCCTGCCGGTTGAGATCGAGCTCTTCCAGGGCCGTTGGCTTGGTGTGCCCGAGCCTGAACAAAGCCAGATGACACGCGAGGCCACGGTCCGGCTCGGCGTCGATGCCATGGCGGGTTCGGCCATCCGGGACCTTTCCAGCACCTTCCGCGTGGTGATCGGCCCACTCGACTATCGGGACTATCTCTCGCTGGCGCCCGGCAGCCGCAATATCGGCGAGCTCTTCGCGCTCACGCGCCTGTTCATCGGCTGCGGGCTCGATTTCGACATCCAGGTCGTTCTCAAGAAGGAGCATGTTCCCTTCTGCCAGCTCGGCCAGGCGGGCGATCCGCCACGCCTGGGCTGGAACAGCTGGGCGCGGAGCGCGCCGGCAGCTCGGGACAGCGACGACGCCGTCATCACCGAGCGTCAAGCAACGCTGCAACCGGTCTCGTAAGGAGATGGCCATGCGGTTGGAACTCAAGCAGGTCGAAGAGAGCGGAACCAGGGTAGGCGGCCAACGCTGGGTTCTGGAGCGGGGGCGCCGAACGCTGGGACGCTCGGTCGATTGCGACTGGCAGGTGCCTGACGCCGGCCGCACCCTTTCCAAACACCATTGCACCATTCTGCGTGATCGTGACGGCTATCTGCTGCGCGATGAAAGCGCCAACGGCACCCGTGTGGACGGCATCCTGGTCCTGGAGGGCGAGACCGCCCGCCTCAGGCATCAGTCGCGCCTTGAACTGGGCGGCCAGGCGTTCTCGGTATCGGTCACCGGCGAGGCCGACCGCGACATCGTTGACCCCGCAGCGGGCCTCGCGGTCAGCGAGGAGAATCTGACGATCACCGCCATCCTTGCCGATATCGCACCGGGCGGGCAGACCGCGACCGGGGTCATGGGCGGACGCGTTTCGGACGACTGGCCCTTGCAGCAGGCGAATGCTTCCCGTCCTGCCGGGCGCAAGGCTGAAGCGGCGCCCTCCTCGCGCCATGTCGAGATCGGCTGGAATGGCCCGCCGGATCCCAAGGCGATCAAGCCGGTGTTGCCCAACGACTGGAACGAGGACTTCGACTACGGCAATCGCCTCGAACATGGCCGGGCCACCTTCGTTTCCGTGCCCATGGCGCGCGATCGCGGCAAGAGCGGCTCCGAAGCAGCACCGGCAAACGACGATACGACCCAGGCAATTCCCTCTTCGGACCGGGACGAAGATCCCGCCGAATTCCTTGCCGACCTGACACCTGTCTTTGCTTGGCAGCCACGCTGCGAAGGCCTGCTGGCCCAGTGCGAGGAAACCCTCGAAAAGGCTTTCGCCACATTCGAGATCGGCACCGAATCGCTGGCGGAAACTCCGGATCTCTTCGGTCTCGATCGGGAAGAGGCCATGCTGGCGCGGCTCGAGACCTTGCTCACGCGACAGCAGGCACTCGCGGAGGCTCTCGGCACCCTGGTGCGCGAGGTCAGCCCGCAATTGGAGCCACGCATCATCGAGGCAAGCACCGATGCCCGGACGATCGGCCTGCCCTGGCGCCGCAACGGGGCCTATTGGCAGACCTATCGACGGCAGTTCAACGCCGACGGCCGGGATCTTTCAGTCCGAGACCTGTTCCGCAGGGCAATGCTGAGTTCGCTTGGCCAAGTTAGGAACGAACCAGCCGGTGGCCAGACGCCCCGGACGGCGGACGGCACGACAAGCAAGGACGACGAAGTCGCATGAGAAACGAGAACAGGGTTGCGTGGAGCGAAGGCATGTTTCTTCGCGTGCAGCATTTCCAGCAGGCCGATCGCTGGACCGAGCGGCTGGTTCGTGCGACCACGCGTGAGCTTGCCGCCTATCCCTGGGGCATCGCCGAGATTGGCATCGACCGCGGCGCCCTGGCGATCGGGCAGTTCGCCCTGGCCAATCTGCGCGGCACCCTGCCGGACGGCACGCCTTTCGAGGCTCCCTTCGACACCGATCTGCCGCCGCCGCTGGAGCTCGACGAAGCCACCAAGAACGCCATCATCTATCTGGCGCTGCCGGCCCGGCGGCCCGGGCGCGCCGACATCGCCATCAATGGGGGCGCTTCCTCGCCCGGCGTCAGGGTGGTCGCCTCGCATTACGAAGCGCCCGACGCCAATGTCGAGACCGACTTCATGGCACCCATCGATGTCGGCCGGCTGAGCCTGCGCTATCTCAAGAGCGGCGATGACCTCGCCGGCTATGAGCTGATCGGCCTCGCCCGCGTCATCGAGGTGCGCTCGGACAAGGCCGTGCTGCTCGATCCCGATTATATCGCGCCCAGCCTGAACTGCGCTGCCGAGGCGCGGCTCGGCGAACTCATGACCGAACTCCTCGGCATCGTGCGCCATCGCGCGACGGCCATCGCCGAGCGCATCGGCGACCCCACCATCCGCGGCACGGCCGAGGTCGGCGATTACTTCCTGCTCCATATCCTCAATCGGGCCGATCCCTTGCTCAGCCACATCGCGGCCAACGCGACGCGGATACACCCGATGACCTTCTATGAGCATTGCATCCAGCTCGCCGGGGAACTTGCCACCTTCACCATGGATTCCAAGCGCGCCAGCGAGTTTCCGCCCTATCGGCACGAAGATCTCAAGGCAACCTTCGCCGCGGTGTTCGACGATCTCAGGACCTCGCTCTCGGCCGTGCTCGAGCAGGCCGCCGTTGCCATTGAGCTCGCCGAACGCCGGCATGGCGTGCGGGTCGGCACCATCAACGATCGCACTTTGCTCAAGGATGCCGGCTTCGTGCTGGCTGTCAGGGCCGAGATGCCGGCCGAGGACGTGCGCCGCCGCCTGCCCGCCCAGATCAAGGTCGGGCCAGTGGAGCGCATCGCCGAACTGGTCAATGTTGCCTTGCCCGGCATTCCCGTCCGGCCCCTGCCGGTGCTGCCGCGCCAACTGCCATACCGCTCGGGCACGATCTATTTCGAACTCGATACCAAGAACCCGCTGTGGAAACAGCTCGATACCTCGGGCGCCATCGCCCTCCATCTCGCCGGCGACTTTCCGAGCCTGGAGATGGAACTGTGGGCCCTGAGGGAGTGAAGGACGCCAGCCGATGAACAAGGCAACGACAGCCCCCTGGCAGTCCCTGCCGACGGTGGTTGAGCTCACCGAAGACGGCGCCAAGAAACAGCAGACGGCACGCAAGATGGCCGAGATGCTGGATGACGCTCCACAGGATGGCTCGGCTCCGGCCGAGCCGCTGCGGTCGGGTGGTTGGTCGACTGATACGCTGGTGCGCAATTTCCGTTTCGGCGGCGAAGAAGTGCCGACCATCGTAGCCTCGGCCGCTCCCCTGCTCAACCTCGCCCATGCCTTGCGCCACACCGCGGACCAGCCCGACATCGAGCAGCTTCGCCGCACCACTACGGAAGCAATCAACCGGTACGAGCACGATCTCGCCGGTGCCCGCGTCAGCCCGGAGCGGGCGCGCGCCGCCCATTATGTCGTGTGCGCCACCGTCGACGACGTGGTGCTGAGCAAGCCCTGGGGCGTGCGCGCCGGCTGGGCCCGCTCGGGCCTCGTCTCGACCTATCACATGGATGTCACCGGTGGCGACAAGGTCTTCGACCTGCTCGACCATTTCCACCAGAGCCCGGGGGCCAACAAGGACCTGCTGCTGCTGATCTATCTGTGCCTGTCGCTCGCCTTCGAAGGCCGCACCCGCGTCTCCCCGCGCGGCGCCCTCGAGCTCAGCCGCATCCGCGACAGCCTCTACAAGACGCTGCTCGGCCAATATGGCGCATTCGAGCGTGAATTGTCCCCACACTGGCGCGGCGTTGCCGCCAGGCACAAGCCGTTGCGCACCGCCGCGGCGCTATGGACGCTGCTCAGCATCCTCGCCCTCCTGTTCGGGCTCGGCTACCTCTTCTTTTCGCTGTCGCTCGACCGGGCCTCCGACGGCACCTTCGCGCGCCTCGGTGATCTGCCGCCCAATGAAGCGCCCAGCATCTACATCGAGCCGCCGCCCAAGGCGAAGGAGCCACCACCGGTTCAGGTCCAGGCCAAGGCAGAGGTTCCCCCGGAGCCTGCGGGCGTGACCCGCCTGCGCGGCTTCATGAACTTCCTGCAGCCGGAGGTCGACAAGAAGCTCGTGAGCTTGTGGAACGACAATGGCCACGTGCTGGTCCGCATCAACAATGCCGGCCTGTTCGATACGGGCAAGGCGGATGTCAAACCCGGTTTTCAGGACCTGATCGACAAGATCGGCACCGCCCTGGCAACAGCCCAATTCAAGGCGAAGGTGATCGGCTATACCGACAACAGGCCGTTCAACGGCAACCGGCGCGCCCGCACCAATCAGCAATTGTCGGAGGAGCGGGCCGATGCCGTCGGCAACATCCTGAAGACCTATGCTCGCGACGGCGTCACGACCGAAGGGCGGGGCGAGGCCGACCCGATCGCTTCCAACGATACCGAACCCGGACGCGCGCAGAACCGCCGCACGGAGATCCTGGTGATCGGCCGGCCTGAGGACGGCTATACCGGCTCGCCTCTCGTGATGAGCCTGCCGGTTGTCGATCGCAACGTCACAGGGCCGGGAAGCGTCGCACCATGAACCCGCTCAGCTATTATTATACGATCCGGTCCTATGTCGAAGCCTACGGGACCCTGCTCGGCCAGCGCTTCCTGCCCATCGTCTGGATAGCGGCACTCTGCCTCATCATCTGGTTCTACGGCCACCTCATCGGCTATGGCGAATTCTATCCGCTCGCCAGTACCACCAATCGGCTGATCGCCATCGGCATCGTACTGATCGCCGGCCTCACCTATATCGGCGTCAGCATCTACAAGGCGCGCAAGCGCGACAAGGCGCTGGTCGCCGATCTCGAAAAGAGCGCGGAGGCCGAGGCGGCCGCCAGCCAGCAGGCCGAGGTCAGCGAAATTCGCGACCGGCTGAAGCAGGCCCTGGCACTGCTGCGCCGTATCACCAAGAAGCGCTTCGGCTATGTCTATGAACTGCCCTGGTATGTGATCTTCGGGGCGCCGGGATCGGGCAAGACCACGGCCCTCACCCATTCGGGCCTGAAATTCCCGCTCGGCGATGCGCTCGGCGCCAATTCCGTGCAGGGCATCGGCGGCACGCGCAGCTGCAATTGGTGGTTCACCGATGAAGCCATCCTGATCGATACCGCTGGCCGCTACACCACCCAGGACGACCTCAACGGCAGTTCCAAGGCCGGCTGGGAAGGCTTTCTGACGCTCCTGAAGAAATACCGTCGCTCGCAACCGGTGAATGGCGCGCTGGTCACGCTGTCGATCGCCGACATCCTGAACCGCGAACCCACGGCGCGGCTGGAAGAGGTGCGCGCCGTCCGCCAGCGCCTGTCGGAGCTCGACGAGTATCTGCAGGCCCGCGTGCCCGTCTATCTCGTGCTGACGAAATCGGATCTGCTCACCGGCTTCGTGGAATTCTTCGACGGCTTCAATGCCAGCGATCGCGAGCAGGTCTGGGGCACCACCTTCGGTCTCGACGAAAGCTACCAGGCAGACAACCTGCCCGAGCGTTTCCTGGAGGAATTCAGCCTGCTTCAGCAGCGCGTCGACGCCTTGCTGCTCGAGCGCCTGCAACAGGAACCCGACAGCGAGGTGCGCGGGCGGATCTTTCGTTTCCCCGCCGAACTCGCCGCCCTCAAGGAACGCCTGCACGAGGTGCTCGTCGAACTGTGCGCCGGGTCGAAACTGGTGGAATCTCCGCTGCTGCGCGGCATCTATTTCGCCTCCGGTACCCAGGCGGAGGTGCCGGGTGCGGCCAGCGCGCCACGCATGCGCCGAAGCTATTTCCTGCCGCGCCTGTTCAAGGAGGTCATCTTCGGGGAAGCTGCCCTTGTCGCACGCGACAAGCGCCTGACCCGCCGCCAGTTGATGCTGCGCCGCGTTGTCTATGGCGCATCGGCGGTGGTGCTCGGTGTGGTCTTCTCAAGCTGGATCGCCACCTATTACCAGAATTCCCGCGCCTTGGCGCAGGCTGACGAACGCATCAATTCTTATGAGAGGCTGGTGCAAGGCATCCCAGTGCGGGATGTCGCCGACACCGATTTCCTGCGGATCCTGCCCGCGCTGAACGATCTCAGGGGCGTGAGCGACGGCTTCTCGAACACCGAAATCTGGCAAGTCGGCTTCGGCCTGGACCAGCGGGACAAGATCGCGGGCCGGCAGCGCGAGGCCTATCAGCGCGCCCTCAATTCGCTGCTGCTGCCCCGCCTGATGGTACAGTTGCAAAAGCAATTGGCCGACACCTCAAATGTCCGCCAAACCTTCGATGCCCTCAAGCTCTACGGCATGCTCGGCGGGCTGGGCCAGGTCGACGCCAAATTCGCCGCGCAGGAAACCGAGCAGATCTTCTACAGCCTTTATCCCGGAGAGGGACGGGTAGCCGCTCGCAACGAGCTTCTCCAGCATGTCGAGCAGTTGGTGGCAAGGAGGCTGCCGCCGATCGATATCGACCAGACTCTGGTCGCCAAGGCCCGGCAGGCGATCCGCGGGCAGAGCCTGGCAGCGCGAGCCTATGACATCCTGGAGGAGAACCGGCAGGTCCGCGCTTTGGCGCCCTGGATTCCCGCCGACGCACTTGGTCCGCTGGGTGAACGGGTGTTCCAGCGCAAATCCAAGGCCTCGCTGCGCGAAGGCATTCCCGGCCTGTTCACCGGCGAAGGCTATCGCTCCGTCGTCTTGCCCGAAGCCGCCGATGCTGCACGCCAGGCGCTGGACGAGCATTGGGTGCGCGGCGAACCCGCGAGTGCCGGCATGACGGTGGAGAGCCTGTCCCTGGCCGCATTGCAGCTTTATTTCGATCAGTATGAGAAACGCTGGGCCAGCCTGCTGGCCGATCTCGGCGTAAAGCCTTTCCAGTCGCTCGCCGATGCTGCCGATACGCTTCGGGTTCTCTCCAGCGAGCCCGGTCCGATCGAGACCCTGGCACGTTCCATTGCTAACGCAGCCGACCTCAGGCCCCCGGCGAACGCCTCCGTCGCCACGGCTCAGCAGAGCAACCAAAGCACCGCGTTGAACAGCAGTGCGATCAGTGTCCCCGATCCCTATGGCCGTCTGCGGGAGGCCCTGGAGACGCCCAAACAGAGCGATGGCAACAGTTCGGAAAAGCCGCGCTCGCAGATCTCGGGCCTCAAGCCCCTGCTCAGCGCCATGTATACCCAGCTCTCGCGCGCCGCTAGTTCGACGGCGCCGGTCAGCAAGATCTTCGACGTCGACAGCCAGCTCACCGCAGCTATCCAGTCGCTGCAGGAAGAGAGCCGGCGCCTGCCGCCACCGCTCGATACCCTGATGGCCGGTGTCGCCGGCGATGTCGGTGCACTGTCGTCCCGGACCGCCCGCAATCAGGCCTCCGACAAATGGGCGGCCGATGGTGCCGGGCTTTGCTCCACCATCATGGTGGGGCGCTATCCCTTCGACCGGAACGCCCGGCAAGACATGGCGCTGACCGATTTTTCCCGCCTGTTCGGCCCCAAGGGACGCTTCCATACCTTCTTCAAGGAAGAGCTCGAGCCCTTCGTCGACACCACGGCCAATCCCTGGCGCTGGAAGGGCGCCACCGGCAGCGAGGGCATCGCGAGCGAGGCGCTTGTCCAGTTCGAGAATGCCGACAAGATCCGCAAGGCTTTCTTCCCCAATGACGCCGAGATGCCCTCCGTCCGGATCACCGTAACCGGTCTCGCCGTAAACGAGGCGACGAATTCGGCTGTCTTCACTTTCGCTCCGGGCGAGGCGATCCGCGCGGTGAAGGGCATCGAGCAGGCGAAGATCTTCGAATGGCCGACCAAGGACAGCTCGGCTAGTGCCTGGGTGATGCTGACCCCCGGCGACTTTAGTCGGAAATCCGAGGCGACCGGTGAATGGGCCCTCTTCCGGCTGCTCGACAAGGCCGGCATCACCGAGGAAGGCACCGATCTCTTCCGTGCCCGCTTCACTCAGGATAGCAGGAGCGGCGAATTCCGGGTGCAATTCGGCGGTACGCTCAATCCCTATCGCCTCAAGGCGATAGCGGATTTCAAGTGCCCGTCGCAGTTCTAAGGCGGATCGATGGCTCAGCGCGGCGCCCCCCATGCGGCTCCTTCCGAGCAGGACGGTATCGGCTTTTTCGGCAAGGTGCCGAGCCATGGCGATTTCGTCTCGACCGGTCTCGGCCGCCAGGCCGAGACCGAACTCGTCAACTGGCTGCAATCAGGCCTGCAGGAAAGCGAACAGACGCTCGGCGCACAATGGCAGGACCTGTTCCACGCTACACCGCCTTGGCGCTTCGTGATCGAGCGTTCTCTCTGGGGGCGGGCCACCATGGTCGGCATCCTGCAGCCGAGCAAGGACAGGGTTGGCCGCAGCTTCCCACTGGTTATCGCAGCCAGGGTCAGCAACTATGACGGCCCGGCCCGCCTGTTCTGTTTCGACGAGAGCTGGTTCACGGCCGCCGAAGCGATTGCCGAGACTTCCACGCTGCGCAACTTCGACATCGCCGCCTTTCTGGCCGGGCTGAAGCGGCTGCGCCTGCCACGGGCCAAATCCGCGCCTCCACCGCCGCCCGGAGCCGTGGACGGCCGTGTATCGCTGTGGTGGACCATAGAGAGCGAGACGGGCCGAGCCAGCGGCTTCAAGACCCAAGGGGCACCACGCGCCGGCGATTTCGTGCGCCTCCTGAGAGGCGGCAACCCCATCGTGAAGCCCCCTTCACAGCCTAATTCTCCCCCTGTGCCGACCAAAGCACCTCCCCCATCCACCCCAACGCCGGCTCCCTTGCTTGCCATAGAGCGCGGCTATGCCACCCATGCCGGCACGCGGCTGTCTGTTAATGCCGACGCGTTGCTGGTCTCCGACAATCCTCGCCTTTTCGCGGTTGCTGATGGCGTCGGCGACGGCAATGGCGCGGCGGAAGCAGCAAAGATCGTCACCAACACGCTGGCCGATGTCTCAGCGGCTGATAGGCTCGAAACCCTGGTGCAGGATGTGAAGGGCAAGCTCGGGCGCGCGCACAGCCTCGTGCAGTCGATTCGCTTTCCCGGCGCCGTGGAACCCCCAAGCGCCAGCGTCGTTACCCTCGCCATGCAGGGCAGGGATTTCGCCGTGATCTGGGCGGGCAATGCGCGCTGCTATCTGATGCGCGAGGGCATGATGCGTTGCCTGACGCGCGACCATGTCGAGATCGGCCTGCGTTTCGCGCTTTCGCGCAGCATCGGGGCGCCTCGGCAATTAGTGCCGGAGATCGTGCATGACCTGATACAGCCGGGCGATCGCTTTCTGCTCTGCAGTGCCGCACTGGCCCGGGTTCTCGATGAGCGCACCATTGCCACCCTCATCGCCGAGCAGCCGGCGAAGGAAGCCGCTGCCGCCCTGATCCAGGATGCCCTGATTGCCAATGTGCGGGACAATGTCAGCGCCGTCGTCGTGACCGTCCAAACGGCATGAGCGGGGAAGCGCCACCGCAAGATCTAGAGGCGATCGCCACCCGTTTTGCCGCGTTGTGGCAGGCGCTCAGCCAGGCTGACGGCGAACTGCGCCCGCCTGCCGAAACCCGGCTGCTGGCCGATCGCGTGCGCGATGCACTCGACCGGCGCGTCGGCCGGCTGGAAGCGGTGGAGACTTCCTTCATCGCCAACAGCTTTGCCCTGGAAGCAATGGTCCATGACGGCGCTCTCACGCAGATTCACCAGCTCCGCCATCGCGACCTCGGCACCCTCCACGCCCTCAAGGCGCTGCGGCCGGATCAGGCCGACAATGTCGTCGCCCGCGATCTCCTGCTGCGCGAGGCCGGTTTTGGCGCCAGGCTGCGCCACCGCCATGTCGCCGCGGCTACCGCTGCCCTGCGGCTTGCCGACGGCCGGCCGGCCCTATTGATGGACTGGCTGCCCTCCAGCCTTTCCGATCGGATGCGGAAGGCCCCGTTTCGCCGCGACGAAGTCGCCACCATCGCCGCCGCCCTGCTGTCGGGGCTGGAAGCGGTGCATGCGGCAGGTTTGGTGCATGCCGATCTCGCACCGGACAATCTGCTCTATGACGGCGAGGATCTCGCCACGCTGCGCATCGCCGATTTCGGCATCGCTCTGGAAACCGGGCAGCGCCACGCCGATGTCGACCTGGCAAGGGCCGGCCGCGAAAGCTTCGGCGCCCCCGAACAGCAGGCCGGCAAGCCTCTCGATGGCCGGACGGACCTTTATGCCAGCGGACGAATCCTGCAGATGCTGCTGGAACGATGCGCCGATGGCCAGGGTGCCCAAGCCCCCTTGAGAGAAGACCCCTTGAGAGAACTCGCCGGGAAACTCGCCCGTCCTGATCCGGAGGTGCGGCTGTCATCGGCAGGCGTCGCCTTAGCGATGCTGCGGGGCGACTGAAAGGCTTCTTGAAGCCCTCCCGCCTTATTGAGACGGCAGGTTCAGCGAGACACCCGGTGCCGGAGGCGGGCTGGAGGGTATTCCTCCCGAGGGTTGCGGCGCCGCCGCCGTCGGCACGCTCTTCTGGAACACGGTGAAGAGCTTGGCGAAATCGACCATGCCGGCATTGCTGGCGAACAACATGTCGCCGCTTTCCATCTGGACCTGCTGCATCATCAGGAGACTGGAGGCGTCCCGCATGTTGATGCGAAAGATCACGGCGCGCGGCGGCGGCGGCGAGGCCATGGCTTGCGGGCAACTGGTCCGCGGCGGCATGGTGCCATTGCCATAGGGCGATGGCCGCACCAGCACGCAATCCTTGGTCGTCCAGTAATAGGCACGCTTGCGGAACAGATAGACGTAGCGGGAATCGGCCCGGTCATCGAGCAGACCGCCGCTGCGCGCGATGGCCTGCGCCAAAGTCAGCTGACCGGGTTCGAAATTGAACTCGCCGGCGCTCTTGAACGCCCCCATCGCGGTGAAGCTCGGCGTGTTGCCACCCAGGATGACCTGATCGCCCGGCTGCAGATAGATGTTTTGCTTGGGATCGGCCATCACCTGGTCGAGGCTCTGGTCGGCGCGCTGATTGCCGCGAATCACCGTCACCGTCGTCGCGTTGGCGGGTCCGGTGGCACCACCGGCCCTCGCCACCACGTCGAGGATGCGTTCCTTGCCCGAGGCCATCGCCATGCGGCCGGCTCCGCGCACCGCGCCGGAAATGGCAACCGCGCTGTTGGGCCGGTCGATGATGGTCACGACCGCCTGAGGATTGACGGAAGAACCCTTGAGGCTGCCGACGATACGCTTCTGCACCGATTCCGGCGAAGAACCCGCCACCCGCTGCTTGCCGACGAAAGGAATGTCGACCGAGCCATTGTCGTCGACCGTGAAGCGGCCGAGATCCAGCGTCTTACTGTTCGTCGGCGAGAACAGGCCGTCCTCGCCGGTATCCAGCACGGTGATCTGCAGGACGTCGCCGCGGCTGATCTGCGTGCCGGTATAGCCAGCCGAACGCAGTTTCGAAAGACCCGGCGTGCCGGCGAAAGGCGAGGCGCCCGGAGCCAGGGCCGTCTGCGCAGCGTAGGTGATATCGATGACCGGAACGCGCTCATTCGTATAAGGCTGGCGCGCATTGAGAAAACTGCCGGCACTCGGGCCGTCGGACGGGCTGGAGCAGCTACCCAGCAGGACAAAAAGGCCTACGGCCAGCAGCTTCTGCATTCCCAATCCTCATAACGAATCGTTAATCGCACAGATAACCAAATGCCACATTAAAGACAATATCGCTACGCCGGAGATGGAATAACGACGAAGCTTAAACAAGCGGCAATCTATTGCACGCCGGCGCATTGTCATAAAATTGTTACACTGTATTCAGTTACCCACGTAACAGTTGCGCAGCGTTGAGGCATCCGCACAGTCATACTTGGCAAGGCAGAGACGCTGCACCTCTCAAGGACGGTATCATCATGACTTTAAACAGGGAAGAAACCAAAATACTGCTTCACGTACCAGTACGGCAGCGCACGCACGCGGCAAACGCCACAATGGAGGCGTTAACGGATTTGGCAAATCTGTGGCTTGGATCTCGGGAAAATCGACTGGTCGGAGTGGCAGGATTTGAACCTGCGACCCCTACGTCCCGAACGTAGTGCTCTACCAGGCTGAGCCACACTCCGTATTCCAGTCGTGGGCGGGTCTATAGCGGGATCATCGCCGAGCCGCAAGCAGGATATGCGCTTTTTTGATGATGAAATTCGTAGCGCTTTTTTGTAGCCATGCCTTGCAGCCTCCGAGGGAACCGTTTATTGAGCCGCACCGATTGGGGCGTAGCCAAGTGGTAAGGCAGCGGATTTTGATTCCGCCATTCGGAGGTTCGAACCCTCCCGCCCCAGCCAGATTTCTCTCGGCTCCGTAGAACAAATGCCCGTCATGCCGAACATTGGCGGTTGCGGCCAGAGTGTCGAGGACAGGCGGGCGAAGAATTGCGTTTCTGCACCAGACTGACGCCTTGCGGCTGCCCTTTTGTTTGCGCAGCATGGCGCGGCAAATCAATGCGATGGAGGCGAATGTGCGCGTGACGATGGCAGCAGTCCTGGCAGGCGCCCTTTGTGCAGGCGCCCTCTCGATTCCACTGGCGCTGGCGACAGAAAAGCCCCCTGCCGACAAGACGGCACCGACGAAACCGGAGGCGGCGGCGCCTGCCGCCGTCAAGCCCGCGACACCCGCCAAGCCGCATGTACCCGTCAGCCAGGCCGTCGACTATGGCGACATGCGCTGCGGTTTCGCCGTGCGCCGTCGCGACATTCTCGACAGCCAGATCATCGCCTGGGCAAGCGGTTATGTCGAAGGCTATGCCAAGGCCAATCCCGGTCATTTCGGTAACGAGCGCGCGCTTGCCGACATCACCGATCCGGCTAGCCTGCGCGCACATCTGCGCGGCTATTGCCTGAAGCACCGCGACAAGTCGCTCGAAGCCGCCGTACTCGCCATGGCGCCCCACCCCCATGGCGCCGGCACGCCCGCCACGCCGGTGCAGCACCCTGCCCCCAAATAGGCTCGCTCAGCGCCGGATGAAACGCTCGACATAGTCGGCGCCCAGGCCATTGGCGGCATAATGGGCACGGCACATGTCGATCTTGGAGAAGACGTCCTCGAAGCCCGTCACCTTGCCCCAGGGATCGACATAGATCATGGCGCCGGTGATGTGGAACAGGGTGATCATCTCCTCGCAATCCTCCGGCACCACTAAGGTATGGGTCTCGCCGGGCGGCTCGAATACATAGGAGCCGGTCTCGGCCACCCAGTCATGCTCGAGATAATGCCAGCGCCCTCTGAGGACATGGCCATGCACCGGCGCCGGATGGCGGTGACGCGAGAGCACGCCGGATTTACGCACGCGCAGCAGGTTGACCCAGTAGCCCTGCCCGACATGCAGGCAGAGCGGGCGAAACCAGACATTCTCCATCTGCGGCACCCAGACGCGCTCGTCGTCGGGCAGCACATGCGGCACCACGATCTCGGGGGCCGCCTCCGCGGGCATGGGCAGTTGATAGGGCATTCGGCTCTGGTCGAGCTTGCGGTCGGACACACTCATGGTTTCATCCAATCAGATAGCCGCCATCGACGGGCAAGATCGTGCCCGTGACGAAAGCGGCGGCGGGGGAACATAGGAACAGCACGGGTCCGACCAGGTCTGCCGGAACGCCCCAGCGCCCGAGCGGGGTGCGCGCCAGGATCGGGCCGCTGCGGGCAGGATCCTCCACCAGTGCTCTGGTGAGCGGCGTCTCGATCCAGCCGGGAGCGATGGCGTTGACGCGGATACGCTCACCCGCCCAGGCGATGGCGAGCGACTTGGTGAGCTGGGCGATGCCGCCCTTGCTGGCGCTGTAGGCCGGCACCAGGCCGCCGCCGAAGAAGGACAGCATGGAGGCGAGGTTGACCACGGCGCCGGCGCCCGACGCCGCCAGCGCGCCGCGGCAGGCAGCGCAAAGGCGCATCGTGCCGTTGAGATTGATGTCGACGACCTCTTCGAAGACCTCCGGTTCGTGCTCGGCCCCGCGCCGGATGATACCGGCAGCATTCACCAGCACATCGAGCCGCCGATAGCGCCCCGCCAGCGCCGTGATGGCCGCGCCATCCCTCACGTCGAGCTCCACCGTTTCGATGCCGGCAGGCGCGGCCACGCCGGGCAAGCCGGGCAAGCCGGGCAAGCCGGCAGCCACCACGGAAGCTCCGACCTCGGCAAACCCCGCCGCAATCGCGGCCCCGATGCCGCTGGTGCCGCCGCTGACCAGCACCAGCCTGTTTTTGAAATCGAATTGCATAATCCAACCACCATGGCGCCGGTTAAGCCAGGCACCCGGCAATGATCTGACAATACCCCCTGCCCGGCGTCAATCCGGGTGCGACCATGGGAACGGTGAGAGGACGGCACGGGTTCTTCGTGCACCGGCAGGTAGGGCCGTCGCATGATGCTTGACACCTTTGCTCATCTTGAATTTACTCAACGGCAATAAATAAAGGGCGACGCGGTGACCGTGCCCACGCCCAGCGCATTTTGTGATTTGATTGAATCACGTCAAATCGCAAAGACGCTCCAGCCAATCCGTATGGTTGGCTCGGGACCAGAGAATGAGAGCAAACAAGCGTTCACACCTGAACGTGTTTTGCTCTAAGCAGATTCTTCCTGATCGGGTCACCGGCCCGATCAGGAAGAATCTGCAAGATATCAAACATTTGCAGAATTTCCTGGCGAGGCTCATCCGTGGATCTCGCCAGGAAATTCTGCTTAGCGGTAATGGGGAGGAAGCCATGGCGCCCGCGTCGATGGCGGAACGCGGATTGACCTCCGCGCGCATCCGTCACTACCACCACCGTGTCGTGCTGCAACGCTTGCGACGCCTGCGCGAAGCCTCCAAGGCGGACCTTGCCCGCGCCGCCAACCTTACCAACACCGCCATCGGCGAGATCGTCTCGGACCTGCAGGCCTTCGGGCTGATTTCGGTGGTCGGCAAGCGCTATCACGGCCAGCGCGGCCAGCCGGCAACGCTGTTGCGCCTGGAGCCGACAGGCGCTTATGGCATCGGGGTGCGGATCGACCGCAACCGCATCGAGACCGCCCTTGTCGATCTCGGCGGCCAACTGGTCGACAAACGTTCGCATGACTATCCCCTGCCCGCCCCTCAGGAGGCCCTGGCCGTGGTCGCGGCCGATGTAGCCGACCTCAAGGCCATTGCCGACAGCCTGTCGCCCGGGCGCGTGCTCGGCATCGGCCTGGCCCAACCCTACAATCTCGGCGCCTGGCTCGACCGGCTCAATCTGGAGATCGACACGCTGGCGCTGTGGGATGGCTATGATTTCGCCGCGGCTCTGCAGAGCCTGACTGGTCTCGACGTCCATGCCGAAAATGACGGCACGGCTGCCGCCATCGCCGAACTCTTCTATGGCTTCGGCCGGGAATCCGACGATTTCGTCTATTTCTTCCTCGGTCCGGCCATTGGCGGCGGCGTGGTGCTGGGCGGCGACTACCGTCGCGGCTCCCAGGGCAATGCCGGCGATGTCGCCATGCTGCCGGTGCCACCCTCCCGCTTGCCTTCGGTACCCGCGCCCAAAGGCTCCTACGACATCCTGCTGGCCCGCGCATCCATTGCAGCCCTGATGCGCCATCTTAGCTGGCATGGCCGCAAGATCGCCGGGCCGCACGACCTGCCGGCGGCCATTGCCGGCAGTCCCGCCGTACTGGAGGAATGGATCACCGATTGCGTCGATGCCCTGGTCGGCCCGGTCCTGTCGGCGCAGGCCCTGCTCGATGTTCCCAATGTGGTTGTCGATGGCGACCTCGGGCCAGCGATCATGCAGGAAATCGTCACGCGCCTCGAAACGGCGCTCGCCGCCGCCATTCCCGAGGCCCGCACCGCGCCGGTGTTGCGCCTGGGAACATTCGGCTCGATCGCCCATGCCTTGGGCGCGGCGAGCCTGCCGCTTTTCATCGATTTCGCACCTCGAGCATCACTGACCGCCAGCGCCCGTCCCATCACCTCGCTGGGCGAGTCCGCACGGGCCGACACGCCCTAGGGCGTGTCGTCTTGCTTGAGCCAGTCGAGGCGCACGAGACCACTGCCTTCCTTGGCGAAGAGCGGCGCGAGATAGGCACCCACGGCCCGCAGTTCCTCGTCCAGCTTCCAGGGCGGGTTGAGGATGATCATGCCGCAGCCATTGAGGCGATCGATACGCTGCACGGCATAGCGGCTGAGTTCGAACCGCAGGATGCGGCCGGCAACAGGCAGAGCTGCTACCTTGCGGGCGAAACTCTCCACCTCGCGCATGCCCTTGATGGGATACCAGATGGCGTAGACGCCCGTTGCCCACCGCCGCAGGGCCTGCGCCAACCCTTCGGAAATGGTGCGGAACTCGTTGTCCTCCTCGAAAGGCGGATCGATGAAGACGAGGCCACGCCGCTCGGGCGGAGGCAACAGGCCTGATAGCAGGTCCCAGGCGTCGCCCTCCATCACCTTGACCCGCTTGCCGCGGGCAAAGTTCCCCCGCAGCCTGTCGGCATCCTCCGGATGCTTTTCGCAAAAGACCAGGCGATCCTGGTCCCGCGTCAGATCGGCGGCAAGCCAGGGCGAGCCCGGATAGAGCGGCGGAGATTGGGCCATCAGCCCCTGGCACAGGCCGTACCAAGGCGCGATCAGTTCCGCGACCCGTGCCGGCGGCGGGTTTTCGGCCACCAAGCCGACGCCCTCCAGCCATTCGCCGGTGCGGCGGGCTTCGCTGGCTTCCAGATTGTAGAGCCCGGTGCCCGCATGGGTGTCGATCACGCGGAAGGGCGCATCCTTGGCCCCGAGATGGGTCAGGATACGCGCCAGCACGATATGTTTGAGTACGTCGGCGAAGTTGCCGGCGTGGAAGGCGTGGCGATAGTTCATGATGCGTGATGCAGAGCCTTCGATTTTGCTTTCCTGCCGATATAGCCTTCCCAGATCGCCACGACGAGGAGAATGACGGTGGTGATGCCGCTGATCATCAACAGATCGGTCACGAAGGCGAACGGCGCCATAATGGCCAGTGCCAGCAGGCCGGCGACGTGGGTGATCGGCAGACCGCCATAGATCAGGCGCTTATAGAGCGCGTTGCCGATCAGATAGATGGCCGGCCCGCCGAAAATCACCGCCATGCCCCCGAAATCGACATGATGGGCGGGATGCGCGATCGACAAATCATTGCCAACGGCCGTGACGATCACGCCAGCGATCAGGGCTACGTGCAGATAATGGGTATAGGCGGCGATCTGCCCGGGATTCTCGGATTCGACAATGGCCTCCGTGGCGTCCTTGGTGCTGATGTCGAAATAGACCCACCACATGGCGATAGAACCGAGGAAGGCGACGAAGAAGGCGATCAGGCCGGGCGCATCCCAGGCCGGCGATTTGGCGAGGGTGGCTCCTGTGACCAGGACGGACTCACCCAGCGCCACGATGACGAAGAGCGCGCAGCGCTCGACGATATGGCCGCCTTCCACCGTCCATTCCTTGCCGGGATCCGAACGGCCGAGCCCAGGCAACCAGAAGCCGAACCAGGGGGCGAAATATTCGCACGCAACCGCAATGATCCATAGCACGATCCGGGCCTCGCCCTCGGCGAGGCCGCCGGCGATCCAGATGCAGGCCGCGATCAGGTTCCAGCCGATCATGCGCTGGAAATTGCGGGAGATCGGCGTGCCGGCGCCCAGACTGAACACGGCGAAGGCGGTGCGGCCGACCTGGATGGCCGCAAAGCAGAGCGCAAAGATGAGCCCGCGCTCACCGAAAGCCTCCGGCAAGGCCGCCGCCATGATCAGCCCGAGCGCCATCAAGGCGAAGAGGCAGATGCGAACCGGCGTCTTCTCAGGATCGAACCAGTTGGTGAACCAACAGGTATATTGCCATGCCAGCCAGACGGCGAACCACAGCACCAGGGTTTGGAGCGCCCCGCCCCAGGAAAGATGCTCCAACAGCGAGTGGGAAAGCTGCGTCACCGTGAAGACGTAGACGAGATCGAAGAAGAGTTCCGCATAGGAAACGCGGGCCTCATGACCATCGCGCTCGCGCAGAAAACTAGTGGTGCCGCTCTGCTCTGCTGTCATTGTACCTGTTACCTCCGCCCACCCCATATCGCCGGGAACCCGCTGGCGTGGCAAGAGGGGAAATGGCAGCCTGGCGGCACAGGAGGAGGAAGTCTACGGCTCGGGCTTACTCTCCAACCAGACCCATGCCGCCGGCACGTCGGCCTCCGCCAGGCGGTCCGGCAATCCAGTGTGATCCAGATGCTCGCCGTTCCCAGGGATCCGTTGCCCCCTCGGGCTGCGCATGCCTTCATCGATTTCGTGATGTAGCTGGAAATAGCCGCGGCAGCTGCAACCCGTGTTTCCACCGCGAACAAGGCCGAGCTCTATCCCAACGCCTCCATCTGCCACGAGTATTCGACCGAGGGATTGAAGGCGAAAGGGCCAAGTAACGCTTCAGTAATACTCAAAGGCCGCGCGCACCCAGCCTTTCATACCAATCTGCATAGAGGACTACTCGGTTGGTATTCAAAGCCGGATCACGTAGCTCTTGCGCGTCGTCTCTACCACTTCCCAACTACCGGCAAAGCCCGGCTCGAGGATCATGGTGTCGCCGGGCTTCAATTCCACCGGCGCCCCGCCATCCGGCGTGACGATGGAGTGGCCTTCGAGCAGGGTGCAGCTCTCCCATTCTTCATAGACGATGCGCCAGCGCCCAGGGCTCGCCTCCCAGATGCCGCAGAAGGTCTTGCCATCGGCGCTCTCATAGCTGTTCCAGGTGCGGAACGCCGGATTGCCGGCCTCCAGCCGCTCGGGCTTGGGCGCTCCCGCCTCAGCCTCCCCTTCCCCCATGCCTGCGAATTTAAGCCATAGAGCCATGTCGGTTCACCAAGACCAATGTCAGTTGAGCGCTGGTATCAGAATGTTTCGCGTTCGGCAGCCTTGATATTGCAGCTGCGTCGGACAGGTCCGGAAACTGCGCAGATCCTTGCTCAGGCAGATGCGCAATTCGGTCAGCACGCTGCCGCGCTCGCCCCGGCTGCAGACCACGGTCATCATGTCGGGCCGCAAGCCAGGATTGGCTTGCGAAAAGGCCCGCTCGATCTCGATGGGCGCGGCGCGGCTATCCTGTGCCGGGCTCCTATAGGCCTCGGGAACGACGATGCGGCGATAGAGCGTCGCCATCGCCTCGAAATAGCGCGCCGGCGACAGGCCCGAGCAGGCCCCGTGCTTGCGCCACTCATAGCGGGCAAGGCCCTCCGAGGGCATCACCCCTCTGGTTGCGGCGAGATCGCGCCGCTGTACGAAGGCACCGGGATTGCACTCGGTGGGATAGTCGCGCTCCCCCTGCGGCCACAGGCCGTGCACGAGGAAGCCGAGGCGCGATCCCATATCGCATTGATCGGGCTGCTTGGTCGCCCCGCCCGTAGCGCAGAAGCCCGGCGACCAGGTCAGTGCGAGCAGATAGAGATCGAAATACCCCGGCGCCCCGCCGCGGATCTCACGCGCGGCAAGGCCGCTGCTCGCCGCCACCATGACAATGGCCGCGAGCAGAAGACGGATCACGGACGCGCCATCTTGCAGGCGGGTGCGTAGGCCAGATTGTGATCGGTGCCATCGACGCACCATTCCACGCCCCAGCTTGCGCCGATCCAGCCGGTATCCTCGGCGATGGCATAGGAAACGCGACGGTAATGCCCGTCATTGGTCAGCACCCGGGCCACGCAGAAGCGGCGCGGAATATAGCTCGGGCCCCAGGGCGAAAAGGCAATCTGGCGATGACGATCGATCTGCTGGATCGCCAGGTTGGAGTGCCAATAATTGGCCTCTTTGCGGGCAAAGCGCGCAGCGATCTGATCGGAGACGGCCTTGTCGGCGCAATGGGGCAGGATGGCGTCGTAGTTGGGCCCGGACAGCCAGAAATTCTTTTCCAGCGCCGAGGCGGCAAGCGCCGGCGCACAGGATGCAGCCAGCAGGACGGCGGCAAGACCGGCAATACGCATGATGAGAATCCTTAAATCAGCAACTGTGCGAATCTGTCCGTGCCGAGGCCGCCCGTCAAGCGCCAAGCCGTACGGCCGAGCCCCAATCGCTTCCGGTCCGGATAAGACCGATGCAATCACCGCCTGCGGCGAAAGTCCAGGCCGATGAAGCCTCGTTTCTGGGAATTTCGGACCGCGCTTGAGTCACGGTGGCGAGAGACACCGTTCAGGGAGTGCGCATGGCCGTGCGTGACGCAATCGACCCAGTTTGGCGGGGCCGCTTCTCTCCTCATCGCCGCCGTCACATTTCTGTCAGGAAAGACGGTTGTTTTGCAGCAGCCATGAACAGGCTTAAACATGGATCATGAAACGGGGCGTCGATTCGGCCATGCAGAAATTCACCACCGCCCGCGAAGCTGCGCTGGCGCTCCGCCCGGACGAGCCGGTCTACGGTTTCCGTCCGCAGGTCCTGGCCGCCGATGCGCGCGAGTTCATGGCGCAGTTCCCCGGCAAGACTGCCTATGCCGTTAAGACCAATGGCGAACCGATGATCCTCAAGGTGCTGGCCGAGGCCGGCATCACCTCCTTCGATGTGGCCAGCCCTGCCGAATTCGAGGCGGCCCGCGCAGCCTCTCCCAATTGCGAACTGCTCTATATGCATCCGGTCAAGGCCCAGTCCCATATCCGGCTGGCGTTGGAGACCTATGGCATCCGCGAGCTCTCGCTCGACCATGAGGACGAGGTCGCCAAGATCCTGCGCATCGTGCGCGCCCTCGATATTCCGCCCGAGGAGATCACGCTGTTCCTGCGCCTGGCCACCAAGGGTGCGGCGGCCTATGAACTCTCCAAGAAATTCGGCGCCACACCGACACACGCCGTTGAGCTGCTCGACCGCATGGCCGGCATCGGCTTCAAGACCGGCATCGCCTTCCATGTCGGTTCCCAGGTCGAGGATCCCGAGACCTATGAGCGGGCACTCGCTTCCGTTGCCTGGGTGCGTTCGCGCATCAAGGAGGATATCGTCAGCCTCGACATCGGCGGCGGCTTTCCGGCGCAATATGGCGTGGATCCGAAGAAGAAGGGCTCGAACCAGGGCACGCCGACGACCGAGGCCCTGATGCGCCAGATCGGCGTCGATATCGCCGACTGGAAGCTGGACGACCTGCCGCTGGTGGCCGAACCCGGCCGCGTGATCGTGGCGCGCTGCCTGTCGGTGATGGTGCGCGTGCTGCTCAAGAAGGGCCAGCGCCTCTACATCAATGACGGCGTCTGGGCCTCGCTCTCCGATTCATGGACGGGCAAGCTGCTGCTGCCCACCCGCTTCATCCCCGACCCCGCCCGCAAACGCCGCAATGGCTCGCCCGACAAACTCTTGCCCTTCCGCATCTGCGGCGCGACCTGCGATTCCGTCGACATCCTGACCCGCCCCTTCTATCTGCCCGAGACTGTCGACACCGGCGACTGGATCGAGATCGGCCATATCGGCGCCTATTCGCTCGGCCTGCGCACCCACTTCAACGGCTTCTTCCCCGACCGTTTCGTCGAGCTGGAAACTCCGTTCGAGGAAGAGCCCGGCGTGAGCATTCCAATCGCGGCGGAGTAGCACCGCGCCTCCCTCCTTGATCTTTTCGTTGGGATGACGACTTCGGTTCCGAAATCGTTTGCTTGCCCCAGGCCTCGCCCTTAGCTTGATGACGCAATGGAACAGGTCGTCTGTTCTTGCATCCTGGGGGTTCACTTGATTCGTCTTCTTGGTACCTTTCTGATTTGTCTTGCACTGGGCGCCTGCGCGGGAACGTCGGGGCGCACGTCATTTTCGCCAGCTTCCGACCCAGGCCTGGCCTCACAGGGTTGGGTAGAGGCGCGATCCTACGGAGGGCTTGTCCCGGCCGGGGCGCGCATCAAAAAATTACTGGTCTGCGTCAAGCCGCAATGCGGAGGCCTCGGTTTCTTGGTAGTCGGCACCGCGGCAACGCCAGCCAACAGTGCCGTGGGCGTTCGCGCAATATTGGCCAATCCGAAGTTGACCGACGCAAAACTACGCCAGGCTCTCCAGCTTCTCATGGAGGGGTCACCGACGCTCGCTCCCTATAACGGCCATCTCGTCGACGCGCGCAAATCGAGGGATTCGGTGATCATGACTTTCTCCTTCAGCAAGAACGTACCTAATGCCGGCCTCACGCAAGGCCTGGTGCGCGCAAACGTCACCGCGTCGCAGATGAATATCGTGGCGGCCGGCGGCCCCACGCTTGCCAAAGCTCGGGACAGGTTGAGGTTAGGCGGGAACTAAAGAATCGCCCTCGCCAGGCCGCCGTCGATCGGAATGGCCGTGCCGGTGACATAGGAAGCCAGATCACTGGCCAGGAAAGCGGCAACCGCGCCGAATTCGTCGGGCGTACCGTAGCGCCCGATCGGAACCTCGGCCTGGCTTTCCGCTGCGATCGTCTCGGCCGTGACGCCGCGCGCCTCGGCATCGAGACGATCGAGCACTTTGGTGCGTTCGGTGTCGAGCCGGCCGGCAAGCAGAAGGTTGACGGTGATGCCGTCGGCCGCAACCTCGCTGGCCAGGCTCTTTGCCCATCCGGCCACCGCCGCCCGCAGGGCATTCGATGCCGCGAGCCCTTTGATCGGCTCGCGCACGCTTGTGGATGACACCACGAGGAGCCGCCCCCAGCGCCGGGAGCGCATGCCAGGCAGGACATGGGCGGCGATGCGCAGCCCTGTCATGAAGATGGCGTCAAACTGCCGATGCCATCGGGCCGCGTCGGTATCGCAGGCGCCATAGGGCGGCGGCCCGCCGCCATTGAGCAACAGAATGTCGACACCGCCCCATTCACGATCGACCTGTTCGAGCATTTGGGTCACTTGCAGGGGATCGTCGAGGTCGGCCCGAATCCCGAACGAGGCCGGCGAAAAACGGTGAAGGTCCTCGAGCGTCCCCTTGAGCGCCTGATCGTCACGGCCGACCGCGGCAACCGCCGCGCCTTCTTCCGCCAGGCGCGCGGCGACACCACGACCAAGGCCCTTATTGCCGCCCAGGATCAAGGCGCGTTTTCCATCTATGCCGAGATTCATTCCATTTTCCAATATCTTATGAATAATCTTGCCTATCGGACATGCACGATGGCATCGACCTCGACGGCTACGCCGAGGGGAAGCGACGCCATCCCCAGCGCGGAGCGGGCATGCTCGCCTCGTGATCCGAGGATCTTGAGAAACAGTTCGGAGGCGCCATTGCCCACCTGCGAGATTTGGCTGAATCCCGGCGCCGCATTGACATAGACCGCGACCTTGGCGATGCGAACGACCCGGTCGAGATCCCCCTGCAACGCCGCGTCGAGCCAGAACAGCACGTTGGCGGCGCATAATTCGGCGGCCTTGCGGGCCTCGTCGAGGCTCACATCCTCGCCGACCTTGCCGATCGCGACAACTTCCTCCCCCCGCTCCGGGATCTGGCCGGAAATGTAGACGATGTCGCCGACACGCACGCAAGGCGCAAATGGCAGGTCGGCGCGGGCGACCAGCGGCGGTGCGAGACCGAGTTCGTGAAACCGTTTGGCGAGCATGATGGCCTCCTGCAATTCAGCGGGAGCAGACTTGCCAGATCCGGTAATTAAAAAGTATTCTTATAATGATTATGTCAATATCAGGATAATTTATGACCAGGGATCTGGATCCCCATCTCTTGCGTGCCCTGCTTGCGGCCGCCGAAACCGGGACGATCAGCGCGGCAGCCGAGCGGCTGTCGCGGACGCAGGCGGCGGTCAGCATGCAATTGCAGCGGCTCGAAAGCGATCTCGGTGCCAGACTGCTCGACAGAACCTCGCGCGGCGTCTCGCTGACGCAGGCCGGCGAGACACTGGCGGCCTATGCCAGGCGCCTGCTCGCCCTGACCAGCGATGCCCGGCGGCAGATCGAGGGCCAGCAATTGGCCGGCAGGATCAGGCTGGGACTGGTCGAGGATCTCGCGCTGACGCAACTGCCGCTGCTGCTGGCCGATTTCCGCCAGCAGCACCCCCGGATCGAGCTCGACCTGATGACGGCCCACAGCCCCGACCTCGACCTCGCCGTGCGGGACGGTCGCTGCGATATCGTCATCGCCGACCCCTCCCGTTTCGGGTCGTCACCGCATTTCCACTGGTCGCGCCGGCTGGTCTGGGGCGGCAGCCGCCTGATCGACCTGCCCGTCGACGAGCCGGTACCGCTGGTTGCCTTCGAGGAATCCTGCACCTGGCAGGATCGGACGGCCGTCGCCTTCGCCGAGGCCGGCATCGCCTGGACGATCGCCTGCCACGTCACCACCTTCGCGGCGCTGGTCGGGGCACTGAGGGCCGGTCTCGGCATCAGCCTGATGCTGCCGGAAACGCTCCCGGCCGATTGCGAGACCCTCGCGCCGCGATATCGCCTGCCACCGCCGCCGGCTGCCTATTTCGGCCTGTTCCTGGCGCAAGAACCGAGCAATCCCACACAGCAGCTCGCCTCATTTCTGCGCGCCAAGCTGATCGCCTGACACCAGGCGGGTTCATGGATGGTCCGGTGGCCTCAATGGGCCCGTCGCGCGCCCAGCACCTCGCGGGGAGTGATACCAAACTGGCGACGGAAAGCGGTGGCGAAATTGGCCGGGCTGGCATAGCCCGCCAGCTCGCTGGCCTCCTGCACACTCTTCTCGCCCGACAGCAGGGCGGCATGGGCATGTTCCAACCGAATGCGCCGCACATAGTCGAAGACACTATGGCCCTCCCCCAACCGGAACAGCCGTTGCAGGCCGCTGGCGCAGACCCCCGCCTCCCGGGCGATCGCCTCGATGCTGAGCGACTCGGCCAGATGGGCTTCGATCAGATCCTTGGCGCGCCGCAGGCGGACCAGATCCTGACGAGCCAAAGCACCGCTGGCGGGCTTGCCGCGATCTGTCCGCGTCGCCGCAGCGATGGTCTCCGCTACGATCTCCACGGCGCGCCCCTCCAGATAGAGATTGCGCAGTTCCGGCGCGAAGGCCGTCGGCGTCATGACCTGCCGCACCAGCTCGGCCAGGCGCGGTGTCAACATCCAGCGATGCTCGCCCAGATGATCCTTGAGCAGCCCGGCCACGACCCCATCGCCATGCACCGCTTCAAGACCTTCGATCTGCAACCATTCCGGCGAGGCGGACACGACCAGATGGCGGACATGCTGGCGTTCCCGCGAGATCCTGCGGAAGATCTCGGGCGTGGTACTCATGATGGCAACGCCTTCCATCGCCCCGCGCGGCCCGCCCCGAAACTCAAAATGACGGTCGCCGATCCCAAGCCCCACCTTGCCGTCCACGAAGAAGATGCAGGACAGGCCCGCCTGCAGATGCGAGGTGACCGTAAAGGCGTGCTCTTCGACCACATCGCCGCCATGCAGGAACAGGCCCGGGCGCAATTCCCGGTGCATAAACTCGCCTTCCATCAGGATATCATCCATCGACAGGCGGCTGTCGGGACTATCGAGGGCAACCCGGTCCCTTTCGAGGAAATCGCGCACGCGAATGGCCTTGAGCTCGCCGCCGGTAGCCTGCCCGCGCTGGCTTGACACTGTGCTCATCGGCAAAGCCCTTCCGTCTACGTCCGGCATCTCTCCACCCCAGAGTCAGGGCTTGGGACGCCGCGATCATCCGTCACCAAAGATTTCATCGGCGCGCAAAGATCTAAGATCGGCGCGCAAAGACCTTAACATTGCCAAGTACGAAACAATGCCATAGCCGATAATTAAACTCACCTAGTAAGTCAATTCCCTGGGCCTCGCATGTTTTTGAATAGATCAAAACTAGAATACAATCGCAGCGTTACCAGTGGATCGTTACGAAATTCAAAATCTAGAATGAATCTAGACTGCGCAGAATTCGTGTTGCGATTGCGTATGGTTGCAAACGTCTCCGGGCTGACGCTCACCATCGTCCTTCTCCATGGCGTGTCCGCGCCCGCCGCCCTGGCGCAGCAGAATGGCACGGCGACGTCGCAACCGATCGAGCTCGATCCGGTCGTCGTCCAGGCGACAGGTGGCCCGAGCGGTGAGCGGAGCGTGGTGGCCAAGCGCAACAAGAGCGCGTCCAAGACCGATACGCCCCTGATCGAAACACCACAGGCGGTCAGCGTCGTCACGCGCGGACAGATGGATGCGCAGGGTGCCAATACGGTTGCCGAGGCACTGCGCTACACGCCGGGCGTGATGTCGGACCCGAACGGCAACGATATCCGCTATGATTGGCTCTACATCCGCGGCTTCAACACCTACGCCACAACCTGGCTCGACGGGCTCGTGCTGCCCGGCGATCCCAGCGCCTACGCCAATCCCGCCATCAACCCCTATACGCTTGATCGGGTCGAGGTGATCAAGGGCCCGGCCTCGGTGCTCTATGGGCGCACGGTGCCGGGCGGCTTCATCAACCAGGTCAGCAAGCGCCCGCTCACCACCGCCCGCCGCGAAATGTCGCTGCAATCCAGCGCTTTCGGCGGCATCCAGGGCGCCTTCGACTTCACCGGCCCCCTCAGCAACGACGGCGCCTGGTCTTATCGGCTGATCGGCTTGGCCAAGAACCTCAACACCCAGATCGACCATGAGCGCGACCGGCAGTTCCTGATCGCGCCGAGCCTGAGCTGGCGCCCCGACGAGAACACCACGCTGACGCTTTACGGCTACTATCAGAATGATCGGCCGGTCTTCAATCCGCGCTTCTATCCGGCCGTGGGCACGCTGCTGCGCAATCCCAAGGGCCAGATCCCGCGCGACATCTTCCTTGGAGAGCCGGATTGGGGCCACTTCCACCGCGACTATTTCCATCTGGGCTACGAGTTCGAGCACCGTTTCAACGACACCTGGACGGTGCGCCAGAACCTGCGCTACGGCCGCTCCGACCAGAGCATGAAACTGGTGCTGGTGAACCCTGCCTTTGCCTGGCAGTCCGACGGACGAACCCTTGATCGCGTCACTGCCATGTCGCAGGACACGCTATCGGCCTTCACGGTCGACACCCAGATCGAGGCCAAATTTGCCACCGGCCGCTTCGATCACACGGTGCTGGCGGGCCTCGACTATGTGCATGGCACCTCGTCGACCAATTTCGGCAATAGCGGCCCGACACGGCCGATCGACATCCTCGATCCCGTCTATGGCAATGGCCCGTTCCCACTGGCCCCGCTTCAGCGCTCCGGCCTGCAGACACAGAACCAAGTCGGCGCCTACATCCAGGACCAGGTCCGCTATGACCGCTGGGTCGCAACGCTCGGCCTGCGCTACGACATCTCGCAGATTGATACGAAAGACCGCATGCCCAGAGGTAAGGCACCTGTTACCACCAAGGACAGGCAATTGAGCGGGCGCGCAGGGCTAACCTACCTGTTCGACAATGGGCTGGCACCCTATGCGAGTTATTCGACCTCCTTCTTGCCGTTGCTTGGAACCAGCGCTTACGGGCAACCTTTCGAGGCCTTGACGGCGGAGCAATATGAGGCCGGCCTGAAGTACGAGCCCCCCGGTGGCGGGGGTATGGTGAGCGTTTCAGCCTTCCAACTCACCACGGATAATTCGCTGTCCTCCCTCGGAATCGTGGGTTCTGTCCAGAACGGTCGGCAGCGCGTTCGCGGCATCGAATTGGAAGGCAAGTATGATTTCTCGCCGCAATTCCAGGTGATGGCCTCCTATGCCTATTCGGACTCCAAGATCCTGTCCTCCACCAATGCGGTGGAGCGTGGCAGGGAAATGCTACGGCTGCCCGAGCACCAGGCCAGCCTGTGGGCTCTCTATCGCCCCGGCATCGTGCCCGGCCTGTCCCTGAGCGCCGGCATGCGCGCAACCTCCTCCTATCAGACCGATGTCACCTATTATCCGGAGTTGCGTATTCCCGGCCGCATGCTGGTCGATCTTGGCGCGGAATATGATTTCGGCACGCTGCGCAAGGAACTCCAGGGCACGACCCTTCGGGTCAACGTTACCAACCTGTTCGACAAGACCTATGTCTCGCACTGTCTCAACAGGACCGGTGGCAGCTGCAATTACGGTGCGGCACGCGCCATCACCGCGAATCTGAAATACACATGGTGATGATCGCAGAGCTCTACCGCACCGAACCGCAGGCCGCAGTCACCGGAATGGTGGCTCACGTGCGTATGACCCTCCTCTTGCTCGGCAGCCTCATCCTGGCTGCCATGAGCCTGGTATCGGTGGCCCAAGCCGAGATCCGGCTGACGGACGCCGCCGGCCGCGAGGTTCGCCTGCAACAGCCGGCCAGGCGCATCGTCACCAATGACAGCCTCGTCCTGCTGTCGCTGGCCCTCGTCGATCCGCAGCCAATCTCCAAGCTGGCCGGCTGGGCCGCGCCGCAGCGTTTCGATCGCGGCCTCTACGATGCCTTTCGCCGCCGTTTCCCCGAGATCGACAACATTGCCGTGGTCGGCGCAGTTTCGCCCGCCAACAGCTCGGTCGAGGCGATCCTCGGCGCGCAACCCGATCTTTTCGTCGTCAGCATCTGGCAGCCCGATTGGGACGCGATCGCGGCCAAGCTCGAAGCTGCGGGCGTGCCGGTAATCTTTCTCGACTCGCCCCGCAACAGCAGGCGAGCCGGCGAGGCAACCATCGCCTCGATCCGCCTGCTTGGCAGGGCCATCGGCCAGGATACCCGTGCCGAAGCCTTTGCGGCCTTCCTGAAGGCTCGCTACGACGCCATCGCACAGCGACTTCGAGGCGAGAAGACGAAGCCCCGGGGCACCTGGCCCCAGGTCCTCGTCGATGCCCATGCCGGCCTGCAATGCTGCTCCACCCCCGGCGCGGACAATCCCATCACGCATGACCTGGCCTTTGCCGGCGGCCGCGTACTCGGAGCGGACATCGTTCCCGGCTATGATGGCCAGCTCAGCCCCGAATATGTCCTGGCCGCCGATCCAAAAGTCTATGTCGGCACCGGCGGCTCGCATCTGGCCAAGCGCGGCGGCCTCGTTCTCGGCGCCGGCATCGAGCCGGAAACAGCCCGCACCTCCCTGCGCGCCGTGGTCCAGCGCAATCTCCTCGGCGAACTCAGCGCCGTGCGTGAAGGCCGCGCCTATGGCCTGTCGCACCAGGTCGCCATTTCGGCCCTGAACATCCTGGCGATCGAATGCCTGGCGAAATGGACGCATCCGGAGCTGGTCGCCGATCTCGACCCGGCGCAGACCCTGGCCGAGATCAACCGGAGCTTCCTGGCAGCCCCGATCGAGGGAACCTTCTGGATCGATGCGAGACCTGTGACGGGTCCGTCGGCGCCATGAGCCCCGTCCCTTCCACCGATGGCTCCGGCCGCACCGCCCTCACCGACTATCGCGCGAGCCAGCGCCGCCGCCTGCTCCTGGTCCTTACACTGATCGCACTCGGGCTCGCCGCCTTCTCGATCGACCTCGTCGTCGGCCCGTCCAGTGTCGGCCTGCACAACACGTTGGCGGCTCTGTTCGACACGGACGAAGTGGCCCGCCCCATCCAGGTTATCGTCTGGCAGGTCCGCCTGCCGATGAGCGTGATGGCGTTGCTGGTCGGCGCCGCCCTTGCCTTGGCGGGTGCGGAAATGCAGACGGTGCTCGGAAATCCCCTCGCCGAACCGTTCACGCTCGGCGTGTCCTACAGCGCCGCTCTCGGCGCGGCGGTGGCGATCGTGCTGGGCCTGTCGCTGCCCGGGTTACCGGCGGGCTGGATGGTTTCGGCCAATGCCTTCTTGTTCGCCGTCCTCTCGCTGGGGGCGATCCACGTGCTCGCCCGCTGGCGCGGCGCCAGTCCGCAGACCCTGATCCTGTTTGGCATCGCGATCGGCCTGTCGGCCGAAGCCCTGCTGTCGCTGCTGCAATTCATGGCCTCGACCGATGCCCTGCAGCAGCTCGTCTTCTGGCGCATGGGCAGCCTGGTGCGCGCGGATGCCGGTTCCACCCTGATCCTGGCTGTCGTGCTCGCCGTCAGCATTCCCTTCTCGCTGGCGGCTTCCTCGCGCTTCACGCTGCTGCGCCTGGGGGAGGAACGCGCCCGCAGCCTCGGCGTCGACATTTCCAGGTTGCGGCTGGGATCGCTGCTGCGCGTCGGCCTGCTCTCGGCCACCGCGGTGGCCTTCGTCGGCGTGATCGGCTTCGTCGGCCTGGTCGGCCCGCATATCGCGCGGCTGCTGGTCGGCGAGGACCATCGCTTCCTGCTGCCCGCCAGCATGGCTGTGGGAGCGCTGGTCATGCTGGTCGCTTCCATCGTCACCAAGCTGATCATACCTGGCCTGCTGCTGCCCGTCGGCGTGGTGACAGCGCTGATCGGCCTGCCCGTGTTCTTCACCCTGGTGCTGCGAACGCTGGGGAAAGGCCGATGAAAGCGGATCATACCCCCACACTCGTCGTGCGCGGGCTTCATGCCGGCTATGGCGGGCATGACATCATCGCCGATCTCACTTTGCCCCCCCTGCAGCCGGGGCGGCTGGTGGCGCTGGTCGGCCCCAACAGTGCCGGCAAGTCGACCCTGCTGCGCGCCATGGCTCATCTCATTCGCATGCGCGGTGAGGTCGCGCTGGGCGAGCGCGACCTCACCCGCATCAGCCCCGCCGCACGGGCGAGGCTGGTCGGCTTCATGCCGCAGGCCCTGCCGCTCGACGTCTCCCTCAGCGTGCTGGAAACGGTGATCGCGACCCTGCGGGTCGCCCAGGCCGGCGAAGGCGCAGGCTCGCATGCCGAGCAGGCGCTGGATGTCCTCACCCGTCTCGGCGTGCCCTATCTCGCCTCCCTGCCGCTCGACCGGCTCTCCGGCGGACAGAAGCAGGTGGCCAGCCTGGCGCAAGCCATCGCCTGCGCACCGCCCGTGCTGCTGCTCGACGAACCCACGAGCGCACTCGATTTGTCGCGGCAATATTTCATCATGCGCAGCATCAAGGACTATGCCGCGGGTGGCCGCATCGTGGTGGCCGTGCTGCACGATCTCGCCTTGGCCGCGCAATGGGCCGACGACCTCATCGTCATGCGCCAGGGCAGGCTCCATGGCGCCGGACCGCCCGACGAAATCCTCACCCCGCGCATGCTGGCCGATGTCTACGACGTCGAGGCGCGGGTGGAGCACTGTTCGCAGGGACGGCTGCAAATCATGGTCGACGGTGTGGTCGAGCGGAGCAGCCGCTCAGGCATCCCCCCGACCCATCAACACCAGAAGGCAAACCCATGAAGCGTTTTGTCGCCCAGGCCCGCATCGAATTGCCTGACCCCGAAGCGGTGATCGGGCCGCTCTGCGAGCATTTCATCGAACATGGTGCGGCGGTCGAGCAGCGCGACGGCGCCCATATCCTTCGTTTCCGCGGCGCCCAGGCCCGCTTTTCGAAGACCGGCCCAGCCACACTGGTCGACACCGAGGCGGAGAGTCTCGAGGAACTCTACTTCATCCGTCAGGCCGTAGCCTCGCATATCCTGGAATTTGCCCAGGGCCGCCGGCCCACCATCGCCTGGACTGGGGATGGCACGGAGATCTCACGTCCTCCCAACTTCCAGATCTTCCGGGTGATCGGAGTAAAGGATGTGACGCCTCGGATGCGCCGTATCACCTTTTCCGCCAGTGACGTCTCGCGCTATCAGTCCATGGAGGCACTGCATCTCAACATCCTCGCCCAGCACCCCGACCTGTCCGAGGCGCAATGGCCGAGCGTCGGTCCGGACGGGCTGATCCATTGGCCCGATCCCGATCGCAAACCCAGCCTGCGCAAATATACCGTGCGCTCGCTCGACGTTGCGGCGGGTACGCTCGATATCGATTTCGTGCGCCATGCCGATGCTGGCCCGGGCTCCATCCTGGCGGAAAGCGTGAAGCCGGGCGAGGAGGTCGGCGTTCTCGGCCCGGGCGGCGGCGGCCTGGCAGAGGCCGACTGGTATCTGTTCGTGGGTGACGAAACCGCGCTTCCGGCAATCGGACGCATGCTGGAGCGCCTGCCCGCAAGCGCGCGCGGCAAGGCCCTCATCGAGGTCGCCGACGAAAGCGAGGTACAGCAGCTCGATTTTGCCGCGGCCATCGAGATCGAGTGGTTGTTCCGCAACGGCGCGCCGGCCGGCACCACGAATCTACTGGTCGATGCGGTCAGCCGCACCGCCCTCCCCGGCGACGGTTCCCGCCTCTATGCCTGGGTGGGCTGCGAATACCAGGCTTTCCGCACTTTGCGCGCCCAGCTCCTGGGCGAGCGTGGCCTGCGCCAGCACAAGCATCTCATCGTCGCCTATTGGCGCAGGGGGCATGACGAGATCGCTCATTGAGAAAGCGCTGCGGCGCCGGGACGCGCCGCGCTCAGTGATGCACATGCAGGCATTTGTCGTGATCGGCCAGGATCTCGATCACGCGGCATTCGGCGACGCGGCCGTGGCGGCAGCCTTCCGCCATGCGCTGCAGCTCCACCTTCAACGCCTGCAGGCTGGCAATGCGCTGCTCCACCTCGATGAGGCGAGCCTGGGCGATGGCATCGGCCGCCGCGCAGGACTGGCCAGGATTGTCCTGCAGATCGAGCAGGGTTCGGATCGCATCGACCTCGAAGCCGAGTTCCCGCGCATGGCGGATGAAAGCGAGCCGGCGCACATCGGCTGCCTCGTAGAGACGCCGGTTGCCATCGGTGCGCGGCGGCGCCGGCAGCAGGCCGACCTGCTCGTAGTAACGGATGGTCGGCACCTTGACGCCGCTACGTTTGGCCGCCTCGCCGATCGCCACGCCTGAAAGCTTCATTTTCCGCTTGCTCCTCTAGCCACTAGAGGATGTAGTCCCCTTTGCAGAAGATACAACCCATTCGAAATGCGAGACTCGAAATGGCAATCGCTGCAAGCCAGACCCGTTACCGCGTGGAGGGCATGGACTGCGCCTCCTGCGCCAGCAAGATCGACAAGGCCGTACGCGGCGTCACCGGCGTGGAGGACGTCTCGGTTTCGGTGACGGCCGGCACCATGACGGTCAAGCATGGCGACGGCCAGGATCTCGGCGTCGTCGAGGACAGGGTCCGCCGCCTCGGCTACATGGTCTCGCCCCTGAGTGCCTCGACGCCGGCGGCCGTGGGAGCGAAGCCCGCACACGATCATAAGCACGATCACGATCACGGCGCCTGCTCTGGTCACGACCATGATCATGCGGGGCACGATCACGATGACCACGACCATGACGATCACGCTGGACACGACCACAGCAAGCACGATCACGGCGCCCGGGGCGAGGCCCCGACCCTCGCCGGCCTGCATGGTCATGATCATGCCCCCTCCTCAGGCCCGTGGTGGCGCTCCAGCAAGGGCGTGCTCACCATCGCCGCCGGCATCGCGCTGGTAGCGGCCTATGGCATCGGACACCTCTTCCCTTCGATCGCGGTCTGGTCTTTCGAGATCGCCATGCTGGTCGGTCTCATTCCGATCGCACGGCGCGCCTTCGTCGCGGCTCGCTACGGCATGCCCTTCACCATCGAGATGCTGATGACCATCGCCGCCGTCGGCGCGGTGATCATCGGGGCGGCCGAGGAAGGCGCCGCCGTGGTCTTCCTGTTCCTGGTCGGCGAATTGCTGGAGGGCGTCGCCGCCGGCAAGGCACGCGCCAGCATCCAGTCTCTCGCCAGCCTGGTGCCGAAGACCGCTCTTCTCGAAGAAGAAGGACGCACCAAGGAGATTCCGGCCGAAACCCTCGCCGTTGGCGCCGTGATCCTGGTGCGGCCGGGCGACCGCATTCCCGCCGACGGCGTCATCGTCTCGGGCGAGAGCTCCATCGACGAAGCACCGGTCACCGGCGAGAGCACACCCAAGCGCAAGGAGACCGCCGACACCGTCTTCGCCGGCACCGTCAATGGCGACGGGGCACTGCGCATCCGCGTGACGGCGACCGCCGCCGACAACACCATCGCCCGGGTGGTCAAGCTGGTCGAGGAAGCCCAGGAAAGCAAGGCGCCGACCGAGCGCTTCATCGATCGGTTCTCGCGCTACTACACGCCGGGCGTGGTGGTAGTGGCCGCCCTGGTGGCGATCCTGCCTCCCCTCATCGGCGGCGCTTCCTGGAACGAATGGATCTACAAGGGCCTGGCGATCCTCTTGATTGGCTGCCCCTGCGCCCTCGTCATCTCCACGCCGGCGGCGATAGCCGCCTCGCTCTCGGCCGGCGCGCGCCGCGGCCTGTTGATGAAGGGCGGCGCCGTGCTCGAAACCGTCGGCAAGATCACCGCCGCCGCCTTCGACAAGACGGGCACGCTCACCGAGGGCAAGCCCAAGGTGACCGACATCGTGCCGCTCGGCCGCCAGGAAGCCGAGGTGCTGCGGCTGGCCGCGGCCCTTGAAGCCGGTTCCAGCCACCCGCTCGCCACCGCGATCCTGGCCAAGGCCGCCGAACAGAACATCCTCACGTCCGTTGCCACGAACTCCAAGGCGCTCGGTGGCAAGGGCGTGACCGGCAGCATCGACGGCCTCGCGCTCTTCCTCGGCTCGCCCAAGGCCGCGGCGAGCGAAACGGCACTCTCCGCCGAAATCACCGCGCGCATAGAGGCCCTCAACCAGGAAGGCAAGACCGTCTCGGTGCTCCTGGCCGGCGGCACGCCGGCCGGCCTCATCGCCATGCGCGACGAGCCACGCGAGGATGCCATCGCCGGCTTGTCGGCCCTGCGTGCTGCCGGCGTGCGCACTCTCATGCTCACCGGCGACAATGCCCGCACCGCCCAGGCCATCGGCGGCAAACTCGGGTTGGAAGTGCATGCCGAATTGCTGCCGCAGGACAAGCAGCGCATCGTCAACGAACTCAAGGCGCAGGGACTGACCGTGGCCAAGATCGGCGACGGCATCAATGATGCGCCGGCGCTAGCGGCGGCCGATATCGGCATCGCCATGGGCGGCGGCACCGACGTCGCCCTGGAGACGGCCGACGCCGCCGTCCTGCATGGGCGCGTCAGCGACGTGGCCAGCATGGTCACGCTGTCGCGGCGGACCATGACGAACATCCATCAGAACATCACGATGGCGCTCGGATTGAAGGCGGTGTTCCTGGTCACCACCATCGCCGGCATCACCGGCCTGTGGCCGGCCATCCTCGCCGATACCGGCGCGACCGTGCTGGTCACCCTGAATGCACTGCGGCTCTTGCGGGTGAAGGCCGGCTGAGGCGATCCAGCCCCTTCTTTCTAGGCCGCGTATCACCCCTCATCCCCCTGCGGGTGTCGTCAACTCTCTTGAGTTGACTAGAGATCCCGGCAGGGGGATGAGGGGTCGCGCGCCCTAACCAGGACCCGCCCTTTCAAACACAGAACAAATCAACCTTGACGCGTCGTCCCTAGATATCGTATATAGCCATTAGGTTAATTAACCATATGGCTATATACGATGCCCGATCATCTCAGCGACACCTTCTCGGCCCTCGCCGATCCGACCCGCCGGGCCATCCTGGCCCGGCTGGCCCGGGGCGAGGCAACCGTCATGCAATTGTCGGAGCCCTTCACGCTGACGCAGCCCGCCATCTCCAAGCATCTCAAGGTCCTGGAGAAGGCCGGCCTCATCAGCCGCGGCCGTACGGCGCAATGGCGCCCGTGCCGGCTGGAGGCCGAGCCGCTGCGGCAAGCCTTCGACTGGGTCCAGCATTATCGCCGCTTCTGGGACGAGAGCTTCGACCGTCTCGACGACTATCTCGCCGAACTCCAGGCCCGCGGAAACAACAAGGACGACAAACATGACTAGCCACACCCAGGCTGCCCCGGCGGCCGGCGAGCACGAGCTCGTCATCACCCGCCTGTTCAAGGCTCCGCGCGAACTGTTGTTCAAGGCCTGGACGGACCCGCAGCACCTCGCCCACTGGCCCGGACCCAAGGGCTTCACCGCCACCGCCGACCAGTTCGACTGCAATCCCGGGGGCTTCTACCGCACCTGCCTGCATGCGCCTGATGGCACGGATCATTGGGTTCGCGGCACCTATCTGGAGGTGGAGCCGCCTGCCCGCCTCGTCTTCACCCATGCCTGGGAAGGCGACGACGGCAATCCCGGCCCCGAGACCATCGTCACCGTCACCTTCAAGGATGAGAACGGCCAGACCTTGATGCGCTTTCACCAGGCCATCTTCACCTCCCTCGCCTCGCGGGACGGCCATGGTGAGGGCTGGAACCAGAGCTTCGATAGGCTCGAAGCCTATCTCGCCGAGGTGTCGCCCTGAAATTCCCCCACAGCGAGGCCAGGCCATGCGCAAGCTCAAGCTGGAAATGCAGATCTCCGCCGATGGCTTCAGTTCGAGCCAGGATGGCATCAATGACTGGATGGTGTGGAACTGGGCACCGGATTGGGGCTGGGATGAGGAATTGCGCCGCTACCACCACGATCTCAACTTTTCCTCCGACTGTATCCTGCTCAGCCGCGTGATGGCAGAGGAAGGCTTTCACCAGCATTGGCAGACGGTTGCGGAGGATTCCGCCAGCCTCCAGTCAAGTTTCGCCAAGGCGATCGGCGACATGCGCAAGGTCGTGTTCAGCCGCACGCTGACGGAGACGCGCTGGGCCAATACCGAAATCGCCAGGTCAGGCCTCTCCGAGGAGGTCACCCGCCTCAAGCAGGAACCCGGCAAGGACATCATCGTCTATGGCGGCCCCATCCTGGTGTCGTCCCTGGCGGAGGCCGGGCTGATCGACGAATTCCATTTCATCGTCAATCCGGCTCTGCTCGGCAGCGGCAAGGCAGTCCTCGGCGAGCTTCGCAAAACGACCCGGCTCAGGCTCATCGACGCCCGCCCCTTCCCCTGCGGCGTGGCCGTGCTGCATTACGCCAAACTGTAACGGCTTCGGTTAGGCCTGTGTCTTCAGGAAATCGACAAAGGCACGCAAGGCCGGGCGCATCAGGCGCCGGCTCGGGTAATAGAGGAAGAGCCCCGGAAAGGCTGGGCACCAATCCTCCATGAGGCGCACGAGCTTGCCTTGCACGAGCGCCTCGGCAACAAGTCCCTCGATCAGCAGTGCCAGCCCCTGACCGGCAAGGGCGGCATCGAGCATCAGCGCATCGTCGTTGACGATCAGGCTGCCCGTCACGGCCAGTTCGATCGCCTTGCCGTCCCGTTCGAGTTCCCAGCGATAGAGGGAGCCATCGGTGAAGCGACGCTGGATGCAATCGTGATCGTGGAGATCGGCGGGCAGCTCCGGCCTAGGACGACCGTTCAGATAGCTGGGCGCCCCGACGATGGCAAAGCGCAGCGGACCCCCGAGCGGTACGGCGATCATGTCCTGATGCAGGCTTTCACCGAATCGGACGCCGGCGTCGACCCCCGACGCCACGATATCGGTGAAGGCATCCTGCGCCAGGATTTCCACGGTCACTGCCGGATATCGGCGCATGAACCGCAATGCCAGTGGCAGCAGCACGGACTGCACGGCCGCGCGTGGTGCACTGAAACGCAGCATGCCGGCGATATCGGCCTGCGAGGCGCTCGCCTGATCGAGCGCCTCCTCGATCGAGGCAAGCGCTGGCTGCAACTGGATCAACAGCCGCTCCCCTGCGACGGTCGGGGCGACACTACGCGTCGTGCGAGTCAGCAGCCTCACGCCGAGACTTTCCTCGAGGCCCGTGATCGCCTGGCTGACGGCGGAGACCGACATGCCAAGTTTGCGGGCAGCGCCACGAAAGCTGCATTGATCGGCCACGGCCGCGAGAATGACGAGGGCAGGCAAGTCGGCTCGCTTCATTGTTAAGCCATATAGAACAAGCCGTTCATAAAAGCATGGATTATCGAACATTGTATTTGGGTACATGGTCCCCGCCACCACGGAGGATCGTCCCATGAAGACACGCAAGCTCGGTTCAAACCTCAACGTTTCCACCATCGGCCTCGGCTGCATGGGGATGAGCTTTGCCTATGGCGGCCAAGCCGAGGCGGATGCCATCCGCACGCTGCATCGCGCCGTGGATCTTGGCATCACCCTTTTCGATACCGCGGAAGTCTATGGGCCCTTCACCAACGAAGAGCTCGTCGGCAAGGCGTTGAAGGACGTAAGGAACAAGGTGGTCATCGCCACCAAATTCGGTTTCCGCATTGCGCCGGAAGGCCAGGATCGGGACCGCATCATCGGCGTGGACAGCCGTCCCGAACATGTGCGCGCCGTCGCCGAGGCCTCTCTTCGTCGCCTGGGCATCGAGGCCATCGACCTCTTCTACCAGCATCGCGTCGACCCCGCCGTGCCGATCGAGGATACGGTCGGTGCCATGGCGGATCTGGTGAGGGAGGGCAAGGTCAAGGCCCTCGGTCTGTCGGAGGCCGGCGCGACGACCATCCGACGCGCCCATGCCGTCCATCCCATTGCCGCCGTCCAGACGGAATACTCGCTCTGGAGCCGCAATGTCGAGGCGGATGTTCTGCCGGTCTGCCGGGAACTCGGCATCGGCTTCGTGCCCTACAGCCCGCTGGGCCGCGGCTTGCTGACCGGCGCGATCCGGGATCACAGCACGCTCGCCGCCGACGACTGGCGTAAATCCCTGCCCCGCTTCCAGGAAGACAACATGGAGGCGAATCAGCGCCTGTTGGCCGAATTTTCCCTTATCGCCGACGGCAAGGGGGTAACCCCGGCTCAACTCGCCCTGGCCTGGATACTGCACCAGGGGGACTTCATCGTGCCGATCCCAGGTGCACGGCGGTTGCCTCACCTGGAGGACAATGCGGCCGCCGCCGGGATTGCCCTCAGCGGAGCAGACCTTGCCGCCATCGACGCGGCCATGCCGCCGGCCAACGTCCGCGGCGAACGCTACATGCCGGAAGCCATGGCGCTGGTCGACGCCTCGTAAAGCGGCGGAAGGCGTTCAGTCGAATCTGCCGGTCAGGTGGCGCGGCGCAAGGCTGCGGATGGCCTGGCCGGCAACTCCATCGGGCCAGGCCGGTGCGAACAGATGGAGCGGTATCTCCCGCAGGCCCTGGGAATATGCGTCAGGCTCTCAGCATCGCCGCAAGATGCTTGATACGTGCAGGCTCGCGCCGGCGCCGGACTTTTCCACACTGCCCCGGACGATCAGGCAGGCCCGCTGCCGCCAGGCACGACGGATCGCGGCCGCATCGGCGGGCTTTGCCTGCAGCCTGGGCAACGACCCTCGATAGAGCGGGTGCGGCGAATCGGTAGCGTCCACTGATCTGATTGCCATCTCGCCCCAGGGACATGGTGCCCGAATGCACATGATCTGAAGCGGCGCCAGACGCAATATTTGCGAGCGGTCCCGTGCAATGCCGACAGCCGGCGCGAAAGCGCCAGCGAATGCCAGTGCCGTGACAGCCCCTAGGGTCAGATGCCGAAATGCCCGCATCGCTCGCGCTCCCATCCTGGCCGCAACCTCATCTATTCCAGCACGGCGGCGAGGCTGTCGCTGTTGCCACCGCAACAGGTTTCGTTCCTTACGGCACCATAGACGCAAAAGGCAGGCCTGTGGGCCTGCCTCCCTGCTTCGTCTCGCTGATCTCAGCCCGGTCAGGCCGCGGCCGACTGGCTCTCCGGACGCACGGCCTGATTAAAATCCTCGATCAGCGTGCGGGTGATGGTGCCGGGCGTATAGCTATGCTCGAGGATCTCTGAGACCGGCGTGATCTCGGCGGCCGTACCGGTGAGGAAGCACTCGCTGAAGCTGCCGAGCTCGTCCGGCATGATGCGCCGTTCGATCACTTCCAGGCCGCGAGCCTTGGCGAGATCGATCGCCGTGCGGCGGGTGATGCCATCCAGGAAGCAGTCGGCGATCGGCGTGTGGATTTTGCCGTCCTGGATGAAGAAGACATTGGCGCCGGTGCATTCGGCCACGCGGCCCTGCCAGTCATACATCAGGGCATCGGCATAGCCGCGACGCTCCGCGCGATGCTTGGAGATGGTGCAGATCATGTAAAGGCCGGCGGCCTTCGACAGCGAGGGCGCGGTCTGCGGGTCGGGCCGACGATATTCGGCCACGTCAAGGCGGATGCCCTTCATCTTGGTCGCCATGTCGAACATGCTCGGCCATTCCCACACCGCAATCGCGGTATGGATGGTGGCATGCTGGGCGGCCACGGCCATCATTTCCGAGCCCCGCCAGGCGACCGGCCTGACATAGGCGTCCTTCAGGCCGTTCTTGTCGAGCACGGCCTGCTTGGCGGCATCGAGTTCCTCGACAGAATAAGGAATGGCGAAGTCGAGAATCTCGGCCGAACGGCGGAAACGCGCCGAATGTTCGGAGGACTTGAAGATCTTGCCGCCATAGGACCGCTCGCCCTCGAAGACGGCGCCGCCATAATGCAACCCATGCGACAGAACATGAAGCTTGGCATCGCCCCAGGCCAGCATCTGGCCATCAAACCAGATAAAGCCATCGCGTTGATCGAAGGGCAACATCGACATGACAAATCCTCCAGCGCCTCGCGCTTCCTCGAGCAAAGCGCGTTTTGTCGAAAACGCTTGTTTGCTCTCACTCTCAGTTCGACGCGTCTTTGCGATTTGAAACGCTTCCGTCAAATCACAAAACGCTTTGGAGCAAAGCGCGTTTTGTCGAAAACGCTTGTTTGCTCTCACTCTCAGTTCGACGCGTCTTTGCGATTTTGGACAACTCCATCAAATCGCAAAACGCTTTGGAGCAAAGCGCGTTCATGTCCGCGCGCTCGTTTGTTCCAACTCCTTGCCTCGAGGTATCCTTGCAATTGTCGGCAACTCCGCCGGATCGCAAAAACACCTTGATGACCGCAATGTTATAGCCATTGGCGGGCAGTTGCGGAAACTGTTCCGTTCGCCGCGAGCATCTTTTTCCGCTCGGGACGTGGCTGGATAAGAACAACCGTCGCTTTTGCGTCGGGGGCCAAATCCTCTTATGTTTCGTACCGGAAACGGCACCGCACTTCACGCGTTGAGGTCTCCACCCGCCCTTGCGGAACATCCTTTCGCCGTGAGCCCCGTTTGCGTAATGATCTGACGAAAATATGTCAATATGACTGACGTAAATTTCTCGTTCTCGCCTACCCCCGCCCCTCGCTCGGAAACCGAGCGGGGCGAGCCTCCGCTTTATGAGCTGATCGAACTTTTCTTCTTCGCCTATCGGGATTTCGTCGCGGATCCCGATCATGCCCTCGAAGCCTATGGCTTTGGGCGGGCCCACCACCGCGTGCTGCATTTCGTCGACCGCAATCCGGATCTTACTGTCGCCGAATTGCTGGATATTCTGAAGATCACCAAGCAGTCGCTGGCCCGCGTGCTGAAAGACCTGGTCGACCAGGGTTTCATCCTGCAGCGCGAAGGCCGGGAGGATCGGCGCCAGCGCTTGCTGACCACCACGGTGAAAGGCAAGCAACTGGCCGTCGAGCTGGCAACGACTCAATCCCAACGCATCGCGCGGGCGCTCTCCGAAGCCGGCCTGACCGGTCCCGAACTGGCGCAACGCTTCCTGTTCGCCATGGTCGATCCGGACGGGCGAGCGGAAGTCGCTCGGCTCATCCACGGCAATGTCACCAGAGGTGACAAGATTCGGGGCGAAAAGAAATGAACAAGGTTGCCGTCCTTCCCGACGACGCCCCCCATATCCTGCTGGTCGATGACGACAGCCGCATCCGTACGCTGCTCTCGCGCTATCTCGGCGAGCATGGCTATCGCGTAACCACGGCCGAGCATGCCGCCAGCGCCCGCCAGCGCATTGAGGCGTTCACCTTCGACCTGATGATCGTCGATGTGATGATGCCGGGAGAGAACGGCTTCGATCTGACCCGCTGGATCCGCGGCAGTTCCAGCGTGCCGATCCTGATGCTGACGGCGCGCGGCGATCCGGACGATCGCATCAAGGGCCTGGAGATCGGCGCCGACGACTATCTGCCCAAGCCGTTCGAGCCGCGCGAGTTGTTGCTGCGCCTCAACAACATCCTGAAACGGGCGGTTGCTCCGCCACCGGCGGAACCGGCGAGCGACATCGTCACCTTTGGCGACTTCACCTTTCATGTCTCGCGCGGCGAACTCCAGCAGGGCGGCGAGACAGTCCGCATCACCGAACGCGAGCGCGACATGCTGCGCCTGCTGGTCGAAGTTCCGCGCGAGACGGTCGATCGGCTGGCACTCGCCGGCCCCGCCGCCGACATCGCCAATGAACGCACCGTCGACGTGCAGGTGAATCGGCTGCGGCGCAAGATCGAGAGGGATCCGGGCAATCCCGTCTATCTGCAGACGGTACGCGGCACCGGATATCGCCTGATGGTCGACATGTGATGGAGCCTCGTCTGCCGGCCCTCCAGTTTGCCGGGGCCCTGCTCCGCAAATGCCTGTCCGGGGTCTCCGAGGCCGCACGCATTGCCTGGCCCAGGGTACGTGAACTCTCTGCTGGTCCCGGGCGCGTGCTTTCGGCGCTGGGCGACCGCATGCCCAAGGGCCTTTATGCCCGCTCGCTGCTAATCATCATCACGCCGATGGTGCTGCTGCAGGCCATTGTCACCTATATGTTCATGGAAAAATATTGGCAGGGCGTGACGGCGCGGCTGTCGGCCGCCACCACCAAGGACATCGCGGCGATCGTCGAGCTCTACCAGCAAATGCCCCATGACAAGAACACGACAGACCTGCTCCAACTGGTGGCCCAAAAGCAGCTCGCACTCGGTATCGAGTTTCGTCCACTCGAGGATCTGCCGCCACGCGGCGCCCGCCCCTTTTTCGACATTCTCGACCAGGCGCTGTCGGACGAGATCCGCATGCGCATCGGCCTGCCTTTCTGGATCGATACCGTCGGCCGCTCGGACTTCGTCGAGATCCGCGTCAAGCTCGACGATGCCGTGCTGCGTGTCTTTGCCCGTCGCAGCCAGACCTTCGCCTCCAACTCCTATATCTATCTGCTCTGGATGCTCGGCTCCTCGCTGATCCTGATCACAGTGGCGATCCTGTTCCTGCGCAACCAGATTCGGCCGATCCAGCAACTCGCCAATGCCGCGCAGGATTTCGGCAAGGGGCGCGATGTCCAGAATTTCCGTCCGCGCGGTGCGCGTGAGGTGCGCCAGGCGGCCAGCGCCTTCATCGAAATGCGCCGGCGTGTCGAGCGCGCCTTCGAACAGCGCACAGCCATGCTCAACGGCGTCTCGCATGACATGCGCACCATCCTCACCCGCTTCAAACTTTCGCTGGCCCTGCTCGACGAAAGCAGTCCCGAATATGAGGACCTGCAGAAAGACGTCGACGAGATGAGCCGCATGCTGGAGGCCTATCTCGCCTTCGCGCGCGGCGATGCGGCGGAGCAAGCCGAAGCCACCGACATCGCCGCCCTGTTGGAGGAATTGCGCGCCAATGCCATGCGCCAGGGCCAGGACGCACGGGTCAGCTTCCAGGGCGATCCCATCGTGGTGGTGCGGCCGGACGCATTCCGGCGCTGCCTGACCAATCTGGTATCTAATGCCCAGCGTTTTGCCAGGACCATCCTCATCACCGGCGTGCGCGAGCAGCGCTATCTCATCGTTACCGTCGATGACGACGGGCCCGGCGTTCCCGAAGAAAGCCGTGAGGACGTGTTCAAGCCTTTCTTCCGGCTGGACGAGGCCCGCAACCAGGACCATGGCGGCACCGGCCTCGGCCTCGCCATTGCGCGCGACATCGCCCGCTTCCATGGTGGCGACATCACCCTTGCCACCAGCCAGTTGGGCGGCCTGAGGGCGATTGTGCGCATTCCAGTCTGATGCCAAGAGGCATCGGGGATGACTTTTGGTTCCTTCTCATGATTTGGAATCGAAAATCATCAGGTGTTCAAGGTACGAATGCGTCAGCATCTTGGTGATTTGGTAAGACACCATCTCGACCCGCCAGGACTATGCCAAGCCTCATGCCCAATGACATCGCGCCCGATCCCGTCAACATCGTAGTGATCACCGGTCCCGCGGGGATCGGCAAGTCGACGCTGACCTGGGAAGTCGGGAGGCAACTGGCGGCAGCCGGCATTGCCCATGCCATCGTGGAGACGGACGAACTCGACAGGGTGTATCCGCGCCCAAGCCGAGCGGACCTGGAGCGCCTGCGTCCAGGCACGCTCGACATGAGCACGCTCAATCTGGCGGCGATCTGGGCGACCTATCGCGCTCTCGGCCATCGGTGCCTGATCATGTCGGGCGTGATGCTGCATCTCGACTTCGACCGGCGCTGGATCCTTGCCGCCATTCCCGATGCGCGCATCACCGTCGTGCGCCTGCAGGCCAACGGAAACACGCTGACCGAGCGCCTCATTCAGCGCGAAATCGGATCCGGACTGGACGACCAGCTCGAGCGCACACTGGCACAGGCAGAGCGCATGGCAGGAGAGGCGGACAACGGAGCGATAAGGCTGGAGACGGACGGCCGCTCACCCGAGGAACTCGCCCGCCTGCTGCTGGCAGAGCTGGGCTGGGTTCGATGACGGCCAGAGGCCGACACGAAGAGGGTTATTTCCCGCCGATTTCCTTATCGCCCAAGGCAGGGCCACGAGCCAGTTTCAGCGCCGCCTCGACGCCGTTCTCCAAAATCGCGTTGGACTGTTCGGGATCGGGGACGACGCGTGCAAGCTGCAGCGTTCCCGCCAGCAGGGCCATGATGGCGAGCGCAGTGCTGCGGCGCGCTTCGGCATCGCCACCGGGCAGATGATCCGCGATCACGCCGATGCTGCCGAAGAGCTCTTCGGTAAAGGCAGCCCGGGTCTTCTCGGACTGACGCGCAATTTCACCGGAAAGCGCAGCGATTGCGCAGCCCTGCCCGGGCGTATCCCGGTGGATGGGACGCAGATAATAGCGGATCAGTCCCTCGATCGGATCATCGGCGCGTTCGGCGGAGCGGCGCAATTTGCCGCGCCGTTGGGTCAGCGTATGGGTGACGGCTTCGCGAACCAAGGCATCCTTCGAGGCGAAATGGCTGTAGAAACCGCCATGGGTCAGGCCCGCATCCGCCATCAACGGCGCAATGCCGGTGCCGTCGATGCCATCGCGCAACAGACGCAGCGCGGCGGTTTCAAGAATATGCCGGTGCGTCTCGTCCTTGTGCCCCTTGTCATAGCGCATGAACAGCCTCGTCTCCCACCAGGAATCGCGCCGCCAGAAAATCCACTGCGTGGCCGATCACGCCAGCATCGCCGAGAATGCGGCCATGGCCAAGTCCATCCATCTCGATCAATCGCGATCCCCGCCAATATCTGGCGATCTCGCGGGCTTCGCTAATGGCGACGACGCGATCATCGCCGGAATGGATGAGAAGGGCTGGCTGCGTCAACCGTTCGGCGAAACTGGGCAGGTCCATGATCGGCAGTTCGGTGCCCAGGCGAATGAGTTCGTCTGCCATGTGGGCGAGATCCATGGTGTCGACGACCCCCGAGGCCATCGCGGCAGCCCGCATCTGACGGCCGTAATTGGCTGGTGAGGCGATCAGGACGACCCGCCCGGCATCCAGCCCTCCGGCGAGTGCGACGGTCAGGACCGGCCCTCCGACGGAATGGCCGATCACGCCATGCAGGTGCCCGCAGGCCTTGCCGACGGCGGCCACGGCCCTGGCCATGTGCGGAATGGTCGCCGACACGCCCTCGGACACGCCATGGGCGGGCAGATCGATTGCAATCACGCCAAGGCCGCGCGCCAGCAAGGGTTCGACGAAGGCAAGCATGTCGACATGGGAGGCTTCCCAGCCATGCACCAGGAGCACCGGCTCGCCTTGGCCCCAGCGCCACCCGGCGACGAGGCCGCCTTCATGCGCCACGGAAAAACGGCTCGCACCTTTGGGAAGCGGAATGGCACGCGGGGCAAGCCGCCGGGGCGTAATCATCTGCAGAGCCAGTTCGCGCGGGTCGACGCGTTCCGAAAGATCCATGGCTTTCTCCTCTTTATATTATGATCATAATATAATATGTCATTCATCATGCAATGGGTACTCCGCCGTGCCTGCGCCAGCGAGGATTGAACCATGTCCAACAGCGACCCCGTCGTCATCGTCTCCGCCACACGCACCCCGCTGGGGCGTTTCCAGGGCGATCTCTCGAGCTTGGCTTCCCCCGCGCTCGGCGCCCATGTCGTGAAAGCGGCCCTGACACGGGCGAACCTGCCCGCCGACCGCGTGGACGAGGTCGTGCTGGGCTGCGTGCTCCCCGCCGGTCTTGGCCAGGCACCCGCCCGTCAGGCCGCCCGCAATGCGGGACTGCCCGACGCCACGGGCGCAACGACCGTCAACAAGGTGTGCGGCTCCGGCATGAAGGCAACGATGCTCGGTCATGATCTCATTCGCGCCGGCTCCGCCGATATCGTGGTGACGGGGGGCATGGAGTCGATGTCGAATGCGCCCTATCTGCTGGCCAAGGCGCGCAGCGGCTACCGCATGGGCCATGACCGCCTTCTCGACCACATGATGCTCGACGGCCTGGAGGATGCCTATGAGGGTGGCCGCCCGATGGGCGATTTCGGCGAGGCGACGGCACAGGCCTATCAGCTTAGCCGCGATGACCAGGACGCCTATGCGGTGGAGACCCTGACCCGCGCCCGCAAGGCGATCGAAACCGGCGCCTTCACCGCCGAGATCACGCCGGTGGAGGTGCCCGGCAAAGGCGGCCCCAGGCTGATTGCCGACGACGAGAACCCGCTCAAGGTCTCACCCGACAAGATCCCGCAGCTCAGGCCGGCCTTCCGCAAGGACGGTACCATCACCGCCGCAAGCTCTTCGGCCAATGCCGATGGCGCGGCTGCTCTCATCCTCACCCGCCGCTCCATCGCCGATCGTGATGGACTGCCCGTGCTTGCCGAGATCAAGGGCCATGCCACCCACAGCCAGGATCCGGCCTGGTTCACCACGGCGCCGATCCCGGCCATCCGCAAGCTGCTCGAACGCACCGGCTGGAGCGTCGGCGATGTCGACCTGTTCGAGATCAACGAGGCTTTCGCAGCGGTGGCCATGGCGGCCCGACGCGACCTCGACATCCCAGCCGACCGGCTCAACATCCATGGCGGCGCCTGCGCTCTCGGTCATCCGATCGGCGCCACCGGCGCGCGCATCATCGTCACTTTGCTGCACGCCCTCGCCGGCAACGGCCTCAAGCGCGGTATCGCCTCGCTCTGCATCGGCGGCGGGGAGGCGACCGCCATCGCGATCGAGAGGATCGTGTAAGTGGAGGTGACCGGGGGCGCAGGCGTTTGGGTAACCGCCCATTCTTCCGCGGATGTCGCGCTGCCCCTCACTCCATTGTCAGAACAAGCGCGAGCCGTTCGGGGCGCTGCGTTCCGGCGTCGCCAGCACGACGGCACCGTCGGCGCCAGGAAAGCCGAGCGTCAACACCTGTGACATGAACTTGCCAATCTGGCGCGGTGGGAAATTGACCACCGCCATTACCTGGCGCCCGACCAGTTCCTCGGCATTGTAGAGCGCGGTAAGCTGGGCTGATGAAGCCTTGATGCCGATCTCATCGCCGAAATCGATCCGCATCCGGTAGGCCGGCTTGCGGGCCCCTTCGAGGGGCACCGCCTCCAGCACCGTGCCGATGCGAATATCAACCTTGAGGAAATCGTCGAAGCCGATTTCCGCTGCCGGCTGCCCGTTACTCGTACTCACACCGCCTCCGCATCGTCGCGATCATCCCTGCCCCGCCGGCGAGAATCGGCGAAATCGTGAAAACGCTCGCGCAGCCTTTCGCGCATGCGGGCACGGCGCGCATGGGAGCGTTCGGCGATGCGGCGGAACGGCGCGAAGATCTGGCAGAGATCGTCGGCCCGCTCCATCCAGCGCTCGCCCGAACGAAGCTGCCGATCGACTTCCTTCATCGTCGTGGCTAGGCCCTCATCCTCGTCCTTCAGCCAGACCTTGATGATGCGGGCCCAGGCCAGCGCCAGCCCCTGCGCGCGCACGGCTCCCATCGGGCCCTCGGCGTCGATATCGGCAGCCGTCAGCATCCACTGCATCGAATTGGTGACGACACGGTTCCAGGCGGTGAACGCGAGGGGATCGAGTGCGAAGGCCCTGGAAATGTTGGCGATGGCCGTCTTATGCGGCGAAAGCACATCGATACGTCGCATCAGAATGTCGAACAACCTCTCGCGGGCCGGTTCCGCGGCCATGCTCTCGTCAATGCCTTCGAGCACCTTCTGGTCGACCTGGCGCGCATAAGCGGCGAGGATGGCTCCCTTGGAGGGATAGAGGCCGCGCAATTGCGACAGGGACAGCCCCGCCTTCTCGGCAATATCGGCCAGACCGATCTCGCCCCAGGGATTGTCGGCGCACAACGCCAGCAAGGCCTCGATCGCAGCCTGACGCGGATCGACGGCATTGTCTGCTTTCGACTTGGCAACCATGGCTCGGACCTCGCTTTCTGGTTTGCCCATCCTAAGATAGGCCGATCGCGAGCCGGATCAATGCGGCGCATTGGCAGACAGGAGCCCTTCTGTCCGTCAGGAAGCGAGTTCGCCCGCGCGCCGGCGTGCCGCCTCGACCGCCCGCTTCATCAGCGGCGTCAAGCCGTTTTCAGCCATCAGCACGTCCAGAGCCGCCGCGGTGGTGCCGCCCGGGCTGGTGACGTTCTGCCGCAGCGTGGCGGCCGGCAGATCAGACTGGTGCAGCAATTCGCCGGAACCCGCCACGGTGGCGCGCGCCAGCCGCATGGCGAGATCGGCGGGGAGCCCCGCCGCCGCTCCGGCTTCGGCCATGGCCTCGACGAGATGGAAGACATAGGCCGGCCCCGATCCGGAGACGGCCGTCACCGCATCGATGAGGCTTTCATCCACAACCCACTCGACCGCGCCGGTCGCCCGCAGCAGAGCATCGGCGGCCCGTTCCTGGTCAGCGGTGACGAAGGCATTCGACACCGCGGCCGTGATACCGCGGCCGACGGCCGCCGGCGTGTTCGGCATGGCGCGCACGATAGCAGTATCGGCCGGCAGCAGCGCCGCGATGCTGGCGATGGTCTTGCCCGCCATGATGGAGACGGCGAGGGTATCAGGCCCGAACAGCGGCGCGACGGAGGCCATGGCGACATCCATCATCTGAGGCTTGATCGCCAGGAGCACCACGGCCGGCGTGCCGAAGGAGGCCAGCATCGGGTTGACCGCGACACCTTTCACGGCAAGGTCACCGGCAACCTCCGGCGGCAAATGCGGATCGATAACCGCCACATGGGCGGGATCGAGGCCGAGCTTCAGCCACCCCTCCAGCATGGCCCCGCCCATCTTGCCGGCGCCCAGCAGCAACAGCTTGCCGCCAATGTCCAATGTCTCAGCCATGGGAAAAACTCCTGCGAATGGGGAATGCCGAGGGGGAAAGGGTGTCGGGAGTGTCAGCCTCCGGCTGACATTTGTCGACCAGAGGCCAACACTCCGCGTTTCCCGCGCTCGGTCAAACGACCATGCAACCGTACATCAAGCTTCGCCCACGGTCTCGAACAGCACGGCCTCGAGCGCTTCCTTGGGGGTCTTGCCGGCCCAGATCACGAACTGGAAGGCCTGGAAATAGCGTTCGCAAGTTTCCACCGCGATCTCGATCAGGGCTTCGCACTGGCGCGGCGTGGCCTCGGCGCCGCCGGCCAGGAACAGGGCATGGCGATACATGATGACCTGATCAGCGTTCCAGACGTCGAAATGGCCGATCCACAACTGTTCGTTGACGAGCGCAATCGTCTGCAAGAGATCGGCGTGGCGACGCTTGGGAATCTTGGCGTCGAAGGAGCAGGCCAGATGCAGCGACTCGATATCGTCCATCCAGGTGAAGGAGACAGCATAGTCGCAGCCATGCCCCTTCACGACGATGGAGATCTCATCTTCGCCGAGTCTGTCGAAAGCCCAGTCATGAAGACTCGCCAGATGTTCGACGAGATCAACCGGATGACCGGCCCGCTCGCTCTGGAGCTCGATTACCGACATTGCAACTCCCGGCGCCTCCGAGGAGGCGCATTGGCGCTGCGAACACCGATCGATACGCAGCCTGTGAGGGGAGAGTTCAGGCATTCGGGCTGAATCGGCAAGGATTCGTTCCCGCCGTCCACAAGGAGGCCTCTCATTCTTAGCCGGTCTTATTGTCGCACGGCGGGACAGTCTTGCGCTCAGCGTGCAGCAAGTTTGGCCTCGAGCTCGGCGACACGGGCGGCGAGACGTTCGTTTTCGTCGCGGGCCTTGATCGCCATCTCGCGCACGGCGTCGAACTCGTCGCGGCGGACATAGTCGAGATCGCGCATGATGCGCTCGGCCTGGCTGCGCACGACGCTGTCGACTTCCCGGCGCACGCCCTGGGCTACGCCGGCGGCGTCGGTCATCAATTTGGCGAACTCTTCATAGATACGGCCGGATTGCTGTGGCATCACGAAACTCCTTTGCGGCGTCGATAGCACGGGCCAGACCTCGATAAAAGCTTGGCCCCGATAGAAGCTTCTGCCTTGACGCTGTCACCTCTAGTCACCAAAAGGCACCCATGCCTGAGCAATATTTCATCGTCCCCTACATCCACCCCGAAATTTTCAGCATCGGCCCCCTCGTCGTCCGCTGGTATGCGCTGGCCTATATTTTCGGCCTGCTCGGCGGCTGGTGGTACGGACGTCGCCTGATCGGCAATGCCAGGCTCTGGCTGGTACAACCTGGCACCAAGCTGCAATTCGACGACCTCTTGATCTGGGTCACGCTCGGCGTGGTGGTCGGCGGGCGGCTCGGCATGCTGCTTTACGAGCCCGATTATTATCTCGCCAATCCGATCGAGATCTTCAAGGTCTGGGAGGGCGGCATGGCCTTCCATGGCGGCTTCCTGGGCGCGGCCCTCGCGATCATCCTGTTCGCCTGGCGCAACAAGATTCCGATCCTGTCCTATCTCGACATTGCCGCTTGCGTGGCGCCGATTGGCCTGTTTCTCGGCCGCATCGCCAATTTCATCAATGACGAATTGTGGGGTCGGCCAGCCTGGGGATCTTACTGGGGCGTGATCTCGCCTTCGAGCCCCTTCGCCCTGGTGCCACAACAGGGACCGACGCCGCGCTATCCGAGCCAGCTGATCGAGGCCGCTCTGGAGGGCCTTGCTCTGTTCGTGCTGTTTGCCGTCATGACACGCTTCGGCGCCTTGAAACGGCCCGGCTTGATCGCCGGCCTGTTCGGTATCGGCTATGCCGCCGCCCGCTCCTTCAGCGAACTTTATCGCGAGCCGGACGGCTGGTGGATTCAAAATGTGCTGACTATCGGCCAGGCCTACTCCCTGCCGATGATCGTGGCCGGCCTTGGCCTGGTGATCTACGCCCTGATGCATCGCCCCGAGGCGCCAAAGGCCTCCGACACACCGAAATCGGCATGAGCGAAACGCCGCTCGCCCGCGAAATCAAGGATCTCATCCGCCAGGACGGGCCGATCGACGTAGCGCGCTATATGGCGCTCGCGCTCGGCCATCCCCGTTACGGCTATTACATCACGCGCGATCCGCTCGGCGCCGCCGGGGATTTCATCACTGCTCCCGAGATCAGCCAGATGTTCGGCGAGATCCTCGGCCTGTGGGCTGCCCATCGCTGGATGATCCTGGGTTCGCCCACCCATATCGGCCTCGTGGAATTGGGGCCGGGACGCGGCACGCTGATGGCGGATGCGCTGCGTGCCATCGGCAAGGTCCTGCCGGCCTTTGCAGCCGCCATCGAACTGCATCTGGTCGAGACCAGCCCCACGCTGCGCAAGGCCCAAGCCACCATCTTGGCCGAGGCTCTCGGCCCCAGCCTCGCCGGCCGATCTCCGATCTGGCACGACGACATCGCCACCTTGCCGGACGGGCCATCGATCGTCATCGCCAACGAGTTCTTCGATGCCTTGCCCGTGCATCAACTGGTCCATCGCAGCGGACACTGGCATGAACGTCTTGTCGGCCTGGTCGATGACGAACTGGCCTTCGGCCTCGCTGCCGAGCCCGTGCCGGCCAGCCAGGCCCCTTCCCTTTCTAACACCGCACTCGACGGCACCATCGTCGAATACCCGGAAGCCGGTTCGCAGGTGATGGCTGGCCTCTGCGATCGGCTCGCCCGATTTGGCGGTGCTGCCCTGATCATCGACTATGGCCATCTTGAATTCGGCGTTGGCGACACGCTGCAGGCCATGGCGGCGCATGCCTTCGTCGACCCGTTGGCCCGGCCCGGCGAAGCCGATCTCACCACCCATGTCTGTTTCGAGACACTGGCGCGGATCGCCGCCGACAAACGCCTTGCGATCGACATCCTCGCCACGCAGGCGCAATTCCTCAACGAACTCGGCATCCGCCCGATGGCGGCCAATCTCAGCCGCCATGCCACGCCGGAGCAGGCAGAGGCGATTGCCAAGGCGCTCGAACGCCTCACCGACGATGCCCCGCGCGCCATGGGCTCGCTGTTCAAGGTGCTGGCCGTTTCAGCGCCAGGAACCCAGCGAAGCTGAGAAAGGCCCGGTCAGCCTCACACCTTGCAGCGGCAGCTCTTGCGATGCTTCTTCGCCTTGTAGTGATGCCGGTGCGCCTTGTGGCGGGGGCGATAGACCCGCTCAGACTGAATGATCACCGGCGCCGCGACCGGGCGGATATGCAGGCTGCCAATGCCGGCCGAAGCGTTGAGGCCAGTCTGCCCCTGCACCGAGATCGGCTGCAGCGTCACACCGCCATTGCCGCCGCCGAGCAGCACATTGGCCCCGACACCGACCGCGGCGCTGGCCTCGGCCGACACGCCGGCATAATTGCCGCCCAAGGGCGCGTGGCGATTGGAGGGTTCGAACACGGCCCAGACCATTCGGCCACCGAAGGTGAAACCGACATCCACGCCGATCTTGGTGATGGTACCATCATAGAGTTCGCTGTAGCCGTTGAAGTCCGAGAACCGGCAGGACACCGACTTGCGCGAACCCAGCACCACGCCGATGCCGCCGCCGATATCGCAGGTGAGCGTTCCCGTCCTGACGGCCGCCTGTGCGGAGCCGGCCGCCGCAGGCGCCAGCAAGGCCGCCAGCGCGAGGGCGGGCAGGATTTTCGTGATTTTCATGGGGCACCTATTTCAACAAATCTTTCTGGCCACGGCCAGATAGCTGAGCACTTTGAACCAACGGCTTCAAAACGCAACGGTTCCTGGAGCGAAATCGCCGGCGTCACAATCCTGGCTGGCATCGACTTCCTTCCCGGCACCCGTTTGACATCCCCCGCCTTCCTCCCGATCCTGCCGCCATGACCGATTCGCCCGCCATCGCGCTCCAGCACGCCGCCCTCGACCTGCCCGGCATCCGCCACGGCTTCTTCACGCGCCAGGGAGGTGTATCGGCCGGCATCTACGCCTCCCTCAACGGGGGATCGGGCTCCGACGACGTTCCCGATCATGTCCGTGAGAACCGGGGCCGCATGGCCGACAGCCTCGGCGTGCCACGTGACCGCTTCATCACCTGTTATCAGGTGCATTCACCCAACGTGGTCACCGTCACCGCCCCCTGGTCCCGCGAGCATGCGCCCAAGGTCGACGCCATGGTGACGCGCGAGCGCAATCTCGCTCTGGCCGTCGCCACCGCCGATTGCGGTCCCGTCCTGTTCGCCGATGCAAAAGCCGGCGTGATCGGCGCGGCCCATGCCGGCTGGAAGGGCGCCTTCACCGGCGTGCTCGAAACCACGCTCGACGCCATGGTGGGCCTCGGCGCCACGCGCGGCGACATCGTCGCGGTGCTTGGCCCCATGATCTCGCGCGCGGCCTACGAGGTCGGCCCCGAATTCAGGGAGCGCTTCATCGAAGCCGATACCACCAATGAACGTTTCTTTGGCCCGAGCCCCAATGCCGGCCACGCCATGTTCGACCTGCCTGCCTATATCACCATGCGGCTCACAGCCGCCGGGATCGGCCGCTTCGAGGACATGGCGCTGTGCACCTATCAGGATGAGGAACGCTTCTTCTCCTATCGCCGGGTGACCCATCGCAAGGAGCCCGATTATGGCCGCCTGCTGCATGCTATCGCTCTGATGGACTGACAGGAACGGGATTCGAGGCAGGATCTGCCATGCTGCATTTTTCAAACGACGAATTCGCCGCGCGCCTAAAGCGCCTGCAGGCCGAGATGGCCGCGCGCAAGCTCGACGCCATGCTGCTCTTTGCGCAGGAGAGCATGTATTGGCTCACCGGCTACGATACGTTCGGTTTCTGCTTCTTCCAGTCCCTGCTGGTCCGCGCCGACGGCACGATGGCCCTGCTCACGCGGACGGCCGATCTGCGCCAAGCCCAGCACACCTCGATTCTCAGCGACATCCGCATCTGGACGGATAGCAAGGATGCAACTCCGGCCCAGCAGCTCCTGGCCATGGTGCGCGATCTCGGCGTGACCGGCGGCCGCATCGGCGCGGAGTTCGATTCCTACGGCCTCACCCATGCCAATGGCCGCAAGCTGGAGGCGGCCTTCGCCGGCGATTTCGAACTGATCGATGCCTCCGATGTCATCGCCCATCTGCGAGCCGTCAAGTCGGCTGCCGAAATCGCCTATGTGCGCGAAGCGGCCCGCCTCTCGGATGCCGCCGATGCGGCCGGCATCGCCGCCGTGTTTCCTGGCGCGGACGAGGGTGATATCCTCGCAGCCCAGCACAATGCCATCTTCTCGGCTGGCGGCGACTACCCCGCCAACGAGTTCATCATCGGTTCAGGACGCGACGCCCTGCTCTGCCGCTACAAGAGCGGCCGCCGCAAGCTCGCCGAGCGCGACCAGATCACGCTCGAATTCGCCGGCGTCTACAGGCACTATCATGCGGCGCTGATGCGCACGGTCACCGTGGGCGACGTCTCGCCCCGCCACAGCGAGCTTTACACGGCTGCGCATGAAGCCCTTCTCGCCTGCGAGGCTGAGATTCGGCCGGGGCGCACAGCCGGCGACGTCTTCGCCGCCCATGCCCGGGTGATGGATTCGCATGGGCTTGAAAACCATCGGCTTGCCGCCTGCGGCTATTCGCTCGGCGCCAAGTTCACGCCGTCCTGGATGGACCGGCCGATGTTCTACGAAGGCAATGACTGGGTGCTGGAGCCGGGCATGGTGATGTTCGCCCATATGATCCTGATGGATTCCGACAGCGGCACCGCCATGTGCCTCGGGCGCACCAGCCTGACGACCCAGAACGGCAGCGAAGTGCTGAACGGAGCCGATGCCGGATTGCAGATGCGCTGATGCGACGGGAAGGCCGCCCAGGCCCGACCGGGCATCGGAACAGCGGCAAATCATCCCAATCCGCACGCATTCCAGCCATGCAAGTGTGAACTCCTTGTGACGCCCCCATTGTATGCGGGGCGGCCAGTTGCTAAGAGCCGGGTGCATTTTTCTCAAAGCGGGAGCCGGCTTCATGGCGGCAGGTGACAGGGGCCACGGTTCGGGCGAGATCAAGCTCGTCGCCGGCAATTCGAATCGTGCACTGGCCGAATCGATTGCGACCTATCTGAAAACCCCCCTGACGAAGTGCTCGGTGCGGCGGTTCGCCGACATGGAGATCTTCGTCGAGATTCAGGAAAATGTCCGCGGTGCGGATGTCTTCGTCATCCAGTCGACCTCCTTCCCCACCAACGACCATCTGATGGAATTGTTGATCATCACCGATGCCCTGCGCCGCTCCTCGGCACGGCGCATCACGGCGGTGATCCCCTATTTCGGCTATGCCCGGCAGGATCGCCGCGCTTCCGGCCGTACGCCGATCTCGGCCAAGCTGGTCGCCAACCTGATCACCCATGCCGGCGCCGACCGCGTGCTGACCCTCGACCTGCATGCCGGGCAGATCCAGGGCTTCTTCGACATTCCCACCGACAACCTCTTCGCCGCCCCGGTGATGGAACGCGACATCAAGGCCCGCATGGAGCTCGAAAAGCTCATGGTGGTCTCGCCCGACGTCGGCGGCGTGGTGCGCGCCCGCGCTCTCGCCAAGCGCATCGACGCCCCCCTCGCCATCGTCGACAAGCGCCGTGAACGCGCCGGCGAGAGCGAGGTCATGAACGTGATCGGTGACGTGAAGGGCCGTACCTGCATCCTGATCGACGACATCATCGATTCCGGCGGCACGCTGGTGAACGCCGCCGAGGCTCTGCTGGAACGTGGTGCCAAGGACGTGCTGGCCTACATCACGCATGGTGTGCTTTCGGGCGGCGCGGTTGCCCGTATCGCCTCCTCCAAGCTGCGCGAACTGGTGATCACCGACTCGATCATGCCGACCGAGGCCGTGCGCGTGGCCCAGAATATCCGCGTCATCTCGATCGCGCCGCTGATCGGCGAGGCCATCGGCCGTACCGCATCCGAAGAGAGCGTCTCCAGCCTGTTCAACTGAGCCTGCCCGTCCCTCCGTTCGGATTGGTTTTTTCAGAACCGCCCGCGCAGCCTCCTTCTCGCGGCGGTTCAGCGTCCTATGGCCTCGACATCGGGGCTTCCTCCTGCCGCGCCACTCGCGGCCAGGTTGTCCGTGGCTTATCCCCATATTTCAGCCAGATCTTCGCGCCATCAGTCTCCGCAACGTAGAAGGCACAAAGCGCAGTCGGTTATGGCGAATATTGCGTCGTATCCCGGCCATCCGCAATTTTCAGACGATCACTATACCCCTCGACATACTGTTCCCCTGCACGCAGCGCGCGCAGCACTACCCTTCCTCTCCCCGTCGAAAATCGCGGGTTGCCGTAGTGAACGCGAGAGCCTTTACTGCCAGCCTTCAACCAATAGCCGGAACAACTGGCTTCAGAGGGGAAATCAGGATGACAGCGATTATTCGAACGCGCCTGTTCGGCGCCCTGCTTGCCATCGGCATGCTCGGCGGCACGGCCCTGCCGGCCTCAGCCGAAACAGTGCTGAACAAGGGCCTTGGCGGCGAACCTCAATCGCTGGATCCTATCCACACGACCACCAATATCGAGCAGTTCATCATCGACGACCTCTACGAAGGTCTCACCGCTTATGACGGCGCCGGCAAGGTGGGTCCCGCCGTCGCCGAAAGCTGGACGGTTTCCCCGGACGGGCTCGTCTACACCTTCAAATTGAGATCCAGTGCCAAGTGGTCGAACGGCGATCCGGTCACGGCGGAAGATTTCGTCTATAGCTTCCGGCGCAATCTCGATCCCAAGGAAGCCGGCGAATATGCCAGCCTGTCCTATCCGATCAAGAATGCTCAGGCGGTGAACACCGGCAAGGCAGCGGTCGATACTCTCGGGGTCAAGGCCATCGATGCCGGCACGCTGGAAATCACCCTCGAAAGTCCGGTTCCCTTCTTCCCCGAACTCCTGGCTCATCAAAGCGTGGTGCCGGTGAACAAGGCCAATGTCGAGAAATATGGCCGCGACTTCGCCAAGGCGGGCAATCTGGTGTCGAACGGTGCCTATACGGTCACCGAGCAGATACCAGGCGACCACCTCACCTTCGTCAAGAACCCCAACTACTGGGGTGCGGCAAATGTGAAGATCGATCGCGTCGTTGCCTATCCGAGCGAGGACCAGGCCGCCATCCAACGCCGCTTCCTCGCCGGAGAGCTCGACCTCGCCTATCAATTCCAGGCCGATCAGCGCAAATTCCTGCAGGAGAAGGTCGGCGACGAGGTTCACGTCTCGCCATCGACGTCGAGCGAATATTATGCCTTCGACACCCGCAAGCCCCCCTTCGACGATGTCCGGGTCCGACGAGCCTTTGCCATGGCTATCGACCGCGACTTCCTGGCCAATGACATGCTGAACGGCGTCTATCAGCCGCTCTATAGCTGGATCCCGGACGGCATCGTCAATTACACGCCGGCCAAGGCCGACTTCGCCGACATGCCCCAGCTCGACCGCGAGGATAAGGCCAAGGAATTGCTGAAAGAAGCCGGTTACGGTCCGGGCGGCAAGCCGCTCAAGGTCGAGATCCGCTACAACACCAATGAGAATTGGAAGAAAGTCGCCACGGCGATCGCCGATATGTGGAAGGGCCTCGGCGCCGAGGTCACCATGCTCAATTCCGATCTCAAGTCCCACTACGCCTATCTGCAGCAAGGCAACAGTTTCGACATCACACGGGCCGGCTGGGTCGCCGACTATGCCGATCCGGAGAACTTCCTGACCCTGGGTGTCTCCACCAACAAGGTCTTCAACTACGGCCACTACAACAATCCCGAATTCGATGCCTTGATGGCCAAGTCCTTCGCCGAGCGGGATGTGCCCAAGCGCATGCAGATCCTGCATGACGCGGAAGCCATGCTGCTGCGCGACGCCTCCGTTACGCCCCTGCTGGTTTACAACGACCCCTGGCTGGTTTCCAAGAAGGTCAAGGGCTGGCACGACAACCTCGCCAACCACCACGGCACGCGTTTCCTCACCAAGGAATGAAACGCCGTATGTGAGAGGCAGGCGACCCACCCGCCTGCCTCTCATCCGCGGCTAAAGCGTTTTGCGATTTGGCGGGGTCGGCAAGAATCGCAAAGACGCGTCCGAACAAAGAGTTAGAGCTAAGAAGCGTTTCCACTTAAACGCGCTTTGCTCTAGGGAAGCGCGCTCGCCTCGCTGATGCCAGGCCTGAACGCTTCGCGGGCAGCCAATCCGAGGCGATGTCATGCTTTCATTTGTACTGAAGCGCCTGGCGAGCGCGATTCCGACCCTGTTCGTGATCATCACGCTTTCCTTCTTCCTGATGCGGCAGGTACCAGGCGGCCCCTTCAATCTTGCCCGCCCGCTGCCACCGCAGATCATGGACAACCTCAACCGGGTCTATCATCTCGATGACCCGGTCTGGAAACAATACTTAAACTATATCTGGAATGTATTGCGGGGCGATTTCGGCCCCAGCTATGTCTATCGTGATTATACGGTCTCCGAAATCATACTTCAAAAACTGCCATATTCTTTGCAGCTTGGCGGCATGGCATTGCTCTTGGCTGTCGTCGGCGGCATTCTCATCGGCACCATTGCCGCTCTACGCCAGAATTCGATCGTGGATGTCGCCGTGACCGCGATCGGCAATATCGGCATCACCGTCCCCAATTTCGTCATCGGTCCGGTCCTTGCGCTCCTCTTCGGACAAACCCTGCACTGGCTGCCGACCGGCAGTTGGGGCGACGGTTCGTTTCGCTACCTGCTCCTGCCGATGATCACCCTGGCTCTGCCGGAGCTGGCGACGTTTGCCCGCCTGATGCGCGGTTCCATGCTGGAAGCCTTGCATGCCGACCATATCCGCACGGCCAAGGCCTATGGCTTGCCGGCCAAGCTGACCATTATCGGCCACGCCATGCGGGCCGGCGTCCTGCCGATCGTCACTTACCTTGCCCCCGCCGCCGCCTCGCTCCTGACGGGCTCGGTGGTGGTCGAGAAGGTCTTCGGCATCCCCGGTGTCGGCAAGGATTTCGTCGAAGGTGCGCTCAACCGCGACTATACGCTGGTGATGGGGACCGTCGTGCTGGTCTCGGTCTTCATCATCGTTTTCAACCTGATCGTCGACCTGCTCTACGCCTGGCTCGATCCGAGGGTGCGCAATGACTGAGACGAATTTGACAACAAGCGCCCCTCGTCGCAGCCGCAGTCTGGTCGAGCTTGCCTGGCTCCGCCTCCGCCGCAACAAGGCCGCCATGGTCAGCCTGTTCGTGTTTGCGGCCATAGTGCTCTTTTCCGTGCTGGGGCCGTTTTTTTCGCCTCATGGCTACGACCAGGTCTACGGGTCCTACGTCAAGGTTCCCCCCAGCCTCTCGCCTTATCCCAAGCACGCGACACTCGAGGAGGCCATGAAGCGGGCGGCCTCCCAGGCCCGTCTGCAGGTTCAATCTTTCGAGACCTCAGGCACGCAGTTCACGGCGACATTGACTTCCAGCCGGTCGATCGATCCGCGCGCCACCCGCTATGTCGATCGTATCGACGAGTTCCGGAACACCAAGGTCACCGAAACCCGGGACGACGGCCGCACGGTGGTCATGCAGGGCGACATCAATGGCCAGTATTTCCTGCTCGGCACCGATGGCAATGGCCGAGACCTGATGACCAGGATCATGATCGGCGGCCAGGTCTCGCTGCTCGTCGGCCTGCTCGCCAGCCTGGTCAGTCTCATCATCGGCGTCACCTACGGCGCTGTTTCGGGGTTCATCGGCGGGCGTACCGACAATCTGATGATGCGCTTCGTCGAGATCCTCTATTCGCTGCCGTTCATGTTCTTCGTCATCTTGCTGGTGGCTTCCTTCGGGCGCGACTTCTGGCTGATCTTCGTTGCCATCGGCGCCATCGAGTGGCTCGATATGGCCCGCATCGTGCGGGGGCAGACCCTGTCGCTGAAGCGGCGCGATTTCATCTCGGCAGCCCACGCCCTGGGGCTCAGCGAGGGCGCGGTGATCCGCCGCCACATCATTCCCAACACGCTGAGCCCGGTGCTGGTGTTCCTGACGGTGCGTATTCCGCGCATCATCCTGTTGGAAAGCTTCCTCTCCTTCCTCGGGCTCGGCGTGCAGGCTCCTCTGACCAGTTGGGGGGCGCTGATCAAGGAAGGCGCCGATTCCATGGAAGCAGCGCCTTACCTCTTGATCTGCCCAGCCATCTTCCTGGTCACCACCCTGTTCTGCCTCAATTTCATCGGCGACGGCCTGCGCGACGCCTTCGACCCCAAAGATCGCTGAGGAAGACCGATGCAACAGACACCCTCGGATCAGGACACGACAGACACCCTCCTCGACATCAGCGGTCTGGAGGTCAGCTTCAGCACCCCCGACGGCACGGTCAAGGCGGTCAAGGGCATCGACCTCAAGGTCAACAGTGGCGAGACCGTCGCCATCGTGGGCGAATCCGGCTCGGGCAAGAGCCAGACCATGATGGCGCTGATGGGCCTGCTGGCCGGCAACGGCCAGGTGCGTGGATCGGCCAAATATCGCGGCAGGGAATTGCTCGGCCTATCGCCGAGGGAGCTCAACAAGGTACGCGGCGACAAGATCACCATGATCTTCCAGGAGCCGATGACCTCGCTCGATCCGCTTTACAAGGTCGGGCGCCAGGTTGCCGAGCCGATCGTCCATCATCGCGGCGGCAGCTACAAGCAAGCCCGCAAGAAAGTGATCGACCTGTTCAAGCTCGTCGGTATCCCCCATCCGGAGCGGCGGGTGGATGCCTATCCGCATGAGATGTCGGGAGGCCAGCGTCAACGCGTGATGATCGCCATGGCACTGGCCAACGATCCCGACCTCCTGATCGCCGACGAGCCGACCACCGCGCTCGACGTCACCGTACAAGCGCAGATCCTGTCCCTGCTCGCCGAGCTCAGGCAGCGCCTGGGCATGTCCATCGTTTTCATCAGCCACGACCTCAACATCGTCCGGCGCTTCGCCGATCGCGTCTATGTCATGCGTCGTGGCGAAGTGGTGGAGACCGGCACCACGGAAGAGGTCTTCGACAATCCCCAGCACGACTACACCAAGATGCTGCTGGCGGCCGAGCCGTCAGGTCACAAGGATCCACCGCAGCCCGATGCCCCCGTGCTGCTCGAGGGCCGCAACATCCGGGTCACCTATCATCTCAGCGGTAGTATGTTCGGCGGCCACAAGGCCATGGACCTGAAGGCGGTGGACGATGTTTCCGTGCGCCTGCAGCAGGGACAGACCATCGGCATCGTGGGTGAATCAGGCTCGGGCAAGTCGACCCTGGGGCGTGCCTTGTTGCGACTGAATTCCGGCGAGGGCGACATCCGCTTCGACGGCAGGGACATCTCGAAAGCGAGCGTGCTCGAGATGCGGCCGCTGCGGCGCGCCCTGCAGCTGGTGTTTCAGGACCCCTACGGCTCGCTCTCTCCGCGCATGTCGGTGGGTTCCATCGTCACCGAGGGCCTGAGGGTGCACGAGCCGAATCTATCGGCTGCCGATCGCGACAAGCGGGCCATCCAGGCTCTGACCGAGGTTGGTCTCGATCCTGCCGCCCGCAACCGCTATCCGCATGAATTCTCCGGTGGCCAGCGCCAGCGCATCGCCATTGCACGGGCGATGATCCTCAAGCCCAAGGTGGTGGTGCTGGATGAGCCAACCTCGGCACTCGACCGCTCGGTGCAGAAACAGATCGTCGAACTGCTGCGCGAACTGCAGGCCACGCATGGCCTGTCCTACCTGTTCATCAGCCATGATCTATCGGTGGTGCGGGCCTTGTCCGACTATGTCGTGGTGATGAAGGAAGGCCGCATCGTCGAGGAAGGGGCGACCGCCCAGATCTTCGATGCGCCGCGGGAACTATATACCCAGACCCTGATGGCGGCGGCGCTGGGCAAGGAGCGCGTCGAGGCCACGAATACGGTTTGAGGCCTGGCACGACAGTTGCGTTTGAACAGGTAAAGCATTGTCCGAAAATAATTGAAATGCCTCCTTTGTCATGCCCGGGCTTGACCCGGGCATCCAGCGGCCTCGTCTTCGATACCTGGAAGGAGCTGGATTGCCGGGTCAAACCCGGCAATGACAAAGGTCGAGCCAATTCGATTCTATTATCGGCGGACGAGCCCTAAGGAGGCGGGATATACGGAGCGTCAGCCAGGAGGCTGACGCTCCGTATATCCCCTTCAAACGTGAACTGCGGCTGTAGTGCCGGGGGGTGTCGTGAGTATCCTTCGAAACTTCGCCCCATCACGCTTGCAGAGCATCATTCTTCGTCTTCCCCCGCCTGTGTTTCCAACGGAAATATCAAATGAAGAAGCCCAGATTCATCCTGCCCGTCACCCTCGCGCTGTCACTCATGCCTACCACCTTGAGCGTGCCGGCGCTGGCTGACGATTCGATGGTGAGCTTTGCCATGCCGAGCGGCAATATTTCCTGCCGCTTCATTCCGCAGAGCGAGGGCGAGGGCGAGGGCGCGAGCGCGGGATTGGAATTGCCGACCCTGAGCTGCGAAAGGGAGAAGCAATCACCCGCGCGGATCATTCTCGGGCCGAGCGGAAAAGGCGCCATCTACAAGGATATCAGCGATCCCTTCTGCTGTGACGGCGACACCACTGTCGGCTATGGTCAGACTTGGGAGAATGGCCCTTTCAAATGCGTCTCGGCTGAGGATGGCCTGACCTGCCGCAGACGAGACGGCCACGGCTTCTTCATCAGCCGGGCCAAACTGTTGGCCTACTGAGGAGGCAGCGGAAAGCTGTCGCCTCCACGTCGCTTTGAAGAGCCCCTGTCATCCCCCCGTCATCGCTTGGTCTTATCCGCGAATCCCATCACGCAACCTGGATTCGACGAAGGAGCGGCTGGGGATGACGGATGTGAACAGCATCGGGACACAGGCACGAGCCAAGAGCCAGGGCCAAGCCAAGCAGGGCCACGTCAAACAAGCCGTGGAGCACCATCGGCTGTTGTCATTGCGCGGCATCCAGGATCGGCTTTTCACCTTGGCTTTCAGCGGCCTCGTCTACGCCCAGATCTGGGAAGACCCCGAAATCGACATGGAAGCGCTGGCGCTGAAGCCCGACGATCGGCTGGTCGCAATCGCCTCGGGCGGCTGCAACGTGATGAGCTATCTCAAGGCCGGCCCGGCCTCGATCACCGCCGTCGATCTCAACCGCCATCACATCGCGCTCAATCGCTTGAAGATCGCCGCGGCCCAGCAATTGCCGGATCATGCCACCTTCTACGATTTCTTTGCGCGCGCCGATCAGCGCCGCAATGTCTCGGCTTATGAAACCGCGCTTCGTCCGCATCTCGATGCCGAGACACGCGCCTATTGGGATGGCCGCGACCTGCTTGGCCGCCGTCGCATCGGCTATTTCGGCAAGAACCTCTATCGCTATGGCCTGCTCGGCCGTTTCATTGGTCTCGGCCACCTGATCGGACGGCTGCATCGCATCGATCCGGCCGACCTGCTGGCAGCCCGCGACCTCACCGAGCAGCGTCGTGTCTTCGACGAGCGCATCGCTCCCCTGTTCGATCGCCCGCATATCAAATGGCTGACCCGCCGGCGGGCCTCGCTCTATGGCCTGGGCATTCCGCCGGAACAGTATGACGCCCTGGCTGGCGCCGCCGCCGACGGGGAAGGCATTGCCGATGTGCTGCGCGAACGACTGGAGCGTCTCGCCTGCGATTTCGACCTCAAGGACAATTATTTTGCCTGGCAGGCCTTCGGCCGCGGCTACAAACCGGAGGGCGACGGGCCGGTGCCGCCCTATCTCGAGCGCGCCGCCTATGAGGCCGTGCGCGATCGGGCCGACCGCATCGAGGTGCGCCACGTCAACCTGATCGACCACCTCAAAGCCCAGCCAGCAGCCAGCCTAGACGCCTATGTGCTGCTCGATGCGCAGGACTGGATGACCGATGTCATCCTCACCAAGCTGTGGAGCGAGATCACCCGGACTGCCCGCCCCGGCGCCCGGGTAATCTTCCGTACCGCCGCCGAGGAGAGCCTGCTCCCGGGCCGCATCCCCGCCGACTTGCTGGCACGCTGGTCCTATGACCGCGAGCGTTGCCGAGCCTGGACCGCCCGCGACCGTTCCGCGATCTATGGCGGTTTCCATCTCTACGAGCTGCGAGCCCTCCATTGAGCATCGAGATGCAGACAGGCGATGCTGCGGCGGCGATGAACCGGATCTATCGCCACCAGCGCTACATCTACGATCTCACGCGCAAATATTATCTGCTCGGCCGGGATCACCTGATCGCCTCGCTGCGACCGGCCGCCAGCGATGCGATTCTCGAAATCGGTTGCGGCACCGGCCGCAACCTCATCGCCGTAGCCAGGCGCTATCCCGCCACACCACTTTACGGCTTCGACATTTCGACGGCGATGCTCGAAACGGCACGGCACTCGCTCGACCGCAATCGCCTGGCGCGAGTCACCGTGGTCCAGGCCGATGCCACCCGCTTTTCGCCTGAACAGCTCGGGCGCAAGGGTTTCGAGCGCATCTACATCTCCTATACGCTCTCGATGATCCCCGACTGGCGCGCCGTACTGGAACGCGCCATTGCCGGCCTGAACCCAGGCGGGCGCCTTCTGATAGTGGATTTCGGCCAGCAGGAGGGCCTGCCGGGCTGGTTCAAGCACCTGCTCTTCGCCTGGCTGGCACGCTTCCACGTCCATCCCATCGCGGCATTGCCCACAGCGTTGGCGGACCTCGCAAGCCGCGAGGGACTGCGGCTTCGGACCAAAGACCTCTACCGTGGCTACGCCTTCTATGCGGAACTGGAGAGGCCGGCCATAATGACATAGGTTCGAGCCAATTGCGGGGCACGCTATATTTCCCTTACCCCCGCCTTTCCCAGAACACCGTGCCCTCGAAGCGGAAGGCCTGCTCGCCATGCTGGTTGATGGCTGAACTCAGCATCGAGACGATGCCCCATTCGGGACGGGAAGCGCTCTCCTTCTTGCCCGTGATCTCCACGCTGTAGCGCAGCGTATCACCAGCATGCACCGGCTTGGCCCAGACCATGTTGCGAAAGCCCGGTGACGGGCCGAGCTTGACCACCGGCTTGCCGAGTTGGCGCGCCCTGATGATCTCGACCTCCTGATGCGCCACCAGGAGTTTCATCCAGACCGCGGCAACCTGCCAGCCCGACGCCACCAGGCCGCCAAAATGGCTGGCCGCCGCAGCCGCTTCGTCGACGTGAAAGGGCTGGGGATCGTAGAGCACCGCAAAGCGCTTGATGTTCTCGACCGAAAAGGTGAAGGCACCGATCTCGTCGGTATCGCCGATGGCGAGATCCTCGAAATATTTCATGCCGCCAGCCTCCGGCCGAACATGATGGAGCCGGTCTGGGTGGTCACCACCGTCTTTCCATCAGCCACGAGCTCGAACAGGAACTTCACCAGGCCCATCTCGGGGCGGCTCTTGGAAGCGCGCGCCTCCAGGGTCGTGCGGCGAACGCTCAGCGTGACATCCGGGCGGAGCGGCGCCAGCCATTTGACCTCGTCGATGCCGGGCGCGCCCATCGAGGTGGAGCCGAGCATGAAGCCATCGCAGTTGAGCCGCATCAAGATGCAGCAGGCATGCCAGCCGGAAGCGGCGAGCCCGCCCAGCATGGTGCCTTTTGCCGCCTCATCATCGAGATGAAACGGCTGGGGGTCGTATTCCCTGGCAAAAGCGAGGATGGCCTCGCGCGTCAGCTTGTACGATCCGTAGGTGGCAATCTCGCCGACCGGGAAATCTTCGAAATGGAGCAGGGTATCAGCCATGCCCTCAGGATGGACCGATTAGGCCCTCAACGGCAAGAGCCTGATATTTGTCGAGGAAGGCCTCGACCGGGAGCTTACGGAAGTCGGGCAAGGCAGCGCGCAGGGTCTCGTGCGACCAATTCCACCAGGCCAGGGCCTGCAGGCGGTCGGCAATCGCTTCCTCGAAACGACGGCGGATCGGCCGTGCCGGATTGCCGGCGACGATGGTGTAGGCTTCCACGTCCCGGGTGACCACGGCGCCGGCCCCCACCACGGCGCCGATACCGATGCGGCGCCCCGGCAGCACGATCGCGCCATGGCCGATCCAGACATCATGGCCGATATGGACGTCATGTTCCCTGCGCCAGGCAAAGAAGTCGTCCTCGTCGCTCTCGCCTTCGAAATAGGCCGAGGCGCGATAGCTGAAATGGCTCTGGCTCACCCGGTTCATCGGGTGATTGCCCGGATTGATGCGTGTATGGGCCGCGATCGACACGAAACGGCCGATATGGCTGTACGCAATGTCCGAATCGTTGACGACATAGGAATAGTCGCCGAGTTCGACCTCATGCAGGCTGGTGCGGGGACCTACTTCGGTGTAGCGCCCGAGCCTGCTTGCGGAAATCAAAGCCGCCGGGTCGACGAAAGGCGTCAGGCTGAGTTTGGGCAAAGGGCGATCCAACGATGATGGAAAGGCCCTGCTTCCCACTCCGCTGCGACAGCCACGTGACAAGCATCCGCCGGAGCGCCCGATCTGTCGCATAGGCCCGCGACATCCGCGGGGGATCGTCACCGAAACATCATTGAACTGCCATCCCTCTGTAATGGCCCAGCGTTACCGACTTCGGAAAGCTGCACGAGAAGGGATCTGTTCATGCTGGCGATCAAAGGAGTTTCCAGGCGCTTCGGCGGCAAGGCTGCCGTCGCGGACGTCAATCTGGAAATCGCGCCCGGCGCCTTCATCGGCGTAATCGGGCGTTCGGGTGCCGGCAAGTCGACATTGCTGCGCATGCTGAACCGCCTCGTCGATCCGAGCGAGGGCACGATCTCCTTCGACGGCGTCGATGTCACGGCCCTGCGCGGCCAGGCCCTGCGCGACTGGCGTGCGCGCTGCGCCATGATCTTCCAGCAGTTCAATCTGATCGGCCGCCTCGACGTGCTAACCAATGTGCTGATGGGCCGCCTCAACAAGGTCTCGACCGCCAGTGCCGTGCTGCAGCTGTGGGGCCTCGAGGACAAGGCCATGGCGCTCGCTGCGCTCGAGCAGTTCGACATCGCCAATCTCGCCGGCCAGCGTGCCGACAGCCTGTCCGGCGGCCAGCAGCAGCGCGTGGCGATCGCCCGCGCTTTGGTGCAGGAACCCTCGATCATCCTGGCGGACGAGCCGATCGCCTCGCTCGATCCGCGCAACACCAAGGTCGTGATGGATGCGCTGCTGCGCATCAACAAGCATTTCGGCATCACCGTCATCTGCAATCTTCATTCGCTGGATCTCGCCCGCGGCTATTGCGACCGCCTGATCGGCATGTCCGCCGGCCGGGTGGTGTTCGACGGCACACCCGCCATGCTCACTGCCGATGCAGCGCGCGACCTCTACGGCCTCGAGGCCGGCGAAGTCATGGATGCCGATGCCGACGCCAAATGGGCAGGCGACACAAACTCGGCAGGTTTGGCTCGCCCTGCCAGCGTCGCGGCCTGACAGGCCGGCTGCGCATCTTCAAGAGCCACAAGAACACGATATTTCCGACAGGAGAGACCTATGCTTTCGCGCCGCACGCTGCTCGGCCTTGCCGCAGCAGCCATGAGCTTTGCCGCTGGTACCGCCCAGGCCGAGGACTGGAAGGCCCAGTATCCCGAATTGACGCTTGCCGTCATCCCAGCCGAGAATGCCTCCACCACCAATGACCGCTACCAGCCGCTGGCCGACTACATCGCCAAGCAGGTCGGCGTGCCGGTCAAGCTCAACATCGCCAACGACTACGCCGCCGTGATCGAAGCCCAGCGCGCCGGCTTTGCCCAGATCGCCTGGTACGGCCCGGCCTCCTACGCCCGCGCCATCATCACCGGCGTGGCCACCGAGCCGGTCGCCGTTCCCCGCCACAACAATGGCCTCACCGGCTACTATTCGGTGATCTATGTGAAGGCCGACAGCCCCTACAAGACCATCGAGGATCTCAAGGGCAAGAAGCTCGCCCTCGTCGACCCCAACTCGACCTCCGGCAACAATGCGCCGCGCTTCGGCCTGCACAGCCAGGGCATCGACGTCGACAAGTTCTTCTCCTCGGTCGTCTTCGCCGGCAGTCATGACAATGCCGTGCTGGCCCTCGCCCAGGGTACCGCAGATGCTGCCGCCAACAGCTGGAACTCGGAAGACGATTCCAACCTGACCCGCATGCTCAGCCGCGGCATCCTCAAGAAGGATGACGGCACCCCGATGACCAAGGGCGACTTCCGCGTCATCTACAAGACGCCCTTCCTGCCCGAAGGCCCCTATACGGTGCTCGCCTCGCTGCCCGACGATCTGAAGAAGAAGATCGGCGCCGCCCTGATCGACTACGCCAAGAACGATAAGGCCAATTTCGATAAGCTTTCCGACGGCAAGGATCTCGAACTCACTGCGATCAGCGCCAAGGAATATCAGCCGATCGTCGACATGGTGAAGTTCAACGACGCGCTTCGCAAGACCCAGTAAGGGGTCGCAACGACGCAATGAAGGGCGCGCACCGAAAGGTGCGCGCCCTTTGCGCAAGCGGATTACGCCACATGGATTTCCATTGGAACCGCCTGCGTTCGACCAGGCAGGAGGATACACAATTGCCGGCTATCAATAGCCTGCCCCAGGCGCAAACCCAAGCTCTGCTCAGGGCCTACCAGGCAACCATTGCTGCCAAGAAACGCAGGATCTGGCTCGCCGTCATCGTCGGCATCGGCCTCTACGCCCTTTCGGCCCATGTGGCGGCGATCCGGCCGGGCTTCCTGTGGACCCATCTTGGCAACTTCACCTCCTTTTTCAGCCGCATCGCCCCGCCGCTCAGCCTCGGCAATTTCGTCGGCGATGTCAGGGAATGGTATTGGGGCTTCGGCAAATGGCTGGTGCTGCTCGGCGATACGCTGCTCGTCGCCTATCTCGGTACGCTGCTCGGCGTGCTCGGTGCGTTCCTCCTGTGCTTTGCGGCTGCCGCCAATCTGACGCGTAGCCGGCTATTGCGCGCGCTGGTGCGCCGCTGGCTTGAGTTCTGCCGCACGGTGCCGACCATCGTCTTCGCCATGATCTTCTTGATCGCCTTCAAGTCCGGGCCGATGGCCGGCGCACTGGCACTCGCCATCCACACCATGGGCGCGCTCGGCAAGCTGTTTGCCGAAGTGGTCGAGAATGCCGACATGAAGCCGGTCGAGGGCACTGTCGCCACCGGTGGATCCTGGCTGGAAAGCATACGCTTTGCCGTGTTGCCCCAGACCCTGCCGAACTTCGCTTCCTATTCCCTGCTCCGCTTCGAGATCAATGTCAGGGAAGCCGGCGTGATGGGCTTCATCGGCGTGGGCGGCATCGGCCAGGAACTCCTGGTCGCCATCCGTACCTTCGCCTATGCCGACGTCAGCGCCATTCTTTTGATGATCATCGTCACGGTCTTCATCATCGATTTCGCCACCGAGAAGCTGCGCCATCGTCTGATCGGTCAGGAGGCGACACCATGAACAACGGCATCAACGGCTCGGCACCGCGGTCGGCAAGCCCTCTCGCCTCCCTCAGCCCCGAAAGGCTCGCCTCCGTGGCAGCCCGCCACCGTGCCCATTTCGAAATCTCCTGGCGGACACGTTTCCTGGCCGGAGGCGTGATAGTCGTCCTGCTCGCCCTTGCCGTCGTCGCCATGGTCCGGCTCGAGGTGACGCCGGCGCGGTTCTTCAGCGGGCTTTCGCGGCTCGGCACCTTCGTCGTGCAGATGTTCCCGCCCAATGACGAGGGTAAGTTCTGGTTCTTCGTGGAGGCTCTCACCGAGACGCTCGCCATCGCCTTTGCCGGCACGCTCACAGCGGCTGTGCTGGCTGCGCCCGTGGCCTTCCTGGCGGCACGCAACGTCATCCCCAATGTCTTCGTCCGCTTTGCCGTCCGCCGTAGCCTCGATGTGATCCGGTCCGTCGATGCGCTGATCTGGGCATTGGTGTGGGTCGGCGTCGTCGGCCTCGGTCCGTTTGCCGGCGTGCTCGCCATCATCTGCGTCGATTTCGGCGCCTTCGGCAAACTGTTCTCGGAAGCCATCGAAACCACCGACAACAAGGCGAGCGAGGGCGTGCTCTCCACGGGAGGCAATCGGATCCACCGCATCCGTTTCGCCCTGATCCCGCAGGTCCTGCCGGTCATGGCGAGCCAGGTGCTCTATTTCTTCGAATCCAATGTGCGCTCGGCCACCATCATCGGCATCGTCGGAGCCGGCGGGGTCGGCCAGTATCTCGCCGAATTGCTGCGGGTGCTCGACCTGCCGCCGCTTGGTGTGCTGATCTTCATGATCCTCGTCACTGTCGCCGTCATCGACGTGATTTCGTCGCGTCTCCGACTTGCGATCATCGGCCAGCCGCAGCGGCCCTGAGGCCTACCCCGCCAGGCCGAATGTTGCATCGAACGCCTTCGCGCCGATGGGCGTGAAGGCGATCACACGCCCCTCCTTGCGTCGGGCCCAATCGCGCTCGATCACCCAGTCGAGGAGCCTCGCGCCAAGGGCGCCGCCGAGATGGCTGCGGCGTTCGCTCCAGTCGAGGCAGCGTCGGCAGACAGGGCGCCGGCTCCTGGCCATGCCCGGGACGTCGAGCCCGAGCCCGACGAAGAAATCCTTGCCCATCGCCGTAACCACGGGATCCTCGTCGCCGCTGATCAAGCCCTGACACACGAAGCCATCCAGCAGGGCAACACCGCGTGCTCCGGCCAAATGGTCGTAGCAGATCCTGGCCGTCCGCATGGCTTCGTCACGCGGGCCGGTCCGCACTCTTATCGCACCGGTGCGCTCGGCCAATCCCATCAGGGCTTCCAGGACCTGGGCCACGTCGTGGCCGGACAGGCGGAAATAGCGGTGCCGCCCCTGCTTTTCGGCGCAGAGCAGGCCGGCGGCATCGAGCTTGGCGAGATGGCCGCTGGCCGTCTGCAGGCTGATGCCACCGGCCTCGGCGAGTTCGCTCACCGTCAGCGCCCGGCCGTCCATCAGCGCAGTGAGCATGTTGGCGCGCGCCGGATCGCCGATCAGGGCGGCAACCGAGGCGATCATCGGTCCGTCTTTCATACTACGACCATAGCCGAAGCATCGACGCTGCTCAATCGCCTAGCCTGTCCCGGTCGCTTTCAACCCGGGACACCATGATGATCGCCTGCTTCACCCGCCATGACGTCGCCCCCTTCAGGCTTGCGCCGCATGAGGGATCGGCGACGACGGCCCATGGGGCCGACAACGCCGGAGACCTTGGCAATTTGGAGATCGAGCCATGACGATGGCTCAGATTGGATGGATTGAGCGATCTTGTTTGCGAGGGAGCGAGACGGAGGGGAGCAAGCCACGGCCGACAACACCGCCGGCAATGCCGAAGAAGGGGTTGCACGGTCTCTCCGATCGGTTGCTGAGCGACATCGGCGTGATCGACGGTCATGGGAAAAACGACCCGCCCCAGCCTGCCGCCTGCGCCCGAGACCTGATCGATCGCTATCGCTAGAGCATCGCGCCGAAAAGTGGAGACCGGTTTTCGGCAAAACGCATTTTAGCGGAAACGCCCATAGGTGCTAACTTTGGGTGGTGGCACCAGATTGGAGGGTCGATCTCCAGATCGACCATCTTGGAAATGTCGAGCCAGATAGAAGACAAAGGTGGTCGATCTCGCTCCATCAATTGATGGAGCTGTGGAGATCGACCCTCCACGCTACCTACGCCTCCACTCGCAAAGTTAGCGCCTATGGCGGAAACGCCTGTTTGTTCCTGGGTTGGCATATCCAGCCATTGCCTGCTAAAGGGCTGCCTCGCCGTGGCGATTCAGCCGGCATCATGGCAAGAGCATCGAAATGAACAAGCATTCCAGCCTTCGGAGCGCTTCCGATCTGGAAGCCAGCGGGCTCATTTCCTCGGCTGAGCGTCTCGACATTGAAGAGGTGGCGCGGCGTTACTCGGTGGCGATCACCCCGGCGATGACCGACCTCATCACCGGCTCTCCCCAGGACGATGCCATCGCCGCCCAGTTCGTGCCAACCGGCCGCGAACTGATATCGAGCCCGGACGAACTCACCGATCCGATCGGGGATGACGCCTTCTCGCCCGTGAAGGGCATCGTGCACCGCTATCCCGACCGTGTCCTGCTCAAGCCGCTGCATGTCTGCCCGGTCTATTGCCGCTTCTGCTTCCGCCGCGAAATGGTGGGGCCAGAGGGCGATACGCTCACCAGCAGCGAACTCGACGCAGCCCTGGCTTACATCGCCAACAATCCTGCGATCTTCGAGGTCATCGTCACCGGCGGCGATCCTTTCGCGCTGTCGCCGCGGCGCATCGGCCGGATCGTCAAAGCACTATCGGCCATCGACCATATCGGGGTGATCCGGTTTCATACGCGCGTGCCGGTGGTAGCCCCCGAACGGATCACCGCCGAACTCATCGAAAACCTCGACAGCCCGAAGGGCGTGTTCGTCGCCCTGCACGCCAACCATATGCGCGAACTCACTCCCGCCGCGCGGGAGGCCTGTACGCGGCTGGTGCAGGCGGGCGTCGCCATGGTCAGCCAGACCGTGCTGCTCAAGGGTGTCAATGCCACGGCCGAAGCGCTATCGGCCCTCTTCCGGGCTCTGCTCGGCCTGCGCATCAAGCCCTATTATCTGCACCATGGCGACCTCGCCAAGGGCACCGGCCATTTTCGCACCAGCATCGCCGAGGGCCAAGCGGTGATGCGGGAGCTGCGCGGCAGCCTCACCGGCCTCGGCCAGCCCACCTATGTGCTCGACATTCCCGGCGGCCACGGCAAGGTGCCGATTGGACCGAGCTATCTTGCAGCCGAGAGCGAAGACGGCCATCTCGTCACGGACCCGCGTGGCGGCGTGCACGCCTATCGGGGCTAGAGAAAAATGACTTTTCCCCGAATTGTCATTCTTCTCTAACTCTTTGTTTTAACGCGTTTTCTTCATCGAAAAGTCCATCAACTTTTCTGAAAAACGCTCTAGGTGCTACCGTCAGTTCTGGACCACGATTTCGGTACGGTCGGCGGCGAACAGGCTGAAAATCGCCTGGATCGGCACACCGTCACTATCGACATTGACGCCCTCCACCGTCAGTACCGGGCGGCCCGCCGCAATGTCCAGTCTGGCTGCCTCGTCTGGAGAGGCAAAGCGGGCGCCCAGACGCGTCGCTTGGCGCTTGTAGTCGTCGACGCCGCATTCAGCCAAAGCCGGTGTCACGGCCCCGAAGCGACGATAGGCATCGGCAAAGCCGGCAAAGCGCGGCAGAGGCAAGAAAGTGCTGCCGAACGCGATCGGCACGCCATCCGCCGAACGCAGGGTCAGCAGCCTGAGTACGAGACTGCCGGGCGCGATCGCCAGAAGGCTCGCGAGACGCGGATCGGCCTGGACTTCGCTGGCTTCCAACATCGTGCCCCCCGCTTCGCGCCCCTCCTGGGCCATGTTCTGGCTGAAACGGGTGCGCGCGCCGATCGGATAGGCGAGACGGGAAAGTTCGACGAAAGTGCCCCTGCCCTGCGCCGTGCGCACGAGGCCTTTACCGGCCAACTCGCTCAGAGCGCGGCGTACCGTATGCCGGTTGACGCCGAAACGGGTGGCCAGCACGGCCTCCGTCGGCAATTGAGCGCCGGGCGCCAGCATGCCGCCGACAATCTCGGCCTCGACGAGATCGGTAATCTTGCGCCAGGCAGCGATACCATCGCCACGAAAGACCGCACCATCCATGGCGATGCCATCGCCCGGCAAAACCGTGCCTTCAGCGGCAGCGCGATCGTCTGCTGCGCCCAGCGGCGAAAAATTCTGGGTCGGGACTGGTTTTGTCATGGAAGCGTTGCAAGGTTTCTCATATAGTTGTCTATATCACTAGACAACTTGCTTCGCCAGCCCTGTTTCGAGCCCAGCCTGTTGTGACCGCAAGGCAACCCCCATGGTTCCGTCATGAATGAATCCTCTCCAGATCGTCATCGCCAGATGGCAGCCAATCCGGCTGCCGGAGTGAAGGCGCGCCAAGCCATCATGCGTCTGTGCGCCCATGCTACCGGCCCCGAACTCGATCATGTTCTTTCGGCCCTGGCCCCGCTTCCGGCCCATGTGGCGCTGCGACCAGCCGCAACAGGCCTCGTCATGCTGCAGGGCAGGGTCGGCGGCGACGGTGGCGCCTTCAACCTGGGGGAAGCGAGCACCTCGCGTGCCACCGTCCGGCTGGAGAACGGGCCGATCGGCTTTGCCTATCATCTCGGCCGAGATCGCACCAAGGCCAGCGCCGCCGCCCTGATCGACGCACTCTGGCAAGACGAGCCCCACCGCGATGCCGTGGAGCGGGCGCTGCGTCCTGTCGCAGCCCGCCTCGCGGCCGATGCGGAGGTTTCAGCCCGCCAAACAGCGGCAACCAGGGTCAATTTCTTCACCATGGTACGAGGAGAGGACTGATGACCAACCTTGCACTGGACCTCGCGCCCGGCTTCGCCAATGCCGCGCTCGAATCCCAGGCGGTCTTCCGGGCCTGCATGAATGCGCTGGCCCGTCCCGCCCGTCCCCTGCCCCTCCGAACAAACCTCGCACCGCCGGCGCCGCTGACGCCGGAACTGGCCGCCCTTGCCCTTGCCTTGGCCGATCACGAGGCCCCTCTCTGGCTCGATGCAAGGCTGCAGGCACCGGCGGTGCGCGCCTTTCTCACCTTCCATACCGGAGCCCGCCTGACGGAGGATCCGCAGGAGGCGGCCTTCGCCCTGATCACAGACGTGGCTGCCTGTCCGGATCTTGCCCATTTCGCCCAGGGCAGCGATGAATATCCCGACCGCTCGACCACGCTGCTGATCGCTCTCGAGCGGCTCGAACCCGGCCACGATCTCGTCTTCACCGGCCCCGGCATCAAGGCCGAGAGCAGCCGGGAAGAAGCCGGCCTGGTGCTTGCTCCGCTCCCCTCCGGCCTGCCCCGGCAGCTTGCCGCCAATCACGCGGCCTTCCCGCGTGGCGTCGACCTCGTCTTCACGGCGCCGGGCAAGATCGCCGCCCTGCCGCGCTCGTCAAAAATTCTTGGAGCAGACAAGAAAGTTGGAGCAGCCTGATGTATGTCGCCGTCAAGGGTGGCGAGGAAGCCATCGACAATGCCCATAGCCTGCTCGCCCATGTCAGGCGCGGCGACAAGGCGGTGCCCGATCTTGCCACCGACCAGATCCGCGAACAGCTCACGCTGGGCGTCGACCGTGTGATGGCGGAGGGCTCGCTCTATGATCGCGACCTCGCGGCGCTGGCGATCAAGCAGGCCCGCGGCGACCTGGTCGAAGCGATCTTCCTGGTGCGCGCCTATCGCACCACCCTGCCGCGCTTTGGCGTGGGGGTGCCTGTGGACACGGACGAGATGGCCATCCGCCGCCGTATCTCGGCGACCTTCAAGGATCTGCCCGGCGGCCAGGTGCTCGGTCCGACCTTCGACTACACCCACCGCCTGCTCGACTTCATGCTGGCGGCCGGTGCAGAAATCGAACTGCCACAGGAGAAACCCGCCACGGACGAGAAGACGCCACGCGTCAGCGACCTGCTCGGGGGGGAAGGCTTGATCGAACGCAACGCCGATCCCGATCCCGAACGCCCGGTGGGCGACCTCACCCGCGAGCCCCTGTCCTTCCCGGCCGAGCGCGACCTCAGGCTGCAGGCGCTGGCCCGAGGCGACGAGGGCTTTCTCCTCGCGCTCGCCTATTCCAGCCAGCGCGGCTTTGGCCGCACCCATCCCTTTGTCGGTGAGATCCGTCTGGGAGAAGTGGAGGTGGAATTCGTGCCCGAGGAGCTCGGTTTTGCCGTGCCGATGGGGTCGATCACCGTCACCGAGTGCCAGATGGTCAATCAATTCGCTGGTTCTACCGAGGCCCCACCGCAATTCACGCGCGGCTATGGCCTGGTCTTCGGGCAGGCCGAGCGCAAGGCGATGTCCATGGCGATGGTCGACCGTTCGCTCCGGGCGCGCGAATTCGGCGAGGAGATGACTGCGCCCGCCCAGGACGAAGAATTCGTGATGTCCCATTGCGACAACGTGCAGGCGACCGGCTTCGTCGAGCATCTGAAACTGCCCCATTACGTCGACTTCCAGGCCGAACTCGACCTGGTCCGGCGCCTGCGGGCCGAACATGCCGAACGCCGCAAGGCGGCACTGGCCGAAGTCGGACAGGAGGACGCAGCATGATCGAGACTCAGGCCCTGCCCACCGGCAGCGAGCGCATTCCCGCGGAGGCCGGCTACAATTTCGCCTATCTGGACGAACAGACCAAGCGCATGATCCGCCGGGCGATCCTCAAGGCCATCGCCATTCCCGGCTATCAGGTGCCGTTCGCTTCGCGCGAGATGCCGATGCCCTATGGCTGGGGCACCGGCGGTGTGCAGGTGACGGCCGCCATCATCGGCCCTGACGACGTGCTGAAGGTGATCGACCAAGGCGCCGACGACACCACCAATGCCGTCTCGATCCGCCGCTTCTTCGCCAAGACGGCCGGCGTTGCCACCACCACCGCGACGCAAGACGCCACCATCATCCAGACACGCCACCGCGTGCCTGAGGCTCCGCTCAAGCCCGACCAGGTTCTGGTCTACCAGGTACCGATCCCCGAGCCGCTGCGCTTCCTGGAGCCGCGAGAGACCGAGACCCGCAAGCTGCACGCCCTCGCCGATTACGGCCTGATGCATGTGAAGCTCTACGAGGACATCGCCCGCCACGGCCATATCGCCACCACTTACGCCTATCCGGTGGAAGTCGCCGGGCGCTATGTCATGGACCCCTCGCCGACGCCAAAATTCGACAATCCCAAGATCGACGATTGCGAGGCACTGCAGCTCTTCGGCGCCGGGCGCGAGAAGCGCATCTATGCTGTGCCGCCGCATACTCGGGTGAGGAGCCTCGATTTCGAGGATCATCCTTTCAGCGTGCAGCGCTTCAAGCAGCCCTGCGCCCTCTGCGCCGCGCAAGGCGTCTATCTCGACGAGGTCGTCCTCGACGATCGCGGCGGCCGCATGTTCGTCTGCTCGGACACCGACCATTGCGAGACCAGGCGGGCAGAAGGACACAAGGGCGCCATGCTGGGCACGGCGCCCGAAACACTGAGCGGCCAGGGTGCGAATTCGCCCTTGCCGGCCGAAGCCGGGAAGACCGCACCATGAGCGCCATCCCTTCCTTATCCGTGCGCATCGGCGACAAGGCTGACCTGCCCGCCGTGCTCACCCTTTACGGACAGCCCGATTTCAACGGCGACAACGTCCTGACGCTCGAGGAGGCCGAGGACAAGCTCCAGCGCCTCGGCCTCTATCCCGATTACACGCTCCATGTCGTCGAACAGGACGGCAGGATCATCGGCACCTTCTGCCTGATGGCGGTCGACAACCTCGCCCGGCGCGGCACCCCTTTCGCCGTGATCGAGAACGTCGTGATCGCTTCCGACAAGCAAGGCGAAGGCATTGGCCGCCTCATGCTGCAGGCCGCCTTCCGCCTGGCGCAGGAGAAGGGCTGCTACAAGGCCATTCTCGCCTCCAGCCTGCACAATACCGGCGCCCATGCCTTTTACGATTCACTCGGCTTCGAGCGTCACGGCGTGTCCTTCCGCCTATCCTTGCCGGAGAAAGTCGCATGACCTTCAACGATTCCCCGCTGCTCCAGGCACGCGGGTTGACCAAGCATTATGGCACGCGCCTGGGCTGTGCCGACGTCTCCTTCGACCTCTATGAGGGCGAGGTTCTCGCCGTGGTGGGCGAATCCGGATCGGGCAAATCGACCCTGCTCGGTCTCCTGTCCAGTGAAGTCGAACCGACCGCCGGTTCTGTGCATTATCGCATGCGCGACGGCGCCGCTCGCGACCTCTTCTCGCTGAGCGAGGCGGAGCGTCGCTTCTTGCTGCGCACTGACTGGGGCTTCGTGCGCCAGGATGCCCGCGACGGGCTGCGGATGGGCGTCTCGGCCGGCGCAAATGTCGGCGAGCGCCTGATGGCCGTCGGCGCCCGGCATTATGGACGCATTCGGGAATCGGCACTGGATTGGCTCGGCCGGGTGGAGATCGAGGCCGACCGCATCGATGACACGCCGGCCAGTTTCTCCGGCGGCATGCGTCAGCGCCTGCAGATCGCCCGCAACCTCGTCACCCGCCCCCGCCTCGTCTTCATGGACGAGCCGACCTCCGGCCTCGACGTTTCGGTGCAGGCTCGCCTGCTCGACCTCCTGCGCGGCCTCGTCGCCGAAACAGGTATCGCGGTCATCATCGTCACGCACGACCTTGCTGTCGCACGGTTGTTATCGCATCGCATCATGGTGATGCGGCAGGGCCGGGTGATCGAGACGGGCTTGACCGACCAGGTCCTCGACGACCCGCACGAGGCCTACACCCAACTCCTGGTTTCTTCGGTGCTGGCAGCATGACCTCCCCCATCCTTACCCTCGAAGGCGTTTCCAAGAGCTTCACCCTGCATCTCCAGGGTGGCCAGAGCATCGGCGTGATGCAGGATGTCAGCTTCACCGTCGCCCCCGGTGAATGCGTCGTGCTGGGCGGTCCGTCCGGAGCCGGCAAATCCTCGATCCTCAAGATGATTTACGGCAACTACCGCTGCGATAGCGGATCGATCCTGCTGCGCGAAGGCGAAGACGCCGTGGATATCGCCACGGCCGAACCTCGGCGTATCCTTGCTTTGCGCCGACGCACCATGGGCTATGTCAGCCAGTTCCTGCGTGTCATCCCGCGTGTCTCGGCCCTCGCCATCGTCACCGAGGCGGCGCGGGAAACCGGCATGGCCGAGGACGCGGCCATTGGGCGCGCCCAGGACCTGCTCCACCGGCTCAACGTGCCGGAACGACTGTGGCGCCTGCCGCCTGCAACCTTCTCGGGCGGTGAGCAGCAGCGTGTCAACATTGCGCGCGGCCTCGCATCCGACCGGCCCCTCCTGCTCCTCGACGAACCAACCGCCTCGCTCGATGCGGCCAACCGGACCGTCGTCGTCGAGCTCATCACCGCCAAGAAACAAAATGGCGTCGCAATTGTCGGCATCTTTCATGATGAGGATGTGCGCGAGCGAGTCGCAGACCGCGTGGTCGACGTCACCCAGTTTTCCGCAACCTCACTTGCCGCCTGAACGGACATTTCAATCATGCCTGATCTTGAGCAATTTGTTCTCTCAAACGCCCGCCTCGTCCTGGCGGATCATGTGATCGACAAGGGCTGGATCGCGGTCGACAAGGGCCGCATCGTGGACATGGGCGAGGGAGAGGCGCCGGAAAAAGGCCTGGACATGGCGGGAGACCATATCCTGCCCGGGCTGGTGGAACTTCATACCGACCATCTGGAAGCTCATTACTCGCCGCGCCCCTCGGTGCGCTGGCATGCCCTCAGCGCCGTGATGGCCTATGACGCCCAGATCGCCGCCGCCGGCATCACCACCGTGTTCGATTCCATCCGCCTCGGCTCCGAGACGGAGGAGGGCACGATCTCCAAGGAGGGCACGGCCCTGGCCGGGGCCCTGGAAGAGGCACGCCAGCACGGCCATCTGCGCGTAGAGCATCGCACTCATATTCGCTGCGAGCTCGCCACGCACGATGTCCTCACCGCCTTCCAGGCATTCCGGGAACTCTACCCCGTTCATCTGGCCTCGTTGATGGATCATACGCCCGGCCAGCGCCAGTTTCGCGATCTCGAAACCTGGATGAGCTTCTACTTTCCACGCCGTGCGCGCGGGGAGACCGATGTCGAGAGCTATATCAAGGCCAAGCTCGACAGGCATGCCCGCTTTGCTGCGCACAGCCGCACCAATCTGGTGGCATTGGCGCGCGAACATGGCATCGTGCTCGCCAGCCACGACGATGCGAGCGCGACCCATGTGGACGAAGCCGTGGCCGATGGCGTGGCCATTGCCGAATTCCCGACCACGCTCGAGGCCGCCCTCGCCTCCCACGCCGCCGGTATCAGCGTGATGATGGGTGCGCCGAACGTCGTGCGCGGTGGCTCCCATTCCGGCAACATCGCGGCGGCGGACCTTGCCGGCCAGGGTGTGCTCGACATCCTCTCCTCCGACTATGTGCCCGCCAGCCTGCTCCTGGCTGCCTTCCAGCTGCCCGAGCGGGTGCCCGCGATCGATCTGCCGGCCGCCGTGCGCATGGTCAGCGATACGCCGGCCCGCGCCACGGGCCTCGACGATCGCGGTCGGTTGGAAAAAGGACGGCGGGCCGATCTGGTGCGCGTGACCCAGGTTGCCTCGGGCTCCAGCACCACGCCGATCATCCGCCGCGTCTGGAACGAGGGCAAGATCGCGGCATGACCGACGAACCCGCTTTGATCCAGCCCAAACCTCGGTTCGGCAAACTGATCGCCATCGTCGGACCGAGCGGCGCGGGCAAGGATACGCTGATCGATGCGGCCCGTGCCCATTTCGCCGGCCATTCCGGCCTGATCTTTCCGCGGCGCGTCATCACGCGGGAAAGCAATTCGGCGGAAGATCACGAGACCCTGACCGAGCAGCATTTTGCCGAGTTGGAGGCCGAGGGTGGTTTTTCGCTCTCTTGGCGCGCCCACGGCCTCAGCTACGCCCTGCCCCTCGAGGTGCGGCTGGCAACCGAAGAGGGCCGCCACGCCGTCTGCAATCTCTCCCGTTCCAGCCTGCCGGAGGCGCGCCAGCGCTTCGCCGGCCTCAGCGTGGTGCTGATCACCGCACCGGCCGAGATCATCGCCCAGCGTCTGGCTGCCCGCGGCCGCGAAAGCGAAGAGATGATCCGGGCGCGCCTGGCTCGCAAGATCGATCGCGAGGACACCCTCGCCCCCGATCTCATCATCAGCAATGACGGACCGGTGGAAGCGGCGATCGACAGGCTGATCGCCCATCTGCAGGCCGAACTTTCGGGGCAAGCTCAGGCGGTGGAGTAGGCTGGATCGGCCTATTGGGCGTTCAGGCTCGCGGGCCGGCAACCGATCCCCGCAAATCGAGCTGACAGGGCACTTCGACGGCCCGAGGCGCCTCGCCCGGTTCCGCCAGGCGCTGCATGAGCTGGGCCCAGGCAACTTCGGCGATCGCCTCCACCGGCTGTATCACCGCGGCGATCGGCGGGTGGGTCACCTGCATCCATTCGATGTCGTCGAAGCCCACAACCGACAGATCCCTGGGCATGACGAGGCCGCGTCGCTCCACTTCCCGCAGGGCCGCGAGCGTAGCAGGGCTATAGAGCGCGAAGACGGCCGTCGGCAGCTCTCCCCTGTCGAAACGTGCAGCCATGGCCTCCATGGCCGATGCGACATCGGGACCACACAGTAGAACTTCGACATTATCGGCGACGCCCGCCTGGTGTGCCGCTGCCATCGCGCCGTTGACGCGATCGCGCATATTGGTGAGGTCGAGAGAGGAGGGCCCGAGCAGGATGCGCCGGTGTCCCAGGGCCACGAGCTCGCGGATGACCGCAGCACTGGCCTCGATATTGTTGACGCTGACGCGATCGAATCCGGTCTCGTCCGGGACGCGATCGAGCAGGACCGTGGCGACCTTCTGATCGAGCAGCGAGCCTTCCGCCGCCGGGCGCCCATCCGTCGGCACGACGATCATGCCGGCGACGCGCCAGTCGAGCAGCGCCTCGGTCTGGGCGGCCTCCCGCTCGGCCTTCTCGGCGCTGGAAACGGTCACCAGACGATAGCCGCTGCCCTCCGCCAGACGCTCGAAATGGGCAACCATGGAACCGAAGAACGGATTGCGGAAGTCCGGGACGATCAGCCCGACGATCGAACGGCGCGACCGGCGCAGATTGGCAGCCAGCGGGTCCACCCGAAAGCCAAGTTCCCGAACGGCGGCATGAATACGCGCGACACTCTCGGCCTTCACTGCGCCGAGGCCGCGCAGCACTTTGGAAACGGTGGCAGGCGAGACATTCGCAAGCCGGGCAACATCATGAATAGTTGCCCGCTCACCCGGTATCTTGCGCGGCGGTTCGTTGGATTGCATGGCCCCCGCCCCTGTCACGAACGAACACTCACGCGATGATAACACAGATAAATCGATTTTCTTCTGTCAATTGGCTCCCTTCATTGAAGGCTGCCAATTGACGTATTGATATTAAATTACGCCGGATCGACCAGGTGTCAAAGGTCTTTCAAGATCTTCGAACCGAGCGCAATCCATTTGCGCTCAAGTCGCAAAGCGGAAATGCAGCACATCGCCGTCGACGACCACATAATCCTTGCCTTCCAGCCGGAACTTGCCGGCTTCCTTGGCGCCCGCCTCACCGTTGAGAGCGACATAGTCGGCATAGGCGATGGTTTCGGAACGGATGAAACCCTTCTCGAAATCGGAATGGATCACGCCGGCGGCTTGCGGGGCGCGCATGCCCTTGGTGATGGTCCAGGCCCGTGCCTCCTTCGGCCCCACCGTGAAATAGGTGACGAGGTCGAGCAGTTCATAGCCGGTGCGGATGACGCGGTTGAGACCCGGTTCGCTCAAGCCGATGGCGTCGAGATAATCCTTCTGCTCCTCGGGTGGCAGGATGGCGATCTCACTCTCGATCTTGGCTGATACCACCACAGCCTTGGCGCCTTCCTCGGCAGCACGCTCCTTCACCTTTTCAGACAGGCCATTGCCCTTGTCGGCAGAGGCCTCCTCGACATTGCAGACATAGAGGACCGGCTTGGCGGTAAGAAGCTGCAGCATGTCGAAGGCCCGGCGTTCCTCCGGCTTGACGTCGACCAGGCGAGCCGGCTTGCCCTCACGCAGCAACACCAGCGCCCGGTTGATCAGGTCGAGGCTTTCCTTGGCCTCCTTGTCGCCGCTGCGCGCCTTCTTCTCCAGCGCCACCATGCGACGCTCCAGGCTGTCGAGGTCGGCGATCATCAGTTCGGTCTCGATGGTCTCGATATCGGCCACCGGATCGATCTTGCCTTCGACATGGGTGACGTCGCCGTCCTCGAAGCAGCGCACCACGTGGGCGATGGCATCGCATTCGCGGATATTGCCGAGGAATTGGTTGCCCAGCCCTTCACCCTTGGAGGCGCCTCGCACCAGGCCGGCAATGTCCACGAAGGTCAGCCGAGTCGGAATGATGGTGCCGGACTTGGCAATGGCCGCGAGCTTTTCCAGGCGCTCGTCCGGCACCGCCACGTCACCGACATTGGGTTCGATGGTGCAGAAGGGATAGTTGGCCGCCTGTGCCGCCGCCGTCTGCGTCAGCGCGTTGAACAGGGTCGACTTGCCGACATTGGGCAGGCCGACAATTCCGCATTTGAAACCCATGGTGATCGCTCGTTCATCTTGTAGCCGGCGCGCTTTTGCCGCCGACGAAATCCGTTAAGGCGCTGGGTAGATAGGAAGCAGCGCAACGTCAATGGCTCGGCCGAGCCGGACGGCTCGTCCAGCCGATTCTTCAAGCCCCTGCGAGCCAATGCAGACCGCGTTTGATCTGCAAGACTTCAAACACTTGCCGGCTTCATCTGCTTCACCCCTTCGTGGATGATGCAGATGAAGCCGGTTTGGTCGCACCGTGTCCCCTTGCCTCCATGAACAGGTGGACCTTGTTCTGGAAGCTCGCCTCCTCCCCGCTCGCCAGCAGCGGTGCCGCGTCTGCGCAGGCGGAGCACAGATCCTCGACCCAGGGCCACTCCGCCTTGGCGAAGTCACTGAGCACGAAATGATGCACCAGCGCCTTGTCACCGGGATGACCGATGCCGAGCCGAGCGCGGCGATAGTCGTTGCCGCAATGGGCGGTGATTGATCTCAAGCCATTATGACCGGCATTGCCGCCGCCGACCTTCACGCGTAGCTTGGCGGGCGCCAGATCGAGTTCGTCGTGAAAGACGGTGAGATCGGTAAGACCGATCTTGAAGAAGCGCATGGCCTCGCCAACCGACTGCCCGCTTTCGTTCATATAGGTCTGTGGCTTGAGCAGCATGACACGCTCGCCGCCAATGCTGCCTTCGCTGATCTGGCCCTGGAAGCGGGCGCGCCAGGGCGCGAAACGGTGGCGCCGCGCCATCTCGTCGATGACAAGGAAACCGATATTGTGACGATTGCCGGCATATTTGGCGCCCGGATTACCGAGCCCGACAAAAAGACGCATGATAGCCCCCACTAGAGCAAAGCGCGTTTAAGCGGATACGCTCTCTTGCTCTAGCTCCTTGTTTCCAAGCCAATCCAACGGATTGGCTAGAGCGTCTTTGCGGTTCTGGGTGACTCCGTCGAATCGCCAAACGCTCTTGTGCGAATGGCCGGGACGAGCCCGGCCATCGCAGCAATATTCGAAGCCGGATTACTTCTTGGCGGCGTCGGCAGGCTCGGCAGCCACTTCGGCTTCGGGAGCAGCCTCTTCACCGGCCGGCGGCAGGATCGAAACCAGCGTCGCATCGTCCTGGCCGGCGTAGGAAACGCCTTCCGGCAGCTTGATCTGCGAGAGGTGGATCGAATCGTTGATGTCGAGAGCGGCAACGTCGACATCGATCGAATCGGGGATCTTGTCGGCCGGGGCCAGAACCGAGAGCGAATGCGTCACGATATTGACGGAACCGCCACGCTTCACACCCACCGAGGTGGCGGCGTTGACGGCATGGACGGGAACGTCGACGCGCAGACGCGAGCCGGCATCGATGCGCAGGAAGTCGACATGCTCGACGGTGTCCTTCACCGGGTCGAGAGCATAGTCGCGCGGAATAGCGCGGGTCTTGCTGCCATCCACCTCGATCTCGAACACGGTGGTGAGGAAGTGGCCGGCATAAACCAGCCGGTTGGTTTCCTTGGCATCGAGCGCGATGGAAACGGGGGGCTTGCCGGAGCCGTAGATCACGGCCGGCACCTTGCCTTCACGACGAACGGCACGCGCGGCCCCCTTGCCCACTTGCGTGCGAGCCGTGGCGGAAATCTGCTTCACGGACATTGTGTATTCCTAGGTTGTTCAAAGAAAAAGGCCGCTGGCGCGGCCGGTTCGGTCGTCCCGCATTGCCTCCAGGGGTGTCTGGTCGCGGAACGGCGTTCTCATAGACGTATCGGGGGCGAAATGCAAGAAGCGCGATATGCCTTGTGCCAGCTGTGCCTGGAGCGCGGACTTCCAGTCCGCTCTTGGAAACACGGCGTTCATGGAAAGAAGAGCGGATATCGCCCCATGACTTCATGGGGCTGTGATGTCCGCGCTCCAAGAGACGCCCCCCGTTCAATGCCCCTCGAAAGATACCAGTGTGTGGACCGGCACGCCGAGCGCCCGGATCTTGTCGGCCCCCTTCAGGTCCGGCAGGTCGATGATGAAGACCGCCGCCAGGACATCGGCACCGATTTCACGCAACAGCTTGACCGCCGCTTCCGCTGTACCGCCGGTGGCAATGAGATCGTCCACGACAAGGACCCGTTCGCCCGGCTTCACCGCATCCTTGTGGACCTCCATTTCGTCGAGGCCGTATTCCAGGGAATAGGCGATGCGCACGGTTTCGTGCGGCAGCTTGCCTTTCTTACGCACAGGCACGAAGCCGGACGAAAGCTGATGGGCCAGAGCCCCTCCCAGGATGAAGCCACGCGCCTCGATCCCGGCAACCTTGTCGATCTTGGCACCCGCCCAAGGCTGGACCAGTTCGTCGACCGCACGCCGGAAGGCCCAGGCGTCCCCCAGCAAGGTGGTGATATCGCGGAACGCCACTCCCGGCTTGGGATAGTCCGGAATGGTGCGGATTGCGTCCTTGAGGATGCGGGCCGTCGAGCCCGAGAGTTCTGTCTTGGCGGTCATAGTCTGCCTTCCGCGGATTCGATGCCGAAAAAGACCACGCCCTTACCCAAGAGTCGAGGCCGGGCTGGCGCAGAAAGGCCCGCCTTCCCCTTCACAGACAGCCGATTAAAATAATGAAGGCCGGGGATCGACGATCCCCGGCCTTCGTCAATCAAGTCTCGATCGAAGCCCTCAATGAGCGTCGGCCCAAATCTTCTTCTTGGTGTAATAGAGCAGGCCGGCCAGCACGATCAGGAAGATGATGACCACGAAACCGGTCTGCTTGCGCTTTTCAAGCGAGGGATCGGCGGCCCAGGCCAGGAAGGCCGCGACATCGTGGGTATACTGATCCACCGTCTGCGGCGTGCCGTCCGTATATTCCACCTGCCCATCGGCCAACGGCTTGGCCATGCCGATCGAAGCACCGAAGATCTTGTTGTAATGCCCGTTCGGCGGAACGGTGACACCCTCGGGTGGCTTCTCATCGTCCTTCAGATAGCCGTCGGTAATCAGGGCATGGATATAGTCCGGCCCCTGCTCCTGGTACTGGGTGAAGATGTCGAAGACGAAGCCGGGGAAGCCGGACTTCACGCCACGCGCCTTGGCGAGCAGCGACATGTCCGGTGGCACCGCGCCATTGTTGGCGACGGCGGCAGCCTGATCGTTCGGATAGACCAGCGGGAAATAATCCGCCGGACGGCCTTTGCGCTCGAGCACCTCGCCCTTGTCGTTGGGCGCGTCCATGACGGTGTATTCGGCAGCAAGCGCCTTCACCTGCCCCTCGGTGAAGCCGGGGCCGCCGGGATCGGACAGGGTGCGGAAGGCAACGCGATGCAGGCTGTGGCAGGCCGAGCAGACTTCGCGATAGACCTTGAAACCACGCTGCAGCTGGCCCTGATCATAGCGACCGAACGGGCCCGCGAAGCTCCACTGCTGGCGGGTCGGCTGCTCGCCGCCCTCCGCCCAGGCGGGCTGGGACAGACCGGCAGCGCCGAACAGGGTGGCCAGGGCGACAGCCAGGCCGGCCACACGTGAAGGTTTGAACATCTCAATCATCTCGTTCGCCCCTCAGCCCTTGCTTTGCGATTCGGCGGTGTTTGCGGCCGGCAGGGGGATGCCGCCCGTTTTCGCCAGAATGGCATCGGCGATCGAAGCGGGAACCGGCTTGGTCTGCTCAAACAACCCCAGCAACGGCAGGGCGATGAGGAAGTAGGCGAAGTACAGCGCGGTCAGAATCTGGCCGATCAGTACCTTCGAGCCTTCCGGCGGCTGCGAGCCGATCCAGCCGAGGCCGATGCAAATAGCCACGAAGATGAAGAACACCCAGCGGAACACCGGACGATAGACCGCTGAGCGCACCTTCGATGTGTCGAGCCAGGGCAGCAGCGCCAGCATGACGATCGCGGCGAACATCATGATGACGCCCAGCAGCTTGTCCGGGATGGAACGCAGGATCGCGTAGAAGGGCAGGAAGTACCATTCGGGCACGATATGCGCGGGCGTCTTGCCGGGATCGAAAGTGATGTAGTTCTCCGGATCACCCAGATAGTCCGGCATGTAGAACACGAAATACATGAAGAAGACGAGGAAGCAGGCGATGCCGAAGGCATCCTTCAGCGTCGCATACGGCGTGAAGGGTACCGAGTCCTTGTCTGACTTGATGTCGACGCCGGTCGGATTGTTCTGGCCGACCACATGCAGCGCCCAGATATGCAGCACGACGACGCCGGCGATCATGAACGGCAGCAGATAATGCAGCGAGAAGAAACGATTCAGGGTCGGATTGCCCACCGAATACCCGCCCCACAGCCAGGTCACGATCGACTTGCCGAACACGGGAATGGCGGAGAACAGGTTGGTGATGACGGTAGCACCCCAGCCCGACATCTGGCCCCAGGGCAGCACATAGCCCATGAAGCCGGTCGCCATCATCAAGAGGAAGATGACGACACCGAGCAGCCACAGCACCTCGCGGGGGCCCTTATAGGAGCCATAATACATGCCGCGGGCAATGTGGAGATAGACGGCGATGAAGAACATCGAGGCGCCGTTGGCGTGCAGCTTCTGGATTAGCCAACCCCAGTTCACGTCACGACGGATCAGGTCCACCGAGGTGAAGGCCAGGCTCGAATCGGAGACGTAGTGCATCGCCAGCACCACGCCCGTGAGGATCTGCGCACCCAGCATGAAGGAGAGGATGGCGCCGAAGGTCCACATATAATTGAGGTTACGCGGCGTGGGATAGGCGATGAACGAGGAGTGGACGAGCCCGCCGATCGGCAGGCGGCTCTCGAACCACCGTCCAAGGCCGGATTTCGGAGTCCAGGTCGAGGTTCCGCTCATGAATTGTGACCTTAAGCTTGTGCGTTCGATTCGGCGCCGATCATAATCTTGGTCGGGCTCTCGAAATTATAGGGCGGAACTTCCAGGTTGAGCGGAGCCGGACCCTGACGGATGCGTCCCGAGGTATCGTAGACCGAACCATGGCAGGGGCAGAACCAGCCATGATAGGCCCCCTCGTTGACCAACGGGATGCAGCCCAGATGCGTGCAGATGCCGACCACGACGAGCCATTGCGCCTGATCTTTCTTGACCCGGTCCGCATCGGCCTGAGGGTCCTTCAGATCCCCCAGCTTGACGTCCTCGGCCGCAGCAATTTCAGCCTTGGTGCGGTGACGAACGAAGATCGGCTTGCCGCGCCAGAAGATCTTCACCGATTGCCCCTCGGGAATCGGGGTCAGGTCAACCTCGACCGGCACGCCCGCCGCGATGGTTGCCTTGTCCGGATTCATCTGGCTGATGAAAGGCCAAGCTGCGCCAGCGACACCCACAGCACCGACCGCGCCGGTGGCAATGTAAATGAAATCGCGACGAGTGGGCTCTGCGGCGTGTTCGTTCGTGACTGACACGGATCGATCCTTCTCATACGTCGCATCCCGGCCACCGCCGGGATGATGGAGGAACCGGACGCATCAGTCCCGCACCATCCAACTCTGCCAAATCTCGGCCACCCCAGCCGCGCAAAACCGGATCGCGGCGAAACTGGGGCAAACCTTATCAAGGGGCTCATGCCACTCTGTTGCGAAGTTGTCTAGATCGTGCAGCCCGCAAATGGCGCTATGTCGCATGACATCAACGCCAATCATGCAGATTCTCCATGCCCGATGCCGGGCAGGTGTCCTATGAAGACACTCTTCGCTTTCCGCCACGAAAACCCGAATGCCGCTCACTCTCGCCCTCTTCCAGCCCGACATCCCCCAGAACGCCGGCACCATGCTGCGCCTATGCGCCTGCCTCGGGGTAAAGGCGGCCATCATCGAGCCGGCGGCCTTTCCCGTCTCGGACCGGGCCTTCCGCCGGGCCGGCATGGACTATCTCGACCGCCTCGCCATCGACCGCCACATTTCCTTTCCGGCCTTCGAGGCATGGCGAGCCGCGAACAAACAAAGGCTGGTGTTGCTGACGACCAGGGGCGCGGTGCCTCATACCAACCATGTCTTTCAACCGGACGACATCCTGATGGTCGGCAGGGAATCGGCGGGCGTGCCCGATATGGTTCATGCTGCAGCCGACGCGCGGGTGATCGTGCCGATGCGTCCGGGGTTTCGTTCGCTGAACGTGGCTGTCGCCGCCGCCATGGTGCTCGGCGAGGCCCTGCGCCAGACCGATGGCTTCCCTTCCCCGGCAGATTCTGCTTGATCGAACACCGGCCTTCTTCCGGCCGTCATTGATCCTGCGCAATTGCCTGCTGGTAGAAACGGACTATAGAGGCAGCATGACAAAGCCCGCTTCAGCCCCACTTTACGCCGAGATCGCCGCCCATCAAGCCGAGGCCCGTGTCTGGTTCGAATCGCTGCGCGATCAGATCTGCACCGCCTTCGAGGCCATCGAGGAAGCCTTGCCGCAGGCCCGAGCGCCGGCCGGCACCACAGCGGGACACTTCAAACGCACGCCCTGGCAACGCACCGACCACACGGGCCGCCCCGGCGGCGGCGGCGTGATGGCGATGATGCATGGCAGGGTGTTCGAGAAGGTGGGCGTGCATTGCTCGACCGTCCATGGCGAATTCTCGCCCGAATTCCGCACCGAGATCCCCGGTGCCGCCGAAGATCCGCGGTTTTGGGCCTCCGGCATCTCCCTGATCGCCCATCCCTGGAATCCTCATGTGCCGACGGTGCACATGAACACCCGCTTCGTGGTGACTACCAAGGCCTGGTTTGGAGGCGGCGCGGACCTGACGCCGATGCTCGACAGGCGCCGCACGCAGGAAGACCCGGACACCCAGGATTTTCACGCCGCCCTGCGCCGGACTTGCGAGGCCCATCCCGTGGCGGACTATGCCCGATACAAGAAATGGTGCGACGACTATTTCTTCCTCAAGCATCGCAATGAGTCGCGCGGCATCGGCGGCATTTTCTATGATGGGCTGGCCAGCGGCGACTGGCAGGCCGATTTCGCCTTCACCCAGGCGGTGGGCACCGCCTTCGCCGCCATCTATCCGGAGATCGTCACGCGCAATTTCGACAAGCCCTGGACAGAGGCGGAACGCGACGAGCAACTGGTGCGCCGCGGGCGTTACGTCGAATTCAACCTGCTCTATGACCGCGGTACGCTGTTCGGCCTCAAGACCGGCGGCAATGTTTCCTCGATCCTGTCCTCGATGCCACCCACGGTGAAATGGCCTTGACCCGCTAAGCGGAATTTCCCGGAAAGGTCCGCAGCCTGCTTCTAAACCAAAGCGTTTTGCGATTTGACGGAATCGCCTCAAATCGCAAAGTCGCGTCGAAATGGTGAGTTAGAGCAAAGTGGGTTCGGAGAAACCGCACTTTGCTCTCGTGCAGCGCAGCCTGTTGCTGCCATCGACAAGATCGGGCCACAATGTCTCTGACAGATGCGCGTCGATCCCGGAGACCCTGCTGCATGCCCCGCCCGACGACCGCTCTGGAGGCTTTTGCCGCCGCCGTCTTTTTGACGATCTCGACCGGAACGGGCAACGCCCTGGCTCAGCCCTCGGGAGCTGCGGTCGCGAGCGCCTGCACGCTGCTGGCCGATGTGGCAACCGGCAAGCTGCTCACTCAGGAAGGCAGTTGCGACCAGCCGATTACGCCAGCCTCGACCTTCAAGATTGCCATCAGCCTGATGGGCTATGATTCGGGCCTGTTGAAGAACGAGCATGTGCCGGCCCTGCCCTTTCGCGAAGGCTATGCCGATTGGGTGCCGGAATGGCGTACCAGCACCGACCCCACGAGCTGGATGAAGAATTCGGTGGTCTGGTACTCGCAACAGGTCACGCGCAGCCTCGGCAAGCTGCGATTCAAGCGCTACGTCGCCGAATTCGATTATGGCAACCAGGACGTCGCGGGCGATCCGGGCAAGCAGAACGGCCTCACCCATGCCTGGTTGAGCTCGTCCCTGAAGATCACGCCGCTCCAGCAGCTCCGGTTCCTGGAGCGGATGGTGCGCCACCAACTGCCGGTCTCGAACCGAGCCTATGACATGACCACCCGCATCCTGGAACTGGCGCCACTGCCCAATGGCTGGGAAGTTCATGGCAAGACCGGTTCCGGCGCGCCCCGGCGCTCCGACGGCAAGCTCGACCTCGATCATGCCTATGGCTGGTTCGTCGGCTGGGCCAACAGGAACGGACGCAACGTAGCCTTCGTGCGCCAGGTGCAACTGGCCGGCAAAGGCGATATCCGAGCCGGCCTCCAGGCGCGCGATGCCTTCCTGGCGGAACTGCCTGGCCTGCTGGACCGGCTGTAATCCGGTCCGTGTCGATCACGCTGTCCCTCCATCACAGAAATTCCTCCCCGCCTAGGTAATTTCGCAGGAATGGGGGGACGCGAACCTGCCCCTGTGGCGTCTGGTGGTTCTCGATCAAGGGCACCAGGATGCGCGGTGTCGCAATCGCGGTGTTGTTCAGCGTGTGGCAGAAGCGAACCCGTCCCTTCCGGTCGCACCAGCGGATATTGGCACGCCGCGCCTGCCATTCATGCAGGCTGGAGCAGCTATGGGTTTCCCGGTAGCATGTGAGGCTCGGCACCCAGGTTTCGATGTCGTTCATTCGCACCTTGCCGGGGCCCATGTCTCCAGTGGAGCATTCGACGACCCGATAGGGCAGACCCAGATCCCGCAGGATGTTCTCGGCATTGGCGAGCAGCCGGGCGTGCCAATAGGCGGACTCCTCGGGATCGTCGCGGCAGATCACATATTGCTCCACCTTGTAGAACTGGTGGACCCTGAGCAGGCCGCGCACGTCGCGTCCTCCGCTGCCGGCTTCGCGGCGGAAGCAGGGAGAAAAACCCGCATAGAGCAGGGGTAAATCGCGCTCCTCGATGATCTCGCCGCCATGCAGGCCGGTCAGGGCGATCTCGGCCGTGCCGGCGAGATAGGCTCCGTCGCGCGGGAGTTCGAACGTATCCTCCCTGGCGAAGGGGAAATGGCCGGTATTGACGAAGGCGTCCCCACGAACCAAAGCCGGGACGGAGATGGGTTGGAACCCCTCTTGGGCGAGCCGGCGGGAGGTGTCGAACAGCAGAGCCTGCTCCAGCAGGGCAAGGCGCCCCTTCAGCACATAGCTTCGAGCCCCCGCAACCTTGGCGATCCGAGGCGGATCGATCCAGCCACGCCTGTCGGCAATGGCAACATGATCGAGCGGCGTGAAGGCAAAATCGGGCCGATCGCCAACGACACGCACCACCTGACTGCTCTTTTCATCCGGCCCTATCGGCGCCCCCTGCCACGGCAGGTTGGGAACCGTCAGCAAGAGCTCGCGCAGAGCCTGCTCCATCTCCGTCACACGGCCCTGGAGGGCGGAAAGCTCGCCGGCGATCGCCCGGGAATGTTCGGCACTGGCGGCACGCAAGGGCTCGGCAGCCGTGAGGAACTCGGCCGCGATCCGATTTCGTTCCGCCCGCAGGGTTTCAAGCCGTGTCTTGTCGCGACGCAGCGCAGCGTCGAGGGCCAGAATCTGATCCAGATCCACGGTCATGCCCTTGGCGTGGGCCGCCGCCGCGACGGCGGCGGCGTTGTTACGAATGAAAGCGATATCCAGCAATGTTGCCTCCTGATGCTGGCGGCGCGCAGCGGCAGGCGCAAACGAAAAGGCCCTGCCGGATGGCGGGGCCCTGGTTGAAACGCGATGGCGGAGAGAGTTCAGCGCATGCGACTGCAACCCGGCCCCGGGGGGTCGGACGAGATCAGCAGCGAGTTCGATCGATAGAACCTGAACATGATGTCACTCTGCCAGCGACGTCGACGAAAATCAATTGGCCCCTGCCGCGAAAGCCGCCCTTCTCAATCGGCGGTCGGCAAATGGCGCATGGTGACGAAGATCTGCCCGTCTGGCAGTTCTTCCCAGTATTCGATCTCGGTCATATAGGCTGCCTTGGGGTAGCGAGTGAACAGATCACGCGCCTTGGCGCGTGCTTCCTCGCGCGGCAAAGTAAAACTTTCGCGCCGGAACCCCAGCGACATCTGCGACCGTCGGTCTGCATGGCGCTTGGCCAGCGTCCCTGGCCGGATCTCGTCGCTACGCATTCTCGTATCCTCGGCCCATTCCGTTGAGGCAGGCCCGATCGGAAACCTGCATCTGCAATTTAGGGCCTCACGGCTCAAGAGTCGAATCGCAACGTCGCGTGCGGCAGGCGCTAAATCCTGCCCATCGAGCAGCATCAGCGCTTTGGAATCACCGGCCTTCCCGGGCCCAGAGCAGCGTGACGCCGCCGAGCAGCAAGGCGAGGCCCAGCAGCCCTGCGAAGAGTGGGATGGTGTCGATACCCTGCACCACCGATGCTTCGCTGCGCTTGAGGCCGATCCAGCCACTGCCACCGTAGGCGGAGCCGGCACCGACTGCGCGGACCGCCGGGATCGACAGGCCGGACGCGGTGGCGAGACGTTCCACGCTGCCGCCGGTCTCGCCAACCAGGCCCTTCAGCCTGTCAGGCGTGGAGAGCAGATCCTGGAATTCGCGTGGATTGGCGGGGCCGACATTGGTGATCGCCTGCAAGGCGCCGTCCTGGGCTCGCCACAGCCCCATCACGTCGGTGGAATAGACCGCGCTCCACAGGCCGGGCTTCTCCGCTTTGAGGGCGAGCCGGACCTTTTCGCCGTTCGGGCCAGTCAGTTCGACAGGCGCCGCCGTCTCCGCCATGGTCTGGCGTTCGATGGTGATATCGCGGCCAACAGCCCGTGCACGCAACGCTTCCTCGTCGAGATCCGGCTCCTTCAAGAGCCAGTGCGACAGGCGCCGCAGCAGATCGACATGGGGACCGCCGCCCTCATAGCCGCGCGCCCACAGCCAGGCATGGTCCGACAGCAGCAAGGCCACCCTCCCCTTGCCCTGATGAGCCAGCACGAGTAGCGGATCGCCCTGTGCGCCGGTCATCACAGCGCTGCCCTCGCGCAGCTTGGTCTCCACCGTGGTGAACCATTGGCCCCAGGCCGGCGGATTGGCACTGCCGCCCGGCAGGTCCCGCGTCACCGGATGGCGTTTGCCGAGCGGGCTGATCTCGGGCCGATAAGGCTGATAGAGCACATTGCCTGAAGGCGCGGCCGGCAGGATCTCTGCCAGGCCGGTGCCCCACAGACTGTTCTCTGAGGCGTAATCGGCGCCCGACGCGAGCAGAATGGCGCCGCCATTGCGCACGAATTCCGTCATGTTGTCGAAATAGGCGGCCGGCAGCAGGCCCTCCTGAGCATAACGGTCGAAGATGATCAGGTCGAAGCGGCTGATCTCCTCGTCGAACAGACGATGGGTCGGGAACTGGATCAGGGAGAGCTCGTTGATCGGGGTGCCATCACCCTTTTGCGGTGGCCGGAGAATGGTGAAGTGCACGAGTTCGACATTAGCGTCGGCCTTAAGCAGGTTGCGCCAGGTGCGCTCGCCTGCATTGGGTTCCCCCGACACCAGCAGGACGCGCATCTTCTCGCGGATGCCCTCGATCTGCAGCACGGCCCGGTTGTTCACGGGCGAGAGCTCGCCCGGCACGGTTTCGGCCTCGAGCTCGACCACGTTCACGCCAGCATGCTCGATCGGCACCTGCAGCGAGGACAATTCGCCGGCCGGTACGGTGGTGCGCGCGATCTCCTCGCCATCACGGCGCAGGATCACTGCCGCCGTCGACGGCATGTTCGGGCCGCGATCGATGACCCGGAAGCGGATGGTGGTGGCCTGCTTCACCAGGCCGAAACGTGGCGCCTCGACCAGGGTGATCTGGCGGTCGCGTTCATCCTCGCGGCCCGTGATCAAGGCATGGAGCGGCGCCTTGAAGCCGAGGGCTGCCGCCCGTGCCGGCACGTCGTGGACCACGCCGTCCGTCAGCAGGATGGCGCCGCCGACCCGGTCGGGCGGCACGTCGGACAAGGCGGTGGCCAAGGGAGCGAAAAGCTGGGTGCCGTCAGCGCCGGAGTTGACGCCGCCGCCCGCTTCGACCACGCGCAGCTCGGTATTGCCCAACGCCTTGATCTGCCGGCTCAGCGCGTCGCGCGCCTCGTCCGTCTGCCGCGTCCTTTCGTCCAGCGACTGGGACGCGGAGCGGTCGACCACCAGCGCCACCACATTGGGCAGCACGGCGCGCTGCTCGCGCGTCAGAATGGGCCCGGTCAGAGCAAGGACGAACAGGCCCAGCACCAGCGTGCGCAGCCAGGCCCCGCGCAACCGCGCCAGCAGGCACAGCCCCGCGACGGCAGCAGCCAGCACGGCCAGTCCGATGACGACAGGCCAGGGCAGCAGAGGCAGGAATTGGAGGGAGAAATCGCTCATCAGCGTCCGAGCCTCTCCAGCAGATCCTGCACATGCACCTGATCCGCCTTGTAATTGCCGGTCAGCGCATACATCACCATGTTCACGCCGGCGCGATAGGCCAGCTCACGCTGGCGCTCCAGCCCGGTGGAAACAGGAAAGAGCGGGTTCATCTGGGCATCCACGGCCCAGGCCCCAGCCAGATCGTTGGAGGTGATGATCAGGGGCGATACGCCGTCTCCCCCCAGCACCGGCTTGTCGCTGTCCTCCGACGTCGGCGCGGTGGCCTGCACCCAGGTCTCGCCATTGTCATAGCGCCCGACGAATTTATCGAGCAGGTAGAAGGTCTTGGTCAGCACGTGCTTGGCCGGGATGGGCTCGAGTTCGGGAATGTCGAGCCCCGAGAGCAGGCGCTTGAGCGTTTCGCCGGCCGGCGTCGCTGCCCCGCCGGCATCCTGTTGTACCGCGTCGCGCGTATCGAAAATGACGGTGCCGCCCGATTTCATGAACGCGTCGATACGCGCCATCACCGCCGGCGGCGGAGGTTCCTTGCCCGGCACGATCGGCCAGTAGATCAGAGGATAGAAGGCAAGTTCGTCCTTGGCTGGATCGATACCATCGGGCGGCCCCGGCTCCAACGCCGTGCGCTCGGCGATATAGGCGGTCAGGCCCTTGAGGCCGGCGAGGCTGGTTTCATCCGTCTCCTTGTCGCCGGTCACGATATAGGCAAGGCGCGTCTTCAGTGCCGCGTCGAAGGGACGGCTCTGCGCCTGGGCGTCCGGCGGCGCGAGCAAGGTCAGAGCCAACACAACCAAAGCCGCCGAACCAGCGCCGGCGCGGGCAAGGCGCGTCCAGCCGCCCGCCATGAAGAAGACGATCAATGCATCGGCCAGCAGCAGCGCCAAGGCGACCAGCAGCAGGACGGGCCCAAGGGCGACCGGCTTGGCAACCGTATAATCGGCCAGGGAGGCATTCAGCGCCTTGTAGTCCAGGGGTTTCAACACGGCATTGGCTGCCAATGCATTGACGGCCACCAGACCATCGGGCGGCCCATAGAAACCGGGCGGATGATCGGGTCGGCCGATGCCGGGCTGGTCCACCCGCACGGGCTGGGCGGTCGCCGGCGGGACCTGGAAGGCCCCCAGCCCGTCGAGCGTCCGGCTCGGCGCCGCATAGACCGGTGCCGCAGCGCCCGCCGGCGTTGCGGATGCGCCCGCAACCGGCGCAGATTTGGCCAGCCCCACCACCTTGCGCAGCATCTCCACGAAGGTCCCCGACAAGACAAGATTGGACCAGGTAGTGTCCGCCGTCACGTGAAAGAGCACAACGACGCCATTGCCCCGTTTCTCGGCAGTGACCAACGGCGTGCCGTCGGCCAAGGCGGCCCAGGTCCGGCCGGGCAGATCGATATCGGGCTCGGCCAGCAATTGGCGCTTGACGCTGACGTCATCCGGCAAGGCCAGGCCGGCGAAGGGAGAGTTGGCGTCGAAACTGCCGAGCTTTTGCGGCTTCTCCCAGGAGAGCGTCCCGCCCAGCGTGCGCCCGCCCTGGCGCAACTTCACCGGCAGCAGCGTATTTTCGGCGGCGGCAAGACGCGAACCGGCGAAGCGTACCAGAACACCGCCATTCTCGATCCAGGCGGAAAGCTTGGCTTCCGCATCGCCGAGATTGCCGACATCGGCCAGCATCAACACCGGCAGCTTGTCGTCGAGAAAGCGGCCGATCGCCTCGGCCGGAGACGTTCCCTCGGCGGTCCTCACATCGGCATAGGGTTCGAGCGCTCGCGTGAGGTAGTAGTTCGCCGAGAGCAGGGGCTGGCTGACATCCTTGTCCTGCCCCGAGACGATGCCGACCATGCGGCGGCGCCAGGTGCGGTCGAGCAGTTGCGCCGCGCCGGCCGAGGCATCGCCGACGATTTCGAGCCGCGCCACATCGTTGCGGATGTCCACAGGCAAGTCGAGCTGGGCCGTCGTCTCGGCCGCGCCCGCCGGGAAGTTGAAATCGGCCTGGCCGACCGGCAGGTTCTTGAGGTCGAGTGCCCTGACCGTGCCGGACAAGGTGCGGTCGAGCTTGCTCATGCGCAGGACGCGCACCGAGATGCCGCTTGGCGAATTGGACGCGCCGGCGAGCGCCAGGGAGCTGCGGGCATCGTCACGATAGACCGTCACGCGCCCCTGCTTGCCGGCTTCCGACAGAGTGGCGAGAAAGACGTCGTCGCCGTCATCAGCCAGACCATCGGAGAACCAGACGATCTCGGTCTCTGGCGCGGCGCGCAGGAAGGAAGCGATGGCGGGCGCATAGGCACCGCGACTGGCCTGCCAGGGCTGGGGAGCCAGCGCCGCAAGGCGAGGACCGAGGCTCGCGGCGGGGCTGAGCGAGAGATCCGTGAGCGGTTCGGCCAGGGCCGCGATCGCCACCGGGCGGCGATCCTGATCGGCTGCTGCAAGCGTGGCCTGGATCACTTCCTGGCGCTTTGCCCAGGTCGCTGCGGAACCCCAGCCATTGTCGATAAGGAACAAGAGCGGCGCCGCACGCGTCGGCCCGGCCTGATTGAAAGGCCGAAGCGTCGGCACGGCCAGCATGGCAATTACCAAGGCGGCGAGCGCCAGACGCAGAGCCGTCAGCCACCAGGGGGAGCGTGCTGCCACGCGTCCGCGTGGCAACAGGCCGTAGAGCAGGCGCAACGGTGGAAAGTCGATGCGCTGCGGCCGCGGCGGCACCAGGCGCAGCAGAAGCCAGATCGCCGGCAGCAGGGCCAGCGCCGCCAGCATCCAGGGTGATGCGAGAGCCAGCGAACCTAGCATCGATCAAGCCTCTCGATCGCCACCATCACACACCCTCTCCCTGCTGCAGCAGCGGATGCAGGGCGAGCACGGCTTGGGAAGCCGGCTTGTCGGTGCGGTGCAGAGTCATGCTCCAGCCATAGCGGTGCGTGATCGCCCGCAGGGCATCGCGATGGGCCGAAAGCCGATCCTCATAGGCCTGGCGGATATCCTGCGCACGCGGGGCCTGGAACTTGGCTCCGGTTTCGGGATCGATGAGCTCGGTGCGGCCGGCGAAGGGGAAGGTCTCCTCGATGGGGTCGGCGATGACCAGGAGATGGCCGCGCGCACCGCGCGCCGCCAAGGCGGCGATGGTGCCGGCCGTCACCTCCGGCTCGTCGAGAAAATCGCCGATCAGGATGGCTTCGCTGCGGGGGCCGAGCGCGATACGCTCGGGCAGGCCGCTGCGCTCCGCCCTAGCGGGCAGAGCCGCCGTCATCAAGGCGAGGGCAAATTTTTCGATGATCGCCCGCTGCGAGGTCGGCCGGGCCAGGCCGATCAGGCCGACGCGCTCCCCCCCCTGCACCAAGAGGTCGGCAAAAGCCAGACACAGCACCAAGGCCCGTTCGAGCTTGGAGGTCTGCGCCAGGCTGGAAGCGAGATTCATCGAGATCGAACGATCGACCCACAGCCACAGGGTCTGGGCCGCGTCCCATTCATGTTCGCGCACATAGAGTTCGTCGCCGCGCGCCGAACGGCGCCAGTCGACATTGGCGGCGGCCTCTCCCGGAGCAAAGTGGCGGAACTGCCAGAAATTCTCGCCCTGCCCGGCACGGCGGCGGCCATGCAGGCCGTGCAGCGCCGTCGCCGCCACGCGGCGTGCCTCCAAGGCAAGTCTGGGCATGGCTTCGGCCAGATCGAGCGCAGCCTGCTGCAGGCCAGCGGATCTGACCGCCTTGTGCTCGTCGATCAGCCGCGTGGAAACCACCATCCGGCTCAGCCCAATTTGCGCGCGAGGCGCCCGATCACGCCCTCAATGCTTTCACCATCGGCCCGGGCAGCGAAGCTGAGGGCCATGCGGTGCTTGAGCACCGGTTCGGCGAGGGCAACCACATCGTCGATCGAGGGCGAGAACCGGCCCTGCACCAGAGCCCGCGCCCGCACCGCGAGCATCAGGGCCTGGCTGGCGCGCGGCCCCGGTCCCCAGGCGATCTTGCCGGCAAGGTCGGGGGTCTCGCCAGGACGGGCCGAGCGCACCAGCGTGAGGATCGCTTCCACCACCGATTCGCCAACCGGCAGCCTCCGGACCAGGCGTTGCGCGCTCAGAAGATCCTCGAAACTCATGGCAGGCCGTGCGGGGCTCTCCTCGACGCCAGTGGTGAAGAGCAGAATGCGCTTCTCATCCTCGCGATCGGGATAGGGCACGTCGATCTGCATCAGGAAACGGTCGAGCTGGGCTTCCGGCAGGGGATAGGTGCCTTCCTGCTCAAGCGGGTTCTGGGTTGCCAGGACATGGAAGGGCTTGGGCAGGTCATGGCGCTCGCCCGCCACGGTGATGTGATATTCCTGCATGGCCTGCAACAGGGCCGACTGCGTGCGCGGTGAGGCGCGGTTGATTTCGTCCGCCATCAGCAATTGCGCGAAAACCGGCCCGCGCACGAAACGAAAGCTGCGCTTGCCGGTCTCGTTGGCATCGAGCACTTCGGTGCCGAGGATGTCGGAAGGCATCAGGTCAGGCGTGAATTGCACGCGCTTGGCATCGAGCCCGAGCACCACGCCGAGCGTCTCGACCAGCTTGGTCTTGGCAAGGCCGGGCACGCCGACGAGCAGACCGTGGCCACCGGACAGCAAGGTGATCAGGGCGCCATCGACCACGGCCTCCTGGCCGAAGATCACGCCATGCACCGCTTCGCGGGCCTGCCTGATGAGATCAGCGGTGGTTTCCGCCGAACGGATGATGGCTTCGTCGAGATTGGTGGCAGTATCGGCCGTCATCATGCCTCGCAGGAAGGGCGCCGGGCGGCGGCGCTTAAGAATGGGAAGCTTGCACGATTCCCTTGTATCGCAGGATACTAGAGAGCAACTAAGGCAGGAGCGAGAGTTTCTCTGCCGTTTTCACGTCCGTTTTATCACCGAGTGATTTCGAATATGGCCCAGACCGATCTGGCCGGATTGACCAAAGCCATCAAGGAGGCCGGCAAGCAAGCTGGCGCCCGTCCCGTGCATCTGTGGAATCCTCCCTTCTGCGGGGATATCGACATGCGCATCGCAGCCGATGGCAGCTGGCACTACATGAAGAGCCCGATCGGACGGATCGAGCTCGTCAAGCTGTTTGCCTCGATCCTGCGCCGCGACGAGGATCGCTATGTCTTGGTGACACCCGTGGAGCGCGTCGGCATCGTGGTTGATGACGTGCCCTTCGTCGCCGTGGAGATGCGCGTGGAAGAGGGTGCAAGCGGGCGAACTCTGGCCTTCCGCACCAATGTCGACGACTGGACCGAAGCCGGCCCGGATCATCCGATGCGGTTCGAGATCGGGGCTTCCGAAGGGCTCAAGCCCTATGTGCATGTGCGTGCCGGCCTTTGGGCCCGGGTCAACCGTGCTTTGTATTACGACCTTGCCGATCTCGGCGAAGTTCGCGAGATAGACGGTGTCGCCATGTTCGGCGTCACCTCAGGCGGCAGCTTCTTTGCCATGGCGCCCGCGGATGAAATCGGCGCCGAGGCATGATGTGTGAAGTCATGATGTGCCAAGCCCTGATGTGCCAAGCCCTGATGTGTCAGGTCCCGACATGCTGACCGCCCTTCCCCCGTCGACCCACCATCCCGAGCTCGAAGCCTTTCTCGAACGGGCCCGGCACCGGCTTGCCGCGGAGCCGCCAGTCGGGCTCCATCTCGACAGCGTGCCCGATCATGGCGATCACCGCTTCTCCCCCGGCCTGCTCGCCGAATTGCCCGCGACGCCCTCCAAGCCGGCCGCCGTGCTGATCGCGCTCATCGACCGGCCCGACGGGCCGACGGTGCTGCTCACCCACCGCTCGAGCGCGCTGCGCAACCATTCGGGCCAGATCGCCTTTCCGGGCGGTCGCATCGATCCCGACGACGGCAGCGTGCTCGCGGCCGCCTTGCGCGAGGCCGAGGAGGAGGTCGGCCTGTCTGCCAGCCTGATCAGGCCGATCGGCTATCTCGATCTCTATCTCACCGGCTCCGGCTATCGTATTGCGCCGGTGGTGGCTCTGGCCGATCCGGGCATGGTGCTGCGTCTCAATCCCGCCGAGGTCGACAGCGTGTTCGAATGCCCGCTGGCCTTCCTGATGAATCCGGTCAATCACATTGCCGAGAGCCGCGAATGGCGCGGCGCCATGCGCCAATATTATGCAATTCCCTGGCAGGACCACTATATTTGGGGTGTGACGGCGGGGATCATCCATACCCTCTATGAGCGGCTCTATGGCTGAGACGATGAAAGTCGCACGCTGATGTTCCGGCCTTTCCTGTTCGAGGCAGTACTGTTCATTCTGCCTTTCCTGATTTACGGGATCTGGCTGCTGCTGCGCGGCGAGCGGCCCGACGCCCCCGCACCGACGGGGATCCCGCTGCTGCGGCTGATCGCGCTTGGTGTGATGTGCATGGCGGCCGGCCTCGCTCTCTTTGCCCATTATGGCGGAGCTCCTGCCGGGAGTGCCTACGTCCCTGCGCATATGGAAAATGGCAAGCTGGTCGAGCCTGAGACGCGATAGCGCAAAGTGCGATTTCTCCGAATCGAGCCTTGCTCTAACCTATTGTTTTGACGCATTTTCTTAGTCGAAAGGCCTGTCAGCTTTTCCAGAAAATGCTTTTGGATGCATGATCGGATGGATGAGCGTTTTCCCTGGCTCGACCAGCCTCCCTTGTCGATGCTGCTTGCGGCTCTGAACCGCGACGGGGAAGAAGCACGGGTGGTGGGAGGAGCCGTGCGCAATGCCCTGCTGGGCGAGGCCGTCGCCGACTGGGACATCGCCACCACCGCCCTGCCCACCGAGACCCAGGCCCGGGCCAGGGCCCGGGGTTGGAAAGTCATACCAACAGGCATCGAGCACGGCACGGTGACCGTGGTCATCGACGGCCAACCCCTCGAAGTCACGACGCTGCGGGAGGACATCGAGACGGATGGTCGCCGCGCCATCGTGCATTTCGGCCGCGACTTTCGGGCCGACGCCTTCCGGCGCGACTTTACCATCAACGCCCTCTCGCTCTCCCCCGATGGCCGGTTGCATGACTATGCCAGTGGCCTCACCGACATTGCCGACCGGCGCGTGCGCTTTCTCGGCGATGCCGATCAGCGCATCGCCGAGGATTACCTAAGGATCCTGCGCCTGTTTCGCTTCCATGCCCGTTTCGGCACGGGACCGCTCGACGGGGCGAGTTTTGCGGCGGCGATACGCGGGCGCGCGGGCCTGCGCCAGCTCTCGGCCGAACGCATAAGGGCCGAACTCCTCAAATTACTCACAGCCCCCCAGGCGGCGGGGGTCCTCGCCGAGATCGACGATGCCGGCTTTCTCGGCATTCTGCTGGGGGGTGTGGCACGTGTCGAGGCGTTCCGGCGCATCGCAGGGCTGGAGGCCAGGGGCCTGGTGGAACCAGACGCTATCAGGCGGCTGGCCGCCCTCAGCCTGTTCACGCGCCTCGATGCCGAGCGTCTGGCGGCACGGCTGCGCCTTTCCAACGCCGAAGCCAAGCGCCTCGCGGCGATTGCCATGGTGCTGGAGCGCGTCAGGCGCGCTCCGACGCTTCCCAAGGCCCGGGAGTGGCTCTATCGCCTGGGTCCCGAGCTTTATCGCGACGCCATGCCGGTCGCGGCCGCGCATCACGCCGACGAGGATTTTACCGAGGTTCTCATTTTGCCGGATCGCTGGGTCGTTCCCGATGCGCCCTTCAGCGGCAGGGATCTGGCGCGCCTCGGCATCGAGCCCGGCCCGCGCATCGGTCGCATTCTTGCCCGCGCAGAAAGAGCTTGGATCGACGGCGGCTTTGCCGAGGATGGCGCGCAGCGCCAAGCTATCCTGGAAGAAGCCGTGCGTAAGACCGCATAACCGGCTGCTCCGTGGGGATCAGGCGGCCGTGATCAGCCGCCGCGGGCAGCGCCCGTGACCCCCTCGAAGGCCCCCTCGACGAGCTCTTTCACCAGGAAACGCATCGGATCGACCGGTCCGGGCAGCAGTACTCTTCCCGGCGCGATACGCTTGAAGCCGACACGGCTGTAATAGGGCTCGTCGCCCACCAGAATGACCAGCCGATGCCCGATCTTCGCGGCTTCGGTCAGGCTGGCCTGCATCAGCGTGAGACCGATGCCGAGCGAGCGGAACGCAGGCTCCACCGTCAAAGGTCCGAGCAGCAGGGCCGAGGTTTCGCCGACATGGATGGGCGTCAGCCGGATCGAACCCACGATCATCGAACCGATGCGTGCCACGAAGGACAATTTGGGATGGGGCGGCACTCCCTCGCGCAAGCGAAAGGCCGTGCGGGCGAAGCGTCCGGGACCAAAAGCCCGTTCGTGCAACTTGTCGATGACGGCGCCGTCGTCAGGCGTCTCCAGGGTGAGGTCGATGGCGATTTCAGGCATTTGCGATGGTTCCGACAGGCAGAGGCGCCCGCCGGCTCAACGGTTCAGGCGCGCGAAAGGGAGTGGAGCGAAACCACGGTTCGTCGTCGCAGCTGAAGGCTCTTCGTCATCATGGCCGGCGCGTACAACAAAAGCGGTCGCCTTACAACCGGATTTAGCGATCGAGCGATATTTTGGCGCGCCGATCGTGCCATTTCGAGAATCGACCTGCTCCAGATGCGGCCGAAGTGGGTCACCGTGTCACCACAGGCCATCCGGCCGGCGCCGTCCCGCCACTTCATCGAGCCGGCGGCGGGTCGCCTTGGTGGTATCTTCCGGCAGGGCATTGAGGGCGAAGAAGCCTGCCTCGGCGATCTCGTGATCCGCCAGGCGGGGTTGCGCCTGGGCGTAGTGCCGGACCACGAAGAAGGCGACATGATCGCGACGGCTGACCTCCCGGTTCCAATAGAGGCCCTGCAGCTCAGGCGGCCCCTTGAGACGGATATGCCCCTCCTCCTCCAACTCCCGGGCCAAGGCTTCCAGCGCAGTTTCTCCGGTCTCGACGCCACCGCCCGGCAGATACCAGCCCGGCACATAGGTATGTCGCACCAGAAAGACCCTGTCCTCTCCGTCGAGCACGGCGGCACGCACCCCCAAAGTCATACCGCGCTGCATTCGAAAAAAGATCATGAAAAGCGGAGTCACCAGACGTCCGATCTTCTGTCGTAATGTAATTGAAGAAGAAATCATCCGTCGATGCTCAGTGATTGAAAGAGAACGGCTAAGGCTTGTTCGAGATAGCAGCGGCAAAAAACTTCCAGCACCCTGCCATCCCGCCCATGCATGGCTGTCCAGCGTGCCAAGCAGCCTTTATCGGATGGTAAAATACCTAATCTTACGTTATAGAAGCGTCACCCTAATAGAGGAGACCCAGGGGCCTTCGCCCCGGTAGAGATCAATGTTGACCTATTTCCGGCTGCTTGCCAGCGCCGTTCGTATTCATGCCAAGACCCAGGCTACCCGCGACACTGTCGCATTGTTGACCTTCAGCAAAGCTTAACGATCGTCCCGCCCCACAACGGTGGTCGATGATCCCCGGCCGAAACGACGCCTGCCGTTCACGAGAACGCGCAGGCGTTTTGCGTTGACACAGACAGGTCCTATGGCCACGCTAGAGCAAAGCACGTTCACGACTGAACGCACTTTGCTCTAGCCTCTTGTTTCAACGCCTTTTTGCGGTCCTCGGTGGCTCCGTCGAATCGCAAAACGCCATAGCATCATCGGTTGTCGCTTCGTGATACCTGCCTCCCCGATTGTCTCCTGATGTTCAAGCTCGCGCATCTTTCAGACCCCCATATTGGGCCTTTGCCGCGAGCCAGGGCCAAGGAACTGGCGGGAAAGCGGGTTCTGGGCTGGATCAACTGGAATCGAGGGCGCCGCGACGTCCATCGCATGGACGTGCTGCAGCAGCTTCTCGCAGACCTGCATGCACAATCGCCCGACCACATCGCCCTGACCGGCGACGTGGTCAATCTCGCTCTGCCCGGCGAGTACCCGGCGGCGCGCGCCTTTCTTGAAACGGTCGGCGCGCCCGACTTCGTCTCGCTGGTGCCCGGCAATCATGACGCCTACACCAAGGGCGGCGCCCTCCACTTGCTCTCGGCCTTCGATCCCTGGATGCGTGGCGACAACACCGGTGCCCATCCGCTCGACGAAGACGAACGCTTTCCCTATGTACGCATCCGCGGAAAGGTGGCTCTCGTCGGCCTGTCCAGCGCCATTCCGACAGCGCCTTTCATGGCGACCGGCAAGCTCGGCCCACGACAGATCGCCAAGCTCGGTCCCATTCTCGAACATCTGGAGCATGAGGGCTATTGCCGGGTGGTCATGCTGCACCACCCTGTGCGCCGCCAAGATGCCGGGCCGACCGCGATGCTGATCGATTGCGACCGGCTGAACGCCGTGCTGCGCCGGACGGGCGCGGAGCTCGTCCTGCACGGGCATATCCATACCGGACTGGTGCATCGTCTCAAGGGCCCGAAGGGAACGATCCCGGTGGTCTGCACGCCCTCGGCCTCGGCTGCGCCGGAGCGTGCCCGCTGGCCGGCCTCCTACAATCTCTTCTCGATCACCGGCAAGCAGAAGAACTGGAAAATCGGACTGACCGTCCGTGGCTTCGTAGCCGCCGGCCACCCGCCTGAAGAGCTGCGCTCGCAAGAGCTGGCCTGAAAAGCAGCGGAGACGCTAGGGGCGGACGAAGCCGCCCCTTTCAGACCTTCAGCCAGGATCAGCCGCTACGTGATTAATTCACCGACAGGCGATCACAGCAAACCGCGCTTGGCGAGATTACGCAGGAGGTGGCTGGCGCCGAAAGTCCAGGGCGGTGCATCCGAGCTGCGCACCATGCGATTGGTAAGCGAGCCGAGTTCCGGGGCCGCGATGGTGACGACGTCGCCGATCTTGTGGGTGAAGCCCTTGCCCTTCTCGTCGCGGTCGTCGATAGGCGCGAACATGGTACCCAGGAAGAGAACTGCACCATCGGGATATTGATGGTTCACGCCGATCATCTGGGAAACGAGGTCGCCGGGATCGCGGCTGATCTTGGAGATCGAACTGACACCCGTTAGCCGGTAGCCCTCGGGCCCGCGCACCTCGAGCGTCACATCGGCACGCCTGACATGATCGAGCGAGAAGGTGGAATCGAACAGGCGCACGAACGGACCGATCGCCGCCGAGGCATTGTTGTCCTTGGCTTTGGAAAGCAGAAGGGCCGAACGCCCCTCGAAATCGCGCAGATTGACGTCATTGCCCAGCGTTGCTCCGACGATCTTGCCGGCCGAAGACACCACCAAGACCACTTCGGGTTCGGGATTGTTCCAGGTGGAGTTCGGATGAAGGCCGGCATCGGCGCCGGTGCCGACGGCTGCCATGGGCTGGGCCTTGCTGAAGATCTCGGCATCCGGTCCGATACCGACCTCCAGATATTGCGACCAGGCACCTTGGGCGATCAGCACCTCCTTCAACCGCGCCGCCTCGGCCGAGCCGGGACGCAGGCGCGCAAGGTCGTCACCGACCAGCTTGACGATCTCGGCCCTGAGGGATGCCGCCGCAGCCGAGTTCCCTCGCGCCTTTTCCTCGATCACCCGCTCGAGCATCGAAACCACGAAGGTGACACCCGCCGCCTTGATAGCCTGCAGATCGATCGGCGCCAGCAACCAGGGCTTGCGCAGGTCGCGGTTGGCCGGCGGCGTATTGGCGAGGATTTCGGCGAGGGGGCCGATCTCGGTCGAGGGGGCCGCCTTGGCGGCCTGGGCCGGATTTCGGGCCTCGCAGAGATCCCTGACCGTGGGGAAGCTGGAGGTGATGTCATGCAGACCATCCTCCTTGGCAACCACGACGGCCGGCCCTTCGACATCCGGCAGCCAGACACGCCCGATCAATGTCCCGGCGACACCGTCGACCGGGAGGGTATTTTCGGGGGTGAGCGTGAACGACATTGCGGGCCTCGCGAGTGGTGAGAACTCTATCAACCTGCCCTTAGCGTCAACCGTGCGGAGGGGCAAGACTTGCATAAGCGGTATACAAAGATATGCGCCCTATGAATGTGGACTAACTCAACAGCCATAAAGCGGTAGCCAAAATTGACTATCATCGTATTCTCATGATTTTTAGCGATCATCTAATATACAACGAGATGGATACAAAATATTTCAAAAAATGAAACGTTAATATTTTCGTATTAGGCTTTGTTTTAAAAGTTTAACACACAAAACTTAGCGTTTACGTCCCAGTTCGGCCATCTCCCACATGCGACTAGTCGGACGAATTCACCAGGATAGGGCACATCTTAGGTATTAAAGTACGTGCTATGGAAGTTTCGAGATTGCAAAAAAGCTCCGAAAATCTTCCGGCGTGTCCAAGCTGGAATCATAAACAGGATTGCGTGTAGGAAAAGCCGCGATTTGGTCGGGATAATCGGCAATCAGACTTTCACTCGAAAGATCAATGCCCCCTACGTCGAAATCCGGCGGTACCATCACAGGGTAACCCCGCCTGTCACCACGCACCGGAACCAGCGCCTTGCGCCGGTCGCCGGCGCGGTACTGGTCGATCAACCCGGCAATTTCACGTTCCGTCAGGCGCGGCTGGTCGCCGACACATAACATGATACCGTCGCAGCCCCTTTTGGCCGCCAACAGGCCTGCCCGCTCAAAAGCACGCCGGATCGCCGCCGCCGGACCATCGGCCGAGGGCGAGTCCACGAATTCAACCGGCGTACGAACGAGCACCTCCTCGATGCGTTCCCGCTGGTGACCGGTCACGACAATGACATCGGCGATGACGCCGCGGATGGTCTCGACGACATGGCGGATCATCGGGCGGGCGGAAATGTCGAGCAACAGCTTGTTGCGCCCCATGCGTCGCCCCTCGCCGCCGGCAAGAACGATCGCAATGTAATTCGCCAAAGGCTGATCATCGTCCGAGGGCATGGATGACACTTCGCTCTTTGGGAAAGGCAAAGCCGAATACACGGTTTTACCATGCTTGGCCATCATGGAAGCGTCTCGCGTCGACGAAATCAATCACGGCCGCGCGGTTAACGCTTCTTTTTGAAAATGGCCGTTAAGCTGTGGCCATGTTGCGTCGCGTTGTGTGTTCTCTCGTGCTGGGTACGGTTCTCGGTAGCCTGGCTGGTTGCGGGTCGTTCTTCAATCTCGAAGAGCGTGAGCCCTGGCGTGCCCTGGCGGAGTCGCAGTGCCTGGCCTCGGGCGCGGTCCGGGAAAGCGCCGGCATTCGCATCGCCCAGGCGATCGAGGGGCCTGGGGTATGCGGTGTCGACCATCCCTTCCGTGTCACAGCCCTCAATACCAATGGCGGACAGTCCGCCCCGGTCTACGCGACCCTTCAGCCTCGGGCGCCAGAAACCGTGGCCCCGCAGCCCAATTACGCACCTCAGCCTCAGCCACAATATGCGCCTCCGGCTTCGGGGACACCAGACGGCTTGCTGCCACCGGCAGCCGTCGGCGACCAGACCGGCGCACTCGGCGATAGCGGCGCTTCCGCGCCGATGTCCTACCGGGCAGCCCCGTCGCCTGGTCCCGTCCGTATTGCCGATGGCGGCCCCTTCGCGGTTTCGATGGACCGCAGCCTGGTGCTGTCCTGCTCCATGATCCCGGCCCTGACCCGCTGGCTGGTTCAGGACGTGCAGCCAGCGGCGATGGCGAATTTCGGCTCACCCATCGTGGAGATGACGACGTTCGGCAGCTATTCCTGCCGCCGGCGCAACAACGGCCATTTCGGCCGCATGTCCGAACATGCTTTTGCCAATGCTGTCGACGTCAAGGGCTTCAAACTGGCCGACGGACGCGAGACGCGCATCCTGACCGGCTGGCGCGGCTCGGCCCAGGAGCGCAGCTTCTGGCGTGACATCGCCTTTGGCGCCTGCCCTAAATTCACCACCGTGCTCGGGCCCGGCGCCCCCTTGCACGACAATCATCTGCATCTCGATCTTGCACGTCATGGCGCGCGCAGCAAGAGCATCTGCCGTCCGCGCGCTCCCGCCGGCTGGGTGGCCGCCGCGCAACGTGGTGCCGGCGGTGCGCCGCCGCCTTCCGATGACTATACCGGCTCGATCCAGGAGGTTCCGGCCGGCGGCTACGACGAATAACGGCGCTCTAAGCCAGAAGCGCTGCCTCTTCCACCCCAATCACACCCAACCGCGTCGCCGCCAGCAGAAGATGGCGGCGCATGGCGTTGCGCGCATTGGCAGCCGAACACGCCTCGACCGCGCGGTAGATGTCGCCATGTTCCTCGATGACGCTGTCGACGTGGGCCGGGCCTTTCTGCAGGGTATTGTTGCGGGCGACGGTCACGCTCTGGTGCAGCAGCAAGGATAGATAGCGCTGGAAATCGGCAACCTTGCCATTGCCGCTCGCCGCCGCCACGGCCCGGTGAAACTCGATATCGGCGCCAACACCGAGATCCTGGCCGAGCTTGGTGCGGTCCATCTCCTCCAGCCAATGCCGGAGTGCGGCCAGGTCGTCCTGCGAACGACGGATCGCCGCAAGCCCGGCCCCCTCCACTTCGAGACACAGGCGCAGTTCGAAGATCTCGCGCAGGGCCACGCCGCTGCCGACTTCTGCGTCTCGGATCCGGAAGGAACGCTGCAGCGGGGCGGCGCTGACGAAGACCCCAGCTCCCTGCCGGCTGACCACGATGCCGTCGGCCTTAAGGCGGGACACCGCCTCGCGGATGACCGTGCGGCTGACGCCGAAGCTGGCGGCAAGTTCGGGTTCGGTGGGCAGGCGGGCCCCAGCTTCGAAGCGCCCCTTCTCGATGTCCTCCTGCAGTGCGGCGACCACCCGATCGGCCAGAGGAAGCGGGCGCCCCAGACGCCTGTCCGCCTCACCATCTTGCCCGGCAGGTTCCGGGGCCGGGCGCACTCGCTCTTTGAGGGCCAAACACCCCTCCTCTTCGGCTTTCGGACAGAGCCCTGCCCGGTTTCAGGATGTTATGCGGATCGATTGCTCGTTTCAAAACACACAGAAACAGAATTCATCATATGACCATGTCACCATGTGATATTGACATGTTCTTACCATTGTGGAAGCCTTCCGCCAACTTCGCAAGTCAGGACACACGACCCGATCGCGAGCATGGTTGCGCAGCCTGGCTGCCTCGCCTGGTCGAATGATCGTCGGCGCAGGAGGACATGACGATGGCACCCACCGATCGGGGCGCGAACGAGACCATCTTCACCCTGGAGGCAACGCAGCTCAAATTCGGCAACGGGGCGGTCGAGGAACTCGACTGGGAGCTCAAGCGCCTTGGGCTTCGCAAGATATTGCTGGTCGCCGACCCAAGGTTGCGCCGGCTAGGAATTACCGAACGTGTCACCGAAATCATCGCGCGCGCCGGCGTCGAGATCAGCGTCTTCGAAAGCATTCTCGTCGAACCAACCATCGAGTCGCTGGGGGAGGCTGCCGCCTTCGCTTCATCCCAGGACGTCGATGGCTTCGTCGCCCTGGGCGGCGGCTCCACCATCGACACCGCCAAGGTCGCCAACCTCATCCACAGCCATGGCGGCGCCATTATCGACTATGTCAATGCGCCCGTCGGAGGGGGCCGCAAGCCACCTTCACCCCTGCGTCCCCTGATCGCCATCCCGACCACCTCCGGCTCGGGCTCGGAGGCGACCACGGTCGCCGTCCTCGATATTCCCGAATTCAAGATGAAGACCGGTATCTCGCACCGCTATATGCGGCCGACGCTGGCCATCGTCGATCCCGAACTGGCGCGCACCACGCCGGGAGCCGTCACGGCCTCATGCGGCCTCGACGTGGTCTGCCACGCGGTGGAATCCTTCATTTCCCGCCCCTTCGACGCCCGACCGCGCCCTGCCACGCCGGATGACCGTCCGCCCTATCAGGGCAGCAACCCGGTGGCCGACATCTGGTCCCTCAAGGCGATCGAATTCGGCGGGCATTTTCTCGAGCGCGCCGTACGCGACGGCAACGACCTGGAAGCGCGCGGCACCATGATGCTCGGCGCCACCATGGCAGGCATCGGCTTCGGCACGGCGGGCGTGCACATCCCCCATGCCTGTGCCTATCCCCTCGCCGGCCTCAAGCACAGCTACAGCGCCCCCGGCTACGAGACGAGCCACAATTTCGTGCCACATGGCTTCTCGGTGATCGTCACCTCCCCGGCGGTATTCCGCTTCACCTATGATGCTGCACCGGACAAGCACATCCAGGCTGCCGAGTTGCTCAATGCCGGACCGATCGCCAATCCAGGCCCGGACTCGCTGCCGGACACCCTGATCAGGCTGATGAAGGCGGTCGGCGCGCCATCGGGCATCGCCGAACTCGGCTATGGCGAGGAAGACATTCCAGCCTTGGTGCAGGGCGCGCTCAAGCAGCAGCGCCTCCTGGTCGGTGCCCCCAAACCCATCGACGCCGCCGGGATCGAGGCCGTCATGCGCCAATCCCTGCGCAACTGGTAGGCGTGCTGACGGAAGAAAGACCAGGAGGAAACCATGGGTGAGATCGAACTGCACATGTTCCAGTGCGGCACGCTGAAGTGCAAGCTGCACAACATCAAGATGAACCAGGGCGCCAACACCGACTACGAAATTCCGGTCCCCTGGTATCTGCTCAAGCATCCCAAGGGGCTGGTGGTGATCGATGGCGGCAATGCCGTCGAGTGTGCCAGCGATCCGCGCGGCTATTGGGGCGGCATTTCCAGGACCTATTGGCCGGTGATGCAGGAAAGCGATGGCTGCGTGCAGAAGCTGCAAGCCATGGGCATCCGGCCCGATGACGTCACCCATGTCGTGCAGTCGCATCTGCATCTCGACCATACAGGCGCGATCGGCCGCTTCCCCAATGCCGTGCATGTCGTCCAGCGCCGCGAATACGAATATGCCTACGCACCCGACTGGTTCGCGGCCGGCGGCTATATCCGCAAGGATTTCGACCGGCCTGGCCTGAAATGGCAGTTCCTGGAGGCCGAGGCCACCGATGGCTATGATTTGTTCGGCGACGGTACGCTCAAGATGATCTTCACACCCGGCCATGCCCCGGGCCATCAATCCTTCCTGGTCACCCTGCCCAACAGCGGCGCCATCCTGCTGGCGGTCGATGCCGCCTACACGCTCGACCATTGGAATGAGAAGGCCCTGCCCGGCTTCCTTGCCTCGACCGTGGACACGGTGCGCTCGGTGCAGAAGCTGCGGTCCCTCGCTGCCAAGACCGAGGCCAAGGTGGTCACCGGCCACGACCCGGACGCCTGGCCGGCCTTCAAGCAATCACCGGGCTTCTACGACTAAAGCCCCGACGGGCGCCTGGATAGTCCAGGCGCCAACGGCAGACCTCGTCGAAAAGCATGACAGTTGATAGACCTGGAGATCTGGCGGCGTCGACAATCCGCCGAACTCCGAAAGCTGCTGCATGAAAACGCCCATTACAGCCCGCCAGCGTCTCGTCGATCATCTCGGGGGCATCGCCGGCTATAATGACAAGGGCTATCTGTGGAGCGGGCATACACCTGCCGAGGTACAGGCCAATCAGGACGAGGCGCAGGCCGTCATTCTCAGACTGATCGGTGAGGTCGGAGAGGCGGCCTTCAGCCGGAGCCTGCTCGCCAAACTTCAATCCGGTGCTGGAGCCCGCGATGATTCCGGCGATCTGGCCGAATGGGCACGCCGGGAGTTGCTGCCATGAGCGTTGGCGATCACCTTTCCAGGCCGCCGGCCATTTCCGAGCCGGCTTTCGCCGAATTGCTTACGGCCTATCGGGATCCGCGCCGACATTATCACGATATCGGCCATATCGAGGCCATGCTGGCGGGCTTTCAGGACTGTCGCCCCCTCCTCCATGATGCCGGAGCCATCGAACTCGCAATCTGGTTCCACGATGCCGTGTACGATGCAGCGGCCCCGGACAATGAGGAGCGCAGCGCCGATCTCGCCCGACAGGTTCTCGATAGGCGGCTCGAACCGGAAAGACTGGAACGGGTGGCAGCGCTGATCCTGGCCACCAAAAAGCATGAATTCACTGACGGCACAGGAGCTGAGGAGCGATCCGACCTGGCCTATTTCCTCGATCTCGACCTGCAGATCCTCGGCGCAGAAGCGGAACGCTTCGATGCCTATGAGGCCGCGGTGCGCCGAGAATATGCGCATGTGCCTGAAACGGCCTGGCGCATCGGGCGGACTGCCGTGCTGCAGCGCTTCATGGTCCGGCCAAGGCTCTATTTCAGCAATCTCTTCGCCGAAAAGCTGGAGGAAAGAGCGCGCGCCAATCTCGCGCGCTCCCTCGCAAACCTGTCAGGCGACCAGCCTCCTCAGGCCAGCGTGTAGCTGGTCTTCACCGTGGTGTAGAACTCCGCGGCGTAGCGGCCCTGCTCGCGCGAGCCGTAGCTCGAGCCCTTCCGACCGCCGAACGGTACGTGATAGTCGACGCCCGCCGTCGGCAGGTTGACCATCACCATGCCGGCCTGGACATTGCGCTTGAAATGCGTGGCGTATTTCAGGCTGGTGGTGGCAATGCCGGCGGAGAGGCCGAATTCGGTGTCGTTGGCGGCGGAGAGTGCCTCGTCGTAATCCTTGACGCGCACCACGGCGGCAACCGGCCCAAAAATCTCCTCGCGGGCGATACGCATGTCGTTGCTGGCGCCGGTGAACAGGGCCGGCGTCAGATAGAAGCCGGGCGCCTCGCGCTTCACCAGATCGCCGCCGAAGGCCAGGTTGGCGCCCTCCTCCTTGCCGATCTTGATGTAGTTGAGATCCTGGTCAAGCTGGCTCTGGTCGACCACCGGGCCAATATGGGTGCCCGCCTTCATGGCATCGTCGACGCTGAGGCCCTTGAGACGCTCGACGAGCGCGGCAACGAAGGCATCGTGGATACCGTCAGTGACGATCAGGCGCGAAGAGGCGGTGCAGCGCTGGCCGGTGGAGAAGAATGCACCGTTGACGGCGGCCTCCACGGCCACCTTGACGTCGGCATCGTCGAGCACGACGAAGGGGTTCTTGCCGCCCATTTCGAGCTGCACCTTCTTCATCGGCGAAGAAGCGACGCAGGTCGCGGCAATCTTGCGACCGGTACCGACCGAGCCGGTGAAGGAGATGGCATCGACGTCAGGCGAGGACAAGAGCGCCTCGCCGACCACCGAGCCGCGGCCCATCACCAGATTGAACACGCCGGCGGGCAGGCCGGAACGCGCGATGATCTCACCCAATGCATGGGCGGTGGCCGGCACGAGATCGGCCGGCTTCAACACCACGGTGTTGCCGTAGCACAGCGCCGGCGCGATCTTCCAGGCCGGAATGGCGGCAGGGAAATTCCAGGGCGTGATCAGGCCGACAACGCCGATGCCTTCGCGTGTGACCTCGACGCCGACGCCGGGGCGAACCGAACCGATGATCTCGCCGGCCAAACGCAGGGCTTCACCGGCGAAGAATCCGAAGATCTGGCCGGCCCGCGCCACCTCGCCGATGCCTTCGGGCAGGGTCTTGCCTTCCTCGCGCGAAAGGATGGCGCCGAGTTCTTCCTTGCGCGCCAGGATCTCGTCGCTGATGCGCTTGAGCACATCATGGCGCTCCTGCAGGGTCGAGCGGCTCCAGCCCGGGAACGCAGCCTTGGCGGCAGCGATGGCTTTTTCGGCCTCGGCCTTGGTCGCCCGCGGGAAATGCCCGACGATCTCGGCGGTGTTGGAGGGATTCACGTCCGGCGCGAGATCGGACGAGGCGACCCATTCGCCGGCGATGAAGTTACGGGCGTGCAGTGTCATCGATGCAATCCTGAAGATAGAGAAACTGGCCGGACATTAGTCTAACCAATGCCCGGCGCAAACCGGCAGCTTGACGCGGCCAGCCATTTTCCAGCGCCACCTGTTCAGGCAGCCGCAACGGCCGTCACGCGCCGGCGCACGATCAGGAGGGCGATCAGCGCGGCGACGATGCCGGTGAGGCCGGAGAAGAGGAAGGCCTCGACATAGCTTCCCTGCAGCACCCGCATATAGCCGGCCAGGGCCGCGGCGCTGGCCGCGCCGATCTGGTGCCCTGCCGCGATCCATCCGAATACGACGGGGGCATCGCGATCGCCGAAGGCCTCGTTGGTCAGGCGCACGGTCGGCGGCACTGTGGCGATCCAGTCGAGGCCGTAGAACACGCCGAAGACGGTGAGCGTATAGATGTTGAAGCCGCTGAAGGGCAGATAGATCAGGGCAATGCCACGCAGGCCGTAATAGACGAAGAGCAGCTTGCGCGGATCGTAGCGATCGGTCAGCCAGCCCGAGAAAGTGGTACCGAAGAGGTCGAAGATCCCCATCATCGCCATCAGGCTGGCAGCCTGCACCTCGGGGATGCCCATGTCGCCGCAAAAGGAGATCAGATGCATGCCCACCAGGCCGTTGGTGGTGAAACCGCAAATGAAGAAGGTGGCGAAGAGATACCAGAAGGTGCGCGTGCGGGCCGCCCGCACCAGCGCGCCGAGCGAAGCATCGATGAGACCGGTCTGGGCCTGCGGCGGCTCAACCGGGGCCGAGGGATCGGAGCCATAGGGGCGCTGACCGATGTCGCTGGGGTGGTTGGGCACCAGGAAGAAGGCAAGCGGAATCAAGACGGCGCAAGCGATCGCCACCGCCGCCACCACCAATTGCCAGCCACCGATCTCGGAGAGCTTGGCGAGCCCGGGCTGGAAGATCAGCGTGCCCGTTGCCGCGCTGGCCGCCATCAGCCCCATGATCAGGCCGCGATTGGTCTTGAACCAGCGATTGGCGATCGTGGCGCCGAGCACCATGGCGACGCATCCGGACCCGAGACCTGAGAGCACGCCCCAGGTCGCGATCAACTGCCAGGATTCCGTCATCAGCAGGCTGAGGCCGATGGAGCCCGCCATCAGCGTCAGGGCGATGACCAGCACCTGACGTATGCCGAAGCGGTTCATCAGGGCCGCGGCAAACGGGCCGACCAGGCCGTAGAGGAGGATGCCGATCGAACCGGAGAGCGAAATCGTGTCGATACCCCAGCCGAACGCCTTGTGCAGAGGCTGAAGCAGCAGCCCGGGAGAGGCTCGCACGCCGGCCGCCACCAGCAGGCAAAGAAAGATGACGGCGACCACGACGAAGGCATATTTCTGGCCGAAAGGCCGACGGCTCACGGGCTGCATCGGAAGACCTGCACTGTCGAGATTGACTTGATACGTACCGGTCTGTAACATCGTTGTTGGAAATTGGAAAGAGGCAAATGACCGGATCTGCAAACGTCGCTTCGCCGCCGCAGCCACGCGCGGCAGATCGCATCCTCAAGACCGCCCGCGAGCTCTTCTACAAGGAGGGAATCCGGGCTGTCGGCGTCGACACCATCGCCTCGGAAGCTGGCGTGACCAAACCCACGCTCTATCGCTGTTTCAACTCGAAGGACGAATTGGCCGCCGCCTATGTCCGGGTCTACGATGCCGAGTTCTGGGCCCGCTTCGAGGGTGCAGGCGTCGGCTTCGAGAACGACCCGCGCACCCATCTGCGCAACTACCTGACAGGCCTTGGCGAAAGGGCGACCCTGGCGGGCTATCGCGGCTGCGGGCTGAGCAATGCCGCGGTGGAATATCCGGAAGAGGACAATCCCGCCCGCATGGTCGCCGAGGGCGGCAAGGTATTGCTGCGCGAGCGCCTGGAAGGCATGGCCGAGCGCATGGGCGCAAGGAAGCCGGGCTTGCTTGCAGACGGGCTGCTGCTGCTGATCGAAGGCGCTTTCATCAGCGGCCAGATCTTTCACGAAGGCGGACCGGCCAGCTCCGTCGCCGTGATCGCCGACATGCTGATCGATGCAAGCCTGAAGGAATAGCGTCAAAAACGCTCACGCCGCCCCGAAGCGGCGGCGATAATCGCCCGGGGTGAGCCCCATCGTCCGCACGAAGATCTTGCGGAAGGAGACCGGGTCGCCATAGCCGACATTCCAGGCGATGCGATCGAAGGAAAGCCGCGTCGTCTCCAGCATGTCGCGGGCCTTGGCAACGCGAAGCTGCTGGCAGTATTCGACAGGCCTCAGACCCGTGGCCTTGCCGAAGCGGCGCAGGAACGTCCGTCTCTCCAGCCCTGCCTTGGTTGCCATAGCCGATACGTCGATCTCACCGGCATAGGCCTGCTGGAGCCAGTGCTGAACCACGAGAATGGGTTCGTCGCCATGATTGAGCCGGGGCGAGAACACACTGTAATGGCGCTGTTCGCGCCCCAGGGGATCCACCAGCATGGCACGCCCGGTCTCCACCATGACGCTGGTGCCGAGCAGCCTTTCCACCAGCTTCAGGCCGAGATCGGTCCAGGACATCAGCCCCGCTGCGGTAACGATATCGCCATCATCGATCACGATCTTGGCCGAATCCACCCGGACCTTGCCGAAACGCTCGGCGAGAAGCTCGGCATAGCTCCAATGGGTGGTCGCCTGACGCCCGTCCAGCAAGCCGGTTTCAGCGAGCAGGAAAGCACCGACGCAGACCGAGGCCAGCACGCTGCCGCGGCCATGGCAGCGACGAAGGAAGTCGGCCAGATCAGCGGTCCAGGCCTCGCTCGGCGGCTTTGCCAAGCTCGGCGGCAGAATGATCATGCTCGGGATTGCGCTGTCGTCGCCGTCACGATTGCGGACCTGGCCGCTGTCGTCACACTCCCAGCGGCTCACCCGCAGCAGCGGACCACTGCCTTCCCTGCGCTCCCTGGCGATCCTGTCGGCGATGGCGAAGAGATCGGCCAGACCATAGAGCGCTGCCAGCTGTACGTCGGGATAGGCCAACAGGCCGATCTCGGAGGGAGGCATGGTCATTTGTCACTTTCGCCCTGATTTTTGTCACATGTGCCAATCGGCATTCTGCCCGGGGCGTCCTATTTCAGCAATCACAACGTCTGTTGAAACTGGAGAAATACCCCATGTCCAAGCGTGCCTTGATCCTCGTTGATATTCAGAACGACTATTTCCCGGGCGGCAAATGGACCCTGTCCGGCATCGAGGCAGCCGCCGCCAACGCCGCGCGCCTGCTGGAGGCGGCCCGGGCGAAGGATGAAGTCGTGGTGCATGTGCGCCATGAAGCAGCCAAGCCGGATGCTCCCTTCTTCGTGGCCGGTACGCCGGGCGCCGAGATCAACCCGGGCGTAGCCAACCGCGCTGGCGAGCAGGTCGTCGTCAAGAACTTCCCCAATTCCTTCAGGGATACCGGCCTCAAGAAACTGCTCGACGATGCCGGCGTCACCGACGTCCTGATCGCCGGCGCAATGAGCCATATGTGCATCGAGGCGACGACCCGGGCAGCGGCCGATTTCGGCTATGCGGTCACCGTCGCCCATGACGCCGCGGCCACGCGGGACCTGGAATTCGGCGGCGTCACCGTGCCGGCTGCGCAGGTCCATGCCGCCGCCATGGCATCGCTCGCCTTCGGCTATGCCGAGCTCGTCTCGACCGACGAACTGCTGGCGGGGTAAGGGGGAGTAGAAAGAGGCGCGGCTTACCTTCTCCCCTTGCGGGACCTGGCACTTCCTTTGGAAGTGCCTTGGGTGGCATTGCGGTGCAATGACGGATGAGGGGTGTCGGCGAACGTTTGGATGGGGCATGTTTCACCCCTCATGCGCCCCTTCGGGGCACCTTCTCCCCCTGCGGGAGAAGGGCCTCGCGCTTCATTCGTCTCGGTCAGAACCGACGAATGCCGTAGTTTCGCCCCTCACACCCCCCAGCGCAGGGCTGGCGTATGCACCGGCGCATCCCACAGCGCCTTGGCCTGGTCGTCCAGCACCGACGCTGTCAGCGAGCAGCCGGCCATGTCGAGCGAAGTGACATAGGAGCCCGTCAGAGAGCGGGCTACCTTGATGCCCTTGGCGTCAAGCCATTTACGCGCCCGATCCTGCATCAGATAGAGCTCCATCAACGGCGTACCGCCGAAGCCGTTGACAAAGAGCAGGATTTCGGTGGCAGAGGTCAGCGACAGGTCGCCCACGATGGCGCCCAGCATCTCGTCGACGATGGCATCGGCAGAAGCCAGCTTGACGCGGCGCCGGCCGGGCTCGCCATGGATGCCGACACCCATCTCCATCTCGTCCTCGCCGAGGTTGAAGGTCGGCTTGCCGGCCGCCGGCACCGTGCAGGAGGTGAGCGCCACACCCATCGAGCGCGTATGGCTGTTGACGCGCGCGCCCAGCGCCTTGAGGCTGGCGAGGTCGTCGCCGCGCTCGGCCGCGGCGCCAAGCATCTTCTCGACGATCAGCGTGCCGGCGACACCGCGCCGGCCGGTGGTCCAGGTCGAGTTCTCCACGGCGACGTCGTCGTCGAGGATCAGGCTTTCGACAGGGCCCGACGCCATCTCCGCCGCCATGGCGAAGTTCATCACGTCGCCCTCGTAGTTCTTGACGATATAGAGCGTGCCGGCGCCGCCATCGACGGCTTCGGCCGCCGCCATCATCTGGTCGGGCGTGGGCGAGGTGAAGACCTGGCCGGGGCAGGCTGCGTCGAGCATGCCGAAGCCGACGAAGCCGGCATGCAGCGGCTCATGACCGGAACCACCGCCCGAAATCAGGGCCACCTTGCCCGGCTTGACCTGGCGGCGGCGCACAAATTTTCGCTCTTCGCCCAGGGTGACGAGATCGGCGTGAGCCGCCGCGAATCCGTCCAGGCTCTGCGCCAGCACGTCGTCGACTGCGTTGATGAGCTTTTTCATTCCATGGGCCTCCCTTTGTTCTTGGTTAGGACGTGTCGCAGCAGGAACCGATCTCCGGCTGTCAATTCTGAACCTGGCTGTCTCCAGATTCATCGGATGCCGGTTCCTCCTCCCCCTTGCTCTTGCGATCGAGTGCACGCGTGTAGTGGACCAGGCTTGTGACGAAATCGAGAATGGCCTTATCCATCGCCTGATTGCGCCTGACATCGCCGAGATCCGGCAGGGTCAGCGTCAGGCTACGCCCTTGTGCCGGCCTGCCCTGAGCCTGCGTCCGCCCTGGATGGGCGGCCTGATAGGCCTTGAGGAATTCCGCCTTCTCGGCCGGCGCGAGGTGGCAGACTTCGAAAATGACGTCGAGGTGCTGGGCCGGGATCGGAATGGGGTAGCCGGGATTGGTGATCTGCGAAATGAAGGATCTGTTGGTGCCGAGCGCGGCAGCCAGTTTCAGCCTCGTGCCCGAGGGACGATTGTCCAGCGCGCGCCGCAGCAGAGCCTTGTAGGCGGCTATCGAGCGCGTGCTGGCATCGCGGGCGTCAGACATGCTTGAGATCCGCAATCGCCGCCTTGACGGCTCCCACCAGAGCAGGCGGCACGGACAGGCAGGTCAGGCCGACGCCGAGCAGTTTCGGCACCAGGCGCACCTCGCCGGCGGCATCGCCACAGATCGAGACCGGAACCTTGCGGGCCTTGCCGGCCCCAACCGCGCGGGCCATCAATTCCAGCACGGCCGGATCGCCGGCATCGTTGAGGCCGGCGACATCGGCAATGTCGCGGGCTGCGGCCATGGTGTATTGCGTGAGATCGTTGGAGCCGATCGAATAGAAATCCGCCGGGAAACGCAGCGCCCCGAGGGCGGCAGCGGGAACCTCGACCATGATGCCGAGCGGCGGCCGGCGGCAGGGCGTGCCTTCGGCGATGAGGGAAGCCACCACCTCGTCGAGCAGGGCGGAGGCCTCGGCCAGTTCTCCCGGCACCGTCACCATCGGCAGCATGATGCGGATCTCGTGATGCAGGCTGGCCCGCGCCAAGGCCCTGAGCTGGACGCGGAAAGTTTCCGGACGAGCCAGCGATAGCCGCAATCCACGCAGACCCAGGAAAGGATTGGACTCGCCATCGCTGGTGACCCCGGCGATCGGCTTGTCGCCACCGGCGTCGAGGGTGCGTATCGTCACCGGCCGCCCGGCCGCCCAGGCGGCGATGGCGACATAGGCGGCATATTGGGCTTCCTCGTCCGGCAGGGGGCGGCCAGGCTCGAACAGGAACTCGGTGCGCACCAGGCCGATGCCATCGCAAATCTGAGGCGAAATGCCCTTGAGATCATCCGGCGAGGCGACGTTGATCATGATGTCGACGCGAGTGCCATTGGGAAGAAACACCGGCTCGCTTTTCATTGTCTCCGCCCGGGCATCGGCTTCGTGCCGGCGCGCGAGGGCCGGGCCGAAATCGGCGAGCGAGGCACTGTCGGGATCGAAGGTCACCGTTCCCGCCGCCCCGTCGACGATGGCCTGGCTTGCCTCCCCGAGCACGCCTAGCCCGGTCACCATCGGCACGCGGCGGCTGCGCGCGAGCATGGCGACATGGGAGGATGGCGAACCGGCACCCAGGGCGATCGCGCCGCCCTTGCTCCAGTCGACCGACAGGAACAGGGATGGCGGCAGGTCCTCGCCCACCAGGACCGAACCGGGCGGCACCTTCTCGCTTTCGGCTGCTCCGGTGAGATGGGCGAGCACGCGGTCGCGGATATCGGCGAGGTCGGTGCCACGCGCGCGAAAATAGGCATCCTCGCTGCGTTCGTAATCGGCAATTTCCGCGTCGAGGGCCGAACGCCAGGCGTGGACGGGCCCCACCCCGGCTGCGATCGCATCGAAGGCGCCCTCCGACAGGGCCTCGTCCTCAAGCATGGCGATCTGGAAGCCGATGATGTCGGCTCCTTCTTCATCGACGGCCTCGACCAGGGACACCAGATCGACCAGCGCCGCATCGATGGCGGTCCGCAAGGCGGCGTCGCCATCTTCCTGCACTGGTGCTTTCGCGGTCCGTGGCCTCGGCTTGCCGATCATGAAGACGGGTCCGGAGGCAAGCCCAGGCGATGCAGGACGTCCCGCCATCCGCCGTTCAGTCATGACACCCTCCTTGGCAGCCCCCCGGATGCAGCATCGTCACTCTTCTCCGAACTTGTCCTCGATCAGTCCCAGAATAGCCGATAGCGCTGTCTCGGCATCCGGTCCGTTCGCTGCAAAATGCAGCACCGTGCCCTTGGGCGCCTTCACCCGCATCACCTTGACCGGGCTCTTGGCATCGACCCAGGGTCCCGCTGCATCGGTGGCCAGCTCGATGCTCGACTGGAAGCTCTTGGCGAGCTGGGTCAGCTTCACGCTCGGCCTGGCATGCAGCCCGATCGCGTTGGTCAGCTCGGCCTTGCCCGTCAATGCTCCGTTGATATCCGGCATATCGATCCTATCCATAGAGATCTTCGGCGGCGGAGCGAACCGCCGCCAGGGAGGAATTTCCGGAGGCCTCCGTTGCGGCGATGACCGCCCCTTCCACCACCGGCGCATTGCAGATGACCACGAGGTCGCGCTTGTGCTCGTCGAGCATCTCGACGGCCATCTCGGCGTTGGTCTCGGCACCGCCGAGGTCGACGACGACGGCGACGCCTTCCTGCGACCAGACGCTGTCGATGGCGGCGATGATCTTGGCGACATCGGTACCGAGTCCGCCGCCGGGGTCGCCGCCCGTCCAGGCGACACGCACGCTATCGCCTACCATCTGCCTCACCATGTCGGCCGCGCCTTCGGCGACCTTGGGCGAGTGCGATACGATCACCAGGCTCACGGTCATGGCATCAGCCCTTGCTTGTTGAGTTCGTCCGCCACGGTGGCGATGAGCAACGAGGAAGATCGGGCGCCCGGATCCATATGGCCGACCGAGCGCTCGCCGAGGAAGGAAGCGCGCCCACGGATCGCCTGCATCGGCACCGTCTTGTCGGCGGCGGCGATGGCTTCCGCCTTGAGCGCGGCTGCGTCGGCACCGGCAGCCAAGGCCGCTTGCACCGGGACGAGGACATCGAGCAGCGTCTTCTGCCCGGCTTCGGAGCGGCCACGCGCCTTCACGCCCTCGACCGCCTTGGCGAAGGCGGCGACCAGCGCAGCTCGATCGGGCTCGGTGCCGACAGCCTTGCCAAATTCCATGAAGAAGGTACCGAAAAGCGGGCCGGACGCACCGCCAACCTTCATCACCATGGCCATGCCCGCCGCCTTGAGCAGGTCCGGCCAGGATTTTTCGGCAAGGCCCGGCAATTCGGCGGCAACGGCCTCGAAGCCCCGCTTGAGATTCAGGCCGTGATCACCATCGCCGATCGCCTGATCGAGCGCCGTGAGTTCTTCGGAATGTTGGAATATGGTTGCTGCAACCGCACGAATGAGCTGCTCTCTTGCTTGGCTGTCCATAGTCCGGCCTCCGCCCCGCAGTCTTATGATGGCCGGTCATTGCCGGCTCGTGGTTTGCTTATTTGTTTAGTTGATCATCGAACCCTAAACATTGCAAGCGAAACTATCGCCTTGCGGCACCGGACTGAGGAACTCCTGCGGGCCACCCTGTACTGAACATTCCCGCGACGGCTGCGCGGTGCGTCCTCGACCACTCCCGCGCGAGCGTATCCCCTTCTGCCGTCACATTCCTGTATCCCCAGCCACCTAAGCAGGTGCCTATCTTAACGTCAGTATTGGTGCCATATCGCCATTGACGAAGCTTGCCCGGATGGCCAAGACTAGCGCCAAGCAAGATTTAGAAGCGCTAAGCAGATTCCTCCTGCTCGAGCAGGAGGAATCTGCAGAATATCAAACGCTTGCAAAGTTTCCCGATATTACCCATTCGTGGGCAATATCGGGAAACTTTGCTTAGGGGAAACGCTCCGCTTGATGGCAAAAGATACAGTCCTGAAAGCCGAAGGCCTGACCAAGGACTTCAGGGGATTCCGGGCAGTCGACGGTGTCGATCTCTCGGTCATGCGCGGAACGGTCCATGCTCTCATCGGTCCGAACGGCGCCGGCAAGACGACCTGTTTCAATCTCTTGACCAAGTTCCTGTCCCCGTCGGCCGGACGCATTACCTATAAGGGCCAGGACATTACCGGCATGAAGCCGGCCGCCGTAGCCCGGCTCGGCCTGGTCCGCTCCTTCCAGATCTCGGCTGTGTTCGGCGAGATGAGCGTGAGCGACAATATCCGCATCGCCCTGCAGCGCCGGCGCGGGCATTCCTATGATTTCTGGCGCTCGCAGCGTGTCCTCGCCGATATGAACCAGGAGGCGGCCGAACTCGCCGAGAGCGTCGGCCTGTCGTCCTTCCTGGCTACGCCGGCCAAGGAACTCTCCTACGGCCGCAAGCGCGCCCTGGAACTCGCAACGACCCTGGCGCTCGATCCGGAAATGCTGCTGCTCGACGAACCGATGGCCGGCATGGGCCATGAGGATGTCGAGCGCACCACCGAGCTCATCCGCAAGATCGCGGCAAGCCGCACCATCCTGATGGTCGAGCACAATCTCTCGGTGGTCGCCACCCTGTCCAATACCATCACGGTGCTGGCGCGCGGCAAGGTGCTGGCGCAGGGCGACTACAAATCCGTCTCCGGCGATCCGCGGGTGGTCGAGGCCTATATCGGGAGTGGCCATGCCTGATTCGGCGAACATCCCTGCCCCCCTGCTCCGGGTACGCGGCCTCGAGGCCTGGTATGGCGAGTCCCATGTGCTGCACGGCATCGATTTCGACGTTAACCCCGGCGAGGTGGTGACGCTGCTCGGTCGCAACGGCGCCGGCAAGACCACCACGATGAAATCGATCATCGGCGTTATGGCCAAGCGAAAGGGCTCGATCCATTTCGGCGGGCAGGAAACCATTGGCCTCGGCTCTCGCCATATCGCCCGTATGGGCATCGGCTATTGCCCGGAAGAGCGCGGCATCTTCGCCAGCCTCTCGGTGAAGGAAAATCTCGAACTGCCGCCGGTGGTGAAGCCCGGCGGCCTGACGGTGGACGAGATCTTCACCCTGTTCCCCAACCTCAAGCAGCGCCTCGCCAGCCAGGGCACCAAGCTCTCGGGCGGCGAGCAGCAGATGCTGGCCATCGGCCGCATCCTGCGCACCGGCGCCAATCTCCTGCTGCTCGACGAGCCGACCGAGGGCCTCGCACCGGTGATCGTCGAGCAGATCGGGCACACCATCGCCAGCCTCAAGCAGCGCGGCTTCACCATCATCCTGGTCGAACAGAATTTCCGCTTCGCCTCGACCGTGGCGGATCGCCACTATGTCGTCGAGCAGGGCAAGGTGATCGACATGATCCCCAATGCCGAGCTGGAAGCCAGCAGCGACAAATTGCACGCCTATCTGGGCGTGTGACGCCAATCAAAAAGCTGAACGGGAGACGCTCATGATTTCAAAACGGACCCTGCTCGCAGCAGCAGCCCTCGCCACCATGTTCATGGGTTCGGCGCTCGGGCCGGCAAGCGCGGAGGACATCGCGGTCAAGCTCGGCATCCTCAACGATCGGTCCGGCGTCTATGCCGACCTCTCCGGCGAGGGCTCGGTGATCGCCGCCAAGATGGCGGTGGAGGACTTCAAGGCCGCCGAGAAGGGCCTTAAGGTCGAGATCGTCTCGGCCGATCACCAGAACAAGCCCGATATCGGCGCCGGCATTGCCCGCCAATGGTACGACCAGGATGGCGTCGACGCCATCTTCGACGTGCCGACCTCCTCGGTGGCACTCGCCGTCAGCCAGGTGACCAAGGAAAAGAACAAGATCTTCATCGACTCCGGCGCCGGCTCCACCGAGATCACCGGAAAGCAGTGTACGCCCAATACGCTTTTGTGGACCTACGACACCTATGCTCTGGCCAAGGGTACGGGCGGGGCCATGGTCAAGCAGGGCGGCGACAGCTGGTTCTTCATCACGGCCGACTATGCCTTCGGCAAGTCACTGGAGGAAAATGCCTCTGCCATCGTGAAGGCTGCGGGCGGCAAGGTGGTCGGCTCGATCAAGGCGCCCTTCCCGACCTCCGATTTCTCCTCCTTCCTGCTGCAGGCCCAGTCCTCCGGCGCCAAGGTGATCGGGCTCGCCAATGCCGGCGGTGACACCGTCAACGCCATCAAGCAGGCCGCCGAATTCGGCATCACCCAGGGCGGCCAGAGCCTGGCGGGCCTGTTGATCTTTATCTCCGACGTGCATGCGCTCGGCCTGCAGGCGGCCCAGGGCCTGGTGCTGACGGAAGCCTTCTACTGGGATCTCAACGACGGCACCCGCGCCTGGTCGAAGCGCTTTGCCGAACAGAGCGGCGGCAAGATGCCGACCATGGTGCATGCCGGCGTCTATGCCGGTGTCCTGCACTATCTCAAGGGCATCGAGGCCGCCAAGTCCAAGGACGCCGCGGCAGTGATGGCCAAGATGAAGGCAACGCCGACCGACGATCCCCTGTTCGGCAAGGGCGAAGTGCGCAAGGATGGCCGCGTGACCCACGACATGTATCTGTTCCAGGTCAAGAAGCCCGACGAATCCAAGGGGCCGTGGGACTACTACAAGCTGCTCGCCACCATTCCGGCGGCCGAGGCCTTCCAACCCATGGCCGAGGCCGGCTGTCCGCTGGTGAAGTAGTAATAGGGCCGTTCGGCGCATTGCGGATCATGCTATGCGCCTTTCGTTCCCTCTCGCCGATGACGAAGCAGACGACGGTGAAGGACCCATAAGGTGACGACGATATTCGGCATTCCCCTGCAGGGCATCATGGCCCAGCTCGCGCTGGGCCTGATCAATGGCTCCTTCTACGCATTGCTCAGCCTGGGCCTCGCCATCATCTTCGGCCTGCTCAACGTCATCAACTTCGCCCATGGCGCCCTTTACATGATGGGGGCCTTCGCGGCTTGGATGCTGTTCAACTATGCCGGCATCGGTTTCTGGCCGGCGCTCATCCTGGCGCCGCTCGGCGTCGGCCTGGTCGGCATCGCGATCGAACGGGTCTTCATCTCCAGGCTCTACCAGCTCGATCATCTCTACGGCCTGCTGCTCACCTTCGGCCTGGCGCTGATCATCCAGGGCCTGTTCCGCAACTACTACGGCGTTTCCGGCGTGCCCTACACCCTGCCGGCGGCCCTGACGGGGCCCGTCAATCTCGGCTTTATGGTGCTGCCGAAAAGCCGCGTCTTCGTGATCGCCTTCTCGCTGGCCATCTGCCTCGCGACCTGGCTGGTGATCGAGAAGACGCGCCTGGGCGCCTATCTGCGCGCCGCGACCGAGAATCCCAAGCTGGTCGAGGCCTTCGGCATCAACGTGCCCTTGCTGAGGATGCTGACCTACGGCTTCGGGGTCGGCCTCGCCGGACTTGCCGGTGTGCTGGCGGCGACCACCAGCAACGTCAATCCCAATATGGGCTCCGATCTCATCATCGTGGTCTTCGCGGTGGTGGTGATCGGCGGCATGGGCTCGATCCTCGGCTCGGTGGTGACGGGCTTCGGCCTTGGGCTGATCGAGGGCATCGTCAAGAATTTCTACCAGCAGGGATCGGCCACCGTAGTCTTCGTGGTGATGGTCATCGTGCTGCTCGTGCGGCCCGCCGGCCTGTTCGGGAGGGCCTCATGATGGCCTCCTCCAGCCAGCCGGCTGCCGCGACCCGCACAATGCCCCTGATCGGGGATCGCGGCGTCATGCTGCTCATCGTCGCACTGATCGCCGTCGCGCCCTTCGTCGCCTATCCGGTCTTCGTGATGAAGGTGCTGTGCTTCGGCCTGTTCGCCTGCGCCTTCAACCTTCTGCTCGGCTATGGCGGCCTGCTCTCCTTCGGCCACGCCGCCTTTTTCGGCATGGCGAGCTATGCCAGCGCCCATGCCGCCAAGGTCTGGGGCCTGACGCCGGAACTGGCGATCCTCAGCGGAGGTGCCGTGGCCGCCATCCTCGGCCTCGCGGTCGGCTCGCTCGCCATCCGGCGCCAGGGCATCTATTTCGCCATGATCACCCTGGCCCTGGCCCAGATGGTGTATTTCTTCGCCCTGCAGGCGCCCTTCACCGGCGGCGAGGACGGCATCCAGGCGGTACCACGCGGCAAGCTGTTCGGTCTCATCGACCTTTCCGACGACAAGGCCCTCTATGTCCTGGTTGCTGTGATCGTGCTCCTGGGCCTGTTCGCCATCCACCGCATCGTGCATTCGCCCTTCGGGCAGGTGATGAAGGCGATCCGCGACAACGAGCCCCGTGCCCTCTCGCTGGGCTATGACGCTGAGCGCTTCAAGCTGATGATGTTCACCCTGTCGGCTACCCTGGCCGGCATTGCCGGCGCCACCAAGGCGCTGGTGTTCCAGCTCGCCTCGCTGACGGACGTGCACTGGACGATGTCGGGCGAAGTCGTGCTGATGGCGCTGGTCGGCGGCACCGGCACGTTGTTCGGCCCGATGCTCGGCGCGCTGATCGTGGTGGCGATGGAAACCTATCTCGCCCCGCTCGGCTCCTGGGTGACGGTGGCCCAGGGCGCGGTCTTCGTCATCTGCGTGCTCGCCTTCCGCGACGGGCTCGCCGGCACTTTGGCCAAGCTGCTGCGCAAGGCCGGCTAGGCGGTATTGCCACCCTCCTCAATCGGGGCCGCGGTGCTCCAGCCGTTCCGTTGCGAAGGAGGCCAGTCCGGCGATGCCGAGAGCGGCACCGGTCGCGGCCGTAAACATCCAGCCGCCGGAGTGATAGGTCAGCGTACCCAGCACCGATCCCAGGGCCCCGCCGACGAACACCGTCGTCATATAGAGAGCATTGATGCGCCCCCGAACCGCTGGGGCGGTCGAGAAGATGGTGCGCTGGCTCACGATCTGGTTGGTCTGCACCGCCGCGTCGATCACCAGCGTCGCAACGATCAGCACCAGAAGAGACAGGATACGCTCGCCCAGAGCCGTGGCGAGAAAGGCCAGCGCCAGAGAGGCCATCGCGCCGTAGGTCGCCATGCGCCCATGCCCATGATCGGCAAGGCGCCCCGCCAGCGGCGCTGCCAGCGCTCCACCCGCCCCGGCGAGAGCGAAGAGACCGATCGCATAGTCGGACATGCCGAAACGTTCCGTCAGCATCAGGGGCGCGGCGGTCCAGAACAGGTTGAAGGCTGAGAACAACAGCATCTGGTAGAGGGCGCGGCGGCGGAGGATCGGCGTGTTCCGCACGAGGCCCGGCAGCGAGGCCAGCACGGCCCCGTAATGGCTCGTGCCGGACGGCTGATAGCGTGGCATCATGCGCCAGAGAACAACGCCGATGCCGATCATCAGCCCAGCGGAGACGAGGAAGACCGCCCGCCAATTCAGATAGGCCGCCACGAAAAGCGCGGCGGGCCTTGCCAGCATGATGCCGGTGATCAGACCGGCCATCACCAGGCCGACCGCGCGGCCACGCCGCTCGGGCGGAACGAAATGAGTGATGAAGGGCACCAGGATCTGGGCACCGGCCGAGAATATGCCGATGGCGAGCGATGCGAACAGGAAAGCCACGACACCTTGTGCGACAGCCGCGAGGAGCAGGCTGGCGGCAGCGCAAACGAGCGTCGCCAATGCCAGAACCTTGTTCTCGATGAGATCGGCCAGGGGGACCAGCAGGATGAGCCCCAGCCCATAACCGATCTGGGTGAGGCTGACGATGGCGCCAGCCAGATCAGGGCCGATACCGATCTCGGGTGCGATCTTGGCGACCAGCGGCTGGGCATAATAGAGATTGCCGACGATGGCCCCGGTTGCGACCGCCAGGGTCAGGACCAAGGCGGGAGCAGCCTGCCGAACGGCGGTGGGGGCAGTATTTTCCATCTGATGCATCGGGTTCACGGCAGGCGGTTTCACGGCGAGTACTCGCCGATTAATGAAACGATACGTATCGTTATGATTGAATAAAACGATACGTTTCGTTATGTCAAGATGGGGAGGCACCGCATGGAGACGACAACCACGCAGCCAAGGCGCCGCTCGATCGGCGCCCGTCGCAATCCGCACACCGAGACCGCCATCATCGAGGCCGCACGAGAGCTTCTCGCGGATCGAGGCTATGCCGGGTTTTCCATCGAGGAGGCCGCCCGGCGAGCCGGTGCCGGCAAGGCCACCGTCTATCGCTGGTGGCCGACCAAGGCCGACCTGTTCATGGCAGCCTATGGAGCCGAAAAGGCGCGGGCGATAAGCCTGCCGGACACGGGCAGCCTGGTCGAGGATCTCGTACAGCATACCGCCGATCTATGGCGCTTCTGGCGAACTCCCCCCGGCGGCGCCTTCAGGGCCCTGCTCGCCGAAGCGCAAGCGAGCGAAGCGGCGGGCTCGCGCCTGCGCAACGAGTTTCTGCCCGTGCTGTTCCGGCCAGCGCGCCGTCTCTTCGAGCGGGCAGCGGCGCGCGGCGAATTTCCTGCCCGATTGATCGATGAACGCATCGCATTGTGGGCAGGATTCAACTGGTACCATCTGCTGACCTGGCAGATCGACGCCGACGAGGCACTCCTGCGTCGGATCGAAACACTGGTCGCCTCCGGCGGAAATGGCGCCGGATAGGGTTCCGGCCGGTTACGGCTTCACCCAGACGCCACCCTTCTTGGAGGATTTCACAGCCGCCTCGATGAAGGCCATGCCGGCGATGCCGTCGTCGATGCCCGGGAAGAGCACGGCCGGATCGAGGGCTTCACCGCCGCGGGCGGCCCGGATGGCACGGGCGATCTCGGTATAGATGTTGGCAAAGCCTTCGAGATAGCCTTCGGGATGGCCCGGGGGCACGCGTGTCATCCGCGCCGCATCCTCGCCGGCTGCGGCCGAGCCCCGGGTGATGATACGGGTCGGCTCGCCGTGCGGGGTGAAATAGAGATAGTTCGGATTGTCCTGGCGCCAATGGAACCCCGCCTTCTCGCCATAGACGCGCAGCATCAGGCCATTCTCGTTACCCGGCGCCACCTGGCTTGCCCACAGCGCCCCGCGCGCGCCATTGGCATAGCGCAGCAGGATCTGCACATTGTCGTCGAGAGCGCGGCCAGGCACGAAGGAAGTCAGTTCGGCCAGCAATTCCGAAACCTCCAGGCCGCCGACAAACTGGGCCAGGTTGAAGGCATGGGTGCCGATATCGCCGATGGCGCCGCCGGCGCCGGAGCGCTTGGGATCAGTGCGCCAATCGGCCTGCTTCTGGCCGCTCTGCTCGATCGGCGTGGTCAACCAGTCCTGCGGGTATTCGACCTGGATCAGGCGGATAGGCCCCAATTGCCCCGACTTCACCATCTCACGCGCCGCGCGGATAAGAGGATAGCCGGTGTAATTATGCGTCACCGCGAAGATCACGCCCTTGTCGGCGGCGAGCTTCTTCAGGCGCAGGGCGTCCTTCAACGTGGTGGTCACCGGCTTGTCGCAGATGACATGGATGCCCGCCTTGATGAAGGCTTCCGCCGCCGGGGCGTGCATATGGTTGGGCGTGACGATGGAGACAGCCTCGATGCCGTCCTTGCGGCGCTTTTCCTTGCGCGCCATTGTCTCGAAATCGGGATAGATCCGGTCCGCAGCGAGCCCGAGCGCCTCGCCGGAACGCTGGGCCTTCTCCGGCGTGGACGACAGGGCGCCCGCCACCAGCACGTAATCATCGTCCATGCGGGCGGCGAGGCGATGCACGGCGCCGATGAAGGCACCCTCCCCGCCACCGACCATGCCATAGCGCACGCGCCCGCCTGCCTTGCTGTCCGAACGGCCCTCGATCGCCATCGTATTTCCCTCTGCTTATCGGTTGAGGCCGAGTATGCGCCGGACCGCCTTGCGATCGGTGCCACCGCCGGCGAAATCGTCGAAGGCCTTCTCAGTCACGCGGATGATATGGGCGGCGATGAAGGGCGCCCCTTCCGCCGCACCGTCTTCGGGATGCTTGAGACAGCATTCCCATTCGAGCACGGCCCAGGAGGCATAATCATATTGCGCGAGTTTGGAGAAGACACCGGTGAAGTCGACCTGCCCGTCGCCCAGCGAGCGGAAGCGTCCTGCCCTCTCCGTCCAGGAGGCATAACCCGAATAGACGCCCTGGCGACCCGTCGGGTTGAACTCGGCATCCTTGGCGTGAAAGGCCTTGATGCGCTCGTGATAGATATCGATGAAGGCGAGATAGTCGAGCTGCTGCAGCACGAAATGCGACGGGTCATAGTTGATGTTGGCGCGCTTGTGCCCTTTCAGGCGGTCGACGAAACGCTCGAAGGTCGCGCCGTCGAACAGGTCCTCGCCGGGATGCAGCTCATAGCAGACGTCGACCCCTACGGCGTCATAGGCATCGAGGATGGGTTTCCAGCGCTTGGCCAGTTCGCCGAACGCCTCGTCGATGAGGCCGGCCGGCCGTTGCGGCCAGGGATAGGCGAAAGGCCAGGCCAAGGCACCGGAGAAGGTGACGCTGGCATCGAGGCCGAGATGGCGGGAGGCGGTTGCGGCAGCCTTCAATTGCTCCACGGCCCAGGCCTGCCGCTCTTTCGGTTTGCCGCGCACCTCCGGCGGCGCAAAGCCGTCGAAGGCCTCGTTATAGGCCGGATGTACGGCAACCAGCTGGCCCTGCAGATGGGTCGACAATTCGGTGATGGCAAGGCCATGCTTGGCAACCACGCCGGCGACCTCATCGCAATAGGCCTTCGATTCCGCCGCCTTCTTCAGATCGAACAGACGGCTGTCCCAACTCGGGATCTGTACGCCCTTATAACCCAGCGAGGCAGCCCATTTGCAGATGGAATCGAGGGAGTTGAAGGGCGCGGCGTCGCCCGCGAACTGGGCGAGAAAGATCGCCGGTCCCTTGATCGTGGCCGCCATGACTGCGTCTCCTGCGGTGATGCCTTTGGGCCGGAGAGTCCGGAGCGACTACGGATGCCGCCTCACTCTTTCGGCTTGGGACCATTTGTCTGACTTGTCCCTCGGCTTGCCTCACCATGGCAAATCCTTTTGGACTGCGCAACGGCGATTTGATGTACGTACCCCAGGAAGCAGTGATGGCTTGCCTTGCCCTTCGGGGCAGCGCAGGTTGTAGCCCACCGAGCCCCTTGGTTCGCATCACCGGGAGGACGGGAGCGGCGGCACTCGACAGGAGGCGCGAAGGTGGAAGGCGCATTCGATCTGGCCATCATCGGCGGCGGCATCAATGGCTGCGGCATTGCCCGTGATGCGGCGGGACGCGGGCTCAAGGTTTTTCTGTGCGAGCAGGACGATTTTGCCTCAGGCACCTCCTCCAAGGCCACCAAACTGATCCATGGCGGCTTGCGCTATCTGGAATATTACGAGTTCCGGCTGGTGCGCGAAGCACTGATGGAGCGTGAGGTGCTCTGGCGGATTGCCCCGCACATCATCTGGCCGCTGCGTTTCGTGCTGCCCTATCACCAGGGCTTACGCCCAGCCTGGATGCTCAGAGTGGGCCTGTTCCTCTATGACCATCTGGGCGGCCGCAAATTGCTGCCGCCCACGCGCACGCTCGATCTCACCCGCGACGTGACGGGCGGACCGCTCAAGCCGGGCGCGCAGGAAAAGGGTTTCGAATATTCGGACTGCTGGGTCGAGGATGCCCGCATGGTCGTCCTGAACGCGCGGGACGCCGCCGATCGCGGCGCCGTCATCTTGCCGCGCACCCGTGCCGTCTCGGCCCTGCGTGGCCCCGACGGCTGGACTCTCATCGTAGAGGATACGCTCACCGGCTCGCGCCAGACGGTGATCACCAGAGCGCTCGTCAACGCCGCTGGTCCATGGGTCGCCGATGTACTGGAAAACAAGCTCGGCCTTGCCAGCAAGGCCCATGTGCGCATGGTCCAGGGATCGCACATCGTCGTGCCCCGCCTTTACGACCATGACCGCTGCTACATCTTCCAGAATGCCGACAACCGCATCATCTTCGCCATCCCCTATGAGCGCGACTTCACACTGATCGGCACGACGGACCGCGATTATCACGCCGATCCCGCCACCGTGAAAGCGAGCGAGGAAGAAATCGACTATCTCTGCCGAGCCGCCAGCGAATATTTCACGCAAGCCGTCACGCCGCAGGACGTGGTGTGGACCTATTCAGGCGTGCGACCGCTCTATGACGACGGCGCCAGCGCGGCCCAGGCCGCCACGCGCGATTACGTGCTGGTGCTCGACGATGAGGCCGGCGCGCCGCTGCTGTCGATCTTCGGCGGCAAGATCACCACCTATCGCCGCCTCGCCGAGCATGCGCTGGAGAAACTGGAGAGATACACGGCCCCCGCCGCCAATGCCAAACGCGGCTGGTCGGCCACCGCGGCACTGCCGGGCGGCGACATTCCCGTGCTCGGTTTCGACGCCTATGTCGCGGACCTGAAGTCGCGCTTCACCTGGCTCGATGCGGACCATGCCCGGCGTCTCGCCCGTGCCTATGGCACCAAGGCGGAACAGCTGCTCGGCCAGGCCCGCTCCTACGCAGATCTCGGCCGCGACTTCGGCGGCACGCTGACGGAGGCCGAGGTCGACTATCTCATGCAGCACGAATGGGCCCAGCGCGCGGAAGACGTGCTCTGGCGCCGCTCTAAACTCGGCCTGCGCATGACGGCCGAGCAGGCTGAAGCACTCGATCTCTACATGCGGGAGCAGGCGCGAGGGCGTGCGCAAGCGACGTCCTGAGGATGCGGCCACATCATCCATCTCGCCAAAAGCAAAGGCCGGGCATCGACCCGGCCTCGCGTGAACGCCGCAAATCGGCGGATTTTATCTGCCTCAGGCTTCCGACATGCCCGGACCGAGGACGACCACGCGGCCACCGAGGGGCGCGCGCTTGTAAAGGTCGATCGCGTCCTGGACGATCATGCGGATGCAGCCCGAAGAGGCATTGTGGCCAATGCTGTAAGGCTCGTTGGTGCCGTGGATACGATAGAGCGTATCCTTGTTATCCTGCCACAGATACAGCGCGCGGCCGGTGATCGGATTACGCGGCCCGCCGCGCACGCCCACACCACTCTGCAATTGCGCCAGGCTGCCCCTCAGGTCGGGCCGACGGGCGATCATTTCCTTGGGCGGATACCAATCGGGCCATTCGCGCTTGTAGCGGATTTCTGCCGAGCCCGACCAGCCGAAGCCCTGCTTGCCGACGCCGACGCCGTAGCGCATGGCCCGTCCGCCACCCATGACGTAGTAGAGATAATGCGCCCTGGGATCGACAACGATGGTGCCGGCTGGCTCGCTGGTCGGATAATCGACCTCGGCTCGCAGGAATTGGGGACCGATACGCTTCGTATCCACGGCCGACACGACGAATTTACCGTCAGTCGTCTGACCGTAGATCGCCTTGTAGTCATAGGTCCCCTCGGGGGTGAGGGGCTGTTCGGGCTGCGTGATCTCATCGATCGGCCGGCCATCAACCGGCACCGCCGGCAGCGTTGCCGGATCGGCCGAAGCTACGACCACCGGCTTGATTGCGGCTGAATCGGTCACGCAACTGGCCAGGCTTAGGCCCAGTCCAGTCAGCGAAGCGCCCATGAGAAAGGCGCGGCGGGAGAGAGACGACATTACACATCCTACTGGGATCGGGAGAACCGGCACATACAATAAGCAAGACTTCAGTGTTCGGCTGTGCCTTTGCTGCAACGTTCCGAATTTCTTTATCTCGCGTTCTCGTGAACGTACCGCCGTTCACATTGGCTTCATCTACGCCCCGCAGACTGGCTGGGACGTGCTTTAGGACACAGTGCGCACCGAATGAAGGCTTGACCCGTCTCGTGCCCGCCTGCACAAGGCGCGCATGGCTCCTCCCCTGCTCTTCCTGCGCGACGTCCATCTCACCTTTGGCGGCACCCCGACCCTGGAGGGAGCCGACATATCGATCGCCCCCGGCGAGAGGCTCTGCCTCGTCGGCCGCAACGGCTCGGGCAAGTCGACGTTGCTCAAGATCGCCGCCGGCCTGATCGAGGCCGATCGCGGCGAACGTTTCGTGCATCCCGGCGCCACGGTGCGCTATCTGCCGCAGGAGCCGGATTTCAGAGGTTTTACCACCACACTCGCCTATGTCGAGGCAGGCCTCGGGCCGGGTGACGACAATTACCGCGCCCTCTATCTGCTCAACGAACTCGGCCTGACCGGCGAGGAGAGCCCCGAAAACCTTTCCGGCGGCGAGGCCCGGCGTGCGGCGCTTGCCCGGGTGCTCGCCCCCGAGCCGGACATCCTGCTGCTCGACGAGCCGACCAACCATCTCGACCTGCCCGCCATCGAATGGCTGGAAAAGGAAATCGGCTCGCTGCGCTCGGCCCTGGTGCTGATCAGCCATGACCGCCGCTTCCTCGAAAACCTGTCGCGCGCCACCGTCTGGCTCGACCGTGGCCTGACCCGCCGCATTGATCGTGGTTTCGCCTTCTTCGAGGAGTGGCGCGACCAGGTGCTGGAGGAAGAAGAGCGCGACCGCCAGAAACTCGACCGCAAGATCGTGGCGGAAGAGCATTGGGTGCGCTACGGCGTGACCGCCCGGCGCAAGCGCAATGTCCGGCGTATGGCCAACCTCAGCGCCCTCCGCCAGGAGCGCCGTGATGCCCGCCGTGTCACCGGCACGGTGAAGCTGACCACGACGGAGGGCGAGGAAAGCGGCAAGCTCATCGCCGAGGCGGTCGGCGTGAACAAGAGTTGGGGCGGCCCGCCGATCGTCAAGGATTTCTCCATCCGCATCGCCCGCGGTGACAGGATTGGCATCGTCGGCCCCAATGGCGCCGGCAAGACCACCCTGCTCAACCTCTTGACCGGCGCCATCCCGCCCGACAGCGGCGTGGTGAAGCTCGGAGCCAGCCTGCAGATGGTGACGCTGGACCAGCGCCGCGAGAGCCTGGATCCGCAGACGACCCTCAGCGATACACTTACGGGCGGAGGCTCGGACTATGTCGAAGTCGGCGGCGAGCGCAAACATGTGATCGGCTATATGCGCGACTTCCTGTTTCCACCGGAGCAGGCGCGCACGCCGGTTTCGGTGCTTTCGGGCGGCGAGCGCGGCCGGCTGATGCTGGCACGCGCCCTTGCAAAGCCCTCCAACTTCCTGGTGCTGGACGAGCCGACCAACGATCTCGACCTGGAGACGCTCGATCTCCTGCAGGAGATGATCGGAGACTATCAGGGCACGGCCATCGTCATCAGCCATGACCGCGACTTTCTCGATCGGGTCTCGACCTCGATCCTGATGAGCGAGGGCGATGGGCGCTGGACGGAATATGCCGGCGGCTATAGCGACATGGTCGCCCAGCGCGGCGCCGGCGTGGCTCGTAAACCGGTGGAGAAGACCGAGGCGCCCAGACAGGCGCCGACGGACCAAGCGGCGGCCCGCTCAGCGCCGGAACGCACCGGCAAGCGCAAGCTTTCGTTCAAAGAAAAGCACGCCCTCGAAACCCTGCCCCGTAAGATCGAGCAGCTTGCCACCAAGGCTGCGAACCTGCAGGAGCGGCTGGCTGACCCTGACCTGTTTGCCAAGGATTCGAAGAAATTCGCCGAGCTCGGCCAGCAACTCGCTAAGGTGGAAGCCGAGAAGACGCAGGCCGAGGAGGAATGGCTGACCCTGGAGATGCTGCGTGAGGAAATCGAGGGCTGACAGGCAACCTGCACGGCCCGCCTGCGCCGATAAGAATTATTCCATAGTGAATTCAAAAGCTTGCAATCTTTCGGGAAAAGCAACAAGGGTATTCGCCTGAGCTTTGCGGAAAAATCCATGTCTGCCTTCCAACGTCTTGCGCTGATCCTGGCTTTGCTTGGAGCGCCCCAGGGAGCGCTTTTGGCCACCTCGCCCGTTTGGGCCCAGTCCAAGCCGGCACCCACGCCTCCACCCATCACCGATGCCAAGAGCTGGCATACCGCTCTGCTCAGGCAGGTGTGGGCCAATACGCAGTTTCCCACCCTGCCTCAGCCGCCCTTGAAGGAAGGCGAAGTGCCGCCTCCTTTGCCATCCGCGCAGGTCACGGTCGGCTTTGTCCTCGATCGTGACGGACGCGTGTTGTCGGCCAGGGTGGTCCAGGGTTCAGGCAAGAGCGAGTTCGACCAGGCTGCGCTGGAAGCGCTCAAACGAGCTACGCCCTTTCCCAAACCGCCGGCCAATGTGACGGGAGAGAACTTCTCGCTTCAGCTCCCGATTCATTTCATGGGCGGGCCACAGCCACAGAATAAACCCAAGGCCAAGCCGCCCCGCGCAAATTGAGCGCGACAGCCCCGGCATCGTGCTTCATCCTGTCGGCCGCGCCGAGGACGATGCGACGGGATCGAGCATGATGGGAGCAGCGGAACCGTCCGGACCTGGGAATATCGGCCGTCGGCCGACGCAGGCCGAGCTGGACCAGGCCTTGGCGGATGTTGCGATTACACCCATCCCGCACGCGGCTCCGGCGATCGACGAGGTGCTTGCCCGGTTTCGCCAGACCTATTGCAATGGCAACGCCTTGTTCGCGGCTTTCGAAATCGGCGCCGAACCGGCTTTGGATTGGCATATCGGACGCAACCAGCTGCATCTTGATACCATCCTGGCGCGTTTCCTGGTCCACCCAGCCATCCGAGCCGGCCTCCCGGATCTGATAATTGATCCCTCGCCGCTTCCCGACATCGAATTCGAGCTCCATGACAGCCTCGAGGTGGATACGCTGCTCGCCCGGGCGCTCTATCATGGCGGCGCGTACTGGCACGCCACCGGTTCGGGCATGCCGGAAAAGGCATTGGCTTTGCGTTTTTGTGACGCCCTGTTCGAGCTGCGCTTCGACGAGATCGCATTCTATACCAGCAGCACGGCCTGGACCGACTGGTTCTACGACATTGCTTGGGACAAGACTTTCGTCGTTCTTGACAAGCGCCATCGGCGGCTCTTCCTGCTGGCTGTGACCGATACCGATTGAAATCACGCTGCCGTCATCTTTCCCATCTAGAGCAAAATGCGTTCGGGTTGACACGTTCCGTTGGCTGAACTTACTGAAAACAGAGCATTTTGCGGTTCTTGGCGATTCCACCTAATCGCAAAAACGCTCTAGCGGGATGGGCAATCCTCCATTCCCTTATCGCAGGGCCTGTCATGATTACCACGCATCGCTTGTGCCCGACGACCAAGGACAGGCTGCTGCCCCATACACTGCAACCCGGCGAGCCCCTCCCGGGGGATGTCTTGTGGATCGACCTGCTCAACCCGACACGTGAGGAGGACCAGCAGGTCGAGACGCTGCTCGGCATCTCCATTCCCACCCATGAGGACATGGACGATATCGAGCCCTCCGAACTCATCTGGTCGGAGAACGGCACGCGCTACATGACCACGCGCCTCCTGGTGAACGTCAACACCAGCGAGCCGGCCATTTCAGCGGCAACCTTCATTCTCACTGCCAGCGTGCTGGTGACGGTACGCTACAGCGAGCCGAAGTCCTTCACCACCTATACCGGCCATGCGGTCAAGCCCGGCGGCTGCGGGGGCGGTCCCGAGGCGATCATGGCGGGGCTGATCGACGCCATCATCGACCGTGCAGCCGAAGTGCTGCAGGATACCGGCGAGCGGCTCGACGCGCTCTCCCGCAGCGTGTTCAAGGACGCCGTCAAGCAAGGCAATCGCAACGCCACCCTGCAGCGTACCTTGCAGGCCCTTGGACGGCATGGCGATCTCGTCTCGAAATGCCGTGAAAGCCTGGTCTCGATCGAGCGGGTACTATTGTGGTTCTCGGCTGGCCTCAAAGCCGCCAAGGTCCCCTCTGAACTGCGCGAGGAAGTCAAGATGACACTGCGCGACCTGCAATCGCTCGAGGAACACGCGACCTTTCAGTCGGGGAAGATCCAATTCCTGCTCGACGCCACTCTCGGCCTGGTCAATCTCGAGCAGAACAACATCATCAAGCTTTTTTCGGTGATGGCTGTGATCTTCATGCCGCCGACGCTGGTAGCCTCGGTCTACGGCATGAATTTCGAGAGAATGCCGGAACTCAAATGGGCGCATGGCTACCCCATGGCCCTGATCCTGATGGTGGTGGTCGCTATCGCCCCCTATGTGCTGTTCCGCTGGAAGAACTGGCTGTAGCGCCAGGCAATTCCACAGCGGCGATTTGCTACTTCTTTGCCACGGACCTCGCCAACGCGGCCCGGCCGCGCGAAGTGAGGCAATAGCCGATGGCGCGATAGCCTGCCTTGATCACCGCAATCGAATCCATCTGGCTGGGCAATTCCGATCGTGTCTTCTGCGAGCCGTCCGGTAGATGGAACACGGCCTCGCACCAGCCGAACTTCCGGCACATATGTCCGGCCTGCCCGCTGATCGAAGGCCTCAACTCCCCCGCTTCCAGGGCCGTCAGATAGGACCGTTCGCGAGGCGTCGGATCGCGGTCCGGTAAGGGCATGAAATTCATGAGATTCCCGATCGTCGCTTTCGATGATGCCGGGGCATCCCGAATCTTGGAAAACCTGGGCCTGATGACGCTGGGGCAAGCGGCCGGCGTCTCATCCAGGGCGGTGTCGAACGCATGCCATGTCCCCTATTCCGCCGCCGCGGCCGTGCCCCTGCCGCCGTGACCGCTATCCAGAGCCACAGGCGCGCCGGCTTCCCCTGCCTCATCCTTCGGCCCCACCAGGGGCCCGAACAGGAAGGAAATGCCCCGCGTGAGATCGTCCATGACCGCATAGAAGGACGGCACGAAGATCAACGACAGCAAGGTGGAGACGATCAGGCCGCCGATCACGGCGATCGCCATCGGCGAACGGAACTCGCCGCCATCCCCGTGCCCCAGCGCTGTCGGAATCATGCCGGCCACCATGGCGATGGTGGTCATCACGATCGGTCGCGCGCGTTTGCGCCCGGCATCGATGATGGCGTCATGGCGATGCATGCCATGCTTGACCCGTTCGACCGCGAAGTCGACCAGCATGATGGCGTTCTTGGTGACGATGCCCATCAGCATCAGGATGCCGATCACCACCGGCATCGAGATCGAGTTGTGGGTAGCGAGCAGCGCCAGGACCACACCGAGCATCGACAACGGCAAGGAGAGCAGGATGGTGATGGCGTGGAAGGGGCTGCCGAGCAGCAGCACCAGCACACCCGCTACCATCAGCAGGCCCGTCCCCATCGCCATCGCAAAGCCCGAAAACACCTCTGCCATCACTTCGGCGTCACCAGTGGGTGCAAAGACCACGCCCTTGGGCAGGTTCTTGGCCTCCGGCAGTTCCATGGCCAGATCCAGCGCCTCGCCGATCTCCAGCCCCTTGCGCAAGTCGGCGCCGATCTTGATCTGCCGCTGACGGTCGTTGCGCTCGATCGAGGTCGGCCCCTGGCCGAACTCGACGTCGGCCACCGCGGAGAGCGGCACGCTGCCGCCCGAGGCGGTCGTCAGGCTGAGCGCCTCGATCAGGCCGAGATTGCCACGGGACTCTTCGGTCAACTGCACGCGGATCGGCACCAGCCGGTCCCCCGCATTGAACTTGGCCAGATTGGCGTCAATGTCGCCGATGGTCGCCACACGCACCGCCTCCGAGATCTGTTCGGTGGTGATACCATAACGCGCGGCATCGTCGGTTCGCGGCAGGATACGCACCTCCGGCCGCTCGAGGCCGGTATTGGCGGCGACATTGTTGAAGCCGGGCACATGGCGCATCGCGCCTTCGAGGCGCGATGCCGCCAGGGCAAGCGCCTTCGGATCATCGCTCTTCAGCGCCAGGTTGACGTCACGCTCACCATTGTCCTTGACGCGCCAGGCACGCAAATCGGGAATGGCGGTAAGGATATGGGCGATGTCATCCTGGATGGCGAGTTGGTGGCGCGCCCGATCCTCGCGCTTGGAAAGCTTGACATAAATGGCGGCCCGGCGCGGATCGAGTCCGCCGGTCGGCGAGGTGCCGCCGATGACGAAGACCTGAACGACTTCCGGAACCTTACGGATCTCGGCAACGATCTGGTCGGTCTTGGCCTGGGTGCTCTCGAGCTTGCCGCCTGGCGGAATCTCGGCGGAGATGACCACGCGTGCATTGTCCTCCGGCGGGATGAAGCCCTCGGGCAAAAAGCCCATCAGCCTGAAGGTCAGGATCAGCAGCCCAAAGCCGGCCAGGATGGTGAGATAGGGAGAGAACCAACGCGCCAGCGTCATCTCCAGGAAGCGGGTATAGGCCCGCATGATCCAGCCATCCCGCGGCTCGACATGAGCGTGCGGCCTGAGGAAATAGGCGGTCATCATCGGTGTTATCAGGCGCGCGACAAGGAGCGAGAAGAACACCGCTACCGCTACCGTCAGGCCGAACTGCTTGAAATACTGGCCGACGATACCGCCCATGAAGCTCACGGGCGCGAAGATGGCGATGATGGTCATGGTGATCGCCATCACGGCAAGACCGATCTCGTCCGCCGCCTCGATGGAGGCGCGGTAGGGCGACTTGCCCATCTTCATGTGCCGGACGATGTTCTCGATCTCTACGATGGCGTCATCGACCAGGATACCCGTGACCAGCGTGATGGCGAGCAAGCTGACGAGGTTGAGCGAGAAACCCATCACGCTCATCGCCCAGAAGGTCGGGATGGCCGAGAGCGGCAAGGCAATGGCGGCGATCAGCGTAGCCCGCCAGTCGCGCAGGAAAATCAGCACGACGATGACGGCGAGGATGGCGCCTTCCACCAGCGTCTGCATCGCCGCTTCAAAATTGCCATAGGTCGAGGCGACACCATCGTCCACCACCGCATAGCTGACCTCGGGGTGGGCCGTGTGCAGCGCCTGGATCCTGGCGGCGACCGCTGCGGCCACCACCGTGTCGCTGGCACCCTTGGACCGGAAGATCGAGAAGGCGACGATTGGCGTCGACCCATTCAGCCGGGCGAATGACGTCTGATCCGCATAGGCATCGGTGATGTTGGCGATCTCGTTGAGCCGTACCTGCCGCCCACCGGGCAGCGTGATCTTGGTATCCTTGAGTTCATCGATCGTATGGGCGCCGGCCAGGGTACGAATGGCCTGCTCACGATTGCCGACCTCACCCTTGCCGCCCGACAGATCGACCGTCGTCGCCCTCAGCACGCGATTGACGTCGGCAGCGGTGATGCCGAGCGATAGCAGCCGATCGGGATCGACGGCCACCCGGATCTCGCGTGTCACGCCGCCTATGCGGTCGATGCGGCCGACGCCGCGCAGGCTCTGCAGGTCTCGCTTCACCACATTGTCGACATGCCAGGACAATTGTTCCAGCGTCATGCCGGGTGCCGTGGCCGAATAGGTCATGATCGACTGCGACTCGATTTCGAGGCGCGAGATCACCGGCTCCTCGATATCGCGCGGCAGTTCGGTGCGGATCTTGGTCACCGCATCCTTGACGTCGTTGAGCACGCGGTCCGTGTTGGTGCCCAGCCAGAACTCGATGGCAACCGTCGAGGTTGAGTCCGTAATGGTCGACTGCACATGCTTGACGCCGGCGACGCCGGTGACGGCGTCCTCGATCTTACGCGTCACCTGCGTCTCCAGCTCGGAAGGTGCGGCACCGACCTGGGTTACCGTCACAGTGATGACGGGGATATCGATATTGGGGAATTTGGTGATCGGCAGGTTCTGGAACGAGACCCAACCGAGCGCCATCAGCACCACGAACAGGACGATCGAAGGCACCGGATTGCGGATGGACCAGGCCGAGACGTTGAACGACATCGGTGCCTCACTTGGACTCGGTCGCGGGCTGGGCTGCATCAGCCCCGTTGACGGCGCTGACCCTGTCACCGTCGCGCACGAAGGTGCCGGCAGTGGCGATCACCGTATCGCCCGCCTTGACGCCTTCGACCACCTCGGCCTGCTTTTCGGTACGCAGGCCGAGCTTGACGGGCGTGGTCGCCACGACACCGTCACGCACGACCTGCACCGTCGCGCCATCCTCGGTATAGAGCACGGCCGATTGCGGCACGAGCACGCCGGTATGACTGGCAACCGCTACGCTGGCGCGGCTAAAGGCGCCGATCGTCAGGCCCGGCGCCTGGTCGATGGCGATACGCACGCGGCCCAGGCGTGTGACGGAATTGACCTCAGGCGAAACCAGGCGCACGCGAGCCGCGAAAGGCTCCTTGCGGCCCGCCGTCGCCACCTCGGCCGTCATGCCCGGCCGGATGCGCGCCAGCGTCGCCTCCGATACGTCCGCCGCGAGTTCGATGTCACCGTCGCGAATGATGCGGAACAGGGGATCACCGGACGCCGACGCGATCGCACCGATACGAGCGACCCGGCGGCTGATCACGCCTGCCGCCGGTGCGCGCACCTTGGTGTGCTCCAGACGCACCATCAATTCGGAACGCTGCGCATCAGCGAGCTTCTTGTCGGCCCTGGCGACGGTCAGGGCATGTTCGGCCGCTCCCGCACGCGCGTCCGCCATCTTGGCGGCGGCCTCGCGCTGGTCGAGCTGTTCGGCTGTCGTATTGCCGGTCCGGACCAGCGCCTTGGAGCGCGCAAAGGCACTGGCGGTCTGTTCCCGATTGGCATTGGCTTCGGCTATGGCGCTCTCGGCCTGCGCGATCGCGGCCTCCGCCCTGGCGGTCTGAGCCTCATTCTGGGCGAGCGAGGTATCGATGGTGGTGGTCGAGAGCTCAGCCAGCATTTGGCCTTCGCTGACGCGATCGCCTTCCTCCACCATGATCTTGTCAACGGCATAGCCTTCGATCTGGGGCGACACCAGAATCTCCTCGCGCGCCGCCAGATTGCCGGTCACCACCGCCTGCTCGGTGATGGCTCCGGTCACGGCCGGCGTCACGGTGACGGCTGGCGGCTTGGCGTCCACCACAGGCGGTGGCGGCGGGTTGAGGCGGGCCATCAGGGGCTCGCGATAGGCATAGAGAGCCGCAGACACGGCGATGACGACAAGCACCAGGATGGTAAGTTTCGTATACCAGGGAGTTCGCCGATAATCGGTCGGTGCATGCTGGGCATGCCCCGACAGACGCACCGCCGTCAGGCTCGCCTCATCGACAAAGCCCCCTTCCCGCCGCTGCCGCTCGCCATCGCGTTCGGGCCGGTTCTGCTTTTCAACCGCGGACATGGAGCTGTTCCTCTGAAACGGGCTGCTCGCCCGGAGAATCTGAAATCGCAGGCAAAGGACGATCGAGCGGGATCTTTCCCGACATCAAGGCGTCCATAACGTTCACCAACAGCCGAAAACCGTCCTCGACATCGAAATCCGGCTCCAGGGCGCGACGGGTGAACATGCCGTCTCCCATGGCCGAAAGCACGGTGATCACAGCCGCGCTGTCCACCGATGTGGGGATCTGGCCTGAGGTCTTGGCCGCCTCCAGGATCGCGACCATGAAGTCGTTCACTTCCTTGTCGACGGCCGCGCACATCTCCGCCACCTGTGGGTTGCGGCTGGCCTCCGCCCAGATTTCCATGAACTGGACGCAGCGCTCGCGCGGCGTTTCGAGGAAATGCTTGCGCCCCAGCGCGACGAAGGACCCCATGACATCGCTGGAACGCGCCACATTCATGAAATCGGCACTGAAACGTTCGCGATCGCGCTCAATCAGGCCCGACACCAAGGCCTCCTTGGAGGGAAAGTAGCGGTAGAGATTGCCGGCGCTCATGCCGGCTTCCCTGGCAACGTCCTGCATGGTGGTGCGATGGAATCCTGTGCGCTGGATGCACACCTCGAAGGCATCGAGAATGTGAGTTCGACGCGCGTCGATTCCCTTTGCCACCGCGGGTGGCGGCACCACCACCCCTGCTTCGATCGCCACTATCACAACCCCGAACGAGAATGAACGTTCATTCTCAGTATCAGAGATTGTACAAGAAACCAAGCCACACCCGTATGGACGGGCGGGATGATGCTTCCCATCCGGCGGCGGAATTAAGGCGAAAGACGTACGCCTGCGCGGAAACGGCGGCCAAATCCACGCGAATCAGCGCAAAAAGCCCCTCCGCGGTGTGAAAAGGGCTTGGTATTGCGGTTAACAATCGGTTGTGACGCTGGCACTCCGCACAGCCGGACCGAGAGGCCGACCGGAGCGCCAACGGGAATGTAACTCCCGCGGTCAGGCTTCGAAGTCGAGCACCAACAGGCCATCGACACCGCCTTGCGTAGCGGCGACGAGCGCCTGGGCCACCTTGGCGTGATGCGGATGGGGCAGATAGGCGTCGCGGGCCGTTGCGTCGACGAAGTCCACGGTGAAGGCATGGCCATAGCCGCGCGCCAGACCTTCGGGGCTGTTGTCGGCGCCGACTTCTATCTGCAGGATTCCCGCAATCTCGGTTTTCATGCCGCGAATGGCCGACAGCAGGGCCACGACCTCAGCTTGCGGCAGATCCGTCCGCAAACGGGCAAGAACGATATGGCGGATCATGGTGTTCTCCTGCTCAAGATCCGAAATTGACGGCGGGGAGCGGTTGCCTGCCCGCGATGAGATCGGCGCCCTTCTCTCCGATCATGATGGTGGGCGCGTTGGTGTTGGAGGAGTTGACGATCGGCATGACCGAGGCGTCGCAGACACGCAAGCCCTCGAGCCCCCTTACCTTGAGCTCGGGCGTCACCACGGCCATGTCGTCGACACCCATCTTGCAGGTGCCGGCGGGGTGGTGGTCGGTCTTGCTGGTCCGGCAGGCATAGTCACTCAATTCCGCCTCGCTGACCTTGTCCGGCCCCGGCATGCGTTCGGCCAGAATGAAAGGGGCGAGTGCCTTCTGGCGCAGGATCTCGCGCGCCATGCGCAGCCCTTCCAGAGACATTGCCTTGTCGTAGGGATCCGACCAATAATTGGGATCGATGAGGGGATGGTCGGCGGGATCGGCGGATCTGAGCCGCACGGTGCCGCGCGAACGCGGCTGCAGGAAGGCAGAGTTCAAGGTGACGCCGGCATTGCGCAGCCGGGCGACACCGGCCTCGATGCCTGAGCCCGAGCCGAGATGGAACTGGATGTCGGGCGAGCGGGCAGCCTTGTCGGCATAGGCAAAGCCACCGGTCTCGAACAGGGTCGAAGCCACCGGCCCTTTCTTGAACAGGAGATATTGCAGCCCGGCCCAGGCGGTGCGGTGGGGCTTGGCGACGTTGTCATAGGTGTGGTCGCCGGTGCATTCGGCGATGACATAGAGATCGAGATGGTCCTGCAAATTCTCGCCGACGCCGGGCAGATCGTGCACCACATCGATGCCAACCTCTTTGAGGTGGGCCGCCGGCCCGATGCCGGACAGCATGAGCAGGCGCGGCGAACCGATGGCGCCGGAGGCGACGATGACCTCGCGCTCGCAGCGTATCTCGCTCCTACCGTCCTTCCCGGCGATCTCGACACCGACCGCCCGCCCCTTCTCGACGAGGATACGCGTCACCATGCCATCGGTGCGGACGGTGAGGTTCGGCCGCTTGCCTTCGATCGGCTTCAGATAGGCGGCCGCGGCGGAAGAGCGCCGGGCATTGCGCACCGTGACCTGGTAATGGCCGACACCCTCCTGGCTGGCGCCGTTGAAATCGGCATTGTAAGGCAAGCCATATTCCTGGCCGGCACGGATGAAGGCCTCGTTGATCGGCAAGGGATTGATGGGAATGGAGACGCCGAGCGGTCCACCGGCGGCATGGTAGCTGTCGATGAATCGCTGATTGTCCTCGGCCCGTTTGAAATAGGGCAGCACCTCGGCATAGCTCCAGCCTTGGCAGCGATGCACATAGGCCCAGATGTCATAGTCGCGCGGATTGCCACGGGTATAGATCTGCGCATTGATCGAGGAGCCGCCCCCCAGCACCTTGGCCTGGGTGTACCAGAGCACCCGTCCGTCCAGATGCTTCTGGGGCACCGTGGACCAGCCCCAACTCGCGATGCCCTTGGTCATCTTGGCAAAGCCCGCCGGCATGTGGAAGAAGGGATGGCTGTCGCGCCCGCCCGCTTCGATCAGCAGAACCTTGACGGCCGTATCCTCGCTCAGCCGCGCCGCCAGGGCGCAGCCAGCCGGCCCCGCCCCGACGATGATGTAATCGGTCATAGGACACTCCCGGGTGCGCGGACGTCCCGTCCGCTCTTCGTCTCCGCAAGTGCGCCGTTTCGACGAGCGGGCAAGGTGCCCGCGCACCCGGACGTCATCACAGCCTCGAGATCGAGAGTGCGCCGTCGCAGGCGATGGCACTGCCAGTGGCGAAACCGAAGGAACTGCCGGCAAGCGCCAGCGCCATCTGGGCGACGTCGGCCCCTTCCCCCCAGCGCCGGGCCGGTACCAGCCCCCCGTCGATGATGGCCTGGTATTTGTCGGCGACCGCGGCCGTCATCTCGGTGCGGATCACGCCCGGACGGATCTCGAACACGGGGATGCTGTCCGGTGCCAACCGGACGGCAAGGTTCTTCACCCACATGGAAAGCGCGGCCTTGGAGACGCAATAATCAGCCCGCTCGGGCGAAGCCATTTCGGCGCTGACCGAGGTGATGAACAGGATGGAGCGGTTGCGTACGGGCTTTTGCGGCGAGGGCAGCTTCAGCATGGTGCGGGCCACCACCTGGCTGAGAAACATTGCCCCGCGCATGTTGACGTTCATCACCCGGTCGAAATTGCCGGGTTCGAGATCGAGGAGGTCGCCGCGTACCGGCGAGCCGATGCCGGCATTGGAGACGAAGCAGTCGAGCCGGCCATAGCTCGACAGCACCTCGTCGACCAGCCCCCGATGGCTGGCGAGATCCGCGACGTCGTTCTGGAAGAACAGCGCCGCGCCGCCCGCCTGGCCGATCGCCAGTTCGGCATCGCCGATATCGTCATTGTCGACGATGTCGGTGAAGGCGATGTCATAGCCGCCTTCGGCGAAGGCCACCGCGATGGCAAGGCCGATGCCGCGCCGGGCACCGGTGACAAGGACGACGGGACGGCTCATCGGTTCAGCTCCGTTTCACGAATATGCTTGTTCACGAATGTGCTTGGCGGTCCGCAGGGACAAAGCCGCCACCGTCAGGGATGGATTGACGGCAGCCGAAGTTACCAGGGTCGAGGCATCGGCGACGAACAAATTGGGATGGTCGAAGGCACGGCCGAAGGAATCGAGCGGCGCCTCTGCTGGATCGGCACCGATGCGGATGGTGCCGCATTGATGCGACGGCGTCTTGCGATCGAACAGATGGGTGAGCACGATCGGAAAACCCGCCTGCTTCAGGGCTCGGCGCATCGCCACCTTCAGCCCCTCATGCGCGGTCATGTTGGAACGCCGCCATTCCAGCACGATTTTCTCACCCTCCAGCCGGACGCGGCTGGAGGGATCCGGCAAGTCCTCGCTCATGATCAGGAAATCGATGGTCTTGCGCGCCACGGCATTCAGCACGAATTCGGGCACCTTGCGCAGGTCCGATTTCAGGATGGTGCCGGAGACGCGGCCGAGCAATTGCACATTGCCGAGCGGTGGGCCGCCTTTGCCGTCACCGAGATAGAAATCATTGAGCGCGAAGGTCTTCTGGTAGATCGAATCGTTGTTGAAGCGCGGATCGATCCCGATCATCGCCGACAGATTGTGGTTCATGAAATGCCGGCCGACCATGCCTGAGCTGTTGGCGAGCCCCTCAGGCGAGGAGGCCAGCAGGATCGCCGCCGAGCGCACCGCCCCGGCCGCCAGCACGACGAGGCGCGGCGTGAGGCGCTTGAGCTCGCCGCCTTCCAGATATTCCACCGCCTCGATGCGCCGGCCATCGGCGGCCGGGATCAGCCGACGAACCTCGCAATGGTTCTGCAGCCGCACATTGGCATGTTCGAGCGCCGGCAGCAGCGCGCAGGTCTCCGCGTCCATCTTGCCGGTGCGGGCGTCCGGAAAGGCATCCCATGGCGTGCGGCCATGCGAGAGCCATTTGTCAATATCGACACCGAGCGGCAGGGAGAAGGGCTTCAACCCAACGCGGGAGAGGCGTTCGCGCACCTCGGCGATCGCCCGTTCGTCCGGCACGGGCGGAAAGGCAAAGTCGCCGGTGCGCGGCGGTTCCGTCGGGTCCTCGCCAGCCCTGCCTCGCACCTGGTAGAGCCGCTCGGCCTCGTCGTAATAGGGCGCGAGTTCGTTGTAGCGGAACGGCCAGGCTGGAGCGTCGCCATCGGCATGGGCGATGCCGTCGAAATCTTCGGCACGATAACGCAGCAGCACCGCGCCGTAGAATTTCGTATTGCCGCCGTTGCAGTAATAATTGCCCGGATTGAACGGATTGCCGTCGCTGTCGTACCAGCTCTCCTGAGGGCGGAAAAAACCCCGCTGGAAGATCGCGCGCGCATCGCGGTTCTCCGGCCGGTCCGGCAATTGGCCGCCCTTGTCCAGGATGAGGATCTCGGCCCCGCTCGGCGCCAGGGCATGAGCCATCGTCGCTCCGCCCATGCCGGCGCCGATGATGACGATGTCAGGCGAAGGCATGAAGGCTCCTGGATCAAAACAAGGGTTGGGCGAGATGGCGAAGGCGACGAGAAAACTCTGCGCTTGTGCCCCCTCTCCCCGTAAGAACGGGGCGAAGGGGCGGCTGGCGTCGCGTTTTTCGTGTCAGGGCACCGCCCTCCTCAACAAATGAGGGAGGGGTGTAACGAGCTCTACAACCTCTTCCCGCTCGCCGGATCGAATACCACCGCCTTGTCGAGGTTGAAGGCGAAAGGCAGTTCCTGGCCCGGCGCCACCATGGCGTCGGAACGCATGCGCGCCGTGACCTCCTTGCCGCCGAGATGGGTGACGACGAAAGTATCGGCGCCGGCCGGCTCAACCACGTCGACCACCGCATTGACCATCTCTATCGCCTTGGAATTGCGGTCAGCGCCGTCATGGTCGGTGATCGCCTCGGGCCGGATGCCGAAGATCAGCTCGCGGCCATCCTCCAGCGACACCTCGGCGATATCCTCGGGTACCGGCAGGCTGACGCCGCCTCCGCTCTTGTTGAGGATCTTCAGCACCGTCCTGCCATTCTCCCGCGCCGCCTTGGCCTGGATCAGGTTCATGGCCGGCGAGCCCATGAAATCGGCGACGAAGAGATTGTTGGGCTTGTTGTAGATCTCGGCGGGCGTGCCGACCTGCTGCAACTCGCCATCCTTGAGCACGGCTATCTTGGTGGCGAGCGTCATCGCCTCGATCTGGTCATGGGTGACATAGACGATGGTCTTGCCCGTGGTGGCGTGCAGGCGCTTGATCTCGACGCGCATGTCGACACGCAACTTGGCGTCGAGGTTGGAGAGGGGCTCGTCGAACAGGAAGAGCTTGGGGTCGCGTACCAGGGCACGACCCATGGCGACGCGCTGACGCTGGCCGCCCGAGAGCTGAGAGGGCCTGCGGTCGAGGAGATGGCCGATCTGCAAGGTCTTGGCGACCTGCGCCACCGCCGTGTCGCGTTCGGGCTTGGCGACGCCGCGCATCTCCATGCCGAAGGCGATGTTCTGGCCCACGGTCATGTTGGGATAGAGCGCGTAGCTCTGGAACACCATGGCGATGTCGCGCTTGGATGGATGCAGGCCGTTGATCTTGTTGTTGTCGACCCGGATCTCGCCTTCGGTGATGTTCTCCAGCCCCGCTATGGTATTGAGCAGGGTCGACTTGCCGCAGCCGGACGGCCCGACCAGCACGAGGAAACCGCCCTTGTCGAGGTCAAGATTGATCCCCTTGAGGATTTCGACGGCGCCGTAGCGCTTCTTGAGATTGTTGATTTCCAGGAACGCCATTGGGTCAGCCTTTCACAGCGCCCGCCATCAGGCCACGCACGAAATAGCGGCCGGCGACGATATAGACGAAGAGGGTGGGAAGCGCCGCGATCATCGCAGCCGCCATATTGACGTTGTATTCGACCGCGCCGGTGGTGGTGTTGACCACGTTGTTGAGCGCAGCCGTCATCGGCATCACGTCGCCGGTGCCGGCGAAGGCGGAGGCGAACAGGAAGTCGTTCCAGATGTTGGTGAACTGGTAGATCACCGTGACCACGAAGATCGGGATCGAATTGGGCAGCAGGATGCGCCGGAAGATCTGGAAAAAGCTGGCTCCATCGACCATCGCCGCCCGCACGAGTTCGTTGGGGAACGCCTCGTAGTAATTGCGGAAGAACAAAGTGGTGAAGCCGAGGCCATAGACCACATGCACGAAGACGAGGTTGAAGGTCGAGGAACCGAAGCCGAGCGAGGTACCGATCGTCGACTGCAGGAAGGTGCCGACGCCGCCGAACTGACCCAGTACCGTCGCCATCGGCAGCAGCACCGACTGGAACGGGATGAAGCAGGCGAACAGCATCATGGCGAAGACGATCTTATGGCCGGGGAAGCGCCATTTCGTCAGCACATAGCCGTTGAGCGCACCAAGGATGGTGGAGATCGCCACTGCCGGCACCACCATCTTGATCGAATTCCAGAAATAGCCCTTGATCCCCGCACAGGTGAGGCCGACGCAGGTCTCGTTCCAGGCCTTCAGCCAGGGCTGCACCGTCGGCGCGCCTGGTAGAGCGAGCATGTTGCCGCCCTGGATCTCGTCCATGGTCTTGAACGAGGTGGTCAGCATCACGAACAGGGGCACGAGATAGACGAAGGCGAAAATCAGCAACAGGCCGTAGATCACGACGCGGCTGACCCAATTGGAGCCGACCGGCCCCGAAACGTCCCGGGTGGCGGCGCTCATCACTTCTTCTCCCGCAATTCGGAATAGAGATAGGGCACGATGATGGCGCTGATCGTCATCAGCATGATCACGGCGCTGGCCGAGCCGATCGCCATCTGATTGCGCTTGAAGGTGTACTCATACATGAAGTTGGACGGCAGCCAGGCCGAGCCGCCAGGCCCGCCGGAGGTCAGGGCGACCACGAGGTCGTAGGACTTGATCGCCATGTGGGCCAGCACGATGAAGGCGGACAGGAAGACCGGGCGCAGGATCGGGATGACGATGCGCCAATAGACCTGGAAGGTGGAGGCGCCGTCGATCTGGGCAGCCTTGAGGATCTCGCCGTCGACGCCGCGCAGCCCTGCCAGGAACATCGCCATCACGAAGCCCGAGGCTTGCCAGACGCCGGCGATCACCACCGTGTAGATCACCCGGTCCTTGTTCTTGATCCAGTCGAAATGGAAGCTGGTCCAGCCCAGATTGTGCAGCGTTGCCTCCAGGCCGAGACCGGGGTCGAGGAACCATTTCCAGGCCACGCCGGTGACGATGAAGGAAAGCGCCATCGGGTAGAGATAGATCGGCCGCAGGATGCCCTCGCCCCGGATGCGCTGGTCGAGAAGGATGGCGATGAACAGGCCCAGCACCATGCAGATGCCGATATAGAGCACGCCGAAAACAGCCATGTTGGTGATCGAATAGTACCAGCTCGACGGCGGGTCGCTTTCGAAAGTCCAGCCCCACAGGCGCTGATAGGCGAGGCCTCCCGTCAGCTCATAGCTCGGAAAGGTCTTGGAATTGGTGAAGGACAGATAGACCGTCCACAGGATGAACCCATAAACGAACACCAGGATCGCGGCGAAGCTCGGCGCCAGCACGATCTTGGGCAAGGCATCCTGAAGTTTCTCGCGCAAGCCCGGGCGAGGCGGCGCGCTTGTCGTAGCCAATGTCATGAAGGTTCCCCGCTTTTTTGTTCTTGTGCCCCGAGAGCCGAGAGTGTTCTGCGATTAGACGGACTCACCAAGAATCGCAAAGACGCGCCAAAACAAGAAGTTAGAGCAAACAAGCGTTCAGTCATGAACGCTCTTTGCTCGAGTCGACCGGGCGCAATAGGGGCGCCCGGTCGGTTCGCTTCCCATGGAAACGCTTGCTTCAGCGCTTACTTGGCTTCGTCGATGGCCTTGACGAGCTGGGTGACAGCCTCGTCCGAGGTCTTGATCTGGCCGTTGAAGAACTTGTCCACCACGTCCTTGTAAGCGGTGGCGACGGCCGGCGTCGCGCCATAGCCTTGGGCGAGCGAGCCGAACAGCGTACCGCCGTCATTGGCCTTCTTCAGATCGGCGATACCCTTCTTGCCGCAGGCGTCGAAGTCGGTGTCCGGCACGTCGGTGCGGGCGGGAACCGAACCCTTGACCACGTTGAAGGACGACTGGAACGACTTGGACAGCGTTGCCTTGGCGAGCGCGAGCTGGGCTTCCTTGCGATCAGCAGGAACCGCGAACATGCCGAACATGTCGGAGTTGTAGACGACGCTGCCGTCGGTGCCCGGGAAGCGCATGCAGATATAGTCGGTGCCCGGGGTCTTGCTGGCGGCCTTGAACTCGCCCTTGGCCCAGTCACCCATCACCTGTACCAAGGCATCGCCCTTGATCACCATGGCGGTGGTCAGGTTCCAGTCGCGGCCCGAGAAGTTGGGGTCGACATAGGTCTTGAGCTTGGCCAGGTTGTCGAAGGCCTTCTTCATGGTGTCCGACTTCAGCGAGGCTTCGTCGAGGTCGTTCATCGCCTTCTTGTAGAACTCGGGGCCGCCCGTGGAGAGCACGACCGAGTCGAACATGGTGGCTTCCTGCCAATCCTGGCCGCCGAGTGCGAGCGGCGTGACGCCTGCAGCCTTGGCCTTGTCGAGCAGGGCGATGAAGTCGTCAAAGGTCTTCGGTTCGGTGCCACCGATCTTGTCCATCACGGCCTTGTTGATCCACAGCCAGTTGACCGAGTGGACGTTGACCGGGACGGCGACCCACTTGCCGTCATAGACGGCGAATTTCTGCAACGGTGCCGGCACTGCCTTGTCCCAGCCTTCCGACTTGGCGAGCTCGGTCAGGTCGCCCATCTTGCCGGCGGCGGCATAGTCGAGCACGGTATAGCCCAGCATCTGGGACGCCGTCGGATTGTTGCCGGCTGCGACCATGGCCTTCAGCGCGGTCATGGCGGCATCGCCACCGCCGCCTGCGACCGGGACGTCCTTCCAGGCATAGCCCTCCTTGGCCAGATCCTGCTTGAGGACGTTGAGCGCGGCTGCCTCGCCGCCCGACGTCCACCAGTGCAGCATCTGCACTTCCTTGGTCTGTGCCTGCGCCGCGCTGACGAGACCAAGGCTGGCGAAGCCGAGGCCGGCGGCGGCGAGCGCTACGCCTGCGATCAGTTTGGTACGAACGGTCATCTAATCCTCCCATGACCTTATGATGCCGGATACGTTCCGGCGACGTCTCATTCCAAGCCTCGAAGACGCAGATGCATCCTCGGCTTGAACACCTGCCGATTTTCTCTTCTCCAAATCAGGGATTTGAAGAAAATCGGCAGAAGGCACCAAGAGGCATTTTCAATACCTCTTGGTCTCGATCGCCTACCGCGGCAGCCACCAGGCCGTGCGCGGTCCGCAATGAAGATGCATCGTCTTTTCCTCGGTGTAATCAGCCACGGCATTGCGGCCGAGTTCCCGTCCGATCCCCGATTGCCGGAAACCGCCGAAGGGCAGCTCGGCAGCCCCGTCCATGAAGGTGTTGGTCCAAACCGTCCCGGCCTTGAGGCGCCTGGAGATGCCGACGGCCGTGTCGAAATCCCGGCTCCATACGCTGGCCGACAAACCGTAATCGACACCATTGGCGATGGAAACGGCCTCGTCGGCACTGGTGAAACGCATCACGGTCGCCACCGGCCCGAACACCTCGTCGCGGGCAATCGCCATCGAGGCGCGCGCGCCGGCAACCACCGTCGTTGCCATGAACTGGCCGGCGTCGCTTTCCAGGCGGTCTCCTCCCAGGGCTATTTCGGCTCCCTCCGCCCTGGCGGCGACGACATGGCCCTCGACCTGGGCCAGATGCTGCGGCGAAATCAGCGCCCCGACGAGGGTTGCCGGATCCAGGGGATCGCCGACCACGACCTGGCGAGAGCGCTTGACGAATTCGGCCTCGAACTCGGCAGCGATGTCCTGATGTACGAGCAGGCGACTGCCGGCATTGCAGCATTCGCCTGCGTTGAAATAGGAGCCGAACACCGCGGCATCGAGCGCCGCGTCGAGATCGGCATCGGGGAAGATCAATTGCGGATTCTTGCCGCCCAGTTCCATGGACAGCTTCTTCAGCGTACCCGAGGCCGCCGCCATCGCCGCCTTGCCGACCCGGGTCGAACCGGTGAAGGAGACCATATCGACACGGCCATCCGTGGTCATCGGCCCGCCCATCTCGGGACCGTAGCCGGAGAGGATGTTGACCACCCCCTCGGGCAGGCCGGCCTCTGCCAGCAAATGGCCGAGCAGCAGGGTCGAGCCCGAAGTCATCTCGCTCGGCTTGACCACCGCGGTGCAACCGGCGGCCAGGGCGAAGGGCAGCTTCTGGCTGACGATCAGGAAGGGGAAGTTCCAGGGCGTGATGATGGACACCACCCCGATCGGCTCGCGCATCACCAGGCCGAGCTTGTTGGCGCCGATGGTGTTGTAGCTCTCGCCATGCAAATCGCGGGCAAGGCCTGCCGCATAACGCCAGATGTCGACGGCTCCGGCCATCTCGCCGCGGGCCTGGCTGATCGGTTTGCCGGCTTCGAGGCTGTCGAGCGTGGCGAAGATCTCGAGCTTTTCGTCGATCAGGTCGGCGACCTTGTGGAGGAAGCGCGAGCGCTCCGCTCCGGTCAACGAGGGCCATGGCCCGTTATCGAAGGCTTGGCGCGCCGCGTCGAGGGCGCGATCGAGATCGGCAGCCCCCGCTTGCGGATAAAGGCCCACCCGCTCGCCATGGCCGGGGCTGAGCCGTTCGATGGTCCGCCCCTCGGCGGCGGGCCCGAAGGTTCCGGCAATGAAAAGCTGGTGCTCACGGGGGATGCCGGCGAGCGCGGCGGCGAAACGGGCCTTGTCGAGGCGGACGGCAATCGTCACGGTCATCTTCCCTTGAAATCGGGCGTGCGCTTCTCGACGAAGCTGGCGACGCCCTCCTTGAGATCGTCGGTGTAGGAGACCAACGATCCGGCGAGGATCTCGATGGCGGCGGCGGCATCCTCGCCTTCCGCCGCATTGATCATCTGCTTGGCGACGGCATTGGCGATCGGTGCGCGCACCGCAATCTTCCGAGCAAGTTCGCGCGCCTGTTCGAGCCCCTGCCCCTTGGGTGCGATCTCGTCGATCAGTCCGAGTTGCAACGCCCGCTCGGCCGTGACGATCTCGCCGGTCAGGGCAAGGCGGCGCACCGCGGCAGCGCCAAAGCGGGTGACGAGGCGCTGCGTGCCCGACCAGCCTGGCACCATGCCGATGCCGGTCTCGGGCAGGCCGAACTTGGCCTGTTCCTCGGCGATGCGGATATCGGCAGTCGCCGCCAATTCGAGGCCCCCGCCTAGCGCATGCCCGTTGATGGCCGCGATTAGCGGCGCGCGCAGCCGCGTCAGGCGGTCGAAGACGCGATGGCCGTCGCGCACCCATTGCTGGCCCATGTCGAGGGGCGAAAGCTTGCCCCAGGCGGCAATGTCGCCGCCCGCGCAAAAACCCTTGCCCTCACCGGTGAGGATGGCGGCACGGATGGAACCATGCCGGTCGATCCGTTCGGCCGCGATGGCAAGCCCGGATATCATCGTCTCGTCGAGTGCGTTGAGTTTTTCGGGCCGGGCCAGCGTGATGACGGCGATGCCGTCTTCGATATCGAGACGGACGGGATCAGACATCGGCCTGCCCTCCTCCGATATCCAGCCCGATCGGCTCCGGCCGGAACAAGGCCGCATCCATCACCTTGAGGTCGTCGGAGACCAGCAGCGCGAACTCGGCCTGGGCCAGGACATCGCGCTCGAGGTCGACGCCGGGTGCGATCTCCGTGACCACGATGCCCTTCTGCGTCAGCTTGAGCACGCAGCGCTCGGTGACATAGGTGATGTCCTGCCCCTGGGCGACGGCGCGGCGACCGGAGAAGGAGACATGTTCGACCGTCTCGACCAGTTTCCTGACCTTGCCTTCCTTGGCGATGACCAGCGCGCCGTTCTCGACGGCCAGGCCGGCGGCGGCCGTGAAGAAGCCGGAGAAGATGATGCGCCGGGCCCGAGCGGTGATGTCGACGAAGCCTCCGGCCCCCGCCGTCACATGCGGACGCACGCCGAGCTTGGAGACGTTGACGCTGCCCTCGCGGTCGATCTGCAGGAAGGAGAGCAGCGAGGCATCGAACCCCGCGCCCTGAAAATAGGTGAACTGATAGGGCGAAGGCATGATCGCCTCGGCGTTGGAGGCACAGCCGAACTGGAAGTCGGTGAGCGGTACGCCGCCGACGGCCCCCTGTTCGATCACCCAGGTCACCTCGCCATGACGGCCTTCCTCGATCAGGATGCGCGGCACGTTGGCCGAAATGCCGAAGCCGATATTGACGGCATCGCCGTAGCGCAATTCCTGCGCCACCCGACGGGCAATCACTTTGGAGACGCCGAATTCGGGGATCTCGAAGCTCGACAGCGGCCGGAAGATCTCGCCCGAGATCGCCGGCTCGTAGGGTGTCTGCGTCGTCTGCATCTGGTCCGGCGCGACCACGATGGCATCCACGAGCACGCCGGGCACCAGCACGTTCTGCGGCTTGAGCGTGCCGCTCTCGGCGAGGCGTTTCACCTGGGCGATGACGATGCCGCCATTGTTGCGTACGGCCAGCGCCTGGTCGAGCGGACCGAGATAGCCGCCCTCATGTTCGTAGGAGAGATTGCCGCGCTCATCGGCCGTGGTGGCTCGAATGATGGCGACCTCGGGAATGATGGTCTTGAAATACAGCCAGTTCTCGCCGTCGAATTCGACCTGGCGCACGATCGGCGCTTCCATGGCCCGCTTGTTCATGGCGCAGCCCTCGCGAGCGGGATCGACGAAAGTGTCCATGCCGATCTTGGTCAGCACGCCGGGGCGCTTGGCCGCCGCCTCGCGATGCATGTCGAACAGGATGCCGGAGGGGATGTTGTAGGCGGGGATCTCATTGCCGGTGATCATCTTCCAGATCGCCGGCGGCTCTGCCGAAGAGGGGCCGGAAGGATAGGAGCCACCCAGGATACAGGAGAGCAGACCGGGCTTGGCGATATGATCGACGCCCTTGATGCCCCACATGTCGCCTGCCGCGATGGGGTGCAGCGTGGTGAGGTTGCGCGGATGGCCGGAGGCTTCGAAGCGGCGGCCGATGGCAGCCAGCATTGCGTCCGGACAGCCGAGGCCGGACGAGGAGGAGACGGTCACCACGGCGCCGTCGGGGATGAGCGCGGCAGCCTGGTCGGCGGAGAGGACTTTCGGGAAGGCCATCGGATCAGAGCCCCGGCTCGACAGCGACTTCGCGGCCTGTTTTGGCGGATTTCAGCACGGCCAGGGCCAGCGCCATCGAGCGGATGCCGTCCTCGCCTGTGGCCGATGGCGTGCCCTTCCCGCGCACAGCGTTCTGGAAATTGGCGACGCTGCGGACATAGAGGTTTTCCGGCTCGAACGGCAGCTTGTGCTCGCCGGATGCATTGCGCAGCACCACTTCGCCGACGGGCTTTTGCGTCATGCAATTGGTACCGATCAGGGAGCCTTCGCTGCCGTGCACTTCGAAGCCCGTATTGGCATAGGCCGTGGTGAAGGCGTCGTGGAACTGCGCCAGCAATCCGCTCTCGAAGCGCACCACGCCCATGACGCCGTCCTCGATGCCGGCACCACCCATGCCACCCTGCTGGGTGAAGGCCGTTGCCGCTACCGGCTCTTCGCCGAGCACGAAACGCAGCGTGTCGGCATCGTGCACGGTGATGTCCATCACCACGCCAGAGCCGGCCTTGGCATCCTTGATGCGCCAGCCCTGCAGATGGGGCGGCAGATAGACAGCGTGGAAGACCCGGGCAAACAACGGCTTGCCGATCCGGCCCGTAGCAACGGCATCGCGCATGACGCGGAACGCCGCTGCATTGCGCAGATGGTGATTGGTGGCCATGACGACGCCGGCTTCCTTGCAGGCGGCGACCATCCGATGCGCATCGGAAAGCTTGAGGGCAAGCGGCTTTTCGCACAGCACATGGATGCCGGCCTTGGCGGCTGCCAAGGTCTGCGCCTTGTGCTTCTCGTTGGTGGTGGCGATGTAGACGGCGTCGATATCCTTGGCGAGCAGCGTCGCCAGGCTCCGGGTCGAATGGGGAATGCCGTTTGCCTTGGCATAGGCCCTGCCGCGCTCGGCATCGGAAGACATCACGCTGACGACTTCGCCGCCGGTTTCGCGGATCGCTCCGATCATCCATTCCTTGGCGATCGTCGTGGCGCCGACGATCCCCCAGCGCAAGCCCCTTTTTGAAGCTGCCACGTTCTTACCCGACGTTGGCTGGGCCATTATGCCGTCTCCTTCAAGATAGTATGTCCATGAGCGCCGCAGGATTCACGCACCACCAGACGGGTCGTGCCGATGAAGGACATCGCCTCCGGATCGGCCCCATCGATCAGGCCGAGCAGGCTGCGGGCCGCGCGGGTACCCATGACCCTGGTATCGGCGTTGACGGTGGTGAGGGGGGGCGCATTGTGCTCGGCCTCGACGATATCGTCGAAGCCGATCACCGCGAAATCGGTGCCGACGCGGATGCCGCGCAAGCCCAAGGCGCGGGTCGCCCCCATCGCCACGATGTCGTTGTAGCAGAAGGCGGCCGTCGGCTTGTGGGCACTCGCCAGGGCAGCGGCGATCGCCTCGGCGCCCCCGGCGCGCGTCGGCATCGCTTCGAAGATCAGTTCGCCGCGCAGCGGCAGACCAGCGGCGATCAGGGCGTCCTGATAGCCGGAAATGCGCTCTTTCTGCGTGGTCATGGTGCCGAAGCCGCCGAGAAAGGCGATGGAGCGGTGGCCGAGATTGATGAGGTGACTTACGGCCTCGCGCGAGCCGGTGCGGTTGTCGGGACCGATATAGGGCAAGGTGCTGCCCTCGACCCGCCGCATGGTCAGCACCATCGGCAGGGAGCGCGGCAGGGTCTCGGCCAGCGACCAGACATCGGTACCGCGAGCCGGGCTCATGATGATGCCGGCGACCCCGTGCTCTCGCAGGGATTGCAGCACACGGGTCTGCCGCTCGACGTCTTCGTTGGTGTTGGCCAGGATGGGCACGAAGCCCATATTGTGCAGCCCATCCTCGATGCCGACCGCAAGCTCGGTGAAGAAGGGATTCATCAGATCGGAGATCACCATGCCCACGAAACTCGAACGGGCGGTGCGCAGACTCGCAGCCGAGCGGTTGTAGACATAGCCGAGCTGGTCGATGGCCCGCATGACGCGGTCGCGTGTGGCCGACTTGACGAGGGGAGAGTCCTTGAGCACCAGCGACACGGTCGACTTCGACACGCCGACCGCCCTGGCGATATCGACGATCGTCGTGGCCCGGCTTACGCCGCGCTTGCCTCCGCCCATCCTCACGCTCCCTCGGCTGGCCTCTTGAAGCGGGCCAGTGATCTATATTTTTGGAACGTTCCTACATCCATGTCAATACCGCTTTCGCTTGGTCAAGAACCCATTGAAATGAAAGGATAAATATCCTCATCAATGAAATATTCTTGACTTTGGAACGTTCTAATTGACATGCTTATTCCCAAGGCCGCGACGCCATGGCCACTTTTTGCCAGTATCTTGGGACGATGTGTCGGATCCTGCTTTGCAGCAGATTCCCCGCCAGGACCCAGCCATCGGGCGAAAAGTGCCCCAAGCGAATTCCTTCCGGTCGAGTCCCTGCTCGACCAGAAGGAATTCGCGGGATTTCAAAGGCTTGCAGAATTTCCCGAGAGTGCCCACGAAGGAGCACTATCGGGAAATTCTGCTGGGCGTCGAAGAAGCCGGACGAGAGAGGAACGAGGAGAGGCCGATGAGCGCGCTGATATTGCCCACTGTCGATGGCGGCCTGGAGGCCTATCATTATGGCCCCTCCTCCCCCTACCCCCTCGTCCATACCGGCAATTTCCCACGCACCCTTTATGCAGCCGCCCATGTCGTCGCCGATCCGCGGCGGCTGGACGACCCCTGGCGCAGCCCCGCCATCGATTGGGAAGCGACGTTGCGGTTTCGCCGCCATCTATGGGGGCTCGGCTTCAAGATCGCGGAGGCGATGGACACCTCGCAGCGCGGTCTGGGCCTGGACTGGGCCGCCGCCGCCGAACTGATCGAGCGCTCGCTGGCCGAAGCTCGCAGCATGCCCGGTGCGGACCTGGCCTGCGGGGCCGGCACCGACCAGCTCACCCCTGAAACCGCCACCACGCTCGACGACGTCATCCGTGCCTATGAGGAACAGATCGCCCATGTCGAGAAGCATGGCGGACGCATCATCCTGATGGCGAGCCGGGCCCTGTGCCGCCTTGCCAAGGGGCCCGACGACTACCTCACCGTCTATGGACGGCTGATCGAGCAGACACGCGACAAGGTGATCCTGCACTGGCTCGGCGAAGCGTTCGACCCGGCACTCGCAGGCTATTGGGGCTCGCAGGCCTTCGAGCCCGCCATGCAGACGGTGCTGGAACTGACCCGCAGCCACGCCGGCAAGATCGACGGCATCAAGATTTCCCTTCTCGACGCCAGCAAGGAAATCACCATGCGCCGGCTGCTGCCGGAGGGCGTGGCGATGTATACCGGCGACGATTTCAACTATGCCGAACTGATGCAGGGCGACCTGCAGGGCTTCTCGCATGGATTGCTGGGCATCTTCGATCCGATCGCGCCGGCGGCCGCCGCTGCGATGGACCGCCTCGCGGCGGGCAACGCCGAGGGCTATCGCATCATTCTCGATCCCACCGTGACGCTGGCGCGCCGCCTGTTCGAGGCGCCGACCCAGTTCTACAAGAGCGGGGTGGTGTTCCTGTCCTGGCTCAACGGCTTCCAGTCGCATTTCCGCATGGTGGGCGGCGCCGAGTCGGCCCGCGGCATCGCGCATTACGCCGATATCTTCCGCCTGGCCGACAAGGCCCAGCTCCTCATCGATCCCGAGAAAGCGGCCCATCGCATGAAGCTGCTCTGTGCCCTGAACGGTATTGGATAACTCTCCAAGCACCTGCGACGGACCATGACGGCGCTGCGCCCCGTGCTATGCAAAGGGCGATCGATCGGAGTTGTCATCATCATGGTCATGGACATCGGGGCGCGGGCGCGGAACCTTTTGCTGTCGCCGTCAGCCGAATGGCGAAATATCGCTGCCGAGGCGACCAGCGTCGAGCGTATCTATCGGAACTATGTGCTCTATCTCGCCGCCATCGGCCCGATTGCCGGTTTCATCGGCACTTCGCTGATCGGCGTCGGCGGTCTGCGCATCGGCTTGGCCTCGGGCCTCTGCCTGGCCGTCCTGCGCTACCTCGTTTCCCTCGCCACGCTCCATGCCATGGCTATCGTCATCAACCGCCTGGCTCCCCATTTCGGCGGCAGACCCGACTTCCTCGGCGCCTTCAAACTTGCCGCCTACAGCATGACCGCAGCGTGGCTCGCCAACGTCTTCACCGTCATTCCGGCGTTGGGACTGTTTGCTATCGTCGGCCTCTACAGCGTCTATCTCCTCTTCACCGGCATTCCAGTGCTGACGCGAGCGCCGGTCTTGAAGGTACCGATCTATACGATTGCAGTGGTGTTGATCGGCATTCTTCTCAATTTCCTGATGGGTTCTGTGCTGGCGTGGCTGTTCGTGCCCCCGTTTTTCCCGGGATAGGGATTGGGCTCGACACAAGCCGAGGAGAGGGATAGAAGGAACTTAATTTAGAACCATTCTAATCTGAGTTCGCTATGAAACGCTTTGCCGACCTGAACGAGGCCGAGATCCTCGCGCTCGCCATCTCCAACGAGGAGGAGGATGCGCGCATCTATCTGCAGTTCGCCAATCGCCTGCGCACCGATTTTCCGGGCTCCGCCAAGATCTTCGAGGCAATGGCACAAGAAGAGCACGGCCATCGCCACCGCTTGCTGGAGACCTATACAGCCAAGTTCGGTGATACCCTGCCCTATATCACCCGCCAGGATGTCAGCGGCTTCCTCAAGCGCAACCCGATCTGGCTGCTCGACAATCTACGCATCGACGCGGTGCGCGAACAGGCCGAGGCCATGGAGCTGGAAGCCGCCCAATTCTATGCCAAGGCGGCGGAACGGGCCCATGACGTCGAAATCCGCACCCTGCTGGCCGATCTCGCAGAAGAAGAAAAGCGCCACGAAAGCCTGGCCGAGACGCTGGAGTCCAAGCTGCCGGCCGATCAGAAACGCAGCGAGGAAGAAACCTCCCGGCGCCTTTTCGTGCTGCAGATCGTGCAGCCTGCCCTGGCCGGGCTGATCGACGGTTCGATCTCCACTCTCGCCCCGATCTTCGCCGCCGCCTTCGCCACCCTGAACTCCTGGGACGCCTTCCTGGTCGGCATGGCCGCCTCGATCGGCGCCGGCATCAGCATGGGCTTGACCGAGGCCCTGTCGGACGACGGCGAGATCACCGGGCGCGGCCATCCCTGGGTGCGCGGCGCCGCGTGCGGCGTGATGACCACCGTGGGCGGCCTCGGCCACACCCTGCCCTACCTCATCCCCGACTTCTGGGTGGCGACCGGCGTCGCCGGCTGCGTGGTCGTGCTGGAGCTCATCGCCATCGCCTGGATCCGCACCCGCTTCATGGCCACGCCCTTTACCTCGGCGATCGTGCAGGTGGTCCTCGGTGGCATCCTGGTTTTGCTCACTGGCATCCTGATCGGCAGCCAGTGAGGACAGGGCGAAGGCAACGATCGTTGTAGCCGCTCTGTCTTCAACCCTGCTTCCACAGCCAGCGCAGATAGATGAATAGGCCGATGCCGCTGATAAACGGCCCGATCACCGGGATGAGGACGGGGACAATCAGGATCGCGGCAATCACCAGCAGGCGCTGCGGCGTGAAGCGCGGCCTCTTGCCGGCTGGCGGCTCGCGGCGTGTCTCCCGCCGGTCCGCCGTCTGGCCCACCGAAGACGCCGCCGTCTCGGCGGAAGGCCGCCGCAGGGCACTTTGCACGGCAGGCCGGGCTTCCGCCTGACGCCGGGCCTGTTCGGCCTTCCTGGCCTCTTCGCGCGCGAGAGCCGCCAGTACGGGATCGAGAGCCGGCGCTGGCCTTTCCGCCGGCAACCAATGATGGCCAGCCGGCGCGCGCCCGGCCGCGGCGGCGGCGCGGAAAGCCACTGCACCGCCCGGCTGCTTCGGTCTTGCAGCCGGGACGGCATACGCCGCGGCGATGCGGCGCGCGCGCTCCAGCAGGGCGGCACCCTGCTGCGGATCCACCATGGCCGCGAACTGGCCGAAGCCGAGCAGGGAGCGCACAACATCCTTGCCGGGACCAAAATGGCGGCCAGCCGGACCGTGTTTTTCCACCTGCTGCAGCACGGCGCGATAGCGGCGCAGCAAGGGACGGGGAACGGCGACCCGTTCGTTGACGGTCAGTCCCGTGACCTCCTGATGCCCCGAGCGGCGCATGATGCGGGTCTTGTCGGGATGGACGGTGAAGCCCTCGGCGGTGACAATGCTCTGCACCGCCTTCAGCAAGGTGCCAATCTTGCGCACCGCCTCGCCCGAGCCCGAAAAAGTAAGGTCGTCGGCATAGCGGCTATAGGTAAAGCCGAGTTCGTTGGCGAGGCCGTCCAGCCGGCGATCGAGATAGCGGCAGATGACATTGGTGATCGCGGGGCTGGTCGGCGCGCCCTGGGGCAAGAGGCGCCTGCCGTCGCCGACGAAATGGCGCTCGCCGTCGAGATGGACCTCGTCGACCATCGCCTCGGTGCAGAGCAGCGCGAGCAGGATCGCTGCTTTTTCCGCATACCCTAGGGACCGGAACATGCCCTTCACCCGTGCATAGGTGAGGGTCGGGAAGAAATCCTTGAGGTCGAGATTGACAACCACGTCCTTGCCGACATGGTTGCGGGCATTGGTGAGGATCGAACGCTCGGGCACGAAACCATGCGCCGCCTCGTGCAGGCCGACGCGAGCGAGGATGTTGTCGAGCACCCAATATTGCGCCCGCTTCAGCCTTGGCATCGGCGCCGAGATCAGGCGCTCTCCACCAGTCTTTTTGGGAATACGGAAACGCTGATAATGGCTGACGGAAGAGACTTTGCGACTGAAGGTGAGAAAGCGCAGCTCTGAAAGGGGAATACCGATGCCGTCCGCCAGGGCCTTGGCATCTGCGATATCGGGTAGTCCCGGCAGGAGCGGCCGCCTGATCGGATCGGCGCTGAGACCGGCGGAGACGCCCTCCCCCAGATAAAGCACTTCGCGCTGGCGCCGCAGATGCCAAGCCTCGGCCCGGTCCTGCCGGGCCTGGGCATGGCGGCGCCTGGTCTCGGCCCGCCGTGCCAGGGCCTCGGCCTTGCGGCGCTTGTGCATCTCCTTGATCGCCCGCTCCGGATCGCTCCACAGGGCGTTCTGGCGCTGAAGCTCACCGAGTTCGCGCAGGGCCTCGCCGCGCTCGCGTATCGCCGCGGCCGCCGGGCTCGGCGCGGCCGTGCCATCCGGCCAGAAGCCGAGCCGGATCATCTCTTCGAGAATGACCTCGTCCTTGGACGATACGCGGATGCGGTCATAGAGTTCCTGCCGGGTCAGGCTTCCCGGTGCGACGGTCTGGTTCACGTCGCCTCCCGCCATTGGGGACGAAGGAACGCGTCGGCGCGGGGAACCGGAAGGGGCGCAGGCCGGGCTGCCTTCGTCTCATCCAAGGACTGGATCAATCCACTCGAAGCGGGGACGCCTACCGGTGCGCTATTGGGTTCAAGGAACCCAATCTGCAATAGCGCACCGGTAGGCAGTCCCCGCCCAGTGAAGATTGGGCCAGTGATGCGTGAACGGTCATGTTGCAAGGACGGCGATACGCCGCCCGGGTTGCAAGGTCCTGACCGGCCCGCGCCCTTCCGATAGGTGAGGTAAGCGCATCCGCTCACCGATTTCAAGCCATGTCGCCGTTCCCGGCGGAACAGCGGCGAGAAAGCTCCAACGTGACGGCGCGCCGTCCCTGGCGACGGCTCGGTAAACAAGGGAAGCCTCATGCCGCGCCCCCCTTGTCCTGGGCCACGCCCTCGACCTCGGCATGGAAGATGCGCCTGAGCGCCAGCATGTGCTCGCAAGGCCCGCGCATCATCTTGTTGTGGCCGTAGAAATGACAGCTGCAGCGTGCCTCGACCAGGCGATCGTCAGCGTCGATCGTGAGCGCGACACTCTCCTTGCGGGCGTTGTCGAGCACGGTGCCGGTGACGACGCGGCGGCCCTGATTGCGGTCGACGCCGGCGATGGTGACGAGATTGGCCTCGACCAGGCGATCGGCGTTGGCCTCCTGCTCGCTGGCGAAACGCAGTTCCGACAGCGCCAGGGGCTCGCGCGTGAGTTCGCGCCGGCGATAGACCCCCTTGTCGAGGTCGAACATCACCCGCCCCGCCTGGGTATAGGCGGCCAGAGCGGCCTGGACGATACCCTCCTCCAGCCCGAGGTCACGGGCGAGGTCCCGCGCCGGCGCGGCATGCCGGTCTCCGAGTGCGGCGAATACGCGCCGGGCCGTATCGGCATCCACCTTGTGGCGGGGGGCCAGCAGATCGAACTGACCGGCCGAGGACCAGTCATTGGCCGTCCAGCCGGAGAGGCCGAGGGTGAAGCGGATCCCGCCGAAATCGACCACGAAGAAAGAGGGAAGCCCCGTGCCGGTGAGGTGCACGCGCACGCTGCGGGCAAGCGGCAGCGCCCGTTCCAGGATGGCGAGGCGGCGCCGGCCCCAGAGCCGGATCTCGCCTCCTTCCCGACCCCGATAGATCGAGCGCCGGAAGGTGAGGCGCTCGCCCCAGGGCTCGACCAGGACCTCTACCGGCGCATCGGGCTTGAGCAGGAAGCGCAACGAGCGTGGGCCGACGCGCTCCTTCCGGCGCGCGAGGCTGGTGAGGATATTGGCAAGATCCATCGGATTGAGGTCGAAGACATGCGCCGGCAGGGTCATGGCGCTCGATACCTGCAGGAAGCCCCGGACCCAGCTATCGGGGAGGTCGATCTTCTCCTCGCGGAAGCCGTTGTCGTCGGCGGTCTGCACTTCGAAGCCGGACGGATCGATGCTCAGCGTGGTGTCGCGATAGGTCCTGATCTTCTGGAATTCGTCATAGAGCGCATGGCTGTAGTCGATATTGGTGGTGCCATAGGCCATCTCGCCGAGTTGCTCGAACACGTCGTGATCGCAGGACAGGCGCCCATAGCTGGACTCATCCAGGCTGAAGCATTCGAAGAAGATCTCGTCCGGATGCACGGTGATGACCGGATCCAGCACGATCCAGGCATCGCGATTTTGCTTGTAGAGATAGTTGAAATAGGCCTGCCGCGCCGTGAAGAATGGCTTCATCAAGCGCTGGCTCTCGTCATCGAGCGTGCGAATGCGCTTTTGCAGCGTTTCGATGCGCGGCTTCAATTCCTCGCGGCGGGTGGCCGCCTCGGCCAGCAAGGCCGCCTCGTTCTGCTTCAACCATTCGAAATAGGCCGTGCGATCGCGCGGCTTGAACCTGAGATCCGACACCACGACATGGTGCAGCGCGGAGATCGCCTCGCGAAAGGCGAGGTGGCGCGCGACCTTCCCGGTGAAGAAGGTCGGCTGGCGCAGCGTATCGGGCGCGAAGCCGAAAGTGGACGCCCCCGCATCTGTACTGGCGCGGCTTTCGCCGAGAAAACGGTAGACGAAATTCATGCCGCGCTCTCCTGCGAGGCTGAAGGAACCGCCAGACGGGCCGGTGTAAAACGAATCGGGGCTTGGGCGATCGGCAAGGCGATATCCGGCCACCGGCGGGCAATCTCGGTGAGGATGGCGAGCGCCGGCGCCCGGTCCTTGGCAACAGCGCTGAGGGTCAAATCATGTAAGAGGCGCCAGATCGCCTGCGCCCTTTCATGGCTTTCGAGCGCCTCCCGCCGGAGCGCTGCGAACACGCGGTCCTTGGCGATCCGGCCACGATTGATCTGCATCAGAATGATGCGAGCCTGCGTCAGGAAGGTCGCGAACAAGGTGGGATTCGCAAGGCTCTGTCCGGTGATCAGTTCGGTGACGAAGAGATGGAAGCTGCCCGAGGGGTGTTCGAGCACGCGCGCGAGCACCATGCCGGCATCGCCCGTATCGAGGCTCCGGCGCAGCAATTGGCGTGCACTCTCCTGCACGGCCGGCGAGGTGGAATCGGCCATCACCGCCAATGCGGCAGCCGGCAAGGCGCCATCGGGCCAGGCCAGCAGCCGCCGTGTAGCGGGCTCGCGTATGTCATCCCACTCGCTTTCGACCAGCAGCACCGCATCCTCGGGTGCTGCCAGGAAGCGGGCCTGGTCGGTCTCGAAGGCATTGAGGGCGAAGGCGCGCACCGCCGCGAAGGGATGATTGCCGAGCCGGGCAAGCTGCTTGACGGAAAAGCGCGAAGCATCGCTCTGCGTGATCGCCCGGGTGCCGAGCAGCCGCGCACCCTTGGCCCGTGCCTGCAACAGGCGCCAGAGCGTCGATGTATCGATGCCGGTGAGAAAATCGGGCAGGCTTGCGGCGAACAGCTCGACCATATCGGCCGCATGCCCGTCGGAAGGTTCGGCCCGGAACAGGCCATCGATCAGCCTGTCCCTGAGAGCCTCCGCAAAGCCGCGATTGTGCACAGCAAGCCGGGCCACCAGTGGGCGGGCCGCCGCGCGCAGATCCGCGTGGGCCCCGGTGGCGGCCGCGAGGATGGTCTGGCTTTGCGCTTCGAGTTCAGCGTCTTCGAGCCGGGCGAGCAGGCGCATGGAGGCGGACCGCACCGGCAGCGATTCGGCTGCGAGGACGGCATCCCAGAAGGGGCGCGGCAGCTCGCCAGGGCGAATCGGCGTAACGGCGAGCAGTTCGATCGCAGCCCCCTGCACCACGCTGGCCTTGTGGCCCGTCAATGCCCCGATGGCGGCCGGGGGCAGCGGGCAGTCATGGGCGGGCCATAGAGCAGGCAGCAAAGACAGGGCAAAGCGCAGGCTGGCGACCTGGCGCTCGTCCGGTTCGGCCGACAGGGCTCCCAGCCAGGTTGCGAAATCCTCGGTCAGGCGGACCCGCTGCTGCCAGTTCGGCGGGCGTTGTTCCAGCCAATCGCGGCTCGCCTGCTGCATGCGCGCCTGCGTGGTGAGCAGGGCCGCCAATGCCAAAGCCGGTTCGGACCAGGGCCATTCGGGACGCGCGGCGATCGCCCGTATTGCCAGCATATGGGCCTCGCCGAGGTCGGCCTGCATCAGGGCCGCGATCAAGGCGGCATCGGCCTTGCCATCGTTGACGAGGCGGCGCGCCAACGATACCGCCAGGCCCAGCACCTCGATATAGGGAGAGGTCAGCAGGTCAGGGATCGCTGCGGCATCCATCGCCGCCGGCCGCACCGGCCCTTCCTGCAGGGCCTGGACGGCAAAGAGTGCCGCGGCCTGGTAGCGTGCCCCTGCCGCCACCCGCAGCAGGCGCTGCGGCTGGGTGTCCCACAACGCCGGAAACGCCTCCCCGCGCCCATCCGCACCCGCTTCGTCGGCAACCGAGAAGCTCAGCCTGTTGGGACGGAAGCCCACGCCGGGTTGATTGCGGTGAAGCAGTTGGCCGAGACTCCAGATCCGCCGCAGGGCCGGATAATAGAGCGTGCGCCGCTGATACCGCCCGTCGACCTGCACGAAATGCTGCTGCTCATAGGCCTTCTCGCCATCGGCATCGCTGAAAGCCAGCAGCAGCTCGCACGCCATCGCGGTGAAAGCGTCCTGGCCGAGTTCGCCGCGCTTGCGCAGGCTGCGCCAGGCCCGGCGCTTGAAATAAAGCAGCGTCTGTTCCGACAGCGCGACGCGCGGCGTGGCGCTGGCCTGCTCCTCACTGAGCTTCAGGGGCTTGCGCTCGCCCGGGAGCCAGACCTGGCCGCGATAGGCATAACGATACATCGGCGAGGCCAGCTCGAACTGGCGGGCCGTCGCCGCAAAGAGCGGACCATCATCGGTGAGGTCGGCATATTTGAACAGGCGCCGCAACACCTGCACGAAGGGAGGCCGGGCGGAGACGGCGGCGAGCCCCGCCAGCAGGGCCTTCCGGGCGGCGGCATCGACGAGCGCGCGATGGGCAAGGGCAATCAGGAACTGGTTGGCGAAGCCCGGCTGCATCGCTGCCACCGCAAGCAGCGTATCGACCAGGGCATGGCCATCGGCGGCGGCGATGGCGGCCTCGATGGCCGCAGCCTGCGCCGCATTGCCGGCCCTGGGCAGCGCAAGGCGCGGCGGCTGCCGGGCCGGACCGAGGAGATCGCTGGCGAGAGCGTAGGCGGCATAGTCGCGCGCTATCGCGCTGATATTGGTCTCGGCGATCCCGGCCAAAAGCCCGGCCGCATCCGGGCCGCCGCAGCGCGCCAGGGCATGCACCAGGCTGTAGCTCGCCTCGTTTGGGCCAAGCTTTTCGGTCATGGCCGCGAGCTGCGGCCAGGCGGCCCTCAGACGGATAACGCCGATGCGCCAGAACAGGCGATCGCGCTCCTTGGCGGGCCAGGGCGAACGCAGGCAGGACGCGAGCTGGTTCAGCAACTCGCCATCGCGGCCGCCCACCGGCGGCTCACCAGGCGCTTGGGAGGTCGCCACAGGCTTGGCTTCCTCGCCCATGCGGCGATAGCCGTCATTCACCTTCGAAATGACGACGCTGTCATAAAGCTTTTCTGCCGATGACAACGCGACCGGGGAAGGTGTCTTCGTACCATCTCGCAGCGTCGCCCCACGCCTGCCATATCGAAAATTGACCAGATAACGTTCTTCGACTTGCTGACGCTCGAGATCGACGAGATCCACCTCGTAGATCTTGTCGGATGTCCCCTCTTTCATCCATAGGCGGACAGAACGGACGAGTTTCATTACCACCCCATGGATGCATTCTTCGATGAAGGTGTGGCAAGTTCCGCCTCCGGCGTCAATCGGCTGCGCGCATCAGGCGATCCCGAGGAAACACTGCCGGAAAGTGCGCGCGGCACCTTCAGCGCGGCATCATGGCCGTTGCGGTCAGCCCGCCGGCACGGGATAAGAAAGCTTACCATCCCGTGATCGGACGAATGCAATGCCTGATATCGACGTCTTCCGCCGCGAACTCGCGGCCGCCTTCCGCCTTGCCGCGAAGTTCGACTTCAACGAAGGCATCTGCAATCATTTCTCGGTGCAGGTCCCGGGTGCCGACGAGCGCTACCTCTTCAATCCCTACGGTGTCCACTGGTCGGAAATGCGTCCGGCCGATCTTCTGCTCGTTGATGGACAGGGGCAGATCCTGGAGGGCGAAGGCGAGCTGGAGGCGACCGCGCGCAACATCCACATTGCCGGGCACCGCGCCAATCCACGTCATCTTTGCCTGCTGCACACCCATATGCCCTGGGCCACCAGCCTGACCATGATCGAGGGGGGGCGGCTCGAAATGGCGCATCAGACGGCGGCCCGCTTCTACGGCCGAACTGCCTATAACGATGAATTCGGCGGCTTCGCCTCGGGCAAGAAGGAAGGCGAGCGCATCGCCAGTTCCGCCAAGTCGGACCAGAAGGCCGATATCGTCTTCCTGGCCCATCATGGCGTCATCGTCGGCGGCCCCTCCGTCGCCACCGCCTTCGACGATCTCTATTACCTCGACCGCGCCTGCCGCCAGCAGGTGCTGGCGATGTCGACCGGCCGGCCGCTCAAGCTCATTCCACAGCAGGTCATCGAGAGCACGGCGCGCGAATGGACTGATGTCCTCGACCACCAGGCCAAGCTGCATTTCGAGGCGCTGATGCGGATCAACGGCCTGTGACGGCGCTACGCTGGGTGCGTATCCGCCAGAACGGCCGGGCAGAATTGTGGAAGCTCGACAAGCCGCTTACCGAGGGCGGCGTTGCCACTTTCTATCGTGGCCGGCTCTTCGAACAGAAGGGTGGTGAGCGGGTGAAGCTGGACGAGGAGGTCAAGTTTACCGAGGCCGAACCGGCCTTGGCCTGGTTTGAACGCCAGCAAGCCTCCTAGAATCACTTCTGCGCTGCGTGAGCTATGCGCTGAGCGCGGATGGCCCTACGGATGCCTCTGTATAACCAAGAGGTACGCTATCCCCTTCCTTTCGCAAGTGCAGCATAAGCGCCCCTGCATTTCCTGGGGAACCGGCTCAAGCAAGGACAAAGAAAAAGCCGCCGGGAATCATCCCGGCGGCTTTGCATTCCGTAACGGATGCTAAGCTCGATTAGCGAGCAGCGCCGCGAGCGATTTCCTCGATACGGCCGCGGAAGATGCCGAGATCAGCAAGCTCACGGTCATCGAGAGCCGAGAGAGCCTGAAGGGTACGGCGATAATTGCGATAGGCCGTGAAACGAGAAGCGATCGAAGAGACGAAACCGAAGAGAACCATGACACTTACTTTCCGAAGAGATTGATTTGTTGCAGTGCATATACTCCTCTTTTGCACCGCACGGTAAAAAATCGCACAGACCGGCGCGTATGCCCGGTATGCGGCGCTTGCATGGATTTTGTGCATAGCGCTTAGCAATAGGGCAACATTCCGCCTCAATCGAATGCCGGCGCCCAAACGGGGACGGATTCCGCCTCCGAATTGCCGCAGGGGTAACCAAGCTGGTAGGATCGCCACCAAAATAAAGCCGGCAACACAAGCCAGCCACAATTGCGCCTTTCCATCGACGAAGCCCAGTAAGGCTGGGGTCGCCGTCAATCAGGGAGCTTGCCCGTGGCCAAGGAGACATCCGACATCCTCGCCATCGACATTGGAGGCACCGGCCTCAAGGCGGCGATCATCAATCCGGGCGGCCAGATGCAGGGAGAACGGGTGCGCGTTGCCACGCCCCATCCTTGCCCGCCCGATCTATTGGTCGAGACCCTGGCGGAGCTGGTCGCGTCCCTTCCCGCCTATAGCCGGATCTCGGTGGGCTTTCCTGGCGTGATCAGGCATGGCCGCGTCCTCACCGCCCCCCACCTTGCTCCCGATGGCTGGGACGGTTTCCCGCTCGGACAGAAACTTTCGGCACGGCTCGGCGACAAGCCGATACGGCTGATCAACGATGCGGAAGTCCAGGGCCTCGGCCTGATCAGAGGCAAGGGCATCGAGCTTACCTTAACCCTGGGCACCGGAGCGGGGACGGCGGTGTTCCGTGACGGCGAGCTGATGCCGCATATGGAGCTGGCCCACCACCCGATTACCCGCTCCAAGACCTATGACGACTATATCGGCGAGGCAGCACGGGAGAAGATCGGCAACAAGCGCTGGAACAAGCGGTTGAAGCATGTCATCGACGTGCTTTTCGTGCTGTTCCACTATGACCACCTCTATCTCGGCGGCGGCAACACCAAGCATGTGAAACTCGCGCTACCGGCCAACGTCACGCTCGGCTCCAACGATGCCGGCCTCGACGGAGGTGCGGCGCTCTGGCGCCTGAAGAATTTCCACGAATCCGAAGAAGCGCCGGTGCCCCGCAAGGCTAAACCTTCCAGCAAGGACAAGCCTCCCGGCAAGTCTCGACCACCCCGCAAGGCCGAATCGATCGGCAAAAAGGGCAAGGCATGAGCGAAACCAATCCGCCCCCCGGTGCCCCGGGCGTCGAGCCACGCTGGACCTCGGCCGCCAAGAGCGGCATCGGCACCGCCGGTTCCGCGTCGAGCCGTGTCTGGTTCGCCCTCAGCCACGGCATCCTCAATGAGATCTACTATCCGCGCATCGACCTCGCCTGCATCAGGGATTGCGGCCTCCTGGTCACGGCGGCAGACTATTTTTCCGAGGAAAAGCGCGACGCCGACGGCGACATCCGCATGGAGAGCGACGGCATCCCGATCTTCGAACTCGTCAACACGGCGCAGGACGGGCGTTATCGCATCAGCAAGACTGTGCTGGCCGACCCCTTCCGCGACAGCCTGTTGCAGGACATTCGATTCGAGGCTCTAAAGGGCGAGACTGAGGATTACGGCCTGCACGTGCTGCTGTCGCCGCACCTCGTCAACCAGGGCAGCCACAACACCGCCTGGGTCGACGACTACAAGGGGCACGGCCTGCTGATGGCCAGCGGCAGCTACGGTTATTCGCTCGCCCTCGCCGCCTCGGTTCCCTGGCAGGCCCGCTCGGCCGGCTATGTCGGTTTTTCCGACGGCTGGCAGACCCTCAAACGAGGCGAAGGCGTCAACCCCGCCTGGCTCCGCGCCGAGGATGGCAATGTCGCGCTGAGCGGCACGCTCGACCTTCGCGGCAGCCAGGGCCGTGTGCTGCTCAGCCTCGGCCTGGGCCTCAGGCCGGAGGAAGCGGCTCTCAACGCCATCGCCAGCCTGCAGCAAGGGTTCGAGCCCGCGCGCCGGCGCGTGCGCACCATCTGGCAGGGCTGGCAGGCGGGCCTCGAGGATCTCGACCATATCAGCCCCGCTCGAGGCACCAGCTACCGCACCAGCACCGCCGTGCTTGCCGCCCATCGCACCGGCGCCTTCACGGGCGGCGCCATCGCCAGCCTGTCGACGCCCTGGGGCTACAACAAGGGTGACAACGATCTCGGCGGCTACCACCTGATCTGGCCGCGCGACCTCGTCGAGACGGCCGGAGGGTTCCTGGCGGCCGGCAGCCCGGCCGATGCGCGCGGCATCCTCGACTATCTCGCCGCCATCCAGGAGGGCGACGGCCATTGGGCCCAGAACAACTGGACCGACGGCCATCCCTATTGGGACGGCATCCAGATGGACGAGACCGCCTTCCCCATCCTGCTCTACGACATGCTCGTGCGGGCCGGCAGTCTCGATGCCACCGATGCCAGGCGCTTCGTACCGATGGTGGAGCGCGCCGCGAGCTTCGTGCTGCGTAACGGGCCGGTCACCGACGAGGATCGCTGGGAAGAGGACGCCGGCTATTCACCCTTCACGCTTGCCGTCGAAATCGCCGCTTTGCTCGCCGCTGCCGACGCCATGGACGCGGCGGATCGCCCGGATGCCGCCGCGTTGCTGCGCGAGACGGCCGACGCATGGCATGCCGAAATCGACGACTGGACCTTTGCCATCGATACCGACCTTGCCAGGGCGCTCGGCATTCCCGGCTATTATGTCCGCATCGGCCCCGGCGACACCGAGGACGGGCCGGGCCTCGGCGGCAATGTCGCCATCAAGAACCGCTCCGCCCAGGAGGCCGTGCTCAGCGCCAAGATGCTTCTCAGTCCCGACGCCCTCGCCTTGGTGCGGTTCGGCCTGCGTGCCGCCGACGACCCGCGCATGGTGGCGACCGTGAAGGCGATCGACCATCTCCTGAAAAAGGATCTGCCCAGTGGCCCCTGCTGGTATCGCTACAACAATGACGGCTATGGCGAGCATGAGGACGGATCTGCCTTCGACGGCACCGGCGTCGGCCGGCTCTGGCCGCTCCTGACCGGTGAACGCGCCCATTACGAACTCGCTGCCGGCAGGCCTGAAGAGGCCCGGCGCCTGCTGGCAGCGCTCGAAGCCTCGGCGGGGCCTGGCGGCCAATTGCCCGAACAGATCTGGGACGGCGCCGACCGGCCGGAGCACGAACTCTTCCTCGGCAAGCCGACCGGCAGCGCCATGCCGCTGGTCTGGGCCCATGGCGAGCATATCAAGCTGCTGCGCTCGCTGCGGGATGGGGCCGTGTTCGACACCCCACCCCAGACGGTCGAGCGTTATCTGAAGCGCAAGATTACGAGCAACCGCCGCTTCTGGCGGCTCAACCACCAGCGCCGAGCCATTGCCCCCGGCCAGGTCCTGCGCATCGAACTCGCCGACCTTTCGGCAATTCGCTGGAGCTTCGACGGCTGGGCCAGCCATGACGAAGGCCGAACCCATGATGCGGGCCTGTCCCTCCATGTGCTCGACCTGCCGACCTCGGCCCTGCCTGATGGCGCCGAGATCCGCTTCCGCCTCGCGCCGATCGGCGGCCCCTGGCTGGAGGAGGACTATCGGGTGACGGTGGGGTAGAAAAAGCGCAACTTCCTCGAATGTATTTGCCCTTTACCACGAAGGCCGCGCCGCCCCTCGCTCTTACAAATGAGGCGAGCAACTGCCTTCACGAACCCACCCCCGTCAGGGCCGAGGCCAACATCCAGACAGCGACCAGCGCCAGCATGAAGGCGTAGGCAAAGCCCTGGATGCGCAAGGCCCGGGGCGAGGAGAAGCGCCGGGCCAGCCACATCGCGCCGAGTGCCCAGACGAAATGCGAGACCAGACTGAGGATGGTGAGGGCGACGGCGATGATCAGGGCATTGGCGACCAGCTCTTTATCGGGCAATTGGAACTGGGCGTAGATGATGAGCAGGAGCGTCAACCCCTTCACGTTCAGGCCCTGTACCAGCATGCCACCCCCAAACCCCATCGGCGATGCGTCGGTGGCCGTCGACGCGCTGAGTGCCGAACCCCGTGCCATCTCGAAGGCGATATAGAGAACGACCAGTGCCCCGACGACCTGCACCATGGTGAGCAGACCGGGATAGTTGACCAGGAAGCCGGTGACACCCAGGCCAACCAGGAAAGCGGGCAGGAACACCATCAGGTCCATGCCGAGGATCATCGGCACCGATCGCATCAGGCCGTGGCGGCCTCCCGCCGCCGCGCAGAGGAAATTCGTCGGCCCGGGGCTGAACATCAGCGGAAAGACCAGCAGGAACAGCTTGACGAAAGCTTCGACACTCACCGAATGGCTCCGCCGTCATCATGTCGAGAGTTCATCACCACCCCTTTTTCCGTTTTACAGCCGCCCGCGCCCATACGACAATCAACCCCGTTCAGGCCTGCGGACACCCGGTTCGAACGGATCATACAAACATGTCGGGATTTCCCGAAGTCATCATCATCGGTGGGGGCATAGGCGGACTGGCCGTCGCCAACGCCTTGACGCAGGCGGGAATGAGCTGGGAGATTCACGAGCGGTCGCCACACATCGGAATGGGCGGCACCGGCCTGACATTGTGGCCCAACGCGCTCAGGGCGCTCGGTCGGCTCGGCCTCGACCGCGGCGTCCAGACCTTGGCCGACCCGCTGGAGTTGGGCGAGATCTATGACTGGCGGCAAAGACCATTGAAAACCATCCCGCTGACGCCGGTGCGCGAGCGTAGCGGCCTGCCTCTGCTCTGCCTGCGCCGGGTCGACCTCTATGCCGAATTGTTGCGTCCGCTCGATCCAGCGAGGATCCATACGGGCAGCCGCTGCGTCCGCTATCAGCGTCAGGCCGAGGGCGCTAGCCTGACCTTCGAGGACGGTTCGGCACGTCGCGCTACCCTGGTGGTGGCGGCCGACGGCGTGCGATCCTTCCTGCGCGATGCCATGATCGGCTTCTCGCCGCTGCGCTATGTCGGCTGGATGACCTGGCGCGGCGTCGCCAAACTGCCTGCCGGCACCTTCCCGAAGGGCCGCTACCGCGAGTTCTTCGGCCGCGGCAGCCGCTTCGGCGTATTCTGGATCCGCGACGACTATGTCTATTGGTACGGCACGCTGAACAGCGCCGTGCACGACAAGCCTGCCATCCATCCCGCGCACAAGGCCGAGGCCCTGGCGCATTTCGCGGACTGGCCGCCCCTCGCCCATAGCGTGATCGGCGCGACCGATCCGGAGGATCTGGTGCGAACCGGCGTCTATGACACCCTGCCGCTCCCCCGCTGGACCGACGGTGCCCTCGCTTTGCTCGGCGATGCCGCTCACCCGATGACGCCCGATCTCGGCCAGGGCGCCTGCCAGGCCATCGAGGACGCCCTGGCCCTGGTGCACTGCATCAAAGCCGGCTCGGAGCTTTCGGCGGCCTTGTCGACCTACCAGGGTATCGGGCTGGCGCGCACCTCGCCCCTCGTCGCGCGCTCGCGCAAGATAGGCAAGATGCGGCAATGGCAGACGCCGGTGACGGCCACACTGCGCAACACCATCATGCGACTGATGCCGCAAGGCGCCATCCTCAAACTGTTCGAAACCTGATGGCCGATGGCGGTAACAATCGAACAGGGGCACTCGGATGAATAGAACCGCCAGCATCGTGTGCCTCATCTGCGCCCTCAGCTATGCGGCGACCGGCGCCACCTTCTTTCTCGATCCGACCTCGCAATTCAAGACCGGCACGCTGGAGTACTGGAATGCGCTGGCAGGGGCGCCGTTCGGGCGCCAGGCCTTCCTGATGGCCTTCGCCCTGGCCGGTCTCACCGCTTTCTGCGCCATGAGCGAAGTGCAGCGCCTGATAGGCCCGGCGAGCGGCCTCGCCCGGCTCGCAGCCTCGCTCGGCCAGCTCGGCTTCGGTGTCACCGCCATCAGCTATGTCCGCCTGCTCGGCGGCGAGGCCCAGCGCGCCCAGGCCTTCGCAGCAGGTACGGATGCCGTGAGGCAGTCGATCACCTCCTTCTCACTCGTCCTCGATCCGCAAGGCTGGCTGATCTTCTTCCTGAGTGGCGTAAGCCTCCTGCTGTTCGGTGCTCTGGGCTGGCGGCTCGGCACGATCCCCAAGGTCCTGGCCCTGCTCGGCATGGCCGGCGGCCTGCTCTATGTCGTCGCCTTCATCGCACGCGCCAACCAGCAGATGCTGATCGTCGATGTCGCCGCAGGCCTCGGTGGCGTCATCATCGGCCCGCTTTGGTGGGCCGGCCTTTCCCTGCGCTTCCTCAGATCCGGCGATCAGGCCTCGGCGAGGCGGTAGGGCTCAAGGCCCTCGCGTTCGACCTTGCGCTGCCACTCCCTGAGGGCGCGCACATGGTAGAACGGAACGTGGCGGGACCAGATGTCGCGCCAGCGCGTAAACACCGGCCTTATGCCCCTGATTGCCCGCAGTACCGGCTCGTCACCAACCTTGTCCCATTGCCGGGACACGGTGCAGAAGCCGCCATGGGTGCAAAGCGCCAGATTGAACAGGAGGCGGTAGAGCGGCCTCGGCAGAAGACGGCCGAGATGTCGGCGCCAGGTCGGGCCGGCGTCCACTTCTGTCCCGTCGGCGAAATCGGTCAGCAGCACTTCCGCCTCGACCCGGATCCGAGCCAGGCGCGCGATGCGGACGACGAAACCCACGCAGCTCTGGTCGAGCAGATCGAAGCTGAGTTCACCCTCGCCCTTGCCGCGCTGGAGCGCCTCGATGCTGGCGCAGATGCCCGCGAAGGCCGGCCGGGACAGGATGACGCGCGTGATCAGCGGGTTCCAGGCGACACGGTCATATTTGTCCGGCAGCAGCAGCATGCCGGGCATGCGCAGGCCAGGGAAATCATCCGGCTCGATACCGGTGCTCTCATCAGGAAAGAAGCCGATAGGGCGAACACCGCCCTCTTCATCCACGAGCCGAACGAAAGCATGGCCGTGATTGCTCACCAGTCCCGGCACCTCCGACTTGCAGACGGAGACGATCTCCAGGACCGGTGTTTCAGGGCGTTCGGCCTCGGCCAGCCAGCGCACGGGTCGAAGCTCCGTCCACAGGGCCCGCTCGTCGATCGGGCCCCGCTTGCGGAGATCCAGGCGATCGGCCTTGCGCTGCCGGCAAAGCATGGTTCATTCCGCGGCCACTGCCCAATCGGCCCGCCGCAAATAGCTCCGATCGGAGACGACATGCAGGTTGCGCGCCTCGAAGCCGGCCACGAACTCCTCGTGGCTGGCGAAATAATGCATGAACTGCTCGCCCGACATCACCTCCTCGAAGGTCGGCGTCGCCTCGGCAACGCCGCGGACCCGTTCGAACATGGTGTCGAGTTCCGCCTGCTTGAAATCGAGATAGGCGCCCGGCGAGATCTGGACCAGGGTCGAGGTGAAGCAGCACGCCGTCTCGACGCAATCGGTCTGGATATCCGGCGGCACCCGTCCATTGGCGAAGACCCAGGCCATCCGATCGGGGAAGGCCAGCAGATAGATGGCGGCGATCAGTTCGAAATTGCCCTGTGTGTCGAAATCAAACTCGCTGGCGGGCCGGTTGTCGCTCGCCTGCGTCAGGATCGGATTCCAGGCCGGCATGCCGATGATCAAGGGCTCGACCGCATCGCCATAATGCTCGATCAGCCGGCGGCCATGCAGGACGACGGACAGGATATCGGCCTCGGTGACCTTCGACAGGCCGATCATCGCCCCGAGCCCGGCCTGCAGGCCGGCACGTATGGCCAATTCCTGGGAGCGCAGCCGATGCAGGAAGCCGACGGGCTCGTCCGTCTTTTTCTGCAGACGCAATTGTTCGTCGACACCCCAGGCTTTCGGTCCGCTCGGAATATGATAGCCGTAGAGTTCGCGGTCATAGGTCTCCTGCCAGGTCAGCACGCAATCGAGCCCTTCCTGTCTGAGATCGCGATAGTGCTGCTCATGCATCGGCACGAGGCAGACCGAGACGCGCGCCTCCGGATTGACGGCCGAAGTTTCTTCCTTGAGGCCGCGCACCAGCCCCTTGAGATGCTGCTGCAACAGGGTCAGGTCGTCGCCGCCCGCGATTTCGAAATGGGAGAAGCCCTTGCGCGCCAGAATGCGTGCCTGCTCACGGATGGCGGTTTCGGTGATGGAAAGGCGCACCATTTCCTTGTTGTCGGCGCGCCAGCCGCAGAAACGGCAGGTGCTCGCGCAAAAGGACGTCACCTCGATCGGCACCATCGTCGCCACGCTCTGGCCGAAGGTTCTCTGGCGTTGCCTGCGCGCCGCCTCCACAACCATTGCACGAAGTTTCTGATCCGGATTGCGGCGTATAAGATGAAGAAGAGTGGCCGTTTCCTCAGGCAATAGGCCTGTCGACGACTCCCTATTCTCCAAGATGCCCGAGATAAGATCGACTCTATCGACCATCTCCATATCATCAGATACTTTATTTTCTTTAAATATTTCTATCGAATTGTCAAAAATAGAGAGATAGAACGAAGAAGAAATTGGATCAATCATCAGATTCCCTCCAACTTAATTCGCAGAATTAAGATAAAATCATGAATTCGCGCGACATGCAATGTCCTCTTAATGTTGTTTTTAGCGCCAACTAGTGTTATCGCGCTAGTAAAACAAGGATAATAGTACCAGTACAGCCTTTCCATGCCGCGGTTCGGCCGGCCCGAAATCTGAAACTGACCCATGATCCCGACAGAAACCCATTCGACGGATCTGGTAGGTGATCGACCGCCTCCTTCACGCATGGTGCCGACCTGCCTCGTGCAACAAGTGAAAAAATACGTCAGCATTGTTGACATATTTTTTCACAAGGAGGATGCTGCACGCAACATGAGCATCGCGCCCTGAAAACGGGCAGGCTTTTTCCAATTGGAGGCGATGCCGTGGTTGTGTGGCGGCATGCGTCTTGCTGCCGTTTGTCAGGAGAACAGGATCTTGGACTGGGAAGCGATCTTCGCCACGCGGGCGGGACGGATGCGTGCCTCGGAAATCCGCGAACTTTTGAAACTGCTGGAACAGCCGGACATCATTTCCTTCGCCGGCGGCATTCCCGACCCCGCCCTGTTTCCGAGCGAGGCCTTCCGGACGGCCTATGCCAGCGTGCTCGGCGATGCCAGCGCAGGCGCGGCACTGCAATATTCCACCAGCGAGGGCTTCCCGCCCTTGCGCGACTGGGTGGTCAGGCAGATGCAGCGTATCGGTGTTACCTGTGGGCCGGACAACATCCTCATCACCTCCGGTTCTCAGCAGGCGCTCGATTATCTCGGCAAGCTGCTCATCTCGCCCGGCGATACCGCCCTTGTCACCTGGCCGACCTACCTCGGCGCTCTGCAGGCCTTCAACGCCTATGAGCCGCGCTATGACAGGCTGGCGCCGGTGGAAGGCAACATGACCCCTTCCGCCTATGCCGACGCCGCCGCGAAGGCCGGTGGCCGGGTGAAATTCGCCTATCTGACGCCGGATTTCGCCAATCCGACCGGCGAGACGCTGGACCAGGCCGGGCGCGAACGCGTGCTCGATCTCGCCCGCGAACTCGACATCGTGGTGATCGAGGACACGGCCTATCAATCCCTGCGCTATGACGGCGCCGATGTGCCGTCGATCCTGGCGCTCGACATTGCCCGCGAGGGCCATATCGACGCCACCCGTACCATCTCCTGCGGCAGCTTCTCCAAGACGCTGGCGCCGGGCCTGCGCATGGGCTGGATCTGCGCCGCCGCCGGTGTAATCAAGAAGCTGGTGCTGATGAAACAGGCTTCCGACCTGCACAGCCCCACCATCAACCAGATGGCGATGCACCATGTGGCAGAACATGCCTTCCCCGCCCAGGTCGAGAAGATCCGCGGCGCCTATCGCCATCGGCGCGACCGCATGCTGGCGGCCCTCGAACGCCACATGCCTGAGGGCGTGCGCTGGTCGCGCCCCGAAGGCGGCATGTTCGTGTGGGTGACGCTGCCCGACGGCATGGACGGCGCCCGCCTCCTGGCCCGCGCCATCGAGACCGCCCGCATCGCCTTCGTGCCGGGCCAGGCCTTCCACGCCGACGGCTCGGGCGCCAACACGATCAGGCTGAGCTTCTCGCTGGCCAATGACGCTGCGATCGACCAGGGCATCGAGCGGCTCGGCCGCGTCATTCGCGAAGCTGGCGCGGCCTGATCGCAGCGACCCTGTTTCCTCTGTCCCTCGCTCCGGAATGTGCTTAAATCCGGAGCGGGTACAGTCCACGGAACGGGATCATGACGGCAGAACCGACGAGACCGGCATTTTCCAACCGCCTGCTGGATTGGATCGGCCTCGGCCTGCTCTATGCCGTGCTCCTGGCCGTCCCGTTTTTCGGCGCGCGCTGGCTCGGCGAGATGCTGCCCTCGATCTTCCATCCGATTGGCCGCATCATCGCCAATGCCGTGGTGATGCCGTTCTTCTATCTGTGCCTGCATCTCATCCTCCGGCGCTTCGGCGCTCGGGTGCAGAACTTCATCATGCTGGTGGTGCTGATCTACGGCATCGCCACCTATATCGAACTCCAGCGCGCTTTGCGGACCGGCGACAACAATGCCTGGTTCAGCGCCTTCGTCGCCGCGGTCTATACGCTCGGCTTCGCCGCCCTCACCATCAACAGCCTGATCGCCTGGCGGCGCGAAAGGCGGGCCGAGCGCCTGGTGGCAGAGCGTGAAGAGGCAGAACAGCAAGCCGAAGCCTTCGCCAAGGCCCGGCAGATCGGACCCTGACACGGCCCCGTGCAGGCCAGGGCCAGGCGATCGCGCCGCCCTCCATCTGCTGAAGAAGGCTCGATCCCAGGCGGCCTCGGGCGATCGAAAAACCTGCCAGCACAAGAATGGTGGAATCTGCGGCATCTGGCAGCGCCCGCCGATGTAGGATGCTTCGTCGGGGATGCGCATACCAAGTCTTTCAGCCTGGTGCCGGCATCACCACAACAACGAACAATCACATCGGGAGGAAATGATGCGACTGAAAGTTCTGGCCGGACGGATGATGCGTTGGGGGCTCGGCGCCGGCGCCGCGCTGTGCATAGCGTTCTCGTCTGCGCCGTCCCCGGCCGAGGCGGCCTCCAAGACATTCTACTGGATCTCGCACGGCTCGGCCGCCGACCCCGTCTGGACCTATTTCCTGGCCGGCGCCGAGCAATGGGCCAAGGACACCGGCAACAAGGTCAACACCTCCTTCCACAATGGTGATGTCGCCTCCCAACAGGAAGCCATCCGTGCCGCCATCGCAGCCGGCGCCGACGGCATCGTCACGGCGAGCCCCGCGGCCGGCAGCCTGGTGCAGCCGGTCGAGGAGGCCAATGCCAAGAAGATCCCGGTGATCGCCTTCAACTCCGACGACAAGACCGTACGCTTTTCCACCTTCGTGGGCGGGGACAATGTCAAGGCCGGCGCCGACCATGCTCGCTACCTCGTCGACAAGGGACTGGTGAAATCGGGCGATTTCGTCTGGATGCCGGTGGAAGTGCCGGGCGCGACCTATGGCGCCGACCAGGAAAAGGGCATCGCCAGCGTGTTCAAGCCGCTGAATATCCGCTGGGAGATCACCGACGCCACGCTCGATCAGGCCGATATCATCTCCCGCATGAGCGACTACCTCACGGCCAACCGCAGCAAGATCAAGGCGATTCTCCCCCTCGGCGACCTCGTCTCCGGCAGCATCAAGCGCGTGTTCGACCAGGTCGGCGTGAAGCCGGGCGCGATTCCGGTGGTCGGCTGGGGCAATTCGCTCGATACCGCCAACGAGGTGCAGGACGGCTATGTGATGGCGGCGGCCTGGCAGGACCCTCAGGCCCAGAGCTATCTCGCCCTCTCGCTCGCCGCGATGCAGGCCGGCGGAATCAAGCCCGGCTTCGACATCACCACAGGCTCCATGTACGAAAAGGACAAGGCCGCCGACTTCATCGCCCTGATGGGCGGCAAGAAGTAGGAAGTCATGGAACAGCTGGCCAGCCATTGGCCCGAAAAGCAAAAAGCGGCCCCGAAGGACCGCTTTTTTGTTGTTTCCCCGAAGGGTCCACTGGAGCGGGAGAAGGGATTCGAACCCTCGACCCCAACCTTGGCAAGGTTGTGCTCTACCCCTGAGCTACTCCCGCATCCGTGGGCCGCAGATGCTCGTTGCATCGGCGTGGGCGCTCTATGCCAAAGCCCGTGACGGATTGCAACAGGCAAGTTTCAGTTTTTTTGCATTGCGTGATCAATCCACAGGCCGCGCTTATATCGCCGGGGGTGACGCGAGCCCCGTTTCGTGCCAAAAGCGCGCCAATTCCCGATGATCGCCCCCGCTTCTGGGCCTCAAACTTTTCTGCGGTTCCGCCTTGAACGATCTGTCACACACTTCGGCCATCACCCCGCTCGCCCGCGAAGTCGAGCGGCGGCGCACCTTCGCCATCATTTCCCACCCGGACGCCGGCAAGACCACGCTGACGGAAAAGCTGCTGTTGTTCGGCGGGGCGATTCAGCTGGCCGGCCAGGTCAAGGCCAAGGCAGAAAAGCGCAATACCCGCTCGGACTGGATGTCGATCGAGCGCGAGCGCGGCATTTCGGTGGTCACCTCGGTGATGACCTTCGAATATGAGGGCCTCGTCTTCAACCTGCTCGACACGCCGGGCCATGAGGACTTCTCGGAAGATACCTATCGCACGCTCACTGCCGTCGATTCTGCGGTGATGGTGATCGACGCGGCCAAGGGCATCGAGGCGCGCACGCGCAAATTGTTCGAGGTCTGCCGCCTGCGCGACATTCCCATCGTCACCTTCATCAACAAGATGGACCGCGAGGGGCGCGACCCCTTCGAACTGCTCGACGAGATCGAGAAGACGCTGGCCCTCTCCACCGTGCCGATGACCTGGCCACTCGGCCGCGGCCGCGACTTCGCCGGGACCTATGATCTCGCAGCCAGCCATGTCCGACTGCTCGACAAGGACACCGCGCCGATTCCAGTCGAGGCTGGCGATGCGGCCGCCCTCGCCCGCGCCGTGCCTTCCATCGACGCCGAAGCAGCCTCCGAGGAGATCGCGCTGGTCCAGGAAGCCTGCGGCGAGTTCGATCTCGCCGCCTTCCGCGAAGGCCATATGACGCCGGTGTTCTTCGGCTCGGCCATCAAGAATTTCGGCGTGGGCGACCTGCTCAAGGGCCTGGGCGATTACGCGCCCCAGCCGCGCGACCAGGAGGCGGCCACCCGCATGGTCGAGGCGACGGAGGACAATTTGTCCGCCTTCGTCTTCAAGATCCAGGCCAACATGGATCCCAATCACCGTGACCGCATCGCCTTCGTACGGCTGTGCTCGGGCAAGCTGACGCGCGGCATGAAGGTGAAGCAGGTGCGTACCGGCAAGTCGATGAGCCTCAACGCGCCACAATTCTTCTTCGCCCAGGATCGCGCTCTGGCCGAGGAAGCCTATGCGGGCGATGTGGTCGGCATTCCCAACCACGGTGCCCTGCGCATAGGCGACACGCTCACCGAGCGCGAAGAGATCGCCTTCCTCGGCGTACCCAGCTTCGCCCCGGAAATCCTGCGCCGGGTGCGCCTGCCCGACGCCATGAAGGCCAAGAAGCTCAAGGACGCCCTGCAGGACCTCGCTGAGGAAGGCGTGGTGCAGGTGTTCCGTCCGCGCGACGGCTCCCCTGCCCTGGTCGGCGTGGTCGGCGCCCTGCAGCTCGACGTGCTGCAGGGTCGGCTCGCCGCCGAGTACGGGCTGGAGATCCGCTTCGAGCCCTCCGAATTCGCGCTGGCGCGCTGGGTTTCGGCACCGACGAAGCAAGAGCTCGACAGTTTCCTCACTTCCCACAACTTCTCGATCGCCGACGATCTCGACGGCGATCCGGTGTTCATGGCCAAATCCGCCTTCGACCTGCGCTATCAGGGCGAAAGGTCACCGGCCATCGTCTTCGCCGACATCAAGGACGTGAAGAAGGCTAAGTAAAGGAACGCGGAGATCCTAGAGCAAAGCGCGTTTAGACGGAAACGCTGTTCTTGGTGATTCCACCAAATCGCAAAACGCTTTAGCGACATGCCTGCATGTCGCGATGTCCGCTCTTGGAAACGCTGCGCGTGCAGGACAGGAAGAGCGGACTGGAAGTCCGCGCTCCCAGGAGGGTCACGCCGGCACTTCTTCCAGCGCCGGATAGTCCGTATAGCCCTCGGCGCCCTTGGCATAGAAGGTCGCGGCATTCCACGGGGTGAGTGGTGCGCCGAGCGACAGGCGCTTGGGCAGGTCCGGATTGGAGATGAAGAGCTTGCCGAAAGCCGCCGCATCGGCTGCGCCGCTCTCGACCAGGGCCTCCGCATCTGCGGCCGTCAATTTTTCGTTGGCGATGAAGACGCCCTTGAAATTGCTGCGGATCACCGGAGCAACGCTGGAACCATCGGCGTATTCGCGAGCGCAGATGAAGGCGATCCCGCGGGCGTCCAATTGCCGGGCGACATAGCCGAACAGGGCCGGCGCGTCGGAATCGCCCATCGAATGCGAATCGCCGCGCGGGGCGAGATGCATGCCAACCCGGTCGGCACCCCAAACCGAAATCACCGCGTCGGTGACCTCGAGCATCAGCCGCGCCCGGTTCTCGATCGAGCCGCCATAGGCGTCGGTGCGCTTGTTGGTGGAATCCTGCAGGAATTGGTCGAGCAGATAGCCGTTGGCGCCGTGGATCTCGACGCCGTCGAAGCCGGCCTCCTTGGCATTGGCAGCGCCCTGGCGATAGGCCTCAACGATAGCGGGGATCTCGTCGAGTTCGAGTGCACGCGGCGTGACATAGGGCTTTTCGGGCTTGATGAGGCTGACATGGCCTGCAGGCGCGATGGCGCTCGGCGCTACCGGCAGGGCCCCGTCGAGATAGACAGGATCGGAAATGCGACCGACATGCCAAAGCTGCAGGGCGATGCGCCCGCCGGCCTCGTGCACGGCCTTGGTGATGACCCTCCAGCCCTCGACCTGCTCCCGCGACCAGATACCGGGGGTATCGGGATAGCCCACGCCCATCGGCGTGACGGCGGTGGCTTCGGTCAGGATCAGGCCGGCCGAGGCGCGTTGGACATAGTAATCGCGCATCAGCGTGTTGGGCACGCGGCCTGCGCTGGCGCGGGTGCGGGTCAACGGGGCCATGACGACGCGGTTGGGCAGGTCGAGCGCGCCGATACGAATGGGATCAAGTAAGGAGGGCATTGGAAGAACCTTGTTCCAAATGGCTTTTCTGGGTGATCGATTGACACTCCTGCACCTGGCTTACACAGACTTAACTGGTGGTCGGCTCGCCGAGGCGTTAAAGTTTCAAAGTTCGATGTTCGTCGAATATAGGTAGAAGAAGCCATGAAGCAACACCCTCACCCCGATGTGAACAACATCAATCTGATCGGCGTTCTGGCCGCCCTCGGTGATCCGGTGCGGCTGCACATCGTCACCACGCTGCTCGCGGAGGGCGAGAAGGGATCGACGGAATTCGATTGCCAGGTCGCCAATTCGACGCTGAGCCATCACATCAAACAGTTGCGCGAGGCCGGCATCGTCAGCCACCGCAAGGAAGGCACGCGCTGCTTCGTGGCCCTGCGTCCGGACGTCGAGGACAAATTCCCGGGTTTGCTGCAATCCGTGCTGAAATTTGCCGACTAAACTTCTTAGATCGCAGGCTTTCAGCCCATAGGCGCTCACTTTGTGGAACTCGGTGCTTATCTGGTGGGTCGATCTCCAGATCGACCATCTTGGAAGCGCTGTGCTTGCCGGCAGGAAGATGCCGATCTGGAGATCGGCACACCTCGTTTCAGGCGCCTCCACTCGCAAAGTTAGCGCCTATGGGCTTCCAGCCTGCCTTGGACAAGCTCCGGCTAGGAAGAAGCAGGCTGGAAGCCTGCAATCTCAGGAAGAGCTACCCGCCGTAAAAGCGCGCCCGATAGGCCGCAGGACTGACGCCCACGCGACGCCGGAAATGATGGCGCATCGTCTCCAGCGAATTGAAGCCGCAGCTTGCGGCAACGTCACCGAGCGAGGCGCCGAGATTGCGCTCGAGCTGTTCCCGAGCCAGCCGCACGCGCTCGGCCACCAGCCATTCTCCCGGCGGCAACCCCGTCGTCTCCTCGAAACGGCGCTGGAAGGTGCGCTGGCTCATGCCGGAACGAGCGGCAATCGCCTCGATACGATGGGGGAGGGCCAAATTCTGCCGCAGCCAGTCGATCAACGGGGCGAGTCGGGCGGACTCGCGCTCGCGTGGCACCGGCCGTTCGATGAACTGGGCCTGGCCGCCATCGCGATGCGGGGGCACCACCAGCCGGCGCGCCACGGTGTTGGCGGCATCCGGCCCGAAGTCCCGCCGGATCACATGCAGGCACAGATCCAGCGCCGCCGCGCTGCCGGCAGCGGTGAGCACGTCGCCGAGGTCGACATAGAGTCGGTCCGGGTCGAGCACGATACTGGAATGGCGAGCGCCGATATCAGCCGCATAGCGCCAATGCGTGGTCGCCTCCCGGCCATCGAGCAGGCCGCAGGCGGCGAGCACGGCGATACCGGAACACAGCGACATCAGGCGGGCACCGCGCCGATGCACGGATTTGAGACAGGCGATCAGATCCGCCGGCACCGGCGTGTCGATACCACGCCAGCCCGGCACGATGACGAGATCGGCCTCGTCCAGCAGTTCCAGGCCGGCATGCGGTTCCACCGTCAGCCCGCCTGCCGCCCGCAACGGGCCGGGCTCGATGGCGCAGGTGGCATAGCGATACCAGGAAGGCCCCATCTCGGGGCGCGGCAGGCCGAACACCTCATAGGTCACCCCGAACTCGAAGGTGCACAGGCCATCATAGACGAGCACGGCCACGAGGGGACCGGCGGGAGAGGAAACATCTGGCATGATCTTGACGGAATGTGCCAGTTCGGCCAGGACGGCGCAAGGGACTGTGGGTTTCCAACCTCCTTGGAGGGTCGATCTCCAGATTGACCTCTTTATCCGCACACTCAGCGTTTCCAAGAGGTCAATCTGGAGATCGACCCTCCAGTACCCCTAATCCTGCCGAACCTCGTTGCGACGCATGCGCTGCTCCAGCCGGCGCACCAGGAGGGTCAGGCCGATGGTCATCACCAGATAGAAGAAGGCCACCACCGTATAGGTCTCGAAGAAGCGGAAGGTGGAAGCGGTATAAGTTTTGCCGTTCTGGGTGATGTCGGCGATGCCGAGCACAGACACCAGCGAGGAATCCTTCAGCATGGAGACGAGGTCGTTGCCGAGCGGCGGCGTCATCGTCTTGAAGGCCTGCGGCAGCACGACCAGGCGCATGGTCTTGAAGCGCGTAAGGCCGAGGGCCTGCGCGGCTTCGAACTGTCCTGCGGGGATGGATTGGATACCGCCGCGCACGATCTCGGCGATGAAGGCCGAATAGGCCAGGGTCAGCGCGAAGATCGCCCGCCACTCGAAACTAAAATCGCGGATGGTGATCTCCGGCATGAAACCGGCGGCGATGGCTGGGCCGAACAGCGCGACATAGCCTTCGATCAGTGCCGGGCCGACCGCAAAGGCGATATAATAGAGCAGCACGATCATGGGCACGCCGCGCATGACCTCGACATAGGCCTTGAGCGCCTCCCCGAGCCAGCGCGAGTGCGACACCAGGCCCAGCGCAAGAATGGTGCCGAGAACCAATGAAGCGGCGAAGGCGATCACGGTCACCCGGATGGTGACGAAGAGCCCCTGCCCGACCACGCCGAAGATGATGCGATATTGCTCGCTGGCCAGGCCGCCGATCAGGACGGCGGCCCCGAGCACGACGAGGATCACCAGCCACCAGGGCACTTTCGACAGGAAGGAGGGCGGCGGCGGTGGCGCGTGGCGGGGCGTGCCGGCGGCGGGAGATGTCGTCATCTGCAGAAAGGAAGATCCGGAAGTGAGGCAGGCGGCCCGAGGATCGGACCGATGGGCGTTTTCGTCATCGCTTCGTTCCGCCCGCCGTGACGCCATGGCACCAGGCGGCCGACACCGGCTCAGTTCGCGGTCTTGTAGTCGAAGAACCACTTCTTATCGAGAGCCTTGGTCGTCCCGTCGGCCTTCATCGCAGCCAGGGCAGCGTTGACAGGACCGATGAGATCGGAGCCCTGCTTGAGGATGAAGCCGAACTCGTCATGCCCGAGGCCGTTGCCGACGATCTTGAAGCTGTCGGGCGAAGCGGCGATGTTGCCTTCGGCGCCGGCCTTGTCCATCAGCACCGTATCGACATCGCCCGATTTAAGCGCCTGTACCGAGGCCCCGAACGTCTCGAACAGCTTGAGGCGTGGGCTCTTGTCGTTGCCGCCAAGCAGATCGGTGACCGAGACGAAGAAATTGGTGGTGCCGGACTGGGCACCGACGAACAGCTTGTCGTCGGTTGCGAAGCCCTTGGCGTCGGTGAAGCGCTTCTCATCGGCCCGCACCAGCATGAACTGCTCGGACACCAAATAGGGGTCGGTGAAGGCGACCTGCTTCTTGCGCTCATCGGTGATGGAGATGCCGTCCATGCCGATGTCGAACTGGCCGTTCTGCACGGCCTGGATCATGGCGTCCCAGGACGAGGTCTTCCATTCGATCTTGGCATTGAGGCGCTTGCCGACCTCGTTGATCGCATCATATTCCCAGCCGATGCCCTGCCCCGTCTTCGGATCGGTAAAGTTCAGCGGAAAATAGGCGTTCTCGGTGACGGCGACGATGGTGCGGCCCTTGAGATCGGGCAGCGTCTGGGCCTCGGCCGGTCCCTGGGTCAATCCAAGGGGAACGGCCATGGCAGCGAGGGCGCCAAGGGCAAGAAAGGTGCGGCGAAGCATCGGGAAACTCCGGTGTGGCGGGCTCAAGCCGCAACCTTGCCACGCGGGTTTCATGCCGAACAGGGGATTTTCACGGTCCCACATGGAAAAGGCCGGTCTCGGGACCTAATACGGTTCACTTAAGGGACAAACGCTCCGAATTGTGATTGCCGGGTCGAGCCCGGCAATGACAAAGATCGTGCAAACTCGAAGACGCTTAAGTGAACTGCATTGGGTCTCGGGACCGGCCTTTTGGCTATTCCGCGATCTTCGTGGCCAGCAACGCCACCGTCTTGCGATAGAGCTCGCTGCCATTCCAAGCCTTGAGGGCATCGAAATTCGGCTCGCCAGGGTTCCAGCCGGCGCCGCGCTGCCAGCGGCCTGACAGGAACTTGGCCACGGAACCGATTACGTCGGCCTGGCTCTTGACCAGATCCTTATGGCCATCGCCGTCAAAATCCACCGCATGCTTGAGATAGGAAGTCGGCATGAACTGGACTTGGCCGATCTCGCCCGCCCAGGCGCCGCGCATTTCGTGCAGCGGCACGTCGCCCTTGTCGACGATGGTGAGGGCGGCAAACAATTCGGGGCGGAACCTGTCACCGCGGCGGCAATCGAAGGCGAGGGTCGCCAACGAGCGGATGCTCTCGAACTTGCCGACATTGGCACCGAAATCGGTCTCGAGCGCCCACAGGGAAGCGATGATCGGCGCCTGCACGCCATATTCGGCCTCGGCCTTGTCGAACACCGCCTGGTACTTCTTGATCACCTGCTTGCCGCGTTTGATGCGGTAGGCATTGACCATGCGGCCCGAGAATTCCTCGAAGGTCTGCGAAAAGGTCTTCCGTTGGGCGCGATCGAGCCCGATCACCTTGGGGTCGTAGCTGACGCCGTCCAGAGCCGCCATTCCCTGAGTGCCGATGCCCCTGGCCAGCGCATCCTTCTTGAAATTCTCAAGCCAGGCCGGGAAGCCGGCGGGATCGGTGGGCGTGGTGCAAACCTGGACTTGAGTCTGGGGCTGCGGCTGTGCCTGCCCCTGGGGCTGTACGGCGGGCTGCGTCCCGGATTGCGGCTGGGCTTGGGGAGCAGGTTGGGCTTGGGGAGCGGGTTGACCTTGAGGCTGCTGTTCGGCCTGAGGCTGTGGCTGGGCTTGGGGCGGCGAAGGTTGCGGCTCCGTCTGGGCCAGGGCTGGCGAGGCCATCAGCAACAGGGCAGCAAGCAGGGGGGCAGTGCGCATGAAACCATCTCGGAGGGAAGAAGAGCCACAAAAGCCAAACAAGAATGCGCAAAATGTGGCGGTTGCCGGGAAAGAGCAAGGCCTAGGCGGATTCCCTCTGGTCGAGCCCGTGGCTCGACCAGAGGGAATCCGCTGGATCTCAAACGCCTGCAGAATTTCCTGATAGTGCCCGTTCGTGGGTGCTATCAGGAAATTCTGCTCGACCGGAAGGCGCGCTTCTCATGGCTGCAATCGTGGCATGACGCAAGAGGAAAGCGGCAACCGGCGGAGCGTCGCATTGTTGCGGGCACGAATCTGTGGCACGGGAGGCGCTTTGGGGCATCTCGAAGAGCTGCCCGTCGTGAGGAAGCATGGCCTATCGTCCCGTTCTGTGTGCAGGGGGCTGCGTCATCGACCGCGTCGGCGAGACCGCCGATGCGAAGGAGCGCCTCTACACCTCGAACATCGGCACGATGCGCACCAGCCTGGGGGGCGTTGCCCGTAACGTGGCGGAGAATCTGGCGCGCCTGGGCGTCGATGTCGGCCTCATCTCGCTGGTCGGTGACGACCTGGAGGGTCGCCGAGTCATGGAGGAAAGCAGCCGGGCCGGCATCGACATGACCAGCGTCACCACTGCAAGCGGGGGGACGACCGCCTCCTACACCGCCATCTTCAGCGGCGAGGGTGAGCTGGTGATCGGCCTCGCCGACATGGCGATCTTCGACCGGATCGCGCCCGAAGCCATCGCCGCCCGGCTGGCTGCCTTCCCTTCGGATGGCTATGTGTTCGCCGATGCCAACCTGCCGCCAGCTGCATTGCAGGCCGTGGCAGAAGCCAAGGGTGCCCGTCCCCTCGCCTGCGTGCCCGTCTCGGTACAGAAACTGGCCAAGCTCGTACCCATCCTGGCTGCGATCGACATCCTCTTCCTCAATCTCTACGAGGCGCGCGCCCTGCTCGGGAGCGAGGACGAAGCGGAGGATCTGGCTGCCAGGCTCGCTGCCGGCCCGGTGCCGCGCGGACTGCTCACGCTCGGTCCCCGAGGGGCTCTCGCCTGGGAGGGGGGCAAGGTCACGCCGATCGCGGCGCTTCCCTCCCGCCCGACCAACGTCAACGGTGCCGGGGATGCGCTGGCCGGCGGCACGCTGGCGCGCCTTGCCGCCGGCGACACCTTTCTCACGGCAGCCCGTCGCGCCATGGCCGCCGCCGCCCTTACGGTCGAATCACCCCAGACTGTGCGCTCCGATCTCACCATACAGGCCGTGCTGGCCCGCCACGCCCTTTCCCATCCCCTCGAAACGATAGAGCCATGACCTCCATTACCCATTCGCCCGCCGTCGCCGCAGCCCTCCGCGAGGGCAAGCCGGTGGTTGCCCTCGAGTCCACCATCATCACCCATGGCATGCCATGGCCCCAGAATGTCGAGACAGCCCGCAAGGTCGAAGCTGCCGTCAGGGCTGGAGGCGCCGAACCGGCGACCATCGCGGTGCTGGACGGCGTCATCCATGCCGGGCTCGAGGACAGCCAGCTCGAAGCCATGGGCCAGGCCACGGGCTTCCTGAAGCTCAGCCGCGCCGATCTCGGCTATGCCGTGGCCACCAGGAAGAACGGCTCCACCACGGTGGCAGCCACCATGATCGCCGCCGACCGTGCCGGTATCCGCGTCTTCGCCACGGGCGGCATCGGCGGCGTGCACCGCGGTGTCGAGAAGACCTACGACATCTCGGCTGACCTGCAGGAACTGGCGCGCACGCCGGTCTGCGTCGTCTGCGCCGGCGCCAAGGCTATTCTCGACCTGCCCAAAACCCTGGAAACGCTGGAAACGCTCGGCGTGTCGGTTGTCGGCTACGGCTCCGACGAATTTCCCGCCTTCTGGAGCCGCAAGAGCGGCCTGGCGGCGCCGATGCGCCTCGATGATCCCGCCGACATCGCCGCCCTGATCCGCGCCCGCGCCGAATTGCGCCTCGATGGCGGCGTGCTGGTCGGCAATCCCATTCCGCTGGCCGACGAGATCGCCGCTAATGAGATCAATCCCGCCATCGAGGCGGCCGTGGACGAAGCCGATGCCATGGGCATTTCCGGCAAGGCTCTCACGCCGTTCCTGCTCTCGCGCATGCTTGACCTCACCCAGGGGCGCAGCCTGATCGCCAACATCGCCCTGGTGGAAAACAATGCGCGCCTGGCGGCGAAGATCGCCGCCGCGCTTTAAGCCGAGATCATTATACCGGGTCGCGAAAAGAGTGACTCACGGCAAGCCGATACGGGAGGCGGCATTTGGGGGGCGGGTCTGATGACCCCCCTTTCAAGATGTTGAGTTCTGAAGTCCAGATAGAGCGGTGCAACCCCTCATCCGCTTGCCAGCACCTTCTCCCACAAGGGGAGAAGGGGATCACTTTGGAAGGCGCAGCGCTCGCCGCTCGCCTTCTCCCCTTGCGGGTATCGGTCCACTCCACTTGGAGTGGACTGGGTGCCCCGAGGGGGCGGATGAGGGGTCGCAATGCCCTATCCAGCCTTCGCCGGGTTTTAGATTCGAAAGACCTTGAAAGGCGTCGGTATAACTACAAGCCGAGAATGCATGGGCAACGCCGTCAGCGGGGCGCGGCTTCCCGGCTGTCTGCAGCCTGCGGCTCGTTCGCCGCCAGATCGTTCGCCGCCTGGCGCTCCGGTCCGGGCACCACGCCGACGGCCCTGCGGGTCGCCGCCTCGCGGGCGATCTCGGCAGCGACCTGTGCCATTTCACGCCGCAGCAGGCTGTTGTCGGCTTCGATGCGCAGCCAGGATTCATGAGCCTCTTCGCGAAGAGCGGCAAGTTCGGCCTGCAAGCGAGCCCGCTCGATCTTGAGGGCACCGATTTCTTCCTCGGCCGCGCTCGGCTCCGCGCTGCGGCGCAGGCGATTGAGCTCGGCGATCAGTTCGGCCTCCCGTCCGGCCGCCAGCGCAAGCCGCGCATCGCGCTCGGCCAGCAGGGCGTCCTTGCGGCGCAGGTCTGCCTCCCAATCCGAGAACCGGACCTGACTGTCCGATTTCTCCGTTTCGGCCACCTGCCTCCTGTCGGCCATCGTCTGCAATTCGCGCTGCAACGAGGCCGTGCGCGCCTCGAGGGCGGCGATCGCAGTATCGCGCCGCATCAACTCGATGGACTGGGTGGCGAGGCGATCATCCTTGCCGGACGCCAGTTCCAGCACTTCCTGCAATTCATGCTGATGCAGAACCGCGCCATCTTCCGCCGCAGCGAGCTTGGTGCGAAGAGCGACCACTTCGATGCGCAGGCTGTCATTGCTTCCCCGCGCCGAGGCAAGTTCGCGGCCATGATCGAGCGCTTCGTCGTCGCGCAGCGCAATAGTTACCTGCGCTGCCGCCAGCTCTGCCTTGAGGGCTGCAACATCCTGCTGGGCGGCGAGCACGCCGCGCTGGGCGTTGGCAGCACCTTCTTCCATCTGGGCAAGCCTGGCAGCATCAACTCCGAGCAGGGTTTCGAGCCGGCGCAGCCTTTCGGTCTGCCGGCCATGTTCAGCCATGAGCTGATGGCGCCGGGCTCTCTCGTTCTCAACCTTCTGCTCAAGGCGGCGATGCCGTATGGCCGCTTCCGCGCGGACATGATCCTGAGCAGCCCGAACCTGCGCCATCGACAGGGGCAGCGCCGTTTCCATTTCACGGCGGATCAAGCGACGCGCACGGCCCCAGATCGCGGGCACCATGGCCAATGCGGCCAGGGCGGCGAGCGCTCCTCCCAGGAAAAAGGCAATCGCATAATCGAGCACGGCAGAGTCTCAGTACGGCGATATCTTCGCTGTACTATACGTCAATTCGACGACATTGCAGGGTGAAAACGCACAGCGTGCTTAAAATCGCACTTCGATGTCCCGTCAGCATCCATGACGTGCGGTTTGCCTAGATGATCTGATGGCAGCGCTGGCATCGGCGTTTTTCTGCCAAGATGAAAGCCAGCAACCGCCCTCAGGATCCCGCAAGGTTGTGCGTGATCAGAAGGGATTCCACGTCGCGGACGGCGTGAATTTGAGATAACCCAGATTGATGCCGAGGCGGGCTCCGACGCCGGACTTGATGGGCACCACCATCATATTGCCATCGCCCAGCGCGGTCATGCCAAAGCCACCGATAATATAGGCTGAACCGGCGATTCCGGGGAAGCGGCTGTAGATCTCGTCGATCCGGTCCATATTGTAGACCAGCATCATGGTGCGCGCGCCGTCGCCGCCGAAATCCCACCCGACGGAGGGGCCCTGCCAGTAGACCTTGCGGTCGCCGACATTGCGGGTGAACATCGTGCCCTCGCCGTAGCGAAGCCCTCCGATGAAGGCGCCCGAGCCTTCCTGGCCGAGGATGTAGCCGTTGGGCTCACCCCAGCGCGCCACGGCCTTCTGAATGGTGAGCGCCAGGTCCCTCGACACGGTGCCGAAGAAACGATGGCCTGAATTGACGAGTTCGTTGGAGGAGATGCGCTCCGGCCGCTCCGACTGCGCAAGCGCCAGAGACGGGGAGACGAAGCCGGTCGCGGACAGAGCCATGCCGGCCATCATGGTAAGAGCCTTGCGGCGGGGAAGAATATCGTTCATCGCGAGCCTCGTTGGCTGAGGGTCTGGCCTCTGTGAGCCCTATTTTGTGGCCCATCAGCGTTAACAAATTGCTTCCAAGGGCAAAGTGCGTCTGCAAGGCAGCGCTGCCTTGCCCTCGTTCTTCGTTTCGACGCGTCCGCGCGGGTCCCGGTGAGGCCACCAGATCGCAGGAGGCTTTGGCGATACGACCATGCGATTCCAACAGGCAAAACGACCGGAAGCATGGCTAGATTTACGCAGGATTGAGGCAAGGAGGCCTGCAGGATTGCACCGACCCGGGATCGAGCGGGGCCGCCGCAAGGGCTCGACCGTGGCTATTTACGGGGAGCGAGCTTATTTGCCAGGAGTGTCTTGCTTGGGAGGCGTGTCTTATTTGCGGGGAGTATCTTGGCCCCAGGCCACGAAGGCGACATTGCGGAAGCCGGCCTCGGTCTTGCCATAGAGAAAATCTTCGCCATCGGGCATCAGAACCTGCCCCCCAGCAGCGGAGAGCACGGCATGGCCGGCGGCGACATCCCATTCCATGGTCGGCCCGAAGCGCGGATAGACATCGGCGACGCCTTCCGCAACCCGGCAGAACTTCAGCGATGACCCCGCCTCGCGCCGGTCGGCAATGGGGTATTCAGCCAGAAAAGCCTCGCTCTTGGCGTCAGGATGCGAACGGCTGCACAGGGCCGTCAGTCCTTCGGCCGGGTAGGCCCGCGTGGAGATCGACTCTTCGACGCCGTCCTGCACGCGCCACGCCGTGTCGCCGCCAGCGTAAAGCGTATCCACAGCCGGCGCGAACACGCAGCCCGCCACCGGCCTGCCATCTTCGATCAGGGCGATGTTGACGGTGAACTCGCCGTTGCGGTGAAGGAATTCCTTGGTGCCATCAAGCGGGTCGACCAGGATGAAGCGGGTTCCGACCTCGGGAATTACGCCCTTGGCCGCGCACTCTTCCGCCACCACCGGCACATCAGGCATCACATCCGCCAGCCTTCGCAGGATGATCGCCTCGGCCAGTTCGTCGGCCTCCGTCACGGGCGAGCGGTCATCCTTGATGCGGGCCGTGCATTCCTTGGCATAGACCTGCATGATGGCGACGCCCGCTTCACGGGCAATGTCGGCAAAGACACGCGCAATAGCATCGGGCGTGGAAGCGAGCGGGGACGAGGACTGAGCGGTCTGGTTCAAAGGGGCCTCCGATAACAGGGCCTGTTTAGTCTCATGGACACCATGCCGCAAGAATATTGGGTCTGCCTTGCCTTTCCGCATCCCTTCGAGATCGCGCTCCTGGGTTGTACAAAGCGCGGAACGGAACGGCGGTATGCCCAGGCAGAGTCTCCCGATATCGCCCGTAAACGGGCGATATCGGGAAGCACGGCAACCGTTTGAGATTGTGCCGATTCCCCCTGATCGAGCCTGGCTCGATCAGGGGGAATCGGCTTAGCGCCTTCACATCCCGTGCGGCAGAGTCTATCTGAAAACCTTATTTCCGAGACCTGATTCTCTCTTGATTTACCCTGGGTGCTGCGATGACCGCTGGTTTTCAACTCGATGCGCTTGATCTGGCCGCCCTGCTCTGCTCTCGCGTGTGCCATGATGTGATCAATCCGGTCGGCGCCATCGTCAACGGGCTCGAGGTCCTCGAGGACGAGGACGATGCCTCGATGAAGGCCTTCGCCCTCGACCTGATCAAGAAAAGCTCCAGGAATGCCTCGGCCCGCCTACAATTTGCACGGATCGCCTTCGGTGCCGCCGGCTCGGCCGGAGCCTCGATCGACCTCGGCGATGCCGAGAATGTGGCCAGGGGCTTCATCCAGGACGAGAAGGTGACGCTCAGCTGGTCGGCGCCGCGCCAGTTCATGCCCAAGAACAAGGTCAAGCTGCTGTTGAACCTGCTCGTGGTCTCCACCACCACCATTCCGCGCGGCGGCTCCATCAATGCCAAGGTGACGGGAGATCCCGAGGCTCCGACCTTCGAGGTGATCTCGCTCGGGGGCAATTCGCGCATTCCGCCCGGCCTGATCAACCTTCTGGCGGGCGAGCCGGAGAACGGCACGCTCGATAGCCATCTGATCCAGCCCTATTATACCGGGCTGATCGCCCGGGCCGCCGGCATGTCCGTCGCCGTCGAGACGATCGATGGCGGCGTGCGCATCGCGGCCACGCCGGTGTGAGGAAATATCCATGCCCCGCAAACTGATCTCGACCGGCTCCCCGCTCGAACGCAGCGCCGGCTATTCCCGCGCCGTGGTGCAGGGCGACTGGTGCTTCGTTTCAGGCACCACCGGCTATGATTATGCCAGCATGACGCTGCCGGAAGATGTCGCCGCCCAGACCGAAAACACGTTGGCGACCATCGAAAAGGCGCTGGCCGAGGGCGGCTTTGCCATGAGCGAGGTGGTGCGCGCGACTTATTATGTGACCGGCACCGAGCATGTGGAGACCGTGATGGCGGTGACTGGCCGGATCTTCGGCGAGATCAGGCCGGCAGCCACAATGCTGATCTGCGATCTCATCAAGCCAGAGATCAAGGTTGAAATCGAGGTTACGGCATTTCGCGGCTGACGCACTTTGCTCTAGGATCCCCACCGAGAAGGCCGATTGCAGGGAGTATGTCTCATGCGCAGCGTGCTGATCCGCCTGTGTCTGGCTGCGGCCCTGCTGACCGTCGGCCAGGGATGGTGGCCGGTGCTGGCGCAGGACAATCAGGCCAAACCGGCGGAGCCTCCGGCTCCTTCCCAGCCTGTTGCCCCTGACGACCGCGTGTTTTCCTTCATCGCCGGTCACCCCGATTGTACTGAAATCACCGATGAATGCATCATTTGTGCGGTGGTGAACGGCAAGCCGATGTGCTCGACCCCGGGTATCGCCTGCGTGCGCAAGGATCTGCGCTGCACCAGTACCAAGCCGCCGACACCCAAGCAGTGAGCGGCGGCCCCGTATCATCCCGATGGTACCCAAGCCGGAGGCCGGCCGGGCCTGTACGTCCAGCGTCGGTATCTATTGAGCGGCGATGCTGCGCTCGCTTGCCTTCTCGCGGTCATCGAGCGTCTCGACCATCTTCAGATCCTCCAGGGCATCGGCGAGCGCGCTCCTGGCATCTTCCAGCTTGACCTTCAGATCATCGGCAGAGCCACGCAGATTGTCCCGACGCGCAGTCGCTGCGCGGGCATAGGTCGGATAGGCAAAATGGCTTGGATCGGTGATGCCGGCCTTGGCTTCCTCAGCCTTGATTTCGCGGTCCAGTTCGGCTGCCATGCGCTCGAACTCAGCCACCATGGTTTCGATCTGGACGACCTGGCGGCGTCTCTCGTCTGCCTGGAAGCGCTTGAGACGAATAAGGGTATCGCGCGACTTCATTACTCATTACTCCATCAGCCGCATCGGCCCGCCGCCCTATGGTGGAGGATAGGCCGCACAATCGGATCGCCAAGCCATCGGCCCGGCGAAGACCCACAGCATCCGGCATGGACGTGAATTCTTCCTTACTCGCCGCAAAAAAGCCGCGAACCAAGGCGGGACAGTCGACAGTCAAGAAAATCGTGCGCCATGATTTACCAAGTCGATACATCACTTCTCCATGCGGCGGCCGCTTTTCTTAAGATTTCTCCTGGGATCGGCCGACTGCGGAAAGACTACCGGCTCCGGTCGGCACTATGCTTCACACTGGGCAGCGACGGCAGAATTAATACTGCGTTCACTTGTTTCTAACAGCTTGAAGAAGCAAGCAGATTCGATGAAGCGGCCCCGCAATGAACCGACCAGCCTCTTTCCTCGCCGATGAAGCAGCCGCCGCTCTCGCCATGGGACGGGGCACTCGAGGAAAGCTGTTGATTCGTTCTAAATCCCTAAGAACCTGCCCCGACGGTAACCATTAATTTACCTGCCTCGTTAATGATCCCTAACAACGGTCAACGAACTCACCGCCACGTTTGTCCAAATCCTGCGGCGAATGGGTGAGTCGGTTGAATCGCTTAGGCAGGTTTCTTCATGTGAATGTTGACGCTTGCTGCTCACCGAATCTGTCTTTCAGGCAATGTGTTACAGGGAGTTTTGTACCTTGTTTTCAAGTTTCGCTTGCATGAGAGAATCACAATTTGTTAACCATGCCTGCGTAGCGTCGCGGTTGATCATCGACGAGGTGACTTCACCGTGCCGTCTGCGCATTCGCGACGGCGGTCGACCCTCCGAGGCCGCAGTGGGGGATTGAGATGCGCGTACTTCTTGTCGAAGACGATAGCGCCACGGCGCAAAGCATTGAGCTGATGCTCAAGTCAGAGAGTTTCAACGTCTATACGACGGATCTGGGCGAGGAAGGTGTCGATCTCGGCAAGTTGTACGATTACGACATCATTCTGCTCGACCTGAACCTTCCCGACATGTCGGGCTACGAGGTTCTGCGCTCCCTCAGGGTGGCCAAGGTCAAGACGCCGATCCTGATTCTATCAGGCCTTGCCGGCATCGAGGATAAGGTGAAGGGTCTCGGCTTCGGCGCCGACGACTATCTGACCAAACCTTTCCACAAGGATGAGCTGGTTGCGCGCATCCACGCCATCGTCCGCCGTTCCAAGGGCCATGCCCAGTCGGTGATCGCCACCGGCGACCTCGTGGTCAATCTCGACACCAAGACGGTCGAGGTCCATGGCTCGCGTGTGCATCTGACCGGCAAGGAATATCAGATGCTGGAGCTGCTCTCGCTGCGCAAGGGCACCACGCTGACCAAGGAGATGTTCCTCAACCATCTCTATGGCGGCATGGACGAACCCGAGCTGAAGATCATCGATGTCTTCATCTGCAAGCTGCGCAAGAAGCTCGCCAACGCCACCAACGGGTCCAATTACATCGAGACCGTCTGGGGTCGCGGCTATGTGCTGCGCGAGCCCAACGAGATCGAAGAGCGCATCGCGGTCTGACGCCGCGCCTCCCCCATGAACGAGACGAGGTGGCCGGGCTCAGTCCCGGCCTTTTCTTTTGGCAAGGCCGGCGGCCGCCTCGGAATGGCTTGACATCAAGACGATGAACGAATGGCCTATGGTGCCTGTTCCCGCCTTCGCCGAACCGCCCTCCCCCGGAAGCCCCCATGACAATCTCTTCTACCTCGCCCCTCGGCATTCTCGTCCCGCTCGCCGAGGAGGCCGAAGCGCTTTTCGCCCTGATGAAGCAGGACGGCGCCACACAGACACTGCGCATCGGCGGCAGGGATTATCACAGCGGCCATCTCTTCGGCCGTCCCTGCGTGCTGACGCTCTCGCGGGTCGGCAAGGTCGCCGCCGCCACCGCCACTGCGGGCCTCATCCATGCCTATCAGGTCGGCGCCATCCTCAATGTCGGCGTGGCCGGCGGCGCGGCCCGATCGGTGAAGGTCGGCGATATCGTGGTCGGTGATGCGATGCTCCAGCACGATCTCGACGCGAGGCCGATCTTCCCGCGCTATGAGGTACCCTTGACGGGCATGTCCCGCTTTGCCGCCGATGCCGCCATCAGCAACAGCCTGTCGCGGGCGATCGAGACCTTCCTGGCCGAGGATCTGCCGCAGCTCTCCGCCGAGATTCGCGAACGGTTCGCTCTCGCCGCCCCCCGCCTCCATCGCGGCCTGATCATCAGCGGCGACCAGTTCGTCAACGGCCATGCCGCGGTCGCAGCCCTGCGCAACGACATTCCGGACGCTTTCGCCATCGAGATGGAAAGCGGAGCGATTGGCCAGATCTGCCACGACTATGGTGTGCCCTGTGCCGTGCTGCGTACCATCTCCGACAGCGCCGACGACAATGCCCATGTCGATTTTCCGGCTTTCCTCGCCACAGTCGCCAGTTTTTACTCCCATCACATCCTGCGCCGCTTCCTGCAGCACACGGACTGGTAATCGGACCGAAGGGCCTGTGCATGCGCGCGCCTGCCGGACTGGCCGAAGCCGAACGGCATGCTATAAGGACGCCGTGCATTCAGCGGAGCGTGACGATGGTTGGCAGTCAGTATGGCGTCTGGGCGGCTCGTAGCGCCCTGTTGGCAGGTGTGGTCGCCCCGGCGCTCCTTCTCGGCGGCTGCACCAGCAGCATGATCACCGGTGTCTATGGCACGCCGACGGAAACGGCTGCGCCAACGCAGACGCAGACCGCCTCCCAAGCGCCGCTGCGGGTGGATTTCGACCCCGATACCGAATGCCCGCAGATCAACATTCCTACCGGTGCTGCGGCCTATGGCCCTCCCAGCGCGCAATTCTCGATCACCAATTTCGCCCGTGAGTGCGACCTTGCCAGCGGCAATACCGTTACCATCAAGATCGGCGTGGAGGGCCATGTCGCCTCGGCCGGGGGCGGCGGCTATTCGGCGCCGGTGCGCATCACCATCCGCGACCGCGACGAGAAGCCCGTCTACACCAAGGTGATCCGCGTCTCAGCCGCGGCGACGCCTGGCGGCGGCCCGGGCAGTTTCCGGGTGGTCGATACCTCGGCACCGATCACCATCGGCCTCGAACAGCCACTCAGTTCCTATGACATCGTGGTCGGTTTCGACGGCAAGGGCGGCACGGTCACCAAGAAAAAGCGGCGGGGCTGAGCGCCTTAAAATTCCTCAGACCTTTTCTCATCGCGCCGTATTCTGTTGGGTTGACGACAGGTGAGGCCAGGGATAGCTTCCCGGCATTCGGCCGATCCCCGCGGAAGAGTTCGGTCTGATTCTCTTGGGAATCACGGACCGGCGCCGAAGGAGCAACCGCCCCGGAAACTCTCAGGCACCCGGACCGCGGGGGAACGAAACTCTGGAAAGCGGCACGAATGCGCAAGCATTCGGGCTCACCGAAGGGCGTAAGTGGTTCCCCAGGGTGCGGAATCGCGAAATCTCTCAGGTAACCGCGACAGAGGGGGCACAACCGGACATTCGTCCGGCGTGCACCCTTTTGCCGGAGTCCCCATGGCCGAGCCAGCCGCAAGCCCAGATCCGCAAACGCTCCTGAAGACTCCTCTTCATGCCGAGCATGTCGCCCTCGGCGCGCGCATGGTGCCGTTTGCCGGCTACGACATGCCGGTCCAGTATCCCACCGGAATCATCGCCGAGCACAACCACACGCGCAGCGCCGCCGGCCTGTTCGACGTATCGCATATGGGGCAGGCCTATCTCATCGCCGACAGCCATGACGCCGTCGCTACCGCCCTGGAAACCCTGGTGCCGGCCGATATTCTCAATCTCGCCCCCGGTCGCCAGCGCTATACCCAGTTCCTGAACGATGAGGGCGGCACACTCGACGATTTGATGGTGGCGCGCTCGACCGACCCCGCCGAAGACGGCAAGCTTGCCCTGGTGGTCAATGCCGGCTGCAAGGAAGCCGATTTTGCGCTCCTGCGCGATAAGATCGGCGACAGCGCCCAACTGGTCGTCGCCGCCGACTATGCCCTGCTCGCGCTGCAGGGCCCTCTCGCTGCCGCCGTGCTGGCGGATCATTGCCCGGACGCTGCAGCCATGCCCTTCATGGCCTCCCACCGCTCGACCTTCGACGGCATTGCGGTCGGCCTCTCCCGCTCGGGCTATACCGGCGAGGACGGCTACGAGATTTCGGTTCCCAACGACAAGGCCGTTGCGCTCTGGCGCACGCTTCTCGCGGACGAACGGGTCAAGCCGATCGGCCTCGGCGCCCGCGACTCGCTGCGCCTGGAAGCCGGCCTGTGCCTCTATGGCCATGAACTCGATCCCACGATCTCGCCGATCGAGGCCGGTCTTCTCTGGTCGATCCAGAAGCGCCGGCGCGAACAGGGCGGCTTTCCCGGCGCTTCCCGCATCCAGCGCGAAATCGCGGAAGGGCCCGCTCGCATCCGCGTCGGCCTCAAGCCGGAAGGGCGCTCGCCCGTACGCGAGGGCGCGGCCCTGAAGAACCAGGCCGGCGAGACCGTCGGCATCGTCACCTCGGGCGGCTTCGGCCCCACCGTGGCCGGCCCCATTGCCATTGGCTATGTGGCCCCTGCCCTGGCGGCCGAAGGCACCGGCCTCACCGTCGAATTGCGCGGCAAGGATGTGCCGATCCAGGTCGTACCGCTGCCCTTCGCCCCGCACCGCTTCCACCGTTCCTGAGCCATCCAGAGATTGAGGAAAACCATGGCCACGATCAAGTTCACCAGCGACCACGAATATGTGTCCGTCGAGGGCGACGTCGCCACGATCGGCATCACCGACTACGCCCAGTCGCAGCTCGGCGACGTGGTGTTCGTCGAGCTTCCGGCCACCGGCAAAGTGCTCAAGCAGGGCGACGAAGCCGCGGTGGTCGAATCGGTGAAGGCCGCCAGCGAAGTCTATGCCCCGGTATCCGGCACAGTGATCGAGGCGAACGAAGGCCTGCCCGACTCTCCCTCCACGGTGAACGAGGACCCGCTCGGCAAGGGCTGGTTCATCAAGATAAAGCTCTCCAATCCGGCCGAGCTCGATGCCCTCATGGACGATGCGGCCTACAAGGCCCATATCGGAGCCTGATCCATGCGCTATCTACCCCTGACCGCCGATGATCGCAGCGCCATGCTGGCGAAGATCGGCGTCAACGGCATCGACGATCTCTTCGCCAACGTCCCCGCCGACAAGCTTCTGAAGGCGCCCCCCGTTCTGCCCAATACCAAGAGCGAAATGGCGGTCGAGAAGATCATGACCGCCTTCGCCTCGCGCAATGTGACGGCGTCCTCGGTGCCCTTCTTCGTCGGGGCCGGCGCCTACAAGCACCACGTGCCGGCAACCGTCGACCATCTGATCCAGCGTTCGGAATTCCTCACCTCCTACACGCCCTATCAGCCCGAGATCGCCCAGGGCACGCTGCAATATCTCTACGAGTTCCAGACCCAGGTCGCGTTGCTGACCGGCATGGAAGTCGCCAATGCCTCGATGTATGACGGCTCGACCGGCACGGCCGAGGCCGTGCTGATGGCCCATCGCGTCACGCGCCGCTCCAAGGCGATCCTCTCCGGCGGCCTGCATCCGCACTACACCGATGTGGTGCACACCATCTCGAAAATGGCCGGCCATCACGAAGTGGCCATGCCTGCCGACGTCGACGGCAGCGAGGATCTGATCGCTGAGATCGACGGGGAAACCTCCTGCGTGGTGGTGCAGAACCCGGACGTCTTCGGCAATCTGCGCGACCTTACTCCGATCGCCGAGGCGGCGCACAAGGCCGGCGCCCTCTTGATCGCGGTGTTCACCGAAGCGGTTTCGCTCGGCCTCGTCAAATCGCCGGGCGAAATGGGCGCCGACATCGTGGTCGGCGAAGGCCAGTCGATCGGCAATGCCCTCAATTATGGTGGGCCCTATATCGGCCTGTTCGCGACCAGGCACAAATATGTACGCCAGATGCCGGGCCGCCTGTGCGGCCAGACGGTGGACGCCGAGGGCCGGCGCGGTTTCGTGCTGACCCTGTCCACCCGCGAGCAGCATATCCGCCGCGACAAGGCGACCTCCAACATCTGCACCAATTCCGGCCTGTGCGTGCTCGCCTTCACCATCCACATGGCGCTGCTCGGCGAGAAGGGCCTGCGCAAGCTCGCCCGCGTCAACCACGCCAATGCAGTGAAGCTGGCCGACATGCTGGCCAAGGTGAAGGGTATCGAGATCATCCAGAAGAGCTTCTTCAACGAATTCACCATCCGCGTGCCCGGCAGCGCCGCCTCGCTCTTAGAAAAGCTGGCCGCCAGGGGCATTCTGGGAGGCGTGCCCTATTCGCGGCTGTCGCCCAATGCCGAGCTGAAGGATCTGTTGATCATCGCTTCCACCGAAGTGAATACCGACGAGGACCGCACCGCCCTCGTGAGCGCCCTGAAGGAACTGGTCTGATGTTGAACCGTCAGGGACGTCCATCCTCCCCCGGCGAAGGCGCCGAGGCTTCCCATCCCACCTTCACCGGCAATCGCGCCCTCATCATCGAGGAAGCTTTGCTGTTCGAGACTGGCCGCACCGACGTGACCGGCGTCGACGTCGAGGAGGTCGAGGATTTCGAGCCGAGGCTCGGCGCCTTCGAGCGCAAGGATCCGATCGGCCTGCCCGGCTTCTCCGAGCCGGAGGCGATGCGCCATTTCGTGCGCCTGAGCCAGAAGAATTTCGGCATCGATACCGGGCTTTTCCCGCTCGGCTCCTGCACCATGAAGCACAACCCGCGCCTCAACGAGAAGGTGGCGCGACTGCCAGGCTTTGCCGATATCCATCCGCTGCAGCCGATCTCGACGGTGCCCGGCGCGCTGGCGGTGATCGACCATCTCGCCCATTATCTGAAGACCCTCACCGGCATGCCGGCCGTAGCGATGAGCCCGAAGGCCGGGGCACATGGCGAGCTTTGCGGCATGATGGCGATCAAGGCGGCCATCGCGGCCAGGGGCGAAGGCGATACGCGCAAGGTCGTGCTGGTGCCCGACTCGGCCCATGGCACCAATCCGGCCACTGCCGCTTTGATCGGCTTTTCGGTGGAATCCATCCCCGTGCGCGAGGACGGCACCGTCGATCCGGCCGAAATCAAGAAGGCGCTGGGGCCGCACGTCGCCGCGATCATGCTGACCAACCCCAACACGTGCGGCCTGTTCGAGCGTGATATCCGTGCCATCGCCGATGTGGTGCACGAGGCGGGCGCCTATTTCTACTGCGACGGCGCCAATTTCAACGCCATCGTCGGCAAGGTCCGCCCCGGCGATCTCGGCGTCGATGCCATGCATATCAACCTGCACAAGACCTTCTCGACGCCCCATGGCGGCGGTGGGCCGGGCGCGGGGCCGGTGGTGCTTTCCGACAAGCTCGCGCCCTTCGCGCCCTTCCCCTATGTCGTCAATGCCCGCGTGCTGGTCGAGCGGGCCGAAGAGGTGATGAATGGCGAGACGCCCTTCGGCCGCCTCACCGCCTTCCACGGCCAGATGGGCATGTTCACGCGGGCGCTGACCTATATGCTCTCGCATGGCACCGACGGCATGCGGCAGGCCTCGGAGGACGCGGTGCTGTCCGCCAACTATATCCGCGCCAGTCTGCAGGATTTGATGTCCGCCCCCTTCGGCGACCAGCCCTGCATGCACGAAGCGTTGTTCGACGACACCTGGCTCAAGGACACCGGCGTGACCACGCTCGATTTCGCCAAGGCGATGATCGACGAGGGCTATCATCCGATGACGATGTATTTCCCCCTGGTGGTGCACGGCGCCATGCTGATCGAGCCGACGGAGAGCGAATCCAAGGCCTCGCTCGACCTCTTCATCGCCACGCTGCGCGACCTTGCTTTGGCCGCCAGGCGCGGCGAGACGGAGCGCTTCTCCGGCGCCCCCTATCACGCACCGCGCCGGCGCCTGGACGAAACCAGGGCCGCCCGCCAGCCCGTGCTGCGCTGGACGCCGCCGGAGCCGATCAAGGACGCAGCGGAATAGGATCATCATTCCCGCCGGTCACAAGTCCGGCGGGATTTTCACATCATCGGGCAAGGCATGGGCTTCTTCCAGCTCTTCATTGACCGTCATCTCGATACCGAGACGATCAAAGGCGCTGTCCGGCACTATTTCGAGCCGGACCGGACGATCGCCTATTTCGGCTCCAAGGACGAGATGATCGAGAGCTGGGATGCGGGTAGCGACACGCCGCTCGACGTCCATGTCATCGTGCGGCCCCTGAGCGAAACCTATCCTTTCCTGATGGAAATCTGGCAGCCCGGCGCTGACTCGATCGAGGAGGAGCGGCGCTTCGCCCTCTATTTTTCGAAGGCCGCGGATTGCCGCTCAATCATCACAGACGAGGAACTGAACCCCTATAGCTGGTATTGCGTGCATCCATCGGGAACGATCGAGACGATCTACCTCACCGATGCCGATATGGGCACCGAGGAGGGCTGATGCCTGCAGGGCAATTGCCCTATCCCCGCCGATGCTCGCTTACCTTCACCCGCCCTGGCGCGAAATGAGCCTCCAGCACCGGCAGGGCCTGGCGGGGATCGCAGCGCCCGCACATGAAGATGTCGAGGGCGGCATAGCCGGTCTCAGGCCAGGTGTGGATGCTGATATGGGACTCGGCGAGCAAGGCGACGCCGGTGATGCCGCCGGTGTCGCCGAAGCCATGCAGCTTGACGCCGAGCACCGTGGCCCCACAGGCGGCCGCAGCTTTGCACAAAGCGTGCTCGATGCCCATGGCGTCGGTGAGGCCCTGGCAGTCCCAGAAATCGATGAGCAGATGCAGGCCGGGGGCAAAGGCCCGGGCCTGGACGGCGGCTCCATCCGCCATCGAGTCTGGCTCGGCTCCCGAGGTTTGTGCCTGCACTGCCAATGGCTTTCCCTGCTCTGCCCGCGCCATCACAGCACCGTTTCGAAGGGATGGGCAAGAGAGGCCATGGCGTTCTCGGCCGCACGCACGCCATGCGTATAGGCTTCCTCGAAGATGGAAACGCCGCTCATGTCGGAATGGGCGGTGAAGACCGGCGGCCGCTGCTGCAGTCCCGCCCGCCGCTGTCCACCCCAGATGAAGCCCGGCACCGGCCGGATCATGGCGTGTCCCCAGATCCAGACATCGGCCCGCTCGACATGGCCTTCGAGCTCGGGATGCACGGCAAGGAGTTCCTTCAGGAAGACCGCCTGCCATTCCGCCAGGGGACGGGCAAGAGCCTCGCGGCGGGCGTCCTCGGGCGGCAGATGGCTGATCGGCCAGTAATAGGTCAGCACCGTCTTGGTCGGGCGCATCTGCGTGATCTGATGGGTGGCGACGACATAGCCGAGCAGGGGGCTGTCGAATACGACATTGTCCCAGCTCAGATTGGCGCCGGTGCCGCCGGGCAGGCGGCTCAGCGTAATGTTGGCGACCGCCCAGGGCGCATAGGAGAAGCCGGCGGCAAGGTTCTGGTCGCGCAGCAGCCGCGCTGTGACGAAATGCGGCGTCGCCAGGATGGCGGCCTTCGCCTCGATGCGGAAGACCTTGTCTTGAGCCGCGTCCCAGACGTCGACGGCGACGCCGCCCTCTCCGGTCTCGACGGCGTAGGCCAGAGAGCGCGTCCGTATGCGGGGACCGAGCGCTTCGGCGAGGCGGCGCGCGAGATAGCCATTGCCCTCCGGCCAGGTGACCAGGCCCTGGTCCTCGGCATCGGCGCCGCGGCCATTGCGGGCAGCGAAATAATGAATGCCGGCCCAGGCCGACACGTCGCGCGAGCGCGTGCCGTAGTCGTCGCGGCAGCAATAATCGACATACCAGGCCAGGGACGGCGAGCGATACCCCTCCCGCTCCATCCAGGCCGTCATGGTGATGCCGTCGAGCGCCATCAAATCGGCATCCTGCGAGCTCAGATCGAGCGGGATGGCGAAGGCGCGCCGACCGTCACTGCCGATACGCTGGCGAAACGCCTTCATCGCGGCAAAGAAGCGCTTGCCGTCGGCCTCTTCGTCGGCGTTGAGACCGATAGCGGGCATCAGGCCTTCCTGCCAGCGCCCATAGCGATAGAGCCGCTCGGAGGGATCCGCGCAGAGGGCATAGTCGTCATAGATGGCCGTGCCCTTGGCGTCGTAGCCGGTGATGATGCCGAAATCCCGGAACAACGCCCTGACAGCCCTCGCCTCCTCGGTGAGCAGCGGCACGTAATGGGCACCCCAGGGGAAGGCACAGACCTCGTTGCGGCCGCCGGCGGCATTGCCGCCGGGTGAAGCCTCGAGATCGAGCAGCAGGAAATCGTCATAGCCGGCCTTGGCCAGGCGGTAGCCCGCGCCGAGACCTGCGATCCCCCCGCCCACGATAAGGATGCCGGTTTTCAGGATCTCCCCCGGGCTGGAGAAGCCACTGCTCCGCAGCCTGTGGCCGATGCGAGAGGAGGCGCCGACCAATTCACCGGGAACAGCGCCGCCCTCGCCGCCTCCCGGCAGCCCCTTGCCCGCCAGCAAGTCTCCTCCGACCAGCCCGGCACCGGCTAGTCCGAGCGAGGCAGCCCCCAAAGCGAGGAATTGCTTGCGGCTGATCCGGGTCACGGTGAAGGTCGCCCTGAAAGCGGTAAGCTCGAAGCCGAATGTCTAATAAATGAGGTAATTGCCCCACTCCTCGTCGAAATAGCGCACCAGCGGCTGGTCATCGAGGCGCTGGATGGCGGTGGCGACATGGGCCATGTCGGGCGGGAACTGAAACATCGCCTGCATGGTCGTGAGGTCGAGGAAGCGCAGCCCCTCGGGCAGGCGGTCCGGCTGACGATAGGGCGAGAAGGAGCCGATTATGAAGCCCCACTCCCCGAAAGAGGGCACGAAGAGGTGATAGGCCGCGGTCTGATAGCCGGCCGCCGCCAGCGTGTTGTTGACACACCAGAAGGATTTGCGCGCGACCAAAGGCGAGGTGCTCTGGATCACCACCAGGCCATCTTGGTTCAGCGCCGATTTCAAGAGGCGGTAGAAGGTGAGCGAATAGAGCTTGCCGATCGAGAAATTGGATGGGTCGGGCAGATCGATGATCACCGCGTCGAAGCGCATCTCGGCCGGTTTCTGCTCGCGCAGCCAGAGGAAGGCGTCGGCGTTGATGAGGGTTAGCTTGGGCGAGGACAGCGAACCCCCATTGAGGCCCGTCATCATCTCGTTGTGTGAGAACAGCCGAGTCACGGCCGGATCGAGATCGACCATGGTGACCGCCTCGACCGCCGGATATTTCAGGACCTCCCGCAGCGCCAGCCCGTCGCCGCCGCCGATGATCAGCACCCTGCGCGGTGCCTTGAGCGCGCTCATCACCGGATGCACCAGCGCCTCGTGGTAGCGATATTCATCGAGTGAGGAGAATTGCAGGTTCGAATTGAGGAAGAGGCGGACGTCGCGCTGCTGGCGCGTGACCACGATGCGCTGATAGGGCGTGGATTCGGCGTAAACAACCGTGCCCGGATAGGCACTCGCCTCCGCTACCGACTGGATGCGTTCGGACCAGACGAAGCCGGCGCCGAGTGCGATCAGAACGACAAAGGCGGCCATCTTGTGTGCGCCGCGGCGGAGTATCGGCGCCTTGATGGCATAGAGCACCCAGATCGCCACCAGGGTGTTGAGGATGCCGAACAGGAAGGCCGAGCGGATCAGGCCGAGATAGGGCACCAGCACCAGCGGAAACAGCAGGGAGGCGAAGAGCGCACCGATATAGTCGAAGGTGAAGACCTTGGAGACCAGGTCCTTGAAGGCGAGCCGCCCTTCGAGGATGCGCAGCAGCAGCGGAATCTCGATGCCGACCAGGATGCCGATCACCCCGACCAGGGAATAGAGCCAGAGGCGGAAAGAGGCGACATGGTCGAACAAGATGAAGAGGGCCGCAGCCGAACTGCCTCCAACAGCCCCGACCAGCAGCTCGATACGGACGAAATGGCCGAGCAGGTCGCGCTCGATATAGCGTGAGAGCCAGGAGCCGACACCCATGGCGAAGAGATAGGTACCGATGATGGTGGAGAACTGCGTGACGGAATCGCCGAGCAGATAGCTCGCCAGAGTGCCGGCGATCAGTTCGTAGATCAGCCCGCAGGTTGCGATCACGAAGGCCGAGAAGAGCAGCAGGATTTCCACGAACGCGCCTTACCCCAATCTGCTTCGAGACTGCTTCTTCCTGGGACCACAGGAGTCTCGCCTGCTCTTTCTATCGGCCTGCCTCTGCGCTTCCAAGTGCAGGCGAGACGCCTGCGGTCCCTGGAGCATTAGGGCCATCAGCCATGGATGGCCGAGGCGATGATGATGGCGATGCCGAGCGCCACGGCGCCCAGGAAGATCGCCAGCGCCGTGTTCCGTTTCTCGCACAATTCCTTCCAGACCTGCACCTTCGGGGTCAGCAGGTCGAGCAGCCAGAAGGCGATGACGAAGACGACGAGGCCGATGCCGGAATAGACCAGCGAGGCAACCACATATTTCAGTTCGATCAGGCCCGAGACATCCATGAAAGCCCCCTATTTATGATATGAATAGCCGCCGCCAGAGCTTCTACCGCCGCCGAACCAGCCGGAGGAGCCGCCATCGTCGCTGCTCCTGATGCCGCGGCTGGTCGTCTGTTTGCCGTGCCACATAGTGGCCAGCGAATAGCCGCCGAAATTGCCGAGGGTCATGCCGAACACGACCGCAGCGGCGTAGATCATCTGCATCCTGCTCACGTGTCCTCGCTTTCGGAACTGCTGCTGGAATCATCGCTGGACGAGGAACTATCGTCGTCATCGTCGTCGCTCGACGACCACCAATTGCCGGTTCCGGAATCGGAGTCGCTGCTGGCGCCGCCGGCGATGAAGCCTCCCGCCGCCAGGCTGCCGGAAACCGAGGGCGCTTCCTCATCGATGCCACCCTGTTCCCAGCGGTTCTGTTCGAAACGCCTGTCCCGGAAGAAACCGAAGCCGGCACCAACGGCCAGGAGGCCGACGGCACCGAGATAGTTCGACCAGATCGGCACGTCGTGGCGGACCGTCACGGTGAACGTCTCCGAAGGCAGGGGCTTGGGCGGTGCGGGGGCGATGGCGGGCTGCGAGGCAGGTGTACTGCCGGCCTGGCCATTGTTGCGCAGCCAGGTCTGCAAATAATCCTCCCGCGCGACCATGGGCGTGGTCTCCGCCACCTTGCTGAACAGGCCGGCATTGGCATCGATCAGCAATTTGTAGGTGCCCGCCGGCACCGGCGCCAGCAATTCGCTGGTGCGCTCGGTGACCCGCCCGCTGCTGTAATTCTCCAACCCCTGGGTGGCGCGATAGCTGCGATTGGTCTCGACATTGACCAGAGCGACGTCGAGCTCCAGCCAGTCATCCTTCAGTTCGGCGCTGGTCTCGAACTCGACATTGCCACGGCCGTCGAGGCGGAACGGCTCGGAAGCGAAGGTCTTGCCCTTGTCGGCGGAGGTCAGGGTGAAGGTCTGCGAGGCGACCTGGCGCCCGGGCGAGAGGGCGAGCGAGCCGAACTGCAGCAGCGTCGCCACGCCGAGCGCGGCGAGCGGTACCCTCAGCCAGCGCCGGTGCGGATTGGGCTGGTTGACGCCGGGTCCATGGCGTTCGTCCGCAAGCGGCAGCTTGAAGGCTTCGGCCACCTGACTGGGTTCGAGATAGATGCCTTCGGAGACGATGATTTCCTCGTCGTTGCTCTCCACCATCAGCCGATGAGGCGACGCGATATAATCAGCCGTCTCGGTGACATCCGCCGTGGAAGCCCGCCAATAGAACTCGCCGGCGACATATTTGGTGCGCGCCTGCCCCTTGCTGAAGAAGGCGTAGCGGCGCCCCTCGACCGTGAGGTCGATGGTGCTGCCGGCCGCCGGCACGTCGCGGGTGAGCATCTTCACCACGGTCCAATGGCCGGCTTCCCGAACCAGGAAGCGATAGCCCCGATAGGGATTGAAGAGCAGATATTCGATCCACTCGTAATATCCCGTCCGGTCGCTCCGGCGCATATAGCCGACGACCTCCCATTCGACGTCCTGCAACCGCCCGCGGGTGCCGATCGGAATCTCCGAGGGTTCGAGCGCGGCCTCGGCCTTCTGGATGATGCGCAGATTCTCGTCGGCGACGTCGATCAGCGAGGAGCACTGGCTGCAGGTGGCGCTGATCGACTGGCCGACGGCGCGCAGCGTCACCGACCCGCCGCAATTGGGGCAGGCAAAGGTTCGCGGCCGACCGGGAGGCCGCGGCGCAGGCACGGATGGTGCCGATGGTGGCGGTGCGAGAGGCTCCTCCATCACCAGCCCTCCAGCGGCCTGAGATTGGAGAAGCGCAAGGCATCCCATTCGAGATAGCGACCCAAATAGGCACTGGCCTCCTCGCCATCATGTTCGAGCGTGGCGAATTCGCCATCGGCACCGACACAATCGATCGACACGGTGCGCCGGCCCTTGGGGGCTGCGAAAGGCAATTCGCCTTCCGAGCCCAGGCAGGTCGCCAGCTTGATGTCGACGGCCCTGAGCTGAACGCCATTCACCGACACCGAAAAGCCCGGCCTTATGTCGGCAGCGCCATTCTCGCTCGCCGTCAGCAGCGGCCGGCAGCGATCCAGCGCCTCGCGCACGCCGCCCCAGGAGGTCTCCTCCGCCGCCAAGCTCACCGAGAAGAAGCCTTGCGCCTCGCCGATCCAGCCTTCCCGGCCGTCATCCATCAGCATGTGCCATTCATTCCACAGCCCGTCGCTCCAGCCGATCTTCAGGCGCCCGATAATGGTGAAAGACTGCCCGTCGAAGACACCGCCGGTGCCGAGCTGAAGGGGGCTCATGTCGTCGGGCAGCGCCGCCATCACGCCGAGCGACGTCACGTCGACATCGGTTCGCACCACCATGGACTGGCAATAGGCACAGACGGCATAGACCGACTGCGCCGACCGGAACACGACATCCGCTCCGCAGGAAGGGCAGGCGAATTTACGCATTGGGCCTCGTATGGATCACGGGATTGACCGGCCTGTTCGGCCAAGATGACCGTTCCGAAATTAGGGCTTCGTCATCCCCGGCGAGGCCATAGGCCGAGGGAAGGGGATCCAAGGGCCGATAGGTGTGATTCATGGCCCCTGGATCCCCTTCCCTTCGCTCTCCCTCGCTACGCTCGTGAGTAGCTCAGCCGGGGATGACAGGCTCTTCAATTCGTTTATCGGCAAACGGTTCTCAAGCAGAGTTTCCCGGCGAGCGGGGCGAAGTCCGGCCTATTTGATCCGTGACAGCAGTTCGGCCTTCTTGGCGTCGAATTCCTGCTGGGTCAGGATGCCCTTGGCCAGCAGCCCGCCGAGCTTTTCCAGGAGCTGGATCGGATCCTCCGCCGGCTGCGCAGGCGCGGCCGGCTGTGCGGGCGCTGACGGGGCCGGCGCCGGCGCCGCATTGGCAAAGCCCTGCGCCATGGCCTGGCCTATCGCCATGCCGGCGCCGAGCCCTGCCCCAGCCCCTGCGAGGCCACCCGGATTCTCGGCCGCCAGCGGGATGGATTCGGCCGTCTGGAACTGGGCGTAGCGATTGAGGTCGCCCAGCATGTTCATCGAACTCGCCTTGTCGAGGATACGCTGGAGTTCCTCCGGCAGCGACAGGCTCTGGACGTAGAAGCTCTTGACGTCGATGCCATAGTCCCGGAGCGCCGGGCGGATGGCTTCCGCCAGCTTCTGCGAGAAGGCCTCCTGATTGGCGGCCATGTCGATGAAGGCGACATTGCTCTGGCCGAGCGTCGAGGCGATGGCGGTGAGCACGGCGCCGCGAAGCTGGCCCTCGATCATCTCGGAGGTGCAGCGCTCGGCCGTACCGACCAGGCGCGACCAGAACGCGCCGACATCGCCGATGGCATAGGAATAATTGCCGAAGGCGCGGATGCGGATCGGGCCGTATTCCTTGTCGCGGATGGTGAGGGGCTGGGTGGTGCCCCATTTGCGGTCGATCTGATCTTTGGTGTCGAAGAAATAGACGTCCGACTTGAAGGGCGATTCGAAGAACTTGTCCCAGTTCTTCAGATAGGTCAGCACCGGCAGGGTCTGCGTGGTGAGCGTATAGGTGCCGGGGCCGAAAATATCGGCGATCTTGCCTTCGTTGAAGAAGGCCGCCTTCTGCGTCTCGCGCACCACGAGCTGGGCGCCGTTCTGGATTTCCATGCCGGACATCGGGAAGCGGTAGGCCAACAGCCCCGCTTCCTCGGCCGTCCATTGGATGACATCGATAAATTGCTTGGAGATGAAGTCTAGAATGCCCATGCCCGTATGCTCCATACCGACGGATCGCAAGCCGCAGACAGCCTACTCTACCTAGCACGCGTGGCAATGGGAAAGGGTAACCCAAGGGACAGGCATCATGCGCGTCAGTATAGAACCTGCAGGAGCCCCCACCCGAGAACGGCGCACGCCTCAATCGCCTGTTTGCGGGAGAATATGACAATCAGTGACGGATCAAGGGCATCGCCGCGGTCGATATAGTCTTTTCGTGTCTTCCTGCCTGCCGGTCTACCGGCAATGCTGATGTCATGTCGAACCCTGCGACGGGAGAAGATACCGTGACCCTGAACCCTGCTGCATGCGGATGGAACCGGCGGCGCCGGCGAACGTGACATTAACGCACCAATTGGTTACTTAATTCAGGAAACCCTGGCAGCTTTGTTTGCACCGATTCCAAAAACGTGAAAAAAGCACGGGCACTCCAAGCTATTTCAAAACCACCGGAGACTTCTCGATGACCGACAGTGCCGATCTCGGCCCCCGCGAGGCGATGGAATATGATGTCGTCGTGGTCGGCGCCGGACCTGCCGGCCTGGCGGCCGCGATCCATTTCAAGCAGCTCAACCCCGAGACCAGCGTGGTGGTGGTGGAGAAGGGCTCGGAGGTCGGCGCCCATATCCTCTCCGGCGCGGTGATCGATCCCATCGGTCTCGACAAGCTGCTGCCCGAATGGCGCGAGGCGGAGGACCGCCCGCTGGTGACGGAGGTCACCGAGGACCAGTTCTACTATCTCGGCCCGTCCGGCGCCCTGCGCCTGCCCAATTTCGGCATGCCCAAGCTGATGTCGAACCATGGCAATTTCGTCGGCTCGCTCGGCAATGTCTGCCGCTGGCTGGCTGTTCAGGCCGAAGCGCTGGGTGTAGAGATCTACCCGGGCTTTGCCGCCGCCGAAGTGCTCTATGACGACAAGGGTGCGGTGATGGGCGTCGCCACCGGCGACATGGGCATCGGCCGCGACGGCCAGCCCAAATCCGGCTTCACCCGCGGCATGGAACTGCACGGCAAATACACCCTCTTCGCCGAGGGCGCCCGCGGTAGCCTGACCAAGACGCTGATCGCCAAGTTCAATCTGGCCGACGGCCGCGAACCCCAGAAATACGGCATCGGCATCAAGGAACTCTGGCAGATCGATCCGGCCAAGCATGTCCCCGGCCGGGTGCAGCATTCCTTTGGCTGGCCACTGGATTCGAAGACGGGCGGCGGCTCCTTCCTCTACCATCTGGAGAACAACCAGGTGGTGGTGGGTTTCGTCATCCACCTCAACTACACCAACCCCTATCTCTCGCCCTTCGACGAGTTCCAGCGCTTCAAGCACCATCCGCTGATCGCACCGACCTTCGAGGGCGGCAAGCGCATCGCCTATGGCGCACGCGCCATCACTGAGGGCGGCTACCAGTCGGTGCCCAAGCTCTCCTTCCCCGGCGGCGCCCTGATCGGCTGCGCGGCCGGCTTCGTCAACGTGCCGCGCATCAAGGGCAGCCACAATGCCGTGCTGTCGGGCATGCAGGCGGCCGAGCATATTTCCAAGGCGCTGGCCGAGGGCCGCTCGCATGACGAGCCTGCCTCCTATGAGGCGGCCTGGCGTTCCAGCGAGATCGGCCGCGACCTCTACAAGGTGCGCAACGTCAAGCCGCTGTGGTCCAAGCTCGGCACCATCGCTGGCGTAGTGCTCGGCGGCATCGACATGCACCTCAACGAAAAGCTCGGCTTCTCCCTGTTCGGCACGCTCAAGCATGGCAAGCCCGACTACGCCACGCTGAAGCCGATCGCCGAAAGCAAGCCGATCAACTATCCCAAGCCCGATGGCAAGCTGTCCTTCGACAAGCTTTCCTCTGTCTTCCTGTCCTCGACCAATCACGAGGAAGACCAGCCTGTTCATCTCACATTGAAGGATCCCAAGGTTCCGATCGAAAAGAACCTGCCCCTCTATGGCGAACCGGCCCGGCTCTATTGCCCGGCCGGCGTCTACGAGGTTGTCTATGGCGACGAGGCAGCCAAGAAGGATCCGCGTTTCGTGATCAACGCGCAGAACTGCGTGCACTGCAAGACCTGCGACATCAAGGATCCCGCCCAGAACATCAACTGGGTGACGCCGGAAGGCGGCGGCGGCCCGAACTATCCGAACATGTAAACGGATCTCGGAGCTGTCTTTATGAAAACCTTCCTTTATGCCGGCCTCGGGGTCGTTCTCCTGGGTGTCGGCCTCTATCTGCAGTTCGGCACGGTTGGGGTTTCCCCGGCCGACCGGCTGCGCTGCGAGCAGGCCATCGAGAAGATCTATGGCGACAGCGACGAAGCCAAATACACGCTCCTGCCCAAATGCGGCGAGCCGGGCATGGTCGCCATGATGGATGCGAGGGCCGGGGGGGCCGGCGCCGAACAGGCTGCTCAGGCGATCGCGACCGCCAATCGCAGCGATCTTATCGGCATACTGCTCAATTGCGCTCTGATCGGCGCCGGTATCGGCGCCTTGGGCGCGGCCGCCGCTGCCTCCCGACAGTCGAAAAAGCGGGCCGCATAGCGGAGCGAAAATGGGGGGCGGGTCTTCATGCCCGGCTTCCTATGAAGCGGCAGCGCAGGCGGGTCCGAAGACCCGCCCCCAAGAGCAAAGCGCGTTCATGACTGAACGCTTTTTCGCTCTAACTCATTGTTTCGACGCGTCTTTGCGGTTCTTGGTGACTCCGTCGAATCGCAAAACGCTTTAGAGCAACGCCTCAAGCGTAGATGGCCTTGATGGCGGCCTTCTCCAGCAGATCGCGGGTGCGGGGCGTATCTTCGGTGACGAGCGTGTCGATCGACGATAGCGCAGCGAAATGGTGTGCCGCCGCGGTGCCGATTTTATCCGGGGTCGCCACTGCGACGATCTCGGCAGCCGCCTTCATCATGGCGGCCTTGATCGCGGCCTCGTCATAGCCGGCGGTGGTCAGCCCGAACTCCTCATGAATGCCGTGCACGCCGATGAAGCACAGATCGGCATTGATGGCGTGAAGCTGATCGAGCACGCGCGCGCCCAGGACCATCTGGCTGCGCTTGTCGAAGACGCCGCCGAGCAGGATGACCTCAAGATGCGGATGCTCGGTGGTTGATGTCGCCACCAGCGGACTGTTGGTGACGATGGTGGCCCTGAGATCGCGCGGCAATTGCCTCGCCACTTCGAGATTGGTGGTACCGCCGTCGATGACAACCACCTGATCCGGCAGCACGAGCTGCGCCGCCGCCCTGGCCAGGCGCGTCTTCAAGGCGGCCGCGATCTTGTAGCGCCCCTGGAAGGGCAATCCTCCCGGCGAGACCGGCAGGGCAGCACCGTGGACACGCTTGATCAGGCCTTCCGCCGCCATGTCCCGGAAGTCGCGCCGGATGGTGTCCTCGGAAACCTCGAAATGCGCCGAGACCTCCTGCGTCGACAGCCTGCCCTTGGCCTCCAGCTTCGACAGGACGAAGGCGCGCCTCTCGTCAGGCGTTGATTCGATGGGCAAGGCGATTCCTCAATTGCACGTTTGTGACGATATCGCTAGATACATGCATTTCTATCACAACAGCTATCGCCGGATCCAGCATGAAAGAGCTTCTCCTGAAAGGGAACGTTATCCTCGAAGATGCCATTCTCGAAGACGCCGTGATCCACTGCGTAGACGGCCGGATAGAAGCGATCGAGCCGCCTGCTTCCAAGCATGAAGGCAAGGAATGTCTGGATTTCAGCGGCCGCTACCTGTCGCCGGGTTTCGTCGACATTCACGTGCATGGCGGCGCCGGCGCCGACTATATGGACGGCACGGTGGAAGCCGTGCGGCGAACGAATATCGCCCATGCCAGGCACGGCACCACCTCGATCTTCCCGACCACCACGACGGGGTCCTTCGCCCAGCTCGATGCGATGGTGAAAGCGTGCGAAAACGTGCAAGCCACCTGGACACCTTCGGATGGCGCCCGCATCGCCGGCATCCATTTCTACGGTCCCTATTTTGCGGAAGACAAGGTCGGCATCCACGCGCCCGAGGGCCGGCGTGATCCAGTGCGGGAGGAATATGAATATTTCCTCGGCCGGGAGGTCATCAAGATCGCCACCTGCGCCTCGGAACTGCCCGGCGCCCTCGATTTCTTCGACCATGCCCGCGAACGGGGCTGCTTCATCACCTGCGGCCATTCCAACGCCTGCTGGGATGAACTCGAGGCGGCCTTCGCGCATGGCATGCGCCATGTCGACCATTTCTGGTGCGCCATGAGCTCGGTCGCCTCCCTGCGCAAGCGTTTCGGCACGCCGATGCAGGCGGGCATGGAGCAATATGTCCTCGCCAATGAGGGGATGAGCACCGAGGTGATCGCCGACGGCATCCACCTCTCCGACGACTTGCTACGCTTCGCCTTCCGCCTGATCGGGCCGCTGCGCTGCTGCCTCGTCACCGATGCCAACCGCGCCATGGACATGCCGCCGGGCAAATATCGCTTCGGCTCTAGCGAGGATGGCAGCTGGGTCTGGAGCGACGGCCATTCCGTCCGAGGCGAGGACGGCAGCCTGGCAAGCTCGATGCATGGCATGGACCGCATGGTGAAGACCATGGCGCACGCCGTTGGCAAGGACCTCCCCGCTGTCATCCGCATGGCCTCGCTGACGCCGGCCGAGCTTGCGGGCATCGCCGGCCAAGTCGGCAGCCTCGCGCCAGGCAAGTGCGCGGACATCGTGGTTCTGAGCGCGGAGCTGGAGGTCGAGCGGGTGTTCATCGGCAGCGAGCCCCTGCCTGCCGCATATGCGAGGCCCGATCAGGCAGCCTGAACCCGGACCACCTGCGCACGCCGCACCCAACAGCGGGCAGCGAGAGCGATCAGGGCGAGGATGATGCCGACGACGGCTGGCTCCGCGTGCTCGTAAAGACGAAATCCTCGGGAGGCAGCGAGCCGTAGACGAAGGGTTCCTGCCGGTTGTCGGTTCGCGACATCACATCACTGGTCACGAAGCGAAACACCTTGTTGATCTCCAGCCCCGGCTCCACCAGCCGTCTGGCAAAGGCCTCCGCGAAAGCGCTGTGCTGGCTATCGCCATCCTCGGCCACCGTGCCCTCCTTGGCCGAATAGACCACCAGCGTCGCCCCCGAGGGCTCGACCCGTGAGAGACCGCGCCCGACCGAACGGGTGGGCGTGGTCATCGTCATCTGTGCGGCGAAGGGATTGTTGCGGCAGGCATCCAGCACCACCAGCTTCAGGCGCCGCGCGCCGCTCAACGCCGACAGCACACGCAGGAGGCTGACGGTCTCGTCGGGGACATCGCGATCGGACTGCAGGCGGGCATCGACGGGTATGAGATAGTTCTGCCCCGTCAGCTCCATACCATGGCCGGCATAATAGAGGATGGCCCAGTCGGCCGCGTCGGCCTTGGCGGAAAAGGACCGGAGGGCGTCGACCATGCCGGCGCGCCCGAGATCGTAGGCGACCGTGACGTCCTGCACGCCGGCTGTCCGCAGAGCCCCGGCGATGAGATCGGCGTCTCGCCTGGGATTGGGCAGTTGCGACACCCCCGCATAGCGCGAATTGCCGATGACGAGCGCGACCCGCCGCGAGCCTTCCGCAGCAGCCTTCTGCGTGGGTACAGGCTCATTCTTCTTGCTGGCCCCGGCCTGCTGCACCGCCTTCGAGGCACGAAAGAGCGTCACATAGCGCTGGACATTGGGCAGGTTCGGATTGATCGAGAAGGCCATCTCCATGTCGGACAGGCCAGCTTCTCTCTCCTCGAGGCGCCAATGCGCCAGCCCGCGATTGAGGTAGGCCTCGGCATAGTCGCGCCGTGCCGCGATGGCCGTATCGCAATCCGTCAGTGCCTCCCGCAGCGCTCCCTTCGCCAGATAGAGCGCGCAACGGCCCGAATGGAATTCCGCCATGCCCGAATTCAGGGCGATCGCCTTGCTGACATCGGCAATGGCTTCGTCGATCTTCCCTTTGGCGTAATGCAGGTTCGCCCGGTTGTTATAGGCATTGAAATTGCCGCCATCAGCCGCGATCGCCTTGTCGAAATCGGCCATGGCGAGGTCGTAGCGCTTGAGATTGACGTAGGAATTGCCGCGATTGTTGTAGATCAGCGAGACACCCTGCTTCAGCGCGATCGCCTTGGTATAGTCGGCGACGGCCTTGTCGTGGCGGCCGAGCCGCTGCTGCAGATTGCCACGATTGGCAAAAGCAGGCCCCATGCCCGGATCGAGATCGACTGCGCGCGAATAATCGGCGACGGCGTTTTCGACATCGTCCTGCTCCGAGCGGGAATTGGCGCGGTAGAAATAGACTTCCGCCGATCCCGGCTTGATGGCGATGGCCTTGTCGTAATCGTCGATCGCCGAATTATGGTCGCCGAGCTCGGCATAGCTCAAGCCACGAAAGACATAAGCGAGGTAGCTCTTGCCGTTATGCCGGATCGAGGCGCCGAGATCGTTGATCGCCAGACCATATTGCTTCTGCCGGTAATAAGCGCGCCCACGCTGCAGATAGGCGGTAGCCTGGCTGCCGGGCGTCACCGCGATGCGATTGATGGCGGTGGTGCAGGCAGGAATGGCAACAGCCGGATCATCCGAGGCGCAGCCGCCTTTGGGAGCTGCGAACGCCGGCGCGGCCAACCATAGGGGCATAGCAGCAACCAAGATCATCAGGCGAAATGCGTTCATGATCCCGCTCCCCGGCGCCCGTCTCGATTCTACTAGAGTAAAAGTGCGATTTCTCCGAACCGCACTTTTACTCTAACTCTTTGTTTCCAAGCCAATCCAACGGATCGGCTAGAGCGTCTTTGCGATTCCAGGTGACTCGGTCAAATCGCAAAACGCATTAGCGGCACGACGACGACATAGTCGCTCGCCTCCCCCTTGTCTGTATCGCGCCGAACATGACCGTCAACCAAACGCAGGTCGATACCTTTGTTCACCTGAAGCTGTCTCCTCGCATCCGGCATCGAGGCAGGCGCGTTTGCGAACTGCCGGCTCCTTCATCATCGCAGGCGGCTGCTCCCTAGCCGCACCGCGCATCCGATGGCGAGCCCGATCAGGAGCAGTGTGAATCCGACCACGGCCGGCCATCCTCCTACACTCCAGAACCAGCCACCGGTCGAGCCCACGATGCTGGCGCCGAGATAATAGGCGAGCATGTAGAGCGAGGCGGCATGGCCCTTGCTGTCACCGCCCAGCCGGCCGACCCAGCCGCTCGCTACCGCATGGCAGGCAAACTGGCCCGCCGTCAGCACCGCGATGCCGGCAATGATGCCGGTGAGGGTCGAGGAGAGCGTGAGGCCGATGCCAACAGCCATGGTCACGAGGCTGGCGATCAGCACCGGTGCCCGCCCCAGCCGGTCGGCCGCCATGCCGCCGAGCGAGGAAGAGATGGTACCGAACAGATAGACGGTGAAGATCAGGCTGGTCTGCGTCGGGCTGAGATCGAAGGGCGGTGCCATCAGCCGGAACCCGGCGTAATTGTAGACGGTCACGAAGCTGCCGAAACCACAAAAGGCGATGGCGAACAGCAGGGGCTTCGCCAGCACGGCGCCGGGTCTTTCCCGGCCGAAATGCGAAAGCCATGCCCTGAGGTGATAGCGAAGATCGAAGCCCTTGCGCGGTGTGAAATGCCGCGAGGGCGGCAGGAGCAGCACGAAACCGAGCGCCAGGACGAGGCCGCCGATGCCGACGATCGCCAGAGCGAAGCGCCAGGTCAGGAATTCGGCGAGGATGCCGGTCAGTACCCGGCCCGACATGCCGCCGAGCGCAGTGCCGGCGATGTAGAGCCCCATGGCGAAGCCGAGGCCATCAGGCTCGATCTCCTCGGCCAGATAGGCGATGGCGATGGCCGGCACCCCGCCAATGGCCAGCCCCTCGACCGCGCGCAAGGCGAGGATGGCGTGCCATCCCGACGTGACCGCCACGGCAAGATTGAGCAGGCTGGCGAGGCCGATGGATGCGAACATCAACTCGCGTCGACCGAAGCGCTCGGACACCGCCGCAGCAGCGAAGATGGCAAAGGCGAGAGCGCCGGTGGTCAGCGATAGGGCGAGTGAACTCTGGGCTGCACCGACATGGAATTCCTCGGCCAGCAGCGGCAACAGCGGCTGTACGCAATAGATCAGCGAAAACGTGCCAAAACCGGCGAGAAACAAAGCGAGGCTGATCTTGCGGTAGGTGGCCGAACCACGTGCGACATGGGGCACGGGCGAGGAACAAGCGGCGGGAACTGACATGCCCAAGGCGTCGTCCCGTAAGGTGAGCTTGTCAAGCGCCGATCCCGGACCAACCCAAGAGGGACGGGCGATACCCCTGCACAAAGCCGCTATCTGGAGTTGTCATGCCTGGCGCCGAGGGCTGAAAGCTCGTCGAGCCCACATGCAAAATCGCGGTTTTCGAGCCCCAGACGGGTTGTTCCCTCGCCTCAAAGCAGCCATGGTAGCGGCGAATAATTCGCGACTGCGTCGCCTGTGTCGAGGCGGCCGGCTGATTCGGAGTTTTCTTAGCAGTGCCCCTGTCTTCCCGCACGTCTTTTTCCGCCGCTTTGCTGGCGATCGCCTTCTCGACGACCCTGATGGCGCCGGCATTGGCGGCCAAGGCGGTCGAGCGCCCGTTCCGGCCGACCTCCGCCTCCGGCAGCCTGTTGGCCGGGCGACTGGCCGCCAATGTGCGTGACGACGACAACGCGGCCTCCTTCTATGCCAAGGCGCTGAGCAGCGGCCTGTTCAAGGACGAACAGGCTCGCCAGGAGCTGACCAATCGTACCTTCATTGCGCTGCTGACCTCGGGCGAGATGGACAAGGCCGTCACTTTCGCCCGGCGCGTCGTGGCGATCGACAAAAAGAACCCGATCGCCCATCTCGTACTCGGTATCCGGGCGCTGAAGGGCCGGGACTACACCAAGGCCCGCGACGAACTCGCCTTCACGCTCGACAAGCCTATCCTGCAGCTGGCGACGCCCCTGATCTCGACCTGGACCTATGCGGGTGCCGGCCAGACTAAGAAAGGCGTGGTGGCCGGCGACGACATTTCGTCCAATGACGGCTTTTCCACCTTCAAGAATTTCTCCACCGGCATGATGCTCGACATGGCGGGCATGCGGGATGAGGCGATCGCCCGGCTCAAGGACGCCCATGAGCGCGACGCCAATGCTGTCTCCATCGTCGACGCCTATGCGCGCGCGCTGGTGCGTGCCGGCAAGAAGGACGACGCACTCAAGGTGCTGGACGCCTATTCGGCCAAGGTGCCGCGCCAGCCGATCGTCACGGCGCTGACCACCGACATCAAGGCCGGCAAACGCATCGGCCCGGCCGTGACATCAGCCCAGCAGGGCGCCGCCGATATTCTGGTTTCGGTCGCCGCCGGCATCGCCAAGCAAGGCGGCGCCGACTATGCTGTGGTGTTCTACCGTCTGGCGCTCTATCTGGAGCCCAACAACGCCACTGCCCTGATCGGCCTCGCCGAGCTTTACAGCGATCTCAAGCAGCCCCAGACTGCCGAAACCCTGTTCAAGGCCGTGCCTGCCTCCTCGCCGCTCAAGCGCAACGCTGAGATCGAGCTTGCCACCACGCTGGACGAGCTCGACAAAACGGATGAGGGCGTTGCGCATCTCAGGAAGATCATCTCGGCCAATCCGCAGGATCTCGACGCCATCATCTCGCTCGGCGGCATCTTCAATCAGCGCAAGCGCTGGGAAGAGGCTGCGGTAGCGTTCTCGCAGGCGGTCGACGCAATCGGCAAGCCCACCCGCAATGACTGGCCCACCTTTTACTATCGCGGCATCGCCTATGAGCGCACCAAGCAGTGGCCGAAGGCCGAGGCCGATTTCAAGAAGGCTCTCGAGCTCTTTCCCGACCAGCCATCGGTGCTGAACTATCTCGGCTATTCCTGGATCGATCAGGGTATCCATCTCCAGGAAGGCATGGAGATGATCAAGAAGGCGGTCGATCAGCGTCCCGATGACGGCTACATCGTCGACAGTCTCGGCTGGGCCAATTACAAGCTCGGCCAATATGACGAGGCGGTCGAACAGCTGGAGCGCGCCGTCTCCCTCAAGCCGAGCGACCCCACCATCAACGACCATCTCGGCGATGCCTATTGGAAGATCGGGCGCAAGCTGGAGGCGACCTTCCAGTGGCGCCACGCCCTCGACGCCAAGCCCGAACCTGACGAGAAGGCCAAGATCGAGCAGAAGATGAAGGACGGCATGCGGGACACGGCCTCGGCCGATGCCGGCAAGGCCGGTGACGCGGCCAAGTCCCCTGACGCAGACAAGTCCCCTGATGCACCCAAGCCTGCGGATGAGGCAAAACCTGCTGATGCTCCGAAGGCACCGGATGCCGCCCAACCCTCGCAGCCCGAAAAGCCAGCCGAGCCCCGCAAGCCGACCGGTGCCGACAAGCCCGTAGAAGCGCCCAAACCGGCGGATGCGCCTAAGCCCGCAGACGAGACGAAACCGGCCGCCCCCCCCAAGCCGGCCGACGCGCCCAAGCCGATGGAAGCTCCCAAGCCCGACGATACACCTAAGCCTGCTGACGCACCCAAGCCGACGGACGCGCCTAAGCCGGCAGAGCCCGTAAAGCCTGCCGCACCGTCCAACAACAATGGTGGCTGACGTTCCGGCGGCCGGAGAGGCGGGAGCCTCGCCTGTCCGGCTGAACGAGAAAGCCCGCGCCAAGGTCAATCTGACCTTGGCCGTTCTGGGGCGGCGCGCGGACGGCTTTCATGTGCTCGACAGCCTGGTCGCTTTTGCCGATATCGCTGACGAGCTCAGTCTCGAACCAGGCCTCGGCCTTTCCCTGGAAGTCTTTGGTCCCCGCGCGAATGAGGCCGGTACCACCACCGACAATCTCGTGCTCAAGGCCGCCAGGGCCCTCGCCGAGAGGCGTGATGGCCTCACTCTCGGGCATTTCAGACTCGACAAGCGCCTGCCGGCAGCGGCCGGCATCGGTGGCGGCTCGTCCGACGCCGCGGCGGCCCTGCGTCTCATCGCTCGAACCAACGGCCTGCCGCTGACCGACCAGAATATCCTGGCCGCCGCCCGCGCCACGGGCTCGGACGTGCTGGTCTGCCTGGAAGGTATGAGCCGCTGGATGCGTGGTGCGGGGGAAACCCTGTCCGCTCCAGTCCCTCTGCCGTTCCTGCCCGCCGTCCTCGTCAATCCGGGGGTTGCCACGCCGACGGCGGACGTCTTCCGTGCCCTTGCCCGCCCTGCAGGCTCGGTCGCTTCTGCGGATCTTTCCCTGGCCGCAGCCATAGAGGGCGAGCGCGACCCGATGGCATTGATCGACAATCTCGGCCAGGGGCGCAACGACCTCGAGCCGCCAGCCCTTGCCCTCCGCCCAACCATCGGCGAGGCGCTCGCCGCCCTGCGTGACCAGCCTGCCTGCCGCCTCGCCCGCATGTCGGGCTCGGGCGCCACCGTGTTCGGTCTGTTCCAGACGGCCGAGGCCGCAACGGCGGCAAGACAGGCGATCGCAGAGCATCGGCCGGGTTGGTGGGTGGCGGACACGGTCATCGGCTGACGCTTCGACATTGCATCACGGCGCCCGATCGGGCAAAGGTCCGGCCAATGAGTTTCAGCACTTCGAGCAGGCGGTGACGATGAACATTCTTCTGATCGGATCGGGCGGGCGCGAACATGCCCTGGCCTGGGCTGTTTCGGCGAGCCCGCTTTGCGAGAGGCTCTATGCCGCGCCCGGCAATCCCGGCATGGAGGAATGTGCGATCTGCGCCGCCGTCGACGCGACCGACCATCAGGCCGTCATCGCCTTCTGCCGCGAGAACGAGATCGACTTCGTGGTCGTGGGTCCGGAGGCTCCGCTGGTTGCCGGCCTGGTCGACGATCTCGCTGCTGCCGGCATCAAGGCCTTCGGCCCTTCCAAGGCCGCCGCCCAGCTCGAGGGCTCCAAGGGCTACACCAAGGACCTCTGCCAGGAATTCTCCATCCCGACCGCTGCCTACCGCCGCTTCACCGACGCTGCCGCCGCGCGCGCCTATGTCCGCGAACAGGGTGCACCGATCGTGATCAAGGCCGATGGCCTGGCCGCCGGCAAAGGTGTGGTGGTGGCGATGACCCTGGAAGAGGCTCTCGCCGCCGTCGATGCCATCTTCGCTGGCAGCGTCGGAGAAGCCGGCCACGAGGTAGTGGTCGAGCAGTTCCTCGACGGGGAGGAGGCGAGCTTCTTCGCCCTGTGCGACGGTACCACCGCCATTCCCCTCATCTCCGCGCAGGACCACAAGCGCGCCTTCGATGGGGACAAAGGCCCAAATACCGGCGGTATGGGTGCCTACTCCCCTGCCCCCATCATGACGCCCGAGATGGAAGAGCGCGTGATGGAGACCATCATTCGCCCCACGGTCCAGGCCATGGCCGCCCGTGGCACGCCCTTCAAGGGCGTGCTCTTCGCCGGCCTGATGATTACCAAGGACGGGCCTGAGCTGATCGAATACAATGTCCGCTTCGGCGATCCGGAAACGCAGGTGTTGATGCCGCGGCTGCGCTCGGATCTCTTGCCGGCCCTGATCGCTTCGGCCGACGGCGTGCTCTCCACCATCTCGCTGCGCTGGAAGACCGATGCGGCGCTGTGCGTTGTGATGGCGACCAAGGGCTATCCCGGCAGCTTCCTCCGTGGTTCGGAAATCCGGGGCCTCGCCAAGGCGGCCTCGCTCGATGAGGTGTTGGTCTTCCATGCCGGCACCAAGCGCTCGGGCGATCACATCCTGGCCAATGGCGGGCGCGTGCTCGGCATCACTGCCAGCGGCAAGAGCGTGGCAGAGGCGCAGAAGCGCGCCTATGAGGCCGTCGATCTCGTCGACTGGCCCGAAGGTTTCAGCCGCCGCGATATCGGCTGGCGCGCCATAGGCAAGGCCTGACATGACGACCACGGTCAAGAGTTCAACCAAGACCGTGACCAAGACCGTGGCATTGGCCCTGGGCGGTGGCGGAGCACGCGGCCTCGCCCATATCCCCATGCTGGAGGTCTTCGACGAACTCGGCATCCGGCCGGTCGCCATGGCCGGCACCTCGATGGGAGCGATCTACGCCGCCGCCTATGCCGCCGGCCTGTCGGCCGCCGAACTCCATGCCTATACGCTCGCCACGCTCGCCGACCGGCGCGGCACCCGCAGCAAGCTGATGGCGGCCCGCACCGGGCGGTTGGCCGATCTGTTCTCCGGCCTCGGCAATCCGGTGATGATCGATGCCGAAGCCTTCTGCGAAGCCTTTCTCCCTGAAGCCGTCCCCCAGACCTTCTCCGAGCTTGCCGTCCCGCTCACCATCGTGGCCACCGACTATTACGGTCGTCGCGAAAGGGCGTTCACCTCGGGCCCGTTGCGCCAAGCCGTCGCCGCCTCCATGGCGATCCCTGGCGCAATCCGGCCGGTGCGCATCGACGGCCAGGTGCTGATCGACGGCGCCACCGTCAATCCGCTGCCGCTCGACCATCTCGCCGGCAAGGCCGATATCCTCGTGGGCATCGATGTCTCCGGCGCGGCCACCATCGCCATGGAGACCGACATGCCCGGCACCTTGGAGGCGATGTTCGGCGCCCTGCAGATCATGCAGGCGGCGATCGTCGACGCCAAGGCCGCCCATTATCGTCCCGACATCCTGATCCGGCCCAATGTCGGCAGCATCCGCGCCCTCGATTTCGCCCGTTCCAGCGTGGTCTTTCGCCTGGCGCGGCCAGCCAAGGATGAATTGAAGAGACGCCTCGGCGAACTTATGGAAAGCCCATAAGGCGTAAACCGGGCCGGCGGCCCAGCGAGCGCACAAGCCTGCGCGGCCCCTTGTCTCTTCCCAGCCCGGCTTCGAGGGCTTATGTGAGGGACACCGACATCCTGCCGCCCCTGACTTCATTCGACCGAAAGGCCCTGTCTTGGCTTCCTCGCCCCGTCTCATCCATGGCTTTCGCGAGATTGCCAGCGCCTATGACCTGATCTTCTGCGACATCTGGGGCGTCATCCACAATGGCCACAGGGTGTTCGACGGCGTTGCCGATGCGCTCATCGCCTATCGCCGGCAGGGCGGCACCGTAGTGCTGGTCTCCAATGCGCCGCGGCCGGCCCAGTCGGTGATGCCGCAGCTCGACCGGCTCGGCCTGCCTCGCGAATGCTGGGATGCCATCGTCACCTCGGGCGACGTGACACGGGCGCAGATCGCCGCCGTGGCAGCCAAAAAGGTCTTCCATCTCGGCCCGGATCGCGACAGGCCGCTTTATGAGGGCCTCGGCATCCGTTTCGCCGACACGGCCGAGGCAGCCGAAGTGGTTGTGTGCACCGGCCTGTTCGACGACACCACGGAGACGCCGGAGACCTACAGGGACATGCTGGCTGGCTTCAAGGCACGTGATGTGCCGATGATCTGCGCCAATCCTGACCTCATCGTCGATCGCGGCGGCACCATCATCTATTGCGCCGGGGCGCTAGCAGAAGCCTATCGCGCCGTCGGCGGCGAGGTGGCCATTTGCGGCAAGCCCTACAAGCCGATCTATGACGCCGCCTTCGAGGCCGCCGCCTCGCTCCGCGGCAAACCGACACCCTCCGAGCGCACTTTGGCCATCGGCGATTCGGTCCGGACCGACCTCGCCGGCGCAGCCGCCATCGGTTGCGGCGCGCTGTTCATCTCCGGCGGTATCCATGCGCTCGAAGCCGGTCACGAAGGCGATGGCGTCGACCCCGAGGCGCTTGCCGCCTTCCTCGCCGACAAGGGCGTCATTCCCGACGCGGTCATGCCGCGGCTGATCTGGTAGACATCATGGCCTTCGAGCAGTTTCTCGATCCCGTCACCTTACCCTCGCGTCTCACCGGCGCCGCCATCGCGATCGGCAATTTCGATGGCGTGCATCGCGGCCACCTGGCGGTAATCGAGGCAGTCGAGGCTCTCGCCAGAGGTTCGCAGCCGGGACCCCATCATCGGCCGCGCCCCGCCATCGCCCTCAGTTTCGAGCCGCATCCGCGCAGCCTGTTCCGGCCGGACGAACCCTTGTTCCGGCTGACCCCGCCCGCCTTGAAGGCCCGCCTCCTGGAGAATGCCGGCCTTGACGCCCTGGTCACCCTCACCTTCGACCGGGCGCTTGCCGGCATGACGGCGGAGGAATTCCTGGAAGAACTGGTGGTGCGGCGGCTCGGCGCCCATGCCGTCGCCGTGGGTTACGACTTTCATTTCGGCAAGGACCGACGCGGCACCCCTGAATTCCTGGTGCAGCATGGCCGCGCCCTCGGCCTCGACATCGCCATCGTGGCGCCGACGCGCGAGAGCGGCGAGGCGGTGTCCTCCTCGGCCATTCGCCGTGCCCTGGCGGCGGGCGACATCACGCGCGCCAATCGCCTGCTCGGCCATGAATGGTCGGTGCTATCAACCGTTGTCCACGGCGAGAAACGAGGCCGCGAGCTCGGCTTTCCCACGGCAAACATGGCGCTCGATCCGCAATGCGGCCTGGCTCTCGGCATCTACGCCGTGCGTGCAATGATCGACGGCGTCGTGCATGCCGGTGTCGCCAGTTTCGGCCGACGCCCGACCTTCGATAATGGCCCGCCCCTGCTGGAAACCTTCGTGTTCGATTATTCCGGCGATCTCTATGGCAAGGAAATCGAGATCGCCTTTGTCGGCTATATCCGCGGCGAGCTGAAATTCGATTCGATCGAGGCGCTGGTCGAGCGCATGAACGAGGATAGCCGCATCGCCCGGCAGATGACGGCACCGGACGCACCATGAAACTCGGATTCATCGGTACGGGCGCGCTGGCATCGGCGATCGTGACCGGCTTCAAATCCGTCGCCGACAATGACGTGTCGGTTCTCCTGTCGCCCCGCAACGAGGCTATTGCCGCCGACTTGGCGTCGCGCTTTGCCGATGTTCGGATCGCAGCCGACAATCAGGCCGTCCTCGACGCCTGCGACACCATCATGCTCGCCGTCCGGCCCCAGATCGCACATGACGTGCTGCCGAGCCTGCGGTTCCGTCCGGACCATCGCATCATCAGCCTGATCGCCACCTTGTCCCGCGAGGAGATCACTTCGCTGGTCTCTCCCGCCACGCATGTCACCAAGGCGCTGCCGATGCCGATGGTCGCCCAGCGACAGGGCCCTACGATCATTTATCCGCCCGATCCCGACGTCGTGGCCTTCTTCGCCCGGCTGGGCAAGACGATCGCGGTGGCGGATGTCGGCGAGTTCGATGCGTTGAGCGTCGCCACCGCCACCTTCGCCACCTATTTCAAATATCTCGATACGCTTCACGGCTGGCTGCAGGGCCATGGCGTTGCCGGTCCGACGGCCCGCGACTATGTCGCCGCCCTCTTCAAGGCCCTGGCTCACGCTCCGGAAGCCGCGCCCGATGCTGATTTCATGCATCTGGCGCAGGAATATGCCACACGTGGCGGCATCAACGAGCAGGTCCTGCGCGAACTGACCGATCGCAAGCTCTTCGAGACTTTCGCCGAGAGCCTCGACGGCGTGCATCGGCGCATTACCGCGCCCTGAGTGTTCCCTCGGACGAGTTTCGATATCGGTCACGCCGCCATATGGCTGTGGCAAGCTTGGTTGATCATGCGCAAAACCCCCAAGGGGGAAAGGCGGGATATCGACAATGCTGGAGGATTTCGGCGACGGGATTTGGATTGCGAATGGCCCGACCACCTCGGTGGCCGGCTTTCATTATCCCACCCGCATGGCGGTGATCCGATTATCGGGCGGCGGTCTCTTCGTCTGGTCTCCGATCACCCTTTCGCAAGATCTGCGCGCGCAGGTCGATAAACTGGGCGAGGTGCGTTACCTGGTGCCGCCCAATTCCCTGCACCACCTGTTCCTGGGCGATTGGCAGCGCGCCTATCCGAAGGCCGAAATCTATGCGCCGCCTGGCCTCAGGGCCAAGCGCAAGGACATCCGATTCGACGGCGATCTCGGCGAGGCCCCCATGCCAGCCTGGGCTGGTGACATCGACCATGTCCTCGTGCCGGGCAATCTGATCACGACCGAGGCGGTGTTTTTCCATCATGCGAGCAGAACGGCCCTATTCACCGATCTCATCCAGCATTTCGACGCCACCTGGTTCGACGGCTGGCGGGCAGTGGTGGCGAAACTCGACCTCATGGTCGCCGCCGAGCCATCGGTGCCCCGGAAGTTCCGCATGGCCTTCGTGAACCGGCCCGCCGCGCGCGATGCCATCAAGCGCATTCTGGCATGGCCGACCGAGAAGGTGCTGATGGCGCATGGCGAGCCTGTAACCGGGGTCGGCCAGGCTTTCCTCGGCAGGGCTTTCACCTGGCTGGTCAAATGATCCGCCGATCAGGCGTCGGGGGTCCGGCGAGCCATGATGGCCGGCGACCGCGCCACGATGACGATACCGGCCAGGGACACCACCAGCCCCGCAACCATGGCCCATGACAGCGGCTCGCCAAACATCAGCCAGGCCCAGATCATCGTCACCGGCGGGCTCAGATAGAGAACCGAGGTGACACGGGTGGGCGACGACTTGCGAAGCGCGATGTAGTAGAGGCTCCAGGCGCCGAAGGTCGCGACGAAAACCAGCCAGAGGATGCCGCCGACAAAGCCGGGATCGAGCCTGGGCAATACGCCGCCCTCATGCCAGGCGAACAACGCAAAGATCGCGGACGCCGACAGGCACTGGATGCACAGGCTCTGATGCACCGGCATGGCGCCGGCCGGGCTGCGCTTCTGCAGCAAGGTCGCCAGGGCCAGCGACAGCGTGCCGAGGACCGGCAGGCCATAGGCCCAGAGCGGCACGTGCCCCATGTCGAGGGACCAGCCCGAAGCGATCAGGACGCCTGCCAGCCCGAGAATGGAACCGAGCCACTGGCGTGCGCTCAGGCCTTGCCCAAGCACCGGCCATGACAACAGCGCCACCGCCAGCGGCAGCATGTCTGCGATCAGGGCGACAAGGCCGGTTGGGACCCCGAAGGCGATCGCCAAGGCGAAACCGGCGAGATAGCCCGACATGGCCAAAGCGCCGAACAGGATCTGCCGCCAAATGTCTTTCCAGCGCAGCGGCGGCCCGATCGCGAGTGCGAAGGGCAGCAGGACGAGGCCTGAGACCAGGCTTCGCCATAGCAGGATCAGGAAGATCGGAGCATGGTCGATGGCAAACCGCACCCCGACGAATCCTGCGCTCCACGAGACCACTAAGGCGGCCTCGAGCACGAGCAGCGTGGCGACCGCCAAAACCCGGTTCTCCCGGCGACAGGGCGCGGTGACGGCTTCGCTCATCGGTGCGGCCCACCTCAGAATTGATCGAGAATCGAGGCGGCGATCCTGCGCGCGGTTTTCAGGCGCCCGTCATGGCCGTCCAGCCCCGCCCGCGCCATCGCGCCTTCGAGCATGAAGGAAAGATGCTCGGCGGTCTCGTCGATCGCCGTACCTGCGTCCGGCCGCATCTCGCCGAGATAGGCCTTGAAAAGCCGCTCGACCTCTTCCTTCTGCGAAGCGACTGACGCGCGGCCGGGATCGCCGACGGGAAGTTCCGCGGCCGCATTGAGGAGCCCACAGCCTCGGAATCCCCAGGCATAAGCCCCTGTCGCATGATCCAGATAGGAATCGAAGATCGCGAGCACCCGTTCCTGGGGAGTCGCTGCAGCCTTGAGTCGTTCCTGATAGATCCCCCGCCATTCGGCATGGCGCCCCTGGAGATAGGCGTTCACGAGATCCGCCTTCGAGGAGAAATTGTTGTAGAGGCTCATTTTGGCGACCCCCGCGCGTGCCGTGATGGCATCGATCCCCGTCGCACCGACCCCTTCGCTATAGAAGAGTTCAGCTGCCGCCTTCAGCAGACGCTCCCTGGCTGGCATTCTATCGGTCATGAGCTCGGCTCCAAAATTATGTAGACCGATCTACCTAATTTTGCCTTCTGTCAAGTTCCTTGTTGGCGATGGGACGACCCCGCCAGTGCCTAGCCTTCGGTTTTACAGACGGCCTCGATGCGATGACCGTCCGGATCGATCACGAAAGCGGCAAAATAGGTCGGGCCGTAATGAGCACGAAGGCCGGGCGCACCATTGTCGAGGCCGCCATGCACGAGGGCCGCCTGGTGAAATTGCGAAACGGCCGGGCGGCTGGGGGCGCCAAAAGCGAGGTGAAAACCCGCTCCGGGCGAGCGTGCACTCTTGGCACGCAGCTTGATCGTGAATTTGTCGCCACCGCCGGGCAGCCCGTAGCCGACCGCCTGATCCGGATCACCCGGCTCTAAGTCCTCCCAGACCCGCATATAACCGAGCGCTCCGAGAACGGCGTCGTAGAATGCCGCGGAACGCTGGATGTCCGCGACGCCGAAGGAGATATGATGCAGCATGTCGGGCTTCCCTGAAGCAAAGTGCGATTTCTCCGAACCACACTTTTCTCTAACTCTTTGTTTCCAAGCCAATCCAACGGATTGGCTTGAGCGTCTTTGCGATTCTGGGTGACTGCGTCTAATCGCAAAACGCTTTAGCCAGCGGCCGGTCGATGCCGGCTGGAATCACCCGGCGATCATAATGCGTCATGTCTCCCGAGTGACTACCGGTGATGATCAGACGGCATCCGCCTGCGACACGGCCTCGCCGCTCGCCTCGACCCGCTCTTCGGCGGGACCGGTATGCCGCGCCAGATTGAGAGCGGTGTTGATCAGCCCGATATGGCTGAAGGCCTGCGGAAAGTTGCCGAGCATGCGCTCTGCGATCGGATCATATTCCTCCGACAGCAGCCCCACATCGTTGCAAAGGCCCACCAGCCGCTCATAGAGGCGTCGCGCGTCGTCCTCGCGGCCCTGCAGCACGTAGACATCCGCCAGCCAGAAGGTGCAGACCAGGAAGGCACCCTCGCCCGGCGGCAAGCCGTCATCGACGTGGTCGGTGTTGTAGCGCAACAGGAAACCATCACGCATGAGCATGTTCTCGACCGCCTTGACCGTGCCGATCACCCGAGGGTCATCCGCCGGCAGGAAGCCGACAAGCGGGATCTGCAGGAGACTGGCGTCGATCGTCCTGGAGCCATAGGCCTGCACGAAACTATCGAGATTGGTATCGAAGGCCTTGCTGCAGACATCTTGGTGAATCTCGTCAGCCACGCGCTGGCAGTGCTCGGCAAAGGCAGGCCTGTCGCCGGATTTGATCGCCATATTGGCAGCCCGGTGGAAGGCGACCCAGGCCATCACCTTGGAATGGGTGAAATGCTGCGCCCCGCCGCGCACCTCCCAGATCCCCTCGTCGGGGCGGCGCCAGGCCGTTTCGAGGAAGTTCATGATGACTTCGCTGAGCGCCCGCGTCCTGGGGTGACGCGCCAGGCCGCCCGCGGCCGCCTGCATCATGGCATCGGCGACCTCGCCATAGACGTCGAGTTGGAATTGCTCGGCGGCGGCATTGCCAATCCGCACCGGCCGCGAGCCCTCATAGCCGCTGAGCCAATGGGGCTCCCATTCCAGCAGGTTCCGCTCGCCCGACAGGCCATACATGATCTGCATCTGCTCGGGCGCGCCGGCGATAGCCCGCATCAGCCATTCACGCCAGGCGGAAGCCTCTTCGTAATAGCCGAGCTTCATGAAGGCCTGCAGCGTCATGGTGGCATCGCGCAGCCAGCAATAGCGGTAATCCCAGTTGCGCGGGCCGCCGATCTGTTCAGGCAGCGAGGTGGTGGCTGCCGCCACGATGCCGCCCGTCGGCATATAAGTGAGTGCCTTCAGGGTGATCAGCGAGCGTTTGACGACATCGGTCCAGGCACCGACCGATGGGCAGCGCCCGGCAAAATCGCGCCAATAGCTCTCCGTATTCGTCAGCGCGGTCTGGACATCCGGCTGGGCTAGAGGTGGCGTCGTGGAAGGACTGTAGGTCAGGACGAACGGCACCTGTTCACCGGCGCTGACCTTGAACGTGCCGGCGGTATGCAGATCTTCGCCTTCCAGGGGCACCGGGGTCGAGAGAATCAGCCGATCGGGTCCGGCCACGGCCGTGATGGTGCCGTCATCGGCCCGGGTAACCCAGGGCACGGTACGGCCATAGTCGAAGCGCACGACGAAATCGATGCTGAAATCGACGCTGCCCTTCTGGCCGACCACCAGCCGGATGAGGTCGTTGCTGCCATCGCGTAACGGCATGAAGTCGATCAAGGTGGCAACGCCCTCCTCCGTTTCGAATGTCGTTTCCAGGATGAGGGTATCGGGCCGATAGCGGCGGCTGACGCGGGCCTTCCTGTCGGTGGCGGCAATACGCCAGCGCCCATTCTCCGACGTGCCGAGCAAGGCCGCAAAACTGGCGGGCGAGTCGAAGCGAGGAAAGCAAAGCCAGTCGATGGAACCGTCGCGGGAGACGAGGGCTGCCGTTTCGCAATCACCAATCAGGGCGTAGTCTTCAATCCGAGACGTCAAGGGCATCACTCCTTTTGACAAATGGGGATGAGGCTTGGCTATTCTCTTGTCCTGAATGCGGCGATTTAGCGCCAAAAACGCAATTCATCCCCGATTTGGTCCGTTCAGGCTCCGGCACCACCCTGTCCCTGGTTCGGCATGGCGGCAATCGCCCACACTCTTTAGCTCGTTGCTCTCGACCATGACTACCCCTGCCCTTTGCCGCAAGCTCGTCAATTTGATGCCTCGGCGGGGTTTCGCAGCACGCAGCCGCGCGAGAGACCCAAAGAAAGCCACGAAAGTATAGGCTGGTAACGGGATAGTATGATTAACACATCACGCGAGGTAAAATATTACTTTTGTGGCAAAAATAATCTAATCCTAAAGACTTAATTTCAATGGATTGAAGTTATGAAGATTACAATATATAGGTGAATTATATACTTTTATTAAAGCATGTCTTCGGCAACGAGAGTATATTAACTATCCTTGAAACAAGGAGGAAAATAGACTTACTGAGGAATCTGCATGAGCGATCTGCAATATGTTGGCAATATAGCCTTGATCAGCAGCAATGTATTAATACGGGATTGCCTCAATTTTATTCTTACTCTTAATTTTCCACAATACAGAATACAAGTATTTTCTGCCGTAGATGAATGGGGCATTTCTTCTTCGCCTGTGCAGACGCGATTGGTGATCCTGCACGACCGGGGGTATATGGATGCCTCAAGGACCCTGGCGACCGCGCGCGCCAATGACCCCCACATTCCCGTGCTCGTCCTCGCAAATGCCAGCGACGCGGCGAGCATCGTCCAGGCTATCGATCTGGGCGCCAGAGGCTATGTCCCCAGTTCCTTGCCCGTCAGCGATCTGATCTTTGCGGTGAACCGCATCCTGGCGGGAGGAACGTTCGTTCCGCCTGAAACGAAGTTCGGCAAACAGGCATGGAAGCCCCTGACGCCTCGGCAATTGTCCATTGTCGCCGCCATCCGGCAAGGCAAGACCAATGCGCAAATAGGAAAAGAGCTCGGCATCAGCGAAAGCACCGTCAAGGTGCATGTCCGCCGAATCATGAAGCAGATGCAGGTCATCAACCGGACGGCTATCGCCCATCGATCGAAGGACATTCTGTCCACCGACGAGGATTAGGGCGTTTCGGCTTAAACGCACCTTGCTCTAGAGGCAGTGGTGCCGATGCAGATGCGAGGGCCTTGGCGAGCACAGCCTTCGATTGCTATGGTTCACACCGAAATGGGCACCGCGGCGTGTCGGCATCGTGAGGTTGCAAATTTGTCGGCGCTCGCCAAGCTTCCACCCACATGGATGGCGCTGCTGCGGCGCTACTGGCCGCATTTGATGGCGCTCTGGCTGGTTGGCGTGTTGGCCGAGGACGTGTTGACCGAAATCGCCGTGCGTGTCGGCTTCCTCAACCAACTGGCCGGGCTCTCGACGCTCACATTGGTGGTGCTGGTCAAGCTGGTGGTGATCGTCGCCCTGTTCGAGATCGTCCGACCGGGGCTGCCCTCGCTGCAAGCCGCGGCCAAGGCCGCCGAAACATCGCAAGCCGACAGGCCCGAAGGAGAATCGGCCGGCTTCACTACGGCGCTCTCCCTGGCCTTGGTTCCCTTCTTCGCCTTCTACGCAGCCTGGGGCTTTCTCGGCGACACGGTCCGCGAATATTCCAAGCTCGCGCTCGACCTCACCCCCTTTGGCCAGAACGCGCGTATCCTCGAGGTGAGTGGCGGCTGGCTCCTTCTGGCCTCCGTGGCCATCGCCTGGCTGGTACGGCTCGGCGCCAAGCAGATGCACAAGCGCTCCAAACATGTGTTCTGGCCGTTTCTGATCGTGGTGTGCGAAGCGAATTGGGCTTTCATTGCGCTCTATGTGCTGTCCAACTGGCACAATGAGATCATGGCGTGGGTCTCGCACCTGCCCGAGACCTTGAATGGCTGGCTGTTCCCAGCCGCGCGAGCCGCGGCGGCCGCGCATGCCGCGGCGATCGCACCGCCCGTGGAGTATGCGCCCGCCTCGTGGTTCGACATGCTGTCGGCCCTGTTTATCTATGCGCTCTATCCCATGGTCTGGCTGACGCTGGCCGCCCTGGTCTACGGCTATGACATCGGCCGGGCAGGCCTGCCGGTTGAAGGTCGCTGGAGCAAAGCAATCGGGCATTGGGGCCGATTGCCCAAGTTCTTGCGCGATTTTCTCACCCATTTCGTGGCTGGTACAGCCAAGCGCTACCGCGCGCTTGCAGAGGGCGTCGGCCTGACCTTCGGCACGGGCCTTACCCTCGTCGTCACCGTCATCGTCGCCTTCCGTCTCCTCGACTGGAGCGCGGCCTGGGCCTGGTACGGTGCTGCACGCCTGATCGGGCCGCATGAAATCGGCCTTTGGCAGATCATCGCCCATGCCCTCTCCATCTTGCTGGGCAGTCCAAGTGCGCCCGGCAACGGAGCGTTGGTCATGCCCTTGAAGATCACCCTGCTCGCCGCAGGACTGGAGACGGGCTTTGCTCAGGGACGGCAGTGGCGTAGCGCCCGTCGGCCGATCAGCGCAATTCCAGCGGGAAGCTAAGGGCGTCCGGCAGGGCCGAACGGAAGGAGAGGCGCGCAGAAAGCCCCGCAGCGGCCTCGGCCGGGATCAGGAACTTCTCTTCGACCAAAGTTGGCTGGCCATCCAGCCCGATGGAGCGAGAGGCTTCCAGGCACCCCGCCACGGGCGTCGCCGTCGGCTCCAGCGCGCGGCTGATGTCGCGGGACAGGACGAAGGATAGCGGGCTCCAGCGCTGCCCCCCGCCATCGACCAGGGTCAGGCTGCAGCCCATCCAGGCCGACTGCCGATCCGCTTCATCGATGATCTTCCCGTCAGGTACCGCCTTGAGGCGAACAATGAGAAGCTTTCGGTCTTTCGATAGGGGCAACCGCGCGCCTTCGCCGCCATCGACGAGTTGTGCCGATGCGAGCGACCAGGTAGCGCGGGCATAGGGAGCGGCCTCACCCGGCTTGACAGCGGCGATACGAAACTCATGCGAAGCGAGATAGTCCGTGATGTCGACCCGGGCACCGAAGGCGAAAACGGCGACAAAAAGCACGGGTATCGCAATCATGCTGCGCCAATACCAGCGCGCCGCAGGCCGGCCTTCGGGAGCTGCCTGTTCAGAGAGGGTCACGGCCGATCTCCAGGACGGTACGACGGATGGCGGTGCCCCCATCCAGCGCCACGGCGAGCTGGGATGTGAGCCGGGGAAAGACTTCCCGCGAGACCACCAGTTCCGCACCCGCGAGTTCATCGGCTGGCAGTTCGAACACGAAAAGGCCACGCTGCCGCAGGCCGGGCTGCAATTCCTTGCCGGAGAGCAACTGAGACATGCCTTCGATCCGGGGGCTCTGCATATAGGTCCGCCCGCTTGCTCCCCGAAGCGCGACACCACCCAGCATCAGAGAGCGCTGTTTGCCCGACACGTCGGCGGCGACCACCGCCCAGATGCCGCCGGTGCCACGCTCGACCCTCTTGCCATAGCGCTGGAAGATCAGCAGCTCGGACAGGATCAGCCTGTCCACCTTGAGACTGAACTCGCTGGTCCCGGCGCGCGTCCCCTGCCTGCCGGCCGTCTCGATCGGGCCAGTAAGGACGGCATAGCCAGGCGTCGTCCAGCGCAGCAGCGCCAGCACGGCAATGCCGATCAGTACGATCGCCACGGTGACGGCGGCATTCTTCATCCCGGGCTCCCGGCGGCATCAAGCGGTACGCTTACGCGCGCGACGTCATGCGGGTTGAACCAGCCCGGGGCACCATAGAGATTGTCCCTTGGCTTGAAGGTCGCGCCGGCAACGGTGAGCTCCAGAGCCTTGGGCAAAGCACCATCGCCCGGCAGGGTCCAGACGGCCTGCAGGCGTTCCGGCAGGCGAGGCTGCAAATCCATGAGCCGCTCCTTGTCGCGGACGAGGTAGAAATCCGGTCCCTCGGCATTGGCCACATTGGTGAGCTTCAGGATGCCGGCGACGGCATTGGAAGTGCGCTCTGTCCGGTTGGTGACCACGAGCTCGAGCACCACGGCCCGGCGCCCGGCCTTGATCGGGCGACCGTCGGGCAACGCCGTGGCGAGGGCGGCCGAGTTCGGCGTGACGAGCCAGCGCCCCGCCTCGACCGCCTGCCCGGCCCTCATGACCGGCACTTGCTCGGGATTGCGCAGGTGATAGAGCGAGGCGCCCAGCGAAATCGCGGCCGCTGCAAAACCGCCGATGCCGGTCAGCACCTTCGCCTTGAGGCTCTGGCGTGAAAACCCGGCGCGCAGCTTCGACAAAGTCCCGTTTGTATCGGCCATGAAACCGACTTAGTCGCTGAACGTCGCCTGGGCAAGATGCCGCGAACGGGGAGAAGACCGGACTCGCGCGCATTTTCTGCGCCATGCACGCGTCATGATCGTCACATTCACCGGGTTCTGCCGTCGCGGCATTCAGAGCATGATGTCTGATGTCGCGAGTCGCGGGAGGGAAGATGGCCGATGCGGATGCCATTGTCGTGGGGGCGGGCCTGGCCGGGCTAGTCGCGGCCACCGAGCTCACCACCGCCGGAAAGCGGGTAATCCTGCTCGACCAGGAGCCGCGCCAGAATCTGGGCGGCCAGGCCTTCTGGTCGCTCGGCGGCCTCTTCCTGGTCGACAGCCCCGAGCAGCGCCGCCTCGGCATCAAGGACAGTTTCGAGCTCGCCTTGCAGGACTGGATCGGCACGGCAGCCTTCGACCGCGAGGAGGATTACTGGCCCCGGCGCTGGGCCGAGGCCTATCTCGCCTTCGCGGCCGGAGAGAAACGTGCCTGGCTGCGATCGATGGGCCATCGGATTTTCCCGGTCGTCGGCTGGGCCGAACGCGGCGGCGGCAGTGCCGGTGGCCCGGGCAATTCGGTGCCGCGCTTCCACCTCACCTGGGGCACGGGTCCGGGCGTGGTCGAGCCTTTCGAAAGGCTCGCATTGGCGGCCGAATCGGAAGGCAGGCTGGCGCTGCGGTTTCGCCATCGCGTCGACGGCCTGATTCGGAGCAGCGGTGCGATCACCGGCGTGGAAGGCAGCCTGCTCGCTCCCAGCGAAGTCCCGCGCGGGGTCGCCACATCACGCGAGGTGGTGAGTCACTTCTCCCTGACCGCACCGGTGACGATCATCGCCAGCGGCGGTATCGGCGGCGACCTCGATCTGGTGCGCCGCCATTGGCCGCGGCGCCTCGGCCAACCACCCGAGACGATGGTCACCGGTGTCCCCGCTTATGTCGACGGGCGCATGCTCGCCCTCGCGGCACAGGCCGGGGCACGGCTGATCAATCGCGACCGCATGTGGCACTATGTCGAAGGTCTCAGGAACTGGGATCCGATCTGGCCCGGGCACGGCATCCGCATCCTCCCCGGCCCCTCCTCGCTCTGGCTCGACGCGCGCGGCAACCGCCTGCCCGGCCCGCTCTATCCGGGCTTCGACACACTGGGAACGCTGACCCATTTACGCACCACCGGCTTCGACCATAGCTGGTTCATCCTGACCCAGAGCATCATCCGCAAGGAATTCGCACTGTCGGGCTCGGAGCAGAACCCCGACCTCACCGGCCGCGACTGGAAATTGACGCTACGCCGCGCCATCGGCCGGCGGGCGACCGGACCGGTGGAGGCCTTCAAGCAGCATGGCGCCGATTTCGTGGTGGACGAGGATCTCGAACGCCTCGTCGCCGGCATGAACACCCTAACGAAAGAACCCCTGCTCGACGCCACCGCGATACGGCAGCTGATCGAGGCGCGCGACCGCGACCTTGCCAACGGCTTCGGCAAGGACGGCCAGATCATGGCTATCCGCAATGCCCGACATTATCTCGGCGACCGGCTGATCCGCACGGCACGGCCGCACGCTTTGCTCGATCCCGCCCACGGGCCCCTGATTGCGGTCAAGCTCAACATCCTCACGCGCAAGACTCTGGGAGGCCTGGAAACCGATCTCGACGGCCGGGTCTTCGGCGAGGATCTCGCTCCTCTGCCCGGTCTTTATGCCGCCGGCGAAGCCGCCGGGTTCGGCGGTGGTGGCATGCACGGCTATCGGGCCCTGGAAGGCTCCTTCCTCGGCGGCTGCCTGTTCAGCGGCCGGCAGGCTGGCCGTGCGGCGGCGGGCGCGGTGTAGTCGCGGATCTGTCTTGGGTGCGCCTCAGGCGCTGCCGAGGAAGCGGCTCACAGGCCGCCGAGGAAGCGGCCGAGATCGACGATGCCGACCGAATAGGCAAGCTGGACCAGGCAAATCGCGGCCGCGACTGCGGCAAGCGCCGTTCGCGGCAACCAGCGCTGCGCCCAAGGCCCGTCATTCCATAAGAGCCTGGCCGTGATGGCCAGGCCGATGCCGGCCAGCACAAGGCCGAGAATGTTGAAGCGCGACTGCGAGACCAATTGCCCGTTCACCGAGAAGCTCTCGGAGGTCCCCACGAACAGCCAGAGAGGCAGAATGCCAAGGACAAGGCCCGCCAATGGCGGGCGCAGACGCTGAAAGGGGGTCTGCGCTGCAAGGGGAAGCTCCATGTCACATCCCTCATGAAGACTGAACCGGGCAGCAGGCACGCTGCCAGCCCATAATTGACCTTGGGAGAAGGCACTCGCTGTTCCAAAAGGGACAGGCGCCGGCAGCACCCTCGCCCCCAGGGCTTCCCGGCGCCAGTTTGCCGCTCGACGATATCGACAAGCGTTCCAGGCGGCGGCAGAATGCCGGCATGAGCATTCGCCTGCCCCAGAACCTCTCCCCTGCTGCCGCGCGTACAGCCCTCGATGTCCTCGGCGCCGAAATCCACGTGGAGAAGGCCGCATCGCTGGGGCGCGCGGGCGAGGCCGCCGGCCGGGCCATGGCGGCGCTGCTGCGTGCGGCGCCCGACGATCCAGACCGCCCAAATCTGTTGGCTGAGGCCGTCGACGCGGTCTATGGCTATTTCATCCAGAGGGAGCTGATGGGCATGGCCTCCCATGGCGGTGTCATCCGCGAGCTCAAGATACCGCCCGAAGTGCTGGCGAGACTGGGCGTCAGGCGCTGACGCGTCCGATCACTTACAAGTCACCGATGCTGCCATCAGCCAGGCGCCGCGCATAGACGGCAAGGACCAGGCGCTCGGAATGGACGAGGTAATCGCCGAGCAATGCCGCCGCCTTTTCGAAACTGCCAGCTTCAGCCAGTTCGAGAATGGCGAGGTTCCTGTCGACGAAGGGAGCGTGCAGGAATTCGGCATCCTGCAGCATGCCGAAGGCGAGCCGCAGCTCGGCCAGGACCTGGGCGAACAACAGGTTCAACCTTTCGCTGTCGGCCAGTTCCACTACGGCCATATGAAAGGCCATGTTGGCGGTACCCACTCCAGGCCAGTCATCCGCCACCCGGCAACGCATGGCCTCTTCGAATGCATCGCGCATGCGCTTCTTGGCAGGATGGCGCGGATAGGCCTGCGCGAGAGCCTGACACTCGATCAGGCGCCGGACCCGGTAGATGTCGATGATCGAGGCGATACTCGGCACCGCCACGAACACACCGCGATTGGGAACATGCCTGAGCAGGCCATCCTTCGTCAGCACCCGGAAGACCTCGCGCAGCGTGTTGCGGGAAATGGCAAGATCATCGCTGAGCGCCTGCTCGGACAGCCGCTGCCCGGGCGCGAGTTCGCCTTGGGTGATCTTGCGCCGCAATTGCTCGGCGACGCGTTCGCCCAGCGTCAGGGCGAATGCCGCGGGACGGGGATCACCCCGCGGGGTCATGGGCGGTGCCTGGTGCCATTGTCCGATCTTCACTCAACGCTGCCATTCCGACTGTCCATGACGCCGGGCTGGATTGTAGGGCAATCCTGGGGATTCACAACGAGGCAGCGCCAAGATCTCGACAGGGATGGACCGTGGAGCTCCCCTTTGAGCGGAAGATGCGCTGGCCGGCGAGCCACACAAGGCCATCCCTGCGCAGACTAAAGCCCACCTGCCACCGGCTGCGGATTGGGCAGACCTGCCGCCTGCCCTTTCGGCCCCGCTTTTTGATCGCTCGGGAGCATCGACATATTGTTGAACAATATTAGTGTTACGTTCAATCAAAATGCTTGATCAAGCCATCAATTTAGATGATATTGCCGACAGATCGGGAAATATCACCCTACAAGAACCGGTCGAAATTCCAGACCATCCAATGTCCCCGGGGAGCGAACACCGTGCCTAGTGACATCAGCCTATGGCCCCTCATCGGCGTGGCCATCATCGTCGTGGGCTTCGTCCTGCGCTTCAATCCCATGCTCGTCGTGATCGTTGCCGCCATCGGCACGGCTCTCGCGGCGAGCTTTCCGCCACTGCAGGTTCTCTCGGCCATCGGCACCGGCTTCCTGAAAACGCGCAATCTGGCGGTGATCCTGCTGCTCCCGCTCGCCGTAGTGGGCCTGCTTGAACGCCATGGCCTGCGCCAGCATGCACAGGCCTGGATCAGCAAGATCCGCTCGGCGACATCGGGCCGCCTCCTCATCGTCTATCTGGCCGCCCGGCAATTGACCGCTGCGGTGGGCTTGACCAGTCTTGGCGGCCATCCCCAGATGGTAAGGCCGCTGATCGCGCCCATGGCGGAGGGTGCGGCCGAGGTTCGGCATGGCTCGCTCACCGAGCGCGTGCGCCATAAGATCAGGGCCTTTGCGGCCGCTACCGACAATGTCGGCCTGTTCTTCGGCGAGGACATCTTCGTCGCCTTCGGCGCCATCGTGCTGATGACGACATTCCTAAGAGAGGCTGGCGTCGAGGTCGAGCCGCTCCATGTCGCCCTATGGGGCATTCCCACTGCTGCCACCGCCTTTGTCATTCATGCGTTCCGACTGTCTCGCCTCGATGCGGCTATCGCCCGCGAGCTGGCCGAAGCGCCGTCCGAAACCGGCCTGCGGCCTGAAACGCAGTCGGAGGGCTGACATGATCCTCTCGCTTTCCCACCTGTTCTATCTCGTCGGGGCAATCCTGGCCGTCACAGCCGCCATGACCCTGGCCGACCGCAACCATCCCAAACGCTTCAGCAGTGCCCTGTTCTGGGGTCTCTATGCGTTGGCCTTTCTGGTCGGAGATTTCCTGCCGCCGGCCGTGGTCGGCGTGGGTGTTGCCGCCCTGGCGCTGATCGCGGGGCTCGGCGGAGTCGGCGCCGGCCACCACAGCATTCCTAGCGTCGCCGAAGCGGTGGCCAGTGCAAAGCGGCTCGGCAACAAGCTGTTCGTGCCGGCGCTCGCCATTCCGCTGCTGACCGTGGCGATCACGCTTTCGGGCCATTACGTCACCATCGGCGGCACGCCGCTGTTCGATCCCAAGAATACCACCCTGCTCGCCCTCGGCCTCGCCTGCATCGTCGCGCTGGGGCTCGCCTGCTGGCTGACGCGCGAAACGCCGGCACAGGGCCTGCGCGAATCCCGCCGTCTCACCGATGCGCTCGGCTGGGCCCTGGTCCTGCCCCAGATGCTGGGCATGCTTGGCCTGGTCTTCTCCGATGCCGGCGTCGGCAAGGCGGTCGCCCATCTCACCACCAGCTATGTCAACATGGACCTGCGCCTGGTGGCAGTCGCCCTCTATGTCGTCGGCATGGCATTGTTTACCGTGATCATGGGCAATGGCTTCGCCGCCTTCCCGGTGATGACGGGCGGGGTCGCCGTGCCGGTCCTGATCGGTGTCTATCACGGCAATCCGGCGGTCATCGCCGCCATCGGCATGCTGTCGGGCTATTGCGGTACGCTGATGACCCCCATGGCCGCCAATTTCAACATCGTGCCGGCCGCGCTCCTGGAAATCGACAAGAACGCGGTCATCCGTGCGCAAATTCCGACGGCGCTAGCCCTGCTCGCCGCCAATATCGTACTGCTCTATGTCCTGATGCCCCTGTAGGACACTATTCGCGGAAAGCCGTCATGAGTCCCAAAAAGCCGCCAGACAAGACGCCGCCAAACGTGTTGATCACCGGCTTCGAGGCGTTTGAAGACGATGAGACCAACGCCTCCTGGGAGATTGCCCGGGCGTTGGACGGCTGGATCTGCGAGGGAGCTCGCGTCCGCGCCGTGCAATTGCCCTGCGTGTTCGGGGCAGCCATCGAGCGACTGGACGAGGCTCTGAGGCAATGGCAGCCCCGTCTCGTCGTCAGCCTCGGGCAGGCGAGCGGGCGCCCCGAGATCACGCCCGAGCGCGTGGCTGTTAATCTCGACGATGCGCGCATTCCCGACAATGAAGGCCGCCAGCCGATCGATATCCCGGTGATATCAGGTGCGCCGGCCGCCTATTTTTCTTCCCTGCCGGTCAAGGCAATCGTGCGGGACCTCCGGGCGGCGGGGCTGCCGGCCTCGCTGTCCAACTCCGCCGGCACCTTCGTGTGCAACCACATCTTCTACGCCCTGATGCATCGGCTGGCGACACAACGCCCACTCGCCAAGACGCGAGGCGGGTTCGTGCACGTGCCCTGTCTGCCCGAGCATGCCGCACGCCGGCCTGGACTGCCGAGCTTGGCGCTGGGGACGCAGGTCGAGGCTATCAGACATCTCACGCACACCGCCCTCACCGTCCAAGAGGACGTGCGAGAGAGTGGCGGACAAATCCATTGAGCCGCCAGGCATCTGAGCAGCAAAAATTATCGGGAGCTTCGTGCCATGAACATCGATCTCAACAGCGATCTCGGCGAAAGCTTCGGCGCCTGGCGCATGGGTGATGACGAGGCGGTGCTCGGCATCGTCTCCAGCGCCAATGTGGCCTGCGGCTTTCATGCCGGCGATCCCACCGGCATCCTCGCCACGCTGCGGGCCGCCAAGGCCAAGGGCGTGACGGTCGGGGCGCACATCGCCTATCCCGATCTCGGCGGCTTCGGGCGGCGCAACATGGATGTCGCCAGCGAGGACCTGATCGCCGACGCCATCTACCAGATCGGCGCGCTCAAGGGCCTGGCCACCGCTGCCGGCACCACCGTGCGCTACGTCAAGCCACATGGCGCCCTCTACAACACCATCGCCAAGGACCGGCGGCAGGCCGAGGCCATCATCGAGGCGATCCGGCAGATCGATCCCGAGCTCACGCTGGTGGCCCTGGCCGGATCTCCCCTCATCGGCTGGGCTCGCGCCGCCGGCCTCACCGTGGTCGCCGAGGCCTTCGCAGACAGGGGCTATATGCCCGATGGCTCGCTGGTGTCGCGCCGCGAGCCCGGCGCGGTGCTGCACGACCCGCAGGAGGTGGCGGCGCGCATGCTCCACCTGGTGACGGAAGGCACGGTTCCCGCGATCGACGGCAGCGCGGTCCGCATCGAGGCGGATTCGATCTGCGTCCATGGCGACAGCCCCGGCGCCGTCGCCATGGCACGCGAAATCCGCGCCTTGCTGGAGCGATCGGGCGTAGCCATTCGCTCCTTCATGGCCTCGACGGGCGGAGAGCGTTGATGCGCTTCCTGCCGGTCAATCTCGATGCCCTCATGGTTGAGCTCCCAGACCTGCCGCAGACATTGGCTTTGCAGGCCTCCCTGGGCGCCGAGCCCATCGCCGGCATCGAGGATATCGTGCCCGCGGCCCGGACCCTGCTGGTGCGCTACCGTCCAGCGGCGATCACGCAACGGGACCTGATCACCGCCATCGGCCAGCGACGCCTCGATGCCGATGTCGAACAAAGCGGTACTCTGATCGAGATCCCGGTCCGCTACGATGGGGAGGATCTCGCCGAAGTCGCCGATTTCCTCAAAATTCCGGTCGAGGAGGTGATCCGGCGCCATACCGGCAGCGAATACGCAGTGGCCTTCACCGGCTTCGCACCGGGTTTTGCCTATCTCAGCGGCGGCCATCCGAGCTTCGATCTGCCCCGGCGTGCCACGCCGCGCCCGCGCTTGGCCGCAGGCTCCGTGGGCCTGGCCGGTCGCTTCAGCGCCGTCTATCCGCAGGCGAGCCCCGGCGGCTGGCAGATCATCGGCGTGACGGACCTGCCGATGTGGGACCTTGCACGCGAGCGCCCCGCTCTGCTGCAGCCCGGCGATCGTGTGCGCTTCGTCGAGGTTGGCGAAGGTAAGAGCCCCCACCCCCTCTCACCATCGGGGAGAGGGGAGATGGCGAGACCTGCACCCCTCTCCCCGGTGGGGAGAGGGGCCGGGGGTGAGGGAAACGACCCCACCTCCCCCCTCTTCGAGGTCATCAAGCCAAGCCCCCAGATGCTGTTCCAGGATCTGGGTCGCCCCGGCCAGGCGCGGCAGGGTGTCAGCGTTTCCGGCGCCATGGACCGCGCCGCCCTGCGCAGTGCCAACCGGCTGGTCGGCAACCCCGGCCCAATGCCAGGCCTCGAGATTGCCTATGGCGGCTGCGAACTTCTCTGCCTCGGCGAAACGGTGGTCGCCGTCACCGGTGCCGACGGGCCGCTCACTTTGACCACCGCCGAAGGCTCCCGCCACCCCGTGCCGCGTCACGCCGCCATCGCGCTTGCCACCGGCGACAGACTGCATTTCGGGGAGCCGCAGGCCGGCATGCGCTTTTACCTCGCCGTGCGCGGCGGTTTCGCCATTGCCCCGGTACTGGGCAGCGCCGCCACCGACACGCTCGCCCAGATCGGGCCGCCGGCCGTCGTGGTCGGCGATCGCCTATCCGGACTCACGCCGCCGCCCGGCGCCGTGACGGCGTTGCCGGATGTGCCACCCGTGCTGCCTAGGCTCGGCGAACCCGTCATTCTCGACGTCGTCATGGGGCCGCGCAGCGACTGGCTCTCCGAGGCAGCGCTCGAGGATTTTGCGAACCAGTCCTGGTCGGTGACGCCCCAGTCCAATCGCATCGGCATCCGCCTCTACGGCGAGCGGGCGCTGAAGCGCGCGCCGGCAAGCGAGGGCAAGGAACTGCCGAGCGAGGGCACGATCCAGGGCTCGGTCCAGGTGCCGCCCTCAGGCCAGCCGGTGCTGTTCCTCGCCGATCATCCGCTGACCGGCGGCTATCCCGTCATCGCGGCGGTCGCCCCCTACCATCTCGACCGCGCCGGCCAGATTCCCATCGGAGGGCAGATCCGTTTCCGGCCGATCACCCAATTTGCCGAAACGTCTTGCGACCTGGCGGAATCGCCTGGAGTCGCAAAGGCGCGTCGAACCAAAAAACCAGAGTAAACAAGCCTTTCCGCTTTAACGCGCTTTGCTCAAGGGGACGATAATGCCCATCAAGAAGGTCCTGATCGCCAATCGAGGCGAGATCGCCGTGCGCGTGATACGGGCCTGCGCCGATTACGGCGTCGCCTCGGTCGCGGTCTATGCCGATGCCGACATCGACGCGCTGCACGCCCGCATGGCGGACGAGGCCTATGGCCTGGAAGGCGACAAGCCAGCCGAGACCTATCTCGACATCGACAAGCTCATCGCCATCGCCCGCCGCAGCGGCGCCGATGCCGTGCATCCAGGCTATGGCTTCCTCTCCGAGCGCGCCGGTTTTGCGCAGGCCGTCATCGATGCCGGCCTGACCTGGATCGGCCCGCCTCCATCGGCCATCGAGCAATTGGGCGACAAGGTACAGGCCCGCAAGCTCGCCATGGCGGTCGGAGCGCCCCTGGTCGCCGGCACCGCCGATCCCGTTGGTGGCCCCGACGAAGTTCTCGCCTTTGCCGAACAGCACGGCCTGCCGATCGCCATCAAGGCCGCCTTCGGTGGCGGCGGGCGCGGGCTGAAAGTCGCCTGGCGCATGGACGAGGTCGCCGAACTCTATGACTCGGCCGTACGCGAGGCCGTCACCGCCTTCGGCCGCGGCGAATGCTTCGTCGAGCAATATCTCGATCGCCCCCGCCATATCGAAGCTCAGGTGATCGCCGACAGCCATGGCAATGTCGTGGTGCTCGGCACGCGCGACTGCTCGCTGCAGCGCCGCAACCAGAAGCTGGTGGAAGAAGCCCCGGCGCCCTTCCTCAGCGACGAGCAGCGCGCCCGCATTCACCAGGCGGCGCGCGATATCTGCGCCAAGGCCGGCTATGTCAGCGCCGGCACGGTGGAATTCCTGCTGAGCGCCTCGGATGCGATCTCCTTCCTGGAGGTCAACACCCGTCTGCAGGTGGAGCATCCGGTAACGGAGGAGACGGCGGGCATCGATCTGGTGGTCGAGCAGTTGCGCGTCGCCGACGGTCATCCTCTCAGCATCAGCGAAACGCCGGCGCCACGAGGCCATGCCCTGGAGTTCCGCATCAATGCCGAGGATGTCGGACGCGGCTTCCTGCCGACGCCGGGCCTCATCACCGCCTTCGAGCCGCCCTCCGGCCCCGGCGTCCGCCTGGATACCGGCGTCACTACCGGCTCGACCATTCCCGGCAGCTTCGATTCCCTGATGGCCAAGCTCATCGTCACCGGCGCGACGCGGGGCGAGGCCATTGCGCGAGCCCGGCGCGCCCTCGCCGAGTTCCGCATCGAGGGGGTCGCCTCGGTCCTGCCCTTCCATCGCACGGTGATCGGCCATACCGACTTTACCGGTGAGCGGGATTTCAAGGTCCACACCCGCTGGATCGAGACCGACTTTGCCGCCACCCTTGCAGCCGCCACGCGGCCAGAACCGCTGCCGGCGGCGACATTGCTGCGCACCGCCGTGGAGATCGACGGCCGGCGCGTCACTCTGGGTCTGCCCCCCGCCTTGCTGGGCGGCCTCCAGGCCGTGCCATCAGCGGCGCCGGCAGCAGCCGCGCAAGCCGAAGTCTCGCCCGATGCTGTGGTCGCGCCGATGGCCGGCACACTGCGCTCCTGGCAAGTGGAAGACGGCGCCGAGGTCGCGGAGGGCGATGTCGTCGCCGTGATGGAGGCGATGAAGATGGAAATGCAGGTCAAGGCACACAGGACCGGAAAGCTGGCGCAGGAAGTCCAAGCTGGTGCCACCGTGACGGCCGGCATGGTGATGGCGCGCATTGGATAGGACAACGATCTATAGGAAAGGCACGGATAGCCTTCTCCCCCTTGCGGGACCGGGCACTTCCGATAGAAGTGCCATGGGTGGCCGAGCGTAGCGAGGTCAGATGAGCGGTCGCACCATTCTTTAAGTACTGTCGCGAAACCCCTCATCCGCCCCTTCGGAGCACCTTCTCCCACAAGGGGAGAAGGCTATCCGCGCCTGTCTGGAAAGAGCCTGCCGTGATTCCCTGGAAACACCTCGACACCGCGACGATCCCCAATGGCGGCGCAGAACTGCGCCTCAAGCAGCGCGGTAGTGAATTCTCGATCAGGCTCGGCAGCATCGAGCTGATGAACAGCCGGCTCAGCGGCTCGGAAGAGGCGCTGGCGACGATGACCGCCGAGCGCCTGGCGGCACGCAAGCATCCGCGCATCCTGATCGGCGGGCTCGGCATGGGCTTCACCCTGCGCGCCGCCCTGGCAAGCTTTCCCGAGGATGCCGAGATCGTGGTCGCCGAACTGGTGCCCTCCGTCGTCACCTGGGCCCGGGGGCCCATGGCCGAGATCTTCGCAGGCAGCCTCGATGATCGGCGCGTCAGCATCGAGCTCGGCGATGTCGACAGAATGATCCGCTCCGGGCGCCGTTTCGACGCGATCCTGCTCGACGTCGACAACGGTCCGGAAGGGCTGACCCATGCCGGCAATGATCGCCTCTACAGCCTGGAAGGCCTCGCGGCGGCACGGGGAGCACTGACCGCAGGCGGCCTGCTGGCCGTGTGGTCGCAAGGTTCTTCCTCGGCCTTTGCCCGGCGGCTGCATCAAGCGGGCTTTGCGGTGGACGAAGTTCGCGTGCGCGCCAACAAGGGGCGCAGCGGCGCCCGGCACGTGATCTGGTTCGCGAAACGGAGCTGAGTGCGGTCCGGCCGATACGGCGCGAAACTCGCCAGGAAGAAGCCTTCAAGCGACCAGATCGGCCAGCCGCGATCGGCCTCCCGTCATCATGGCGCTTCCCCTTATGCCCTTGCAGCACGACGCCAGGCTGCATACCTCTAGGAAATCTTCATTGCCCGGATTGCGGGTATTGCGCATGCTGCCTTGCTGCAGGCGCCCTTCACCAAGATGAAAGCGATGACACTTCGTTCGATCATGCGCTCGGTCGTGGCCGTGCGGGCCAGGATTCCACAGGACGCCTTCACCGCGGCTGCGCTCGGCACCGAGCGTGAAGGCAGTGGCGTGGTCATCCGCGACGACGGGCTGGTGCTCACCATCGGCTATCTCGTCACCGAAGCCGACGAGGTCTGGCTGACCACGCAGGAGGGGCGTGTGGTTCCCGCCCATGTCCTGGCCTATGACCAGACAACAGGCTTCGGCCTGTTGCAGGCGCTCGGCCAACTCGGCCTGCCGGCCCTGGGGCTTGGCAGTTCCGGCAAGACGGCGGTCGGCGAGGAAGCCGTTTTCGTCGACGGCACGGGGCGCCATGTCGAGGCCCGCATCGTGGCCAAGCAGGAATTTGCAGGCTATTGGGAATATCTGCTCGATGAGGCGATCTTCATCGCACCCGCCCATCCTGCCTGGGGCGGTGCGGCGCTGGTTGGCGAAGACGGCAGGCTGCTGGGCATAGGCTCCCTGCTCCTGCAGATGGAACGGGGCGGCGAGGATTTCGACATCAACATGGTCGTGCCCATCGACCTCCTGCCGCCCATTCTCGACGATCTCCTGACGCGTGGCCAGGTCGATAAGCCGCCGCGTCCCTGGCTCGGCGCCTTCTCGGCGGAAAGCAACGGCAAGGTCGTGGTCGCCAGCGTGGCCAAGGGCTCACCGGCTGCCAAGGCGGGACTGAAGGCCGGCGACGTCATCTCCGACATCCGCAACGAGGAGGTCCAGGGCCTTGCCGACTTCTATCGCAAGGTGTGGAGCGGCGGGCCCGCGGGCGTAGAAGTGCCGATGCGCGTGCTGCGCGGTGGCCGGGAGAGCTGGCTTCGCGTCAAATCGGCCGATCGCAACGCCTTCCTGCGCAAGCCGCCCTTGCAGTGACGGGCAGCGCTTCCTGGGATCGCAGGCATCTCTGCCTGCTCTTCCCATCCATCTGTCGCAGTACTTCAAGAGCAGGCAATCGTGACAATCTTCGATGAGGATTGTCACTGAGATGCCGACGATCCCGAGAGGGTCGCGCCTCAGCTCGCCTGCGTCTTCGTCTCGAAATCGCTGGCGTCGTGCCGCTCGCGCAACTGGCTCGCCGGCTCGCCCGAGGTGCGGTTGACCATTCGCCCGCGCTGCACGGCCGGACGCTGGAAGATCGCCTCGGCCCAGCGCTGCACGTTCTTGTAGTCCTCGACCTGCAGGAACTCGGCCGCGCCATACTGCCAGCCCCTGGCGAGGCCGCCATACCAGGGCCACACCGCCATGTCGGCGATGGTGTAGTCGCTGCCGGCCAGATATTCCACCTGCCCCAGACGGCGATCGAGCACATCGAGCTGGCGCTTGACCTCCATGGCGAAACGGTCGATGGCGTATTCGATCTTGGTCGGCGCATAGGCGTAGAAATGGCCAAAGCCGCCGCCGAGATAGGGCGCGCTGCCCATTTGCCAGAACAGCCACGACATGCACTCGGCGCGCGCAGCGGCATCCTTGGGCAGGAATTCCCCGAACTTCTCGGCGAGATAGAACAGGATCGAGCCGGATTCGAACACCCGGATCGGTTCGGCGCCGCTGCGATCGAGCAATGCCGGGATCTTGGAGTTCGGGTTGACGTTGACGAAGCCCGAGCCGAACTGGTCGCCCTTGCCGATCTCGATCAGCCAGGCATCATATTCGGCGCCCTTGTGGCCGCGAGCCAGCAATTCCTCCAGCAGAATGGTGACCTTGACGCCGTTCGGCGTGCCTAGCGAATAGAGCTGGAGGGGATGACGGCCGACCGGCAATTCCTTGTCATGGGTGGGGCCCGCAATCGGCCGGTTGATATTGGCGAACGCACCGCCATTCGCCTTGTTCCAGGTCCAGATCTTCGGGGGCGTGTAGTCGGACGAACCGGTCATTCTCGAACTCCAGGTCAGAGCATGTCAGTGAAAGGGCCAGCAAGCGCAAAGGCTGCCTTCATGGCAGATAGGGAGGGGCTGAAGCTCATGCTAGGGCAACGTAGGCGGCTCTGCCCCAGAAAATCCCGGCCTCTCCTTCCCTCGGCGCTTTATCCCGAGCGCAGAGCCTGCTATCACGCGCGCTATGAATTACGCGTTGCGCATAGCCCGAATTATCGTCCCGGCTTCCGCGTGCGGGCTCGGCTGAGCTCCGCGGAAGGTCCGGGTTTGCGCCGCTTTTCCTTTTCCTCCGTATCGACGGATCCCTGTTCATGACCGATGTTGCGTCCCCCTCCAGCGAGACCGCCGAAGCCTCGAAGGCGAGTCCTGAGGGTTTCGACTATTCCAAGACCCTGTTCCTGCCGCAGACGGCCTTCCCCATGCGCGGCGGCTTGCCGCAGAAGGAGCCTGAGATCCTGGCGCGCTGGCAGAGTCAGAATCTGCGCCAGCGCCTGCGCGAGGCTTCGGCCGGCCGGCCGAAATTCGTGCTGCATGACGGCCCGCCCTATGCCAATGGCAACATCCATATCGGTCACGCGCTCAACAAGATCCTGAAGGATTTGGTGGCGCGCTCCCAGCAGATGCTCGGCTTCGATTCCAACTATGTGCCGGGCTGGGACTGCCACGGCCTGCCGATCGAATGGAAGATCGAGGAGCAGTACCGCGCCAAGGGCAAGAACAAGGACGAGGTGCCACTGGTCGAGTTCCGCCGCGAATGCCGGGCCTTCGCCGAGCATTGGGTTGGCGTGCAGCGCGAGGAGTTCAAGCGCCTGGGCGTCGAGGGCGACTGGGCTCATCCCTATCTCACCATGGCCTTCTCAGCCGAGGCGCAGATCGCCCGCGAGATCATGAAATTCGCCATGAGCGACCAACTCTATCGTGGCTCCAAGCCGGTGATGTGGTCGGTGGTGGAGAAGACCTCGCTCGCCGAAGCCGAGATCGAGTATGAGGATCATACCTCCGACATGATCTGGGCGAAATTCCCGGTGCGCTCGGGGGCCACGCGCGACGAGGTGGCCAAGGCTGCCTTCGTGGCCTGGACCACCACGCCCTGGACCATTCCCGGCAACCGCGCCATCGCCTACTCGAGCCGCGTCGCCTATGGCCTCTACCGCGTCACTGCTGCACCCGAGAACAATTGGGCTAAGGCAGGCGACAGCTTCATCCTGGCCGACAAGCTCGCCGAAGAGGTGTTCAAGGCCGCCAAAGTGGAGGCCTATGAGCGCGTGGGCGGCGTCGAGGCCGGTGAACTCGCGAGCCTTACGGCCGCCCATCCGCTGGCGGGCTTCGACCACTTCTATGGCTTTGTCGTGCCCCTGCTCGAGGGCGAGCATGTCACCGACGAGGCGGGCACCGGCTTTGTGCACACCGCCCCCAGCCATGGCCGCGAGGACTTCGACGTCTGGACCGCGCATCAGCGGGAACTGAACGCCCGCGGCATCAGCACCTATATCCCCTATCCCGTGGATGGCGACAGCTTCTACACCGCTGATGCTCCGGGCTTTGCCGGCAAGCGCGTCATCACCGAGAAGGGCGACAAGGGTGATGCCAACGACGCGGTGATCAAGGCGCTGGTGGCCGAAGGCAACCTCGTGGCCCGCGGCCGCATCAAACATCAGTACCCGCATTCCTGGCGCTCGAAGAAGCCGGTGATCTTCCGCAACACGCCGCAATGGTTCATCGCGATGGACAAGCCCATCGATGTCGTGCCGCCAGGCACGGTGCCGGCAGCGACGCCGGTCCGCATGGAAGGCGGCGCTCTGCGCAACGATATCGGGCCGACGCTCGGCGACGGCTCCTCGCTGCGCGAACTCGCGCTTAACGCCATCCGGCAGACGCAATGGGTGCCGGCCGCCGGCGAGAACCGCATCACCGGCATGATCGCCAACCGCCCGGACTGGGTGGTCTCGCGCCAGCGTGCCTGGGGCGTGCCGATCGCCGTGTTCATGCGCGACAAGCCGGGCGGCGCCGTCGAGATCCTCAAGGATGAGGCCGTCAACCAGGCCATCGCCGCGGCGTTCGAGGCCGAAGGCGCCGATGCCTGGTACCAGGAAGGCGCCGCCGAGCGCTTCCTCGGCGCGCGGGCCGGCGAAGGCTGGGTCAAGGTCGACGACATCCTCGACGTCTGGTTCGATTCAGGCTCCACCCACGCCTTCACGCTCGAGGATCCCAGGCACTTCCCAGGCCTTGCCGGCATCCAGCGCAAGATCGACGGTGGCGATGATACCGTGATGTATCTGGAAGGCTCCGACCAGCATCGCGGCTGGTTCCATTCCTCGCTCCTGGAAAGCTGCGGCACGCGCGGACGGGCGCCCTACGACATCGTCCTCACCCATGGTTTCACCATGGCGGAGGACGGCAAGAAGATGTCGAAGTCCCTGAAGAACGGCGTCGATCCCCAGGACGTGATCAAGCGCTCGGGCGCCGACATCCTGCGCCTGTGGGTGGCAACCTCCGACTATACGGACGACCAGCGCATCGGCCCCGAAATCCTCAAGACGGTGGAGGATACCTATCGCAAGTTGCGCAACACCATGCGCTGGATGCTGGGTACGCTCGCCCATTTCGAGGCCGGTGACACCGTTGCCGCCGCCGAGATGCCGGAACTCGAGCGGCTGATGCTGCACCGGCTGGCCGAACTCGATCGCGAAGTGCGCACCGCCTATGAAAGCTATGACTACAAGCGCGTGGTCGCACTGCTCGCGACCTTCATGACGGCGGACCTGTCGGCCTTTTACTTCGACGTGCGCAAGGACGCGCTCTATTGCGATCCGAAATCGTCCCTGCGCCGTCGGGCGGCGCTGAGTGTGGTCGACAAGCTCTTCACCTGCCTGGCCACGTGGCTGGCGCCGGTGCTGTGCTTCACCATGGAAGAATCCTGGACCTCGCGCTTCGGTGAACAAGCTTCCGTGCATTTGCAGCCCTTCGCGGCGGCCGATCCGGCCTGGATCGATCCGGCACTCGCCGAAAAGTGGGACCTGGTGCGCGAGGCACGCCGCGTGGTCACCGGCGCTTTGGAGCATGAACGCGCCGCCAAGCGCATCGGCTCCTCGCTGGAAGCCGCGCCAACAGTCCATGTCGCCGACGAGGCGACGCTGGCGGTGCTGCGCAGCGTCGATTTCGAGGATGTCTGCATCGTCTCAGGGTTGACGCTGGCGGCCGGCGAGGGTCCCGCCGAGGCCTATCGCCTCGACGGCGTCCCCGGTATCGCGGTGGTTCCCGGCCGGGCGGGTGGCGTCAAATGCGCGCGCTCCTGGCGCTATTTCGATCCCAGTACCGCTGATCCCGCCTTCCCCAACATCACGCCGCGCGATGCGGCGGCGATGCGTGAATGGCAGGCGGCGGCAGGGGCTCAGCAATGAAGTCCTGGTTTATCGGACGGCATTCATTCCTTGGCGTGGTGGCGGCAATTCTCGCCGTCGCCATCGACCAGGGCCAGAAATATTGGGCGCTCTATATCCACGACATCGCCAATTCAGGCCCGGTCGACTGGACTCCCAATCTGCAATTCGTGCTGGTGTGGAACCGCGGCGTTTCCTATGGCATGTTCCAGCAGGAAACCGAGTTCGGCCGCTGGGCGCTGATATCCTTCCGCATCGCCGCGGTGGTGCTGTTGCTGGCCTGGCTTGCCCGGATATCCACGAAAATCGGCGCGATCGCCATCGGCCTGATCATCGGCGGCGCACTCGGAAATGCCATAGACGGCGTGCTCTACGGCGCCGTCGCCGACTTCTTCCTGCTCCATGCCGGCGATTTTTCCTGGTATGTCTTCAACCTGGCCGATGTCGCCATCGTTGCGGGCGTGGCCCTGCTGTTGTATGACATGGTGGTGAACAAAGAGCCACAGACGCACGGGTCCTCCTGACTTTTCAGGTACTGGTTGCCCGAAAGTGTATCGGTTTCTTGGTTTTGACGCATTTTTCGGGCAGTAGAGCGAAGATCTCTCCCGGAATTTGCACCGAAATCTAGCAGTGATTGGGATATAGGATGCGGACAAAGATTTGGCTTGGCCTGGCTGCGGCGACGGCACTGGTTGCCCTGGCGCCGGCCGGCGCGGCGAATGCGCAGTCCCTTGGGCAGAACTTCTTCCAGAAGATGCTCGGCACCGGCGACGATGCCCCGGCTATCAACTATTCCGACCGTGCGCCGCTGGCAAAACCGGGCAAGCTCGACCTGCCGCCGCCTGGTACGGCCGCGACTTCCGACAATGATCCGAACTGGCCGGTGGACCCAGACTACAAGAAGCGCAAGGCCTCCGGCGTCATTCCGCGCGGCAAGGCCGAGCATGGCGATGGCCGTCTCTCCCCTGATGAGATGGCGGCTGGCCGCGTTCCGGGCGCCGGTCGGGTCGATGCGCCGGAGCCGTTCGACGCGGCCAAGGCCAGCTCCGTTCCGCTCAAGCCCAGCGAACTGCAAAAGCGCCTCAACCTGGGTGAGGACACCACACCGCTCGCCGCCGGCGTCGAGCCGCCGCGCCGCTCGCTGACCGAGCCGCCGGTGGGCTACCGCAAGCCGCTCGCCTCGGCGCCGCTGGCCGGCAATGAGCCCCTGCCCTCCGAAGGCAACAAGAGCGAGTCCTGGTACGACCGAGTGTTCAAGACCCAAAAGGTCAAGTAAGAAGCGCTCAAGCAAGCACAATGCCGATGGCCGGTCCAGCTCCATCTCTCGATGGCGCTGGACCGGCCTTTTCTTTTATATACCGCCGAGCTTATCGCCGCCCGAACAGGGCCTCGATGTCGCTGAGCTTCAGCGTCACATAGGTCGGCCGGCCGTGATTGCACTGGCCGGAATTGGGCGTGATCTCCATCTCGCGGAGCAGCGCATCCATCTCGGCTGGCAACAGGCGTCGCCCGGCCCGCACGGAACCGTGACAGGCCATGGTGGCGGCGACATGGTCCAGGCGCCGTTCCAGCACGATCTCCGACCCCCATTCGGCAAAGCCGTCGGCGAGGTCGCGGATGAGCGCAGCCGGATCGGTCGTGCCCAGTGCGGCCGGCGTAGCCCGGACTAGCAGGGCACCCGGCCCGAACGGTTCCACCACCAGGCCGAGGGCCGCCAGATCCTCACCCGCTGCCGTCAGGCGCTCGACATCGGCGGGATCGAGATCCACGACTTCCGGGATCAGCAGCAATTGCGACTTGGCGCCGGCAGCCGCGCGCTCCCGCTTCAAGCGCTCATAGACGAGGCGCTCATGGGCGGCATGCTGGTCGACGATGACGACGCCCTCCCGGGTCTGCGCCACGATATAGGTCTCATGCAGCTGGGCGCGCGCCGCGCCAAGCGGCCGGTCGAGGCTGTCGGGCGCGGGAGATACCACCGTGGCCCGCGCATCGGCGGAAGGCAGCACCAGCGTGTCGAATCCGGCCTGGGCCGGCGCGGCAAAGCCGCTTCCACCGCCGCCCGTGCCGATCCCCCCCGGGCGAGGCGCTGCGGGCGAAGCCCGCCAGTCCCAGTCGAGATCGGCGGGGCGCTCGAGACTGCGCGCAAGCAGGCCGAGGGCGACATCGGCATTGCCGCTCGAGCTGCGGCCGGACTCGCGTTCCAGCGCAGAGCGGATGGCCGAGACGATCAGGCCGCGCACCAGGCCGCCGTCCCGGAAGCGGACCTCGGCCTTGGCCGGATGGACATTCACGTCGACATTCTGCGGGGCAATGTCGAGGAAGAGGGCCAGAACCGGAAAACGGTCCTTGGGGAGATGATCGGCATAGGCGCCGCGTACGGCGCCCAGCAGCAGCTTGTCGCGCACCGGCCGCCCGTTGACGAATAGATATTGATGCTGCCCCGTACCCCGATTGAAAGTCGGCAAGCCGATATGGCCATGCAAGCGGGTATCGCCGCGCGTCACGTCGATGGCGATCGCATTGTCGATGAAATCGGCCCCCAGCAAGGTACCCAGGCGCGTCTCCTCGTCACCACCAGGCCAGGTTGAGGGCGAATGGTCTTCGCCCGCGAGGGTAAAGGCAATGGCGGGATTGGCCATGGCGAGGCGCTTGACGATATCGCCGATCGCCGCCGCCTCGGTACGCTGGGTCTTGAGGAATTTCAGACGGGCTGGCGTGGCATAGAAGAGATCGCGCACCTCGATGCGAGTGCCCTCCCCGATGGCGGCCGGGCGGATCGCCTGGTGCTCGCCCGCCTCGATGGCGATCATCGCCCCCGTCGCGGCGCCACGCTCGCGTGTGGTGATGCTGAGGCGCGACACCGAGGCGATGGACGGTAAGGCTTCGCCGCGAAAGCCCAGCGTGTTGATAGCGAGCAAATCTTCCGTCGGCAGTTTGGAGGTGGCATGCCGCTGCACGGCCAAGGCCAGATCCTCGGACGACATGCCCGAACCATCATCGACGATGCGGATCAGGCGCTGCCCGCCTCCCTCGGTGACGACCTCGATCCGACTGGCACCGGCATCGATGGCGTTCTCCACCAATTCCTTCACGGCGCTTGCCGGCCGCTCCACCACTTCGCCGGCAGCGATGCGGTCGATCAGGATCTGAGGAAGAGCGCGGATGGCCATGGGGCGAATCGTCCATCGGCGGCTGATTTTCACCAGTGAGAAATCAGGCGCGAAATCAAAGACTTGATACATTCTATCCCCCACCTGGGGAACGAATGCATCACGTGCTTGAGACAATACACCATGGGACCGGCCATCGGAACGGCCGGCAGACGCGCCTCAGACTCCAAGGCGTTTTGCGATGAGACGGACTCGCTTCACCGAGACGTTCCAGCCAATCCGTAGGATTGGCTGGAAACGAGGAGCTAAAGCATACAGGCGTTCAGTCATGAACGTGCTTTGCTCATTGCACGTCGACATTGACGACGACGTCGAGCACCTTGCCGTCGGGAAAAGCCTTGCGATAGGCAAATTGATCGGGACCATGATAGCCGGGGGCAGAGCTGTAGAGTACTTGCCAGACCGGCACACGCTTCGAATTGCAGCCGGCACTGGAATTGCCGGCCTCATAGGGCGAAAAGTCGCGCGCCCGGCGGATGCTCGCCCGGCCATAGGCTGCCTGCTTGGTGACATGGGCCGCAACGCCGGGCACTTCCCTGCAGGCGGGGGTGATGTAGGAAAATTGATCGATCTTGCTGACGCGCCCGGACGACACGGCAACGGCAGCGCCGCTGACGTCGGAACCACGCGAAGTTCCAGAACCACTGGTCGCACAGCTTGCTGCCATCAGGCCAACAAGGACGACAGCCGAAACACTCCAAAGCGTCATGACATCCTCCCGCATCAGCGACCCCCGCCGCTTCTCGACGAGCGACAGGGTGATGCAGACAGCCCCTTCGTGCAATAGTCAGTGTGACGTAAGCAGAACGATTTAACCTTGCTCGGCGAGAAGAGAACGATCGGGACGGCTCGCTTTTCTCGCCATTTCTTGCGGATCACCGCTATTTTCTTGGCGCTGTTCCGTTGGCCTCGCCGAAAAGCTCGGCTTAGGACAATCCCTCCGGACGCCCGACGGCGACGACGAAGGGCTTGCCGCCCCCGAACATGCGTCGAGCCACGCGCTTGGTATCGTCCAGTGTCACCGCTTCGACCAAGCCGTTGCGGCGGTCGATGAAATCGATGCCGAGCTGCTCGATCTGGATCATGGTGAGCTGGTTGGCGATCTTGGTCGATGAATCGAAGCGCAGCGCATAAGAGCCGATGATGTATTTCTTGGCGCTTTCCAATTCGGCGGCGGCGGGCCCATTGCGGGCGAGTTCGGCCATCTCAGCCTCGATGATGGCGAGACTTTCGGCAGCCTTGTCATTGCGGGTGGCGACGCCACCACCGACGAAGGCAGCCCGGGCAAGTGCGCCGAGCTGGGTGGAGACCGAATAGGCCAGGCCCCTCTCCTCCCGCACTTTCTGGAACAGGCGCGAAGAGAAGCTGCCGCCACCGTAGATGTGATTGAGCAGGAAGGCGGCCATGAAGTCTGGATCGTCGCGCTTCACGCCGGGCGTAGCGAATTGCAGCACCGTCTGCGGCACGTCGAGGTCAATAATCTTGCGCACGCCCAAGCCGGCGAGTTCCGCTTCGGGCACCGGCTGCAGCAGGGCCGTGGTCGGTAGCGAGCCGAACACCGTGTCCAGCATTTCCTCGGCGTCATGGGCATCAATGGCGCCGACGATGGACACCGTCAGCCCATCCTTTGCCAGCAGGCGCCGATGCTGCGCCGCGATCTCGTCGCGGCTGACGGCGCCGACGCTCTCCAGGGTGCCGCGCGACGGGCGGCCATAGGGATGGTCGGGGAAAAGCCCTGCAAAAAAAGCCAGCGATGCCATGGCGTTGGGATCACCGGCCTCGCGGCGCAAGCTGGCAAGCAGGCTCTGGCGCACGCGCTCGACCGCGGCTTCCTCGAAGCGCGGTTCGCTGACGGCATAGTGCAGAAGATCGAAGGCGAAGGCCTTGCGGTCGGCCAGGGTGCGCAGCGAACCATTGATCTGGTCGCGCGCGGCATGGAACGACAACTCGACCGCATTCTCCTCCATCAGGCGCTGGAAGGCCTCGTCGTCATGGGGACCGGCGCCCTCGTCGAACAGCGCCGACATGATATGGGCCAGGCCTGGCCGGTCGGCCGGATCCTGTGCGGCTCCCCCCTTGAAGGCGAAGTCGATTGCGATGACGGGCACGGCATAGTCCTCGACCAGCCAAGCTTCAATGCCAAGGGGCGAGACGATCTTCTGGATCATGGAAACACTCGTTCACAAAAGCCGATCGTCATGGCCGGCAAAGCCGGCAATGACGGCAAGAGCGTCTGGCGATCTGGCGGAACCGTCAAGAATCGCAAAGACGCGTTGAAACAAAGAGTTAGAGCAAAAAGACGTTTCCACTTAAACGCGTTTTGCTCCTGGACTGACGCGCCGCTGCAAGACTGTCCCGCCATTGGAGGCGCGGCGAAGCAATCCAGATAATCAAATGCGGCGCGGCCGGATTGCTTGGCTGCGCCCGCGATGGCGGTTCGAAACGGATCAGGCCTGCCCTTCGAGCAGGCCGACCACCGACTTGCCCTCCAGCAGGACGGCACGGCCCAGTTCCGGCAGCCGCCCGGCCGGCACAGCGGCGATGCGCTGCGGCCAGAGCTGCAGATCCTCCACCTTGCCGCCGACGGACAGGGTGGCGCCATAATAGCGCGCCAAGGTCGACTGATTGTCCTGGGCATAGATCGCATCGGCGACAAGGCGTGTCTTGGCACGCTCCAGTTCCGCCTCGCTGACGCCCTCCTCGACGACACGGCCGATCTCCTCGTCAACAGCCGCCTCCAGCGCTTCGAAGCTGACGCCTGGCATCGGGATGGCCCAGACGCCGAAGCGCGTCTCGTCCACGGCGGAGCCGCCATAAAAGGCGCCGGCCGCCGACGCCACCTTCTTGTCGACCACCAGGGCGCGATAAAGCCGCGAGGTCTGCCCGCCGCCAAGGATCTGCGACAGAAGATCGAGCGCCTCGCCCTCGCCATTGCGGGCCTGGATATAGGAAGGAGCGCGCCAATGACGCTGATAGATCGGCTGCTCCACCCGCTTGTCGGCCAGACGAACGCGGCGGTCGGCACGCTGCCTGGGTTCCTGCGGTCGCCGGCGTGGCGGCGGATCGGCGCGCCGGGCCACCGGGCCGTAATGGCTCTCGGCCAGTTCGCGCACCTCCTCGGCCGTCACGTCACCGGCCACGATCAGCGTGGCATTGTTCGGCGTGTAGAAACGGTTGTGGAAATCGATGGCGTCCTGCCGGGTCAAGCCCTCGATCTCGTCCTCCCAGCCGATGATCGGCGTACCATAGGGATGGTGCGTGAACAGGGTCGAGGCAATCTCCTCGGCCAATTGGGAATTGGGATCGTTGTCGACGCGCATCTTGCGCTCTTCGAGCACGACATTGCGCTCGGGATTGACGACCTCGTCGGTGAGGGCCAGCCCGGTCATGCGGTCGGCCTCGAACGCCATCATGGCGCCGAGATGCTCCTTGGCCACCCGCTGGAAATAGGCGGTATAGTCATAAGAGGTGAAAGCGTTCTCCTGCCCGCCGAGTTCGGCGACCTGCTTGGAAAAGCCACCCGGATTCTTCTCCGTGCCCTTGAACATCAGATGTTCAAGGAAATGCGCGATGCCCGACTTGCTCTTGGGTTCGTCCGCCCCACCCACCTTGTACCAGACCATGTGGGTGACCACCGGCGCACGGCGGTCGGGAATGACCACGACATGCAGGCCGTTGGGAAGCGTGAAATCCGTGATCGCCGGGCCCTGGGCATGGGAAGCACCGCCGAGACCGGGGATAAGCGCAAGCGTCATAGAAGGTCCGATCGGGAGGGAAAGCGAAGGGGTCCACCCAATATGGGTAGAAAACGGGTGAAGTGAAGTATCCCTTACCTCCTGGAGCATGGACCTAGCAAGGTATAGGTCAGAAGAAAGCCATCCTCCTGGCTTCTGCGATCCTTTTCGGCATGCTTCTCCAGATTGCGTATGTCGCCGATGCGCCCGTTCACGCCGCCATCTCGATGCTAGCAGGCATGCCGCGGCGCAGAGAGTTGGCCACCATGCACATCGCCCTTGCCCGCTCGATCACCGGTTGCTGATCGGACCCGTTACGCATGCGGCAACGCACTTCCAGCGTCACAGCCGTCGCGATAGCCTTTTCCCTCTCCGAGATGTCGTCGGACTAGGGCAGCAAGGCAGGGAGAGCGGAAGCGACTGAAGTAGCGGTCAGCCCGGCTCGTAGCTGAAGAAGGTCAGCCTGGTGCCCGTATAATCGCGCTGATCGGCCAGGGCGAAGGAGGGCGGCGCTTCCAGAGGCGCATCCGTCGCTTCCTCGACCACGCACAAGGCTCCCTTGGCCAGCCAGCCGCCATTGGCGAGGCTGGCGAGGGCAAGGGAAGCCAGCCCCTTGCCATAGGGAGGGTCGAGGAAGGCAAGCGAGAAGGGCTCGCTCGAGCCGATCATGCCGAGCTTGGTGGCGTCCCGGCGAAACAGCCGGGTGCGTCCGCCCAGGGACATCGCCTCGATATTGCCGCGGATCAGGCCGCGTGCCTCCGCGCCCTCGTCGACGAAGGTGGCAAAGCTGGCGCCACGCGACAGGGCCTCGAAACCGAGAGCCCCGGTGCCGGCGAACAAGTCGATCACCCGGGCATCGCGCACGGGATTGTCATAGCCATGGGTCAGGATGTTGAACAGGGTTTCACGCAGGCGATCCGAAGTCGGCCGGATCGCGTCCGACTTCGGTGTCGCCAATTGCTTGCCGCGAAATTGCCCGCCGACGATACGCATCGACCAGCCCGTCAACGCCCCCGGCGCGGCGAGCCGCCCGGCTTACCGCCGGGACGCGGCTTGGAGGGACGCTCACCGCCTTCATTGCGATCCCTGAAGGGGGCACGCGGCTTGAACGGACGATCACCGCTCCCCTCATCACGCGAGCGAAAAGGTTTGCGCGGACGCTCGCCATCTCCATCGCGGGAGGGAGTGCGCGGCTTGAAGGGACGATCACCACCCTCTTCGCCCCGCGGGCGGAAAGGCTTGCGCGGGCGCTCGCCACCTTCGTCGCGATCACGGAAGGACGGACGCGGCTTGAAGGGGCGATCACCGCCCTCCTCGCTGCGCGCACGGAAAGGCTTGCGCGGGCGCTCGCCACCTTCGTCGCGGTCACGGAAGGACGGACGCGGCTTGAACGGACGATCACCGCCCTCTTCGCTGCGCGCACGGAACGGCTTGTGTGGACGCTCGCCACCTTCGTCGCGATCACGGAAGGACGGACGCGGCTTGAACGGACGGTCGCCGCCCTCCTCGCTGCGCGCACGGAACGGCTTGCGCGGACGCTCGCCACCTTCGTCGCGATCACGGAAGGACGGACGCGGCTTGAAGGGACGGTCACCGCCCTCTTCGCTGCTGGCACGGAACGGCTTGCGCGGACGCTCGCCACCTTCGTCACGATCACGGAAAGCGGGGCGCGGCTTGAAGGGACGGTCACCGCCCTCTTCGCTGCGGGCACGGAACGGCTTGCGCGGACGCTCGCCACCTTCGTCACGATCACGGAAAGCGGGACGCGGCTTGAAGGGACGATCGCCGCCCGCCTCATCACGCGAGCGGACAGGCTTGCGCCGAGCCGGTTTGTCATCAGGAAGGTCGGTAACGCGCTGAACGAGCACACGGCGGCCATGTCGATCCTCGACCAAACTGCCGCGCATCACGCGTTCCTTGCCCCCTTCCTCGGACTTGACCCGCAGCCCGCGCACCGGACCGCCTTTGGCAGGCTTGGCTGCAGCCTTGGCCGGTTTCTCGCCGACGGCTTCATGGATCGGTGCTTCGAATTCGCAGCCGGCCTCGGCAATCAGGTCGGGACCGAGCTGATCCATCAGAACCCGGGTCTTCACTTCCTCGACGGCACCCTCGGCAAGATCGCCGAGTTGGAACGGCCCATAGGAAACTCGGATCAGGCGGTTGACCTCCAGACCAATGGAGCCCAGCACATTCTTGACTTCGCGGTTCTTGCCTTCGCGCAGCCCCAGAGTCAGCCAGGAATTGGACCCCTGCTCCTTGTCGAGGCGAGCCTCGATGCGTCCGTAGTCGACGCCGTCGATCGTCAGCCCTTCGAACAGTGCGTCGAGCTGGACCTGGTCGGTCTCGCCGAAGGCCCGCACGCGATAGCGCCGCAGCCAGCCGGTCTTAGGCAATTCGAGCTGACGCGCCAAACCGCCGTCATTGGTCAGCAGCAGCAGGCCTTCGGTGTTGATGTCGAGCCGGCCGATCGACATCACGCGCGGCAGGGACGGATCGAGGTTCTCGAACACGGTAGGACGCCCTTCGGGATCCTTTTCCGTGGTCACCAGGCCGCGCGGCTTGTGATAGAGCCACAACCGCGTGCGCTCACGCCGGGGCAGGAGCTTGCCGTCGACCGTGATCTTGTCATCAGCCAGAACGTTGAGCGCCGCGCTGGTCAGCACTTCGCCATTGACGGCAACCCGGCCTTCCTCGATCCAGGTCTCGGCGTCGCGGCGCGATCCGAGGCCAGCTCGCGCGATCACCTTGGCGACGCGCTCGCCGGCAAAGGCGCCTGCCTCGGCTGCGGCCGCAGCTTCGGCCTTGGGCTCGGCACGACGCGGCGGACGCTTCGGGCTGCGTTTTTCCTGCCCGCGTTCTTCCTGCCGATCATCGAAACGCGGCTCGAAAGCCTTGCGGCCGCCCTCCCGCGGTTCGACGGAAGTATCGAAGCGGCGCGGCGCGAAGGGCCGTTCCCCGTCGCCGGTGCTCCGGCCGGGCTTGCGGCTGAAGGAGCGCTCGCCACCCTCCCCGCGCTCTGCATCGCGGCGCGGCCGAAAGCCACCCTCCACGCGCTCGCCGCGGTCCTCGAAGCGGCGAGGCTTGGGACGCTCCTCGCCGCCGTCGCGCTCGCGGAACGGGCGGCGGGCGGGGCGGGCCTGGAAATCCCCACCTTCCCGCGGCTTGGAACGGGCCGGACGACGCTCGCCATCCTGTCGTTCGGCAAAGGAACGGGCCGGACGCTCCCGGCGGCTCTCGCCGCCCTCGTCGCGATCCCGGAAGGAACGGCGTGGGGGCGCGTCGCCATCCACGCCGCGCCGACGAGGTCCGGCGTCAGAGGAGGTCTTTTTGGGGCCAAATGGCTTCTTGCCCCCGCTTGGGGGCTTGCGGCCGCCGCCGCCAGATCGTTTATCGTCGGACATGGATTGTTGCTGGAATGGCCCCCGCTACCATCGTATCGGAGGGTATTCCAAAACTCCTTGAAAAGAGGGGCGTCCTTCCGATCCGCAGGGATCGTGAAACGCTTTAGCAGAAAAGGCGGCTTGTCACGAGATGAAGCGCTCGATCATGGAACTGGCGCTGGAGGAAGCACGTGCTGCCGCAGGTCGCGGGGAGGTACCCGTCGGCGCGGTTGTCGTCAAGGACGGAGTGGTGCTTTCGCGCGAAGGAAACCGCACCTTGGCGCTAAAGGACCCCACCGCCCATGCCGAAATGCTTGCCATCCGCGCTGCCGCGCAGGTGCTGGGCAGCGAGCGCCTCATCGGCGCCGACCTCTATGTCACGCTCGAACCCTGCCCGATGTGTACAGCCGCAATCTCCTTTGCCCGCATCCGGCGGCTCTATTTCGGCTGCGACGATCCCAAGGGCGGCGCAGTGGAGAACGGCGTGCAATTCTATGCTTCCCCCACCTGTCATCACCGTCCCGAAGTCTATTCCGGCATCCACGCCAGCGCGTCGCGCACCTTGCTGCAGGATTTCTTCCGCCAGCGACGTTGACCCGCGTCCACTTTCCGATGCGACGCTCTGTAAAATCCGTCAGGAGCCCAGATGTCCGGGCTCCCTCGGCACGCCCTTCAGCGAAAGATGTTCTGGAGGCTCGGCCGGCGAGCCGTCGCTGGCATAGTGGGAGATCTGGTATTCGTCGCCCGGCAGGCGCTCGACCTTCATGTATTTGGCCTGGCCGAAGGGCATGGTGCCGTTCACATAAAAGACCGACGGATCATATTGCTTGATCGCAACCGTCTTGCCCATCGCTTGCGCCGTCAATTGCATGAGCTGGAACTGGGTGGGACGATCGAGTTGGCGGAAGGCGTTGGCGATCGCCGAGTCCGGTCTGTTGGTCATCAGCATCACTGGCACGACTGCCGTCCGCAGGTGGCGGATCAGGTGTCCCCACAGCCCATCCTCGCCCATCAGCTCGTTATGATCGGAGGTGACGAAGATATAGACCGGATCCTTCTCGGCCAGCATGGTGTCGATGATATCGCTGGTGCTGCGGTCCCAGCACTGCAGGCCGGTGTCGTAGCGTGCCCGCCGCGCCTCGTCCGCATTGGCGTCGGGTGGCGAGAATACCTGGAACTCGCCCGCATATTTCTTGCAATTGTCGAGATAGGGCTCGTGATCGGCGCGCTGATGGACATAGACGAAGCGCCGCGCGGCCGGCGGCACGCCCTTGACGTCGTCGGCAAGCGACTCCTCGGCCGATTTTTCGGCCGTTTCGTCATAGGTCTCCACCGTCTTCGACTCACGGGCATGCCGGGCTCCACCGGCAATCTGCATGGTGTGAATAGCCTGTGCCGAATAGTAATAGCTGGCGAAATCGCCATCCTTGGCGATGTCGAAAACGTTCACCGGCTGCCGTTCCGGCAAATTGGGGAAATAAACGAGCCTCAGAGCGGAGGGAACGCTGGCAAGCGTTGCCACGCCGCCGGAAAAGCCAATCTTGGCAAACATCCGCCACCCTGCCGGCGGCTCCCGGAACAGGTGATCGAGACGGGGGGTGGTCTGTCGTGCCGCGCCGAAAAGCGACATCCGCACCGGATTGATGGATTCCCCCATCACGAACACGACGGTCGCCCGGCCCTCCGGTATCTCGGCCCCGCCGAAGACATGATCGGCCAGGCCATTGAGGGAAGCCGGAGGCGCGGGCGCCCGGCTGGCGCGATACGCCAGCACACCCGCATTGGCACTGGAGATGAAGGAAGCGGAATAGGTATTGGCCTGCACCACACTCGGCAATTTGTGCAGTTCCCATCGCGCCGCGACGCCGCCGAGCGCCAATACGAGCAGGAAGGAGAATGCCCAGGATCGACCGGTCCGCAAGGGGCGAAGCAGCGTGAGCGCCCCGAGCAAGACGGCCGTTGCCAGTGCCAGAAGTATCGGCAGCAGGAATTCGCTCTGGACCTGCAACCCGGTCGAAACGGAATCGGCCGTATCGCTGAAAAACAGCCTGACCTGCTCGGGCGTGAGCGGCGCCCCGAAATAGGCGAGAGAACTTAGCCAGATGGCCTGATTCAAGAACACCACGACAATGATGAGTATTCTGAACCATGTGCCGGCCGAGAGGGCGAAGAGCACAGAAAATGACAATAATGTTACAAAATATTCCCTTGTCCGGAACGGAGCTATATCCCACCCGAAATAAGAAAATATTACATCAGGAATACTCAAGAGAGAAACCACAAGGCCAATCTCTAGTATCTTTTTAGCAAAGATTCGTGAAAATGAAGTCATGTAAACCGCGTGCATCAAGATTATATTCTTAGATCCGATGCACCTGCCAAGCGCATCTGTATCGGTCCGGCTGAAGATTTAATCCAAATTGCTTAAAAACAGAACAATAATGACAAAATTAGGAACTGCCCCGTGCATTGGCAAGGGCCGCATCAAACGCTGTCACCCCAGCGTCACTCCTGCTAACCTTCAGGTTCTCAAATTCTGGAGGTCACCATGGGCGGGTTCGCGATCATACATTGGCTCATCCTGATCGCGCTTCTTCTCGCCTTCATCTATGTGGTGCGTATCGTCACGCGACGCCGCTGAAACGCCGTTTCGCTCCGGCCCGGTCAGGCTTCGGTCGCCAGGACATCGACGAGCCATTCGATCAATGCCTTCCCGGCTGCGTGTCCGGGATCGCGGCTGGGATCGTAGATCGTCACCTGCAGGCCAAGAGCGCCACGTTTCAGGGCCGTGGCGAGCAGCGCAGCCGCCTCCTTCCAGTCAAGGCCGTCCGCCTGCGGGGAGTCGACCGCCGGCATCAGCCGGCTGTCGATGGCGTCGACGTCGAAATGGATCCAGAACCCTTCCCTGTCGGCATCGATCAGGTTCAGGGCTGCGTTGACACAGGCCCCCACCCCCTCTGCGCGGATCTGCTCCAGGGGCCTGTAGGCCATGCCGGACTCGGCAATAGCCGGAATAGAGCTCGGTGGCGCCCCCTCGTGATCGCGATTGGCCAGGGCGGCGACCCGCCGTGTCGTTACATAGGGCCAGCGCCCTTCCAGGTCGGTCAGGGCCGACGGACCCCATCCGGTCACCAAGGCCAGATCCATGCCGGCACCGCCGCCCGTGGCCGATTGCTCGGGCAGGTAGAAATCCGTATGGCCGTCGACATAGAGGAGAGCGGCCTCACGCTGCCGCGCCAGGCCGAGCATCGAACCGATCAGGATGCTGCAATCGCCGCCGAGGACCAGGGGAAAATACCCGGCCTCGACAGCCTCTTCCACGGCATCGGCCAGACGTATGGAATACTCGGCAATGGCGTCGATGTTGCGGATATTGATGCGACGTTGGTCGTCGCGGCTATAGGGCGGCGGCTCCACCGTGATGACGTGCTCCGCTGCCAGCCGGTCATGCAGGCCGAGCTGGCGCAACGTTGCCGGGGCATGCCGCGTTCCCGGCTCCGCATCGTCGCCCAGCGCCATCAATCCCAGATTGCTGGGGGCCTCGATGATCGCCAGCCGTCGTTTCGTCATGCCGTCCAGCCTCCCCGCCACGATCATTCAGCACGCCCAAGAGATTCTTCCTGATATTGCCCATTCGTGGGTGATATCGGGAGGCTGTGCTTAGGGTTCCGCTATTTGACCCAGCAAGGCAAGACACAGACTGCGTCTTCATCGCAGGCTTTTGACCGGCAATTGCGGATCGCCAGCGATAATTCTTGCGCCAAAACTTGCCCCAGCCGGTTTTGCTGCCTAAACAGCGGCAAGAATTTTGAAGGTTTGCAGCGATGTCGGGCGAGAAGAAGCAGAAATTGAAGGCAAGACAGGCACGCGGTTTCGTCGACCGCAATGCCGGCGAAATCGCGGCAACGCGCGCCATGGTTTCGGTGATCCAGGAAGTCTATGAGCGCTATGGCTTCGACCCGGTCGAGACGCCCTTCGTCGAATATACCGATGCACTCGGCAAATTCCTGCCTGACCAGGACCGGCCCAATGAAGGCGTGTTTTCCTTCCAGGACGATGACGAGCAGTGGCTGTCGCTGCGCTATGACCTGACCGCACCGCTCGCCCGCTACGTCGCCGAGAATTTCGACGCCCTGCCCAAACCCTATCGCAGCTATCGCGCCGGTTATGTCTTCCGCAACGAAAAGCCCGGCCCCGGCCGCTTCCGCCAGTTCATGCAATTCGATGCCGACACCGTGGGCTCGGCTTCTGTCGCGGCCGATGCCGAGATCTGCATGATGGCCGCCGACACCATGGAGAAGCTCGGCATACCCCGCGGCTCCTATGTGGTGCGCGTCAACAACCGCAAGGTCCTCGACGGCATCATGGAGGCGATCGGTCTCGCCGGCGATGAGAACGCCGCTGGCCGTCTTACTGTGCTGCGCGCCATCGACAAGTTCGATAGGCTGGGCCTGGAGGGCGTCAGGGCGCTGCTCGGCGCCGGCCGCAAGGACGAGTCCGGCGACTTCACCAAGGGCGCCGGCCTCGATGACAGCCAGGCGCAGACCATCCTCGACTATGTGGCGGGGCAGAGTGGCAGCAACGCCGACACGCTGGCGCGGATCCGTCCGCTGGTCTCGGGCTCGGCCACGGGCAGCGAGGGCGTCGAGGAACTCGCGCGTATTGCCGAGCTGGTCGAAAAATCGGGCTACGACACCGACCGCATCCTGATCGACACCTCGATCGTGCGTGGCCTCGAATATTACACCGGTCCTGTCTACGAGGTGGAACTCACCTTTGAGGTCAAGGACGAACAGGGCCGGCCGGTGCGCTTCGGTTCGGTCGCCGGCGGCGGGCGCTATGACGGCCTCGTCGCCCGCTTCCGCGGCGAGCCGGTACCGGCGACGGGCTTTTCCATCGGTGTCTCTCGCCTGCTCTCGGCCCTGACCGCGCTCGGCCGGGTCGACACGGCCGGTGTCGCCGGACCTGTGGTGGTCTGCGTGATGGATCAGACCCGTCTCGCTGATTATCAGGCGATGGCCAACGAATTGCGCCAGGCCGGCATCCGCGCCGAGGTCTATCTCGGCGGTTCCGGCATGAAGGCCCAGCTCAAATATGCCGACCGCCGCAAGGCCCCGGTTGCGGTGATTCAGGGCTCGGACGAGGCCGAGAAGGGTGAGGTCCAGCTCAAGGACCTGGCGCTCGGCGCCGAAATGGCCAAGGGCATCGAAGGCAACACCGAATGGCGCGAGGCACGGGTCGCCCAGCGCCTGGTTCCGCGGGCCGAGTTGGTCAAGGTGGTGAAGGAGATGCTGGGGTAGGCGACACGCTGTCATCCCCGGCGAGCGAAGCGAGGGAAGGGGATCCAGGGGCCGAGAATGCGTTCTAGCCTCAGGATTGCTTTTTCCGGCGACAACCCCGCCAGAAATGGTAGGAAAGCCCAAATACTGGAGCGGCGCGCGCGATTGTACTTCGTCTACATGCTCGCCAGCCAACGCAACGGAACCCTCTATGTCGGTGTGACAAACGATCTTCATCGACGTATCGAGCAACACCGCTCCGGCACTGTTCCAGGTTTCACAAGGAAATACCGTGTTTACACTCTCGTTTGGTTCGAGATTTTCGAACGCATCGACGAAGCCATTATGAGAAAGAAGCAGCTCAAGGGATGGAATCGCGCCTGGAAACTCAAGCTCATCGAGGATGCAAATCCTCAATGGCTCGTATGGAATATAGCATACCGAACGAATGAGGCTGCGGCCCCTGGATCCCCTTCCCTCGCTTCGCTCGCCGGGGATGACAACTCGCATAAACCTCGTTTGCCCTTTCCAGTCGCACCCCGCCGCCTGCCCTGCTAGAAGACCCCCGACATTCACTATGGACCGCCGGCATGCCCCATCCCGCCTATGAAGCTTTCGACGCGCTCGCCTCGCGCTCGGGCTATCAGCTGGTCGATCCGCCGATCCTGCAGCCGGCGGGCCTGTTCCTCGATCTGCTCGGCGAGGACATGCGCCGCCGCGCCTTCCTGACCACCGATGCCGAGGGCGGAGAATTCTGCCTCAGGCCCGATTTCACCATTCCGGTGTCGCTGCATCATCTCAAGGCCGTAAAAGCCGGGGATGTCGGCGCCTATGCCTATCGCGGCCCGGTGTTCCGCTTCCGCACCGACGGTCCGAGCGAATTCCTGCAGGCCGGGTTCGAGAATTTCGGCCGCAACGACAAGCCGGCCGCCGATGCCGAAATGCTGGCCATCGCACTGGAAGCGGCTGGCGATCTCGGCCTTGCCAGACCAGACATCCGCATGGGCGATGCCGGCATCGTCACCGCCATGCTCGATGCACTCGATTTGCCGCCGGTATGGCGCCGGCGCCTGACCAGCGACCTCAGGCGCTCCAAGGACCTCGACGAAGACCTTGCCCGCCTCGGCAGTTCCGCGCCCAAGAATGGCGCTGCCGCCTATGCCGGCTTCCTCGCGGCCCTCGAAGGCTCAGACCCGGGTTCGGCCCGTGCCGCCGTCGCCGACCTCCTGTCGATCGCCGGCATCCAGCCGATTGGCGGGCGCAGCGTAGACGAGATCGCCGACCGCTTCCTGGAACAGGCGGCGCTGTCTTCCGGTCTTGGCGTCGATGCCGACAAGGTGGCGATCACCCGGCGGATCTTTGCCGTCACCGGCGATCCCGACAGCGCCAGCACCGAATTGCGCGCCATCGCCGGCGAAGCCAGGCTCGACCTCAACGCGGCTCTCGATGCCTTCGACGAACGCACCGGCTTCTTCGCTGCCCGCGATATCGACGTTGTCAGGATCAAGTTCGCCACCGGCTTCGGGCGCCGCCTCGATTATTATACCGGCTTCGTCTTCGAGCTGACCGATCCGGCAGAGCCGGAAGCCCCGGCCCGCGTCGGCGGCGGACGCTACGACCAGTTGATGGCGCAGCTCGGCGCCGCCGAGGCCGTGCCGGCGGTGGGCTGTTCGATCTGGCTCGACCGGTTCGGCGGAGACGCATGATGACTAACCCCCCTCCCTCCCCGCTGCTTCTGGGCATCCCGTCGAAGGGCCGGCTGCAGGAAAACTGCACTTCCTTCTTCGAGCGCGCCGGCATCCGTTTCGTGCAAGAACGCGGTGCACGCGACTATCGCGGTTCCGTGCCCGGCATGGACGATGTGGAGGTGCTGTTCCTCTCGGCCTCCGAGATAGCCGGCCAGCTCGCCTCGGGCGCCATCCATTTCGGCGTCACCGGCGAGGACCTGGTGCGCGAGAACATTCCGCGCGCCGATGAACGCGTCACGCTCGTACAGCCGCTCGGCTTCGGCCAGGCCAATGTCGTGGTCGCGGTGCCCCAAGCCTGGATCGACGTGCGCTCCATGGCCGACATCGAGGACGTCGCCGCGAGCTTTCGCCAGCGCCATGGCCGCCGTCTCAAGGTCGCGACCAAATATATCAACCTCACCCGCGCCTTCTTCTCGGCGCACGGCGTCGCCGACTATTTGATCGTCGAGAGCCTCGGCGCCACCGAAGGTGCCCCGGCCTCCGGGGCCGCCGATCTCATCGTCGACATCACCACCACCGGATCGACACTCACCGCTAATGCGCTGAAGGTGATCGAGGACGGCATCATGCTGAAGAGCCAGGCCAATCTCGTTGCCTCGCTCGGTGCCGACTGGAACGAGCGTGCCCGCGCCGGCGCGGCCGCCATGCTCGGCCGCCTCGCCGCCAAGGCCAAGGGCAGCGCCCAGCGCGAGATCCGCTGCCTCCTGCGCGGCGTGAACCAGCAGCATCTGCGGGATGCCGGCGAGCTCTTCGGCGCCAGCGCTCCCTTCGGCCTGCCAGCCCAGGGCCAGCCCCTCACCTTCCTCGTCCCGGCCGGACAGGTCTTCGACTTCGCCGCCTGGCTGACGGCACAGGGCGCTGCCTCGATCGCAGTGACCAGCCTCGATTTCGTCTTCGAGCCGCAGAGCGCGCTTTACGCGGAGCTGGAAAAGAAGCTGGGATAATCCCTGGGATCGCATCTCTGCCGGCTCCTGGAAACATCGCAGTTTCAGGACAGAAAGAGCAGGCAGGCGTACCTGCGATCCCCGAAAGAATTCACGCCTCGAACAGTTCCGGCAGGAGCGCCTTGGCGACGGGACGCAATCGCTCCGCCTCGCTCTCGGCAATCCAGCGGTAGGGACGCCTGAGGCGCGGGCCGACCGGGCCCCAGGCGCCGATAGCCGCCAGGAGCTTGTCCAGTGCGGCGTTGGAATAGCCGAGATCGCGCCTGAAGGGTACGATGTGCTCATCCATGAAGCGGCGGAGCCGCCGCTCCAGATCGAGTGCGGCCTCAATGTCGTCCGTCATGCCATCGGTCCAGGCCTGCGCACCGCGGGGGTTGAGGCAAGCGACATTGGAAAAGGCGCCGGCCGCCACGCCCGCCTTGATGCCGGTGGCGAGATGATGGCCGGGAACGAAAAGCGCGATGCCGGCCAGATGCCGGCGCGCAGCGGCGTACCAGGCTTCATCCCCATCGGCGAGCTTGATGGCCTTGACGGATGGCACCGCCCGCGCGAGCCCACCGAGCGCCTCCGGCGGCAGGACGCGCTTGGCATGCGGCGGATTGTAGAGCACCAGCGGCAGGCTCCGCGCCGCCTCCGCCATCATATCCAGGAAATCGATCGCTTCCTCGTCGGTCACCGGCCACCAGTCCGGCAGGATGATTTGGATCGCCGCCGGTTGCAGCCCGGCCGCCCTCCGCACCCGCTCCAGCGACTGGCGGGGATCGCCCTGGCAGGCACCGATCACGAAGGGCATGCCGGCCGCTTGGCATTTTTCAGCCAGCAAAGCCTGGATCGCCTCATATTCGGCTTCGGTCTGGTTGTGGAACTCGCCGGCCGTGCCGTTGGAGTAGATGCCGTCGACGCCGGCCGCGATCAGGAGGTCGATCTCTTCGCCGAGGCGGCCGAAGTCGATCGCATCGTCGGGTGCGATCGGCAGCAGCAGAGTCGCCCAGTTGCCGCGAAGGATCATGCGCTGATGTCCTGGCGAATACAGGCCTTGAAATGACCCGGCTCGACTTCCTCGAGCTTGGGGATTTCACGGGCGCAGGCCTCGATGGCGTGCGGGCAACGGGTGCGGAAGACGCAGCCCGAGGGCGGATTGGCGACGGAGGGAATGTCGCCCTTCAGGATCTGGCGCTGGCGCGGCCGATCGGGGTCCGGTTCCGGGATCGCCGACAGCAGCGCCCGCGTATAGGGGTGCTTGGGCGCCTCATAGAGCCGGTCGCAAGGCGCGATTTCCATGATGCGGCCGAGATAGAGCACGATGACGCGGTCGGCGATGAACTCCACCACGGCAAGGTCATGTGAAATGAACAGCATGGTCAGGCCGAGGCGGACCTGGAGATCGCGCAGGAGATTGACGATCTGGGCCTGGATCGAGACGTCGAGGGCAGAGACCGGCTCGTCGGCGACGATCAGGTCCGGTTCGAGGATCAGCGCCCGCGCGATGCCGATACGCTGGCGCTGACCGCCGGAAAATTCGTGAGGGTAGCGATCGAGCGCATCGGGCGGCAATTCGACCGCTTCGAGGGTGGCGCGAGCCTTGCCGAGGCGCTCGCGCCGGGTGCCGATGCCCTGGATGGAAAGCCCCTCCATCAGGATCTCTCCGATGGTCATGCGTGGCGACAGGCTGGCGAAGGGGTCCTGGAAAATATACTGCATGCGCCGGCGCTGCCGGCGCAGATGCCCGGCCGACAGGCGGGCGATGTCGTTGCCGTCGAACAGAATCTCGCCGGCGCTCGGCTCTATCAGGCGCAAAATCGAACGTCCGATCGTGGTCTTGCCGGAGCCGGACTCACCGACAAGCCCGACCACCTCGCCGCGCTTGACCTCGAAGGAAATATCCTCGAGCACCCGTACCGGCGCTGATCGACCGGAGCCACCGTACTGCTTGGCAAGTCCACGCACACTGAGAAGCGGCGTGAGCGCACTGAGAAGCGGTGAAGATGGGCCGAGAGAAGACGTCTCCATGTCACAACTCCTGCGAACGGATGCAGCGGCTGGCATGCCCGGCCCCGATTTCGGCCAGCGCCGGCATGGCCTCGCGGCAGGCCGGCAAAGCAAGGGAGCAGCGGGGCGCGAAGGCACAGCCCTGCGGCATGGTGGCAAGGCTGGGAACGGCGCCGGGAATGGCGGCCAGGCGCCCGCCGGCCTTCTTGAGCCGCGTCGCCTCGCCCAGCCTCGGCACAGAGGCCAGCAGGCCCTTGGTGTAAGGATGTCGGGGATGTCTGAAGACATCGCGAACGGAACCCTGCTCGACGATGCGGCCGGCATACATCACCGCGACACGATGGGCGATTTCGGCGACCACGCCGAGATTATGGGTAACGAACAGGACACCCATGCCTTTCTCCGCCTGCAGGCGCTGCAAGAGGTCGAGAATCTGGGCCTGGATGGTAACGTCGAGCGCCGTCGTCGGCTCGTCGGCGAAAAGCAGCACGGGGTCGCAAGCGAGCGCCATGGCGATGGTCGCCCTCTGCCGCATGCCGCCGGAGAGTTCGTGCGGATATTGGCGGGCCCGGCGGGTGGGATCGGGGATGCCCACCTTGTCGAGCAGCTCGACGGCGGCGGCCATGGCTGCCTTGCGCGACCAGCCCTTGTGCACGCGGAGCGGCTCGGCGATCTGGTCCCCGATGGTATAGACCGGATTGAGGCTGGTCATCGGCTCCTGGAAGATCATGCCGATCTCGTTGCCGCGGATGCGCCGCCGCGCCTCGGCATCCAAGGCGACGAGATCGCGAGTGGTGCCATCCCTGCCCCGGAACCGCATCGTCCCGCCGGCCACGCGTGCGATCTTGCCGGGCAGCAGCCCCATGATGGACTGGCCGGTCACCGATTTGCCGGAGCCGGACTCACCCACCAGCGCCAGCGTTTCGCCGATGCCGATGGCGAGGTCGAGATCCGACACAGCCGGCACTTCGCGCCCGCTGACGCGGAACACCGTGTTCAGGCCTTCGATGGCGAGGATCGGCTGCGCGGCCATCGCCATGCTCAGCTCAACAGGCCGGTCTGGCGCAGGATCGTCTCGATCGTGGCCGCCTCGGCTTCGTTCAGCGCCCGCTGCGGACGCGCCATCTCATTGGTTTCGATGATGCCGAGCCGGCGCATCGCCGTCTTGAAGGCACCGACGCCTGCCGAACCGGCACTGACGCGCGGGGCCGCGACCCAGACCATCTCGAACAGGCGGCAGAGGCGCTCCTGTTCCTGGCGCGCACCTGCCCAGTCACCCTTGCGGCAGAGGTCATAGAGCCGGACATAGCCGGCTGGGTCGACATTGGCGAGGCCGGGCACGATGCCATGGGCGCCCATCAGCAAGGCACTGTCGCAGACGATTTCCGAGCCCGTCATCATCATGATCTCGGGACGGTCGGCGAGATCCATCAGGGCATAGCGGAAATTGCCGTCGTCGCCGCTCGAATCTTTCAGGCCGACGATGCTGCCCTCCTGGGCCAACGTCACCACCGTATGGCGGTCGAGCTTGAAATGCACGCAGACCGGTATGTCGTAGGCGACCACTGGCACGTCGATCGCCTGGCGCAGATAGCGGAAGTGGTGGATCACCTCCGGCGCGCTCGTACGGGCATAGAAGGGAGCGGTGGCGACCACGGCGCTCACCCCGATCGACTGGGCCGTCCTAGCATGGGCGATGACGCGATCGGTGGTGGGATCGACGACGCCGGCCAGAACCGGCACCCGGCCGTTGACGGTTTCGACCGCGAATTCCAATACCTTCCGGCGCGTCGCCTCGTCGTGAAAGACGACCTCGCTGGTCGAGCCCAGCACGAAGAGGGCGTGCACGCCGCCGGCGATCAGATGCTCGATCACCCGGGCGAAGGAGGGATAATCCACTTGGAGATCGGCGGTCAGGGGCGTGACGACCGGCGGCACGACGCCATGAAACAAAGGGGATGGAAACAGAGGGGATGCGGGGGACATGGAGAACCTTTTTGCAATCAGTTGAGTTCGGAACGAGGATCGAAGGCATCGCGCAGGCCGTCGCCGACAAAATTGATGGCGAGCACGGTGAGGACGAGGGCGCCTCCGGCGAACAGCCATTGCCAGGGGTATTGCTCCAGCACGACGGTGCTGCGGGCGGCGTTCAGCATGTTGCCCCAGCTCGCTTCCGGTGGCGGAATGCCGAGGCCGAGAAAAGAAAGGCCGGCCTCCAGCAGGATGGCGGCGGCGAACTGCAGGGCGGCATAGACGACGAGGATGTCGATCGTGTTCGGCAGGCCGTGGCGCCAGAGCAGATGGCCGAGCGAGGCACCCATGCCGCGCGCGGCGATGACGAAGTCGCGCTCGCGCAGTTCCATCAGCCTGGCCCGTACCATGCGCGCCAGGACCGGCCAGGACAGTAGCGAGATCACGGCAATGGTGGAGACGATGCCGGCGCCGGTGATCGAGGCGATCACCAACAACAGGATCACCGGCGGCAGTGTCATGGCGAGGTCGACCAGGCGCATGACCACGGCGTCGACGATGCGCCCGGCCATGGCGGCGAGCGCGCCGACAACGTAGCCGATTACCAGCGAGATCACCACCGAGCTGCCTGCCACCAACAGGGAGATGCGGCCGCCGCGCAGGACGCGCGCGAGAATATCGCGCCCGACACCGTCCGTGCCAAACCAATGGACAGCGCTGGGGCCCTTGTTGATGGCCAGGAGATCGATATCGTTGGGCTTGTAGCGCAGCAGCCAGGGATGGAAGACCACCAGCGCCAGCATGATCAGCAGAATGGCCAGGCCCACCAGCGTGACTGAGTTGGCGGCAAAGCGTCTCATCGCCCGAGCGAGCGGGCCGTTGCCGCGGGACCGGAGCTGTGTCGAAACCGCCATCTCAAGCAACCTTGATGCGCGGATCAACAGCCGCATAGGCGACGTCGGTGAGGATGTTGACGACGATGACGCAGGCGCCCACCACCAGGGTCGCCCCCATGATCACCGGATAGTCCCGGGTCGAGACCGCGTTGACCAGCAGCAGGCCCATGCCGGGCCAGTTGAACACGCTTTCCAGGAAGATCGCGCCGCCCACGGCAATGCCGATGGTAGAGCCGATCAGCGTGACCACCGGCAGCAGGGCGTTGCGCAGCGCATGCTTGACGATGACCCAGAACTCCTTGACGCCCTTGGCGCGCGCAGTGCGCACATAGTCCTGGTTGAGAACTTCCAAGAGCGAGGCGCGCATGTAGCGCATGATCAGGGCAGCATGGCCGATCGACAGCAGCAGGGCCGGCAGGATGAGATGGCGCAGCAGGTCTCCCACCGAAAAGGGCGCGCCCGGGGTGAGCATGCCGCCCGAGGGTGCCCAACGCAGCAGCACCGAGAAGACGTAGAGACCGACCAGGGCCGTCAGGAAGGCTGGACTGGAGATGCCGAAGAAGGCAGCGATCGACAGACTCACATCCGTCGGCGAGTTGCGCCTGACAGCACCGAGAATGCCCGTGGCGATACCGACGACGATGGCGATCGCCAGGCCTGCTCCCATCAGCAGCAGTGTCGGTCCGATACGGTCGCCGATCAGGCCCAGCACGGTGTCGCCATTGCGCTGCAGCGAGAAACCCAGGTCCCCCCTGGCGGCGCTGGCGAGCCAGGCGGCGTATTGCACCGGCAAAGGCCGGTCGAGCCCGAGCCGGCTGCGCACGGCTGCCATTTCCTCCTGCGACATCGCGACATTCGGATTGATATAGGCGTCGATCGGATCGCCGGGCGCCAGGCGCAGCAGCACGAAGACCAGCAGGCTGAGGGCGACGAGCATGGCGGCCCCGACCAGCAGGCGATTGAGGTAATAGCGCAGCATGGCGTTCCTCGTTGGGAGCGGGGTTTGATCTATCGAGGTTCCAGGATAGCGCGCGAGAATCCTTCCCCGACTTCGGGGAAGGTGTCGACGCGTAGCGTCGACGGAAGGGGGAGAGTGGTGTAGGTGATCGGAAGAAGGCGAGACCGCACCACTCTACCCCACCCGAGCCGGCTCTGCCGGCCCACCCTCCCCGAAGTCGGGGAGGGATTCTCGCCTCTCTATTCCACCGCCCATTTCTCCGGATGAGCCGCATAAGGCCCACCGCCGGGAGCGGGCAGCCACACGAAATTCTTGAGCTTGCTCGAAGCCACGCCATAGCGGTTGGCGACCCAGAGCGTCGCCCAGGGCAGGTCCGCATTCATCGCCTTGCACACCGCCTGGTAGCGTTCGGCCTGCTTGGCGTCATCGGCCTCGTTCAAGGCCGCGTCGAAGGCCCCACTCACCGACGGCATCTTGATGCGCAGGAAATTGGCGCCCTGCGGCGGGATCTGCTTCTCGTTGAGGCCCATGTTGAGGCCGCCGGGATCCGGGCCGTTGCGCAGGCCGGCATAGACCAGCGGGAATTGCGACCAATCCGGCTTCTGGGCATAGATGGTGCCGTTATAGGTCGGCGTGTCGACGGCACGCGGCACCACGTTGATGCCGACCTGGGACAACATGGCCTGCACGGCGGCAAGCACATTGGTGGCCTGTGGGGTATTGTAATAGGTCAGCAGGGTGATCGGCTTGTCGCCATTGATCTTGTCCCAGCCGGCCTCGGCCAGCAATTGCTTGGCCTTTTCAGGATCATAGGCATAGGGGTCGAGATCGGCGGACTGAAGCCGGTCCGCGACATAGCCGCAATTGGCTGTTTTGGCGGCCCCGCCATAGAGGCTCTGGACGATCGCATCGCGGTTGATGGCATGCATCACCGCCTGGCGCACCTTGAGGTCCTTCCACAGGGGCGCTTCCTGGTTGAAGCCGAGATAATTGACCACGAAGGAATTGCCGTCGATGACGCGATAGGCTTCGTTGCCCTTGAAGGAGGCGGCGTCATCGGCCTCCACATAGCTGAAGCTGATCTCCCCGGCGCGCAGGGCCGCTACGGCTGCCGCCGTATTGGCGAAATAGCGATTGATGATGCGCCCTGTCACCGGTTTGCCGCCGCGATAATCGTCATTGGCGGCGAGTTCGACATATTGGTCTGTGACATAGCGCGAGAACTTGTAGGGGCCGGTGCCAACAGGCGTCTTCGACCACCAGGGGTTCTTGGCGAGCGTCTCCGCCGGAATGTCCTTGAGCGCGTGCTGGGGCAGCATCATCAACTGGGTCAGCGTGTCGAGCAGGCCGGCATTGGGGGCCGACAGCTTGAGGACCACGGTACGGGGATCCGGGGTCTCGACCGCCTGGATCGCCGCCAGGCGGGCGGCGAAGACCGAGCCGCTGGCGCCGTTCTTGGCGGTTTCGATAGTGAACTTCACATCTGCCGAGGTGAAGGGCTGACCATCATGCCATTTGGTGTCGGCCAGGGTGAAGCTGTAGGAGAGTCGGTCGGCACTGACATCGAACTTGGTGGCCAACGCCCCCTCGATCTTCTCCAGCTTGCCGTCATAGATGACTAGAGGCTCGAAATAGAGATTGAGCCAGGTGAAGCCACCGGTGGCCGCCAGGGGGTTGAAATTGCCCTGGAACCCGCCCGGGCCGACATCGAAAGCGCCGGTTATCGCCGGACTGTCGGCGGCTTGGGCCTGTCCGGCGGCAGGTATTGCCATGATCGTCGCGGCCAAAAGCGCGAGCGCGGTCTTCCTCAGTGCCATGATCTCTCCCTTCGTCTCTTCTTGTTTGATCGCGCCGGCCGCAAGGCCCTCAATCGGGCGTCGGCGCTGTCTTCCTGGTCGCAAGCAGGCGGGCGATGCCGTCATAATGCTGGTCGAGGCGGCTGCGGGCGGCCTCGACGTCCCGCGCGGCCACGGCGGCATAGATGTCGTAATGATCCTGCCAGGTGGCCATCGGATCGATATTGGCCAGGTTGACGAAATCCGAGGCCTTGTAGAAGGCCAGCCAGAACACGTCGATCAGGCTGGTCAGCATGCGATTGTCCTGGCAGCGGAACAGCAAATTGTGGAAGCGCTGGTCTTCCGCGGCGAAGCTCTGATTGCGCTCGGCGGCCTGGCGCATCTGCTCGACCGTCTGGCGCAATTCCTCGACGTCGTCCTCGCCGATCAACGCAATCGTCTTGGCGATCAGCCCGACTTCCAGCACGCGGCGGATCTCCAGCACCTCCTCGACCTCGCGCAAGGCTCCGCCCAGGCCATAAGCGAGATTGTCGAGCAGCGGCGCAAAGGAGAAGGCCTTGACGAAGACGCCGATACCGCGGCGCGTTTCCAGGATACCGATCGATTCCAGCGCCTTGATCGCTTCGCGCACCGAATTGCGGCTGACGCCCAATTGCTGCCCGAGGAAGCCTTCCGGCGGCAGCGCCGAACCGGGGCCAAGCTGATTGTCGGCGATGTAGCTCTTCAGGCTCTCCTGCACGGACACATGCAGAAGCGGCGGCCGGTCGAGCGGCTTGATCGCCTTCACCTTGCCTGCCCTCGTCATGTCTACAGCCATTTGCCCGCCTCGTTGTCCGTTGCTTGATAGTGATTGACTTGTAGGATATCTGTCAAGTCAATCTTCAAAAGATGGAGGAAGCGACCATGCGCATCGCCCTTGCCGGCGTCGGACATTGGCATGCGAGCATGCAACGGGAGGCGGCCCATCATGCCGGAGCTACCGTTACGGGCGTCTGGGACGAGGATGCCGACATCGCAGCGCGCTTTGCCCTGGAAAACGGCATTCAGGCCTATCTTTTCTTCGAAGCCGTGGTGGCGGCCCGGCCGGATCTCGTGGTGTTGATGGGCAGGCCGGCAGGTTTGGTGGAGCGCGCGCTTGCCCTGGTCGATGCGGGCCTGCCCGTGCTGCTGGAGAAGCCGGCAGCGCTAAAAGCGTCCGAACTCGAACCGCTCAGGGACCGCGGCCGGCATGGCGCCTTCATCGCCGTGCCGCTTCCCAATCGTTGCAGCCCGATCTGGGCGCGCATGACAGAACTTGCCGCAAGCGACCGGCTTGGCAGACTTTCCCACGCCCAGTTCCGCCTCGTGAACGGGCCGCCGGAGCGCTATCGCATCGATGGCGTGCCCTGGCTGCTGGCGCCGCAGGCCAGCGGCGGCGGCGCCTTGCGCAATCTCGGTATCCACGGCATCGACGCCGCGCTGGCCCTGGCGGGTGACAGCGACCTGGAACTGGTTTCCGCCTCTCTCGGCCATCTGCATGGCGAGGCGGTCGAGGACTATGCGGTGGTGACCCTGCGTAGCCGCCAGGGCCTGATCGTCACGGTGGAGGCCGGCTACACCTACGCCTCGATGGCGGCGGGCGGCGACTTCGAATGGCGGGTCTCCAGCGCAAACGCCTACCTCGTCGACCGCGGAGACCATTGCCGCATCACGACGCTCGACGACGAGGTCACACGCGAAGAACCGCCCCTTCCGCCAGGCGAGCGCTACAGAGCCTTCATGGCAGATACGCTCGGCCGCCTGTCGCGGGGCGAGGCCCCACTCGTCGGCATCGAGGATTATTGGCGGGCCATGGCAATGATCGACGAGGCCTATGGGACGGCGATGGCATGATCGGCATCGGCATCATCGGCGCAGGCCATTTCGGCACGGTTCACGCCAAGGCGATCGCCGCAACCCGAGGCCTGCGTGTCGCAGCCGTCTGCCGCGAAGACGCCGCGGCGGCGCAGACCTTCGCCCGCGAACATGGTGGCAACGTCCACACCGACTGGCGGGCAGTGCTCGACGATCCCGCCGTCGACGCCGTCGTCATTGCCACGCCCCATCAGTTGCACGCCGAGATGGCCGTGGCGGCGGCTGAGGCCGGCAAGCATATCCTCCTGGAAAAGCCAATGGCGCCGACGATCGCCGAATGCGACACCATAAATGCTGCGGCTCAGCAGGCCGACATTCAACTGATGGTGGGCCATGTCATGCATTTCGCCCGTCCTTGCCTCATCGCCCGGGAGATTCTCGACAGCGGGACGCTCGGTCAGCCGGTGCTCGGCAGCAGCTGGATGATCAAATTGTGGATGGAAGCCAACCGGCGCCCCTGGCATCTCTCCCACGCATCGGGCGGCGGCATGCTGATGACGGCCGGTATTCATGCCCTCGACCGCCTGGTCTGGCTGATGGGCGGCGAGATCGCCGCGGTGAGCGCTCTCTCCGGTACCTGGTTCCACCGGCAGGAGGCCGACGACAGTGCCTTGATGCTGCTGCGCTTCACGGATGGGCGCATCGGCCAGGTCGCCAGCATCGGCTATCGCGATGGCGCCGTGAGCTTCGCCATGGATCTCGTCTGCGAAGGCGGCACGCTACGCATCGATTTCGAGCACGGCGTCTCGATCGGGCGTGGCGGCACGTGGACCCCGATCGCCCATTCCGCCGATCCCGACTGGATGCAGCGTGCCGTCGAAGCCGAATGGCGGGCCATGGCGGCGGCCATCGAGGGAAACACGCCGGTTCCCGTCGATGGGGCCTATGCACGACACCTGATCGCCTGCCTCGACGCTGCCAACCGCGCCAACACCGAAAGGCGGGAGATAGTCCTGACCCGATATGGTTAAAAAAGGACAATTAAAAGCCGGCTATTCATCAGCCAAACTATATGGCCTATATGATTTTACCGCGCTTATTGAGACAGGCCCCTGCTTCTATGTAAGATGCCTCACCTTTGCTTTCCAAAGAGATTGTCATGTCAGAAATTGCAAAGCCCGTCTGGTTCATCACCGGCTGCTCCACCGGTTTCGGCCGCGAACTGGCGCGCCATACGCTTTCGCTGGGCTATCCCACCGTGGTCACGGCCCGCAACCCTGCCCAGCTCGAGGACTTCGTCATGGAGTTCGGGGACACGGCGCTGGTGCTCAAGCTCGACGTGACGAAGCAGGCCGATATCGATGCCGCCCTGGCCGTGGCACTGGAGCGGTTCGGCCGCATCGACGTCCTCGTGAACAATGCGGGCATCGGCTATTTCGGCTCGTTCGAGGAAAGCGACCTCGGCGAGGTCCACAAGATGTTCGACATCAATGTCTGGGGCCTGACGGCGATGACGCGTGCTGCGCTTCCGGCGATGCGCGAGCAGCGCTCGGGAACCATCGTGAACATCTCCTCGCTCGGCGGGCTTCGGGCGGCCCCCTCCGTCAGCTTCTACACCGCCACCAAATTCGCGGTGGAGGCCCTGTCGGAAGCCCTGTCCCAGGAGGTCGCTCCGCTCGGCCTCAAGGTGCTGATCGTCGAGCCCGGCCCGTTCCGGACCGATTGGGCCGGGCGCTCGGCCAACGAGGCGCCGCAGACCATCGACGCCTATCGCGAGACCTCCGGCGCCCGCCAGAGCCAGATTCGCGGCTATAGCGGCCATCAGCCTGGCGACCCCGTGCGCGCCGCCCAGGCGATCATCAAGGCCGTCGAAGCCGACAGCCCGCCCCTGCGCCTGCTGCTCGGCAACATCGCACTTGAAGGCGCGCGTACCAAGATCGCCCAACTCACGCAGAACTTCGATGCCTGGGAAGAGGTGACCAAGGGCGCCGATTATCCCGAAGGACAGTAAGCGGAACGGCGCCATTCATGCGCGCCGCCTCCGGCCTTGCCTAAGGCGTCGTGCGATTTGACGGGATCGCCGAGAATCGCAAGGCGCCCTAGCGATAGCGAGCCACGCATTGCATCAGCGCGCTCAACGCTGACGATGTGCCGTTCAGGGTGACCGAGAAGGACTTGTTGCCGCGAGGCTGGAAATAGAGGACCCGGCCGCCGCGGATCTCCTGGAAGAGCTGGGTCGAGTCGGCCAGCGGAATCAGCAACCGGGTCGGCGCCGTGGCTTTGGCGCCACTGGCACGCGAGCGGTAATTGTCGACCCAATAGGTGACATCGCCGCGCGAATCCCTGACCCAGTTCCAGTTCGGATTCTCGATGACCATGCCCCAGGCCGTCTCGCGGGTCAGCAGGAAATGCACCGCCGCTCCCCTGGAGTATTTGCCGCTGGAAGCGCAATATTCGAAGCGGCCATTGCTGGCATTGGCTTCGATCACCCATTGCCCCAGGTCGTAACGGCCGATGACCTCGCTTTTCGCGCTTCCGATCGGGAGCAAAGCAATACTCGCCGCCACGAAAGCGATATAACCTTTATGTTGCATGCCAGCCCCTTCCCTGTTCACGATTCAATCGAAATCGTCGGAGATCATTCGAGCTTGCTTTCGTGCTCGGCAGGAACTCCTCAGCCCCTCGCAATGAAATACATGCCACGGCATTTATAAGTGTCGGCGGGACTTAGTATAGATGCGGGGTCAACCTCTGTTCCCTGCGGAACTTTTTATAAACCGACTGCGCTTTTCGAATGACGCTTCCTCCCAGGAAGACAAACCGCAGCCCCAGGGCCCGGGTTCTAATTCTCAGCCAACTCTGGTCCAAACAGGACGAATCCTGCTATTGCGCCTGTCATGACTGACCGTCCCAAGCTCGTCCTCGCTTCCGCCAGCCCGCGCCGTCATGCCCTGCTCGAGCAGGCAGGTTGCGAGCCGGATGCCTTGCTGCCCACCGATATCGATGAAACGCCCCGGCGTGGCGAGGCGGCGCGCATGCTGGTGCAGCGGCTTGCCAGGGGCAAGCTCGAGGCGGCCCTGACCACTCTCGCCAGCCGGCCCGATCTTGCCGGCGCCTATACGGTGTCGGCCGACACGGTGGTGGCCTGCACCGGGCGGATCCTGCCAAAGGCCGAGACCCGCGAGGATGCCGAAGCCTGCCTCAGCCTGTTGTCGGGCCGCAGCCATATCGTGATGACCGGTGTCGCCGTCGCCGATCCGCATGGCACAATCCGGACCCGGCTGGTGGAAACACGGGTGCGCTTCAAGCATCTGTCGCACGACGAGCTCAATGCCTATCTCGATTCCCGCGAATGGCACGGCAAGGCGGGCGGCTACGCCATCCAAGGCCGCGCCGGCGTGTTCGTATTGCGACTTGTCGGATCCTACACCAATGTCGTCGGCCTGCCGCTCTATGAGACGGTGAGCCTTCTCGAAGGGGCGGGCTTCCCGGTCCGTGGTACCTGGAGGGACGAATTGTGAGCGAACCGACCCCAACCCCTCTGCGCAAGCGCAAATGCCCGATCTGCGGCAAGCCCAGCGTCGAGGCCAGCAAGCCTTTCTGCTCGAAGCGTTGCGCCGACATCGACCTGTCGCGCTGGCTGAAGGGCGTCTACGCCATTCCCGGCGAGGAGACCGACAAAGTCGATCCGAGCGACCAGGATGATTATCCGAAGACAGAGCATGACCGATGAGCGAACCGCAGCGTTATACGAGTAGCAGCCTCGAACCCTTTCTCGAATCCGCCCTCCTGGCCGGCGGAGCCGACGTGCCCTCGGCACGGGCCGCCACCCGCGCCATGATGCATGCCTCGCGCCTCGGCGTGGACAGCCATGGCGTCCGACTGCTGCCCTATTACCTCTCGGTGCTGGCCAGTGGCGAGATCAACGGCCATCCGCAGCTCGAAGTATCACGCGGCGAAGGTGCGACGGCCATTCTCGATGCGGATGGCGCCATCGGACACCTGGCCTGCTACCGGGCCATGGAAGTGGCCGTCGACATCGCCAGGACGCAGGGCATCGGCGCCGTCACCATCCAGCGCTCCTCCCATATGGGCGCTGCCGGTGCCTATCCGATGTGGGCTGCCGAACAGGGTTTCATCGGCTTGCTCACCGCCAATTCCGACGCAGCCGTGCGGCTGTTCGACGGGCGTGACGCCTTCCATGGCACCAGCCCGATCGCCATCGGCGCCCCGGTCCCCGGCCAGCGCCCCTGGCTGATGGACATGGCGACCAGCGCAATCCCGCAAAACCGCGTGCTGCTTTACCGTTCGCTCGGCCTCACTCTGCCTCAGGGCGTGGCCGTCGACGAGAAGGGCGTCAACACCACAGATCCCGAAGCGGCCCGCGTGCTCTCACCGGTAGGCGGCGAGCAGGGTTTCAAGGGCGCCGCGCTCGCCGGGCTGGTGGAGATCCTGTCCGCCCCCCTCACCGGCATGGCACTCTCCACCGAGCTGGTGCCGATGTACGGCCAGCCCTCGACCGGCGCTCCACGCGACATGGGAGGCTTCGCCCTCGCCATCAATCCTTCGGCCTTCATCGCACCCGAGATCTATGGCGCGATCATGACACGCTACCTCGCCAATATCCGCGCCGCCATGCCGGCCGAGGGCGCGAGCGGCAAGCCGATGGCGCCGGGTGATCGCGAATGGGCCGTGGAGGAAGAACGGGCGCGCAAGGGTGTGCCGGTCGATCCCGTCAGCGAGGAGGCCTTCGTCGAGCTCGCCGCCAAATATGGGCTGACCTTGCCGCAGAAGGCGTGAAGTCCGCGCTCCAAGGAAGTTCTTGACTCTTGTACCGATTGGTCCGCATTGTACCAACCGGTACAGATAAGGAAATTGCCATGCCCGAACAACGCGCGCCGTTGCCTCCCTTCACCCGGGAAGCGGCGATACAAAAGATCCGCGCCGCCGAGGATGGCTGGAACAGTTGCAATCCCGAGCGCGTCTCGCTCGCCTACACGACTGACAGCCGCTGGCGTAACCGCTCCGATTTCCTGACCGGACGCACGGAGATCGTGAGCTTCCTCACTCGCAAATGGCAGCGTGAGCAGGACTATCGCCTGATCAAGGAGTTGTGGGCCTATGGCGACAACCGCATTGGCGTGCGCTTTGCCTACGAATGGCATGACGATGCCGGCAATTGGTTCCGCTCCTATGGCAACGAGAACTGGGAATTCGACGAGAACGGCCTGATGGCAGTGCGCCATGCGTCCATCAACGATGTGCCGATCCGCGAGAGCGAGCGCAAGTTCCGCTGGGATCGCAGCGCTCCGCGCCCCGCCGACCATCCCGGACTCAGCGATCTCGGCCTTTAGAGCAAAACGACTTCTCTCCGAATAGTCGTTTTGCTCTAACTCTTTGTTTTGACGCTTTTTCTTAATCGAAAAGTCTGTCAACTTTTCTGGAAAACGCTCTAGATGAAGACGGTCCGCGAGCGCGCCGACATCCTGCCCGCCCTCACCGAGGTCTTTCGCAGCCATGGTTATGAGGGCGCCAGTCTCGCCCTCATCGGCCAGCAGACGGGCCTTGGCAAGGGCAGCCTCTACAACTTCTTCCCGGGCGGGAAGGAGGAGATGGCGGGCGCCGTGCTCGACCATATCGACGGCTGGTTCCGCACTCATGTCTTCGAGCCATTGCGGACCACTGCGGATCCTGAAGTGGCGATCGCGGCCATGTTCGAGGCGACGGACCGCTATTTCCATTCGGGCGGGCGTGTCTGCATCGTCGGCGTGTTTGCCCTGTCGGATGTGCGTGACCGTTTCGCAGAGCGCATCAACGGCTATTTCGCCGAATGGCGCGACGCGCTGGCGCAAGCCCTGCAGCGCCTCGGCAAAGATCCGGATTCCGCAAGCGAACTTGCTGAGGACATCGTCGCCGGCATCCAGGGGGCGCTGGTGACGGCGCGCGCCCTCGGCAACCCCTCCCTGTTCGGCCGCAGGCTGGCGCGGCTGAAAGCGCTCATTCCGTTGCGCTGAAGCCTTCAGGCATTGGACAGCGGCAGCACCGTAGTGTCCTTGAACATCTCCATCGAGATATAGGAAGAGATGTCGTTGAATTGCAGCTTGGCGACCAGCTTCTTGTAGACCAGGTCGAGGCTTTCGACGTCGGGCAGCACGATCTTGAGCAGATAGTCGATATCCCCCGTGAGGCGGTGCATTTCGACGATCTCCGGCGTGTCGGCGACGAGAGCGCGAAAACGCTCCAGCCAATCCAGTGAGTGGTTCGCCGTGCGGACCATGACATAGACCGTGGTCGGCAGCCCCACCTTCTTGCGATCGAGCAGCGCCGCGCGCCGCACAATGTAGCCCTCCTCCTCCAGGCGCTTGACGCGCCGCCAGCAAGCCGAGGGCGATAGATGAGTCTTCTCGGCGAGATCGGCGAGAGGATGGTCGGCCTGGAGCTGCAGCAGGGCCAGGATCTGTTTGTCCCGATGGTCGAGCTTCATGACTCCCTCACGCATCCAGATTGTGTAGAAGAAATCTACGACGCAAAATCTTTGCCTGTTCTAATTTCAGACGCAATATACTTGTTCCTTCAGCATCCCAAACGCCCAAAAAATGCAAACCATTTTCATCCATTTCGAGGCATTATTCAGGCATGATAATCAACCCCGGATGGGAGACGGATATGCGGAAAATCGGCCTGATCGGCGGCATGAGCTTCGAGAGTTCGGCGATCTATTACAAGCTCATCAACGAGGCAGTGCGCGCTCGGCGCGGCGACCTGCATTCGGCCGAGGTCATGCTGCATTCGGTGAATTTCCAGGATATCGTCGACATGCAGAAGGCCGGACGCTGGGATGTGGCGGCCGAGAGGCTGGCAAGCGTGGCCCGCGACCTCGAAGGCGCCGGTGCCGGCTGCGTGCTGATCTGCACCAACACCATGCATCTGGTTGCCCGCCCGGTGCAGGAGGCGATCGCCTGTCCGCTGATCGACATCATCGACGAAACCGCCAAGGCATTGACCGCAGCCGGCCGCAGCCGGCCTCTCCTGCTCGCCACCCGTTACACCATGGAACACGGCTTCTACGCCGACCGCATGGGCCAGCATGGCATCGAGGTGATGGTTCCCGATGCCGAGGGCCGGGCCATCGTGCATGATGTAATCTTCTCCGAACTCTGCGCCGGATTGGTGAAGGATAGCTCGCGCCGCAAGCTCGAGGCCCTGATCGAGCGGGCCAAGGCCGAAGGCGCCGACAGCGTGATCCTTGGCTGCACCGAGATCTGCCTGATCCTCTCCCCCGACAGCCTCGGCCTGCCCGGCTTCGACTCCACCACGATCCACGCGGCCGCCGCCGTCGATTTTTCGCTTGCGCCAGGCCCCAACGCTGCCCAACTGGCAGCATGATGGATCAGCGAACAGGAGGCAGGTCATGAAGCAGGCAGCAGATCCCGACAGGACGGAAAGCGCGAAGGCCGTCATGGAGGGCGAGATCGGCATTCTCGCCCGCCGGCGGATCGAGGCCGGCATCATCGCGCCGATCTATGAGGAAATGCGTGAACGCCTCGGCGAGGAACTGGCGCAGTCGATCCTTGATTCCGCCATCCGCAAGGCCGCCATCGCGGCCGGCCGCAGCTTTGCCGCCAAGACCCCGGGCGGCACCGATCTGCGCAGTTTCCAGGATTTGCAGGCCCTGTGGACCCAGGACGACGCGCTGGTGATCGAGGTAGTCAAGGCCACCGACACCGAGTTCGACTACAACGTCCATCGTTGCCGCTATGCCGAGACCTACAAGGAGATGGGGCTCGGCAAGATCGGGCACCTGTTGTCCTGCAACCGCGACGGCGTGTTCTGCACGGGCTACGATCCGCGTATCACACTCGAGCGCACGCAGACGATCATGGACGGCTCCAGCCACTGCAATTTCCGCTACAAGCTGCAAGAAGCCGCCAAGGCGGAATGATGGACCAGCCTCTCGCCAGCCGGATCGGCCCGACGCCCCTCCTCGATGCGGCGCAGCTCAATGCCGATATCGAGGCCACCGCCCGTTTCGGTGGCACAGGGAATGGCGGCGTCTCCCGCCTCACGCTGACGCCGGAGGACAAGGCCGTCCGGGACTGGTTCGTTGCCCGCGCCAGCGAGCTCGGCTGCAGCGTGACCATCGATCCGATCGGCAATCTGTTCGCTTCCTATCCCGGGCGCAATGCCGCCCTGCCCGCCATCATGACCGGCAGCCACCTCGACACCCAGCCAGGTGGCGGGCGCTATGACGGCATCCTCGGCGTGCTGGCCGGGTTCGCCGCTCTCCGCGCCCTGAAGAGCTCAGGCCTTGTCACCGAGCACCCGCTGACGGTGGTGAACTGGACCAATGAGGAAGGCTCGCGCTTTTCCCCGGCCATGTTCGGCTCGGGCGTGCATGCCGGCGCCATCGCGCTCGACGAGGCGCTCGCGATCCGCGACCAGTCCGGCGTCAGTGTCGGCCAGGCCCTCGACTCCATCGGCTATCGCGGCAGCCGATCCCATACGGAGAATCCGGCCGCCTATGTCGAACTCCACATCGAACAAGGACCCGTTCTGGAGGCCGAGGGGATCGCGATCGGCGCCGTCACCGGCGTGCAGGGCCTGCGCTGGTTCGACGTGGAGATCAAAGGCACCGAATCCCATGCCGGCTCGACCCCGATGGCGAACCGGCGCGATGCGCTGACCGCCGCCGCCCGCCTGATCCTCGATGTCGAGGCGATCGGCCGCGCCCATGCCCCCGGCGTGCTGACGGTCGGCCGCGCCGGTGTCTTCCCGAACTCCCGCAATGTCGTTCCGGGTCGGGTCAGCCTGCAGATCGACATGCGCCATCCCGGCAAAGCCGGGCTGGAAGCTATGGAAACAGCATTGCGACAGGCCGTTGCCGGCCAGACCGACAGCCGCATCGAGCGGATCTGGGCCAAGAAACCGGTCGCTTTCGATCCCGCCTGCATCGATGCTGTCCGCCAGGCCGCCGCCGATTGCGGCCTGTCCTGCCGCGACATCGCATCCGGCGCCGGCCATGACGCCGCCCATCTGGCGACCCTCGCGCCGACGGCGATGATCTTCATCCCGTCCCGCGACGGGCTTTCCCACAATGAACGCGAATATTCATCGCCCCGGCAATGCGCCGACGGCGCCGAGGTGCTGCTGCGCACCCTTCTCAAACTCGACCGTCGGCTGGCCTAGCGCCACCCGTCAGACGCCGTAGAGCGTCCCCGGCGCAATAGCGCCGCCGGGGCCTTTGCATCTCTCTGCTACTGCTTGGGTACCAGCACACCGAGATCGACGGCCTTGGCCATGGCCTCGTAGCCGGCGTCGTTGGGATGCAGGTGGTCGCCGCAATCATAGGCAGGATTGATGCGACTGGAATCCTTTGTATCCTGCAATACCTTGTCGAAGTCGATCAGCCCGTCCGCCGTCTTGTTGGCCCGGATCCAGGCATTCACCTCCTGGCGGATCTTTTCCTTCTCCGGCGTGTAGTAACCGGCGGTCGGCAACCCCTTGAAGGTGTCGACGAAGGGCGAGAGGGTGACGCCGACGAAACGGATGCCATGGGCATGGGCGCGATCGATGATCTGCTTGTAGCCGGCGATCACGTCCTCGGCCGTCGGTTCGGGATCGGCCGGGGTGATGGCATCCTTGCCCGGCCAGCCGATATCGTTGATCCCCATCATCATCACCACGGTCGAAACCTTGGGATGGCTGAGCACCGACATGTCGAACCGGCTTAGGGCGTTGGTTCCCATGCCGTTGGAGAGCACGCGATTGCCCGAATAGGCTTCGTTGACCACCGCAACATCCTGATGCCCCTCGGCCTGCAGCCGCTCGGCGATATGATCGGGCCAGCGATTGTTCTTGTCCGGCGAAGAACAGGCGCCATCGGTGATGGAATCGCCGAAGAATACGATGGCCTTCGACTCCGGCTTGGCCGTGGTCAGGATACGGCTGAGCAGCAGGCGCGACTTGTTGGTGCTCACCGCCTTAAAATCGGCCTCCTTGGTCTTGTCGCCGGGCTCTGACACATAGCCGGTCTGGGCCCCATCCCAATGAACGGAGGTGATGCCGGCCCTGTTGGGCAGGTAGAAGCTGACCGCCAGGCTCGACAGGGCCTTGACCGGCAGATCCACGGGGTCGCTGAGCAGGGGCGCGCCGGGCGGAATGACGGCCGATGGCTTACCGCCGAAAGTCAACGGCTTCACGGAGCCCTCGTCGATGGCGCTGCCGCCCTTGGACAGCGCCACGCTGGCCGAGCCAATCGCAACCGGACGCGTGCCGAACTCGTTGGAGATGACGACACGCACCTGTTCGCCCCCGACGCTGATGCGTGCGATCTGGCGGACGGTCTGATCGCCGAGCACCTCGGGCACATCGAAGGGCGCCGGCAATTCCTCGGCCCAGCGTGGGGCTGGCGTGGCGGCCCATGTCGTGATCCAAGGCTCCGGGCCTTCCGCGCTTGCCGGGGTCGCAGCCACGGCCAGGGTCAGTGTCCCCGCGACAAATGAAGTCCTGGCGGCCCATCCGATCAATCTGGCATGCGTGATCCGATGCAGACTTAATCCGGGCCAATAATAATCCGAATAGGAAACCATGGCGCTTTCCATCCCGCTTTGACAATATTGTAGAATGACGTTGTCTTGATTGCGTATAGAGATGAAGTATCCGGCATTGCAGCCCGGGAGACTTCTAAAGCGCCGGGAGAGTGTGACGTTTTCCTGGATCTTGCAAGCTGAATACCGGCCGGCATGCTCGCACCGGCCCGATGGGCGAGAGGCCGGAGCGTGGCGGTCGACGTGTCGGATCCCTGTGTGGAACCGCTTAAACCTGGCATGGGGCAAAACGCGTTCCGCTCGAACACGCCTCGCCCGGGGGCTCAGAGCCGGTCCCTCAGCGCATAATAGCTCATGCCGGCCACCAGGGTCGGCCAGCGCAGCAGGCGCCCGCCCGGGAAGGGCGGTGTCGGCAATGCTGCCAGGCGGTCGAACTCGCCGAGGGTGGCGGCGGTGACATCCGCCAGGATCTTGCCGAAATAGGGCGCCAGCATCACCCCCTGCCCCGAATAGCCCGAGGCCGTCAGCACGTTGGGCGCCAGCCGCCGCACGAAGGGCAGACGCGTAGCGGTGATGCCGAGCGTGCCGCCCCAGGCATAGTCGATGCGCTTGTCGGCAAGCTGGGGGAAGACCTTGAGCATGCGCTTGCGTACGAAGGCCTTCATGTCGGCCGGAAAGCCCGAGCGATAGTTCTCGCCGCCGCCGAAGATCAGGCGTCGATCAGCCGACAGGCGATAATAGTTCACCACGAAGCGGCTGTCGGCCACGGCATAATCGTTGGCGATCAAGGCCCTGGCTTCATTGTCCGAGAAAGGTTCGGTCGCCAAGATGAAATTGTTGATCGGCATCACCCGCGCCTCGGTATAGGCGTCGAGCCCGGAGAGGTAGCCATCGCCCGCCAGGATCAGCCAGTCGGCGGAAACGCTGCCTTGCGCAGTACGGACCACCGCCCTGCTGCCCTCGGCCCGGTAGCTGACGGCACGCGAACGCTCGAAGATCCGCACACCGGCGCCAATCGCGGCCGCGCCCAGCCCCAGAGCCAGGTTCAGTGGATGGAGATGGCCGCCATCATGATCGACGAAGCCACCGTAATAACCGGTCGCACCGAGGACGGCGTCGAGCTCGGCCTTGCCGATGGCCTCGACCTTGTCATAGCCGTAGACCGTCCTGAGCTTCTCGGCATAAGCGTGCGACATCGCCACATAATGCGGCTTGTGGTCGGCGATCAGGATGCCCTGCTTGTAGTCGCAGGCGATCTGGTGCCTGACGATCAGGCCCTTGAGATGGGCCTTGGCGTCCTCCGCCATCCGCCATAACGCTTTGGCGCCGTCCAGGCCCGCCAGTTTCTCCAGATAATCCTGGTCGCGGCGCTGGCCCGAATGAACCTGGCCGCCATTGCGCCCCGAGGCTCCCGAGCCGATCTCGGCAGCCTCGAGCACGATCACCGAAAGCCCTTTTTCGGCGAAGGCGAGCGCGGCGCCGAGCCCGGTATAGCCGGCGCCGACGATACAGACATCGGCCCGCTCCTCGCCTAGGAGCTGAGGCTGGGCGGGAAGGCGGTTGGCGGTGGCGGTGTAATAGGAATTGGCCGGATGGCCGGTGTTGTCGGTCATGATCCTGGGAGCGCGGACATCCTGTCCGCCCTTGGAAACGTTATGCCAAGCGATGGGAAGAGCGGACATCGCGACATGCCGGCATGTCGCTGTGAAAGTCCGCGCTTCGAATTCTACACGTTCAAGAGCAAATGCTCGCGTTCCCAGGGGCTGATCACCTTCATGAAGGTCTCGTGTTCCTGGCGTTTGATCGCGGCATAGGCGGTGACGAAGGAAGTCCCCATCACCTGGCGGATCGCCTCGCTCTCGTCCATTTCCGCGACCGCCTCGAGCAGGCTCTGGGGCAGCTCGAAATCGCGGTTCTTGGCATCCGACTCGATCGGCGCCGTCGCATCGAGTTCTTCGGTCATGCCGAGATAGCCGGCCGCCAGGCTCGCGGCGATGGCGAGATAGGGATTAGCGTCCGAGGAAGGAACCCGGTTCTCGACGCGCCTTGCGTCGGGGCCCGAGGGCGGCACACGCAGGCCCGCCGTGCGGTTGTCATAGCCCCATTGCACGTTGATCGGTGCCATGGAATCGCGCGTCAGCCGGCGGTAGGAGTTCACATAGGGCGCCAGCATGCACATGATCGCCGGCAGATATTTCTGCTGGCCGGCCAGGAAGGAGAAGAACAGCGGGGTCGGCCCGCCCGTCTCCGGATCGGAGAAGATGTTCTGGCCGCTTTCGGCGTCGACGATCGACTGGTGGATGTGCAGCGCCGAGCCCGGCTCGCCCGACATGGGCTTGGCCATGAAGGTGGCATAGATCTTGTGCTGCAGCGAGGCCTCGCGGATGGTGCGCTTGAACAGGAAGACCTGGTCGGCCAGTTCAAGCGGATCGCCATGGCGCAGATTGATCTCCATCTGCGCCACGCCGTCCTCGTGGATCAGCGTGTCGATCTCCAGGCCCTGATGTTCCGAATATTTGTAGATGTCCTCGAACAGGGCGTCGAATTCGTTGACGGCCGAAATCGAATAGCCCTGACGTCCAAGTTCCGGGCGGCCGGATCGGCCGATCGGCGGCTTCAGCGGATAGTCGGGATCGGTGTTGGGCTCGACCAGATAGAACTCGATCTCCGGCGCCACCACCGGCTGCCAGCCCTTCTTGCGGTAGAGTTCGCGGATGCGGCGCAGCACCTGGCGGGGCGCCTGCTCGACGGGGCGGCCGTCGCGCGTCATCGCGTCGTGAATGACCTGCGCTGTCGGATCCATCGCCCACGGCACCGCGGTCAGGGTCGACCAATCAGGCTGCATGAACATGTCGGTATCGGCTTCCACCGCGTCCACCAGACCGTCATAGGCGGGATATTCGCCGGTGATGCACTGATAGAAAATCGAAAGCGGCAGGTTCATCACCGGCGAGGCCAGGAATTTCGACACCGGCATGATCTTGCCGCGGGCCACCCCGCCCTGGTCTGGAACGAGGCACTCGATTTCCTCGATATTGCGGGCGCGAAACCAGTCTCTCGCGTTCTCCATACCGGAGATGCCACGCGCGGATTCGATATCCGGCACGCTAGAATGCTCGGGCTTGTCTGACTTTTTCTTTTTGCTCATCGTCGCACACATGCGGCTTCCACCCCGCAGGAAATGCGGAGCGGCGACCCGAAACAAGCGCCGGCGACCTGTTTGACAGCCCACGAGGGGCCATCACGCGACTAACCTCCGGTTCGGGCCCTTGGTTTAGGAGGGCGGAGGCGCACGCGCCGCGCATCGGGGAAGACGCGCAAAAGAGGCATCGGTGGACCGACGCTGGCGCACACTGCCTTTAGCCGCGTCCAAAAGTCAAATGGGTTGGCCAAAAAATGTGATCACAAAAAATGTGATCACATTTTTGCGTTGAATCGCATTTCCCCTGTAGACCACCGCCGACTTCCCGGTCTAGGCTGGAACCAATCACCACAAACAGATGGGATACCATGCGTGATACAGGCGGGGATGGCGCTACGGCGCCCGTGAAGTCGCAGAAGGCGATCGGGGGCGTTCGCCGGAAATTCCAACCCTGGTCCGATCCAACCGCCGTTCCCCTCATTCGCTTCGAGAACGTCACCAAGCGTTTTGGCGATTTCGTGGCGGTGAACGACGTTTCGCTGGACATCCATCAACGTGAATTCTTCTCCCTGCTCGGCCCCTCTGGCTGCGGCAAGACCACCTTGATGCGCATGCTGGCCGGCTTCGAACAGCCGACGGGCGGACGCATCACCCTGGCGGGCAAGGATCTGGCCGGCGTCCCGCCCTATGAACGCCCGGTCAACATGATGTTCCAGTCCTACGCGTTGTTCCCGCATATGAGCGTGGCCGACAATATCGCCTTCGGCCTGAAGATGGACAAGATGCCCAAGGCCGAGATCGACACGCGCGTCGGGCAGATGCTGAAGCTGGTCAAGCTGGAGAAATTCGCCAGCCGCAAGCCGCACCAGCTCTCCGGCGGCCAGCGCCAGCGTGTCGCCCTTGCCCGTGCCGTCGCCAAACAGCCCAAGGTGCTGCTGCTCGACGAGCCACTGGGCGCCCTCGACAAGAAATTGCGCGAGGAAACCCAGTTCGAGCTGATGGACATCCAGGTCGAGCTCGGCATCACCTTCGTCATCGTCACGCACGACCAGGAAGAGGCGATGACGATGTCCGACCGCATCGCGGTCATGGACCATGGCAAGCTGGTGCAAGTGGCGCCGCCCGGCGAAATCTACGAGCAGCCCAATTCACGCTATGTCGCCGACTTCATCGGCAACATCAACATCCTCGAAGGCAAGATTTCCGCCCAGAACGGCAGTTCCCTCACCATTACTTCGCCGAGCAGCCAGGCCTTCAGTGTCGACAGCGCCGAAAGCTGCTCCGTCGGCCAGAGCGTCTTCCTGGCCATCCGCCCCGAAAAGATGCGCATCTCGCTCGATGCGCCCACCACACCGGGCAATTGGCTGGCGGGAGAGGTCTTCGACATCGGCTATCTCGGCGACTGGACCAATTATCTCGTCGACATCGCCGGCACCGGCCAGCGCATCCGGGTGTCGCAGGCCAATATGAGCCGCTTCGTCGAGCGCCCGATCACCTGGGAAGACAAGGTTCATGTCAGCTTTGCGCCGGATGCCGGCGTCGTCCTGACCAAATAGGAGGGCGGCGGGATGACCGACAATCTGGCCGACAAGACCCGAAAGGGCTTCTTCTCCGGACGCACCGGGGTGATCGCCATTCCCTATCTGTGGTTGACGATCTTCTTCGCCCTGCCCTTCCTGATGGTGCTGAAGATCTCGCTGAGCCAGACGGCGCTGGGACAGCCGCCCTATACACCGGTCTTCAATTTCGACGGCACCTGGCAGAGCATTACGGGCTTCATCTCCGAGCTGAGCCTCGACAATTACTGGACGATGTTCAACATCTGGGGCGAGGACGGCGATACGCTCTATCTGAAAGCCTACCTGTCCAGCGTGATGATCGCCTTGGTCTCGACGATCCTGCTGCTGATCGTCGGCTATCCCATCGCCTATGGCATGGCGCGTGCCCCCAAGAGCGTGCGTCCAACCCTGCTGATGCTGGTGATCCTGCCGTTCTGGACCTCGTTCCTGATCCGCGTCTATGCCTGGATCGGCATTCTCAAGCCGGAGGGCCTGCTCAACCTGGCGCTGATCAAGCTCGGCATCATCGACCAGCCCCTGCAGATCCTCAACACCAATTGGGCGATTTTCATCGGCATCGTCTATTCCTACCTGCCCTTCATGATCCTGCCGCTCTATTCGACCCTGGAGAAAATGGATGACACTCTCCTGGAAGCGGCGGCCGATCTCGGCTGCAAGCCGATCAAGGCCTTCTGGCTGGTGACCTTCCCGCTCTCCCTGCCCGGCGTGATCGCCGGCTGCATGCTCTGCTTCATTCCGGCGGTCGGCGAATTCGTCATCCCGGATCTGCTCGGCGGATCTTCCACGCTGATGATCGGCAAGCAGATGTGGGACCTGTTCTTCTCCAACCGCGACTGGCCGGCGGCCTCCGCCGTCGCCGTGATCCTGTTGATTATCCTGGTCGTGCCGATCACCTATTATCAGCACAGCCAAGCCAAGGCGCTGGAGACCGACCGATGAGAAAGGGTTCCTCCTGGTTCAGCATGACCTCGGTCGCCCTCGGCCTGGCCTTCCTCTACCTGCCGATCGTGATCCTGGTGATCTATTCGTTCAACGACTCCAAGCTGGTGACGGTCTGGGGCGGCTGGTCGACGCGCTGGTACGTCGAACTCTTCCACGACGAAGCCTTCATGAACGCCGCCAAGATCACGCTGATCGTGGCCGCCGTATCAGCCACCATCGCCACCATACTCGGCACGCTCGCCGCCGTGGTTCTGGTGCGCATGGGACGCTTCCGCGGCCGCATGACTTTTTCGGCCATGGTCTATGCGCCGCTGGTGATGCCCGAGATCATCATCGGCCTGTCATTGCTGTTGTTCTTCATCTCGCTGGGCATCGACCGCGGCTTTTGGACCATCACCCTGGCCCATGTCACACTCACCATGTGCTTCGTGACCGTGGTGGTGCAGTCGCGCCTGCTCAGCTTCGACCGCTCCATCGAAGAGGCGGCCCTGGATCTGGGCTGCCATCCCTTCAAAGCCTTCTTCCTGATCACGCTGCCGATCATCGCGCCGGCCGTGATCTCGGGCTGGATGCTGGCCTTCACCTTGTCGCTCGATGATCTCGTGCTCGCCAGCTTCACTTCCGGCCCGGGCTGGAACACGCTGCCGATGCGCATCTATTCGTCCGTGCGCCTCGGCGTGACGCCGGAGATCAATGCCGCCTGCACGCTGATGCTGGCCGTGGTCGCCCTCGGGGTGGTGGCCGCCGCCATCTATACCAGCCGTGCGGAGAAGGAGCGCGAACGCGCCGAGAGGCTGGCCGCAGCCGGCTGATCCGGCCCAACCATCAGCAGCCCGAAGCTTCAGGCCCTCGCCCCCTCCACGGGGCGGGGGCCTTGTCATTTACGGGCATGTCCCAACGTGGCAATGGCCGAACCACCCATCGCTTCACTGTAGATTCACGGGCCGAGACAGATTCTAACATTTTCTAACATAATCGCTCTTGCGATGTTATATTTTGTTGAATAGCATGCCTCATCAATCGTGGAGTCGGGGCTCGCCTCTGATGACGAATACGACATCAGACCAGGTGAATAACCGCCGCGCACCTCAGTTTTTGGGTGTTCCCCGTCAGAAAAAGGGAGCAACATCAAAGAAATGAGGAGCAAGATTGTACCAGGGAATGGAACATTGGTAGTCGGAATCGTTGCTTTACATGTTTGATTCTGTTCTTTCCTGTGTCTCGACGCCCGCCCCTCTTGAACGTCGCCGCAGCGTCTTGTGATCTGGCGAAACCGCCGAGACTCGCAAAGACGCGTCAAAACAGGGAGTTAGAGCAAAAAGGCGTTTTCAGTTAAACGCGCTTTGCTTGGGAAGGCACCATGGCGTCCATCGAACTCGATCATGTTTCCAAACTCTACGCCAATGGCGCCTATGGCGTACGCAACGTCGACCTGACCATACCGGACGGCGAGTTCGTCATCTTCCTCGGCCCCTCCGGCTGCGGCAAGTCGACGACGCTGCGCATGATCGCCGGGCTCGAAGGCATTTCTTCCGGCGATCTGCGCATCGGCGGCAAGAGCATGACCCATGTCGCCCCACGCGACCGTAACATTGCGGTGGTGTTCCAGAGCTACGCCCTCTATCCGCATATGAGCGTGCGCCAGAACATGGCATTTGGCTTGAAAATGCGCGGCGTCGACGCCACCACCATCGATGCCAAGATCGCCGACGCCGCTCACTTGCTCGGCCTGCAGAACCTGCTTGGCCGCAAGCCGGCGGCGCTTTCGGGCGGCCAGCGCCAGCGCGTCGCCCTCGGCCGCGCCATCGTGCGCGAACCCGCCGCCTTCCTGCTCGACGAACCGCTTTCCAACCTCGACGCCCAGCTTCGGGCCGAGATGAGGCTCGAGCTCATCAAGCTCCATCGCCGCCTCGGCCGCACCATCGTGCATGTCACGCATGACCAGGTCGAGGCGATGACGATGGGAGACCGCATCTGCATCATGCGCGAAGGCCAGCTGGTCCAGGCCGGGCGACCGCTCGAGGTCTACGCCAACCCGGCCAACACCTTCGTCGCCCGCTTCCTGGCGACCCCGCCGATGAACCTGATCCCGGCTAGGCTGGAGAGCGCGCCAGCGGAAGGCCTTGGGGTGGTGACCGACGCGGGCGCGAGGTTGAGCGTGCCGGCCCGCCACCACGGAGCCTATGGTGGCCAGGCCGGCCGCCGCGTCATCCTCGGCATCCGGGCCGAGGATTTCTACGAAACCCAGCAGCACCCCGAGTGGCAGAAGATGCCGATCCGTGTGGTCGCCATCGAAGCCCTCGGCGCCGAGAACATCCTGATCGGACAGATCGCCGGCGAGCAGGAGACCGGTGACAGACCCCTGGAGATCGCGGCGCGGCTCGGGCGCAATTTCACCGCCCCGATTGGATCGACGGTGGAACTCTATGTCGATGCGCTGCCCATGCACCTGTTTGACCCCGAAACCGAACAGGTGATCGCCAGGCCGGCGCTGACGGGAGGGATGTGATGACGATGCGCTGCGACAGCCAGACCGTTCCCTTCCGCCGACGTTTCGGCTTGCATTTCGGCCTTGTCCTCGTCTGCGCCCTCATCCTGCTGCCGCCACTCTGGGTGCTCAGGACCAGCTTCCTGCCCGAGCAGCTCTCCTATAGCAACGAGTTGATGCCGGCCTTCACCACCGAGAACTATGCGGCGCTGATCTCCAGCCGTTTCGGCGGTTCCTATCTCAACAGCCTCATCGTGGCACTCGGTTCGGTGCTGGTTGCCCTGCCCTTCGCGGCGACCACCGGCTATGCCTTCGCCCGCTTCCGCACCGGCGGGCGCTGGGCACGCTTCATCGTGCTGGCCACCCAGATGCTGCCGCCGGTGGCGCTGGTACTGCCGACCTTCACCCTCTTCCGCAGCCTGGAACTCTCCAATTCGCTGACGGGGCTGATCATCGTCTACGCCGCCCTCAACCTGCCCTTCCTGACCTGGATCCTGATGGGTTTCTTCGAGGGCGTCCCGATCGACCTCGAATGGGCCGCCATGACCGACGGTGCCACCGCCTGGGGTGCGTTCTGGCGCATCGTGCTGCCGGTGTCGCTGCCCGGCATCGCCGCCGCCGGCGTGCTCGGCTTCATCCTGGCCTGGAACGAGTTCCTGTTCGCCCTGGTGCTGAGCGGGCCGACCACGGCGACGATACCGGTGGCACTCGCCGCGCTGCAGACCTCCAACGGCGTGCAGATCGCCAAGGTCTCGGCCGGCGTCATCCTCGCCATCCTGCCCCTGGTGATCGCCTCGCGTTTCATCCAGCGCTTCATCGTCCAGGGACTGACCTTCGGCAGCGTCAAATAAGCCAGCAATATGGAGAGCGGCGACAAAGCCGCACATTACGGAGAGAGGGATAGAGCCATGATCTGGAGCGAAAATCGCCTGAAGACGACCCTGCTGGCGGCTGCCGGCGCGGCGATGCTGCTGGGGGCGTCGCTGTCGTCGGCCGCCGCCGAGACCGTTACTCTGCGCGCCCTGATGGAGGACGTACCGGAGACCAAGATCATCGAGGCATTGCTGCCGGAATTCGAAAAGAAGACCGGCATCAAGGTCGAGTTCGAGAAGATCGGCTATCCCGACATGCACGACAAGCTGGTGGCCCAGCTCACCGGGCCGCAGAGCTACTACAATCTGCTGGAGGTCGACTTCCTCTGGGCCGGCGAATTCCCCGCGGCCAACTGGCTGGTCGACCTCAAGCCATTGGCCGAAAAGAGCAAATACGACCTCGGGGCCTTCATCCCTTCCACCATCGAGTTGCTCGGCGGCAGCCAGGACAAGCTCCATCTCATACCGATGTACAATTATTCGATGGGCCTGCTCTATCGCAAGGACCTCATCGCCGACGAGAAGCTGAAGGCGGCCTATAAGACCGCCACGGGCAAGGAGCTCGCTCTGCCCGCCACGCTGGAAGACTATGTGGCGATCTCCAAATTCATGAAGGCCAATGCCAAGGTCGCGGGTGCGGCGATGCAGGGCCAGCGCGGCGATCCGAACAGCATGGAATTCTCCAACTATCTGTTCTCGGCGGGCGGGGCCTATCGTGACGCTGGCGGCAAGGCCAATTTGAACACGCCGGAGGCCAAGAAGGCACTCGACCTCTATGTCGACAATATCCAGAACGGAGCCCAGCAGGGCGCGATCTCGGCCACGCTCGACGACACCATGCGCCTGATGTGTTCGGGTTCGGCCTTCAGCATGGTGACCTATTGGTGGATGCTGCCGCAGATGGACGATGCCGCCAAATGCCCGACGGTGGCCGGCAAGGTCGGCCTTGCGGTGATGCCCGGCGGCCATGGCGAGAGCGGCGGCTGGGGCTGGGGCATTCCCAAGAACACCACACCGGAAGAGCAGGAAGCGGCCTGGACCTTCATCCAGTGGGTGCAGAGCAAGGAGGTCTCGGTGAAGCGGGCCCTGCAGGGCCACGCGCCGGTGCGCAGCGATGTCTACAAGGACGCCGAAGTGCTGAAGAAATACCCCTTCTACCAGACGGCCGAATCCGTGGTGGCGAGCGGCAAGTCCTTCCCGATCTTCACCTATTCGGCCCAGTACGAGGACGTGCTCGGCACGCAGCTCTCGCTTGCGGCCGGCGGCCAGGCGACATCCGAAGCGGCCCTGAAGGCGGCCTCGGACGGCTTGCAGCAACTGCTCGACAAGTGACCTTCTTCCGGCGCGGCCCTTCGGCCGCGCCGGTTCTACAGACCTGAGCAAAGTGCGATTCTCTAAATTGCATCTTTTCTCTAAATCCTTGTTTTGACGCGTTTTCTCGATCGAAAAGTCTATCAACTTTTTTGGAAAACGCTCCAGTGGTGTAACAGATGAGCGCGATGGGATTGGCCGGACGCAGCCGGGAATGGCGGATCGGATGGGCTTTCGCCCTGCCCGGCCTCTTGCTGCTCGCTATCGTGATGGGCTTTCCGCTCGTTTATGCCTGTATCCTGTCGATCTCGTCGATGACGCTGATCAAACCCAGCCTGATGCCGCTGGTCGGCTTCAAGAATTTCGCGTCGATGCTGGCCGACCCGCTGTTCTGGAACGCCCTATGGCTCACGGTACGTTATTCAGCCATCACGGTGATCGGCGAATTCGTGATCGGGCTCGGCATCGCCTTGATGCTCAACCGCACCGTGCACATGAAGCCGGTCTATTTTGCCATCCTCACCATCCCGATGGCGATGTCGCCCATCTCGGTGGCGCTAATCTGGCGCATGCTGCTACAGCCCAATCTCGGCATCGCCAATCATCTGATGGAAAGCTTCGGCCTGCCCCGGCTCGACTGGCTGGGCACGCCGGGCATGGCGCTATGGACAATGGCGGCCATCGACATCTGGCAGCAGATGTCCTTCGTGGTGCTGATCCTGGCCGCGGGCCTTGCCGCCCTGCCGCGCGACCCCTACGAGGCGGCCGAGGTCGACGGTGCCAGGGCCTGGCAGCAATTCTTCTACATCACCCTGCCAATGCTGCGGCCGGTGGCGGCCATCACCATCATCATCCAGCTCATCAACGAATTCCGCACCTATGACCTGCCCTATGTGCTCACCAAGGGCGGGCCCGGCAACGCCACCGAGGTGCTGAGCTTCTTCGCCTATCGCCGGGCTTTTCTCGGCCTGTCGCTCAATGAAGGTGCGGCAGCGGCCTTCGTGCTGCTGGTGATCGTGCTCGTCCTCACGGTGATCTTCTTTGCCGTATTGGAACGCTCGCAAGCCAGCGAATCGGGGCGCTGAAACGTCTCCTACTGCGCCGCCGAGGCAGGTGGATTCTTGCCGGTGTCCTGCGTGACGTCGCGGCCCGGCCGGATGAAGCTGCGCAGCAGAGGAGCGGCGGCACCCGAACGGCGGATCAGCGCCTCGGTATCGGGCTCGACCACCGGCACCTCCCAGCCCCCATAGACGCGGAAAGGCAGTCGGAAGGGATTGGCGGCATCGGCGTCGCTCCAATTGGCCACGCCAGCCATGTCGAGGCTGCGCAGGGCGATATTGGCATCCCCCGTCAGCGAAACTGAAAGGGAGCCGTTCTCCATGCGGCAGTCGGCGGTCTTGGCCATGCCGTCGGCGATTTTGAAGCTGGCCTTGGCAAGGTCGAAGGTGGTGCGGCCGCCATAGGAAGATTCAAAACGGGCAGAGAGCGGCCGCCGCTCGATCTTCTGCATCAGGCTGGCGAGATCGATGCCGACTAAAGAGCCTCCGGAGACGCTGATATTGGCCTGTCCCTGCAGCGAGCGCGACAGCTCGGCGATGGAAGCGCCGGTGCCGTTCACCGCCATCGTTCCCGTGCCGGTTCCTTCCAGACGCCGAAAGGCGAAGAGATCGCCCAGCGCACTGCCCATGTCGATGCCTTCGAAGCTGGCAGTCGCGGCGAGTACGGTCATTTTGTCAGCGGGCTTGAGCGCGATATTGCCCTTGAGCGTGCCGCCATAGGCGACAGCCTCGCTGAGGGCGAGTTCGAGCTGGCCGTTGCGGGTGGAGACGGTGGCCGCAGCACGGCCGAGATGGACCTTGTCGATGGTTGTCTCGCCGGCGGAAATGCGCAGATCGAGATCACTGACCAGCAGACTGTTGATGCTGATATGATCGGCACGCCATTTGCGTGGCCGACCGTCCGCGAGCTGGAGTTCGTTGGAATAGGCACTCAGATCGAGCGTATCGGCGGCAAGCGTGCCGCTGACCTTCGGGCGCTCCCTGCCGAATTCGACGGTGAGCGAGCCTTCGGCTTCATTGCCGTCGAGCGAGAGTTGCACCTCGTTGAGGGAAATGGCGCTGCGGTCGAGCGACAGCGGCGACTGCAGGTCATAAGCGGCAAGGCTGTGTCCGGCGGGCAAGGCAAATCCGAGCCAGCGCAGCGTGTCACGCAGCGAAGCGCCGCTGGCCGAGACCTTGCCGTCAAGCCGCCCCTCCCCGTCCAGCATGCCGCTGGCGGCAAGGTTGAGCGTGTCACCCTTGATGCGTGCCCGCAGATCCGACTTGCCGCCGGCAATCAAGCTGGCGGGATCGGCAAGCGCCACGGCGATCTCGGTCTCACGGTCACGCCAATTGATTATGCCGGCCGCCGACATCGCGTCACTGCGGCCCGCCCAGGCGAAAGTAACATCGCCGACCGAAACGGAGGTCGCCCGGCCCGAGGCATTGTCGTTATAACGAATGGTGCCGTCCACGAGCCGGATGGTCTTGACCGGCATCGGCTTGTCGAAGTGCCCGGCAGCCGCCTCGGCCAGCACACCTTCCTTGAATTCCCAAGAGCGCGCGCCACCCTTGCCCGCGGTAAGGCCAATGCTGGCACGCTTGAGCATCAGGCTTGATATCTCGATGCGTCCGATCACCAGCGGCGCCAGGCGGAGCGTGCCCTGCATCTTGTCGGCCACCAGCAATGGCGGCAGGCCCTCCTGCCCGGGAATGGTCACCTTCTCGATCATCAGCGTCGGCAGTGGCGCCCAGGCCAGATGCACCTGCCCCTCGATAATGGGCGTGCGGCCGGTCAGGGCGACGATTTCGCGGGTGAACGTGTCACGCAACACGCTTTCCGGCGTCAGCCAAGGAACGGTCAACACCAGTGCAACAAGCGCAGCGGCGATAGCGGCCAGGGATAGCCCAATACGCTTCATGCCGTTTCCGCGCCTCGCTCGATCAAAGAGTGGTTGGTGACATTTGCCATGCGCCCGGGCGACGGAGCTGAATCACAAACTCGATCCATTATAAATGGCAGTCCATCATGGTAAAAGCGAGGCTTGGTTGTGGCAAAGCCGCCATGCGGGAAAAGCGGCGCAGCAGGTCGTCGACCAAGCACAGTTTTCTGGCGCGGTCCACGGATGCGTCGCGCCTGAAAACTCTGCAAATGTTCGATATTTTGCAAATTCCTCCTGATCGTGCCCATGGGCACGATCAGGAGGAATTTGCTTAGACGGGTACGATACAATCGCGTGCCTCCAATCCCGCCATGATGGGTCGGCATGGTTAAGAAAGCCGGAAGAGAGAGGCACCGTGTTTGGCCCTGCGGCTCGTGCATTTCTCATCCGGCAGGCGCGCCGATCACATATACCACGTGAAACGGCTCCTGCCCCGGTTCCCCAAGCGATACCCGCTCGCGCCGCCAGGGCCATGCCGAGGCCACCAGATTGGCTTCGAAAGCCGCCGACTGGGTGGCCGACCACAGGCCGGCGATACCGCCCGGTGCGAGGGCCCGAACAATGCGGGCAATTCCCTCGCCTGAATAGAGCGCGTGGTTCGGCTCGTGCACCACATAATCGGGGCCGTTGTCGGTATCGAGCAGGATGGCATCGAAACCGCCGGGCTTAGCGGCAATGATATCGGCGACGCTACCGGTGCGGACCTCCACACGGGGATCGGCCAGCGGATACCCTGCGAGCGGCGCAAGTACGCTCCGATTCCAGGCGACGATCTCAGGCAGGAGTTCGCACACCAGGATGCGCGCCCGAGGGCCGACGGCGTCGAGCGTCGCCCTCAGCGTGTAGCCCATGCCGAGGCCGCCGATCAGGATGCGCGGTTCCTCCTCGCCCAGACACTGGCAGACGGTTCGAGCCAATGCGATCTCCGAGCGGGGATCATGGTTCGACATCAGCTCCCAGCCGTTGAAACGGATGTCAAACAGACCGCCACGCCGGCGCAAGGCGATCTGGTCGCCATCCGCCGTCACCACGCTGTCGAGTTCCGTCCAGATCTCCATCGGCCCTGCTCCCCGGCCCGAGAAGCGGCCCTTATAGCAAGAGTAATGGCAAAGGGGCGGTCTTTGGAGCGGTCGGGATGAATATCGCCGAGCCTCGCCGGCACGCCTTCTTTGGCAAGCTCGAGATAAATACATGCCTTGCCGATATCCCGCCGAAACCATCAAGCCTCTTCCTTAGCGAGCAAAATCGTCATACTGCAGTTGCGAAGAGCGATGCGCGCTGTGGCTTAGGGAAGCGCCGAAGCAAAGGGAAACAGCCGAGGACATGGTCAAGGAAACCACTGCCAAGGAAACCACCAGCAAGGAAACGACGGCCAAGGACGACAAGGCCCGGAAACCATCCAAGCCAGTGTCCGACGAAGCGCTGGCCGATGCCGCAGAGGCGCCTGCCGAGCCGGCCGACGATAAGCCGTTATGGATCCCCTCGCCGGCGCGTGTCGCGGGAACGCAGGTCGCGGCCTTCATCGCCACCGCCAATGCCCGGCATGGCCTGTCGCTGAAGACTTATCACGACCTGCATCGCTGGTCCGTCGAGAGCGCCGCCGACTTCTGGAACCTGATCTGGGACGACAGCGGCATCAAGGGCGAGAAGGGCGAGCGGGTCGCCAGCGATCTCGACGACATGCTCAAGGCGCGCTTCTTCCCGGATGCCAGGCTGAATTTCGCCGAGAACCTGCTGCCGCGCAGCGACGACGAGCCCGCCTTGATCTTCCAGGGTGAGGACAAGGCAAGCCTGACCCTGAGCTGGCGCGAGCTCACCGACCTCGTCTCGCGCCTGCAGCAGGCGATGCGTGCCGAGGGGGTCCAGGTGGGTGACCGTGTCGCCGCCATGATGCCAAACCGTCCGGAGACGGTGGCAATCATGTTGGCAGCCGCCTCGATCGGCGCAATCTTCTCCTCCTGCTCGCCCGATTTCGGCGAGCGCGGCGTGCTCGACCGCTTCGGTCAGATCGCCCCCAAGCTGTTCTTCGCCATCGACGGCTACTGGTATGCTGGCAAGCGCATCGACAACGGCGCCAAGGTGATCGCGATCGCCGCAGAACTCGGCTGCAAGACGGTGGTGGTGCCTTATCTCGGCGAGGCCGAGACGGTGGCGGCCAAGATCCCGGAAGGCACCACACTGGCCATCCTCACCGCGCCCTACCGGGCCAAGCCAGTGGTATTCGAGCCGCTGCCCTTCAACCAACCCCTGTTCATCCTCTATTCCTCCGGCACCACGGGCGTGCCCAAATGCATCGTGCACGGCGCCGGCGGCTCGCTCCTGCAGCTCGTCAAGGAGCATCGCCTGCAATGCGATTTGCGGCCGGGCGAGCGCAGCTTCTACTTCACTACTTGCGGCTGGATGATGTGGAACTGGCTGATCGCAGGCCTGGCCAATGGCGAGACGCTGCTGCTCTATGACGGCTCGCCCTTCCACCCCGGGGCGAGCGTGCTGTTCGATTTCGTCACGCGCGAGAAGGGCGTGATGTTCGGCACCTCGGCCAAATATATCGATGCGGCCCACAAGGCCGGGCTGAGCCCGCGCCAGACTCACGACCTGAGCGGGCTGAGGCTGATGACCTCGACCGGCTCGCCCTTGTCGCCCGAGGGCTTCCGCTGGGTCTATGAGGACGTGAAGGCCGATCTCCACCTCGCCTCCATCTCGGGCGGAACAGATATCGTCTCCTGTTTCGTGCTGGGCGATCCCACCGGGGCGGTGTGGTCAGGCGAGATCCAGGCGCCGGGCCTGGGCATGGCGGTCGACGTGTGGAACGACGACGGCAAGAGCGTGCGCGAGGAAAAAGGCGAGCTGGTGTGCACCCGTCCCTTCCCCTCCATGCCGGTGATGTTCTGGAACGATGAAGGGGGCCACAAATACCGAGCGGCCTATTTCGAGCGCTTCGACAACATCTGGCACCATGGCGATTTTGCCGAATGGACGGTTCATGGCGGGCTGATCATCCATGGCCGTTCGGACGCCACGCTCAATCCGGGCGGGGTGCGCATCGGCACCGCCGAACTCTACGCCCAGGTGGAGAAGATCCCGGACGTGCTGGAATCGCTCGCCATCGGCCAGGATTGGGAAGGTGACGTGCGCATCGTGCTGTTCGTGCGCCTGCGCGAGGGCGTGGCCCTGGACGATGCCCTCATCGACCGCATCAAGCGCCAGATCCGCACCGGTGCCTCGCCACGCCATGTGCCGGCCAAGATCATCGCCGTCGCCGATATCCCGCGCACCAAGTCCGGCAAGATCACCGAGCTTGCCGTGCGTGACATCGTCGCCGGCCGCACCGTCAAGAACCAGGAGGCCCTGGCCAATCCCGAGGCGCTGGCCCTCTACAAGGACCTGCCGGCGCTGAGGGATTGACCCCCGCGGGTCGGCATGCACCGACTCGGCTTAAGATACGCGACAAAGTTGTTTCTTGCCGGGCCGAGCCCGGCAATGACAAGATGATCATGGCGCCGGCATTCATCCGGCGCGCCTCGGCAAGACCCATCAGGAACCGGCAGCAGTGCTCGCTTCGCGCATAAGCAGGGACATCACGAAGGCCGTCATCACGGCCCTCGCTGTCTATGCGCTGCTGGTCAACAGCCTGCTGATGGGCGTGCTGATGGCCCCGCAATTGCGGGCCGACACACTCGACCGCAATCTCGCCGCGCTCGAAATCGTCTGCGCCGGCGACGGCATGGGAATCACCGATGCGGGGTCTGGCCCGCCCGCAGACCATCGCGGCCATGAGGCCGAGTGCTGCATACTTTGCCCCGGCTTCGGCGGGCCTGCCTCGCCGGCCGGCATCGACCTGCCGCGGCGCTTGGCCGTCCTGGCGGCCCTCGCCCCCTGGGCGGCGGACACCCACATTCCTCCTTCCCTGCATCGCACGGCCGCCCAGCCGCGCGGACCACCGATGGCGTGACCTGAGAACGACCTCCCTTTTGTTTTCGGCCTGACGCCGTACGCAGCCCCTTGGCTGTGCGCGGGCGAAGGGCAACTCAGGACACAACCATGACCGTCTCCCATGGCGCGGACGCCCTCGCGGTCGCTCCGCCTTCGCGCCTGTCGCTACAGCGCGCCATCTGGCGCTGGCATTTCTATGCCGGCCTGCTTTGCGTCCCCTTCATGATCCTGCTGGCCGTCACCGGCTCGCTCTATCTGTTCAAGGACGAGATCAACCACACGCTCTTTGCCTACCGCACCATCGTCGCCAATCCCGGTACGCCGGCCTTGTCGCCGGAAGAGCTGGTCGACAAGGCCCTCGAAGGCAAGCCCGAGGCCGCCGCCACCGCCTATACCGAACCCGCGGACGCAACCTCCTCGGCCAAGGTCACCTACAAGGACGACGGCGGCAAACATTATGTCTACCTCGATCCCTATAGCGGCGCGGTGCTCGATGCCGTGCGCGCCGACCGTGAGCCGATGTGGCTGATCAAGAAGATCCACAGCCTAGAACTGTTCGGCACCTTCACCAACCGGCTGATCGAGGCCGTCGGCGGCTTTGCCCTTATCCTGGTAACGACGGGGATCTATCTGTGGTGGCCCCGCGGCCAGAGCGGCGGCGTGGTGAGCCTTCGGGGCACGCCGGCACGCCGGGTGTGGTGGCGTGACCTCCACGCAGTCACCGGCGCCTTCGCCGGACTGGTGATCTTCTTCCTGGCGGCAAGCGGCCTGCCCTGGGCCGGGTTCTGGGGCAAGCAGCTCAATGGCTTCGCGACCCAGGCGGGGCTGGGCTACCCCACCCAGCTCTGGGACGAGACGCCGACGTCCACCGTGCCGCTACAGGACGTCGTCAGCAAGGCCGGCTGGACGGTGGAGAATTCGCCGGTGCCCCAATCGGCCCAGCCCTACACCCATGCGATCGGGCTCGACCGCGCGGTTGCCGTCGCGCGCGGTTTGGGCATCGCACCCGGCTTCGAGATGGTGCTGCCGACCGAAGAAAACGGCGTCTACACCGCGGCGATCTTCCCGGACGAATTGGCCAAGGAGCGCACCATCCATATCGACCAATATTCGGGCAAACCGATCGTCGATCTCAAATTCGCGGATTTCGGCGGCGTCGCCAAGGCGATCGAATTCGGCATCAACGTGCATCAGGGCCAGCAATGGGGCCTCGCCAACCAGCTGGTGATGCTGGCGACCTGCCTTGCCATCATCCTCGCCAGCGTCTCCGGCGTGATGATGTGGTGGAAGCGCCGCCCGAGCGGCAGGCTCGGCGTGCCGCCCTATCCCAGCGATCCCCGCGTCTATCGCGGCCTGTGGATCGTGGCCATCGCCGTCGGCCTCGCCTTTCCCATCACGGGGCTCGCCATCGCCGTGATGGTGGCGCTCGATCTCCTGGTCATCCGCACCGTGCCGCCTTTGCGCCGCGCCTTTGCCTGAACGGCGCCATTCGCAGCTTCGAGGCGGCGGGGTCTGCCTTCACCGCCTCGCTATCGCTTCCATCCTGCCCCGCCGATGATGGCGGACTAACCATGAAAGTTCACATCATGTCTCTCATGCGCAATCCCTCGCTTCTTTCGCTCACCGCCGCCCTCAGCCTGACGGCAGCCGGCTCGGCTCTGGCCCACGCCCATCTGAAATCTGCGGCACCGGCCGACAATGCCGTGGTCGCGGCTGCGCCCGCCGCATTGGAACTGCATTTCAGCGAAGGCGTCGATCTCAAATTCTCGGGTGTCAGCCTGACCGGTCCGGATCAGAAAGCCGTCGCCACCGGCGATCCCACCCATTTCGGCAATGACGAGGCCAGCCTCTCCGTGCCCGTTACAGCCAAGCTCGCGCCGGGCAAATATACGGTGCAATGGCATGTCCTTTCCAAGGATGGCCATAAGGTCAAGGGCAGCTATTCCTTCGACGTGAAGCCCTGATGGATCTCGAAACCGCTCTCCAGGCCTGCCGCTTCCTGCATTATGCCGCAGCGATGGCCCTGTTCGGTACCAGCGCCTTCCTCGCCATACTGGCGCCGAAGCAACTGGCCGAACGGCTCGTAGAGCGGTTGAGAATTATACTGGTCGTGGCGGCCGGCCTTGCCGCCGCGACCACCCCGGCTTGGCTCCTGCTGAAAACCGGCGAGATCGGTGACGGTTGGGCCGACACGCTCGATCCAGCCCTGATCACCTCGGTGCTGACCGACAGCAGCTTCGGTCGCGCCTGGCAATGGCGCCTCGTCTTTGCCGCGTGTCTGCCAGCCGTGTTTCTGCTTGGGCCGCGCCGGTTGCCCGCACTTGCCCTCTGCTCGGGCCTGCTTCTCGCCAGCCTGGCCTTGACCGGTCACTCCGCCATGCTGAGCGGCTGGCCTGGCCTGCTGCAGAGGGGCAACCACATGCTGCATCTGCTCGCGGCAGGCGCCTGGCTCGGTGCCCTCATCCCTCTCCTCCCTTGCCTGATCATGCTCGGGGATGCCTTTCCTGCCCCTCCCGCCACCCAGGCGCTTCGCCGTTTTTCGACCGTCGGCCATGTCGCGGTGTCGCTCGTGGTCGTCACCGGCATCGCCAATACCACCCTCGTTCTCGGCCGCGCACCGACGGATTGGTCCTCCCCCTACCAGGCCCTGCTCGCCGCCAAGATCGGCCTCGTCGGTATCATGATCGCGATCGCCCTGACCAACCGTTACTTCCTCGTTCCCCGAATCCGCCTGGCGCGGACGAGGTCGCTGCGGCTGCTGAGCTGTCTCACCGTCGCGGAATTGCTGCTCGGAGCCGGCGTACTCGTCCTCGTCAGTCTCTTCGGCATGATCGAGCCGACTTGACAGGCAGGCCGTATCACGGTTTGCCTTGCCGGAGAGCTGCCCTCGGGGGCAGAGGCAGTCGAAGGCAGGGCCGGATGCCGGGCAGGAATACAACAAGCGGAGTGCTCAGCCTCGCCGGCCGCCTCATCGGAGCCCTGCTGCTTGCCCTGCTGGCGACCTCCGCCTTCGCCCATCGCCAAACGTCCGATGGCGATGGTACGGGGGCAGGCATTCCCATCCCCAATCTCACCCATGGCCAGATGGCTGTCATCGCCGACAATATGCTGGCGATTCTCGCCGTCGCCGACCGCCAGACCGGCCTCGACGAGACCGCGCGCCGGCTACGCGCCTTCGTCGACTGGCAGTATTTCTTCTGTTTCCGTGGCCTGGTACCCGGCAGCCTGAAGGACGAGGAAAGCCCCTTCAACGAATGCAGCCATGCCTATCTCGCCGGCACCCAGGCCCTGCTGCTCGAACTCAGGCAGACCCGCGGAGACCGCGCTGACGTGCGCGCCCTCGTCGACAAGGTCGGGCTCGACATGGTCAGGAACAATGCCGCACTGGTGCTTTGCCGTTTCAGCGGCGAGGCGTTCAACACTGCCGACGTCGTATCGCCGCGCTGGAGCGAGGTGCCCGCGCATCCGCCAAGCCTGGCAACCTTCGGCGGCTTCGCCTTTCTGGTCGGCGGTGTCCTCTGGCTCGGCCTGCGGCGACGCACCGCGCCTGTTTCGGGGCCTTTGCCGGCCGGATGAGGGTTTTGGAGCGACAATAGGGCTTGCACGAAGCGATGATTGCTTGTCGGATGGTCTGACCATTCGATTATTGACGGCTTTCATCCCGCCATGCGCATCCTCGTCCTCCAGCATCTTGCCTCCGAGCATCCCGGCATTTTCCGCTCCTTCTTCGCCCGCGACGGCATCGAATGGGATGCCGTCGAACTCGACGAAGGCGGCACCATCCCCGCGCTCGATCCCTATGATGCGCTCTGGGTCATGGGGGGTGCCATGGATGTGTGGGACGTCGACCAGTTTCCCTGGCTGGTCGAGGAGAAGCGTGTCATTCGCCGCTGGGTGCGCGAGCTCGGCAAGCCCTATCTCGGCATCTGCCTCGGCCATCAGCTTCTCGCCGACGCGCTTGGCGGGACCTGCGGGCCGCAGACACCGCCCGAGGTCGGCGTCTTCGATGTGGATGTAACGGAAGCCGGCCAGGCCGACCTGTTGTTCGAAGGCTTCGCGCCGCGCTTCCGCGCCCTGCAATGGCATTCGGTGCGCGTCGCCCAGCCGCCCGAGGGCGCCGCGGTGCTGGCCTCTTCGCCCCTTTGCCCGGTTCAGGCCATTCGTGCCGCGCCACGGGCCTGGGGCATGCAGTATCATGTCGAGGCCGAAAACGCCGCCGTGCAGCAATGGGGCTGCGTGCCCGAATACAGGACCGCGCTCGAGCGCACCAATGGCGAAGGCGCCATGGAGCGCCTGCAGGCCGACATCGCTGCCCATGCCGAGGGCTTCGAGGCCAACGCGGCCATTGTCTATCGAAATTTCATGCGGCTCGCGCGATAATGGCGGCAAAAATTCAATAAAGCATGCATGGTTACTACCTTGAGGCCGTAAAAATGGCCCCTGGTAGGGCCTGACACATCGGCGCGATGCCGGATTCGGCATCGCTGGAGGAAACCAACCATGCCTGAAGGCACGCCATCGACCACCGGCATTCCAATGCCGCCTCCCGACCCCGCCATCCTGGCGCGGCGGCAGGCTGTCATCGAGGGCCTGGCCAAGCTGGTGCCCGCGGCGAACCTGATCATCAGCGAGGACGAGCGCCGTGCCTATGAGACCGACGCCTTCACCGCCTATCGGGCCGTACCGCTCGCCGTGGTGCTGCCCGAGACCACCGAGGAAGTCGCGGCGATCCTGAAATTCCTCAACCAGGATGGCGTTCCCGTCATCCCGCGCGGCGCCGGTACCTCGCTCGCCGGCGGTGCCCTGCCCCAGGCGGACGCCGTGGTCGTCGGCCTCTCCAAGATGAGCAAGGTGCTGGAACTGCGTTTGCCGGACAGGCTTGCGCGCGTGCAGGCCGGCATCACCAATCTCGGCATTTCCGGCGCCGTGGCGCATGAGGGCTTCTTCTACGCGCCCGACCCTTCCAGCCAGCTCGCCTGCACCATCGCCGGCAACATCGCCATGAATTCCGGCGGCGCCCATTGCCTGAAATATGGCGTCACCACCAACAACATCCTCGGCGTACGCCTGGTGACGATGGCAGGCGAGATTCTCGACATCGGCGGCGACGCCATGGATGCCGACGGCTATGACCTGCTCGGCATCGTCATCGGCTCAGAAGGCCAGTTCGGCATCGTCACCGAGGCGGTGGTGCGCATCCTGCCGATGGCCGAGGGCGCCCGGCCCATGCTGGTGGGCTTTGCCGCACCCGAGGAGGCGGGGCGCTGCGTCGCCGCCATCATCGCCTCTGGCATCATTCCCGTCGCCATCGAATATATGGACAGGCTCGCCATCGAGATCACCGAGGATTTTGCCCATGCCGGCTACCCCCGCGATGCCGGCGCCATGCTGATCATCGAGGTCGAAGGTTCGGACGCCGAGATCGACCGGCTGCTCGACCTGATCTCGACCATGGCGCGCCAGCACGGAGCCACCACCATCAAGATCTCGAAGTCGGAGGCCGAAAGCGCGGCGATCTGGAAGGGACGGAAATCGGCTTTCGGTGCCACCGGCCGCATCGCCGACTATATCTGCATGGATGGCACCATCCCGACCGGCCAACTGCCGATGGTGCTCAAGCGCATCGATGAGATCACCGCAGCCCATGGGCTGCGCGTCGCCAACGTCTTTCATGCCGGCGACGGCAATCTGCATCCCCTCGTACTCTACAATGTCAACGACGCCGACCAGCGCGAAAAGGCCGAGGCCTGTGGCTTCGACATCTTGCGCCTATGCGTGGAAGCCGGCGGCTGCCTGACCGGCGAACACGGCGTCGGCATCGAGAAGCGCGACCTGATGCGCGAGCAGTTCGATCAGGTCGATCTCGACCAGCAACGCGACCTCAAGCTCGCCTTCGATCCCAAATGGCTGCTCAACCCGGCCAAGGTCTTCCCGCTCGACATGAAGCCGGGAGGCTGGGCGGCATGACGGCGTTCTCCCCTACCAGCGAAGCTGAGCTGGCCGGCATCGTCACCGAGGCCTTCCGGAACAAAATTCCACTCGCCGTGACCGGCGGCGGCTCGAAGGCCGGCATCGGCAGGCCTGTGGATGCCTCCGCCATCCTGGAAACACGCGGCATCACCGGCATCACGCTCTATGAACCGACCGAGATGGTGATCGGCGCCCGGGCCGGCACCTCCCTGGCCGAGCTCGCCGCAACCCTCGACGCCCGCGGCCAGATGCTGCCCTTCGAGCCGGGCGACTGGCGCCGCCTGCTCGGCACCGCCCCGACCGAGCCGACGATCGGCGGCCTAGTCGGCGCCAATCTCTCCGGTCCGCGCCGGATCGTCACGGGTGCCTGTCGCGACAGCCTGATCGGCGTCCGCTTCGTCAACGGCAAGGGCGAGACGGTCAAGAGTGGCGGACGGGTGATGAAGAACGTCACCGGCTACGACCTGACCAAGCTGATGGCGGGATCCTGGGGCACGCTGGGCATCCTTTCCGAGGTGATCTTCAAGGTCCTACCCAAGCCGGAGGCCAGCACCAGCCTGGTCTGGCAAGGTCTTGACGACAACCAGGCCATCGAACTGATGTCCTCGGGCCTCGGCAGCCCCTTCGAGGTCTCGGCCGCCGCCCATGTCCCGGCCGACCTCTATGCCGGCACGGCTCTGACCGTGCTCCGGCTGGAGAATTTCGAAAGTTCCGTCGCCTATCGCCGGGACCAGCTTGGCCGCCTGCTCACGCGCTTCGGCGACCATGCCGTGCTCGACCGTGACGATTGCCGCAGTTTCTGGTTCGATATCGCCGATGTCGCGCCGCTGGCGCAGCAGGACGGCATGATCTGGCGCCTCTCGGTGGCCCCTTCCAAGGCTGCCGCCCTCGGGGCCTCGCTGCGCTGGCTCGGCGAGATCAAGCTGTTCTACGATTGGGGCGGCGGCCTGATCTGGCTGCTGGCCCCCGAAACGACGGAATTTTCCAAGGCGATCGTCTCGGCAACCAAGGCCGAGGGCGGCCATGCCATGCTGATCAAGGCCAGCGCCGATTTCCGGGCCGAGGCCTTCCATTTCGGCGCGCAGGAGGGTCCGCTCGCCGCCCTGAGCGCCAGGGTGAAGCAGGCCTTCGACCCCGCCAACATCCTCAATACCGGGCGCCTGGGAGGCTGACCGTGCAGACGAATTTCTCGCTCGCCCAACTCGCCGACCCGCATATGAAGGAATCCGAGCAGATCCTGCGCACCTGCGTGCATTGCGGCTTCTGCACCGCTACCTGCCCAACCTATGTGCTGCTCGGCGATGAGCTCGATTCCCCGCGCGGGCGCATCTACCTGATCAAGGACATGCTGGAAGGCGGCAAGCCGGCCACGGCCGAGGTGGTCAAACATGTCGACCGCTGCCTGTCCTGCCTGTCCTGCATGACGACCTGCCCCTCGGGCGTCAATTACATGCATTTGGTCGACCACGCCCGCGCCCATATCGACAAGACCTATCGCCGCCCGGCCGGCGAAGCCCTCTTGCGCACGCTGATGGCCAAGGTCCTGCCCAACCGCCGGGCCTTTCGCTGGAGTATGGCGCTGGCGCGGCTCGGCCGTCCCTTTGCGGGCCTTGCGGCGAGGCTTCCCCAGGGCAAGCGGCTGGCCGCCATGCTGGCTCTCGCACCGACGTCCCTGCCATCAGCCTCCTCTGCCACACGCCCCGGCAGTTTCGCGCCGAAGACCGCCAGGAAAGGCCGCGTCGCGCTCCTCACCGGCTGCGCCCAGGCCGAGCTCGCCCCCGGCATCAACGAGGCCGCGATCCGCCTGCTCAACCGGCATGGTATCGAGGTGGTGCTGCCCAAGGGCGAAGGCTGCTGCGGCGCGCTCGTCCACCACATGGGCAAGGAAAAGGACGCCCTCGCCTACGCCAAGGCCAATATCGACGCCTGGACGGCGGAAATGGCCAAAGGACTCGACGCCATCCTGATCACTACGTCGGGATGCGGCACCACCATCAAGGATTACGGCTTCATGCTGCGCGGCGACCCCGCCTATGCGCAGAAGGCGGCCGCGGTTTCCTCCATCGCCAAGGACATCAGCGAATATCTGGAGACGCTGCCGCCCCTGCCGGTGACGGTCGAGACCGGCCAAAGCGTCACCTACCATGCGGCTTGCTCGCTGCAACACGGCCAGCAGATCAAGACCGCGCCCAAGACCTTACTCAAGCGCGCCGGTTTCCAGGTGAAGGAGGCGGCAGAGGCCCATCTGTGCTGCGGCTCGGCCGGCACCTACAACATGTTGCAGCCCGAGATTTCCGAGCGCCTGCGCGAACGCAAGCTCGGTAATATCGCCGCCACCAGGCCACAGATCATCGCCGCCGGCAATATCGGCTGCATGACGCAGTTGGCGCTGGGGACCACGACGCCGATCGTGCATACGGTGGAACTCCTGGATTGGGCGACCGGAGGACCGAAACCGAAGGGGCTGTAATTCCTGGGATGGAGAACTCGATGACGAAGCTCGGCAGCCTGTTCCTCGCCATGCTCCTTGCCTTGACTGCCAGCGCCTTCGCTCAGGACGAGCGGTCTCCCAACGAAAAGCCGGTCAAGGTCATCGCCGACGGGCGCATTGCCGTTCCCGGCGGCGGCGAACTGCCGCTCTATGTCTCGGCGGACTGGTCCAAGCCGTTGCCGCAGATCGATCGCGCTGTCCTGGTGCTGCATGGGAGGCTGCGCGATGCGGATGTCTATTTCCGCTCCGCCCTCAAGGCCCAGGCTGCCGCCGGGCCTGCAGGGCAGACAGCCTTGATGATCGCGCCGCAATTTCTCGCCAAGACGGATGTGAAAGCCTTCGACCTGCCGCCCGATATCCTGCGCTGGACGCTGACGAGCTGGCAGGGTGGCGAGGATGCCCTCGGCCCCAGGCCGGTCAGTTCGTTTGCAGCCCTCGACGCCATCCTGGCGCGCCTCGCCGACCGTCGGCTGTTCCCGCATTTGCGGGAAGTGGTGATTGCCGGCCATTCCGGCGGTGGGCAGGTGGTGCAGCGCTACGCCATTGCCGGCAAGGGCGAAAGCACCCTAGTCGCGATGGGCATCGGCGTGCGCTATGTCGTCGCCAATCCCTCTTCCTACGCCTATTTCTCGTCTGAACGGCCAGCGCCTGATATCGCCGCCTCCTGCCCGGGCTTCGACGACTGGAAATACGGCATGCAGGCCCGCCCGGCCTATCTTGCCTCCCCCTCGCCGGATATGCTGGAGAAGACCTATACCGCCCGGCGCGTGATCTATCTGCTCGGCACGGAGGATACCGATCCCAATCATCCCGCGCTCGACAAGACCTGCATGGCCGAAGCCCAGGGTCCTTATCGCCTGGCCCGCGGCGAGGCCTATGTCTCGACGATGCGCCAACGCGACGGCGGTACGCCCCGTCACAGCCTGTGGCTGGTGCAGGGTGTGGGCCATAGTGGCGACAAGATGCTGACGTCGTCCTGCGGCCTCGCCGCCCTGTTCGACCTGCCGGGCTGTCCGACAGCGAAGGCGTCGCCCTGAAGGCTGTTTGCTTCCGCTCTCACGACAGCCACGTTTCGGCCATCACCGAAGCATCCCAGTCTCCGCGCTGCTAGATTCGAGCATCTCAAAAGCATTTCGCTCTCGGAGATCTCCCATGCGGTATACTGAATTCCAAATCTCTGCGCAGCTCTCGAAAGCCCACTCTCAACTCGGTGTGGCCTCGACCTCGGCAACGAGCCAGGCTAGAAGGCCGGGAAATTTCGCCTCGATATCCGCCCGGCGCAGATAGGTCTTACGGCAATTGCCATAGTCGACCATGCCGATCAGGCCAGCCTCGCGCAGCATGCGGAAATGATAGGTACGGGTCGCCTTGGTCACCGGCAAGCCAAAGGACGAGCAGCCGATCTCCGTGCCATCGGGGGCAAGGACGAGCGTCGCCACCACGCGTCGCCGATGCGGATCGGCAAGGGCTGCCAATACAGGGCCGAGAGTGATCTCCTCGCGGCTTGGAGGATCGTCCTGGTCAGGTATTGCCGCCTCCGTTGCGATCCAAGCCCCATCCGAAGAAGTCGTCCCGCGTTGGCTGATTGCCAATGGGTGCACTTCCAGGTATGAATAATATCATACTTAAATGACATCGCAGATGCGATAAATTTTCAAGAAGAGATTTCATCATGACAAGCCTGCAGCCGGCTGTATCGGAACCATGCGCAGCAGGAAGCGAGCCGGTTTGGGCCTCGGCAGCCGGGTCGACCGGTTCCGGGCTCGGCAGGCCGATCCGCCCAGCGGCTCGGCTGACCGCTCTCAGCCTCGGGGTTGCGCTGGTGCAGCTCGACGTCAGCATCGTCAATGTCGGCCTCGACCAGATGCGCGGCCTGATGGCGGGCGGCGTCGCCGGGCTGCAATGGGTGGTGAACGGCTATACGCTCGCCTTTGCCGGGCTCCTGCTCACCGGCGGCGCGCTCGGAGACCGGTTCGGTGCCAAGCGCCTCTATCTTCTCGGTCTCGCGCTGTTCACGCTTGCCTCGCTCGCCTGCGGCCTCGCACCGAGCGGCACCACTCTCATCGCCGCTCGCGTGCTGCAGGGCATCGGCGCCGCCCTGTTGATGCCTCCTTCGCTGGCCCTGGTTGTTCATGCCTATCGCGACCCCTCCGAGCGCGCCAAGGCCATCGGCGTCTGGGGCTCCGTCGGCGGTCTTGCCATGGTGGCCGGCCCTGTCCTCGGCGGACTGTTGATCGCCCTGTTCGGCTGGCGCAGCATCTTCCTGATCAACCTGCCCGTCGGCCTGCTCGCCCTTTGGATGGCGTATCGCTTTACCGAGGAGACGCGCGAGCGCCATGCTCGCGCCATCGATTTGCCGGGCCAGGTTCTCGGCATCATCACCGTGGTGGCGCTGACGGCGGCGATCATCGAGGGAGAGCCCCTGGGTTGGAGTCACCCTGTCATTCTCGGCGCAGTTGCCGTCTTCCTCCTGGCGGGCGCACTATTCCTAGCCGTTGAATCCCGTACGGCGGAACCCATGATGCCGCTCAGCCTGTTCCGCAACCCGATCTTCACGGCCGCAGCCCTGGTCGGTACCCTGCTCAATGTCAGCTTCTACGGCACCATCTTCCTGCTCAGCCTGTATTTCCAGGACGGTCTCGGCATGTCGCCACTGAACGCAGGCCTCGCCTTCCTGCCGATGACCGGTCTCATCGCGATCACCAATATCCTGTCGGGACGCGTTGCCGTGCGTTGGGGCAATCGGTTGCCCATCGTGCTCGGCCTCGCCATCGACACTTTCGGTTTCGTCGTCCTCGCGCTGCAGCTGCGAGGTGATGCCGGCTACGGTCATATCTGGTGGCCGCTGCTGCTCATCGGCTGCGGCATGGCGCTCGCCGTGCCCGCCATGATCGGCGCCCTGCTCGCCACGGTCGAGAAGACCCGGGCTGGTATTGCCTCCGGCGTTCTCAACGCCCTGCGTCAAACCGGAGGAGCGGTCGGCGTGGCGGTGTTCGGCGTGATCGGCGCCGGCGGCAGCTCCCTCTCCGGCATGAGCACGGCGATGTGGGTTGCCGCCATCGGCCTCTTCATCGTCATGCTGCTCGCCGCCTTGTGCATCAAGCGAACACCCGCGCCATAAGACAAACATGCCTATGTGACGGCGAGCGTGGACAAGCGCCCCGCCGCACCCGCAGACAGGCAAATCGTGAGAAAAGTGGTGGGCCGCCAGAATGAAGCCCCGAATCCACTGCCAAACTGCGGATTCGCCGAAACGCCCATTGCCTTAGGACGATGAGGCCGTCGCAAGGTTTCCGTCAGATGGAAATTCGATACCCAACCGTGGATGTTTGGCGTATCCACACGGAACCCGCCATGATCATGACAATTGCTGACTGATAAGGGAGCACCATGAACGATACGGCTGAAGCCGGACACTCGGCCACTCGCGTGGCGCGCGGCGATTTGCTTGTCGCGCCCGAGCTTGCATCCTTTCTGGAGCAGGAGGCCCTGCCCGGCACCGGTTTGGAGGCGCAGGCCTTCTGGGATGGGTTCTCAGCGCTGGTCCGTGAGTTCGGACCGCGCAACAAGGCGCTTTTGCAGCGGCGCGACGAACTGCAGGCTCGGATCGACGCCTGGCATCTCGCGCGCCACGGCCAGCCGCATGACCGCAATGCCTACAAGGCTTTCCTCACCGAGATTGGCTATCTGCTGCCGGAGGGCGACAACTTCACCATCGCGACCGAGAACGTGGATCCCGAGATCGCCACGGTCGCAGGTCCCCAACTCGTTGTGCCGATCACCAATGCGCGATTCGCGCTGAACGCCGCCAATGCGCGCTGGGGCAGCCTCTATGACAGCCTCTACGGCACCGACGCAGGGGGCGGGCCACCGCCGGCCGGCAGCTATAACCGGGGCCGCGGCGCCCGCGTCGTGGCCAAGGCACGGGTTTTTCTCGACGAGGCCTTCCCACTCGAGGGCACGAGCCATGCGGATGCCCGGCGCTATCATGTCCACAACGGCGCGCTTCTTGTCGACGACATGCCACTGGTCGAGCCGGAGAAATTCATCGGCTATCGCGGCCATCCGCGCGCGCCCGACGCCGTGCTGCTTCGCAACAACGGATTGCACGTCCAACTGATCTTCAACCGGGCCCACTCGATCGGTAGTCGCGATCAGGCCGGTCTTGCCGACATCCGGCTGGAAAGCGCCATCTCGGCGATCATGGATTGCGAGGATTCGGTTGCCTGTGTCGATGCCGAGGACAAGGTGGTCGCTTATCGCAACTGGCTGGGGCTGATGCGGGGCAACCTGACGGAGACCTTCCGCAAGGACGGTGCCGAGATGACGCGCAAGCTCAACCCCGACCTGACCTTCACGGCACCCAATGGCGGCGAAGTCACGATCAAGGGTCGGGCGCTGATGCTGGTGCGCAATGTCGGCCATCTCATGACCAATCCAGCCATCCTCGACCAGGATGGCGGAGAAGTCTTCGAGGGCCTGATGGATGCGATGGTGACCACGCTGATCGCAATGCATGACCTGAAAAAGTCCGAGGGCCTGCGCAATTCGGTCGCCGGCTCGGTCTATGTCGTCAAGCCCAAGATGCACGGGCCCGACGAGGTCGCCTTCGCCGACAAGGTCTTCGCCCATGTCGAAGCAGTGCTGGCCCTGCCCAAGCACACGGTCAAGCTGGGGGTGATGGACGAAGAACGGCGCACCAGCGTCAACCTGATGGAGTGCATCCGGGCGGCGAAGCATCGCATCGTCTTCATCAATACCGGTTTCCTCGATCGCACCGGGGACGAGATCCATACCTCGATGGAGGCCGGCCCGTTCAGCCGCAAGGATTTCATCAAGCGCAAGGACTGGATCGTCGCCTACGAAAACCAGAACGTCGACATCGGCCTGCAATGCGGCTTTTCGGGCAAGGCCCAGATCGGCAAGGGCATGTGGGCGATGCCGGACCGGATGGCGGCCATGCTGGAAGCCAAGATCGAGCACCCAAAGGCCGGCGCCAATTGCGCCTGGGTACCGAGCCCGACGGCGGCCACGCTCCATGCCCTGCATTACCACAAGATCAACGTCTTCGCGGTGCAGGCCGCGCTGGCGAAAGGCGGCAGGCGCGCCTATGTCGAGACGATCCTCGAAATTCCGGTCGCAAGCTACCAGAAGTGGCTGCCCGAGCAGATCCGCCGTGAGGTCGAGAACAATGCGCAGGGCATCCTCGGCTATGTCGTGCGTTGGATCGATCAGGGCATCGGGTGTTCGAAGGTGCCGGATATCAACGATGTCGGGCTGATGGAGGATCGCGCGACCTGCCGCATCTCGGCGCAGCATGTCGCCAACTGGCTTCACCACGGCATCGTCGATGAGGACGAGGTCAGGCAGATCATGCGTCGCATGGCGGAGGTCGTGGATCGCCAGAACGCCGGCGATCCCCACTACCGTGCGATGGCTCCCGCTTTCGACGGGGTGGCATTCCGTGCGGCATGCGATCTGGTCTTCGAGGGCCGCTCGCAGCCGTCGGGCTATACCGAGCCGCTGCTTCATGCGCGCCGGCGCGAATTCAAGGCAGCCCAGGCGCTTAGTTCTGCTGAGTGAAAGAAGCATCCTTACCCTCTTCTCCCGAGGAGGGTAAGGAAGGCTGGTTATCCCAGCTCGGACAGGGTCTGCCTGGCCTCCACATGCTCGGGGTCGAGCTCGACCAGCCTCTCGAAGATCTTCCGGGCTTCCTCGCTCTTGCCGAGGGCGCGTGCCGAACGGCCAAGGCCGACAAGGGCCTCCGGCGAGGAGGGCCTCAAGGCCACGGCCTGCTGGTAATGGGCAGCGGCCGGCTCGGCCCGTTCATTGTGCAAGAGGAGATCGCCAAGGCCGATATGGGCTTCGGCATGGTTCGGTTCGAGCTTCAGGCAGGCAAGATAGGCCTGCAGCGCCTCGTCGCCTCGCTCGAGCGAGGCAAGCAGATTGCCGTAATTATAATGGGTGTCGGCCGCCTTGGGATCGAGCTTCAAGGACGAACGGAAGCAATATTCCGCACGCGAGGCATTGCCGAGGCCACGATTGGCGAGGCCCAGCCGCATCTGTGCGTCGGCGCTGCCGGGATTGATCTCGACCGCCCGGCGGAGCACCTTCTCGGCCTCGTCATGCACGCCGCGCTGCAGCAAGAGCGTGCCAAGCAGGTTCAGGGCGTTGAAATCCCCGGCGCGACTGGCCAGGATCTCGCGATAGCCGGCCTCGGCGGCATCGAGCCGGCCTTCGCGATGATGCTCGACGGCTTTCTTCAACTTTGCTTCGGCGGCCATGCTGCGGTGTCCGGGTGGGGCGGGAGGGATTGCCGGACCTTGTGGCGGATCGGGCTGCAAAGGTCAATCCAGACCCGCACCTAAGCGTTTTGCGATTTGGTAGATTCACCGAGAATCGCAAAAGCACAGCGAAACAAGGGCTTAGAGCAAATGGACGTCCACACTCGAGGCGTTTTGCTCAGAGGGCGTCGAATGCTTTGTTCAATGCGTCCTGCCTGGCATAGAGATCCTTCAGGATGCCCTGCATCTGCGCCAGGATCGCCGGATCGTCGGTGAGCAGACCGTTGCCTTGTACCTGGATCTTGCTCTGGTTCTGCCGCACGAAGGTGACGAGCTTCTTCATCTGGTCGGTCACCCCCGTCCATTGCGGCTCCAGATTTGCCCAGTCGCGACCGCGCTTGGACACAGTACGATCATAGGCCTTGTCGTAGACGGCCTTCAATTCATCCGGCAACTGCAACCGGGCCCTGGCCGTATCCGCCGTGTCGACCAAAATCTTGGTTTCCCTGGCTCGTCGCAGGAAGCTTTCACTGAACTTGTCGAGCAAAGTCGGATCGGCGATCAACTCCGGTGCGCCGGGCATGCGCATGGCCTTGTTGCCGTTGCGACCCACGCCCGTGCGCTGGTTCATGCCATCGAAGAACGCCTGCATGACCTTGAAGCTGTCCGCGTAAGGGCCGAAGGCTTCTTCCTGGCGGGGTGTCATGACCGGAAATGTCGTCTCATCCTTGTTATCGACCAAGCGGGCCTGCAAAAACTCCATATAGGCCTTGCGCTGCTCTGGCTCCTTGCTGAAGCAAGCCGCTAGAAGCAGGCACAGCCCGATGGACAGCCACAACGGCGATTTGCGAAGCATGGTTTTCACGTGACCCTTGATTGGAAATGAGTGGATAGGGCTATGGAACAGCTGCCCTTGTTTTGGCAATAGGCTCATCCGCCGAAATTACCTTCCAAGAATGTTGGGAATTTCTTCGGTAACTGTCCTTACGGAATCGCTCCAATGATCTCGGACAATGACGCTCCTGACGTGCGTCTTCTGCCAGATCAGAGCACAGAACATTGTCATTCTCGCGAGAATAACCCTACGTCTTAGCGAGCCGTGCCCCCGCTTGGTTGATATGGGGGTGTAGTCGAATACTCCTTGTCCACGACACCTGGATGTAACGTACGGGACTCTGTTTCTCCATCGGAGCCACTAGGATAGCTTGCGTCAGGGCCCCCAGCCTGCCGAAATGCATACTCACTTCTATTGAATTGTGCTGGCGCCTTGCTCGTATAGGCTGGCGCGAGTGCGCTCCGGAATTGATCATGAGCAAAGGAACTCTCATGTCCGTCGTCTCGCCGTCATCCGACCAGCCAGGAAGCAAGCCTCTAGGCATCGGACAGATCATCGCCGATGCCTTCAGCGTCAGCCTGAGGAATTATGGCTGGGTGTTCCTGCTCCAGCTCGCGGTGTTCGCCATTTTCTTCGGCTTGCTCGGCTCGTTTTTCTGGGCGGCATTGAGCGGTGACCGGTTGGCGGCCCAATTGGCGATCCAAAGGAACATCGCCTTATTCTACCTGCTGCTCCTGGCGGCGGGCTTCCTGTCGCTCGCCTTCTATTGCGCGATGATCCGCTTGCTTCATGATCGTTACGCCGATCCCGCCAAACCTTTCATGGCAGCCTGCTTGGCCGGCGCCAGGAGATTCCTGCCCGTCTTCGGTTTATTGCTGATCTATATTCTTGCCTACATCGCGTTCTACCTCATCGCCGCTTTGATCAGCCTTGTGTTCCTTGGCATTGGCGCTCCGCCCGGCTTCCTCATCGTCGCTGCGTTGATCATCGGCATTCTTGGTCTCTTCCTGGTCTTTCCCTACCTTCTTTCCTTCGTCATCTGCATCAACGAGGATGTGGGGCCAATCCGCGCGCTCCGCCGCAGCCGCTATCTCAGCGCCGGATACCGCTGGCCTCTTTTCGGCATGATGCTCCTCACCTGGGTGATCTGGCTCGCTTATCTCGTGGTCGTGAATGTCCTGGCTCGCATATTCGGTCCCGGCGGCGGCATCGCGGCTTTGATCATGATGCTGCTGATTTTGCCCCTGATGTATGCGTGGCCGATCGGGGTCTATTCGATCGCGGCCTATCGCCTGCGCCTGCTCAAGGACGGAATCGATTTGACCGGCTCCGTCGCGAATGTGTTCGATTGAGACCTCGTGCCTAGAAAAGTTCCCTCCTCTTAGACTCGGGCCGCGAAGCCGTTGCGGCGCTCGCGGCCTCTGCTTATCCAACGATCTTTCAGGCGGGCGGCATCCGATTCCCGGTATGCGCCCTGCCGATCCGGGAATGACGATGCGCTATTTGCTGACATGGGCCGCGGCCGTCACGATGACGGTGGTGTTCTCCTTCGCACCGGCCAGGGCCGACAGCCCGGCCTCGGCCCTGTTCCAGAGCTATCTCGGCCAGGGGCGTATCAGCGAAGCGGACGAACAGATGCTGGCCCTCGCCACCAAGGCCAGCAGCAATGCCGACGCCAGGCTCGGCCTCGGCATGGTGCGCACGGCGCGGGCGCTCGAACATTTGTCGCAGGCCCTCTACAAATATGGCTTCGCCACCGAAATGCCGGCGATGCGGGTGCTCGGCCTCTCGGGCACCGTCTTCAGCACCAATCCCGATCCGCAGCCCATCACCTATAAGGACTTTCGCGGCATCCTCGCCACGTTCCTGGCCGATCTCGAAAAGGCCGACCAGACCCTGGCTGAGGTCGGCGACAGCCCCGCCAAGCTGACGGTCGATCTTTCCGTCACCCGCTTCGACTGGAACGGCGACGGCATCATCGACGAGCGCGACCATATCGGAGCAGCCATTTCCGACATCGACGATGCCGGCAAGCCCAAGCCCTTCATCGTCGCCTTCGACACTGCCGACGCCAAATGGCTGCGTGGCTACTGCAATTTCCTGATGGCCCTGACCAAGACCCTGTTGTCGCACGACATGTCGCGCAGCTGGGACGCGGGCTTCGGCAGCCTGTTTCCACATGCCGTCAGCGGCCTTGCCAAGGCCAATGGCGGCGATGGTGGCGACGGATTGGGCATGACCCTGTTCGGCACGAGCAAGCGTGACACCGACGCTATCGCCGATCTGATCAGCCTGGTGCATACGATCGACTGGCCGGTGGCCGACAAGGCGATGTGGCTGGAGGTGCGCGACCATATCAAGACGGTAATCCGGCTCAACCGTGAGACCTGGGCGCTGATCGGCAAGGAGACCGACGACGATCACGAATGGCTGCCCGGCCCGCGGCAGAAGAGCGGCGTCCTGCCCTCCCTCGACGTAACGCAGGAGCGTATCGACTCATGGCTTGCGCTGCTCGGCCAGGTCGAGCAGGTGCTGGACGGCAAGCTGCTGATGCCGCATTGGCGTTTCACCAAGGGCGTCAATCTCGCCAGGGTCTTCGAGCAGCCCGGCAATTTCGACCTGGTGCTGTGGATCACCGGCCCAGGCGCCTTGCCTTTCCTCGACAATGGCAAGGTGATGGATGCAGAGGCCTGGGGCCAGGCGACCAGTATCTTCGGCGGCGACGTCGCGAGCTACGCCTTCTATTTCAATTGAGCGGGCGCCCGGCCGCGGCATCCGGCGCAAGCAGGCGTCTCTTCAGGCGAACGATCGCCTCGCGCTGCAAATCGCTGGCCTCGCCATAGGCATTGGCGACCTCGCCCAGCATATCGATAAGCTGTTGGCGCTCCGGCAGGGACAGGCGCGCCCGCAGAAGGGGCGCCAATTCCTCGGCGACCGGCGTGAACACCCGGCCGCGATCCGTCAATTGCAAGGCCTGCTCATAGACATGCTCGCGATCGCCGATCCCGAGTGGATCGGCCATAAGAGCGAGGATCGTGTCCCGCTCGGCCCGGGTCAGCAAGCCATTGGTGCGGACAAGCTGGATCATCAGGACGACGGCCGCGAGCCTCGGATCATCGATGGTCTTGAGAGAAGCGCGCTCGAGCGCCTGCGGCCGAACCGTGTCGGAACCCCGGTCGAGCGGAAGGGGGACAACTTTCGGCACGGTCTCGAGGCGGCGGCCCGCCGCCGGCTTGCGGGCCTTGCCGCGCAACAGCCAGAACAGACCGACGAGGGCGGCCACGAATGCCCCGATCAGGATCGCCCTCGGCCCCTCCAGCAAGACCAGGCTGGTAATCAGCAGTGCGATAATCCAGATCGCATTCTTACGCAGGAAATCCATCGGCCGTGCCACCCGATCGAGACGGCGCGCATCTGCGCCGGCCACCCCAAAGCGTCTTTGCGCTTTGCTCTATCAACCAGCATTCCCCATAGCCGTCCGCATGGCGGCGAGCAAGGGATGGTCGGGCCGCTGGCCGTCCCAGGCGTCGAAGCTCAGCACGGCCTCCGGCGGCAGGCGCTGGCGCCAGCCCTTCACTTCCAGCTCCGGCCGGGCATAGGCTTCGTGCACATAACCAAGGCACAGATAGGCGACCGGAATTACGCGCTCGGGAATGCCCAGTGCCGCACGCAGGCGCACGGGATCGACGATGCTGACCCAACCGACCCCAACGCCCTCGGCCCGTGCCGCCAGCCAGATGTTCTGCACCGCGCAGACAGTGGAGTAGCGGTCCATGGCCATGTCATGGGTGCGGCCGAGCACCACGGGGCCGGCGCGGTCTGGATCGCAGGTGATGCACAGATTGACCGGGGAATCGAGGATGCCGGCAAGCTTCAGCGAGCGGTATTGCGCCTGCTTCTGCGGCGGAAACATCGCCAACGCTTCCGCATTGGCCTCCTCGAAGAGGGCCTGCACCTTGCCCCGGGCCTCAGGGCACCGCAGCACCAGGAAACTCCAGGGCTGCATGAAGCCGACCGACGGCGCATGATGCCCGGCCACGAGGATGCGCGCGAGGACATCGTCCGGAACGGGCTGCGGACTGAATTGGCTGCGGACGTCCCGCCTGGTGAAGATGGCGCGATAGACGGCGTCGCGTTCGGCCGGTGAAAACGGCCCGGAGGGCGCAAGCGCTCCCGTGGATGGGTCCATCGTCATTCCCCTTGCGATGGCAATCGCCGCGCCGTCCACGCGCGCCGATCTATCGCCTCCGGCCGGTCTTCTGACTCGGGATCCACCCATCCGGACGCCTTCCCCGCAGAGCGAGTGGCCTGAAACCTGCCCGGATAGTCCCCCTTACAGCGTTGGGCACGTCGCGGCTTCAAACCGCGTTCCCGATTCTCCCGCAAGCGGGCACCGAAGGTCTTGCGGATGTAGCATGGGAGGTGCCGACTGCCCAGCCGTTTGGGACGCTGATGCCGAGCGGCCGGCGGCGAAGTGGACAGGGTGCAGGCTTGTGGCCTAGAATCGTCGGCTAGGCTTTCGGGCAATGAAGCATCCTGGCAATCGCGCAATGAACAAGATCGACCTCAAACGACGCGCCGGCGATCACCCCGATCCCCTGGAACAGGCCAATCCCGTGCGGCTCGGCACCCGCCTTCGCCTGGCCCGGCAGACAAGGGGGCTGACGCTGAAGGCCCTGGCGACGGCCGCGGACTGTTCGGAAAGCCTGCTGTCCAAGATCGAGAACGGCAAGGCCTCCCCTTCCCTGCCCATGCTGCATCGCCTCGTGGAGGTCCTCGGCACCAATATCGGCTGGATGTTCGAGGAATCGGATAGCGAAGAGGGTATCGTCTTTCGCGCCGGCTCGCGCCCCCTGATCTCGCTGGACCCGCTCCGCCGGGGCGAGGGCATCTCGCTGGAACGGGTGATCCCCTATTCGCCCGGTCATCTCCTCCAATGCAACATCCACCACATCGAGGCCGGCGGCGAGAGCGCCGGGCCGATCCAGCACCAGGGCGAGGAAGTCGGCTATGTGCTGACCGGAACCGTGGAGCTGATGGTCGGTGAGCGTACCTTCAAGCTCTCTGCCGGCGATACCTTCGTGTTCAAGTCGGAATTGCCTCATTGGTACCGCAACACCGGAACGGAGCGCGCGAGCATCTTCTGGGTCAACACGCCTGCCACCTTCTAACGCCTCACGCCGTCGGCGTTTCAAGAATCCCCGAGACCGCCATTCAAGTAACTTGACATGAATTCAAGTCTCTTGAATGATGCTGATGTCAGAACTGAGAATGAGCCCGGCACGGGCCATCCATGAAGGGAACTGAAATGCGGCTTTCAAAATATCTCGCCGGCTGCTCGGCAGCGGCAGCCCTGGCGCTGTCCCTAGGATCGGTGTCCGCTTTGGCCGACACCTTCGCCCTGGTCACCATCAACCAGCAGGCCCTGTTCTTCAACCAAATCAACGAAGGCGCTGAGGCCGCCGCCAAGGCGGCCGGCGCCAAGCTCGTCATCTTCAACGCCAACAATGTTCCGAGCGCCCAGAACGATGCGATCGAGAACTACATCACCCAGAAGGTCGACGGCATCATCCTGATCGCCATCGACGTCAACGGCGTGAAGCCCGCCATCACCTCCGCCAAGAAGGCCGGCATCCCCGTCATCGCCATCGATGCCCAGATCCCCGACGGCGACAATGTCTCCTTCGTCGGCGTGGATAATCTCAAGGCCGGCGAGGACATCGGCAAGTTCTACGCCGACTACGTCAAGTCCAAGCTGGATGGCACCGCCAAGATCGGCGTGGTCGGCGCTCTCAATTCCTACATCCAGAACCAGCGGCTGGATGGCTTCAAGAAGGCGGTGACGGCCAGCGGCCTCAAGGTCACCTTCCTCGACACCGTCGACGGCCAGAACGTGCAGGACGTGGCGCTGAGCGCGGCCGAGAACCTGATGACGGCCAATCCCGACATGACCACGCTCTATGCCACCGGCGAACCGGCCCTTCTCGGCACCGTGTCCGCCGTGACCAGCCAGGGGCGCACCGAAGGCGTCAAGGTCTTCGGCTGGGACCTGACCAAGCAGGCCATCGAAGGCATCGACCAGGGCTGGGTCACCGGCGTGATCCAGCAGGATCCGGCCGGCGAGGGCAAGGCCGCGGTGGAAGCCCTGGCCAAGCTCAAGAAGGGCGAGAAGGTCGAGCCGATCATCAACGTTCCCGTGACGATCGTGACCAAGGAGAACGTCGACAAGTTCCGGGGCATGTTCAAGTAACGGGCTGACAGGCCCCCACGCATAGTTGGGCCCAGGCCCGCTGCTCTTCGAGCCGCGGGCGGGGCATCTCATTGCCAGGCGGAACCATGATGGACAGTGGCGAACCCTACCGCGTCAAGATGACCGGTATCTCCAAGCGATACAACACGATCCAGACCCTGGACGACGTATCGCTGATGCTCAGGCCCGGCGAGGTGCTGGGACTGGTCGGCGACAATGGCGCCGGTAAATCGACCCTGAGCAAGGTGCTTTCGGGCGCCGTGATCCCCGACACCGGCGCGATCGAGATCGACGGCAAGGTGCAGTCCTTCGCCTCCCCTGCCGATGCCCGCGCGGCGCGGGTGGAGATGGTCTATCAGGACCTGTCGCTGTGCGACAGCGTCGATGTCGCCGGCAATCTCTTCCTCGGCCGCGAGCCCAGGCACCGCATCCTCGGCGTTCCCTTCCTCGACCAGCGCCGCATGCACGACCAGGCCCGCGACATGCTCGACAAGCTCGGCATCGTCATCGCCGATACCAGGCTGAAGGTCGAGAACCTCTCCGGTGGCCAGCGCCAGTCGATCGCCATCGGCCGCGCCGCTTCCTTCAATCCCTCCGTGCTGATCATGGACGAGCCTACGGCCGCCCTGGCCGTCGCCGAAGTCGAGGCGGTGCTCGAACTGATCCGCACCGTCAGCGCCCGCGGCGTCAGCGTCATCCTGATCACCCACCGCCTGCAGGACCTCTTCCTCGTCTGCGACCGCATCCAGGTGATGTATGAGGGTCGCAACGTCGCCGAGCGCCGGATCGAGGACACCAATATCGAAGAGGTGGTCAACCTCATCGTCGGCCGCAAATTCAACGCCCGCTCCGCCGGCGCCGCCCAAAAGAACGGCTCTCCCCAGGACAACGGAGCCCGCGCATGACGGCCTCATCCACCACCCCCGCCCATCGCCCCCGCGTCCACAAGGCGCGCTGGCGCGACAAGGCGATGGCGAATGGCAGCATCATTTCGATCGCCCTGTTCTTCATCTTCGTCTGCCTGGTCTTCTCGATCTGGACCGACGCCTTCCTCACCACCCCCAACCTGCTCAACATCGTGCGCCAGTCGGCACCGCTGCTGATCGTGGCGGCCGCAATGACCTTCGTGATCACGACGGGCGGCATCGATCTTTCGGTCGGCTCGGTGCTGGCGCTCGCGGCGACTCTGTCGGCGGCCTCGCTGCAGGCCGGGATTCCCTGGCCCCTCGTCATCGTGCTGATGCTGGCAATGGGCGGCGTGATCGGCGCCATACAGGGCTTCTTCATCGCCTATGAACGCATTCCCGCCTTCATCGTCACCCTGGCGGGCCTGTCGGTGATCCGAGGCCTCGCTCTCCTGATCACCGCCGGCTATTCGATCCCGGTCGAGGCCCAGAGCCCCTTCACTGCGATCGGGCGCGCCTGGTTCCTCGGCGTGCCCGTGCCCGCCCTGATCGCCCTCGTGGTGCTGGTGATCGCCTTCCTCGTCTTCAACCGGACGCCCTTCGGCCGCTATGTCACCGGCGTCGGCGCCAATGCCGAGGCTGTCCGGCGCGCCGGCATCAACACCCGCTTCGTGGTGCTGTGTGTCTATATCCTCTCCAGCATGGCGGCCGCCGCGGCCGGCGTCATCCTGGCGGCGCGCCTTGGCTCCGGCTCCTCCAATGCCGGCCAGGGTTTCGAGCTCGACGTCATCGCCGCGGTGGTCCTGGGCGGCACCAGCCTGTTCGGCGGGCGCGGCACCGTTGTCGGCACGGTGCTGGGCGCCCTGACGGTGGCGGTCATCGCCAACGGCCTGGTGCTGGCGCATATGTCACCCTTCCTGACTCCGATCGTCACCGGCTCGATCATCCTGATCGCCATCTGGCTCAATTTCCGCCTGTTCAAGGGCGCGATGAGGAGCCATTGAGCATGGATCACCTGTTCCAGCCCCGTCCCGCCGAACGCAAGCCGATCGGCATCCGATCCGGCACCGCCATGACCGTGCTCGGCCCGGTGCCGGTGGACGACCTCGGCATCACCCTGATGCACGAGCACATCCTGCTCGATGGCGCCCGCACCTGGAAATGCCCCTGCCATCCGGACGAGAAAGCGATCGCCGAGCAGGCGGTGAATATCGAGATCATCGGCGAGTTGCGGATGAACCCCTATATGAATCGCGACAATGTCTCGCTCGACGACAGTGACCTCGCTTTGTCCGAGCTCAAGCGCTTCCAGGCGCTCGGCGGCCATACGGTGATCGAGGCCACCAATATCGGCATCGGCCGGGCACCCGAGAAGCTGGCACGCATCTCCCGCGCTTCCGGCATGAAGATTATCATGGGTACCGGCTTCTATCTGGAGCCGACCCATCCGGACTGGCTGAAGGCAATGGATGTCGAGGCGGTGACGCAGTTCATCGTCAACGATGTCGGCGGCGGGCAAGAGCAGCCGCAGATCATGGCGGGGATCATCGGTGAGGTCGGCGTCAGCAAGGATTTCACGGCGGAGGAGGAAAAGTCGCTGCGCGCCTCGGCGCGCGCAGCCGGGATAACCGGCCTGCCGCTCTCCATCCATCTGCCGGGCTGGGAGCGTCTCGGTCATCGCGTGCTCGACATTGTCGAGGCAGAGGGCGCCGATCCCAGGCATACCGTGCTCTGCCACATGAATCCGAGCCATGCCGACCTATCCTATCAGCGGGCCCTGGCCGAACGCGGCGCCTTCCTCGAATACGACATGATCGGCATGGACTATTATTTTGCCGACCAGGACGCCCAGTCCCCTTCCGACGAGCAGAACGCCACCGCGATCCGCGCGCTGGTCGACATGGGCTTCACCGACCGCCTGCTGCTGTCGCAGGACGTCTTCCTGAAGATCATGCTCACCCGCTATGGCGGCTTCGGCTACGGCTTCATCCTCAAGCATTTCGTGCCCCGCCTCCTGCGCCACGGCGTGGAGCAGGCCGCGATCGACCGCGTGCTCGTCGACAATCCCAAATCCGTGTTCTCCGCCGCGGTGTGAGCCCACGACCCCTTTTCCTGGAGCAAAGCGCTTTTTATCGAAAACGCACTTTTGCTCTAACTCTTTGTTCGAACGCGTCTTTGCGATTCTTGGTGATCCCACCAAATCGCAAAACGCTATAGGAGTGACCATGTCCAAGAAGAAGATCCTGCTCGCCGGCGAATCCTGGGTCTCGACCTCGACCCATATCAAGGGCTTCGACCAGTTCCCGACCGCCACCTATCACACCGGCGCGGACGAGCTTCTCGCCGCCCTGAAGGACGGCGCCTTCGACGTGACCTTCATGCCTGCGCATGAGGCCCAGCGCCATTTCCCACAGACGATCGAGGCGCTTTCCGCCTATGACGCCGTCGTGCTATCCGACATCGGCGCAAACACGCTGCTGCTCCATCCCGATACCTGGATCCACTCCAAGCCCACCCCGAACCGCCTGCGCCTTCTGCGTGACTATGTGCAGAACGGCGGCGGCCTGTTGATGTTCGGCGGCTATTTCAGCTTCCAGGGCATCAATGGCGGCGCGCGCTACCGCAAGACGCCGGTGGAGGACGTGCTGCCGGTCGAATGCCTTGCTTTCGACGATCGGGTGGAAGTGCCCGAGGGCTACGCCCCCGTCGTCACCGGCGCGGCCGATCATCCGATCCTGCAGGGTCTCGGCACGGAATGGCCCATCCTGCTCGGCTACAACGAGGTGACGCTCAAGCCGGGCGCCGAGGTGCTCGCCACGGTCTCGTCCGACTATGGTTCCCAGCCGCTGCTGGTGACCGGCACCTACGGCAAGGGCCGCACCGTGGCCTGGACGTCCGATGTCGGCCCGCATTGGCTGCCGCCGGGCTTCATCGCCTGGGACGGCTACAAGAAACTGTTCGAGCAGATGCTGGCTTGGGCGACCGAGAAGAATCGGGCGACCACGAAGGGCTGAACCATGGCAGTGCATGTCGTCGGCAATGTCTGTGTCGACACGACCTTCCGGCTGGAGCGTTTCCCGGTTCCCGGCGAAACGCTCAATGCCTCCGGTCACGCCGACGGCATCGGCGGCAAGGGCGCCAACCAGGCCATTGCCGCCTCCCGCACAGGCGCGGACGTGACGCTGTGGGCGGCTGTTGGCGACGACCTGGCGGGAGGTTGGATCACCGATCGTCTCACCGCGGAAAGTCTCGCCGGCCGCCTCACCGCCAAGCCCCTGCCCACGGATCGCTCGGCGGTGCTGGTGGAAATCGGCGGCGAGAACATCATCGTCACCGGAAGCCTGTGTGCCGAAGCCTTCGATCCCGACGCGGAAACGGATATCGCCGAGCGGATTGCGCCCGGCGATATCGTGGTGATGCAGGGCAACCTATCGCCCAGGGCCACTGCAGCCTGCCTCGACCTGGCCATACATCGCGGCGCCCGCACGGTTCTCAATCCCAGCCCTCTCCCCGCCGAAACAGGCCCGGCACTGCCGTCGGCCGATATCGTCATCGTCAATGAGGGGGAAGCCCAGGCGCTGACCCGCTGCGACGATCCCGAGCAGGCCGCCGCTGAACTCCTCCGCCAGAAAGCCGGCATCGTCCTCGTCACCCTCGGCCCCCGCGGCTGCCTCATTGCCGAGGGCAGGACCGGAAGCATTCGCCGCCTGCCGGCCCCGGCGGTCACCGCTATCGATACCAGCGGCGCGGGCGATGTCTTCTGCGGCATCTTCGCCGGCGGCATCGATCTCGGCATGGCGCCCGTCGAGGCGACCAGCCTCGCCATTGCCGCCGCTGCCATCGCGGTTGGCCGCAGCGGCACATCGGAGTCCTGCCCCAGCCGGGCGGAGATCCGCGACCTCATCAGGAAATTGGAAACGGAAAAGCCATGACAACCTCCTCCAAACCCATCGGCCAGGCCGCCGGCGACGCGCTGACGAGCCTCTATGGCAGAACCAAGGTCGTCATCGGCGTGGTGCATCTTGCTCCCCTTCCCGGTTCCCCGCGCTATCAGGGCGAGACGGTGGAAGCCATCTACCAGCGTGGCCTCGACGACGCGAAGGCCTATCTGCATGGCGGCTGCGACGGCGTGATCGTCGAGAATCACGGCGACGTCCCCTTCGCCAAGCCTGACGATATCGGCCCGGAAACCTCGGCCTATATGTCGGTGATCTCCGACCGCATCCGGCGCGAACTCGGCCGTCCCATCGGCATCAACGTGCTGGCCAACGCCGCCATCCCCGCCCTTTCCATCGCCAGCGCCGCCGGCGCCGGCTTCATCCGGGTCAATCAATGGGCCAATGCCTATGTCGCCAATGAAGGCTTCATCGAGGGCGAGGCCGCCCGCGCCATGCGCTTCCGGGCCAAACTGCGCGCCCATGGCATCCGCATCTTCGCCGACGCCCATGTGAAGCACGGCGCCCACGCCATCGTCGCCGACCGGCCGGTGGAGGAGTTGGTCAAGGATCTCGTCTTCTTCGACGCCGATGCGATCATCGCCACCGGCCAACGCACCGGCCATGCCGCGGATCTTGGCTATATCCGCATGATCAAGGAGGCAGCCGGCCTGCCGACCCTCGTCGGCAGTGGCGTTACCCCGGACAATGCCAACGACATCCTCTCGATCGTCGACGGCGTGATCATCGCCAGCGCCCTCAAGCATGACGGCGTATGGTGGAACCCGGTCGACCCCGCCCGTGTGACCGCTTTCATCGCCGGGCTGGCCCGATGACATCTCCGGCTATCAATGCCGAACGATTGCAGCAGCGTCTCGAGGCCTTCGCCCGCATCGGTGCCACGCCGGCGGGCGGCGTCAACCGCCAGGCCCTCAGCCCGGAGGATCGCGCCGCGCGGCGCCTGCTGGCCGAACTGGCCCAGGCCCGAGGCTTCGGGGTCTTCCAGGACGCCATGGCCAATCTCTTCATCCGCCGCGGCGGGCGTGACGACAGCCTGCCGCCTTTGCTGATCGGCAGCCATCTCGACAGTCAGCCCACCGGCGGGCGCTATGACGGAGCGCTCGGCACACTGTCGGCCTTCGAGGCACTCGAAGCATTGGAGGATGCAGGCCTGCAGACGCCGGGTCCCGTCGAGGCAGTCGCCTGGACCAATGAGGAAGGCAGCCGCTTCGCACCCGGCGTGATGGGATCGATGGCCTTTGCCGGCGCTGCGGATCCGGCGCAATGGCAGTTCCTGACCGGGAGCGACGGCGCCTCCTTCTCGGGCGAGTTGGCCGCGACGCTTGCATCCCTGCCTGAAGCGGCCCTGCGCCCCCTCGGCCCCCCCCTGTCGGGCTATATCGAGCTGCATATCGAGCAGGGCCCCTCGCTCGAAAAGGAAGGTCTCGCCATCGGCGTGGTCACGGGCGTCCAGGGCACGCGCTGGCTCAAGGTCACCGTCACCGGCGAGGCCGGCCATGCCGGCACCACGCCGCTACCTTATCGCCGCGACCCGATGGTGGCGGCCGTCGGCATGATGCATCAACTCCAGACCAGCGTGATGCCCTCCGATGCCGATGCGAGGCTGACGGTCGGGCGGATCGCCACCATCCCGGGATCGGTCAACGCCATACCCAAGGCCGTGATCTTCAGCCTCGACCTGCGTCATCCCTCGGCTGGCCGGCTCGAAGCCATCGAGGGCGAGGTGCGGGCCATCTGCCGCGCCGAGGGTGAGAAGCAGGGCTGCTCGGTCGAGATCGCCACCGCCTTCGACATGCCGCCCGGTGTCTTCGCGCCAGAGATGATCGACACCATCGAGGCAACGGCCAACCGTTTGTGCCTGCCCAGCAAGAGGATGGTCTCGGGCGCCTTTCACGACGCGCTGTTCCTTGCCCGCGTGGCGCCGACGGCAATGATCTTCGTACCCTGCCGAGACGGCATCAGCCATAACGAGGCCGAGCATGTCGAGCCTGCGAGCATAAGGGACGGTGCTCGGCTGCTGCTCGAAGCGACGATCGCGGTGGCGCATGGATCGGCAAGGACGGCGTGAAGAAACCTGGTCGGGAAAGAGCACGCTATATGAATAGGACAGGCTGCTCTATTTGATGAATTGGCCCTGCCAGTCTTTGGGACGCCAGCCGGGCTCATCGACCCAGAGCTTGAACGTCAGGGGCTTGTCCGTATCGCCGTTGACGGCAAGGCGGCGTGCATCGCGCAGGGCGATGGCTTCATCGTAAAGTGCCATGTCGCTATCCATAAAGCGGACTTCGACGACATAGTGAGGCGGGGCATCGGCCGGCCGTTGCGCGGTGAGGGCTGCGGGCTCCATCATCCCCGGTCGCACATCGCTATGATTGACCAGGGCAATGGCGGCCACGAGGCCGGCTTCATTGCACGGCACCCATTCGCCGAGCTTCTCCTGCGTCTTGTTGGGACCGTTTTTGCCGAAATTCTCCGCCGCAATGGCGGCATTGTAATTGAGGCGCTTCCAACCCGCCTTGTCGAACCTCGCAGCGATCTCCTGCGCCAGAGCCATCATTTGATCGAACGACAGTGGTTCACGCGGCAATGTCGCGGCAAAATTCGTCAGAAAGCCAGCCGTCTGCCCGAAAAAGACGTCACGTCCGGCCGGCAAGGAGACCGCACAATCGCCTTTCTCATAGCGCAGGATATAGCCATCAGGCTCGGCCGGCCGATCGGCGAAGGCATGGAGAAACATAAATCCCATATCGGGTAATTCGGCCTCGGCTTGCCCGAGATGGGGCTTGGGATCGATGGTCGGATTGGCGGCGAAGAATTGGCCAGCCGCCTGACCCAATTGAGCGGTGACCATGATGATTGGCCTCGCGGCTCCAGGCTCTACGGAGGCCGCTTCTTGGGCGAAAGCTCGGGCGCCGGCAAGGAGCTGAAAAGTCAAGACAGGCACGACGAAGGCAACCGTCAGAAACGCCCGGCAAGAAGTTTTCGTCGTGGGCAAGGAACCCATACCGGCTCGCTCCTCCAAACTCACCAATTTCGGCTGGAGCCCCCTACTCCGCCAACACCCGCGTCGAGGGGAAGGTCACTTCCACCAGCGTTCCCGAATTCTTGGTGGACTGGATGGTGAAGCTCGCCCTGTTGGCTTCCACCAGCGCCTTGGTCAGGGGCAAGCCAAGACCCGTGCCGCCCAGGGTGGTCGAGGCGACCTGGCGGAAGGGTTCCATGGCGATGGTGAGCTCGCGTTCGGTCATGCCGACGCCGGTATCGCGTACGCGCAGCACCGCTTCGCCACGCTCCGACAGTGTGGTGGAGATGATCGCCTGGCCGCCCGCCTGGGTGAACTTGATCGAGTTGGACAGCAAATTGAGCACGATCTGGCGGATGCTGCGCCCATCGGCCACGACATTGGGCAAGTTCCCGGCCAGCGCCATGCGGATGATGATGCGGTCGCGGCTGGCCTGGGGCTGCATCAGGCTGACCGACTGCTGCACCACCTCGTTGAGATTGACGCTGGAGAAGCTGAGGTCGAGCTTGCCGGCCTCGATCTTGGAGAGATCGAGCAGATCGTTGACCAGGCTGATGACGTGCTCGCCGGAGGTGTGGATGTCGCGTGCATAGGAGCGGTAGCGCTCGTTGCCCATTGGACCGAAACGCTCCTCCATCATCACCTCGGCAAAGCCGATGATGGCGTTGAGCGGTGTGCGCACCTCATGCGAGATCTTGGCAAGGAAATCCGATTTCTGCGAAGAGGCTTCCTCGGCCTGACGTTTGGCGGCCGTCAGCTCGCTTTCGGCCTTCTTGAAGCTGGTGACGTCGCGCAGTACGGCGCAAAAGCGCTTGGCCTCCTCGCCCGTCTTCTCGCTCCCGAGCCGGCCGATGGTCATGAACAGCGGCACGGCGCCACCCTGGCGCACGCGGCCGATCACCTCGCGGCCGTCATTGAGCAGGCTCGCCACGCCGTTGGAGCGTAGGCTGTCGAGATAGTCGAAGGCCGCGCGATGGCTCTCCGGCGCGAACAGCAGCAGGAGGTCCTTGCCGATGATCTCGCGCTGCTCATAGCCGAACAATGCCTCGGCGCTGCGGTTGATGCTGACGATGCGTCCTTGCTCGTCGAGAATCACCACGCCGTCGGTCGCCGTGTCGAGCACGGCTTGAAGTTCGTCGGCACGCCGTTCGGCCGCATGCAGCTTGTCGGCACCGACCTCGCCGAGCGGACGGCGAACGGAAATGAGTAGAGCGCTCTCCCCATCCCAATGCGTGGTCTGCACGCGGCCGTCGACGGCGATCGTCTCGCCCGAAGCGGTTTTCAGGAGCACGCCGGGATTGGTATCCTCGCCCGTGGCAACGGGTCCGCTGCCGGCAAAGACATGGTCGAGGCCGCCGGCCTGGCGGATCGCCTCGACATCGGGATAGCCCAGCAGTTCGAGCATAGTCCGATTGGCAAATTGCAGTTCCTCGCCGCGCGCGATGAAGATGCCGATCGGAAGCCGGTCGATCAGGGCGACCGGCACCTTGTCGAGACGCCCAAGCTTGATCGGGCGCGCCACCGGCTCTGGCTCGCCTGCGGGCAGCGTTTCGGGCGAGACTGCATCCGGTTCGGAAGCGGCGTCCTCCAGCCAGCGGATCTCGTCGGCACTCAGGGCCGGCGCAACGGCGGGGTCGGCGGGCTTGGGGTCGGCGGACTTGGCGTCGGACTTTTCAAGGCGCGTTTCCGGTTCCGCGCGAGCGACCGGTTGCTCCAGACCAACCTGATCGGGTTCGGCGGCCGAGCGCGCTTCCTGCTTCGCCGGTTCGACCCGACGTTCACCCTCGATACGCGCCCCCAAGGCCTTGGCAATCTCGTGGAAAGCGGTCCGTTCCGTCGCCGTCAGGCTGTGCCGCTCCGGCCCAGACCGTTCGGATATATGTTTTTCAGATACAGGCCGCTCGGGTGCGTGTTTTTCTTGGGTCACCTTGCTCGGCAAGCGTACCACATTGCTGTCGGCATTCCGCGGGGGCGTACGAACCGACAATGGTTCAGGAGCGGGTGCCGGTTCCTGTCCATCCGCCGGGTCGGCATCCTGCCAGACGATCGCGGCTTTCGCCGGCGGCACTTCAGCCTCGATCGGGGTGGATAGCGCCCGCGGCATACCGGCAATGCCGAAGCCACGGAAACCGGCGAACTGACCTTCGCCCTGGAATTGCGGCGAAGCGCTCAGGCTGATCGGCGTTTCCTGTCGGGTGGCAGCATCGGGCCAGAGCACGGACAGCCCGGTCCAGGTCCGGCGCCCGGCAAGGGCCGAGACGATGGCCGTGCTGTCGCGCAGACCATGCGCCGCTGCGATATCGGCGAAGCGCCGGCCGGTCCAGTCGGCGGCCCGCTGGCCCAGGGCCTGCGCCAGTTCGGCCGATACGGAGACGAAACGTCCCTCGGCATCGGTCTGGAAGACGAAGCGAAGAGGCTTGGTGCGAGCGATGGGCAACGGCTCGGCGGGCTTGTTCTGCGCGGCCTCCACGGGCGAGGACAGCGGAGCGTCCGGCCTTGCCGGCTCGCTGCGCTCGCCTTCGGCTTCGACCCAGCGCCAGGCGCCGTTCTGTTCGAAGGGTTTGGCCGCAGCCGAGTCACCGGACGGAATTGCCTCCGTTCCTGCGGCCGGTAAGGGCGGCAGCGTATCCGTCACCGAGGGCGGAGCCCAGCTCTGCTGCCGCCGTCCGCGCGGCAGATCGAGCGATTGCACGAGCAGTCCCAGAAACCCTTCCGGACCGTCGAAGGATCGGCAGGCGCAGGACAGGGTGTCGAGCGCGCCCATGCCGGGCAGGCGCAGGCGATCGAGCCGCATGGCCCCTGGCCTCGGGAGTTTGCGGGCGATGGCCGCGATCTGCGGCGAGAGCGAAACCAGGGCGGAACTCGATTGCTGACGCAGGATGTCCGCCGGCGCCAGGCCCAGGCTCTGGGCTGCGGCGCGGTTGGCCCAGGCAAGCGCACGCCCGTCCAGATGCCAGACGAAGGCTGGGCGCGGGTCGTCCATCAGCGCCTGCAGGCGCTGATCGGCCATCAAAGCCGTCCGCAACATCGCCTCGATCATGCCGTTTTCCAAGAACCTGCCGAAATGACTAACAAAGTATGAATACAGATGGAAAACAAAAGGGTAAATCGCCGGCCCGCCGTCATCCCCCGCTGATCTCAGGCATGGTTAAAACGCCAAGCCTGCGCTATCGTCACCTGCACCGTCACCGGCCTGGGGGCGGGGGCAACGGAGGATACGCCAATGACAACCAAGCCGCCGAACTTCGAAATACCGTCCGAGATGCGCGACATGGCGGAAAAGAGCGTCGATCAGGCCAAGAAGGCATTCGACGGTTTCATGGGCGCGGCCTACAAGGCAGCCGGTACCCTCGAAGGCACCAGCGATGCAATTCAGACCGGCGGCAAGGATATCGGCCGCAAGGCCCTGACCTATGCCGAACAGAACGTGGCGGCTGCTCTGGACTTCGCCTCGAACCTCGTCAAGGCCAGGGACCCTCAACAGGTACTGCAACTGCAGAGCGACTTCATCAAGGCGCAGCTCCAGGCTTTCGGCGAGCAGGCCAAGGATATTGGTGCCACGGCCAGCAAGGTGGCTTCGGACGTCGCCAAGCCGAAGAAATAGAGATTATCAAGGCAGCCGGGCCGGGATTGCCCTGACGGGCAGCCCCGGCAGTGCCGCATTCCTATCTCAACTGGCGCGGGTGCGAGGTAATATATTGCTTGGGCCCCGCACGCTAATAATTCAAAATAACTGAACTATTCTTGGCGACCCTGCAAAAAGACAGCCCTGTCTTGCAATCCCGGCATATCTCTTCGTCGCGGTGATACGCAATACTTTCCGCTGCGTAACGTTGCGTCTCTCCTCTATGGCGGCAAAGCGCTAATTCGGCCACCAATTGTCATAAAAGTGGCAATTGCAGCGCAATATCGGGTAAAAACCCGTCAATCACCCCTGATCTGACCAAGCGAAAAATTCACCAATAGGCATAATTTTGGGCATGAATCGCCCAAAAATTGCGCTTTGATCTGACGATTGTGCACTGCAACAAAGTTATTGCATCGCACAAAGGCATTTGATATAGATTGCGGCAGGTGAGGTCGCCGCTCGTTGCAGCACGTCATGCCGACGCTTCCTCAAAGTCGTTTCGTTAAGTCCACTAATCCAATTTCACCCTTATCCCAAGGAGCGTTCTATGGTTGCCGCCAAGAACAAGACTGAAACTGAGCTGGCCTTCGAAAATCTCTCCAAGCTGGAAATCCCTGCTTCCGTCCGTGACTTCGCCGAGAAGGGCGCTGCCCAGGCCAAGGACACCTATGCCAAGATCAAGGTTGCTGCCGAGGAAGCTTCCAGTGCTTTCGAAGGCGCTTACAGCACCGCTTCCAAGGGCGCTTCGACCCTCGGCCTGAAGGTTCTGGAGTCAGCTCGCACCAACACCAACGCTTCCTTCGATCATGCTATCGCCCTGTTCGGCGTGAAGACCTTCTCCGACGTGATCGAGCTCAACACCGCTTTCCTGCGCAAGCAGGCTGAAGCCGTCTCCGCTCAGACCAAGGAATTCGGCGAGCTCGCCCAGAAGGTTGCCAACGAGGCGATCGCTCCGGTCAAGGCTCAGGTCGAGAAGACCTTCAAGAGCGTCGCCTGATTTTTCAGCACGTACAGCTCTTTCGAGGCCCGGACATGGTCCGGGCCTTTTCTTTGAGTGGGACGGATTAAAAAATCCCGCGTGCCACACTTGAAATAGCGGATCGATCCCGCTAAACGCATGCCCAGATGCAGTTGTAGCTCAGTTGGTTAGAGCGTCGGATTGTGGCTCCGGAGGTCGGTGGTTCGAGACCACCCAACTGTACCATCACAAGGCTTGATGCCGTGGTGGTGCTTGCGACGTGACCGTCGAGAAATTTCTCCGGTTTGACGTCATTTAAATCAGGTCAAGTCGAGTTCACGCGGATCATGCTGCGCGTCTTGCCTCGACAGCCCGGCAAAACTCAATTTCACTCATGCGATCGATGAAGATTCCCACACCAGCGCGACAATAGACCATTCGATGGCTATTTTGCGCGGATAGACTCATTTCCATCACCATAACAGCCATATCGGGCCCGGAAGGAATCACGACCAAAGCAGGCTCGATATCCCTGCTGGCCGGCGACGAAACTTCTTTCACCGGTACCCGCCACTCTCATCATCGGGCACAGTTGGTCTATGCGGCGAGCGGCGGCGTCTCCGACACCACCGATCGCCGCGGCACCTGGGTTGTGCTGCCGAACAGCGCCGTGTGGGTGCCTGCCCATGTCGGCATACGGCTGTCGCGCGAGTTCCGTGTCGTGGAAATCTCACCATTCCTGCGTGAGTCGATTCTCAGGCTCGACGGCGGCAGGGCCTGCTCGTGCTGATTTTGCCGGGCGCCTTTCGGCGTTGCTCGTCGAGGAGCTGGTCTTCTTACCCACGAACCGCTCGGCCCGCCCTTGCCGCGGGCAGCGCAGTTCGGCCAACTCAGCGGAAGACAGTCTCCTGTCAGTACCTCAGCCCCCGACGGCGACCAGGGCGATCACGCTGGCGAGCCCAAGCAACCTGCCGAGTAAGAAGGGACTTAGGAGGTCCGCCTAGTCGGCGAACGCTGGTCGCGTCGGAAGTTGCCGGGGTCGGAAGTCGCTGGAGTCGTCACAGATTGTTCTCGGCTTTGGACGTCGATGGCTCGGCCGCCCCGGCGCTGCGCCGGGATCACCCATTCGAACCGTCGGGACGGCATCGGAGAACAACTTTTGTCGAGAACATGCCAGCCGTTCTGGCAGAGCCCTCAGGCAATAAAAAAACGCCCCCGGCCATCGCCGGAGGCGTCAAACGAGCGTTCGCCCGTCTTGAATTGAATCAGACGCGTCCTGCGACGCGCCCGCAGGGCTTAGGCAGCCTGGAGGCGATCAGCCGACATCTTGCCGGAACGACGATCCTCGACCAGCTCATAGCTGACCTTCTGGCCTTCCTGCAGATCACGCAGGCCGGCGCGCTCCACGGCGCTGATGTGAACGAAAACATCCTTCGAGCCGTCATCCGGCTGAATGAAGCCATAACCCTTCTGGGAGTTGAACCACTTAACGGTACCTGTGCTCATGACGAACCTTTCCTATGGGCACGATCGAACTTCCTGCAACCGACCGGCGGCACGAAGCTCCATGGGTCGAAATTGGTAGGAAGGTCATCAGCGAGCGTGGTCGCAAAACCACACAGCCAAAACGTCCGGCCGAGATCGATGGGCTTTTATGCTGATATCGGCGCAAAAATGCAAGCGTGACCGTGCCCGTCATATTTGACATTGATTTCGCCTCGAATCGAGCCGTTTTCAGGTCAAATCGGGTCAAGATAGGGGTATAACTGCTTCGGACCGAGTGTGGGCAGATCCGCAAGGCGTGCTGGATTCTCGCCACGCGAGTGCCACAAATGGCTTTTTAGGGCGAGCGCCGCCTCTTCCACCCGCCCCCCGGCAAGATGTTCCAGCACAGTTTTATGCATCCCGATCATCTGAGGAATGTCGGTGCGCTCGCCATAATTACCGAAAGACAGATGTACCGAAATCAGCGGTAATTGACAGCGATAAAGCGTGGCACGCAACTCCTCATTGGCACAGCGCAGCACGATGTCCTGATGCAGGTCCGTTTCGAGCCGGTGCAACAAGGATGCATCCGATCGCGCCTCGGCGGTGTGCGCCTGCGACACCCGTTCGAGTCTTTCCTCGATTATCGACGGTTCGAGCCCTGGCGCGGCCTGCCGAAGGGCGGCCGGCTCCAGCAGGATGCGCATTTCGTAGAGCTCGTCGATTCGAGCCGGTGTCAGTGGGCCCGCATACCAGCGCGCATTGGCCTCCTGGCGCACCAGGCCGACGCGTTCGAGCCTCAGCAGGAGTTCATGGGCAACGGTGCGGCTGACGCCGAAATGCTCTGCCAGTGCGAGGGTACGAATCTGGAAGCGTCCGAACAGCAGGCATGACGCGACCTGGCGCTCGAGCGTGGGATAGATCAGGCTGCGCCAGTTGCGCTGCCCGAGCTCACTGCCAAGGCCCTCCGGCAGCGTGACGTGGCCGGCGAGATCACCCGGCCTTGCCGGCACCGCTTGGCTGAGGCCGACGACCACCCCCCGCAGCGCCGGCCTGCGATGGACCAGGCGTTCCGCCTCCAGGCGGGTCAGCGCGACCACGGCCGGCATGCGGCCGACACCGAACAGATCGGTGACTGCCTTTTCCCGGATGACGAACCCGGCCGGCAGCGCACCGGAGCGAATATGGGAGGCCAGCGTTTCGCCGACGATCTCGTTCAACCGTCGTCTTGTCGCCGGGATGCCCATGCCGCCCCTCCCCTCGCATCGTGCGTCACCCGCTCAACGGTAGCCCGCTTCCGACAGGGCCCGGATCCGGGCTGCATTGTCGCGGTCGACGATGGCGGCTCCGGCATCTAGGCTTGCCGGCATCAAGCCATACCGCAGATTGAGCACGAGCTGAATCACCGGATAGAAGCCCTGGGCATAGGGTTGCTGGTCGATGGTGAAGGCAAGCTGTCCCGCTTCGATCAGCCGCAATATGGCGGGCGACAGGTCGAAGCCGGCGACATAAAGCGCCCGGCCTTCCTGTTCCGCCGCCAGCCCGGCTGCTTCGGTGTCGGCCTGCCCGGTGGCGAGAATCGCCGAAATGCCGGGCTCTCTGGCCAGGACCGCCTGGATATGCCGGGTGGCCTCCTCGACCTGATGACCGGTTACCGTCTCGATCCACTCGATGCCAGATCTTTCCAGGGCGGCCGTGATGCCGTCGCGCCGTTCCTCCAGCGCCGAGATGCCGGCATCGTGGAGAGTGAGCAGCACGCGGCTGCCTGGAGCGATGGAAGCGGCTGCCCGCCGGCCAAGGGTCCGGCCGGCCGCGCCGAAATCCTGCGCGATACCGCTGAGCGTGCCGGCGCTGCCCCTGCCCTGGTCGATGTTGAAGGCCACCACCGGAATGCCCCTGGCATGGGCCTCGGCGACCACGGGAGCGAAGGCGGCGCCGTCGAAGGCGACGAGTGCCAGCCCGTCCACACCATCAGTCATGCCCCGGCGGGCGAGCTCGGCCATTTCCTCGGTGTCCACCCCCTTGGTTCCCGTGAACACCGCCTCGACATCCATCAGGGCGGCGGCATCCATCATGCCCTTGCGGACGGGGCGAAAGAAATCCTCGTCACAGGTCACGGCGATGAACTGGAGCCTCAGCCGCCTTGCCATGACATTCCTCCTTCCCCTCTTTCGATCAGCGCGCCGTGATCCGCCTCGCCGACCCCTCGGCCTGCAAGGCGGCAAGGGCCCCTTCGTCCCAGTCGATACCCAGACCCGGCTCTGGGGAGGGCAGCGCATAGCCGGCTTCGATGCGCATTGCTTTGCCCGTCACGCCGTCGAGCTGGGGAATGTATTCCACCCAGCGTGCATTGGGCACGGCACAGCACAGACCGACATGCAGTTCCATCAGGAAATGCGGGCAGACCGCGACATTGAAGCTCTCCGCCATATGCGCCACCTTGAGCCAGGGCGTGATGCCGCCGATGCGGGCGACATCGACCTGCACCACCGAGCAGGCGCGCCGCTGCAGATAATCGCGGAAATGGGACGGGCTGTAGATGCTTTCCCCAACCGCGATCGGGATCGAAGTGGAAGCGGCCAGGCGAACGTGCCCATCGACATCGTCGGCCGGCAGCGGCTCCTCGAACCAGCCGATATCCGCCTCGCGATAATGATGGGCACGCCGGATCGCCTCGTCCACAGCGAAGGCCTGGTTGGCATCGGTGAAGATTTCGAAGCCCTCGCCGACGGCTTCACGCACGGCGATGAGGCGATTCACGTCTTCGCGCACCGGACGGCCAACCTTGATCTTGCAACCGCCGAAACCGTCGGCCTTGGCCTTGAGGGCGTCGGCGACAATGGCCTCCTTGTCGAGTTGCAGCCAACCGCCCTCGGTGGTGTAGAGCCGGACCCTGTCCTGGGCACCGCCGGCCATGACATGCAGGGGCAGGCCGGCCTTGCGGCAACGCAGGTCCCACAGCGCCGTATCGACCGCGGCAAGAGCGAGCGAGGTAATGGCGCCCACCGAGGTCGCATGGCTGAGGAAGAGCAGATCGCGCCAGATCTGCTCGACCATGGCGGCTTCGCGCCCGATCAGCGCCGGCGCGAACGTGCGCGCCAGGAGTTCCAGGACGGAATGCCCCCCCGTGCCGATCGTATAGCTATAGCCGATGCCGACGGCACCATCGCTGTCGAAGACGCGGACGATCGGTGTCTCCTGGGCCACGAAGGACTGGATGGCGTCGACCCGCTTCACCTTGGGTTCGAGCACCACCATCGACAATTCGATGCGTTCGATCCTGGCCATGCGAGGCCTCCCTCTTTCTTGCCGAGGCATTCTGCTATCCTGGATCCCGGCCCGCGCAGACGCGGCTGAAATCAGAATATGTCCTGGCTCTGTTTCGAGGTCATCAGAGCGGCCGGCATACGCAAAGTCAAGCATAGTGCATGGAATATGCATTATGACACGGGCATCGTCTGGGAGGGGCTGCAGGAATCGACGGATTTGTCGGCGCACCCGCCATGCAACCGGTTCCGTCCCATCGGCGGGCAGCGTATAGTCGTGATCGCTATCCGATCATCCGATAAGAGAGGGGACTGACGTCATGCATGCTACCCCGATTACCGGTGCGCAGATCCGGGCCGGCCGTGCCCTGTTGCGCTGGACTGCCCAGAAGCTGGCGGATGCCTCGAGCCTCGGCGTGGCGACAATCCGGCGAGCCGATGCCTTTGACGACATTCCGCAGATCACCAGCGCGAACGCCGCCGCCATCCGCCGGGCGCTCGAAACCGGAGGGGTGGAATTCATCTCGGAGCATGGCCGGGGCGTCGGCGTCCGCCTGGCCCGTCATCGCCTGCTACAAGGCGCGCAATTCGATCATGTCAGCGACGGGAATGAAGGGTGAGGAAGTTTTATCTGGCGGCGGCAGCGGCGGCTTTCATCGGTACGCCGACCGCCCAGGCTTATGACTATATGGCGCTCGGCCTCGGCACGATGCCGTGCAAATATTGGCTCTCCACCACCCGCCTCGAAGGGGAAGGCAATAGCTGGATTCTCGGCTGGTGGACCGGGCTCAACAGCCGCAACGACAATCACTGGGTCGGCAGCCGCACCGATGGCAACGGCATCATCCTGGCGGTGAAGAGCGAATGCCAGCACCAGCCCGACAGGCTGCTGATGAACGCCATAGACAGCGTATTCAAGAAGATGGCCAATCCGAGCAAATAGGCTGCCCCTTCGGAGAAATACCGGAAATTTACCACATAGTCCGCTGTGCGAGCCTATTTTGGCCCGGCAGATTCGTGTGCATTGACACCTGTCGCTTGTATCCCTATACCGGATAACGTAACATTCCCTTACGTTACATAGGCTGGGCGGCAGTTAATATTCACCAACGGAGACGGATACTATGTTAAGAATTGTAAAGATTGCTGCCGCTCTTGGATTCATCGCCGCGACGGCTGGGGCTGCGCAGGCCATGCCTGCCTCCACGCCGATGACGAAAGGCTCTCTGATCGTCAACGAAGTTGCTTTCCGCTGTGGCCCGGGCATGGAGCGTAATCGCTTCGGGCGCTGCGAATTCCGCCGCGCCGACCGCTTCGAGCGCCCTGCCCCGGCCTATCGTCGCCCAGCTTGCCCTCGCGGCATGCACCCGGCTCCGTCCGGCCGGCGCTGCGTTCCCAATCGCTTCTGATCGAAGGCACAGCTTTCCGATGCCGATATGAAAGGGCGGTGTGACCGGTTACGCCCGGGAGGCGTGGCCGGTCACGCCGCCCTTTCCTCAAGCGTTACTCGGCACCGGTGTGCCAGGGGCCATGATGGGCACCGGGCTGGTCGATGCGTTCGAAGCCATGGGCCCCGAAGATGTCGCGCTGGGCTTGCACCAGGTCCACTGTGGCTCTGCTGGCCCGCAGTTGCTGCAGATAGTTGAGGGCCGAGGTCAGGGCCGGCACCGGGTGGCCATTGGCGAGTGCAAGGCCGAGAATCTTGCGCGCGGCCGGCAGGCTCGCCTTGAGCTCGCCGGCAAAATCCGGATCGAGAATCAGCGATTCGGGCGCCGGCGTCGCCGAATAGGCGCGCGACATGCTGTCGAGCATACGCGAACGGATGATGCAGCCGGCGCGCCAGATCTTGGCGATCTCGGCAAGCGGCAGGTTCCAGCCGAACTGCTTGGAACCGGCGGCCAGGACGTCGAAGCCCTGGGCATAGGCCAGGATCTTGCCGGTCAGCAGAGTCTTCTCGATCTCGGCGATGATCTCGGGCGTCGCCGTGCCGATCGCGGCCCGCTCGGCATCGCCGAGGACACCGTTCACCGCCTGGCGCAGGCTGCGCATGCCGGAAAGGCCGCGCGCCTCGACGGCCGCGGCGATGGCGCTTGCCGGCACGCCGAGATCGAGCGCCTCGATGGCGGACCAGCGACCCGTGCCCTTTTGGCCGGCGCTGTCGAGAATGATGTCCACCAGCGGCTTGCCGGTGGCGGGATCGGTCGTGCGCAGGGCCTGCACGGTTATCTCGGTGAGATAGGAGGCGAGTGGGCCCTTGGTCCAGCCCTCGAACACGTCGGCGATGGCCGATGGCGTCATGCCCAAGCCGGCGCGCATCAGGCCATAGGCCTCGGCGATCATCTGCATGTCGGCATATTCGATGCCGTTATGCAGCGTCTTGACGAAATGGCCGGCACCGGCCGGGCCCATATAGGCGCAGCAGGATTCGCCCTGATAGCGGGCGGCGATCGCCGTCAACACCGGCTGGACCCGCTCCCAGGCCTTCTGGCTGCCGCCCACCATGATCGAAGGACCGTGGCGAGCGCCCTCCTCACCGCCGGAAACGCCGACGCCGAGGAATTCGAAACCCTCCGCCGAGAGGGCCTGGTCATGGGCGACGCTGTCGCGGTAATTGGCATTGCCGGCATCGATGATGATGTCGCCCTTGGCGAGATGTGGCTTGAGCTGGGCGATGGTCTCGTCGACGGCAGCACCCGCCTTCACCATCAGCAGCAACGCACGCGGCGGCTTGAGGGCGGCGACCAGTTCCTCGATCGAACGGCAGGCAATCATGTTGCCGGCGAGATCACCTGCCTCGACCAAGGCCTCATCGGTGCGGGCCGAGGAACGGTTGTAGACGGCAACCTTGAATCCCTTCTCGGCAATGTTCATGGCGAGGTTGCGACCCATGACCGCCATGCCGATGACTGCGATATCTGCCTGTGCCATTTTCGGCTTCTCCCTGTTTGCCCGGGGTGCCCCGAGCACATCGATCCTTTCCTTGCGCTATGCCGCCTTTGTCCCAGGATGTACAGGCCTCCCCACCCGCGGAAGCGCTGAATATTTGGGCAATCGCGCCATGAAGTCTTTCCAACAAACCGGTAAGCCGCCCGCTCGTTCAACGGCAGGCTGTCCCGACCGATTTGACAAAATACGGCATTTGCCGCCAGGTCCAGCGCCTTGCTACCAAAGCCCGGGGCTCTCTGCGTGGATTTGACCGCCATCGCCAAAACCGTCGCGCAGGCGCTCGCCGCTCTCGCCATCATCGTCGTGCTGGCCTGCCTCTCGCTGGGGCTGGCCGACGGCCTGCGCCGGCCCGAGGCCATCCAGGAAGCGGTCCGGGCGGCCATCGCCAGCCAGTCCTTCGGCGATCGGGAAGGTATCGAGCGCATCGGGCAGCACCGGCTCAGCCATTTCAGCGAATGCATCGGCCTCTCGACGGCGATCGCTCCAGCCGCGGGCAATCCCATCACCTTCACGCTGCAATCCCCGGCCCTGCTCTGGCAGCCGCCGAGATCGATCTGCGACAGCTTGCGAGAACAGCTTGCCGGCACGGAGCAGCCGCATTTCGCCTATTCGCGCTACTGGCACGGCTATCGCCTCGTCACCGAACCGTTCCTGTCGTTCTTCTCCTATCGCAGCCTGCAGCTTTGGGGCGGCGCCTTTCTCATGCTCTGCGCCTTTCTGGTGCTGGCTCCGTTCCTGCCTCCCGTCATCCGCGGCACGGCAAGCGCGGCACGGATCGCCACGCTGGTTGCCGTTACGGCCCTGGGCCTGGTGATGACGGACCTGCCGATATCAGGCCTCACCCCGACCCACATGGTCTCCCTCTCGGTCCTCCTGCTGTGCTGGGCGGTGGCCTTGCGCAAACAGGGCCCGATGGAACTGCTTCGCTTCGCACCCTGGGCCTTCGCCATGGGGGCGATCTACAATTTCTTCGACTTTCTCTACAATCCCGACCTTCTGGCCTACGTACTCGGCTGGACCTTTCTGCTGCGCGCCGTGCTGGCCGAGCAGCGCCCGCTCGGCGCCAGCCTGGTGCAGGCGATCCTTCTGCAGGGCGTTGTTATCGCCGGCTATATCGCCATGTGGGCAGCGAAATGGGTCCTGGTGGTGGTCGCCGGCAGGATCTTCGGCGAACAGACCTCAGTACCGAGCCAGGATTTCGCCCGCTGGTTCGGCGGCGGCGACGGTGTCTACCGGCCCCTGCAAAGCCTCTACGAACTGCTGCTCGAGAGCGCCACCATGCCTCTGGGCTGGTGGCCGATCGCAGCCTGCCTCCTGGCCGGGCTCGCGCTGTTCTCGGTAGCGCTGCGGCGCGGCCAGGCAGCGGCCATGCTCGGCGTTCTGGTGCTGACAGTCCTGCCGCTGCTGGTGCTGGAACTGAAGGCCAACCATAGCATCCAGCATGCGCCCTTCACCTTCCGCCTTATTCCCTTCGCCCTGGTGCTCAGCCTTGCAGGGGCGGCGGCGATGCTGGGCCGCTCGGCACGCATCACCACACTTGCGCCGGGGCACGCGGGACGGGTTCAGTCCTGAAGCCGAAGAGATAGCGTGTCCTGGTCTCCAGGGCCTGCGCCAACTGCTCCATGGTATCGAGGGCGCGCCGCAGTTCGGTGTTGGTGAAATAGGTGAGCAAATGCGCGGCGAGATTCGGCTCGCCGGCTTCGATCAGCACCGCGGCGCTGCGTGCGATTCTCGCCTGCTCCGCCGCCAGCACCGCCTCGATCGCCTGCCACAGCGTCAGGGCTTCGGGCAGGAAGGCTTCGTGGTGCTGGAAGAGCAGATTGAGCAGCCGCTTGCCGGCGAGGCTGGCCGAACGGGTCGATTCGATGCCCTGCGGCACCGCCGACAAGGTTTCGGGGCGCCCCTTCTCGGCATGGCGTGTGTCAAGGAAGCGCGAGGCCTCCCCGTCGCTGAGATAGCGGTGCTGACGATATTCCTCCGCTACGGTCTCGATGCCCAGGAACACCGGCACGAAAGGTGCCGCCACCGCGCCAACCTGGGTGTGCCAGATGAGGCGCAAGGCCTCGGGAATCACGCCCAGCAGCGGCACCACCTGGCCGTAGCCGGCAGTGTCGCCGGTCAGCCGCTCCGTGCGCACGGCCCAAAAGATGTCCGCCAGGCCGATCTTCTCCGGCCGGGCTGCCCGTGCCGTCATTTCCTCTTCGATCCATTGCACACCGGGCCAGCGCCCCTTGCCGTCGCCATAGACGGCATTGGCATCGAAAGGCGCACCGGGCCGGTGCCAGCCGTGCTCCTGCGCGAAGGAGACGAAATGCGGTGGATAGAGAAAATCCGTCTGCGCCGGGTCCTCGACCGGCACCTGCCCGACATAGCCGGGCCGGGAGGCGCGAATGGCATCCGGCCCGAGACGCTCCGCCACCCACAAGCCCTGGCCGCCCGAGAACTCGATCACCACCCAGGCCTCGTCAGCATCGGCGATCAGATGCGAATTGCCGCCATAATCGGCATAGCCATGGCGGGCGATCAGATCGGCGATGATCTCGACGCCCTCGCGGGCCGTGTGCGCCCGCTCCAGCACGAAGCGGGCGAGGTCACTGTAATTGGGGCCGGTCTGGTCCGATGGCGTCATCGCCACCAGTTCGGCGCGGGAGGATGACCAGATGTCGCGCACGGCGACGCCATGTTCGTTGAGGCCGCCATTGGTGAGCGGGGCCGGCACCCCCTTGTAGTAGCTGTAGCTGACGCGCAGATGCCGCGCCGTTTCGGGAACCTGCGGAACCTCGCTCATCTGTCCCGGCAGATCGGCCTGAGGCGTCACGCCGACCGCAATCCGCGCATCCGCCGCATGCCGGCATCGAGGCACGAGCTCGAGCCAATGGCTCGAGGGCTCGTCCCCATAGCCGGCGAGATAGGCGATCCCATCCGCCGTATGGTTCCTGCCGATATAAAGACCGTAGCTCACCACCGGCCTCCGCCTTGGAATTCAACAGCCCTGAGGGGCGCCGACAAGGTAGGCCGTCATTCCGCCAAAGGTCACGCGGCATCGTGCCGCGCGCCCTGTGCGCGCCGTCACGGTCGAATAACGAGACATGCGTTAACCTTTGTGCAACCTAATCATCCCTAGCGTAAGGCTACCGGGCGGCGGGGCGCTGCAGGTGAACTGGAGTTCAACCAGGGAATGACAGATATTTCGCAAAACGCTCAGATTTCCAGCGACTGGTTCAGTTATTTTTTTAATTCGACCATGCTCAGCATGATCGTCCTCGATCTTATTGTAGCTCTCGTAATTTTAATTGCTCATCGCTGGTTCGTCTTGAACGAGCGGAGGATTAACGCAACGTCAACCACATCAGCAACTTCAACGGCTTCAGAACAGATCGAAACGCGCCTCCCTGGCATCGCCATACGTCCAGTTGCGCTCGCCTGAGCAGGACGATCGGCTGCCCCCTCAGTCGGGGCCAGCCTTTCCACCTCGTTGCCTTTGCGCCTGGCATCACAGACTTTCCTTGATGCGGCCTCATCACGGCCCCGGGCGAAGCGTACTCCCTTCAGCCTAGTCCTTTCGGGGCAGGCCAACTCCTAATTGCTGACTTGGCCGCGCGACGCCTCGCTTTATCATGGCGATGTCCGTTTCTTTTCACCCAATCGATTGCAATGACCTCCGAACAAGCCAATCTTCTTCGCGCCTGCTATCTCTCCGGCCAGATGAGCGAGGCTCAGTGGCAGGAGCATCTCCGCAACGGCGATGTGACCGAGGAAGCTCCTTCTCTTGCGGCCGGCGCGAAGCCCTTGCCGGATATGCTCGCCGAGCTGGAAGCGACCTATGATCTGCGCCCACCAGCCAAGAAGCTGGCCCGCTCAGAAGTTTGAGGGGGATTGGCATTCGCCGAGCCACAGGACGATGCTTATGCGGGCCGGACATCCGGCCCGTTTCATTTTGCCCGCATCTCTTCCTCGGACGAGGGAGATTCCCGGCGAATCTGCTTTCGCCCGAACAGCCTCGACCTCCTCGTTTTCGGAGAGCCCGGCCGAGGGCGGACAGCTTGAATGGACGGCTCAACCAGCCGAAGCCACAGCATAAACAATCAATTGTTTCAAGGATTTAGATGGTGCTGCAAGAGAGGATTGAACTCTCGACCTCTCCCTTACCAAGGGAGTGCTCTACCACTGAGCTACTGCAGCTTCTGCCAAGGTACTTGCCCGGCGCGGCGCTCTAGTGCCACAAGGGAGGCTTCCGCGCAAGCCGGTTGCTGCATAAAGTCGTCATTTGATGAAAACACCCGTGAAAACCGAGGCCGAAAAGCGAGCCGAGCGCCTCGCCAAAGCCCTGCGCGCCAATCTCGGCCGGCGCAAGAGCCAGTCGCGCGGGCGTGACGCCGTGTCGAGTGAAAGCCGGGTAATCGCCGACGCCGATGCGAAAATGCCACAGGACGATGCCGAATAGGCCCTGCCGCGATTCCGCCCCGGCTTCGCCCTTGTCCGGCCTTTGCGCTTCGTTTACTCAAACCGGTTAACCTTATCTCTTACGTTGCTCGACTGCTTGCCTTCCGGCCGCCAATGCGCCGATCACGGGCGAGGCCGAGGCCATTCCGAAGGATCGAACATGGATCGAATCAAGATCACCGGCGGCGCGCCGCTTCACGGCGTCATTCCGATTTCCGGCGCCAAAAACGCTGCCCTGCCGCTGATGATCGCGAGTCTGCTCTCCGAGGACGTGCTCACCCTCACCAATGTGCCGCGCCTGGCCGACGTCGCCCTGCTTGCCCGCATCCTCGGCAATCACGGCCTCGACGTCACCATCGCCGGCAAGCGCCCGGGCGAGCTGGAACTGACCGGCCAGACGGTGCGCCTCGATGCCCGATCCATCGTCGACACCACAGCGCCCTACGAGCTGGTCTCGCGCATGCGCGCCAGCTTCTGGGTGCTCGGCCCGCTGCTCGCCCGCATGGGCCGTGCCCGCGTCTCGCTGCCAGGCGGCTGCGCCATCGGCACGCGCCCGGTCGACTTCCTGCTGATGGCGATGGAACGGCTCGGTGCCAAGATCGAGATCGAAAACGGCTATGCCGTCGCCGAGGCGAAGAACGGCCTGAGAGGCGCAGAGATCGATTTCCCGAAAGTCACGGTCGGCGGCACCCATGTCGCATTGATGGCCGCGACATTGGCCGAGGGCACCACCGTCATCCACAATGCGGCGCGTGAACCCGAGATCGTCGATGTCGCCGACTGCCTGATCAAGATGGGCGCCAAGATCAAGGGCGCCGGCACTGCCACCATGGAGATCACCGGTGTCTCGCGCCTGCAGGGTGCGCATCACCGCGTCATCTCCGATCGTATCGAGGCCGGCACCTACGCCATGTGCGTGGCGATGGCCGGCGGCGACGTCATGCTCGAAGGCGCCCAGCCCGAGCTGTTCGAGAATGCGCTCGACGTGCTGCGCGAGGCTGGAACCGAGATCGCCGCCACCAATGAGGGCATCCGCGTGCGCCGCAATGGTCACGGCATCGATCCGGTGGCCGTGACCACCGAACCCTTCCCGGGCTTCCCCACCGACCTGCAGGCCCAGCTGATGGGCCTGATGACCAAGGCCAAGGGCAAGTCGCGCATCACCGAGACGATCTTCGAGAACCGTTTCATGCATGTGCAGGAACTCGCTCGCCTCGGCGCCCATATCCATCTCGACGGCCAGACGGCGATCATCGAAGGCGTCAGCACCCTCAAGGGTGCCCCGGTGATGGCGACGGATCTGCGTGCCTCGGTGTCGCTGGTGATCGCCGGCCTGGCGGCCCAGGGCGATACCGTGGTCAACCGGGTCTATCACCTCGACCGCGGCTTCGAGAGCCTGGAGCGCAAGCTCGCCGCCTGCGGTGCCCAGATCGAGCGCATTTCCGGCGAAGGCTGAGATTTTCCACTTCGCCAGCGTATGCCGGCCTGGTTATCTTCTGAAGGGGCGCTGCCATGTCGGTTCGCGCCCCTTTTGCGTAACGGACCGTCGAGCATGCTGAGAATCTGGGGACGCCAAAATTCCTTCAACGTCCAGAAGGTAATGTGGCTGGTCGGCGAACTCGGAATCGCCCACGAACATATTCCGGCGGGCGGCGATTTCGGCGGCCTGGATACGTCTGAATTCCTGGCGCTGAACCCGCATGGCCGAGTGCCGCTTATCGAAGATGCGGGCACTATCGTGTGGGAATCACACACGATCCTGCGCTATCTCGCCGCTCGATTCGGAGCCGGACGTTTCTGGCCTGATGGCGCCGGCGACCGCTCACAATTCGAGCGCTGGATGGATTGGTCGCAGACTGCCCTGCAACCGGCCTTCCTGTCCGACGTGTTCTGGGGCTTTTACCGCACGCCGGAAGCACAGAGGGACTGGTCACGCATCCGCCGCGGCATCGAGCACTGCAGTGCTCATTTCCTGCTGCTCGATCGCTGGCTGAAAGGCAGGGACTATATGCTGGGCGATCATCTCAGCCTGGCTGATATCACCGTCGGCACCACACTCTATCGCTATTTCAATCTCGATATTCCGCGCCCTGAAATCCCGAATGTGCAGGCATGGTACGAGAACCTGGCGACACGTGCCCCCTATCGGGAGCATGTGATGATGCCATTCGACGATCTTCATGGCCGGCTCGCCTACTGAGAAACATTGATCCGCTCCCAAGCTAGAGCGTCTTGTCGAGGCGCTCCTTCAGATAGGCGCTGAACTCACTGGCGAAACGCTCCGCCACCTCGATACCGGTCTGGTTTGCCGAGCGAATCATCTGGAAGCCCGCATCGATGAAGATGCTGAAGGGGCGAAAGACGATGTCCCGGCTCGTGAACTCGCTTGCAGAAGCCGGATCGACCAGTGCGATGCCCGCGCCTTCGGCCACCAAGGTGAGGGCCGTATAGGAAAGCCCTGTTTCGAGCTTGGCCAGGCGTGGCACCCCGGCAAGCGCCAATTCCACCCGCATCGAAAACAGCGTGCCGGGATCCAGGTTGATGACGCGCTCGCCGGCAAGATCGCCTGGTTCGATGACCGGCCTGCCGACCAGACGATGGCCTGCCGGAAGCGCGGCAATGGCGGCAGCCGGATAAGGCTCGATGACAAAGCCGCGCCTGTCGAGCGGCTCATCCGCATAACCGATATCGGCCTGGCCTGACGCCACCGCCTCGATCACCATGGCGGAAGGAAGCGCATTCAAGGACACGTTCAGGCCCGGCTTGTCGCGCAGGAAGCGGGCCAGGAAGCGCGGCAGCAGGCTATTGCCCAAGGCCGGCATGGCTGCGATCCGCAGGGTACCGGCCGAATGCCGCCTGATCTCCTGGGCGAGGAAGGCAATCCTGTCCAGGCCGATAAAGGCCCGTTCCACTTCCTGTATCAAATCGATCGCAGCGCGGGTCGGCCTGATCTGATTGCTCTTGCGTTCGAACAGGATGAGGCCCGTGGCACGCTCCATATCGGCGATCAGGCGGCTGACAGCCGGCTGCGTCACCGACATCAGCTCCGCCGCCAAGGTCATCCGGCCGGTGCGCATGACGGCCCTGAAGGCCTCGATTTGTCTCAGATTGATCGGAGGTCCCATAACATCTGCTTATTCGTGAGCGTCAAATTCGAATTTGCGCGAATACGCTGCCGATGCAAGTCTGCTGCAGCCGAACAAGACGGAGAGACGGCATGGGCTCGCAGACCCTTCTGATGTCGCTATATCGCTACAAGGCCTGGGCCGACGATCTCATGCTGGACGCGATGATCGAGGTAGAGCGCGCTGGCCCGCTCCCTGGTTTCGGCGCGGCGCTGCGCATCCTCAATCATGCCCATATCGTCGATCGCATCTTCATGGCGCATCTAGAGGGGCGCAGCCATGGCTATGACGACAATGAACCGGACGACCTGCCGGCCTTGAAGGATCTTTCCGCTGATATTCGCCAGACGGACAGCGCCTATGTCGATTACATCGCCGGCCTGCCGGCTGAGGAATTACGGGAGACCGTTCGTTTCAGGTTCACGGATGGGCAGCCCGGACGCATGTCGCGCGAGGAAATGCTGGCCCATGTCGTCACACATGCCGGCTATCACCGCGGTGAGATCGGCCGGATTCTGCCGCAGATTGTCGAGGCTGCTTCCGTGGACGTTTTCGCGGGCTATCTGCACCGGTCCGATCCGGATCGCCGAATCTAGCGCAAAGTGCGATTTTTCTGAATTGCACCTTTTCTCTAACTCCTCGTTTTAGCGCGTTTTCTTAATCGAAAAGTCTATCAACTTTTCTGGAAAACGCTCTAGCGGCAAGATGGTGGTTGAAACCCTGCGACTGCTGACAGGCTGCGGTCAGCAGACAAATCCTATACTCTGTCTGACAACGGTTAGCGGAGTTCGACACATGTCCAGCACCGACTATCAGGACGATCCCTGGGGCCGCCATTGGTGCCATGCACCCCGGCATAATGGCTTCCTCCTCACTGGCGGGAAACCGAAGCCGGGCATCTTCCGCATGCTCCTGCAACGCCTCAAAGCGATGGCGAGCGGCAAGCCGGTGCCCTCCGATCACGAAGAGCGATCGGCATAGATTGCCGCTTCACGCTTTCTTGCGCGTTCTCGGAGCAGGCCGGGAAACATTTTAGGCATGAGCCGGACTTGGCAAGCCCGTGCTCATTTCCCGTCTAGGAACCCGATCAACGCCGCATTGAACAGGGCCGGATCCTGCAGGAAGGCGAAGTGACTGGCATTGGGCAGGATCAAAAGGCCGGCGCCGGGGATGGTGGCGGCGATGTATTCGGTATGCTCGCGCTTGATCGCCTCGTCACGATCGCCATCAACAACCAGCACCGGCGTCTTGATCGCCTTGAGCTGCACATCGGTCCAGCTCGGCTGTGTCGCCCACATCTGGCTGATCTGGCCGACGAAGGCCTCATACTCCTTCGGGGTCTGCGACAGCTTGGCATATTCCTTGCCGGCCCGTTCGATATAGGCGGCGAAGGTAGGATTCTTGTCGACCCCGTCCTTGACACCGGAGGTCACGGTGTTCGCCGCGAAGGCGAAGATCTTGCCGACGCGGTCGGGATGACGGATGGCGAGATCGATGCCGAGAATGGCGCCGTCGCTCCAGCCGACGACATCGGCCCGCTTGATCTTGAGCTTGTCGAGCAGGGCGACCACGTCATCGGCCATCAGGTCATAGCCATAGGGCTTGGTATCCCGGCTCGAGCGGCCATGGCCGCGGCTGTCGACAAGGATCACCTTGTGACGGCGCGCCAAGGCCTTGGCCTGCAGGCCCCAATAGTCCGAATTGCCGAGGCCGCCATGCAGCAGCACGACCGGCGCTCCCTTTCCCAGGGTGGCGTAATAGAGCTTGATGCCGTTGATATCGGCAAAGCTGCCCTTGGTGACGGGTGCCGGCGTCGGCGGCAGCGTCTCCCAGCGCTCGGCCGCCCGGACCGCACCGAAGGAGGCTAAAAGCAGGACGCAGGCGGAAAAGGCGGCAAGGATGATGCGCATTGGAAGGCCCCTCGACTCGAAATCCGATCGAGCCGACGATCCATCATTTACACACCAACGTCAAAGTCTATTAAAATAGTGATCTATTCTCGGGATGCATAACGGTCGGAGCCTGGGCTTCCTCCACCGGTATTCTGATCAACCCAGCGATACCACGCTTCGGCGCTGCCGTTGAAGACGTTGAGGTCGATCTTCTCGCTGACACCATGCGAGAGCCCCGATCCCGAATATTGCCAGAAGATCCATCTCCGGCCTTCGAACACCTTGGAAGGATGCTGGGCGACCGAGCGCAGCCAGAAGGGATAGTCCAGGAAGGCGCCTTCCAGATTGTCGTGATAGAAGCCCGGCGCCGTGTAGATGATGGGTCGCTGGCCGTAATGCTGTTCCACCATGGTGAGGAACACGCGCATCTTTTCAACGATTTCGGCGGGCGACGGCCGCCGCTTGCAGGCCGAGTCGGCATTCCATTCGACATCGAGCACTGGCGGCAGCGCCCCGTCGACACGCGGTACGTTGCGGATGAACCAGCGTGCCTGCTCGGCGCCGCTGCGGCACCAATAGAAGAAATGATAGGCGCCGCGCCTGAGCCCGGCCTCGTGCGAAGCCCGCCAATTGCGCCTGAAGAGGGGATCGAGATGGTCGCCGCCATCGGTCGCCTTGATGAAGGCGAAGTTGGCACCTTGCTGGCGCAGCGTCTGCCAGTCGATGTCGCCCTGCCAGCGCGAGACGTCGACACCGTGAACCGCGAAGGCGCGCGGCGAAGCCTTGCCGAAATTGATCGGCTTGGCATCCCGGAAGCGGCGGCCATAGATGCGCTCGCGCAGGCTCTGCTTGATCACCGGCGCGGCCATGGTCGCTGCCGCGGGCTCGACGGGGAGTGTCACGGGCCGCAGTGGCGGCCTGGAAATCGGTGGCGACGCCATGGCCACCGTGTCCGGCGGCACGCCCTCGGGGAGTGGCTGCTGGATCGGTTCCGGCTCCGGCGGCGCCGGAATGGAGGAAGCAACCGAGCCCGTGGTCTCCGGCGGCCGGATGGGCCGGTCAGGATCGCCGCTGATGGCACTGCAACTCGCCAGAGCGAGGCAGGCGACGAGAATGGCTGGCAGACCCAGTACGCGCATGGATACTCACGTCAACAAACGCCGGAACGATCGGCCCCAGTCCCCCCGGAAGCCGTAACGAAACGTTTGTGCGCAAATCGCCAACAAAGATTGAATCAGGGCGCCTCACCGTTGATTTCGCGCCACAAGGCGCGCCATTCCCGGAACATGGTAACTTTTCGGCTAGCAATCATGGTTACCGCCACGGCTTGTTTTCGGCCGGCTGCTCCGTCTCGGCCCATGCCGTCATCGCAAGCGCCGCCAGGCGCTCGCAACGCGCCGGAGTGCTTCACGCCGTTCGCAATAAGGAGAAGCCGAGTTTCAGAGGCGGGCTTATTCCGCCGCGGCACGCAGCCGGAAGGGCAGATCGAGCTTGTGCCACACCGCCACCAGTGCCTTCGTCAACTCGGCGATCAGTTCCTCGCCATGGAAGGGTGTCGGCGTGATGCGCAGGCGCTCGGTGCCGCGCGGCACGGTGGGATAGTTGATGGGCTGGATGTAAATGCCGTGTTCGGCGAGAAGCAGATCGCTGGCAGCCTTGCAGCGTTCGGCATCGCCCACGATCACCGGCACGATATGGGTTTCGGAAATCGTTACCGGCAGGCCGGCATTGGCCAGCGCCGCCTTGGTGCGGGCCGCATTGGCCTGCTGGGCCGCGCGCTCGCTCTGCGAGGCCTTGAGATGACGGACGGAGGCCTGAGCCGCCGCTGCCACGGCCGGCGGCAGCGCCGAGGTAAAGATAAAGCCCGGTGCATGTGAGCGCACGGCGTCAATGATGGGGGCATTCGCAGCGATATAGCCACCGAGCGTGCCGAACGCCTTGGCGAGCGTGCCCTCGATCACGTCGACGCGTCCCATCTGACCGTCACGCTCGGCGATACCGCCGCCGCGCGGGCCATACATGCCCACGGCATGAACCTCGTCCAGATAGGTCATGGCATTGTAGCGCGCGGCCAGATCGCAGATCCGTCCGATCGGCGCGACGTCTCCATCCATGGAATAGACGCTCTCGAAGACGATCAGCTTGGGACGCTCCTTGCCAGCCTTGCGCAGGAGGTCTTCGAGATGGTCGAGATCGTTGTGGCGGAAGATCACCTTCTCGCGGCCCGATTGCCGTACGCCCTCGATCATCGAATTGTGGTTGAGTTGGTCTGACAGGATCAGACCATCAGGCAGCAGCCTGCCGAGGGTGGAAATGCCGGTCTGGTTCGAAACATAGCCGGAGGTGAAGACCAATGCGGCTTGCTTGCCGTGGAGGTCGGCAAGCTCGCGCTCCAGCGTCACCACCTGGTGGCTGTTGCCCGAGATGTTGCGGGTACCGCCGGCGCCGACGCCCAGATGCTGCGCGGCCTCGACCATGGCGGCGATCGAGCCGGGGTGCTGCCCCATGCCGAGATAATCGTTGGAACACCACACCACGATTTCGCGCGAGCCTTCGGGCGCATGCCAGAGGGCGTGGGGAAAACGCCCGGCGATCCGTTCGATATCGGCGAAGACACGATAGCGCTTCTCACGCCGGAGAGCGTCGACAGCCGTTTCGAAAATCGCGGTGTAGTTCATCATCTCAACCCAAACTCGCCTTGAACCGGATTTACGGAGCCTGCCCCAAACCCGGCGACGCTGACCGAAGAAGCCAATGCTCGCTTCGAACTCTTCCAATCTAGCCCAGTCATAACCCGAATTTTGGGCCGATGCACCAGCATGGACAGTAAAGACGGCGATTGGTCGCGGGTCCTTGCGCTTTCGCACGCATCGCAATCTCACGCACCAAGCATAGGAGCAAGCCATCGGCCCGTCTTGCTTCGATTGCTGGAAAGTGCTTCCCGCCAAACGCGTGGGAAAGAATCCGGTCGCGGAAAAGAAGCGAAGCCAAGAAATATTTTCGCCACCCAATGGACGATTCACCCCCTTCCTCATTAATGAAAGGAAACAAGGTTTCCTGACACGCAGCGGTTGTTCCCGTGTTTTTGCCCGATATCGAGATCCGCGCAGCCCGTAACGGTGGCGGCACCGCTGTCGGGCCGCCGACAAGCCGCGCCTGCGCATATCATGGCCCAAGCAGATTCCTCCTGATCGGGCCACGGGTCCGATCAGGAGGAATCTGCAAGATATCAAACATTTGCAGAGTTTCCTGGCGAGACCCATCCGTGGGCCGCGCCAGGAAACTCTGCTTAGCCGTCGCCCCGAAGGTGCGGCCATGAGGAACGAGGCGTCGTTGCGCCCCATCCTGATGTCGGGGCTGGGCGTCACCTTCCTGGCCTTTCTCGACACCGGCATGAAGGTGATCTCGACCACCTACCCGCTGATGCAGGCAATCACCATGCGCTATGGCGCCGGGGCCGTGGTCGCATTGGTGATCTACCTGCTCTTCGCCAAGGGCCGGCCCACTCCCGCAGCGCTCAAGCGCAACGCCCTGCGCGCCGTGGTGGTCCTGGCGACGGCGGCCTGTTTCTTCACGGCGATTTCGCGGCTGCCGCTGGTCGAGGCAATCACGCTCACCTTCCTCGCCCCGCTGCTGATGGCCGTGCTGGGGCGCATCATCCTGAAGGAGGCGATCGCCGTGCGGGCGCTGGTGGCCATCCTCGTCGGCTTTGCCGGCGTGCTGGTGATTGCTCGCGGCCAGGAGGCCAGCCAGGCTCATGCCTTCGACGTGATCGGCCTCCTGGCGGCGCTCGGCTGCGCTTTCTTCTACGCTCTCTCCATGGTGCTGATGCGTCAGCAGTCGAGCCAGGATTCGACGCTGACCATCGTGATGCTCTCCAATTGCTTCGCCTTCCTGTTCGTGCTGCCGGCCGGCCTGTGGCAATGGCAGCCGGTCAAGCTGGAACATTGGCTGATTACCGCCACCGTCGGCCTGTTCGGCACATTCGGCCATCTCTGCCTGGCCTGGGCCTATGCGCGCGGCCATGCCGCACGGCTCGGCATCATGGAATATACCGCCTTCGTCTGGGCGATGATCTTTGGCTACTATATCTTCTCCGAAGTGCCGACGAACTGGACGCTCGCCGGCGCCACGCTGATCATGGCCGCCTGCCTGTTTGCAACTTTCAGCGTCCCACGGGCTCGCGCGGCATAGAGCAAAGCGCGTTCAGGCGAGAACGCTTGTTTTGCCCTAGTTTGCTGTTTCGATGGGTCTTTGCGAGGCGCGGCGTCCGCGTCCAATCGCAAAATGCTTCGGGCGCGCCATTCACCAAATTCGCTTTGGCTAAAATTGTTTACGGGCGCGCTCCTTGACAGTCCCGAGGGGGCTGACTAAATCCGGGTCAGTCGTTAGCACTCGCATTCAATGAGTGCTAACGATCTTTCATAAAATCCCTTCGATGTGGACCAAGGGGCCTAGCCCCTCGCACAAGAGGAAGACCAACATGAAGTTCCGTCCGCTCCACGACCGCGTGGTCGTACAGCGCGTCGATGCCGAGGAAAAGTCCAAGGGCGGCATCATCATTCCTGACACCGCCAAGGAAAAGCCCCAGGAGGGCAAGGTCATCGCCGTCGGCCCCGGTGGCCGCGATGATTCCGGCAAGCTCACTCCCCTCGATGTCAAGGCTGGTGATCGCGTGCTGTTCGGCAAGTGGTCGGGCACCGAGATCAAGCTCGATGGTGAGGATTACCTCATCATGAAGGAATCCGACATCATGGGTATCGTTGCCTAAACGGCAGCTACCATCTCCCCATTCATTCTGAGGACACCCAAATGGCTGCCAAGGAAGTTAAATTCTCCACGGAAGCGCGCGACAAGATGCTGCGCGGCGTGGACATTCTCGCCAATGCCGTCAAGGTCACGCTCGGCCCGAAGGGCCGTAACGTCGTGATCGAAAAGTCGTTCGGCGCACCCCGCATCACCAAGGACGGCGTCACCGTCGCCAAGGAGATCGAGCTCGCTGACAAGTTCGAGAACATGGGCGCCCAGATGGTGCGTGAGGTCGCCTCGAAGACCAACGACACCGCTGGCGACGGCACCACCACCGCTACCGTGCTGGCCCAGGCCATCGTCCGCGAAGGTGCCAAGGCCGTTGCCGCCGGCATGAACCCGATGGACCTCAAGCGCGGCATCGACCTCGCCGTCACCGCTGCCATCAAGGACATCGCTGACCGCTCCAAGAAGGTCGCGAACTCGGCTGAAATCGCCCAGGTCGGCACGATCTCGGCCAATGGCGACGCCTTCATCGGCGGCGAAATCGCCAAGGCCATGCAGAAGGTCGGCAATGAGGGCGTGATTACGGTCGAAGAGGCCAAGAGCCTCGACACCGAAGTCGACATCGTCGAAGGCATGCAGTTCGACCGCGGCTACCTGTCGCCGTACTTCATCACTAATGCCGAGAAGATGATCGCGGACCTCGAGGATCCCTATATCCTCATCCACGAGAAGAAGCTCTCGGGCCTCCAGGCCATGCTGCCGGTGCTCGAAGCCGTCGTGCAGACCGGCAAGCCCCTCCTCATCGTCGCTGAAGACGTCGAAGGCGAAGCTCTCGCCACCCTCGTCGTCAACAAGCTGCGTGGTGGCCTGAAGATCGCCGCCGTCAAGGCTCCGGGCTTCGGCGACCGCCGCAAGGCCATGCTGGAAGACATCGCCATCCTCACGGGCGGCCAGGTGATCTCCGACGACCTCGGCATCAAGCTCGAAACCGTCACGCTCCAGATGCTCGGCCGCGCCAAGAAGGTGACGATCGAGAAGGAAAAGACGACGGTTGTCGACGGCGCCGGCAAGAAGAAGGACATCGAAGGTCGCGTCGCTCAGATCAAGGCTCAGATCGAAGAGACCACCTCCGACTACGACCGCGAGAAGCTCCAGGAGCGCCTGGCCAAGCTCGCCGGCGGCGTTGCCGTCATCCGCGTCGGTGGTTCCACCGAAGTGGAAGTTAAGGAGAAGAAGGACCGCGTTGATGACGCTCTGAACGCCACCCGCGCGGCCGTTCAGGAAGGCATCGTTCCCGGCGGCGGCACGGCTCTGCTCCGCGCCAAGGCTGCGGTTTCGAAGCTGACCTCCGACAACTCCGACATCCGCGCCGGCATCAAGATCGTCGAGAAGGCTCTCGAAGCCCCGATCCGGCAGATCTGCGAGAACTCGGGCGTCGAAGGCTCGATCGTCGTCGGCAAGATCCTCGAGAACAAGTCGAAGACCTTCGGTTTCGACGCGCAGAACGAGGAATATGTTGACCTGCTCGAGAAGGGCATCGTCGATCCGGCCAAGGTCGTGCGCACCGCGCTGCAGGACGCCGCTTCGGTGGCTTCGCTCCTGATCACCACGGAAGCGATGATCGGCGAAGCGCCGAAGGACAAGGGCGCTGCTGCTCCGGCAATGCCGGGCGGTGGCATGGGCGGCATGGACTTCTAAGAAGTCCATTCGCCCAAAAGCGAAAGATCATCAAGTCCGGCAAGCCGGACTTGATTGGGCGGCATGGACTTCTAAGTCCGGCTTCCTCTCTGACTTGACGAAGGGCGGTGCCGCAAGGTACCGCCCTTTTTCTTTTCCGTGAGCAGACCGATCAACAGCTGCCCTTGAACCGGCATCCGAGGAGATTAAATCTGGGAGACCTCCTCTCTTTTTTCTACCATCCTCCAAGTACCTCCGATCCCTTTCCGGACACTGGTCGTCCCCAAGGAATTGACCTGACCGCTCTCCAATTGCATGAAGGCTCATGGAACATTCCAACGCCAGTTTTCTTCCCAGCCTTCTGCTCTTCCTCGGCGCCGCGGTCGTCGCGGTACCCATCTTCAAGCGCATCGGTTTCGGCGCCATTCTCGGCTATCTGATCGCCGGGCTCGCCATCGGCCCCTCCGGCTTCGCGCTGTTCACCGACACCGTCACCATTCAGCATATCGGCGAGATTGGCATCGTCCTGCTGCTTTTCGTCATCGGGCTCGAGTTGCAGCTCTCGCGCCTTCTGGCGATGCGCAAGGATATTTTCGGCCTCGGCGGCCTGCAGCTTCTGGTCTGCGCCCTCGTGATCGGCGGCATCGCCAACGCATTCGGTCTGTCGGTGATGGGAGCTGCGCTCACCGGCATTGCCTTGGCTCTCTCCGCTACGGCGATCGCCTTGCAGGTTCTGGGCGAACGCGGCGAATTGCAGGCACCCTATGGCCAGCGCAGCTTCGCCGTCCTGCTGTTCCAGGATATGTCGGTGGTGCCGATCCTGGCGCTCATCCCGCTTTTCGCCGTCGAGGCCAGCCACGTCGCCAGTGAAGGCGGCGGCTGGCTGCGCACCGGCATCATGGTCGGCTCGATTGCCGTGGTGGTGCTGGCGGGCCGCTATCTGCTCAATCCGCTGTTCCGCATCCTCGCCACCACCGATGCCCGCGAGGTGATGACGGCCGCGGCCCTGCTGCTGGTGCTCGGCACCGCCCTCCTGATGCAGTGGGCGGGCATGTCGATGGCGCTCGGCGCCTTTCTCGCCGGCGTGCTGCTGGCCGAATCGAATTTCCGCCACGAGCTCGAGGCCGACATCGAGCCCTTCCGCGGTCTCTTGCTCGGCCTGTTCTTCATGAGCGTGGGCATGGACATCAATGGCGCGCTGGTGCTGCAGCACTGGCTGGCTTTGGTGATCGCCGCCCTCGGCCTCATCCTGGTCAAATCGGTCTCGGTCGCCGCCGTCTTCCGCCTCACCGGCTCCACCAGGCTCGATGCCATCCGCTCCGGCATCCTGCTCTCGCCCGCCGGCGAATTCGCCTTCGTGCTGATCCCGCTCGGGCTCTCCTACGGCTTCCTCCAGGGCGAACAGGCCGGATTCGTCAAGGCATTGGCCGCATTCACCATGCTGTTCGGCCCCCTGATCGCAGCCGGATCCGAACGCCTGCTCACGCGTTTCGCCCCGGCTGAGCTGACCCGGGAGGAGGATTATTCCGACGCTCACGGCAAGGCCCTGGTCATCGGCTTCGGCCGCTTTGGCCAGGTCGTCTCCCAGGTCCTGCGCACCGCCGACATCGAGACGACCATCATCGACAAGGATGTCGAGATGATCGACGTCGCCGCCCGCTTCGGTGCCAAGGTCTATTTCGGCGATGGCGGCCGGCTGGACGTGCTGCGCGCGGCCGGGGCCGGCGAGGCCCGCGTGATCTGCGTGGCGATCGATGACCGCGCCACGGCGGTGAAGATCGTCGAAATGATCAAGGCCGAATTTCCGCTCACCGAAGTCTATTCCCGCGCCTATGATCGCCAGCACGTGCTGGCCCTGCTGAGCGCCGGCGTCGACTTCCACATGCGCGAGACCTATGAGAGCGCCCTCGCCTTCGGGCGATCAACCCTGGAAGCCCTCGGTATCGACAATATCGAGGCCGAGGAGATCATCGAGGACGTGCGTGACCGCGACGCAAGACGCATCGTGGCGCAGCAGCAAGGCGGCATCTATGCCGGCATGGACCTGGTCAATTCCAAGCGCCTGATGAAGCCCGAGCCGCTGGAACGCCCGGACACGGTTGGCGTCACCCTGAACAAGGAAGCCATCGACGCGGCAGAGGAAGCGAAGGAAGACGAAGAGACCGGCTGATACCCCTCGCAATCGCTGCTTCCCTTGCCAGCGATTGTGTGGGGCACAGGCTTGAGCTCTCCCAAATTGTTTGTAGACTAACGATCTTGAACAATTCGGGAGGAGCGCATCATGGCGCATGAGGAAGCCAAGGCCGGCGGTGCCAATGACAAGCTTGTCATCCGCAATATCGGCCTGCTCTTGAGCGGTGACATCGCCAATCCCATCCTCGATGCCGATACGATCGTGGCGGTCGGTGGCCGCATCGCCGCTATCGGCAAGGCGAGGGATCTCGACCTTTCCGGCGCCGCCAGCGTGATCGACGCCTCCGGCACCGCTGTTACACCCGGCCTGATCGACAGCCATGTCCATCCCGTCGCCGGGGATTGGACGCCGCGGCAGAACCAGCTCGGCTGGATCGAATCCAACCTCCATGGCGGCGTCACCACCATGATATCCGCCGGCGAGGTGCACACGCCCGGCCGCCCCAGGGATGTCATCGGCCTCAAGGCAATGGCTGTTTATGCCCAGCGCACCTTCTCGGCCTTCCGGCCCAGCGGCGTGAAGATCCATGCCGGTGCGCCGGTGATCGAGCCCGACATGGTCGAGGACGATTTCCGGGAACTCGCCGCCGCCGGCGTGAAACTGCTCGGCGAAGTCGGTCTCGGCGGCGTCAAGGACGGCCCGACCGCGCGCAGGATGGTGGGCTGGGCCCGCAAATACGGCATCCAGTCGACCATCCATACCGGTGGCCCCTCGATCCCCGGTTCGGGCCTGATCGACAAGGACGTCGTGCTGGAGGCCGACACCGATGTGATCGGCCACATCAATGGTGGGCATACCGCCCTGCCCCTCGACCAGATCCGCTGCATCTGCGAGGGCTGCGGCCGCGGCCTGGAACTGGTGCACAATGGCAATGAACGGGCCGCCCTCTACACGCTGCGCACCGCGCGCGAGATGAACCAGCTCGAACGCGTCATTCTCGGCACGGATGCGCCGGCCGGCTCGGGTGTGCAGCCGCTCGGCATCCTGCGCATGGTCTCGATGCTGTCCTCGCTCGGCGATGTGCCGGCAGAGATCGCCCTGTGCTTTGCCACCGGCAATACCGCGCGCATGCGCTCCCTCGATTGCGGTCTGATCGAAGTGGGCCGGGCTGCAGATTTCGTGCTGATGGACAAGGCCCAGCATTCGGCGGGCAAGAACCTGCTTGAAAGCATCGAGTTCGGCGACCTGCCCGGCATCGGCATGACCGTGATCGACGGCGTGGTGCGCACCCAGCGCAGCCGCAACACGCCGCCGGCGACGAAGGTGCCGGTGATCGAGGGGGCTTGACGGCCGGTCGCGGCTAAGCAGATTCCTCCTGATCGGGCCTCGCCAAGAAACTCTGCTTACGGGCGGACGAACGCCGCTCTCATCGAAACGACGGCGGAGCCACCAATACGGCCCGCTTCAGCGTAGCAGTGCCTTGTCCTGTGCCACAAGGGTGCCCCCGGTCACATAGTCGGTACGCGGGTACTGTGCTTGGCTGAAGGCCCGCGCCCCCGATGTCCTGTCTTCCCCCTGCATCCCTGTTCGGGGTCCCAGCGCGCCACGTAGGGCGGCGGGGCCAATGACGGATGAGGGCCTATTGGCCCCAGGAGGGGTGACATGAATTATCTTGGTAAAGCATTCGCCATTGCCGGCCTGCTGGTGGGCTTTTCCGCGCCTGCCTTTGCGGGCGAACCGGAAAGCTGCAAGGCGGTGCGGTTCTCGGATGTCGGCTGGACCGACATCACCTCGACCACCGCCATCGCCTCATCCATCCTCAAGGGGCTGGGCTATCAGCCGGAGACGACCGTACTCTCCATCCCGGTCACCTATGCCTCGATGAAGGCCAAGGATATCGACGTCTATCTCGGTGACTGGCAACCAAGCATGGAAAATGACCGCAAGCCCTATCTTGAGGACAAATCCATTACGGTCATCGGCGCCAATCTGCCGGTGGGCGCGAAATATACCCTTGCCGTGCCCGAGTACACCTATGACAAGGGCCTGCACGACTTTGCCGACATCGCCAGGTTTCGGGACAGCCTTCAAGGCAAGCTCTATGGCATCGAACCGGGCAATAATGGCAATCGCCTGGTGCAGGGCCTGATCGACGCCAACAAGAACGGCCTGAAAGGCTTCCAGGTGGTCGAATCCTCCGAGCAGGGCATGCTGGCCCAACTCCAGGGGGCCGTCGCGCGCCATGAGGACATGGTATTCCTGGCCTGGGCGCCGCATCCGATGAACGTCAACTTCAAGATCCGCTATCTTGCCGGCGGCGACGATACCTTCGGGCCTGATTACGGCAAAGCCGTCGTTTACACCAATGTGCGGGCTGGCTGGGCTGAACAGTGCCCGAATGCCGCCCGTTTCATCGCCAATCTGAAGTTCACGGTCGAACTCGAAAACCAGATGATGCAGATGATCACCGGCGATGGTCTGGACGGCCCGACGGCGGCGGAGAAATATCTCAAGGCTAATCCTGCTATGCTGGAAGCCTGGCTCGCCGGCGTCACCGCCTTTGGCGGGCAGTCCGGATTGCCAGCTGTGCGGAAAAGCCTCGGTTTGTAGGGTTGGGCGTTGACGGGCGGGTCCGCGGCTCCCATCCGTCAACCTTCACTTGACATGACCCCGGACCTCGATAATTTATTTGTACACTAACAATTTCTCACTGCGTCGCGAGGTGGGATGTATCTGCGCCCCAGAACGGTGAACGAAGCCTGCGCGGCCCTCGCGGCCGAGCCGATGCGTATTCTCGCCGGCGGCACCGACATCTTCCCCGCACTCGGCGACAGACCGCTCACTGGCCCCGTGCTCGATCTTTCCGCCGTCGAAGGCCTGTCGGGCATCGATCTTGGCGCCGATGTCATTCGCATCGGCGCGCGCACCAGTTGGTCCACCATCACCAGGGCAACGCTGCCGCCAGCCTTGCGCGCCCTGCAGCAAGCCGCCCGCGAAGTCGGCGCAATCCAAATCCAGAATGCAGGAACCATAGCCGGCAATCTATGCAACGCCTCCCCGGCCGCGGACGGCGTACCGCCTCTGCTCGCCCTCGATGCGCGCGTCGAACTGCGCTCGGCGGCGGGCAGACGCGAACTCCCTTTGGCCGATTTCATCACGGGCTATCGCAAGACGGCCCGACGGCCCGACGAATTGGTGAGCGCCATCCTGGTACCGCGCTGCATCGAGACGGCCCGCTCGGCCTTCCTGAAGCTCGGGGCCCGCAAATATCTGGTCATCTCCATTGCGATGGTTGCCGTCATCCTCGCTTGCGATAACAGGGGTATCATTCGCGATGCACGTATTGCCGTCGGCGCCTGTTCGGAAGTCGCCCGGCGCCTGAACGCCCTGGAGACTGCCCTGATCGGCACCAAGGCGGAGCCTGGCCTGGGTGCGGCGATCCGGCCGGAGCATCTCGCCGGCCTGGCACCGATCGACGACGTCAGAGCCAGCGCGGACTATCGGCGGGATGTGGTGAGAACCTTGATCGCCCGTACACTCGATGCGGCCCTACAATAAGGAGAGGCGGGATGGACCAGAAGCTGCCCGGCTTCACGCTCAACGGCGGGGCCGCCACCATCGCCGCGACGCCCGGCGCCCGCCTCAGTCAGGTCCTGCGCGAGACATTCGGGCTGACGGGCACCAAAGTCGGCTGCGACGCGGGTGACTGTGGGGCCTGCACGATCCTGCTCGACGGCGAGGCGACCTGTTCCTGCCTGGTTGCGGTTGCTCAGGCCGAGGGACGCCGGGTCGATACCATTGAAGGGCTGACCCGCAGCAACCCGCTCACTCGGGCCTTGCAGGCCTCTTTCCTGCGGCACGGCGCGGCCCAATGCGGCATCTGCACGCCCGCCATGCTCACGGCTGCAACGGCTTTGCTGCAGGATGGCAGCGCGTGCACCGAAAGCGCTGTCGCCGATGCGCTCGGCGGCGTCCTCTGCCGCTGCACCGGCTATCGCAAGATCATCGACGCAGTGCTCGAAGTGGCCTGTGGCTCTTCAACCGCCGCTTCTTCCAGCTCCGAGGGCCCTGTCGGCTCGCGCATCGATCGTCTCGACGGCCTTGCCAAGGTGGAAGGGCGTGACATTTTCGGAGCGGACGAGAAGCCCCGGGATGTCCTGGCGCTACGGGCCATACGCAGTCCTCACCATCGCGCTGCCTTCGAGATCGGTGACATCGACGCCTTCCTCGCCGCGCATCCCGGCCTCCTCAGGGTCTTCACGGCACGGGACGTCCCCGGCCGCAATTGCTACGGCGTCATCCCGGCCTTTGCGGATCAGCCTGTCTTCGCCAGCGGCGAAACCCGTTTTCGCGGCGAGGCCATCGCTGCCGTGGTGGGTGAGCCGGCCGCCGTCGAGGCGCTCGACCTCTCGGCCTTCCCGGTCAGCTGGACGCCGCTCGCCGCCCTCACGGCCATCGACGAGGCCCTCGCCTCGACCGAGCTCCTTCATCCAACCCGCCCCGGTAACATCCTCACCCGCGGCCGCGTCGTGCGCGGTGACGTCGAAGTCGCCCTTGCCGCGGCCGATGTCGTGGTGGAAGGTGAATTCGAGACCGGCTTCGTCGAACATGCCTATATCGAACCGGAAGCAGGCTTTGCCCGCCGCGTGGGGGACCGCATCGAGATCCAGGCCTGTACCCAGGCGCCTTATATGGATCGCGACGACGTCGCCGGCCTCCTCGGCATCCCGCCGGAGAATGTGCGCATCATCCCCACCGCCGTCGGCGGCGGCTTCGGCTCCAAGCTCGATCTGTCGATCCAGCCCTTCATCGCCGTCGCCGCCTGGCAGCTCGATCGTCCCGTCCGCATGGTCTATTCGCGCTCCGAATCGATCGCCACCACCACCAAGCGGCATCCGGCCCGGATGAAGCTGCGGATCGGCGCCTCGCGGGAGGGCAGGCTCACCGCGATGGACTTTTCCGGCGATTTCAACACCGGCGCCTATTCCTCCTGGGGCCCGACGGTGGCCAACCGCGTGCCGGTGCACGCCTCCGGTCCCTATTACATCCCGCATTATCGTGCGCTCGCCAGGGCCGTGCACACCCATCTGGTGCCGGCAGGCGCCTTTCGCGGCTTCGGCGTGCCGCAATCCTCGATCGCCCAGGAACAGCTTTATGACGAGCTTGCCGACAGGCTCGGTATCGACAAGCTGGAATTTCGCATCCTCAACGCCCTCACCAATGACCAGCCGACCGTGACGGGCCAAGTGCTTGGCAAGGGCGTCGGCATCAAGGCCTGCCTGGAGGCTTTACGCGCTCCCTGGCGGCGCGCCCGCGAGGAGGCCACCGCCTTCAATGGCGCGCAGGCGGGCCCGTTGCGGCGAGGCGTGGGCATCGCCGGCATGTGGTATGGCTGCGGCAACACCTCCCTGCCCAATCCCTCCACCATCCGGCTGGGCCTCAAACCTGATGGGCGATTGGCATTGCACCAGGGGGCCGTCGATATCGGCCAGGGATCCAACACGGTGATCCCCCAGATCTGCGCGCAGGCCCTTGGCGCGCCGGTGGAGGCCTTCGACCTCGTCTCCGCCGATACGGACCTCTCGCCCGATTGCGGCAAGACCTCGGCCTCTCGCCAGACCTTCGTCACCGGCAAGGCGGCGGAACTCGCGGGGCGGGACCTGCGCGCGCAGATCCTGCGCCAGACCAATGCCGGCGAGACTGCCACGATCCGCTTCGGGGATGCCGTGCTCACGGTGGAAGACGGCGAAAGGGTGCGCACGCTCGCTCTGGCGGACCTGCCGACCAACGAGCTCGGTTATGCCCTCTCCACCGAACAGACCTTCGATCCGCCCACCAGCCCCCTCGACGCGGATGGCCAGGGCGACCCCTATGCTCTCTACGGCTTCGGCGCCCATATGGCGGAGATCGAGGTCGATTGCGAGCTCGGCACGATCAAGGTCCTGAAGATCACCGCCAGCCATGATGTCGGCCGCGCCATCAATCCGACCCTGGTGGAGGGCCAGATCGAAGGCGGCGTCGCCCAGGGCCTCGGCCTGGCCCTGATGGAGGAGTTCCATCCCGGCCGTGGCGAGAACCTGCACGATTATCTCATCCCCACCATCGGCGACGTTCCCCCGGTGGAGACGATCCTGATCGAGGATGCCTCACCTGTCGGTCCGTTCGGTGCCAAGGGCGTCGGCGAGCAGGCTCTCATTCCCACCGCGCCAGCTATCCTCAACGCCCTGCACGATGCGGCAGGGATCAGGCTGCGCCGAGTTCCGGCGACACCGGACCGGGTACGGGCGGCGATCTTGGAGCGCGGACTTCCAGTCCCGAAATAGGATTTCCCGGGTGCGCGGGCATCTTGCCCGCTCTTGGAAACATCACGCGTGTGGAGAAAAAAGGGCGGACGGAACGTCCGCGCTCCAAATCACCGCTTGAACAGGCGCGCATCCGCCGGCGTAGGATCACCAGGCAGTTGGGCGGCGCGATGGCAGGCCTTGGCCTCCTCGATGAGCTGGTCGAGCAAAGCTGTGAACAGCACCGGCTTGGCCGCAGCCTCCCAGAGGAAATAGCCGAAGGAGCCCGGGCAGGGATTGACCTCGTTGAGCCAGACCTCGCCGGTCCGTTCATTGGACAGGAAGTCGATGCGCGGCGCGCCGGTGCCGTTCACGGCATCGAAGGCGTCCGTTGCCCATTGCCGGATATTGTTCTCCAGCGCCGCCGGCAGTTCGGGATTGATGTCGCGCGTCAGCGACAGCATGCCCTGGCTCGAAGCCCCCGGCTGCTTGCTGCCGCCGGTCTTCTTGGAGCCACCGGACATGTATTTGGTCTTGAAGTCGAGCAGGTCGCTCTGGCGCTTCGGCCGCTCGATGGCCGAGGTGACGATCTCGCCCTTCTCGCGGCGCACGGCGACATTGTATTCGACCAGATTCTCGACGAAAGGCTCGATGATCGCGTGGGTGTCGAACTTGAAGATGCCGGGCAGCACCTGGCGCACGGTGTCGACGTCCTCAGCCCTGGCGACGCCGATCGAGGAGCCCAGATGCGCCGGCTTGACGATCACCGGGAAGGCGATGTTCTTGAGCGCGGCTTCCAGGCCCGCCTTGTCAGGCACCAGGCCGGTCGCGGGACGCGAGACCACCACATCCGGGAGCATGACGATGCCGCGCCCGGCAAAGGCCCGCTTGGTAATGGCCTTGTCCATCAGGATGGCCGAAGCCATGGTGCGGGCGCCGGTATAGGGCACGTTCGCCGTCTCGAACACGCCCTGGATCTGGCCGTCCTCGCCGATATTGCCGTGGAAGGCGAGCAGGGCGACGTCGAACTCGATCGGCTCGGGCTTCTTGGCAAAAAGCCCCGTCTTGCCGCGCGGAACCAGAAGCCCCTTGCCAGCCGACAGGTCGAGATCGACCCGCGTCAGCGCGCGCCGTGCTTCCTCATCCGGGATGTAGTTCGCACGATTGCGCAGTGCATCGCCGGTGAACCAGGCACCGTCCCCCGCGATATACACGGGAAAACCCTCATATTTCGAGCTGTCGAGCGCGTTGAGCGCCTGCAGACCTGAAACGATGGAGACGTCATGCTCCGGCGAGCGCCCACCGAACAGTACCGCGACGCGCGTTTTCGACATCGTATTTCCTTATAGCGTTTTGCGATTTGGCGGAATCGCCAGGAATCGCAAAGACGCGTTCGAACAAAGAGGGAGAGCAAAAGTGCGCTTCCGCTTAAACGCACTTTGCTCCAGAGATTGAACCGAATCGTTGCCTCGAAAATAAGGTGCTGCAAGCGACGAGGCAAATCGCGATCCTGTTGCCGTTCCATGGAAATTCTGTGGCTGGTACACCGGTAGCGGCGATCTTGGGTGCCCGGGCTTGCCACGAGGCGCGCCATGAAGCACTTTGCGCGGCGATGGAGGCCCGCCACGATCGAATTCCGGTCGTGACATTCATGGAATGAACGCGCCTTTCCGATCCCGAAGCGCTTTGCGATTTGGCGGACTCGGCAGGCGCTTCAGCGGAGGAACGATGTCGAATACCCTGTCTCAGATTCCATTGTTCCAATCGTTGGACGAAGCCACGATCAAGGCCTTCGACGGCCGAGTACGCTGGGCCAAGTTCGAAGAGAACGAACTCGTCGTCGACTATGACGACAATTCCAACGACGTCTATTTCCTGCTCTCCGGCAAGGTGCGAGTGCTCTACCGCACCATCACCGGCAAGGAAGTGATTCTGGCCGAACTCGGCGGCGGGCAGTTCTTCGGGGAATTGTCGGCCATCGACGGTGTCGGGCGCTCGGCCAACGTCACCGCGCTCAACCGCTCGCAGATGTGTATCATCTCCGGACCGGTCTTCATGGAGATGCTCACGCAGAACGCCTCGGTGTGCAAGCAGATCCTGCTGCTGCTCGCCGGCCGCGTGCGAGCCCTCAACACCAAGCTCGCCGAACATTCCTTCCTGCAGACCAAGCACCGGCTCTATGCCGAACTCATCCGCCTCTCGCAGCCCCGCGCGAGTCATCCCGGACAGCGCGTGCTCTCACCGCCCCCCTTCCATCACGACCTCGCCGCCCGCATCGGCTGCCGCCGCGAAGCCGTTTCCCGCGAACTTTCGGCGCTGGAGAAGGAAGGCTTGGTCAGCAAGACCCGCGGAGCCCTCGCCTTGGTCAATCCGGAAGAACTGAACAAGCGGATTTCGGCAGCGCTGGCAGATTAAGGGGCGCGGGTCTTCAGGCCCGCCTAATCCTTACCAGCCGGCGCAACGACTCCTGTCGGGTCTGAAGACCCGCCCTCCGCATGATGCCATCTCGGCTTGAAGCCGTTGCGGAGCGCCGCGACGCTGGCCGGCGGGGTCAGCAGCCGAGCCGGTCGATCCTGCCATTGGACGGCGTGCCAGCCTTCGGGCGACCAGTGCAGCACTCTGCCCTCGCGCCGGGTGAAGGCATCCTTGCCATCGGCCCAGACGGCACCGTCGGGGAGGTCCCCGCTGTCTTCCAACCGATGTTCAGCGAGACGCTCGGCATGCAAGATCTCGTCCATGCGATCGGCACCCGCTCCCTGCTCGGGAAAGGCAGCCTGGTAGGCCAGCGCGTCAGGGCGGCGGCATTCGAAACAGGGGCGATGCCCGGCGGCCAATGCCGTAACCTCATCCAGGAAGAACAAATGCGTGTAGCCGGGGCCCATGACCTCCCGCCAGCGCCCCTTGAAAGAGAGCTCGCAGCAGATCCAGCGCTTGGAGGTCCAGCGCCGGCGCGTCAGGCGCTTGGTCTCGTCATGGATGCGGCCTCCGCGAATGCCCATCATCGTGCCACGTGCCGTCATGGCAACGATCTCACCGAATGGCGTGACGCGATTCTGGAGCGGACGGCTCATGGCTTGGCTTTTCCTTCCGCGTCGAAGGTCGCGAGATAGGCGATGACATCATCCACCGTCGCGTCATCGCGAATACCGGCAAAGGTCATCTTGGTACCGGGAACGACAGCCGAAGGGTGGGCAAGGAAGAGGCGCAAGGAGGCCTCGTCCCAAATCTTGCCCGACGTCTTCAGCGCTTGCGAATAGACATAATCCGGCGCGGAGGCGGCGGGGCGTCCGACAATGCCGTTGAGTTGGGGTCCGACCACGTTCTTGGCGCCCTCGCCGACCCGATGGCAGGCCGCGCAACGGGCAAAGCCAGCCTTGCCTTTCACGGCATCGCCGGCAAAGGCAGGCGATGACAGAAGAAGAAGGGCGATAAGCCCTGGAAGCCGACGGTCCCAGGAAGAACCTCTCATTTCGCCAGCGCCTGCTCGCGGATCCTTGCGATGGTAGTCATCGGCGTGATCGCCTCCGGATCCATGCGGCAATGCAGGATGGCGGGCTTGCCGGAGGCCGCCGCCCGCTCGAAGGCCGGACCGAATTCGGCCGCCGTCGTCACGGTCTCGCCATGGCCGCCAAAGGCGAGCGCATAGGCGGCAAAGTCCGGATTCCTGAGCTTCGTCGCCGAGACCCGCCCAGGGAATTCCCGTTCCTGATGCATGCGGATGGTGCCGTACATGCCGTTGTCGACGACGACCACGATGATCGGCAGGTCATACTGCACGGCGGTGGCGAATTCCTGGCCGTTCATCATAAAGCAGCCGTCGCCGGCGAAACAGACCACCGTTTTCGAACGGTCGAACGCCTTGGCCGCCACCGCAGCAGGCACGCCATAGCCCATCGAGCCCGATGTCGGCGCAAGCTGCGTGCCGAAGCGGCGGAAGCGCAGATAGCGTTGCACCCAGATGGCATAATTGCCGGCGCCGTTGCAGATTACCGTGTCCTCGGGCAGGCGGTCACGCAGCCAGAGCAGCGCCTCGCCATATTGGAACATGCCGGGAATGGGCTTGGGCTCGTCGGTCCAGTCGTGGAAGTCCCGGTTCGCCTGGCGCGTCTGTCCCGACCAGGACAGGCTGCCCGAGGGCTGAAGCCCGTCCAAGGCTGCGGCGAAGGCCTGGGCCGTCGCATGGATGGCGAGCGTGGGCTGGTAGACCCGTCCCAGTTCCTCGGCACCGGCATGGATATGCACCAGGCGCTGGCGCGGGGTAGGAATATCGACCAGCGAATAGGAAGAAGACGGCATTTCCGAAAGCCGTCCGCCGGCCAGGATCAGGAGGTCGGCCTCCTTGATACGCTGGGCGAGCTTTGGATTGGGGCCGATGCCGACATCGCCGGCATAATTGGGATGGTCGGCCGGAAACAGCATCTGGCGCCGGAAGGAGGTGCCGACAGGCAGGTCGAAGCGCTCGGCGAAGCGGGTGAGATCAACCACCGCCTCATCAGACCAGCCCGACCCGCCGACGATCAGGAAGGGATTTTTCGCCTCCCCGAGCAGGCCCTCGAGGCGCGCCATCTCGGCCTGGCCGGGATAGGTCTGAACCGGCTCGACGAAAGCGGCGTCGGCAACCGTGGCTGTTTCGACCAGCATGTCCTCCGGCAGGGCGATCACCACCGGGCCGGGGCGGCCTTGCATGGCGACGCGGAACGCGCGGGTCACCAGTTCGGGAATGCGCTCTGCCTTGTCGATCTCGACCACCCATTTGGCCATCGAGCCGAAGAAGGCCTTGTAGTCGACCTCCTGGAAGGCTTCACGCTCGCGCATGCCCGTCTCGATCTGGCCGATGAAGAGAATCATCGGCGTGGAATCCTGCATGGCGATATGCACGCCATGGGAGGCATTGGTGGCGCCGGGCCCGCGCGTCACCATGCAGATGCCGGGCCTGCCGGTGAGCTTGCCGACCGCTTCCGCCATCATCGCCGCGCCCCCCTCCTGGCGACAGACGGTGACGTCGATCGGGGCATCATGGAGGGCATCGAGCACGGCAAGATAGGATTCGCCCGGCACGCAGAAGACATGTTCGACACGCTGCGCGACCAGTGCATCGACGATCAGGCGGCCGCCATTGCGAGATTGAGACTCGGACCTGGGCTCTACTTTGGACACCGACATGGGCATTGGCACTCTTGGATGAACAGCCCGAGTCATACGCCGAGGATCAGCTTCGTGGAACCGCCATTCTTCCGGGCAGTCTCGGCATCTTGCCATCGGCGCCAGCGTTGTTGCGGAAGGCGTGTCTTGGAGCCCTCGATCGCCGCGACCTCTTGCCGCGAGGCCTGCGGAACATTACATGCAGCTCATGTTGTCGCCTGAACCCCTCAAGCTGCTTGCCTTCGATGGAGAGGACCTGGAGGTCATCTCCACCCATCTGCAGGAGGCGGCCGTCGTGCCGGCCGAAATCGCCTGGTTGCCGCGCGAGAAGCGCTTCGCCTTGGTGATGGACCGCTATGACTGGTGCCGTGCCCAGAGTGGTGAGCGCACGAGGCGGCGCTCCGGCCTGCATTTCGAGCGGGTTCTCGGGGTCAAGCGTTCGCATTTCGAGCAGAACGCCGGCCAGAAGGCAGTTCTGCTTTCGATCTCCTTCGAGGTCAGCGACGATCCAGCCGGGCTGGTGACCCTCTATTTCGAGGGCGGCGGCGCCATCCGCCTCGAAGTGGAATGTCTGGAAGCGGCGATGTCCGATCTCGGCCCGGCCTGGCCCTGTGGCTCCCCGCCACCGGAGCGGGTGTGAGGCAAAGTCCCTCGCCGACGTATTTTTCTTGAAGCGCCCCGGCATTTCTTGTCATTAGCGGCCCGCCCCTTTCGTTCTTCCCGCCGCACAAGGAAATGCCATGCCGGTTCGGCTCCACAGCGCCCAGGCCGATTTCGCCGACGCCTTCGCCACCCTTCTCGCCGCCAAGCGTGAGATCTCGGAGGATGTCGACGCCTCCGTCAAGGCCATCATCGAGGATGTGGTCGCGCGCGGCGACGCGGCGGTGATCGACTATACCGCCCGCTTCGATCGCCTGACGCTCAGCGCCGAGACCATGCGTGTCACGACGGCTGAGATCGAAGCGGCGCATGCCCAATGCGATGCCGGTGCGCTCGAAGCCCTGGCACTGGCCGCCAGCCGCATCCGCGCCTACCATGAGCGCCAGAAGCCTGTAGACACGCTGTTCAAGGATGCGCTCGGCGTGGAGCTCGGCTGGCGCTGGACGGCGATCGAGGCCGTCGGCCTCTACGTGCCGGGCGGCACGGCCGCCTACCCCTCCTCCGTCTTGATGAACGCCATTCCGGCCAAGGTCGCAGGTTGCCCCCGCCTGGTGATGGTGGTGCCGAGCCCCGGAGGCGTCCTTAACCCACTGGTGCTCGCAGCAGCGAAGCTCGCCGAGGTCGACGAAGTCTATCGCATCGGCGGCGCCCAGGCCGTCGCCGCGCTGGCCTATGGCACCCGGACCATCGCGCCGGTCGCCAAGATCACCGGGCCCGGCAATGCCTATGTCGCCGCCGCCAAGCGCCGTGTCTTCGGTCATGTCGGCATCGACATGATCGCTGGCCCCTCCGAGGTGCTGGTGATCGCAGACGACAGCGCCAATCCGGCCTGGATCGCCGCCGACCTGCTGGCCCAGGCCGAGCATGACAGCGCCTCCCAATCGATCCTGCTCACCGACAGCCCTGCGCTGGCGGAGGCGGTGGAGCGCGAGGTGGAAGCCCAGCTTGCCACGTTACCCCGCGCCGAGATCGCCGGGGCGAGTTGGCGCGACTACGGCGCCCTGATCACCCTCTCCTCGCTGGACGAGGCTCCGCCCTTGGCCGACCGTCTCGCCGCCGAGCATCTGGAGATCGTCACCCGCGATGCCGAGGTCCTCGCGGGCCGCATCCGCAATGCCGGCGCCATCTTCCTCGGTGGCCACACGCCCGAGGCGATCGGCGATTATGTCGGCGGCTCCAATCACGTGCTGCCCACGGCCCGCTCGGCCAAATTCTCCTCGGGCCTGGGCGTGCTCGACTTCATGAAGCGCACCTCCATCCTGAAATGCGGGCCCGAGCAGCTTGCGGCTCTCGGCCCGGCCGCGATCGCGCTCGGCGAGGCGGAAGGGCTTGCCGCCCATGCGCGTTCGGTCTCGATCCGCAGCAATCGCCTTTGAGATTCGTCGGGCAATAAACGGGCCGAATTGGCTCGACCTTTGTCATTGCCGGGCTTGACCCGGCAATCCAGCCCTCCTTCCGGGCATGGAAGACGGGGCCGCTCGATGCCCGGATCAAGCCCGGGCATGACAAAGCGGCGTTTCAGTTATTTCTGGACAACAACTCCAGGCTGACGCGAAGCCACGTTCCGTTTGACCGCGCTTTGCTCTATGAGAGCCCATGCACCGTGCTATGAGATGCCATGGACAATGAGGAATTCAGCCCCACCTGCCGGTTGATCGCCGTTCATCTCGATGAGCGCAGCATCGGGCGCGGCAATCAGGATCAAGAACATGAGCGGCGGGTCGCCGCCTATGACCTCATCGAGGAGAATGCGTTCTCGCCGGTCGGCTATGACGCAGGGCCCTACGGCCTGCATATCTCCTTGCAGGATGGCCGCCTCGTCCTCGATATCCGCAATGCCGACAGCCAGCCGGTTGTGGTGCATATCCTCTCGCTCACGCCGCTGCGGCGCGTAGTGCGCGACTATTTCACCATCTGCGACAGCTATTACGCCGCCATCCGCAGCGCCACGCCCTCCCAGATCGAAACGATCGACATGGCCCGGCGCGGCCTGCACAATGAAGGATCGGAGATCCTGCGCGAAAGGCTGGCCGGCAAGATCGCCCTCGATCTTTCCACCGCAAGGCGGCTGTTCACTCTTGTTTCCGCTCTCTACTGGAAAGGCTGAGGCGTGAAGGAGGGCCGCCGTCCACAGTCGGTCCTGTTCGCCTGCGCGCATAATGTCGTCCGCTCGCCCATGGCGGAGGCGATCGGGCGCTATTATTTCGGGCGCTCCATCTTCTTCGGCTCGGCGGGCGTGCGCCCGGGCGAGCCGGACCCTTTCGTCGCCGCCGCGCTGGACGAAATCGGCATCTCACTCGGCAAGCACCGCCCCCAGAGCTTCGAGGATCTGGAAGAACTGGAAGGACTGAACTTCGACCTGATCATCACCCTCGCCCCGCAGGCTCACCACAAGGCGCTCGACCTCACGCGCACTCTGGCCGCCGACGTCGAATATTGGCCGACCCCGGACCCCAGCCTCGCCAGCGGCAACCGCGAGCAGAAGCTCGATGCCTATCGCGCCCTGCGCGAAAGCCTGATCGACAAGATCACTCACAGACTAGGCTGACGCCGCCTCACTCCGCCACTGTTGCCCTGCCTCACGGCCTGTTCCACAAGATACAGTTTCGCGCCCGGGAACATCTTTCTCTCCAACGCGTGTATCATGTATAAGCCGCGTTGCGATTTTTCAGCTCCGCCTCTATCGTGCGCAGCAATGAACCGGAGGTTTTGATGCGCGTTCTGCGTTCCCTTGTCCTTGCCGCCCTGTCGGCCGTTACCCTGTCGAGTTGTTCGATGTTCGGTTCGGTGCCGCCGAACAATGTGCCGCCGACTTTGCCCAAGCCCATGGACAGCAAGGCCTCCCGTCCCTTCCCGATGAACCGGACCTTCGCGGCGATCTCCTACAAGGATCAGACCTTCAAGGACGACCGGCCGACCATCCTGGTCTCGGACAGCTATCGCGGCACCGGGTTTTCGGCGTGCAACAACTGGTCCGCCACCATCATTCCACGCGCCGACCAGCGCATGGCCATCGGCCCGGTGGCGATCAGCAAGCGCAAATGCGCCGATCGCCTGATGCACAACGAGCAGGTCTTCCTGTTCGTGATGCGCACCTCGACCGATTGGTCCTATGACGGCTACACGCTGATCCTGCGTGGCCCCTATGGCGAGATGAAGTTCCAGCCGGCGGCGTAAGCCCGGGCTTCGGAACGGAATTGAAAAGGCCGGTCGCGAGAGACCGGCCTTTTGTGCTTCAACGGACCGTGCGCCCGATCATGCCGCCGCAGTGGGCTCGGAATGAGTCATCCTGCCGCTGGTATCCAGCGACGCCTCGAACGCCCGCAGACGTTTGTGAATGGACAGCAATTCGACGATGGTCGTCCACGAATTCACCAGAAACTGGAAGGAATTGGCGACACTGTTGAAGGCACCGGCGATTTGCTGATACAGGCCGAGCGTAAGCGCCCCGGCGGCAAAGGACGGAATCATCAGGAAGACCCCGAAGACATTGTCGGCCTGCAGATAGAGCGACCTCGCCGTATTGAAATAGGTGTAGTGCAGATAGATCCTGAAGTAGTTCTTCCTTACATTGGCGAACAATTCCTGCACCGTAATGGGGCTGGCGCGGTCGGCATGATCCTCACCATAGACCAGTTCCTTGCGATAGGCCGCTTCCACCTTCTGATTGAGGAATTGCAGTCCCGGCAGCTTAATGCCGATCACGCTAAGCAGCACTGTTCCGAATACAGCCCATAGGATTGCTGCTACGACCAGGGGTTGCGGGATGACGCCGACCACCGGCAAGGCAACGATATGTCGTGACAGGGACGACAAAAGCGGCAGAAACGCCACCAGGGTCATGACGGAGCTCACCAGCGAAATGCCGAGCGATTCAACGATGGTGGAGAAGCGCATCGTATCCTCCTGGACACGCTGAGCAGCACCTTCGATGGAACGTAACCTGGCCCAATTGTCCATGTAGAAATCGTTCATCGCCGTGCGCCACCTGAAGACATAGTGGTTCGTCACGAACGAGGTCAGCACGAAGACGGCAACGGCGACCGATGCAATGACGAGAAATGGCAGCAATCCTAGATACAATTCGGAGGCAGACACGGCGTTCGGCGCAGACATCGCCTTCTGGATGAGATTGAAAAAGGGCCCCCTCCAATTGTTGATCACAACGCTGACCTGAACGCCGAAATAGGTCACGAAGATCAGAAAGCCGGATACGAGAATCGACCAGTTCTGCCAGCGATGCGGGCTAAAAACAGCCCAAAATCCGTAGAAAATGCCCAAGAACACGGCAAAGTAGACATAGAACCAAAGAAAGGAATTGGTCCAGAAGTACGATAGGTCGACCACGTCGCCATCGCCGTCGCTGGCGGGCAATCCGATATATTGGCCCCAGCCTCTCGCTCCTCCGTACCAAAGCAGGATTGCAACAAGCAGCCAGAGGCTGGCCGTCAAAAAGAAGACCTTTGGTTTTGGGAAGAAGGACGTGAACACCTAGAAAATTCCTTTGCGTGCGAGCGCAACAGCGCTCTTGTGGTTCTTGCACCCGCAGCCCGACCTATGGCGCTGCTCATCTGTCATGGAAATAACGGGCCGGAGACAACGGGTGGCTTGTATAAAACGGGCACGTTCTCCGGGCAGAGCCCCTTCTTTCTCGCGCGCGGGAAAGTAAGGGGCTCTGCCGCCTGGCATGAGGGGGTGTATCTTCATCGCGCACCGAATTCGGCCAGTGGGCGTTCCTCGATATGAGCCGCCGTCTCGTCCGGCACGACCGCAAGACGGCGGTCGTGCAATCCGGCAAGCGAGGAGCGGTGCCCGATCGAGACGATCGTGGTATCGGGCAAGGCTCGACGAAGCAGGCCGTAGAGATCGGCCTCGCTCGTTTCGTCAAGCGCAGAGGTCGCCTCGTCCAGCAGCAACCAGGCGGGCCGACGCAGGATGGCGCGCGCCAGAGCGATGCGCTGCTTCTCCCCGCCCGACAAGGTGTTGTCCCATTTGTCGTCGGCATCGAGGCGATCGGAAAGTTCACCAAGACCGACCTGCTCCAGTACGGCACGATAGTGCTGTTCTTCGAAGGCTTCGGCCCCGTGGGGATAGGCCAGAGCCGAGCGCAACGATCCCAGCGGGAAATAGGGCTGCTGCGGCAGCAGCATCACGTCTTCGGTCTCCGGCAGGGCAATGATGCCCTTGCCATAGGGCCAGATGCCCGCAATGGCACGGAACAGGGTGGTCTTGCCGGAGCCCGACGGCCCCGTCACCAAAGTTCGGACTCCCTTGGGGAGGCTGAAATCCGTCTTCTTGAGGAGATTGGCTCCATTGGGCAGCGCCACATCCACATCCTTGCCTTCGATGATCCCTTGCTGCGGAACGGGTATGGCGTGGACGCCCTCATCGCGCGCCGCGTTGGCCCTGACGATGGCCAAGTCGAAGCCGGTAAGACGGTCGATCGTGGCCTTGTAAGCCGCAAGGATGGCGTAGGACGTCACAAAAAAGGAAAGAGCGGGTATGATATTGCCGAATGCATCGGCAGTTTGCATGAGCGTTCCCGACTTCATGGCCTCATTGGCGAAATAAGCCGGGGCTAACAGGAAGAAGGGCAACACGAGATTGAACTGGCCGTAGGCGAAAGTGACCGAAACCAGCTTGAGCTGCCGCATCAGCAGATCGAAGCGTGTCTGATAGACGGACGCGAAACGTGCCAGCAGACCCCGCTTTTCTTCCTCCTCGCCGTGCAGGAGAGCAATCTGCTCGTCATTTTCGCGCACGCGCACCAGATTGTAGCGGAAATCGGCCTCGAGCCTCTGAACCTTGAAATTGAGCGGCACCAGCGGCCGGCCGATAAGATGTGAGAGATAGGTGAACAGGATGGCCCAGGCCAGGAGCATCCACACCAGGTAGCCGGGAATATTACTCAGATCATATCCAGCAATTTTGTAGGGAAATTCAGCCGATATGCCCCACAATATCGTGACGAAGGCGTAGATGTTGAGAAGTTGTGAGAATATGCCGGTATAATTGTCGTAGGAACCCTGGACGAAATCGCGAACATCCTCGGAGATACGCTGGTCCGGGTTGTCCGTCTTATTACCGGCAACCGACAAGCGATAATGGACCTTGTCGGAAAGCCAATCTTTGACATAACGGCCCGAAAGCCAATTGCGCCAACGCAGGGCGGCGTAGCTGCTGATATACAGATCGACCATGCCCCTCAGAACCCAGAAGAAGGCGAGCGCCCCATAAACGCCCATCTCCGTCCAAAAAGCGGCCGCGGCCTTGTCCTGGATGGCTGTATAAAAGCGGTTCTGCCAAAAATTGAAGAGAACGTTGAGATAGACGAACAACACGTTCGAAACGATGACGAGGCCGAGCAGGCCAAGAGCCACGTTCCTTTCCCGCATCGCCCATTTGCCGAAGAGGCCGAGGTTGAGTTCCGCCCGGTCTTCCGCCTCGAAATAGGGGTTTACCAAGTCGACGATCCGTCGAAGCACCGGCACGAAATAGATCAGGTAATGCAGCAGGGCGAGAATACTGGCGACGATGGCGGCGTTGGCAGGAGGCAGATAGGGCTGAACTGTCTCCGAAACTTTACCCGCCTCGTTCAGGGCAGTGACGCCACCGAGGATCAGAAATGACAAGGCAAATAAGCTCACCAGGAAGCGCAGGACTGTCGGAATGCGGGCGGACAGAAACAAGACAACCGTGAGCACGAGGGATGCCAGGGGCAGATACAGGGGCACCGGACCGATGATGGAACCTGCAGCAAAACCAATCGTGGAAACAGCACAAAGACCCGCGAGGAGCCGGATCATGAAGACGGCCTTTCAGAAGTACGCCATCGGTCAGGCGAGGAATCCATTGCCTTTGACCATGCGGAATTAAGGTTAATACAACCCTGTCGTCCGCCCCCAAGCGGAAGGATATTGAGCATCCTTTGCCGCCTGCCACAAATGATCAAATGGTAAGGTGGTTCAGCATTTCGTGAAGGCCATCCGCGGTTCACAACCGTTTCGGCCAATAAAAAAGACGCGCCGGGGCGCGCCTCTGAATGGGATTGGGTGAGAGACTGCCCGACCCTATGCGCCGGAGAGGCCCTCCATTCTTGTTATTCGTCGCTTGCCTTCACGCGAACCGGTGACCCTGCCGCTTGAAGATGCTTTGTCGGGGATCACACAGTCTTGAGGTTGCCGGCTGCCGCCTTGCCCGTCTTGCGATCGGTCAGGATCTCGTAACCGATCTTCTGGCCTTCACGCAGTTCGGGTAGACCGGCACGCTCGACGGCGGTGATATGCACGAATACGTCGTGACCACCGTCATCAGGCTGAATGAAGCCATAACCTTTCTGGGTGTTGAACCATTTTACGGTTCCCGTGCTCATAGATAGATAGTCCTTTACTTCGTTCCAAAGCATGGACGCCCCACGGAAATCCGTGCTTCGCCCGGTTTTGTGAAATTTGGGGAGGGTGTCCTGAACGTACGTCCCGCTAGAGCCGCCCGAAGGCAGCTCAAGTGCATGGATGTACCGGCCCAGTCGTCCGGCCAAATGACGTCAGATCGATAACACAGGTTTGTCGAAATTCACAAGTGCGTGGCCCAAGCAGGCTTAAGAGGCGGGAAAGATCACAGTTCTGCCATTCCCAGCTGCCACGGCTTGGTCTAGAGCAAAGCGCGTTTGGACAGAAACGCTTGTTTGCTCTAGCTCCCTGTTTTGACGCATCTTTGCGGTTCTTGCCGGTTCCGGAAAATCGCAAAACGCTATAGAGGCTGTGCCTGTCGCCTCCTTCTCTCGCCCCGTCAGTGGAACCGTGCCCGGTATGACCGCCCTTCTGCGCCCTGCTCTTATCCTGCTTGCTCTTTGCGCCAGCACGCCCGCTCTTGCCGACAGCGCCGACCGGGATTGCTCGAAAGGGGTGGCCGAGCAGCGCATTCCCGCCTGCACGCAATTGCTCGACCGGAAGCTGGCCAAAACGACGCGGGCGCTGGTGTATTTCCGGCGTGGACAGGCCTATGCGGAAAACAGCGACGACGCCAAGGCGGTGGCGGATTTCGGCGCGGCGCTCGAATTGCGGCCGCGCGACGCCGCCAGCCTGACCGCACGGGCCGATGCCCAGTCCCGCCTCGGCGAGATGGACGCGGCGCTGGCCGATTATGCCGCCGTGATCGCCGTCAATCGGCGTTCGGCCCTTCCGCTGGTCAATCGCGGCTTTGCGCTGCTCCAATTCGACCGCAACGAGGAGGCGATCAAGGATTTCGATGCTGCCATCGCCCTCAACGGGCGCGAGGAAGAGGCGTATAAGGGCCGTGGCGATGCCCATCGCGCCCTCGAGGAGCATATGGCCGCCATCGACGACTACACGCAGGCCATCCGCCTCGACAAGACCTACAAGAATGCCTTCTATGCCAGAGCCCGTTCCCTCATCGAGATGAAGGACTATACTCGCGCCCTGGAAGACCTGCAGAAGGCGCTCGACCTCGATAGCGATTTCGATTCCGCCTATTTCAGCCGCGCTTTCGTGCAGTGGCAGCTCGGCGACACCGAAGGCGCCATCGCCGACTATACCAAGGCGCTCGCGCTCGATACCAGTTTTCCGTCCGCGCGCCTGGAACGTGGACAGCTCTTTGCCGCCCTGCATCGCTATGACGAAGCGATGGCCGATTATGACGAGACTATCCGCGAGCAGCCGACCAGCGACCAGGCCTATGTCTCGCGCGGCATGGTCTGGCGCGAACTCGGGGACTACGACAATGCACTGGCCGATTTCGGCAAGGCGCTCGAACTCACCAAGGACAAGCCCGATACCCTCAATGAACGGGCCCTGACCTATCTCGCCGCCGATCGCTATGACGAGGCGCTGCGCGATGCCAATGCCGCCATCGCCGCCAATGCGCAAGTCACCGACTATTTCGTCACGCGCGCGCGCATCCATGAGAGCCGGGGCGAGCGCGACGACGCCATTGCCGATTTCAACAAGGCGCTGGAGCTCGACCCCGCCAACAAGCCGGCCAAGGGCGGCCTGTCTCGGCTCGGCGCCAAGCCGTAAGCTGCCCGGGACCGCCGGCTTCTCAGCGACATTGAGCTTGGCTCAATGTCGCGATATCCGCTCTTGAAAGCACCGTGCTTGCCCGAGAGAAAGAGGCGGACGTCAGATCTTGTCCAGCCAGTCGACCAGGCGCTGCGTGGCGGCCTGGAGCTGCTCGGGGCTGCGCAGATAGCACAGCCGCATGAAGCCCTCGCCACCAGCTCCGAAGGCCGTGCCGGGCGCGAGGCCGACATTGGCCTGATCGACGATCTCGAGGCCCAGGCGACGCACGTCCGGCTTCCCTTCCACGGAGAAGAACAGATAGAAGGCGCCGCTCGCCGGGGCGAAGCGCACCTTGCCGGTGGCGCTCAGGCCGTTGATGACGATATCACGGCCCTGACGGGCGCGGGCGATCTGATGCTCGACGAAGCTCTCGCCCCGCTCCAGGGCCGCGATGCCGGCGCGTTGCAGGAAGGTTGCTACACCCGAAGTGGAATATTGCAGCAGATTCTCGATGGTCTGCCCGAGTTCAGGCGGTGCCTCCATCCAGCCGATGCGCCAGCCGGTCATCGCCCAGTTCTTCGAAAAGGTATCGGTGAAGATGATGCGGTCTTCCGGCGTGCGGATGTCGCGGAAGGAGGGCGCGCGACCGCCGGCATAATGGAAGCGCGTATAGATCTCGTCGGCGAAGATCCACAGCCCATGCCGGCGGGCGAGATCGAGCACGAAGGCGATATCCTCCGCCGTGGCGACCCAGCCGGTGGGGTTGGACGGCGAATTGATGAAGATGCCGCGGGTGCGCGGCGTGATGGCGTCGGCGAGACGCTGGAAATCGAGCTTCCAGCCCTGTTCGGTGAAGATCTGGGGCACCATAACCGGCTTGGCACCGGCCACGCCGATGGCGGCCGCGAAATTCGGCCAGGCCGGCGTCGGCACGATCACCTCGTCGCCGGCACCGGCGATCAGGCGAACCGCGGTCTGGATCGCATGCATGCCGGACTGGGTAACGAAAAAGCGATCGGCGGAGAATGGTTTGCCGAAAAGGTTGGTGTGATAGCGCGCCAGGGCTTCGCGCAAATCAGGAATGCCACGCTGCCAGGTATAGAAGGTTTCGCCGGCGGCCAGCGACCGTGTCGCCGCTTCGGTGATGAAGGCCGGTGTGGGCACATCGCCCTCGCCGGCCCAGAGCGGGATCATGCCCTGGCGCGTGCGCCCATAATTCATCACCTCGACGATGCCGCTTTCCGGTGCGCCGAGCGCCTCCGGCCTGATGCCATCGAGGAAGGTGGGAGCGGAGGGAATCGTCTCGAAGGCGGCAGTCACGGCATTATCCTTGCAATGGGAATGCCGGACTTTATGACATCAGCGCGGGCAGCAGAAACCAAAACTTGGAATGGAATCCATCGCCTGCATGCATGGATACCGATGGCAGCCTCTCCCGACTCGCGGAAAAGGCTGCCCACATGGCAGGCTCACCTCCTGGCGAGCAGGTCGCGGATTTCCGTCAGCAACAGCACATCGGCGGGCGGAGGAGGAGGTGCAGCCGGGGCCGCCTCGGCCGCAGGCTTCAGATTCTTGACGCGGTTGATGCCCTTCACCACCAGGAAGAGCACAAAGGCGATGATCAGGAACTTGACGGTGACGGTAATGAACTTGCCATAGGCGAAAACGGCACCCGCCTTGCGGGCGTCATCGAGCGAGACACCCTCGGGGACCTTGGAGCTCAGGCCGACATACATGTTCGAGAAATCAAGTCCACCCGTGATTGCGCCGATGATCGGCATGATGATGTCATCAACCAATGACGCGACGATCAGACCGAACGCCGCACCGATGATCACACCGATGGCGAGGTCGACGACGTTGCCCTTGAGGGCAAATTCCTTGAATTCCTTGAGCATGGAGCCTCCGCTTGTGCCTGCCTGGACCGACGTCAATGCAACCGATCCCTGGCTCTGTCACCCGATGATACCGGCGCCAATGCCAAGATTCGTTACTATAGGGAGGTAATGATTAGCCTCCTCACGCGGGGATGCAAGTCATTGTCCACCCGGACGTTCCAGCTCAAACGTGCTTTCCACTACGGAATAGTCCCGATAGCCCAGGCGCGAGACCACGCGCATCGCTGCGGTATCGACGCGCCCGTCACGGATGAAGCGGTCGTCGACATGAATGCCGACCACTTCGCCGCAAACGAGCCAGGCATCGCTCGGCGCGCCCTCCGCATCGACGAGTTGGATCGTCTGGGTCCAGCGGCATTCCAGCGCGGCAGCGGCCCGGGCCACGCGCGGCGGCTTTACCAGGCGCGAGGGTGCGGCTTCCAGCCCGGCATGTTCCATCTCGCTCTGGCCGCGCGGCAGCCGGGCCGAGGTGGCATTCATCGCGTCGATCAGGTCCTTGGTGACGAGGTTGCAGACGAATTCACGTGTCTCCTCGGCAAAGACGACGCTGTCCTTGCGGCCGTCCGCGGCAAAGCCGACGAGATGCGGACGCGACTGGAACGCATTGAAGAAGGAGAACGGGGCGAGATTGAGGGCCCCAGCCGCCGACCTCGTGGTGATCCAGCCGATCGGACGCGGCGTCACCAGGGCCTTGAAGGGATCATGGGGCAGGCCGTGATCGCCCTTGCGTGGTTCGTAAAACATCGCGTCAAACCTCCAGCGTCTGGCCGAGCCGTCGCAGGAAACCGGCACAGGCCTCGAGTTCGGACAGGGCGATCCACTCGTCGGCGCCATGGGCCTGCTTGATCGAGCCCGGTCCACAGATCACGGTGGGAATGCCGGCAAGCTGGAAATGACCGGCTTCGGTGCCGTAGGACACCGCCTGGGTGCGGTTGCGCCCGGCAAGACGCAGGGCCAGCGTCTCCGCATAGGAGCCGGGATCGGGCGACAAGGCCGGCACCGCCACGTCGAGCTCGGTCACGATATCGGCCTCCGGCGCATTGCGCCTCAGCCGTGGCAGCACGACCTCCTGGCTGAAGGCCCGTATCCGGTCCGGTACGAACTCCACCGGCAAGGAGGGCAGCCCGCGGCATTCCCAGACGATGCGGGCCTCGTCCGGCACGATGTTGATGGCCTTGCCGGCCTGGATGAGGCCCGCCTGCACCGTGGAATAGCCGGGCTCGAACCGGCCGGAAGGATCGCCTGCGGCCCGCAATTCGTCGGCAATGTCATCGAGATGGCTGATGATGCGGGCGGCCGCATGCAGGGCGTTGGCGCCGAGCGCCGGCATGGCCGAATGGGCGGGCCGGCCGGTGATGCGGGTGAGATAACCGGCAAGCGACTTCTGCGCATCGACCACTTCCATCAGCGTCGGCTCCCCGACGATGCAGGCGCGCGGCAAGGGCAGGCCCTTGCCGAAACGGGCGATCATGTCGAGGCTGCCCAGGCAGGAGATCTCCTCGTCATAGGAGATGGCGATATGAACAGGTGCTTTCAGCTTCATCGCCAGGAAATCGGGTACCAAGGCGAGCGCGGTGGCGACGAAACCCTTCATGTCGCAGGTGCCACGGCCGTAAAGGCGCTCACCCTCCAGCCGCACCTCGAAGGCCGGCGCGCTCCAGGCCTGGCCTTCCACCGGCACCACGTCGACATGGCCGGAAAGCACCACGCCCGGCCGATCCGCCGGGCCGATGGTGGCAAGAAGCGCAGCCTTGTCGCCAGCGGCGTTGGGCAGGCGGACGCTCTCGACGCCATGCCCGGCTAGATAGTTGGCAACGAAATCGATCAGCGCCAGATTGGAACGGGAGCTGACCGTATCGAAGGAAACCAGCTTGGCGGTGAGTTCGGCGGGGGTATAGCGAGAGGGCATGATGTCCACTCTTCCTCAATTGCAGGCGCTTCGTTTCCAGGAGTGGACGTCGCCGAGATAGCACAGGAAGCGGCGCGGCTGGGACCGCGGACAACAGCCACATGGAGCTACGCTCAATGTGGCGGCGACGTCCGCTCCTTCTTTCCCACTGGTGTCGCCACCTACGCGTTCACCAGCTCTTCCGTCTCGGCCTTGTCGAAATCGTAGCGGGCGTTGCAGAACTCGCAGGTCACCGTGATCGATCCGTCATCGGCGACCATGTCACGGCGATCGGCTTGCGAGAAATTGCGCAGCATGGTGGTAACGGCCTCGCGCGAGCAGCGGCATTTCTCGATGATGGCCGAGCTCTCGAACACCCGAGCTCCGCGCTCGTGGAAAAGGCGATAGAGCAGTTCCTCGGCCGGCACATTCGGATCGGTGAGTTCGTGATCCTCGACCGTCCCCATCAGGAGCTTGGCCTCGACCCATGCGTCGTCCTCGCGATGCTCCATCACCTCGGCCCCCTCGGGCGCATCGCCCGGCGGCAGGTCGGCCATGCGCATGCGCTCGGGCGAGGACGGCAGGAACTGGATCATCATGCCGCCGGCGCGCCAGCTCGTCCCCTCCCCGGCCACGTAATTTTCGGCCACGGCCAGACGGACGCGGGTGGGAATCTGCTCGGACTGGCGGAAATACTGGTCCGCTGCCGCTTCCAGGCTCTCGCCCTCCAAAGCGACGATGCCCTGGTAGCGCGCCATGTCCGGGCCCTGGTCGATGGTCATGGCAAGATGGCCACTGCCGAGCAGCTCGATGGTGCTGGTCTTGCCGGCATCGATGGCAGCAGCCACGGCCTCCTTGTCGAAGGTGGCGCAGGCCCGTACCCGGTCCGGTGCCTGGAAATCGACCACCAGCATCCTCACCGGCCCGTCGGTGCGGGTCTGCAGGATGAACCGGCCGTCGAATTTCAGCGTGGTGCCGAGCATCAATGCCAGCGCCGTCGCCTCGCCAAGCGCGCGCGAAACCGGCGCCGGATAGTCGTGCCGGCGCAAAATGGTGTCGATGGCCGGACCGAGCCTGACGACGCGGCCCCGCACGTCCAGCCCCTCCGCCTGGAAGGGCAGAATGTGATCGTCTTCCATCAGATGAGGCTCGCTCATGCCGCGGCCTGCCCGAAACACCAGGCGAGCACGCCCTTCTGGGCATGCAGGCGGTTCTCGGCCTCGTCGAACACCACCGATTGCGGCCCGTCAATCACCTCGTCCGTCACCTCCTCGCCGCGATGGGCGGGCAGGCAATGCATGAACAGGGCATCCGGCTTGGCAAGACCCATCAGCTTGGCGTTGACCTGGTAGGGGCGCAGCAGATTGTGGCGATAGCCCTCGGAATCGCCCATCGAGATCCAGCAATCGGTGACGACGCAATCGGCGCCCTCCACCATCTCGCGGGGATCCGTGCTGATTTCCAGCCGGCCATTGTTGGCACGGGCCCAGTCGACGACCTCCTTGCGCACGGAAAGGTCATGGGGCGCGGCGACGCGCATGGTGAAGTCGAAGCGTTGTGCTGCCTCGATCCAGGACGTCAGCACATTGTTGGCATCGCCCGTCCAGGTCACCGTCTTGCCCTTGATCGGACCGCGATGTTCCTCATAGGTGAGGATATCCGCCATGATCTGGCAGGGATGGGAGAGCTTGGTCAGGCCGTTGATCACCGGGATCGTGGCATTGGCCGCCAGTTCGCGCACCGCGGCATGGTCGAGCATGCGGATCATCACCGCATCGACATAGCGCGAGAGCACGCGAGCCGTGTCGGCGATGGTCTCGCCGCGGCCGAGCTGCATCTCAGCACCGGTCAGCATCAGGGTCTCGCCACCAAGTTCGCGCATGCCGACATCGAAGGAAACCCGCGTACGCGTCGAGGGCTGCTCGAATACCATCGCCAGCACCTTGCCGGTGAGCGGACGTTCGCTCGCCACCTTGCCCTTCACGCGCTTGGCCTTGATCGAGGCGGCGAGGTCGAGAACCGTCCGCAAATCCTGGGTGGGAAGGTCGGAAAGATCGAGAAAATGCTTTACCATCGTCAATGTCCGGCAGTCTTTGGCTTGCTCGAGAGGGCGACACAGGCAGCCTCGATTCGGCGCACGCCTTCGAGAAGTTCTTCATCCGAGATGATCAACGGCGGCAGCAGCCGCGTGACGTTGTCGCCGGCCGGAATGGCCACCAGCTTTTCGGCCCTGAGGGCGCCGACGAATTCGCCCGGCGTCACGCGCGTGCGCAAGCCGAGCATCAGGCCTTCGCCGCGGATCTCCTCGATGATGTCGGGGAAGCGGTCCTTGAGCTCGGCCAGGCGCTGGCGCAGCAGCAGGCCGGCTTTGGCGACATGCTCCAGGAACCCTTCCTCGAGCACGACGTCGAGCACGGCATTGCCGACCGCCATGGCGAGCGGATTGCCGCCGAAGGTGGTGCCATGCACGCCGGCCGTCATGCCCTTGGCCGCCTCGTCGGTGGCGAGGCATGCGCCCATCGGGAAGCCGCCGCCAATACCCTTGGCGACCGCCATGATGTCGGGAGTCACGCCAGCCCATTCATGCGCGAACAGCCTGCCGGTGCGGCCAACGCCTGTCTGCACCTCGTCGAAAATCAGGAGAAGCCCCTTGTCGTCGCACAGTTGGCGCATGCCCTTGAGGCAAGCCTGCGGGAAGGAGCGGATGCCACCCTCGCCCTGGATCGGCTCGACCAGGATGGCGGCGGTTTCCGCCGTGATCGCCCGGTCCAGCGCCTCGTGGTCGCCGAAGGCGATCTGGTCGAAACCGTCGACCTTGGGGCCGAAGCCTTCCAGATATTTGGCCTGGCCGCCGGCAGCGATGGTCGCCAGCGTACGGCCGTGGAAGGCGCCCTCGAAGGTGATGACGCGGTAGCGCTCGGCATGGCCGTTGGCCGACTGATATTTGCGGGCCATCTTGATGGCGCATTCGAGCGCTTCCGCCCCCGAATTGGTGAAGAAGACCTTGTCCGCGAAGGTGGCGTCGGCCAGCCGGCGGGCAAGCTTCTCGCCGCCCGGCATCTGGAACAGGTTGGAGGTGTGCCAGATCTTCTGGGCTTGCTCAGTCAGCGCCGACACCAGATGGGGATGGGCATGGCCAAGCGAATTGACGGCGATGCCCGCACCGAAATCGAGATAGCGCTCGCCGTCCGAAGCGATCATCCACACGCCCTCGCCTCGCTCGAAAGCCACGTCCGCTCGGGCATAAGTCGGCAGGATGGCCGACGGGGCGGGATCATGGGAGAGCTGAGATTTGACGGAGGCGTTCACGGGTGTGGCTTTCAAGTTGGCAATTCTAGAGGTTTGAGACAGTCCTGGGATTTGAGATAGTCCTGGAACATCATGATGACAGGAGCAAAGCGCGTTTTGGCGAAACCGCACTTTGTTCCAACTCTTGGTTCCGACGCGTCTTTGCGATTCTTGGCGATGCCGGCAAATCGCAAAACGCTTGGGCCAAAAAATCAAAACGCCGCCCCAAGGTTGCTGCTTGAGGGCGGCTGTTTCAACGAAAAATATATTAGGCGTGAGGGCGATGCTGTCAATGGCAGCGTTGGAGCGGACCGGCGCGGTCAGGTCAGGCCCGCGCCGTGTCCCCGTTCATGCACCCACCTTCAGCCGTTGTGCTTGGCATCGTCCACTTCCGGCGACCCGATTCCGTCGGGGCGGCCAACGGTCGGCGCCTTGTGTCCTGCGCCTCCGAGCGAGGCGGCCAGTAGTGCCTGGGTGGGATCGGCCCCCTTGAAGCCGGCCTGGGCCAGGATCTCGTCGAGGATGGGCTTTTGGGCGGTGAAGCTGAGTAGCTGGCTGGACAGGTCGCCGATCGGATGGCCGCCCTGATCACCGCCTGCTCCCGCACCACCGAGAGCACCGGCCAACCCACCCGCGCTGAAGATCCTGATGTCGGAAATCTTCTCGATCGGCTTCATCGCCTGTTCCAGTGCCAGCGGCACTATCGCCACTCGGGCCTTGGCGAGTTCGAAGCCGATGATGTTTTCCGCCAGTGCATTGCGCGCCTCGTTCTTGGCCCGCTCGGCCCGCGCTTCGGCTTCGCCCAGTTCGATCACGCCGGTAGCGCGGATCTTGGCCGCCTGCGCTTCGGCGTCGGCCTGGATCTTGGTGGCGGCGGCCACGTTCTCGGCCGCCTGCCTCTCCGCCTCGGCCTTGACCGTGATGGCGGTCGCCGCCTGCTCGGCCGCCTTGCGGGCATCGATAACGGCGATGCGCTTGGCGCGCTCGGCGATTTCAACCTCGCGGGCGGTGGTGACCTGCTCCTCGGCAGTGATGGCTGATGCTTTCGCCTCATCCGCCTTGGCGCGGGCAGCCTGCTCTTCCTCCATCTTGCGGGCCACCATGATCGCTGCGTCAATACGCGCGGTCTCGGTGATCTTGCGGGCCACCGCTTCACGCTCGGCGATGCCCTGCTCGGCCCCGATACGCGCAGCCTCGCGGGCCTGGCGCGCTTCCGCGTCGCGCTCGGCGATGCCCCGGTCGGTATCGAGCCGGGCGGTCTCCTGGCTCAAGCGCGCCAATTGCTCGGCCTTGGCCGTTTCGGCGCGGGTTTCGGCCGTCTTGTTGGCGATATCGCGTTCCTGGCTCAATTCCGCATCGCGCTGCTCGCGCTCGATGGTGAGACGCCTCAGCGCGGCCTCGCGGTCCTTGGTGGCGATCTCGACCTCGTTGTCGCGCACGATCTGGTTACGCTCGCGCTTGCGCTCTTCGGTGATCTTGGTGAGGGCGGTCAGGCCCTCGGCATCGAATGTGTTGTTCGGATTGAAATGCTTGATGTCGGTCTGGTCGAGGCGGGTGAGCGAGACCGATTCGAGTTCGAGACCGTTGGACTGCAGGTCGTGCGCCACCGCCGCCTGCACCGATTTGACGAATTCGGCGCGCTGCTCCTGCAGATCGCGCAGCGACATGGTCGCAGCTACCGAACGCAGGCCGTCGACGAATTTGGCTTCCACCAGAGCCTTGAGCGCATCGGCGTCGTTGGTGCGATCGCCCAGCGTCTGGGCGGCGAGCGCGATGTTCTCGGCATCGGGCTTCACCCGAACATAGAATTCGGCGGTGATGTCGGCACGCATGCGGTCCTTGGTGATCAGCGATTCATGTTCGGAACGCTTGACCTCGAGCCGCAACGTGCTCAGCGACACCCAGGAATAGGAGTGGAAGATGGGCAGGATGACCGAGCCGCCGTCGAGCACCACCTTCTTGCCGCCGAGGCCGGTACGCACATAGGCCTTGTCGCGCGTGGACCTGGTGTAGAGGGTCGTCATGATGATGCCGATGACGACGATGGCCGTCACGATCACACCGGCAATGAGCCCCAACGAAAGGAAGTCCATGGTCGTTCAGCTCCTGTTGTTGTCGAGATCGAGAGGCTGCGGCGCGGGAATGGCCTGGAAGAGACCATCGACCCCATCAACGATCACCACGAGCGCGCCTGTCTCGATGACATGCCCCGGCGCGGCTTTCGCGCGCAGGGCATGAAAATTGTCGTAGCGGTCCTTGACCCGCACGCTGCCGGGATTGCCCTGGTCGAGCGGGCCGATGGTCACCGTGCCGATCAGTCCGACGAACTCGTCCTGGCTGAGCACGCTGGTCTCGTCGCGCGGGATGATCCGGGCGACGCCCCGGCCGATCCAGCGTGTGGAGGGAAGGGCTGCCGCCAGCGCGCCAGGAACGGCAATCAGGCTCGGCAGCGGCCCGGCAAGGCCGGAGGCAACCGCCTGGATGGCGAAGCCGAAGGCCGCAAAGGCCGAAAGCAGGATGACGATGAGCACGAGGATGGGCACGCCGCCCGCATTGAGCCATGACGACCAAGCGCCGAGCAGGCTGCTATCGTGATCGCCGGGGGCATGATGCCCGAGGCCTTGATGCCCGAGGCCTTGATGCTCGAAGCCCTGGAATCCGAAACTATCGTCGAGCAAGGCCGAGACGGAAGCGCCAAGCAGCACCGAGACGAGCTCGACCACGCCGATGCCGATCACCGTCAACAATGCCACCCAAAAGGGCGCCGTGCCCGGCTGGACCAAAGTTTCCATCATCACGGGGCTTCCATCAGCGCTGGCCTTCCCTGAACGCCTTGAGCCGCGCCTCGATCGCATCCTGGCGCTGCAGCCGCCCGAGTTCCTCTACCTCGACGGCCGCGGCGACGGGCTTGGTCGGGACCCCAGTCACACGCTCCACGGCCGCCAGCGCGTCGGCGAGCCGCTGGTCGTTGCGCTGAGAGGGCGTCACGGCTGCGGGAACGGCGCGCTCCGCCCGCTTGGCATCCTCCAGCCGCTTCATCGCATCGGCCCGGGCCGAGGCTATGCTGCGCAGTGTGGTTTCGGCTTCGGCAATCTCGCCGGCGTTTTCGGCAATCGCCTTGGAGAGTGCCTCCCGTTGTGCTTCCAGATCGATCTGGACGCCCGTCGCGGCGCGGGCGAGATCCTCTCGCCCCTTCTCCAGGCCGATCTTGATCTTGCCGTCGAGGTCCCGGATCTCGGCATCGAGATCGTCGGCCTTGGCCTTGAGGCGGTGGCCGGCGGCAACGGCGACGCCGAGCGCGGCCCGCGCCTCCTCGGCGATCTTGCCGATCTCGCGCACGGCCTGTTGGGCAACCGCGGTGGGATTGGAGGCCTCAGCCGTATCGACCGCATTGTTGACGACACCGGCGATGACCCGCCCGAGCCGGGCGAGAATACCTTCGTTGGACATCGGGGTCTCCTTCTGAGAGTGGACGCTGGCCTGCACGCCGACATCGATATGCAGCGAGGGGCCTTCGAAGACGAGGCGGGCTTCGGCGAAATCGTCCCAGCCGCCACGATAGCCGCTGACCGAATAGGGCATGACCACCCGGCCATCGATGGTGGCGATGCTGACACTGTCCGGCCCCTTCACGGCGAACAGCTTGGAGTCGAGCGGAATGTCGTCGATCGGCACGCCCGACTGCCGCCGGCTGTGATCGCGCAGGGCCAGGGTCGCCATGCGCGAGGGTAGCCCGGTCTTCAGGCGGATTTCCTCATAGGCTTCCTCGTGCAAAGCGACGAGATTAGCCCCTTTCGTCCCGTCGAGAATGGCCATGGCCCGGCGATAGGCAATGAGGGTGGCCTGCAGCGTACCGCGATCTTCGGCGGTTGGCGCCAGGACGAAAACCATGGTGGCATCAGGCTTTCCGGTCATGTTTAATATAATAAAGCACTTCCTTATTGCTTTCAAGGAAGAGAGGTGCATTTTTGGGCGTACTAGGTCAGAATCGGGGCTTAGACAGTGCGTTAGCCTCTTGCTCCCCAAGCGAGCGCTTCCAAAAAACGGACATCGCGACATGCGGACATGTCGCTGTGATGTCCGCGCTCCTCGGGTTCAGTTGACGCTGCGCTTGGCGTAGGGGCTGTCGAGCGAGAAGGCCGGAATGGCGACCTCGAAATTCTCGCCGCTGTCGGCCACCATGAGATAGGTGCCCACCATCAGGCCGGACGGCGTTCCGAGGGGACAGCCGGAAGTGTATTCGAAGCGCTCGCCGGGCTCCAGCACGGGCTGCTCACCGATGACGCCCGCGCCCCTGACTTCCTCTCGGCGGCCATTCTCGTCGGTGATTTCCCAAGCTCTCGACCGAAGCTGCACCGTTTCCGGGCCCATATTGGCGATCTCGACCGTGTAGGCCCAGAAATAGCGTCCCTCCGCCGGCCGCGATTCCTCGGCAAGGAATCGGGGGCGGACCGTCACTTTGATATGACGTGTGATGGCGCTGTACATGCCCTGATTTACGCATTCACGGGCTTCGCCGTCAAACCCGCTTATGGTCCGACCATTGCAGACTCCTTCGCGACTCTTCATGCTTTGCAGGTTTCCGTGCACAGGACCCGCCATGGCTGCCTCCGTCATTCTCGTCGATCCCCTGCCGCGTACGCTCGAACAGATCATGGCACCGCCGGTGCGAGCCCGGCTCGAACGTCTCGGACGCCTGGTCATCAGCGAAACCAGGCCGATGAGTGACGACGAAATCGAGGCGCTGCTGCCCCACACCGTGGCCATCATCGGGCAGACGGCAATGCCCGCCGAGAGGCTGGAGCGGGCCCCGCGCCTCAAAGCCATCATCAATGTCGAAACGAATTTCCTGCCCAATATCGATTATGCCGCCTGCCAGGCGCGCGGCATCTGGGTGCTGACTCCGGCCTCGGCCTTCGCGGCTCCGGTGGCGGAAGCGACGCTGGGCCTTGCTCTCGACCTTGCACGCGGCATCAGCGCGGCCGACCGCACCTTCCGCGCAGGCGCCGAAACCTATGGTCTGGAGGCCAATAGCGATACGATCCGCTTCGAAGGCGCCTCGGTCGGCATCATCGGCTTCGGGGATCTCGGCCGCAAATTCCGCGAACTCATCCGCCCGTTCCGCAACGAGGTCAGGGTCTACGACCCTTGGCTGCCGGCAGAGATCATCGAACGGCTGGATTGCCGGCAAAGCGACCTCATGACGCTGCTGGAAGGCAGCCGCTTCGTGGCGGTGTTCGCCGCCCCCACCACAGAAAACGCCCATTTCATCGGCGCATCTGAATTTGCCCGCATGCAGAAGGGCTCGGCCTTCCTTTTGATGAGCCGGGCTGCCGTCGTCGATTTTCCTGCCATGCTTGCCGCCGCGCGCAGCGGCCATATTCGCGTGGCCACCGACGTCTTTCCGGTCGAGCCGGTTCCGGCCGACGATCCCGTGCGGGCCACGCCGAACATGGTGTTCTCGGCCCATCGCACCGGCGGCACCAGGGATGCCCTGCTCGAGATCGGCAGCATGACGGTCGCCGATCTCGAACTCATCCTCAAGGGCTTGCCGCCGCAGCTCTGTCGCCGCGCCGATCCCTCCCTTGCCAGCCGCCTGCGCTCCCAGCCGGTGAGCAAGACCTGATTCCGGCTTCCTATCCACGGCCTCTCCACTACACTCGGCAAAGAGTCACGAGGACAGAGGAAACCGGCCCATGGATCGACGCCGCCTGGAAATGACCGTCTTGATGACACCGGACATGGCCAATTTCAGCGGCAAGGTGCATGGCGGCGCGCTGCTCAACCTGCTCGACCGCGTCGCCTTCTCCTGCGCTTCGCGGTTCTCGGGCCAATATGCGGTGACCCTGTCCGTCGACCAGGTGATGTTCAAAGAACCGATCCAGGTCGGGGAACTCGTCACTTTTTTAGCCTCGATCAACCATGCCGGCCGGACATCGATGGAAGTCGGCATCCGGGTGGAGGCGGAGAACATCCGCTCCGGTATGCGCCGGCACACCAATTCCTGCTACTTCACCATGGTTGCTGTTGACGACGAGGGTCGCCCCTCGGCCGTACCGGCTCTCGCAGTGAGCGGGCCGACAGAGGAACGCCGCTATAAGGCTGCGGAACTGCGACGAACCCTGCGCCGCGAGATCACTGCCCGTCTGGAAGCCGTGGCGGAGACCGGCGTCGACAGCGGCGGCTGACAGAGCTCCACTATCGACATATCAACTTGATCGAACCTAACGATCGAGATTATGCAGGTTTCCGATATGCCTATTTCAAGGCATGGAGTTTTGCAGTCGAGGTTGCGTTCGAGCGCCTCTTCCGCTTTGGCAAATTTTCATTGAGAGAAATTCTTCTCATGTCCAAGACCTTTATCGACCATATCAAGACCCGCCGCACGCAATATGCCCTGGGCAAGACGTTGCCCAAGAGCCAGGAAGAGATCTCACTGCTGATCCAGGACGTGATCAAGCACGTACCTTCCTCCTTCAACTCGCAGAGCTCGCGCGCCGTGATCCTGTTCGGCAAGCAGAGCGACAAGTTCTGGCACCTGACCAAGGAGATCCTGCGCAAGATCGTGCCGGCCGACAGCTTCGCTTCGACAGAGGCCAAGATGGACAGTTTCGCCGCCGGCGCCGGCACCGTGCTGTTCTTCGAGGACCAGAATGTGGTGAAGAACCTGCAGGAGCAGTTCCCGCTCTATGCCGACGCCTTCCCAGCCTTCTCCGAGCAGTCCGGCGGCATGGCTCAGTTCGCCGTGTGGACGGCGCTGGCCGAGCATGGCATCGGCGCCAGCCTGCAGCACTATGCCCCGCTGGTCGACGAGGCTGTCCAGAAGGAATGGCACGTGCCGACGTCCTGGAAACTGCGCGCCCAGATGCCCTTCGGCTCCAACGAGCAGCCCTTCCCCGAGAAGAACTTCATGAGCGACAATGATCGCTTCAAGGTCTACAGCTGAGATCCGCCGATACGGGCTGGCGCCGTGAACCGGCGCTATGAGCGAATGATTGCGGGATCGTCAGGCCCGGCCTTGTGCCGGGCCTTGTCACATCCAATGAAAAGCGTGTGGGTGGCCTTGATCCACGCCCGAGAAACAGGCTACAAGATCGCAGCAATCGCTACGCGGGTGTAGTTCAGAGGTAGAACGTCAGCTTCCCAAGCTGAATGTCGTGGGTTCGATTCCCATCGCCCGCTCCAAAAACCCCTTTAAAGATCAATAGCTAAACGACTATCGTGCATTTGGCGACAGCAAGTTGAACAAGGCCCCAGACGCAAAAGGCACCCCTCCAACCCGAAGATCGAGGGGGCGGATATGCCGCTGTCCGCACGGCAATGAGCTATCGTCGACGCGGCGGAAGCTTTGGCTGTGCGTTGGCCTTTTCCGAGGCCAAGGAAGGCGCTGCAATCTTGGCGACTGATACCCTGGTCGTGCCCGTCTCGATCATCCCGACGGCCTTGGCGGCTCCGTAGGAAAGGTCGATCATGCGACCCCGCTTGTGAGGGCCTCGGTCGGTGACGCGGACGACAACGCTCCTGTGGTTCTTGAGATTGGTAACGCGCAGCTTCGTTCCGAAAGGTAAGGAGCGATGGGCCGCAGTCAGTCCTGCTGGATTGAAGCGTTCTCCGTTTGCGGTACGATATCCCTTCAGCTCCTGGCCATAAAAGGATGCCGTGCCTAGGGTTTCTGCATGTCCAGAGACCATAGCCATGAATATAATGATCATGGAAAAGCTGAAAATTCCGCTTATGATACGCATGCCCATCCAGTCAATTCCTTCTGTAATTGACGATTAATTACGGTAGGAATCGAATGGTTTCGATTTTATTACCTGCCAGTTGCGACGGGGAGTGACGCGACCACTAACACGGCTCAAGAACTGCGAGGAGGTCCCCCCTAAGTCAAAATCACTACGGAACCTCGAAAGGACGCCAGCGTTTGTGAACTGGGGGTCTGCATTCAAGGGAGTAACCGAGTGAACAGCACAACGGACAAGGTCAAGGGTATCGCCAACAAGGTGGCGGGTTCGGTGAAGGAAGGCGTCGGCAAGGCGGTGGGTAATCAGGAGATGGAAGCCGACGGCGCGATTCAAAAAGCCAAAGGAGAGGTCCAGGAGGCCAAGGGCAAGGTCAAGGACGCGGTCAAGTCGGTAATCGACAAGGCGTGAATCCCAGACAGTCCGATAGATGCAAAGGTGAATGAATGGATCGTCCCGAGGTTGGTTGGATCGCCGCGATAATCATTGGCGGCTTGGCCGGTTGGCTGGCTGAAATGTTCATGAAGAGCAATACCGGCGTCCTCATGAACATCATTCTTGGCATCGTAGGTGCGGCCCTCGCCAGCTTTCTGCTGGGCTTGCTAGGCGTGGGCTTCGGTGGGTGGCTGGGCTACCTTATCGCCGGCTTTATTGGCGCCTGCATCATCATTGCCCTCGCGCGAATGCTCAGCGGTTCTCGCGTCTGATGCTCGAGGCCAGATGGGGCAAACGCCACCCCATCTGGCCTCTCTCGCGGCATACGACGGAAGATGCGCCTCGGCAGCGCCGAGCTTTTCCATTCAGCCTTGAAACGTCAGCATCGTATCGTTGCGGCCTTGACTATTTCACCCCCGGGTGTTACCGGTAAGTAACATCGATGGAGAATCAGAAGGCTTTCGGGGGAAGGGGGTTCTCGCCGATTCAAACGGCTCCAACAGCCGCCCAAACATGGATCTTTTCGCCTGCATTGCGCATGTTTGAGTATGCGCCCACTAGGCAAGGGCCAGGTCGTTTCTTATTCAATAACGAAATAATATTTAATTTTTAGCTTGCGTGAAATTTCATCGCGCTTGTGGAGCATAAAACCTCCTCTTTGGAAGCTTTATCTCCGTATATTTTCGAAAGATTCCAGAAATGAAGATTATCATCACGTCTATATTTCTACTTCTTAGCGCCGTTACGGCCATCACGCTCACCTCGGTCTCGGCTGAACCTGCCGGCGACAACACGGCCATTACGCATGGGCAGGCCCACGAAGCCACGCCGGACACGCGTTTGCTCGCCTGACCAGCCAACGCCCTCCGGATCGGTCCAGCAGCCGGAGGGCGCTCCTTTAGCCGAATACCGCTTTCGTCAGCTTGTCCCGGTCGTAATTGGCCCCGCACAGCACCACCACATTGACCTGTTCGCGGCAAGCGCTCGCAGCCTTGGCGAATCCCGCCAAGGCCAGGCCGGCAGAGCCTTCCACCAGCATGTTTTCCTTGAAGGCGAGATCGCGGAGTGCTGCGACGATTTCCTCTTCCGTGCAGATGATCGTCTCATCGACCACCGACATTGCGAGACCAAGCGTCATCGTCTCCTCGGCGACACCGCCGGCGACGCCGTCGGCCAGCGTCTCCAGGTGCTCGGTCTCGACCACCTTGCCCGCCGCCATCGACATGGCGAAGGCGCAGGAATTGCGGGCTGCGATCCCATAGATGCGCGCGCCTGGCAGGAAGCTCTTCAACACGCTGCCGATCCCACTGATCAGCCCGCCCCCGCCCATCGCGATGAAGACATTGTCGATGGCGGGGTACTGGTCGAGGAGTTCCAGCCCGATGGTGCCCTGCCCGGCCACCACATCGGGATCGTCATAGGCCGAGATATATTCATGACCCTTGTCACGGGCGAGCTCGAGCGCATGCTGCTCGGAATACCAGGTCTCGGCGCCGAACAGCCGCGTCTCCACGCCATAGGAACGGATACGGGCGAGCTTGGCGGCAGCGACCGTTTCAGGCAGTACCACGGTGAGGTCCCGCCCGAAGGAACGGGCAGCCTGGGACGAGCCGATGCCATGATTGCCGGACGAGGCCGTGACGAGATGGCGTCCCGGCGCCATGGCCGAAATCTTGGCGCTGGCGCCGCGGATCTTGAAGGAGCCCGTGAGCTGAAAATTCTCGGCCTTGAAGAAGAGCTGGCTGCCTGCTTCGGCGCCGATCTGCCGCGACGGCAGCAGAGGCGTTTCGTAGATATGGGCCTTGATGCGCTGGCGCGCCTGCACGGAGCGGGCGGCCGAAGCCAGAACGTCGGGGTTCATGACAGTCTACTCCTTGGCTGACACCCGATATCCAGATCAGTGCCGCGCGATCTGGTGCAGGAAATCCCGGGTGCGGGGATGCTGGGGATTTTCGAAAAAGGCCTTGGGTTCGGCGCTCTCGACGATGCGGCCACCATCGAGGAAGACCACGCGGTCGGCCACATTCCTGGCAAAGCCCATTTCATGGGTCACCACAACCATGGTCAGCCCCTCGCGCGACAGATCCACCATGACATCGAGCACCTCCTTCACCATTTCGGGGTCGAGGGCGGAAGTTGGCTCGTCGAACAGCATCACCTTGGGCGCCATGCAAAGCGCCCGGGCGATGGCCACGCGCTGCTGCTGGCCACCGGAGAGTTGGCCGGGGTAGGAAGCGGCCTTATCGGCGAGGCGCATGCGCTCCAGCATCGCCATGGCGAGATCAGCCGCCTCCTTGCGCGCGAGGCCGCGCACGCGGCGCGGTGCCAGAATCAGATTTTCCAGCGCGGTTTTGTGCGGGAACAGGTTGAACTGCTGGAACACCATGCCGACCTCGCCGGCGAGGTCGAGCACATTGGTGCAATCGGGCGCAAGATGGTGGCCAGCGATGCGGATATCGCCACCACTGCGCGTCTCCAGGCCATTGAGGCAGCGGATCAGGGTCGACTTGCCCGAGCCCGACGGACCGCATAACACCACCCGCTGGCCCTCCCCCACCGACAGGCTGACGCCCTTGAGCACGGTGTGGGGGCCATAGGCCTTGGTGAGATTGGAGGCCAGGATCATGGCGCGGCCTCCGCGGCCTGGCGGGAGGGCGCGCTCGCCTTGGACGACCCGAAGCCGGTCGAACGGAACAGCGCGCTCTCGCCGGCCCGGAAGATCAGGCTGAAGGCAAAGCCGACCAGGAGATAGACGAGGCCGGCGACGATGAACACTTCGAAGGGAGCATAGGTCTTGGCGGTAAAGGCACGCGCCGCGCCCGTCATCTCCATCACGGTCACGGCGCTCGCGAGCGAACTCGCCTTCAGGACGAGGATGAGCTCGTTGCCGATCGATGGGAAGATCGCCCGGTAGGCCTGAGGCAGCACAACATCGATAAAGGTGCGCCGGCGCGACAGGCCGAGCGACACGCAGGCCTCGAACTGCCCGGCCGGTATCTTGCGGATGCCGCCGGCGATCACCTCGGCGACATAGGCCGAGGAATTGATGCCGATCGCCAGGATGGCGCAATAGACGGGATCGCGCAGAACAGGCCACAGCACGCTGTTGCGAACCGCGGGAAACTGCGCCAGGCCGTAATAGAGAATGAAAAGCTGCACCAGCAACGGACTGCCGCGCAGCAGGAAGGTGTAGAGCCAGGTCGTCCCGCGCAGCAGGCGGAACTTCGAGACCCGGCCCAGGGCGACCGGCAGCGCCACGAACTGCCCGACCGCAAAGGCAGCCAACGTGATCAGCAGCGTCAGCTTGAGCCCGGTCAAAACGACGGGAATGGCGCGGAGCAGCATTTCCAGGGACATGTCGCCTCCTAGAGCAAAGCGCGTTCATGAACGCTTGTTTGCTCTAACTCTTTGTTTCGACGCGCTTTGCGGTTCCAGATGACTCCGTCAAATCGCAAAACGCTTTACCGCATCCAGGTCAGACGGCTGTTTCCGAAGCTCAGAACAGCGGTCGAGACGGTGGTGATCAGGATAAAAAGGGCCGCGACGATGAGATAGAAGGTCATCGGCTGGTGGGTGGCACCGGCCGCCACCACGCCCTTGCGCATCAATTCCTCCAGCCCGACGATGGAGACAAGCGCGCTTTCCTTCAGGATCACCAGCCACTGATTGCCGAGGCCGGGAAGCGCGTGGGAGAACATCTGCGGCAGGATGATCTTGCGGAACAATTGGCCCTGCTTCAGGCCGAGGCTGCGCGCCGCCTCCCATTGGCCCGGAGGAATGGTCTGCAGGGCGCCGCGCATGATCTCGGTCAGATAGGCACCCGATACGAAGGACAGCGCCGCGATGCCCGCCGCCAGCGCGCTAACCTCGACATAGGCTCCGACCAGTCCGGTGAGCAGCACCGTCCCGCCATAGAACACCAGGAAGATCACCAGGAGTTCCGGCAGGCCACGAATGACGGCCACGTAGGAGGCGACCAGCCAACGCAGGGGCTTGGGGCCCGAACTCCAGGCGAAGACGGCTGCTATGGCAAGAACGAACCCCACCATGAAGCTGCCGACAGCCACTTGCAGGGTGACGAGAAGCCCCTGGAGGAGTTGCGGGAGATAGGCTGAAACCACGGACATGGAAGAGATCTCGCTTCGGGAGCACGTTGGAGTGCCCGTCCCCCTCCCCTGAAGCGGGAGGGGGCGTGCATTACATTGGCTCTAGGCGGTGCTCAGCGGCGCCGGCGGGTACGCTCATTTCTTCTTGAAGGAGACGTCGTACTTGAACCACTTCTCCGAAAGCTTGGCGACCGTGCCGTCGGCAAGCATGGCGTTGACGGCCTCGTCGATCCGCTTCTTCAGATCGTCCCGGCCCTTCTTCAGGGCAATGGCCTGCCCCCGGCCGAACTCGGCATAATCGGCACTGGTGATCAGCGGGCCAGCGATGGTGATACCGCTGTCCTTGCGGGACGACATCATGCCTTCCCAGGCGGAGCGCTCCATCAGTCCGGCATCGAGGCGACCGGCCACGATATCGTCGGCGACCTGCTCGGCCCGGTCATAGAGACGGACGTCGGCACCCTTGAAGTGAGCCCGGATCACGGCCTCGTGGGTCGACCCCGTCTGCGCGCCGATCACCTTGCCGGCCAGTCCTTCTTCGAGGGCCTTGGTATCCTTGGCCTGGGCAACGGGGCTCCCCGCAGCGACGACGATGTTGTTGGGCGCATCGGCATAGGGCGCCGAAAAATCGACCTGCTTCTCGCGCTCGTCATTGATCGACAAGCCCGACATGATCAGATCATATTTGCCGACCTGCAGCCCCGGCAACAGGCCGTCGAAAGCCTGGTTGCCCCAGCTGCAGTCGGCGCCGATGCGCTTGCAGACCTCGTTGCCGATGTCGCGATCGAAGCCGACGATCTCATTGGCGGCATCAACCGACTCCCAGGGCGGAAAATCCGCGCTGGAGGCGATGCGCAGGCTCTCCGCCTTCGCGGCCGAAACGCTCAGCAACGCGGCGAGCGAAACCATCAATAGTCTCTTCACGGCAGTCCCCTCTCAAAACAAACTTGAACGGATGTGGGCGTGGCAGCCGCCCGCCAAGACGATGAAAAACGCCCTCACATCACCAGATCGGGCACCCTCTGCAGGGCGGTCCTGGCGATGGCGATGTCCTGGGTGGCAAGACCGGTGAGGTCGGCAATGGTGATCGCGTCGCTCGAACTGCGGCCCGGCTTCGATCCGTTTAGGATGGCACCGAGTTCGAGGCAGTCCTCCTGCCGGAACAAGCCGTCCTGGAAGGCGGTGGCGAACTCGCCATGGTCGAGGCTCTGGCTGGCGAGATCGGCCACCAGCAGATCGGCCCTTGCGATCAGGGCCGGATCCAGTTCCTGCTTGCCAGGCGCATCCGCCCCGACAGCGGTGACATGGGTGCCGGGCGTGATCCATTCGCTCGCCACATAGGGTGCGGTCGCGGGAGTGGTGGCGATGATCACGTCGGCCGAGCGGCAGGCTTCCTCCAGATCCGCGGCCTGCGACACCTGGATGGCGGAGCCGGCGAATTCGGCGACGAGTTCCCTTGCCTTTTGCGCCGAGCGCCCCCAGACGAGAAATTGCACGGGACGCTTGGCCAGCGCCGCGGCGGCGCGGATCTGGAAACGCGCCTGCGTGCCGGTACCGAGCACGGCAAAGACCTCGCTGTCCGGACGGCAGAGAGCGAAGGTGGCGACGGCGCCACCGATGCCGGTGCGCAGATTGGTGAGCCAACCCTCGTCGTTCAGGATGGCGACGGTGGCGCCGGTAGCAGCTGAAATCGCGATCATCATGCCGCTGCTGGACGGCAAGCCACGCTTGGGATTGTCATAGAAGCCGGAAGCGATCTTCACCACGAAGATCGGATCGCCGGCGATATAGCCATATTTGATGTGGCAATCGGCATTCTGCGCGCGCAGCTCGAGATAGCCGACCGGCGGCACGTTGGCCCGTCCGTCCGCCACGGCGACATAGGCATCGGTGATGGCTGATATGGCGGCGGCGTCGATCGAAACCAACTCCTGGAGCTGGGCCAGCGAAAGGCTAATCATTTTTCATTTCTCAAATATTTGTAGACGGTCGCGCGCCCCATGCCGAGCACGCGCGAAATATAGGCGGCGGCATTCTTGCCGCTGAACGCACCGCTCTCGGCGAGCGCGACGACCAGGTCCTTGCGGTCGGCATGGGTCATCGCCGAAATCGCGACATTGCGCCCATGCGTCCATTGCCGGATGAACTCGTTGATTCTTTCGTGCCAGTCCTCCTTGAACAAGGCGTCCGGCCGATAATGCGGCTCCGGCACACGCACGAGCGCCGACAGCGTCTGCATGACGGCGTGGAAATCGGAGACGTTGACATTGATGCACATCACGCCGAGCGGGCTGCCCGCCTCATCGCGCAGTACGACGGTAATCGATTTGAGAGCCCGGCCATCCCAATTGACCTTCTCATAGGGACCGATCACCGGATTGTGGCTGTCGAAGTCGACCTCATGCAGCAGCGAGGGTTCCCCGGGGACGCGCTTGGAGAAATTGCCGGCAAAATAGACGGCCTTGTCGGTGGAGAGCTCGTGCAGCACCACTTCGACATAAGGCTGAAACAAAGCAGCGATGGCGTCGCAGATCGGGCGATAGCGATGAAGGCTGTCCATTTGATCCGAGCAGGCTCCCACCTCAATCCTGGCGGCCACTGGCGGCCACCTCCAGCCTCTTCCAACACCTAGGGTACTGGAAACAAAAAGTCTACAGAAGATTCTTTGTCTACGATAGAGCTTGCTCGGCCGTTGCCACCAACAAGCGGACGCCGGTGCCTATGATGGCATCGTTGAAATCGTAGTCGGGCTGGTGAAGCCGGCCATGCCGCTCCGACGGACCATTGCCGATCCAGGCATAGGCGCCGGGCAGATGCTCGAGGAAGGCGCCGAAATCGTCGCCCGCCATGGTCGGCACGCCGACATGCAAGGCCGGGCTTCCGGGCAATGCACGCGCAGCTCGCCTCATGATCTCGGCTTCGGCCGGTGTGTTCACCACCGGCGGGCTCGGCAGCTCGTCGAAGCCGATCTCGACCTCGGTCGAGGCGATCCTGGCGGCCGACTGAGCGATCTCCTCAATGCGCGTCCTCAGGAGAGCCAGAATGTCGGGGCGCAGGCCGCGGAAAGTGCCGGCCAGCGTGGCTTCGCGCGAAATCACGTTCTGAGCAAAACCACCCTGGAACGAGCCGACGGTGACGACGGCGGCATCGAGCGGATTGATGGCCCGGCCCACTGCCTGCTGGATGCCGGTGACGAAATGGCTGCCGGCCAGCACGGGATCGCCGGTCATGTGCGGCATGGCGGCGTGGCCGCCAGGCGCCTTGAACGTCAGGGTGAACTCCCCGGCCCCGGCCATCACCGGGCCGTCATGCACCACCACCTCGCCGGGCGGCACATCGGGCCAATTGTGCAGGCCGAAAATATTGCGGACGGGGAAGCGCTCGAGCAGGCCGGCATCGAGCATGAGTTGGGCGCCGCCATAGCGCTCTTCCGCCGGCTGGAACACCAGATAGACCGTGCCGCGGAAACGGCGGGTCTGCGAGAGATGGGAAGCCGCGCCCAGAAGCATGGTCATATGGCCGTCATGGCCGCAGGCATGCATGGCACCTTGTATCTGCGAGCGATGGGCGAAGCTGTTGTGCTCGTCCATGGCGAGAGCATCCATGTCGGCGCGCAGGGCCACGCCCGGCCCCTCGCCGCTGCCCTCGACGACACCGACGACGCCATAGCCGCCGACGCCGGTATGGACGGGAATTCCCATTTCGGTCAGGCGCTCGGCGACGAAGGCCGAGGTCCAGGCTTCCTCGCGGGAGATCTCCGGATGGCGGTGCAATTCGTGCCGCATCGCAATCAGGCGGGGCATGGCGTCGTCGACAATATCGGTCATCGCTGGAATCGTCCGTCAAATGGCAAGCATAGACGAACTAGTCCACAATGAATGTTTTGTCTATAAGTACGGGAGACGGTGATGCTGCCTCTACGGAGGCGGGCGCGAGATCGGTGTGCCGGTCTTCCCCGCTCCATCGGCATACCGATGGAGCGGGGCCGGCATATCGGATTTCGCACGCCTCACCCGCGCAGGCGCTTGCCGTTCTCGTCGAAGCGCAGGGTCCGTGCCGGATCCGGCGTGGCGTAGATGGCGGCACCCGGCTCAACCTGATACTCGCCCGAGAGACGCACCGTGATCGAGCCGGCCTTTTCGGTGTCGAGATAGAGATAGGTGTCGGCGCCCAGATGCTCGGCATAGACCACAGTGCCCTTCCAGTCGCCGGCCTCGCGGCTGACGGTGACATGCTCGGGCCGCACACCGATGGTCTTCACGCGCTCGCCAAGGCGTCCGCCGTCGACGAAATTCATCTTGGGCGAGCCGATGAAGCCGGCGACGAAGGTGTTGTCAGGATCGTTGTAGAGCTGCATGGGCGCGCCGACCTGCTCGATATGGCCGCCATTCAGCACCACGATCTTGTCAGCCAGGGTCATGGCCTCGACCTGATCATGCGTCACATAGACCATCGTCGCCTTGAGGCGCTGGTGAAGCTGGGCGATCTCGATGCGGGTGTTAACACGGAGCGCAGCGTCGAGATTGGACAAGGGCTCGTCGAACAGGAAGAGCTTGGGCTCACGCACCACGGCACGGCCGATGGCGACGCGCTGGCGCTGGCCGCCGGAGAGCTCGGAGGGCCGGCGCTCGAGATAAGGCTCGAGAGCGAGCATGGTCGAGGCCTTCTTGATGCGCCTGTCGATCTCGGCCTTGTCTTCGCCAGCCTGCTTGAGGCCCAGACCCATATTGTTGCGCACGGTGAGGTGGGGATAGAGCGCATAGCTCTGGAACACCATGGCGATGCCGCGCTTGGCGGGCGGCACGTCGTTGACAGGCTGGCCGTCGATCTTCACGGCGCCAGAGGTGGTGTCCTCCAGCCCCGCGATGATGCGCAGCAGGGTGGACTTGCCGCAGCCCGACGGCCCCACGAAGACGACGAATTCGCCGTCTTTCACGTCCAGATTGATCCCCTTGAGGATGTCGACCGAACCGAACGACTTCTTCACATTCTCGATATTCAGCGAACCCATGATACTTCCCCTAAAGGTTGACGGTGGGGCGCATGCGCGCTTCTTCATCCGCTCGATGCGGACCACGAAAGAATTTCATTGCAGATTGGGGGGAGGCCGGATGCCCTTAAGCCGGCTCATCACCATGCCGTCTCGCGCTGAGCGGGGCGGCATGGCGTGGAGCCAGGCTCTACTTGACGGCGCCCGAGGTGATGCCGCGGATGAGCTGCCGCGAGAAGATCACATAGAGCACCAGCACCGGCAGGATCGCGAGTGACAGCGCCGCCAGTACGGCATTCCAATTGGTGACGAACTGCCCAATGAAGACCTGCGTACCGAGCGTGATGGTCTTGGTGCTCTCGCCCGGTGCCAGGATCAGCGGGAACCACAGATCGTTCCAGATCGGGATCATGGTGAAGACCGCAACCGTTGCCATGGCCGGCCGCACCAGCGGCAGGACGAGGCGGAAGAAGATACGGTATTCCGACAATCCGTCGATGCGACCCGCGTTCTTGAGATCGTCCGAGACCTGTTTCATGAACTCGGACAGGATGAACACCGCCAGCGGCAGACCCTGCGCCGTATAGACCAGGATCAGCGCCGTCAACGTATTGACCAGGCCCGAGGCGACCATGAGCTGCAGGATGGCGACGGTGCCGAGCCTGATCGGGATCATGATGCCCAGGGCCAAATAGAGGCCCATTAGCGTGTTGCCCCTGAAGCGATATTCGGCGAGCGCGAAGGCCGCCATTCCGCCGAGCAGCAGCACGAAGAATAGGGAGACCACCGTGACGATCATGCTGTTCTGGAAGTAGAGGAAGAAGTCGCCCTGGGCGAGCACGGTCTTGTAGCCGATGGCGTCGAAGGTGGCCGGTCCCGGCGGTGTCAGAGGCGAGCGGAAGATCGCATCCCTCGATTTGAAGGAGTTGATCAGGACCAGGATCACCGGGAACAGGGCGATCGCTGTGTAGACGATCAGCACCGTATGGGCGGCGATCGAACGGGCCGGAGAGTGTGTGGCTTTGCTCATGTCGATCTCCTCAGAACTGATACCGCCGCAGCCGTGTCTGGATGGCGAACAGATAGACGCACACGCCGGCCAGGATGATGAAGAACATCATGGAGGCGATGGTGGCGCCCATATTCGGATCGCCGAGCTGCAGCTGGAAGCCGAAGAAGGTGCGGTAGAGAAAGGTGCCGAGAATGTCGGTCGAATAGTTCGGCCCGGCCAGCGCTCCCTGCGCCGAGTAGATCAGGTCGAAGGCATTGAAATTGCCGACGAAGGTGAGGATCGAGATGATGCCGATCGAAGGCAGGATCAGCGGCAGCTTGATCTTCCAGAACTGAGCAACGCCGGTGATGCCGTCCATCTCGGCCGCCTCGACCACCTCCTCGGGGATCGATAGCAAGGCAGCATAGATCAGCATCATCGGAATGCCCACGAACTGCCAGACCGAGACGAGGCCGAGCGTGGTCAGCGCATAGGCTTCCTTGCCGAGCAGCGGCGTGAACCAGCTCTTGAGGCCGATCAGGTCCAGCATCGAGGGCGCCACGCCCCAGAGCGGGGAGAGGATCAGCTTCCACACGAAGCCGACGATCACGAAGGACAGCACGGTCGGGATGAAAATCGCCGTGCGGTAGAAAGCCGCGAAGCGCAGCTTGGGATGGGAAAGCAGGGCCGCCAGCACGACGCCGATCGGGTTCTGCACCACCATGTGGATGAGGAAGAACCAGCAATTGTTGCGCAGGGCGTTCCAGAAGCTGGAGGCCCAGCGCGGGTCGCCGAACAGCGTGCGGAAATTGTCGAGTCCCGCGAAATGCGACACACCATCGACGGTCCGGAACAGCGAAAGCTGCAGGGTGCCGATCAGCGGCAGGATCATCACGAGCGTGTAGATGATGACGGCTGGCGCCAGGAAAATCGGAATGTGCCAGCGGAACGCTTTTCTATTTGGTGAATCTTCGAGAGACATTGCAGCAATCCTCGCATGTGCGTTGCTGTTGTCGGAGACGGCGATGATGGAGGGGATGGCCGCGCCTTCTCGAGGCGCGGCCGAAGCAAGCTCTACTTAGCCGGCTTAAACCAGCTGTCGAGACCCTTCTGGAGCTTCTCGGCAGCGACTTGCGGCGTGTCGGTGCCGTTGATCACATTGGCGGATTCGACCCAGGTCTCGTTCTCGAGATTGGGCGTGCCGCGCGACAGGATCTTGTAGGTTGAACGGATGGTCGACCTGCACTTGCCGCGCCAGGACACGAATTCCTGCGCCAGGGGATTGTCCAGCTTCACCTCGCTTTTGGCGAGACTGAAGAAACCCGGCAGCGCATTGGCATAGAGCGTGGCGAATTCCGGCGAGGCCATCCAGGCCAGCAGCTTCTTGGCCGCTTCCGGATTCTTGCTCTTGGCGTTCAGGCCGAAACCGATGTCGTTGTGGTCGGAGATGTAGCAGGGATCACCGGCCTTGCGCACGGGCGGCGGGAAGGCGCCCATCTTGAACTGCGCCTGGGCGCCGAAGGGGGAGATCTCCCACGAACCTGCCGGATAGATGGCGGCGCGGCCGAGGGTGAACAGGTTCTGGCTGTCGGGATAAGTCTGCGCCTCGAAGCCGTCGCCCAGATAGGACTTCCACTTGGCCAGCGTGACGAAGGGCTCGACCCAATCGGCATCCGTCAGCTTCTGCGTGCCCTTGATCAGCGCCAGGCGACCGTCCTCACCCTTCCAATAGGTCGGGCCGATGTTCTGGTAGCCCATCGTGGCGGCTTCCCAGAGATCCTTGGTGCCCATCGCCATCGGGATATAGGTTCCGTCGGCCTTGATCTTGTCGAGCGCAGCGAAGAACTCTTCCTCGGTCTGCGGCGGCTTGAGGCCGAGCTTGTCGAAGGCTTCCTTGTTGTAGATGAAGCCGTGGATCACCGAGGCCACGGGCACGCAGAAGGTCGTTTTGGCGTCGTCGGTCTGCCAGGCGGCCTTGGCGGTGTCGGTGAAATTGTCCATACCCTGGAGAGCCGACAGATCCGTCAGATGCCCCTTCTTGTAGAGTTCGAGGGAAGCATCGAAGGGGCGGCAGGCGATCACATCGCCAGCCGAACCGGCATCGAGCTTTGCGTTCAACGCGGCATTGTATTCCGGCGGCGCCGAGGGCGTGAAATTCACCTTGACGCCGGGATTGGCCTTCTCGAAAGCGGGGATCAGTTTTTCCTGCCAGATGGCAAGGTCGTCATTGCGCCAGCTTTCGATCGTCAGCGTGGCGTCCTGCGCCGAAGCAGCCGTCGCCGCGAGAATGGTGGAGCCCAGGAATAGGGCCATCAAAAGTCGCTTCTTCATCCGTCTTCCTCCCTGTACCGGCCACTGCCAGGGCCGGCTCTGGTCGACTTGGGGGTCTCCAGCCCCAGCGGAACGCACGCTTTGCGCTGCCCTTCCGGCCGGCAACTGGCCTGTTGCCCGGAGGCCGATGAACTGCGCGACCGCAGCCGCCGGCTGGTGGCGCCAGCCTAGGCCCGGCACCGCCCCCCCTCCGATGGCCAGGACAATACCAAATAAATACCACTTGTCCAGAGGTCTTATGACACTTTTCTCATCAAATTGCTTTTAATTGCATAATACATTGATTTTGCTTAGTTTAATTTTTTTACTGCAATCACCACTTGACGAGTGGTAGCTTATTGGTATTGTCTTCTCATAAGGAGAAGACGGCGATGATGGTCCTTGGCGTCGATGGTGGAGGAACAAGCTGCAGGGCTGCGCTCGCAACAGCGCAGAGCCAGATCATCGGTCGCGCCAAGGCTGGGCCGGCGAACATCCGCACGGATCTGGACGGGGCCTGCGAGAACATCATGGCCGCTGTCCACCAAGCCTTCGCCGATGCGGGCCAGGATCCGGCTGGCATCCCCGACACGCCCATCGTGCTCGGCATGGCGGGTGCCAATATCGCCATCTATGCCACCAAGCTGCTCGCCCGCCTGCCCTTCCGCCATTGCCGCATCGAAACCGATGTCCTCATCGCCCTGGAGGGTGCGATCGGGGCGGGAGACGGCGCAATCGGCATCCTGGGCACCGGCAGCCATTATCTGGCCCGACAATCGGGACAGGCGCGCTATCTTGGCGGCTGGGGCCTCGCTGTCGGCGACCAGGGAAGCGGGGCGCGGATCGGACGCGACCTGCTGGAGGAGACACTGCTCGCCCATGACAGTATCGTCCCCCGCTCGCCCCTGGTCGAGGCGGTGCTGGCCGCCCACAACGACGATCCGCAGGAGATCGTCGAGTTCACCAAGACCGCCCAGCCGCGCGACTTCGGCACCTTCGCGCCGATTGTCTTCGACCATCTCGACCGTGGCGACCCGACTGCGGCCAGGATCGTCAATCGGGCCATCGCCGCGGTCGAGGTTTCGCTGGATGCCCTCGGGCTTGCCAATGCGACGCCCCGTTGCTTATTGGGCGGGCTAGCAACGCTGATCGGACCTCGCCTTTCCGCAAAACACCGGGAGCGGCTCGTACCGCCGCTGCAGGACGCCTTGGGCGGCGCAGTATCCATGGCTGCCCGACTATTCGGCCTCGATCGGTCATTGTCGGATGGCAAACAAGGACTGATCCAGCCATGATCGCCAGAGCGTTGAGTCACGCCGAACTCTTGCCCTCCTTCAAGGGACAGGTCCGAGATTTCGGCTCGGAAAGGCAAGCCATGAGTGACGCCATCGACCTCATCTTCCGCTCCCTGGCCGATGCCAAGGGCAGCAATGCGCCGCTCTACCTGCAATTGCGCAAAACAATCGAAGAAGCGGTCCGGGACGGCGTGCTGACGCCCGGCGACGCACTTCCCTCCGAGCGGGACATTGCCGTCAAGGCCGACATCTCGCGTGTCACGGTGCGCAAGGCGCTGCAGAACCTGGTGGAACAGGGGGTGCTGATCCAGCGCCACGGCTCCGGCACCTTCGTGGCGCCCCGGGTCGAACGTGTCGAGCAATCCCTGTCACGCCTGACCTCCTTCACCGAGGATATGGCGCGGCGCGGCAAGCAGGTTCATTCGGTGTGGCTGGAGCGAGGCGTCTACGTCCCCTCGCCGCAGGAGACGATGGTGCTCGGCCTGACGGCCAACGAGATGGTGGCCCGCGTGAACCGCCTGCGCTTTGCCAATGAAACCGCCGTGGCGATCGAGCGCGCTTCCATCGCCGCTTCGCTGCTGCCGAATCCGGAAGAGGTCGGCTCTTCGCTCTATGCCGCCCTCGCCGAGCACGGCAACAAGCCGGTGCGCGCTGTCCAGCGCATCTCGGCCGCCAATCTCGGGCCGGAGGATGCCCAGCTCCTGCGCATTTCTCCAGGTGCCGCCACGCTCAATATCGAGCGCGTCTCATACCTGCCCGGCGGCAAGGTGGTTGAATTCACCCGGTCGATCTACCGGGGCGATACCTATGATTTCGTAGCAGAATTGCGGCTGGCCGAGCCCAGCGAAGGAGAAACATCGTGATGTCCGAAACCCATATGCGCCGCGAGGTGCTGGAAATTCCCCAAGCCGTCGCACGGCTGTTCGAACAATCGGCCGCTGAGATGGAGCGGGCAGGCACTGCGCTGAAGGACGTCGATCCACATGTCCTGGTCACCGTGGCCCGTGGCTCTTCCGACCATGCCGCCTCCTTCCTCAAATATGCGGTCGAGCTGACCACCGGCGTGCCGGTCGCCTCGCTCGGCCCTTCGATCGCCTCGATCTATGAGGCACCGCTCAAGCTCGCCGGCGCCGCCAGCCTGGCGATTTCGCAGTCGGGCAAGAGCCCCGACATCGTCGCCATGGCAGAGGCGGTGCGTCGCAGCGGCGCGGTCGCCATCGCCCTCACCAACACGGCAGGCTCGCCCCTGGCACTTGCGGCCGACCATGCGATCGACATCGCCGCCGGCACCGAGAAGAGCGTTGCCGCCACCAAGACTTTCGTGAATTCCGCCGTGGCCGGGCTCGGCGTCCTCGCTCATTGGGCCGGCGACAAGGCGTTGCTATCAGCCCTCCACGACCTGCCTCGTCATCTCGAGCAGGCCGTCGCCTGCGATTGGACCGCCTTTGCCGATGCCCTGGAAGGCACCTCTTCGGTCTTTGTCCTCGGCCGCGGGCCGGCCCTGGCGATCGCCAATGAGGTGGCGCTGAAGTTCAAGGAAACCTGCTCAGTGCACGCGGAAGCCTATAGCGGCGCCGAGGTGATGCATGGACCGATGGCGCTGGTGGGACCGGGTTTCCCGGTGCTGGCCCTGGCGGCCCGAGACAAGGCGGAAAGCTCGATCATCGGCGCCGCCGACGCCCTGGCCGCCAAGGGGGCAGCCGCCTTCATCACCGCCGACGGCGCCCACCAGGCCACCCGCTTGCCCTTCGCGGCCACCGGCCACCCATTGACCGATCCGCTGGTGCTGATCGCCTCCTTCTATGCCTTCGTCGAGGCCTTCGCCCGTCGTCGTGGCCTCAATCCCGACGAGCCCCGCAATCTGCGCAAGGTTACGGAGACGGTATGAGCACGCAATCGGCCCTGCTGGCCCCACGCATCTTCGACGGCGAGGGCTGGCATCAGGATGCGGCCGTGATTGTCGATGGCGAGCGCATCGAGGCGATCGTGCCTCGCAGTGCCGTCCCGGCGGGCATCGCGGTCGAGACGGTGGAGGCCGGCTTCATCGCGCCCGGCTTCATCGACCTGCAGGTCAATGGCGGCGGCGGGGTGATGCTGAACGACCGCCGCAACACCGAGACCATCGGCACGATCTGCGCAGCCCATGCGCAGTTCGGCACGACGGCCCTGCTCGCGACCCTGATCACCGATACGCCCGAAATCACCGCAGAGGCCCTCGAGGCCGGTGCGGAGGCCGCACGACGGAAGGTGCCGGGTTTCCTCGGCTTGCATATCGAGGGGCCGCATCTCGCCGTGTCACGCAAGGGCGCGCATGACCCGAAACTGATCCGCCCGATGGAGGAGACCGATCTCGCCAGGCTGGTTGCCGCCAGAAGCCGGGTTCCCGTCCTGCTCACGACGGTGGCCACGGAGTCAGTGACGCCGGCCCAGGTCCGTCGCCTCGCGGAGGCCGGCCTGGTCGTCAGCCTCGGCCATTGCGATGCCGAATATGGCGATGTGGTCGCGGCGACGGAGGCCGGCGCTTCCATGGCGACGCATCTGTTCAACGCCATGAGCCAGATCAAGAACCGCGAGCCGGGACTAGCCGGCACCGCGATCGCCCTTGGCGGCCTCTCCGCTGGCCTGGTGGCCGACGGCATCCATGTCGATCCCATCACCATCGACATCGCACTACGGGCCAAGAGAGAGCCCGGCCGGATCTTCCTGGTCACCGACGCCATGGCCACGATCGGTACGGACATGCAGCAGTTCACGCTCAATGGCCGGGTGATCAAGCGTGAGAACGGCCGTCTGACGCTGGATGACGGTACTCTCGCGGGTGCCGACCTCGACATGATTTCGGCCGTGCGTTTCGTGCATGAGACGATCGGTGTCGATCTGGGCGAAGCCCTGCGCATGGCCTCGCTTTACCCGGCCATGGCCGTGAGCATGGATCGGCATTATGGCCGTCTGCGCCAGGGCAGCAGATCGGACATGGTGGTGCTGACCGATGAGCTGGCGATTGCTTCGGTCTGGATCGGAGGGGCGGCCGCTTTCCGATCGAAAACACAGCACTGATATAATAGAGCATCGACCCGCACAGGGGCGCCTTCTGAAGTTATAAATCAGGAAGCGTCCCTATCTTTATTTTACTCTCGGATTTTTTCAATAAACCTATATTACTTGCTTTTGTTACCTTTACGGTAGATGGATGCATCTGCTTGTTGTTCGACTCAACAAATTTCTCAGATGATATATTTCGTATCACGCCCATGTCACAGCCCACCGTCATAGGGAAGGCAATTATTGGACTTGGCATTGGATGGTTGAATGAGCGTTCCTTCGGACCCGCTCGAAAGCGGAGACGGCTCGGTCGTCACGCCGCTTCTCACGAAATTTCGCGGCCTGACTTCGCCGGAGCATCGGCAATTTGCCGTAGCCGAATTCGAATTTGCGGATGGGGCCATCATCCGAATTCCAATCGCCAGCGACGCGGTCGCCTCCTTCAATGACGCGCTGGTGGTGTGGATGTCGAAAGGCAATCCGACCGGTGTGGTCGTGCATTAGCCATCTCATCGACAAGCCCGAGGACTTTTCGGTCAAGAAAATGCGTCAAAACAAAAAATTGGAACAAAACGCATCCCTGGTGCCTAGAGCAGAGCGCGTTTAGACGGAAACGCTGTTTTGCTCTAGCTCTCTGATTCGACGCGTCTTTGCGATTCTCGGTGATTCCACCAAAGCGCAAAACGCTTAAGGCTTGCCTTCAGCCATGCAGATGTCGCCTGCCCCATTTGCGTTCGGACAGCTCGGCATTGCAGCGTTCCTGCTTCCTATGCCAGAGATATCCCGACAGGATGACAGCGCCAATGGCCACATCGGCGGCCAGGATCTTGATCAGGGCCGGCATCCAAAGGGCTGCCAGCAGCGCACTGACATCGATAGCAAGACTGGTCATCGGAACAACTCCCTCGATCGTCCCAAACCAGCCACAAACCTACGCCCCGACCCCGGCATTTTGATGTCGTAAACCATGAGGGCTGGAAAAATACCTCAAAGCCCGCCGAGGAAGCTGGCGAGATTGTCGCCGAGCGCGTCGCAGACATAGCCGCCTTCCTGCACGATCGCCATCGGCAGCCCGAGGCTGGCAATACGGGCGGCAATGCGGGCAAAGCCCTTGGTGGTCACCGTCAACTCCTGGAAGGGATCGCCCTCGAAGGCGTCGAGGCCGAGCGCCACCACCAGTACGCCTGGCGCGAAGGCGGCAATACGCTCCAGAGCCACATCGAGCGCGGCAAGGAAGCCCTCATCCCCCGTCTTGCGCGGCAGAGGCAGATTGAGATTGTAGCCGAGCCCCTCGCCTTCGCCGCGCTCGTCCGCGTGCCCCCAGAAGAAAGGGTAGAAACGGATGGGATCGGCATGAACCGAAACGGTGAAGATGTCGGGGCGGCCATAGAACATGCCCTGGCTGCCGTTGCCGTGGTGCAGGTCGACATCGAGAATGGCGACGCGGTCGTAGCGGCTGCGCAGGGCCTGGGCGGCGATGCCGCTGTTGTTGAAGAAGCAGAAGCCACCGGCAAGATCGGCGAAGGCATGATGTCCCGGCGGACGGCAGAGGGCATAGGCTGCGTGCTCGCCTGCCAGCACCAGGCCGGCCGCATGATAGGCCGTGTGGGCGCTGGCCAGGGCCGCCTCATAGGTTCCGGACGAGATCGGGCAGGCCGTGTCGGCCATATGATAGCCCGCCTGCCCCACGGCGGAAGCGGGATAGGCCCCGTTGCGGCGATCGGGATGGATATTGGGGATCACCTCGGCCGAAGCCCCATCGATCTCGCGCCAGCGCGCATGGATATGGCGCAGGAAGTGGATGTAGTCTGGCTTGTGCACGGCTGCGACGGGCGCCAGCCCCGCATCGTCGGGGGCGACCTGTGTCAGGCCGGCGCCAAGGGCAGCCTGCAGCAGGATGTCACAGCGACGTGGTACTTCCGGATTGGGCCGCTGCGTACCGCTCGATAGGAAGAAGGTCGGATCGTGGCGCCTCTGGGTTTCGCTGAATACGACTTTCATGCCCGATATTCCTCCCTCGGCTGCGACTCGATCCGCCCCTGTTTAGCCGATTTGGCTGTGACCGGCGAAACTGCCGTGCAGATCAACCGATGCGAAAAATAGACAGCATTTCCCCGAGGGCTTCCTTCATGCGTCCGAGTACCGGTTTCCTTGCGCTGCTGGCCCTCGGCTGCGCCATGCTGGTCTTTTTCGAGACGCGAGGACACTATCTGGCACGGCTGATCGACAGCCGGTTTCCCTGCCATCAGAATCCCGCCAATTCGGCACCCTGCTATGTGATGACGAGTCTCACCGTCATCGTCGCAGCCGCTGCCATCGGGCTGGCGGCCCTGGCCGTGGTGCTGGTGCGGGCCCTGATAGCCCGCCGCTCCTGACGTTCGGTCAATAGGTGGCGCGGCCGCCGGAAATGTCGAACACCGCGCCGGTGGTGAAAGAACATTCCTCGCTGGCGAGCCAGGTGATGATGGCAGCCAACTCCTCCACGGTGCCGAAACGGCCCATCGGAATCTTCGACAGCATGTAGTCGATATGGGCCTGGCTGACCTGCTGGAGGATCGGCGTATCGACCGTCGCCGGCGTGATGGCGTTGACGGTGATGCCTTCCTTCGACAATTCCTTGCCCAGCGATTTGGTGAGCCCGATCACCGCCGCCTTGGAAGAGGAATAGGCCGATGCCGTGGGATTGCCTTCCTTGCCGGCGATGGAGGCGACGTTCACGATGCGGCCATAGCCATGCTTCTGCATCAGCGACGCAACGAAGCGGTTGCAATAGAACAGGCCGTTGACATTGATGTCATAGACCCGCTTCCACTCCTCGATCGGATAATTGACCAGCAACTCGTTCTTGCCGGCCACGCCGGCGGAACAGACCAGGACGTCGATGCGGCCGAGTTGGCTTTCGGCCTGCTGTGCCGCCTTCTCGACGGCGGCAGGATCGGTGATGTCGATAGCGATGCCATGGGCCCGCGGCCCCAGCGCCTGGCGCACCGTCTCGACGCGGGCGGAATCCACATCCCAGATCGAGACCGAGCCGCCCTCGGCCACGATGCGCTCGGCCGTCTTGAGGCCAATGCCGGAGGCCCCGCCGGTGATGATGGCGCCGCGGCCCTCGAAGCGAATGATCGTGGTCATGCCGGTCCTTCCCCTGCCTTCCAAATGCCGGCCATCCTGCCGGCGCCTGCGTGTTTCCCGAGGCAATCGGGTGATATCGGATTATTTGTCAGACAACAAGAGAGCGAGGTTTCGAGAATTTGTAAACTTGACTGACAAGTTTCTTACGTCACTATTCCGCGCAACCAAACGCAGGAAGGACGAGGCATGGCATCTCCCCGCATCAAGCAGGTCAGGACCTATCTGGTCCGCAGCGAGGGTGGCGGCGATTATTTCAGCCAGAAACAGGGGCATTGGCTGATCGACACGCTGATCGCCAATCCGATGTCGGGCTATGCCGATTACAAGGCCTCGCGCACCAGCTGGGGGATCAATGTCATGGGCTCGATCGTGGTGGAGATCGAGACAGAAAGTGGCCATGTCGGCCTCGCCACGGGTTTTGGCGGCGAGCCGGCGTGCTGGCTGATCCAGCACCATTTCCGCCGCTTCCTCGATGGCGCCGATCCGCGCGACCTCAATCGCCTCTGGGACCAGATGTTCCGGGCCTCGATGTATTACGGTCGCAAGGGGCTGCCGCTCGCGACCATCTCCGTGGTGGATCTCGCCCTCTGGGACCTGATCGGCAAGCTGCGCGAGGAGCCGGTCTACAAGCTGATCGGCGGGCGCACCAAGGAGGAGATCCGCTTCTATTGCACCGGTCCGCAGCCGGAAGCGGCCCGCCGGCTCGGTTTCTGGGGCGGCAAGGTGCCGCTGCCCCACGGCCCGGCCGACAGCATCGACGGCCTGCGCGCCAATGTCGCCTTCCTCGCGGCGCATCGCGAAGCGGTCGGCCCCGACTACCCTCTGATGGTGGATTGCTACATGGCGCTCGACGTGCCCTATGCGATAGAGCTCGCCACCGCCTGCAGGGACCTCGACATCTATTGGTGGGAGGAGGTGCTGCATCCCGACGATATCGACGGCTATGCCCTGCTCAAGAGAGCTTTGCCGGCAACCAAATGGACCACGGGTGAGCATGAATATTCGCGCTACGGCTTCCGCAAGCTGATCGAGGGCCGTCACATCGACATATTGCAACCCGACGTGATGTGGGTCGGCGGTCTCACCGAATTGCTGCGGATCTCCGCCCATGCGAGCGCCTACGACATTCCGGTGGTGCCGCATGGCAGCGGCCCCTTCAGCTATCACTTCGTGATGTCGCAACCCCATTCGCCCTATTGCGAATATGTCGCCAACAGCGCCGATGGCCAGGAAGTGCTGCCGGTGTTCGGCCCCCTCTTCACCAATGAGCCGGTGCCCCGAAACGGGCGTCTCGACGTTTCCGACACGCCCGGTTTCGGCCTCACCCGCAATCCGTCGGCAGTACTGGTGGAAGCCGGGACATAGCGGGGCATGCGCCGTTCTGCTTCAACGCTTGCCCTCGGGCTGCCAATGTGATCACAGTCAGCGATGAGCACCGATAGTCTCGCTGCCGTCGAACCGGCCGACACCGCGACCAATCCGCTACACCAGCAGGTCTACAGGACGCTGCGTGAGCAGTTGATCATCGGCAATTTCCATCCCGGCAAGAGCATGAGCCTGCGCGGCATCAGCGACATGCTGGGCGTGGGCGTAATGCCCTGCCGCGAAGCCATCCGCCGCCTGGCGGCCGAGAACGCCCTGGAAGTCCAGCAGAACAGGCGGGTCTGCGTGCCGCATCTCACCGTGGCCCGTTTCGAGGAGCTGATGAGCGCGCGACTCGCCCTCGAACCCCTCTGCGCCCGGCGCGCTCTGCCTTTTGTAGACGGCGACAGGCTGGAGCGCATGATCGCTCATGACGAAACGATGAACCGGAACTACAAGACCGGCAACGCCGACGTCTACATGCTCGCCAACTATAACTTCCACTTCGAGCTCTATCGTGCCGGCAATTCCGACGTGCTGGTGCCGTTGCTCGAAAGCGTCTGGGTGCAGTTCGGCCCGTTCATGCGCACCATCTATGACGTGGTCGAAGGCGCCGAGATCATCGACAAGCACAAGATGGCGATCGAGGCGATCCGCCGGAACGACGCGGATTCTCTGCGCACCGCCATCGAGGCCGACATTCTCGATGGCATGTACCTGCTGCGGCATACGCTCGGCCTGGGAGCGAACTGAATCAGCCCTTGCGCTCCTGCAGGATGTTGCCGCCATCCACCACCAGCACGGAACCGTTGACGTAGCTCGCGCCGTTGGAGGCCAGAAACGCCACCGCTGCGGCGACCTCGTCAGGCGTTCCCGCCCGGCCCGGCGGCGTAGCGCGGGCGGCAACGCGCTCTTCCTCCGTGGAGGAGCCCGTCTCGATCCAGCCCGGAGCGACCGCGTTGACGGTGACGCCGTCCCCCGCCACTTCCAGAGCGAGGGCGTGAGTCAGTCCGACCATGCCCGCCTTCGCCGCCGAATAGGCCGCCTCGCCGGGATTGGAGACATAGGGGCCGGTGACCGAGGCGACATTGACGATGCGCCCATGGCGCTTCGCGATCATGGCGGGCAGGAAGGCCCGGGTTACCAGAAAGGCGGTGTTCAGGCTGACGTCGATGCCGCGATTCCATTCGGCCTCGTCGAGGTCGACGAAGCGCTTCTGCACGGCCGGCTTCAGCATGCTGCCCATGCCGGCATTGTTGACGAGGATGTCGACATCGCCGGCCGCCGACCGCAATCGGCGCACCTCGTCGGGCCGCGTAAGATCGGCGACCGCGGCCCAGGCTTCGATGCCTTCGGCCTCGAGCTCCGCCGCGCGGCGATAGATCCGGTCGGTCGAGGCCGTGATCGCCACCGACAATCCGGCTCGTCCAAAGGCCCTGGCAATGGCGAAGCCGATGCCGTCAGAAGCGCCCGCTCCTGTTACCAGCACGGAGCGCGAGCGGACGAAAGATCCCGAAGCCATTTCACCCTCCCACCTGTTCGAAGCCGGTGAGGACGTTGACGGCGTTGACCCCGAGTGCACCGATGGCGTAGCCACCTTCCATCACGAACAGGGTCGGCAGGCCGAGCGCCGCGATCCGCGCCCCGATCTCAGTGAAATGCTGGGTATCGAGCTTGAACTGCGAGATCGGATCGTCCTTGTAGGTATCGACGCCGAGGGAGACCACCAGGGCCTGCGCATCGAAGGCCTCGATCTTGCGGCAGGCATCCCCTAAGGCTGCGGACCATTCCGGCCATTGCGTGCCTGAAGGCAGGGGATAGTTGAGGTTGAAGCCCTCGCCGGCTCCTTCGCCACGCTCGCGGGCATAGCCAAGATGGAAGGGAAACTCGAAATCGGGATCGCCATGCATGGAAGCGACCAGCACGTCGGCCCTGTCGTAGAAGATCTCCTGCGTGCCGTTGCCGTGATGATAGTCGACGTCGAGCACCGCCACGCGAGAGCGGCCGGCATCGCGGAAGCGCTGCACGGCGATGGCGGCATTGTTGAGGTAGCAATAGCCGCCGAAGAAGTCGCGTCCCGCATGATGGCCGGGCGGACGGCACAGCGAGAAGGCCGTGCGCTCGCCGGCGAGCACGGCATCGGCGCCGGCCAGTGCGGTGTCGGCGGCGCGCTTGGCCGCCTGCCAGGTGGTGGCGGTGATCGAACCGGCCATATCGAAGGAATAGTAGGAAAGGCGGGCATCGAGGCCGCTCGGCGCCTTGTCGATGGGAGGCATGGAACGGTGGCGCCAACTATAGGGCCAGACCTCGCCATCGCGGCTGGCCGCCTGCCATTCCTCATACACGCCCTTGAGGAAGTCGACGTAATCGGGCGTGTGGATACGCTTGAGCGACGCGATCTCATAGTCCTGCGGGGTCAGCACCGGCCCGAGGCCCACTTCCTTGACCCGCGCCAGGATGATCTCAGCGCGTTCCGGCTTTTCGAAAGTCTCGACGATCTTGCCGAAGGAAAGCTCCATGCCGCTGTGATGGAGATGGTGGTCGGTGGTGTAGAAGGTCTTCATGCCATAAGCTCGGGTTCAATAGCCTGCGGTAATGCCGAAATCGATTGGGAGGGCGGCGCCGGTGATCGGCGCAGCGCCGGGCTGGCAGAGATAATGGATGAGGCCGGCAATCTCTTCGGCCTTGATGAAACGGGCGCTCTCGCCCTGCGGATAGTTGCCGAGCAGGCGGCGTTTATAGGCATCGGGGTCGCCGCCGCCATAGGTCGCTGCCTGGTATTCGATCATTGGCGTGGCGACGTCGCCGGGGCAGATCGCATTGACGCGGATGCCCTGCGGCGCGAGCTCGAGGGCCAGGGCCTTGCTGAGCAGCACCAGCCCGCCCTTGGAGGCGCAATAGACGGCCGCGCCTTTGTTGCCGACCAACCCCGCATCGGAGGCGATGTTGACGATCACGCCGCGAGAAGCGGCGAGATGGGGAATGGCCGCCGAGATCAGGAAGAACGCGCCCTTGAGGTTGACGTCGAGCACACGGTCCCAATCCTCCTCGCCGACCGACGTGGCGGGCCCTTCCAGCCAGACGCCCGCCGCATTGACGAGCACATCGAGACGGTCGGCCTCGGTCGCCTTCGCCACCGCCTCGCGGCAGGCCTCGGCGGAGCGCATGTCGAGCGCCAAGGCGAGCACCTCGGCACCCGCATCCACCACCTTCGCCCGAGCCTCTTCGAGACGCGGGCCGGGAAGATCCGCCAGGACCACGCGCGCGCCATCCTGGGCAAAGCGCAGGGCCGTCGCCAGACCCATTCCACCGGCGCCGCCGGCAATCAGAACGTTCCGCCTGGCCATCTCAGACGATCTCTCCATAAAGCTGCAGCTCCAATGCGGTGATATCGGCGGCAAAACGCCGGTATTCAGCCCGTTTGAGCGCCAGCAGCACGTGATGAAGGCGCTCGCCCAGCGCTTCCTTCAGGAAGGCGGAGCCTGCCGCCGCCTCGATGGCGCTGCGCCAATCGGCCGGCAGGGCATCGTCGGCCGCGCTCGCATAGGCGGAGGCCGGGGCCCCCGGATCGCGCTGGGCGGCAAGGCCGCGGCGAATGCCCGCCAGCACGACGGCGCCGACCAGATAAGGATTGGCATCGACCCCGGCGGCACGCTGCTCCAGGTGCCGGCCTTCCGGCGAGCCCGCGGGAACGCGCACGGCGACGGCCCGATTGTTGACGCCCCAGCTCGGCGCCGTCGGCGCATAGCTCTGCGCCGCGAAGCGTCGCCACGAATTGAGGTGGGGCGCGAAGACCAGCATGCTCTCCGTCATGGTCTCCAGCAGACCGGTGATGGCGTGATGCAGGGCCGGCGCAAGCTCCCCATTCCGGTCGGCGAAGAGATTGGCACCGTCGCGGCCTGTCAGGCTGGCATGGGCGTGCATGCCCGAACCGGCGCGGCCGGCGAAGGGCTTGGCCATGAAGCAGGCCTTCATGCCGTGGCGCACGGCGAGCGCCCGCAGCAGCCGCTTCAGCATGATGAGATCGTCGGCGGCGCGCAGCGCATCCTCGCGATGGCGCAGGGTCAGTTCGAACTGGCCCGGCGCATATTCGGAGATCAGCGTCTGCACCGGCAAGGCCTGGGCCTCGGCGGCGCGATAGACCGCGTCAACGAAAGGCTCGAGACGGTCGAGCTCGTCGACGCTGTAGACGTGGATGCCATCAAGCCTTTCGCCGGTCAGCGGCATGCGGAGCGGCTGAGGCCGGCCATTCGCCGTTTCGCGGTCGAGCAAATAGAACTCGAGTTCGAAGGCCGCAACGGGCTGCCTGCCCTCGGCCTGCAGCAGAGCCTGCTGGCCGGCCAGGGCATGACGAGGGTCGGCGGCCATCGGCGAGCCGTCGAGCTCGAACAGCGACAGGCGCACCTCGCCGCGCGGCGGCGAGGTCCAGGGCAGCGGCACCAGAGAGCCGGCGATCGGCCAGGCGCGCCTGTCGGCATCGCCATCCGACCAGACCAGGCCGGTTTCCTCGACATCCTCGCCGGTGACGTCGAGGCCGAGAATGGAGCCGGGCAGATGCCGGCCACCACGGAACAGCGGCAGCAATTCCTCGCGCCGGATGATCTTGCCGCGGGCAATGCCGTTGATATCGATCAGCACCAGATCGAAGGCGCCGATCTCGGGGTGATCGGCCAGGAAGGCCTCGGCTTCGGCGATATCGGCCGCCTGGGCCGGCCGCGTCGACAGGGCGTCGGCCATCACGCCGCCTCCCCGGCCTGGCAGAAGCGGGCGAGGATCTCGCCATAGGCGGCAACCAGCGCGCGGGCTTCCGCCTCGGCCAAGGCCGGGCTGACCAGGATCATGTTGTGGAAGGGGGTGAGCAGGAAGCCGCGATTGAGCAGGGAGAGATGCAGGCCCTCCTCGATGACCGAGGAGGCGGCTTCCCGGGCCTCAGCCGCATTGCGCACCGGCTCTGAGCTGAACACCACTTCCAGCCGGGCGCCGACGCGGGTGACATGCCAGGGCAGCCCCTGCGCCCCTATGGCTTTGATGAGGCCCGCTTCGATGATGTCGGTTCGCGCGGCCATGGTGGCATAGGTCTCGGCCGTCATCACCTTTTCGAGGCTGGCCTTGAGGCAGGCCAACTGCAGCGCACTGCCGGACAAAGTGGTGCCGATGCCGGAATGGCCGTGGCTGTCGCGCGCGCGCCGCGCGCGGTCGAGGCCCTCGGCCACTGCGGCGCTCATGCCCCACACGCTCACCGGCACGCCGCCACCGATGGGCTTGCCCATCACCATCAGGTCCGGCTCCAGGCCGTGGAGCATCGTGTAGCCACCGAGGCCGGTGGAAATCGTGTGCGTCTCGTCGATCAGCAGCAGCGTGCCATGTTCGCGCGTCAGCCGCCGCAGCGTATCGTGGAAGCCGGGCGCAGGCAGGATCATGCCGCAATTGGTCATCACCGGCTCGGCCAGCACGCAGGCGACCTCGCCCGAAGCCAAAGCCCGACGCAGCGCCTCCTCGTCATTGAAGGGAATGGCGATGGTGGTCTCGCCGAGATCGACCACCTGTCCCAGCAGGCTGCGGCGGGAGAAGGTGCGTCCGTTGACGAGATCGACCAGCGTGTCGTCGACGGCGCCGTGATAGCAGCCATCGAAGACCAGGATCTTGCGTCGCCCTGTCACGGCCCGCGCCACACGGATGGCGAAGCGATTGGCATCGCTCGCCGTGGCACCGATCTGCCAATGCGGCAGGCCGAAACGGGCGGCCAGCAGTTCGCCGACGATCTCGGCATCGGCGGATGGCAGCATCGTCGTCAGGCCGCGATGACCGACGGCCCTGAGCACCTCCAGGATCGGCTCGGGCCCATGGCCGAACATGGCGCCGGTATCGCCGAGGCAGAGATCGACCACTGCATTGCCGTCGATGTCGGTGAGGTGCACGCCGCTCGCCTGCTCGATCACCATCGGGAAGGGCATCGGCCAATCAAGCATCCAGTGCATTGGAACATTGTCGAAGAGGCCCTTGCCCTTACGCTCGGCCATAGCCTGCGCCTTGGGACGGCGCTCGGCATAAAGCTGCAGTTCCACCGGCAGCAGGGTCCGCACCCGCGCCTCGATGGCTGCATTGTCGATCGGCGTGCTGGACACGAGAAACCTCCGCTGGATGGATTGGCACGCCGCTCATCGCCTAGTGATGCCGCGCTTGATTGTGATCACAATCAGCAGAAAAATCGACGATATGTCAACAAATTTTGGGATAATTTTATATACTGTGATCACACTTTAATTGTGAGATCGACATTTCCTCCGCGGACAGCTCGCAGCAAAGCCCGGCCTGGAGGTCGAACGGCCCTCGGGCGCAACCCAGCCGGTCACGCTCTTCGGCGATCTACGACGGAAAGTCGGGGGCAGCCGTCCGGCCAGCCCGCCCGCTCAGGCGTGCGGCGGCAGGGACGCGCCGTCCATGCGCGTCTTCAGCCAGTCGCGCGCCCGGTAGTAGCGCAGCGTGAGCTGGGGCCCGAAGCTCATATAGAAGGGCGCCTTGTGCAGAGGCTCGACCTTGAGCGAAAGATCCTGCGCCGGCACGTCCAGCGCCCATTCCGAGAGGATGCCGCCGAGCATGCTGCCGGTGGGTACGCCTCGCCCCGAAAGGCCCGTAAGGGCGACGATGCCGGGCGCCAGGCCGTAGAGACGGGGAATCGTCCTCGCCTGCATGTCGAGCTCGCCGAACCAGAAATATTCCCAGCGGATCTCCTGCTTGATCTGCGGATGCAGCCATTTCAGGCGATCGCTCATCACCTGGTGCGTATAGGCAAGGTCACGCCCGCGTCGCCCCATCGGGAACATCGAGGCGACGATACGGCCCTCGGCATTGTATTTGTAGACATAGATGTCGCCGCGGCCGTCATGCATGGTGGTATTCTCAGGCAGGACGGAGCGGCGCTCCTCCTCGCTGAGCGGCTGCGTCGCCGCCACGAAGACGCGCATGATCTTGAAGCTCTGGTCGAGCTTCGGCCAGCCCTCCACCGTATAGGCGCCGGTGGTGAAGATCACCTTGTCTACAACCACGCTGCCATCAGCGGTGTGGGCCACCCAGCGCGTACCTTCGCGCGTGACGTTGGTCACCTTCGAGCCCGTATGCAGCACGCCGCCTTCCTGCTGCACCGCCCGCGCCAGGCCACGCGCATAGCCGAGCGGATTGAGATGGCCCGCCTCACCGTGGAACCAGCCGCCGTGGAAACGCGGGCTGCCGGTGATCGCTTCCACTTCCGTCTTGTCGACGAAGCGGGTGCGAGCGCCGACGGCGTTGTACTGCTCGACCTTGCGCTTGATGGCGTCGATGGCACCAGGCCGAGCGGCCGCCTGGACATAGCCGTTCTGCTGCCACTCGCATTGGATCTGGTAGCGCTCGATCATGGCGCTGACACGGGCATTGGCCTGGGTCTGCCGGGCGATCAGCCTTTCGGCCCAAGGCTCGCCGAGCAGCCGGCGCAATTCGGGCAGGCTGAAATGGGTGAAGGTCGGCGTACAGTGCCCGGCATTGCGGCCGGACCCGCCGAAACCGGCTTGCTCGGCCTCCAGCAGCACCACACTGACGCCCTTACGCACCAGTTCGAGCGCGGTGGTGAGGCCGGTATAGCCGGCACCCACGATGCAGACATCGGCCTGGACACGCCCGGTCAGCGGCATGGTCTGCGGCGCGGGAGCGGCCGTCGCATACCAGAGCGTCGCGTCGAAGGGAGAGAATTTCGACATGGCCACTCCTCAGTTCAGGTCGCTTCGGGCATCGAGGGCATCGCGCAACCCGTCGCCGATGAAGTTGAAGCTGGTGACGGCGAGCGTGATCGCCACGCCCGGCACGATGGCGAGCCAGGGCGCATTGGCCAGATATTGCTGTGCCCCGTTGAGCATGTTGCCCCAGCTCGGCAGCGGTGGCTGGATGCCATAGCCCAGAAAGCTCACATAGGCCTCCAGCAGGATGGCACGGGCCACCGTCAGCGTTGCCGCCACGATGATCGGGCCGATGACGTTGGGCAGCAATTCCCGGAACATGATCCAGCTGTTCGACAGCCCCACCATGCGCGCGGCCAGGACGAAGTCGCGTTCACGCAGCGAGCGCACTTCCGCCTCCACAATGCGCGCCACCTCCATCCAGCTGGTGACGGCGATGATCACCGTGATCATCAGGGGGCTCGGCTTGATGAAGGCCGCCAGCGTCAACAGAAGGAAGATGCTCGGAAAGGACAGGAAGGCATCGACGAAGCGCATCAAAGCGGAACCGGCCCAGCCGCCATAATAGCCGGCGGTGACACCGATGACAGTGCCGAGCGCCGTGCTGAGCAGCATGGCGAAGAAGCCGACCAGCAGCGAGATGCGCCCAGCCATGAACAGGCGAGCGGCGAGGTCACGGCCGAGGGGATCGGTGCCGAAGATATGGTAGCCGGTGAAGGGCGGCGCGAAACGAGCTCTCAGATCGATGAAGAGCTCGTCATAGGGCAGCAGGCGCGGACCGAGGATGCAGGCCAGCGTCAGGATGACGATCATCGCCACGCCCACCATGGCGAGCCTGTGCCGGCAGAAGCGCCGCACCGTGCGGTTGCGCCACCAGCGCGGCTTCGGAGAGGGCGATGCGGGGGAAAGGGTTGCTGAGGCCATCACTATTCTCCCTAACCGAGCCGAATGCGGGGATCGACGAAGGCGACGAGCAGGTCGGCGATCAGATTGCCGATGAGCACCAGGATCGCCGAGAACATCAAAAGCCCCATGATCACCGGATAGTCGCTGTAGCCCAGGCTATCGAGGAACAGCCGGCCCATGCCGGGCCAGGTGAAGACGGTCTCCGTCACCAGCGCCCCGCTCAGGATGGTCGGTATTTGCAGACCGGCCAGGGTGATCATCGGCAGCAAGGCATTGCCGATCACATGCTTGACCAGCACGCGGCGTGGCTTCAGCCCCTTGGCCTTGGCGGTACGCACGAAATCCTGGTTGATCACATCGAGCGTCGCCGTGCGCATATAACGGCTCCACACCGCCACATTGACCAGCGCCAGCACGATGCTGGGCATGATGAGGTGGATGGCATAGTCGGCGAAGCTGCCGTCGCCCACCGTGAACATGTTGCCCGCCGGCAGCCATTTCAGCTTGAGCGAGAAGAGGTAGATCGCCACCAGGCCGAACCAGAATGTTGGGATGGAGAGCGCCACCATCGCGCCCACCGTCGCCAGCGTGTCGAACAGCGAATAGCGCCGCGTGGCGCCCATCACGCCGATCCAGGTGCCGAGGATGACGGAGATCAGGGTGGAAAAGCCCATCAGCAGCAGGGTGGCGAAGAGATGCCCGCCTATGATGGCGAGCACCGGCTGGCCGTCGCGGTAGGAGCGGCCCCAATCGCCCTGCACGAGACGCCAGAGCCAGTCGAGATACTGGATGGGCAGAGGGCGATTCAGGCCCATCTGCTCGGCGATGCGATCGAGCGCCTCCTTGGTCATGCCCGGCGTCAGCGTATATTGGGAAAGCGGTCCGCCGGGCGCCAGGGTAAGCACCGCAAAACCAATGACCGAGACCAGCAGCAGCAGGATAAGGCTCTGCCACAGCCGGCCAGCGAGATAGCGCAGCATGGGATCGTCTCCACTCGGCCGGCCTTATGGGCCGGCTGTCAGCAGGGTGGCGGGCCAGGCCAACCACTTCGGGTTAACGCGGAGGCACCACTACCCTCCCCTGGAGGGGGAGGGTCGGCCTGAAAGGCCGGGGTGGGGTGAAGAGCGCTGACGTGATCATGCGAACAGGCCGCTAAACGAAGAACCACCCCACCCCGAGGCTTTGCCTCGACCCTCCCCCTCCAGGGGAGGGTAAGACGGCGCTCATTTACCCGAGGCAGTTGCCCTGGGTGGCAGGCCTATTTGACCCAGTGCCAGGTGTTGACGTTCCAGCTGTCGATACGGTTGTTGATGTTGGGCAGGAAGCCTTCCACCCCCTTCTTGCGCCCGCGGACGGTGGCGTATTGATACATCGGCAGGAAGGGCAGGTCGGTCCGCATGATCTCCTGGATCTTGAAATAGAGCTTCCTGCGCTCCTCCGGCACGAAGAGATTGCCGGCCTCCTTCAGGAGCCTGTCCACTTCAGGATTGGCATATTGCCAGGTGTTCTGGCCGTTGCCGCCCTTGGCGCCGCTCGAGGTGGACATGAAATAGTCCGAGGTGTCGGGATCGGGGCCGGTGAGGAAGTTCAGGCCGACGACGACGCTGTCGAATTTCGACATCATCCAGTAGTCACCCCACATCACGGCTGGAGGCAGGTTGGAGATCGTCATCTCCACGCCGACATCCTTGAAGGACTGCTGCATGAATTGCTGCGCCTGCTCGCGCAGATGGTTGCCGGCCGTCGTCGAATTGCTGAACGACAGACGCACGCCATCCTTGGCGCGGATGCCGTCGGCGCCGGGCACCCAGCCCGCCTCGTCGAGCACCTTCTTGGCCTTTTCGGGGTCGTATTCCTGCTTGGGCAGGTCCGGATTGTAATAATAGGACTGCTGCGGCATGTAGGATTCGGTCGGAGTCGGCAGGCCGTAATAGAGCGCCTCGATGATCGTCTTCTTGTCCAGCGCATGATAGAGCGCCTTGCGGACGGCCGGATCCTTGAACTGCGGACGCTCCATGTTGAAGGCGACCGACTCGATGGTGCCATTCGGCACCACGGTGACGATCTTGCCCTCGAGGGTCTTGGCCTCCTCATAATGATCGGCCGTGATCCATTGCAGGCCGACGAGGTCGACGTCCCCGGTCTTGAACTGGGTGTACATCACCGTCATGTCGGGGATGTATTTGTAGACGACACGCTCCAGATAGGGCCCCTCACCGAAATAATCCTCGTTGGCGGCAAGCTCGATATAGTCGCCGGCAACGCGCTTGCTCCACTTGAACGGCCCGGTGCCGACGGGCGCATTGTTGAAGGGTGCCGTGTTCTTGTCGGCCACCTCGCCCAGGATGTGCTTGGGCACGATAAAGGTAGAGGCCAGGATCGAGGGATAGGGCGCGAAGGCCTTTTCCATGCGCCAAGTGATCTCGGTGGGCGACACCACCTTGATGTCGCGCACATGCTCATGGCCGGTGCGCCGCCAGCTGCGGAAGTTCGGGTCGACCATCAGTTCCAGCGTGAACTTGACGTCCTCGGCCGTGAAGGGCTTGCCGTCATGCCATTTCACGCCATCGCGCAGTTTCACCTTCCAGCTGAGACCGTCGGCGGAAATGCCGCCATTCTCCACGCTCGGCACCTCGACGGCGAGGGAGGGCGTGAACTTACCCTCCGGATCGACGTCGAACAGCGGATTGAACACGCTGTAATGGATGCCCTCGTCCACTTCGATGTGAAGCAGATGCGGGTTGAAGACGGTCGGCTCCTGCGAGAAGCTGATGACCATCTGGCCCGACGGCTTGTCCTTGCCGGCCGCCAGGGCCTCCTCCCGCCCGAGCAGGGCCGGCATCAGCAGCGCCGAGGCGCCCGTTGCTGCCATCAGGCCGAGAGCCTGCCGCCGATTGGGATGGGGAAACTGGTTTCGCTCTTGTTTCGACATGATGGGTTCCTCTGGAGAGTGACGAATTTTTTATGATTGTTGCAGGCGTTTGCCGGTTCGGGACAGCCCCGAGCCGGCGGCTCAGAACCCGCTGATCAGCTCGATCTTTGATCCATCCGAGAAGCGGGAGAAACGGAAATTGGCTGGGTCGACCAGGGGCGGCCGCCCCGTGACGAGATCAGCCATCAGCTTGCCGGCTGCCGGGCCGATGCCGAAGCCGTGGCCGGAAAAACCAGTGGCGATGTGAAAGCCGGGTATGGCCTCGACCGGTGAGATCACCGGCACAGCATCCGGCGTGACGTCGATATAGCCGGCCCAGCGCTGGGCGATCTCCGCCTTGGCAAAGACTGGGAAGGCCTTGGCGAGATTGGCCAGGGCGACGTCGGTCAATTCCTTCGCCGGCTCTGGATCCAGCACGCGGCAACGCTCGAAGGGGCTGACCTCGTCCATCGCCCATTGCTTGGGCACACGGGCTTCCTCGAAAAAACGGCCCCCGACCCTCAGATTGAGCGAGCGCCACTCCTTGCGCAGGGCCGGCAGGAAGTCGAAGAAGAAGCGGAAGCTGTTGGGCACGATGTCGACGACGTTCTCGTGCCCGGAGGCAATGGTGTAGCCGCCATCGGCACGCTTGCGCACGGCGAAGCCGTTGGACCAGATCGCCGGCCCCGGCCCGCCTTCGAGCGGCTTGGTGCGCAGGACCGAGTTCTTCACCTGCAATTGCGGCAGGCGAATGCCGCAACGGCCCGAGAACAGGCTCGACCAGGCTCCGCCGGCCAGGACGACGGCGCTGCAGGCGATCGAGCCACGTTCGGTAACGACGCCGCTGATCGCTCCTCCCGATGTCTCCACGCCGCGCACGGCGCATTCGGTCAGGATGGCAGCACCCTTGCGCCGGGCGGCCTCGGCGATCAGAGGGGCGGCGCGCTGCGGCTCGGCCCGCCCGTCCTCGGCCGTAAACAGAGCGCCCTTGATGTCCATGGTCGTGCCGGGAAACATCCGCTTGTATTCGGTGCCCGAGATCATGCGGGAGTCGAGCTGGTAACCGTCGAGATTGCGGTTCCAGCGCTCGTGGTCGGCATATTCCTTGTCGTTCTCACAGGTGAACATGATGCCGGCGCGGGTATAGCCGGTGTCTCCCTCGACCCGCTGGTCGAGCGTCTTCCAGATCCTCAGCGCCTCGGCCATCAGCGGCACTTCACGCGGGTCACGACGCGAAATGCGCACCCAGCCCCAATTGCGGCTCGACTGCTCCTGGCCGATACCGCCCTTCTCGCAGAGCGCGACCTTGAGGCCGCGCTCGGCCAGTTCGAGCGCCGTCGAGGCGCCGATGATGCCACCGCCGATGACGACGACATCGACCTTGGCGGGGAGCGTCGCATCGCCTTGAACGGGTATGACAGTGGGGCCGGGCATGTCAGTAGGACTCTTCGAGCTGGCAGTTGATGGTGAATTCGGCGACGCTGGCTTCGTTGGGCAGTTCGATCAGCATGGCAATGATGCGGGCGAGATCGCGCGGCGAGGTCATCTTCTCGGCGGCGCGGTCGGTCAGGCCGAGAGCCATGTCGGTGGCGACGAAGCCGGGGCAGATCGCGGTGGCGCGGATGCCGCGCTCGAAGCCCTCATGGCGGATGCCGTGCGCCAGCGCAACGGCCGCATATTTGGAGATCGAATAGAGCCCGGCGCGCGAGGATTTGACCCGCTTGCCTGACAGCGAAGCGATGACGATCACCCGCCCGCTCCCGCTTTCGGACAGCGCCTGCCAGGCTGCCTTGGCCAGACGCCGCGGCGCCTTGACGTTCACGGCCAGCATCGCGTCCAGGTCCTCGTCCTCGGCCTCGATGACGTTCTTGGGTATCATGATGCCAGCATTGGCGATAACAGCATCGATGCGCCCGAAACGCTGCAGGGCCGCCTCGGCCCAATCGGCCTCCGCCTGGGGATCGACAGCGTCATAGGCCTGCAAATGGACGTGGTCTGGATCCGCCCAGGTGGGTTGCTCCGGATGCCGCATGCCCAGTGAGAGCCGCCATCCCCGACGCGCGAGCTCGGCCGCCGCCGCCTGCCCTATGCCCCGATTGGCGCCCGAGATCAGGGCTACCCTCTGCTCACTCATGCCACTTGTCCTTCCTTGTCGGCACCGTTCCGAGGCGGCATGCCCACGAAACGGCAATAGGCCCGCTTCAGAATGTCCATCACCTGTCTCTGCTCATGCTCGGGAATGAAGTCGAAGAAGCGTTTCGACTGCTCCGTCGCCAATACGCGCACCTTGGCGGCGAGCTCCGCGCCCGCCGGCGTGATGTAGAGTTCGTGTGCCCGGCTGTCGTTGGACGAGATCCTGCGGGTGAGCAGCCCCTGCTCGATCATGTGGTCGACCAGCCGCCCCATGGCGGAGCGGTCCTTCATCACCAGATGCGCGATCACCGAGGGGCGGATGCCGGGATGGCTGTCGACCAGCAGCAACGTGGTGACCTTACCGGTGCCCTTGGCCACTTCGAGCCCGTCGAGCCATTCGTCGAGGTCGCGCGACACGGCCAGGCTGATCACCCGGATATAGAAGCTCAGCGTATCCTCGAGCACGTCGAGGTCGATATGCTCGGGTAGCGTCGGCGGCTTGGCCCGTGTTTCCTTCATGCGGCAGGCTCCCATTCGCTGCCCGGAATGGCTGCCACCAGGCGCTTGGTGTAGTCGTTCTGCGGCCTGCGGAAGACCTGCGCCGGCGGCCCGGACTCGACGATCCGGCCCTTGAACATCACCGCGACCTCGTCGCAGATCTGGCTCGCGACGCGCAGATCATGGGTGATGAAGATCATGGCCAGATGCATCTCCTTCTGGATGCGTGCCAGCAATTGCAGGATCTGGGCCTGGATCGAGACGTCGAGCGCCGAGACCGCCTCGTCGGCGATCAGCAGGACGGGATCGAACATCAGCGCGCGGGCAATGCCGATGCGCTGGCGCTGGCCGCCGGAGAATTCATGAGGAAAGCGGTCATAGGCGCCGGCGTCGAGGCCGACGCGGCCGAGCAGGCCGACGGCCTTCTCCTTGGCCTTGCCCGCGGCCATGCCCTGCGCCATGGGGCCGACGGTGAGGATGCGCCCGACGGTGTGGCGGGGATTGAGCGAGGCATAGGGATCCTGGAAGATCATCTGGATGCGCGGACGCAGCGGCCGGAACTCATCCTCGCGCAAGGGCGCGATGTCCCGCCCTTCGAACAGGATGCGGCCCCCATCGCTACCCATCAGCTTCATCAGCACGCGCCCTAGCGATGACTTGCCCGAGCCCGACTCCCCGACGAGCCCGAGGGTGCAACCTTGCCGGACAGAGAAACTGACATCGTCGACGGCACGCACCGGCGTGCCCTTGGCGAAGAAGCGCCCCTGGCCCTGGTAGGTCTTGCTGATCCCATCGGCCTCCAGGATGACAGGGGGCAGTGCGGCAGGGATGGCATCCTCGGCCACCATGCGCGGCACGGCCGCGATCAGCGTCTTGGTATAGGGGTGCTGCGGGTCACGCAGGACCTGGGCAGCCGTGCCCTGCTCCACCAACCGGCCCTTTTCCATCACCACGACGCGGTCGGCGATTTCGGCCACCACGCCGAAATCATGGGTGATGAACATCACGCTCATGCCCTTGCGGCGCTGGATCTTGCGGATGAGCTCAAGGATCTGGGCCTGGGTGGTAACGTCGAGCGCCGTGGTCGGCTCATCGGCGATCAGCACGTCCGGATCGAGGGCCAGGGCAATGGCGATCATCACGCGCTGGCGCTGGCCGCCGGAGAGGCGGAAGGGATATTGATGGCGGATGGTGGTGGGATTGGGCAGCCCGACTTCGCCGAGGAGTTGGACGACCTTTTGCTGCCGCGCGGCCGGCGTGCCCACGCCATGGGCCTCCATCGCCTCGGAGATCTGGTCGCCGATGGTCATCAGCGGATTGAGCGCCGAGAGCGGATCCTGGAAGATGATCGAGACAGCCCGGCCCCTAAGGTCTCGCAGCTGTTCTTCCCGGGCCGCAAGCAGGTCCATGTTTTTGAACAGGATGCGCCCGCCCGTCACCGTCAGCGATGTCGACAGCAGGCCCATGATCGTGTTGGCGGTAACGGATTTGCCCGAGCCGGACTCACCGATGATGCAGAGGATCTCACCGGCCTTGAGCTCGAAGGAAATGTCCTCGACGGCGTAGGGCCGTTCCATGTTGCGCGGCAGGCTGACGGTGAGCTTGTCCACCGACAGGATGGTCGCGCCCGGGGCTTTCGGCTCGGCGTCGGAGACCAGCATCGTGACCATCCTTCCCAATTACCGGCGGGGTGCTTGTACCCCGTCCTCGATATAGTGGACGATTACAACTAATTTTGTCGGCAGCGCCAAGCGGAAATTTCAGGCAGCGAGAATGTTGCGCTGCCGCAAACCGGGGCAGGCCGATCAGGCGGCCTTGGCCTGGATGCCGGAGAACGAACCTGGCAGCAGGCGAAAATAGGCCAGCCCCTGCCCCGCACCGCGCGCCACCAGGAAACCGATCAAGGCGAGCCACAAGCCATGATTGCCGAGGGGCTGCAGCAGCCACCACAGCCCGAAATAGCAGGCGAGCGCCAGCGCCATCAGGTTGCGCATGGCGCCGTTCCAGGTGGCACCGACATAGACACCGTCGAAGGTGAAGGCGAGCGCGCCCGCGACAGGCGTGACGGCGGCATAGGGCAGGAATTGCCGGGCCAGCTCGCGAACCGAGGTACTGGTGGTCATGAAATCGATGAAGGCCCCGCCCGCCACGAACAGCAGGGCTGACATGCCGATCGCCAGCGCCAAGCTCCAGATCACCGAATAGCGCACGGCCTTTTCGAAGGATGGCCGGTTGTTGGCACCGATCGAGCGCCCGCTGAGCTGTTCGGCCGCAGTGGCAATGCCATCGAGAAAATAGCCACCGACCAGGAAGAAATTGTTGAGGATGGCGTTGGCTGCCAGCGTCACATCGCCGGCCAGCGCGCCCTGGCGCCCAAAGAAGACGAAGGCTGCCAGCAAGGCGAAAGTGCGCAGCATGATGTCACGGTTGATCGCGATCATGCGCACGAATTTGGCCTTGTCGAAGACCAAGGTTCTGGGCACACCGAGCCGCCCGCCGAAATGAGCTGCGACCACGGCGAGGCCAGCGACGACGCCGGCCGTCTCCGCCAGGGTGGTGGCCCAGGCCGTACCCGCAACGCCCCAGCCCATCCCCAGCGTGAACACGACACAGAGCAGGATGTTGACGAGGTTGATGCCGATCTGCAGCAGCAGGCCGGTGGTGGTCCGGCCCAGCCCGATCAGCCAACCGAGCACGGCATAATTGGCAAAGGCGAAGGGCGCGGACCAGATGCGGATGGCGAAATAGATCTCCGCCGCATGGGTCACCTCGGGCGAGGCACCGAGCAGCGGGAAAGCGACCGCCGCAATTGCGCGCTGCAATGCCACCATGGCAAGGCCGAGCACGGCGGCCATCACCAGCGCCCGCAGGAACACCGCCCGCTGCTCCAGCCTGTCGTCGGCGCCGACCGCCTGCGCCGTCAGGCCGGCGGTGCCCATGCGCAGGAAGCCGAAGCCCCAGAACAGGAAGTCGAACAGGAGGGCATTGAGAGCCACCGCCCCGAGCAGGGCCTCGCTGCCGATCTGGCCGATCACGGCGGTGTCGACCAGCCCGAGCAGTGGCGTGGACAGATGCGCCAAGGTCATCGGCGCGGCGATGCCGATGACGATGCGGTGGCTGACGGGGACGGGACGAACGGGGGTATCGGGCGAAGCGACAGGCATGGGCGGTGATTTTCCTCACGCCTTGGTAGCCTCAATCAAGAGTCATTCCAAGGTGTTCGCCCAAGCCCGATTGCCGTTCCGGTCAGGTACCGCTTCCGGGAGCCGATTGCGCCAGGTGCAGCGCCCCCTGCCCCGCATCGTCCTTCTCGATCTCCTCGGTGAGTTCACGGCCCCGCGTCTCAGGCAGCAGGGCGATGGCGAGGAGCACGAAGAAATACGCGCTGACCGCGGTGACGGCCATGGCATCGCGCAGCAGGAGGACGCCACCTGCCGTCATCAGGCCGATGACCGTGGGAAAGAAGGCACCGGCGGCCCGGCCGAAATTATAGGCAAAACCCTGGCCGTTGCCCCGGATGGCGTTCGGAAACAATTCGGTGAAATAGGGCCCGAGCGCGCTGTAAATTCCCAGAGCGGCAAAGCCGAGCACGAAATCGAGCGCAAACATCACCACCCCGCCACCCGGCAGATAAAGGAAGGCCGGTATGAAGATCCAGTTCAGCAGGGCAAAGAGCAGGAAGTTGCGGCGGCGGCCGATGGCGTCGCACAGATAGGCGGCGACGATATAGCCGACGAAGGAGCCCACGGTGAGAACGAACATGTGATAGCCCACGCCCACCGTGGAGATTTCCCGTACCGTCTTCAGGAAGGTCGGCAGCCAGATCACCATGGAAAAGCCGCCTGCCTGCACGCCGAAGGCCAGGAGCGAGGTCAGGCAGGTGGTGCGGAGATAGCGCCGGTGGAAGATCATGAACGGGCTGGCGGGCGCTTGCCCGGCCTTCACCCTCTTCTCCCTCGCCGCCAGAAAGACAGCGGGCTCGGGGACGCCGCGCAAGGCAAGCAGGACAAGAATGGCCGGCGCCGCGCCAAGCCAGAACATCCAGCGCCAGGCCTGCGTATCCGGCAGGGTCGCGAACAGGATGGACGAGAGAACCGCCGCAATGGCATAGCCGATCGCATAGGCGCTCTGCACGGTTCCCACCGCCTTGCCGCGATATTCGGAACGGATGATCTCACCCATCAGGACCGAGCCGGCAGCCCATTCGCCGCCGAAGCCGATGCCCGACAGGATGCGGGCGGCGAGCAACTGCTCGAAGGAGTTGCAAAAACCGCTCAGCACGGTGAAAAACGAAAACCAGAGGATGGCGAGCTTCATGACGCGCACGCGCCCGATCCGGTCGCTCAGGATGCCGGCCGCCCAGCCCCCGATGGCGGAGGAGATCAGGGCCGAGGTTCCGAGAAAGCCAGCCTCGGCATTCGTCATGCCCCACACTGCGATCAAAGTGGGGATGAGAAAACTGTAGAGCTGGGTGTCAAGCGCATCGACGGCCCATCCGCCGAAACAGGCATAGAGCGTCTTGCGCTCGGTACGATCGAGACTGGTAAACCAGGCGAACATGCATTCCTCCCTGCTTCCGGCCTTGTGTTGAAGGCTGCGCGTCCAGCTCCGTTGGCAGGCGCGAGCGTGGGGCCGGTTATGTCGGTACGCGTAGATCGGCGCGGCACAGGCGCCCGCATTCGGGAGCCCGAAGGCGCCACAGGAGCAGAACGCTGCCCTGGGGCGCTGCTCAGGCTGCCCGGAGGACGAGTTCCTCCAGGCCGAGCACACGCGCCGTATTGGTCGAAATCATCCGGCGGATCGCCTCGTCGGAATAGCCGAGTTCCAGGCACAGCCGGACGCCGCGCCGGAACCCTTCCAGCGGGCTGAACACACCGACCTGTCCGAGATCCGAACACAGGATGGTGCGGTCGATACCGGCCTCCTCGATCTGCTGGCGAAGATCCTCCGCCGAGCGGGTCTTGAACTTGGATCCTTCCAGAAACATGCAGAGCGAATGCTCCACATAGGCACCCATGGCGGCGATGCCCTTCACATCCTCCAGGCTCGCGCCGACGATGTCCTCGGGGTGCGTGAAAATCAGGCGCTCGACACCGCGGCGCTGGGCTTCCTCGAACAGGATCCAGGTCTCGCTGACATGCAGGTGGCCGCTGGCAAGCGCCATGCGGTTGCGGGCGATGACGTCCAGGACGTCCTTGACCTCATCGAGCACCTGCCTGTTGGCGTCGAGGACCGGGACCGCCCGGGCCGGCCGCATCTTCTGGGTCGAGGCCGGATGCGACCAGGAGGATGTCTTCTCCCATTCGAGATGATTCTCGGCGGCCAAGGTCGGCATCCAGACGACCTTGCCGCCCATCGCCGCCGTATGCTCGACGGCATGGGGGTTGATGCCCCCCACCACATTGTTGAGCACGATGCCGGAAAAGACCTTTGTCGTCAGTTCCGGATGGTGCCGGGAAATCAACGCCGCCGTCGCCACGCCGGCATAGTCATGGTCCTTGGTGACCACCGCCGCAAAGCCCGCCTCCGACATCTGGCGGGCCAGTTCCAGGTGGTCGAGGCCGCGCGGCGCGATCGAAGGCCCGCTATGCACATGGGGATCGATCGCACCCTTGAGCAGCGCGTCGATGCGCTGGGTATCCCCGGTCGATCCGGTATCGATGGTCAGTGCATCCATGGTCTTCTCCCTAGAGAAAAGCGCGTTCAAGAGTGAACGCCTATTTGCTCTAACTCCTTGTTCCGACGCGTCTTTGCGATTCCCGGTGATTCCACCAAATCGCAAAACGCCTTGGGCCTGCCGGCTCTGCCGTGCGATCAATGGGCTAAGAGAGGATGCCAGCACCCTCAGCCGGCATCGGGTAGTCGGCGGCGTTCAGCACCCAGCCGGGCTTCAGCGAGAAATCCAGGCGCGGCGGGCAGAAGATGTCGACGAGCTGGTTCACCCCGGCCAGCATGCCGCGGGAGGTATGGATGGCCGGCGGCGGGATCACCATCACCGAAGGCGCTTCGCAATATTCGTGCTGATCGTCGCGCCAGGCGTTGAGATCCGTGGTCCAGGGCCAGCGCAGGTGATGGGTGAAGGCGCCCTCCAGCGCGAGGGAGATCTGTTCGAAATCATCATGATGATGCGGCGAGAGCTTGGTCACGTCGCGCGGCCCGTGTTGCACCGGCAGGACATTCACCATCATGGTCGAGCCGCGCCAGATGCGCCCGAACCGCCCCGGCTCGTCCGGCACGTCGAGCGAATAGACATGCAGCTGGGGCCCACCCTGCGCCTGCGGCCAGGGCTGGAACGGCCCGACATTGGGATGCGCCGTCTCATAGGATGCCGCGTTCACGCAGCGGGCCGCGAGATCCTCGGCCCTGGAGGTGAACAAGCGCACGACCGCCCCCGATCCCATGATCCGGATCGTGCTCGGGCCGGGCGGAACGAAGACGATCGAATAGCCCGGTACGCGCGCCTTGCCGTCGGCGGTCTCGACCTCGGCGCTCACGCCCGCATCGGGCAGCAGGAGCACATATTCGTCGGCCTGTGCGGCGCGGCGGAAGCAGGCACCATCCAGCGCTTCCGTATAGGCAACCACGCAATGCTGGCTGCGGATGAGCCAGCTGCGGCCATTGGCATCGTCCTCCTGGGGCGCGGCCTCGTAGAACTTGCCGCAATCGGCACCGGCGAACTCGGTCGCCGCTGGCGCGGCGTGGACCGACGCCAGCGTCGAACGCGGATCCGAAGCGTCATACATGGCAACCTCCCAGCGGGACCCGACGCACTTTGCGCCGCATCGATCGACTCGCTCTTATTGTTTCGTTAGTTGAAACTACGTTCTATTTATTTTTGAGACAAAGCTCTCCCTTGTCAAGAGGGCCACCAACGGCCGTCAATCGAGCACGTAGCCCAACGCTTCGGAAACCTGCTTTGCGGCCCTGACCGTTCGCTCGATCTGTTCGGCGGTGGGCGTTTCGGTAATGAACTGCACGGAGTCGACGATCGCCAGCGTGCCCACCAGGGAGCCGGCGGCATCGAAGACGGGTGCTGCCAGCGCATTCAGGCCGATCAGGATCTCGTTTGGTGCGGTGGCCCAGCCGGCCTGGCGCACGCGCTCGATCTCCTTGCGCAGGCCGCCGGGCGTGACGATCGTCGCCTGCGTGCGGCGCTCCAGGCGCATGCCGAACACAGCGGCCCGCAAGGCATCATTGCCGAAGGCCAGAGCGATCTTGCCCTGGGCCGAACTGTGAAAATCGAGCAGAGATCCAGGCCGGACGCCGATCTCGACTGTGGATTTGCCTGGAACGGTGGTGAGAACGCGCACCCCATCCGCTTCCAGCTGGGCAATCACCGCGGAATGGCCGAGACTGTCGCGCAATTCCCGCAGGGCCCGCGCGCTGGCCGAGACGATATCGCGCCCCTCCCCCACGGCCCGCCCCAGCTTGATCAGACGACTGCCGAGTTGGTAGCGCTCGGTCTCCGGCAGTTGGACGACGTAGCCGTGCTGCACCAGCGTCTGCAGATAGCGCCAGATCCGGCTCTTGGTGGTTTCCAGCGCGACGGCCATCGCCGACACGCCCATGGGCCGCCCCTCCTCCGCCAGCAATTCCAGGATGCGCATGGCCAGAACCACCGCCTGCACGCCGTCGCCACCCGGGCCGCTAACACGAGGCATTCTTCATTCCCTCACGAGGAAGGGCACATCTGCCCATTGACATGGGCGCCCTTTGAGTTGAACCTGATTATAGAAACGATGTTTCGACTAACGAAACAAGAGAAAACAATCCCATGCCTGCCAACAGCCTGTCACACCCCACAGACAATTTCCGCCAGCGCCTGCTTTCGCAAAAACCCCTCCTCGGATCGTTCATCAAGACACCGACCGTCCATGCAACCGAAATCCTCGGCGATCTCGGTTTCGACTTCGTTGTCGTGGACGAGGAACATGCCCCTTTCGACCGTGGCCAGACGGAACTGGTGCTGCTGGCAGCGCGCGCAGCCGGCACCGCCGCGATCGTCCGCGTGCCCGAGATCAGCCGCATCCTCGGCGCGCTGGACGACGGAGCGGCAGGGGTCCTCGTCCCGCACATCTCCTCCGCGGCCAAGGCCCGGGAAGCCGCCGAGGCCTGCCGCTATCGCGGTGGCCGGCGGGGCTTTTCCAATTCGCCGCGCGCCGGGCGCTATGGAGGCCTCGGCATGTGGCAGCATGTCGATCGACAGGACGCACATGTCAGTCTCATCGCGATGATCGAGGACCCGGAAGCGCTGGCGGAGATCGACGCCATTCTGGCCACAGAGGGCCTGGATGCCGTCTTCATCGGGCGGGGCGATCTTACGGTGGCGCTGCAGGCTGAGAGCACCGACGCGCCTGCCGTCCAAGCCGCCGTCGAGACGATCTGCACTGCGGCCGGACGGGCCGGCAAGCCCGTCTGCATGATGGTAGCCAGTGCGGCCGAAGCGAGGCGCTACCATGCCCTCGGTGCCTCCGCCTTCATCATGGCCTCCGACCAGGCCTTCATGCGCAAGGCAGCGGCCGAAAGCCTGGGTAGCTTTTCCAAGGAATTCGCCGCGTAACGGCACGCGGCGGCAAGGAGGCTTTCGCGTTCTATTTGCGCCCGCCGGAGGGGGCGGATTTCAAGAGGCGCAGCACGAGCCAGATCGGAACCACGATCACCGCTCCGAGCAGGAAATAGCCGAACAGGTCCTTGATCATGCCGAAGCCCTGCGCCGACAGGCGCTCGAGGAAGTGCCGAAGCCTGGCAAGGAGTTCCCAGGGGGTGAGGTCGAGCCAGGCCAGCACGAGGCCCACGGCGACGGAAACCACCACCAGCTTGATAATCGTGCCCATCACCGAGCCGCCCATGAACTTCTCCAGCCCAGCCATACCTAATCTCCTACCGTACCAGCGCCTATTTCGGGCGTGACGGCCCCGCGGTCAAGCAGGGCAGTGAGGCTTTCCAGCCTGTCCGCCTCGCTCGGCGGCTTGTCCCAGCGCAAGCGTGCCAGCCGAGGAAAGCGCATGGCGACGCCGGATTTGTGGCGGCTGGAACGCGCCAGTCCCTCGAAGGCAACTTCCACCACCAGGCCTTTCTCGGCGGTGTGGACAACTTCCCTCACTGGCCCGAAGCGGTTCACCGTGTTGTTGCGGACGAAACGGTCGATGTCGCGCAATTCCTCGTCGGTGAAGCCGAAATAGGCCTTGCCGACCGGCACCAGCTCCTCACCCTTCCACACACCGAACGTGTAGTCGGAATAGAAGGAGGAACGCTTGCCATGGCCGCGCTGGGCATACATCAGCACAGCGTCGATGCGGAACGGCTCGCGCTTCCACTTGAACCATAGCCCCTTCGGCCGGCCGGGCACATAGAGGCTGTCGCGCCGCTTCAGCATCAGCCCCTCGACCGCTTCGGCGTCAGGACCGGCCCCAGCGCTAGCGGGATTTTCCCGGGCCAACGCCAGGGCGTCCGGCCCGGCGAAGGCGACCAACGGCGAAAGGTCGAGGCGTGGCGAAGCAAGGCGTGCCACGAAAGTCTCCAGTCGGGCCCGCCTTTCGATGAAGGGACAATCGCGCAGATCCTCATCCCCTTCGGCCAGCAGGTCGTAGGCCCTGATATGGGCGGGATAGTCGGCGACCAGCTTGGGCGTCACGCTCTTGCGGTTGAGCCTCCGCTGCAGGGCATTGAAATTCTCGATGCGGCCGGCACCATCCTCGCCGAGCCGCCGCACCAGCAATTCACCATCGATGGCGCCCTCGAAATTGAGGGCCTCGACGAGATCGGGAAAGGCCGGGGCAATATCCTCGCCGGTGCGGGAGTAAAGGCGCAGCACGGGTCCATTTTCAGTGAGAGCGCCGACGGCCTGGACGCGGATGCCGTCCCATTTCCATTCCGCGACATGGCTGTCCGGCAGGATGGCCGCAAGATCGCCCTCTTCCAGGGCATGGGCCAGCATCACCGGCCGAAACGGGGCGGGGTTGCCGCTCTCGGGCCGCTCGCCCCTGCCTTCCGCCCAGGCGAACAGCTCCTGATAGGGTGGCTGCAGGCCTGGCCAGGCCAGCTCGATGTCGTCGGCCGAGAGCTTGCCCAGCGCCGCAACGGCGCTCTTGGCGAGACGGGCGGAAGCGCCGATCCTCAACGCTCCGGTGATGAGCTTGAGGAATGCCCAGCGCCCCTTCTCGTCCAGCGCGTCGAGATGGCGGGCGATCAGGGCAGGCATTTCCGAGCGCCCGGCCTGGCTCAGAGCCTCCACCACTTCCGACAAGGTAGGCGCATGGTTCATGCCCGGCCGGGCCGGCCACATCAGCGCGATGGTCTCGGAAAGATCGCCGACATAGTCGTAGGACAGCGCAAAGAGTTCGGGATCGGCCCGTTCGCCGATCAACTCGCGCAGCAAGGCCGGCTTGGCGTTGCGGAAGGACAGCGCCCCGGTGATCGCCGCAAGCGCATAGCCGCGGTCCGGATCGGGCGTATCGCGGAAATAGCTCGTCAGCAGCCGCAGCTTGGCGTTGCGGCCCGGCTCATAGGCAAGGCGATCAAGCAATTCGGCGAAGCGGTTCATGCCTCCTCCGCCTCCTCGTCGCCATAGCCGATCATGTGCAGGGGCTGGGCCTTCAGCCCCTGGCTGCCGGCCCAATGCACCAGTGCATCTTCCTGGCCGTGCGTGACCCAGAGCTCCGAGCAGCCCGTCTCCAGGATCGAGCGCTGCAGATCGGACCAATCGGCATGGTCGGAGATCACCAGCGGCAGTTCGGCGCCACTCTGGCGCGCCCGCGCCCGGATGCGCATCCAGCCCGAAGCGTAGACGCTGAGGGGATCCGGCATCTTGCGCGACCAGGCTTCCTGGGCCGCACTGGGCGGACAGAGCACGATGGCACCAGCCAGTTCGGCAGGCTTGACGTCGCGCACCAGTTGCAGCATTCCGAGTTCGATGCCGAAGGCTTCATAGAGGCGCGTCACCTTCTCCATGGCGCCATGCAGATAGATCGGCGCCTGATGACCGGCCTGGCGGGCCATGGCGATGATGCGCTGGGCCTTGCCGAGGGAATAGGCGCCAACGAGATGGGCCCGCTCGGGAAACAGAGCCAGCGACCCGAGCAGCTTACCGATCTCCTGCCGGGGATCGGGATGGCGGAACACCGGCAGGGCGAAGGTGGCTTCCGAGATGAAGACATCGCAGGGTACCGGCTCGAAGGGCAGGCAGGTCGGATCGGCCTGGCGCTTGTAGTCTCCCGAGGCGACGATGCGCAGGCCCTTTGCCTCGAAGGCAATCTGCGCCGAGCCCAGCACGTGGCCGGCGGGGTGAAACGTCACGCTCACGCCGCCGAGATCGAGCTTCTGGCCGAGAATGGCGGTCTGGCGCGTTTCGCAAAAATCCTCGCCATAGCGCGCCGCCATGATCGCCAGCGTCTCGGCGGTGGCCAGCACCTGGCGATGACCGGCGCGGGCATGATCGGAATGGGCGTGGGTGATCAAGGCCCGTTCGACCGGCCCGATGGGATCGACATGGACATCCGCCAGCGGGCAATATAGCCCCGACGGCGTCGGAATCAGCAAGTCCGAAGGCCGCATCGCGAGAACATAGGGTGAAAGCGGAACGGGGCCAAGGTGCGGGTGCCAGGAGGTGTGTGCCAGGAGGTGCGTGCCAGGAGGTGCGTGCCAGCGTCCTCCGGTTTTTAGGCTGGCATGGCCACGCCGAGCGCTTGTCCCGCCACTTCAAGTCCTGCCACTCCAAGTCCTGCCACTCCAAGTCACCTTGATTTGCTGTATCACTCGGGGGGCAGTCCGGCACCGTGCCTATCTGGGGAGACAGATCGATGCCTCCCCCAAGGCCATCATCGCTCAGGTCACCAATCCATTGTGTGAGCTGTTGCTCATTGCCGACATGAATCCGAACTCGAAGACTGGCTCAAGCCCAGCCTCGACCAGGGCGTCCATGAAGGCATATCTCGCGGCTTTGACTTTCCCCTCGTCGATCAACGCTTCAAGGCAGGCGCCTCGCGCAACCACATAGAGAGCTTCACCCATCTCAGGCCACCGATTGTCGAGAAAATCCAGTGCCTGCTGAACCGATCGGATCACAACCGTCCGATTGTGCCCGAGCTTGAACGAGACTGGATGATGGAAGGCAACTTCCGACATTTCACACCTCAACTAGTCCAATAAGTGCATGGCCGTCCGAAGCCGAGACAGAGATTTGAACCCGCAGCGCCGATTTCAAGGCGAATTCCCAAGCGCCGTCGGAAGCGGGTTTTTCTCCCCAAATTACGGATCAAATCAAAATATGCCCAACAGCTATGACGACAGCAGCAACGCTCCAAAGCTGGTTGGGTTCCCCGAGCACGCATGGAAAGCGAAGGCCGTCATGACCTGCATGGTCGATGCCTTCGGGACACTGCGGTGCATCACCGGCGGTGGCGGCCCGAAACAGCCAGGCAGCGGCTGGCCTGCCATCCTCGCCATCTAGCGCGCCTGCCGGCTCAGCGCCCCCTTGATGCATCAAATATGAGGCCGAAGCCCGAACGTCTGACCGCGCGGCGCCCGAGTTTCCGGGCGATTCATTACTCATGCAGCGGCTCGCAGTTGGTGCGACCAGACGTCACGCAATTCAACAGGTCATTGTCGGCCTTCAGGGTTTCGAAGACCCAAATACACGCAGCGAGCAAGAGTGCCACGAACACGAGCACCGCGATTTTACGAAGGTCATCAGAGTCCATGGGCGGGCGTCCAATCTCCGCACCAATAGGCTCCGGCTCCCCAAAAACCACAAGCGTCCCCCGCCAAGAAGCGGGAAAATTGAGCACGATCCGCCCTTCCTCAACTTTCTCGGCACTCCCGTCCACAAATGATGAACAAAATGCGGCGTCACCATCATATGGAACAGGATGACATCGCCCCGCCCATGCGATACCGGAGAGGGCAACCATGGAGATCCCTTCCAGATGCTGTTTAACCGGACGCCGATGCTGGCCAAGGCCCAATCGCGGGTGCCATCCGCAAGCAAATATCTTGTCGGCGCCGGCCTGATGGCGGCACTGGCTCTCGTCTTCAGTACCCATGTCAGCGCCGCCGAACGGATCGCTCCCAAGGTGATGGTGATCACCATGTTCGGCGAGGAAACCAAGCCCTGGCTCGAGGCCCGGAAACTGACGACGAAAATCAAGGTTCCCGGCCTGTCGCGGGAATATCCCGACGTCGCGTGCGATACCGACGGCCTGTGCGTGATGACGACGGCCATGGGCTATGCCAATGCGGCCAGCTCGACGGCAGCCCTCGTCCTCGGCGGCAAGTTCGACCTGAAGCAGACCTATTTCCTGATCGACGGCATTGCCGGCGTCGATCCCAAGGACGGCACGCTGGGATCGGCGCTGTGGGCGCGCTATGTCATCGATGGCGGCCTGCGCCACGATATCGACCCGCGCCAGATCCCCGCCGATTGGCCCGACGGCATGCTGCCCCTTGGCGCCGCCAAGCCGAGCGACAAGGCAGGCTGGAGCGCCGGTACCGAGGTCTATGCGCTCAATCCGAAACTGGCGGAAAAGGCCTTCGAGCTGACCCGCTCCGTCGAACTCGCAGACGGCAAGGACGCGCAGAACTATCGCAGCCGCTATCAGGACGAAGCCGCCCGCGACAAACCGACAGTGAAGCTGTGCGATACCATCTCGATCGACACCTATTGGCACGGGTCCAGGATCGGCGATGCCATGGAACGCTGGGCCAGGCATGCCACCGACGGCAAGGCGAATTACTGCACCACGCAGATGGAAGATAATGCCACGCTGACCGCCCTCAAGCGCGGCGCCGAAGCCGGCCTGCTCGACTTCGACCGCATCGCCGTGCTGCGCACCGCCTCCAACTTCGATCGCGAGGCGCCCGGCCAGAGCGCGGCAGAGTCGCTCAGCGCCAAGTCCGGCGGCTTCGGCCCGTCGGTTGCCAATGCTTATCGTGTCGGCTCGACCTTCGCCGACGCGGTCCTCAAGAACTGGCCGTCATGGTCAGCCGGCAGGCTGTAGGCGTCTTTTGGCGCTTCCACGGACGTCGTGGTGCTCGCAATTTTGATGAGAGCTGCCGGCATCACGAACTCTACATGGCCCGACAGGCCGTTCTGTCCGCTCGGCTTTCTCCCGCAGCCCCACCATGCTCAAAGCCCGTTCCTCCGGCAATGCCATCGCCGACCGCCGTTTCGCCTATGCCATGGACTACAAGACCGGGGGCGATCCTGCATCGGCCGCCGAACTGGTGGCGCAGGCCCTTGATGAGGCGCCTGGCTGGGCCGCCGGCTGGCTGACGCTTGGCGATCTCAACGAGACACTCGGCCGTCTGAAAGAAGCCATCGAGGCCTTCCGAAGGTCCCTTTCCCTCGACCCGACGGATGAAGCAGGCGCTGGGGCACGTCTGGCCCGGCTCGGCGAGATGCCGGCCAATGGCGCGATGACGCCGGCCCATATTGCCGCTCTGTTCGACGAATATGCGCCGCGCTTCGAGCGCTCCCTGGTCGACAATCTCTCCTATCGTGGCCCTGCCCTGCTGCGCATGGCATTGGACGGACTTGGCCGACAAGGGCCGTTCGAACGCGCACTGGATCTGGGTTGCGGCACCGGTCTTGCGGGGGAGATCTTCCACCCCTACTGCCAAAATATCGTCGGCGTCGACCTCTCCGCCGCCATGCTTGCCAAGGCACGTGCCAAGCAGATCTATCGTGAGCTGGAACGAGCCGATATCGCCGATTTTCTCCTCCGGCAGGACGCGGGCAGCGCCGACCTGATCCTGGCCGCCGACGTGTTCATCTATCTCGGTGACCTCGACACCATTTTCCGGCAAGCCGCGCGCGTGCTGGTGCCCGGCGGGCTGTTCGCCTTCACGGTCCAGAGTCAGGACGGCCCTGCCGCCTTCATTCTCAATCACGATCTGCGCTACGCCCATTCGCGTGAAGGCATCGAGAGCTGGGTGGCCGCGGCCGGCCTGCAGCCACGCCATCTCGATGACGCCTGGGCTCGCACCGACCGAGGCGTACCGGTGCCGGGCCTGGTGGTCGTGCTGGAACGCTGACCGGTCCGCAAGACAAGAAAACTTCGGCGCCACTCCTGGTACGTCGCGCGCCTTGGCAAAATTACTTCCCCAACGTAAGGATGGCTCGGGGGACTTGGTTGCTTGCCAACCAACGGAGAGTCATGCGCTTGAAGGGGGGCACTATGTTTTCGAGAATTTCCGCGGTCGTCCTGGCAGGCCTTGCCTGTGCGAGCTGTGCAACCAGCGGTGGTCTGCAGACCCTGACGAGGACGGCTGACCAGACGCCGCGCGGCCGGGTCGTCAAGGACACCACTCGCATCACCGACGGCATCCTGGCCGGCAATCTGATGGTGTCGAATTTCTATTATGCGAGCCGGCCCCAGCCGGTGACGACGCCGATCCTGCGCGACATGGACATCCGGGCTCGCCGTGCCGGCTGCCTCGACGGCAATGTCCCTGTGCGCAGCAGCGTCAGCGCTCGCTGGGGCACCTATACCTCGGCCTATCGCATCATCACCCACTACGACTGCGATTGAACACCGGGCCGACGACCGACCCGCTTCAAGCGGGTTTTTGCGGAATCCGCCTCTGGTCTCCGGAGAAAGAGTATGTACTCGAAAATTCTCGCTATAGCCGTGGCAAGCCTCAGCCTTGCCAGTTGCGCCGGCCGAAGCGACCTGAACCTCATCACCCGCACCTCTCAGGAGACTTCGCGGGGCGACGTGGTCAAGCGCATTTCGCGTATTGGCGATGGTAGTCACGCTGGAGGGCTCATGGTCTCCAATTTTTACTATTGGCGCAGACCTCAACCCATCACACCCGCCATCATGCATGACCTAGATGCACGTGCTCGCCGGGAGGGGTGCGAGGGGGCACGCCCTCCCATCCGCTACAGCATCACCAATGATCCAGGCGCCTATGGCGAGGCCCATGCCATCATGGCAATCTATGATTGCCGCTAGCACCTTCAGGTCGATAGTGGACATCTGACCCCGGCAGGCCAATATCTCCGCAGGAATCGGCGATAGCGGCATGAATGAACAGATCGGGACGCGAGAGACAGGAGATCTGGGCTCCAGCTCGCCGCTCCCAACCCTTCCGGCGATCTTCGCAAACTGGTTTGCGGCCCGCGGCTGGACGCCGCGACCGCATCAGCTTCAGCTCGTCGAGAAGGCGCGCAGCGGGCGTTCGGCCCTGCTGATCGCCCCCACCGGCGCCGGCAAGACCCTGGCCGGCTTCCTGCCGAGCCTGATCGACCTCGCTCCTCGTCGCGCCAACGCCCCCTCTGCGCTCCACACGCTCTACATCTCGCCGCTCAAGGCGCTGGCCGTCGACGTCGCCCGCAACCTGGAGCGCCCGGCCGGCGAGATGGGGCTGCCCATCCGCATCGAGACCCGCACCGGCGACACGCCCCAGGCCAAACGCCAGCGCCAGAAGCGCGACCCGCCCGATATCTTGCTCACCACGCCAGAGCAGCTTGCTCTGCTGCTGGCGAGCCGGGAGGCTGCCGACCTGTTCGGCGGTCTCAAGCGCGTGGTGCTGGACGAACTCCATTCCATCGTCACCTCCAAACGCGGCGACCTGCTTGCCCTCGGCCTGGCACGCCTGCGATATTTCGTGCCGGATCTCGAAGTCGTCGGCCTCTCGGCCACGGTGCGCGACCCGGATGAACTCCGGCGTTGGATCGTGCCCCAATCCCCCGGCCACCAGATTCGGGGGGCCGACCGCCCAGCCATGGCCGACCTGGTGATCGCCGAAGGCGGTGCGGCGCCGGTGCTCGACATCCTGGAAACGGCGGAGCGTCTGCCCTGGGCCGGCCACACCGCCCGCCACGCCATGGCCGAGCTCTACGTCCTGATCAAGACCCACAAGACCACGCTCGTTTTCGTCAACACCCGCATGCAGGCCGAGTTCGTGTTCCAGGAACTCTGGCGGGTGAACGAGGAAAGCCTCGCCATCGCGCTCCATCACGGTTCGCTGGAAGTCGGCCAGCGTCGACGTGTCGAGGAAGCCATGGCCGCCGGACGGCTCAAGGCTGTGGTGTGTACCTCTACCCTCGACCTCGGCATCGACTGGGGCGATGTCGATCTCGTCATCAATGTCGGCGCGCCCAAGGGGGCCTCCCGCCTCCTCCAGCGCATCGGCCGTGCCAACCATCGCCTGGACGAGCCCTCGCAGGCGATCCTGGTGCCGACCAACCGCTTCGAGGTGCTGGAATGCAAGGCAGCGGTCGATGCCGCCAAGGCCGGCGAGCAGGACACGCCGATCGCCCGCACCGGCGCCCTCGACGTGCTGGCTCAGCACGTGCTCGGGGTTGCCTGCGGTGCTCCCTTCGACGCCGATGCGCTCTATCGGGAAATCGCCTCGACTGAAGCCTATGCTCAGCTCGACCGTTCGACCTTTGACGACGTCCTCGCTTTCGTGGCGACCGGCGGCTACGCCCTGAAGACCTACGATCGCTTCGCCAAGATCCGGCGGGGCAAGGATGGCCTCTGGCGCATCGCCAATCCCATGGTGGCGCAAGCCTATCGGCTCAATGTCGGCACCATCGTGGAGGAAGCCCTGCTCAAGGTGCGCCTTTCCAACAGAGGCCCTCGCGAGCCGACCCGCATGGCCGCCGACAAGCCGACGCCGTATCTGCCCTGGTTCATGGATCCCAAGGCTTCCGGCCCGCCCAAGCGCAAGCCGGGCGAGACATCGGCCCGGCGCGGCTTCGGACGCGTGTTGGGCGAGGTGGAGGAATATTTCGCCGAGGGACTTTCGGTCGGTGACACCTTCCTGTTCGCCGGGGAGATCCTGCGCTTCGAAGGCATCCAGGAGGAGGATGTGCTCGTCACCCGCGCGCCACCAGGCCGGGACCCGAAGATCCCCTCCTTCGCCGGTGGCAAATTCCCGCTTTCCACGCATCTGGCCGCCCGCGTCCGTTCGATACTGGCCAATCCCGACAGCTGGCCCGCCCTGCCCGATCAGGTCGCGGACTGGCTGCGCCTGCAGCGCGACATCTCCCGGATGCCGCCGGCCGGCGACCTCCTGGTCGAGACCTTTCCGCGCGGCAACCGCCATTATCTCGTCTGCTATCCCTTCGAGGGCCGCCTCGCCCATCAGACGCTCGGCATGCTGCTGACCCGCCGGCTGGAACGGGCGAAACTGAAGCCGATGGGCTTCGTCGCCAACGACTATGCACTGGCGGTGTGGGGCGTTTCCGACATGCACAGGGCCGCGATGGACCAGTTATTCGACCAGGACATGCTGGGCGACGACCTCGAGGAATGGCTGGCGGAATCCGCCCTAATGAAGCGCATGTTCCGCACCTGTGCCATCATTTCAGGCCTGATCGAGCGCCGCGCTCCCGGCAAGGAGAAGACCGGGCGCCAGATCTCCGTCTCCACCGACCTCGTCTATGACGTGCTGCGCCAGCACGAGCCCAACCACATCCTGATGCGCGCCGCCTGGGAGGATGCGCGCACCGGACTGCTCGATCTCCAGCGCCTTTCCAGCATGCTCTCGCGCATCAGGGGCCGAATCATTCATAAGAGGCTCGATCGCATCTCGCCCTTGGCGGTGCCGATCATGCTGGAGATCGGCCGGGAGCCGGTTTACGGCGAGGCGACGGACAGCGTCCTCGCCGAGGCAGCGGATGATTTGATCGCGGAGGCCATGGTTGGACGGCAGGATCGGCCCGACGATAGAGGAAGCGCCTGAGATGATCCGGCGGGACGAAGCCGTGCTCGGCGTCGCCGGGGTGGAATTCCTCGCCACCGCCGACGGCGCGCTGGTCTGGCCCGAAGAAAGCCTGGTCGTCGTATCGGACCTGCACCTTGAAAAGGGCTCTTCCTTCGCCGAACGCCGCGTATTGCTGCCGCCCTACGATACCGCCGAGACCCTGAAACGCCTGGCGCGGCTCCTGTCTCGTTTCAGTGCAAGGCGGCTGATCTTCCTCGGCGACAGTTTCCACGATCGCCGTGCCGATACTCGCCTCGCCTCGCGCGACCGGGAAGCGCTACAGCGTTGCATCCACGGGCGCGAAATATTCTGGATCGCCGGCAACCATGATCCCGATCCCCCAACCGACCTTGGCGGCACGGCAACGCCGGAACTGGCCATCGGGCCGGTGCTGTTTCGACATGAGCCATCGGCAAAAGCCGAGCCTGGCGAGATCGCCGGTCACCTGCATCCCGTGGCCCGGGTAGCCACGCGCGGCCGCTCGCTGAGACGGCGCTGCTTTGCCGGCGACGGCAGGCGTGCCATCCTGCCAGCCTTCGGCGCCTATGCCGGTGGGCTGAACGTGCGCGACGCCGCCTTCGCGCCGCTTTTCCCCGACGGCTTCACGGCCCATTTGATGGGCGACGAGCGCGTCTTCGCCTTCCCGAGAGCGCGCTGCCTGGGCGGGTGAGAGGGCGCCACTTCCTTCTCCCCTTGCGGGAGAAGGCTGGTTGCGCCTCATTTTGATGGAATAACACCCCTCAACAGGGATGATGCCCTGTCCTGCCCGCCTCGGCTGCAGCGCGTTGCGACGGCGTCAGGCGCGGCTCGAGCTCGGCCAGCTTCATCAGGGCGTCCGCGTCACCCGCCGCCGCCGCAAGCGCGAGGAAGCGATAGGAAACGGCAAGATCGCGCGGCGTGCCGAGGCCCCGGGCTGCCAGCAGGGCGTAATTGTACTGACTGCCGACATGGCCCTTCTCGGCAGCCTGATGGAACCAGCGAGCGGCCTGTTCGTAATCGGGAGCGCCCATCACGGAGCCATTGGCATAGAGCACGGCAAGATTGTACATCGCGTTCACCGAGCCATGCTCGGCCGCGCGCTGATACCACAGTCCCGCCAGCACGGCGTCCTGACCGACCCCCCTGCCCTTGTCATAGGCCAGCCCCAGCAGGAACAGCGCCTGCGTATAGCCCATCTGGGCCGCCTGGCGATAAAGCCCGGCCGCCTTGGCGAGATCCTGGGTGGAGGCCTCGGGCCGATCGAGCCGGCGGGCCTCCTCGAACCAGGCCAGAGCCTGCCCGGCCTGTTCCGGCTTGGGAATGGTGATTGCCGGCCGCACCTGCTGAACCGCCGACGTGCTCAGGCGCGGTACCGGCCGGTTGCCGCTGGGAGCAGCGCCGGCTTTTCCACCCTGCAACGCGCCCAGCATCATGGTCACGGCCGCCAAGCCTAGCAGGATCGGGCGTTTGTGCCGCTTGTAGAAAGGTTCATCTCCGGTCACGGGATCGTTCTCCTCGCGCGTGATGGCCCCCTCGGCCTCATTTGCAGCACGCGCCGCCCGCCGGGCTGCGGCGATGAAGGCGCTGCGCGTTCCACTCGACGGCAACGGGCTGCCCGCCCCGAGGGCGGAAACCTGGCTGGGGCGGCCGATATTTTGGGGTGCCTCTGCGGATGAACTCCGGGATCCGTCGCCCGCAAGGGATCGCGGCAGATCGTCGGACCATGAAATGTCATCGGGCCGCTCGCGGCCGAACAAGGGCGCGATACCGGACATGTCGGGCGGCCCGACGATGACCGATCCACCCCGGCTCCTGACCATGTCTTCGACTGCGGCCAGACTGTTGCCGAGTTGGTGCAGCAGCGATTGCAAGGCTTCGAGGGCCGTGCGCGTATCCCGGACATCGTCCTGCTGATATTGGCGCAATTCGCTATAGAAACGCTGCAGTTCTTCCGGCAAGGCCGCCAAAGCCGATCCGGCCAAAGCCTCACCAAAAGTTTCCCGCAATTGTGCGGCGCCAAGCGTTCCGCTGCCGAGCCCTTCGATGCTCCCCGCCATCGCCGTGATCTGCCGCTCCAGGGCGGAGAAGGCCGCCTCGTCGATGACGCGCCCATCCAGGCCTTCGAGCTTGGTCATCAGCCCCGTCAGCGAGGCATTGGTCGAGGATTGCACATCGTCGACGGCCTGGCGCAGGGCATCGATCTTCTCGTGAAGATCGTGCACCCCCTCAGGCTGGCGAACAAGATCGCCAAGGCGGGCGCGGATGTCGGCCGTCTCACGCTGAAGAGCGGCCAGTACGGCCGGGTCCTGGGCCTGACGCGTCAGCAGATCGAGCTTCTTGTCGAGACGAGCGAACTGCTCGGGGGAGCGGATGTCGGCGATATGCCGGTTGAGATCCGCCATTTCCGTACGCAGGCCGGCGAGATCTTCCTGGCCGGGCGCGACGGCGGGATGGCTGCGGCGCAGTTCGGCGACCTCGCGTGTCAGCGCCGCGATCTGTTCGCTCAGATCGTCACGGGGCGCCGGCGAAACCGATGGTGCGGACGCAGACGGACCGAGCTTGGTGGCCATGCCGGCGATGCGCTGCTCCAGATCGCGTGCCAAATCGTCAAGACCATCGGTATCATCGACAGGCGCCGTAGCCGTGGGTCGAGACGCGAAACCGTCCACGAGGGCATCGACCAGGGTGGCCATCTGGGTCTCGCTCTGCTCCTGCCTGTGGATAAGTTGCTCGATCAGCCCCGCCATTCTGGTTTCGCTTGCTCGGATATGGCGCGCGAGCACGGACGCGCTGACCTCTACTGTCTGGATCCTGCGTTTCGGGTCACCCGAACTACTACCGGCATACCTTTCCTGGCTGGCTGCCAGCTTCCGTGCAATCGCAGCCAAGGGCGATTCCGGGAGATCGCTCTGCGTCTCGAAAAGAGACGGTTCATGCAGTTTTTGCTCGGCAACGGTCGATTTCAGCCATTGAGCAAGCGTCATGCCCGAGCGCCGTGCCAGAATGGCGGCAGCCTCGCGCGTCTGGGAATCGACGCCCTCGACACTCCATGACACTGCTTGGCTCATTTAGCTTCCCGTGCCGGCGAACGGCCTGATTCTCACGCCTCTCCCGTCTTCCGCCCCGGAAAACCGGGCCGGAAACACGGAAAGAGGGCGGCACGCAGTGCCCGCAGCAGCAGCTTTCGCGCAACAGGGTAAATATCCCCTTAACCGTCACTGCCCTAGCGCTCTTCCTGGCAGCAACAACATTGTAGAGCATCCAAAGCGCTTTTTTTACTAAAAACCCTACCACCCAAGCTCCCGAGCGGACAGGAAAGTGGGGTACCGTGCAAGAACCGACATTAGACTTTGCGACAAGGCTAGAATTCTCTTGATGCCCGTGTTGTTCGAAACGCTTAACGCGCGCTAATTTAATACGTTACCCTTGAAAGGAAGCAGAGCGGGGGCTATGATCTCCCTGCTGGAGATCTAGGCGTTCGCTTGGTAATATATTAATTGCTGACGCCCCCCGGATTTCGTATTATGGTACCTGTTGCAACGAACGAGTAGCGGCGCTGCTAGCCTGTAACGGGCGCGAGAGAGAGACCATGTCAAAGTTGGAAGCCAGGTCGGCGACAAACACAAAAGGCCAACCGGTGACGGTATTCGTAGCAGAGACAGAAAACGCCACGAATAGTACGGCCACCTATACAATAGGTGACCTTGCGCGAGAGTTTGGCGTTACCTTGCGAACCTTGCGCTTCTACGAGGACAAGGGCCTTCTCAATCCAACGCGCGACAACCTGACTCGGCTTTATAGTGCACGTGACCGCGAGCATCTGCAACTTATCCTTAAGGGTAAGCGGCTGGGTTTTACCCTGGTGGAAATCGGCGAGATGATCGCCCATCATGGGGAAGGCAAGACGGCAAGTCTCGACATCAGCGCCAGCACCGTCCGCGAGCAGATCGAGCATCTGGAGCGCCAGCGCCGCGAGATCGACGAAGCCTTGGCTGAATTGCGTCGCAGTTATGAGGGATTGGCCAACGCCCTGCCGCGCTAAGTGGTCGCACTCACCCGTCGGAAGTACCTGATCGGCGGCACAGGTTTCCTTGTGTTTGCTGGCCTTGGCTTATGGGCCCTCTTCCTATCCGAGCAGAAGGCTACCAGCGTGATCGGCAAGCCGTTCATGTTGACGGATGCCGATGGCAGAGCCTTCGACTTCAAGGAATTGCAGGGCAAGCCGAGCCTGATCTATTTTGGCTTCACGCACTGCCCCGACATCTGCCCAACGACCCTGTTCCTGCTCGCGCAGGTGATGAAGAAGCTGGGACCGGACGCCTCGCAGATCAACACGCTCTTCATCACCGTCGATCCCGACAGGGACACGCCCGAGCAATTGAAGGCCAGCCTTTCCACCTATGACCCGCATCTGCGCGGCCTGACGGGCGACCCAGCACAACTTGCCGCGGTACGCGACTTCTACAGCATAGAAGCAAGCATTTTGCCGGGAACAGGCAAGAATTACAATATCGATCACACCAACACTGTCCTTGTACTCGACAAGGATGGCCGCCTGCGTTCGAGCTTCGACTTGCACGCGTCGTCGGACGAGGTGGTTGCGCTCCTGGAAACTGTCATGCAGGGTCGATAGAGTGCGAGATCAAGGGTCGGCCTTGCGATGGATCGCCATGGACGGATCCGGCATTCCCGACCCAAACAATGATCAGCCCCGCTGCAATAGGAATTCGACCTGTTGAAATTCGGCGCCCTCTCGACGCTTCTCCTCGGATTGATGCTCGCCATATCAGCCTATGGCGACGCCAGGGCCGCCTCGACCACCACCGGTCCCTATGGCCTGTGGGATCCGCACCGGCGCCCCGAGCGGCCAGACCTGAAATCGGTGCGCCGGATCCGCTTCCTGACCGAGGACGATTTTCCGCCTTTCGACTTCCAGGGGTCGAGCGGCACTCTGGAAGGCTTCAATGTCGACCTTGCCCGCGCGGTCTGCCGGCAGCTGAAACTGTCCTGCACCATCCAGGCCCGGCGCTGGGACACCATCGTCGCGGCCCTGGAAGAGGGCCAGGCAGATGTCATCGCCGCCTCGCTCGTGCCGAGCAAGGAAGCCCGCGAGCGGCTGCAGTTCTCCCGTCCTTATTACATGCGTCCTGCCCGCTTCGCCATGCGGCGCAAGGATCCGCCGCCGGTCTTCACGCCGGAGGGGCTGGCTGGCCGCCATATCGGCATCGTCGCCGACACGGCGCATGCCGCCTACGCCAAAGCCTATCTCAAGACCGCCAATCTAGTGTCCTTCGTCAATGACGCGGCGCTGCGTGAAGCCCTCAAGCGCGGGGAGATCGACCTGATCTTCGCCGACGGCATCGGCCTGTCGCTCTGGCTCAACGGCTCGGACGCCGGCGATTGCTGCAGCTTCGTGGGCGCGCCCTATCTCGACAGCCACTTTTTCGGCGATGGCATCGGCATGGCCCTGCGACGCGAGGACGGCGATCTCAAGCAGGCGATCGACTATGCCCTTTTCCAGATCTGGGAGCAGGGCATCTATGCCGATCTCGTACGCCGCTGGTTTCCTGTCGATCCCTTTGCAGGGCTTCCGTGACGTAAACGGAAACTTATGCGCCCCCGCTGTTACCGAAAAGACTCACTTTGACGTCGAAGCTGGGGAAAACGCACACCGCGTCAGCAGGACTCTTGCGCTGGAGTCACTGCCTATTGTAGTTAAGGCTTCGTTAAGCACGACATCTCGTGCGGCGTCTCGTAACTCCTGTCAGCTCATGGCGTGCATGCGCAACGATGTTCTGTCGACATCGTGGCTGATGGGAAAGGATTCGGCGTAGCGAATTCGGGCGAAAACAAGGCGGAAGGCAGGAGAGGCTGATGCACTGGACAGACGAGCGGGTAGAACTTCTGAAAAAGCTGTGGTCAGAAGGTCTGTCTGCTAGCGCCATTGCCACAGAACTTGGCGGTGTCACGCGTAATGCCGTGATCGGTAAGGTGCATAGACTCGGCTTGTCTGGCCGGGCCAAGGCTCCTGCGCCGGCGCCACAGCGCCGTATCAAGCCCACCCGGGCTCCTTCGCACCCTCTCCGCACCCAGACTTCCGTGCCCGTGGTGCGGGGCAACACCGCCCTTGCGCCGCAGATGATGCCGCTTGTCGCCATCGAGGAACGTCCCGAACCTACGCTGCGTCCGGTCGAGGAAGTCGTCATCCCGATGTCCGAACGCGTCACCATCATGGAACTGCGCGAGCATATGTGCCGCTGGCCGCTGGGCGATCCCGGCCGCGAGGACTTCCGCTTCTGTGGAAGCCGTGTCGGGCCCTCGGGTCCGTACTGCCTCCATCATGCTTCGATCGCCTACCAGCCGGTGCTCGACCGCAGGCGCGATCGCGACAAGGAGCGTCGCGCTGCCCGCGCCTGATCGTCGCATCCCATCCTATCCATTCGAAGGCAGGGTTTTCCCTGCCTTTTCTTTTGCGGGGTACCAGTACCTTTCCCAAAGGGAAACCCTTGCTTTTGCAGGTTCATTAGCCTAAGGGCCAGCCTGCCCCCAAACTCTTGTTGCGCGGCGTTGCAAGACAACACACCGGAACCGGAGCAATGACACGGAATGCGGATGGGGCCTCCCCCGACATCGCGGCAAAAAGCGTAGCCATCGACGGCAACACACTGGTCGCCTGGGGCTTCAAGCCCGGCAAATGGTTCAGCCAGGGCTTGGCCGAGGCCAATCGCCTGCGCCGCGCTGGCGCGGATGACGACGCCATCTTCATCGCCCTGCAGGGCCTGCAGCCGGTCGAGACACTGCTGCGGACCAATGGCTTGCCCTATGGCGTCTTCCTGGATGCCGAAGGCGAACTCGAACGCGCCAACCTCGCCTCGGTAACCGCGCATATGGACGCGCTCATGCGGGTGCCGACTATCGTCGCCGGCGCTGTGATGCCGGACGCTTGCCCGTCCGGCACCGCCCTCGGGACAATCCCGGTCGGTGGCGCGGTGGCGTGCGAGGATGCCATCCATCCCGGCTTTCATTCCGCCGACATCTGCTGCTCGGTGGCGATCACCGTGTTCGCACGCAAGGACGATCCCAGGCGTATCCTCGACGCTGTCCAAGCCGTGACCCATTTCGGTCCCGGTGGGCGCAAGACGATGATCGTCCCGGATTTCGCGCCCGGCATCGACGCCACGTTGCAGGCCAATCCGTTCCTGCGCGGGCTCGGCAACATCGTGACAGGCCATTTCGGCTCGCAGGGCGATGGCAATCACTTCGCCTATGTCGGGCATCTGCGTTCCAGCGGCCAGCCGGCATTGGTGACCCATCATGGCTCGCGCGGGCTCGGCGCCCAGCTCTACAAGCGCGGCATGGCCGCAGCGCGCAAGCACACGCAGATCGTGGCACCGCGGGTGCCGGCCCACAATGCCTGGCTGAAGGCCTCGATCGCGGAAGGGCAGGCCTATTGGCAGGCCCTGCAATTTGCGCGGAGCTGGACCAAGGCAAGCCATTTCGCCATTCACGATCATGCCGCCAGGTCGCTGGGCAATGCCGTGGCCGACCGGTTCTGGAACGAGCATAATTTCGTATTCCGGCGCGACGACGGGCTCTATTATCACGGCAAGGGCGCAACGCCTTCCTGGGCCGGCTTTTCGCAGGATGATGATGGCCGCACGCTAATCCCGCTCAACATGGCCGAACCGATCCTGATCACGGCGCATCGCGACCGCAAGGAGGCCCTCGGCTTCGCTCCACATGGGGCGGGCCGCAACCTCAGCCGCTCGGCCTTTCTGCGCCGTGAAAAGCCGGATCTGCCCGAGGGTATCGACGTGCGCTTCTACTGCGGCAAGCCGGATCTGTCCGAACTGCCGCAGGCCTACAAGAATGCCGCCTCGGTCCGGGCCCAGATCGACAAATACGGGCTCGCCGAGGTGATCGACGAGGTCGTGCCCTATGGCTCGATCATGGCCGGCGACTGGGAGCAGGACGCTCCCTGGCGCAAGCGGGGCTGAGCGAAGCGGCGGTACCTCACCGCCGCTTCCATCCATCACAGGCTGTTGAAGAAGGCGATCTCGTCGGCAAAGGCTTCGTGTGCCATCGGAAAATCGAAACCCTGGAAGACATGGCAGCCGCCCGGCCATAGCCTGAGCGTCGTATGGCTGCCGGCTGCCTCCCAGCGCCCCGCCATGAACACCGTGTCGTCGAGCAGGGCGTCATAGGTGCCGACAGAAAACAGGGCCGGCGGCATGCCTTCGAGATTGCCGTAGAGCGGCGAGACATCGGGCGAGCGCAGATCGACGCCGTCGGGCACGCAGGCCCGCACGAACAGTGCGATATCGCGCGACGTCAGGATAAGTCTGCCCCTGTCGAAATTGCGCGCGCTTGGAGTCATGCCGAGATCGTAGCAGCCGGCAATGAGATTGGCGCCGGCGAAGGGCCTGAGGCCATGCCGATCGCGCAGGCGCTGCAACGTCAGCGCGGAAAGGTGGGCGCCGGCGCTCTCGCCGCCGATGAAGAAACGTTCGGTGCGGAAGCGCTTGCGCCCCTCGGACACCAGCCACAAGGCCGCCGCCTCGCAATCGTCCGGCCCGGCGGGAAAGGGATGTTCGGGCGCAAGGCGATATTCGACGGAGATGCAGGCCATGCCGGTGGCCTCGGCGATCTTCTCCAGCGTCTCGTCCTGGAAGTCGGACTGGTTGAACATCCAGCCGCCGCCATGGATGTGCATGTAGACCCCGGTCGGCACTTCCGGCGCAATGATGCGGATCGGCACCTTGCCCTGCCGGCCCTCGATTTCCAGCACCTGCGCCCGCGCGCTCTTGCCCTGCAGCGGGAAGATCCCCTTGCCCTGGCGCCGGGTCTCGCGGATCAGTTCGGGCGGAAAGGACCACAAATCCGGCAAGGCGCTCATCTTGGCGATGATATCGGCATTGAGGGCCGCCGTGGTTTCGGCCACGGCATCGGGAGCAAACACGGCAGGATCGACAGAGGGCATGAGCTTGAATCGCCTCGATGGGATGGCGCACAGTGCAGGGAACCGGCAAGGTCGGCAAGACCTGCCGCTCCACTCGGCCCGTCGCGCAACCTCTGACCATGGGAAGAGCCGGGACGCGGCAACTCAACCTCTTCTCATCAGGGCGGAAAACCGCTATCCCTAGCACCTTGATAGGTGGCTATAGCGAGACCATGATTCCTGACGAGACCGAAAGCAAACGCCCGCAGAAACCGCATGGTGATGCCGGCTCCAGGGACACGCGCGCCAAGAACCTTCCGGCAGAGACCCTCGACCTCCCGACAAAGACCGTCTTCATCAAGTCCTATGGCTGCCAGATGAACGTCTATGACAGCCAGCGCATGGCCGATACGCTGGCACCGCAGGGCTACGTCGAGACCTCCAGCCCCGAAAATGCCGACCTCGTCATCCTCAACACCTGCCATATCCGCGAAAAGGCGGCGGAAAAGGTCTATTCGGAGATCGGCCGCCTGCGCGTGGCGCGCGACGAGCGCCGCCGCCAGGGCGGCGATCTGAAGATCGCCGTCGCCGGTTGCGTCGCCCAGGCCGAGGGCCGGGAGATCATGAGGCGCGCGCCCGCCGTCGATCTCGTGGTCGGGCCCCAGGCCTATCATCGCCTGCCGGACCTGCTCGCCAAAGTATCGACAGGCTTGGCCGATGGCACCAGCAAGCCTGTCGACACCGACTTCCCGGTCGAAGACAAGTTCGCCATCCTGCCCGCACCACGCCGGGAAAAGACCCTGGCGCGCGGGCCTTCCGCCTTCGTCACGGTGCAGGAAGGCTGCGACAAGTTCTGCACCTTCTGTGTGGTGCCCTATACGCGCGGTGCCGAGACCTCGCGGCCGGTCGCCGCCATCGTGGCAGAGGTCGAGCGCCTGGCCGAGGCGGGCGTGCGCGAGATCAGCCTGCTTGGCCAGAACGTCAACGCTTATCATGGCGAGGGGCCGGATGGACGCGACTGGACGCTCGGCCAACTCGTGCACCGCCTGGCCCGCATCGAGCCGGTGGTACGCCTGCGCTACACCACCTCTCATCCCCGCGACATGGACGACAGCCTGATCGAGGCCCATCGCGACCTGCCGGCGCTTATGCCTTTCCTGCATCTTCCGGTGCAATCGGGCTCGGACCGCATTCTGGATGTCATGAATCGCAAGCATACAGCAGCGGACTATCTCAAGCTCATCGAGAAGATTCGGCATGCCCGGCCCGACATGGCATTCTCCTCCGACTTCATCGTCGGCTTTCCCGGCGAGACCGATGCGGATTTCGAAGCGACCTTGCGGCTGATCGAAGAGGTCACTTATGTCTCGGCCTATTCGTTCAAATATTCGCCGCGTCCGGGCACACCGGGCGCTACGATGACCGACCAGGTCGACGAAGTGGCGAAGGCCGCGCGCCTCGCCAGGCTGCAGGCGCTCACCGAAGGCCAGCAGAAGGCCTTCAATCAGGCCAGCATCGGCCGCACCATGGATGTGCTCTTTGATCGCAAGGGCAAACGGCCAGGCCAGATCGCCGGCCGCACCCCCTATCTCCAAGCCGTGCAGATCGAGGCGGATGACAGCCTGATCGGTACGGTGGCGCCCGTCGAAATCACGGCCACGGGTGCCTGGTCGCTGCACGGCATACTGGCCGGCGCTGGATTCAGGGAGGCCGTTGCTTGAAGGTGGACGAGGAACGACGGACACACATGACAACGCAAACCCCATCCCTGCCGACGACGGACGCACCTGCGGAAATCGTCACGGCCTTCGAGGACAATCGCCTGGCCACGCTTCTCTTCGGCCAGCATGACCAGAACCTCGCCTTCATCGAGCGCAAGCTCGGCATCGAGGCGACGGCCCGTGGCAATCATGTCGCCCTGCGCGGTGCCAAGGACAGCGTGGAACAGGCCAAGCGCGTGCTGGAGAGCCTGTATCAACGCCTGCGCTCGGGCCAGCAGATAACGTTGGGCGATGTCGACGGCGCGCTGCGTATGGCTGGCTCGCAGGGTGTGCTGTTCACGCCGGAAGGCAAGCCGAAAGTGGCGCCGACCGGCGGCGCGGCCTCTGTCGGCACCCGCAAGAAGACGATCGCCGCCCGTACGCTGGCGCAGGACGCCTATATACGGGCGCTGCAGAAGCATGAACTCGTCTTCGCCACCGGTCCCGCCGGCACCGGCAAGACCTATCTTGCCGTGGCCCACGCTGCGGCGCTGATCGAGAAGGGCGAGGCCGACAGGCTGATCCTGTCCCGCCCCGCCGTCGAGGCGGGCGAGAGGCTCGGCTTCCTGCCCGGCGACATGCGCGAGAAGGTCGACCCCTATCTGCGCCCGCTCTATGACGCGCTCTACGACATGATGCCGCCTGAGCGCGTCGAACGAGGGCTGACCTCGGGCATGATCGAGGTGGCGCCGCTCGCCTTCATGCGCGGGCGCACGCTCGCCAATTCGGTGGTGCTGCTGGACGAGGCCCAGAACTGCACCTCGATGCAGATGAAGATGTTCCTCACGCGCCTGGGCGAAGGCTCGCGCATGATCATCACCGGTGATCCGACCCAGATCGACCTGCCTCCCGGGCAGAAATCGGGGCTGATCGAGGCCGTCGACCTGTTGAAAGACATACCCGAAATCGCCATTTGCCGATTCAACGCCGCCGACGTCGTGCGCCATGAACTGGTCGCCAAGATCGTGCGGGCCTATGAGGCCAGGGATTCGACCAGGCCTTTGGACGCTAGCAAGCCCTCGGGCGAAACCAAGTCATGAGTGACGCCGCCATCACCATCGAGATCGCTATCGAGAGCGATCTTTGGCAGGACCCCGATGCCATCGAGGCCTTGATCACGCGTGCAGTGGTCAAGAGCCTCGACGTCGCGGAGCTTGCGCATGCGCCGGGAGCCGAACTCTCGATCGTCCTGACCGACGATGCTTCGATCCGCGTCATCAACGCCGAGTGGCGCGGCAAGGACAAGCCCACCAACGTGCTGTCCTTCCCACAGGCTGTGGGAGACGCAATCGAGACGGCGCCGATGCTGGGCGACATCATCTTTGCCCATGAGACGATCGCGCGGGAAGCCGAGGAAACCTCCACGAGCTTTGCCGATCATCTCAGCCACCTCACCGTGCATGGCCTCCTGCATCTGTTCGGCCATGACCATTTGACCGATGCCGAGGCCGAGGTGATGGAGGCGCTGGAAGTGCGCATTCTCGCCGAACTCGGTATCGCCAATCCCTATGCCGACGCGCCCTTGTTGCGCGAAGCGAGCTAGAGGCTGTTATGGACCGTGGATGGGATTTTGATGAGGTCAAGACTGGCTGGATGGGAGGAGCAAGCGCTGCCAAGACTTCTGTCTTGGCAAGCGAAGCGACGCTGCAGGCGGCCAGTCTTCACCTCACCCCGCAGGAGCGCGGCGCTTTTGGCCGACGAGTACGTCCGATATCGTAGCAAGCCGAAAGGCTTGCGTCCTCACCCTCCCACGCACTTGCTTTGCAAGTGCGGACATCCTCGGCCAAAATCGCTCACGTCAAAACCCCATCCACGGTCCATAACAGCCTCTAACACACAGAGCCATGTCCGACAGCAACGATCGAAGTAGCAGCCAACCCAGCGCCTCCCAGGAGCCCCAGCACGAAGGCCTGCTGGGACGGATCAAGTCCGCGCTTGGGCTGAGATCCCAGCCCTCCATCCGCGACGATCTTGCCGATGCACTCGAGAATTCACGCGCTGCGGAAGATTCCAGCTTCTCCCCCGAAGAGCGTGCCATGCTCAAGAACATCCTCGGCCTGCGCGGCAAGCGGGTCGACGATGTGATGGTGCCGCGGGCCGACATCGTGGCCGTGCCGCTCGACATTTCGCTGGGCGACCTGCTCAAGGTATTCCAGACGGCGGGCCATTCGCGCCTGCCCGTTTATAACGAGACGCTGGATGATCCGCGCGGCATGGTCCACATCCGCGATTTCGTGGCCTGGCTGGCGTCGCGGGCCGCCATCGCCGCGCGGCGGAGCCGCAAGGTCCGCGAGAGCGACCTCGCCAAGGACGGCGAGACCGCCAAACCCTCGCCCAGGGAGGCCGCCCTCGCCTTGGGCAACATTACCCTCTCGACGCCGCTGAGCTCGGTGAAGTCGCTGACGCGCAACGTCCTGTTCGTGCCGCCTTCGATGCCCCCCATCGACCTTCTCGCCAAGATGCAGGCCACCCGCACCCAGCTCGCTTTGGTGATCGACGAGTATGGCGGCACGGATGGCCTGGTCTCGATGGAGGACATCGTCGAAATCGTGCTCGGCGACATCGAGGATGAGCATGACGAGGATGATGGCGACATGATCGTCGCCTCGGGCGAGGGCATCTTCACCGCCGATGCCCGTGCCGATCTCGACGACGTCGCCGCCGCCATCGGCCTGGAGATGCATGAGGACGAAATCGAGGCCGACGTCGATACGCTGGGTGGCTGGCTGGTGACGCTGGCCGGCCGCGTACCGGTGCGCGGCGAGATCGTGCAGGGGCCGGGCCAGCTCGAATTCGAAATTCTCGATGCCGATCCGCGCCGGGTGAAACGGGTGCGCATCCACACGGCCGGCAGCGGCATCGTCAGGCCGCGCGATGGGCGCAAGCGCGAGAAGAAGCTGGCGCCTGCCGGCGATGAAGCGGCCATTGCCACCAATGGCGAGCGGAGCCCGGCGAGCGAAACCAGCGGCGACGGCGCCACGTGATCGCTGCGCTTGCGTCTCGCCTGGCCGGGTTGAAAGGCTGGCGCCGCATGGCCGTCGCCTTCCTGGCGGGCGCCCTGGCGGCGCTGGCCATGGCGCCCTTCAATGCCTTTCCGGTGCTGGCCGTCAGCTTTCCGGTCGCGATCTGGCTGCTGGATGGCATCGTCTTCCCGCCGGAGAACCCGGCTCCCGGGTTCTGGCGCAGCATCGGCGCGGCCGCCCGGCTCGGCTGGTGCTATGGTTTCGGCTATTTCCTGGCCGGGCTGTGGTGGATCGGCAATGCCTTCCTCGTCGATGCCGATCAGTTCGCCTGGCTGCTGCCCTTCGCCGTGCTGCTCCTGCCTGCCGGCCTTGCTTTCTTCCACGCGGCCGGGTTTGCCCTGGCGCGCCTCCTGTGGTCGCAGGGCAATGCCCGCATCCTCGCCTTTGCCGCCACAATGGCTGCCTGCGAATGGCTGCGCGGCCATATCCTGACCGGCTTTCCCTGGAACCTGTTCGGCTACGCGCTCGCCGAGGAGCTTCATCTGGCGCAGAGCCTGTCCCTGATCGGAGCCTATGGGCTCACACTCGTGGCGCTCGTCCTGTTCTCCACGCCGGCGGCGCTGGTGCGGCGGGGTGGTTGGCGCTGGCCGGTCTTGTCCATCGCCATTCTGGTCGCGATGGCCGCCTTCGGCGTGTGGCGGCTTGGCCAGCACCCCACCGGTTTCGTCGACGGAGTGCAACTGCGCATCATGCAGCCCGATCTGCCGCAAGACGCCAAGTTCAATCCGGCCCTGCGCAATGAAGTGCTGACGCGCTATCTGGCCTTGTCACGCCAACCGGCCGCCGACGGCAGTGACGGCCTTGCCAAAACAACCCATCTGATCTGGCCTGAATCGGCCTTCCCCTTCCTAGTGGCGCAGGATCCCGAAGCCCTCAAGGTGCTCGGGGACCTGGTTGCACCCAAGGCCGTGCTGCTGACGGGCGCCGGCCGGGCGGAGGAGAATCTCGACGACGGCGGCTGGCGCTTCTTCAATTCCCTGCATGTCATCGACGCCACCGGCACCATCATCGGCAATTACGACAAGGTGCACCTCGTCCCCTTCGGCGAATATCTGCCCTATCAGTCCGTGCTCGAATCCCTCGGCTTCGAGCAATTGACCAAGCAGCGCGGCGGCTTTTCGACGGGTCCGGGCTTGCGCACGCTCGATATTCCCAACGCGCCGCCCGCCGGCATCCTCATCTGCTATGAAGCAATCTTTCCGGGCGAGGTGATCGATCCGACCAACCGCCCCGGCTGGCTGCTCAACGTCACCAACGATGCCTGGTTCGGCATCACCCCGGGTCCCTACCAGCATTTCGCCGAGGTAAGGGCTCGCGCGATCGAGGAAGGGCTCCCCCTGGTCCGCGCCGGCAACAATGGCGTTTCCGCGGTGATCGATCCGGTGGGGCGCATCGTCGCCAGCCTGCCGCTGGGCACCAGCGGCGTTCTCGATTCGCGGCTTCCCACCACCCTGCCACCGCCGGTGTTCGCCACGGCCGGCACCGGCATTGTTACCGCATTGTTTCTGATTGCCTTAATCGGCGCCGGCCTTGGTTGCTTGAACCGACGCCGACAGCCCCGATAACACATATTTGTTACAACCGCGCCAAGCGGAAGGCGCGAGACCGACTGGATTTTCCCGCATAAGGAGGTATAGTCTCCCTGCTGGTTGCAGGATGCATTTGAACTACTTCAGATTGCGCCGCCGCAATTGTATCTCTGGCGCGCCGCGCTTCCGCCACGTTACGGCCGCAATTCATTTTCAAATTCGTCACTGTATTTTCAAATATTTGCTAGTGACCTGGAGTTAATATTATGATCAAGAAAGTTCCTAATCCCATTGATCAGCACGTTGGCAGCCGCGTCCGTATCAGGCGCGTCCTGGTGGGCATGAGCCAGGAGAAGCTCGGCGAGGCGCTTGGCCTCACCTTTCAGCAGGTACAAAAATACGAAAAGGGTACCAACCGCATCGGTGCGAGCCGGCTGCAGCAGATCGCCTCGATCCTGGGCGTCACCATTTCCTTCTTCTTTGAAGGCCTGCCGCCAGAAACCGGCTCCGTGCATACGGCTGAGCATGCCGGTGAGAGCGACACCTCCCATGTCATCGAGTTCCTGTCGACCACGGAAGGCCTGCAGCTGAACAAGGCCTTTGCCCGCATCAAGGATCCGAAGGTGCGGCGCCGGGTCGTCGACCTCGTCTCCACGCTCAGCCAGGAACACGCCGCCTGAGCCGCGAAGCGGCGCCCATCGGCGCCCTTTGGTTTCGATGCGCCCTGTGCGGTTTGGTGATGCCACCAAACCGCCGTACGCGGCGGAAAATCGCTCCAGCGTTCCTTTAAACGAACAAAACGTACGATTTGCCGCTTGACGGCGAAGCCTACCCTCGCCAAAACGGGACGATACCAAGTTCCATTTTGGCGTGGAGAAACATTCGTGTCCCGTTCCGACTATTTGTTTACCAGCGAGTCGGTCGCTGAAGGCCACCCCGACAAGGTCTGCGATCGCATCTCCGACGAAATCGTCGACCTGTTCTATCGCGAGGCGGCGAAGACCGGAATGGATCCCTCCCAGGTGCGCGTCGCCTGCGAAACCCTCGCCACCACCAACCGCCTGGTGATCGCCGGCGAATATCGCGGTCCCGACACCATCACCAAGGGCAAGATCAAGAGCGCCGCCCGCCGCGCCGTCAAGGCGATCGGCTATGAGCAGGAAGGCTTCCACTGGAAGAAGGCCAAGATCGAGGTCCTGCTGCACGGCCAGTCTCCCGACATCGCCCAGGGCGTCGACATTTCCGGCAACAAGGACGAAGGCGCCGGCGACCAGGGCATCATGTTCGGCTATGCCTGCCGCGAGACGCCGGAATTGATGCCGGCTCCGATCTACTACGCCCACAAGATCCTCGAGGACATCACCAAGGCCCGCAAGTCGGGTGACCTCGGCATGCTCGGCCCCGATGCCAAGAGCCAGGTCACGGTGAGGTATGAGGGCGGCAAGCCGGTCGGCGTGACGCAGATCGTGCTCTCCACCCAGCATCTCGACGAGACTCTGACCTCCGGCGACATCAAGAAGCTGGTTGAGCCCTATATCCGCAAGACCCTGCCGGAAGGCTGGATCGGCAAGGATACGGTCTGGCACGTCAACCCCACCGGCAAGTTCGTGGTCGGCGGTCCGGACGGCGATTGCGGCCTGACCGGCCGCAAGATCATCGTCGATACCTATGGCGGCGCAGCTCCCCACGGCGGTGGCGCCTTCTCTGGCAAGGACCCGACCAAGGTCGACCGTTCGGCGGCTTATGCGGCACGCTATCTCGCCAAGAACGTGGTCGCCGCCAAGCTGGCAGACCGCTGCACCATCCAGCTCGCTTACGCCATCGGTGTGTCGGAGCCCCTGGCCATCTATGTCGACCTGCACGGCACCGGCAATGTCGCCGAGGAGAAGATCGAGAAGGCTTTGCGCGACGTGATGAGCCTGACGCCTCGCGGCATCCGCGAGCACCTCAACCTCAACAAGCCGATCTATGCCCGCACCTCCGCCTATGGCCATTTCGGCCGCAAGTCGGCCCGCGACGGCGGCTTCTCCTGGGAGAAGACCGACCTCGCCGACGCGATCAAGAAGGCCGTGCGCGCCTGATCCGAGGCCGACAATAGACACAAAGCCTTTCCCGCTCGCCGGGAGAGGCTTTTTTCATAGCGCTTTGCTTCGGTGGGTATGGGTCGTGACTGAAGACGACAAGCACAAGTTCGGCGACGGTATGGATGCCCCGTCTCGGGGCCATGGCGCTTTCTTCGGCCGCCGCAAGGGCAAGACCTTGCGGCCGGGGCATGCAGACCTGATGTCCGGCGCGCTGCCGCATTTGCGCCTCGACCTGACCGCCCCGGCTCCCGCCGACCTTGCCGGCCTGTTTCCGGGGCCTGTGGATGACGTCTGGCTCGAAATCGGCTTCGGCGGCGGCGAACACCTCACCCAGCGTGCCGGCGAGAACCCGAACATCGGCTTCATCGGCTGCGAGGCCTATGTCAACGGCACCGCCAAGATGCTGGCCCAGATCGAGCAGAACGGGCTTGCCAATATTCGCCTGTGGGACAACGACGCCAAGCAAGTGGTGGATTGGCTGCCGGCCGGCTCGATCGGGCGCATCTATCTGCTCTATCCCGATCCCTGGCCCAAGCGCCGCCATCGCAAGCGACGCTTCCTGGGCGAGGAAATGCTGACGCATCTGGCCCATGCTCTCAGGCCTGGGGGCGAACTGCGTTTTGCCACCGACATTGACGACTATGCCGCCTATGCCCTGGCGCGCGTGGCACGCTCGTCCGACTTCGAATGGACGGCCGAGCGCCAGGCCGACTGGCTGACGCCCTGGGACGGCTGGCGCTCCACCCGCTACGAAGCCAAGGCATTGCGGGAGGGCCGGCGCGGCGCCTATTTCACCTTCAGGAGAGTTTAGGTCTTCCCGGGGACCACCCCAGGCGGGCTGCCTCTATTGGGCTGTCAGCCGGGCCAGCACGCCTTCCAGGGCGGCATCGAAAGCCCCGTCTCCTCCTCCCTTGAGAGGCCGGTCGAGTTGCCCCGCCAGCAGGAGATGGGCATAGCCGTGCACGAGCGACCAGACATGCAGCAAGGTGTCGAGCCGCTCGCCCTCGAGCGGGCCTTCGCCCGCCCTGGTTACCAGGCGAATCGCGGTCTCGAGCTCGGCGAAGGCCTCCTGCCCGGCAGCCCTTAGGGCCGGATCCTCGATGTTGAGCCGATGCCGGTTGAAGGTGAGCCGGAACCTCTCCGGATATCGGCGGGCGAAGGCGACATAGCCGCGGCCGATCGCCCGCAATCGGGCCTGGGGCTCGTCGATGCCAGCGCGGGCCTCGCGCATGAACAGCGTGAGCGTTTCGAATCCTAGCGCCGCTACCGCGGTCAGGAGACCGGCGACATCACCGAAATGATGCGCGGGAGCGGCATGGGAGACGCCCGCCCGCCGGGCGCATTCGCGAAGGGTGAAGCCCTCGACACCCCGTTCGGCCAGGACGAGTTCAGCCGCGAGGAGCAGCGCGGCCCGCAGATCACCATGATGATAGCTAGCCTTGTGCGCCGTCGATTCCTGCTCCACTTCGTTTTCGCTCCGCATCATCAACACCACCGCGCCGCACCGTAGGGTCGGCATCACTATCCATCACGATCTTGACAATGTCAAAATTGCTGCCATCCTTATCTTGACACTGTCAAGTTGGAGATGCCGACATGACTCTCGATCAAGCTTTCACGCTCGACAACGTCTTTTCCTGGGCTGGCATCCTCGCTCTCTGTGGCTGGATCGTCCTTGCCCTCTCTCCCTTGCGTCCGGCCCTGGCCCAGGCGATTGCCGGCAGAATCATTCCGATCGCGCTTGGCCTTGCCTATGCCGCCTTGCTCCTTCGCTTCTGGGGCGAAGCTGCAGGCGGCTTTGGTTCTCTCAGCGATGTCGCCGCGCTGTTCGGCCATCGCGGCCTGCTCCTGGCCGGCTGGCTGCATTACCTCGCCTTCGACCTGCTGATCGGAGCCTGGGAGGTGCGCGAGGCGAAACGGGCCGGAGTGCCGCAGCTGGCCGTCCTGCCCTGTCTCGCCCTCACTTTCCTATTCGGTCCCGTCGGCTTCCTGACCTTCCTGGCCCTGCGCAACGTCTGGCTCCGCGGCTTCTCCCGCCGTCAAGGAGAACCCGCATGACGACGAACATCTCCAGCCTGCGCCTTGCCTGCCGTCCCCATGCGCTTGCCTGGAGAGTGGCGGATGATCTGCTTCGACGCGAGCGCCGGCTGGCGCGCGGCGGCTTCGTCATCCTGGCGCTGATGGTCCCGACCCTCGCGGCCCTGATGATCGACGACAGGATGCTCAACGGCATCTCCGTTTGGATCAAGCCGCTGAAATTCCAGCTCTCGGTCGGCCTCTATCTCCTGACCGTGGCCTGGTTCGTCGGCGCCTTGCCGAAACAGGCACGCCACGGGCGGGCGGTGCGGGTCCTCGTCGTCCTCGCTTTGGCAGCGAGCACGTTCGAGATCGGCTACATCATGCTGCAAGCGGCGCAGGGCCTCGCCTCGCACTACAACGTGGCCGATCCCTTCCACCGGCTGATGTACACGTTGATGGGCATCGGCGCGGTGACGCTCACGGCCGTGAGCCCTGCCTTGGCAGTCTTGCTGCTGCGACACCGCCCGCAAGCCTGGTCGACCGCCTTCTGGTTGTCGGTCCTGCTCGGGCTAACGCTCACTTTCGTGCTCGGCGCAGGCTCGGGCAGCGTTCTTTCCGCCGGCAATGGCCATTGGATCGGCGGCGCGCGCACGGACGCGACGGGAGTGCCGATCTTCGGCTGGTCGCGTACGGGCGGCGACCTGCGGGTGGCTCATTTCCTCGGCCTGCACGTCTTGCAGATCATGCCCGTCCTGGGCCTGATTGCAGAGCGCTGGGCCAGCGGCCGCATTGCCGCTGTTATTGTCTGCGCCGCCGCGCTCGCCTATGGAGCAGTCACGCTCTTCGGCTTCGTGCAGGCCTTGCTGGGCCTTCCCTTCATACCTGCGTGAGAACGAGCGAACGGCTCACTTCTTGCGGCCGAACCAGCCCTTCTTTTCCGGTTCGGCGGGGGCTTCCTCGCCTTCCGGCTTGGGCGAGATCGCCTGGCCGAACTTCTCGAAGAAATCGCCAGCGAGTTTCTTGGCCGTGCCATCGATCAGGCGCGCGCCGAGCTGGGCGATCTTGCCGCCGACATCGGCCTTGGCGTCATAGTGAAGGATTGTAGCCTCTTCGCCATCGGCCTCGAGACGCACGGTGGCGCCGCCCTTGGCAAAGCCGGCGACGCCGCCCTGGCCTTCGCCGGAAATGGTGTAGCCATTGGGCGGATCGAGGTCAGACAACGTCACCTTGCCGTTGAAGGTGGCCTTGACCGGCCCGATCTTCAGCACGGCCTTGGCGGTCATCTCGGTCGGCGAGACCAGTTCGATCGCTTCGCAGCCCGGAATGCACTGTTTGAGGACCTCGGGATTGTTCAGGCCCTCCCAGACCTTCTCGCGCGAAGCCTCGATGCGCTGCGAACCGCTCATATCCATGGAACTGCTCCTCCCGGGCCATATGCCCCTTTGCTTCATAGATCATGACCGACGGCCGCGGAGCAAGACAGGGATGTAAAATTGCTGCTGCCTGCTGTCGTCGCTCCCCACTCCCGTAATCCAGCCGCAACCCTTGTTTCCTATCGATGAGCCACAACAAGGACATTTCGAATCATGAATCGGAACACATCGCTTCGCGGATGGGTGGCCGTGGCACTCTGCGCCCTGGGTCTGCTGCCACCGAGCGGTCTCGCTTTCGCCCAGACGTCCCCGATTGCCAGCGGCGGCGAGACCGTGGCAGTTGCCGGCATCGAAAACATCCTGATCCGTCATGCCAATGCCAAGGGCAACCTCATCCTGCTCACCGGCGGTGACGGCCGGCTCGATGTCGGGCCCAACGGCCAGTTTCGCAGCGGTGCCGACAATGTGCTCATCCGCAACCGCGACGCCTTTGCCGCCAAGGGCTATAACGTCCTGCTCGTGGACAAAGGCACCAACCTCGCCACAGCGGTCGAAACCATGGCAGGCCTCAAGCGGCCCGTCACGGTCGTGGCCACCTCCGCCGGCACGCCCCGGGCCGCCGAAGGCTTGGTAAAGGGCGCCAAGCCGGACCGACTGGTACTGACCTCAGCTTTCCTCAGCAAGGAGTCCGGTCCCTCCCCGAGCGTCATGGCCATACTCGGCTCCCCCGGGCGGCTGCCTCCCACCCTCGTGGTGCATCACCGGCAGGATGGCTGCCGCTTCACCAGGCCGGCCGGCGTCGCGCCCTTCCAGGCCTGGGCCGGCGAGCGGGTCACGGTGAAATGGCTGGAGGGCGGCCTGCAAACCGGCAATCCCTGCCGGTCCCGCGCGCATCATGGCTTCAACGGCCAGGATACGGAGCTGGTGGCGCTCATCACCTCATTTGCCGGGCAATAGCGCCTTCGGGCACGTCATTCGCCGAAACCGAACGCACCTTCGGGATCCATGGCCTGATGCAGCCGTCCTGCTGCCAGGCGGGCGAGCTGCAGGGTCAGGACCTTGCGCGTCGGCGCCGCAAGGCGCTGCTCGGGAGCGTCCCGCAGCAATGTGCCGCCATAGGCGTCGGCCACGATGCTGCCGGCTTCCTCGGGAAGCAGAGCCAGTGGGAAATCCGGACCGACGGCGAAGAACAGCCGGTCGCAATAGGTGAGATAATCAGGCCATTTGTGGTCGACCTGGAAGTCGATCACCGAGGACTTGATCTCCACGATCCAGATCTCGCCCTTGCGGCCGACGGCGAGCAGATCGGCGCGGCGGCCATTGGGCAGCGTCACCTCTGGTACTGGCGTCAGGCCGTATTGGCGCAGGAGCCGGCTGGCACCGCGCTGGATCGTCAGGGCCGCGGCGGACTGGCGGCCGTCTAAGGGCAGGACCGGCAAACCGCTCGTCATCGTCCCGCCTTCTCCCGCCGCCTTTCCACCGAGGAGGCGATCCGCATGGATTCGCGATATTTGGCGACGGTACGCCGGGCAATGTCGATGCCGTCCTTGCGCAGCAACGCAACGATGGTGTCGTCGGAGAGGATGGCATTGGGTGCTTCGGCATCGATCATCTGGCGGATGCGATGGCGCACCGCCTCGGCCGAATGTGCCTCCCCCCCTTCGGCATTGGAGATCGAGGCGGTGAAGAAATATTTGAGCTCGAACAGGCCGCGGGCCGAGGCGATGAACTTGTTGGCGGTAACGCGCGACACCGTCGATTCATGCATGCCGATGGCATCGGCCACGGTCTTGAGATTGAGCGGACGCAGATATTGCACGCCGAGGGAGAAGAAGGCGTCCTGCTGGCGCACGATCTCGGTGGCGACCTTGAGGATGGTGCGTGCGCGCTGCTCCAGGCTGCGGGTCAGCCAGTTTGCCGTCTGCAAGGCCTCGGTCAGGAAGGTCTTGTCCGTCTCGCTACGAGCCGTCCGTGCCACGCGGGCATAGTAGTTCTGATTGACCAGCACGCGCGGCAAGGTGTCGGGGTTCAGTTCCACCATCCAGGTCCCGTCCGGTGCGGCGCGCAAGAGGACGTCGGGCACCACCGGCTGAACCGGCGTGGAGCCGAAGGCCAGGCCTGGCTTGGGCGTGAGGCCACGCAGTTCGGCGATCATCTCCGTCACGTCCTCCTCGTCGACACCACATAGGCGCCGGAGAGCCGGGATGTTGCGCTTGGCCACCAGCTCCAGATTGTCGAGCAGTGCGGCCATGGCCGGGTCGAACCGATTGCGCTCCTTGAGCTGGAGCGCCAGGCACTCCTTCAGCGAACGAGCCCCGACACCGCTCGGCTCGAAGCCCTGCACGATGGCGAGCACGGCCTCCACCTCCTGGAGCGCCGCCGCCAGGCGTTCGGCCAGATCGGCCAGATCGCCGACGAGATAGCCGCTCTCGTCGATCATATCGATGATGAAGCGGCCGATCAGCCGGTGCCTGGGATCCCGAGTTGCCAGATCAAGCTGCGTCTCCAGATGATCGGCCAGCGAAATACCGGCCGCGGCCATGCTCTCGTAATTGACGTCATCGTCACCGCCATGGCCGCCCGCACCGACATTCGACCAGGACGAGACATAGGGATCGCTCCCGGCTAGCTGCTCGATCGCCGCCGGCGCTTCCTGCCTGTCGGCGGGCCGCTCGTCGGGAAAGACATTGTCGAGATCGGTGCCGAGCCCCTGCTCCATCGCCTCGCGGGAGGGCGCCATGTCATCTTTCAGCCAATCGCCCGCGGCGGGATCGACAGGCGCTGTCGCAAGCGTCTCGGGTTCGCGCGAGATCTCACCATCGGCGCGCTCCAGGATCGGGTTGCGCTCCAATTCCGCGTCGACATAGGCCGTGAGATCGAGATTGGACAGTTGCAGAAGCTTGATCGCCTGCATCAACTGCGGCGTCATCACCAGCGACTGGGTCTGGCGGAACTCAAGCCTTTGCGACAACGCCATGAACGCGGACGATCCTGATTAGCAGTCTTGTTGCGGGCAGCATCCTGCATGGACGGCGGCCAGAAGCAAGTTTCACGCCAGATTTTTCGGCAGGCAAGCCGACAAAAAGAGGAAGACCGGAGGCACAACCTGACGCCGAGGGCGATGAAAGGCGTGGAAGGCGCATTATGATGCCTTACCCCGGCCGAGAAATCGGCTAGGTAAGGGCAGAATGTGAAGAAGGGGAACTCCGATGGAAGGCGTGATAGTCGTCGATCACCCGCTGGTGCAGCACAAGCTCACTTTGATGCGCGACAAGAATCGCTCGACCAAGGGGTTCCGGCAGTTACTCAACGAGATCGGGCGCCTGCTCTGCTACGAGGTCACCCGTGACCTGCCGCTGGAAATGGTCGAGATCGAGACGCCCCTGACCAAGATGCAGGCGCCGCGCGTGGCCGGCAAGAAACTGGTACTGGCGCCGATCCTGCGTGCCGGCGAGGGTTTCCTCGAAGGCATGCTGGACCTCGTGCCCTCGGCCCGCGTCGCCCATATCGGTCTCTACCGCGATCCCGCCACGCTGCAGGCCGTGGAATATTACTTCAAGGCCCCGCCTGATGTGGCGGAGCGCCTGGTGATCGTGCTCGACCCGATGCTGGCCACGGCCAACTCCGCCGTCGCTGCCATCGAGCGGCTGAAGGCCCGCGACGTCAAGGACATCCGCTTCGTCTGCCTGCTCGCCGCCCCCGAGGGCATCAAGCATCTGCGCGAGGCCCATCCCGACGTGACGATCTGGACGGCGGCGATCGACAGCCATCTCAACGACCACGGCTATATCGTGCCGGGCCTGGGCGATGCCGGCGACCGCATCTACGGGACGAAGTAGGCGGGAATACCTGGCGCGCTCCAAGGACGTTCCTGGGGCGTTTCCTTGATCAGCCCTCAATTGATTGCCATCCTCGCCGAGTTCACCCTGTTTCCACGGCGGCCCCATGCGCATTCTTCTGATCGAGGACGACCCGATGATCGGAAAGGCGCTGCTGCAGGCACTCGGCGATGCCGGCATGGCGGTGGACTGGGCCCGGGACGGTGCCGACGGCGAGGCCGCCCTGCAACGCCACGGCTATGGTGTCGTCCTGCTCGACAACGGCCTGCCCGGCAAGAGCGGCTTTGAATTGCTGCGCGATCTCAGGCGGGCCGGCGACACCACGCCCGTCCTGATCATCACCGCCAGGGACGACCTCGACCATCGCGTCGACGGCCTCGACCTCGGCGCCGACGACTATATCGTCAAGCCTTTCGAAATGCGCGAGCTGCTCGCCCGAATTCGCGCCGTACTGCGTCGCCGCCATGGCGGCCAGGCCGTCTCCACGCTGGTCCATGGCGATCTCGAACTCGATCTCGAAAGCCATCGTGTCACCTATCACGGCCAAAGCCATGTGCTGACCGCACGAGTCTTTTCCCTGATACTGGTGCTGATGGAGCGTCCCGGCGCGATCGTCTCGCGCAGCCAGCTGGAGGAACGCCTCTATGGCTGGGGCGAGGAGGTCGAGAGCAACGCCGTCGAGGTCTTGATCCACTCCATCCGCAAGAAATTCGGCAAGGACATCATCCGCAATTCGCGCGGAGCGGGCTGGATGATCGAAAAGGACGCTCCCTGATGTCGTTGCGCTGGTCGAGCCTTACAGCCATCGCCGCCGTGCTGCTGGTGGTCGGCATCGGCGCGGCCCTCGCCTCCAACTTCGCCGTACGGCGTGAAGCCCATCGCTTTCTCGACAAGCAGCTGCAGCAAGTGGCCGTCTATGCCCTGGAAGCGCGCAATCTGCGCCCCGCCATCAAGAGCACCCGCAACCGCGAGGACGATCTGCTCGTCCAGGTCTGGGATGACGCCGGCGCGCCGATGCGCTCGACCAATCCCGCCATTGCCATTCCGCGCGGCGAAGGTACCGGCTTCTCGAACGAGATCGTCGCCGGGCATGAATGGCGGGTCTACACTCTCGCCGAGGGAGAACGCACGGCTCAGATCGCCCAGCAAATCGAGGCACGTACCGAGCTGGCCGAGCATGCGGCCCTCGGTGCCGTTCTGCCGATCATCATTCTCATCCCTGTCGCCTGGCTCTTCCTCGGCCTGGTCATCTATGTGGTGATGAAGCCGCTCGGCCGCATCGCGGCGACCCTGTCGGAGAGATCCGTCGCCGATACCATGCCCATCCCCGTGACGGGCGTGCCTTCGGAGGTCCTGCCGCTCGTTGCTGCGATGAACCGCGCGCTATCCCGTCTGCAGCAGACGCTGGAACGTCAGCGCCGTTTCATCTCCGATGCCGCCCATGAGCTGCGTACCCCGCTCGCCGCTCTCACCCTGCAGATCGGCAATCTCAGGCCTCTTGCCCGAGGCAAGGAACTGAACACCAGGCTCGACGACCTGGAGGCAGGCGCCAGGCGCGCCACCCATCTCACCAACCAGATGCTGCAGCTGGCCCGCCTGGAATCCGGTGCCAGCGGGCAGCAACGCACGCCTGTCGATCTCGGCGCACTGGCCGAGGCTTGCGTGGCCGATCTCGAGCCGATCGCCAAGGCTGGGGGGTTGCATCTGAGCTTGCGGCGAAACAGCGAGGTTCCCCTGGCCGGCGACACCAGGCAACTACGGACACTGCTCACCAATTTGATCGAAAACGCCCTGCACTACACCCAACCGGGTGGCGAAGTCACGGTCGAAACCATCGACGAAGGGCGTGGGATACGCATCACCGATACCGGGCCGGGGCTCGATCCGGACCTGCTCGGACGTGTCTTCGAACGCTTCTTCCGGGCCGCGCCGCAGCACGTCGAAGGCACCGGATTGGGGCTGGCGATCGCTAGATCCATCGCCAACGGCCATGGTATCGCCCTCTCTCTGGCCAATCGGGTGGATCGCAGCGGCCTGGTGGCCGAACTCCTGGTCTCGGCTCACCTGGACGGCGAGATCGCGAATGCCCCGACAGGGGCCTGAAATATGCCGCGGCCAGGCTGGTCGTGAGCTTCCTTCGTTGCCACATAATCGGCATATCCGGTTTGGTGATTGGAGCGATCATGAGTGCGGACTGGCTTGATACCATCGGCATCGCGGTCGAGCGCCGCGACATTGCCGCCGGCCTCACACAGGTGCCGGCATCCCCCTTCCATCGGCTAGGCGTTCATGTCGGCAGGCCGGTCAACGCATCCTGCCGCTGCGACGGCCAGCGCCACATCCGAATCCAGTCCGACGGCGATATCGACATCGTTCCGGCAGGATTGGATGGCGAGTGGGAGGATGACGCCGATTGCACCATCCTGCGCCTATGGGTAAGCCCTGCCCTCCTGCGCAAGGCTGCCGAGGACCTGGAGATCGATTCCGACCGCGTCAGGCTGATACCGCGTTTCCAGTGCCGCGACTCCAGGATCGAATATATTGCCAAGGCCCTGGCCGAGCCGGCGCGGCAGATCCCGACCGACCGCCTGGTTGCCGAAGGCCTCGGTTCCGCCCTTGCCGTCCGCCTCATCGACGGACATGCGAGGCTGGCCGCCATTTCGGCAAGACAGACACTGTCGGCAAGGCAGCACAATCGTCTGGTCGAATTCATCGAAAGCCACCTCGAACACAATCTCTCCCTCGCGGTGTTGGCGGGGATCGCCGGCATCAGCGTGCCGCACCTCAAGGTCCTGTTCCGGCGCTCGTTCGGCCTGCCGGTGCACCAATACGTTATCCGGCGCCGGGTGGAGCATGCCAGGCAATTGCTCGCTGATGGCGAACTGCCGATCAGCCAGGTCGCCCTGAGCGCCGGCTTTGCCCATCAAAGCCATCTCGCTCACGCCATGAAGCGCGTCCTGGGCGTGACGCCGGCCGGCCTCGTCCGCCTGAGGCGGGAGCGAGCGGCCTGACCGCAAAGAGCCCTTTTTCCATCCCTTTCTGCTCCTCGCCATCCCTTTGCGTGCGACGACACCTGCCGAAACGGCTTCCAATCGCGCCTCGACAGCAAGCGAGGACAGACACGATGTTCGTCATTCTGGGCGCCAACGGCAAAGTCGGCCGCCATTCGATCGAAGCGCTCCGCCGGCTCGGCGCACCGGTGAGGGCCGTCATTCGAAACGCAGGCCATGCGGCGGCCCTGCAAGCCCTCGGCTGCGACATCGCCATGGCCGATATCCATGACGGCGAGGCCCTGCGCCACGCCCTGCGGGAGGCGCAGGCGGTTCAGATCATCTGCCCCATCAGCCCGCGCAGCGACGATGCCAGCGCGGAGATGCAGGCCTCGATCGAGGCGATCAGCGCAGCCCTGGCCAACGCCGGTCCGGGATCCGTGCTGGCGATTTCCGACTATGGCGCCCATCACACCCGCGATACCGGCATTGCCCTGACCTTCCACCATCTGGAAGCGGCTCTTCGCGGTCTGGGCCTGCCCTTGACCCTGGTAAGATCGGCCGAGCACATGCAGAACTGGGCCCGCCTGTTACCGCGGGCGATCGAAACGGGCGTACTGCCAAGCCTGCACCATCCCGTGACCAAGCTGTTCCCCACCATCTCGGCCGCCGACCTCGGAGAGATTGCCGCCCAGCTGCTGACGACCGGCGCCAAAGACGGGCTTCGTATCTTTCACGCGGAGGGCCCGGAGCGCTACAGCACGGCGGATGTCGCCTCGGCGCTGGCCACCCTCACCGGCCGGGAAATCGTGGCACGGGCGCTGCCGCGCGCCCAATGGCTACCCGCGCTGGCACAGGGCGGGCTGAGTACGAGCTATGCCCAGCTCGTCGCCGACATGTATGATGCCCACAATGCCGAACGCATCGACGTGGAGGCGGCCATCGGGAATGTCAGGCGCGGCGACACCGGCCTGCACCAGGCCCTGGCGGCCATGCTCGGCCCCCCTAAGTCTACCCTAATTCCACAGGGCTAGAACACGCCGACGACAAGTGGTCGGAGGCGAAGGTTGAGCAACGGTTCTGCGTATGAAATCCCTTTCGGGCGCCGCGCAATGAGCACCGCCCGGTTGCGGAGTGCTCTCCTGACTGCGGTTCTCACCTGTGTTGCCCTCCTGGCCGTCGGCGCAATCTATCTCGGCCTGCAATATCTCGGCGGCAATTTCCACACCGTGGTCGCCGGTGAGCTCTATCGCTCGGGTCAACCCACGCCCGGGCGGCTCAGGCACTATGTCCGCGAGGCGGGCATCCGCACGGTGATCAATCTGCGCGGCAGAAATGCCGGCACCGCCTGGTACGATGCCGAGATCGCCGAATCAGCCCGGCTCGGCGTCACGCATGTCGATTTCGCCATGTCAGCGTCACGCCAATTGAGCGGCCTCCAGGCGGACGCCCTGGTGCAATTGCTGCGCAATGCGGAAAAACCCATCCTGATCCATTGCGAAGGCGGTGCGGACCGCAGCGGTCTGGCCGCCGCCCTCTATCTCGCCGCGATCACGAAGGTGAGCGAAGCGCAGGCGGAAAGCCAGATGTCGCTGCGCTTCGGGCATTTCTCGCTGCCTTTCCTGCGCAGCTACGCCATGGACGACACCTTCGAGAACCTCGAGGCCAGCCTGGGCTATTCGAAGAGCTGAGCCGGCTACACCCACTCGCCCTTGCGCATCAGGGGTTCGGCCTTGCCGTCGGCACCGATGCCGTCAATGTCGATCTCGCCCGAGCCGATCATCCAGTCGATATGGATCAGGCTGTTGTTGGCGCCGCGCGCTGCCAGCTCTTCCGGGCTGAGCGATCCGCCATTGACGAAGCATTGGCTGTAGGACTGGCCGAGCGCGATATGGCTGGCGGCATTCTCGTCGAACAGCGTGTTGTAGAACAACAGGCCGCTCTGGGAGATCGGCGAGGAAAACGGCACCAGCGCCACTTCACCGAGATGACTGGCCCCCGCATCGGTCTCCAGCACCTTGGCGAGCACGTCCTTGCCGCTTGCGGCGTCGGCATCGACGATGCGTCCCACCTCGAAGCGCACGGCAATCTTGTCGATCAGCGTGCCCTGATAGGACAGCGGCTTGGTGGAGGAGACATAGCCGCTCACCCGGTCGCGATGCGGCGTGGTGAAGACTTCCTCCGTCGGGATATTGGGATTGCAGGTGATGCCGTTCTTGGCCTTGGACGAGCCGCCGAGCCATTCATGCCCATCGGCGAGGCCGATGGTGAGATCGGTGCCCGGCCCGGTATAGTGGAGGGCGGCATAGCGCTTGTCGTTCAGATAGGCGGCGCGGGCATGCAGGTTGTGATTATGCTCCGCCCAGGCGGCGACCGGGTCATTCGAATCGATGCGGGAGGCGGCGAAGATGGCGTCCCACAGCCTGGCGACGGCAACCTCCTCCGGCTCGTTGGGAAACACGGCCTTGGCCCAGGCCGATGACGCGTAGGAGACGATGTTCCAGTTGATGTCGAAGCCGACGATGCGCTTCTGTGCCGGCTTGTAGGCGGCCGAGCGCGCTTGATTGGCCCGCGCGATCCTGGCCGGATCCTGGCCTGCCAGCAGCGAGGGGTCCTCGCCGGCGATGGCGAGGCGGGCAGCGCCCCGGTCGAAGGCCGCGGCCATGCCGTCGAACAGCCAGCCCGAGGCAGTGTCGAAAGCGGCATCCGGCGCGAAGCGATAGCGCGCCAGCGTCGACTCTTCGTCGGAGAACAGGGTGGTGACCAGGCTCGCACCGGCCTTGTACGCATGCTCAGTGATCCGTCTCACCAGCGGCAGGGCCTCGATCGAGGCCGTCATCACCAATTCCTGGCCGGGCGCGAGACCGAGGCCGACCTTCACGGCCGTCTCGGCAAGCTTGTCGAGACGCTTTGAATGGCTCTCGGAGGAAATGGACATGGCAAACCTCAAAAGGGGAACAATCGAGCGCGCAGACCATCAATGATGCCCCGCGCCGTCAAGCCCTTTGTCGGCACAACCGACAAGAGAGGAAGATTAGGCCAGTCCACGACGGACTGGAACTTGACAGCTCCGGCTTTCGCGCGGCATTTGCGGCAAGATTGTGTGAGGATACGCCATGGAAATCGCCCGCCTGCAGACCGTGATCGACGCCGCCTGGGAAGACCGGGCCCAGTGCAATTTCGAGACCAAGGGCGAAGTCCGGGCAGCCGTCAACCATACGCTCGGCCTGCTCGACGAGGGCAAGCTGCGCGTGGCCGAGAAAGTCCCCGGCGCGACCGGCCGGGAATCCTGGCACACCCATCAATGGCTGAAGAAGGCGGTGCTGCTCTCCTTCCGCCTCAACGACATGACCACCATCGCGGGCGGCCCGGGCGGCACTCTGTGGTGGGACAAGGTCCCCTCCAAGTTCGAGGGCTGGAGCACAACGGAATTCCGCCAGGCCGGCTTCCGCGCGGTGCCCAATTGCGTGGTGCGTCACTCGGCCTATATCGCGCCCGGCGTGGTGCTGATGCCATCCTTCGTCAATCTCGGCGCCTATGTTTCCACCGGCTCCATGGTCGATACCTGGTCGACCGTCGGCTCCTGCGCCCAGATCGGCAAGAACGTGCATCTGTCCGGCGGCGTCGGCATTGGCGGCGTGCTGGAACCGCTGCAGGCCAATCCGACCATCATCGAGGACGACTGCTTCATCGGCGCCCGCTCCGAAGTGGTCGAGGGCGTGATCATCGGCGAAGGCTCGGTGATCTCGATGGGCGTCTATATCGGCGCATCCACCACCATCATCGATCGGGCCACCGGCCAGATCTACAAGGGCTATGTGCCGCCCTATTCAGTGGTGGTTTCCGGCAACCTGCCGGGCAAGCCGCTGCCGGACGGCCGCCCCGGCCCCTCGCTCTATTGCGCGGTGATCGTCAAGACGGTCGATGCGCAGACGCGTTCCAAGACCAGCATCAACGAATTGCTGCGCGACGGAAACCACTGAGCCTTGGAAGCTCCCCGTTTTACCCTCCCCTGGAGAGGGTAGGGTCGGCCTGCAAGGCCGGGGTGGGGTGAAAATACGCAGATCTTGCCGCAATTGGTGACAACTCATTTTTACGGAGAAGTCACCCCACCCCGACGCTTCGCGTCGACCCTCCCCCACCAGGGGAGGGTAAAGGGAGCCCCATGACCGATCTCACCTTCGACCCCCGCGATCCTGTCGCGCTCACCCAAGCCCTCATCCGCTGCCCCTCCGTCACGCCGGCGGAAGGCGGTGCCTTGACGCTGCTGGCCGATGTGCTGCAGGCAAACGGCTTCACCACCCATTTGGTGCCGTTCAGCGACGAGGACACCCCGGATGTCCTCAATCTCTACGCGCGCATCGGACCGCCAGACAAGCCGGCCCTGATGTTCGCCGGCCATACCGACGTGGTGCCGCCGGGCGACGAGGCACGCTGGCGCCATCAGCCCTTCTCGGGCGACATCGTCAACGGACAGCTCTATGGGCGCGGCGCGGTGGACATGAAGGGCGGCGTCGCCGCCAGCGTCGCGGCGAGCCTGCGTCATCTCGACATCAATCCCGACGCGCCGATCGCCTTCCTGATCACCGGCGACGAGGAAGGCCCAGCCATCAACGGCACCGTGAAACTGCTGGACTGGGCCGTCGCCAAGGGCGACCGCATCGGCCATTGCATTCTCGGCGAACCGACCAACCCCGACGCTCTCGGCGACATGGTCAAGATCGGCCGGCGCGGCTCGCTGTCAGGCATCATCACCGTGCATGGCAAGCAGGGGCATGTCGCCTATCCGCATCTGGCCATGAATCCCGTGCCGCAGATGGTGCGCCTGCTCGCCGCCCTCACCCAAAGCGAGCTCGACCATGGCAGCGACCATTTCGACGCCTCCAATCTCGAGGTGGTCTCGGTGGATGTCGGCAATCCCGCCTTCAACGTCATTCCCGCCGACGCTCGCGCGACCTTCAATATCCGCTTCAACGACCGCTGGACCCGGCAAAGCCTGGAAGAGTGGGTGCGGGCCAAGCTCGACGGCGCCGCGGGCAACGAGGTCGCCTATGACCTCGTCTTCGAGCGCTCGGCTTCCGAATCCTTCTTCACCCCGCCCGGTGCCTTCGTCGATGCGATCGTCACGTCGATCGAGGCGGAAACCGGCCGCCGGCCGGTGCTGTCGACCTCCGGCGGCACCTCGGATGCCCGCTTCATCAAGAATGTCTGCCCGGTGGTGGAATTCGGCTTGGTCGGCAAGACGATGCACCAGATCGACGAACGCGTCGATATCCTCGACCTGGAGAGCCTGACCCGGATCTACCAGCGCATCCTCGGGCAGTATTTCGGGTAATTTGGAGCGCGGACACCACAGCCCCATAAAGTCATGGGGCGATGTCCGCTCCTGAAACCGGCGCGCTGGCGGAAAAGAGCGGACATCACGATATGCTGTGCATATCGCTGAGCTGTCAGCGCTCCTCTTCCACGCTCCTTTAAAGAGCCTTCACCGTCGGCCATGGCGCGTCCACGCGCCTGATCGGATTGGCAAGCGGCAGCCCGAACGGCTCGGCCGAAATCTCGAAGACGTCACCCGGTTCGGTCACCACGCCATCGGAGACGCTTAGCGTCGCCGTGCCGTAATAATGCACGTTTACATGCCCGGGCTGGCGGAACAGCTGGTATTTGAAGTGATGGCCCTCGAGATTGGCAATGGTGTGCGACATGTTCGCCTCGCCGGTGAGGAAGGGTTTTTCCCAGATCACCTTGCCCTGGCGCAGAATGCGCGAGGTGCCGCGGATGTCGGCAGGCGCCTCGCCGACCAGAAGCTCCGGCCCGATGGCGGAGACGCGCAGCTTGGAATGGGCGAGATAGAGATAGTTCTGCCGCTCGGTGACGTGGTCGGAGAATTCGTTGCCGAGCGCAAAGCCGATGCGCCAGGGTGAGCCGTCGGGGCCGTTGACATAGATGCCGGCCAGTTCCGGTTCCTCGCCGGCGTCGAGGGCAAAGGATGGCGACGGCAAGGCACCTTGCGGGGGAATCAGCGTCGAGCCATCGCCCTTGTAGAACCATTCGGGCTGCACGCCTTCCTTGCCCGGCGCCGGCCGGCCGCCATCGAGCCCCATGCGGAACATCTTCATCGAATCGGTGGCCTTCGACAGGTCAGCCAGATCCTGATGCATCTTGTCGCGCCCCTCGGCGCTGCCGAGATGGGTCAGCCCGGTGCCGGCAACCATGACATGGCTGGGATCAGGATGGTCGATCGGCGCCAGTATCTCGCCGGCGGCAAGCGCAGCCGCAAGGTCGACGGTTCCCCCCAGGCCTCGCCGCTCGATTTCGGCCCGCAGGCTGTGACCCGAAGCGATCGCGGCATTGGCAAGGTCCAGTACCGACTCAGTATCGCGGATGAGGCGAGAAACACCATCGTTTGTGGCGACGACAGTGCGCTGACCCTGATGGCGCAATTGGGCAAGACGTAAGGGAGTGGGAGACACCAGGCACATTCCTCAGACAAATTCGCAGAGGCGCATCATAGAAAGCATTCGACAGAGCGCAACGGTAAAATAGCGGCGGCGATCAATTGGCGGAGCAAGACGATCGGGCGAATTCTGATGCCCGGACAATATTCGGGGCCAGCGCTGACCCGCGCGGTTTTGATTTTGTTTAGGACGTGCAGAAAAACAATTGCATCCCTGCTCAAATTGCGTTCAATTTGGGAACGGATCGTGTCGAATCTGCCAGCCGGCAAGTGGTGGTCCTCCCTGCACGGCAACAGTGGCAGGCGACCGAACGGGCTCCAGCGATGCGAATCCGCCAGGGTTTTTGCAGATGTTTATTCTAGATACTATGTTGAAGCGCCTGATTAAAAAGGGTGCACTTACGGTTATTGATCCCGAAGGCCACGTTCATACCTACGGATCTGATCAAGGTTTTTCCAGCACGATACGAATCGAGGACAAGGCGACAGCCTGGAAGCTACTCACCAACCCGGAACTGGAGGTCGGCGAAGCTTTCATGGATGGCCGGCTCGTCATCGAGAAGGGCGACGTCTATGAGATGCTTGCCCTGTTCATGCAGAATATCGGCTGGTCTGTTTCGATCGGGCCATTGAGTAACATTGCCTCCGCCGCTCGCAAGATCGGCCGGCGCATTGCTCAGTATAATCCGGCCGGAAAGTCGAAGAACAATGTCGCCCATCACTACGATCTGAGGGACGAATTGTTCGACCTCTTCCTGGATGTGGATCGGCAGTATAGCTGCGCCTATTTTCCCAGCCTCGACATCACGCTGGAAGAAGCGCAGGCTTACAAGAAGCGGCATATCGCCGCCAAGCTGCTGCTGAAACCAGGCGTGAAGGTCCTCGACATCGGCTCGGGCTGGGGAGGCATGGGCCTCTACATCTCCGAGGTAACCAAGGCTGATGTCACCGGCATCACCCTGTCGGAGGAGCAGCACCGGGTTTCCAACGCCCGGGCTCAGGCCGCCGGCATCGCCGACCGTGTGCGCTTCGAACTGATCGACTACCGCGCTCTCGACCGGAAATTCGACCGCATCGTCTCGGTCGGCATGTTCGAGCACGTCGGCGTCAATCATTACGATGCCTATTTCCGCAAGATCGCCGCGCTGTTGAGCGATGACGGCGTGGGCCTCGTGCATGCCATCGGTCGGTCGGACGGGCCCGGCGCCACCAATCCGTGGATCCAGAAATATATCTTCCCGGGCGGCTATTCGCCGGCGCTGTCGGAAGTCTTGCCGGCAATCGAACGCGCCGGCCTGATCGTCACCGACATCGAGATCCTGAGGATCCACTATGCGGAGACGCTCAAGCATTGGCGCGAGCGCTTCAACCACCACCGCGACCAGATCCGCTCCTTCTATGATGACCGATTCTGCCGGATGTGGGAGATGTATCTGGCGGCCTCCGAGGCCACCTTCCGGTGGGGCGGCCACATGGTCTTCCAGATCCAGGTGGCCAAGTCGATCAACGCCGTGCCGCTGACGCGCGACTATATAGGCGACGCCGAACGCCGATTGCCGCTCGATCTGCAGCCGGTTCCCGCGCCGGCCCGCGAGGCGGCCGAGTAGGCGCAGGAGCATCATCCGCCCCCGCTGGATCGGATGATGCTCGGAATTAAAAAAGGCAGACGCGTCCTTCCGATCCAACCGGATCGAAAAGACGCTCTCGCAACCGATCATCGATGGCGGGTCGCCAGAGCATAAACCCAAAGAGTTGCACGACTTTTTGGACAAGACTATGCGTTCAAGCAGAGACTTGATGAACATGATCCGATCGTCTTGATCGGATCATGTTCCAGAGAACGCCATTCAAGCCATTTACAAGAAGAGGCGGGTCTTCGGGCCCGCCTCTTCTTTCCGCTCTATGAAACAGGAAGCCGCGATCGAGCTTCCGGAAAGCCGTTATGACCCAGTCCGAACAGGCCAGTTCCGCACTGAGCCCCCACGAGATACGCTCGATCATCATCGGCGTGCTGGTGGCGATGTTCCTTGCGGCGCTCGACCAGACCATCGTCGCCACGGCGATGCCGACGATCGGCCGTGTGCTCGGCGATTTCGAGAATCTGCCCTGGGTCGTTACCATCTATCTGCTGACCTCGACGGCGGTGACGCCGCTCTATGGCAAGATGGCTGATATCAACGGCCGACGCGTAACGCTGCTGGTGGCGATCGGCACCTTCATGGCGGGCTCGATCCTGTGCGCCCTCGCCCCGACCATGCTCACCCTGATCCTGGCGCGGGCCCTGCAGGGCCTCGGCGGCGGCGGGCTGATCTCCCTGGCACAGACCATCATCGCCGATATCATTCCGCCGCGGGAACGGGCTCGTTACCAGGCCTATTTTGCTACCGTCTTCGTCGCCTCGAGTATCGCCGGGCCTGTGCTCGGCGGCTTCATGGCCGAAAAGCTCCACTGGTCGGTGATCTTCTGGATCAATCTGCCGCTCGGCCTGCTCGCCTTCGGGATGACGAATTCCGTGCTCAAGAAGCTGCCGCGCCATGAAAGGCCGCATAAGCTCGATTTCCTCGGCGCGGGGCTGATGGCCGTGGCGACCATCGCCCTGCTGCTCGCCCTCAGTCTGGGCGGCCCGCATTATGCCTGGACCTCGGCGCCGATCCTCGGGCTGTTCGGCCTCTCGGTCCTATTCTGGATCGCCTTCGTCATTCGCCTGCGCACCGCGCCCGAGCCGCTGATCCCTACCGAAATCCTCGCCAATCCGGTGGTGGCGGCAGGTACCATCGCCGCCTGTTTCGGCATGGGCGTGTTCATCGGCATGACGATCTACATGCCGATCCTCCTGGAAGGCGTCTATGGGTTGACGGCCAGCCAGTCGGGCCTGGCCTTGATACCGATGATGGTCGGCACCGTCACCGGGGCAACGCTGTCTGGCCGCTTGATGGCGCGCATAACGCACTATAAGCGCCCGCCATTGGTCGGTCTCGCCGTCTCGACCCTCGCCTTCGCCCTGATCTCGATCAACCCGCAGGCCCTCCCGCTGGCGGTGCTTGAAATCCTGCTGACGTTAGCCTCGCTGGGCATCGGCACCATGCTGCCGGTCACCACGGTTGCGATCCAGAACGCCGTGCTGCAGCATCAGATGGGCACGGCAACCGGGGCCATGAACTTCTTCCGTTCGCTCGGCGGCGCCTTGATCGTGGCGGTGTTCGGGGCGATCGTGATGGGAGGCCTGCCGGCTGACCTCGCCGCCAACGTCACCATCGAGACGCTGGCGACATCGATCGCCGTGGCCGGCAGCGATATCGGCTCGGTGTTCCGCTGGGTATTCCTGGCCGCCGCGCTCGGATCGCTCGCCACGCTCTGCGCCCTGTTTCGCATGGAAGAGCGGCCGTTGCGGACCAAGGTCGAGCCGGCTTCGATGGCGATGGAGTGACCGCCCGAGCGCTTTGCGGTCTCGTGGAATCACCGGGAATCGCAAAACGCGCCGACGCACATTCGAAAGCAAAGAGCCATTTCCGCCTGAACGCGTTTTGCTTTCGTGCCAATCGCCTCTTTTCATGCCCGCAACATGCTGTAAAAGCGCTTCCAGTCTCTTTCGGATCCCCCAGCCATGAGCCCTAATTTGAGCGTCCACGACAAGGCCGAAATCCTTTCCGAAGCCCTGCCCTACATGCAGCAGCACGACGATGCCACCATCGTCGTCAAATATGGCGGCCATGCCATGGGCAGCGAGCAGGTTGCCCGCGACTTCGCCCGCGACATCGTGCTGCTCGAACAGGCCGGCCTCAATCCGGTGGTGGTGCATGGCGGCGGCCCGCAGATTTCGGAAATGCTGGAACGTCTCGGCATCAAGTCCGAATTCGCCGCCGGCCATCGCATCACCGACGCCGCCAGCGTCGAAGTGGTCGAGATGGTGCTGGCCGGCTCGATCAACAAGCAGCTCGTCGGCTTCATCAACGCCGCCGGCGGGCGTGCCGTCGGGCTATCAGGCAAGGATGGCCGCATGCTCACCGCCAAGAAGGCGACGCGCACGGTCTACGATCCCGATTCCGCCATTGAGAAAGTTGTCGATCTCGGCTTCGTGGGCGAGCCCGACAAGGTCGACACCACCGTGCTCGACCAGATCATCCATTCCCAGATCATCCCCGTCCTGGCACCGGTGGCGGCGTCGGATGATGGCGGCACCTTCAACGTCAATGCCGACACCTTTGCGGGCGCCATCGCGGGGGCGCTCGGCGCGACTCGCCTTTTGCTGATGACCGACGTGCCCGGCATCCTCGACAAGGACAAGAACCTGATCGAGGAAATCGACGTGGAAGGCATCCGCCGCCTGATCGCCGACGGCACCATCACCGGCGGCATGATTCCCAAGGTCGAAACCTGCATCTATGCGCTCGAAAAGGGCGTCGAAGCGGTTGTCATCATGGACGGCAAGGTGCCGCACGCCGTGCTGCTGGAACTTCTCACCAATCACGGCGCCGGCACGCTGATCCGGCGCTGAGGCGCTTCGTCAAGTCCTGGGAGAGCGGACATCACGACATGCTTTCATGTCGTCGAGATGTCCGCTCTCCCAGGAACCGGCAATCCATCCTTAACTTTGCCACCGGATGCTGCGATAAGGATGGTAGAGACGAGCATGGATCAGAGCGTAGCCACAATCAGGGAAAAGCTGTCGGCGGATTTCGCCCATGTCGACACATGGGTCTTCGATCTCGACAATACGCTCTACCCCCACCACGCCAATCTGTGGGAGCAGGTCGACAACCGCATCACCACCTGGATGGCGAATTACTATGGCGTCGATGGCCTCACCGCGCGCGGGCTGCAGAAATACTACTATCAGCGCTATGGCACCTCGCTGCGCGGCCTGATGATCGATGAAGGCGTGGACCCCGCGCATTTCCTCGAATTTGCCCATGACATCGACCATTCGCCGCTGGAGCCCAACCCGCTGCTCGGCACGGCGCTCAGCCTGCTGCCCGGCCGCAAGCTGATCTTCACCTCCGGCACTACCCGGCACGCCTTGAACATCGTCAAGCGCCTGGGTGTCGAGGAGCATTTCGCCGATGTCTTCGACATCGTCTCAGCCGACTATCTGCCCAAGCCCGCCGCCGACACCTATGCGAGCTTCTTCGCCCGCCACGACGTCGACCCGGCCCGTGCTGCCATGTTCGAGGATCTTTCGCGCAATTTGATCGTGCCGCATGATCGGGGCATGCGCACCGTGCTGGTCGTGCCCAAGCACAATGCCGAGATCGTGCGCGATGCCTGGGAAATCGAGCGCGTCCAGGCCGAGCACATCGACTACATCACGGACGACATTGCCGGTTTCCTGACCGATCTGTCGGCTTCGCTCTGAAGCACCGCTGCTGGCAATCTACCAAATAATACCGAAATAATCGGCTTGCCCGCTTGGCGAGGGCGCCCGCCCGTTGCATTGTCGGCCGGGTCAGGCCGCTCCGGCTTTCCCTCAGGGCGGCTTCCACCGCACGGGGTTGCATGATGCCCTTACCTCAGCCCGATATGACGGGCCTCCTCATTCGTATCCCACGCCTGATCCGGGCCCTGCTCGTCGCCGCTTTAGCCAGCAGCGGCATCCTCCTGCTGGCAAGCGGCGCGCAGGCGGCCGTCCGGGGCTATGCCACCGCCAATGTCAATCTGCGTGCCGGACCCGGCACCCAATATCCGGCCGTCACCACCTTGCGTCCAGGCGAATCCGTGCTCATCCATGGCTGCCTGAGCGACCGATCCTGGTGCGATATATCGGTGCGCGGAGAGCGGGGCTGGTCGGCGAACAAATATCTGTCCGCTGCGGCGAACCGCAATGTCGGTATCGGCGCGCTGGCGATCCCCGCCATCGTCTTCAGCTATGCCTATTGGGACCGCTATTATGCGCGGCGTCCCTGGTACAACACCTGGTGGGGCCATGGCCGACCGCGGCCGCCGCATCACGGGCCGGGCTGGCGCCCGCGTCCGCCCGTCATAGGCCCGCCCGGGACACGTCCTCCGGTGGTCCGCCCTCCTGGCGTTCGTCCACCTGGCGTTCGCCCGCCCGGCGTCCGGCCACCTCATCATGGCGGCCCGCGTCCGAAGCCGGTCTTCCGCCCCGGCCGGCCGGGAAGGCCGATCGGCAGCACGCGGCCGATTATTCCGCAATGAGGGCAGCGTCACTCACCCGGGGTGGTGGCTGTCGAAAAAAAGAACGCGATCCTTGTCATTGCCGGGCTTGACCCGGCAATCCAGTCTAGCGCTGTGAATGCCGGACGTCTGGATGCCCCGGTCAAGTCCGGGCATGACAAACACTGATGCTTCTATTGTTGCAAATCAGAGGCTTCAATCAGCCACGAAGCGCTCACGCATCCGCGTCGAAACAGGCGCGGATGCCTTCGCGATAAGTCGGATAGCGCAGCGCATAACCCAGCTCCTCGCGGACCCGGCGGTTCGAGACGCGCTTGTTCTCGCCGTAGAAGGAGCGGCCCATCGGCGTCATCTGCGCTTCGTCATAGGCGATCTCGGCCGGCGGCGACACGCCGAGCAAACCGGCCGCGTAGGTGACCACATCCTGGGGGGGCGCCGGCTCATTGTCGGTGACGTTGAAGGCGGGCCCCGCGTCGGGTTTCTCCATGCCGGCCGCAACCGCACCCGCGATGTCCTCGACATGAATGCGGTTGAACACCTGTCCCGGCTTGACGATGCGCCGGGCAGTGCCCCGCTTCAAATTGACGACGGCGTTGCGTCCCGGCCCGTAAATGCCGGCCAGCCGGAAAAGCTGCACCGGCACGTCCCTGCCACGGCCAAGATCGAGCCATTCCTTCTCGACATCGACCCGCATGGCATTGCGCTCCATGGTCGGGCGCAGCGGCGCGGTCTCGTCGATCCAGGCGCCCCCGGCATCGCCATAGACCCCGACGGTGGAGAGATAACCGATCCATTGCAGCTTCGGTGCCTGCCGCAGGGCGGCACCGAAATGCCGCAATACGGAATCGCCGTCATCATCGGGGGCGATGGACGTGAGGATATGCGTCGCCTCGGCAATGGCGGCATCGACCGCCGGCGAGCCTGCCAGGCCGTCATAGGCCAGACGCGTGGCACCAGGCAGCTCCGGCAATTTCTCGTGGGGCGCCGACGAGCGGAAGGTACCAGTGATCTTGGCGAAGCGGTCGCCGTAGCGAGCTGCAAAATGCGAGGCGGTGTAGCCGAGGCCGAAGATCAGGAGATTCATGCAATACATTCCCGCCGTTTCGGGGGGCGGGTCTTCAGACCCGCCAGTCTCCCTTCCGGCCTCACGATAAAGGCGGGTCTGAAGACCCGCCCCTCATTACTGTCCGAGCCCGTCGAAGAAATCACGGACCTTGGCGAAGAAACCGGCGCTTTCTGGCTGTGTCTCCTTCGACGACTGCTCGTCGAACTCCGCCAGCAATTCGCGCTGGCGGCGCGTGAGATTCTTGGGTGTCTCGACAAAGAACTGGACATACATGTCGCCATGCTCGCGCGCACGAAGCACCGGCATGCCCTTGCCGCGCAGGCGCACCTGCCGCCCGGTCTGCGTACCTTCGGGCACTGCCACCTTGGCTTTGCTGCCATCGACGGTGGGCACCTGGAACTCTCCGCCGAGGGCGGCCGTCACCATCGAAATCGGTACGCGGCAATGTAGATCCGCGCCGTCGCGCTGGAAGAATTCGTGCGAAGCCAGCGACAGGAAGATGTAGAGATCGCCCGAAGGCCCGCCCCGCGCGCCGGCCTCGCCCTCATTGGCGAGACGGATGCGCGTGCCGTCCTCCACGCCGGCGGGAATATTGACCGAAAGGGTGCGCTCGCGCGTGGTGCGGCCGGCACCGCCGCAGGAAGGACAGGGATTGTCGATGACCTCGCCACGGCCCTGGCAGGTCGGGCAGGTGCGCTCGATAGAGAAGAAGCCCTGGGTGGCGCGCACGCGGCCATGGCCGGCGCAGGTTCCGCAGGTCTTGGGCTTGGACCCAGCCTTGGCACCGGAACCGGAACAGGAATCGCAGGTGACGGATGTGGGGATCTTGATGGTGGCGGTCTTGCCGTTGAAGGCCTCCTCCAGCGTGATCTCCATGTTGTAGCGCAGATCCGCGCCGCGCTCGCGCCCGCCCGAATTGCTGCGCCCGCGGCCGCGCCCGGCCAGATCCTCGAAGATATCGTTGAAGATGTCGGAGAAGGAACCGAAGCCACCGCCTGCGCCGAAACCGCCGCCTCCGCCTCCCATGCCGCCCTGCTCGAAGGCGGCGTGCCCGAAGCGGTCATAAGCCGCGCGCTTTTGCGGATCCTTCAGGGCTTCATAGGCCTCGTTCACTTCCTTGAACTTGGCCTCGGCATCCTTGTCACCGGCATTGCGGTCGGGATGGTGCTTCATCGCCTGCTTGCGGAAAGCAACCTTGAGTTCGACTTCGGTTACTTCGCGAGTAACCTCGAGCACTTCGTAATAGTCACGCTTGGCCATCGGAATCGCTCAAAGCACCCCAGCGAAGGCGTTTTGCGATGGTGGAATCACCGAGACCGCAAAGACGCGTTGAAATAACGAGTTCGAGCACTGTGCGTTTCCGCTGGAACACACTCTGCTCTGGAGGTGTGCGAAAGCCCCCGCCATATCCGATACAGACCTTTCGGCCTGCATCGTTTGGCGAGGGCTCGCACAAGATCGTCGAAGATTACGCACGCTTCTTGCTGTCGTCGACTTCCTCGAAGTCGGCGTCAACAACATCGTCATTCTTCGTACCGGCTTCGTCGCCCGGGGCGCCCGCGGCCTGCTGCTGATAGAGGGCTTCGCCCAGCTTCATGGCAGCCTGCTGCAGATCGTTGGTGCGGGTCTTGATCAGCTCGACATCCTCGCCTTCCAGCGCGGACTTGAGCGCGGTAACCGCTGCCTCGACGGTCGACTTGTCGGCCTCGGAGATCTTGTCGCCAAGCTCCTTGATCGACTTCTCGGCCTGGTGCACCGCCGCATCCGCATGGTTGCGGACCTCGACGAGCTCGCGCCGCTTCTTGTCTTCCTCGGCATTGGCCTGGGCGTCCTTGACCATCTTCTCGATGTCGGCATCGGAAAGACCGCCGGAAGCCTGGATGCGGATCTGCTGCTCCTTGCTCGTCGCCTTATCCTTGGCCGAGACATTGACGATGCCGTTGGCGTCGATGTCGAAGGTCACCTCGATCTGCGGCATGCCGCGGGGCGCCGGCGGAATGCCGACGAGGTCGAACTGGCCGAGCGCCTTGTTGTCCTGGGCCATTTCACGCTCGCCCTGGAAGACGCGGATGGTCACGGCCGTCTGGCCGTCCTCGGCGGTCGAGAAGGTCTGGCTCTTCTTGGTCGGGATCGTGGTGTTGCGCTCGATCAGGCGGGTGAAGACACCGCCCAGCGTCTCGATGCCCAGCGACAGCGGGGTCACGTCGAGCAACAGCACGTCCTTGACGTCGCCCTGCAGCACGCCGGCCTGGACCGCGGCGCCGATGGCGACCACTTCGTCCGGGTTGACGCCCTTATGGGGCTCCTTGCCGAAGAACTGCTTCACGACTTCCTGGATCTTGGGCATGCGGGTCATGCCGCCGACCAGCACCACTTCGTCGATCTGACCAGCGGCCAGGCCGGCATCCTTCAAGGCCTTGCGGCAGGGCTCGATGGTGCGCTGGACGAAATCGTCGACCAGGCTTTCGAACTTGGAGCGCGAGAGCTTGAGCGCCAGATGCTTCGGACCCGAAGCGTCGGCGGTGATGTAGGGCAGGTTGATCTCGGTCTGCGCCGTGGAGGACAGCTCGATCTTGGCCTTCTCTGCTGCTTCCTTCAGGCGCTGGAGAGCGAGCTTGTCCTTCTTGAGGTCGATGCCCTGCTCACGCTTGAACTCGTCCGCCAGATACTCGACCAGGCGCATGTCGAAGTCCTCGCCACCGAGGAAGGTGTCGCCATTGGTCGACTTCACCTCGAACACGCCGTCGCCGATCTCCAGGATCGAGACGTCGAAGGTGCCGCCGCCGAGGTCATAGACCGCGATGGTGCCGGCCTTCTTCTTGTCGAGGCCATAGGCGAGCGCAGCCGCCGTCGGCTCGTTGATGATGCGCAGCACTTCGAGGCCGGCGATCTTGCCGGCATCCTTGGTGGCCTGGCGCTGGGCGTCGTTGAAGTAGGCGGGAACGGTGATGACGGCCTGCGTCACCGGCTGGCCCAGATGAGCCTCGGCCGTTTCCTTCATCTTCTGCAGGGTGAACGCCGAAATCTGCGACGGGGAGTAGGACTTGCCGTCCGCCTCGACCCAGGCATCGCCATTGTTGGCCTTGACGATCTTGTAGGGCACCAGGCCGATGTCCTTCTTGGTCATCGGATCGTCATAGGTGCGGCCGATCAGGCGCTTGATCGCAAAGAAAGTGCGCTCAGGGTTGGTGACAGCCTGGCGCTTGGCCGGCTGGCCCACGAGGCGCTCACCATCATCGGTGAAAGCCACGATGGAGGGCGTGGTGCGCATGCCCTCGGAATTCTCGATGACCCGGGCACTCGTGCCCTCCATGACGGCTACGCACGAATTGGTGGTGCCGAGGTCGATACCAATAACTTTAGCCATAGTTTCTCATCCTTCCTATTCAGCAGACCGACGCGCCCCGAAGCAGCAGCGCCTAGGCCGGGAAAGCCCTCAGGAACCCGGCCGGTCCCTATCGGAAACCCCGTGATTGCGTTGGGATTAATCACGGGTTCGGCGGGTATATAAGGGGGGCTTTCACGGGCCGCAAGGCGCGAAAGCTGCCTGTCCGCTAAGGAATTTGCGTCTTCGTCACAATTCTTCGATGAAGTGCCCGGCCGGGTCCGGCTGGGACGAGCCAACAGGCGGTATAGCGATACATCAGCCTTTCTCCATGGTCACCCGGTTTTGGTGAGCTCCATCCGCCTCCAGCAGGCAACGCCGCCCCGGCGGCCGCACACAAAAAACTTGACTATAACAATTATGTTATATAACATAATTGTTATAAATAAAACTCGGTCACCTCCATGCCCCACCTCGACGACACCTTTGCGGCCCTGTCCGATCCGACTCGCCGGGCGATCCTCAGCCGCCTGGCTCTCGGGGAGGCGACGGTGATGCAGCTGGCGGAACCCTTCGCGATGACGCAGCCCGCCGTCTCGCGCCATCTCAAGGTTCTCGAAGGCGCCGGGCTGATCGTCCGCCGCGCCGAGGGGACGAAGCGGCCCTGCCGGCTCGCCCCGGAAGGCATCGCGGCCATCGACCAATGGCTGGGCATGCTGCGCAAGGCCCTGGCCCGCAATTACGACCGGCTGGACGTGCTCCTGGCCGCAGGACTTCCCGAAAAAGAAGAGGACAACCCATGACCAAATTGACGATCCGCACCGAAGGCGACACCCATGTCGTGGTCGCCAGGCGCTTCGCCGCCTCCCCCGAGGCGGTCTACCGCGCCCACACCGAGCCCAAACTCATCCAGAAATGGATGCTGGGGCCTGATGGATACACCATGCCGGTCTGCATCAGCGAGGCCCGGCCCGGCGGCAAGATCCGCTTCGAATGGCAGGACGGCTCCGGAGGCGGTTTCTCGCTGACGGGCGAATATATCGAGCTCGAGCCTCACAGCCGCATCGTGCATGTCGAGCGCATGCACCTGCCCGACCCAACGCCCGACAACCGTGTCGAGACCCGCTTCGAAGCGGACGGCGCGGGCACGCTGATGACCTTGCGCATGACTTTGCCGAGCGCAGAGGTGCGCGAGCAGATGCTGGCGACCGGCATGGAGCATGGCATGGAAGCCAGCTATGTCAGGCTCGAAGGCATTCTGTGAGGGGCGGCAAGACAGGCTTCCGGATGCACCCTCAATCCACCAATTGCCCCACGATCATGTGCGCCGTCGCGGCATTGAGGGCCATGGGGATGTCATAGACCAGGGCAAGCCTGGTCAGGGCCTTGACGTCGACATCATGCGGCAGGGGCGAGAGCGGATCGACGAAGAAGAACAGGCCATGGACCTGCCCCTCGGCGATCAAGGCGCCGATCTGCTGGTCGCCGCCGAGCGGCCCGCTCTTCAGCGGGGTCAGCGACATCTCCGGACAGGCGGCCAATATGCGGCCACCTGTCGTGCCGGTGGCAACGAGGTTGAAGCGCGCCAGAATGGCCCGGTGCGTGAGCGCGAACTCGACCATTTCGTCCTTCTTGAGATCATGCGCGACGAGCGCCAGAGTGCGCCTGACCAGCTTCGACATCGGGTATCCTCATTTCAGATCGGCGTTTCCCATCTGATTCCATGTGAAAATCTGGGGCAACCGCACAACGCCTCTTCTCAATAGCGCAATCGGCGTGCCATGTTGACCATAAGGTCTGCATGGGAAGCCTTTCTCACGCGGCCTCCATCCAAGAGCGAGAACAAGCGCGGGAGAGCGTGATGAAATCGACCCTTCTTGGCCTGGCTGCCCTGCTGGCAGCCGGCGTTGCGGGATTTGGCACGGCACAGGCAGCCGACAAGCCCGGTCCGGCGGTCATCTATGATTTGGGCGGCAAATTCGACAAGTCCTTCAACGAGGCGGCCTATGACGGGGCCGAGCGCTGGAAGAAGGAAAGCGGCAAGACCTATCGCGAGTTCGAAGTCACCAACGCCTCGCAACGCGAGCAGGCGCTGCGCCGTTTCGCCAAGGATGGCAACAACCCCGTTATCGTGATGGGCTTCAGCTATGCCGACGTGCTGGAAAAGGTAGCCAAGGCCTATCCCAAGGTGAATTTCGGCATCGTCGACAGCGTCGTCGATTTGCCCAACGTCGCTTCTTACGTCTATCGGGCCGACGAGGGCTCCTACCTTGCCGGCTATCTCGCCGCCAAGACCAGCAAGACCGGCACGATCGGCTTCATCGGCGGCATGGACGTGCCCCTCATCCGCAATTTCGGCTGTGGCTACGCGCAGGGCGCCAAAGCCGCCAATCCCCAGATCAAGGTCATCCAGAACATGACCGGCACCACGCCCGCCGCCTGGAACGACCCGGGTCGCGGCGCCGAGCTGACCAAGGCGCAGATCTCGCAAGGGGCCGATATCGTCTATGCAGCGGCCGGCCAGACCGGTATCGGTGTCCTGCAGGCAGCCGCCGATGGCGGCAAGCTCGGCATTGGCGTCGATTCCAACCAGAACGGCCTGCATCCCGGCAAGGTGCTGACCTCGGTGCTCAAGCGCGTGGACGAAGCGGTCTATCAGGGCTTCAAGGACGGTGAGGCCGGCCAGTTCAAGCCGGGAACGCATGTGCTCGGCATCAAGGACAATGGCGTCGCCCTGGCCATGGACGACAACAACAAGCCCCTGATCGACGAGGCCAACAAGGCCGCGATCGCGGCGGTGACCAAGGACATCGCCGACGGCAAGGTGGTGGTGCACAATTACGAGAAGGACAATGTCTGCCCGGTGAACTGAGCGAGCGGCAGACTGATTTTCATGGCGTAAAAGGCGGGTCCAAGGATCTAACGCAGTTCACTTGAACGTCTTCGAGTTAGCACGACCTTTGTCATTGCCGGGCTTGACCCGGCAATGACAATTCGGAGCGTTTGTTCCTTAAGTGAGCCGCATTAGGTCCAAGGATCCGCCTTTCGCCCATGACCTACCGTTTTCGCCGATCCGGGATCGGCCCCCTATTGCTCCCGCGAGGCTCCCTTTGCCAACTGCCCTCGAACTGAAGCAAATCGACAAACGTTTCGGCCCCGTCCACGCCAACAAGGCGATCGACCTCGTGGTCGAGACAGGCACCATCCACGGCATCATCGGCGAGAACGGCGCCGGCAAATCCACGCTGATGTCGATCATCTACGGTTTCTACGAGGCCGATAGCGGCGAGACCCATGTCAACGGCACCCGGAAGGCGATCCGCTCCTCGCAGGATGCCATCGATGCGGGCATCGGCATGGTGCACCAGCATTTCATGCTCGTCGATCCCTTCACCGTGCTGGAGAACGTCATGCTCGGCGCCGAGGGCGGCGGCCTGCTGGCGAGAGGACGCGACCACGCTCGTACCGAACTGGCGCGGCTGGAGGAAAGCTATCACCTGGAGGTCGATCCGGATGCCGTGGTGGGCGAACTGCCCGTCGGCGCCCAGCAGCGCGTCGAGATTCTCAAGGCGCTCTATCGCGGCGCCGATATCCTCATCCTGGACGAGCCGACGGGCGTGCTGACGCCCGCCGAAGCCGACCAGCTCTTCGAAATCCTGAAGGTCCTGCGCGAGCAGGGCAAGACCATCCTGCTGATCACCCACAAGCTGCGCGAGATCATGGCGATCACCGATCGCGTCTCGGTGATGCGGCGCGGCGAGATGGTGGCCACCGTCGACACCGCCAAGACCAACCCCACCGAGCTCGCCGAGCTGATGGTGGGCCGCCGCGTACTGCTGCGCGTCGACAAGGCGGAGGCCAAGCCCGGCGACGTCATCCTCGAAGTGAAAAACCTCACGGTAAAGGACGAGAAGGGCATCACCCGCGTCGACGACGTCTCCTTCACCGTGCGGTCCGGCGAGATCGTCGGCGTCGCAGGCGTGGCCGGCAACGGCCAGTCGGAGCTGCTCGAGGCCATTGCCGGCATCCGGCCGGTCCATTCGGGCGAAATCAGGCTGCGCGGCGCCAATACCGCCGCGGCGGACCCGGCGGAGCTGCGCGAGCTCGGCCTGGCCCATGTGCCCGAGGACCGCATGAAGATGGGCCTCGTCAAACCCTTCGCGGCCTATGAGAGCGCCATCCTGGGCTACCAGAAGGACCGCAAGCTCGGCAGCGGCCCCTTCCTCAATTACCGGCGCATCATCGCCGACCTCACCGACAAGATGGAACGCTTCGACGTGCGTCCGCGCGACCCGAAGCTGAAGACGGCCAATTTCTCGGGCGGCAACGCCCAGAAGATCGTGCTGGCCCGCGAGATGGAGCGCGATCCCGCCTTGCTGATCGTGGGACAACCGACCCGTGGCGTCGACATCGGCGCCATCGAGTTCATCCACCGCCGCCTGATCGCCATGCGCGACGCCGGCAAGGGCATTCTGGTGGTTTCGGTCGAGCTCGACGAGATCATGGGCCTGTCCGACCGCATCCTGGTGATGTGCGGCGGACGCGTCACCGGCGAATGCCTGGCCAAGGATGCCACGGAGAACGGACTCGGCCTGTTGATGGCCGGCGTGTCGGGGGAGGCGGCATGAGCGGTCAGACCACCACGCCATCAGCCCTTCTGGGCGCGCTCTTCTCCAGGCGCAGCAGCGCCAGCCTCGTCACCCTGCCCTGGTGGGCCGACACCGTCGTGCTGCCGCTGCTCAATGTGGTGGTGGCCTTCCTCGTCTCCGGCATCGCGGTCTGGGTCATCGTGGGCGCCGATCCGCTGACGGTCGGCGTCACCATGATCACGGGCGCATTCGGCGACGCCAACGCCGTGGGGACAACGCTCTATTACGCCACCACCTTCATCTTCGCCGGCCTTGCCGTGGCCGTCGCTTTCCATGCCGGCCTGTTCAATATCGGCGTGGACGGGCAAGGCCAGATCGCCGGCATCGGCATCGCCCTCGCCTGCCTGCATCTGGGCAGCGTTCCCTGGTTCCTCGCCATTCCGCTCGGCATGATGGCCGGCATGCTCTTCGGCGCCGCCTGGGCCTTCATTCCCGGCTATCTGCAGGCCACGCGCGGCAGCCACGTCGTCATCACCACCATCATGTTCAACTACATCGCCACGGCGCTGGTGCAGTATCTCCTGGTGAACGTGATGATGAAGCCGGGCTCCGGCGAGCCGAAATCCGAGCTCTTCGCCGATTCGACCGGCCTGCCGCAGATCAGCGATATCCTGGCAGGCATCGGCATCCAGCTCGACCTCACGCTGGTCAATCTCGCCTTCCCGATCGCGCTGCTTGCCGCCATCCTGGTCTGGGCCCTGATCTGGCGGACCCGGCTGGGCTACGCCATGCGCACAGTCGGCCACAACAAGACCGCTGCCGTCTATGCCGGCATTTCCCCGGCCAAGATCATCGTCATCGCCATGTTGATCTCGGGCGCCCTGGCCGGCCTGATGGGTACCAATGTGCTGATGGGTGAACAGCACCGCATGATCATCGACTACACCGCCGGCGCCGGCTTCATCGGCATCGCCGTCTCGCTGATGGGTCGCTCCCATCCCGCCGGCATCGTGCTCGCCTCCATCCTGTTCGGCGCGCTGATCCAGGGCGGCCAGGAACTCTCGTTCGAAAACCCCGTCTTCGACAAGAACATGATCGTGATGATCCAGGGCATCATCATCCTCTTCGTCGGCGCCCTCGAACTGATGTTCCGGCCGCAGCTCGCCATGCTGTTCCAGCTCTTCACCCCTGCCTCCAAGGGAGCATGACGCCATGGATACCGTGATCATGCTGGCCAGCGTGGCGGCCGCCGCCATCCGCATCTCCACGCCCTATCTGCTGTGCGCCCTCGCCGGCCTCTATTCGGAACGTTCGGGCATCGTCGACATCGGCCTCGAAGGCAAGATGCTGGTGGGCGCCTTCGCAGCCGCGGTCACCGCAGCGACCTATGGTTCGGCCTGGCTCGGCCTCGTCATGGCGATCATCGTCTCCATCGGCTTTGCACTGCTGCACGGCATTGCCTCCATCCGCTATCGCGGCAACCAGATCGTCTCGGGCGTCGCCATCAACATCCTGGCGCTCGGCTTGACCGCCTTCATCGGCAATGCCTGGTATGGCGAGGGCGGGCGTACCCCCAGCCTGAGCGGCGCCGCGCGCTTCCAGCCGATCGAGCTGCCGGGGGCGGAGGCGATCAGGAGCGTGCCGGTGCTCGGCCAGCTCTATGCGGACGTGCTGTCGGGCCATTCGATCCTGGTCTATTTCGCCTTCGCCTGCGTCCCGGTAACGGCCTGGATCCTCTACAAGACCCGCTTCGGCCTGCGCCTGCGCGCCGTCGGCGAGAACCCGCAAGCCGTCGACACCGCCGGCATCTCGGTGGCCTGGCTGCGCTATCGCGCCGTGCTGATCTGCGGCCTGCTCACCGGCGTCGCCGGCGCCTATCTCTCCACCGCCGATTCGGCCGCCTTCGTCTCCAACATGACGGGCGGGCGCGGCTATATGGGCCTGGCCGCCCTGATCTTCGCCAAATGGCGGCCCTGGCCGGCGCTCGGCGCCTGCCTGCTCTTCGGCCTGCTCGATGCCATCTCGATCCGCATGGGCTCGAGCTTCGTGATCGCCGGCATGCGGGTGCCCTCCGAGTTGATCTCGGCCCTGCCCTATATCCTCACCGTGTTCATGCTGGCCGGCTTCGTCGGCGCGGCGACGCCCCCCAAGGCCGCGGGCGTTCCCTATCTCAAGGAACGCTGATGGACGCGCTCGCGGATCTGTTCGAGGCTGCCAGAGCCGTGCGCGAGAAGGCGCATGCGCCCTATTCTCGCTTCAAGGTGGGAGCGGCCATCCGTGGCCGCTCGGGCCGGATCTATGCCGGCTGCAATGTCGAGAACGCCGCCTATCCGGTCGGTGCCTGCGCCGAAGGCGGCGCCATCTCGGCCATGGTGGCGGATGGCGAGACGGGAATCGCCGAAATCCTGGTGCTGGGCTGGACCGATGCCCATCCCGAAGCTCCCGGCCTGACCACGCCCTGCGGGGGCTGCCGCCAGCGCATCCGCGAATTCGCAAAGCCGTCGACTTCAATCCATGTCGCCGGCCCCGAAGGCATCCGCCGCAGCTTCACGCTCGACGAGCTGCTGCCCGAGAGCTTCGGCCCGGAAAATCTGGGTTGATCGATTAGATCGACACCAGGTCGAGGAAACTGGCTGCCAGCAGCAGGACGGTGGCGACGGCAAGCGTCAGCCCGACCCAGAACTGGGCCCTGTCTTCGGCTGATATGCCGCCCTTGAGAACCATCTGCATGCGCTCGATCATCAAACAACCCACCTCGAAACCGGGTCATGATGAAAGCGTCGCAGGTGCTCCGGCGTTAACGCGGCGCGAATTCGCCGCGCCGTCTGGAATCATGGTTGAGAAGAGGTGAGCGGGTCTCCGGGTGCGCAAGCATCTTGCCCGCTTCTCCCCTCGGCCGGGGCGACGCCCTTCCAAAAGCAGCCGTGCATCCAAGATGCCCATAGGCGCTAACTTTGGGTGGTGGCACCAGTTTGGAGGGTCGATCTCCAGATCGACCATCTTGGAAATGTCGAGCGAGTTAAAGGACAAAGGTGGTCGATCTCGCTCCATCAATTGATGGAGCTGTGGAGATCGACCCTCCACGCTACCGGCGCCTCTGGCCGCAACGTTAGCGCCTAGGGGCAAGATGCCCGCGCACCCGGAACTACAAAAACGACTTCCCGGCCCCCTGCCAGTCCAGCCTGAGATGCTCCGCCACGCTGGCAGCCATGTCGGCGAAGCTGTCCCGCCGCCCGATCGGTCCCGTGCGCTTGCCGAGGCGCGCCAGCACTGGCACGAATTCGCGCGTGTGGTCCGTTCCCGTCCAGGACGGGTCGCAGCCATGGTCGGCCGTGATGATCAGGAGGTCATCCTCGCCCAGCCGCGAGAGGATCTGCGGCAGCCGCATGTCGAATTGCTCCAGGGCACCGGCATAGCCGGGAATATCCCGGCGATGGCCATAGAGCGTATCGAAATCGACATAGTTGGCAAAGAGCAGGCCGCCTTCGGGCAGGCGCCCCATCGCTTCGAGCGTGCGATCGATCAAGGCATCGTTGCTCGGGCCCTTGACGCTCTCGCCAGTGCCGCGATGCGCGAAGATGTCGCCGATCTTGCCGATGGTGATGACGCCCCGTCCGGCGCGTTCGGCCACATCCAGCAGAGTATCGGTCGGCGGCGGCACGGCATAGTCACGCCGGTTGGCAGTGCGCGTGAAGCCACCGACGGCATCGCCGACGAAAGGCCGCGCGATCACCCGGCCGATGTTGAGATGGTCGACATGGCGGCGGGCGATCTCGCACAGGGACAGCAGCCTCTCCAGCCCGAACGCCTCCTCATGAGCAGCGATCTGCAGCACGCTGTCGGTGGAGGTGTAGAAGATCGGCTTGCCGGTCTCGATACTCTCGGCGCCGAGTTCGGCAATGATCTGCGTCCCCGAGGCATGGCGCTGGCCGAGCACGCCGGGAAGCTCGGCTTCCTTGACGATGGCGGCGATCAGGCGGGCGGGAAAACACGGCACTTCCTTGGGGAAATAGCCCCAGTCGAACGGCACGGGATAGCCGGCGATCTCCCAATGGCCCGAGGGCGTGTCCTTGCCCTTGGAGACCTCGGCCGCATAGCCCCACAGGGCCTCAGCCACGCCGCCTTCCAGGCCGGGCGGCAGCGTACCCGTTGCCGCTTGCGCAGCCACGCCAAGGCCAAGGCTGGCCAGCACGGGCAGGCGCAGAGGCCCGGTGCGATGCTCGTTTTCGCCCGCCCGCCCCGCCGCACAGGCGGCGGCGATATGGCCGAGCGTATCGGCCCCCGCATCACCATAGTGTTCGGCGTCTTCGGCTGCGCCGATGCCAAAGGAATCCATCACCAGAAGGAGCGCGCGACCCATCTCAGCTTCCTCCAATGCGTTCGAGCACCGGCGGCAGGGCTTCCTCACCCTCTCCGGTGCGATAGGCCGCTCGCAGGCCAGCCGCTGCGGCCTCGGCCGCCGCGTCGCTGCGAGCATGCACGAAACCCAGGGGACGGTCGGGCCCGACCTCGGCGCCAAGCTCCGCCAGCCCGGTGAGGCCCACGGCGTGGTCGATGGCATCCTGCGGGCGGGTGCGTCCTCCGCCCAAGGCCACCACGGCGAGGCCGACGACCCGCGTATCGATGCTGCCGACCCTCCCCGCTTGCTCGGCGAAGACGGGCTTCACCACCGGCGCAGCCGGCAGATAGCGCTCGGGCTGCTCGACGAAATCGGCCGGGCCGCCCAACACCGAGACCATGCGGGCGAAATGTTCGGCCGCCCGCCCGCTCGCCAGGGCCTGCTCGATGCGGGCCTGACCCTCGGCGGTGTCGCGGGCAAGCTTGCCGAGCACCAGCATCTCGGCACACAGGTCGACGGTGACTTCGAGCAGGCGCACGTCCCGATGCGCCCCGGTGAGAAAATCCACCGCGTTGCGGACTTCCAGGGCATTGCCGGCGGCGCTGGCAAGAGGCTGATCCATGGCCGTGATCAGCGCGGTGGTCGGCAATCCGGCGCCCGTGGCGACGGTCGCGATCGATTCGGCCAGCTCGCGTGAGCCCTCCAGCGTCGGCATGAAGGCGCCCGAACCCGTCTTCACATCCATCACCAGGGCCTGCAGCCCGGCCGCGAGCTTCTTCGACAGGATCGAGGCGGTGATCAGCGGGATCGATTCGACCGTGGCCGTGACGTCTCGGATCGAATAGACGGTCTTGTCGGCCGGAGCGAGGTCGGCGGTCTGGCCGATGATCGCGGTGCCGGCCTCGCGCACGGCGCGGCGGAACAGGGCGAGGTCGGGCTGGGTCGCATAGCCCGGAACCGAATCGAGCTTGTCGAGAGTGCCGCCGGTGTGGCCGAGGCCGCGGCCTGAAATCATCGGCACGAAGCCGCCGCAGGCCGCCACCAGCGGCCCGAGCATCAGGCTGACATTGTCGCCGACGCCGCCGGTCGAGTGCTTGTCCACCACCGGCCCCGGCAGGTCGAGGCCGCGCCAGTCGAGCACGGTGCCGGATCGGGTCATGGCCCGCGTCAGCGCGATGCGCTCGTCCATCGCCATGCCGCGGAAGAACACTGCCATGGCAAAGGCCGCGACCTGGGCATGGGTGACGCTGCCGGCGACCAGCCCTTGCACGAAACTCTCGATTTCGGCCGCGGATAGAGCCGCGCCATCGCGCTTCTTGCGGATGATTTCCTGGGGAAGAAGGGTCACGAACTGGGCTCCCTGGAGCAGAACGGGGTCAAGCTGAATGCATCCTTGCGATCCCTGGCTGATAGGCCAGATCGCAAAACGCCTTGGCGGCCCCGTCCCTGCGTGGCCTTTCGATTTCGGGCCGCGACGATAGCCTCCACGATCCACGAAGGAAAGTCATGCGAAGGAAAGTGTCCGAGCGTTTACAAATCTATTGCGAGCTGACCTAAGCCCCGGTGCCCTGACGATGCCGTCCCACGCCCTGTTCCCCCTCGAACTGGCCAGCATCCGGCGGGCATGCCACAATCGATCCGGTGCTGCCGTGAATCCGGGATGGGGCGATGATCCGGCGTTGCTTGATGTTGTTGTGTCTGTTCTGGCTGGCCAGCGCCACGGCGGCGGTCGCCGACAAGCGTGTCGCGCTCGTCATCGGCAATGGCGACTATCGCACGCTCGGCCGTCTCGCCAATCCCGTGGCCGATGCCGACGCCATGGCCGCACTGCTGGCCGGAGGAACGCTCGGCTTCAAGGTGATCCGCGCCACGAATGCCGACCACGCCGTCATGCTGCGGGCGATGGCCGAATTCGGCAATGAAGCCACCGATGCCGATATCGCGCTGGTGTTCTATGCCGGCCACGGCATGCAGGTCGACCAGCGCAATTTCCTCATTCCCATCGGCGCCGACATCAAGAGCCGCGTCGATCTCGCCACCCAGACGGTCAGGCTCGACGACATCAGCGACATCCTGAGCGCCTCGGGCGCCAAGGCCAAGATCCTGCTCGTCGATGCCTGCCGCAACAATCCCCTGCCGGCGAGCGCAAGCCGCGGCGCCTCGCGTGGCCTGGCTCGTCTCGACGCCGCCAGTACCGGCACACTGGTCGCCTTCGCCACAGGCCCCAATGCCGTCGCCGATGACGGGGATGGCACCCATTCCCCTTTCGCGGCCGCCTTGCTGAAGCGGTTGCCCGAAGCCGGCATCGAGATCCGGCGGATGCTGGCTCTGGTGCGCCAGGACGTTCATGCCGCGACGAACCAGCGCCAGACGCCCTGGGTCGACGAGGCCCTGCTCGGTGATCTCTATCTCGGCGGGAGCGCTGCCCCGGCCACGCCGCCCGGCACCGCACAGCCGCTCCCAGCAATTCCGGTGAGCCCGTCCCTCGACAAGGCCGACATGGCGGCCTGCAGCGATCTCGGCATCGATCCCACGCCGATCAAGCTCGAAGCCTATCTCGACAATTTTCCCAAAGGCTATTGCGCCGCATCGGTGCGCCGGCGGCTGGATGCCCAGGCCAAGCTCACGGGTGGGCAGGCCCCGATCGCCACCTCACCTCAGTCCGAACCGGCTCGATCCAACCTGCCGCCCTATACGGTCTCGAGTTATTGGGACCATAACGGCTCGCGCGTCGCTCTTTCAGCCAGCGAAGGCAATCGCCTGTTCTATTACGAGGCACCCCGACCAGGCCTTGCCGAGGCCGGGGTGCGCAAGGGAGCACTGCTGTTCAAGGGAACGGCCAGCGGCGGCGTCTACCGCGGCCAGGCCTATGTCTTCTCGCGCGAATGCGGACCGATCTCCTACCGAGTCGAAGGCTCGTCTGCCGGGGAACCGCCGACCATCACTCTGCGTGGAAAGGTGCCCCGGCGTGCCAAGGACTGTGCACAGACCGGCTGGCGCGACGACACACTGGTGTTTCGCTACGATTCGGCGGTGCAATAGCAAGCGCTACCCTGGCTGCCAGCCGATCGGTGGTCCGACAAGACCGCTTGAGTCCTTTTTAAGGGGGCAACATCGCGCCCACGACCCTCCCCCCGCTTTCGGCTGCGGGATTGCTATGTTAAGGGGAGGCCGTGGTGCGGGCAGGCTCGCCTGTTCGGCCACGCGATTTTGACTGGTCGATGAGGACTGAGACGCAATGGCGGAACGCCGTTCGAGCTTTGAATATGAAGATCTCCTCGCCTGCGGGCGCGGCGAGATGTTCGGACCCGGCAATGCGCAATTGCCCCTTCCCCCCATGCTGATGTTCGATCGCATCCCGGAGATCTCCGAGACCGGCGGACCGAACGGCAAAGGCTGCGTACGTGCCACGCTCGAGGTCAAACCGGATCTGTGGTTCTTCTCCTGCCATTTCCAGGGCGATCCGGTGATGCCGGGCTGCCTCGGCCTCGACGCCCTCTGGCAGATGACCGGCTTTTTCCTGGGCTGGCTCGGCCAGTCCGGACGGGGCCGCGCCCTCGGTGTGGGAGAGGTCAAATTTACCGACCAGGTGCTGCCCAGCGTCAAACAGGTCGAATATGGCGTCGATCTCAAGCGGGTTTTCAAGGGTAAATTGATTCTCGGCATCGCGGATGGCTGGCTAAAGGCCGATGGCCGTACCATCTATGAAGCCAAGGATCTGCGCGTCGGCCTGTTCCAAGCTTGAGTTCCAGGCCTGATTTCTGGCCTCCACGCGGTGCGGATCGAGCGCATTTCCGGTCGAGCCGGTCATTGGCTTGCCTATTGCAATGTGCTTTGAAACATGCAGGGTGCGGCCCCGACGACGCTCGACGCGCCGACGGGGTTGGCGCTTTGTAGGTCGTCCGTGATTGGGTCCTGCCCATTCACGGGCAGCGAGCACAATTTCCGAGCTTGCCCAAAACCGGGCCGCTTGCGAAATTCTGCTCAAGCGTTTTGCGATCGGACGGAATTGCCTGAAGTCGCAAAGATGCTCTGGCCAATCCGTTGGATTGGCCTGGAAACAGAGAGCCAGAGCAAACAAGCGTTTCTGTCTAAACGCGCTTTGCTCTAAAGCGTTTTGTGATTTGGCGGTCACGCCAAGAATCGCAAGGACGCGTCCGACTAAAGAGCTAGAGCAAACAAGCGTTTCTGTCTAAACGCGCTTTGCTCTAGGGAACGCAGTGCTGGCCTGGCGGTCCCCTCGGAGAGGATCGTGGGTCGGTTACGAAACTGGAAGGGATCGCCATGAGACGTGTCGTCGTTACCGGCATGGGTATCGTGTCTTCGATCGGCAATTCGACGCAGGAGGTTCTCTCCAGCCTGCACGAGGCCAGATCCGGTATCACGCGCGCCGAGCAGTTCGCCCAATACGGCTTCCGCTCACAGGTTTATGGCGCACCCACGCTCGACCCCGCTTCAGTGGTCGATCGCCGCGCCATGCGCTTCCATGGCGGCGGCACCGCCTGGAACCATGTAGCGATGGAGCAGGCCATCCTCGATTCCGGCCTGGAGGCCAACGAGGTTTCCAACGAGCGCACCGGTATCATCATGGGGTCGGGCGGTCCCTCCACCCGCACCATTGTCGAGGCCGCCGACAAGGCGCGCGAGTCGGGCAGCTCCAAGAAGGTCGGTCCCTTCGCCGTTCCCAAGGCGATGTCCTCCACCGCCTCCGCCACGCTCTCGACCTGGTTCAAGATCAAGGGCATCAACTATTCCATCTCCTCGGCCTGCGCGACCTCGAACCATTGCATCGGCAATGCCTATGAGCAGATCCAGTACGGCAAGCAGGACGTGATGTTTGCCGGTGGCTGCGAGGAGCTCGACTGGACGCTCGCCGTGCTGTTCGACGGCATGGGCGCGATGTCGTCCAAATACAACGACACCCCTTCCACGGCCTCCCGCCCCTACGACAAGAACCGCGACGGCTTCGTGATCTCCGCCGGTGCCGGCGTGCTGGTGCTGGAAGAGCTGGAGCATGCCAAGGCTCGCGGCGCCCGCATCTATGGCGAGGTCGCGGGCTATGGCGCCACCTCCGACGGCCATGACATGGTCGCCCCCTCGGGTGAGGGCGCCGAGCGCTGCATGCGCATGGCGCTGGCCAACATCAAGGCGCCGATCGACTACATCAACCCGCACGCCACCTCGACGCCAGCGGGCGATCCTCCCGAGATCGAGGCCATCCGCAAGGTGTTCGGCTCGGGTGACAAGTGCCCGCCGATCGCCGCGACCAAGGCACTGACCGGTCATTCGCAGGGTGCGACCGGCGTGCAGGAAGCAATTTATTCACTACTCATGATGAATAATGGCTTCATCTGCGAGAGTGCGCATATCGAGGAGTTGGATCCGGCCTTTGCCGACATGCCGATCGTCCGCAAGCGTATCGACAATGCCAAGCTCAGCCATGTCCTGTCCAATTCCTTCGGATTCGGCGGCACCAACGCGGCCCTGGTCTTCAAGCGCCTCGACGCCTGAGATTGGTCACCGCCTGTTCCGACCGGACTATCCGGGGCGAGCGCTCGTCCAGAGTTTGAAGACCGTGGATGAGCATGCCCGGTAACAAAGAGACAGATAAAGTGATCCGGGACCTGCGCAAATCCCCGGCTGCTTTGTCAAAACGTGGTAAAGAGGCGGAAATGCGGGCTGATCGGCCGATTCTGGTCTGATTGAGCCCCAAAGGGTTTTGCGATTTGACGGAATCGCGTCAAATCGCAAAACGCCTCGAACCTAGGAGCTGGAGCAAAGCAACGTTCACACCAAAACGCGCTTTGCTCTAGTGACTGATGACCAGGATTTGGAGTTGCAGGCCATGACAGGGCTCATGCAAGGTAAGCGCGGTCTGATCATGGGCGTAGCCAATGATCATTCGATCGCCTGGGGTATCGCCAAGAGCCTTGCCGCCCAAGGCGCCCAATTGGCATTCACCTATCAGGGCGATGCCCTGCGCAAGCGCGTGGAGCCGCTCGCCAATAGCGTCGGCTCCAGCCTGCTGGTGCCGTGCGACGTCGAGAATGTCGCTTCCGTCGACGGCGTCTTCGCCACGCTGGCGCGGGAATGGGGCAAGATCGACTTCCTCGTCCATGCCATCGCCTATTCAGACAAGAGCGAGCTCAAGGGCCGCTACGCCGACACCACGCGCGACAATTTCGCCAAGACAATGGTGATCTCCTGCTTCTCCTTCACCGAGATCGCCAAGCGCGCCGCCGACCTGATGCATGATGGCGGCTCGATCCTCACCCTCACCTATGGTGGCTCCACGCGGGTGATGCCGAACTACAATGTCATGGGCGTGGCCAAGGCTGCGCTCGAGGCTTCGGTGCGCTACCTTGCCTCCGATTTCGGCCCGCAGGCCGTCAGGGTCAATGCGATCTCGGCAGGGCCGATCCGCACCCTCGCCGGCGCTGGCATTTCCGATGCCCGGCTGATGTTCAACTATCAGCGCGCCCACGCGCCGCTGCGTCGCACCGTGAGCATCGAGGAGGTCGGCGGTTCTGCGCTCTATCTGCTCTCGGATCTCTCCACCGGGGTTACCGGCGAAGTGCATTTCGTCGATTCCGGCTACAACATCATCTCGATGCCGCATCCCGAGGCCCTCAAGGCCCAGGAAGCTGCCGAGGCGAGCGTGACGACGAAGGCTGCCGCCGAATAGGCCGGCCTATCCCCGTCGCGGAAGCGCTGGAAGCGAAGTATCCATGGAGATGCGGGCGTCGTCGCCCGCATTTTCTTTTCCATAAGCACAGAGCTTCCAGACGCGAACGAGAACGTCGGCATTTCCAGGAAACAGCCAACTACAGCCCGCTGAACCAGTTATAGCCCTGGGCTTCCCAGGTGCCGCCGACATAGTCGTTGCCGACCTCGATCTCGCCGATATGTTTGGGATTCTTGAAGCCGAGCTTGGTCGGCACGCGCAGCTTCATCGGAAAACCATAGGCACGCGGCAATACCTGGCCGTCGAACCAGAAAGTCAGCTGTGTCTGCGGATGCAGGGCGGTGGGCATGTCGATGCTGGTGACGTAATTGTCGTCGCAGCGGAAGGTGACGTATTTCGCGCCGAGATCGGCCCCGACGTGGCGCAGGAAATGTGAGAAGGGCACCCCCGAGCAGCTGCCGATCGCGCTCCAGCCTTCTATGCAGATATGGCGGGTGATCTGGGTGATGCGCGGCAGAGCATGCAGCTCCGGCAGCGTCCAATCCGCCCGGCGCTCGACCAGTCCGGTGACGTTCAGGCGATAGGCCTCGGGATCGATCACCGGCGCCTGTTCCGGCGTGTTGGGCTGATAGAATGAATTGAACGGGAAAGGCCTGGTGATCGCGCTCGGCGGATATTCCCGCGCCAGACGGACGGGCGAGAACAGCCAGGCCTGAACGCGATCGTTGAAGTCGGAGATACGCCCCAGCATGGCTTCGGCACTATAGCCGTCGGTGACATCGCAGCCGGCCAGCAGCGTCAGGGTTCCCAGGCCGAGCGCCTGACGCAGGAAGTAGCGCCGGGTGGGCCTATCGAGCCGGCCTGCCGCCTCGCGCAGGATCACGCCGGTATCGGGATGGGATCTTCGGGGCTGGCGGGACATGGCAATCTCCCTCTCTCAGCGCCCGCGGACCATCGCCAGCAGGCTGCGCGGCACCAGCAGGGCCATGACGACATGCACGATAAGAAAGCCGACGATGATCGACATCGCACCAAAATGGATGAGGCGCGCCGTATCGAAATCGCCCAGCAGCATCACGAGCAGGCGCAGTTGCACGGGCTTCCAGATCGCCAGACCCGACAGCACCACCAGCACGCCATCAACGATCACGCCGAGATAGAGCAGGCGCTGCACGCCATTGTAGCCGCCGAGATCCGCATGGCCGAGCCGGCCGGCCAGAGCCGCCTTGACATCGGCAAACACCGCCCCGGGCGAGATCGGCAGCAATTTTCGGTAAAACCGCCCCGAGGCCAAGCCATAGACGAGATAGATCAGGCCGTTGGCCATCACCAGCCACATCGCGGCGAAATGCCATTGCAGGCCGCCGATCAGCGAGCCGCCGAGCGTGAGGGCGGAGGGAAAGAGGAAAGGCAGGGTAGGATAAGCATTATGGATGGCCCAGCCGCTGGAGATCATCATCAGCATCGCAACGGCGTTGGTCCAATGCGTAATCCTCACGATGGTCGAATGGATCGGTGCGATGACAGGTTGGGAACGAGAGATGGGCTCGCTCATGACGAAAGGCCTCCCCGAAGAGGATGAGGGTGGCACCGGACCGCGGCAGAGCGTTTTTCAGAAAAGTTGATCGGTATTTGCTCCCCCTACCGTCGAGGTCGCGCAGCCCCTCACCTTGCCTCGCCCCGTGCTTACGGGGAGAGGATAGAGGTGAGGAGCGACACCCCTGAGCAATTACGTTGATAGACTTTTCGATCAAGAAAACGCGTTAAAACAAACAGTTAGAGAAAAGGCGCGATTCAGTGAAATCGCACTTTGCTCTAGAAAGCGCGGTCCGGCGCGGTCCGTTATTGCGGCAGCAGCACGGTATCGATGACGTGGATGACGCCATTGCTCTGGTTGACGTCGGGGATGGTCACGGTCGCCTTGTCACCCTTGGCATCGGTGATGTCGAGCTTGCGGCCGACCTGCGTGACCGTCAGCGTGCCGCCCTGCACGGTCTTCAAGGTGGCCTTGCCACCGCCAGCCTTGACCTCGGACATCAGCTCTGCGGCCGAATGCTTGCCGGGGACGACATGATAGGTAAGCACAGCCGTCAACGTCGCCTTGTTCTCAGGCTTGAGCAGTGTCTCGACGGTTCCCTTCGGCAGCTTGCCGAACGCCTTGTTCACCGGCGCGAAGACCGTGAACGGCCCGGGGGTCATCAAGGTATCGACAAGGCCGGCTGCCTTGACCGCCGCAACCAGGGTGGTGTGGTCCTTCGAATTGACGGCATTCTGGATGATGTTCTTGGAGGGATACATCGGGGCGCCGCCGACATTGACGGTGGTCTCGGCCCGGGCTGCGCCCAGCGTGTAGAACACGGATGCGGCAAGAACGACGCCGATGGCGGCTGCATAGGAGGAAGTGCGACGGGTCATGGTAGATCTCCGGAAGGCAAGGTTGCACCGATCGTCGAGACCGGTGGAGAGCGAAACTGTTCGTGTCTCGTGAAGATCTACGCCTCGACTTTCCGAAGGTTTCAGTTTTCGAAAATATTCTTTTTTGAATTAAGAAAATATTTCATCGCATAAAAATAAACATATACGATACGATCGAGATAGGGTTTCATCATAAAGAATAAAAATATTCTTTTCTTCGGCTGAAACCTTTCAACGTCCACGACGTACTGAGTCACCCCGCCTGGAAGCCAAGATTCTTTTAGACGAAATCTGTTCCATCCAGATCGATTTTATTGTTTGATCGCAGCAGAAATCATTCCTGCGCCAGTGGGGAACCGGGAAGGTCGGTTTGATCAGCACCAAAAGCTTCGAGGCAAAAGAAGGGACACTGGAAAGCCTGATGCGCGCCGTCGCCTCGGGCGACAGGGCTGCGTTCCGCAGCCTCTATGATGCGACCCAGGCGAAACTTTATGGGGTGGTCCTTCGTATCCTGCGCCAGAGAGCCACGGCCGAAGATGCATTGCAGGAGATTTATGTGAGGATCTGGGACAAGGCGGCGGATTTCGATCCCGGCAAGGCCTCCGCCATGACCTGGATGGCGACGATCGCCCGCAACCGCGCGATCGACATTCTGCGCAGTACACGGCACGCGGCCAATGCCGGTACCCAGGATCTCGACGAGTTGCCGGCCGAAAGCCTCGAACCACTCGAGGGCCGTCAACGCAGCGAGGAACTGCGACGCCTCATCGCCTGCCTCGCCGGCCTCGATGAGGAGCGGCGCCAGATGATCCTGCTCGCCTATTACCGAGGCACCTCGCGCGAAGCCCTCTCCCGGCGCTTCGAGCGGCCGGTCCCGACAGTAAAGACGTTGCTCCACCGTGGCCTCGCCCAGTTGAGGGAGTGTCTCGGTCATGACTGATCCCGACGACCTCGATCTGCTGGCAGGCGAATACGTATTGGGCACGCTTGATGCGGCGGAGCGGGCCGCCGTTGCGGCGCGGCGCCAGCGCGAACCGGCTCTCGATGTCGCCATCATGGCCTGGGAACGGAGCCTGGCACCCCTGGCCGAAACCATAGCGCCCGTGGAGGCGCCGGCCTCCTTGCTGCCAAGCATCCTGGCTCGCCTCGACAGTGGAACGGACAAGCTGGTTCCCCTGCTCGAAAGGCGCCTGCGGCGCTGGCGGATGACCGCCTTGGGTACCGGCGCGCTGGCCGCGGGGCTGGCCCTCTTCGCCCTCACGCCCATGCTGCACAATCCTGTGCAACCAGGCAGTTTCGTCGCCGTGCTGCAGAAGGACGCCGCCTCCCCCGCCTTCATCGTCTCGGTGAATGTCGAGGCGCGCTCCCTCACCATCCGGCCGGTAGCGGCCAGACCTCAACCGAACAAATCCTATGAATTGTGGTTGGTGAACGACAAGCTCCCCGGCCCACGATCGCTCGGCGTGATCGGCGACCAGCCCTTCACGGTGGAGAAGGCGCGGCTGACCAGTCTGCCCGAACAGGTGGTGCAGCAGGCTGTCCTGGCCGTGACCCTGGAGCCGGAAGGCGGCTCCCCCTCAGGCCAACCCACCGGCCCTATCCTCTATTCCGGCACCTTGGTACAGGCGACGCCCTGATCCTCTGGCTGAGCGGGCGTCTTGTTCGCGAACGGGACGTCCGCGCAGCCAGAGGATATTCGGGCAAAGAATTTATGCAAATCGATTTGCAAATGCATTCATCTTAGCTATCATGCCCAAGTGAGCACGATATCGAAAGTTGCCGAGAGAGCTGGCGTTTCACGCACGACCGTGTCGCATGCGATCAATCATGCCGATCGCGTCTCCAGGGAATTGCGCGAGCGCGTCGAGCAGGCGATCCGCGAATTGGGCTACCAACCCAATCCCCAGGCACGCAGCCTACGCACCGGGCGCACCGATACCGTCGCCATGCTGATCCCCGACATTCGCAACCCCTTCTATCCCGAACTGGTGAAGACGGCGCAGTCCGAGCTGGAGAATGTCGGCCTGGACATGCTGATCTTCAACACGGACGTGCCGGGCGGCCACTCCCAGGACCATGGCCGCGAATATCTCCAGCAGATCCGCAACCGCCGGGTCGATGGCCTCATCGTGGGCGATTTCGCCCTGCACGGCATGCATGACGTATTGGTGGGCATCGACATTCCCACCGTCTTCATCGGCCATTTGCCCAATCAAGCTGTCGACAGCATCAGGCTGGACGATTTCGGCGGCGGCTATCTGATGGGCGAATACCTCGCCCGCCAGGGACACAGGCGCATCGCCCATGTCACCGGCCCTGCCTTCTTCTCCGAGGCGATGGCGCGAGCCGACGGCTTCGAGAAGGCCCTGAGCGACAACGGCGTCACCATCGATCCCGCCTTGCGCTTTACCGGCAGCTATCTCGCGCCATCGGGCCGCGAGGCCGCCGCCTGGCTCAAGCGCGAGCATGGCCATGCCCTGCCAACGGCCGTCTTCTTCGCCAACTACCTGATGGCTTCAGGCGCCCTCACCGAATTCTACGACAGCGACATTTCGGTGCCCGATGACATCGCCGTGTCCGTCTTCGACGACCTGCCGCAGCTCGAATATGTCCGCCCCCGCCTGACCAGGGTGGGCAACAGCCCGGCCGCCCTCGCCCGGCAGGCCACCGCCATGCTGCTGGAACGCCTGAGCGGCAGCTTCACCGGCGCGCCACGCACCACAACCGTGCCATCCATCCTGCACCCCTTCGATTCAGCCTGACGGGAACGCGGCGCGAGCCGCATCCGTTGAGAACGACAAGCCGGAGGCAAAACAGCCGGCAATAGGGAGGAAATCATGACTGTAAAGGCCGTGCGTCCCGAAAATCGCGTGGAAAAGGCCGGCATCAGCCGTCGCAGCCTGCTCGTCGCCGGCGCTGGCTTGGCAGGCGGGTTCCTGAACGCACCCTATCTCAACCGTTCCGGAGCCCAGGCCCAGGACGCCACCCTGAAATTCTGGCAGTTCTACGCGCCCGGTGGCGACGTAAAGCCCCAGGTCAAATGGTTCCAGGATCTGGTGGCAGCCTGGAATTCCGATCATTCCCCCAAAGTCGAACTCGAATATATCGTCAACAGCGAATACATCTCCGGCTCCAAGCTCGCCACCGCTTTCGCCTCCGGCCAGGGCCCCGACATCTTCCTGATCAGTCCCGGCGACTTTCTGCGCTACTACAATGGCGGCGTGCTGGCGGACCTGACACCCCATATCGAGGAAGCGGCCCGCACCGACTTTCCCGACAGCGTGATTGCCAACCGCAAGGTCGACGGCAAGATCTATGGCGTGCCCATGGAGGTCGAGCCGATGGCCTTCTATTATTCGGTCAAGGCCTTCGAGGAAGCCAAGCTGAACGAGAACGACGTTCCCAAGACCTGGGACGAGCTCCTCGAGCTTGCCAAGAAGCTGACGACGTCGAACCGCTATGGCGTGCTGTTCGAGACCACGCCCGGCTATTACCAGAACTTCACCTGGTACCCCTTCCTCTGGCAGGGCGGCGGCGAGATTCAGGGCAAGGACGGCAAGAGCGCCTTCGACTCGCCCGCCACCGTGCAGGCCCTCAAGCTCTGGCAGGATGCCATCCAGTCGGGCTCCGCGCCCCGACAGGTGGTCAGCGGCGGCTTCGACATCGTCTCCAATCTCGGTGCCGGCCTGACCGCCATGCAGAATGTCGGCATCTGGGGCATCGCCGCCATGGAGAACAATGCCAAGGACACGCCCTATGGCGTGTTCAAGCTGCCGATTCCGGCGGGTGGAAAGTATGTCACTGTCGGCGGCGGCTGGGCCTTCGTTGCCAATGCCAAGGGCCAGAATCCCGACGCGGCGGCCAAATTCTGCGCCTGGGCCCTGGCCTCTATGGACAAGGGATCGGTTCAACGGGTCGTCGACTGGTGCACGACCGCCAAGAGCGACATGCCGCCGCGCGCCAGCGCTCTTGCCGCCGGTTCCGCGGCCTTCCAAGCTGGCAGGATGGGCCTTTTCGCCAAGGAGATCTATCCGGGCACACGGGCCGAGCCGCGCGTGCCGCCCGAGGTCTACAAGATCATCTCCGACGCGATCCAGGCCACCCAGCTCGGCGGCACCGATCCCCGGGAAGCGGCAACGGCAGCCAGCCAGCAGCTCGACGCCTTCCTCGCCGGCTATAGCGGCGCGCCGATCCTGTGAGGGGCGGAGTGGGCTTTTTCCAGCCGAAATGCGCAAGGCGCGACCAGCCTTCTCCCCTTGCGGGTATCGTCCACTCCATTTGGAGTGGACTGGGTGCCCCGAAGGGGTGGATGAGGGGTGTTGGCAAAGACCTTGCAAGGCTGCGTATCTCCCCTCATCCGACATCGCCCCGCTCGGCCACCTTCTCCCACGAGGGGAGAAGGCTGGTCGCGCTTCATTCCGATCGCTCCGCCACGAGGCAAGGAGCCGCGCCATGACATCCACCCGCGCCTCCCGCCGCGATGTCCTCGCCGGCTATCTCTTCGTGCTGCCCGACGCCCTGGGCCTTGCCGTCTTCGTCGGCCTGCCGATGCTGCTCGCCCTCGCCATCGGCTTTTATGAGGTCGACGGTTTCGGCGGCTATCGTTTCGTCGGCTTGGCCAATTACTGGCGCATGTGGCGTGACCCGCTGTTCTGGACCTCGCTCAGGGTGACACTGCTCTATGCCGCCCTGCTGGTGCCCGCGCTCTATGTCTGCGGGCTCGGCCTCGCCTTGCTGGTGCAGCGTGGCGGGCGGTTCGAGACGATGATCCGCTCGATGTTCTTTGCCCCGCAAATGGTCAGCCTGGTGGTGGTCGCCATGGTCTGGCAGATCCTGCTGGTGGAGAAAGTAGGCATCCTTTCCCGCCTCCTCGGCTGGCTCGGCCTGCCCGGGCTCTCGCTGCTGGGCGATCCGAATCTGGCGCTATCAACTCTCGTGGCCGTCAGCGTCTGGTTCATGATGGGCTTCTACATGCTGATCTTCCTCGGCGGCCTGCAGGACATTCCGGCCGAATATTACGAGGCCGCCGAACTCGACGGTGCCGGCCCGCTCGCGCGCTTTCGCTACATCACCCTGCCTTTGCTGCGGCCGACCAGCTTCTTCGTGGTGTTGGTCTCCGTGGTGACAGCGGCGGCCGGCGGCCAGGTCTTCGATCTCATCTATGTCATGACCAAGGGCGGCCCGGCCAATGCCACCTCGGCCCTGATCGTCTACATCTATCGCCAGGCCTTCCAGTTTGGCGCCTTCGGCTATGCCTCCGCCATGGCATCGCTGCTCGTGGCGCTGCTGATGACCGTGACCCTCATCCTGTTCAGGCTGACGCGGGGCGGGCGCTTCCATCATGCCTGAGCGCAACGCCCCTGCCCTCGCCCCGCCGGGCCAGCTCGTGCGCTTCCTGTGGATGCTGGTCAGCCTGGTGCTGGCGCTGATGACGGTGTTTCCGCTGGTGTGGATGCTGGTGGTCGCCTTCAAGCCACCGGCCGAAGTGTTCCTGCCCGATCTCGTGCCGCAGCGGCCCACCATCGGCAATTTCCTTTATGTGCTGACCGAAATCCCCTTCCTGCGCTACCTCCTCAATTCCTTCCTGGTCTCGGCGATCGTCACCATCGTCGCGCTGTTCTTCCATTCCATGGCGGGCTACGCGCTGGCCCGGCTGCATTTCCCGGGGCGGGACGCGATCTTCCTCGCCATGTTCTCCACCTTCCTGGTCTCGCTGCCGGTGATCATCGTGCCGCTCTTCATCCTGGTCCGGGCGATGGGCATGCTGAATTCCTATGCCGGGCTGATCGTACCTTCGATCTTCAACGCCTTCGGCATCTTCCTCCTGCGGCAATACTATCTGTCGCTGCCGCGCGAATTGGAGGAAGCAGCCTTGATCGACGGCGCCTGGCGCTGGCGCATCTATTGGAGCATCGTGCTGCCGCTGAGCCGGCCGATCCTGGCGGCGCTGGCCATATTGTTCTTCCTGGCCAACTGGAACGCCTTCCTCTGGCCGCTCACGGTCGCCTCCGATTCCAGCCTGTGGGTGGTCCAGGTCGCGATTGCCAATTTCCGCAGCCAGTATGCCGGCGCCTGGAACTATGTGATGGCGGCCTCGACCATTGTCGCGCTGCCGATGCTGATCCTCTTTGCTGTGTTCCAGCGCCAAATCACCGAATCCATCAAGACCAGCGGCCTGAAATGAGCCGAATTGTACGATCCCAAAAGCTGTCATTCCCGGCGTTGCCGCAGGCAACGGGAAGGGAATCCAGGGGCCATTACTCGGCAGCCCTGGATTCCCTTCCCTCGCCACTATGTGGCTCGCCGGGAATGACAGCGGTATTTCAAATACCGTCCCTTTGAGGAAGTGAGCATGACCCAGTCCGGACTTTCGCCCCTGCGTGGCCTCGCCAAACTGCGCGAAGGCCGCTCCCGCCGCTTCTCGAGCTATGACCGCACCGGCGGCAATGACGACAGGCTGCATATCGAGCCGGGGCAGACGGTTGTTATCGCCGAGCATGCCGGTACCGGCATCGTCACCCATATCTGGGCCACCCTCGCCTGCAAGAGCGAATTGTTCCTGCGCAAGATCGTGCTCCGGGCCTATTGGGACGGCGAGGAGCATCCGAGCGTCGAGACGCCGATCGGCGATTTCTTCGGCATGGGGCATGCCGCCACGCGCAACTTCGCCAGCCTGCCGGTGCAGGCCAGCCCCGAGGACGGCAAGGCCTTCAACTGCTATTTCCCGATGCCGTTCGCCGGCCACATGAAGCTGACTGTCACCAACGAGGCCGAGGACGACCTGCTGTTCTACTATTATGTCGACCTCGAACTGCACGATGAGCTCGAGCCGGGGCTCGGCCGCTTCCATGCCCAGTATCGCCAGGACCGTCCCCAAGGCATGGACGAGGCGGGCCTCGCCAACGAGCAGTTCCTGTTCGGCGGCGAGACCGTCGACGGCAAGGACAACTACACCATCCTGGAGGCGGAAGGGCACGGCCATTATGTCGGCGTGCTCTACAGCGTCTATTCGCGGCGGCGCTCTGACCTGTGGGACTGGTATGGCGAGGGCGACGACATGATTTTCGTCGATGGCGAGCCAGGCCTGTCGGTCCCCGACACCGTGCGCAAGCCCGATCCGCGCATCGGACCCAAGGCCGAGCCGATCGCGCCGCGCAACGAGAGCAGCCCCGGCGCCAACGATGCCTGGCCGCCCACTTTGCATGGTACCGGCACGGAGGACTACTTCAATACGGCCTGGTGCCCGACGCAGGACTACAGCGCGCCCTATCACGGCATCATCGCCGCCGGCGGCCCGAACTGGACCGAACCGGTGACGCTCTATCGCTGGCACATCGAGGACCCGGTGATCTTCCACAGATCGATCCGGGTCAGCATTGAGCACGGCCACGCCAACCGGCGTTCGGACGACCTCTCCTCGGTGGCGTTCTGGTATCAGGCCGAGCCGCACAAGCCCTTCGCGCCGCTACCCCCCATGACGGAGCGCCTGCCGACCTTCCGCCGCCCCTACGAGACCTGGAACCTGCGCATGGATGGTGGGAGCTGAGGAAGCGGGTTCGGAAGAGAGGTGACCTGCTGCTCACAAGAAGCCGTCAGGACTCCGCCGGGGCCCCCCTCCCCGAAACCGGGGAGGGATTCACCCGCCTCTTCCGGCAGCGATGAGGTCGTCCTTGCCGACCATTACTCCGCCGCGACAGCCACGGCTTCACCGCCGATCATCGCCAGCACGTTCTCGATCATCCGTCGGCCGATCTCGGGCCTCGTCATCACCGATTCCGGGTGGAACTGCACGGCGGCCAACGGCAGGGTGGCATGCTCCACCGCCATGATGACGCCGTTTGCGTCGCGCGCGGTAACCCGCAGTTCCGGCGGCAGGTCGTGCGCATCAGCATGGATGGAGTGATAGCGCCCTACCGAAAAGCTGCCGGGCAGGCCGGCGAAGAGCTGTCCATCCCCAGCTTCGATGCGTGAGGCCTTGCCATGCACGGGTTTCGGGAGCAGGTCGAGCCGGCCGCCGAAGTATTCGACCATGCCCTGCAGGCCGACGCAGACTCCGAAAACCGGCAGCCCGCGCTGCAAGGCAAGCTCCAGGGTCCGGTGCATGGCGAAATCCTCGGGCCGCCCGGGCCCGGGCGAGAGCACCAGGAGGTCCACCGGCTCCCCATCCGCGAGCTTCTGCCGCGCCAGAGCCGGGCGCAGGGTTACGACCCCGGCACCGGCGGCGCGGAAATAGCCGGCCAGCGTGTGCACGAAACTGTCCTCATGATCGACCAGCAGCAGGCGCGGCCCGGACCCGGCCCTGCGTACCGGAGCTGCCGGCCGATCGGCCCGGACAGCATCCTCCTCCAGCACAGCCAGCATGGCGGAGGCCTTGAGCCGGGTTTCCGCCTCTTCCTCCCGGGGATCGCTGTCATGCAGCAAGGTGGCACCGACACGCAATTCTGCGATGCCGTCCTGCATACGGATGGTGCGCAGCGTCAGGCCGGTATTCATGGCGCCGTCGAAGGTGACCGACCCGAAGGCCCCGCCATACCAGCGCCGGGCGCTCTTCTCCTCGGCCTCGATATGGCGGATCGCACCGCGCTTGGGCGCCCCGGTCACCGTCACCGCCCAGGCATGACTGAGGAAGGCATCGAGCGTGTCGTAGCCCGGTCGTATCACCCCCTCGACATGGTCGACGGTATGGATGAGGCGCGAATAGAGTTCGATCTGGCGCCGCCCGATCACCTTGACGCTGCCGGGCTCGCAGATGCGCGATTTATCGTTGCGGTCGACATCGGTGCACATGGTGAGTTCCGCCTCGTCCTTGACGGAATTCAGGAGTTCGCGGATGCGCTCGGCATCCTCCAGGGCATCGGCCCCGCGGCGGATGGTGCCCGAGATCGGGCATGTCTCGACACGCCGGCCGTCAACACGCACGAACATTTCCGGCGAGGCCGCCACCAGGAACTCGCCCTCGCCCAGATTGATCAGGGCGCCGAAGGGCGAGGGATTGGCGGCGGCAAGCCGGCGGAAGATCGTGCTGGGTTTTTCTGCACAGGCCACCGACAGCAATTGCCCCAGCACCACCTCGAACAGGTCACCCCGGGCGAAGGCGGCTCTGGCCCGTTCGACCATGGCGGCATACTCGCCGGGCGCATGATCGCTCTCGGGCGGCAGATCCGGGCCGGCCAGTTGGCGATAGGGATGGGGTTCGGTGGCACGAGGCAGGTTTCGGGTCGAGCGTCCGTCCACGCTGAAATCATAGCTCAGCCGTTGCGCCCGCTGGCGTGCATGATCGACCACCACCAGTTCGTCGGGCAGATAGAGCAGGAGATCGCGCTGATCCTCGGCCCGTGGCAACCGGAGATCCATCGGCTCGAACTGGAAGACGAGATCGTAGCCGAAGGCGCCATAGAGACCGAGATAGGGGTCGTCGGGCGCGGCGAAGAGTTCGATCACCGCCCGCAGCAACGAGAACAGGCTGGGCTGGCGGCTGCGCTCCTCCTCGGCAAACGCGCCTTGCGCCTCGCGCACCGTGCCCCCCAGATATCCCTCACCCGCGGCGAAAGTCTCGAAGAGGCCGAGCGAGCGCAAGCGACCCTCGATCGTCGGCAGCAGGCAAGCGCCGCGCTGGTTGAGAGCCTCGATCCGAAAGCTCCGGCCCTTGCCGGTGATGACCAGCGGCGGATCGGCAAAGCCGACCTCCCCGCGCCGATAGCGCCCCGGCACCTCGCAGCCCGAGGAAAACACAGCGCCGCGCTGCTGGTCCAGGCTATCAGCGAGAGCGGACATGTTATGGGGGTAGTCGAGGTCGCGGCAGGCGCGATGGATCCGGATGCCGCCGGCCGAGTGGTAGATATGGTCCGTCATGGAGCCAACTCCGAGTTGGGGCCGTCTCGGATTGGGTGCTCCTGCGCTGATCTTTAAAAAATCAAAAGCCGCCCCTCCCGGGACGGCCAGATGAGCATGATCATGCGTGGCCGTCCGTGCTTAGACGGGCCACCACCAGCTTGCTGAGAAAGACGAGATACGCATCCACGGATGCTAGCAGCCATGCCCAGCGAGAACAATCCCCTCCGGGTGGCCGAGCAAGGCATTTTTGTCTATTTTGTCTACAATCTTTATGTATTAATAAAACAAGGATCTGTTTTCGGAGATATGCCATGTCCCACCCCGCTTCGCCGACCCGACGCCATTTCATTGCCGGCCTTGCCTCCCTCGTCGCGGGCGGCCTCGCGGCACCTCGGATCGCCAGAGCCGCCGACAATCCGTCCGAACTACGGATCGACTATGCCACCTACAATCCCGTCGGCCTGCTGATCCGCGACAAGGGTTGGCTGGAGGAGGAGCTCAAGGCCGACGGCATCGCAGTGCGCTGGGTCCAGTCCCTCGGCTCCAACAAGGCCCTCGAATTTCTCAATGCCAGCAGCATCGATTTCGGATCGACGGCGGGGGCGGCAGCCCTGGTCGGCCGCGTCAACGGCAACCCGATCAAATCCGTCTATGTCTATTCGCGCCCGGAATGGACGGCGCTGGTAACGCGTCCCGACGCCGGCATTGCCAGCATCGCCGATCTCAAGGGCCGGCGCGTGGCGGCGACGCGCGGTACCGATCCTCACATCTTCCTCATCCGCGCGCTGGCTTCGGCCGGGCTGAAGGAGAAGGACATCGCGCTCGTGCCACTTCAGCATGGTGACGGCAAGGCTGCCCTGATCCGCGGCGACGTTGACGCCTGGGCGGGGCTCGATCCGATCATGGCCGGCGCCGAGGTCGAAAATGGCGCCAAACTCTTCTTCCGCGATCCCGCGCTCAACAGCTGGGGCGTCTTGAATGTGCGCGAGGCCTTTGCCGCCGCCCATCCCGAGCTCGTGCGCCGCGTGCTGGCCGTCTATGAAAAGGGCCGCCAGCATGCCCTCGCCAACCCCGCCGATCTCAAGCAGAGCCTGATCGCAGCCGCCAAGCTGCCCGATGCGGTGATCGAGCGCCAGCTCACCCGCACGGACCTGTCTACCGGCACCATCGGGGACGCCCAGCGACAGACGCTGGTGGCCGCCGGGCAAGCCCTGCAGGGCGCCGGCGTGATCAAGGCCGAGATCGACGTGCCCGCGGCGGTGAACCGGCTGATCGACCCGCGTTTCGGCGCCCAGACGCAATAGGCCGGGCCATGACGGCACTCGAAAGCCCTGTCGCGCCGGAGGCGTTGAAAGAGCGGCGCCCGGCGACCAGGCCCTCTCTTCGCCATGTCCGGCCTTATGTCGGGCTGCTTCTGCCCCTCACCCTCGCCTTGGCATGGGAATATGCCGTCCATTCCGGCTGGAGTGACGGACGGCTCTTGCCGCCACCGAGCCGCATCGCCGCGACGCTGCTGGAGCTGGCGCGCAACGGCGACCTCACCACCCACATCCTCGCAACCCTGGCCCGTGTCGGGGCCGGCTTCTTCTTCGGCGCTCTCGCCGGCATCGCGCTCGGAGCTGCCTCCGGCTACTCGTCCTTGTTCCGAACCCTGGTCGATCCGACGCTGCAGGGCCTGCGCGCCATTCCCTCGCTGGCCTGGGTGCCGCTCTTCATCCTGTGGTTCGGCATTTTCGAGGAATCGAAAATCATCCTCATTGCCGTCGGCGTGTTCTTTCCGGTTTATCTCGGCGTCTCCAGCGCGATCCGCTCGGTCGACCGCAAGATCGTCGAGGTCGGTCAGGTCTTCCGGCTGAAGGGGCTGCGGCTGGTGCGGCGCATCCTCCTGCCCGCCATCCTGCCACAGGTGGTTACGGCCCTGAGGGTCGGCCTTGGCCTCGGCTGGATGTTCGTGGTGGCTGCCGAGATCATGGGAGCTTCCGAAGGGCTCGGCTATCTACTCGTCGATGGCCAGCAACTGGGCAAACCCGATGAGATCGTCGCCACGATCATCCTGTTCGCGCTGATCGGCAAGGCGAGTGACATGATCCTGGTCGCGCTCAGCCGTCCCTTCCTGCGCCATGAAGACAGTTTCGCCGGCGAGGATCGCTGATGCTGTCGCTACGCAATCTCGACAAGGTCTATGCCAATGGCACGCAAGCGTTGCGTGGCATCGACCTGTCCGTCGCGGCAGGAGAGGCCGTCGCCATCATCGGCGGTTCGGGAAGCGGCAAGAGCACACTTTTGCGCCTGGTCGGCGGCCTGGAGGCTGCGACCCGTGGACGGGTGGAGATCGAGGGCGCCCATCTCCGCGGCCCGGCCGAAACCGTCGGCTTCGTCTTCCAGGAACCTCGCCTGCTGCCCTGGCTGAGCGTTGCCGGAAACGTCGCCTTTGGCCTGGACGGCCTGCCCAGGAAGGAGCGCGACAGGTGGGTGGAAGAAGTTCTCGCACGCGTCGACCTGGAGGGACTGGGCGGAAGATGGCCCAAGGAATTGTCCGGCGGCATGGCCCAGCGCGTGGCCCTCGCCCGCACCCTGGCGGCACGGCCGCGCATCCTTCTCCTGGACGAGCCCTTCTCCGCCCTCGACGCGCTGACCCGCGCGAGCCTGCAGGATCATGTCGCCCGGCTTTGGCTGGAGGATCGGCAGACTCTCCTTCTCGTCACGCATGACATCGAAGAAGCGCTGCTGCTCGCCGATCGTGTCGTCATCCTCACGCCGAAACCGGGGCGCATCGAGGAAATAGTCACCGTCGACCTGCCCCGACCGCGAGATCGTGACGGCGCAGCCTTCGAACAGGCCAAGCGCTATTTGCGCAAGGCGCTCGATCGCTCCCTGCACGGCCAAGTGCCCGCCTTGGTCTGAAGCCTGCCCATGCCTGAAGCTGGTGGGATTCGATCTGCCCCCCAAAAGCAGAACGCGCCACCTTCAGGAAAGAAGGCGGCGCGTTCGAAATTCGTCCGTCGACGGAAGGCGGTGCTCAGGCAGCCTGGGCACCGTAGACCTGCTGGCGAGCGTGACGGATCATCTCCATACGGTCGGCGCGCAGATCACGCAGATCGCGGTCCGACAGGCTGTTGATCTCGTCGAGCAGGCGCAGGAACTCGGCCTGCTTGGCCATGCGGTCCTTGAAATAAGCAATGATGCTTGCGAAAATCATGATGATTACTCCTTTGTTGTCGGGGAGTATCCACCTTCTCATATTGCGGTGCAACATACATCGTCGCAATGCCGAATTGCATGGCTCGCATGGCTAACTGGCCGATTATGGCGAATTCTTAGCCAATTCGCTCAACACGTATGCAATATTGCATTCCTGACATAAATCCGCAACGCAATTGACATCTTCGCAGGCAGGCTGTGCCGCTGATTGCAGCACCCTGCCGCCTCAATGCCGATATAGCTCATTGCTTGGCGGCAGCGAGCTCCGCCTCGATGGTGGCGATCGATTCACGCAGCTTGGCCACGCGTTCTTCCGCCTCTCGAGCCAGGCGCTCGTAATGGGCGCCACGATTCTTTTGCACCGCCAGGACCTTGGCCTGCTTCTGGATGCTGGCGATCTCCGCGAGCATGCGAGCCTTCTTCATGGGCCGATCATCCATCGCGCCACTCCTTCATTCAATTTCGATAAGCCCTCCCTAAAGCAAAGCGCCTTTCGGTAGAAACGCTTTTTGCTCCGGAGCCGGAATGGAATGCGGCCAGCCTTTCTCCGCGAAAGGCATGTCCTATTGGATAAAATTCACATCAGGCGTTGGCTTTCGGCGCCCGGGGAGCTAATCCGGCATTCGACATCCCCAAGCGTTTTGCGATTTGCCGGTAACGGCAGGAAATGCAAGGACGCGTCGAAACGAAAAGACCGAGCAATGAAGCGTCGCGTCATGACGCTCCTTGCTCCAGGAGAGACAAAAGATGACCGATACCCTGCCCGATCGCCTCGCCTCCAATCCCGACAGCCCCTTCTTCGACCAGGCTCTGATGGAACGCGGCGTCGGTATCCGCTTCAACGGCGCCGAGAAGACGAATGTCGAGGAATATTGCGTCAGCGAGGGCTGGATCCGGGTCGCGGCCGGCAATGCCAAGGACCGGCGCGGCAATCCCCTGACCATCAAGCTCAAGGGCACGGTCGAACCCTATTTCCGCGACGAGGCGTGACTCTCGCGCCCCGACTCGTCCCCCGCCCGCACCAGATCGAGGCTGCTGAGGCGATCCTCGCCGCCCGGCGCGCGGGGCGGCCGGGCTTTCTCTTGGGGGATCTGACAGGTCTCGGCAAGACGCTATCGGCCTGGCTGGCGCTGAGCGCCATGCCCGAGCCGGAGATCCTGGTGATCTGCCCCAAGGGCGCCATCCCGCAATGGCGCCTGACCATGGCGCAGGCCGGCCTGCCGGCCAAGGCGGTCACCGTGATGAATTTCGAGCGCACGAAGACGCTGATGGCGCCGCCCGCCACCAGCACCAAGCGCTCGACCCGGGCCAAGAACAACGAGCTCGCCAAGCTCGGTACGCCCAAGCGCATCTGGCCACTGGTGGTCATCGACGAGGCGCATCGCATCCGCAACCCCAACTCGCAGCAGGGCCTAGTGTGCCGCCAAATGGCGGCGGCTGCCACTTTCACGCTCTATATGAGCGCCACCGCCGGTCAGGCGCCGCATGAACTCTCCTATCTTGCCCGCCTGCTCGCACGAGAAGACGACAAGAGGAAGGGCGAAGGCCTTAGCGGCGATCTCGACGGCTTCCGGGCCCTGATGAAGCGGCTCGGGATGGGGCGCGCCAAGGGGCGCTGGAAGAACTGGTCCTGGGAGCCCAACGAGGACGACCGCCGTACCATGTCCTCCCTGCTCTACAAGGGACACGATGCCATCGGCCTGCGCCGTCGCCCCGAAGAGATCGCCGGATGGCCGGAAGTGCAGCGCGAGGTGACCCCGACCGCACTCGATGCCGAAAGCCGGCGTCTCTACGAGGCAACCTGGCGCGAATTCCGCCGGGAACTCGGGCTGGCCGGCGGCTCGACGCGCCGGGCGGCGGGCTGGGCTGCCGATCTGCGCTTTCGCCAGAAAGGCAGCCTGCTGCGCATTGCCGGTACCGCCGATTTCGCCGACGACCTGATCGGCAACGGCCAGCAGGTGGCCATATCCGTCGCCTTCCTGGAGACGAGTGCCCTCCTGGTCGAGAAATTGCGGGGCCATGGCTGGCGCGTCGATGCCATCAACGGCACGCAGAGCGGCGAACGCAACGAGGCGGTGCGCCTTGCCTTCCAGCGCGGCGAACTCGATGCCGTGGTGTTCACCGTCACCGAGGCGATCTCCCTCCATCGCGGCGAAATGCCGGGCGGGGAACGCGAGCGCTCGCTGGTGGTGCACGACATGCGCCACAGCGCCATCCAGCTCCAGCAGATCGAAGGACGCTGCCATCGCGACGGCCAGCGCGCGGTGATCTATTACGCCTACGCCGAGAACACGGTGGAGGAAAACATCGCCGCCACCGTGATCGGTCGCATGGCCGACATGGACGGCATGGCCGGCGACGATACCGCCATGCTCGATGCCATCGCCGGGGTGATCGAGGAAGCCGCCGAAGCGCGATAGTCTCGGCCAGTCACGGCCCGCGCCGATAGCGCAGGGCTTCGACCAGCAGGGCGAAAGCCGGGGACGCCTGGCGGCGGCTCGGATAATAGAGATGGTAGCCGGCAAAAGAAGCGCACCAGTCGTCGAGCACCCGGACGAGGCTGCCCTGTGCGATCAAATCCTGCACGGCGTCTTCCGGAACATAGGCGAGCCCCAGGCCGCCCAATGCCCCTCTCAGGCGCAAGGCGAGATTGTTGAAGACCAGCGACCCCTCGACCCGCACCTTGAGTTCACGCCCTTCCTTCTCGAACTCCCAGGCGAATAGGCCGCCATAGGTCGGCAGCCGCATGTTGATGCAGCGGTGAGCGGTGAGATCCTGCGGCGTCACCGGCTTCGGCCGCCGGGCAAAATAGGCGGGCGCTCCGACCACCGCCATGCGCATGTCTGGACCGATCCGCACCGCGATCATGTCCTTGGCGACCTGCTCGCCGAGCCGCACGCCGGCATCATAACGCTCCGCCACGATGTCGGTGAGACCGTAGTCGACGATGATCTCGACATGAACGTCCGGATAGGCCGGCAGCAGACGTTCCACTGCGGGCCAGAGCACGGTTTCGGCGGCGTGCTCGCCCGCCGTGAGGCGGATCGTGCCGGCCGGCTTGTCGCGAAACGCGCTGAGGGCTGCGAGTTCGGCCTCGATTTCCTCGAAGCGCGGCCCGAGATTCGACAACAGGCGCTCGCCGGCTTCGGTCGGCGCGACGTTGCGCGTGGTGCGGACCAACAGCCGCAGGCCCAGCCTTTCCTCGAGGCCACGCATGGCATGGCTCAGAGCCGATTGCGAGACGCCGAGCTGTGCCGCGGCCCGGGTGAAGCTGCGTGCTCTTGCGACGGCCAGGAAGGCGACCAGATCGTTGAGGTTCTCGCGCATCACTCATGAACTTTCCTCATGATTACATGCCGATTTATCCACCTAATCGCAAGCTCTGCCTTGGCCTAGAGTCCGCGGCACATGGAACCAACACAACGAAACAGGACGAAAACCATGCAAAGACGCATTCTTGGACATGGCGGATTGGAGGTCTCGGCCATCGGCCTCGGCTGCATGGGGCTCAGCTATGGCTATGGGCCGGCCGTCGAACGGCAGGCCGGCATCGCTCTCATCCGTGCAGCGGTGGAGCGGGGGGTCACCTTCTTCGATACGGCCGAAGCCTATGGCCCCTTCATTAATGAGGAACTGGTTGGCGAGGCACTGGCGCCGTTCCGCGACCATGTCGTGATCGCCACCAAGTTCGGTTTCAAGGACGGCGACGTCCAAGCCGGACTGGACAGCCGGCCGGAACGCATCCGGGCCGTGGCCGAGGCCGCCCTCACCCGCCTCAGGACCGATCGCATCGACCTGTTCTATCAGCATCGCGTCGATCCGGCCGTGCCGATCGAGGATGTCGCCGGCACCGTCCGGGATCTGATCCGCGAGGGAAAGGTCAAGCATTTCGGCCTGTCGGAGGCCGGCGCGAAGACGATCCGGCGTGCTCACGCAGTTCAGCCGGTCGCTGCTCTGCAGAGCGAATATTCGTTGTGGTGGCGGGAGCCCGAACGGGAGATCCTGCCGACACTCGAGGAGCTCGGCATTGGCTTCGTGCCTTTCAGCCCGCTCGGCAAGGGTTTCCTCACCGGGGCGATCACCGAGCGCACGAGCTTCGACAGCAGCGACTTCCGCACCATCGTGCCGCGCTTCTCTGCGGAGGCACGCAAGGCAAACCAGGTCCTGGTGGACCTGCTCACGCAGCTGGCGAAACAGAGATCAGCCACGCCGGCGCAGATCGCGCTGGCCTGGCTGCTGGCCCGCAAACCGTGGATCGTGCCGATCCCCGGCACCACCAAGCAGCATCGGCTGGAGGAGAACGTCGGAGCGATCGACATCGAACTGTCGCCGGCCGACCTCGCCGAGATCGAAGCGGCGGTCTCCGGGATTGCCGTGCAGGGTGATCGATATCCGGCACATTTGCAGGCGCGGGTCGATCGCTGAGCGCTATTGGCTCACCCGAGCGGGTCGTAGCCGGGCTTCTTATAGACGAGGTCCGGCTTGTCCTTGATGTCGGGGATATAAACCTTCTGGGTCCACTCGTCCTCCGGCACATCCTCGATCGAGACCGAAATCGACTTGTCCTGGCTGTTCAGACTGTCGATCACGGCCCGGGTCAAGGCGTCGGCGAGCTTGCGCTTCTGGTCCTCGGATCTGCCGGGCAGCATCTTCACGATGATGTGGGGCATGGCTCTCTCCGCTTTCCGGTGCCCGGCGAATACAGGCACGATTCCAGCAGCGCTCATAGACCGGTTGAGCCGGCCAAGCCAGGGCCCCTTACGGGGCGCCGTCTCGGAGGGCGGAAAAACGCGCCATCGCACCGATCCTCAACTGATCGCGGTAAAGGCCGCGACCAGCAGCATGCAGGTACCGAAGGCCCAACTCTGGGTCCGCTGGGCGCGCTCGGAGCGAAAGCGTCCGAGGAGGCTGGCGCCAGCATAGATCCAGAGAAAGTGACAGAGTATCGAGATCAGCACGAAGCCCGTCGTGAGCTGGATGACGGTGCTGGTGACCCCGGCGGCCGGATCCAGGAACTGCGTGAACATCGCCAGAACCATCGAATGGATCTTGGGATTGACGGCAACGGCCAGGACGCCGTCGACGAGGCCGAGATGCGGCTGAAGCCTGCGCTCCAGACTGGCGGCATGGCTCGCCGACCGGAAGAAGCTCCAGGCCAGATAGAGGAGATAGGCAATGCCCGCCAGTTTCAGCCCGAATGCGAAACCGGGATGGGCGCGGACGACCTCGCCAAGGCCAAAGCCATAGATCAGGCAAAGCGCCAGATTGCCGATCTCGAACCCCACCCAGAAGCGTACCGAACCGCGCACGCCATGCTGGGCGCCCATGGCGGTGAGCACGGTATTGCCCGGTCCGGGGCTGATGACCAGCGGCACCGCGTAACCGACGAAGAGAATCCAGACATTCCAGACGAGCATGGCGATCTCATTTCAACGAGCCGAACCGGGCGAGGCGCCGGTGCACTGAAGCGTTTTGCGATTTGGTGGAATCATCAAGAATCGCAAAGACGCTCCAGCCAATCCTACGGATTGGCTTGGGAACAGGGAGCTGGAGCAAATGGGCGTTCACGCTTGAACGCACTTTGCTCTAGGGGATGGAAACACCACTTTTCGGGCCCGACAAAACGATCTATTTTCACCGCCTCCATGAACTGGATTCATCGAGCATGCGTCGCCTTCCGCCGCTTGTGGCTGTCCGCGCCTTCGAGGCCGGTGCCCGGCACCTCAGCTTCACCCGGGCCGCCGACGAACTATGCGTGACCCAGACGGCGATCAGCCATCAGGTGCGCCAGCTCGAGACCTGGCTGGGCGTGCGGCTGTTCGAGCGCTCTGGCCACGCCTTGCGGTTGACCGAGGCCGGGCGCACTTTTCTTGCCGAAGCCGGCGAGGTGCTCGATCGGCTGGCCGCGGTAACCGAGCGCTTGCGCGGCCGTCATGACGGCCCCCTGCGCATCACGGTGCTGCCTTCCTTCGCCACCTGTTGGCTGGTCCCCCGGCTCGGGCGCTTTCGCCAGAGCCATCCCAATATCGAATTGAAGCTGACGAGTTCGCCGGAAGCATGGGCTTTCACCGAGGATCGTTTCGATCTCGGCATCCGCTCCGGCCTCGGCCGCTGGCCGGGGCTCAAGGCCGATCTGATCGCGCAGGAAGCACTCAGCCCGGTCTGCAGTCCGAAGGTCGCGGCAGATCTGCCCTCCCCCTGCACGCCTTCGGACCTGCTCGCCAGCCATCTGCTGCACGACACGCCCAAGGACGCGTGGTCGCGCTGGTTCCGCCATGCCGGCCTGCCCGAAGCCACCATTGCCGCGGGACATGCCTTCGACGATCATAGTCATCTGCTGCAAGCCGCCGCGCAAGGACAGGGCATGGCACTCGGCAAGCTCTTCCTCGCCGAGCATGCCTTGCAGGAAGGCAGCCTGGTACGCCCGGTCGATACGATCCTGCCCAACGACTACAGCTATTGGCTAGTCTATCCCCGCACCGTCGCCGGACGGCCGGAGGTCGCCCTCTTCCGCAACTGGTTGTTGGCGGAAGCCAAGGCCACCACGGCCCATCTCGCGATTCAGGGCGCGTAGATCACGTCACAGACTTCCAGCTCACTTGCCGATCTCAGCGCATTTTTAATCGCTTGAGTTGCGCGGAGACGGAACGCAGCGGCTTCGTCAATCGCCAACTCGCGGACCCCCGCATGAGCGATGTCACCCGCTGCAACTGGGCATTCTCCTGCTGCAGAATGTCGATTTGAGCTTCCAGACGCGCACTGCGAGGCTCCAGATCCCCAATATAAGCTTCCAGTTTTGCAATGTGGGCCTCCAGGCTTGGGAGATGCTCGACCCAATCCACGGCGGTTCCCTCTTTGGAAGCCCTATAGCCAGAACTCCGGCTTCGAACATGGAGCGCGGCCATGTCGGCCGGCATTGCCGGCGCCACAGTTTCCTCGTCTTTTACAAGGGGCCCGAACATGGACCAGGCTTCCATCTGCTCCCAAATGCGTTGAAGCTGCAGGCGGCGGCGGATGGCCTGATAGGCTTCCTCCGACAGCGGCATACCGCCACCTTTCCTGAGCATGACGAGAAACTCGCAGCCCCGTGCCCGCGTGAGCGTTTCAACGGTTGCATCCAGAATTTCATATTGACGCAATTCCAGCAGAATCAGAGCCAACGCCGATGGCGTCAGATAATATTCGTGGCTGTCGACATAATCCGGTGCCGCTGATGACGCCTCGGCAGTGGAGCAACGATTGCGATCAAAGGAAGCAGCGAAGGCGAAGTCCTTGACCCACCCTTGCCCCCAGGCAATATCGGCCCTATCGCCCGAAAGGACCTCGATATTGGTTCCCCAGCGATAAAAAGCCTCGAAGGTGTGACGTGAGCGGTTTCCCCTATAGTCCGACATGACTTTGGCGATATCGGTCGTGGGTTGAAAGAAGTCGAAACAATATCGCTTGTCAGGAACGATAAGGGCCAGCCCGCCACCTTGCGAAAGCAAAGCCATGCAGTCGACGAGGAATCCGGCAAGATTGGTCGTGTGTTCCACGACGTGAGAAGCAAGGACCAGGTTGAACCGTCCTTCGCCGGTGAGGGCCGATATCGGGCCGCCGGTCCACACGTGATCGACGGTCTCGATCAGGGCAACATCAACACCGTGTGCCATGTATATGCGCTGCAGCGTCTCCTGATCGGCGTGGTCGACTGTCTCGACATTGAAGCCTCGCGATTTCGGCAGCACGGGCCTGTAGCTCGGACCGATCTCAAGGACCGGCTCGAGCGAGGATATGCTGCTCCGAATGAAATCACGGAAATCACCGATGAGGCGATCCTGTTCGGCGTCGCTGTCGCGGGAGAAGAAAATAGAGGAGCCGCCCGCATGATCTCGAGTTTGGGTCGTTTCGCCGCCCATGCCAATCCTCAGCCCTTACCTGTCAGAACTCTCCACCCTCCGAACAAATATAACGAGATTCACTTGTTCGCACATGGCGCCTGATACTGGCTTCCAGGATTAACAGTGGCTTTGTTATCGCGGGCTCGAAAAATCATCCCGGGTTCGGCCCCCAAAAGCCTGGGATCAGGTTTAAGCCGAAAACCGACATCGCCGCTCTCGCGCGCTTCCTCGGCGCCCTGGTCCAGGGCATGTCCGTGCAGGCGCAGGACGGCGCCAGCGCCGACGACCTCGCCGGCATAGCGCGGATCGGCATCGCTCAACTGGAACAATATCGGGCTTGATCGCAGGCCCAGCCACCTCAAACGTAAAACGGGGCGCCGAAGCGCCCCGTGCATGATCGAGCCCATGTGGCCTTGTCAGAGAACGAAATACCAGTTCGCCAGCAGCACCACCGCCAGGCCGGCCACGAGCGTGAGATAGGGCAGGATGCCAGCCTTTTTCTGCTGAAGGTCGACGGACCGTAGACCGAGGTCGTCGAGCATATGCTCGGGGAACTTGCCACCATCCTGGATATAGTGCCGATAGCAGAACACCGGGATGATGAGGGCGGCGGTAAAAAGGCCGGCCCACAGCGCCAGAGGATTCCAGACCTTCGCGCCCGCCCCCATGAACATCGCATTCACATAGGCGAAGATGGCACCGATGGCGATGACGAAGGTCGGCGCCTTCCAGGGCCTGTTGATGTGGCCATTGTCCATGCGATGGATCCAGCCGGCGTTGAGGTTGAGGAAATTGAAGATGATGTAGCCGCAATTCGACACGGCCAGGATGAAGAAGAAGCTGGTGGCGTCAGCCGCGGCGATGGCGAGCAGCAGCAGATTGAAGATGAGGTCGGTCCACATCGCCCGCGTCGGAGCGCCGTGCGAGTTCACATGGCTCAGATATTTGGGCAGCCAGCCATCCACCGAGCCTTGGTAGAGCGTACGGGAGGAACCGGCCATCGCAGTCATGATGGCCAGGATCAGTGCGAGGATCATCAGCATGACCAGGAGCTGGCTGATGAGGGCGCCGCCATGCACCATGTCGGCCATGGCTGCCGCCACGCCCGAGCCGTCCACGATGGGGGTGGCAAGCATGCCGTTCAATCCGAGCACGCCCTGGAAGGTGAAGGGCACCAGGATGAACAGCAGCATGCACAGCAGGCCGGAATAGAAGATGGCCTTGAAGGTATCCCGGCCCGGGTCCTTGAACTCGCTGGTGTAGCAGACCGCGGTTTCGAAGCCGTAGGTCGACCAGGCGGCAATGAACATGCCGCCGAGCACCAGGGTCCAGCCCGCGACGTTCCAGCTACCCGGCGCCGGCGCATAGGCCGTGGCGAGCGGCACCAGCGGGGAATAGTTGGCCCAATTGATCTGGCCAGTGACGATCGGCACGATGCCGACGATCAGCATCGGGATGATCACGACCAGGCCGATGATCTTCTGGGTGTTGGCGGTGCCGAGAATGCCGCGATGCTGGATCGCGAAGGTCAGAAGCATCAGAGCGGCACCGATGAAGAAGACCGAATTGAGGGAGAAGCCGAAGAGCGGGAAGGTATGGCTGAACAGCGTCCAGGTGCGGATCGCCGGGGTCGCCGCCGCCGTCACTGCCGTGATCGCATCGGCCGGCACCGTGCCGGCATGGGCAGCGATATAGGCCAAAACTTCGGGCGAACTGTCCGTAAAGACCGGAATCGGGAAGAGAGCATTGAGAATATAGCCGGCGGCGATCGAGCAGCCGAGCGACAGCACGGGCGACCAGGCGAACCAATTGCACCATACCGACAAGGGCGCGATGAACTTGGAGTAACGCAGCCACGCCGTGGCGCCATAGACGGAAGAACCACCCGATTTGTTGGGAAACAGGCCGGCGATCTCGGCATAGGTGAAGGACTGGATGAAGCCCATGATCATGGAGGCCGTCCAGATCAGGAAGGCCGGCGTGCCCGTCGTCCCGGCGATGCCGCCGATCGAGAACAGCACCAGCGGCGGCACGCCGCTTGCAACCCAGAAGGCTCCTCGCCAATCGATATGGCGCAGCAATTGACTGTCGCCGCTCGCGCTCGTGTTTGCGTCAGTTGTCGCCGTCATTGTGTTCCCCGGATCTGATCGAATGCACTGGATGCTGGGGCGGTACTGGCTGCGAGAGTTCCATAACGGCTCTCGTCTTCACCCACCGTCTCTATTTTTTTCCTGCGAGTGAAGAGTGACACACTCTCAGGAAGCGTCAACCTTTAGTTTTCTGCGTTTCCTTCTCAAATGACGGTTTTTTGCTTATTTTTTGAGCATTCGCGCATTCCGGCCAGAGCGATGCAAACGTCGTTCTGCAAAAAGAATCCGGGCCGATAAAATTTCCTGCTGGACAAACTTGTTTCTTCTCTGGAAACTTCAGCTGTCACCATGCGAGCAAAAAGCATGGGACCGAACCATTCGAAGGATGCCCATATGTCGTCACGCAAGATGTGGGGGAATGAGCCGTTCTGGGGCCTCGGTTTCGAGTGGGATCCGCAATGGATGCTGACCGAGCGCCAGAAGACGTTGCAGGCCAAGCTCATCGAGCTGTGCCAGACGGAGATGCGCGCCAACGCCATCGAAAGTGACAGGAACCGCGCCTATCCGCGCAAGAATTTCCAGATCCTGGCCGAGCACGGCTTTCTGGGTCTGATCGTGCCCAAGGAGCTCGGAGGCCAGGGCGAGAATCATATTTGCGTCGCCATGGTGGTGGAGACCATCGCCCGCTATGGCTGCGCCTCCACGGCGATGTGCTATACCATGCATACCGGCGCCGTCGCCGCCGCCCTGCTGCGCCATCACGACAATGCGGCCCTCAAGGACATCCTCCGCCGTCTCGACAAGGACTGCCTGATCGGGACGCTGTCCTATTCCGATCCGGAAACCGGCTCGCATTTCTGGTATCCGATCTCTTCCAGCGTCGAGGAGACCAAGGAAGGCTGGCACGTCCGCAAGAAGGCGTCCTGGACCACCTCCGGCGGTTTTGCCGACTGGTACATCGTCCAAACGACCTCTCCCAATTTCAACGGCAATTACGCCGACCTCTCCTGTTTCCTCATCCTCGGCGACGAGATCACCAACGATCCCGGCAGCTGGAACGGCCTCGGCCTGCGCGGCAACCAGTCCGGCCCGCTGGAAGTCAACAAGGTGGTGCCGCGCAACCGTCTGGTCGGCCCGATCGGGGACGGCGCGCGCTCCAATGACGAGGTGGTCGATCCCTTCTTCCTGCTCTGCTCCTCCGCCTGCTGGAGCGGCATCGCCATGGGCATGATCGACATCGCCAAGGCCCATACCACCAAGAAGACCCACAAGGATGTCGGCATGCGGGTGGCCGACTACGCCACCATTCAGGACTATGTCGGCGAAGCCATCATCGACACCAACGTGGTGCGCTCGATGGATTTCCTCATCGCCAAGGCGCTGGACGACGCCACCGGCAACAATGACTGGTCCGTTCACAAGAACGATGTGTCCTTCCTGCCGCGTGCCGGCCTGCTGCACTGGCTCTGGCAGCTGAAATTCGCTGCCGCCAAGAACGTTGCCGCCGTTTCCGACAAGATGCTGCATGCCTGCGGCGGCACCGGCTACAAGCCCGAGCTGCAGATCGAGCGCTATCTGCGCGACGCCAAGGCCGGCTGGGTGATGGGGCCCACCAACGAGGTGCTGCGCCAATTTGTCGGCAAGACCTCGCTGCTCGGCTTCGAGGCGGTCGACTATTGGAACACCTCGATCAACGAGCGCGTTCTCAACAACGAGATCAAGAAGATGGATGTGGACGCCAAGCGCGCTCTGGCCGAGCGGCTACTGGCGGAAATCAATCCCCCAGCCATTCGGAAGACGGCGTAAGATGGGGGCCCCTATGACGCGATCCTCGGCGGGACGTGCGGTCCGTCATGATGCCCTCGCCGGCAGAGCGACGACGGCGTCGAGCGGCCTCCCGGATTCACGCGAATCCGGAGTATACCGGGATCGGCGCGCAAGCGCCGGCGACGGTAAGGGTGTGAGGCAAGATGGTCCAGGGTTCTGCAAAAAAGCCGGAGACGGCGGATATCGTCCAGGAATCCATCGATCCGCTGCGCTTTCGCGGGGCACTCGGGCTGTTTGCCACCGGCGTCACCGTGGTGACGGCCACCCATCCGACCGCCGGGCTGATCGGCATCACCGCCAATTCCTTTTCCTCGGTCTCGCTCGATCCGCCACTGGTGCTGTTTTCCATCGCCAACACGGCGCGCAGCCTGTCGGCCTTCCTGGAAGCGCCGGGCTTCTGCGTGAACGTGCTGCGCAAGGAACAACGCGCCCTTTCCGCCCGCTTCGCCCGGCAGAACCAGGACAAATGGACGGGCGTGGCCTACACGGCAGGGCGCTTTGGAGCGCCGATCCTGCCCGAGACCATGGCGGCCTTCGACTGCCTGCATCACGCCCAGTACGAGGGCGGCGACCATCGCATCATCGTCGGCCGGGTGGTCGACATGGAGCACAATGTCGAAGGCGAGCCGCTGCTCTTCTTCGGTGGCCGCTACCGGGTGCTGGGAGAGGAAGCCCAATAGGACTGCATATCGCCAATCATTCGGGCTCTTCCCGCCCGTTCGCTTGCTTGTAGGAGTGGTTTGCCATGCCTGAAGCCGAAATGCTTCGCGTCGCCGGCGGATCGAGCCAGGTCTTCGCCCTCGGCAAAGGGGATCGCCTGCGCCTGACCAATCTGGAAGGCGGCCAGAACGCCCTGCTTTATGCCTTCGCAGCGCAGGAAAGCCTGCCATCCGACCATCCCGCCGCTCCGCGCGATGCGCTGGCGGGCCTGATCGCGGCCAATGAGAATGCCGCGGCCACCCATCACCAGCTCGCCGGCCACGATCTTGCCAGCGCCAGCGGCATCGTGTTGTCGGGACCGGACACCCAGGCGGGCGAGGCCTTCACTTTGTCCGCCGCTCACGACATGACCTGCGTGCTCATCGTGCCCGCCGGGTCTTCGACGGCGGATGCGGTGGTGCCCGCGACCGATTTCTCCCTGGAAATCGCGCGCAGCGACGATACCACCAAGCGCGCGCCGCAAAGCCTGCCCGCGCCGCCCCTCGCCACCCCAGTCCAGGACTTCCGGGTGAAGGCCGCGACCGCGGAGCGTTTCGAAGTCAAGGCTGGCCAATATATCCAGATCATGGACATCGACGGCCGCCAATGCTCGGATTTCCTCGCCTTCGACACTGAGCTGCTCAAGCAGGGCATCGAATGCGGCCTCGACGCCACCGCGACCCGCACCTTGATGGGACGCGCCTATCCGGGCCCGGGCCTGTTCTCGAAATTCTTCGACCAGCGCATGCGCGCCACGGTGGAGGTGGTGCAGGACACCTGCGGGCGGCACGACACCTTCGGCCTCGCCTGCACCATGAAATATTACGACGACATGGGTTATCCGGGCCATGATTCCTGCTCGGAGAACTTCAACAGGGTCCTGGCGCAGGACGGCATCGTGCCTCGCCCCGGCTGGCCGGCGATCAATTTCTTCTTCAACACGCAAGTCAACCATGACGGCACCATCAGCGCCGACGAGCCGTGGTCGCGTCCCGGCGACTATGTGCTGATGCGCGCGTTGATCGACCTCACCTGTGCCGCCTCTTCCTGTGCCGACGACATCGACCCCGCCAATGGCTGGAACCCCACCGACATCCAGGTCCGCGTCTATGACGCGCATCACGAATTTCCCAAGGCGATTGCTACGCGCATGACACCCGATTCCCCTCCGGTCTTCACCAAGGAGACGGCGTTCCATTCGAAGGTCGCTCCTCTTTCGCGCCGCATGGTCGAATATCGCGGCTATTGGCTCGCCAATTCCTTCCTCGCCGACGGCGCGGTGGCCGAATATTGGGCCTGCCGCGAAAAGGTGGCGGTGATCGACCTTTCCGCCCTGCGCAAGTTCGAGGTGCTCGGCCCCGATGCCGAGGCGCTGCTCGACTATGCCGTGACGCGCGACATCACCAAGCTTTCGGTCGGCCAGGTCGTCTACACCGCCATCTGCTATCCGCATGGCGGCATGCTGGATGACGGCACCGTGTTTCGCCTCGGGCCGCAGCAGTTCCGCCTCGTCTGCGGCGATCCCTATGTCGGCGTGCATCTGCGCCAGCTCGCCGAAGAAAAGGGCTTCAAGGTCTGGATCCGCTCCTCGACCGACCAGCTTCACAATCTCGCCGTGCAGGGCCCGAAAAGCCGTGACCTCATCAGCAAGATCATCTGGACGCCGCCGGCCCAGCCGGCTGCGAACGAAATCGGGGTGTTCCGTTCCACCGTCGGCCGGCTCGGTCACGCCCAGGGCCCTGCCGTGGTGGTCTCGCGCACCGGCTATACCGGCGAGCTCGGCTACGAGATCTTCTGCCATCCGCGCGATGGCGAGGCTGTGTGGGATGCCGTCTTCAAGGCCGGCAAGCCGCTCGGCGTGGTACCGATGGGGCTCGAAGCGCTCGACATGCTGCGCATCGAGGCCGGGCTGATCTTCGCCCATTACGAATTCTCCGACGAGACCGACCCGTTCGAGGCCGGCATCGCCTTCACCGTGCCGCTGGTCTCCAAGAAGGGCGATTTTGTCGGCAAGGAGGCCCTGGTCAAGCGCAAGGCCGAACCCCAGCGCAAGCTTGTCGGCCTGGAGATCGAGGGACGCGAGACCGCCCATCACGGCGATCATGTCTATGCCGGGCGCGCCCGCATCGGCGTGGTCACCTCCGGCATGCGCTCGCCGATCCTCGACGCGACCATCGCCCTCGCCCGCGTCGACATCGGCTCGGCCGAGATCGGCACGGAACTCGAAATCGGCAAGCTCGACGGCCATCAGAAGCGCCTCAAGGCCAAGGTCGTTCGCTTTGCCCATTACGACCCGGACAAGACGAGGGTGAGGATGTAGCGCAGCCTCATTCCTCCGGCCTTGCCAGCCCAACCGCGCCGGTCCGAAGACCGGCCCACCGATCACAGAAGGGAACATCCATGAGTGTCATGTCCTGGCGGCGTTCGCCGCTCGCAGCCCGCCATCGAGCCCTCGGCTCCACCCTGGAAGACTGGAACGGGATGGAGACGGCCTGGACCTATACCAAGTCGGACCTCGCCGACGAGCATGAGGCGATCCGCACCAAGGCGGCGCTGATGGACGTATCAGGCCTGCGCAAATCCCATCTGGTCGGCCCGCATTCGCATCAGGTTCTGCAGCGCCTGACTACGCGCGACGTGCGCAAGATCGTGCCCGGCAAGTCGGCCTATGCCTGCGTGCTCAACGATGCCGGCAAGTTCACCGACGACTGCATCCTTTATCGCACCGGCCCCAACAGCTGGATGACGGTCTATGGTTCGGGCACCGGCTTCGAGGACATGGCGCGCGATGCGGCCGGCAAGAACGTCGCCGTCATCTTCGACGACGATTTGCAGGACCTGTCGCTTCAGGGCCCGCTGGCGGTGAAATATCTTTCAAAGCATGTGCCTGGGATCAAGGACCTCAAATATTTCCACCACATGCAGACCACGCTGTTCGGCAAGCCGGTGATGATCTCGCGCACCGGCTATACCGGCGAGCGCGGCTACGAGATCTTCTGCAAGTCCGAGGACGCCGTCGAGATCTGGGACACCATCCTGAAGGAAGGCAAGCGCATGGGCATCGTGCCCGCCTCCTTCACCGCGCTCGACTGGCTCAGGGTGGAGAGCTATCTGCTGTTCTATCCCTACGACAATTCGCAGATGTATCCCTTCGAGAATGAAGGCCCCGGCGACACGCTGTGGGAACTCGGTCTCACCTTCACCGTCTCGCCCGGCAAGACCGGCTTCCGCGGCGCCGAGGAGCATTACCGCCTCAAGGGCAAGGAGCGCTTCAAGATCTTCGGCGTCCTCGCCGACACCGACAAGATCCTCGATGCCGGCGACGAGCTCTGGGCCGGCGGCAAGAAGGTGGGCGTGGTCACCTGCGGCATGTATTCGCGCCTGACCAACCGGTCCATGGCAATCGCCCGCATGGCGGTCGACGTTGCCAAGCAGGGCACCAAGCTTGAGGTCAAGGGCAAGAACGTGCAGTGCTCGGCCATCGCGCACACCATCACCTTCGACGATCCGGAGAAGAAGAAGCGTACGGCGCTGTAAGGAAATACCCTCCCCTGGAGGGGGAGGTCGGCCTGAAAGGCCGGGGTGGGGTGAAAACCACCACCTCGGCTGATCGAGGCCCGGTTTCGCGATCCTAGCAATTCTTGCGGAGCCACCCCACCCCGACGCTTCGCGTCGACCCTCCCCCTCCAGGGGAGGGTAAAACAAGGGCCTGATCCACTTCGTTCGCGCTGGAGTTTCGATAGAACCATGCTCGTATCCGGCATCAAGAGCCGTCCTGTCTATGGCACCCTTGCCATCCGCCCCGGCGCCAAGCGGCACCTCTTCGTGGCGGATGCCGAGGGTGCGCAGGCAATCCTGGACGCGACCGAAACGGCCGAGGCTCCTTTCCTCGACAAGGCTCACATCATCTATGTACCCGGGCACATCGACGATGTGCCCGGCGGGGCCGCTCCCAAGAATTTCGGCGAGGCGCTCCGGGCACTCGGCCCCGACATGTTCTATGAAGGCCCGAGCATCGCCGCCGCCCTGCCACGCCTGGCCCAGACGTTGGCGACGGCCCATATGGGCACCCAGATCTATCTGGCAGGCACGGAAGGCCTGATCGGCCAGGCCATGAAGCTTGCGATCGAGGCCGGCGTTGACCATCTCTCCATCCAGACCGAGCATCGCGGCTCGGAAGAACGACGGGTGCAATGCGTGCATTGCAAGGGCATCACCGAGCATGTGCGCACGCAGCCGGTCAAATGTGCCCATTGCGGCCTGACTCTGTTGGTCCGGGACCATTATTCGCGCCGCATCGCCGCATTCCAGGGCGTGTGCATCGACGCCGAAGAGCCCGGCGTGGTGCCGCCGACCGAGGAGGCCTTTCCATGAGCGACAAGACACCCAAGATCGAGGTGCGCGTCAGCGAGATCCACCAGGTCACGCCCGAGATCAAGCGCTTCCATTTCAAGCCCGTCGACGGCTCCCTTCTGCCCAATTTCTCCGGCGGCGCCCATGTGGTGGTGGAGATGGAGGACGGCGCCACGCTGCGGCGCAACCCCTATTCGCTGATGAGCCGCCCGGGCGACACCGCCTGCTACACCATCAGCGTGCGGCGCGACGACAAGGGCCGTGGCGGCTCGATGTTCCTGCATGGCAAGGTCCGGCCCGGCGATGTCATCCGCATCAGTCATCCCGTCAACCTGTTCCCGCCGGACCAGCGCGCCAGGAAACACCTGCTCTTCGCCGGCGGCATCGGCATCACGCCCTTCATGGCGATGATGGCGCAGCTTTCCGACGAGGACCGCCCCTTCGAGCTGCATTACGCCGTGCGTTCGGACGAGCATGGCGCCTATCTTGCCCACCTGGCCGAACGTTACGGTCGCCGGGTGCACATCTATCGCGACGACAAGGGTGAGGCGATCGCGCTCGCCGAGTTGCTCGCGCGCCAGCCCCTCGGCACGCATCTCTATGTCTGCGGGCCCGGCGGTATGATCAAATGGGTGCTCAACACCGCCCGCAACGAGGGCTGGCCCGACCAGAACCTGCATGACGAGCAGTTCATCGCCCCGGCTTCCGGCAAGCCTTACGAGATCATCCTGGCCCTCTCAGGCAAGCGGGCCAAGGTCGGTCCGCACCAGAGCATGCTGGAGGCGATCGAGGCCGCCGGCGTCGATGCGCCTTATCTCTGCCGCGGCGGAGCCTGCGGCCAGTGCGAGACACGGGTGCTCTCCTGCGACGGCACGCTCATGCACAACGACCACTACCTCTCGGAGGCCGACAAGGCCTCCGGCGCCAAGGTCATGCCCTGCGTCTCGCGCTTCGAAGGCCGGGAACTGGTGCTGGATTTGTAACTGCTGGATTTGCAATTCCTGGGATCGCCGGCTTCTCAACGACATGCCTGCATGTCGTGGATACCGGCTCTTCCGGGGCCTTCGTTTCAAGAGCCGGCAGGAAGCCGGCGATCCCAGGAGCTTCACAATGGGCATCCAATTCCGCCAGGAAACCTTCCGCGACGACTTTACCTTCCGCAATTCGGAGGCAGCGATCCGCCGCTTTCCCTTTCCCTTCGACAAGGACAACTACATGTATGCGGTCAATATCGAACCGCATATTTCAGGCCCGGAGGGTTCGGCCTTCGAGCATCCCATCGACGTCGACGAGCATTATGTCTCGGAGATGGCCGACCGGGCGCTGGTGCTGAAGGAAGACCCGCTGCGCTGCCAGTCCCTGCCGCATATGACACTGGCGGGATGGGACCTGCTCGAACTCCTGATGGAGAGCATGTCGACCTCCTATCCCGAGCATTTCACGCTCGAGCGGGACGGCGACCAGTGGCACTGGATCAACCGGCCGCTGGGCATCGACGACCGCTTCACCTTCGGTGACGTCGCCACCCTGCCCTATGGGCCGATGGAATACATCACCCGCCAGGCCCAGGGCGATTTCTGCCTGCTCGACCAGCGCGATGGCAATCTGTGGATGGATGCGGGCATCGTCACCACCCAGGCCGACTGGTCGCTCGATTTCGACATCGGCATGAATTTCATGGAATGGCACGGCCCGGTGCCGCTGGCCCACCAGCTCGGCGTGTTCGAGCGGGCTCTCAAATTCATGCTCAACCTGCGTCAGGGCTCGCCCACCAGGCGGCTCAACTGGACGATGACGGTCAATCCGCGGCTCGATACCTCGCCCGAGAACTATCACAAATGGGGCAAGGACCGCGCCACGCTGACTCCCGAAAACATCGGCAACAAGCTGCATCTGCGCGTCGAACTGCAGACTTTCTTCCGCCTGCCGCGTTCCAACGCCATTGTCTTCCCGATCCGCTGCTACCTGATCAAGCTTGAGGAACTGGTGACGGTGCCCAAATGGGGCCGGCGCCTGCACCGTGTGCTGCAGACCTTGCCGCCCGAACTGGTGGACTACAAGGGCCTCACCCGTTTCCGCGACACGGCATTGGAGTGGCTGTCGAAATATGACGACGGCGCCGAGACCAGCCCGGGCGGTTGGCCGGATTGATGGACGGAAGTGAAAGCTCTTCCTGGGTCGCCGGTGTCGTGCTGGCAATCCCAGGAAGACGCGGACAGACCCCCATAGCGTTTTTCTATTTGGTGGAAACGTAAAGACGTGTCGGAACAATGAGTTAGAGAAAAGCAGCGGTTACGTGGAAACGCGCTTTGCTCCGGTCACGGCATTGGGTGCGCAACACGGACAGCTCGATCATAACGGAAGGCCGCTTCAGCTTGGCCGTTCTGTGTCGACCAGCTCTCTGGCAAGCCCGTGAGGTTGTTGACGTAGACCGTCAGGAATGTGCGCCCCTGCGCAATCCCGAACACGGAATGCCAGACACCCTTTTTGGGCGTGGACCCCATACAACTGGCTTGCCGAACATCTTTCGCGGAGAAAGGACGCCATTAGAAAGAGACATACGATATCGACCGCTCGTAGTCTCTCTCATCCAGCAACTTCCAGCCTTCACCACGATCAGACCAACGTTTGCCGCCAATATTGACCAAATCGATCGTTCCCCTGCCGTGACCTTCGAATCTCAGGTGAGCGCGAAAGACGTCGGGTCGTTCCTGATCATAAATGAGATAGGTGATTGTATTAGCGGCGGCCGAACGTGTCTCGGCCGTAAACGGCTGTGCGTTCAGCCTATCGAACGCCTGCGCAAGATAGTCCTGGCAAGCAGCACCGGCGCTGCCAAGGGATATCACTAGCAGCAGGACTGCCGTACAAAAGCGGCGCACGAGGCCTCGACTGGTCCACATAACCGAAGAGATATGCTGCCATCATTTCCAAAATGCCAGCCCAATCGGTCAATGCCGATGCAAATCAGTGATCGGGAGAGCTCGCCTGGCGCTTTCCCCTTTTTGGCCTTGCCTTGGAATGACCTGGCTAGAGGCTGCAATTCAGTGGATCCAGCAAAGGACCACTACCGCTTGATGCCGATGCTGCGCCCGGCATCCTTCGGCATCGGCAGGGTAGCGTGCTCCTTTAGCAGGCCCTCCAGCACTGCAGCGCTCTGCGGCAGCCAGGGCGCCGCATGGGGCTGCTCGGTCTGGTCGATCGACATCAAGAGCTGCTCGGAGGTCGCCACCACGAGATTGCGCACCTTGTCGTACATGCTCAGGAAGATGCGGACGCGCTTGGTGTCGAGGTCCAGCACCTGGCAGGTTACAGAGACGGGCGTGCCGAGCTTGACCTCCCACAGGAAGCGGACATGGGTCTCCATCGTATAGATGGTATGGCGCGTCGTCTCGCGCACGGCGGCGGTGAGGCAGACGCGACCGAGGAACTCGTCGACGGCCTTGGCGAAGATCACCGCGTAATAGCCGTCATAGAGATGGCCGTTATAGTCGATCCATTCCGGGCGGACGGTTTCGTCGAGAAGGTGCATGGGAATCCCCAAAGCGTTTTGTGATTTCTCGGAATCACCGAGAATCGCAAAGACGCGTCGAAACAAAGAGATGGAGCAAACAAGCGTTCACCTGTGAACGCTTGTTTGCTCTGGGATCGCAGGCGTCTCGCCTGCATCGCCTATCCTGCAAGTGTGACGGTTCCTAGAGCAGGCTGGAAGCCTGCGATCCCGGGAATCAGACCCTTCCTTCGAGTCCTTCGGCCTCCGGCCAGTATTTCTTGGCCAGCGCCATCACTTCGATGAGGAAGTCGTCGCGGCGGCGCTCCAGCGCCTTGATCGAGCGGCCGGCGGCCTGGTGCTCGCAGCCATCGGCGACGCGGTCGATCAGTTCTTCCGTCAGCTCGGGGGCCGTGAGCTTGGTCCAGGGCAGTTTCAGGGCCGGCCCAAACTGGTGCAGCATGTGGCGCATGCCGCCTTCGCCGCCGGCGAGATGGAAAGTGAGGAAGGTGCCCATCAGCGACCAGCGCAGGCCACAGCCATAGACGACGGCCGCGTCGACCTCCTCGGTGGTGGCGACGCCGTCATTGACCAGCCAGAGCGCCTCGCGCCAGAGCGCTTCCATCAGGCGGTCCGCGATGAAGCCTTCGATCTCCACCCTGACATGCAGCGGGCGCATGCCGATCGAGGCATAGAAGGCCTTGGCGGCCTCGACCGTCTCGGCCGAAGTCTTGCTGCCGCCGAGCACTTCCACCAGCGGCAGGAGATAGACAGGGTTGAAGGGATGGCCCACCACCAGCCGGGTCGGATCGGCCATCTTGGCCTGCAGCAAGCTCGGCAACAGGCCCGAGGTGGAGGAGCCGATGATGGCGCCGGGCTTGGCGGCGACGTCGATCTCGGCCAGCAGCGATTGCTTGAGTTCCTCGCGCTCCGGGGCGTTTTCCTGGATGAAGTCGGCCTGGCCGGCGGCCTCGGCCACGGAGTTGGCGAAGCTCAGACGCTTGCGGTCGGCACCGGCGGCCAATCCCTGCTTCTCCAGGGCCGGCCAGGCATTGTCGATGGCCGCACGCAGCTTTTCCTCGGCGCCCGAGGCCGGATCGTAGGCGACGACATCCAGACCGTGTGCGAGCGCCCGCGCCGCCCACCCCGCGCCGATCACGCCGGTACCGATAATTGCGAATGTCTTGATTGCAGACGTCTTGGATGTCGTGGCCATCGCTGTTCTCCCTGTCGGCGCGACTAGACAAGGCCTTGCCGAAAAGGCCTTTGCATGGCGCGACATCGCAGGTGCCAAACGCGACGGAAATATAGTCAACCATCTGGTTGACAGTTGGCCGATGAAGGCAGATGTTCAACCGTATGGTTGAATATAAAGATCCTCTCGATGCCATCTTTCATGCCCTGGCCGATCCGACCAGGCGGGCCATGCTGCGCAACCTCGCTGCCGAGCCCCGCAAGGTGGGCGAACTCGCCCATCCCTTCGCCATCTCGCTGGCAGCCGCCTCCAAGCACATCAAGGTCCTGGAGAAGGCCGGCCTGGTGGAACGCAGTGTCGAAGGACGCACCCACACCTGCCGGCTGAACCCGCGGCCTCTGCATGCCGGCCTGGAATGGATGCGCTTTTACGAAAAACTCTGGAATCAGCGACTCGACACCCTCGATGCCCTGCTGATTGCGGATGCAATCGCCAATCCTCAGAGGAGCTGAACCCGAAGCGCCTTGCAATTTGCCGGAATACAGGACGCTCTGGCCAATCCACCGGATAGGCTTGGAAACAAAAAGTTAGAGAAAACAAGCGTTCAGCCATGAACGCGCTTCACTCTAGGGAGCTGAACCATGTCCGACTACGGCGTGATCATCGACACCGAGACCGTGCGTATCGAACGCGTTCTTTCCGGACAGATCGAACGCGTCTGGGCCTTCCTGACCGAGGCCGAGAAGCGCCAGCAATGGCTGGCCGGCGGCGAAATGGAATTGCAGCCAGGTGGACGGGTCAACCATGTCTTCCGCAATGGCGACCTGTCGGCACCCGATGATCCGCCGCCGCCCAAATATCTGCATCTGAACGACACGGTCGAGATGCATGGACGGGTGATCGCCTGCGAACCGCCGACCTTGATCGAATATGCCTGGGGTGACGGCTCGCAGGTCCGTATCGACCTCAAGCCGGAGCTCGGGCGCACCCATATCACCATTACCCATAGCCGCCTGCTCGCCCGCGATGAACTGATTAGCGTCGCCGCCGGCTGGCACACCCATCTCGATATCCTCGCCGCCCGCCTCGGAGGACAGACACCGCCTAGCTTCTGGGGTCTGCATACGCAACTCGAGGCCGATTACGAGAGCAGGATGAGCACAAGCTGAACCATGTTCGACGCCTCGCGCCGGTGCCGGACGGCAGCTGATGCTCGCAAAAAACGGCGGGGCGCGCTCGATCGCGCGAAGATCGATCGAGGAACGTCGGGACAGCGGATGAAGTGTGGGAAACACTCTCTTCGTCATCAAGCTTTTCTTGTCGTTCAAGATAGCTTTCCTCCCTTGAACGAAGCATCTGAAACAAGGAGATTGCGGCTGACCACACCTTCATCGGCCCGTTGGGAGTGCCGCTGAAAATCATGTGAGTTGCGTCCTCCCACCCCTGGTTTTCCGATGTCCGCCATCACCGCCTCGTCCGACGCCCGTTCCGTCCATCGGCTCGGTGTTTTTCTCGTCGTCGCTTCCGCTGTCGCCTGGAGCATCAGCGGCATCTTCGCCCGCATGCTGACGGTGGATGCCTGGACGACCGTGTCGCTGCGCGCGGCGATCGGGGCGATCTACATGGCGGCCGGTCTTGTCTATGTGCACCGCGCCGACAGCCTGGCGGCGATCCGCTCGATCGGCTGGTTCGGGCTCATCATTGCGGCCTGCGCCTCGCTGTCCATGCTGTTCTATGTCGGCGCGCTCTATCACACCACAATCGCCAATGTGGCGGTGATCTATGCCACCACGCCCTTCCTGGCGGCCGGCCTCGCCTGGCTGATCATGCGCGAGAGGGTCACCCGGCGCACGCTGATCGCCTCTGGTGGCGCACTCGTCGGCGTGGTCGTGATGGTGGGCGGCTCCTTCGGATCCAGCCATCTCTTCGGCGATGCCATGGCGCTCGGCATGGCTGCCTCCTTTGCCATCGTGGCGGTGGTGGCGCGGGCGCGCCCGAAGCTGGAAATGCTGCCGGTCAACCTGTTCTGTTGCCTGTTCACGGCGCTGGTAGGCCTGCCCTTCGCTTCGCCTGCCGCGGCAACAGCCCAGGATTGGCTGGTCCTGGCCGTGTTTGCCTTCACCTCGATTCCACTCGCCTTCTTCATGTTCCTGGCCGGCGCGCGCCGGATCCCTGCTGCAGAAGCCGGTCTGATCTCCACGCTCGACGTGGTGCTGGCACCGCTCTGGGTCTATCTGCTTTTCGCCGAGGATCCGGGTACGGCCGCAATCGTCGGCGGTGCCATCGTGCTCGCGGCCGTGGTCTGGCACATTCTCGGCGGCTTGCGCATCAGGTCGTCCTGAACCGGCGGAGCCAGCTCGATCAAACCGAGGCGCGCGCTGCCACTTCCGCTTCCTCTTCGCGCGTAAAATTGCGTCCCAGGGCAGCGACAAGCACGCCGGCAAGCAGCACGGCACCACCCAGGATCGTGGTCAAGCGCGGCGCCTCGCCGAAGAAGAGATAGACCCAGACGGGCCCGAGAATCATTTCGGTCTGGGCCAACAAGGTGAGTTGCCCGGCGCCGACATGGCGAGCTGCTGCATTGAGCAGATACATGCCGCCGCCGATGAACACGGCGCCATGGATCATGGCATAGGTATTTTCCAGCATCGGCGTGGCGATGGTGACGCCATGCAACAGCATGAAGGCGCCGCAGGTGAGGATGGTCAGCGCCGCCCAGCCCAGCACCACGCCCGACATGTCCCTGTCGCGGCCGAGCCGGGCAATGATGGAATAGAGCCCATAGGCAAAGCCCACGCCGAAGCCGGCGAGATTGCCGATGGCATTGCCGCTGCCCAGTTCCCCCCAGGTCATGACCAGCAGGCCCGCGATGCCGATCGCGATGCCGCACCAAGTGGCGACAAGGATGCGTTCCTTCAGGATCACGCGGGCCAGGATGGCGCCGATCAGCGGCGCCGCGCTCGAAAACAGCAGAGCATTGGCGATAGTCGTCGTCTTCATGGCGAAGATGAACAAATCAGCCATCACCGTCATGCACAGCGCGCCGCCGAGCCCGAGCCAGCCGCCCGAAACCATCTGGCGCAGCGGCGACTTGCCCTGCAGCAGCGCCACCCCGAGCACCAGCGGCAGCAGGCCGAAGCTGCGCCAGATGAGATATTGCACGGCGTCGAGATGCGGCGACTCGCGAATGGTGACGCTGCCAAACGAAAACACCGTTCCCGCCGAGAGGGCGAGGAACGCACCGACAAGGTGAGAGCCACGGGAAGACATGACGGTGACGCAACCAAGAGGAAGGACCTTCACAATGCCGGGAATGCGAACATCGAATAGTCCAGGCACGACATTTCTGGCTGATCCGGACCGCAAGTGAGATGGTAGCCTTCCTGGGAGCGGGGACGTCCGCGTTCCAAGGAGTCACGTCCCTGCCTTGCCAGCTACGGTCCCTCTTTCTATTGTCCGACAAGATGGGCGCCGCCAGAGCGCGACGGAAGTGGGAAACGCCATGCTGCTGGGGGCCTTCGGAGACGACTTCACCGGTGCGAGCGACCTCGCCAATACGCTGGCGCGGGCCGGCATGCGCACCTCGCTCACTCTGGGCATTCCCGCCGGCACGGCCCCGGCCGGTGACGACGCGGTGGTGGTCGCGCTGAAATCCCGCTCCATCGACCCGGCCGAGGCGGTGCGTCTTTCGCTGAGCGCGACCGCCTGGCTGAAGGCGAACGGCGCCCGCCAGATCCTGTTCAAATATTGCTCGACCTTCGACTCGACCCCCTCAGGCAATATCGGCCCCGTCGCGGAGGCGGTGCTCGCCGTGCTCAACGCCCCCCTGGCTCTGGTCTGTCCGGCCTTTCCCGGCACGGGCCGCACGCTGTACCAGGGCCATCTTTTCGTTCATGACCGCCTCCTGTCGGAATCCGGCATGGAGCGCCATCCGCTCACCCCGATGACCGATCCCGACATCCGCCGCTGGCTGCAGCGCCAGACGCCGCTGAAGGTCGGCCATCTGCCGCACGCCGCGGTGCGGGCCGGGATTTCGTCTATCAGGACCGCGCTGGCACACGCCGCGGGCGGCGGCGAACGCCTCGTCGTGGCCGATGCCACCAGCAATGAGGATCTGCTCGCACTCGGCGCCAGCCTTGCCGATCATGCCTTCATCACCGGCGCCTCGGGCATCGCCATGGGCCTGCCGGCCAATTATGGCATCGCGCCGGGCCGCACCGCGCCGCCCTTCGCCGGGGCTGACGGCCCGGCCGTCATCCTTTCGGGCAGTTGTTCCGAGGCGACCCGCCGGCAGGTTGGCCTCTATGCCCAGGACCACCCGCATATGGCAATCGAGGCCGACACGGTGATGAATGGCAGCCTCGGGCTCGATACCCTCGTCGATTTCCTCGAAACCCACCGGGATGCCGCGCCGATGCTCTATTCCTCGGCCGATCCGGAGGTCGTGGCATCAGCCCAGGCGCGCCATGGCCGCGAGGCCCTCGCCCAACGCATCGAGGGCCTGTTCGCCGAACTCACCCGCGCGGCCCTCAAGCGCGGCTTTACCAGGATCGTGGCCGCCGGCGGCGAGACATCCGGTGCCGTCGCCGGTACGCTCGGCAATGCCGTCCTCGCCATCGGGCCGGAAATCGACCCCGGCGTGCCCGCCTTGCAATTGCGGGGGACGAAACCGGTGGCGATCGCGCTCAAATCCGGCAATTTCGGCGCGCCGGACTTCTTCGCCAAGGCCGTGGCCCTGCTGGCCGGAAAGGCGTGAGCATGTCAGGAGACGAAAACCGCCTGCGCGAACAGCTCTGCTTCCTGGCCAAATCCCTGTTCGATCGCGGCTTCACCGTGGGCTCGAGCGGCAATATCAGCGTACGCCTGCCCGACGGCTACCTGGTAACCCCGACCAATTCCTGCCTGGGGCGGCTCGACCCGGCCAGGCTTTCGCGCCTCGATACGGAATGGCGGCATCGGGATGGCGACAAGCCGACCAAGGAAATTCCGCTCCATCGCGCCATGCTCGCCGCAAGGCCGCAGGCCGGGGCCGTCGTCCATCTGCATTCGACCTATGCGACGGCGGTCTCCTGTCTCGACGATGTCGATCCCGTCGATGCCTTGCCGCCGCTCACGCCCTATTTCGTCATGCGGATCGGGCGCCTTGCCATCGTGCCCTACACCGCGCCCGGCGATCCGGCCGTGGAGCACCACATCGCCGCAGCAGCGCCCCGCCACAAGGCGATCCTGCTCGCCAATCACGGCCCGGTCATCGCCGACACTACGCTGGAAGCCGCCGTCCATGCGGCAGAGGAGTTGGAGGAAAGCGCCCGCCTCTTCATCGTCACCCGCGGCATGGCGGTGCGAGCGCTGACGCCGGCGCAGGTCGGCGCGCTGGAAAGCCAATTCGGCAAGGCCTGAAGATGGCTCGTCACCCAACAACCGCTTCAGGTTAGCAAAGCGCGGATTTCTAGCCTCCCCTGGAGGGATCGGCCATTCCAAGAGGAATGGCCGATCCCTCCAGGGGAGAGTAAAAAGCGCGCTCGCTTTCGATAGGAACTCATCGCTGCTCGCCGGAGGCGATAGCCCTGTCCGTCACCCCTCGAAGCCGCGATAGCGCCGCTTGTAGTCGGTGTCGTAGAGCGCGCTCTCGCGAAAATCCTCGGTGGCGAGCGTACGCCCGATCAGGATCAAAGCTGTGCGCTCCATCGGCTCGGCCGCGATCTTGCCTTCGATGTCGCCGAGCGTGCCGGTGACGACACGCTCATCCGGCCAGCTCGCCCGGAAGACCACCGCAACCGGGCAGACGCTGCCGTAATGCGGCGTCGTCTCCGCCACCACGCGGGCCAGCGCATGGATGGAAAGATGCACCGCCAGCGTCGCACCGGTCTGCGCGAAGGCCTCGAGCGTCTCGCCCTCCGGCATCGCCGAGGCCCGGCCCGAAGTGCGCGTCAGCACCACCGATTGCGCCACTTCCGGCAGCGTGAGCTCCTTGCCGAGCACCGCGGCAGCAGCCGCAAAGGACGGCACGCCCGGGGTAATGGTATAAGGAATGCCGAGGGCCCTGAGGCGGCGGGTCTGCTCGCCCAGCGCGCTCCAGATCGAAAGATCCCCTGAATGCAGCCTGCTCACGTCGAGGCCTTCGGCATGCGCCCGTTCGATCTCGGCCATGATCAGGTCGAGCGTCAGGGGCGCGGTATCGACCACGCGTGCATCCCCAGGCGCCAGCGCAATGATTTCCGATGGCACCAGGGAGCCGGCATAGAGGCAGACCGGACAGCGCGCCACGAGATCGCGGCCGCGCACGGTGATGAGGTCGGGCGCGCCGGGACCGGCGCCGATGAAATGAACGGTCATGTCAGGCCTCGTTGACGGCGATGGCGCAGGTGGCATTCGCACTGGCGATGCGCGCCCGCTTGAGTATGGATTGCGGACCGGCGCCGGCGAGCGCTGCCGTCTCGGCCACGCTGCCGAGACCGGTCAGGGCGACCACGCGCTCCGAACGGGTCAGCACACGTGGCTCGGCGGCCTCCAGTGCGGCTTGCGGAACCAGCACGAGCGGTACGCCGAGGCTGGCGGCGGCTTCCGCCAACCCCGCCTCGCCCTGCTTGAAGGCCGGTGCGAACAGGCCCGAAAGCGCCGAGAGCTCAAAGCCGGCCTCCTGCAGGGCCAACCGGACGAGATCGGCGATTTCATCGGCCGGACACCCTTTCCGGCAGCCGAGACCGGCGGCGACGAACAGCTTCACGGCTTGACCACGCTCCATTGCGTCACCGGCATGGCGGGGCGCCAGCCATGCATGCTGCCGACGGGCACCAGCCGCTCTACGCCGAGACGGATCAGATCGCCGCCATGCTGGGTGAAACGCCGGGCCAGGGCCTGCTCGCTTTCCAGCGTAACGGCATTGGCGACGAGGCGCCCCCCGGGGCGCAGGGCAGCCCAGGCGGCCTCGAACACGCCGTCATCCCCCGTTCCCCCACCGATGAAGACGGCATCGGGGCGGTCCAGTGCGACCAGCGCGGCCGGCGCCGCGCCAGTGACGAGGCGCAGATGCGGCACTCCGAGATTGATGGCATTGACCAGTGCCCGCGCTGCCCTGTCGGCATTTTCCTCAATGCCGATGGCCCGGTTGGACGGGTGGCGCAACAGCCATTCGATGGCAACCGAACCGGCTCCCAGGCCGATATCCCAGAGCAATTGGCCCTTGAGCGGGGCCAGCGCCGACAGGGTCACGGCACGGATCTCTCGTTTGGTGAGCTGTCCGTCATGCTCGAAGAACGCGTCGGGCAGGCCAGTGGCAAGCGGCAATGGGCGGGCATCCGAGCCGGCAACCACCTCGATGGCCAGGACATTAAGCGGATCGATCCCGTGGAGATCGAAGGCTTCTGCCCGGGCGGAGCGGATCCTCTCGCCGGTCCCGCCGATGCGCTCCAGCACGGTCAGGCGGGACAAGCCGAATCCGAGCTCGGTGAGGCGGGCAGCCGCCTTGGCGGCCGTGCGGCCATCCCAGGTCAGGGCCAGGATGCGGGCATCGGGCTGGACATGCGGTATCAGCGTCTCGAACGGCCGGCCATGCAGCGAGATCAGGGCGCACTCCTGCTGTGCCCAGCCGAGCCGCGCCGCTGCCAGGGAGAAGGACGAGGGCGCGGGATGGCAGGCGATCTCTTCGGGTGGGATGAAACGCGCCAGCGTGACACCGACACCCCACAGGAACGGATCCCCGGAGGCCAGCACGACGACCCGTCGCCCGCGGGCCGCCTTGATCGGGCCGATGGCATCGGTCAGAGGGCTGGGCCAAGTCAGCCTTTCCGCCAGCCTTTCGGCCGTTCCTTCCGGCACCATCGCCAAGTGCCTGGCGCCACCGACCAGCAGTTCGGCCCTGTCAACCACGGCGGCAGCCAGCGGCGACAGGCCGGCCATGCCGTCTTCGCCGATGCCGACGATCGACAGCCAGCGATCCGAGTGCTTGATAGGGCTCATCCGACCCTCAAGAGACGACAGCGCATTTCAGTTCCAACGCAATTCACTTAAGAAGAAACGCTCCGGTTTGTCATTACCGGGCTTGACCCGGCTATCCAGAAACCGCGCAATTGAGCGAAAGGCTGGATAGCCGGGTCAAGCCCGGTAATGACAAAGGTCGAACCAACTTGAATGACGCTTAAGTGACCCGCATCGATTCCCGTCCTCATGTCCTGCTGCTCGGCGGCACCAGCGAGGCTTCGGCTCTGGCCAGGCTGCTGGCCGCGCGCCCCGACATTCCGGCCATGGTGTCCCTTGCCGGGCGGACGATCAATCCCATCGAGCCACCGATCGCCTATCGTATCGGCGGCTTCGGCGGCGTCGAGGGGCTTTGCGCCTTTCTCGACGAGCATGCTGTCACCGCGCTCGTCGATGCCACCCATCCCTTCGCCGAACGCATGTCGGCCAATGCGGTCGAGGCAGCCCGGCGCATGGGCGTGCCCCTGCTTGCCTTGCGGCGTCCTGCCTGGCAGGCAGCGGACGGCGATCGCTGGAGCGAAGTGGCGGACGCCGAGGCCGCGGTTCAGGCGCTGGGCGCAGCGCCGCGGCGCGTCTTTCTGACCACCGGCCGCCTCGAACTGCCGGCCTTCCTCGCCGCGCCCCAGCATTTCTATCTGGTTCGTTCGGTCGATCCGCCGGAAGAGCTGCCGCCGCGCGCCAAGCTGATCCTTGCCCGCGGCCCCTTCGCGGAGACGGACGAAATCGGCCTCATGCGGGAAGAGGCCGTCGACATCGTGGTCACCAAGAATTCCGGCGGCAGCGCCACCTATGGCAAGATCGCCGCCGCGCGGCGCCTCAGCCTGCCGGTCATCCTGCTGCGCCGGCCTGAGACGGCCGAGGTGAAGACGGTGGCGACGGCGCAGGAGGCCTTGGCCTGGATCGAGCGGCAGGGATAGCCGGCCTGCCCAGGGGGTCACGCTTCCCATCTCCGGGGTGAATAGATCCAGGGTTCCGCATTGCCGCGCTCGATCAGCCGGGTCTGGGAGGAGCCGATCAGCACGAGCGTGCGCATGTCGACTTCTTCTGGCTTCACTGCCGACAGGCTGGTCAGGATGATCTCCTCGTCCGGCCGGCCGACGGCCTTGGCGAGCACGACGATGCGCTCGCCGGCATGGCGGCGCAGCACGTCGAATGCCTTGCCGATCTGCTCGGGCCGGGCCTTCGAGGCCGGGTTGTAGAAGGCGAGCACGAAATCACCCTCCACCGCCGCAATCAGCCGTTTCTCGATGATGGACCAGGGCTTGAGATTGTCGGACAGCGAGACCACGCAGAAATCATGCCCGAGCGGTGCGCCGAGCCGCGCGGCAGCGGCCAGGACAGCGGTGACGCCGGGAGCGACCATGATGTCGAGGTCACGCCAGGCCGGATCCCCCGCCTCGACCGCCTCGAAGACCGCCGCCGCCATGGCGAAGACGCCGGGATCCCCGCCCGAGACCACGGCAACGCGTGCCCCGCCGGCTGCGAGTTCGAGCGCGTGGCGGGCACGATCGACCTCGACCCTGTTGTCGCTGGCATGGCGCTTCGCCGGGCTTGCCGGCACGCGGTCGACATAGGGGCCGTAGCCGATGATATCGGTCGCCTCCGCCAGCAACGCGCTGGCTTCGGGCGTGACCCACTTCGCCGGCCCTGGCCCGAGGCCGATGATCATGACGCGGCCGGTCACAGCCGCCGCCCCTGGCCGGGCACCAGCAGCATGGCGAAATAGGGCGCACCGGTGAAATCGGCTGGCGGCAGCTTCATGATCTTCTCGCCGGCCATGGTGCCGCGTTCGACATAGACGGTGCGCTCGGCGAGATTCAGTTCCTCCAGCACGGCGCGAACTTTCGAAAAATGCCGGCCGAGCTTCATGATCACCGCCGCGTCCGCAAGTTCGAGATGGCGCCTGAGCGCCGCCTCGTCCAGCGTCGCGGGCAGGACGGTGAGGATATCGTCGCCATAGGTGATAGGCGTGCGGGCCCGTGTCCAGCAGCCCGCCATGCCCGAAACGCCGGCGACAACCTCGGTCTCGTAGGAGGGAGCCAGACGATGGAAGATCGGCATGAAGGAGCCGTAGAAGAAGGGATCGCCCTCCGACACCACCACGACATCGCGACCGGCATCGAGGTGATCGGCCAGCCGGCGCGCCGATTCGTCATAGAAGCCGCCGAGCGCCGAATGGTAGACCGGATCGGCGGCGGACACTTCCGTCGTCATCGGATAGGCCAGTTTTTCCTCGATGACGCCATCGGCAAGAAAGCCTTCGATGATGGTGCGGCCATGGCCGCGCTGCCCCTGCTTGCAGAAATAGGCAATGACGGGCGCGGCGCGGATGAGGCGCGCCGCCTTCAGGGTCATCAACTCGGGATCGCCGGGGCCGACGCCAACGCCATAGAGACGACCCAAGGGAGACGTCGGGCTATTCATTCGATTTCGCTCGCCAGGGCGTTGATCGACGCCGCTGTCATGGCGCTGCCGCCCTTGCGGCCGCGCACGATCAGCCAGGGCACCTTGCCCCAGGCCTTGAGGTCGTCCTTGGATTCGGCGGCACCGACGAAACCGACGGGAATGCCGAGAATGGCAGCGGGCCTGGGCGCACCGCGGTCGATCATGTCCATGAGATGGTAGAGCGCGGTCGGCGCATTGCCGATGGCAACCACGGCGCCGCCGAGACGCTCACGCCAGAGTTCCATGGCCGCCGCAGTGCGGGTGTTGCCGATCTTGCGGGCAAGATCGGGCGTGCGTGGATCGTCGAGCGTGCAGATCACGTCATTGTCAACAGGCAGGCGGGCACGGGTCACCCCATTGGCCACCATCTTCGAATCGCACAACAAGGGCGCGCCGGCCCTGAGCGCAGCGCGCGCGCTCGATACCAAGTCGGAAGACATCTCGACATCGGCAGCGACCTCGACCATGCCGCAGGCATGGATGATGCGCACGACGACGGGGGCCTCGAGGGCCGAAAAGCGCGACAGGTCGCTTTCGGCACGGATCATCGCGAAGGAGCGGCGATAGATCTCGGCACCGTCACGGATATAGTCGCGTTCAGACATGGTCACAGCTCTTGAAACTCTTTTCGGCTGGAAGAAACTGCAATTCCATCGAATCGCAACTGTCTCCAACTCCTTGTTCTAGCGCACTTTCTTAATCGGAAAGTCGCTCAACTTTTCTGGAAAATGCTGTAGTCGCTTGGCCAAAAACGCCGTCAATTCGCCCAAGGACATCGGTTCCGTCTCGCTCGGCGCCTTGCTGTCGGCGTCGAAGGCGATGCCGTAGCGTCCGCCCTGACCCACCAGCGTGATCGAGGCTGGCGCGCGCCGCGCGCAGCCCTTGGCACAGCCCGAGACATGCACGCTCGCCCCCCTTTCGATAAAACCGGCCAGTGCCGGCGCCAACCTGGCAGCATCGGCTTGTGCCGGCGCTTCGCCGGATAGACAAGAAGGGCTGCCGGGGCAAGCGGCGATGGCAAGTCGCGGATCGTTGGGATCGACGACGAGGCCGAGGGACGACACCTCCGTGGCGATGTCGACGGCAAGCGGCGCCAGCAGGATGGCGCGCCAGGGCGTCAGGCGCAGCGTAGCGCCATGACGCGCCGCGATGGCAGCGAGGCCTTCGAGCTGGCCGGCATCGAGCCGCCCGAACGGAGCCGCGGCGCTAAAGAAGCCCGCGTCGTGGGGGCCGGCGAGACGAGTGGGTGCAACTGCCTTCTCCACGAAGTGGGGAAGGTGGCCCGACGAAGTCGGGCCGGATGGGGTGGGGTTCGCTAGAAGCATATTATCCGGATAGAGTGCCGCTAGCGGGCCACACCCCATCCGTCGTTGCTTCGCAACGCCACCTTCCCCACTTCGTGGAGAAGGTAAGTGTGCCTCATCCTGCAACCGCCTCACCAGATCGCGCATGCGGCGTTCATCGGGCTGGCGCAAAGCGAGGAAGCGCTCGGCAACGCCGAGGGCCGCCTCCAGGGCTTCTTCCACCCTCACCCGTCCGAGTACTTCCCCACCGGCGTCCAGGCGGAGATGCCCGTCATCCTCGGGCCGGAGGGCGATATCGGCCTCGACGCCGTCAAGCGGCAGCACGCCGCCTCCGTCGAGCAGAAAGCCGAACTTGGCCGGGAGAGAATGGAAACGCTCGTTTCCAATCAGCCTCAGCTCCAGCGCTCGGATCATAGGGTGCACGTCAACAGGCGCGCTCGGATCGAGCCCGGCGAGCGGGCTTGCAATCACGTTGCGGACCTGTTCGGCGGCAGCACTGGCATCGAGCAGGCCCAGTTCGGCAAGCCGGTCGAGCAAAGGCTGCAGGGTTTCGTCGCTGACGCCGCGCATCTGCAGATTGGCACGGGAGGTCAGATCGATCAGGCCATTGCCGAAGCGCCGGGCAGCCTCGGCCAGCGCGGCCGCGCGTTCCGGGCTGAGATCCCCGCCGGTGAGACGTACCCGCACGATCAGTCCGTCCCCCGAGCGCATCGGCCTGAGCGCGCCCGGACACCAGCCCTTGACCTGATTGGACGGCTCGCTCACGCCGCTCTCCCAGCTTCGTCCAGCAGGCGGCTGGCCGAATTGCGACGCGGCTGCCACAGCCCCCGGCGGATCGCTTCCGCCAGCCGCGCCCGGATCGCCCGACCCGCAGCGGGATTGGCTGAAGCGAGGAAGGCCGCAACCTCCTCGTCCTCGACATAGGCTTCGTGCATGCGGTCGAAGGCGGCATTGGTGACGATGCCAGCCGTCGCCGAGAAGGCGAACAGCGAATCCATGGCATTGGCCATCTCGGCGGCCCCGGCATAGCCATGCACCATCATGCCGTCGATCCAGCGCCGGCTGGCGGCCCGGCCATGCACGAGGCGGCCGACCTCCTCGCCGAGGCTGCGCAAACGCGGCGCCTGCGGATTGGAGAGATCGGCGTGATAGAGGGCGGCCTTGGCACCGAGTGCTTCCAGCGCCGCCGCAAAACCGCCCTGGTAGGCCGCGAAGGTGACGTCGTCGAGGATGTCGATCTCGCGATGATCCTGGCCATGGACATGGGCATCGGCCGAGGCGACCCGCTCAGCGAAGATAGCCGGTACGGCATCGCCGTCGATGCCGGCGCCATAGGCATGACCGCTGGCGGCGAGATAATCACGCCCGAGATCGGACCGCGTCTCCCAGGCTCCCCGCGCGATACGGTCGGTGATCCCGGCGCCATAGGCTGATGGGGCAGCGCCGAAGATGCGCAGCGGGCGCTCGCCGCTCGCCTTCGCCGTGGCGGCCAGCGGATTCCATTCCGCGCTTTCCTCCAGGGCGGCGACGGCCCTGACCGCTTCGTCGAACAGCGCGATCTGCTGGGCGAACACATCGCGGAACAGGCCTGATATGCGCAGGGTCACGTCGACGCGCGGCCGGTCGAGCCGCGCCTGCGGCAGGATCTCGAAGCCCGAGACGCGATTGGAGCCGTTGTCCCACACCGGCTTGACGCCCAGCAGGGCCAATCCTTGAGCGAGATCGTCGCCACCGGTGCGCATGGTCGCCGAGCCCCAGAGGTCGAGCACGATACGTTTGGGATAATCGCCGTGATCCTGCAGATAGCGCTGGATCAAGGCATCCGCCGCACGCGATCCAATCGCGTAGGCGGCACGGGTCGGAACCGCCCGTGGGTCTGTTGTGGTGAGGTTACGTCCGGTCGGCAGCACGTCGGCGCGCCCGCGCGTCGGCGCCCCGGCGGGGCCGGGCCGCACGAAAAATCCGTCGAGGCCGGCGAGAAGGCTTGCCATTTCGCTGTCACCGCAACTGTCGAGCCGAGCGGCCAAAACCGGACGCTCCTCCTCGCCGCAGGAGGCAGCCAGGACATCGAGGAGGTGGGCGCTCTCCTCCGGCCGACGCCCGAAGACATGCAGCCCGTCGCGGATCTGCAATTCCTTGACGTCGCACAGGAAGGCATCGAGGCGCGCCAGCGTCTCGTCCTCGTCGAGGCCGGGAGCGATGCCGCATTCGGCGCTCAAGCCTGTTTCGACGGCTCGCTCGAGGATCTCGCGCCTGAGATAGGCCATGCGGCGCGGGTCGAGGCCATCGGCGCTGGCATATTCGTCGATCAGGCGCTCCACCTCGATGGCCCCGCCGGAAAGGCCAGCCTCCCGCAAGGGCGGGGTGAGATGGCCGATGGTGACGGCGCCGAGCCTGCGCTTGGCCTGTGCCGCCTCGCCGGGATTGTTGACGATGAAGGGATAGAGCACCGGCACGGACCCTGCAGCCAGTTCAGGAAAGCACTGGGCAGATAGGGCCGCCGCCTTGCCTGGCAGCCATTCGAGCGTGCCATGCGTGCCGAGATGGATCATCGCGTCGATGCCGAAAGCCTGGCGCAACCACAGATAGAAGGCGAGATAGGCATGGCGCGGCGGCAGATCGGGCGAATGGTGGTCGCCCTTGCGGTCAAGGGCCGAGCCGCGATCGGGCTGCACTGCCACCGCGACATGGCCGCAGAGATGGCCCGCAAAGCGGAAGGCGCCGTCGAGGCAAAGCGGATCGGCTGATGGATCGCCCCACTGGGCCGCGAGCTTGTCCCGGAGGGTAACGGGAAGGGTGTCGAGCCAACTCCGGTAAACCGCGAGCGGGAGGGAAAGCTCCCTGGGATCGGAGGCTTCCGGCGTGCTCTTATCGGCCGTGTTTCCGAGGGCAGGCTCGAGGCTTGCAATCCCAGGAAGAGATCGGCCCAACCGCTCCAGCAGATCGGCACCGCTTTGTGGCAGATCACCAACTACATACCCCTCGTCGCGAAGCCGCTCCAGGATCGCCAGGGCCGAGGCGGGCGCATCGAGGCCAACGGCATGGGCGAGACGGCCGTCTGCACCCGGATAGTTCGAGAGGATCAGGCCGAGCCTGCGCTCCGTCCGCGCCTTGGCGGCGAGACGGGCCCAGGCGGCGGCCTTGGCGGCCACGGCGGCGATGCGCTCGTGATGGGGAGCATGGGCGAGACGGCTGAAGGTGCCCTCCTCGCGTTCGGCCTTGAAGGAGATCACGCCAGCCGAAAGGCGGCCATCGAGTTCCGGCAAGGCGACATGCATGGCAAGGTCGCTGGCCGACAGCCCGCGGGTCGAGGCTTCCCAGGCCTCCTGCGCCGAGGAGGAGGTGATCACCTGCAGGACGGGGCAGCCGGCCACGTCCAGCGGCGAAGCACCGTCGTCGGCCAGGGCCGAGAAGGCAGTGGCATTGAGGATCACCCGGGGCTGAAGGTCCTCAAGCTGCCGGCGCACCCATGCCGCCGTTTCCCCATCCTTGAGCGAACCGACATAGAGGGCGGATACGGCGAGGCCCTCGGCACCGAGGGCCAGCGTCAAGGCCTCGATGGGAGCAGTGTCGGCTGAGAGCAGGATGGAGCGATAGAAGAGGATGACAGCGCGCCCATACCCTCTCCTCGATGGGGAGGGTCGAGGCGAGGACGCCTGCGCTCCAAGGAACACCCCATATTTCAGCACGGCGACCGGTGCTTCCGGCTCGCCGAAATCGAAACCGCCCAGCCTTGCGGCATAAAGCAGCGAGGCATGGGCATTTTGCGGGCCGCCTTCACGCCAGTAATGCGCGAGCCGGTCCAGGGCATCCTGGGGCACGGTGGAGAGCTGGGACAGGCGTCCATCGGGCCTATCGTCACCGGGAATCAAGGCGAGCGCAATGCCATTGTTGCGTGCCGTCGCGGCCAGTTCCTCCGCGCCATAGCGCCAATAATCGAGTCCGCCGAGCAGGCGCACCACGATCACCCTGGCATGGCGAGCAGTCTTCTCGATATAGAGGTCAACAGACATCGGATGGCGCAGCTTCTGCAACGGCGCCAGGCGCAAATCGTCAAGGCCGGAAGCGGCCGCCAGAGCGAGGTCGCTATCGGTCAGCGAGGCGAACACGATCGCGCCGGGTGCCTGACCCAGATCGATGGCGGCCTCGCTGGCGTCGAGCGAACGCGTATCGGCCGGCAGCAGATGCATCAGCCCTCCAGCGTCTTGCGGATGCCGGCCTGGTCGATACCCTTCTCGCCGATGATGACGAGGCGGCTCGAACGGGTTTCCTCCGGCGCCCAGGCGCGGTCGAAATGCTGCGAGAAACGGGCGCCGACGCCCTGGACCAAGAGGCGCATCGGCTTGCCGTCGACAGCGACGAAGCCCTTGATGCGCAGGATATCATGTTCCTCGGCCGCCGCCTTCAGCTTGTCCACCAGGGCCTCGGCATCGAGAATGGCGGGCAGGTCGACGATGAAGGTATCGAAGTCGTCGTGGTCGTGCTCGGCCTCGTGGTCGTGGTGGGAGGGACGCGCCTCCAGATCGTTCTCGGCCGCGGCCCCGAGGCCGAGCAGCACGGCGGCATCGATGCGGCCCTCGGAGGTGCGCACCACCTTGACGGCGCGCGGCACCGTCTTCTCGATGTCCTTCTCCACGCTGTCGGCTTCGCCGGCGGAAAGGAGATCGGCCTTGTTGAGCACGACGAGGTCGGCGCAGAGGAGCTGGTCCTCATAGACCTCCTCGAGCGGATTGTCGTGGTCGAGGGAGGCGTCGCCCTCGGCCTGGCGCTTGAGCTCTTCCGGATCATCGGCAAAGCGTCCGGCCGCAACCGCGGCGCCGTCGACCACGGCGATGACGCCGTCGACGGTGACACGCGAACGGATCGCCGGCCAGTTGAAGGCCTTGACCAGCGGCTTGGGCAGAGCGAGGCCAGAGGTCTCGATCACGATATGCTCGGGCGGGTTGGGGCGCGACAGCAACATTTCCAGCGCCGGCACGAAATCATCCGCCACGGTGCAGCAGATGCAGCCATTGGCGAGTTCGACGATGGCGTCTTCCGGGCAGCTCTCGATGCCGCAGGACTTCAGGATATCGCCGTCGACGCCGACATCGCCGAACTCGTTGACGATCAGCGCCAGCCTGCGGCCATTGGCGGTGGCCAGCAGATTGCGGATCAGCGTTGTCTTGCCGGCTCCGAGAAAGCCGGTGACGATGGTGCAGGGAACTTTGGTGTGCGCGTTCATTCGGCGGCGTCCTTGAGAGTTGGCATGGGTGGAATGCGCGCGATCATGCTGCGCTTGAAGACTTCAGGACGGCCGCGCCAGGGCATCAGGCCGTCGGTGGAATGGGCCAGCAGGCTGACGCCGGTGAGGACGTCGGGGCCGCTCTCGGCACTGAGATCACCGAAGACATAGGTCCAGGTACCTTCGGCCGTGAGCGCCACCGTGCAGGAACGCTTGCAATTGCCCAGACATTCGACCCGCTGCAACTCGACGCCTTCAGGCAGCATGCCGGCGAGCGCATCGCGCAGCCGTGCCCCCTGGCGCGGCGCGTCGGGATCGTCGCCCTCGCGCCTGCAGGTCACGCAGACGAGCAGCCGAACTGGAAGAGGTGTTTGTGGCATCGGCCCTGTTCATCGCCGCCGAAGCGGATGGAGGGCGCGGGACCGACGGCGAGGCCGACGATCGTCCGGGAAAACGGAACCGGCCTCCGAGGCGCCCCGCCCGGACCGATGACAAGGTTGCGAACGGCAGGTCTCCTGGCTCGCAGCTCATCGCCCCCCGCCGCCTTCCCGGTTACCCAGTGGCCTCGAGGCGGGGCGCTCGCCGCTTACAGTTGCGGGGGCAGCCGCGGCTTTGGCATCCAAGGCAGCCATCGACTGGCTGCTCTTCATCCGCACCGCATTCCCTCTTCTCTCATAACGAGAGACCGATCGTGGCTGACATAAGGGGTGTGCGGACGGGCTTGTCAATGTTCCCGCTTCCAAAGCACGCGCAAAATCCGGCATAAAGGGCGGCGACGTCGCCACACCAACGAGGTTGCCATGCCCGAAGAGAAGCTGCCGCCGATACCGTCATCCGAGCCGCAGAAGATCGACGTCATCTTCCGCGGCGGTTCGGTGACGGCCATCGGCGTCGTGCTCGCCTTCTCGCTGGGCTTTCTCAACAACTGGGCATCGCAGCCAGGAACCTGGATCCCGGAAGACCTGGCCGCCGTCTTTCTCATCGGGGGCGGCATCATCTTCCAAGTCTGGGCGCTGGCCGGCATGCTCTCGGTCAAATCACTGGAGGCGCCAGTCTATCGCCGCATCGTGCGCACCTTCATGATCGGCCTCATCCTCGTATCGGTCGGCGTCCTCGTCGCCATCGCCGGCGACGCGCTCGGCTACAGCCGGATCTGGTTCAAGCAATAGGCCGGGGGGCCCTTCGCAACTGGCGGCCGCATTTCTCGACCGTTTCCAGACTGCACAAACTCTCACGTCTGCGTTACCCGTCACCCCGCCGCCATGATTGCCGCCACAATTCTGCCTTCCCGCAATCGCCCACCAGAAGGCCGACGCCGATGGGCCCGGCACTTCTGCCCGGCATCAGCCGCTGGAAGGCCTGCCCATGGTTGCCATCACCGTCAATTCGACCGTCCACCGGCTCGACATCGAGCCCGAGACCCCTCTGCTCTGGGTCCTGCGCGATGAACTCGGCCTCACCGGCACCAAGTTCGGCTGCGGCATCGCCCAATGCGGCGCCTGCACCGTCCATGTGAACGGCGCCGCCATCCGTTCCTGCCAGACCCAGATCGGTGACGTCGACGGCGCCACCATCACCACGATCGAAGGCCTGTCGGCGGACGGCAAGCATCCGGTCCAGCAGGCCTGGCTCGCCGAGGACGTGCCGCAATGCGGCTATTGCCAGTCGGGCCAGATCATGGCCGCCGTCGCCTTCCTGAAGGATACGCCCACCCCTACCGACGCGGATATCGACAACGGCATCACCAATATCTGCCGTTGCGGCACCTATCCGCGCATTCGCGCCGCCATCCATCGCGCCGCCGAACTGATGAAGGGATGAGGCCATGAACGCAATCGACCGCACGCCCACCGCGCTGAGCCGGCGCAGCTTTCTCGCCATCGGCCTCTCTGCCGCCGGCGGCCTGATGATCGGCGGGCTCATCCCCGCTGCATCACAGGCCCTTGATATCGCCGACCAACCCTGGGGCGGTGCTTCCACCGACGGCGAGATCAATGCCTGGATCCTGATCGAGCCCGACGACACCGTGATCATCCGCGTGGCGCAATCGGAAATGGGCGAAGGCATCTTCACGGCCCTGCCGATGATCGTCGCCGAGGAACTTGGTTGCGACTGGGCCAAGGTGAAGCCCGAATATGCCTCGGCCAACCGGAATTTGCGCGAGAACACCGTCTACAAGCGCATGGGTACCGGTGGTTCGGGCGCCGTGCGCCGCTCGCGCGAATTCCTGCAGGCAGCCGGCGCCAATGCCCGCGAAAGGCTGGTGCAGGCTGCTGCCTCGCGCTGGCAGGTGGCGGCCGAAAGCTGCAGCGTCGATGCCGGCAAGGTGCTGCATCAGGCCAGCAATCGCAGCCTGCGCTTTGGCGAGCTGGCCGGCGAGGCTGCCAAGGTCACGCTGACGAGGGAGCCGGCCATCAAGACGCCCGAACAGTTCACGCTGATCGGCAAGCCGCTGGCGCGTCTGGATACGCCGCCCAAGCTGACGGGGGCGGCGCAATTCGGCATCGATATCCGCCTGCCTGACATGGTCTATGCCGCCGTGGTGACCTGTCCCGTCTTCGGCGGCCGCGTGAAATCCCATGACGAAGCCGCCATCAAGGGGCGCCGCGGCATCCTGGCGGTGGTGCCGATCGAGGGCGGCCTCGCCGTGGTGGCCGACCGGTTCTGGCGCGCCAAGGAAGCGGCACTCGCCTTGCCCGTGATATGGGAAGAAGGCTCGGCCGCCGATACGGACAGCAAGGGTTTCGATGCCGACTATGTCGCAGCCCTCGACGGCCCCGCCGTCACGGCGCGCAAGGAAGGCGATGTCGACGCCGCCCTCGCTCGCGGCAAGCGTGTCGACGCCCTCTACCAGGCGCCGCATCTGGCCCATGCGCCGATGGAACCGCTCAACTGCACCGCCCATGTCCATGACGGCAAGGTCGAGGTCTGGATGGGCACGCAGAATCCCGACATGGCGCTCCAGCTCGCCGCCAAGGCGGCCGGTGTCGCGCCCTCCGAGGTGGAGATTCACAATTGTTTCCTCGGCGGCGGCTTCGGCCGGCGCGCCGTCAACGACGAACTCGTGCAGGCCGTGACGGTGTCGAAGGCGGTGGGCAAGCCGGTCAAGCTGGTGTGGACGCGCGAGGAGGACATGCGCCACGACCGCTATCGCCCGCAGGCCGCCATCCGCTTCCAGGCGTCCCTCGGTGACGACGGCCTGCCGGCCGCAATCCATGTCCGCACAGCCGTGGGTTCCATCCAGCGTTCGCTCGGCTGGGGCAAGGTGGAGAACGGGGTCGAACCTTCCGCGGTCGAGGGCCTTGCCAACATGCCCTACCGCTCCGGCGCGGCCCAGGTCGACTGCATCCTCAAGAACACCCATGTGCCGGTGATGTTCTGGCGTTCGGTCGGCTCGTCGCAGAATGCCTTCGCCCTGGAGAGCTTCATCGACGAACTCGCGCTGGCCGCCGGCCAGGATCCGTATCGCTTCAGGCGCAAGCTCCTCGAGGGCAAGCCTGATTTTCTCGCCGTGCTCGATACGCTGGCTCAGAAGAGCGATTGGGGCAAGCCGCTGCCCAAGGGCCAGGGGCGCGGCATCGCCATCCATGAATCCTTCGGCACCATCGTCGGCGAGGTCGTCGAACTCGCCGTCAGCCCGCAGGGTGAGGTGAAGGTTCAGCGCGTGGTGGCAGCCGTCGATTGCGGCCATGTCGTCAATCCGCTCACCGTGGAGATGCAGATCGAGAGCGCGGTGATCTATGGCCTCTCGGCCGCCCTGTTCGGCGAGATCACCATCGAGAAGGGCGCGGTGGTGCAGGGCAATTTCGACGACTACCAGGTCGCCCGCCTTGCCGATACGCCTGTCATCGAGACCCACCTCGTGCTCAGCGGCGGCAAGAAATGGGGCGGGATCGGTGAGCCCGGCACGCCGCCGATCGCCCCGGCGGTCTGCAATGCGATCTTCGCCGCTACCGGCAAGCGCATCCGCAGCCTGCCGGTCAGGAACACCGACCTGAAATGGGGACCGGTGTGAGCTTGTTCGGAGCGCGGACTTCCAGTCCGCATCTTGGAAACCTGGCGCTTGCGGTAGAGGAAGATGCGGACTGGAAGTCCGCGCTCCACTTGCCTTCCTGCCCAAGACCCGGCAGGAAGGCTCCATGTCCCAGCCTCGACTCACCCTGGTCCTCGGCGGCGCGCGTTCCGGCAAGAGCCGGCATGCGGAGAACCTGATATCGGCCCATCCCGCCCCCTGGACCTATATCGCCACCGCCGAGGCCTTCGACGACGAGATGCGGGCCCGTATCGGCGAGCACCAGGCCCGGCGCGACGCCAATTGGCGCACGGTCGATGCCCCTCTCGCCCTACCCGGAGCACTCGCGGCAACGCAGGGCCCCGTGCTGGTCGACTGCCTGACGCTCTGGCTCACCAACCTCATGCTCGGCGGCCACGACCTCAAATCCGCCTTCCTCCGGCTTCAGGAGAGTCTCGGGGCGACGTCCGGCCCGGTGGTGATGGTCTCGAACGAGGTCGGTCTTTCCATCGTGCCTGACAACGCCCTGGGCCGCGCCTTCCGCGACGAGCAGGGCCGGCTCAATCAACAGATCGCAGCCCTCGCCGACCAGGTGATCTTCATGGTGGCAGGCCTGCCGATGGTGGTGAAGTGATTGGATGCTGACATGACCGACGATGCCGCGCGCCACAAGGCGAAGATGGAAAAGCGCAAGGCGGTGCAGGACGCCGAGGTCGCCTCCAAGACCATCACCGAAAAGGGCCTCTTGATCGTCAATACCGGTCCCGGCAAAGGCAAGTCCACAGCCGCCTTCGGCCTGATCATGCGCGCGCTCGGCCATGGCTGGCAGATCGGCGTGGTGCAGTTCATCAAGGGCGCCTGGTCGACTGGCGAGCGCAAGGCGCTGGAACGCTTCGAGGATCTGGTGACCTGGAAGAGCATGGGCGAGGGCTTCACCTGGGAGACCCAGGACCGCGAGCGCGACGTCGCCGCCGCCGGCCGCGCCTGGGAGGCGGCCAAGGCGATGCTGGCAGACCCCGCCATTCGCCTCGTCGTGCTCGACGAGATCAACATCGCGCTACGCTACGACTATCTCGACCTCATCGAGGTCGTCGAGACCCTGAAGGCACGCCGGCCGGACCTGCATGTCGTCGTCACCGGCCGCAACGCCAAGCCGGAGCTGATCGAGGCCGCCGACCTGGTGACGGAGATGACTCTGGTGAAGCATCATTTCGCCGCCGGGGTGAAGGCCCAGCAAGGCATCGAGTTTTAATGATTCGATACGATACTTGTCATCCCCGGCAAGGCCGCAGGCCTTGGGAAGGGGATCCAGGGGTTGCAGGCAGCGCTTTTAGGCCCCTGGATCCCTTTCCCCTCACGTTCACAAGCAAGCTTGTAAACGCTCGGCCGGGGATGACAGCCGGCTCCAGCGTCTTCATCGTTAGCAGAGCCTCGCAATCCTCATGATCCAACAGCATCCCGAGCGCTCGGCGCTGGTCGCCATCCTTTGCGTCGCCGGCGCGGCCCTGATCTTTGCCGTGCTGGCCGGCCTGGTCACGCAGGGAGGCACGGAAGCCTTCGATCGCGCCATTCTCCTGATGATGCGCAATCCCGCTGATCTCACCGATCCGCTCGGGCCGGGCTGGCTCGAGGAAATGATGCGCGATTTCACCGGCCTGGGCGGCGTCGGCGTGCTGACGCTGACCACCCTGGTCGTAGCGGGTTTTCTTGCGCTTTCGGGATCGCCGCGCAGTGCCGTCTTCGTCATCCTCGCCATCGGCAGCGGCATTCTGATGAGCTCGCTCTTGAAATACGGCTTCGACCGGCCGAGGCCGGACCTGGTGGCGCATGGGTCCAGGGTCTACACCTCGAGCTTTCCCAGCGGCCATTCGTTCATGTCCGCCACCGTCTATTTCACGCTCGGCATCATGCTGGCCCGCAGCTTTCCCTCGCGAGCCCTGTCGATCTACATCATGGTGGTGTGCACGCTGCTGACCTTCGTGGTCGGCATCAGCCGCGTCTATCTCGGGGTGCACTGGCCCACCGACGTGATCGCCGGCTGGGTGATCGGCGCCGGCTGGGCCCTGTTCTGCTCGCTCCTGGCGCAGCGTCTGTCGGGACATTGATCAGCCAGACTTCGCCGGCGGCGCATAAACTTCGATGGCGTGGCGCCGGAGCTTGAAATGCGCCGGCGTCCAGGTGGTAAGCTCGCCGTCGGTGTTGACCGGGCGCGGCCGGTTGGTGCGGATCACCAGTTCGGTGGTAGCGAAGGCCCGCACATCGTCCCACTGGCCATGGGTACCCTTGCGCAGGCTCGGCAGCAGCTTGAGCAGGCGCCACCAATGATCGACCTCCAGGCTGTAGAAATCCAGCTTGCCGTCGTCCGCCGTGGCGGTTTGCTCGACGCTCATGCCGCCACCGTAATATTTGCCGTTGCCGACCGAGACCTGCAGGGTCTTGATCCTCTCGGTGTGGCCGTCATGGTCGAGATAGGCGGTGAAAAGCTGCGAGCGCGCCAAGAGCCGGGCCGCCACGATGCCATAGCCGAGCTTGCCGAACATCTTCTTGGCCTTCTCGGAGAGCTCGGCGGCAAGGTCGGCACTGAAGCCGATGCTGGCCACGTTGAAATAGAGCTGGCCATTGACTTCGCCCAGGTCCATGGGTCTGGGCTGCCCCGATACGATGAGCTCGGCAGCTTGCACAGGATCGGCCGGGATCTCGACCGTGCGGGCGAAATCGTTGGCGGTGCCGAGCGGCAGCACGCCCAGCGGCAGGCCCGCCTCCATCAGCCCTCGGGCGGCGGCGTTGAGGCTGCCGTCGCCACCACCGACGATGACGAGGTCGCACTCCTCCCGGCGCCGCAGGATCACGTCGGCGATCTTCTCATCCCCTTCCGGGCTCGCCTCGAGGAGATCGATGCCGCCCGTCTCCAGCACCTTGCGGATCGCATCGGTGCCCTTGCCGCCATTGCGCGCGTTGGGATTGACGATGAAAAGGGCACGCCTGCCCTGTCGTGAATCAACCATACTCTTCCCCAGTGCCCCTCGCGCAGGGCGCGAGACCTAAAACCGAATTGCCTAATCGGCAATCTGGCGCATTCCGTGGCCATGGCACGGCGAAGTTCGGGATCTCGGCCCTGTCGAAAAGCGCGGCATCCGGTGTGCCGGCCACGCTCCATCGGCCTGATGGAGCTGGGAAGACCTATTCCGCCGCCTCGGCCTTCGTCGCCTCGTCCGCCTCGATATGACCGGAACGGATGCGAATCATGCGGTCGCAGCGGGCGGCAAGACCGAGGTCGTGCGTCACCAGCACGAGGGTGGCGCCGCGCTCGCGCTTCAAACGGAACATCAGTTCGACGATGCCCGCGCCGGTGCCCTCGTCGAGATTGCCGGTCGGCTCGTCGGCGATCAGGATGGCCGGCTCGGGCGCCAGGGCGCGGGCCAGCGCCACGCGCTGCTGCTCGCCACCCGAGAGCTGGGCCGGATAATGGGCTTTGCGTGCCCCGAGCCCCACAGCCTCCAATTCGGCTTCCGCCCTGGCGAAGGCATCGCGCCGACCGGCCAGTTCCAGCGGCACGGCGACATTTTCGAGCGCCGTCATGGTGGGGATGAGGTGGAAGGACTGGAAGACGATCCCGATATGCCGCCCGCGGAACTTGGCGAGGCCATCCTCGTCGAGGACACCAAGATCCTGCCCGGCGATGCGGATGCTGCCGCTGTCGGGCCGCTCCAGGCCGCCCAGCGTCATCAAAAGCGTGGATTTGCCCGAACCGGAAGGACCGACGAGGCCAACCGCTTCCCCCTGCCTTATTTTCAGCGTAACGCCCTTGAGAATGTGAACGCGCGCCGCACCGGTGCCGAGGCTGAGATGGACATCAGCCAGATCGATCGCTTCGCTCATTCGCATCCTGCCTGAAAGGTTTTCGTGATCGTGTATCGTATCTATGCATCGATTGTGGCAATTCTCACATTGCTTGTCATGACCCCGCTCACGAGCGTGTCGGCAGCCGCCGAACCGCTGCGGCTGGTGGCCCTGGGCGACAGCCTCACCGCCGGGCTTGGCCTGGAAGCCAAGGATGCCTATCCCGCCAAGCTGCAGGCCGCCCTCGCCAAGCTCGGCGTCGAGGTGGTCATCGACAATGCCGGCGTCTCCGGCGATACCACCGATGGCGGCCTCGCCCGGCTCGACTGGTCGGTGCCCGACGGTACCAAGGCGGTGCTGATCGAACTCGGCGCCAACGACATGCTGCGCGGGCTCGATCCCAAGCTCGCCCGGGCCAATCTCGCCGCCATGCTGGAGCGCCTCAAGGAGCGCAAGATCCCGGTCCTGCTCATGGGCATGCGCGCCGCGCCCAATCTCGGCGCAGACTATCAGAAGGCGTTCGATGCTGTTTACCCCGATCTCGCAAGCCAATATGGGGCTGTACTCTATCCCTTCTTCCTGGATGGCGTCGCTGGCACACCGGGCCTCAATCAGGCCGACGGCATGCATCCGACCGCCGCCGGCGTCGACGTGATCGTTACAAGGCTGGCGCCGGTGGTAGCGGAGTTCGTAAAGAAATTGCGATAAGGCTGCGCATCAAAGGTTGAGCGCGTCAGGCGCCGAGGCAATTTCAAGGGAGGCAGCACGAATGGGCATCGAGGCGCGAGCGAAGGGTGAATTGCGGCTCATTCCGGCGCGCAAGGGCGTGGCCGAGCGGGTGAAGGCCGGGCAGACTGTGACGGTGATCAACACCCATGGCAGCCAGGTCGTCGACAGTTGGGCCTTCAATGCCGAGGATCCCGGCGAGTTCATGTCGATGGAGCACAGCCGCGGCGCCATGCTGCGCGTCAATCCCCAGGTCGGAGACACGCTGCGCAGCAATCGCCGCCGCCCCATGCTCACCTTGACCGAGGACAATTCCGGCGGCATCCACGACACGCTGATCGCCGCCTGCGATCGCTATCGTTATGAGCAGCTAGGCCATGTTGGCCATCACGACAGTTGCACCGACAATCTGGCGAATGCCCTGGCTTCGGTCGGCGTCACCGACGCGGAGACACCGAGCCCGCTCAACCTGTTCATGAACATCCCGGTCGGTGAGGACGGCAGCGTCTCCTTCCAGCCGCCGGTGTCGACGCCGGGATCCCATGTCCGCCTCAGGGCCGAGATGGACCTGATCATCGTTTTCTCGGCCTGTCCCCAGGACCTGGTGCCGGTAAACGGCGCCGACTGCATCCCCCAGGATGCGCATTACACCATCGACTGACCGCCTCAGGCGCGGCTTGAGAGCAGAGTGCTCTGTCATCCCCGGCGCCGCCATAGGCGGCGGGAAGGGGATCCAGGGGCCGAAAGGACTTCGCCTGGAATTCCTGGATCCCCTTTCCTCGCCACTGCGTGGCTCGCCAGGGATGACAATCTCTTCGATATAACCCTTCAGATAAGAGCCCTCTGGCTCCCCGGACAGGAACGAAAAAGTGAGCAGCAACAATTCCTTCCAGCCGCTCGATTCGGGCGTGGTGCCGCGCTTTGCCGGCCCCTCCACCTTCATGCGCCTGCCCATGGCAAGGCCGGAGGAGGTCGAGATCGCCCTGGTCGGCATTCCCTTCGATGGTGGCGCGACCAATCGTACCGGCGCTCGGCACGGCCCCCGTGAGATCCGCAACCAGTCGAGCCTGGTGCGGCGGGTACACCACGTCACCGGCATCTCGCCCTTCGACCGGGTACGGGCGGGCGATTGCGGCGATGCGCCGATCAATCCGCTCGACCTCATGGCCAGCCTGGAGAGCATCGAGGCCTTCTATGCCGAGATCCATGCCGCCGGCGCCCGCCCATTGACGGCGGGAGGCGACCATCTCACCACCCTGCCCATCCTGCGCGCTTTGGCAAAGCAGGCCCCGGTGGGCCTCATCCAGTTCGACGCTCATTCCGACACCTATGACAGCTTCTTCGGCAGCCGCTACAACCACGGCACGCCGTTCCGCCGCGCCATCGAGGAAGGGCTGGTCGATCCCAAGCGCATGATCCAGATCGGTATTCGCGGCGCGATCTCCGACGCAGCCAATTACGACTTCGCCCGCGCCGCGGGCGTCCGCATCGTATTCATCGAGGAGTTCATGGCCCGCGGCGTGGCCGATGTCATGACCGAAGCGCGCGCCATCATCGGCGAGCACCCCGCCTATCTCACCTTCGACATTGACGCGCTCGATCCTTCCTTCGCGCCTGGCACGGGCACGCCGGAGATCGGCGGGATCTCCTCGCGCGAAGCCCAGGCGATGATCCGCCTGATGGAAGGCGCCAATCTGGTCGGCGCGGACCTGGTGGAAGTCTCTCCGCCACTCGACCCCTCGGGCCTCACCGCCCTGACCGGCGCAACGCTGATGTTCGAGCTGCTCTGCGTGATGGCGAGTGGCGGCTGAGGTAATCCGGTTTTACGGTTATCCCGGATCTGCGGCGCAACACTGCATGCCGCACCGCGCGAGGGATGACCGACGTCCTCACATCACCAGGCGCAGCGGCTTGTCGATGGCCTGCAGCACGCGCGCCAGATCGTGGCCGCGCTTGAGGATCATGCCGGTCGGCGCCAACACGCTATAGGCGCCCTGGCGCTGGGCGAGCGAGGGATCCTTGACGATGCGATAGAGCGGCATCTCCGAGGCGCGCCGAAAGATGGAAAACACGGCCTTGTCGCGCAGGAAATCGATGGCGTAGTCGCGCCATTCGCCATGGGAGACCATGCGACCGTAGAGATTCATGATCTGGCGCAGTTCGTGCCGGTCGAAGGCGATGGCTGGTGGATCGGGGCGGCGCGAAGCGGGAAGGTGCGCGACATCTGCGCTTTCGCTTCGCGAAAACAGCGATCCAGGCGGATCAGCCTCCGTCATGACGCCTCCTGTGTAAGCGGCTTGTCGTCACAGTGTCATGATTGCGCCGATCCGCCTCGCATTCAAGTTTTATTGCCTCCCGAACCGGTCATCGCAGGGGAAGACTGCCGTCTCCGGTGGAAAGCCGGCCGTAAAGCTCGGGCCGGCGATCGCGAAACAACCCCCAGGCGGCGCGTTCGGCGCGAATCGCCTCAAGATCGAAGCTTGCCGTCAGCACGGCTTCGCCGGAGCGCCCCGCCTCCGCCACCAGCTCTCCGTGCTGGCCGGCAATGAAGGAAGAACCGTAGAAGGTCAGATCCTGCTCGCCGAAGCGCTCGACACCGATGCGGTTGGCCGCCATCACCGGCATGATATTGGCGCCGGCATGGCCGCGCATCACCGTGCGCCAATGCTCCATCGAATCGAAGCCGGTGGCGGGCTCGGAGCCGATCGCGGTGGGATAGAGCAGTGCATCCGCACCCATCAGCGCCATGGACCGCGCCGCTTCGGGGAACCACTGGTCCCAGCAGATGCCGACGCCGATGGTGCCGAAACGGGTAGGCCAGACCTTGAAGCCGGTATCGCCGGGCCGGAAATAGAACTTCTCCTCATAGCCCGGCCCGTCCGGGATATGGGACTTGCGATAGAGGCCGAGGACGCCGCCATCGGCGTCCACCATGACGAGGCTGTTGTAATAGGCTTGGTTGGCCCGCTCGAACAGGCTGACCGGCAGGACCACGCCGAGCTCGGCGGCAAGGGCGCGCATGGCCTTGAGGGTCGGATGATCCTGGTCCAGCGTGCGCGCCTTGGCGAAATGCTCGGCCTTCTCCTCCTGGCAGAAATAGAGATCCTCGAACAGTTCCTGCACGAGCACGATTTGGGCACCAGCACCGGCCGCCTCGCGCACCAGGCGCGTTGCCGTGGCCACATTGTCGTCAACGCTGTCGGTGCAGGCGAACTGCACCACGCCGAAGGTCGTGTTGGCCATCATACCTCCTCGAAGCCGGTAAGGACGCCAACCGCATTCACCGCGATTTCGGCCACGGCATAACCGCCTTCCATCACGAAGAGCGTCGGCAGCCCGAGCTTGGCGATCCGCGCGCCGATGAGCGGATAATGCTCGGTCTTCAGCTTAAAGGCGCTGATCGGGTCCTTCTCGAAGGTATCGACCCCGAGCGAGACCAGCAGCACGTCGGGCTTGTAGGCCGCCGCCTTGGCGCAGGCATCGTCCAGTGCCGCGCCCCAGACTTCGAAGGTGGTACCTGCCGGCATGGGATAGTTGACGTTGAAGCCCACACCCTTGCCGGCGCCTGTCTCGTCGGCATGGCCGAGGAAGAAGGGATATTCGTTGGCGGGGTCGCCATGCAGGTTGAGCACCAGCACGTCGTCGCGCTCGTAGAAGATCTCCTGCGTGCCATTGCCGTGATGATAGTCGACGTCGAGGATGGCGACCTTGCGTGCGCCATTGTCCAGGAACCATTGCGCCGCCACGGCCGCATTGTTGATGAAGCAATAGCCGCCCATGAAACCGGAACCGGCATGATGGCCGGGCGGACGGCAGAGGGCGAAGGCCGACTTCTCGCCACCCTTGACCAGTCCCGCGGCCGTCAGCGCCACCTCATAGGAGGATTTGATCGCGTCCCAGGTGCCCTCCACGAAGGTCGCCCCGGCGTCGAAGGAATAATAGCCGAGCAGCGCCTCGATCGATTCCGGCGGCTTGTCGCCCCTCAGGCCGCGCGTCGGCCAGGTAAAGGGCATCGCCGTGCCCTCGCGCCCGGCAGCCTTCCACATCGGATAGGCCCGCCCGAGGAAATCGATGAAATCAGGCTTGTGCACGCGCAAGGCGGCATCGAGCGAATGGGTTTGCGGCGCCAGCACCGGGCCGAGCCCGACCGCGTCGATGCGGGCGCGGATGAATTCGGCACGCGAGGGCATCTCGAAGGCCGGCACGATGGCGCCGGCCACCAGTTCGACATTGCCGGCATGGCCCTTGTGACGCTCGGAATAGACGGATTTCATCGGGGAGCGGGTTCCAGTGACTGTTCCTGGAATTGTGATCACAATTTCCAGGCCTTAGCAAGGGCAACCAGATCGAAGGGGACAACCGGCGCCATTCTGCCCCTATTGCTTTTACCTAGGGGCAATGTTTCATTCGCCGGACGGGATGACATTTGCATGATACGAGCTAAGAAGCATTCCGATACCACCCAGGGAGGTTCTATGCGTTTCGTAAAATTCGCGGCCGGCGCATTGGCGCTGATGGCCAGCATGGGCATGGCCAGCGCCAAGGATTGGTCGACCATCAAGATCGGCACCGAGGGGGCCTATCCTCCCTTCAACAGCCTGACGCCATCGGGTGAGATCGTCGGCTTCGACGTCGACATCGCCAAGGCCGTCTGCGAGAAACTGAAAGCAAAATGCACCGTCGTCGCACAGGATTGGGATGGCATCATTCCTGGCCTGAAGGCCGGCAAATACGATGCCATTTTCGCCTCGATGTCGATCACGGACGAGCGCAAGAAGCAGGTCGATTTTTCCAGGTCCTATTACCAGACGCCGGCCGTCTGGGTCGCTCCCAAGGACAGCAAGATCAAATCCTTCGACTCCGAAGGCCTGAAGAGCGCCATCGTCGGCACCCAGTCCTCCACCATCCATTCCAACTTCCTGGAGGGTGAGATCGGCACCGGCGGCGCGCAGGTGAAGCTCTATCCCGCCCAGGATGAGGCCAATGCTGACCTGGCCGCAGGGCGTATCGACGCCGTCGAGGCCGACAAGAGCGCCATGACGGAGTGGCTCAAATCCGATGCCGGCAAGTGCTGCGAGATCAAGGCCGAGATCGACATCAAGAAATATGTGAAATATTTCGGCACTGGCGTCGGCGCGGCCGTGCGCAAGGAGGATACGGATCTTCGCGACGCCATCAGCAAGGCGATCGAGGAAATCCACGCCGACGGCACCTACCAGAAGCTGAACGCCAAGTATTTTCCGTTCGACCTCTGGGTGCCCTGACGCCACCGCCTGAGACGCGTGACGCATAGGCCGCTGGCCCCGTATGAGGCCAACGGCCATGACGTGACGGCGCATTGATCGGCCTGGCATCGAATCCGGTGCCAGTGCCCTATCCCGATGGCTCGGCGGCGGGGAGACGGAATGGAACTTCTGGGATTTGGCGCAACGGGATGGGGACCCCCGCTGCTGCAAGGCGCCATGATGACCCTGGGCCTGGCCTTGTGCACCCTGCCTTTCGGCCTGTTGCTCGGGCTCGCCGTGGCGATGGCCAAGAATGGCGGCCCCATATGGCTCGGCGTCGTCTGCGGTATCTATACCTCGCTGTTTCGCGCCTTGCCCGAGCTTCTCACCATCCTGATTGTCTATTTTCTGGGCCAATCCGCCATCAATGCGCTTCTGACGGCCCTGGGGATCGGCATCCAGATCGAAGTCAGCGGTTTTGCCGCCGGTTTCATGGCCCTCGGCCTGGTGCTCGGCGCCTTTTCCAGCGAGGTCTGGCTCGGCGCCCTGCGCAGCCTTTCCAGAGGACAGAGCGAGGGGGCGACCGCACTGGGCCTCAGCCGCGGCCAGACATTCCGCATGATCATCCTGCCGCAACTGATCCGCACGGCCCTGCCCGGCCTCGGCAACAATTGGATGGCGCTCCTCAAGGACACCTCGCTCGTCTCCGCCATCGCCGTCAGCGAACTGATGTACATGACCAACCGAGCCGTGTTTGCGACCAAGCAGCCCTTGATGTTCTATGCAGCCTGCTGCCTGCTCTATCTGGTGATGGCCATCCTGTCCGGCGTCGCTCAGACGATGCTGGAAAGGTATTTTAATCGCGGCCAGAACCTGGCGAGGGCTTGAGCATGGATACGCTTTGGTCCGGTTTTCTCGGCCTCGTCGGTGATATCGGCCTCAACGCCGATCTGCTGGCGACCTACGGCCCGCGCTTCCTGGCCGGCCTGCGCCTGACGCTGCTGCTGGTCGCCCTGGCAATGGTGCTCGGCGCCTTGCTGTCCTTCCCGATCGCTCTGGCGCGCATGTCGCGCAATTCGATCCTGAGGGGGCTGGCCTATGGCTATATCTATTTCTTTCGCGGCACGCCGCTGCTGGCGCAGGTCTATCTGATCTACAACGGTCTTGGCATCTTCCTTGGTACCCACAAATCCTTCTTCGAGGATCTCGGCCTGTGGTGGCTGCTGCGCGACGGCTTCTACTACGCGGTGGTGGCCTTCACCCTGAATACTGCCGCCTATCAGGCCGAAATCCTGCGCGGCGGCATCGAGTCGTTGCCGAGGGGCCAGACCGAGGGAGGCCTCGCCCTTGGCCTGCATGCAGGCCAGATTTTCCGCAAGATCATTCTACCCCAGGCCCTGATGGTGAGCCTGCGCCCCTATGGCAACGAGTTGATCCTGATGCTCAAGGCGAGTTCGGTCGCCGCCCTTGTGGCGGTACCGGAACTGATGGGCGTGACACGTCTTGCCTTCTCGCGCACATTCGATTTCCAGGCCTATATGTGGACCGCGATCATCTACCTGATCATGGTCTTCGCCATCGCCCATGTCTGGAACCTTCTGGAGAAGCGGCTGACGCGGCACCTGCATCGCGCCATGCCGCAATTGGCGGCGACCGCTCAGGCGCATTGAGTCCCGGTGGGCCGGTCTTCTCGGCTCCGTCGAGAGATGGAGCGGAACCGGCACACCAAAGCTAGATCCTGTCGACCAGGGTGGCGCCAGCCTGCCGCATGGCGTCAATCCCCGCAGCGACGGAACCATCGAGATCGATGCCGCGGCAGGCATCGAGTACGACGATGGTCTCGAAGCCCAGGCGCCTGGCATCCTCGGCCGAGAAGCGCACGCAGAAATCGGTGGCGAGGCCGACGCAGAACAGTCGACCGAGACCGCGTTCCTTGAGATAGCCCGCGAGCCCGGTCGGGGTTTTGCGATCGTTCTCGAAGAAGGCCGAATAGCTGTCGATGGCGCGATTGTAGCCCTTGCGGATGATCATCTCCGCCCTGGGCAGGGCCAGGCCGGGATGGAATTCGGCCCCCTGGCTGCCCTGGATGCAATGATCGGGCCAGAGCGTCTGCTCGCCATAGGGCATGGTCGTCGTGGTGAACGGCGCCTTGCCCGGATGGCTGGAAGCAAAGGAGGAGTGGCCGGGCGGGTGCCAGTCCTGCGTCAGCACGCAATGGGCGAAATCCACGGCCATCCGGTTGATATCAGGCACCACTGAATCACCGTCGGGCACCGCCAGAGCCCCGCCCGGGCAGAAGTCGTTCTGCACGTCGATCACCAACAGGACGTCGTTCGGGCCGGGCTTCATGAAATCTCTCTCTTCACGGCGTTATGCCTCTATCTTGATCACCCCGGCTGGAAGATCAACTTGCCTTTGATTCTCAGGGAGCTACACAGAAGAATAGGCTGCGGATTGCGACTCGCGGCCGGCAAAGGCAGGACCCCATGCGTCCAGATTTCTCTCCCGCCATCGTCGACGCCGAGCACAGCTATTTGCTGCATGGCCAGCGCTTGACCGCCCCCTCCCTGTTGCCGGGTCTCCATGTGGTGGCGACGCCCATCGGCAATCTTTCGGACATCACGCTTCGGGCGCTGACCACGCTGGCGGCCGCCGATCTCATCGTCTGCGAAGATACGCGCGTCACCAGCCGCCTCACCAATCATTATGGCATCAGCGCCCAGCTCCTGGCCTATAACGACCACAACGCGCCCCGCGTACGGCCCCAGATCCTGGAGCGCCTTACCAGCGGCCAGGGCGTCGCCCTGGTTTCGGACGCCGGCACGCCGATGGTGTCGGATCCCGGCTTCAAGCTGGTGCGCGAAGCGATCGAAGAGGAAATTCCCGTCTTCGCGGCGCCCGGCCCCTCCGCCGCGCTTGCGGCGCTGGCCGTCGCAGGCCTGCCGACCGACAGCTTCTTTTTCGAGGGCTTCCTGCCCAACAAGGACGGTGCCCGGTCCAACCGCCTCGCCGAGCTCAAGACCATTCCCGCCACCCTGATCTTCTACGAAAGCGGCCCGCGCCTCGCCGACAGCCTAGCCGCCATGGCGACGGCACTCGGCGATCGAGCAGCGACCGTGGCGCGGGAACTGACCAAGGCCTACGAGACCGTCTATCGCGGCACGCTGGTGTCGCTGGCCACCGATTTCGCCATTGCCGACGAGCCGCGAGGCGAGATCGTCGTGGTGGTCGGCCCGCCCGTCGAGGAACCAGCCAGCGCCGACGACATCGAGGCATCGCTCGCCGCGGCCCTCGAAACGCTTTCGGTGAAGGATGCCGCCGCCGCGGTCTCGGCCCGCCTTGGCCTGTCCAAGCGCGACGTCTATGCCCGCGCCGTCGAGATGGCCTCGGAGCGCCGCAGCAGGGCCTCTTGAGCAGGCTCGAACGCCAGGCTGCCTTCCGTGTCGGCCTCAATGCCGAGACAAAAGCGGCCTGGGTGCTGCGCCTCAAGGGCTATCGCCTGCTCGCCCGCCGCTTCAAGGTGCCGGGCGGCGAGATCGACCTGATCGCCCGGCGCGGCAGCACGCTAGTGTTCGTTGAAGTCAAGGCACGAGCGGATCTGGCGGTGGCGCTCGAAGCGATCACGCCCACCCAGCAGCGGCGTATAGCCACCGCCGCCCGGGCCTGGCTGGCGCGCCATCCCGATCAGGCCCAGCTCACCCAGCGTTTCGATGCGATCTTCGTGATGCCACGGCGCTGGCCGCGACACCTGGAGAACTGGTTCGAAATGGATCTGGGATAAGGGGAGCTGATCTTCAAACGACTGCGTCACGAATGAGGCACGACCCCACCCTCCCCACGAAGCTGGGGAAGGATTACCGCGCCCTACCAGCAACCGCCACATTGCAGGCCGGTCCTGCAAACCAGTCCTCCAAGACTTACCGCCCCAGTACCCGGTTCAGCCAATCCGCGATCGGCCGGCCGGTGTTCCGCGGCGCATTGGCCGTCATCACCGGCTCGACAGCCACCGGCTGGTCCTCCGGCGCTCCGTCGAATTGCGGCTGCGCCGCGATGACGTCCTCCGGCGGCGGCGCCTCGCGCACCCAGGGCTTGCCGGGCAACGGCGCCGGCGACACGCCCTTGTGGGCACCGCGCATGAACTCGTTCCAGATCTGGGCCGGCAGGCTGCCGCCGGTCATGCGCGAGGTGGAAGTGCCGTCGTCGTTGCCGAGCCAGACGGCCGTCACCATGTGGCTGGTATAACCGATGAACCAGGCATCGCGATAATTCTGGCTGGTGCCGCTCTTGCCGGCCGATTGCCAGCCTGGCAGGCCATATTTGCGCGCCGTGCCGACCGTCAGCGTCTGGCTCATCATCGCATTCATCATGCCGACCTTGTCGTCCTCGATGACGCGCTGATTGCCGGGAGCCTGGCGCTGGAACAGCACCTTGCCCTTCTCGGTCTTGATGCTCCTGACCACATAGGGGATCACCATGCGCCCGCCATTGGCGAAAGTGGCATAGGCCGAGGTGATCTCCAGTGGTGTGACTTCCGAGGTGCCGAGGGCGATGGAGGGATTGGGCTCGAGATTGGAATTGATGCCGAGGCTGTGGGCAACCGCCACCACCGCCTTGGGGCCCACTTCGGCGCACAGGCGCACCGCGACCGTATTGAGCGAGAGGGCAAGCGCTGTGGTCAGCGAGACCGGGCCGCGATATTCGCGCGAGAAGTCCTTCGGGCTCCAGCCCGCCAGAGTGATCGGCGCATCGTCACGCACGGTTTCGGGCGTGGCGCCGTTCATCAGCGCGGCGAGATAGACGAAAGGCTTGAAGGTGGAGCCGGGCTGGCGATAGGCCGAGATCGCCCGGTTGAACTGGCTTTCGGCATAGGAGCGCCCGCCCACCATGGCGCGCACGGCGCCATCGGGATCCATCGCAACCAGGGCCCCCTGGCTCACGCGCAGCTTGCCGCCGGACTTGTCGAGGCCCTGGCGCAGGGATTGCTCGGCAAGGTTCTGCAGCTTGGCGTCGATGGTGGTCTCCACCACCACGTCGGTGTCGAGCGGGCCAGTGAGATCGCTGAGCTGGTTGGAAATCCAGTCGGCCGGATAATTGCCGGAAGAGCGAACCGCCAATTTGGAAACCTTGACCGGCGTGGCCTGAGCCGCCTTCTCGTCCTGTGCGGAAATCGCCCCGGTATCGACCATGGCGTCGAGCACGAGCTGGGCCCGGTCATGCGCACCCTTGGGGTTCTTGGTCGGGTCGAGTGACGACGGAGCCTTGACCAGGCCGGCCAGGGTCGCGGCTTCGGCAATGGTGAGATTCTTGGCAGGTTTGCGGAAATAACGCTGCGCCGCCGCCTCGATGCCATAGGCACCCGCGCCGAAATAGACGCGGTTGATATACATCTCCAGGATCTGGTTCTTGGAGAATTTGCGCTCGAGATAGACGGCGAGGATGGCCTCCTGGATCTTGCGGCGCAGGCTGCGTTCCGGCGTCAGGAAGACGTTCTTGGCCAGCTGCTGGGTCAGCGTCGAGCCACCTTGGGTCAGGCGATGGGTGGTGAGATAGACATAACCGGCGCGGGCCAAGCCCTGCGGGTCGACGCCGTAATGGGAATAGAAGCGCCGATCCTCGATGGCGACGAAGGCCAGAGGCACATATTTCGGCAGATCCTTGAGCGAGACGGCGGCGCCGCCCATTTCGCCCTGATTGGCGAGCACGGTGCCATCAGCCGAGACGATCTTCACATTGGGCGGCCGCGGCGGCACTTCCAGGTTCTGGATCGGCGGCAAATTGGCGGCATACCAGGCCACCACGCCGCCAACGCCGAGCAGGCCCCACATGCACATCACGAAGGACCAATAGGTCAGGCGGTAGAGCATCGAGCGGCGGCGCTTGGGCTTGCGTCCTCCGCCGCCAGAACTACCACCGCCTCCGCCGCGGCGGGACGAACCACCGCCACTTCGAGAGGAGGATCCGCCGAACAGGCTCCAGCCCTTCTTCGAACGCACGGCCTTGGCGCGCGAGGGCGCGCGATCGCGCTGCTCCAGCGGTACGGGCGCGGGCCGATCTTCCCGGGTCAGGCGAAACGTATCGCCCTGATCGGCCTCCTGGCCTGCTTCCGGCTCGAAACGCGGCTCGACCCGCTCAACCATGCGCCGTTGCCCTTGCGCCATCCTTGCCTTCCAAAACTCCAGAACAAAGCGCGTTCAAGCGTGGACGCTCCCTTGCTCTAACTCATCATTTCCAGCCGATCCGACGGATTGGCTATCGCGTCATTACGATTGTCTTGCCAATTCTTGGCGATACCGCCAATCGCAAGACGCCCCTGCAATCAGACCAGTCATAGCAGCGTTGGGTTAACAACGGTTACCACCGGAATTTCCTCCTGCTTTCCGCTGCGCGAAAGGCATGAACAAGGCGTCAATCCGTCATTGTCGTGGCGCATTCAAGCATCGATGCCGTGCAAAGCGTGGAAAAACCATGCAGGCCGCGGCAGGCGAGAGCAAAACGCGTTTGGACGCAAACGCTTCTTCGCCCTCGCTCTATGTTTTGATGCGTCATTGCGATTCTTAGCGATTCCGCCAAATCGCAAAACGCTTTGGCCCTTTCGTAAAATCTCCGCGCCTTGTAGGAGACGTTTCCTGGAGCGTTTTGCGACACTTGGCTATTCAGCCAAATCGCAAAACGCTCCAGGAAACGGCAGGAGGATCTATGGCGCTCATCTACAAGATCTTGACGGTGCAACAATGGCGCAATGCCGAGGCCAGCGGGCGCTTCGATGGGGCGCCCGTCGATGTCCAGGATGGCTACATCCATTTTTCCTCCGCCGAGACAGCGCAGGAGACGGCCGCCCGGCATTTTGCCGGGCAGGACGATCTCATTCTCGCCGCCGTCGAGGCTGACAGGCTGGGCGAGGCCCTCAAATGGGAAGTCTCGCGCGGCGGTGCCCTGTTCCCGCATCTTTATGCCGCCCTGCCCCTCGATTTGGTCGAATGGACGGCGCCCCTGCCGCTCGGAGCGGACGGCCACCATGTCTTCCCGCTCGAGTTCCTTTCGAGCCAGCAGCCATGATCGGCGCAGCCTTCGCCCTGATCCGTCCCCGCTTGTTCCGGATGGATCCCGAGCAAGCGCATGAGGCTACGCTCTCCGCCCTGCGCAGCCTGCCGATGCCGCCTTCCCTCCCCGATCCGGCCTCGCTCAAGGTAAAGGCCTTCGGGCTCGATTTCCCCAATCCGGTCGGCGTGGCCGCCGGCTTCGACAAGAATGCCGAGGTCGTCGATCCGCTGTTCAAGCTCGGCTTCGGTTTCGTGGAGATCGGCAGCGTCACGCCGAGGCCGCAGGATGGCAATCCCCGCCCCCGCCTGTTTCGCCTGCCGGCGGACGAGGGCGTGATCAACCGCTTCGGCTTCAACAATCAGGGCCATGCCGCCGTACTGGCCCGCCTCAAAGCCCGCAAGGGCCGCGGCATCCTGGGTGTCAATGTCGGCGCCAACAAGGACAGCGAGGACAAGGCCGCCGACTATGCCGCCGGCATCATCGTCTTCGCCCCGGTCGCTTCCTATTTCACCCTCAATATTTCCTCGCCCAACACGCCGGGCCTGCGCAATTTGCAAAAGCGCGAGGCGCTCGACGAATTGCTGGCCCGTGCGGTGGAAGCGCGCGATACGGCCGCGCTCATCGGGCCGCGTCGCCCGCTTCTTCTCAAGATCGCGCCCGACGTCACCATGTTCGAACTCGACGACATCGTCGACCGCGCCCTCGCCCACAAGCTCGACGGCATGATCGTCTCCAACACCACGATCTCCAGGCCCGAGACGCTCAAGGAGCGTGAGACGGCCAAGGAAACCGGCGGCCTGTCGGGCGCGCCCTTGTTCGAACTCTCCACGCAGGTGCTGGCCGAAACGGCGCGGCGTGTCGGTGGCCGTTTCCCCTTGATCGGGGTCGGCGGCATTCATTCAGCCAGGACCGCCAAGGCCAAGCTCGAGGCCGGCGCCACGCTGGTGCAGCTCTATTCGAGCCTGGTCTACAAGGGCCCCGGCCTGATCCGGCAGATCAAGAAGGGACTGCGGTAATCGTCCGGGATCGCAGGCGTTCTTGCCCGCGATCCCAGAAGTCATTACGCCGCCTTCTTTTCCGGCTTGAAGCGCTGGTAGAAACGCTCATCCTTTGCAGCCATGTCGCGCAGCAGCTTGTTGGGCTGGAAGCGCGGGCCAAAGGCGGCTGCCAGCTTATCGCACAGGGCCACGAAGGCCTTGCTGCCCATGCCGTCGATATAGGACAGGGCTCCCCCCGTGAACGGCGCAAAGCCGAAGCCGAGGATGGAGCCGACATCCGCCTCGCGCATGTCGGTGATGATGCCGTCCTCCACGGTACGAGCCGCTTCCAGTGCCTGGACCACGAGGAAACGGTGCTTCAGGGTCTCCTTGTCGATGGTGTCGGGATCGAGTTTCACCGCCTGAAGATCCGACAGGCCCGGCCATAGCCGCTTGGAGGCGCCGGCGGGATAATCGTAGAAGCCCTTGCCGTTCTTGCGGCCGAGGCGGCCATGCTGATTGAGCAAAGCATCGAGCAGCTTCTCCTGCGCCGGATCGATGGCGGCCTCACCGAGATCCTTCTTGGTGGCCTGCAGGATCTTCCATGCCAGGTCGATGGCGATCTCGTCGTTGAGCGAGAGCGGCCCGACCGGCATGCCGGCCGCGCGGGCGACGTTCTCGATCATCGCCGGCGGCACGCCCTCGCCCAGCATCAGATGGCCTTCGCGGATATAGTTGAGCACGCAGCGATTGGCGAAGAAGCCGCGGCCGTCATTGACCAGGATCGGCGTCTTCCTGATCGCCCGCACGAAGTCGAACGCCACGGCGATGGCCTTGTCACCGGTCCTGGCACCCTTGATCACCTCGACCAGCAGCATCTTGTCGACCGGCGAGAAGAAATGCACGCCGACGAACTGTTCGGGACGGGCCGAGTTCTCGGCCAGCGAGGAGATCGGCAGCGTGGAGGTATTCGATGCGAAGACGGTATCCTCGCTGATCACTGCCTGGATCTTCTTGATCACCTCGGCCTTGACGGTGCGATCCTCGAACACGGCCTCGACGATGAGGTCGACGCCCGCGAGCGCGTTGAAATCGGCCGTGGCGGTGATTCGGCCGAGCAAGGCTTCCTTGTCCGCCATCGAGGCGCGGCCCTTCTTGATCTGGCCGGTGATCAGGCCGTCGGAATGGGCCTTGCCCTTGTCGGCGGCTTCCTGATCGCGGTCAACAAGCACCACGTCGAGCCCGGCCAGTGCCGAGACATAGGCGATGCCTGCGCCCATGAAGCCGGCGCCGACCACGCCGACGCGCTTGAGGTTGGACGGCGGCAGGGCCGGACGGCGCGCGCCCTTGTTCAACTCCTGCATGGAGACGAACAGAGTGCGGATCATCGAGCGCGCCTCGGTCGAGCGCAGCACATGGGCGAAATAGCGCGATTCCACCGTGAGCGCGCGGTCGAAGGGCAGCTGGAGGCCCTCATAGACCGATTGCAGAATGGCCCGGGCGGCGGGATAATTGTCGTATGTCTCGCGGCGATAGAGCGCGTTCGCCGGCGGGAACACCATCATGCCGGCCTTGGAATAGACCGGGCCGGCCGGCAGGCGGAAGCCTTCGACATCCCAGGGCGCCACCGGCGAGCCACCGTCCCTGATCCATTCCTTGGCCTTTACAACCAATTCCTCACGCGGCGCGACGGCATGCAGCAAACCCATCTTCTGGGCCTGGCTGATGCGCAGTTGATCGCCCTTGAGCAGCATCTGCAGGGCCTGGTCCGGCTTCATCAGGCGGGACACGCGGGTGGTGCCGCCGGCACCGGGGAACAGGCCGACCTTGACTTCGGGCAGGCCGACGCGGGCCTTGTCATTGTCGGAGGCGCCGATGCGGTAATGGCAGGCCAAGGTAAGCTCGAAAGCGCCACCCAGGCAGACGCCGTTGATGGCGGCAGCGAAGGGCTTGCCTGCGGTTTCGATGCGTCGATAGAGCTGGGAGAGAAAGCGGCTCTCGGCGAAGAAGGTCTCCATCGCCTTCTCTTCGCCGAGCTCGGCGCGCGCCTTGGCATAACGCTGGCCCATGCCCTCGAGCATGGTGAGGTCGGCGCCGCCGGAAAAAGCGTCCTTGCCCGAGGCGATCACGCACCCCTTGATGGCGGCATCGGAGGTCACGCGCTCGAGGATCTGGCCGAGCTCCTCCATCACCTCCACGGTGATAACGTTCATCGAGCGGCCGGGCATGTCCCAGGTGGCGAGAGCGATACCGTCGCTGTCGACATCGAAGCGGAAATTGTTCATCTCAGATCCTCTCGATGATGGTGGCGGCGCCCATGCCGGCGGCAACGCACAGCGTGATCAGGGCGGTCGACTTGCCGGTGCGCTCGAGTTCGTCGAGAGCGGTGCCCAGGATCATCGCACCGGTGGCGCCGAGCGGATGGCCCATGGCGATGGCGCCGCCGCAGGGATTGACCTTGGCGGGATCGAGATCGAAGGCCTGCATGTAGCGCAGCACCACCGAGGAGAAGGCCTCGTTGATCTCGAACAGATCGATGTCGGCCTTGCTCATGCCGGCCTTGCGCAGCAAGAGTTCAGTGACGTCGACGGGACCGGTCAGCATCAGGGCGGTATCCGAGCCGATCGAGGCAGCTGCCCGGAGACGGGCGCGCGGCTTGAGGCCGAAGCGCTTGCCGGCCTCGGCCGAACCGATCAGCACGGCGGAAGCACCATCGACAATGCCGGAGGAATTGCCGGCGTGATGGACGTGGCTGACCTTCTCGACTTCCGGATGCGACTGTACCGCGACCGCGTCGAAGCCGCCCATCTCGCCCATCTGCACGAAAGAGGCATTGAGCGAGGCCAGGGACTGCATGGTGGTGGACGGGCGCATATGCTCGTCCTTGTCCAGGATGGTCAGGCCGTTGATGTCCTTGACGGCAATGACGGAGTTGGCGAAGCGCCCCTCGCTCCAGGACTGGGCGGTACGGCGCTGCGATTCCACCGCATAGCCGTCGACGTCGTCACGCGAGAAACCGTATTTGGTGGCGATCAGATCGGCGGAAATACCCTGGGGCATGAACCAGGTCGGCACCGCGCTGGAGGGGTCGAGCGCCCAGGCACCACCCGAGGCCATCATGCCGATGCGCGACATGCTCTCGACGCCGCCGGCAACGACGAGGTCCTTCTGGCCGCCGGCGATCTGGCCGGCCGCAAGGTTCACTGCATCCAGGCCCGACGCGCAGAAACGGTTGATCTGCACACCCGGTACCTTCTCGCCAAGGCCTGCATGCAGGGCCGCGATGCGGGCGATGTCGCCGCCGGCCTCGCCGATCGGATCGACGCAGCCGAGGATGACGTCCTCCACCGCATTCTCCGGCAGCTCGTTGCGCTTGGCCACGGCCCTCAGCGTCTGGCTCGCCAGCGACAGGCTGGTGACCTCGTGCAGGGCGCCATCGGCCTTGCCCTTCCCGCGCGGCGTACGCACGGCGTCGTAAATGAAGGCTTCGCTCATTGGGTCTCTCCCTGGGAGCGCGGGCATCTTGCCCGCTTTTCCCGATCAGACATACAGCTTACAAGAGCGGACATCGCGACATGTCTGCATGTCGCCGAGATGGCCGCGCTCCAATCAAAACGCCTCGGCTTCCAGAGCCATCACGTCGCCGGCACCAGCCGTGACACGGGCCAGGCGCAGCCCGGTTTCCGGCAGCAGCCTGTCCGCGAAGAACCTGGCCGTCACCAGCTTGTTCCTGGCAAAGGCATCGTCTCCCTTCGCCAGCGCCGCCTTCGCCATCTGCGCCCACATCTGGCCGAGCGCGACCAGGCCGAAAAGGTGGAGATAATCGGTCGAAGCCGCGCCGGCATTGTCCGGCTTGGCCAGGGCATTCTGCATCAGCCACATCGTGGCCTGCTGCAGGTGGCCGGCCGAAGCCTTCAAGGGAGCAATATAGGGCTTGAGCGCCTCGTCTGCCTCATGGGCCTTGAGAAAACCGTTCAATTCCCCCAGATAGGCCATCATGGCGCGGCCACCGTCGCGCGGCAGCTTGCGCCCGACGAGGTCGAGAGCCTGAATACCGTTGGCGCCTTCATAGATCAGGGTGATGCGCGCATCCCGCACGAACTGCTCGACGCCGACCTCGGCGATATAGCCGTGACCGCCAAACATTTGCTGGCTATTGATCGCATTCTGCAGGCCGTTTTCGGTAAGGACGGCCTTGACGATCGGCGTCAGCAGGCCAAGCCGGTCATCGGCCGCCTGGCGCGCGGCCGCATCGGGGGAACGACGATGGATATCGGCCTGGAGCGCAGTGGCGAGCGCCAAAGCGCGGCCGCCTTCGTTGAGGGCCCGGGCGGTCATCAAGGTGCGCCGCACGTCGGGATGCACGATGATGGGATCGGCCGCCTTGCCCGCTTCCTTGGCGCCGGTGAGGGCCCGGCCCTGTAGACGGTCGCGGGCATAGGCAGCTGCGTTCTGGGTGGCGACATCGCCGAGCGCCAGACCCTGCATGCCGACCGCCAGGCGCGCCTCGTTCATCATCACGAACATGGCGGCGAGGCCCTTGTTCTCGGCACCGACGAGATAACCAATGGCCTCTTCATAGTTCATCACGCAGGTCGAATTGGCGTGAATGCCCATCTTCTCCTCGATCTTGCCGCAGGAGACCTTGTTGCGGTCACCGAGGGAGCCGTCGGCGTTGACCAGAACTTTCGGGCACACGAACAGCGAGATGCCCTTGGTGCCTTCAGGCGCGCCCTCGATGCGAGCGAGCACCAGATGCACGATGTTGTCGGCCAGGTCATGCTCGCCGGCGGAGATGAAGATCTTGGTGCCGGAGATCTTGTAGGAGCCATCGCCGACGGGCACGGCCTTGGTGCGGATCAGGCCGAGATCGGTGCCGCAATGCGGTTCGGTGAGGTTCATCGTGCCGGTCCATTCGCCGGCTATCATCTTGGGCAGGTAGGCCTGCTTCTGCTCATCGCTGCCATGCTCCAGGAGAGCGGCGATGGCGCCCTGGGTCAGTCCCGGATACATGCCGAAGGCCAGATTGGCGCCCGACACGAATTCCTGCATCACCGAGTTGAGCACAGCCGGCAGGCCGGCGCCGCCATATTCCGCCGGGGCCGGCAAGCCGACCCAGCCGCCTTCGCGATAGGCTTGATAAGCCTGCTTGAAACCATCCGGCGTCGTCACCGCGCCATCGTCGGAGCGAATGCAGCCCTCGCGGTCGCCGCTGACATTGAGAGGCTGCAGCAGCTCCTCGCACATCTTGGCGCCTTCGCCGAGAATGGCGCCGACGGTTTCCGGGGAGACGTCCTCGAAACCGGGAAGATTGTTGTACTTGTTGATGTCGAGCACGTCGTTAAGGAGGAACATCACATCCTCCACGGGAGCCTTGTAGCTGGGCATCTGTCTGTTCCTGTTCGACTATTTCTGCTGACGGGCGAGGCGGCTGCGCACGGTGTCGCGCGCATGGCTGAGTTCGGCATAAGCGTGGTCGATGTCGCGACGGCGACGGTCGAGCTCGGCGAGCTTCTCTTCGAACCGCTCGAGGGCGACGCGCAGCTGCGTGGCCTGGCCATCGCCGAGATCGTAGAGGTCGAGCATCGACTTGACCTCCTCGAGCGAGAAGCCGACGCTCTTGCCCATTAGGACAAGCTTGAGGCGCGCGCGATCACGACGGGAATAAATACGCTCCTGGCCCCGCCTCGTGGGGGTCAGCAGGTCCTTTTCTTCGTAGAAACGCAGGGTACGCGAAGTCACCTCGAACTCGGTGACCAGTTCGTGGATGGTGAACTGCTCCTTGCGCTGTCCACCCTTCCGCAGGTCGGCGGCTTCATCGGAGAAGGCCATCTCGCTCAGTGACATCGTACACCTCTGCATCGCGGATGAGGAGGAAATACATTCAGTTTACGTTAACGTCAAGATGCGGTCGCAAGAATGTGAAGCCCGCGAGGTCGAGGATTCACTCCGCCCAACCCTGCCCTCCGTGTTTTATCGGCGCCGTTGCCCACAGAGTTCGTAGAGCGCTCCGCTATGGGGCGGCGGCAGGCTGGTCGACCCCAACCGCTGCGGACCAAGCCTTCTGGCTACGGCGATGGGGGCCGCGTTGTCGGGATGGATGACATGGACGATCTCCTGCCATCCGAGCTCCTCTAGACCCAGGTGACGCAGCGCGCCGCAGCCTCCGTGGCATAGCCCTTGCCCCAATGGGAACGATACAGCGCCCAGCCGATTTCCGTGCCTGGCCAGCCTTCGGGCTGCCAGGGGCCGACGCGGCCGACCCACTGGCCCATCGCCGTCTCTACACCGACACGCGCCGGTCATCAAAGTCATCGCCCGCCACGCCGGCGCGCGCTCCATCAGGCCGCCAATGTAGCGCGCCGTCTGCGGAACCACCATCATCGCGGCCCATGGCTCGAAAATCCTCCGGCCCCGGCGGGCGCAGGACAGGCCTGGCTGTCTCGAGTGCGGGTCCCAGCATGGCTGCCTCAATGTCCCCCGTCGCCATGCCCGCAGCCGCCATGGCCATCCCCACAGCCGACTGGAGCATCGGCACCGCCAGCATCCCACTCCGATGCGGCAAAAACGAAAAAGAGCGGGCGCAAGCGACGCCGCCTGTAAAGCTGCCGCCGCCTTTCCCAGGCCGCAGACCCCCACAGGATGGCAACTACCAGCCCCAAACCGGCGAACAGGCCGCCGATGGCCAGCAAGGTCGTCGCGTAAACGTCGGTCGCCATGCTGCCTCCCGGCTTCACCCTGAGAACAAAGAGACGCCTCTCGGGAATCCTAACCGAAATCGACGCAGGGTCCAGAGCAACGCGTGGTGACGACCAGACGATCTTGGCTCCAACGCCTTGCTTCGACGCACCCTTGCGTTTCCCGGTGGCTCCGCCGAGCCGCAAAACGCCCTAGAGTCAGCGCTACATTTGACGTAAACGCGGCCGTGCTGCTGGCCGAACGCGGCTATCGGGTCCAGGGCATCGACATCTCGCCAACGGCCATCGCCTGGGCCAATGAGATCTTCAAGGCCGCCGGGCATGCCGGCCGTTTCGTCCAGGGCGATGTCCGCGCCATACTCGACATCGGAGCCGCGTCCTTTGCCCTGGTCTTCGGCGCCTGCCTGCATTGCCTGATCGGCGCCGACCGCTGCCTCTGCCTGGCAGAGGTGCGCCGCCTTCCAGCTGGATAGCGTCTTCATCGCCAGCACCATATGCGGCCCGCCGCACTCGTCAGGGGCCTGCGCCCGCTACGATGCCGCTCATCAATGCCTCGTCGAGGATGGCGTTCCCACACGCACCCTCAGGCCGCTGCCCGCTCTCCTGGCGGAACTGGAGGAGGCCGGCTTCGAGGTGATCGACCATCGTATCCGCCGCAATCCCTGGTGTGACTGCGCCACAATCGTCACCCCCTCGCATCCCTTGCTCAGAACTTGTAGCTCACGCCGAGCAGCGCCGTGGTTTCGTTGAAGCGGACCTTGCCGGAGGGATTGCCGCGCAGCCGCCATTTGCCGAAATCGGAATAGCGCACCTCGCCGCGCACCGACCAGTTCTCGTCGATCGCATATTCGAGGCCGGCGCCCACAGTCCAGCCCACGCGAGTGGTGCTCTGCGATGACACGCCAGCCGGTATGGTGACGCGGTATTTCTCATCGGCAAAGGCGACGCCCGCGGTCAGATAGGGCAGGAAACGATCGAAAGCGTAGCCGAGGCGGCCGCGGACGGACCCCTGCCACTCGCTCTTGAAGCGGACGGCGTAGGGCGTGGCGGCGGCGATGCCATGGCGCGTCTTGGAAAGGGAGCTATAGTCGATGTCACCTTCCAGGCCGACCACGATATGGTTGTCGAACTGGTAGTTGTAGCCGGCATGCAGGCCCCCGACGAAGCCGACATTGTTGAAGCCCTGGCGATAGCCGTCGCTCGAGGTGATCTTGGCATTGCCGAAGGCAGCGCCGGCATGGGCACCGACATAGAAACCGGTCCAGCTATAGGGGGCGACCGGCGCGATCGGCTCGGCGGTGGCATAGCCAAGGTCGGCGGCCAGAACCGGAGTGGCACTCGCCAGGAGGGCGGCTAGGGCAAGACGCAGGCGCATGGGACAATCCAGGTTGAGCGTTCGATATCAACACTCATGCCACGAGCGGCGGCGGCTGTTTGTATCGGGAGAAACAGGAGAGGTTTTCGAGGCAAGGAAGGGCGGACGAGACGTCCGCCTCTTTCTTGCCTCAACCCACTCCCGTGAGATCGACGAGCAGGCTTTCGGCCTTCAGGCGCGCCTTGCCGACGGTTCCACCGGCCCGGCCGACGCGCAGGGCATTGATCAGCCGCCGCCCGTCCCCAATGCCGAAACGGCGCCGGCATTCGCCGGCACAATCGGGATCATCGGCGAGAACAGCCATCGGCCAGGCCGACAAGCCCACGCGGGTCAGTTCCAGCCAGCAGCGATGGAAAGCCCGGCCCGATTGCAGCGCTGTTTCCTCGAAGGGCCGGTGAAACAGCACGATGCCAGCGGCACTGAGCGTCTTGCCGCGCTCCCCGAAGAGGGCGGGTGCGAGCTTGAGACGATCGACCAGCGAGAACAGGCCTCCGCCCATTACCTGGCGCGCCAGGAAGCCTTCGATCGGGCTGAGGTGCAAGGCATCAAGATTCATGCCGTCCTCGCCATAGGCCGGATCGGACCTCGACAGCCGCATCCAGCTCAACAGTTCCAGGCGAAAAGCCCTGTCGCGGAGGAGATGCAGGCTCGCCTCGTCCGCGAGGCCGGCGAGAAACGCCCTGTGTTCCGGTGCTGCCACCAGCGTGACGTCGGGCCGTTCACCGGCCCAGGTTTGCAAATCACGCGCCTTGCTTGTCTCGACTGCGAGAAAGGGCGCGCGCCAGGTGACCCGGCTGCGCAAGGCCTCGGCCATGCCGGACGGCTGCGTGCCTTCCGTCACCTCGAAGCGTGCCAGCCGCCGCAATCCGCCCGGGCCATCTTCATCGACTTCCGCAATGGTGCCGGCGCCAAGGCCGAGTTCGGCGAGGGTGATCAGCATACCCTCCAGCGCAGCGCCGCAGGAAACCGCTAAATCGCGTCCCTCCGGATCCCCCACGGCGAGGCGTCGGGCAGGATCGGCCAGGAGCGCGATGGAGCCATCGGCCTCGAAGCACCAGCGCGCCGGCTGGGTGTTGTGCACCGACGGCGCGAGGTTCGCACCTCCAACCAATCGTCGCTGCGTGGCGGCATCGAACATGGGTCACAGGACCTTGCGATAGAGGTGGAGGCGATGCAGCTGGCGGGCGCCGGCCTTCTCGGCCTGGCGCAGGCTTGCCCGGTTCACATCGGCGATCCAGGTGCCGCCGACGCTGCGATAACCCGCCGCCTTCATGGCGGAGACGACATGGTGCAGCATCAGCGGGTTGACGCCCTCGCCGTGATAGGCCGGCAGCACACCCTGGAAGATGATCACGGCACGCGTGCGGGTCAGGCGATAGCGCAAATAATGCCAGGGCGTCGTGAGCTTGAAACGTGCGCCTGTCGCCCGGACGAGTGGGTTGAGATCGGGGATGGCGATCACGGCCCCGATCGGTTCGCCGCGCCTCTGCATCACCACGGAAATGCGCGGATCGATGATGGTCTTCATGTCGCGCGCCTGGAACTCGAATTCCTCCCAGCTCAGCGGCACGAACATCGGATTGTCGGCGAAGGATGCGTTGAGGATGGCATGCGCATCCTTAAGCCGCGCCGGCAGGGTCTTGCGATCGACCGGCGCGAAGGCATAGTCGCCACTCGCCAGCAGGGCCCGTTGCTTGGGGCCGAGCAGCATCGCCGGATCGATGGTGGTGAGGTCGAGCGCGGTGGTGCTCATCGGAAATTCCGCGCGGTAGCCGGCCCCCTCCAGCAGCTTCATCACGTGAGGCGGGCTGTAGATCTGGTCGGTATAGGGGGCCTGCTCAAACCCGCCGGTCTGGACGCCGGCCTGCTGCATCGCCGTCAGGTTGAAGTTGCCGATCAATTCGTCGAGGCCGCGCTCGCGCGCCCAGGCTTCCGCCTCGCCCAGCAAGGCCCGCGCGGCATCGGCATCGTCGGCACAGTCGAAATAGCCGAAAAGGCCGCGCTTCTGCCGGTAACGCTCGTTCGAGGCGCTATGGACATGGGCCGTGATCCGCCCGAGCACCCGCCCGCCCGCATGGGCGGTGAAGAAGGCCAGGTCGTCCTGCCCCGAGAACAGCGGATTCTCGCGCACCGACAGGAAGCGCTGGAGATCGTTCCGCATCGGCGAGACATAGAGTGTCTGCCTGCCATAGGCCTCGAAGGGAGCCGCAAAGAAAGCGTCGAAATCGCCCCTACGAATGGTGACCATCATGTCTCTCCGACAAGAGCATGGCGACACGCTGCATCGCCCTGAGCTCGGTCTCGATTGCCCTTCCCGACACCATGCCGGGGATCTTCAGGGCGAGCAGCGTCAAAGGCTGCCGGTCGGCCATCAGAATATGCGTGGCGCCATAGCGCTCGAACAAGGCCGCCATCTGTTCCTCGGGGCTACCGGCCGCCCATGTCGCCCGAAAATCTCCGGCCCGGCGCACGGGGTCACGCTCGAACAAAGCCGCGAGGGCCTGCCCGTCGAAATCCTTGAGGTCGGCGGCCTCCACGGTCAGCGCGTCCTCCACCAACCAGATACGCCGCAGCATGGCCAGGAAGCCCGCAGCATCCATCGTGCCATGGCCGGCGATATGGGCGAGCAGGCTTCTCTGGCGTTCGGCCGCGGCCAGGTGCTGGCTGTCGCTGAAGATGGCGGCGAGCAGGCAGGCGGCAAAGATCACGGCCACGGTCTGGACGCCGCCCGTGAGGCTCAATCCCTCCATGACGGCGACGCCGATGCCCGCGGCGCAGGCCGAGGCCGCGAGTACGAGAAAGGCCCGGATGGTCTCGCCCTGGCTGAAATGGCCACGGCCCATGCCCACCACGATCCAGCAGGTGAAGAGAATGGCGATGCCGCCCAGCCGCACCGGAAGATCGAAGCCGTCGAAGCGGAAATCCGTCAGCAGTAATGGCAGGATCAGCACCAGCGGCAGGATCATGCGGTCGACAAGCCAGTTCTCGCTTGCCGTGAGCGAGGCTCTGTCACGGCGCAGCAGCATCCAGCCCGCCAGGGCGAAGCCGGCGAGCTGGGCAGCGCACAGGAACCAGGAACGTCCGGGCTCGACCAGGCTTTCGGGGCAGAGCGCCAGCACCAGCAGGACGATCGTCGCCGCCAGACTGGCATATTTGACCGTTGGCCCAGCATGGCGGCGCAGCAGTCCTTCCGCAATCATGATGGTTGCAAGCGGCATCAGGGCCGCCGCGATGAACATCGCCGCCGAGAACAGGCCGATGCCGGTGAGCCAGCTCAGCACCCGGGCGCCGAGCAGGATCATCACCAGCCAGAGTCCGAACCGGACCCGGCGCGTCGCGATGTCGGTGCTGCCGCCTCGCCGCAGGACGGATGTCACCACGGCAAGCCCGCCGATGGCCGATATCGACACCAGGCTGTCGGCAATGAGCTGGGCCCGCGTCATGCTCCGCCCGTGAGCTTGCCGAGAAAGCGCCGCACCACCGGGCGCAGCAGCGCCGCCACCACGGCATTGCGCGGGTGTTCGACGCGCGCGCGATAGGGGTTGAAGAACCAGCCCCGGCAGTCGGTGGCGGTATGCCGGCCGAGGATGAGTTCGATCGTCTCATAGGCCATCAGCATGCCGGTGGTCACCACCATAGGGGCAAAGGACATGCGGCTGCGCTTGCCCGCCGCCACCTCCCCCGCCAGGGCAAGATCGATGTGATGCCGCGAGGAGGAGTGCACCATGACATGCTCCGCCTCGCGCAGGAACGCCTGGCTGCGCTGCTCGGGACTCACCTGGTTCCACTGTGTCGCCAGCGTAGGATAGCCCAGCCTCTCCTCCGGCATGGGATCGCCGGGCCGGGTGACATAGACGGAGGGCAAGGGCGAGGCATAGGCATCGACGACCGTCTTGCCGAGCGCTTTCGCACGCCGGTAGAGCAGGAGCGAGGCGGAAAGGTCGTCGGTGCCGTTCACGACAACGTCGCAGCGGGCGATCAGAGCGTCGGCGCTGCCTGGCCAATCGCGGCCATGTACCTCGATGAGGAGATCCGGATTGATCCGGTGGCACTGGTCGCGCGTCGCCTCGGCCTTGGGACGGCCGATTGTGTCGAGATTGGCGAAGACCTGGCGGTTGAGGTTGGAAAGCTCGAATGCATCGAGGTCGGCTAGATCAAGCCCGCCGACCCCGGCTCGCGCCAGAGCGAGCACGCAGCCGCCGCCCATGCCGCCGGTGCCGCAGACGAAGATGCGGGCATTGCGCAGCCGCTCCTGCTCCGCTTCGGTGACGAAGCCGATATTGCGGGTGATGAAGCGCCCATAGTCGAAATCCTCGTGGCCCTCAGGCCTTGCCAGGTCCGGCTTGGCTATTTCCGGCATGGACGCAGCTCCCCCCATTGACGATGCGGCGCCAGCCAATAGACCAAGGGCAGGATCAGGCCCTGCAGCCCGGCGAAGGCGGCGGAGAGCAGGAGGCCACGCAGCGATTCGCGCGGCACGCTCTCGGTGAGATACCGGCGGGCCGCCCCGATATCCATGACGCCGAGCTGGAGAATGTCGTCACCACGCTCATAATCCAGCACAGTACGGCAATAGTCGTTGAAACGCGTGTCGCGATGCTTGGCGGCCTGTTCGAAGCTCTTTTTCAGGGCATCGGACCCGCCGGTATAGGCATTGGCGATCACGAAGCGCTCCTCGTCGAATTCAGCCTCCTCGCCCACGCCGAAGACAGCGCGGTGGCGCTGCAGGATCTGTCGGGCCAGCAGAAGATGGGTGAAGCCGCGCCCGTCGGTACCGGCCGGATTCGGAAAGCTTCGCGAATAGCCCTCCGCCACCAGGCCGATCACGGCGGGCACCTGGGTGACGTTGGAGATCCAGAATGGCCTGAGCTGGTTGCGGGCCAGCAGGAGGAGGCTGGTCAGGCCGTAGAGAACCCAGGAAAGACCCTGGCTGCGCTCGGCCGGATCGACCATCACCAGGCCGAGATGGATAACGCGTTCCGGGCGGCCGTTGAGGTCGACATCCATCATCGCCAGGGCGTTGAAGGCAACCGGGCGCGGATTCTCTCCCCGGCGATAGACGATCGTGACGATGCTACTGCCCAGGGCCCGGCGGCCGCCGGCGAAGACGCCATAGTTGAGAACCTGCCCCGGCAGATTGGCCGCCGCCACGGCGGACAGGTCCTGCCGCACGCCTTCGAGCGCGTCATCGTCCATCCACAGGCCCGGACGCTCGAGGATGCGGACCTCCAGGCTCGCGCCCGCGCGCAGGCCGAGGTCGAGGTAGACCTGGGTCAGGGATTGCAGCCAGACGCCGAGCATGGATGGCTCCTCAGGCGCTTCGCACGAAGAGGGGCATGCCGCCGCGGGGCCTCAACGTGATGCTCATTTGCGGATAGATGGCATGATCGGGGTCGGGCGCAAAGCGCAATTCCCGCATCAGCGTGGCCAGCAGCACCGTCGCCTCCATGGTCGCCAGCTTCATGCCGATGCAGATGCGCGCGCCACCACCGAACGGCATGTAGGCGAAGCGATGGCGCTTGCGGATTTCCGCTTCGTCGAAGCGATCGGGGTCGAAGCCAGCCGGATCGTGCCAGTGCTTGGCATGGCGCTGGAGGACATAGGCGGCGATGGTCAGGTGATCGCCCTTGCCGATGGTCAGGTCTCCCAGCCTGGTGGAACGGATGGCCGTCCGACCGACAGCCGGTGTCGGCGGATAGAGGCGCATAGTCTCCTGGATGACGCGCCGATGCAGGTCGAGCCGATCGATCGCCTCGGCGGTGACCGGGTCCTTCCCGCATATCTCCTCGGCCTCGGCGTGCAGTTGCTCCTGCAACTGGGGTAGATTGGCAAGGATGCTGAGCGCCCAGGTGACCGCCAAGGCTGTGGTCTCGTGACCAGCACCGACGAAGGTCACGACATTGTCGACCACCTCCTCCAACCGCAAGGCCTTGCCTGTTTGCGGATCAACGGCCCGGCCGATCAGGCTGGTGAGACTGTCCATCCCATCGACAGGCGTCGCTCGCGACTCGGCGAAGGCCCGGGCGGTCTCCCGCAAGCGCCGGATCGCGCCTCTTCCGCGATGACGCAGGCGCGGGAACCATTCGGGGAGGCCGACATAGTCGGAAAACCCCACCACGCCATGCGTCCGGAAATAGCGGTCGACGTCCTCGATGGTCCTGTCACGGTCGTAATGGGGGCCGGGATCCCCGAACAACGTCTCGACCACGATGTCCAGCGTGGTGGCCATCATGACCTGCATGACATCCACGCGGCTGCCATCCGGCAAGGCCCGCAACGCAGCGGCCGTCTGGCCGACGAATTTGCTCATCGACGGCACGAGGGGAACCAGTTTTTCGTGCCGGAACACAGGAGAGGCGGCTCGCCTTTGTGCACGCCAGGCCTCGCCTTCCGCCGTCAGCAGCCCTTCTCCCATCGCTGGCTTGAGGATCCGGTTCACCAGGGTCGACTTGACGTAGGACCCGGCATCGTCGAGCAGCACCTGTCTGGCGAGCTCGGGGCTGGTCACCGTGATGAAGCGCCCACCCGGCCAGCGCATCACGCTGACATCGGTCTCGAACATGTCGGCAGACCACATTTCCAGCGGATTCTTCAACGCGGCAGCCAAACTCCGCCACGTCCCGAGCGGTGCGGGCGGCGGCGTGACGGTTGAGGGATAGAAGGTCATCGAGCGCAAGCCCGGGCGCGCCCAGCGCCATAACCACTGCGATTTGGGAGACCTCGATTTTCCGACCCTATCGAATAGGACTCTGATTTTCCGAGGGCGCCTACGAAACGGACGGGTTGCGATGCCTGAATCGTCATTTCGCCAGCACGAAGGCTTGCAGCGCTGCCAGCGTATCGGCCCCATAGCTGCCATCCGCAGCACGATTGAGCAGGCCCGCCTTGGCCAGCCGCTGTTCGACGGCCTTGCGCAGTTGCGGCGTGAGCGAGGTCGAGGCCTTGTCGATCAGAAGACCGCGTGCCACCGGCGAGCCACCCCTCAAGGCTTCCAGACCATAATCGGCAGCCTTGCCGGGATCACGCTTGATGCCGCCCGCGCCCGCCATCAGGAAAGGGATCAGGCTGGCCTTGGCATTGAGGTTGCCGATCGCAGCTGCTCTCTCGAAGAAATCCGCGGCCTTGCCGAAATCACGCAGCCCGCCAATGCCATTGGCCGCCATGTTGCCGAGCATGACGTTGCCGTCGCCGTCGCCCAGTTCGGCGGCGCGTTGGAACAGCTTGCGGGCCGTGGCGAAGTCCTTCACCGCGCCGGTCTGACCCAGCAGCACATAGCCGACCCGCAGCATGGTCTGGGTGTGCTCGGTCTCGACGAGCCGGTCGATCCATTGGCGCGCCTCGCCCGCGTTTTTAGGAACTCCCGTGCCCTGCAGGTAGAGCACGGCGAGGAAACCCATCGCCTGCGGATCGCCGGTATCGGCCGCCTTCCTGTACCACTGCGCCGCCTGCACTGCGTCGCGTGGGCGGCCAGTGCCGTTTTCGAACTCGATGGCGATGTTGCGGATCGCCGAGACGTTGCCGGCCGCTGCCGCCTGATCGAACAGGCTCACGGCACGCGCCAGGTCGACAGGTCCGCCCTCGCCCGTCTCCAGCATCAGTGCCAGATCCGACATGGCCGAAACCGAACCCGCAGCGGCGGCCTTCGTCAGCAGGTCCCGAGCCTCGGTATCGCTGCCGGCGACATCGAGCGCTCGCGCCAGCTGGAACTGCACACGCCGATCCTCGGGAGCGGCCGCGAGTGCCGCCCGGCAGGCCTCGACGGCCAGGCGGGGCTGGATGCGGTTGAACTCGACACCGGGCACGCCCGAAGGGCGGTCCATGTCCTGCGGCGAAGCCGCCATCTTGTCGCATCCTTCCACAGCAGCCCGCGCCCCGGCATCCAGCGGCGCCGGCGTGGGCGTTTGTGGCGCCACCGTCGTCGGAGTGCTGGGCGCGGAGATCGCAGGAGCGGTCGTAGCCCCGCCGGCAAAATAGAAATCGCCCAGCAGCGAGAAGGTGACCTCGGGCAGTTGCCGCTCATTGGTGGCCTTGTAGACATTGGCGGCGACACGGCGGAACAGCGCGCCGATTTCGACGCCCGGCTTGTCGACTTCTCCCAGAAAGGCTGCCGCAAAGGGGCTGTTGCGGCCGCCTCCATCGGCGGCAACGGCCCCCGGCTGGGTGGAATAGGCGATCACGCTGCCCGCCGTCTGCTGGATGCGGGCCAGCCCCCGGCTGACGCCGAGGGAGCGGGTCGGGCTGGCCTTGGACAAAAGCTGCTGGGCCAGGGGGTTGTCGCGGCAGGCATCGAGCATGACGATGCGCACGCCGTTGGCACGCTGCAGGTCGGACAGGATGTCGTCGACCCGCGCCATCTCGTAATTGACGTCACCGACCCCGGTCAGCTTGGCATCCACCGGCATCAGATAGTTCGAGCCCTGGAACTGGAAACCGTGGCCGCCATAGTAGAACAGCGCCGCGTCGGCGCCGTCGGCTTCATTGGCGAAGCGCCTGAAGGCATCGTCCATGCCGCGCTTGTCGAGATCATAGCCCTCGACCACCGTAAAGCCGACCGCCTTCAGGGCCTTGGCGACATCGGTGGCATCGTTGCGGGGATTGGGCAGCGGCACCGTATTGCGATAGGCCGAATTGCCGATCACCAGGGCGATACGCTTGTCCGCCAGTGCGGGGGTGGAAAGCGCCGTACAGCAGATAAGGGCAAACGCGAGGCCGGCGAGCACGGGCCGCAGAGGAAATCGCATCGTCGAAGCTCCCTGTCGCTCTTGCGCCGGACCGTCGACCGAAGCCGCATAATCGACAATGCCCAAGGGAACAGATCGTTGATGGCGGCGTCAAGGCCATCATGCGAGGCCTGGGAAACACCGCGACTGGGACCGCGGACGTCCCGTCCGTCTCTTCCTTTCCCGCAAACGCCGTGGTTCCAAGGAGCGGACGAGGACGTCCGCGGTCCCAGCCGTGTCGCTTGTTGATCCCCTACCGCAAGCCGTCCTCGCCCTTGATCTCGGCCTTGGTCAGGCCGCCGACACGCGGCAGGGGACGGCCGCTGTCGGTGACGACGATCGCCACCAGAATCTCGTCGGCGCGGGGTGCGTCGGGCACGCGCACTTCCATGGCATCGAAATGGCTGCGCACATAGGCGGCGTCCTTGTGGCCGAGCGGCACGTCGAGCACGCCGCCGAGGCCGCAGCGCTTCTTGGCCGACGGGATCAGCGCCGCGCCCTTGCCGAGCACCTTGCGCACCGGCGTGCCCATCCTGGGATGCAGGATGGCGGCAGCATGTTCGAGCTCGCCATTCTCGCCCACGGCCGCAGCTTTGCCGTAGCTCTCGGTATCAGGCCCCTCGATGCCGAGGGCGGCGACCGCCCGCTCAGTCAGCAAGGCGCCGAGCTCCTCGCCGATCTCCATCAGCGGCGTGAGATCCTCGACATAGCGGCCGGCGAAGGGATTGGCGATCACCGCGATCGCCGCCGCCCGCCGGGTCGGCGGCTCGACGAGGCGGTCCATCTCGCGGCGGACTTCCTCAACGAAGGTGACGAGCTTGCGAATGCTGGCCGGCATGACGGCGTTTCCTTTCCAGAACAGAGTTACCGCAGCCCATCCACGCCCTTGACGTCTTTGGCCGCGAGGCCGCCGACGCGGGCATGGATGCGTGCTCCGGTGGTCATCACCAGGACCAGTAGGACTTCATCCGCCTTGGGCCCGTCGGCAAGCCCCACTTCCATGGCGTCGAAATGGCTGCGCACATAGGAGGCGTTGATATGGGTGACGGGAACGTCAAGCCGCGTGCCGGGTCCGCCGAGCTTCTTGGTCGAGGGCACTATCGCCTTGGCGTCCCCGAGGATCTCGCGCATGGCGTAGCCGCCGGGCACATGCCAGAGCGCGCCATGTTCGAGTTCGCCCGCGGCGCCGACGATGGCGCCCTTACCATAGCCCTGGACCTCCCCGGCCTTGCCGCCGAGCGCCGCCAGCAGTGCCTCGGCCATCTCCACGCCGAGCGGCTTGAGCTCCTCCATGAAGGGCGCGATCTCCTCGACATAGCGGCCTGCAAAGGGATTGCGGATCACGCTCAGAATGGCGCCGCGCTTCAGCGGCACGGCGCTGACGGGGCCGCCCTCGTGGAAAATCTCTTCGACGATGATGGCGCGCTTGCGCAGAACGATTTCGGGCATGTCAGGCGGCTTTCGGTTGCAGCAGAGTGTTGTCAGTCGACACCAGCGCGGTGACGCCGGCAAGATGGAGGGCGGCGGCGCGGATCAGCCCATCGTTGAGTAGGCCGCGAGCCTTCGCCTCCCCCGCCCGCAGCGCCGCGGTTATGTCCTCATGTGTGAGGGAGCCGACATCCCGCGTCACCAGGCGTTCCCCGAGATCGCTGTCGGGCTGCAGTGAGGACGCCGGCACCCGCAGGATGCCGGGATGGCCGAGGATATCAACCGCATTGGCGATGATGGTGGCCGCCGCATCCGCCGCCGCCGCATCCGCGGCCAGAACGGTAACAGCGTCGGCAATACCCAGGGAGAAGCTGCGCCCACGCCAGCCGGAGGTGGCGATGCCACCGATCCCCTCGCCCGCCCGTATATGGCTGCGGGCGAACAGACCAGGCCTGTCGGGGCGGTCGACAAGGCCGATGGCGAAGTCCTCGCCCTCGGCCAGATGCACGGCAATGTCGCCGCCATTGTTGACGAAGGCGCGGCGCAGGGGCGCCGCCGCCCGCATCGCCGACAGGATCTCATCCGCCACGGCACCGGCCACCGCCGCCATCGGCGTGATGAAATGGCTGCCGGCATGGGGGGAGACCGCGGCCTGCATGCGCCGTGCAACCACGCCCTGCGCCGGCAGGCTCCTCGCAGTCTGAGGCGATCGCAGGAGGGGGAGTTCCTCGCAGAGTGTCTCGAGCAGACCGTCGAAACGCTGCATCGCGGCGCCATAGGCTGATTGCACCGCCTCAGTCTCGGCCTGTGCCTCGATGATGAGATCGATCGGGCCATGCTGCAGGTGCAGGCGCCTGTTATCGCCCAGGAATGCGGCCTGCGGCCCGGCCCTCATCCGTGCGACCTCCGGGCCGCATGCGGGGCGAAAGGCCAGGGATTGTCGGCGCGCTGGGCGAGATCGACCCCTTCGCGCAGGCTGGAGAGTGGCCTGATATGGCCCATATGCCCACCCATCGCCTCGTAATCGTCGAGCCGCAGCGTGAACTCGATCGGCGCCACCAAAGCCGGCGTCGGTACATAGCCGAAGGCGTTGTCCGGCAGGCGGGTGACGTCGACCATGAAGGTGATGCCGCCGCCCGGCCAGACATAAACAGGCGCACCGCCGCAGGTGACATAGGTCAGGGCATCCTTGACCGAACGGGTCAGCCGCACCGGGTTTTCGGTGACACCCGCCCTCAGGGACCCGCCGGCGCCGCCGATAAACAGCACCGTAGCGAGAGCCGGCTCGCAATTTTCGGCAATGCGCTCCACCGATTCGACCAGGGATGTCGGCAGGTCCCGCCGCACCGGCCGCAGCGTCTCGTCGAGTTCGTAATAGCCGTGATGCTCGCCGGTAGTGCTCACCATCAGCAGGCGCAGGCCCGGCCAGGCCGTCTTGGGGTCGAATGGGCCTAGAATGGCGAGAGGATCATCGATATTGGTGCCGCCCCAGCCGGTACCGGGCTCCGCCACCTGGAAATAGCGCCCGGGCGTGGAGCGCCGCCCCTTGAGCTTGATGCCGGTGTCGGGGATGTCGAGCAGCTTGCCGGCCTGGTGCTCGGACAGAACGCCGGTGATGTGATCGTCGACCACCACCACCTCGTCAGCCTTGCCGAGCCATTGCCGCGCGAAAATGCCGATAGTGGCCGAACCGCAGCCGACACGCATGCGCTGTTCGAGCTGCCCATTGACCACTGGCGCCTTGCCGGCCTCGATGACCAGGGTGGCGCCACCATCCACGGTCATCTCGATCGGCTTGCGGTTGCACAGGTCCAGCAGGGCGTCGCAGGTGACGCGCCCCTCCTTCTTGGAGCCGCCGGTGAGATGATGCACGCCGCCCAGCGACAGCATCTGCGAGCCATATTCGCCGGTGGTGACGTGGCCGACCGCTTCCCCGTTCACCCGCACCGTGCTCTGCTCGGGCCCGACGAAGCGATCCGTGTCGATCTTCACCTTGACGCCGCAATAGGAGAAGATGCCCTCGGTCACCACCGTGACCATGTCGACGCCCTCGACCTGCGAGGACACGATGAAGGGCGCCGGCTTGTAGTCGGGATAGGTGGTGCCCGCGCCGATGGCGGTGACGAATTTTTCGGGACTCGGTACCAAAGAGCCGTCCCATCCCCTCGCGCCGCCGAAGGGCACGAGGTCACCACCTTCGGAAACAGTACGCTCCAGGAGGATGTGCGGATCGACCCGGACCAGCGTGCCATTGTCATTGGCATAGCGGTCGCAGGCCCCCGCCATGCCCGGCTTGATGTAGCACATCACCGGACAGGCATCGCAGCGGATCTTGCCGTCTGCCGAGACTGCCGGAGCCGGCGTCTCGAACTCGCTATGGGCGGAAAACTCACTGTAGGACGGCATGGAGCGAGCCCCCGAAGGCGGGTCAAATTCGTTTGTATACTAACGATAGTCGACCCGGACTCCCCTTTTGTCAAGGCTGCGGGCAAAGCCTTCTGCGATGCCTGCCCGGTGATGCGCTCCACCCAGCCGGCCATGACTGGATAGCACCTATTGCCCGAAGCCGCTTTCCTCAGCGGATATGTCCTTGCAGGCGCCGCGATCCTTCTCCCCCACCATCCTCTTGTCGCGGATGACAGCCCGTCTGGACAGATCGATCTCCCACGCCACAGAGCCCTCATTCGCCGTGACCGTGCTCGCGCCGAACACCGCCCTCACCTTTCTCTCGCTGCCGGTCTCGGGAACATGGACCCCAAGCGTTCCCGATGACGCATCGAGGGCGAAATTGAAGATCTGTGGCTCTTTCGGGGGATTGGGGAAACTGCACGACAGATAGGTCGGCGCCCCCAAGGCAACGGAGACCGGCAGCATTGTCAGGCAGATGGTCAGGCCGGCTCGCGAAAGCAATTTCATGCGACAAGCTCTCAATTGGCAGGTTGATATCGGCGAGGCCAAACATTGACCGACATCCGTCATTGCGCGCGCAGCGAAGCAATGACGTCGGCCGCTGCGCCTACCCCGTTTTCTCCGGTCCCTTCTCGATCAAGGTGGTGACGTCCTGCAGGATGTGCGGCAAGGCAAAGCCCGCCGTACAGGCAAGATAGCGCGGCTCGAAGCGGGGATTGAAGCGGGCCTTGAAACCGCGCAGCGCGTCGAAATTGGCGATGTGATCACCGAAGCGGAACAGCAGCGGTGTGACGCGTTGCCAGGCCGGGCCGAGATTCTCGCCGGCCTGCGCCGGGTTGGGCGTCAGGCCGAGATCGAAACGCCGGGCGCCCCGGGCCTTGGCGAGACGCAACAGGCGCAGCAGCATGAAATCGAGCGTCGAGATGCCGAGTTCCGGCAGATAGCGCAGGATGTCGACCGCCCATTCCTCATTGTCGGCACTGCGCATCACCACGGCAAAGCCGACGATCTCGCCCGCCCGGCGCAGGATGGCGCAGTCATTGGTCCGGATCCAGCCGGGCGAGAAGCGTCCGACAACGAAATGGCCTTCGCTTCGGCCGGTGCCCGCGAGCCAGGAACGGGACACGGCTTCCAGCGTCGGCATGATCGCGGCCGTGGCGCCGGCGGGAACCAGATCCAGGCTGAGGGCATGGATATCGGCCCAGGAGAAAATAGCATTGGCGCCGCTATAGGGCTCTTCCGCCAGGCCGGCGAGATCGAGCGTGGCGTGATCGCCGATCGGCGTCAGCGTCAGGCCGGCCTCGAGATAATCAGCCCGCATCCGCGGCGAGGCCGAAAGGATTACCGGCCACAATCTTTGCTGCTCGGCCCTCTCGCCGAAGACCCACAGCAGATCCTGCACCAAGGCGGGATCACCCATGGGATCGCCCAGCGCGATCGAGGACGCCCCGGCGCGGGCCACCACCATGGCAGCGTTGCCCTGATCGTTGGCGAGCAGCATCTGGCCGGGCAGCAAGGCAAGCCGGGCCTCCGCCGAAGGCACCCGCGCGACCAGGCCGGATATATCGATCGAAGCTGATGGCACCAAGCCGATGCCGCCCTTCCAATAGGCACTGAGAATGCCGATGACGATGGCGGCTGTGACAGCCAGGCTGGTCGAGCGCAGGAAGCGCGACATCTCATCGCCATAGCCGAAGGCGACCCACAGCTCCGGCGTGTAGTCGACGAAGCGGAAGGCAAAGAAGCCGATCCACACCGTCACCGCCAGCATGGCCGTGATGGCGCCGAGCAGGAGCGGCGAATAATCGATGCCGAACACGCGCGAGCCACGGGGAAAGGCCGGACGGCTGAGGGCAAGCACCAGCAAGGCGCAGCACAAGGTCAGCATGAAGCGCCAATCGGCGCTACGCAGCAAGGTGGCGACGGTGGCGATCACGAGGACGAGCATCGCCGCGCGCCAGGCGGCCTCCATGCGCCGGATCAGGCCTCGCGCCAGGAACAGCAGTGCCACGCCCGACAGCGACGCGATGATGTGGGCCGTTTCCACCACCGGCAGCGGCACCAGGTTGGAGAGCAGGATGCGCCGGGCCTCGGTGGCCGGCACCGCGCCGGTGATCAGCAGGGCGCCGCCGGCAAGGAACATGGCGCCCGCCACAAGGATCGGAGCTAGCGGCTTCATGATGCTGGCGACCTGGTCCACCATCTTGCCGACGACATGGCGCCGGCGCGCCAGCTCATAGGCCCCCAGAATCGCCAAAGCCAGGGCGAAGGGCACGAAGTAATAGATGACGCGGTAGAGAATGATGCGGCCGAGCAGATCATCCTTGGCGATCATCGGCAGCGCGATCAGCATCGTGGTCTCGAACACGCCGATGCCGCCCGGCGCATGGCTGAGCACGCCGAGAAAGGCGGCCAGCACATAAATCACCATGAAGGTGAAGAAGGGCACGTTCGCCGCTTGATCCGGCAGCAGAATGTAGAGCGCGCCGGCGCCGGCACAGACGTCGAAGACGCCGAGCACGATCTGGGCGACGGTGACCTTCCCGCCCGGCAGCGGCATCGACCAGCCCTCGACCGCCACCACGCGCTTGCCTGTCGAGACATAGCCGACATAGCCGACGATCACGGCAATGATGGCGACGCCGATCGACATGTTGAGGGACAGCGGCAAATGGTCGACGCCGGCCACCGACCCCGGCACCAGCACCAGGCCGAACGCCAGGACAGCCCCCATGCCGAGCCAGAAGGTCAGCGTGCACACCAGGGTCAGGGCGGCGATCTGCGGCGCAGACAACCCCGCGCCGCCATAGACCCGGTAGCGCACCGCGCCGGCGGTCAGCAGGGGCACGCCGAGCGTGTAGCTGATCGCATAGGAGGTGAAGGAGCCGATGGCGGCGGTGGAATAGGGAATGTCCTTGGCGCCGATCTGGCGCAGCGCCAGGCCGTCATAGCCGGTCAAGGCGAGATAAGACAGCGCCGTGAACAGGATCGAGAGGGCGATCGCCGTCGTCGGCGTGGCGGTGAAGGCGGCCACCACCTTCTCCGGCTCGACGCCGCGCAGGATCGACGCCAGCACGATGAGCGCACCGACGAACAGCCCGATCGACAGGATCGGCCCGACATAGCGCCAAGGCACGCGGCGCAGCAGCCGCCGAAAGGTGGAGTGCTTCTCATTCCCGGGCGGCAGGACGAGCAATCGCGCGGCCGGCTTGTTCTCGTCCTTGTTCGCCGTCACATACCAACTCCCGAGCTACTCGAACGGCTTGCCTTATGCGCGCAGGAAGACCGAATTGTGAAGAGGGGCGTGATGCGATTTGGCACGCCTGGATATCCGGCCTTCATGTTCCATCGATCGCCTTCAACCGGGCCAGCATCGCCTCGACCTCGGCCTCGGGCAGTTTCGCGATGTCCTGGGCCAGCCGGTTGGCAAGCTCTGTGGCCTGTGGCGACAGACCGGCGGTATCGACCACGACGCGTGGGTCGGACAGCGCAGCCAGGCGCTGCAGGTCCTCGGCTTCGTCCCAGATGATATTGAAATGGGTGATGATCCGCTGCAGCAAGATCCAGGTCGGTTGCCCGCGCTTGCCATGCTCCAGGGCCGACAGATAGGCGGCCGAGACGCCGAGCGCCTCCGCCATCTCCTTGAGGCTCTGGCCGCGGGCGGCGCGCAGGGCGCGTAATCGGGCACCAAAGGGGGTCATCGTTCGCCAAGCCTGCGGATGCGGCGCAGACGGACATAGAGGGCGCCGCTGCCGCCATGCCCGTGATGCGCCTCCTCGAAGCCGAGAATCAGGGGCCTGAGATCGGGCATGCGCAGCCATTGCGGCACGACGCGGCGCAGCACCCCGCGCTCATCGCCCGAAAACGCCATATCGCCGCCACCGCCCTTGCCGGTGATGACCAGCACCATGGAATAACCACGCATCTGGGCAATGGCGAGAAAGCCCCGCAGGGCGCCGTGAGCCTCGACCTGGCGCATGCCGTGCAAATCGATCCTGGCATCGATGGCTCGCGTGCCGCGCACGACCTGGCGCCGCTCATTTTTGTCGATGGGTGCTATCGGCGGTATCGGCGGTGCGGGAGGGGGCTTGACCGGACGGCTGGCCGCGGCTTTCGGCTTCGCCGCAGGCCTGGCGGGCGGTGAAGCAGGCTCCGGTGGCGTTTCCGCCGCCTTGGCTACAGCCGTGGCCAGCTTGCGGCGGCGGCGTTTCAGCGGGATGATTTCCCGGGTGACGAAGGCCCAGAGTTCGCTGTCCTCGGCGGTTAGCCCCTTGCGGCGGGTCATGGCCGCGCCTCGGGGCCATTATCCGTACTGGGGGAGGATTTGGGCCACAGCACGTAGAAGCCGCCGCCATGGCGGACCGCACCGGCAACCGCACCGGCCTTGGCGCCCGATCCGAAGAAAATGTCGGCCCGCGCCGGCCCGATGATGGCCGATCCGGTGTCCTGGGCGATCATCAGCTTGCGGACAGGTTCAGGTTTCACACCGCCGCCGACATTGGGAATTGCCGTCTCGACGAAGACGGGCAGGCCGTAGGGCCAGATCTTGCGATCGATGGCGATGGAGCGCAGCGGCGTCACCGGCAGCCCCTCGCCGCCGATCGGGCCGGCATCGGCGCCAAGGAAGGGGGCCACCTTGAAGAAGACGAAGGATTTGTTGTGCCACATCACCTCGCGCGCAACCTGGGGGTCGCGCGCCAGGAAATCCCTGAGGCCTGCCATGGTGACGTCGCGGGGCGGGATGTTGAGCCTATCAGCCACCGCCTTGCCAATGGCGGAATAGGGCTGGCCGTTCTTGCCCGCATAGGCAAAGCGCACCACGCTGCCCGTCGGCAGCCGCAGGCGTCCCGAGCCTTGCACCTGCATGAAGAAGCGGTCGACGGGATCGGCGACATAGGCAATCTCGAGCCCTCGCCCGTCCAGGGCTCCCTCTTCGATCGCCTTGCGGTCCGGATAGATCTCCAGGCTGCCGTCGAGCTTTCGCCGGGCTGCGCTGTAGCCTTCGAAACCGGGCGGTATGGCGTTGGGTTCGAAGCTGACGAGATCCGCCGGCCGGTCATAGAGCGGGGTCTGGAACTCGCCTTCGCGCACCAGCGATCCCCGGAGCTCAGGTTCGTAATAACCGGTGTAGAATGCTTTTCCGCCCGTGGGCCCGCTGCCCTTCTGCGTGGTGATGCGCCAGGCATTGAAATGGGCCTGGAAGAACGCGCGGGCCGCCGGGCCATCCAGCGCTCCGCGCTTCAGGGCTTCGCGGCAAAGGCCGGCCAGATCTGTCGGGACCGGCACGCCGGCATCGAGGGCGGGATTGTTCGCGGCCTGCGAGCGACAGGACGCGAGCCAGACCTGCCAAGCCTCGGCGTGATCGTCCCGTTTCCAACCCGGAAGCTTGCCGAAGGGCACTAGCGCGGCCGTCGCTCCCGCCGGAAGCGGAGGCGGCAGCGGACGTTCGCCGGCCCAGGCTAGGCCGGCCGCAACGAAGAAAGCGGCGAAGGGCCCGATTCGGCGCAAGATTCCCATGACATCGATACCGTGGCCCGCCCGCCTCTATCCGACCGCGCTCAACCGCCGGTCGCCACGAGGCGCCAATTCGGGTCCTTGGTGCTGGTATCGCGCGCGAATGTCCAGGTATCGGAGACGGTCGCGACCTGATCGGCGCTGCCATCGACGACCGCGCCGTTCCTGTCCTTGGTGGCGCTGATCATCTGCGAGACGAAGCTGACGGTCAGTTCGGCAACGCGCCCCTTGACGCCGGCGGCGACGATGTCGGCCTTGTCGATCGAGACGAAATTGGCCTGCACCGTCTCGCCACGCGCCTCGCGCTCGGTGATGTCCTGGGAGAACGCGTCGAAATTCTCGCGCGACAGCAGGTTCTTCAGTGTCTTGCGGTCACCATTGTTGAAGGCGGTGACGATCATCTCATAGGCCGCCTTGGCGCCCGGGACGAAGCTCTGCGGCTGGAAGCTCGGATCGACGACGGCAATCGCATCGAACCCGGCCGCGAGGGGCGTGTCCTTCTCGGCGAAACCTTCCCAGGGGAAGGCGGGTGTCGGCGCCTGGGCTTCGATAGGGGATTCGGCCTCGCGCTGCGGCGGGTTTACGGCCCTGTCGTCGCGGGTCGCAGGCTGGGCGTCTCGCCGCAACCCTTCGAATGTTGGAGGCTCGGCGCCGGTGCGCTCCCCAAGCACGGAACGGAGTTTGAAGATCACGAACACCGCGAGCCCCAGAAACACCAGCGTGATGATATCGAAACTACCCATTTGTGCCTTCAGCATCCCCACCGACCGAGTGACGACTCGAAATAACGGCTCAAGTCCCCTGTGGCAATGCCACAATCCTCACCTATATGGTGTTTATCGAGCAGTTTGCCAGCTTCATGCTACCATGAAGGGCAAACATGGCCAGCATGCGGCGTGTGCCGCTGCGCAAGGCCCAAACAGAGTTTCCCGGTGGGGCCGACGACGGCCCCACCGGGAAACTCTGCAAATGTTTGATATCTTGCAGGGGGGCTCCGACAAAGCGGTTGCTGTTTGGCGGGACCACCAAGACCCGCAAGGACGCATTTTCGGCAAACGCGTCCTTGCTTCAGGAGAAAAGACACCGATGATCGCACGCAGCTTCAATGTTCCCGCTGGCTGGGCTTGGCTCGGCCTGGCCGGACTTGTGATCCTGCCTTTTGCGGAAATCGCCGCCTTCGTCTGGGTCGCGGGCCGGATCGGCATCGCCCTGGCGCTGATCGCCCTGGTGGCGACCTCCTTCATCGGTGCCTCGCTGCTGCGCCGGCAGGGCGGAAGCGTGTTCTCGCGCCTGCTGCGTGCGATGCAGGGCGGCGAGCCAAGCAACGGCGCCGCCCGCGAGAGCATGATGGTGGCGCTCGGCGGCGTGCTGATGATCATCCCCGGCTTCGTTACCGACATCATCGGCTTCGCGCTCCTTTTACCGAGCCTGCTGCGGCAATGGCGTGAAGGCCCCGTTCCGGCCCCGCAGGGTCGCGCCAGCACCGCGAGCAGCGATCCCAAGGTCATCGACCTCGGACGCGACGAATGGAAGCCGGTGGACGAATAGGACCGGCCTCCGCCTCAGCAAATTTCAGGCCAGAAGCCGCCTCGCCTCCTCGTCACCGAGCGGCGCGGGCCGCTCGCAACCCTGCTCGATCAGCACCGGCCGCTTCTGCTCGGCGGCGGTGAGGACACCTTCCATCACGGCGAGGACATGCAAGCCGATATCGCCGTTGGCGCGATGAGGGCGGCCGTCGATGATGCCGCGTGCCATGTCGGCAAGGCCGAGACCGCGATAATTGGCATTGACGGGATGTTCCGCCGGCCAGTTCGGTTGGCCGAAACGGTCACCGGACGAAGCATGGCTTTCCCAGGCCTCGCGCGGGCGGGCCAGCGAGACCTCGCCGCCGAACCAGTTGGGATCGGGCACGCGCAGCGACGCATCGGTGCCGTGGAGCTCGATCGGCAACTGGCCATGGGCCCAGACGTCCCAGCTTGCCAGGAAGGTGATCTGCGCACCGGACTTGAAGGCGAGCAGCGCCTGGATGCTGGTCGGCGTCTCTACCGCGATGCTCTGCCCCTTGAACGGCGAGCCCTCGGTGGTCACCACCCGCTCCTCAAAGCCGCTCTGGCTCAAGGCCATCACCGAAGCGACCGGTCCGAGCAGATTGACGAGGGTGGAGAGGTAGTAGGGACCCATGTCGAAGACCGGGCCGGCGCCCGGCTTGAAGAAGAACTCCGGATTGGGGTGCCAGTGCTCCATGCCGTGCCCGAGTACCGCGGCGGTACCGATCAGCGGCCGGCCGATCTCGCCGGCATCGATACGCAGCCTTGCCTGCTGGATGGCGGCGCCGAGCACCGTATCGGGTGCGCAGCCGACCCTCAGTCCCTTCGACTTCGCCGCCTCCATCAGCGCGATGCCATCGGTGAGGCGCGTGGCGAGCGGCTTTTCGCCATAGACGTGCTTGCCAGCCGCAATCGCGGCGCGGGAGACCTCGGCATGCGCCTCGGGCACGGTGAGGTTGAGCACGATGTCGACATCGTCGCTCGCCAGCAGCGCTTCGATGCTGCGCCGCTGCAGATTGTATTTCTGGGCCTGTTTCTTCGCCGCCTCCTCCCTGAGGTCGGCGCAGGCGACGAAATCGAAATCGCGAAACAAGGCGGAGTTGAGAAGATAGATGTCCGATATATTGCCGCAGCCGATCAATCCGACGCGCAATGGCATGGGAAGCTCCTGAATATCTGGGGTGCCGATCTCCTCAGCGACATCGACGGCAGTCGGTGGCGCGGGATCGGCATTGAATTTGAAAGTTATGAACTGGTCGCGGCTTCATAATCTGTCATCCCCGGCCGAGCCGCTCGCGAGCGCAGCGAGAGAGGGCGAGGGGATCCAGGGGCTGAAGGGCTCGATCTGTGGCCCCTGGATCCCCTTCCCGCCGCCTGCGGTGGCGCCGGGGATGACAGCTTTTCCCGCTCACACTCCGGCGAGCTTGCGCATCGCCTCGGCACTCACCGTGGCAAAACGCCTGAGGTCAGAGGGATTGTCGTGTTCGGCGACCATGATCTCGGCGCCCGCAGCCACACAGAGCGGCCAGATCGTCGCCCAGTCGACCACGCCGGTGCCGACATCGGCCCAGCCATCCTCGTTGACCTTCTCGCCGGCCGGCGCGATGTCCTTGACGTGGACAAGCGGCATGATGGCGCCATAGCGCGCGATCCAGGGCTTGGGATCGGCATTGGCGCGCACGATCCAGGCGATGTCCGCTTCCCATTTCACACCGTCGACCAGCAGATGTTCGATCGGATAGGAGCCATCCGGCAGGGCGATGAACTCGAAATCATGGTTATGCCAGGCAAAGGTGTAACCGGCCTCACCGGCCTTGCGCGCCACCGCCGCCAAGCGATTGCCGAATGCCTTCCAGCCCGCCGCATCCCTGGGGCGGGCATCGGGCATCAGATAGGGCGCCACGATCGTGCCGATGCCGAGCGCTTCGGCGATGCGCAGATTGCCGTCGAGATCTGCCTCCAGGCCATCGATACCGAAATGGCCGCTCTTGGCCGTCAGGCCGAACTCCTTGAACAGGCGGGCAGCGGCGGGCACGTCCTGGTAGAAGGCGCCGTAGGGCTCGACATTGCTGAAGCCAGCCTCGGCGATCGTCCTGAGCTGCCCCTCGAGTGGCGGGAAGTTGCGGCCCGAATAGAGCTGGAAAGACAGGGGATATTGCAGAGCCATGACAGATCCTTTCATGAAATGAGAAAAATCAACGGGTTGGGTGGCAATCGCGGCTGGGCTTTTTCACAGGCGCTCTCCGCTTTCCGCGTCGAACAGCGAGGCACGCCCGACGTCGAAATGAAAACCGATCTCGTCGCCGGGCCCGCTTTCATTGTCGCCGTCGACGCGAATGGTGGCGGGCTTCCCGGCAAAGCTGGTCCACAGCACCGTCTCGGCGCCCATCGGCTCGACGATGTCGATCCTGCCGCGGGCGGCATGTCTTCCCGCCGATGCAGGGCCGACGTCGATATGCTCGGGCCGAATGCCAAGCACGGCCTTGCGCACACCCGGTTCCACCGAGAACGCATAGGCCGCAAGGTCGATGCTCTCGCCATCCGCCTCGAAACGCCAGTGTCCCGGCGCCCCCGAAAGCTGGCCCTCGATGAAATTCATGCCGGGCGAGCCGATGAAGCCAGCCACGAACTGGTTGGCCGGCTTGTGATAGATCTCAAGCGGGCTGGCGAGTTGCTGGATGACGCCGCCCTTCATCACGGCGATGCGGTCGGCCAGGGTCAACGCCTCGATCTGGTCATGCGTGACGTAAATCATGGTGTTGCCGAGGCTTTGGTGGAGCTTCTTGATCTCCACCCTCAGTTCGTTACGCAGCTTGGCGTCGAGATTGGACAGGGGTTCGTCGAACAGGAAGACGTCGACATTGCGCACCAGAGCGCGGCCGATGGCGACGCGCTGGCGCTGGCCGCCCGACAATTCGGAAGGCTTTCGCTGGAGCAAGGCATCGAGTTGCAGGAGCTTGGAGGCCTTGGCGACGCGCTCGGCAATCTCGGTCTTGGGCACGCGAGCCATTTTCAGGCCGAAGGACATGTTGCCCTCCACGCTCATGCGCGGATAGAGCGCGTAGGACTGGAACACCATGCCGATGCCGCGATCGGCCGGCTCGGCCCAGGTAACGTTCTTGCCCGAAATCCAGATCTCGCCATCGCTGATCTCCAGGAGGCCGGCGATGGCATTGAGCAAGGTGGACTTGCCGCAGCCCGAGGGCCCGAGCAGCACGATGAACTCGCCCTGGCGGATGTCGAGCTGGAGATCGTCGATGACAGCCACCGCGCCGTAGCGGATCGCCAGATCCTTCACCGAGACCGAGACGTCCTTCACCGAGGCAGATGCATTCGCGGAAACGTTCATGATGCTTACCCCTTGACCGCGCCGGCGGCGATACCGCGCACGAACCAACGACCGGAGATGAAGTAGACGACGAGCGGTACGGCGGCCGTGAGCAGGGTCGCCGCCATGTTGACATTGTAGGCCCGCTCGCCCGTGGTCGAATTGACGATGTTGTTGAGCTGTACCGTCATCGGCGAATTGGCGCCGCCCGCGAAGGTGAGGCCGAGGATGAAGTCATTCCAGATGCCGGTGACCTGCAGGATGGCGGCGACGATCAGCATCGGCGTCGACATCGGCAGGATGACGTGGAAGAAGATCTGCCAGAAGCCGCCGCCATCCACGCGCGCCGCCTTGAACAATTCGACCGGCAGGCTCGCATAATAATTGCGGAAGATCAGCGTCATCAGCGGCATGCCGAAGATGGTGTGCACGATCACGATGCAGGGCAGGGTCTGGAAGATGTTGGCGAGCGAGGAGATGCGCACCAGCGGATAGATGAAGACCTGATAGGGAATGAAGGCGCCGACCAGAAGAATGCCGAACAGGAGGTTGGCGTAGCGCACGTTCCATAGCGACAGGGCGTAGCCGTTGATAGCGCCGGCGGCGATGGAGATCGCCACGCTCGGAATGAGGATCTTCGCCGAATTGAGGAAGCCAACGCTGATGCCATTGCAGGCCAGGCCCGTGCACGCACTCGACCAGGCCGTGCGCCAGGCCGTGAGGTCGAAGGCCTGTGGTGGGGCGAAGATCTGGCCCTGACGGATCTCGTCCATAGTCTTGAGCGACGTCAGCACCATCACCACGGCCGGCAGCAGGAAGAAGGCAGCGGCGACGACGAGAAAGATGTAGAGGCCGATGCGGCCGGGGGTAAGGCGGGAGGGTTTGCGCCCGCGTTGCGTCTCGAGGGCGCTCATGCCGGCCTCCTCGACTGCCGGCGGAAATAAGTGTGGTAGAGCCAGGGCGAGATCACGCAGATCACCGTGATCAGCATCACGGTCGAGGCCGCCGTGGCGAGGCCGATGTTCTGGCGCTGGCCGAGATTGTCCATCACGAATTTGGCCGGCATTTCGGACGCCGTGCCCGGCCCGCCATTGGTGAGGGCGACTACGAGGTCATAAACCTTGATCACCGCGATCGAAAGCAGCACCGTCGCCGTGGTGATGGTGGGGGTCAGGATCGGTAGGACGATGGAGACATAGACCCGCCAGGTTGGGATACGGTCAATCTTCGCCGCCTTCCACAACTCCGTATCCACCCCGCGCAGCCCCGCCAGCATCAGCGCCATTACCAGGCCCGAGGCCTGCCAGATCGCGGCAATCACCAGTGCAAACACGGCGAGATTCGAATTCACCGCCCAGTCAAAGGTGAAGCTCGTCCAACCCCAGTTGCGCACCGTGTTCTGGATGCCGAGATTGGGGTTCATCAGCCACTGCCAGACCAGGCCCGTGACGATGAAGGACATCGCATAGGGATAGAGGAAGATGGTGCGGAACGTGTTCTCGAAGCGGATCTTCTGGTCGAGCGCCACCGCCAGCAAGAAGCCCACGATCAGGCAGCAGATGATGAAGAGCACGCCAAAGACGGCCAGGTGCCACACCGAAACCTGCCAGCGATCCGAGGCAAACAACCGGACATACTGATCGAAACCGACAAAATTGTAGACCGGCAGCAACTTGGAACCGGTGAAGGAGATGACGATCGTCCAGATAACCGTGCCGATATAGGCGGCTACGACGATGATCCAGGCCGGTATCAAGGCCAATGCCGCCATGCTCAGTCGGCGAGGACGACGATTTGGACGCGACAATCTTGCAGGTTCGGCCATTGCGACCTCCTTCAGGATCCATCTTGTGGTGAGAATGGGGGCCGGTCTTCTCGGCTCCGCCGCGAGATGGAGCGAGACCGGCTTGTCCGTGCGTCGGGCAGGCGGGTCCGAGGACCCGCCTGTAGGAGCCTACTGCGCCGACTTCAGCGCATTCGCGAATTTGGCGGTGAAGTCTTCCGGGGTCTGGCCCTTGTCGTTCCAGAAATTGGTGACGACATCCTCGAGCGCGCCGATCAGATCGGCGCTGGACAGCATGTCGACCACCGGCGTCTGATGCGCGGGATCGGCGAGGAGCTTCATGCCTTTCTGCGCACACGGGTCGAACTTGCTGGCATCGACATCGGTGCGCACCGGCATCGAGCCCTTCTGAATATTGAACAACACCTGGGTCTCAGGCGACAGCATGGTCGAAGCGAGGAGGTTCTGCGCCTTGAGCTGGGCCGCGTCGGTGGTCTTGGGGAAGACGAAGACGTCGCCGCCGATCACCAGCTCCTTATCGTCGATGCCGATCTGGCAATAGAAATCCTTGCCGGCCTCCTTGTTCGCCGCCTTGAATTCACCCTTGGCCCAATCGCCCATGAACTGCACGCCGGCCTTGTTGGTGATCAGCAGAGCCGTGGTATCGTTCCAGTTGCGTCCCGGCGACCCGGCATCGGTGTAGGCACGCAACTTGCCGAAAATCTCGGCCGATTTCTTGAACTCGGATGTATCGATAGCGGTGGCATCGTTCTTGGCATAGAGCCGCATGAACGTGTCCTTGCTGACCGATTGCAGCACGACATTGAACAGCAGCCGCTCCTGCCAGGGCTCGCCGCCCTGTGCCAGCGGGATAAAGCCGGCCGCCTTGATCTTGTCGAGAGCCACGAAGAAATCGTCCCAGCTGGTCGGCACTGTGGTGACACCGGACTTGTCGAGCACTTCCTTGGAATAGAAGGCCCAGTTCTGGCCATGCACGTTCACCGGAACGGCATACATATGGCCCTCGCGGCTCGCGGCTGCGATGAAGGAAGGCGGCAGGAAGGACTTCCAGTTGCCTTCCTCGGCAACCTGGTCGACGGTATTGAGCAGGCTCTGGCTGACCAGATCGTCGAACTGTTTGCCGGTGTTGAACTGCGAGGCAGTGGGCGGATTGCCACCGACGATACGGTTGATTGCAGCCGAGCGCGCGGCCTGGCCGCCGGCAACAGCCGAGTCGACCCAAATGCCCCCGGCCTTGGTGTACTGGTCGGCGAAGACCTTCACGGCGGCGGCCTCGCCGCCGGAAGTCCACCAATGCATCACCTCGGCCTTGGGCTTGTCCTGAGCCATGGCCTGCCCGGAAATGCCCTGCCCGGCAAACGCCAGCGCGACAAGCGCACCGGCAAGCATCGAGCGCGCCGGAGCCCGCTGCAGAATCGCCCTCAATTTTTCCATGGACATCCTCCCTGAAGGATCGCATGCTGTGCTTATGTAATCGATTGCATGCGCCGGGATATTGATTGCGATCGGCGTTCGTGTCAAGGGGATCGGCGCAGGGCTCCGGTCGCACCCGCAACGAGCAGATGACGTGACTTTTACGAAGTTTCGTCAGCAGGTTAGAGTACGGTAGTCTGATGCCGCCCGCCAAAGAACGAGCCAAACGCATTCAAAGACGCGCGTTGCGCGACGTCTCCAAGATCCGCATCGGCGACGTGGCCCGCGCCGCGGGGGTCTCGACGGCCACGGTCAGCCGTGCCCTCACCTTTCCGGATCGGGTGCAGACGGAAACGCGCGAGCGTGTGCTCGCGGCCGTGCGCGAGCTCGGTTACACGCCCAACAGCGCTGCCCGGCAGTTGCGCGCCGGCTCCTCGCGCAGCGTGCTGGTGGTGGTCGGCCCCCGGCGCAATCCGCCCTTCTTCAGCGAGGTGCTGCGGGGGATCGACACCGCTCTGTCCCAGGCTGGCTATGCCGTGCTGATGGGCAATCTCGATAGCATCGACGGCAAGGAGAAATATCTGGTCGACCTCGTTTTCGGGGGCCATATCGACGGAGCGCTGGTGCTTGCGAGCACCGTGCCCTCGCATGCCGGGCGCACCATCGCCGATTCAGGCATTCCCATCGTCGGCGTCTGCGCGGAGACCGATGTTGCCGGCATACCGGCCGTGGTGGTCGACGACGAGATCTGCTGCCAGGCCCAGACGCGCTATCTCCTCGACAGGGGCCACCGGCATCTGGCCTATCTCGCCGGCCCGAAGGGCAATTACAACGAGCGCCATCGCTATGCCGGCTTCCAGGCCGAAATCGCCGCCGCCGGCCTCGGGCCTGATGATTTCGTGCGCTTCGAGGGCAATTATGATTTCGCCTCCGGCGTCGCCTCGGGCAAGGCTTTCCTGGCGCTGGAGCGCCGGCCGACCGGGGTGGTCGCCACCAGCGACGAAATGGCGATCGCCTTCATGACGACCATCCGCAGGGGTGGGCTCAGGGTACCCCAGGACGTTTCCATCATCGGCTTCGACGGCATCGAACTCGGCGATTTTGTCGAGCCGACCCTGACGACCATTCGCCAGCCGCGTTTCGACCTCGGATCGACCGGGGCGAAGCTGCTGCTCCAGTTGATGCAGGGCAACGCTGCCTCGCAACAACTGACCACGCTGAAGGGCGCGCTCGACGAGCGCGAGAGCGCCGGATGGGTGAAGACGTGACCGGCACCGGGACGAGGCCGAAGATCGCGCCGTCGAGCGCCGTCTCCCTGCCCCCGCGCGGACCCGACTGGTTCGAATTCGATTACGCCGTCAGCAGCGACGGCCGGCTGATCTGCCTCGATACCAGCCACGATATCGCCAGGCAGGGCCGTGAATCGTTTCTCAAAAGCGCTCCGACGTTGGGCCGGCTATCGATCTTCGACGGCGAAAGGCAGACGGAACCAGCCCATTTTCCGATGCCATCGAACACCTGCAATGCGACGGCGAAGGCAAGATCTGGTGCGGATATTGGGACGAGGGTGCTCTCGCCAATCGCGCCTGGAGCCGTGGCGGCCCCGGTATGGCGCCCAGCGGCCTGATGCGCTTCGATATAGGTGGAAGGGCCCTCTGGTCACAGGGCGTCGCCACCACAGACTTTGCCATGGTCGACTGCTATGCGCTCAATGTCGGACGCAGGCAGGTCTGGAGCTGTTGCTACACGGACTTCCCCATTCTCAGCATCGACCTGTCTGGGACTCACCGGCTCCGGCCCGAGGGCGCCAAGGCTATCGCCATCGATCGTCACTTCGATCTGCTGGCCGGCGGCTATGCGCAAGAAAGCCATCGCCTCGTACTGTTCCGATGCGACAAGCACGAGATCAAGACCCTTGCTGCCTACGATCTCGATCTGGGCTTCAGCCGCGAACGACCGGCACAGCTTTTCACCGCTCGCCAAGATACGCTGCACATCGTATTGGATGATCAATGGTACAGATTGAGCGTCATGGATGTGGCACTGGTCGCCGGGATCTTTTACTGAAGCAAGGGATCCGAAGCGCGCCCGTCAACAAGGTGAACGATTCCTTCCTTGCATGGCGACGAAAAATCCCTATATTGCGCTTGTCTCGATGAGACATCTCATAGACGGTCTACTTGATCGTTGGTTTTGAGAGTGGGCCCCACCCGGGACCCGCTCTTTTTGTTTCGAGGGTTGCGTGAACGAACCCGAAGCCATTGTCAGCAAGGCCGATTCGTCGGCTGACGCGTTGAACGAACCGCGCCGTCTCACCGAGACGGGCGTTGCCGCACGCGTGGCAGAGATCACCGAGCGCACCATTATGCCACTCGGCTTCCGCCTCGTGCGGGTACGCCTCAACGGCAATAATGGCGGCACCGTGCAGATCATGGCCGAACGGCCCGACGGCACCATGACGGTGGACGATTGTGAGCTGATCTCCAAGACGCTCTCACCCGTCCTCGACGTCGATGATCCGGTCGGCAAGGCCTATCACCTGGAAGTCTCGTCGCCGGGGATCGATCGCCCGCTGGTGCGCGTCAGCGACTTCCAGCGCTGGGCCGGGCATGAGGCCAAGATCGAGATGACCCTGATCGTGGCCGGTCGCCGCCGTTTCCGGGGCATCCTGCTGGGCGCCGAAGGCAGCAAGGCCAAGATTCGCCGTGTCGATGCTGGTCCCGGTGAGGCCACCGATGTGGAGTTGAAGGTCGACGAGATGAGCGAAGCCCATCTCATCCTGACCGACGCGCTGGTGACGGAATCGCTGCGCCGCGCCAAGGTCGCCTCCAAGGCGCTGGCCGCGCAACTCGAGGCTCAAGAAACGTCGGAGCTGGAAGCGGACGAACTGGAATCGGACGAAACCTCCGATCCGGAGACGCCGTCCAAGAAGCCGCATAGACAACCAAAAACCCGCTGAGAGGAAAGAATCATGGCCGTCAGCGCGAACCGCCTGGAACTGTTGCAGATTGCCGACGCCGTCGCCCGCGAGAAGGTGATCGATCGTCAGATCGTGCTCGCCGCGATGGAAGACGCAATTCAGAAGGCCGCCCGCTCCCGTTACGGTCAGGAGACGGAAGTCCGGGCCGAGATCAATCCCAAGACCGGCGAGATCCGCCTGTCGCGCCTGCTGCAGGTGGTTGACCAGATCGAGAACGACGCCGTCCAAATCCTGCTCGAGGATGCACGCCGCAAGAATCCGGCCGCCCAGATCGATGACTGGATCGCCGAAACCCTGCCGCCCTTCGATTTTGGCCGCATCGCCGCCCAGTCGGCCAAGCAGGTTATCGTGCAGAAGGTGCGCGAGGCCGAGCGTGATCGCCAGTTCGACGAGTTCAAGGACCGCGTCGGCACCGTGGTGAACGGCCTGGTCAAGCGCGTGGAATATGGCAATGTCGTCGTCGATCTCGGCCGCGGCGAAGCCGTGGTACGCCGCGACGAATTGCTGCCGCGTGAAGTCTTCCGCCCCGGCGACCGCATCCGCGCCTATCTCTTCGACGTGCGCCGCGAGCAGCGCGGCCCTCAGGTCTTCCTGTCGCGCACCCACCCCCATTTCATGTCCAAGCTCTTCGAGCAGGAAGTACCGGAGATCTATGACGGCGTGATCGAGGTGAAGGCGGTGGCCCGCGACCCCGGTTCGCGCGCCAAGATCGCCGTGATCTCGCGCGATTCCTCCATCGATCCGGTCGGCGCCTGTGTCGGTATGCGCGGTTCGCGCGTGCAGGCGGTGGTCGGCGAACTGCAGGGTGAGAAGATCGACATCATCCCATGGTCGCCCGACGTCGCCACCTTCATCGTCAACGCGCTGCAGCCGGCCGAAGTGTCGAAGGTGGTGCTCGACGAGGATTCCGAGAAGATCGAGGTCGTCGTGCCCGAAGCCCAGCTTTCGCTGGCCATCGGCCGCCGCGGCCAGAATGTGCGCCTGGCCTCCCAGCTCACCGGCTGGGACATCGACATCCTCACCGAGGCCGAGGAGAGCGAGCGTCGCCAGAAGGAATTCGTGCAGCGCACCCAGACCTTCATGACCGCCCTGAACGTCGACGAGGTCGTCGGCCAGTTGCTCGCCTCCGAAGGCTTCCGCACGGTTGAGGAAGTCGCCTATGTCGATCCTTCCGACGTGTCGTCGATCGAAGGCTTCGACGAGGAAACCGCCGGCGAGATCCAGACCCGCGCCCGCGACTACCTCACCGCGGTCGAGGAAGAGTTCGATGCCAAGCGCAAGGCGTTGGGCGTGGAAGATGAGTTGAAGACGGTCGAAGGCATCTCCACCGCCATGATGGTGGCGCTGGGCGAGAACGACGTGAAGTCCGTCGAGGACCTTGCCGGCTGCGCCACTGACGATCTCGTCGGCTGGACTGAGCGCAAGGACGGCGAGACCACCAAGCATGCCGGCTATCTCGACGGCTTCGAGCTCAGCCGTGACGAGGCCGAGGCGATCATCATGGCCGCCCGCGTCAAGGCCGGCTGGGTCGAGGCTCCGGCCCAAGTCGAGGAAGAGACTGCCGAGGAAGAGGCTGCCGACGAGGAAGCTTCTACACTCTCCGAGCATGGAGCATGACCCCTCGTGTTGACAGAGCGCATCGAGGAAGACGATGACCGCCGGGCGCGCGAGCGCCTGTGCGCGGCTACGCGCCTCGTACGCCCTGTCGACACGCTGATACGCCTGGTCGCAGCGCCCGACGGCACCCTGACCCCGGATCTCAAACGCGTCCTGCCTGGACGCGGGGTCTGGGTCACCGCCAACAGGGCCAGCGTGCAGGAAGCCATGCGCAAGCGGGCCTTCGCCCGCCTGCTCAAACGACCGGTCGAAGTGCCGGCCGATCTGCCAGGCATCATCGAGCGGCTGTTGCGGAAGGCGGCGCTCGACATGCTAAGCTTCGCCAATAAGGCCGGACTCGTCCTCTCCGGCTTCGCCAAAGTAATGAATGCAATCGAATCCGAACGCGTTTCACGGCGCCTCGTGGCCCTGATTCAAGCGCGTGATGGGGCCGAAGATGGCGGCCGCAAGCTTGCACAAGCCGTCAAACGGGCCTATTGGGATAAAAATGCACCTAACTTCATTACGATTTTCGATTCTGCCCATTTGGATTTGGCATTAGGGCGGACAAATGTGATACATGCTGCGCTCTGCGCGGGCCCGGCGGTTACCGGTTTCCTGGATCGCGTTGCAGCGCTTGCTTTCTGGCAGGATGGCGGACTGGCCTCGGCTGAGCCACGTCCATCCTCCGAAGCCCCGCTGCAGGCGGACGACGAACCCTCAACGCAAGATGCCGCCCCGTCGCGAGACGGCGACGACGTCAGCTGAACTATCGAATGAAACGGGGCGACCCGCAGGATTTGGCACGGAATGACTGATACGAAAAACCCGGGCGATACGCTGACTGTTACGCCCACCAAGACGCTGACGCTGAAGCGGCCCTCGAGCGCGCCGGATACGGTTCGCCAGAGCTTTTCGCATGGCCGCTCGAAGACTGTCGTCGTCGAGACGGTGAAGCGCCGTCCGTCAGGCCCCGTTACTCCGCCTGCCGCGCCGCCGCCTGCTGCGCCGCCACCGCGGCCGGTGCCTCCTCCGGCAGCAGCAGCGCCCCAGCCGGCTCTGCCCCCCCGGGCCGCCGAACCGGCGCCCGCGCCGCGCCCGGTGGAAGCGCCCAAGGCTCCCGCGCCCGCGCCCGTTCAGCCGGCACCCGTTCAGCCTGCGCCGGTCGTTGCCGAGAAGCCAGCCGCTCCGGCGGCTGCCGCTCCTGCACAGGCACCCGCTCCCGCACCGCAGGTGGAAACACCGGCGCCGCGCCCCGCAGCCCCGGCTCCGGCTGCAGCGGCACCGGCGGCTCCCCGCCCCGCGGCTCCAGCCGCGGCCGCTCCCGTGGCCCCACGTCAGGCTACTCAGACGCAGGGACGTCCAGGCGCACCTCAGCAGGGTGGACGCCCCGGACAGTCGCCGTCCGGTCGCCCCCAGGGCCAGCGCCCGGGCCGGCCCGGCGCCGGCATGGTTCTGCGCACGCTGTCGAACGAGGAAATGGACGCCCGCACGCGTGTGCTGGCCGAAGCCCGTGTCCGCGAAGCCGAGGAGCGCAAGCGCGCGGCCGAGGAAGCCGTGCGCCGCGCGGCCGAGGAAGTCCGCCGCGAGGAAGAGCGCAAGGCGGCCGAAATCCGCAAGCGCGAAGAAGATGAGCGTCATCGCCGCGAGGAAGAAACCCGCCGCCATGGCGAGGCCGAGGCACGCCGCCATTTGGGCGAAGCCGCGCCTGCGCCCCGCGAGGGGGCTGCACCGGCTCGGCCGGGTGGCTATGGCGACCGGCGCGAAGGTCCCGGCGATCGGCGGCCGCCCCGCGAAGGCGGCAGTTCCTTTGGCGATCGGCGTCCGCGTGAAGGCGGTGCCGGGCCAGCAGGTGAACGCCGTGGTCCGCCGCGTGAAGGCGGTGCCGGCCTCGGTGACCGTCGTGGTCCGCCGCGTGAGGGTGGTGCCGGCTTTGGCGAACGCCGTGGCCCGCCGCGCGAAGGCGGTACCGGCTTTGGCGACCGTCGCGGCCCGCCGCGCGAAGGTGGTTCCAGCTTTGGCGACCGTCGTCCCGGCGGTGGTGGCTTCGGGGCCAATCGCGGTGCTTCCGCCTTTGCTCCGTCCGAACCGGCAATCACGCCGCCCGCGGGCCGCAATGTCGGTGGTCCGCCGCGCGCTCGTGCCGTGGTCGAAGACGATGATGGCGCTCGTGGCGTACGTCGTGGTCCCGGCGGTCCCGGTCGTGCCGGCGCCGCTCCCCCTCGCCGTGAGGCTACACCGCGCACGACCGAGCAGAAGGGTCGCGGCCGACTGACCGTGACCAGCGCCACGGGTGAACAGGACGAGCGTACGCGCTCCGTCGCCTCCTTCCGTCGCCGTACCCAGCGCATGACCGGCCATCGCCATGTCGAGGCCAAGGAAAAGATCATGCGCGAAGTGGTGATTCCGGAAGCGATCACCATCCAGGAACTCGCCAACCGCATGTCGGAACGCGCGGTCGACGTCATTCGCCTGCTGATGAAGCAGGGCGAGATGAAGAAGATCAACGACGTCATCGACGCCGATACGGCGCAGTTGATCGTCGAGGAGCTCGGCCATACGGCCAAGCGCGTGTCGGAAGCCGACGTCGAGGAGGGCCTGTTCGATACGGCCGACATCGACGATCATCTGGAGTCGCGCCCGCCGGTCGTGACCATCATGGGCCATGTCGACCACGGCAAGACTTCGCTGCTCGACGCGATCCGCTCCGCCAATGTCGTCTCCGGCGAAGCCGGCGGCATCACCCAGCATATCGGCGCCTATCAGGTGACCTCGCCGCTCGGCGGCAAGATCACCTTCATCGATACGCCCGGCCACGCCGCCTTCACGGCCATGCGTGCCCGCGGCGCCAAGGTGACGGATATCGTGGTGCTGGTGGTCGCGGCCGATGATGGCGTCATGCCGCAGACGGTGGAAGCCATCAATCACGCGACGGCGGCGAAAGTGCCGCTGATCGTGGCGATCAACAAGATCGACAAGCCCGACGCCAAGCCGGAACGCGTGCGCACCGAACTGCTGCAGCACAACATCCAGGTGGAATCGATGGGCGGTGAGACCATCGAGGTGGATGTTTCGGCCAAGCAGCGCACCAATCTCGACAAGCTGCTGGAGATGATCCAGCTGCAGGCCGAAATTCTCAACCTGCAAGCCAATCCGGATCGTCCGGCCGAGGGCTCCGTCATCGAAGCCAAGCTCGATCGTGGCCGGGGCCCGGTTGCGACGGTGCTGGTGCAGCGCGGCACGCTCAAGGTCGGTGACATCGTGGTCGCCGGTGCCGAGTGGGGCCGCGTGCGTGCCCTGGTCAACGATCTCGGCGCCACCATCCCCCAGGCCGGCCCGTCCCTGCCGGTCGAGGTGCTCGGCTTCAACGGAACGCCGGAAGCCGGTGACCGTGTTGCCGTGGTCGAGAGCGAAGCCCGTGCTCGCGAAATCACCGAGTACCGTACGCGTCAGAAGCGCGAGAACACCGCTGCGCGCCTGAGCACAGGCCGCGGCACGCTCGCCGACATGATGGCGGCGGTGAAGGCCGGCTCGGGTGCCCGCGAACTGCCGCTGGTCGTCAAGGCCGACGTGCAGGGTTCGTTGGAAGCCATCATCGGTGCCCTCGACAAGGTGGGTAACGATGAGGTCAAGGCCCGCGTCATCCATTCGGGTGTCGGTGGCATCACCGAATCCGACATCGGTCTGGCGGAAGCCTCCGGTGCCGCTGTGATCGGCTTCAACGTCCGCGCCCACAAGGAAGCCCGCGAGGCTTCCGAGCGGACGGGTACCGAGATCCGCTACTACAACATCATCTACAACCTCGTGGATGACGTGAAGGGCGTGCTCTCCGGCCTGCTGGCTCCGACGCTGCGCGAAGAGTTCCTCGGCAATGCCCAGATCCTCGAGGTGTTCAACATCACGAAGGTCGGCAAGGTTGCGGGCTGCCGCGTCACCGACGGCCACGTCGAGCGCGGTGCCAATGTCCGCCTCATCCGCGACAACGTCGTCATCCACGAAGGCAAGCTCTCCACGCTCAAGCGCTTCAAGGACGAGGTCAAGGAAGTCCAGGTCGGCCAGGAATGCGGCATGGCCTTCGAGAACTACCAGGACATGCGCGCCGGCGACGTCATCGAGTGCTACCGCGTCGAGGAAATCAAGCGTACGCTCTGATCGATCTCGGCAGAAAATCACGCAATGGCCGGGGGAACCCGGCCATTGCTGTTTTTGGAGCGCGGACATCCTGTCCGCTCTTCTGTCATATAAGGGAAAGAGCGGACAGGATGTCCGCGCTCCGAGAAAGCCATGCCCCGTCTTACCCCCTCCTCCTCCAAGGCCCCCACGCAGCGGCAGTTGCGCGTCGCCGAGCTGATCCGCCACGCCCTCGCCGAGATCCTACAGCGCGGCGAGATCGTGGATCCCGTGCTCGAAGGCAAGGTCATCACCGTGCCTGAGGTCAGGATGTCACCCGATCTCAAGGTCGCCACCGTCTATGTGATGCCGCTGGGCGGCGGGGATGGCGAGGCTGTGATCAAGGCCCTCGCGTCCCATGCCAAATATCTGCGCGGCCTGATCGCCCGGCGGGTGACCATGAAATACGCGCCCAATTTCCGCTTCCTGATCGATACGACCTTCGATTACGCCTCCAAGGTCGACACCCTTCTGCGCCAGCCGCAAGTCAGCCGCGATCTCGAGCAAAGGCTGCCCGGCCAGGAGGAGGACGAGGCATGAACGCGCCCCGTTCAACCCGTGTCGAGGTCAATGGCTGGATCATCCTCGACAAGCCCGTCGGCATGACCTCGACCCAGGGCGTCGCCGTGGTCAAGCGCGTGTTCAACGCCAAGAAGGCGGGCCATGCCGGCACGCTCGATCCCCTGGCCTCCGGTATCCTGCCCATCGCCCTCGGTGAAGCCACCAAGACGGTCCCCTATGTCATGGACGGCCGCAAGGTCTATCGCTTCACCGTCACCTGGGGAGTGGAGACCAACACCGACGACACCGAAGGCGGCCCGGTGGCGACCTCCGACCTCAGGCCTGAAAAAGCAGAGATCGAAGCCTTGCTGCCCCGCTACACCGGCGTGATCAGCCAGGTCCCCCCGCGTTTTTCCGCCATCAAGGTGGATGGCGAGCGCGCCTACGACCTTGCGCGTGACGGCGAGGAGGTTGAGCTCGAGGCCCGCAATATCGAGGTTCATGCCCTGCGCATCGTCGAATTTACCGGCGAGACCACCACTTTCGAGGCCGAATGTGGCAAGGGCACCTATGTCAGGGCGCTGGCGCGCGACCTCGGCCGCGACCTCGGCTGCTACGGACATGTCACCGCTTTGCGCCGGGCCATGGTCGGTACCTTCGATGAGCAGGATGCGGTTACGCCCGACGAATTGCGCGCCATGAAGGAAGGCACGCCGGACCTGCCCCCGCTGGCGGAAGCCCTGCTGCCGGTGGAAACCGCCCTCGAGGCCCTGCCGACCCTGATGGTTTCCCAGCACGACGCCAGCCGCCTTGCCCGCGGCCAGGGCGTGATCCTGCGAGGCCGCGACGCGCCGGTCTTCGAAGGCGTGGCGGCAGTGATGTCCGGCGGAACGCTGGTGGCGCTCGCCGAACTCGAGCGCGGCGAATTGCTGCCCAAGCGCATCTTCAGACTATAGAGAGCGTCGTGCCAAAAGGCGGACACCGGTTTTTGCCAAAACGAAGCGGCAACAGCTCCTTGCAGCATCGGACCTGATTCCTGAATCGAGTCCGGTGCTGTTGCGTCTTGCGGGCCGGTGACCTCGCCGTCCCGGCAGCAGGGGGTCGGCTCATTTGCGATAGACAGAGGGATTTCAGGCTTCCTGAAACCACTCCGCTCTTCGCAAGGGCAAGATCGACGGCCCGTGGATGCGCCGGGTCGCCACGGTCTGGAACACGTTGATGCCGCCACGCTGGAAGCTGATGCAGCACATCGACAGGTAGAGCAGCCATAGCCTCGTGCGTTCCCAGCCGACCATGGCGCTGGCCTTCTCCCGGTTCGCCCAGAGATTGTCGACCCAGTGCTTGAGGGTCAGGTGAAAATGCATGCGCATCGGCTCGATATCATGGATCTCGAAGCCATGCCGCTCCAGATTGGTCGCGGTCATGCCGATATGGTCCATCTCGCCCCCCGGGAAAATATAGCGACGGATGACTCTCATATAGGCCGTTTCCCGGCCGAACTTGGACATGTCGAACAAGGCACGCCGAACACTGGCCTGGTGGAGATAGCGGCCGTCGGGCGTCATCAGTTCACGCATGTGGATGAAGTGGCGGTCGTGATTCTTCAGCCCCACATGCTCGAACATCTCGATCTGCGCGACCGCATCGAACTGCCCCGATGGCTCGATGGTGCGATAATCGCGCAATTCCACCTCGACCTGGTCTCCCAGCCCCTCCCGTTCGATTTTCGCGCGGCAGAATTCCAGCTGGCGCTGCGCCAGGGTCACGCCATAGGCCGTGACGCCGTAATGCCGGGCAGCGTGGCAGACCAGCCCGCCCCAGCCGCAACCGATGTCGAGCAATCGGTCACCGGGTTTCAACTGAAGCTTCTGGCAGATGCGGTCGAGCTTGGTCTGCTGGGCATCTTCAAGCGAGGATTCCGGACTCGGGAAATAAGCCGCCGAATAGACCATCTCCGGATCCAGGAACAATTGATAGAACTCGTTCGAGACGTCGTAATGGAACTGGATCAGCTCCTTGTCGTCCCGCCCCTTGGCATAGCGCATCGGGATCGAGCCATCAAAGCTGGGCAGCGGGGCTGCCTTGGCCATCCGGCCAAAGAGGAATGGCGTGGCAAACCCCAACAGCTTCATTTTGGGAAATGACCGACCTGTGGCGAGTGCCTTGCTGTGATTCCAGCGGTCTGCCGCCTGCAGAGGACTTCCACCGACAATATCGACTTCCTGTTCAGCGTATAGCTCGAACAACGTCATCAGCCTCGGGCGCGTCAACATCCTGCGTATCGCTTCGGGGGAGCGCAGCACAAAGCGGATGTCGTCTCTGGCATGAGGCCCGAGCGGCAGAACTTCGCCGTTCCACAATTCGAGACTGAGATCCGCCCCAAGCTTGTCGGCGACCTCCCCGACGAGCTTACGCGTAACTGCAAGACGCTTTTCTTCGAGATTCATGGGCGCCGCTTCATGGGTTGGGAGGCTTGCCTGCACTCGCCCCACCCGACGTGAAGGCAATGCAGCGACGCTTCCCGAATCGACCGGCTCGGGCAGACGTCTCTCCGTCACCTTTTTGACAGGTTTAATATTACCTGCAACCCATGGGTGCATCATGTCGCGGCCGCAACGGACAAGGACGATATGAGGCTACGGCGCTTGGCGTGATATCTACGCCTTCGAGGCCTTGCCGTCCTGCGTGGCCGCGACGCACCGGTCTTCGAAGGCGCGGCAGTGGTGATGTTAGGCGGCGCGCCGGGAGCGCTCGCCGAACGCGCGCGCGGCGAATTGCTGCCCAAGCGCATCTTCAGCACCGGCCCTCAGATCGACTTCGCATCGAGGCCTGGCAACTGGGCGATCGCACTTGCGAGAAACTCGATCAGCAGTCTGACGCGCGCAATGCCGGCACGCTCGGGCACGATCAGCATGTTCAAAGGCGTGGGCACCGGCACATAATCGGGCAGGATCGGCTCCAGCCGACCTTGCTCGAGGAGATCATCGACCAGCCAGACATGGGTCGGGCCGAAACCACGGCCGGCCGCGAAAGCTTCGCGCGCCGCAAGTCCGTGATCGACCTGCAGGCGTCCGCCAAAGGGCACGGCATGGCGGCTTCCGTCCGGCCCCTCGAGAACGAGCATCTCGCTGCCCGCGATGTTCGACATGCGTATGCCCTCAAGCCCGGCCAGGTCTTCCGGTGTCCGTGGCCGCCCATACCGGGCCAGAAAGTCAGGAGCTGCCACGAGAACCCGACGGCTGCGGCCCAGCGACCGCCTCTTCATGGAGCTCTCGTCGAGCGGCCCGAGCCGCAGTGACAGGTCGACGCCTTCCCGGACGAGATCGATACGTTCGTCGGTGAGGCTGAATTCGACTCTGATATCGGGATGGCGGTCCTGGAAGGCGAAGAGCAGGCGGGCGACATGCCGAACGCCGAGGGCGGCCGTGCAAGACAGGCGGACCGTGCCGGCATGCTCTCCCTGCCCCTGTCGAGCCTCGTCGCCGGCCTGTTCGACGAGGCGCAGGATCTGGACGGCATGGGCATAATAACGGCTGCCTTCCTCGGTGAGCGAGACGCGCCGGGTCGTACGGCTGAGAAGAGCCACGCCCAGCGCATCCTCGAGCTCGCTCAGGTGCCGCGTGACACTTGACTGGCCGATATTCAGCTCGCGTGCGACCGCAGAAAAATTTCCGCGCTCGGCGACGCGAACAAAGCTGCGAATGCGTTCCAAAGTGACGTCTGATTTATCCATAAATCGGCATAGTACTATGCATTCTCCAGGTATAGCGGATTATATGGACCTTCCCTAGCTTTGAGGAATGATTTCTCATTCCCGGAAACACCCATGAAAGTCCTGCTCGTCTTCGCGCATCCCGAACCCCGCTCGCTCAATGCAAGGCTTCGCGACGTTGCCATCGCCGAACTCGAGGCTCAGGGCCACGAAGTTCGTCTGTCCGATCTCTATGCCGACAAATGGAAATCCGAAGTCGACCAGGCCGATTTTCCGGCACTGGAAGCCGAAGCCAGACTGATACCGGTGCATGCCTCCAAGAAAGCCTTCGAGGCCGGCACGCTAACCGACGACGTCAAAGCCGAGATCGAGAAACTGCTATGGGCCGATGTCCTCATCCTGCAGTTTCCGCTCTGGTGGTTCACCATGCCGGCCATCCTCAAGGGCTGGGTCGACCGCGTCTTCGCCTATGGTTTCGCCTATGGCGTCGGGGAACATAGCGACCAGCGCTGGGGGGATCGCTATGGCGAGGGAACCCTGGCCGGCAAGCGCGCGATGCTCATCGTGACGGCCGGCGGCTGGGAAGAACATTATACGCCGCGCGGGATCAATGGCCCGATCGACGACCTGCTGTTCCCGATCCATCACGGCATTCTCTATTATCCCGGCTACGACGTACTGCCGCCCTTCGTGGCCTATCGAGCCGATGGCCTCAAGGAAGCGGGTTTCGAGCCGCTGGCCGAGCGCCTGCGCGACAGAATGCGAACGCTGCCATCCGCGTCGCCCATTCCCTATCGCCGCCAGAATGCCGGCGACTACCTGATCCCGACCATGCAACTGCGAGCCGGGCTCGCAACGTCGGGCGAAACGGGCTTCTCGCTGCATCGGCGCGCGCCCGCCGATTGAGCCTGCCGGCCCGGATGGCCGTCACAACCTGGTTTCGCCTTCGTCCTCGCGCAGGGCCCGGTCCTCCATCTGAATGGTGACATGGCCGATGCCGAATTCGTGGCCGACAAGCTGGCGGGCTGCGACCAGAACCTCGCGCGCTTGGGTCATGTCGGCCAGCACCAGATGGCCACTCATGGCATCGAGCCCCGAGGTTATCGTCCACACATGCAGGTCATGCACGGCGACCACGCCGGGAATTTCGCCCAGCTTCTTCTCGAGCAGGGAGAGATCGACGGTAGGTGGCGTGCCTTCCATAAGAATATGCACCGCCTGCTTCAGCAGGATCCAAGTGCGCGGCACGATGAACAGGCCGATCCCCGCGCCGATGATGGGATCGACCAGCGTCCAGCCCGTCAGCATCACCACGAGGGCGGCGAGGATGACGCCGAGGGAGCCGAGCATGTCGGACAGGACCTCGAAATAGGCCCCCTTGACGTTGATGCTCTCGGAAGAGCCCCCGGACAGGAGCTTCATGCTGATCAGATTGACCACCAGTCCCGCCATGGCCACTGCCAGCATCGGGGCCCCGAGGATTTCGGGCGGATTGAGGAAGCGCTCATAGGCTTCATAGAGGATGTAGACGGTGAGCAGCAGCAGCACGACGGCGTTGGTCAGCGCCGACAGGACCTCCATGCGGACATAGCCATAGGTCTTCTGAGGCGTGGCCGGCCGTTCGGCGAAACGGATGGCGATCAAGGCCAAAGCGAGGCCTCCGGCATCCGTTAGCATATGCGCGGCATCCGCCAGCAGAGCGAGGCTGCCTGTCCACAAGCCACCGATGACCTCCGCCGCCATGAAGGCCGAGGTCAAGGCAAGGGCGGCCAGCAGACTGCCCTTGTGACGGCCCGCTGCCGTCTCCCCGCGCGAGGCCACCCCGTGCGCATGCCCGTGTCCCATCCATGCCCTCTTGCAATTGCCGCACAACGCAAGCCGCGATGCAGGGGAAACATAACTCCTCTAGCCGCTAGAGGAGCAAGACACAAAGGCGATGGGTGGGGCGAATATGCGCCAAACCGTCCAGAATGAAGTGCGTGATCCGTTCAAATCACACAGCGCTTTTGCCGACTCAGTGCTTGCTGGCTTTCCGCTTGGCTGCAGGAGTAGCCTTCCGCTCGGGCTCGGGCTCGCCTTTCGCGTTCAGTTCGTGCACGTCATAGAAGCGGGAGGTCAGCGTCGATTTTGCTTCCTCGCCGACGATGAATTTCTTGGCCATCTCCCAGTGGCGAAGATCGCTGCCTTCCGGACACCCTTCGCGCAGCCAGATCTCATAGGCCTTCATTCGAATGCGCTGTTCGGTCGTATGTGGCATCGCTGCGCTCCCTCGTCGCGTTTAACGGAGCGGCCGACGCAGAGGCGCGTGGCGGGCATTGCCGATCAGACATATCACGGCATCCGCCCGCCCCGCATTGCCCGGCCGCTGCGGGGAAAACGCAGGGCGGGCCGGCTGGTTCCCGACAAGCGAGGTTTCTGGGCCCAAGGCCTGGCACGAAATTGGCGTGCCGATCTGAAGATCGGTACAGCGTGTTTCGATCTATCCCGCGTCAGACCTCCCCACCCTTGGCAAGGAAATCTTCGGCGCTCAGCACGATCTTCGAGTCCTGCGCGCCCACCAGCTTCTCGTCCTTGTCGGGATAGGGCAGGCCCGCCAGCACGCTGCGGATTGCGGCAAGGCGCGTGCGCAGCTTGTCATTGGCCTTGACGATGGTCCAGGGGGTGTCGACCGTGTCGGTCGCTTCCAGCATGCGGTCATAGGCCTGCGAATAGGCTTCCCATTTGCCTACCGCCTGATGATCGATCGGCGAGAGCTTCCACTGCTTGAGGGGGTCCGCATAGCGCGCATGCAGGCGCTTGAGCTGCATGGCCTGGCCGATGGTCAGGAAGAGCTTGAACAGGCGGATGCCGTCGCGCACCAGCATCGCCTCGAATTGGGGCGCCTCGTGCAGGAACTTGTCGGTCTGCTCCGGTGTGCAGAACCCCATCACCGGCTCGACCCCACCGCGATTGTACCAGGAGCGGTCGAAGATCGCGATCTCGCCCTTGGTCGGCAATTGGCTGACATAGCGCTGGAAATACCATTGCCCCTGCTCGGTGGGCGTCGGTTTCGACAGCGCGACCACGCGGGCATCGCGCGGGCTCAGATGCTGGGTGAAGCGGTGGATGGCGCCGCCCTTGCCTGCGGCGTCGCGCCCCTCGAAGATCACGACCACGCGCTCGCCCTGCGCCTTCGCCCAGGTCTGCGCCTTGAGGAGCTCGATCTGCAGCGCGCGCAGGTCCCGCTCATAGGTCTTGGATTTCAGCTTTTCCTTATGCGGGTAATTGCCCGAACGGAAGGCCGCGTCGTCGATCTCCGGGGGCAGGTCGAGATCATCGAGACGAAACCCGGCGATCGCCTTCATGAGCGCTTCGTCCGCCTGCTTGCCCGCCTTCTTTGTCATGGAACCTCTCCAAATCCGCACGATCGTCGTGAAACTGTCATCGCTCTGTCTACATTGCCAGCATGAACGATTTCCACAATGCCCAGAGCAAAGCGCGTTCTAGTAGAAACACCCTTTTGCTCTGGCTCTCTGGTTGGACGCGTCTTTGCGATTCGAGATGAGTCCGTCAATTCGCAAAACGCCTTGGATGGAAAGCCGCAATGTCGATGGTGATGGAACGCTCCTGGCTCTTGACGAAATTGGCCTGGAGCGGTGTAGCTGGTCCGGTGGGCTCGAACCGAAACATCCTGAACCGCATCTGGGGCCGCCGCTGGCTGGTGCTCTCGATCGCGCTGCTGCTGACCGCCCTGGTGCTGTGGGACGGCGCCAATCCCTGGCATGGTCTGCTCATCTTCGCCATGATCGTCGCGGCCACGGGTACCCTTCCCTCGACCGGCGGACATGACGGCAGCATCAGGCCCCCTCTGCCCGAAAGCGGCGGCAAGCCCTCCTTCGACGATCTGGTGATGGCCATCCCGGACCCGGTGATTGTGCTCGATTCGGAGCTTGCGGTTCGCTACTTCAATCGCCGCGCCCGTGACATCGTCCCCAATCTGCGTATTTCCGAAGCCCTGACCTATGCGCTGCGCGTGCCGGAATTGGTCGATGCCATCCGCTCGGCCCTCGACACCGGGGCCAGCCGGCAGATCGAATATTCCGAGCGCGTGCCGATCGATCGTGTCGTCGAGGCGCAGATCTCCACCATTGCGGGCGAGAGCGGGCGCACCGCCTTCGTGGTGATCGTGCTGCGCGACGTCACCCAACGCCACCGCGTCGAGCAGATGCGGGTGGATTTCGTCGCCAATGCCAGCCATGAACTGCGCACGCCGCTGGCTTCCCTGCTCGGCTTTGTCGAAACCCTGCAGGGCCCGGCGCGCAACGACGTCGCCGCGCGCGAAAAATTCCTCGACATCATGCGTTCCCAGGCCAATCGCATGTCCCGGCTGATCGACGATCTCCTGTCGCTCTCGCGCATCGAACTCAATGCCCATGTCCAGCCCGACAAACCGGTCGAACTCAGCGCCGTGGTCGGCCATGTCGCCGACACGCTCGGTCCCCTCGCCCAGGACCGGGGCGTCACGCTCAGCCTCGACAGGCGCATCCCGACGCTGGAGGTTCGCGGCGAGCGGGACGAGTTGATCCGCGTCTTCGAGAATCTAGTCGAGAACGCCATCAAATATGGCGCGTCCGGCGGCAAGGTCGAAATTGTCATCGATTCGCTGCCCAAGACGCAGGGCAAGGGCCGCGAGGCCGTGGTGACGGTGCGCGACTACGGTCCGGGCATCGAGGCCGAACATGTGCCGCGCCTGACCGAGCGCTTCTACCGGGTGGATGCGGCCAAATCCCGCGAGAAGGGCGGCACCGGCCTCGGCCTTGCCATCGTCAAGCACATCGTGGCACGCCATCGCGGCCGGCTCGGAATCGAAAGCGCGCCCGGGGAAGGCAGCACTTTCTCGGTCCGGATCGATCAGATCGGCTGAGAAGACGCGTCTATATGATGCCGCCGGTGTTTCCGGGACTTTTTACAATTGCGTCGCGTCCTTTTTGGCCACATCGCAACATTTCCCCTATCATATTGAAATACAACAATTATAAATGTCATAAAACGATAGTCGAACTGTCATAGAACCGTTGCTGCCGGCTTTTAGGAGTCGCGACGTAGACAGGATTGCCGACCGGTGAACGGTCGCCGTGCCCTGTCCAGAGAACAACGGAGATAGACCGTGAAGCTTTCCTTTCTTGCGCTCGCCGCTTCAGTAGCCCTGTCGAGCACGATCGCTGCCACTGCTGCCTATGCCGCCGACATCACCGGCGCCGGCGGCACCTTCCCCGCCCCCGTCTACAATGCCTGGGGCAGCGATTTCAAAGCCAAGACCGGCACCGCGCTGAACTATCAGGCGATCGGTTCGGGCGGCGGCCAGACCCAGATCACCAACCGCACCGTCGATTTCGGCGCTTCCGACGCCCCGATGGCCACCGACAAGCTGGCTGCCGCCAAGCTGCTGCAGTTCCCGACCGTGATCGGCGCCATCGTTCCGATCGTGAACATCGAAGGTGTTTCCACCGACCAGCTCACGCTGACCGGCCCGATCATTGCCGACATCTACCAGGGCAAGATCACCAAGTGGAACGATCCGAAGATCGCCGAGCTCAACAAGGATGTGAAACTCCCCGATCTCGACATCGCCCCGGTCTACCGCGCCGACGGCTCGGGCACGACCTATGTGTTCACGTCCTACCTTTCTGCCGTGAGCCCCGACTGGAAGAGCGGCATCGGCGCCGCCACCTCGGTGCAGTGGTCGGCCGGCTCGGGCGCCAAGGGCAATGACGGCGTCGCTGGTGCGGTGAAGAACACCCAGGGCGCCATCGGCTATGTCGAATATGTCTATGCCGCCAACAACAAGCTGACCACCACGCAGCTCCAGAACAAGGACGGCAAGGTCATCAAGCCGACCGTTCCGGCGTTCCAGGCCGCCGCCTCCAAGGCCGACTGGAAGGGTGCCAAGGACTTCGCCGTCTCCATGATCGATGTCGGTGGAGAGACCTCCTGGCCGATCGTCTCCACCACCTTCATCCTGTTGCCGAAGGATCCCAAGGACGCCAAGCAGTCCGCCGAAGTCCTGAAGTTCTTCGACTGGGCCTACAAGGATGGCTCCGCCACCGCCGAAAAGCTCCACTACATCCCGCTGCCCAAGGACGTCATCGACACCGTTCGCACGGCCTGGAAGAGCGAAGTGAAGGCTGCCGACGGCAAGGCTGTCTACGAATAAGTTGAACGCGACCCGGCGCAACCTTGCGCCGGGTCGTCTTCCCAAAAGCGTTTTGCGATTTGGCGGAATCGCCAGGAAGCACAAAGACGCGTCGAACCAAAGAATCGGAGCAAACCAGCGTTTTCGTCTAAACGCGGTTTGCTCCCGTCGAAACACAGGCCGGAATATCGCCATGAGCGCCATAGCCGACTCCTCGCTGGACGCATCCAACTCGGCTGCAAAGGTCGCGCAGGGTTCTCCCTCGCCCGGCGCCAAGACGGTTCCTGGCGCCAACCTGGATCCCATCTTCAAGGCCGCCCTCTATGGTTGCGGCTCTCTCGTGCTTATCCTGCTCTGCTCGATCGTCGTGCTGCTGTTCTATGGCGGCTGGCCGGCGCTGGCCCATTTCGGGCCGAGCTTCTACTGGTCAACCGCCTGGAACCCCGTCACCGAGAAATTCGGCGCCGGGGTGATGATCTACGGCACGCTGTTCACCGGCCTGCTGGCGCTGATCATCGCCCTGCCGATGTCCTTCGGCATCGCCTTCTTCCTGACCGAGATCGCGCCGCAGAGCGTGCGGCGGCCGATCGGCATTGCCATCCAGCTCCTGGCGGCCGTGCCCTCGATCATCTTCGGCATGTGGGGCTCTCTGATCGTGGCGCCGATCCTGGCCCAGACGATCTATCCGCCGATCATCTCCGTCCTCTCGCATGTGCCGGTGCTCGGCTATCTGTTCAAGGGCCCCACCAACGGCGCCGGCATGCTGACCGCCGGCATCATCCTGGCGCTGATGATCATTCCCTTCATCACCGCGATGTTCGTCGAGATCCTCGAAGCCGTGCCCGCCATGCTGAAGGAATCGGCCTATGGCGTCGGCGCCACCACCTATGAGGTCTTCCGCAACGTCTCGGTGCCCTATGGCCGGACCGCGCTCGTCGGTGCCGTGATGCTCGGCTTCGGCCGTGCCCTCGGCGAGACCATGGCCGTGACCTTCGTCATCGGCAACGCCAACCGCATATCGGCATCGCTGTTCTCCTCGGGGGCGACCATCGCCTCCACCATCGCCAACGAATTTCCCGACGCGCCTGCCGGCTCGCTGCGCAGCCAGTCGCTGCTGGAGCTCGGTTTCGTGCTCTTCGTGATTTCCTTCATCGTGCTTGCGATCTCCCGCATGCTCGTGCGCAGCAACGCCAAGTAAGGGAGAGCATCATGGCCCATCTCGCCCACGGCAACGCCCGCCTCGCCCGCCGTCGTGCCCTCGACTACGCCTACAAAGTCGTCTCCATCGGCTTTGCCGCGATCTCCCTTCTGGCGCTCGCCTGGATCCTGTACACCCTGCTGCGCGAGGGCCTGCCCTCGCTGACCTTGGACCTCTTCACCAAGGACATGGCTGATGGCGGCCTACGCAATGCCATCGTCGGCTCTTTCGCCATGGTCTTGCTCGCCCTCCTCATCGGCGCGCCGATCGGCATCATGGCTGGCACCTTCCTCGCCGAGGCGGGGCGCGGCAGCAAGTTCGCCGACGCGGTGCGCTTCATCAACGACATCCTGCTTTCGGCGCCGTCCATCCTGATCGGCCTGTTCGTCTACCAGATGATCGTGGTGACGACGGGCGGCTTCTCCGGCTGGGCCGGCGTGGTCGCCCTCGCCATCATCATCCTGCCGGTGGTCGTGCGCACCACCGAGGACATGCTGGCCCTGGTGCCGATCAGCCTGCGCGAAGCCGCCTTCGCGCTGGGGTCGCCGATGTGGAAGGTCATCACCTCCGTGACCTGGCGCTCGGCCCGCACCGGTATCGTCACCGGCATCCTGCTGGCCCTGGCCCGCGCCGCCGGCGAGACCGCACCCCTGCTGCTGACAGCCTTCGGCAATTCCAACTGGTCGCTCAACCTCGGCAATGCCTTTGCCAGCTTGCCGGCCGCCATCTACCAGCTCGCGCCTTATCCCGACCCCAAGGCCGTCTCGGTGGCCTGGAGCGGCGCCCTCCTCATCACCGCCGGCGTGTTGGCGCTCAATATTCTGACCCGCTTCGTGCTCGCTCCCAAGAAATGAGTGATCCCATGTCCGCTACTCCACAAGCCTCCATCGCGGTTGCCGAACGCCCCATCGCCAATCCAGCTGCCGCCGTGAAGCTCAAGGTCGAGAATCTCGACTTCTTCTATGGCGAGAAGCATGCGCTCAAGGGCATCAATCTCGACATGATCGACCGGCAGGTCACGGCCATGATCGGCCCTTCCGGCTGCGGCAAGTCCACCCTGCTGCGCGTGCTCAACCGCATGTACGACCTCTATCCGGGCCAGACTGCCAAGGGCCGCGTGCTGCTCGATGGTCAGAACGTCATCGGCAAGGAGATCGATCCGGCAGTGCTGCGCGCCCGCATCGGCATGGTGTTCCAGAAGCCCACGCCCTTCCCGATGTCGATCTATGACAACATCGCCTTCGGCGTGCGCCTGCATGAGTCGATCTCCAAGGCGGAAATGGATCAACGCGTCGAATGGTGCCTGACCAAGGCCGCCCTGTGGAACGAGGTCAAGGACCGCCTGCACGCCTCTGCGCTCGGCATGTCCGGTGGCCAGCAGCAGCGCCTGTGCATCGCCCGCACCATCGCGGTGAAGCCCGAAGTCGTGCTGCTGGACGAGCCGACCTCCGCGCTCGATCCGATCTCGACCGCCAAGATCGAGGAACTGATCGACGAATTGAAGCGGGACTTCACCATCGTCATCGTCACGCACAATATGCAGCAGGCGGCGCGTTGCGCGGATGTGACGGCCTTCTTCTATCTGGGTGACCTCATCGAGGTCGGCCAGACCAACAAGATGTTCACCACCCCGAACGACAGCCGTACACAGGATTACATCACCGGCCGCTTCGGCTGATCCCTCGGCCAGCGTCGAATTCATTTGGAGGCGGCATGTCCGACCACATCGTTACATCCTTCGATCAGGAATTGCGCGAATTGCGCAACATGATCGCCGAAATGGGTGGCTATGCAGAGAAGAGCGTAGCCGACAGCGTCGAAGCCCTGCTCAAGCGCGACACCCAGCGCGCCAAGGCCGTGATCGAGCTCGATCTGGCGATCGACAAGCTCCAGCGCCAGGTCGAGGACCGGGCTATCCTGGTCATCGCCAAGCGCCAGCCACTGGCACTCGACCTGCGCGAAATCGTCTCGGCCCTGCGGGTGGCCAACGATCTCGAACGCATCGGCGACCTCGGCAAGAACGTCGCCAAGCGCGTGGTCGCCATCCACAGCCATGCGCAGCCGGCCCAGCTCTTCGGCGGTTTCGACCATATGGCTGACCTGGTGCTCGAGCAGCTCAAGCAGGTCCTCGACGCCTTCGCCCAGCGCAATGTTGAAGAAGCGCTCTCGGTCTGGAGTTCGGACGGCGAGATCGATGCGATGTACACCTCGCTGTTCCGCGAATTGCTGACCTACATGATGGAAGATCCGCGCAATATCGGCTTCTGCACCCATCTGCTGTTCTGCGCCAAGAACATCGAGCGCATCGGCGACCATGCCACCAACATCGCCGAGACGGTGCATTACCTGGTGACCGGTGAATCGCCGGCCGGCGAGCGGCCCAAGGCGGACAACAGCACCGATCTCGTCGACCTTCCTGTGCCGGCTAAGTAACAAGGGATAGGCCATGCCTCCCAAGGTTCTGATCGTCGAGGACGAAGAAGCATTGACCCTGCTGCTGCGCTACAATCTCGAAGCCGAAGGCTATGAGGTCGACAGTGTGGCGCGCGGTGACGATGCCGAGATCCGCCTGCGCGAAAGCGTGCCGGATCTGGTATTGCTGGACTGGATGCTGCCGGGGTTGTCGGGTATCGAATTGTGCCGGCGCATCCGCATGCGGCCGGAAACCGAGCGCCTGCCCGTGATCATGCTCACGGCGCGTGGCGAGGAAACCGAGCGTGTGCGGGGTCTGGCCACCGGCGCCGACGATTATGTCGTCAAGCCCTTCTCCGTGCCGGAACTCTCGGCCCGCGTCCGCGCTCTGCTGCGTCGGGCCAAGCCCGATCACGTCGCCTCCCTGCTCAAGGCCGGTGACATTTCCCTCGACCGCGAGACCAAGCGCGTTCATCGCGGCAATCGCGAGATCCGCCTCGGCCCGACCGAATTCCGCCTGCTCGAATTCCTGATGCAGGCGCCGGGACGCGTGTTCGCACGCGAGCAATTGCTCGACAGCGTCTGGGGCCGCGACGTCTACATCGACGAGCGCACGGTCGACGTGCATGTCGGGCGACTGCGCAAGGCGATGAACCGCACGCGCGAGATCGACCCTATCCGCACGGTTCGCGGCGCCGGCTATTCCTTCGACGAGACCTTCGCCAAGCAGGCCTAGGACGGATATTTCATCGCCCGACACCAAGGCCGGCGGCTCACCGCCGGCCTTGTCGCATCACGTACCCGGTACTCGCCCGATCTAGGCGATTTCAGAGGCTTGCGATAAGACGACTTGCCAAAGAAAATGCCGGGGTTGCCATGATCCGTTCCTTGCTCGTCGCGTCGCTTTTGACTGCCAGTTCGTTGGCGCTGCTTCCCAGCGATGCCGCAGCGGCCAAGCTCAAGAAAACCTTGTGTTCGGGCGAGTTCGGTACCGGCTCCGGCTTGGCGGGCTCCTATATCGGCAAGGATTGCTTCATCGCAGCCGACAGCGACATGCAGGAGCAGGTCGCCGGTATCTGCAAGGAAGGCTCGCGATGCGAGGTCGAGGCCATGGTGGAGGTCGCACCCGATGGCAGCATGCAGATCAGGACCGTCTTGTCCGTCAGGCAGGCCGGACGCGCGCCCGCCACGCGCACGTCCTATGCCCAGAAGGCGGGCAACTATGCCGACGGCATCTATGCCTTGCAGGACGATGGCTGCGACAAGCAGGGGGCGACGCCAGGCAACCGGGTTTCCGTGCAGCTTCTACGGGCAGCCGGTCCTGCCATCCAGCTCTACGGCAAATATTGCGCGGTCATCGAGGCCGATGGCGAGGAGCCTTCCAGCGCCAAGTTCCAGGCGACGCTGCAGCTTCGATGCGGCAGCTCGCCGGCGCAGGACCAGGCCCTGCGAAGCGGCCGCTCCGGCACGGCGGAAACCATCGTGATGACCCCCGCCCCCGAGCGGCAGCTGTGGCTCGATGAAGACACATTGATCCGTTGCCCGATCAAGCGCGCCTATACACCGCAATGGTGGATCGAGGCCCCGCCCTTCAATGGCCGCTATCCCCAATAGCTTCTGCAGGCGCCGATATCAGCCCAGAGCCGCCAGGCGCCCTTGCAGATAACGGCGGATGACGGGATCACTCTCCAGCCCGATCGCCCGCGAATAGGCGTTGCGGGCCTCCTCCTGCCTTGCGGCGCGGGCCAGCAAGTCCGCGCGTGCAGCCCAATAAGGCTGGTAATCGGCGATCCGCCTGTCGCTGGCGACCTCGTCGAGCCCGGCCAATCCGGCTTGCGGTCCCGCAAGACGGGCGAGCGCCACGGCTCTGTTGATGGCAGCGACGGGGGACGCGGTCAGTAGTACCAAGGCCTCATACAGCGTGACGATCGCGGCCCAGTCCGTCGTCGCGCAGATGCGCCTATTGGCATGGGCCGATTGCAGCGCGGCTTCGAGCTGATAGCGACCGATCTGTCGCGCCTGCCCGGCCCTGGCGAGCAAAGCCTCAGCCTCCTCGATCAGGGCGGCATCCCAAAGCGTGGTATCCTGCTGTTCCAACGGGATATAGTCGCCGACCGGGCTACGGCGTGCAGCCCGCCTCGCCTCGGCATGCAGCATCAGGGCCAGCAGGCCGAGCACTTCCGGCTCGCCGGGCAGGAGCGAGACCAGCAACCGGCCGAGCCAGATGCCTTCCACCGACAGATTGCGCTCGCGGGCCTGCGCCCCTTCGGGATCGGCCCAGCCCTCGGCATAGACGGCATAGACGGCCTCCAGTACCGCTTCGAGACGACCGGGCAACTCGTCGGGTTCCGGGATCCGGAAGGGGATGGCGGCCTGCTTGATCTTGAGCTTGGCCCGCACCAATCTCTGGCTCATCGCCGCAGGTGAAACCAGGAAGGCGCTGGCGATCGCGCCGGCGTCGAACCCCAATATCGTCTGCAGGATCAAGGGCGCGCGCACGGCGGCATCGAGCGAGGGATGAGCACAAGCGAACATCAGGCGCAGGCGCTCATCGGGAATGACAGGCTGTTCGGCCTGCTCGGAGGCGAGGGCCTCGACATGGCGGATGACCTCGTCCGCCTTTTCGCCGCGCAGCTTGGCGCGGCGGGCCGCGTCGATCTGCCGGCGCCGGGCCGCGGTCAGGAGCCAGGCTTCGGGATTGGCGGGCACACTGCCCGCCGGCCAATGTTCCAAAGCCGCCGCAAAGGCGTCGGCCAGGGCGTCCTCCGCCCCCGCAATGTCGCCCGAACGTGCCGCGAGAAGGGCGACGAGCCTGCCATAGCTGCGTCGCGCGACGATTTCGGCAAGTTCGACGGCGGGGGCGGAAGGCACCGGATCGGCTCGCTTGGTTCAATAATCCTTGGGGTCCCACACCGGCCGGACCTCGATGGTACCGATGGCTGCACTCGGGCAACGCGCAGCCCAGCCGATCGCGGCATCCAGGTCCGGCACATCGATGATGTAGAAACCGCCGAGTTGTTCCCTGGTGTCGGCGAAGGGGCCGTTGAGCACCTGGGTCTTGCCGTCGGCGAGGCGCACGGTCGTCGCCGCAGACGTGGGGCGCAGACGGCTCCACGGGCCGAGAGCACCGGCCGATCTGAGGGCCTCCGTATAGGCCTGATAGGCGGCCAGCACAGCCTGCTTATTGGCGGGGTCCACCTTCAGCATGGCTTCCTCGTTGCTGTAGATCAGAATCGCGAACTGCATGGGTCTCTCCTGTCTCCGCCGGCGCATGATGCGCCGGCATGACAATGACGCGCCATCCCGTTCACTTTCGACAGCAGGACGAAAATTATGCGCTCGCCTTGGTGAGTTGCTCGATCTCGCCCGAACCCAGATTGAGTTCGGTCGCCTTGATCAGGTCCCCAAGTTGCTCGACGCTGGTGGCGCTGGCGATCGGAGCGACGATGCCGGGCCTTGCGATAAGCCAGGCAATGGCGACCTGGGCCGGTGTGGCGCTCTTGGCCTCGGCTACCGCATCGAGAGCGGCCAGGATGCGCAGGCCCCGCTCGTTGAGATAATTGGCCATCTCGCCGCCACGCGCGTTGCTCTTGGCGAAATCGGCCTCACTGCGATATTTGCCGGAGAGGAACCCCCTCGCCAGCGAGAAATAGCTGGTCACGCCGATCTCGTTCTTGAGACAGAACGCCTCGAGCTCGTTCTCATAGCCGGCGCGGTCATAGAGATTGTAGTGCGTCTGCAGATTCTCGAAACGCGGCCACATCTCCTTGGTGCTGATAGCCAGCGCCTTGAACATGGTGTTGGCGCTATGATTGGAATTGCCGATCACGCGCACCTTGCCGGCCTTGATCAACTCGTCATAGGCGGAGAGCGTTTCTTCCAGATCCACCTCCGGATCCTCCCAATGGGAGAGGTAGAGGTCGATGTAATCGGTTTGCAGGCGCCGCAGGGAATCCTCGGCCGCCTTGAGGATATAGTCGCGCGACAGGCCCTTCTTGCCGGGCCCCATTTCCGAGCCGACCTTGGTGGTGAGCACGATGTCGGCGCGATTGCCGCGGGCCTTCATCCATTTGCCGATGATGGCTTCAGACTCACCGCCCTGATTGCCGGGAACCCAGGCCGAATAGACATCCGCCGTGTCGATCAGGTTGAAGCCGCCCCCAACGAAAGCATCGAGGACAGCGAAGGAGGCTTTCTCATCCGCGCTCCAGCCGAAGACATTGCCGCCCAGGCCCAACGGAGCAACCGAAAGATCAGACCGCCCAATCGCACGTTTTTCCATAAATGCTCTCCATGATCATGACAAAATATGGACCTGACCGGCACGAAAGCGTGCCGGCTCGGCCTCCAGGGCCGCAGGGAACTCAAATCGAATAGGTCAGTTCCTGTTCCCCGCCACCTGCCCGACGCATCTCTTCCACCGACATGTTGTCGAGCAGGTCGGAAGAAAGGTCTCGCACACGCCGCATCAAAAGGCGTACGGTGCAACCTGGAACATCCGGGCAGTCGAGGCAAGGCTGATAAGCGGTGTGGCTGGCGCAGGCGATCGGCGCGAGCGGACCGTCGAGGACCCGGATGGCATTGCCGACGCTGATCTGGCTGGCCTCGCGGGCCAGCATATAGCCACCGCCCTTGCCTTTCTTGGAGCGCACGATGCCGGCCACGCGCAACTCACCCAGGATCGCATCGAGAAACTTCTTGGGAATGCGGTTTGCCTCGGCGATTTCCTGGCTTTGCGCCGTCTCGCCGGCCGGCAGGCCGGCCAGATGCGCCAGCGCCTTGAGACCATATTTGCCCTTGTTCGTCAGCATCGCCCTGATTGCTCCGCGTGACAGAAGTCTATCCTGTCTATCACGAATATAGGGATTATCGATCGAATCGGAAGGTCTACCCCAACGAAGGAGGGGCTCGAAACCAAGGCGCATGTGGAAAGAAAGATGCAGGCGAGGACGCCCGTGATCGCAAAGAAGGATCTCAGCTCATCTCAGGCAAGGTCTTGGGCCTGCCCGGCGGTTCGGGAGAGAGATCCTCGTATAGCCCCTGGGCCTCACTGGCAGGCCCCCGGCGCTCACCGAGCGCGAGAATGCGATAGACCCTGACGGTACGCTCCAGCGCGATGGTCAGAACATCCTCGGGCTTGACCGCCTTGGCAGGCGTATCAATTCGGGTGCCGTTGAGGCGGACATGACCGTCCGCCACCAATTTTGCTGCCAGAGAGCGTGTCTTCACGACACGCGCATGCCAGAGCCATTTATCGATCCGAAGACGATCCTGGCTGCCGGCCTGGTCCATAGGTCAGGTTCCTCGAATCCGGTTCCTTGAATCCGATTCTTGGGATCAGCTCTTGTCCGACTTGCCGCCCTGCATCTGCTCCTTCAAGGCAAGGAGCTTGGCGAAGGGCGAGTTCGGATCCGGGGCGCGATTGGACTCGCGTCCCTGCGGCTTGGAGTCGCTCGACCAGTTGCGCGGACGCTCACCACCCCGATCCTGGCGATCGGGACGCGGGCCGCGATCGGGACGAGAGCCACGATCGGGACGGGCATCGCCCTGGCGGCGCCCTCCTTCTCCGGCCGGCTTGCGATCTCCGGGCCGGTTTTCTTCGCGCGGCCGGCCATTGCCGCGATCATCGCGACGCGGCCGTTCGAAGCGATTTGGCCGTTCGCCTTGCCGGGCCTCCGCCCCCTCAGCCGGCGCGGCCGGCGCCGCTCCGTCCACGGGCGCGGGGCGGCCGCGGCGGAAGCCGCCGCCGGCCTCCGGCTTGCGCTCCCCGCCCGGCTGGCGGTTGCCGTGCTGGGGGCGGCCTTGATGATGCGGGCGCTGATGACGCTCGAAGCGCGCCGGACGCCAGACCTCGATCTCCGGCACTTCCTCCACGCCTGCCGCGACGGTAGGCGTCTCGGAGGCAGGTGCCTCGGAGGAGGCTTCGACGGTGGCTGCAGCTTCACCGGTGGCAATCTCGGCGCTTTCGCTCGCTTCCGCGGGCGTCTCCGGAGCCACAGCTTCGTCTGCCGGCGCTTCGTCGACTTGAGTTGCCTCGACTTGAGCTTCTTCGACTTGGACTTCCTCGGCCTGAGTCTCCTCAGCCTGAATGTCCTCCCCCTGGGCTTCCTCCGCTGGCGCCTCGATGCCGGGCATCGCCTCGACCGGCGTTTCGTTCGCCGTCTCCCCGGCAGCCTCGGCGACTTCCTCGAAGCTGTGCTCATGTTGCGGCGAGCCGATCGCCTCCATGGCATCGATCTCGGCCGGGCTCGGCGTGGCCTCCTGGCTTGATTCGGCCGCCTCCGCCCCATTCGCCGCGTCAGAGGCGGCAGCCTCGACAGGGGCTGCAGGCTCGGTCGGCGCAGGCAGCCTGATCTCGTGGGTGATCGCCGGCCCCTTGCGCTTTTCGGAGCGATAGCCCAGGCCCCGCAGGATCGAGGCGAAGTCTTCGCCCGAGCAGCCGACCAGCGAGGTCATCTGCACGGTCGCAATGAAGCTGTCGCCATCGGCAGCGCCGGCCGGCGGCTGGCCTACCGTGGTGCCTGGACGATAGGCAATCGCCGGGCGAATGAGATCGGCAAGGCGTTCGAGAATGTCGACCCGCACCGCCCGCTCACCGCAGACGCGATAGCCGACAAGGCGATAAAGTCCCTTGTCGATGCTCTTGTCGGCCGGCATCGAGGTCCGGCCGGATGCCGCCAGATGCGGGATCTCGTCGAGCCCCTTCTGGTCGAGGCCACCATGGGTGAGAGCCCAGAGCTGCGCCGCGAGCGCGCGGGGCGCCGGTTTCATCAGCATCGGCAGATAGATGTGATAGGCGCCGAAGCGCACGCCATGCTTGCGCAGCGAAGCACGCTGGTTCTGGTCGAGCTGCTTGAGGTCCTCGGCCACTTTGGAGCGGTCGAGCACGCCCAGCGCCTCGACGAGCTGGAAGGCGATTCCCTTGGCCAGGCCCTGCAGATCTTCGGCCTTGTCCAGCAGCAGCAGCGGCCCGAGCAGGCGGGTAATATGGTTGCCGATCCAGATGTCGAGCCGCGTCTGCACGGAATCGCGCGCGGGGCCCGTCAATTGCTCGTCCGCCAGCAGGCGGATGCGCGGGGCGAGCGGCCTTTCCCCACCGAGGAGCTTGGCTACGGGCTCGCCGATCCAGCGCACGGTGCCATCCGCCGCCAGGGCGAATTCGGTATCGGGCGCCTGCGCGAATTTCTGGCTGCGCGTCTCGATCTCGCCAGCCAGAGCCTTGGCTGCCGCGGCTCGCAAGGCACGGCCGCTCTCACCGTCACCGGCACTCGGATCGGGTGCAAACTGGAAACCCTGCAGCGTTCCGACATGCTGCCCTTCGACAATCACATCGCCGGTCTTGGTAATTTCAGTCTCAAGCATAGCGTTTTCTCTAAGGCGCCGCATCAGCACGCTGGTGCGACGGTCGACAAAGCGTTGGGCAAGCCGTTCATGCAATGCGTCGGAGAGCTTGTCCTCCACACTGCGTGTGACACCTTGCCAATGAGCGGGGTCTTTCAGCCAGTCAAGCCGATTTGCCGCAAAAGTCCAGGTTCGGATATGGGCGATACGCGTTGAGAGCGTATCGATATCGCCGTCGGTCCGATCCGACATGGCGACCTGACGGGCGAACCAGTCGTCGGGGACCTTACCCTCACGCATCAAAAATCCATAGAGATTCGTGATGATGTCGGCGTGAGAATGAGGGGAAATCTTGCGATAGTCCGGCAGCCCGGCCACTTCCCACAGGCGCGCCACGGCCTGCCCTCCCTTGGCGAGGCGCCTCACCTCCTCATCGCGGGCGAGGATGGAGAGGGCCCGGATGTCGTCGGCGTCGGGAGCCCGGGTCAGGCCCTGCTCCTCCGGCGTGGCCGACAGCGAGGCCTGGAGCGCCTCCACCGAGGTGAAATTCAAGGCCGGATTGCGCCACTGCAGCACTTTCACGCTGTCGAAGCTGTGGCCTTCGATGGCCTCCACGAGTTCGGGCTCGAAAGGATCGCAGCGTCCGGTCGAGCCGAAGGTGCCGTCGCGAACATGGCGCCCGGCACGGCCGGCGATCTGCCCGAACTCGGCAGGCGTCAGGCGGCGGAACTGATAGCCGTCGAATTTGCGGTCACCGGCAAAGGCGACATGGTCGACATCGAGATTGAGCCCCATGCCGATGGCATCGGTGGCCACCAGGAAATCGACATCGCCATTTTGATACATCGCCACCTGCGCATTGCGGGTGCGCGGCGACAGCGCTCCCAGCACCACGGCGGCGCCGCCGCGCTGGCGGCGGATCAGTTCGGCGATGGCATAGACCTCGTCGGCCGAGAAGGCGACAATGGCGGTTCGCCGTGGCAGACGCGTCAGCTTGCGGTCACCGGCGAACAGGAGATGGGACAGGCGCGGCCGAGTGACGACGTTGACGCCCGGAATCAGTCTCTCGATGATCGGCCTCATCGTCGCCGAGCCGAGCAGCAGCGTCTCATGCGTGCCGCGGCGGTTGAGCAGCCTGTCGGTGAAGACATGCCCGCGTTCGAGATCGGCGGCGATCTGGATCTCGTCGAGCGCCACGAACGGCACTTCCAGATCGCGCGGCATGGCTTCCGCCGTCGCCACCCAGTAGCGGGCCTTGTCGGGCTTGATCTTTTCCTCGCCGGTGACCAGCGCCACGAACTCGGCTCCGACCCGCTCCACCAGCTTGTTGTAGACCTCGCGCGCCAAGAGGCGCAGCGGCAGGCCGATAATGCCAGCGCCATGGCCAAGCAGGCGCTCGATGGCCAGATAGGTCTTGCCGGTATTGGTCGGCCCCAGCACCGCTGTAACGCCGCGTGCGCGCACGGATGGGGGCAGGATGGGAGGCAGCATCAAGTCGGCGGTCTTTCGGGTGTCATTTCACAGAGCAAAGCGCGTTTTGGCGATAACGCTTCCTGGCTCTAATTCCTTGTTTCGATGCGTCTTTGCGATTCGGCGCGATTTCGTCAAATCGCTTTTGGGGAAGCCGAAGCCCCCGATTCAGGATTTGCCGGACACCCATTGCCCCGCGACGTCAAGGAAATACGACCTTTGCGGGCATTTCCTGCATTCTGGTACCAGACACACGCCATTCTGTCTCGCCATGAAACGCAAATATGGGCGCGGGCGGCCGAAATTTAACCCCCCGAACGGGATTGGAACGAAAAGCGCCCGAATCGCTGCCCCGGCTGAATTCCTGCTCTGTTCGGCTGATGTCAGGAAGGTTGGCGCGACGGGAGCCCCTTGCCTGAACAGGGTTAACACCGCATCCGCTCCCGACAGCAGCGACACGCCGGCTCGTTTCCCATTCTGGAACGGGCTTTCGGGGCCTTCCGACAGGCCATTAACGCTTGGAACGGCGTCTGAACGAAGCGAGAGCGAATCACCGACTATCCTGCCGATCGAGCGATCCGGCCCTCTGTTCATCTCTCTTCGCCCATGAGGAAAGTGTTGCTGGCCCCTACTCCCGGCAGGCAAGGGTTAATTCCCGGAATGGACCACCCTGGCCGGCTTTTCAGGGTGCGGCTTAAGGCTTGGTACGCGCCTGGAACAAAGGGCGCCCGAATCACCGACTTGGTTCGACAGCAGAACGGGCCGGTCCTGGGACCGGCCCGCAAATCATGTCGCCCAAATCATGTCACCCCTGGGCGACGAAGTGGCTGCTACCAGCGATGCCAGCGGCGATGTCCCCCGCCCCAGCCGCGATGGTGGTAGTAGCGGGGGCGATAGTAGTGGCGGTAATGGGGCCGATAATAATGGCGCCTGTAATAGGGACGGTAATAGGGGCGATAATAATGGCGGGGTCGCCAATAGGGGCGATGACGCACGCAGCGTCCCCAGCGATTGGGAGCCCAGCCCCGCGGGCAACCCCAGCGAATATCCTGCGCCAGACCGCCGGCGTTGGTCTGGCCGGCCGGCGCAACAGGCATGGCTGACGAAGTCTGGACCGTAGCGAAGAAGCCGATCGCGGCAAAGCAAGCCGCGAAGATCAACCCAATGGGTGTTCTCATCCCGCACTCTCCTTGAACGTTTTGCGCTTCAGCAGAACCACAAAGACGCATCGACAAAGGAAGCTCAAGCAAAGACGCGTTTTTTCAAAACACGCTTTGCTTCAGACACTTGTGATGACGAAAATTAGCAAGGGTGAGCTGAACCGTATCTGAACGGCACAGACCTCTGTTCCAAAGCGGAACAACTGGGCTCGATGAGAGACAACGTCTTAAGAAAGCGAACAGCGCCTGAACGAAAGGCGAGCGAATCAGCCTTCGTGGTCGTTCGGATCGGAGCCGATGCGGCGCAGGCGTTCCTTCACGCCGGCCAGTTCGGTCGACATTTCCTGCACGCGGTGACGAAGCTCGTCGGCGATGCGGGCCGCCGTAGCCGGATATTCCTCCAGCGTACGCCGGAACATCTGACGCGACACGCGCAGCACCACGCTGGCCTCGCGGGCGATCGCGGTGGTGGGGCGGCGCGTTTCCGACAGCAGGGCCATTTCGCCGATCAGGGTACCAGGTCCGACGATGGCGCTAGCGACATCATCGTCGATCAGGGTGATCGCACCCGAGACGACGACGAAGCCATATTCGGAAATGTCGTCCTTGCGGAACAGCGTGTCGCCGGCGCGCAGCCGCCTGGTTTCGGACGAGAAGGCGAGCAGGCGCAAGGCATCGCGGTCCATGGCGCGGAACAGCGCCACTCTTTCCAGCAATACCATATCGTCTTCGAGCGCCATCTGCGGCCCTGGGTTCGAGAAGAGAGGCCCTAGAGGCTGTTATGGACCATGGATGGGGTTTTGGTGAGGTCAAGACTGGCTAGATGGGAGGAGCGAGCGCTGCCAAGACTTTCGTCTTGGCAAGCGAAGCGACGCTGCAGATGGCCAGTCTTGACCTCACCCCGCAGGGGCGTGGCGATTTTGCTCGACGAGTACGTCCTTCTTCGTAGCAAACTGCAAGGTTTGCGTCCTCGAACTCCTTCTCCTCGACCAAAATCGCTCACGTTAAAACCCCATCCATGGTCCATAACAGCCTCTAGGGCACCAGCTTGTAGCCGCCGCCTTCGGTGACCAGCAGGGCCGCGTTGGACGGATCCTTCTCGATCTTCTGCCGCAGGCGGTAGATGTGGGTTTCGAGCGTATGGGTGGTCACGCCCGAATTGTAGCCCCAGACCTCCTGCAGCAGCACGTCGCGCTGCACCGCCTTCTGACCGGAGCGATAGAGATAGCGCAGGATCGAGGTTTCCTTCTCGGTCAGCCGCACCTTGGAGCCCTTCTCGGTCAAAAGCAATTTGGAGGCTGGCTTGAAAGTGAAGGGGCCGATGTTGAAGACGGCGTCCTCGCTCGTCTCATGCTGGCGCAGATGGGCGCGCACGCGGGCGAGCAGCACGGCGAAGCGGAAGGGCTTGACCACATAGTCGTTCGCCCCGGCCTCGAGGCCGAGAATGGTGTCGGCGTCGGAATCATGGCCGGTGAGCATGATGATCGGCGATTTGAACCCGTTCTTGCGCAGAAGCTTGACGGCTTCGCGCCCGTCCATATCCGGCAGACCGACATCCATGATCACGAGATCGAGATGGTCCGACTTGGCGATCTGAACCGCGCGGCTTGCGGATTCGGCCTGCTCGATCTCGAACTCGTCATAGAGCGCCAATTGCTCGGCCAGGGCCTGGCGCAGCTCGTTATCATCGTCGACGATCAGAATTTTTCGACTGCCGGACATGAGATTCCCCAGAAGGCGGAAGCGTTTGAAATCCCGCAGATTCCTCCTGAGCGAGCCTGTGGTTCGATCAGGAAGAATCTGTTCAGGCGCTCGGCGTGCGCGGCAGGAAACCCGGTATGCTTTCGCGCTTTGAATACCAAAGCAAAGCGCGTTTTAGCGAAAACGCCCTTTTGCCCTAGTTTCCGAGCCAATCCAATGGATTGGCTCGAGCGTCTTTGCGATTCCTGGTGACTCCCACAAATCGTAAAACGCTTTAGCGCTCTATCGCATTATGACGGTGTGCGCCATGATTTGTGAATCGCAGCAATGCACTTTCGACAGGCATTTGTGCCGAAATTATTGAAAGTCAGCCCTTGAAACACAGGATCGACCTCATCCGCGCGCGGGTCTCGCTGCTTTCAGGCGGCCGCGGACGTTTGACGGTAGGTTGGGTCGCCTATCTTTGGGCGCGCCGACCGCCGGCTTCGTCGCCGTACCACCGGACGTGTTCCGCAAGGCGCTGCCGCGTCTGTCGCGCTATGCCGTGATGGTGGCCGAACGAGGGAGGCATCGGCCATGCGAAAAAGCCCCGAGATATTTCATAGCAAGGATGAATTGATGAGGAAGATCATTTTCGCCGCAGCCGGATTCGCGATTGCCGCGACGGCTTTTGCCACTGCGACGGCGGCCATGAGCGTTCAGGATGTCGCAGCTGGCACCTATGTCCGTCGGGACAATGGCGAAGCCACGCTCGTGGTCAAGCGAACCAGCGAGCATTGGCGGGTGAGCGCCGCCATCGGCGGCGTTCCAAACGGCGCGGCGACGGTTGCCGACTGCGGCTTCATCGCCGAAGGCACGATCACCGGCCGGGCCTTCGAGGGCAAGGTTACCCGCGTCAACATCGTGGCTGATCTCGACGAGGAGGGCGATGTGGCCAAGCCCGGCCTCGGCCTCGCCTTCTCCGTCGACAACGGCGCGATCACGATTCGCGGCGCCGATGCGGCAGCCATCTGCGGTGGCGGGGGCAGCGTGATAGACGGCGTCTACAAGCGCAGGAGCCATTGATACCGGCGCTTCACGACCTGCCTTCCTTCAACCCCGTTGCCGCCCCTTTCGATCCCCCTGGAATATTCGCAATGAAACGCCTGGCTTTCAGCATAGTCGCCCTGACTGCATTCCATGCCCTGCCCGCCCACGCCATCGACTGCAAGAAGGCCTCGACCTCGATCGAACGCCGCATCTGCGCCGACAAATCGTTGCGGCGGGCCGATGCCGCGATGGGCGCGGCCTATGCCAAGATCCTCAAGGCCAGCCCGGATCCGCAGATCCGCGCCATGCTGATCAAAAGCCAGAAACATTGGCTAGCGCGGCGGGACCTTCGCCTGGACACCGAGGGCGAAAGCCAAGGCGACGGCCGGAGAGAGGGCGAGGAAGCATCCGATGAGGAGGCGCCGAATGTGCTGCTCAAGGCGATCGAGGCCCGAACCGCGGATCTGGCCGAATACTCCAAGACCAATCCGACGCTACCGCGCCTCATCGAGATCGCCAACAAGCAGCGCCAGTTCAACGCCCAGTTCACCGGTGGTCCCTTCGCGGGCTACAGCGCGGATTGTGACTTTCTGCCCAGCAGCGGGGAGCAGATCTATACCTGCCTGGGAACCCGCTCCTATCAGAACAAGGACCGGGTCTGCTCCGTGACGACGGACTTTGCCACCAACGCGCTCTATGTCACCCAGACGGTGGCCGACGTCTTTGACGGAAAGCTCAAGACGATCGCGACCTGCGGCGACGAGAACGGCAACAGCCCCTGCCCCGATAGCCAGCCTTCCTCCGACCGGCATTGGACCCCTCAACCGGCTGCAAGTGCCAATACAGGCGGCGGCGCGAGCACGCCCTTGCCCAAGATCAGCGCCGATCTCGGCGAGGACGAAGACAGCCCATGGCTGCGCGCCTGCCTCACGGACATGAGCTATCCCCTCGCCGACCCCACCAGCGACGGCAGCAAGAAATAGCCCCCGCGCACGCCGCCGGCCGAGAGAAAAGCTCAGCGTGTCCCGAAGATGGCGCTGCCCACCCGCACATGGGTGGCGCCGACCTCGATGGCAGTCTCGAAATCGCTCGACATGCCCATCGAGAGCATCGAAAGCCCGTTGCGCGCGGCGATCTTGGCGAGCAGGGCGAAATGCGGCCCGGGCGACTGCTCCACCGGCGGAATGCACATCAGCCCATTGATGGCGAGGCCATAGTCGTCGCGGCAGGCCGCGATGAAGGCATCGGCCTCCTGAGGAACAACACCGGCCTTCTGAGCCTCCTCGCCCGTATTGACCTGCACCAGCAAGCGCGGTGCCTTGCCCTGCCTGGCGATTTCCTTGGCAAGCGCCTGGGCCACCGAGGGACGATCGACCGTATGGATCACGTCGAACAGGGCGACCGCCTCCTTGGCCTTGTTGGACTGCAGCGGGCCGATGAGGTGCAGTTCGACATCGGGAAAGACGGCTTTGAGATCAGGCCACTTGCCCTGCGCCTCCTGCACGCGATTCTCGCCGAAGACCCGCTGGCCCGCGGCGAGCACGGGCTCGATCGCCTCCGGCCCGAACGTCTTGGAAACGGCGACCAGCGCCACCGAACCGGCGGGACGCAGCGCATCGGCTTCAGCGCGGGCGATGGCTAGGCGAACCTCCGCAAGGCGGGCCGGAGCATCGGACATGAGATGATTTCCAGAGAGTGACGAAAGACGAAACAGGCCTTCGACATAATAGGACAGGCGGGCCATGGCTACCGGAACCTCGCCGGGCCGTGCTAAAAGCCCTCTCCAGTCATTTGCAAGCGTAGCGTAGAGAGGGTAGGCCGATGATGCGATTCAAGGTAGCCAAATCTATTTTGGCAAGAAGGCAGATCTTGGCACGAAGCACCCTGGCAGCGCTCCTGATCTGCGGTCTGGGACGGCCAGCCTCCGCCCTCGATATCGGCCCGACCACGATATCCCTGCCGGTCTTTGGTATTCCCCTCGACATTCCGATCCGCGCATCGCTCGACAGTAAGAGCGAGGCAGGCGGCGTCCAGCTCGACCTCGCCGTCACCGGCGATCTGAAATCCCTGCAGGACAATGCGCTGGCGATCGCGCGCAAATTGCCGTTTCCGGAGGATGCCTGTGCCCGCAAGGGCCCCAATCTCGTGGTCAACAGCATCGACAGCGCCCATATTCGCGCCGAGGGTGACACGGCGGTGATCGACGTTGCCGGCAAGGTCACGGCCTGGGGCTGCGCCAAGGTGCTGGGACAGAAGATCAAGACCAAGATCGCCACGGACAGGATTGCCATCACCATCCCGGTCGAGCTCTACATCCCGACGCCGCGCCAGGTTGCCCTGCGGGTGAAGGGAGAAGCCTCGATCAAGACCGGCGATCCGCAAATCACCGAAATCGCGACCGCCCTGCTCGGCAATCTCAACCAGCGCCTGACCGCGGCGGTGGCCAAGGCCCTCGACGAGGACAAGGCCCGGGCCTCCGTACCTCAGATACCGGGCCTCGACATCAAGATCGAGCAGGCCGTCTTCGCCCAGGATCAGGACAAGCTCCTGGTCAAGGCCAAGGCCGACGGCCACGCCACGTCAGCCGCCTTCGAGAGCCTGATCGGGCTCGCGGGCAAGAAGGCGCCGTGAGGCATTGTCGGGAAATAATTGAAGCACCGCCTTTTTCATGCCCGGGCTTGACCCGGGCAACCAGCGCCCTTGTCTTCGTTGCCTGAAAGGGGGCTGAATTGCCAGGGCAAGCCTGGCAATGACAAAGGCCGAGCCAAGTCGATTCATTTGTTCACGGACGAATCTTAAGCCACCTCAAAGCTGCTGCCTGAGCGTTTCCTGCACGGCTGAATCGAAGGAATCGGCCTTGTTTCTGCCGGTCTTGGTGCGCTCGGCCGCCACGAAGGCATCGCGCTTGCGATTGATCTCGGCGAGCTTCTCCTGCAGGCCCTTGCGCTTGGAGAGTTGCTCTTCGACATAGGCCTTGCGCTCGGCTTCGGACTTGCCTTGCAGCACTTTGGGAAGCGCCGAGGCCGCGACCTTGTCGAGGCTCTGGCGGCCATTGGCGATATCGGCGGTGAGATCTCCCTCGCCCGTCACCACCTCCTTGGGTCCGGCCTTCTTGCTGTAGAAGCTGGAATTGTCGACCTGAGCCGGGGCCGGCGCCTGCTTGCGCAGATCCATCTTGTTGCGGACGGCCTGCTGCCTTTCGCCATCGCCATAGGGCAGCACGGTATCGTCGAGCGACTGCTGCAGTTGCAGGATGTCCTCGTCATAGGGCGTGGGCACTTCGACGATCTGCCCGCCATCCTGGGGGATCGGCAAATAGCGGCCATTGCCGCGGCGGGCGATGTCCTGCCAGATCTGGCGGGTGTCGCCGGCATCGCCGGCCTGGACCGTGTTGACCACGATGCCCTTGGCCACGGCCGCCTTGACGATCTCGGGGTAGCGAGGCGCATTGGGATAATCCATGTGCGGCGGCGCATCCCCCACCAGGAAGATGATCTTGCGGGTCTGGCCTCCGCTATCCCATTGCAGGCTGCGGACAGCCTTATCCAAAGCCTCGTTCACGGATTCGGGCGTGTCGCCGCCACCGTCGGCGGTATATTGCACCAGATCGCCATAGAGCCCCTGGATATCACCCGTAAGGGCATGGACATCGGTGACATAGGCATCGCCGCGGTCGCGATAGCCGATCAGGGCGATGCGAATCTCCGCATCAGGATTGGCGTCGACGATGGCATTGGCGATCGACCAGATCTTGCGCTTGGCACCGTCGATCAAGCTCGCCATCGAGCCGGTGGTGTCGAGCACGAAGGCAACCTCGACGCGCGGCCGCACCTGCGGATCCGAGGTCGCATGGGCAGGCAGGATCGGCATCGCGAGCGCAAGCAGGCTGGCCGTCGCGAAAGCGAGGCGAAGGGCGGATTTCACGGCGTATCTCCCGGGCGTTCTGCAATCGAGTTGCAACACGCCAAGCTCGCCACCGATGATGGCAAAGTCGGGCTCTGGCAGTGGCGCAAGAGCGGCAAAGGAGGTCCTTGGCCGCCACCTGTTTCCTGCGGAACATGTCGAGCCGCGGCCCAGATGCGGCGCGGCGGCTTGCCATCTCCTACCCCAGGCGGGAATGTAGCCCCCCGCCGCCGTTCGAGCGGCCAGGCTCGCTGCTCGTTGGCGAAGACAAGACATTTGAAACCAGGAGGAAATTTTTGATGAAACGATTGATGGCGGCCGTCCTGCTGGCCGCAGGTGCATTCCTGGCTTCGCCAGCCAACGCTGCCCCCGAAAAAGTCATTCTCGACACGGATTTCTCGACGATCGGCGATGACGGCCAGGTGCTGATCATGGCGGCCCAATTGCAGAAGGATGGTGTGATCGACCTTCTGGGCATTACCGTGGTCACCGGCAATGATTGGCTGAAGCAGGAAGTCGCCGATGCCCTGCGCGCCGTCGAACGCCTCGGCATCGAGGACAGGGTCGGCGTCTATGCCGGCGCGAACCTGCCCTTGGTGCACGATCCCCGCAGCTTCGAGCATGAGCGCGCTTTGTTCGGCTTCGGCGAAAGCTACAAGACTTCGTTCCATCGCCCGCAGCCTAAGGATGCCGACCTGATCGCCCCGCCGGACGGCTTTGCCAAGAAAACCAAGCTGCGCAAGGACGATGCCGTCGACTTCATCGTGGACACGATCAAGGCCAATCCGCACCAGGTCTCGCTCTTGGTAATCGGGCCGGCCACCAACATCGCCCTGGCAATCCGCAAGAACCCGGAAATCGTGCCGCTGATCAAGCGCATCGTCTACATGGCCGGCGCGGTTGACGTGAAAGGCAACACGACGCCCGCCGCCGAGATGAACGTCTGGATCGATCCTGAGGCCGCCCGCATCGTCATGCGCGAACCGATCGAGCAAGCCCTGATTCCGCTCGACGTCACCGACATCACCCAGATCGGCAAGCCCGAGTTCGATCGCCTGACCGCTGGCAACGGCCCGATCCAGAAACTCTTCCAGGATAGCTGGATGGCCAAGAAATTCGCCAAGGATGACAAGGCCAAGGCCAGCGTATTCGATACGCTCGCCCTCGCCTATCTGGTCGATCCAAGCTTTGCGACGAAGGTCGACGATCTCTATATCGACGTCGACGTGGCGTTCGGGCCTGGTTATGGCCGCACGCTCGGCTATTGGCAGAAGCAGCCGACGGACCTCCTGCAGAAGGTGAAAGTGGTCAAGCAGTTCGACAACAAGCGCTTCTCCGATTTCTACGTCGACCTCTTGACCCGTCCGGTACCGGTCAAGCTGGCCGAGTAGGCAGGGTCTGCCCGACGTTCGGCCGTTGACGATGGCTCAACCCTTGTCATTACCGGCCTCGACCCGGCAATCCAGCTCTCGTTTCCAGAGCGGAAATCCGTCGACGCTGGATGCCCGGGTCAAGCCCGGGCATGACAAAACTGCGCCTGTACCGGCCCTGTCGGGTGATTTCCCGCAGATTCTTCAGGCCTTCGAAAGGAGACAAGGCTAGCTTTGCACCTCCGTGCCCGCTAAAAGCGGCGTTTCAAAATCAACTGTCAGTTGACTATTCAACTCCGAGTTCCCTCCCCCATGACCACCGAGCGCTATAACGCCCGCGACGCCGAGCCCAGATGGCAGAAGATCTGGGCCGACCAGGCGATCTTCGAAACCAGGAATGAGGATCCGCGTCCGCGCTATTACGTGCTCGAGATGTTCCCCTATCCCTCCGGGCGCATCCATATGGGCCATGTGCGCAACTACACCATGGGCGACGTGGTGGCGCGCTATCGCCGGGCCAAGGGCTTCAACGTGCTGCATCCCATGGGCTGGGATGCCTTCGGCATGCCGGCCGAGAATGCCGCGATGCAGAACAAGTCGCATCCGGCCAAATGGACCTATGCCAATATCGACACCATGCGCGGCCAGCTCAAGTCGATGGGCCTGTCGCTGGACTGGAGCCGCGAGATCGCAACCTGCGATCCCTCTTATTACCGCCACCAGCAGGCGATGTTCCTGGACTTCCTGCAGGCCGGCCTGGTGGAGCGCAAGGTTTCCAAGGTCAACTGGGACCCGGTCGACCATACCGTGCTCGCCAACGAGCAGGTGATCGACGGCCGCGGCTGGCGCTCGGGCGCCCTGGTCGAGCAGCGCGAACTGACCCAGTGGTTCTTCAAGATCACCGATTATTCGCAGGACCTGCTCTCGGCCCTGGACACGCTGGATCGCTGGCCGGAGAAGGTCCGGCTGATGCAGAAGAACTGGATCGGCCGGTCGGAAGGCCTGCAGGTGCGCTTCGAACTCGACGCGGCCACGGCGCCGCAGGGCGAGAACGAGCTCCTGATCTATACCACCCGCCCCGATACGCTGTTCGGCGCCAAGTTCATGGCCGTAGCTGCCGACCATCCGCTCGCCAAGGCTGCCGCCGCGAACAATCCGGAGCTGGCCGCGTTCATCGAGGAGATTGGGCGTACGGGTACCTCGGCGGCCGTGATCGAAACGGCCGAGAAGAAGGGATTCGATACCGGCATCCGCGCCGTGCATCCCTTCGATCCGGACTGGAAGCTGCCTGTTTACGTCGCCAATTTCGTGCTGATGGAATATGGCACGGGCGCCATCTTCGGCTGCCCGGCGCATGATCAGCGCGACCTCGATTTCGTCAACGCCTATGGTCTCGGCAACACGCCGGTCGTGTGCCCGCCCGACCAGGACCCCGCCAGCTTCGTGATCACCGACATCGCCTATGACGGCGAAGGGCGGATGATCAATTCGCGTTTCCTCGACGGCATGACCATCGAGCAGGCCAAGGAAGAAGTGGCCCGCCGGCTGGAGAGCCGGACGCGCGGCAACGCGCCCGTGGCCGAGCGCAAGGTCAATTTCCGCCTGCGCGACTGGGGCATCTCGCGCCAGCGCTATTGGGGCTGCCCGATTCCGGTGATCCATTGCGAGGTCTGCGGCGTCGTGCCGGTGCCCAAGAAGGACCTGCCGGTCAAGCTGCCCGACGACGTCACCTTCGACCGGCCCGGCAATCCGCTCGACCATCATCCGACCTGGCGCCATGTCGACTGCCCGCAATGCGGCAAACCGGCCCGCCGCGAGACGGACACGATGGACACCTTCGTCGATTCGTCCTGGTATTTTGCGCGTTTCACCGATCCGTGGATCGAGACGGCACCGACAGTCCGTAAGGAAGTCGATGCCTGGCTGCCGGTCGACCAATATATCGGCGGCATCGAGCACGCCATCCTGCATCTGCTCTATAGCCGCTTCTTCGTGCGCGCCATGAAGAAGACAGGCCATGTCGGCCTGGATGAGCCCTTCAAGGGCCTGTTCACCCAGGGCATGGTGGTGCACGAGACCTATCGCGCCGACAATGGCGAGTGGGTGGTGCCGGCCGACGTGCGCATCGAGGGCGATGGTGCCGAGCGCCGTGCCTTCAACAACCGCACGGGCGAACCGGTCGAGATCGGCTCGATCGAGAAGATGTCGAAGTCGAAGAAGAATGTCGTCGATCCCGACGACATCATCGCCGACTACGGCGCCGACACGGCACGCTGGTTCATGCTGTCGGACTCGCCGCCCGAGCGCGACGTAATCTGGACCGAGGACGGTGTACAGGGCGCCGGCCGCTTCGTGCAGCGCATCTGGCGCATCGTCAACGAGATCGCCGCCCATACGGCCTCTCCCGTCGGCCCCACCGCGAGCGAGGACGACGTTCTGGCCGTGCGCAAGGCCGCGCACCGGGCCCTGGCCGCCGTCGAAGCCGATATCGAGCGCCTCGGCTTCAACCGCTGCGTGGCGCATATCTACACGCTGGTAAACAGTCTCGGGCGCGCGTTGGACGGCACCAAGAACGCCGAGGCGGTGCCTGCCAATCTCGCCGCCGCCCTGAAGGAAGCCGGCGTCATGCTGGTGCAGTTGATCGCGCCGATGATGCCCCATCTGGCCGAGGAATGCTGGAGCGTGCTGGGCTGTCAGGGCCTGGTGGCCGAGGCTTCCTGGCCTGTGGCCGATCCTGCTTTGCTGGAAGACGACACCATCACCCTGCCGGTGCAGTTCAACGGCAAGAAGCGAGCCGATCTTACCGTGCCGAAAACGGCATCGCCAAAGGAAGTCGAAGCTGCCACACTGGCTGATGAAACCGTCCAGCGTGTGCTGGAAGGGCGCTCTCCCAAAAAGATCATCGTCGTGCCGGGAAGGATTGTGAATGTCGTCGTCTAGTCAGACCTCGCGCCGCGGTGCGCTGTTCGCCCTCGCCCTCCTGCCGGCCGTGATGCTGGGCGGCTGCTTCCGCCCGATGCTGGCGGATCCCGGCAACGGCTCGCCCGGGCTGAAGGGGCGCCTTGCTTCCATCGCCATCGATCCGGTCGACGACCGTGTCGGCCAGCAGGTACGCAACCGCCTGTCGTTCAATCTCACGGGCGGCGCCGAAGGGCCGCCGTCGCGCTACCGGCTGGTGCTTGCGACGTCGTCCAGCTTCGATTCCGCGCTGGTCGATGCACTGAACGCTACGCCCCAGGTCGACACCGTGACGCTGACGACGGATTATACGCTGCTCGATCCGGCCACGGACAAGATCCTGCTCAAGGCGAAGAACTTCGCGCGCAAGTCCTATAATTCCGGCCTGCAGCGTTTCGCCAGCGTGCGGGCGCGGCGCAATGCCGAGAACGATGCGGCCGACGTGATGGCCGACCAGATCCGGCTTCGGCTGGCAACCTGGCTCGCCGATCACCCCTGATCGCCGGGGTGAGGCACGCCCGTCCGGCGCGCCTCACCCTATCCCTGGTTCCGTAACCCCGCCTGCTTCGGTGCAACGCAAGGCACCACAGGCAGTAACGACACCATAGGCAGTAACGATACATGGCCTCCATCGAACGGCGCGCCGTCGATGCCTTCATCAAGAAACCGGACGCCCATTTCGCGGTGATCATGGTCTATGGGCCGGATACTGGCCTGGTGAGCGAACGTGTCCGTGCACTCGTGGCGGCCTCAGTCGACGATATCGACGATCCTTTCCAGCTCGTTCGCCTCGACGGTGACGAAATCAGCGGCGACCCGGCCCGCCTGGCCGACGAAGTCTTCACCATTCCCCTCTTCGGGGGGCGCCGCGCCGTGCGCCTGCGGGCCGGCAGCCGCAACATCGTGCCGGCGGTCGAGCCCGTGCTCGCCAACCCGCCAGCGGCCTGCCGGGTGGTGATCGAAGCCGGCGATCTCAAGAAGAACCACGCTTTGGTTTCCCTGGTGGAGAAATCGCGAGCCGGGGCGGTAATCGCCTGCTTCGGCGACGAAAATGCCAATATCGGTCAGATCATCGCCGAGGAAGTCGCCATTTCAGGCCTGACCATCGCGCCCGAAGCGCGCGAGACGCTGATTGGCCTTCTCGGCGGCGATCGCCTGGCCACCCGCAGCGAGCTGAAGAAGCTGACGCTCTATGCCCACGGTGCCGGGCGTATCGAACTGAGCGATGTCGAGGCTGTGGTGGGCGATGCCAGCGCGCTCGCCACCGACGAGATCATCGACGCCGCCTTTTCCGGCCGGGCCGACCTGCTCGACTCCACCTTGGCCAAGGCCTGGAATGAAGGGGTCAACACCTCTCAGCTGGCAGGAACGGCTCTGCGTCACGCTCTCCTGCTTCACCGCCTGCGAGGCGAGGTCGAGAAGGGCCGTCCTGCGGCCGCCGTCGTCGATTCGATGGGCATGCAGGTGCATTTTCGCCGCAAGGCCGGCGTCTCGGCTCAGCTTGCGGCCCTGACGATGGCGAGGCTCGATCGCATTGTGGCCGACCTGTCGGACGCCGTGCTCGATGCCCGCCGCAATGCTGCCCTGGGGCAGGCGATCGTCTCGCGCGCCTTGATGCGGATCGCCCTCATGGCGAAGGCCCGGCGCTGATCCTGCCTGCCCTGGGCGAGCCTTTTCCTGCAGCGCTGGCCTCGGGCCTTCACCCTCGATGCCCAGCCATAGAACAGGAAGCAACTTCACGGCCACAACAACTGTCGATTACTCTAATAAAGCCCTTATTAATTTACATTCATCGAAGAAATAAAGACAGAATACCGAAAATACCTCATCCTATCCTTCTGAATGCGCGAGAGCTAGCCCTGGAGGCGGCCGGAATTCAGCAGGGAGGACGCGTTGAGGACAGAGGAAGTGGCAGACTTGCCAGGCAGCGATCCGCTTCCGGCCTGGTTGATCTTTACCGGCGTGACTTTATTCGCCTTCCTGCTGGCATGGTATTTCGGGCTGATCGCCAGAATGGTTGCGAGTGACCGCACCTTCATCTCCGTCGTCATTGCCGTTCTATATGTCGTCGCCAGCCTGCACTGCCTGTGGCGCGTCCTGATCATCTCGAAGGAGGGGCAAGCAGCCCTGCGGTCGGCGCGGCTTCTCGTCCGCTACGAGAACGGTCGTTCCAATGAGCCGAAAATCGATCTCGTCAAGGAGCTGCCGGCCGGACTTGTCTCGTCCCATATCCGGGACCTCAAGACGAAAGCCAGCCTGCAGGGGCATATGCGCCTCGACCAGACGCTGCTGCTGCGTGTTCTCGCCAATCGCCTGCGGGGTTCGAACGGCCTGGGCGCCTTTGCCAGCGACACCCTGATGAAGCTGGGGCTCCTGGGCACCATCATCGGGTTCATCATGATGCTGGCGCCTATTGCCGGCCTCGACATCGAAGATCACGCGGCCATGCGAATCTCGATGTCGCTGATGAGCGACGGCATGGCCGTGGCCATGTATACCACGCTCGTCGGGCTGGCCGGCTCCATCCTCTTGAAGATCCAGTATCAATTCCTGGAGAACGCCACCGCCGCCATCTTTGCCTTCGCCGTGGATATTACCGAGGTCTATGTGGTCTCGGCGCTGGAGCGGCGGGCTCAGGCGGCATGATCGACGATTTCGACCTGATGCCTCGCGAGGAGGCGTTCGATCCGTTCAGCGTGGTGCTGTTCAAGGCGCTGCAGGTCGTCGCCTTCCTGTTCTTCATCGCCTTGATCATCGTGGCACCCAAGGCTGACAACGGCAAGGTCGACAGCAAGGCCGAATTCCTGATCAGCATGGACTGGCCGGACAACCACCCCGACGACATGGATATTTTCGTCCAGGACCCGCTTGGCAATGTGGTCTGGTACCGCCGCCGGGAGGCTGGCTTCATGCTGCTCGATCGCGACGACAGAGGTGGCATCAACGATTTCGTCATGGTGAATGGCAGCAAGGTTCCGACGGCGACCCGGCAGGAACTGGTCAGCATCCGAGGCTTCGTCGCCGGGGACTACACCATCAACGTCTACCACTTCACTGCGCTGACGGGTCGTATGGTGCCCGTGACAGTGACGCTGCAAAAGCTCAACCCCAAGGTGACCATCGTGGCCAAGGAGACGCTGGAGGTTGTCGACGGCGGCACCGAGAAGACTGCGCTACGCTTTACCATGGATGAAAAGGGCGCGGTGACGAAGGTCGATCGGACGCCGAAATCGATCCTGCAGACCTTCTACAATCCCCGCGCGAATGGTGCCAAGCCATGAGCTGGGTCCAGATCCATGTGCTTCTTCTCACGCTGGCCTATGTCACGACGGCGGCCTTGCTCCTTGCTATCGTGAGCAAGCTGGCATTCAACCGGCTGGCGAAGGTGGCGGCGATCTTGGCTGCCAGTTCCTTCTACGTCGCGGTCTTCTTCTCCACGCAGGGCCTGCTCGGCTGGTCCGCGCCAAGGGCCTTGCCCGAGCGTTTCAAGGTGTTGTGGACCTATGTGGTCGAGCCCGATCCGGCACACGCCAATCCGGGCGCGGTGCATCTTTGGGTCGAGGAACTCGATGCGGCCAATTTGCCCAGCGGTGAACCCCGCTCCTATCTCCTGCCCTATTCGCGACAATTGGCCGATCGGGTCAACCAGGCGCAGACCCAGATCAAGGACGGCATGCTGGTTGGCGGCAAGCCCCGTTATTATGGGAATCCGTCCTCGACCGAGGGTGTTTCCGGCCCCATCAATGTAAACGCACCGCCGGGCGGCGACCCTTCCGGAGGCGGGGTGCTCGATCCGGCCTTTCTCGGCGGCCAATCCAAGAATGTCGACCTCATTCCCCTGCCAAAGCCGATCCTGCCGGAAAAGGAACTGACCGAGCCGGCACAATGAACGGACCTGCTTCAGTACACCTCGATATCGGCTCTTCCTGGGTCCTATTTCAGGATCTTGGTCTGGTCGATATAGAAGATCCGATCCGGCAACTGCAGCTTGCGATCGATGCCGGAGATCGTCACCGTGGTGTCGTAGCCCTGCGGATCGGTGACGGTCCACTGCTTCAGATCGTAGTTCGGTGCCGGAAAGGTCAGCTGTATGCGGGACTTGCCGCCGCTGGCTGCCGACCCTTCCTCCAGGATGACGCTGATTCCGGCCGCTTCGCGCCCGACCGCCAGCACCCTGGAATCCTCGATCAAATCGAGCCTGTCGGCCAATAGAAAGCGCAGCGGCGTCTGCTTGATGAAATAGAGATCCTGGGTGTTGAGCTTGCGGTTGCGAACGGCCACCGAGGTGCCATCCGCCAGCAGTTGCAGCGAGGACGGCGGGTCATAGTCGAAGCGCATGCGGCCGGGCTTGGACACCCAGAACTTGCCATTGATGCGCTTACCGTCAGAGCCGACCTGCACGAAGCTGCCTGAGAAGAATTTGATATTGTTGAAATAACTGTCGATCTGGTCGAGTGTCGCCTTGTCGGCCGCACTGAGTGCCTTGGGATTGATGCGATGGGTATCGATTTCCAAAGGCTGGCCCGAGGCGACCAAGTCGGGTGACGGCAGGGCGTCGGCGGCAGCCGGCACCGTGGCGGCGGGCGGCGTACCGGACTCGTTCTGCCCATAGGCAGTGCCGGCCAGCAAGGACAGGCTCAGAGCGACGAGAACGGTACGGGCAAAAGGCATTGCAAACTCCGAGACGACCGGCGCGGAGACCGGAACCGGCAACTGGAAACGAATGGGGCAAATCCCAAAGCGTTTTGCGATTCGAGGGTCTCACCAAGAATCGCAAAGACGCGTCTAAGCGAAGGACCAGAGCAAAGCGACGTTTCACCAAACGCGCTTTGCTCTGGGGAATGTGCCCTAAAGCGTGTCTATGGCCTTTTAGCGGCTTTGCAACAACAAAGCCGTGCAGAAGCCGCGATCAAATATGGATCGCACGTCCTTCGACGGCCAGCGCTGCCTCCTTGACGGCTTCCGACATGGTCGGATGCGCGTGGCAGGAACGGGCGAGATCCTCGGATGAGCCGGTGAACTCCATCAGCACCACGCCTTCATGGATCATCTCGCCGGCACCGGCACCAAGGATGTGCACGCCGAGCACGCGGTCCGTGCTCGCATCCGCAATTACCTTGACGAAACCTTCGGTGGTGCGGTTGGCGCGGGCACGGCCATTGGCGGTGAAGGGGAATTTGCCGACCTTGTAGGCGATACCGGCCGATTTGAGCTCTTCCTCGGTCTTACCCACCGAAGCGATCTCGGGATAGGTGTAAACCACCGCCGGAATGACGTCGTAGTTCACATGACCGTGCTGGCCGGCCAGGATCTCGGCGACGGCAATGCCCTCGTCCTCGCCCTTATGCGCCAGCATTGGCCCGCGCACCACGTCTCCGATGGCATAGATGCCGGGGACATTGGTGGCGAAATGGTCGTCGATAACAACCCGCCCACGCTCCGTGACGACACCGGCTTCCTCCAGGCCAAGGCCGTCCGTATAGGGCCGACGGCCGGTGGCGACCAGCACGATGTCGGCTGCGATGGTTTGCTTGTCGCCGCCCGCCACCGGTTCCACGGAGACGACGGCACCCGCAGCGCTGGTCTCGACACCGGTGACCTTGGTGGCGAGCTTGAACTCGATGCCCTGGCGGCCGAGCAGACGCTGGGCCTGCTTGACGACCTCGCCATCCATGCCGGGCAGGATACGATCAAGGAATTCGACCACCGTAACCTCGGCGCCGAGGCGGCGCCATACCGAGCCGAGCTCGAGGCCGATCACGCCGGCGCCGATGACGACCAGCTTCTTCGGCACGGTGGCGAGCTCGAGCGCGCCTGTGGAGGAAACCACGGTCTTCTCGTCGATGGTGACGCCGGGAAGCTGGGCGACATCCGAACCCGTGGCGATCACGATCGACTTGGTTTCCAGCGTTTCAACCGAACCGTCTTCGGCCGTCACCTCGACCTTGCCGGCAGCGAGGATCTTGCCGGTGCCTCGATAGGCCGTGATCTTGTTCTTCTTGAACAGGAAGGCAACGCCCTGGACATTGGCGTCCACGGTCTCCTGCTTGTGCTTCAGCATCTGGCCGAGATTGAGCACGGGCGCCGGCACTTCGATGCCGAAGGCCTTGAAGCCATGCCCGGCCTCGTCGAACAGTTCGGAAGCGTGCAGTAGCGCCTTGGACGGGATGCAGCCGACATTGAGGCAGGTGCCGCCATAGGTGGCACGCTTCTCGACCACTGCGACATTCATGCCGAGCTGGGCGGCGCGAATGGCGCAGACATAACCGCCGGGGCCAGTGCCGATAACGACGAGATCATGAGAGGGCATGGGCTTTCTCGTTTTTCTTTACCCTCCCCTGGAGGGGGAGGGTCGGCCGGAGGCCGGGGTGGGGTGATTTCCGCGCGCCCGTCGATACGACCAAGTGTGGTAGCGCTCCGCAATGTTGAGCCACCACCCCACCCCGACGCTACGCGTCGACCCTCCCCCTGCAGGGGAGGGTAAAATTTTACAGATCCAGTACCAGACGAGCCGGATCCTCCAGGCTCTCCTTGACGCGCACCAGAAAGGTGACCGCTTCCTTGCCGTCAATGATGCGATGGTCATAGGACAGCGCCAGATACATCATCGGACGCGCCACGATCTGGCCGCCGATGACCATCGGACGCTCCTGGATCTTGTGCATGCCGAGGATGGCCGACTGGGGCGCATTGAGGATCGGCGTCGACATCAGCGATCCATAGACGCCGCCATTGGAGATGGTGAAGGTGCCGCCCTGCATCTCCTCGATCTTGAGCTGGCCATCACGCGCGCGCTTACCGAAATCGGCGATGGTCTTCTCGATGCCGGCGAGGCCGAGCGTCTCGGCATCCCGGATCACCGGCACGACGAGGCCCTTGTCGGTGCCGACGGCGACGCCGACGTGGCAATAGTTCTTGTAGATGACGTCCTGCCCGTCGATCTCGGCATTGACGGCCGGCATCTCCTTGAGGGCCTGGGTGCAAGCCCGCACGAAGAAGGACATGAAGCCGAGCTTCACGCCGTGCTTCTTCTCGAACAGATCCTTGTACTGGTTGCGCAGCGCCATGACGTTGGTCATGTCGACCTCGTTGAAGGTCGTCAGCATGGCCGCATTGGCCTGCGCTTCCTTGAGGCGGCGGGCGATGGTCTGGCGCAGCTTGGTCATGCGCACGCGTTCCTCGCGCGCGGCATCGGCCGGGGGCGAAGCGACCCGCGGAGCTGATGGCACCGGAGCAGCGGCAGGAGCCGGTGCGGGAGCTGCAGCCGGGGCCGTGGTTGGGGCCGGCTGAGCCGTAAGCACATCGCCCTTGAGCACCTGGCCGCGGCGGCCAGACCCTTCGATCTGGGCGGGGTCGAGCCCGCGATCGGCGGCGATCTTGGCCGCGGCGGGCGAAGGCGGAACAGCGGAAGCAGCCGGCGCGGCGGCGGCCGGCGCAGCAGGGGCTGGTGCAGGAGTGGCAGGAGCCGGAGTGGGCGCGGCGGCCGGGGCAGCGGCTGTGCCGGAGCCCGCCCCGATGGTGCCGAGCGTGGCGCCCGGCCCAACGGTCTCGCCGGTCTTGGCCAGGATCTCGCCAAGCACGCCGGCGGCCGGGGCATTGACTTCCAGCGTGACCTTGTCGGTCTCGAGTTCCACCAATGGCTCGTCGGCCCTCACGGCCTCACCCGGCTTCTTGAACCATTTACCGATGGTGGCTTCCGTGACCGATTCGCCCAGGGTCGGCACCTTGATTTCCGTCGCCATGCTCTCACGCCCGCCTTGAGGCGCCCTCTTTTTCAAAGCGTTTTGCGATCTGGCGGAATCGCCAAGAATCGCAAAGACGCGTCCATACAAAAAGTTAGAGCAAGGAAGCGTTTTCATCAAAACGCGCTTTTGCTCTGGGGAGTTGCGGCAGGCGGGAACAGATCCCGCCCGCCGGTGCGAAGTGAGCCCGTCAGATCGTCAGGGCTTCGTCGGTGAAGGCTTGCAACTGGGCCAGATGCTTGGACATCAGCCCCGTTGCGGTCGCGGCGGAAGCCGGACGGCCGGCATAGGCAGCCCGCTTGGCCTTGGTGCCCGCCTGCCCCAGCACCCATTCCAGATAGGGCTCGACGAAGGACCAGGAGCCCATGTTCTTGGGCTCTTCCTGGCACCAGACCACATCGGCCTTGCGGAAGCGCGACAGCTCGTTGGCCAGCGACTTCAGGGGGAAGGGATAGAGCTGCTCGACGCGCAGCAGATAGATGTCGTCGATGCCCCGCTTCTCGCGCTCGTCGAGCAGGTCGTAATAGACCTTGCCCGTGCACAGGATGACACGCCGGATCTTCTCGTCCGCCACCAGCTTGGTGGTGGAATTGCCGAACTGGGCATCATCCCACAGGATGCGATGGAAGGTGGTGTCGGCCCCCATCTCGCTGAGCTTGGAGACGCAGCGCTTGTGGCGCAGCAGCGATTTCGGCGTCATCAGGATCAAGGGCTTGCGGATGTCGCGCTTGAGCTGCCGGCGCAGGATGTGGAAATAGTTCGATGGCGTCGTGCAGTTGGCGACCTGCATGTTGTCCTCGGCGCACATCTGCAGGAAGCGCTCGAGGCGGGCAGAGGAATGCTCGGGCCCCTGCCCCTCATAGCCATGCGGCAGCAGGCAGACCAGGCCGGACATGCGCAGCCATTTGCGCTCGCCCGAGGAGATGAACTGGTCGAACACCACCTGGGCGCCATTGGCGAAGTCACCGAACTGGGCTTCCCACAGGGTCAGCGCCTTGGGCTCGGCCAGCGAGTAGCCATATTCGAAGCCGAGCACGGCCTCTTCCGAGAGCATCGAGTTGATGACCTCGTATTTGCCCTGACCTCCGCGGATGTTCTTGAGCGGCGTGTAGCGCTTCTCCGTCTCCTGGTCGATCAGCACGGAATGGCGCTGGGAGAAGGTGCCGCGCTCGCAGTCCTGGCCCGAGAGCCGCACGCGATGGCCCTCGTCGCACAACGTGCCGAACGCCATGGCCTCGGCGGTCGCCCAATCGAGCCCCTCACCGGTCTCGATCATCTTCCGGCGCGTTTCCATGAAGCGCTGGATGGTCTTGTGGACCTGGAAGCCTTCCGGGAGCTTGGTCAGCGCATTGCCGATCTGGGTGAGCTTGGCCATATCGACGCCGGTAGCGCCGCGGCGCGGATCGTCGTCACCCGAACCGATCGCCTTGAGGCCGGCCCACTGCCCGTCGAGCCAATCGGCCTTGTTGGGCCTGTAGGCTTGGCCAGCCTCTTGTTCGGCCTCCAGGCGCGCGCGCCAGTCGGCCTTCATCTTCTCGACCTCGCCGGCGGTGACCACGCCGGTCTCGATCAGCCTGTTCGAGTAAAGCTCGACCACGCCCGGATGCGAGCGGATCTTGCGATACATCAGGGGCTGGGTGAAGCCCGGCTCGTCGCCCTCGTTGTGCCCGAAGCGGCGATAGCAGAACATGTCGATGACGACCGTCTTGTGGAAGGTCTGGCGGAATTCCGTCGCCACCTTGGCGGCGAACACCACCGCCTCCGGATCGTCGCCATTCACATGGAAGATCGGCGCCTCGATCATCTTCGCCACGTCGGAAGGATAGGGCGAAGAGCGCGAATAGCGCGGATAGGTGGTGAAGCCGATCTGGTTGTTGATGATGAAATGCATCGAGCCGCCGGTGCGGTGCCCCTTCAGGCCCGACAGGCCCAGGCATTCGGCGACCACGCCCTGGCCGGCAAAAGCAGCATCGCCATGGATGAGCAGCGGCATCACCTTGGCGCGCGAATCGGTGTCGCCATGCTGGTCCTGCTTGGCGCGCACCTTGCCGAGCACCACGGGATCGACGATCTCGAGATGGGACGGATTGGCGGTCAGTGACAGATGCACCTTGTTGCCGTCGAACTCGCGGTCCGACGAGGCACCGAGGTGGTATTTCACGTCGCCGGAGCCTTCCACGTCGTCGGGCGTATAGGAACCGCCCTTGAACTCGTGGAAGATGGCGCGATGCGGCTTGCCCATCACCTGGGCGAGCACGTTGAGGCGGCCGCGATGGGCCATGCCCAGCACGATGTCCTGCACGCCGAGCGCGCCGCCGCGCTTGATGATCTGCTCCAGCGCGGGAATGGCCGATTCCGAACCGTCGAGGCCGAAGCGCTTGGTGCCGGTATATTTGACGTCGATGAACTTCTCGAAGCCTTCGGCCTCGATCAGCTTGGAAAGGATTGCGCGCTTGCCCTCGCGGGTGAAGGTGATCTCCTTGTCCGCCCCTTCGATGCGCTGCTGGATCCAGGCCTTCTGGGCGGGATCGGAGACATGCATGAACTCGACACCGAGGGTCGAACAATAGGTGCGCTTGAGGATCGTCTCGATCTCGCGGATGGTCGCGAATTCCAGACCGAGGACATGGTCGATGAAGATCTTGCGATCGAGGTCGGCTTCCGAAAAGCCATAGGTCTGCGGATGCAGCTCTTCGTGATCGCGCGCTTCCTGCAGACCGAGTGGATCGAGATTGGCGAAGAGGTGGCCGCGCATGCGATAGGCGCGGATCAGCATGATGGCACGCACCGAGTCGCGCGTCGCCTGCAGCATGGCCTCGGAGGAGATGGCCGCGCCCTGGGCATCCGCCTTGGCCTTGATCTTCTCGCCGACCTTCTTCTCGATCTGGCCCCAATTGCTGTCGAGGGCCGAGACGATTTCACCATTGGCCGCAATCGGCCAGTTGGGTCTGGCCCAACTCGCGCCACGCGCATTCTTCTCGACGATCGCCTTGTCGTCGGCGAGACCGGCAAAGAAGGCCGCCCACTCGCCGTCGACCGAGGACGGATTGTCCTCGTAGCGCGCATAGAGATCTTCGAGATACTCGGCGTCGCCACTATAGGCGAAGCTTTGCAGGTTCATGTCGTCTTGACGATCCATCGTCCCGTTCCTTCGGTTCCGAGGGCCGGGGCGACGGCCCCGGTCCGATCTCAGCCCCTTTTTGGCTTCAGCCCTTCAGCAATTCGGTGAGCGTGGTACCGAGGCGAGCGGGGGATGGGGATACCCTGACGCCAGCGGCTTCGAGCGCGGCGATCTTGGAGCCGGCATCGCCCTTGCCGCCGGAGATGATGGCGCCGGCAT